>NZ_JBEWZA010000001.1:0-3638969 GCF_040567695.1 Pseudoalteromonas sp. NCIMB 1079 | reverse complement strand
ACACTAGATCGCGTGTTATAGAAGCTTTGTGTCAGTATCAGTATGAATCTATGGGTGACTTTGCATTAGGGTTTGCTGAACTAATTGAAGTGGTCGCAATTATAGCGGCTTGATAACCGACGAGAGTTGGGAAGAGTAATTATTAATACTAGGCGCTTAGTTTAATCTAAGTGCCTAGCTCTAATATAATATCCGTACAGCCTTGTTTGCACTTTACTATGCCTTTACCAGGCTCGCTGGTGGCTAAATCAAGTGTTAAAACCCCATTACACTTCTCACACTCTAATGTTTTGCCTTGCGCTAATTGCTTGAGCATATTGCGCTGCTTATGAAATGAGTCGCTTGCTTTTTATTTAATCCTGAAAAATCCACTACTTTGCTCGCTTTTGTTCTAATGCTTCAGTCACTATTTTACATACCGTATTTAAACGGTCGTCATAAAAATAAAGGTTTAAGTCACGCTCACGACAATAGCGTAGGTGAAATAACTGAACAGAGTCATCTGTTGTAAACGTTTTTTCTACATACTCACCTTCAGATTCAGATAGTTTAAGTTGACTGCTGATCCTATTTTTAGCCATATTTGCAGCTGGGCTTCTATTGACCTTGCTTGCATCACTTAAAAAGCCGATGCCTTCACCTAGTAACCTTTCGCGAGGTTCTTTTATAAGTGGGTGATCGATTGTAAAAAAGGCAAGGATCACAACTACCAAAATAATAAATTTTTTCATGGATACGTAAACCTTGATCTAAGTAGGGTTGAATTACCATGCAGTGTAATAAACTGCATTTAAAAGCAAGTAACTGGGATGAATAAATTATTAGCAATCTATACCAGTAATTTTAACCAACATTGTTATAATGGTTAACAGCAGTCAGATATTTCTGAAATATCTGAAAGTATTCGAGAAGGCAATTTATTAAAGTAAATATGCCTAGCAAGTAACTTGCTAGCTTTAAGTATAGAGTACTTGAGTATTGCTGGATTTTTATTTCCAAGCGGCGTTGAGGAACTTCGATGGACAAGCAAATTAAAGTAAAGAATATCCCTGTAGAGGTGAAAATCCAAAAACCGGATTTAAGCCGTCAAGATGATAGGTTCAATCCCCGAAATCGTATTTATGTGCGTGCTGTAAAAGGCCTACATCAATTACTTAGACAGCGCATTGGCTTCTTAGGCCTGCTTGCGTTTATGTTACTACCTTGGATTAATTTTAATGGCCAGCAAGCTGTGCTGTTTGATCTAATTGGTCAAAAATACAATATTTTTGGTTTAACGCTATGGCCTCAAGATTTTACTATATTAGCGTTTATCTTTATGTTGGCAGCATTTGCGTTGTTTTTAGTGACCACCTTCTATGGACGGGTGTGGTGTGGCTACACATGTCCGCAAACTGTTTGGACTTTTATTTTTATTTGGTTCGAAGAAAAGCTTGAAGGCACGGCTAATCAACGTAAAAAACTCGATCAACGACCCATGAATTTTGATAAGTTTTGGCGTAAGACGGCAAAGCATACTAGTTGGGTATTGTTTTCGTTGTATACCGCAATTTCTTTTGTTGGTTATTTTACGCCAATAAGGGAGTTACTCCCTGACTTTGTAACGTTTGATATAGGCGGTTATGCACTAGTCAGCATTATTTTCTTTGCTGCGTGTACCTATGGTAATGCCGGTTGGATGCGAGAAATTATGTGTTTACACATTTGCCCTTACTCTCGTTTTCAATCAGCTATGTTTGATAAAGACACATACACAGTAACGTACGACGAAAGCCGAGGTGAAAGCCGTGGTCCTCGTTCACGTAAAGTAGACCATAAAGATTTAGAGTTAGGCGACTGTATAGACTGTAACTTGTGCGTTCAAGTGTGCCCAACAGGTATTGATATTAGAAATGGGCTACAAGCTGAGTGTATCAACTGTGGTGCATGTATTGATGCGTGTGATGGCGTAATGGATAAAATGGAATATCCGCGTGGGCTTATTTCATATACGACTGAGCGAAATCTCGAAACCCCAGAAAATAAAACGAATCCACTGCGAGCTAAAATTATTGGTTACACGGTCATACTTGTTGTGCTTACGGGAGCGCTTGTCGCTAATATAGCACTGCGTAAAACAATGGACTTTGATATTATTCGTGACCGAAACCAATTATATCGTGTCGATTTTGATGGTTTAGTAGAGAACACCTATACATTAAAGGTAATTAATAAAGCGCAGTATGAGCAAACCTTTAATATTAAAGTACAAGGGTTAGATAACTTTAAGTATATTGGTAAGCAGTCATTTACTGTGCAGGCAGGGGAATCTCATAACGTACCATTGTCACTTGTAATGGACCCTTATGATTTGAAGGCGCCGATGACTGAGTTTAATTTTGTGCTTTCACCGGTTAGTGAGCCGGATGAGACAATATCGCAGTCGAGTAACTTTTTTAAAGCGCGATAATCGCAACTTACCTTAATTAGGTAAGTTGATATAGCAATTAACAAAAGCGGGTATATAACCCGCTTTTATTTTATATAAGAAGAGTATGAGTAAATTTAGTTTTATTGACTTAACACCTGACCTAATACTCGATGCAATAGAAAGCGTAGGTGTGTACGCCGAATCTGGTTTATTAGCGCTCAATAGCTATGAAAACAGAGTGTACCAATTTAAAGCCGATGATGGCCTGCGTTACGTAGTGAAGTTTTATCGCCCAGAGCGATGGAGTAAAGAGCAAATTCAAGAAGAGCATGACTTTGCATTTGAACTAGCGGATGCAGAAGTACCCGTTGTTGCCCCTATTTTATATAATGGGCAAAGCTTGTTTGAACACGAAGGGTATTTGTTTGTGTTGTTTCCAAGTGTAGGCGGGCGTTTATTTGAGGTTGATAATTTAGATCAGCTTGATGTAATGGGGCGATTAATTGGCCGTATGCACCAAGTAGCTAAAACAAAACCTTTTACTTATAGGCCAACAGTTACCTGCGAGGAGTATTTGCATACAGCCAAAGTTCATCTTCAGAAAAGTAACTTAGTGCCAATGGGAATAAATACTGCCTTTTATACTATTTTAGATTTAGTGATAGAGCAGGCGCAAAAACAGTATAAAGATGTGCAAAGTATTCGCTTACATGGTGACTGCCACGTTGGTAATATTTTATGGGCAGGTGATGCGCTAATGTTTGTTGATTTAGATGACAGCCGCCAAGGTCCTGCAATCCAAGATTTATGGATGATGCTCAGTGGCGATAGAGCGACGCAACTGTTACAGTTAGACACCCTTGTAAATGCGTATGAAGAGTTTTGTGATTTTGATCACTCTCAACTCAAATTAATTGAACCGCTGCGAGCAATGCGTATTATTCATTATATGGGATGGGTAGCTAAACGATGGAGCGATCCTGCTTTTGTGCGGAACTTTACATGGTTTGCTGATGACAAATACTGGGAGCAACAAATTTTAGCACTGAAGGAGCAACTTGCAGCATTGCAAGAAGCACCGTTAAAGTTATTGCCGTAATATTTTATTTAAAGACAAGTACAACGAGATACAAATGCTTAAAAAATTAAAACTGAGTTTATTACTTTTATGTTTACCATTTGCAGCACTTGCTGCACAGTTTGAAGTTGATAATCAATACACTGTTATTGATGTAGACAAAAGCAAGTCACCGCAAGTAACCGAGTTTTTCTCATTTTACTGTCCACATTGTTTTAAGTTTGAACCAGTAGCAAAAGCAATTGAAAAAGGCTTGCCAGAAGGCGCTGAGTTTATTAAAAACCACGTTAACTTTTTAGGTGGCGTGTCACCACAAGCACAAAGCAATTTAAGCTTTGCCTACTTAATTGCTAAGCAGCATGGTCAGGCGCAAAGTATTAGCGATCAAATTTTTAAAAGTATTCATGTTCAACGTGCACCATTAACTGAAATGAAAGACGTTAAAAAATTACTTGAAGTAAACGGTATTGATAGCGCAACATTTGATCAAGAGATTGCAAGCATGCCAGTCATTTCAGCTGAGCAAGCAATGCAAGACAAACAAAATAAATATTCAAAATTAGGCGCACTTACAGGTGTACCTACTTTTATTGTTAACGATAAATATAAAATAAACCTCAACACCATCAAAAATCAAAAAGAACTTGATGAGTTAGTAGCGTTTTTATTAGCACTATAAATTTCGGAGTATAATAATGATTAAATTAGTTAAAGCAGGTTTGCTTGCAATATTACTTCCTATGGCAGCAACAAGCTTTGCAGCAACGTATGAAGAAGGCGTGCATTACGACGTAGTTTCTGAGCGTGCAACTAAAAGCCAGAGGTTAAAGAGTTTTTCTCATTTTACTGCCCTGCATGTAATAACATGGAAGCACTAATTGGTGAGTTTAAGCCTAAGCTTGATAAAAACGTTAAATTTAAAAAGAGCCATGTTGATTTTGTAGGTGTACGTGACCCAGAAAACCAACAGATGATGAGCCAAGCACTGGCGACAGCTGAAGTGCTTCCACAAAAAGATCAGATTATTTCTGCAATCTTTAATCATATCCATACAAAGCGCGCTAAATTTAATGAGCTTGCAGATGTAAAAGATATATTTGTAGCGCAGGGCGTTGATGGTGATAAGTTTGATAAGCTGTTTAAAAGCTTCTCGGTACGTACGCTGAGCTCTAAAATGAAACGCGATCAAGACTACTTTAAAGAAAAAGGCGCACTACGTGGCGTACCTACCTTTATTGTAAATGGTAAGTACAAATTAAACCTAGGTCGTGAGTCGGGTATTACTAAACCTGAAGACATTAGCAAATTAATTAATTACTTAGCTAACAAGTAAGTTTAGCTAAAATAAAAAAAGCTCCTTAAGGAGCTTTTTTTATGGGTAACGTTTACTGAGCGTATTTATTTGCGCTGTAAGAAAACGCCCGACTCAATGTGATGCGTATAAGGGAACTGATCAAATATAGCAAAGCGCTTAACGTTATGCGTACGTGTTAAGTGATCAAGGTCACGCTCAAGAGTTTCAGGATTACAGGATATATAAATTATGTTTTCGTAGTTAGCCACAAGGTCACACGTTAATTCATCCATGCCCGCGCGTGGTGGATCAACTAATATGGTTTGGCAATCATAGCTTTTTAAATCAATCCCTTCTAAACGCGAAAAAGTACGCTCGCCATTCATTGCTTGAGTAAACTCTTCACTCGACATACGAATAATATCTAAGTTTTCTACGTTGTTTTTAGCAATGTTGTATTGAGCAGAGTGAACAGATGATTTTGATATTTCCGTCGCTAATACTTTATTAAAACAGCCCGCTAATGCAATTGAAAAGTTACCGTTACCGCAATACAGTTCTAATAAATCATTTTTAAGTGGTTTACATAAATCTTGCGCCCACTCCAGCATATTAATATTTACTTTTGCATTAGGCTGAGTAAAGCTATTTTCTACTTGTTGATAAATAAGCTCTTGACCATTAACTGTTAAACGCTCAGTTACAAAGTCATCACCCAGCACTTCTTTTTGTTTGCGAGCACGGCCTATAAAGTCAATTTTGTATTTACTGCTAAGCTTTTCTTTCAGTGCTTTAATTTCACTTAACCATTCATCATCCAGTGGTTTGTGATAAAGCAAGCTTACTAAAATTTCACCGCTTAGCGTTGATAGGTAATCGATTTGAAATAACTTACGGCGTAATATTTCACAAGGCTTAAGATTCTCAATCATCACCTGCATTATTTCACCTACTAGAGGCGCTGCTGGATCAAATGTATCAACACGGATTTTTTCTTTTGTTTGTTGATCAAACATAATGTGAAACAGATCGTCACCGTCGTGCCATACTCTAAATTCAGCACGTTGGCGGTAGTTAGTTGGCTCTGAGCTAAATACTTCTAATTGCTCCACACCAAAACGTTGAAACTGCGCACTAATACGCTGCTCTTTTTCACTTAACTGCGCTTGGTACTGTGTGGTATCTATTTTAATAACTGCCATTAACGCTACTACCTTATCTAAGATCTGTTTATCGGCGCTATTGTAGGGAGCGCTGCGTATTTGTCTAGTTTTGGCTAGCATTTATGCTGTTTTATTGAACATTGTACTTTAGTTTTTATTGTTATAGCCGATAATAAACTACGCACGCTTAGGAGACGAATCATGAAAATAGGTAATTATGGCTTTACGCCAAACAACAACATCAATAAATTCAATAATAAAGCTGATATACAGCAACCTACAATTACGTCTCCTCAAGATAGCTATCAACAACGAGGCCGAGAGTTGGCTGCAAAGGTGCTTGGCGATAAAATGGCTGAGCAGCTTGGATTACCTATCGCAGAAAAAAAAGCAGATAAACCACTATTTGATTTTGATGAAATAGTAAAAAACGTACTCGATTTTGTAAGTAGTGCTGTAAATAAAGCAAAAGCTAACGGCGCTGATGACGAAAAGCTCAAAGATATGCTAGGCGATGCGCGCAAAGGAGTCCAAATAGGGATTGATGACGCTGTTGATGAACTCAAAGGTACTGGCGTATTTAATGATGACATGGAAGAGGGCATTAATAAGTCCAAAGAGGGAATTTACAATGGGCTGGATAAGTTTGAAGAGTCGTTATTTAACCCACAACCTGCCAGCGTAAATATAAGCCAGGCTCAATATGTCAGTATGACTAGCAATGCAGAGTATAAATTCACTACCGCAGAAGGCGATGAGGTAAGTATTAGCTTTGCTGATGCATTTGAATCTCAATCGGCAAGTGGCTATCAGCAAAACAGTAATAGTGAGTCGTTTGCAAGCTCATCATCGCAATCTCGACAGGTATCATTTTCGATGTCGGTAAATGGTGACTTAAACGAGCAAGAGCAAGAAGCTATTAATGCGATGATGGAAGACTTACAAGATCTAAGTAAAACCTTTTTTGGTGGTGATTTAGATGAAGCATTTGAACAAGCGCAAGAGCTGAGTTTAGACAGCGATCAGCTGGTGGCTTTTTCTATGGATTTACGCCAAACAAAAACAATAGCAACAGTTAAAAGCTATGAAGAATATAAACCAGCACCAGAAAAACAAGTAGCAGAGGGGTTAGCCCCTTTTAATGACGACCTTAAAAATGCTTTTGAAAAAGCGGGTGAGCTTGGATTACAAAATCAGCTAGCTGGCATTCTCCAATGGTTAAATCAAGATCAGGAACAAATAGATAAGTTAGTAGATTATACAAAGTCTATGTTCGAAAACCTTAATCAGTTAAATTCAGCAGCCGACAGGCTTACTGATTTAGAAGCCACGCAAAGTTAAACTACTTTCTTTTATAAAAACCTCATGGCAAACTGCCGATCTTAAAGTAAAGTAGGAACGGTAGTTTGTCAGCGCATATAATGGTCTTTGATTCAGGTATTGGTGGAACTACTGTACTTGAACATATCAAGCAAAGTATCCCCAATGCTCAGTACAGCTATTTTATGGATAATGCATTACTACCTTATGGTGCTCAGTCCCAACAAACTATAATTAACCGATTATGTTCACTTATTCATTTCATCAAAGCCAACACGCTTAACGTCGATTTAATTGTAATAGCGTGTAACACCGCTTCTACATCTGCACTCAGCGCTGTTCGCCAAATTACGGATATTCCTATTGTAGGTGTTGTACCAGCAATAAAGCCTGCGGCAGAATTAACACGCTCAAATCATATTGGCTTGTTAGCCACACCGGCAACGGTCGCCAGTTCATACACAAAAACATTAATTGCTGAACATGCACGTAATGTAATCGTTAACCTTTATAGCAGTGTTGAATTAGTAACGTTAGCTGAGAAATGCTTTTTTACAGGCTCTTTCGATACAAATAAGTTGTATCAAGTACTTGATGAACTACATATAGATAAAACTATAGATGTACTTGTACTAGGGTGTACGCACTTTCCGATATTAGCAGGGCCGATTAGTCAGTACTTTGAAGGGAATGTAAAATTACTTGATTCAGGTGTAGCGATAGCAAATAGAGTCAACTTCCTACTTAACCAACTTAACTTATGTGTGGATAAACAAACAGACATAAAAAAGCCGCTGCAATATTATGCAACGGCTGATGTGTTTAGCAATAAGCTAGCGGTAAAGCTAGTTACACTGACTGATCCGTCTCAGTACGTAGAGCATTAGAATCATCTTCTTGTTTTTGTTTTGCTTCACGTACCTTTAAAGTACGTTGTTGGAACTCGCTATCGTTCAAGTTATCAATTGCATTGTCTGCATCAGCTTGCGCCATTTCAACAAAACCAAATCCACGACGTTTGCCAGTATTCTTATCCTTTAATAAACGAACATTGAATACTTTGCCTTGTTCTTCAAATAATGCACGAACCACACCTTCGTTTGCACGATAAGGAAGGTTACCAACATAAAGCGTTTTTGTTTTAACTTCAGCTTCTTCAGTCACATCAGATGATATTGCAGCAATAGCAATCGCACCTATTAATAAACCAGCACCAAATAGTAATGCAGGGTCTAAAGCTAAGCCGCCTAAAGCAAACTCAACAACAACAAAACCAACTACAGCAAGAATAACAGAGAAGATAAAAGATTTTTGATCGGGTAATTTCATTTTAGATCTACCAATAAACAGGAAATAAACATTAATTTAACATTGTGAACTTGCTATCTTAACGCCTAAATCAAACATAGCAATGATATTTGTATTAAATAATAAATAAGAGCATAAAAAAGCATCATCTTAGACGGGTTTTCATGTGGTTTTACGTGGTTTTGTTCTATTTTTGTTCGAACAGTAAAAAGATCTAAAAAAAGGGTTGATCTGTTTTCGGATCTCCCTATAATGCGACCCCACTGAGACGGGAAACGGCAACGCATAGCGAGGCACGAACTACTCAGAGAGTTAAATAAAACTTCGGTTTTAAATCTTCCAAAAGAAAGTTTAAAACTAAGTCTTGACTCGAAAAATAAAGGGTGTATTATTCGCATCCCTTGAGACGCTAAAGCGACTCAAAACGTTCTTTAACAATATAAAGCAATCATCTGTGTGGGCACTCGTACAGATTGAGTTCTAACAGCCAAGCTACTTCGTTCTTTATTGAGCAAGTAATGAGGCAAACAAATTAGAGTCTCAATTGAAACTGAGTGACCATATGTTATTAAAAGATTCAGCCTTGAGCTGTTTTGATTTCACTTTTTTAAAAGTGAAAATAATAACGCACAGTCAATTCGTTTTTGGCAACAAAAACAAAAATTCAGAATTCATTGAGCTGTCGAAAGACATAAAACTTTTTAATTGAAGAGTTTGATCATGGCTCAGATTGAACGCTGGCGGCAGGCCTAACACATGCAAGTCGAGCGGTAACAGAAAGTAGCTTGCTATTTTGCTGACGAGCGGCGGACGGGTGAGTAATGCTTGGGAACATGCCTTGAGGTGGGGGACAACAGTTGGAAACGACTGCTAATACCGCATAATGTCTACGGACCAAAGGGGGCTTCGGCTCTCGCCTTTAGATTGGCCCAAGTGGGATTAGCTAGTTGGTGAGGTAATGGCTCACCAAGGCGACGATCCCTAGCTGGTTTGAGAGGATGATCAGCCACACTGGGACTGAGACACGGCCCAGACTCCTACGGGAGGCAGCAGTGGGGAATATTGCACAATGGGCGCAAGCCTGATGCAGCCATGCCGCGTGTGTGAAGAAGGCCTTCGGGTTGTAAAGCACTTTCAGTCAGGAGGAAAGCGTGGTGGTTAATACCCATCATGTGTGACGTTACTGACAGAAGAAGCACCGGCTAACTCCGTGCCAGCAGCCGCGGTAATACGGAGGGTGCGAGCGTTAATCGGAATTACTGGGCGTAAAGCGTACGCAGGCGGTTTGTTAAGCGAGATGTGAAAGCCCCGGGCTCAACCTGGGAACTGCATTTCGAACTGGCAAACTAGAGTGTGATAGAGGGTGGTAGAATTTCAGGTGTAGCGGTGAAATGCGTAGAGATCTGAAGGAATACCGATGGCGAAGGCAGCCACCTGGGTCAACACTGACGCTCATGTACGAAAGCGTGGGGAGCAAACGGGATTAGATACCCCGGTAGTCCACGCCGTAAACGATGTCTACTAGAAGCTCGGAGCCTCGGCTCTGTTTTTCAAAGCTAACGCATTAAGTAGACCGCCTGGGGAGTACGGCCGCAAGGTTAAAACTCAAATGAATTGACGGGGGCCCGCACAAGCGGTGGAGCATGTGGTTTAATTCGATGCAACGCGAAGAACCTTACCTACACTTGACATACAGAGAACTTACCAGAGATGGTTTGGTGCCTTCGGGAACTCTGATACAGGTGCTGCATGGCTGTCGTCAGCTCGTGTTGTGAGATGTTGGGTTAAGTCCCGCAACGAGCGCAACCCCTATCCTTAGTTGCTAGCAGGTAATGCTGAGAACTCTAAGGAGACTGCCGGTGATAAACCGGAGGAAGGTGGGGACGACGTCAAGTCATCATGGCCCTTACGTGTAGGGCTACACACGTGCTACAATGGCGCATACAGAGTGCTGCGAACTCGCGAGAGTAAGCGAATCACTTAAAGTGCGTCGTAGTCCGGATTGGAGTCTGCAACTCGACTCCATGAAGTCGGAATCGCTAGTAATCGCGTATCAGAATGACGCGGTGAATACGTTCCCGGGCCTTGTACACACCGCCCGTCACACCATGGGAGTGGGTTGCTCCAGAAGTAGATAGTCTAACCCTCGGGAGGACGTTTACCACGGAGTGATTCATGACTGGGGTGAAGTCGTAACAAGGTAGCCCTAGGGGAACCTGGGGCTGGATCACCTCCTTATACGATTTAGAACTTATTTGTTCGTAGTGTCCACACAGATGATTGTTATTGTAAAGAGAACAACACTTATTGTTTTGGGTCTGTAGCTCAGCTGGTTAGAGCGCACCCCTGATAAGGGTGAGGTCGGTAGTTCAAATCTACTCAGACCCACCACTTCTTGTCTAATCAAGAAGATGGTTAAAACAGTAAGTACCAGCATATGTGGGGCTATAGCTCAGCTGGGAGAGCGCCTGCCTTGCACGCAGGAGGTCAGCAGTTCGATCCTGCTTAGCTCCACCACTTTTACTTCTTAAAAATAAATATTCTTTATCGGGCCATTAACCGCCTGAGAATAGAGTGTGTTTAATTTTGAGAGGTTTTTGTATCTCTTGCTCTTTAAAAATTTGGAAAAGCTGATAATAAAATTCTGATAGATACTTTGTATTTATCAAGAGTTTTCAAAAGTAAAAAAAGAATGGTAGCAGTACCATTCAGTGCCATTTAATTAACGTTTACGTTGATTGATTGGTATCTACTTTAGTATTCAATATTAACTTCTGGCGAAGTTAAACTGTCACACAACAAAGACCCGTTTGGGTTGTATGGTTAAGTGACTAAGCGTACACGGTGGATGCCTTGGCAGTTGGAGGCGATGAAGGACGTATTAACTTGCGATAAGCCTAGTCAAGCTAGTAAAAAGCGCTTGAGACTAGGATTTCCGAATGGGGAAACCCACCTGCTTGCAGGTATCGTTAACTGAATACATAGGTTAACGAGGCGAACGCGGAGAACTGAAACATCTAAGTACCCGTAGGAAAAGAAATCAACCGAGATTCCGAAAGTAGCGGCGAGCGAAATCGGAACAGCCCTTAAGCTTATTATGTGTTAATGGAAGGCTCTGGAAAGTGCCACGATACAGGGTGATAGTCCCGTACATGAAAAGACATTTTAAGTGAAATCGAGTAGGTCGGAGCACGTGAAACTTTGACTGAATATAGGTGGACCATCATCTAAGGCTAAATACTCCCAACTGACCGATAGTGAACCAGTACCGTGAGGGAAAGGCGAAAAGAACCCCTGTGAGGGGAGTGAAATAGAACCTGAAACCGTGTACGTACAAGCAGTAGGAGCCTACTTGTTGGGTGACTGCGTACCTTTTGTATAATGGGTCAGCGACTTATATTTTGTAGCGAGGTTAACCGAATAGGGTAGCCGTAGGGAAACCGAGTCTTAACTGGGCGACTAGTTGCAAGGTATAGACCCGAAACCCGGTGATCTAGCCATGGGCAGGTTGAAGGTTGAGTAACATCAACTGGAGGACCGAACCCACTAACGTTGAAAAGTTAGGGGATGACCTGTGGCTAGGAGTGAAAGGCTAATCAAACCGGGAGATAGCTGGTTCTCCCCGAAATCTATTTAGGTAGAGCCTCGGACGAATACTTACGGGGGTAGAGCACTGTTAAGGCTAGGGGGTCATCCCGACTTACCAACCCTTTGCAAACTCCGAATACCGTAAAGTAATATCCGGGAGACACACGGCGGGTGCTAACGTCCGTCGTGAAGAGGGAAACAACCCAGACCGCCAGCTAAGGTCCCAAAGTCATAGTTAAGTGGGAAACGATGTGGAAAGGCCCAGACAGCCAGGAGGTTGGCTTAGAAGCAGCCATCCTTTAAAGAAAGCGTAATAGCTCACTGGTCGAGTCGGTCTGCGCGGAAGATGTAACGGGGCTAAACTATGCACCGAAGCTGCGGATTCAGAATTTATTCTGAGTGGTAGGGGAGCGTTCTGTAAGCGGTTGAAGGTGTACCGGGAGGTATGCTGGACGTATCAGAAGTGCGAATGCTGACATGAGTAACGATAATGGGAGTGAAAAACTCCCACGCCGGAAGACCAAGGGTTCCTATCCCATGTTAATCAGGGTAGGGTAAGTCGACCCCTAAGGCGAGGCCGAAAGGCGTAGTCGATGGGAAACAGATTAATATTTCTGTACTCGATATAATTGCGATGGGGGGACGGAGCAGGCTAAACAAGCATGGCGTTGGTAGTCCATGTGAAAGTGAGTAGGTTGGCGACTTAGGTAAATCCGGGTTGCTATTAAGACTGAGACACGAGACGAGTCACTACGGTGATGAAGTTGTTGATGCCATACTTCCAGGAAAAGCCTCTAAGCTTCAGATTATATGGAATCGTACCCCAAACCGACACAGGTGGTCAGGTAGAGAATACTAAGGCGCTTGAGAGAACTCGGGTGAAGGAACTAGGCAAAATCGTACCGTAACTTCGGGAGAAGGTACGCTCCTATCTGTGATGAGACTTGCTCTCTAAGCGGACGGGAGCCGCAGTGACCAGGTGGCTGGGACTGTTTATTAAAAACACAGCACTGTGCAAAATCGCAAGATGACGTATACGGTGTGACACCTGCCCGGTGCCGGAAGGTTAATTGATGGGGTTATCCTTAGGGAGAAGCTCTTGATCGAAGCCCCGGTAAACGGCGGCCGTAACTATAACGGTCCTAAGGTAGCGAAATTCCTTGTCGGGTAAGTTCCGACCTGCACGAATGGTGTAACCATGGCCACGCTGTCTCCACCCGAGACTCAGTGAAATTGAAATCGCAGTGAAGATGCTGTGTACCCGCGGCTAGACGGAAAGACCCCGTGAACCTTTACTACAGCTTGGCACTGAACATTGAACCTACATGTGTAGGATAGGTGGGAGACTTTGAAGCAGCGACGCTAGTTGTTGTGGAGTCGTCCTTGAAATACCACCCTTGTAGTTTTGATGTTCTAACGTTGGCCCCTGAATCGGGGTTACGGACAGTGCCTGGTGGGTAGTTTGACTGGGGCGGTCTCCTCCTAAAGAGTAACGGAGGAGCACGAAGGTTGGCTAAGTACGGTCGGACATCGTACGGTTAGTGTAATGGTAGAAGCCAGCTTAACTGCGAGACAGACACGTCGAGCAGGTACGAAAGTAGGTCATAGTGATCCGGTGGTTCTGAATGGAAGGGCCATCGCTCAACGGATAAAAGGTACTCCGGGGATAACAGGCTGATACCGCCCAAGAGTTCATATCGACGGCGGTGTTTGGCACCTCGATGTCGGCTCATCACATCCTGGGGCTGAAGTCGGTCCCAAGGGTATGGCTGTTCGCCATTTAAAGTGGTACGCGAGCTGGGTTTAGAACGTCGTGAGACAGTTCGGTCCCTATCTGCCGTGGGCGTTTGAGAATTGAGAGGGGTTGCTCCTAGTACGAGAGGACCGGAGTGAACGAACCGCTGGTGTTCGGGTTGTCATGCCAATGGCATTGCCCGGTAGCTACGTTCGGAACTGATAAGCGCTGAAAGCATCTAAGCGCGAAGCAGGCCTCGAGATGAGTTCTCACTAGACTTTTAAAGTCTCTGAAGGGCCGTTGAAGACTACAACGTTGATAGGCAAGATGTGGAAGTGGTGTGAGCCATTAAGCTAACTTGTACTAATTACCCGTGAGGCTTAACCATACAACGCCAAACGCGTTTTATGTGATAGTGAAACAAGCGAAGAAGTTAATATAACTAAAGTAGAAATTACTTAGAAAGACTTAAAAAATATTATCAGATATTTTCCAAATTCAAGAGGTGACTCTTAGCGCGTAGCGTTAAAGTTGAGGCACCTTGCGCAAAGAAAATGGTAGCACTACGTGCTTGTCATTGATTCTTTGCACCTAATTTGCTTGGTGACAATAGCGTTTTGGACCCACCTGATTCCATGCCGAACTCAGTAGTGAAACGAAACAGCGCCGATGATAGTGTAGCATTTGCTATGTGAAAGTAGGACATTACCAGGCTTCAAATTGTAGAGAGCCCGACTAGAAATAGTCGGGCTTTTTTACGTCTGAAGAAAAGTGAAATTCGCGCAATTAATACACACTCATATCGCGACACAAAGATAGTGTAGCATTTCACTGTGACTTCCTACCGCTGTGGGCACTACGACATCCTACTGCGTAGCGCACCGACTTCAAATTGTAGAGAGCCCGACTAGAAATAGTCGGGCTTTTTTACATCTGCAGAAAAGTGATTTAGGTATTCCTCTAGAGCGAAGGACTTCTTGGTAAATAATTTATATCGATCAGCAATAATATTTAATCAATTTGAGGGATTAAATCTGACCCTAACTGCGTTAAAAACCTCAAATATGAAACAACTGAATAACGAATTTTTGCCCTTCTTTTATCGACTCCGCTTAGTTATTGCTCTAATCTCAATTTATAGTCTGTTCCATTATCTCGTTTATAAAATGTGACAGAGTTCGTTTAGGTAAAATTAGAATAATAAGGGCTTAATCATGAGTAAAGTTGAAAACCATCCGCATGGTATTTTTTGTTGGTCAGAGCTTTGTACGCACAATTGGAAAGACGGTAAGGCGTTTTATACATCATTATTTGATTGGGGGCATGACGATCAACCTATTGGAGAGAACATATACTACACCATGCTACAAAAGCAAGGTGATGATATCGCTGCAATGTACGAAATGCCTAAAGAGCAAATTAGTGCAGGTATCCCAAGTCATTGGTTGGCTTACATTGCCGTCGAGAATGTTGATGATTGTGCGCTAAAAGCAAAAGAACTGGGTGCTGAAGTTATTGCCGGCCCTCATGATGTTATGAATGCAGGTCGCATGCTTATGCTAAAAGATCCAGTAGGCGCAACTGTTGCACTATGGCAGGGGAATGAGCATACAGGTTGTAAGCACTTAGGTGAATTAAATACGCCTTATTGGCATGAGTTAGCAACAAGAGATAGTAAAGTAAGTCGAGACTTTTACTGTGCTTTACTAGGCTGGGAAAGCGAAATAAAGCCTATGGAAGGGATGGACTACATTTTATTTTTAGTCGATGGACAACCAATTGCCGGTATGCTTGAAATGACAAGTGAATGGCCCGATGATACCCCTGCTCATTGGATGATTTATTTTGCAGTAGAGAGTTGCGATGTAATTGTTAGCAAAGCCGCTAGCTTAGGTGGACAAGTATGTGTTCCTGCAACAGATATCCCCGATGTTGGTCGTTTTAGTGTTATATGCGACCCTCAAGGTGCTGCATTTTCGGTGATCGAATCTGTTATGGATGACGTTTAAACACAGTTACATTAGCTTTAGCGTTAATTTGCTCGCTAGTTTGATATAATACTCGTCAATTAAATCGTCAGAAAGTGCAGAGAACGCAATGGAATTTGAACAAGATAGTAATTTAACCCTCCCTTTATTTCTATTAGATGAATCATTAAGTAATAGAGACTTAGAGCAGCCTGATTTTGAAATATCAATTGGACTTGATGATGAGTCACTTGCTCAAATTTGCCAGAACCCAAGTGAAGATAGCAGTGTCGCTATTACTGTTAGCGGTTATGAGTTGCTTATAACTAATCCTCTGTACTTAGCTATATTAGATCAAGAGCACGATGCGCAGATAACATTAACGCATGGCCCTCTTTTAAGTATTGTTTTGAATACTGAAGGTCAGAATACATTCGTTTCTCCTCAAATGGATATGATGCCCACATTTGATTTAGGTGATGAGGACGACGAATGAGAAAAATACTAATAAGTACGATAGTACTCATTATTTTAAGTGGTTGTGCATATTTGGGAAATGCTCACTACGATGATCTTTTTGGACCTGAACAAACACAAGAGAGAATGGTGCCTCATACCACAGGTGCTGGTGCTGATTTTTTACAAAATGTAAAACCTGTACTCGATACCCGCTGCGTCGTTTGTCATGGTTGTTACGATGCACCATGTCAACTGAAGCTCTCATCCCCTGAAGGTATTGACCGGGGGGTGAGTAAAGAGCTTGTTTACGATGGAACTCGTTTATTGGCAACGACCCCAAGCCGTTTATTATTTGATGCAACTAATACTCAGCAATGGCGAGAAAAAAACTTTACGCCAGTGCTAAATGAGCGCGTGCAAAGTGAAGAAGCTAACTTAGCGGGCAGTGTGTTATTTAATAGCCTGGTGCTAAAGCAAAGCCATGAATTGCCAGTAAATGAAGTGCTAGATGATGAGTTCGACTTTTCGTTAGCGCGTTCGCAAACCTGCGCAACAATGGGTGAGTTTGATCAATTGGCAAATGATCAACCTCATGGCGGCATGCCTTATGGTTTACCTGGTGTTTCGCGTGAAGAGTTTAATCATTTACAGAACTGGCTTAAAGGTGGTGGTAAAATGTCACATATTCAGCCACCGAGTAAATATGATCAGAATAAAATAGCGGGCTGGGAAGCATTTTTAAATCAAGATAGCTTAAAGTATCAGTTATCAGCACGGTATATTTATGAGCATTGGTTTTTAGCACATATTTATTTTACTTCAGAAAACCCACAAAGCTTTTTCAAACTAGTTCGCTCAAGTACGCCTCCTGGTGAGGAAATAAAGTTAATTAACACGCGTCGCCCATACGATGACCCTAAAGTTAGCCGTGTTTATTATCGTTTTATGCAAGAGCGTACAACCATACTTTCTAAAACACATTTACCTCTTGAGCTTAATGAAGCTAAATTACTGCGTTTATATGAGCAGTTTATTGCACCAGATTATACGGTTACGCAAATGCCGAGTTATGAGGCTAAGGCAGCATCTAACCCTTTTAAAACTTTCGAAGTTATTCCAATTAATTCTAAGTATCAATTTATGCTTGATGAGGCAGAGTTAATTATTATGGGCTTTATAAAAGGGCCTGTTTGTCGTGGTCAGATTGCTTTAAATGTTATAAACGATCATTTTTGGGTGGCTTTTGCTGATCCTAATAAAGTAGCGACTCCGGCTGTAGGGGAAATGCTAATGCAACATGAAGAGGCATTAGAGCTTCCTGCCGCTGAGGAAAGTAATGCCTTACCCATTTCTAGCTGGGTTAAATATTCAGTTCGCGAGAAAAAGTATTTACAGGCGAAAGTAGAGTTGGCTAACAAAATGTTCAAAGGTGGTGAGCACCTTACAACAGACTTACTTTGGAAAGGTGATGGACATAATAAAAATGCGGCACTAACTATTTTCCGCCATTTTGATAGTGCAACTGTAGTTAAAGGTTTTATTGGTCAAGAGCCTAAAACCACCTGGATATTAGATTATGCTTTGTTTGAGCGTATTCACTATTTGCTTGTAGCAGGCTTTGATGTGTACGGAAATATAGGCCATCAATTAGTGACACGCCTATATATGGATTTTTTACGTTTAGAGGGAGAGCAAAACTTTTTAGCATTGTTACCTGAGGCTAAACGTAATCAAATCAAAAAGCAGTGGTATCGTAACTCACCACCTGACTTATCTAAGTTCTTTAAAAATAACCGAGAATTTAGTCAGCCAAGTGGTATTAACTATAAAACTGATGATCCACAGCATGAGCTATATACTTTGATGAAAGAAGCCTTAGCGCCAGTTTTAAGTGAAAGATACAACTACACTGAAGTACCAAAGCCGTTAAATGTAGTAAGTAACATGCCAGCAAAAGCGGTAAACTTGTTACCTCAGCTTTCCTTTGTACTTGTAAAGCAAAAAGATGATAGCCATAAGGGCTACACTATTATTCACCATAATGCGCACTACAATATTTCTAGTTTACTAAACGAAGATGGTCAACGTGCTTATGAAGAAGATACCGCGACTATTGTTCCTGGCTTTATCGGTGATTACCCCGCAGCTATTTGGTATTTAAATAACGAGCAGCAAGTAAATGCTTTTGCCGAGCAATTGCCTATGATGCAAATAGAAGCCGATTATGGTGCTTTGAAATCTAAGTTTGGTATTCGACGTACTCATCCACAGTTTTGGCAATACAGCGATATATTGCACGATACAGCTAAAAAGTATCGTGGGATAGAATATGGAATGTTCGATTATAATCGATTAGAGAATCGCTAATATAATTTTACTACTATGGCCCAGCTTGATGCTGGGCTTTTTTATTGGGTATTAATAATTCGCTTAATTATTTTGACTGATTCTTCGTTTTAAAAAATTAGTCTACACTTATATAAAAAACTGGTTTATACATGTTCAATATTATTAAAAGCGTGAGAACACGTTACCGATGGGCACTAATTGCAATAGCGCTATTAATAAGTGGCTCTGCTTTATTAATGCAGCATAGTTTTTCTGTTCAGAAGTTTGATGCAAAAATTATTAACATCGCTGGTAGCCAGCGTATGCTCTCACAGAAAATTGCTTGGCACAGTAATGCTATGCTTAACATCAGTAATTACTCGCCAGCTCATACTGAGTCACTTGAGAAGTCCCTCAATACATTTAAAAAGTCCCATCAAACATTATTAACTAAAAACTCTGATGACGAATACATTTACTTAAATCCAGCGTTAGTAGACTTATATTTTGGTGAAACGATAGGGTTAGATAAAGCGGTATTTGACTATATAGAACAAACAGAGCGGCTTTTGTATCAGCAAGGAGAGATAAACCACTCAGTATTTTCTATAAAGCATGTTGAAACGTTATTAACAAAGCTTGATAAGGCAGTGAGCTTATTTGAATCTCAAGCTGTTAAAAAAGTAAATTGGGTCGCCAACCTAGAGATACTATGCTGGTTATTGGCAATGACATTATTACTTATTGAGTTAAGATTTGTTTTTATACCAATGGAAAAAGAGGTTTCAGACACGCTTTTAGAGCTACAAAAACAAAAAGATTTTGTTTATCAAACAAGTCAAAATAAAGAACATTTTATTGCCAGAGCTAGTCACGAATTTAGAACACCTTTGCAGGGACTTATTATGTCTATTGAGGAGCTAGAGGTTTCTGATAAACAGCAAAGCGTTAAAACCCAAGCTAACTATTGCGCGCTTAGGTTAATAGCCATATTAGATGAATTACAAGACTTGCAGGCTTTAAGTGCAGGTAAATGGGTACCGCATTTAAATGACGAAAACCTTTTAGAGTCGTATAATAAAGTAGTAATAGCTTACAAGCATGCGTGTAAGCAAAAAGGCCTAAAACTAGTTAGCTCTTTAGATGAATCGTTAAATTGTGTATGTAAATTGGATCATCAACGTTTGCAGCACACACTTACAGAATTAATTAGTAATGCAATTAAGTTTACACAAAAAGGTGAAATTACTGTTTCAGCTAAGCTTTTAAATGATGAATTTCATTTAACAGTGAGTGACACTGGCAGTGGCTTTTCGAAGAAGATTACCAGTCTTGAATTTGACTCATTTAAACAAACCAATCACTTTCAAGGGTTAAGAACAGGCCTGACCCGGGTTCAATACGTTGTAAAAGCACTGCATGGTGAAATTACTTTTACAAATAATAAAACTCATGGTGCTTTGGTGTCTTTGTGTTTACCAGTAACAATAAGTAAAGCCCTCCTAACACCTCTTAAAGTAAACGACAAGCTAACGTGTTTAGTCGTTGAAGATAATCCATTAAACACCATGTTATTAACCCGCATACTTAGCTTATTAGGTTTAAGCTATGATTGCGCAGAAAATGGTAAAGTTGCGTGTGATATGGTGAGTGAAAATCAGTACGATATTGTTTTTATGGACCTAAACATGCCAGTAATGGATGGGTTTGAGGCTATTAAAAAAATACGTTCCGATCTTAATAAAGTAATGCCAATTATTGTTATAACAGCAAATACCTCACAAAATGATATAGAGCGAGTTTATGAATACGGAGCTAACCTCCATATTCATAAGCCAATAAGCCAGCAAGCAATTAAAGACGTATTAAATAGTATTAGCGTTGTTAGTGAAATAAATTAATTTTGCGGATAACAAGCTTGCTAAGCACTTTTAATATACGTTAACTTGCTGTTTTAAGGTTTATTAGGAAAAGTTAGTGCAGTCAATTACGCTTGAGCAATTTAATGGTTACTTACAAGGGCAAGGTAAAAGCCGTTACGATATATGCAACCTAGATTGGCAAGTAAACCTAGGAGAACATTGGTTACTTTTAGGTGCTAATGGAGCTGGTAAATCTGCACTGACAGCTGCGTTAATCGGTGAGGCTAAGTGCGAAAGTGGTAAGCGTATAAGTAGTATTAATAAGCTTATGCTCGTGTCTTCAGATTCGCATAAACAGTTACTAGCTCAAGAATTAGAGCATGAAAAGCACACCCTCGTTAAAGACCTTGTTTTTACAGGGCATAGTAATAATGATGAGTTATTAGCGCAGCTAATAGAGTTATTTAAATTTAGCTCATTACTAAATAGGCATTTTAGAGACCTTTCAACGGGTGAAACTCGTAAACTCCTACTTATAAAAGCACTCAGCTCCCATAGTGAGTTAGTCGTGCTTGATGAGCCATTTCATGGACTCGACGTACAATCTTGCCAGCAGCTCAATAAAATACTCATAGAACTTAGCCAAACTATTACTTTTGTTTTTGTACTAAACCGCCTAGACGAAATCCCTTCATTCATTACTCACTATGGCTATGTAAGCCAAGGTTGCTTGTTACATACTTTAGCAAAGCCAGACAGTGAGCAATTGAGTGATTTACTAAAACTACTTCATTTAGAACATACCTCATTGGATGTGCCATCTCCTGATACCGAACAAGAGCAAAAGGCATTCACCGGTAATACCTTAGTTAAATTGAGTAATGCTAAAGTTAGTTACAGTGATGTAAGCATATTCAAAAATCTCAATTGGACTATAGAAAAGCATCAGCATTGGCAGCTCAGTGGAGCGAACGGTTCAGGCAAAACATGCTTATTAAATTTAATAACAGGTGATAACCCACAGTGTTATAACAATGACATTGAAGTGTTCGGTTTTAAACGTGGGACAGGGGAGAGTATTTGGGATATAAAACAGCATATTGGTTTTATATCTAACGCGCTACATATGGATTACCGCGTAAGTATATCGGCTTTAAATACTGTTATTTCAGGATTTTACGATAGCATAGGTTTATATCAAAAACCGAGCGACGCACAAATTAATATTGCTCAACAGTGGCTGGCATTTATTGGTTTAAGTGATAAGCAAAATACCTCATTCACCCAGCTATCGTACGGCGATCAGCGTATGTTGTTAATTGTGCGGGCTATGGTAAAACATCCAACGTTACTTATTTTAGATGAACCTTGCTTAGGCTTAGATGAAGCAAACAGGCAACGTGTACTGCTACTAATAGAGAAAATTTGTGCTGCCAATACAAGTACAGTGATTTATGTAAATCATCATGCGGCAGACAAAATTAAAGGAATAGAGAATTACTTAAAAATGGAAGACTTTCATTAAAAGCTCAGAGAAAGGTTGAGTGGGAATTCACTCAACCCATTTTTATTTTAAAGACGAGTAACGCTAAAGCCTTTATCTCGAAGTTGTTTAAGTAACCCGTGTTTTTCAGGTAAATGCAAAGCGCCTACAGCAATAAATAGCTGCTCGTTTGCTAAACGCGGTGTGAGTTGTTTAACCCAATTATTATTACGGTTAGTTAGCATTACTTGCTCGCTAATTTCACCGTAATTACTGTCATCAAAACTCATGTTGTAGTAATCGGTTAGTGTGTCCATGTCACCGCTTTTCCACGCATTAACTAACTTGATAAAGTAAGTATTAATATCGGCTAGTTGCTCAAAGGTTTCTTCAATCATTTCATTGCTTAGTAGCGCCATACCATCAAACATTTGTAGTTGTTGCTCTAGGGTTTCAAGCTCGCCAATTTTAATATTATGCTCTTTAGCATAACTAAGCACTTGCTTGTCTATACCGGTTTTATCTGAATATCCTGCATTTTGAAATTCAATTTGCATCATAGTCACCATAACAGCCCAAGGCTTTAAGCCATTAAACATAGCAATATCAATCGACTTTTTAGCAAAGTAATCTTTTAGCTTGGTATAATTTTGCTTTGAAAGCTCAGTTTGCAGTGTTTTACCGTCACTTAGCATCATAAATGGCATTGAGCGCTGTTGCATTTCAAGTGGTGTAAGTTTGCTTATATCAACTTCAACAATCACTTCTTTGCTTGCGCTAATCGCATCGGTTACATTTTTAGGTAAGCCTTTCATGCTGGCATCACCAACGTGTACGGTGCCAAATAAGTAAGAGCTGACGCCATTTTTTTCTATTTTATATAAGGCAGGTGCTGCATAGCTGTTAAAGCTAAATGTTATAAGTAATGCCACAATAAAAAAGTGGCTAACACGGGTAAGAGCATTCATGGTTTGTCCTTAAAATCTCAAAATTAGTAGTGTAAATACTAACCTAAATTTACTTCAGAGGTAACGTTAATATAAACGTTAACGTATTGTTTTCGGTATTACTGGCCGTAATAGTAAAGCCATTTAAGTTACATAAGCTCTGTACAATTGATAATCCTAAACCATGGCGCTGATTATTAGTTCTAGATGAATCTAGCTGATAGAGCGGGTCAAAAATAGCAATTAGCTGTTCACCACTTAGTGGTTTATTTACTTTGTTACTAACAGAGATGATCATGTTTGTGCTGTTATTTACGGCAGTTAATTTAATTGGCGCCTCAGGAAGTCCATAAAATAGTGCGTTATCGATTAAGTTACACAAAATGGTATTTAAACTAAATTCGTCAGCATTAAGTGTAATCTCGTCACTTATTTCGTTATTTAAACGCGTTTTAATAGTTGGGTGTTTAAAGGTCAGCTCATCAATAATTTGATTTACTAAGTTATTTAGAATGATATTTTGCGCATTCAATTGCATTGTACTGCTACTTGAGCGCTGCAACAGTAATAGGTTGCTAACAATTGTTTTCATACGCTGTGAAATATTAAGTACATCACTGGTATAGGTGTCGCTAATACGTTTATCATCAGGGTAGCGAATAGCCACTTCTGAAAGGCTTATGAGTTCAGCTATTGGGGTTTTTAGCTCATGTGCAATATCGCTTGTTAGGCGTTTTTCATTACTATAGAGTTGCTGATTAACGGTAATAAACTTATTTAGTTCATTTCGTATGGGTTCTATTTCTTCTACTTTAAAGTCGCTTTCTATTGTTTGCGCAACACCGGTAATATCGAGTAACTTAATTTGATCGTTTAAATTGTGTAGCGGGTGTAGGCCTTTATTTACAATACGTGTCACTAAATAGCGCACCCCAAACACACCAAGCACACAGGTTAAAATAAAGACGACATCAATAATAATCAGTACTTTATTAAGTTCGGCTGTCGGCGCTGCGATTGCAAGCGTCATGGTATTAAAAACAGCAGAATGAGTGGGATTTCTATCATCTTTTTGGGCTACAAAGTGACTGATAAGTGCGCGGCCATCACGCCCGTTAGGAAGCTCGTAATCTATAATTTTAGATTCGTTTATCGGCATTTCTAAAAAAGGCAGGTTAGCATTTTCATAAAGCGCTAATGAGTCCGAGCGTTCAAACACATCACGGCCATGCCATAACTGGTAAAACTCCGTGGCATCGGCTGCTTCATACTCCGACATAAACTCACCAGCAAAATCAAATTCAACCACGTTGTTGTCATCTTCAACTAAGGTTTTTAAGTAGTTAGCTTTATTAGTTAAAGACTGATTGAACTGATCTTCCACCCAAGTATCAACACTTAAATCAACGGTTAAAAATATGGTGAATAAAATAACTGAGATCACAGCGCTAATATTATTAACGAGTTTACGTTTTATTGAGTGATTTTTATTTTGTTGTTGCGACATAACCAAATCCACGTTTATTTTTTATTGGGAGCTCGCCATCAAACTGTCTTACTTTTTTACGTATGGTTGAGATGTGTGCTTCAAGCGCATTCTTAGAGAGCATATCAAACTGACCTACCACCGCTTCACTTATAAGCTCAAGCCCCAATACTCGCTCTGGGGCGTTAAATAAGCATTCTATTATTTTATATTCATTGCGCGTGAGCTCAATGGCATGTTGCTTGTAGTGAAGAGTTTTAAGTGACAGATCTAATACGCAATCACCTACGGTAAGGGTATTTTGTTGATTTTGCAGTGAACCACGACGAAGTAATGCAAGGACACGAGCATGGAGTTCTTCAAACGAAAATGGCTTAGTTAAATAATCGTCAGCGCCTTTCATAAGGCCGTTAATTTTATCTTGAGGCTCACTTCGTGCCGATAAAATTAGCACACGGCTTTGGCTATTACTGCTGCGCAGTGCTTGTAAAATACTCATGCCATCAACGCTCGGTAACATTAAATCAAGTACGAGGAGGTCGTAGTTTCCACTTAGTGCCATACTCAGCCCTTCTGAGCCATCACCAGTTTCATCTACGGTAAAACCAAGGTTGCTAAGGCCAACTTGCAAGCTGCGTCTTAGTGCTTCAGAGTCTTCAATAACGAGGATTTTCATGTTTACTCGGTTTATAAAAATAGCCTTGTTACTTTAACAAGGCTTTATTATCAAGTCACTTGGTTAATGATACCAACCATTTGTATAAGCTAGATTACCTAAGTTCGCATGGGCCAGGGCTTTTTTTACTAATTGCTCATCGTTTTCACATGGCACAAGCTGGTTATTGCTATACGTATAGGTGGTTGCTGGTTTTTGTGGTTGTAACACCACCACTTTATTATCGTGCATGTAGGCAAAGTTTTTGTCGTATTGCATCATTGCGCGTTGTTTGTTGTCGCTAATTGGCTTTGATAAATCATGACCTATCATTGGGTGCTTACCACTTGCGCCAATTAAAGACAGTAGAGTAACAGGAATATCGAGCTGACTGGCTAGTTGGCTATCTCGTTTATGGGTAATACTTTTTCCAAAAATAACGGCCGGAATTTTAAAGTGATCAACCGGTACTAAATTTGAACCCGATACGCGCGAGTCGTGATCGGCAATAACTATAAATACAGTATCATCCCAGTAGCTCGATTTTTTAGCTTTTTCGATAAAGGTGCCTAGTGCGTAATCAGCATACTTGGCAGCATTATTACGGGTTTGTTTTTGTTTATCGTACAGCGTTATTTTATCGTCAGGAAAGTCATACGGGCTATGATTAGAGCTTGAAAATATAAGGCTAAAAAAGGGTTTGTTTTGATTTTTAAGCTTAGTAAGTTCTATATCGGCTTGGTCGTACAAGTCTTCGTCTGATGCGCCCCACGAGCCATTAAAGTCTATTTTTTTAAAGTTATTTGTATCTACGATACTTTTAAAACCGTTGCCTAAAAAGAAGCTGCGCATGTTATCAAAATGACTTTCGCCACCATAAATGAACTGCGTGTTGTAATTTTGCTTCGCTAAAAAATCAGCAATGGTAAAAAAGTCGCGTTGTGATTTATCAAGCTTAACAACTGCACGCGAAGGCGTTGGTGTAAACCCTGTAATTACTGCCTCAATTCCACGTACTGAACGTGTGCCCGTGGCGTATAAATTATCAAACCCCCAGCCTTGTTTATAAAGGGCGTCTATATTAGGTGTAAGCGGTAAACCGCCAAGCGTGCCTACATAACGAGCACCTAAACTTTCTTGTAAAATAATGACTAAATTTTTGGGTTTACCTGTATTACTTGCGCGATGAAACGTTTTTGTAGGGGCGGTTACATCGCTAAATGCGGCTTGCGTATTTTGCATGTTATTACGCACAATACTAAGTAATTCATCGGTGGGCATTTTACCGTAATAGTCTTGGCTCGATTGCTCATTAGAAAGTTGCTTAACTGCAAACGCGACGCTATAAAGTGAGTTAAGGGTTAAGTCGTTAAGTAAGTGATCAGTAGAAAACGAGACCATGGCGGGGTTAAGTGGTCTGTGCCCTAATGAGTTGCGGGCGCCAAAAATAGTTAAGCATACTAAAATAAGCGCTAAAATTGATTGATTTAAACCTGTTAGTGATGACTTGCTTTGCCATTGATTGTTAAATATTTTACTTGCAAATTTACAGCTTAAAATAAGTGCTATAACAGCAATAAATACTTCTAACTTATAGCCTGAAAAAATCATTTTTGAGACTTCTTTAGGATAAATTAAATATTCTATAAATAAGCGGTTAGGGCGTAAATCGTACTCGTTTATAAACGTAGGCGTAATCACTTCAAAAAAAACAAGTAAAGCAGACATCGTCACTAAATAAATTTTAATGAGGCCGCGTACTTTATTTTGCCACCCTACGCTTTGCATCAGTAAAGTAAGTAGTAATGCGGGCATAATAATGTAGCTTAGAGTGGCTATATCAACTCTTAAACCACCTATAAATATAGATAACCACGCATGCAATCCAAATACACGCTCCCCTTGCCATACACTTAATCCAAAGCGAGCAAGTGTTAAAAAGCTAAGTGCTAAAACAGCAAATACAACAAAAATCCATACAGGGCCAAGTGCATTTTGTATTTTAGGTATAAAAGTTAGCTTTATGCCCATAACACAGCCCACCAAATAAGAGCGGCAATTAGCATAGCTATAAACACGCTTGCAGAGGCTATATCTTTAGCTAGCCCCGAAAGCTCATGGTATTCACTGCCAATTCTATCAACTACAACCTCAACTGCCGTATTTACCAGCTCAGCAAACAATACAAAAAGCAGGCTAGCTATAAGCAGTAATTTATCCCTTAGTGCAATTTCTTGTAGCCACACAAACACACCGAGTAATGAAAACAGTGCTAGCTCTTGTTGAAACGCCGCTTCAAATCGACTCATCCATTTTAAGCCGTTAAAAGAATGGCTTAAGGTAAAAATAAGGCGCATTAAGCCTTGGCGTTTTATAACGGTTTTATTACTCATAGTTTTATTTCGCTTGGTGTTGTTTGGCAGTTAGCAAGTAAATCAAGTGATGCCTGATACGTTTTGCTTTTAATGCCAATTAAATTTAAAAGGGTGTGAAAAATATTGTTGTGTGAGCGCGCAGCGCGGGTGTCTAAATTAGCTAAACA
Source organism: Pseudoalteromonas sp. NCIMB 1079 (assembly GCF_040567695.1). Taxonomy (NCBI): domain Bacteria; kingdom Pseudomonadati; phylum Pseudomonadota; class Gammaproteobacteria; order Alteromonadales; family Pseudoalteromonadaceae; genus Pseudoalteromonas; species Pseudoalteromonas sp. NCIMB 1079. The sequence continues at coordinate 3,611,344 of NZ_JBEWZA010000001.1, read as the reverse complement.
GGTATTAGTAATGCGCTGATTATGCTCATCAGCCCACATATAAAGAGGAACGTGCGTTTGTGTGCTAGGTGCAAAGCTATACGGAAAACCATGTAAATAAGCACCGGCTTCGCCAAGTGATTCACCATGATCAGAGATATATAAAAACTGCTTATCTATGTTGTTTGGCAGCGCTTTTAATTGCTCAATTACCTGGGCGTTAACAAAGTCGCTGTACGCAATTGTGTTGTCGTAGGTATTAACTAATTCATCGAGTGAGCAGTTTTGAATGTCGCTTCTGTCGCACGTGGGCGTAAATTGCTTAAATTTTTCTGGGTAGCGTTTAAAGTAGGTTGGTCCGTGTGAGCCCATCATGTGTAGGACGATAACGGTATTAGCTTGGTTTAAATTAGCGAGTTTGCGCTTAAGTGGAGCAAGCAGTGCTTCATCAAAACAATATTTTCCATCGCAAAGCGCTGATGGGGTGGTTGGGATATCAATGTTAACAACACGGGTGCATACGTTTTTACAGCCGCTGTTGTTATCAACCCACAGTACGTCGCTGCCAGCTTGTTGTGCTAAGTCAACCAGGTTTTGTTGGTTGTCGGCTGTTAAACGATCAAAGTTATCTTGTGTTTGCAGTGAAAACATACACGGCACAGACACAGCAGTAGCGGTGCCACAAGACGCCACATTATTAAAATACGTCACATTATACTTTTGTGTATAAGGGTTGGTGTTGCGCTTATAACCTTGATAAGCAAAGTTTTCTGCTCGTGCGGTTTCGCCAACAACTATAACTGTTACACTGGTGGTATTAGGCGCAATTAGGGTAGGTGCTGCATCTATGTTTTTAAATTCCATATTGGTATACAGCAGCTGATCGCGCATATATTTATAACCGCTAGAGAGATACTGAAATGGGATGAGTTCTTTTTTCAAAATGCGGTTATTGCGGCCAGTGGCTGCGTAATCGGCGTAAAAGTTTACGACCACTAAAGCAATTAGTGAGCAGCACGCTACAATAAGTTTTATACGACTAATTGCTTCTTGGTGAGGGCGGGTAAAGTGTATTTTTACTTTGCTTAATATAAAAACAGGTAGCGCACAAAACAGTAGTAGAAAGCCTATGAGCTGCGGATTTAAATAGCTCAGTGCTTCGCTTGAATCTGTTTCGAACGTGTTTTGAATCATTGAATAGTCAAACACGACGCCGTAATTTAATGAGCCGTAAAGTACGGCACTCGAAATTATCAGTAAAAGGTAGTTAATTGGTTTTAGTAACCACCTAACCGACACTATTGAAAAGAAAATAATTAAAAGGCATAACAACAGCAGTGGCACTGAAAGTAAAAATAGCCATGAAAAAGATGCAAGGGAGGTGATGGCGCTAAACGAACCTTGAATAAAAGGAATGTTTATAACTAAACAGTAATAACAGGCAATCATCACTACAAAGGCATTTGCACTACAGTGAATGTAAAACCGCTTACTACGATTTGGCTTTTTTTGTGCTGGTGTTTGGCTAGTTATGTTCATATTTAGGCTCGTTTAAAATAACAACGCCATGCTATGCAACAACACTTAAGAGTCGCTTAAGAGAACCTACGCATTACCTGAAGGTGATAAATAATTTTATTTATAAAAATATTCTCAAAAATTAATCAAACCTTAAATAAGGGATATAAGAATAGTGAATTTCTGAGATTAAAATTAGAGCATAAAAAAACCACTACCAGCTTGTATAATGAATTTTAAAACCTGATAAATTGCCTTTTAGTCTTTTTGTTAGATTAACTTTGGTGTTGACTTAAAGGGCCTAGCGCGGTACTAATATAAAAAGAGAGCGAAGGAATAACCTTCGCGATAATTGAACAAAATTTGGTATTGATTACATGCTTACAAACGCACTTAACCTAGTCCTGATTATTATCGTGGTGATTATCCCCGCGAGGGCTTCGTAGTGCTTTAAAAACTTAAGCATTAAAAAAGCCCTCCGCACTTAACCGTTCGGAGGGCTTTTTAGTTTTAAGGGTAAAATTTGTAATTGGGTTGTCACTGAGGAATGAGGGTTTATTAATGACAGGCGCAGAACTAACAATCGACTTATTGGCCAAACACGGCGTAAATGAAGTATTTGGCTACCCGGGCGGAGCTATTATGCCAATTTACGATGCGCTGTATGGCGCGCCAGTCAAACACTACCTAACTCGCCATGAGCAAGGTGCAGGGTTTGCAGCTGTTGGTTATGCTCGTAGCACACGTAAATTAGGCGTATGTTTTGCAACATCGGGCCCAGGTGCAACTAATTTAATAACCGCTCTTGCTGATGCGATGATGGACTCAGTACCATTATTGGCGATCACCGGCCAAGTGCCTACTGCAGCTATTGGTTCAGATGCGTTTCAAGAAATAGATGTACTAGGTATGTCGCTTTCGTGTACTAAGCACAGCTACATGGTAGAACGAGCTGAAGACTTAGCAGAGATATTACAAGAAGCAATTCATTTAGCGCAAAGCGGCCGCCCAGGTCCTGTACTTGTCGATATCCCAAAAGATATTCAAATGGCTCAAGTCCCTTTTAAACCGTGGCTAGCAGCTGATGAATACTTACCAGAGTTAGATTTAAAGCAAGTTGCTATTGCTAATCAATTGTTGAGTGAGGCTAAACAGCCTGTAGCGTATGTAGGTGGTGGTGTACAAGCCGCTGATGCGCAAGACGAGCTAATGCAATTTTTAAATAAAACTCAGATGCCAGCTGTATCAACACTTAAAGCGCTGGGCAGTGTATTACCAGATTACGAACATTACTTAGGTATGTTGGGTATGCATGGTGGTCAAGCTGCTAATATCGCAGTGCAAGAATGTGATGTACTTGTATGTATAGGGGCACGCTTTGATGACCGCGTAACAGGCAACTTAGCTAAATTTGCAGCTAAAGCTAAAGTAATCCATTTAGATATAGATGCTGCTGAAGTTGGTAAGCGAAAACCTGCTAAGGCTTCATTAATTGCCGATTTAAAAACGTCGTTACCCGCACTTGAGTGCTTTGTAACACCTAAAGCTTGGTGTGACACAAATAAAGAAATGAATATTAAGCATGCGTGGCGTTACGACTACCCAGGTGAGAAGGTTTTTGCACCGTACTTATTAAACCAACTAAGCCAACGCATGCCAAAAACAGGGGTTGTGTGCTGCGATGTAGGTCAGCACCAAATGTGGGTAGCACAACACATGAAGTTTACTCATCCGAGTAATCATTTAAGCAGTGGTGGTGCAGGGACAATGGGCTTTGGTCTACCTGCGGCTATTGGTGCACAAGTAGCACGCCCTGATGACTTTGTTATCACTGTATCGGGCGATGGTTCTATAATGATGAATATTCAAGAGCTGGCCACTATTCGTCGTAACAATTTACCTGTAAAAATATTAATTTTAGATAACCAGCGTTTAGGGATGGTTCGCCAATGGCAAGAACTATTTTTTGAAGGGCGCTATTCTGAAACTAACCTGTCGGATAACCCAGACTTTGTGCAATTAGCTGCTGTATTTGGTATCCCAGGGCAAACAATTACTCACGCTAACCAAGTTGATGATGCGATAACTGCATTAGTTAACAGTAAAGGTCCGTACATAGTACATGCCTGTATTGATGATAAAGAAAATGTTTGGCCACTTGTACCACCTGGGGCTGCTAACGACGAAATGATGACGGAGAAAGCAAAATGAAACATAGCCTAACTATTGCATTAAAAAGCCAAAGTATAGCGATAGAGCGCTTTTTACGAGTGGTGCGTCATCGTGGTTTTGACCTTACGCATTTTCAGCTCAATATGGACGATGGTTTTTATAATGTAGACATGACGGTAGATAGTGATAAACCAATTCACCTTTTAACCAGCCAGTTAAATAAGCTGGTGGATGTCAAAGAAGTCACTTTACAAAATTTACAGCAACAACAGGCTGTGTAATTACGAACTGAAAAACAATTTACGAGTAACTGAATCACTCGGTTACTCACCAATTTTAGAATGAGGAATGCCCGCTTATTCTGCGGCAAAAACTGAGGTAACTATGGCTAAATTAAGAAGTGCAACAACAACTGAAGGGCGTAAACGCGCAGGCGCTCGTGCATTATGGCGCGCAACAGGTATGACCGACACCGATTTTGGTAAGCCGATTATTGCCGTAGTTAACTCGTTTACACAATTTGTACCAGGGCATGTTCACCTTAATCAGCTAAGTGAACTTATGGCTGAAACCATTACACAAGCCGGTGGCGTCCCTAAAGAATTTAATACTATTGCGATTGATGATGGTATTGCAATGGGTCACGGCGGCATGCTTTATTCGCTGCCTTCGCGCGACTTAATTGCTGACTCGGTTGAGTATATGGTAAATGGTCATTGTGCTGATGCGATGATTTGTATTTCAAACTGTGACAAAATTACTCCAGGAATGATGCTTGCAGCACTACGCTTAAATATTCCGGTAATATTTGTATCAGGCGGCCCAATGGAAGCAGGTAAAACTAAGCTTGCTAACATCGATATTAAACTTGATTTAGTAGATGCCATGGTTAAAGGCGCTGATGAATCGGTAAGTGATGCAGATTCAGAGCAAGTAGAGCGCTCTGCGTGTCCAACATGTGGCTCGTGTTCAGGCATGTTTACTGCAAACTCAATGAACTGTTTGCTAGAAGCGATTGGTTTAGCATTGCCAGGTAACGGCACGACGCTTGCGACTCATAAAGACCGTAAACAACTTTATGTTGAAGCGGGGGCTCGTATTGTTGATTTATGTCGTGAGTATTATCAAAAAGACAATCAAGATGTATTGCCACGTGCTATTGCTAACAAAACAGCCTTTATGAATGCAATGGTTGTTGATATTGCAATGGGTGGCTCGTCAAATACGGTATTGCATTTACTTGCTGCAGCGCAAGAAGCGGGCGTTGATTTTGATATGTCGCACATTGATGCGCTCTCTCGTAAAACACCATTTTTATGTAAAGTTGCACCAGCGACACCTGAATATCATATTGAAGATGTGCACCGCGCAGGCGGCATGATGGCAATCGTACGTGAACTTGGCAAAGCAGGCTTAGTTGATATGTCAGTGAATCATGTCGCTGGGTCAACTATGGCTGAGCTCGTTAAAAAATGGGATGCAACAGATCCTACTAACGAAGCAGCGCGCAAATTTTACCGTGCTGGCCCTGCGGGCATTCGTACCACTAAAGCAATGAGCCAAGAGTGTCGTTGGGACGAGGGCGATAACGACCGTGTTAATGGGTGTATCCGAAGTGTCGAACACGCTTTTCGTCAAGATGGTGGCTTAGCTGTACTTTCGGGTAATTTAGCAGTTGATGGCTGTATTGTTAAAAGCGCTGGCGTTGTTGATGAAATGCTACATTTTGAAGGTACTGCAGTCGTGTACGAGTCACAAGATGATTCTGTAGAGGGTATTTTAAACGATGAAGTAAAAGCCGGTGATATCGTGGTTATTCGTTACGAAGGCCCTAGAGGCGGCCCAGGTATGCAAGAAATGCTATACCCAACTAGCTACTTAAAATCAAAAGGACTAGCTGAAAAATGTGCACTTATTACTGATGGTCGCTTTTCTGGTGGTACTTCGGGTTTATCAATTGGTCATGTGTCACCAGAGGCGGCAAGTGGTGGTGCAATTGCTTATGTTGAAAATGGCGACAAAATCATTATTGATATCGCAACCCGTGAAATTACGTTAGCGTTAAGTGATGAAGAGCTTGAAGCACGTAAACAAAAACAATTAGCACGCGGAAAACTGGCTTACAAACCAGTTGATCGTGAGCGCTATGTATCGTCTGCTTTAAAGGCTTATGCATTACTTGCAACAAGTGCTGATAAAGGCGCAGTGCGTGACTTAGCTAAATTGGAGGCGCTTAGTTAATTATGGTCTCTCAAGAGCTCGATTATTTTCGCGCTATTATTCAAGCAAACATGGAGCCTTTGGCTAAAGTTACCGAGGTCAGCGAAATGGCTGAGCTCGGTGCTAAATTAGGTAACCATATTTGGTTAAAGCGTGAAGACCAACAGCCCGTGTATTCATTTAAATTACGCGGTGCGTATAACAAATTAAATAAATTACCTAAAGGCTCAGTGGTTATCACTGCTTCAGCGGGTAATCACGCTCAAGGGGTTGCACTAAGTGCTTCTCACTTAGGGCATCAAGCTACAATTGTAATGCCAGTAACAACGCCTGAAATAAAAGTAAGTGCGGTACGTGCGCTTGGCGGTGAAGTTGTGCTACATGGGCATCATTTTGATGCTGCAAAAGCACATGCGCTTGAGCTTACAGAGCAACGAAACGGTATATTTGTTCCACCATTTGATGACCCAGACGTCATTGTTGGTCAAGGTACTGTAGCACGTGAGCTTATGCAGCAATTAAACGAGCTCGATGCGGTGTTTATTCCTGTTGGCGGCGGCGGTTTACTTGCTGGGATGGCGGTTTATATTAAATCGCTGCGTCCAGATATAAAAGTAATTGGTGTAGAAGCCGACGAAAGTGCATGTTTACAAGCGGCACTTAAAGCAGGCAAACCGGTAGAGCTTGAGCGCGTTGGTAGTTTTGCTGATGGCGTAGCGGTTAAAATTATTGGCACTGAAACATTTCGCTTAGCGCAAAAGTTTTGTGATGAAGTTATAACCGTTACCAGCGACGAAATATGTGCTGCCATGCAGGATATTTTTGTATCTACCCGTGCAATAGCAGAGCCTTCAGGTGCACTTGCAACGGCAGGGCTTAAAAAGTGGAGCCAGCAGTCGGGGTTAAAAGGGTTACATTTAGCGGCTGTTTTATCCGGTGCTAATTTAAACTTTGATCGCCTGCGTTATGTTGCAGAGCGTACTGCGCTGGGTGAAAAAAACGAAGCGTTATTAGCGGTTACTATTAAAGAAGAAAAAGGCAGCTTTAAACAGTTTTGTGCTTCTTTAGGTGGCCGTGCTATTACTGAGTTTAACTACCGTTATGCAGGACCTGGTGAAGCACAAATATTTGTAGGTATTGCCCTGCGCCAAGGCGAGCAAGAGCTTAATGAGCTAAAGCAAGACTTAACAAATAATGACTACCAATTTTGCGATCTGTCGGATAACGAACTCGCTAAATTACATGTGCGCTATATGGTTGGCGGAAAAGCACCCGAGCAATTGCATGAGCGCTTACTTCGCTTTGAATTTCCAGAGTATCCAGGTGCGCTTGCACGCTTTTTAGATACTTTAGGTAGTAATTGGAACATTACCTTATTTCATTATCGTAATCACGGTGGTTCGATGGGGAATGTACTGGCAGCTTTTGCTATTGAGCCGAGTCAGTATGAGATGTTTAACGAGCACTTAAACCGTTTAGGTTACAGTGTACAAGATGAAACACAAAATCCGTGCTTTAGCCAATTTTTAACATCAAAACCGCAAGTAGAAAAAGTCGAAAAACTCGCCTCAGTATAATCCTTCTTTAAAGGCAGGCACCTAACTAGGGTGCTTGCTTTATCGCACGTTTTACATATAGTTACAGGTAATCGACATACTTTTTGAGGACACCTAGTTGCTATTTAAAGGATTAATCATTGGATTGTGCTTTTTTTGTAGCCATATCGCGGCGCAAGAATCAGTCACATTACAGCTAAAATGGACACATCAGTTTCAGTTTGCTGGCTACTATATGGCAAAGCAAAAAGGCTTTTATAATGAAGCGGGCCTTGATGTAACCATTAAGCAAGCTAATCCAATGCAACCTGATACCTTTGCTCCTGTCGCCAGTGGCGAAGCACAATTTGGTGTAGGGCACTCTGGTATTTTACAGCAACGTATAAATGGCCAACCTCTTGTTGCTATGGCTGCCTTATTGCAATTTTCACCTTATTGCTGGATGGTTAAAGACACGTCTGATATTTTTCATCCACGTGACTTTGTTAATAAACGTATCACTGCGGTAAGCAAAAATGATGGTACCGAACTACTTATTATGCTTAAACGCAGTGGCGTTGATGTGGATAAACTCAAAGTTTACGTTGGCGAAAATCCAGGCCAGGCTTGGATTGAAAACAAGCTAGATGCTATGCAAGTGTATGTTACTACAGAGCCTTATTATATGACTCAACAAGGCGTAGCTCATCGACTTGTTTGCCCACAGCGTTATGGTATGGACGTATATAGCGACATTTTATTTACCAGCGAAAACATGCTGAAGAAAAATCCTCAAACGGTCGAAAAATTCTACCAAGCGAGCCTAAAAGGATGGCGTTATGCAATGATGAACATGGATGAAGCCATTGCAGTCACCCAGCAAAACTATGCACCGGGTAAAAGCTTTTATCAGCTCGCTTTTGAGGCTGAAGTACTAAAAAGTTATATAACCCCACCCACCACCAGTTTAGGACATATGTCGATAGCAAAGTGGCGCTTAATTGCGGACTTATATGGCATACCGCAAAACGAATTTGACGAAGTAAAATCTCACTTTATTTATAAATACCAAGAACCTGAAAAGATGCAGTTATCGTGGATGCTCATGGCAGCTATTTTGGTAAGTATTATTTCAATACCTTTGTATTTACGGCTTATTTTTAGTAAAAATTAACTGCTTAGGTAATTCCCGAAACTGATATAATTAATTGTCTTTTTTATTTTTTAAGCTGTTATGACTTTAGCTGAGCAATTTTTAGCACTTGATTCACTTTTAATGCGTCATCGTCAGTATTGGCAGTGCACCGCATTTGATTTTGACACTATACCTTGGCCAGAGCTACAAGGCATACTTAGCGAACTAACTGATGATCAGGTAAGCGTTCTTGATAACGATCAAAACCAGCTATACCAATTTTTTAGCCAACATATAAGCCAACTTGATGAACTTGCAAAGTTATGCGAGTTACCTAGCACAGCCCACTCTCAAGCTGATTATCCATTTTGGATAAGTAACGGCATTAAAGGTCGTAAGTTTGCACAGTTACAAGATTTTGTATCTGCACTACCTAATACCAAACAACCTGTTTTAGAGTGGTGCGCGGGTAAAGGGCACTTAGGTCGAATGCTTGCGTTTAATGGCGCAAGTAATGTACATAGTATTGAACTGCAACAAAGCTTATGCGAGCAAGGACAAAAAAGTGCACAGCAACAAGGCTTAGCAATGCACTTTAGCCAAGCAGATGTATTAAAAGACGATATCACTCAATTTTTTAATACAGACATGCATGCTGTAGCGCTTCACGCATGCGGTGGCTTACACCAAGCATTTATGCGCCAAGCAAGTTTAGCGAAAGTACAGCAAATTAGCTTTTCACCTTGTTGCTACCATTTATTTACAGCTAATGAGTACCGTGCAATGAGTGAGGTTGCAAATAAAAGTGAGCTTAATCTAACGCATCGTGATTTAAAGCTCGCATTACAAGAAACTGTCACAGCGCCTTCTCGTCTGGAAAAAGTACGTAAAACAGAACTTGAGTGGCGACTTGGTTTTGATGCACTAAGAAAGTCGATCACTGGCGAGCAATATTACGTAAGCGTACCTTCGGTCAACAAAGCTATATTCTCAGATTCGTTTAAATCGTTTTGTGCATGGGCTGCAGATGAAAAGGCATTAAAATTACCTCAAGATACTGATTATATTAAGTATTTAGAGGTTGGGGTTGCTCGAAAAAAAATAACTGACCGAGTTGAACTGGTTCGACATGTGTTCAGAAGGGCAATTGAAGTTTGGCTTGTGCTCGATCGTGCTTTATATTTGCAACAGCAAGGTTATCAAGTAAGCGTTAAAACGTTTTGTGAAAAGCAGTTAACGCCTCGTAATATTTTGATTCTTGCTAATGTCCATTAAATTTCCGTCCTCGACTTAATAAGAGATGCAATGAGAAAGTTAAAAAATTTATTCGATAACAACAAACGTTGGGCTGCTCGTACAAGTGAAGCAGACCCTGAGTTTTTTAAAATTTTATCTATGCAACAAAATCCAGAGTATTTATGGATTGGTTGTTCAGACTCTCGTGTACCTGCAAATCAAATAGTTGATTTATTACCAGGCGAATTATTTGTACATCGTAACGTTGCTAACGTGGTTGTACACACTGACCATAACTGCTTATCGGTTATGCAGTACGCTGTAGAGGTTTTAAAAGTAAAACATATAATGGTAGTCGGTCACTATGGTTGTGGTGGCGTACAAGCCGTTTTAAACAATGCTAAATTTGGCTTTATTGATAATTGGCTACGCCATGTAGGAGATGTAAAAGAAAAGCATCTTGAACAACTTGACGCAATGCCAGAAAGCGAACGTTTAAGCCGCCTTATTGAGCTAAATGTAATTGAGCAAGTACGTAATGTGTGTCGTACTAACATTGTGCAAGATGCCTGGGAGCGCGGCCAAGAACTAAGCGTTCATGGTTGGGTTTATGGTTTAGAAAACGGCCATCTTCATGATTTAGAGTCTGTAGTAACGTGCGCGAGTGAGGAAACGCAAAGCTACAAAAAAGCAGTGCAACACGTATTTAAAAAAGTGGGTGAAAATAAATAAATCCATGACTAAAACGGCGGTGTTGATAGGTGCTACAGGCTTGGTCGGTAATGAGTTGCTCCATAAGTTACTTAATAGCGATCGTTATACAAAAGTAGTTACGTTAAGCCGTCGAGCTCTGCCTGTCACACATGCAAAGCTAGTTAATCACGTTATTGATTTTGAAAAATTAACTCAATATGTTGAGCTTTTTAAAGGTGATGTATTGTTTTCGTGTTTAGGCACAACCCGTAAACGAGCGGGCTCGATACACGCTCAGCGTAAAGTAGATTTTGATTATCAGTTTATAGCGGCGCAGTTAGCGGCATGTAATGGCGTTACGCATTATTGCTTAGTGTCATCAAGCGGGGCAAATACACACAGTAATAGTGCTTATTTGAAAATGAAGGGAGAGCTTGAGCAACATATTAAAGCACTCCCTTTTGATAAAATAAGTATTTTACAACCATCTTTATTATTGGGCGATCGTGAGCAATTTAGAGTGGCAGAAAAGATAGGCAGTATTATTTTTCCTGTTATTACACGATTTGCGTTTTTAAAGCGTTACAAACCAATAACTGGCGAACAAGTTGCGCAAAAAATGCTGAGTGTGAGTTTAGCTCAGCAGGCTAAGTTGTCTTATTATCTACTTGATGAGCTATTTGAATAAACTTGGTAAAACGCAAAAGGCAGCCTAAGCTGCCTTTTTTGTACATTAAATTAATTATTCAGCGTCAGTTTTAGCGCTAAGTTGTTGCTCAAGCAATGAAACTTTAGCTTCAAGTTCGGTTAACTTTTCGCGAGTACGAATAAGTACTTGGCTTTGCACATCAAATTCTTCACGGCTCACAAAGTCCATCTCAGCAAGCTTGTTTTGTAGAACTTGCTTTGTTTTACCTTCGAGTGTGTCTGCTAGGTTTTTTACGCCTTGTGGCATATTGCTAGTAATTTGCTTAGCAATTTCTTCAAGTTTTGCTGGGTTGATCATATTTGTCCCTTCGGCATTGCCTAAATGATAATAACTAATATTACCTTATACCCGCGGTATTTAACACATGATCATCTTTACCTTAATTAATTAAGGCAATTGCTATGCTCGCTGTAATGGTTACGTTAAAATTGCGCGTCTTTTAAATTTCTTTGGTCGTTATGAAACTCAATCCTAAACAAGATGAAGCCGTAAAATATATTAGTGGTCCCTGCTTAGTACTCGCGGGCGCAGGCTCTGGTAAAACCCGTGTTATTACGAATAAAATCGCTTATTTAGTGAAAAAATGTGAGTACAAAGCGCGAAATATAGCTGCCGTTACTTTTACTAATAAAGCAGCTAAAGAAATGCGTGAGCGAGTATTACAAACGCTCGGTAAACAAGACGCTAAAGGTTTATGGGTATCAACGTTTCACACGCTAGGTTTAGAAATAATAAAAAAAGAGCTAAGTACATTAGGGTTTAAACCCGGATTTTCGTTATTTGATGATCAAGATACCAATCAGCTTCTTAGTGAGCTCACCGAAGACGAACTAAAAAAAGACAAAGACTTACTTAAACTACTTAAAATGGAAATTGGTAGTTGGAAAAACGAATTAGTACTGCCAGAGCAAGCAATACGCGAAGCACGTGATGCGCAAAAAGCATTGTTTGCACAGTTGTATGCGCGATACCAAAATCAGCTACGTGCTTATAACGCACTGGATTTTGATGATTTAATTATGATCCCTACTTTGTTACTTACTAATAACGCCACATCTCGTGAGCGCTGGCAGCAACGCTTTAAATACTTGCTGGTGGATGAGTATCAAGATACCAATACAAGCCAATATCAACTTGTTAAATTGCTAGTGGGCGAGCGTGCCCGTTTTACTGTGGTAGGTGATGACGATCAATCAATTTACTCATGGCGTGGTGCTCGCCCGCAAAACTTAGTGCTACTAGGTAAAGACTACCCAGGGCTTAGACTTATAAAACTTGAGCAAAACTATCGAAGTGCAGGGCGAATACTAAAAGCGGCTAACATTTTAATTGCGAATAACCCACATGACATAGAGAAAAAGTTATTTAGTGAACTAGGTTATGGTGAGCCGATTAAAGTAATAGGGTGCCGCGATGAAGAGCATGAATCTGAGCGTGTGGTTGCTGAAATAATTTCACATAAATTTATGAAGCGTACCAGCTATAAAGACTACGCTATTTTATATCGTGGTAATCATCAAGCTCGTGGCTTTGAAAAATCACTTATGAGTAACCGTATCCCTTATAAAATTAGTGGCGGTATGTCTTTTTTCGCTCGCTCAGAAATTAAAGATATTATGGCGTATTTACGTCTGCTAGTTAATCAAGATGATGACAATGCTTTTTTACGTATCGTAAATACACCGCGACGCGAAATTGGTACGGTTACGCTTGAAAAGCTTGGCACATTAGCTAACGAAAAACATGCGAGCTTGTTTGCTACCTGTTTTGATAACGATTTAGGCTACAGACTAACAGGGCGTGGCTTTAATGCGCTTGCTGGGTTTGCACGCTGGGTGGTTGAGCTATCAGATAACGCAGTACGCGGTGATACGCTCGAAGCTGTTAAAGACTTAGTGCGTAATATTAATTACGAGGCATATTTGTACGAGTCATCACCAAGTGCTAAAGCCGCTGAAATGCGTATGAAAAACGTATCCGAGCTGTATCGTTGGATAACAGATATGTTGACCGGTGATGCCGACAACGAACCAATGACATTAGCCGAGGTTGTTAGCAAGCTAACCCTTCGCGATATGCTTGAGCGTAACGAAGAAGAAGATGAAACCGATGCAGTGCACTTATCAACATTACATGCATCAAAGGGCTTAGAGTATCCGTACGTATTTATGGTGGGTATGGAAGAGGGCTTACTTCCGCATCAGGTAAGTATTGATGAGGATAACGTAGATGAAGAACGTCGCTTAGCTTATGTTGGTATTACTCGTGCACAGCAGGAGTTAACACTTACTTATGCAAAAATACGTCGTCAATTTGGTGAAACCTCACAAACTGAATTAAGTCGATTTGTACAAGAGTTACCGCAGGATGATCTTGCGTTCGAAAACAAAAAGGCGCCAAATACCCAAGCAGAGCGCATGGAAAAAGGCCAAGCAAGAGTCGCTAACTTACGAGCGATGTTTAAAAAGCCTGAGTGATAGCTCAGGCTAATTTTATAAAGACTGGGTTGCTTGTACTTCAGGTAACTCAGAGCATACTAAAGCATGTTGTTTACCTACAAAAAATGCCAAACCGTGCTTGTCTAGTAAGGCCCTAAAATTGAGTATGGATGGGCCTTTAGCAATGACCTTCATTGCTTTGAGCTTTGTAATTGCAAGCACTCCCTGTAGCTGAAAATCGTAACTTTCTTGTTGTAAAACACGCTTACTAAAGGTCGAGCTAAGTAGTAAATAATCAAAATTAATATCGGTTAGTAAATTAAGCTCGCACCTGTCTTTAGCAAAATTGTTTAAACCAATTGAGTAACCAAGTTGTGATAGCGTTTTGAGGTTTTTTATTTGCGTTGCACATGCGTGGCGAATTTCTTGTTCATCAAATAATAAACAGAGTTGGCTTTGTCCTTGTTGTTTATTTAGCGTATCTGTAAATAAAACAAATTCGTGTTCCTCAAGTAGCAAACCAGAGCAAGGAACCAATGCCATAGCAACATTTGCAGTAATTGCTTGTGCATAGGCGCGTTGTAATAGTTGTAACTCTACTTGCAGATGCTGCTCTTTATCTGATGCAAACTTTTTCAAAATATCAAAGCTAGTAAAGCCAAGCATTGGGTGTTCACCAAATGCTTCAAATAAAGATTCAGACTGTTGTTGCTCATCAAGCGTAATTATTTCTGAGCTTCTAAAACTCATAGGTAATATATCAAGGTGATGTTGTGCTTTTAGAGTCTGCGCAGGTATTGATTGCGTTAATAGCGGATGAAATAACTCGTAACGATTTTTTCCTGAGTTTTTGGCGTGATACATGGCGGCATCGGCATCACGAATAATTTCATCTGTATGCGTATAGCTTTTCTTGGAGTAGGTTATCCCTATACTTGCGCCACTTTGTAAAGACTCACCTTTGAGATAAAAGGGTTTTTTCATTAAATCTATAATACGATTTGCAACATCTTCTGCTTGTTGAGGCTCAGTTAAATGGGTTAATAAAATAACAAATTCATCCCCGCCTAAACGTGCTAGTAAATCATGCTCGCGTATACATTGGGCAAATAACTCACTCACGTTAATTAAAAATTGATCGCCTGCATGGTGGCCAAGCTGATCGTTAATATCTTTAAATTTATCTAAATCGATAAACAAAACAGCAAAGTGGTGCTCAGGAAAACGTTGATAATGTTGTAGCGTTTTTTCGAGCTGAGTTAAAAATAGACTACGATTAGGCAAGCTCGTAAGTGAATCGTGATGTGCATCATGATAAAGCTGCAGCTCTATTTTTTTTCGCTCATCTATTTGCATTTGTAAGTGCAGATTAGTTTGACGCAATTCTTTGGTTTTTTCGTTTACTCTAAATTCGAGTTCTTGATGGCTTTTTGCAATTGCTTGATTGACGAGCTTTGTTTGTAAAACAGCTGCAATTTGATGCGATACAAAGGTAATTAACTCGCAATCATCTCGGCTGAAAATATGTTTGTTATCGTAGGCTTGGCAAACAATAAGGCCGATAACACCTTGAGCTGTTTTAAGTGGAGCGCCTAACCAGCTAGTGGCCATTTGCTCTTTTGGTACAGGTGCTGAACGTTGTACCACACCGCTTTCTATTAATTCTTTTGCTCTACATGGGTGTATTAGTTGTGTTTCTTCGGTGCTTATTACCAGTTCGCTATAACCTTTAGCAAAGCGTCTTGGCTGTGTATTTTCTTTAAATTCATCGACGCAATAAGGAAAACTAATCCACCCTGTTTCTTTATCATAAAGTGCAATATATAAGTTTTCTGCGTAGGTAATTGTTTTTATTATTTCGTGTATTTTAAAATAAGCGTCATCAAGGTTTTTAGCTTGTGTTGCTATCTCAGATATTTTAAATAGAATTTGTTGGCGTTGAAGTGCGCGTTTACGCTGCTCTATTTCAAGGTTTAGTGCATCGTTACTTTGAGTGAGTGCGCGGGTGCGAATTTTAACTTCTGACTCAAGAAGCTCTCGTTTTTTTACACGCTCTATTGCTGTTGCCAAATAAAGCGACATAAACTCAAGTAATTGTATTTGCTGTGAGCTATAGCCTTGTTTTGTATCGTAACTTTGAGCTGCTAATACACCGATAATATTGTGTTCTTGGTAAACAGGTACGCCTACCCAGTGTTCGGCAGGAGTGCCTAATGCTTTAAATAAACCTTCTGCTGCAGCATCTTGCATTTGCTGCTTGGTAAAACATGTGGTTTTACCCTGTTTAAATACATAACCCGTGGCGCCTTCATCAAAGCTATTTGATTGGTTAAGGGCGACGGCAATACCATCTTTTTCATCTGAAAAGTAAGAAAGTTCCAGTGATTGACTGTATTGATTTAGCAGCACCACATAAAAACTTTTACTAGGTACGTACTTTTGTAAAATATCATGGATGGCGGGGTATAGCAGGGTCAGCTCGGCCACAGTACTTGCCTGCTCTGATAATTGGATCAGGGCATTTTGTAAGTGATGTGATTGTTTGTATTTCTCGAGAAGCGCTCTAAGGCGTTTATTTTGATACGCCAATTTACTCGATACTGATAGTTTATCTTCCAATGATCTAACCGGCTATTTTTATTGTATAGTTATTAGCCTTATACTTTCACTTTTAGTGCTTATCGTCAAGTTGATATTCCTACTAAAGCAGTAGCTAGATACACTATTTTAGGCATTAAAAAAGGCTTACAGAAGTAAACCTTTTTTATATTTCAATCGAGCTTATTTAGATGTCATAAAGTCGATAGCAGCGCTAATCTCATCATCAGAACAATCCATACACGTGCCTTTTGGAGGCATAGCATTAAAGCCATTTAGCGCATGCTCAAGTAAAGTATCTTTACCTTTAGCAATACGTGGAGCCCAATCGTCAGCCGATTTAGGCGCGCCTAGTGCACCGGTGCCGTGACATGCAAAACATGCACCTTGATATACTTGCTCACCAGAACGAGGACCTGTAGGCACCGCTGCAACTGCAGCTTTATCGCCTTCAAGGTATACAGCACCAACCGGCGCGAGACGTGCTTTAATTGCATCTTCAGTCATAGAGTTATCATATGGCTGTGCGTATGCAGTGGTTGCTAGCAATAATAATGCTGCAGCTGTTAATTTTTTCATTTTGCCTTGCTCACTTCGATTTGAACGTGATCAATCACGATTAAAGATGACGGAAATTAAACCGATTATAACTCTCTGAGCCAATTTATAAAATGCTAAGAGCCGTTTTTATTAATAAAACTGACTACTTTTTGCGTTAACGCAATAAAATTTAATTATTTACTGTTTTTTGTTAAGCAATTTAATAAGCGTAATCAGTCATACAATTAACTTTTTAGATCCTAAGATCAAAATCAATTTATTGATAATACGCTACTAACTAGTTTTGCGATCCCTGCGTCGGCTTCAAGAATCGATTCTGCCAACATGTAAGCAGGGGTGGTAACTAACTTATTTGGTTCATCGATAACTACACCGTCAACCGCACAATCTATATGTTTAGCGCCTAATGTGCTTAGCGCTTGTGCTGTCTCTACATCGTTACCAATAGTAAGTGCGGCGTTATCGTAAATAAATGGGATCAATGCGGGTGCAATACACATATAACCTGCAGGCTTATTTGCTTTTGCAAATGATTTACAAGCATTAAGGACGTCCTGATTGATATTTGCTTTTGCGCCTTTAATTGCAAAATCGCATAAGTTTTTTGCAGCACCGAAACCGCCAGGTACAATTAATGCGTCAAACTGAGTCACGTCTAGTTCAATCAGTGATTTAATGTCACCTCGTGCAATGCGAGCAGCTTCTGTTAATACATTGCGTTTATCAGGCATTACTTCACCTGTTAAATGGTTAATGGTATGAAGTTGCTCAATATCTGGTGCAAAACACTGATACGTTGCGCCATTTTTGGCTATATGTAATAAAGTTAAAATTGCTTCATTAATTTCACTACCATCGTACACACCAGACCCTGCTAATATTACTGCTACGTTTTTCATGCTTTTGTGCCCCTAAAGTCTTTTTTATAAGTCGATCGGATGAAGTTTAACATGCTCAAAATTTCTCGCGAAAATAAATTTTTAGTACAAAAATCATTCGCAGTGCAAGTCGTCTTGCGGTTTATGCCATTTGCGATCACTTTGCCTTTAAAAAAATTATAAAGGATCGCTATGATCTTCGATCCATTGTGCTAGAATACTCCTCCGGTTATTTAAATGGACGCGAATAATCAAAGTGAATAACAACAGAAGCAGTCGTTAGAAAACCTTTTTCCACATTGGTTTAAAATAATAAAAAAAGAACCTCGTATTATCTTTTTTAAATTAAAACATATAGTTAAAGTATTTTCTAGGCATTTTATAATGCTTTGGAAGAATAGCTCGTGGCTGTTATCTACACACTTATCCACAGCTTGCTCTAGTTTTAATAACACGATAAACAGTAATTCACAGTCGTTTTATTTACTACCTTATGGCATGCTTATAATTACCTTAATTTTTTGCATTTAGGATCCAAATTCACCATGGCTCAGATCCCCGAAAACCCACTTATTTTAGTTGATGGCTCGTCATACTTATTTCGTGCTTATCATTCTCCGCCGCATTTAACTAATTCTAAAGGTGAGGCTACGGGCGCTATTTATGGCGTGATCAACATGCTTAAAAGCTTGATCAGACAATATGATCCCTCACACATGGTGGTTATATTTGATGCTAAAGGCAAAACGTTCCGTAACGATATGTATAGCGAATATAAGGCAAATCGCCCGCCGATGCCGGATGACTTACGTACGCAAATAGCACCAATACATAGCATTATCAAAGCGATGGGTTTTCCGCTAATTAGTATCGAAGGCGTTGAAGCTGATGATGTTATTGGCACATTTGCACGCATTGCAACTGAGCAAAAACGGCATGTCCTTGTCTCCACTGGTGATAAAGATATGGCGCAACTTGTAAATGAACACGTTACATTAATAAACACGATGACCGACAGTATTTCAGATCCTGTTACCGTAGTTGAAAAGTTTGGTGTAGGCCCCGAACTTATTATCGATTACTTGGCACTAATGGGCGATAAGGTCGATAATATCCCAGGTGTTGAAGGCTGTGGTCCAAAAACGGCCGTTAAGTGGTTAGAGAAATATGGCTCGTTGCAAGGTGTAATGGATCACGCAAGTGAGATTAAGGGTAAAATAGGTGAAAAGTTAGCTGCAGCTCTCGATCATCTGCCTTTAAGCTACGAGCTTGCAACAATTAAGTGCGATGTTGAAGTCGAATCAGATCTTGATACGTTCAAACTACAAGAGCCAAATAAAGACGAATTAATTGCACTATATGGTGAGTGCGAATTTCGTCGTTGGTTAGCTGAGTTACTAGATAACCCCAAAGATGCAGAAACACATTTAGCTGTACCTACCGAAGCCACTGAATTACCAAAAGTAGAAGATGCCCATTACGAAACTATTTTAACGCAAGCGCAATTTGATACGTTAATAGAGCAATTAAATAGTGCCGAGTTATTTGCATTTGATACAGAAACTACCAGCCTTGATTACATGAAAGCGCAATTAGTGGGTATGAGTTTTGCCGTAAAAGCGGGTGAAGCTGTGTATTTACCTCTAGCGCATGACTACCCGGGTGCGCCTGAGCAACTAAGTCTTGAATTTGTAATGCAAAAGCTAGGTCCAATTTTGGCCGATGAAAACAAAGCTAAAGTAGGGCAAAACCTTAAATACGACAAAAGTGTATTAGCGAATGCAGGTTTTGCGCTAAACGGTATTAAGTTTGACACCATGCTTGAGTCATACGTATTTAATAGTGTGGGTACACGCCACGATATGGACTCGCTAGCACTTAAATATCTAGGTCATAAAAATATTAGCTTTGAAGATATTGCTGGCAAAGGTAAAAAGCAACTTACCTTCAACCAAATTGAACTTGAAAAAGCTGCGCCTTACGCTGCAGAAGATGCCGATATTACTTTGCGCCTACATGAAGTGCTTTGGCCAAAAATAGCGGCTGATGAAAAGCTAAAATCGGTATTTGAAGATATAGAAATGCCACTTGTTAGTGTGATTTCTGATATTGAACGAACCGGCGTTGCAATAGATAGTAATATGCTTGCAGCACACAGTATGCGTTTAGGCGAGCGTTTAATTGAGCTTGAAAAAGAAGCATTTGAAATAGCAGGCGAACCATTTAATTTAAGCTCTCCTAAGCAACTACAAGTATTGTTGTTTGAAAAGCTTGGCCTGCCTATTATCAAAAAAACACCTAAAGGTGCACCTTCTACCGCAGAAGAAGTATTGCAAGAGCTTGCTCATGATTATCCACTACCTAAAGTAATCATAGAGCATCGTGGTTTATCAAAGCTTAAATCAACTTACACTGATAAATTACCATTAATGGTGAATGAGAAAACCCAGCGTGTACATACGTCATATCATCAGGCAATTACAGCAACGGGGCGCTTGAGTTCAACCGATCCTAATTTACAAAATATTCCTATTCGTTCAGAAGAAGGGCGTCGAATTCGTGAAGCGTTTATAGCTGCTGATGGTTATAAAATTGTCGCTGCCGATTACAGCCAAATTGAGCTGCGTATTATGGCGCATCTTTCACAAGACAAAGGTTTATTAAATGCATTTGCTAACGGCTTAGATGTACACAGTGCAACTGCCGCTGAAGTATTTGGTGTAGAGCTTGATGATGTAACTACCGATATGCGCCGCAAGGCAAAAGCAGTAAATTTTGGCTTAATTTACGGTATGTCGGCATTTGGTTTAGCACGTCAACTAGATGTGCCGCGCCAGGAAGCGCAGCATTACATAGATAAGTATTTTGAGCGTTTTCCAGGTGTATTAGAGTACATGGAAACAACACGCGAAAAAGCGGCTGAAAATGGCTATGTTGAAACAATATTTGGTCGCCGCCTACATTTGCCAGAAATAAACGCACGTAATGGCGCGCGCAGAAAAGGAGCCGAACGTGCTGCTATAAACGCACCAATGCAAGGTACTGCTGCTGATATTATTAAAAAGGCAATGCTGAGCGTTAACCGCTGGGTACACGAACAAGCGCCAAATACGATTAAGTTACTTATGCAAGTACACGATGAATTGGTATTTGAAATTAAAACAGACTGCGCACCAGAATACACAAAACATATTTGTGAGCTGATGTCGCAAGCTGCAGCGCTTGATGTGCCGCTTATTGTTGAAGCCGATGAAGGTGACAACTGGGAACAAGCTCATTAATGCAATTTGAGCATTTTAATTAAAGCGCCTTTTGGCGCTTTTTTTATGTTTAATAAAAATGGCGAATCACAGCTATTTAATTAGCTATATGCAAGCTTTAGTTAAAATAAGGTTAATTTAAGCAACTATTTGTATTAAATAGTTATATGTTCGTCAATTCGAGCTATTTTACAGGAATATGATTGTATTTTAATGCGTGCTTTTGCTAAAGTCCCGCCTGTCCTATCCTGTAGGACATCCTGTTGATGATGCATCTGAAAGGGTGCAACAAATTGATAGCTTCTCCCCAGTTTGCTATACCGGCCTACCAACTTGTTTGGTGGGCCGTTTTTTGTTTTATGCCTAAAAATCCTATCTAATTAATTCTTTTTTTGCGCTATACCAATTGTATTGTTCATTCGTCACTTCGAGGTGGTTTGGGTACATCGCAGGTGATACCATCGAAGTGCTATCATTTTTATTCTTTTCATTTTATTACTAAGGAGTGCGTTATGTTTAAAGCATTAGCTATTGCAGGTTTTTCTTTATCAAGTTTAGTTATTTCTAATGTTGCTCAGGCCAATTGGCAGCTAGTGAATGATAAAAGCCAACTAAGCTTTGTTTCAATTAAAAAAGATTCGATTGCTGAAGCTCACCATTTTACTAACCTTGAAGGTATGCTTTCTGATAAAGGTGAGTTTAGCGTTAATGTTGATTTAACATCAGCCGAAACTCTAATCCCTATTCGTAATGAGCGTTTAGCTACATTTTTATTCGAAGCGGCTAAATTCCCCAATGCTGTTTTAACTGCAAATTTAACTAAAGAGCTAAGTAATATCAAAAAGCCTGGTCAATATGTATTGAAGGGTATTAAAGCTGAGCTTGATTTTCATGGTAATAAAAAACCATTGGCAATTGATGTACTCGTTAACAGCACGCAAAGTGGTGATTTAACGGTATCATCATTAACACCTATTATTATTAATAGTGATGATTTTGGTGTAACCGAAGGCGTTAAAAAGCTGCAAGAGTTAGCGGGCTTGCCTTCAATTGCCACAGCTGTGCCTGTTACATTTGCAATAACACTTAAAAAACAGTGATTTCTTTAAGTGAGCTTAGCAAGCGATTAAGCGAGCCAAGCAAACCTTTTGATAGTTGGCAGCCTAACCATTGTGGGGAGCTGCCAATTGTTATTAATAATGAAGGGAAATGGTTTTACGATGGCAGCGAAATAACACGCCCAGCCATGGTGAAGCTGTTTGCTTCTGTATTGTGTAAAGAAGATGAGCAATTTTATTTAAAAACCCCTGTCGAAAAAATAACAATAACGGTTGAAGATGCGCCGTTTATTATTGTTGATTGGCGTTTTGAAAATACAGCGCAAGGGCAAGTGTTGTGTTGTATTGATAATTTAGCTAGGCAGTGGCTAGTGAGCGCTCAGCAGCCTTTGTATATAAAAGACTACAAAGGTTCAAAGGTGCCTTATTTAAAGCTACCGTATGGTTGTAGTGCGCGAGTTTCACGCAGTGTATTTTATCAGTGGGCTGAAAAAGCCGAGTCTGATAAGCTCGGCTATTTTATTAAATCTGCAGGAAAGCAGTTTTATTTATCGTAACGCCAGCGTTTAAGCCTCTGGGTTTGTTTCGTCAGTGATTGTTTCATCGGTAGGTGGTACAGCAATAACAGGGCCTAAAAACCATTCATCTAGCTTTTTAGCTACTTCTGGTAAACCGGTGCCTTTTAATGATGAAAACGCATGAACTGTAATATCCCCATCAAGCGTGCTTAATTCACGGCGAACTTGCAGTACTTGTGATTTACGAGGGCCTTGCTTTAGTTTGTCGGCTTTAGTTAATAGTGCCAATACTGGAATCTCACTACCAATTGCCCAGTTAATTAAATCACGGTCTAAATCTTTTAATGGATGACGAATATCCATTAAAATAACAATACCTTTTAAGCTTTGACGCTTTTGCAGATATTCACCTAACGACTTTTGCCATTTCTTTTTCATTTCGATTGGTACTTTAGCAAAGCCATAGCCTGGTAAATCGATAAGGCGCATATCGTCAACATCCGCTAAATCGAATGTATTGATTAGCTGAGTACGTCCAGGTGTTTTACTTGTACGTGCTAGCTTCTGATCGGTTAATGCATTTAATGCACTCGACTTACCTGCATTGGAGCGACCGGCAAACGCAACTTCAATTCCCGTATCAGCAGGTAATTTAGTAATGTCGGGAGCGCTTGTTACGAAAGACGCAGTATTATATTTGATACGAGATTTGAGCACAGGCTCTCCTAAAACTTAAAAAAATAACATTGAGTAAACCAAATTCACTCAGGGCGCGTATTTTATACTATAAAGGATGTATTAAAAAGCGTATTTAACCACCTAAAAACAGCACCTATGGTACATTTAAAACATGTTAAAGCTTAATCTAAGTCAAAACCCTGTAAATTATAAGCTTAATATGTGTAGAAAACGTGCCAGAGAATTTATTATCGTGTAGAATATATGTATTACAACATCACGATTGTAGATGATACAGGGTCGGAAACAGAGAATTCACCATGAAAAAAATAGCACTATCTTTAACAATATTGCTTGGTGCGTTGTCAGCAAGCAACGCAACAGCATTTGATGGCGATGTAAACGCAGGTAAAGAAAAATCAGCAACGTGTGCGGCTTGTCACGGCCCAGACGGTAATGCGCCGGTTAATATTTACCCTAAAATTGCAGGTCAACATCCAGATTATATCCTTAAGCAACTTCAGGATTTAAAATTAGGTATGACGTCAGGCGGCAAAGAAGGGCGTATGGATCCAGTAATGAGCGCTATGGCTATGCCACTTAGCGAGCAAGACATGAAAGATCTAGCTGCTTATTTTTCTTCAATGAACATGACTGAAGGTGCTACACCTAAAGATGTTGTTGAAGTTGGCGAAATGCTCTTTAAAGCAGGCGATGCGGAGCGTGGGATTCCATCATGTGCAGCATGTCATGGTCCACGTGGTAACGGTTCATCACTTGCTAAGTTTCCAAAAATTTCTTTTCAGCATCCTGGATATATCAAGTCTCAACTTGAAAAATTCCGTGATGGAACTCGTCACAATGACTTAAATGGCATGATGGGCGATATAGCGAAGAAATTAACAGATAAAGATATTGAAGTACTTTCTCAGTACTTAGGTGGTTTACACTAAAGTCGTATTTATTTAGCAATTAATAATAAATACACTACAATGTTTTACAAAAAGCAGCCCAGGCTGCTTTTTTTGTGTGCAAAATTAACGATATCACCCGTTTAAATGTAAGACATTGACCATGCGTGAGTGTGAGAAAAGTCTTCTTTTTATTTCTTATTTACCATTAACCCATTGTATTTTATTGTTTATTTTGTTTTGAAATGTAATAAGTATAATAAAAGTTATATAAACCAGTTGTAACAAAATCATTAACGAGTAAATTAACCACTGTCGCAAAAGAACAATAACAAAACGGAAACAAGCTATAAGGAAAGTGGCGCGGCATGACTACATAGCACAAGATTGGTGCTACTAAAGGAAATAATAAAAAAGTGTCAGGATGACCGAAAATAATAAATACTCATGGAAGTTTAATAACAAAAACAAAATGGAATGTAACAAGGAACGTAAAAATAATAACAATACGGACTGATAATAATAAAAATAATAAAGACTAAAAAAAGTCGAAGGGAGAAGTGTCCAGATAATGGCGCTCAGATTAGCAGGCGGTAGAGATGTTTTCTCTACCGCCTTTTTATTTGTCCTGTTACAATACCCACCGTTTAAAATTAGCGATTAATTAGCTAAGGCGCTTTTAAATGAGAAACCCAACCTCTATAGCGCAAACTGAATTCTTCTGGCTAGGCCAGCACTGCGATGCCCATTAATTTGCGCTTCGCTCAAAACCTCTTAAGTGAGATGATCAAGATATGAGTAGAACTAAAAAGTCACGCAAAAGCCCAGCAAACGGACCTGTTCGTTTAAGCCAAGATAAGCTTAAAGAAATGCGCGCATTAAAAGAGCAGCGAGTTAAAAAAACCAAAGGCGCAAAGCCGGGTTCTCGTAATGCGCCAGATTTACTAGATAGCGAAAGCCAAAATAGTAATCATGCGCCTAAAGATAAGCGTGTAGGCAGTAAAAAGCCTGTGCCGTTAATCGCAACCGCGCCTGAGCCTAAAGTTGAAATGAAACGCAACTTAAAGCCAACTATTGAGCTGAAAAAAGTAATCGAGCCTGAATTTACACCTGAACAAGAGCTAGAAGCACTTGAGAATGACGAACGTTTACTTAAACTAGTAGAGCGTCATGAAAAAGGTGAAATGCTAACAGGTAAAGATGCGAAGTACTTCAATAGTCGCATTGCCCGTCATCAGGCGTTATGTGAAATTCTTGGTATTGAAGATGAGGACGAAGACGAGTTTGAAGATGACCTTGAAAGCCAAGGCAATTCTGACTTCGATCAATACTTATCTGATGATTTAGCCAACGAATGGTTAGATGAAGACGACAAATAGTAAGGATAAATAATGAGTACCTCGGTAATTTTAGCCTTACTTTTAGGCGCTGCTATCATAGCTGGTTTGGCATTTTATGCGGGTCAGTTGCTGTATAAGTTAAATGCGCAAAAAAAGTTAATTGCTAAAACGCAGGCTGAACAAAAGCAAAAGCTTGAAAAGTCGCGTTTAAAGCGAAACGCAAAACTAGCCGATAGTATTCATTTAATCGCACGTGCAATGAATGAAGAGCAGTGTGAGTTTTCTGAAGGCTGTTTACGCATATGGGTACTTATCTCTCAGTATGCCTTTGAAAGCGAGCGTGATTTAACGACGCAGTATCCTGGTATTTATAAAATGTATCAGGTAGTTAAAGAAATGCCGACGCACGACGCACGTAAAAAATACTCTAAAAAAGAGATTTTTAAGCTGGATAAAGCTCGTTGGCAAGCTGAAAAAACACTTAAAGATGAAGTTAAAGCTGATTGCGCTAAAATTATCATCGAGTTTAAAGCCGCTCCAGGTAGCGATAAAGTCGTTTTTAATTAAAGCTACAACTTAAATACAAAAAGCAGACCTAGGTCTGTAATGCCGATCATTTAAGAATTAGTTAATAGCACTTGAACGATCTTCTAGGTATGTAAGAATCCGAATTCTTTTGTAGAATTCGGATTTTTTTATGCAACTTTCTAATGCTCTCGATATTATTAACAACATCAAACCTAATGACGTTGAAACACTCGCAGACTTACTCCCTTTATCTCTTATCGAAGAAGCCTATGCACTGACCGAAACCGTTACACTACGAAAAAGAAAACTAACCCTAGAATCGATGGCTTGGTTGTTGATCGGGATGGTTATTTATAATGACAAATCGATGGCCGATGTCGTTAATATGCTCGACATTGTTGACCGCGATGGTAAGCCATTTGTTGCGCCAAGCGCTTTAACTCAGCGTCGTAAAAACCTAGGTGAAGCCGCCATGAAAGCCTTATTTGAATGCACCCAAAGGCATTGGAATAATGACGCTAATCATCCTCATTGGAATGGGCTTACCTTGCTTGGTGTCGATGGTGTCGTTTGGCGTACGGATGACTCACCCCAAAACAATGAAGCCTTTACAAAACCGACTAATACACAATACCCACAGGTCAGAATGGTGTGTCAAATGGAGCTAAGCAGCCACCTAATCACGGGGAGTGCTTTTGATGATTACAAGGTCAATGAAATGGTGCTGGCTGAAAAGCTTATAGAAACCACACCCGATAACAGTCTCACTTTATTCGACAAAGGTTTCTATTCTTTAGGGCTTTTACATAAATGGCAAACAACTGGCAGTGAACGCCATTGGCTAATCCCCCTGAAAAAAAATGTGCAATATGAAGTTATTCAAACATTAGGGCGTAATGATAAATTAGTCCAACTTAGCAGCAACCCAAGAGCAAGAAAGATGTGGCCAACGCTGCCTAACACCTTAATCGCGAGGTTAGTGACTCGAAAAATAAAGGGGAAATCATATAGTGTGATGACATCTATGACAGATCCGATGCGATATCTATCAGCCGATATAGGTGATTTGTACAGTCACCGCTGGGAGATAGAGCTTGGTTATCGGGAACAAAAGCAATATATGCTGGGCAATCGATTAACATTAAGAAGTCGCTTACCAGCGCTTGTAAAGCAAGAGCTGTGGGGAGTGTTGCTTACTTATAATATGGTGCGATATCAGATGGTAAAAATGTGCCACACATTAAAAGGTGATTATTTACCGTACCAACTGAGTTTCAATGGTAGTTTAGCTCAAATAATGAGGTTGCTTGTTGGATTACCTTATTCAACACCTGGAGCCATACCACGTCAATTAAAATACTTTTATGCGATGGCAGAAAGCCTAATTCTAGAGCCTCGAAGGGATCGAGGTTTTCCTCGTGCAGTCAAGCCAAGACCACAGCGGTACGCTAGAAATAAAAAAGCCGCTCACCTTAAGTGAACGGCATTAGACCTAGGTCTGCTTTTTTTGTGCCGATGTATTTATTATCCATAGTTCAGGCTAAATCACTCTTGAAAAGCGCGTTGCGTTAATTTGTTTTTGTAAGTGAGCATCGAAGCACATACAAATAATACGAATGAATAAGTTACCGCGTGGTGTTACGCTAATTTTATTATCAATTATAGTTACTAGTTCATCTTTTATAAGTGGCGCCAGCGCTACTAATGCATCCTCAAAGTAGTCATTAAATATAAGCGCGTGTTTTTCACTAAATGCTTGTATATCTAACTCAAATTGACAAATGAGCTGCTTAATAGCATCAGCACGAATTACATCATCATGTGTTAAGTGCATGCCCTTATTAAGTGCACAGCCGCTTTGTGTTTCTACGCTGTGGTAATAATGCTTTAATTCTTTTTGATTTTGCAAAATGGCGGTGCCAATCTGCGAAATCGATGACACGCCTAAACCTAATAAATCACAATTTCCATGGGTTGTATAACCTTGAAAGTTACGATGTAACTTGCCTTCATTTTGCGCAACAGCTAGTTCGTTATCGGTTTTTGCAAAGTGGTCCATACCAATAAATTGATAGCCTGCCTGCGTCATCTGCTCCAGCGTATTTTTAAACATAGTGAGCTTATTATGTGCACTGGGTAAATCTACATCTTTAATTTTACGTTGTGCGGCAAAGCGCTCAGGTAAATGCGCGTAGTTAAACACTGATACACGATCAGGGCTTAGCTCAATAAGTTGCTCAATAGTTTGTTTAAAGCTTTGTGGTGTTTGCAGTGGCAGACCGTAAATCATATCTGCATTAATAGATTGAAATCCCAGCTCGCGAGCTTGTGTAATTAATTGCTTAACGGTATCTGCATTTTGCGGGCGATTAACAGCAAGTTGCACGTTATCGTTAAAGTCTTGAATCCCAAACGAGACGCGGTTAAAGCCAAGCATCCTTAAATCAACAAGCATATTATCGGCAAGTGAGCGTGGGTCTATTTCAATGCCGCGCTCTGTCGTGCGTGTAAAATTAAAGTGTTGTTCTAAAAGCTTAATTAAACGGGTCATTTGTTTTGCGGTTAAAAAGGTGGGAGTACCGCCACCTAAATGTAATTGCTCAACCGTGTAGCTTTTAAATAAAGGCGCTTGGGCAGTAATTTCTTTTGCTAAAAAGTCGAGATACGTATCTGCCTTAGATTGATGACGGGTAATTATTTTATTACAGCCACAGTAGTAGCAAAGCTGACTACAAAACGGGATGTGAATATATAAAGAAAGAGAGCGACTTGTTGACGATTCTATAGCGCTTAGTAGGTCTTGTTGCTGATATCCGTCACGCAGTGATAAAGCCGTGGGATAAGAGGTATAACGCGGACCAGACACATTATATTTGTTTATTAGGGTTTCATCCCATTGTGGAAGTTTAATCATCACGCGCACCTAAGTATTTATTTAGGAGGGATTATAAAAAAGTACTCAGGAAGGCGGTTTGATCTATAACAAAAAAGGTGCCGAAGCACCTTTTTTAATAAAATATCAATTAATACAGTCTAATTAATATGTAACAGTATGAGCATCTTTAAGGTATTGAAATAATTCTTTATAACCTTTACCTGGCTTTTCAGCTTTCGCTTCTTTTGCTGCATTACGAACTAATTGGCGCATTTGTTGACGATCAAGAGACGGAAACTGCTCAATAGTCTCATTGATAAGGTCATCACCTTGCTCAATTAAATCTGAACGTAATTGCTCAATTTTTTTGACCAATACTTCAGCTTGGTTATTTTTATTAAGCATCACATCGATAATCGCTTTAATATCATCAATGTTTTCTACAGTACGCAGTGTTTTAGCGATGTAATTTAAGTGGCGGCGATACGCGTCGCTTTTGTTACTTATTTTATCAGCAACAACCATCGCTTCTTTTAAATCGTCATTTAATGGCAGGCGTTCGCGCTGTTTTTTACCCATTTTGGCAATTTCAGTACCTAACTGATGAAACTCTTGCGCTTCGCGTTTAAGCTCCGTTCTTGATACATATTCAATTTCTTCTTCAATTTCAGCAGGCTTGCCTTTTTTCTTTGCCATGGGGTGCTCTTAAATAAAAATAACTTTTGCCATTATACATGAATATGATACTTAGGAATATTAGCTGATGTGATGCATTGAGTGTGTTAGCATTTAAATATAAGAAATGCGTGCATTATGCCTCTAAGGCTCAGGACTTAATTTATGAAAAGCCAACAAAACGATCCAATTTATTCTCAAATATCGCAAGTTAAAGATGCGGTAGCAGAAGTACTCGAACATGCTAAAAAATTAGGCGCTACAGCTGCAGAAGCTGCGATGTCTAGCACGTCTGGTTTATCGGTTAGTACACGAATGGGTGAAGTAGAAACCATTGAGTTCAACCAAGACGGCGGCTTAGGCATTAGTGTATATGTTGGTAATAATAAAGGCTCGGCGTCAACTGCTGATTTAAATCCAAAAACATTGCGCACGGTAGTCGAAAAAGCGATTGATATAGCCAAATTTACATCTGATGACCCATTTAACGGCGTTGCTGATAAAGAGTTACTTGAATTTAATCCTAAAGATTTAGATTTATATCATCCTTGGGATGTAAGTCCTGAGGAAGGCATTGAGCTTTGTCATGCTGCTGAGCAAGCTGCATTAAATGCAGATGAGCGCATTGTTAACTCTGATGGTGCGAGTTTTTCATCGCATCAGGGATTACGTGTTTATGGTAACAGCCACGGTTTAATTGCAGGCTTTCCACGTACTCGTCATAGTATTAGTACTATGGTAATAGGTAAAGATGGCGAACACATGCAGCGCGACTCTGCTTATACAGTTGCTCGCGATCAGGCTGGTTTAAATGATGCGGCGGCAGTGGGTCTTGAAGCGGCAGCTGAAACCTTAGCTAAATTAAACAGCCAAAAGTTAGGCACAATGAAAGTGCCTGTTATTTTTAGAGCAGATATTGCAAATTCATTGTTTGGTCACTTGGTGTCGGCAATTGGTGGTGGCGCGCTTTATCGTAAATCAAGTTTTTTACTTGATAGCTTAGGCACTCAGGTATTTAGTCATTGTGTGAATATTGCTGAGCGCCCACATATTTTAAAAGGGTTGGCATCGTCACCGTTTGATAGCGAAGGTGTTAAAACATTCGATAGAGAAATTATTCAAGGCGGCGAGTTACAAACCTATTTATTAGCAAGTTATGCCGCGCGTAAAATGAATATGACGCCAACAGGGCATGCAGGCGGTATACATAACTGGCTCGTTGAGCAAACTCATAACGATTTAACTGCACTATTAAAAACCATGGGTACTGGCTTATTAGTTACAGAGCTAATGGGGCAGGGCGTAAATACCGTAACGGGTGACTACTCTCGTGGTGCTGCAGGTTTTTGGGTTGAAAATGGTGAAATCCAATATCCGGTAAGTGAAATTACTATTGCTGGTAATTTAAAAGACATGTTTAAAGGTATTTCTGCCATTGGTGGTGATATAGAACGCCGTGGTGGTATTCAAACAGGCTCAGTACTAATAGAGCAAATGCAAATAGCCGGCGCGTAGTATTAATACGCAGTGTATACTTAGACCCAGAGTATTATCTCTGGGTCTAAGTGAGTTTTTACGAGGTGTAAAATGGCTAAAGATAGATATGCACCAAAACCGCTAACCGATATTATGGCGGGGTTAAATAATCGTTTATCGGCTTATGCAGGCAAAAGCCAAGCACTTGATACACAGCAAACCTTATTAAAAGATTTTTTAGGCCCTAAATTGGGTGATAAATGCCGAGTTAGTAATTACCGAGACGGCACGCTAATGATAGAGGCGGTATCTGCGCCTATCGCGCTTAGGCTTAATTATTTAAAAATGGATATGCTTTCACACTTTAGAGCAACTGGAATGGCAGAGCTTGGACAAATAAAAATAACTGCAAATCCTCAAGCAACTCAGCGATTAAGTACCGCGAATAAATCGGGCAGCCCTACAGTTACCAACTCACGGAAAATGAGTGAGCAAACCGCTAATTACTTAAATGCGATAGCGGCTTCTGCACCCCCTTCTTTAAAAGAAAAACTAGAGCGTTTAGCGCTTCACGGAAAAAATAAAAGTAAGTCTTAACTACCCACCATCTTGTTATTGGTGGGGCTAATTTGGCTGCTCACCGCATTCAAAATACTTTGTTACATATTCCATTTTATTGTTGGCTTAATGAGGTTTATGATACTGCGTGGGCTTTATATTGATCGAAAGCTCTTTGATACCCATTCCATTAAGTAAGAGCGTGTAGGCAGTGCTATTTTTACTCCTGCTATATTCAAGAATTTAATGGAGTTGGTATGTGATACCAACCTGCATAAGTCTTTGATCAATTTAACGAATTAAATTGTACTATAACGTCGTTAAAAATTTTTTATTTAGAGCAGCTAGATACAAAAACTTTTGCCTAGTTCTAGCGTGATTTTCTTAACGTTAAATAGACCCCATATATAAGCAGATTGGTATGATTCAATTCTAACTAACAAACGGAATAATTATGAATAAAGTAACAATGGCTGCTGCAAGTATCGCACTTGCGCTTGGCTTGGTAGGTTGTGGTGAAAAACAACAAGAAACTAAAGTAACCGACACTCCAGTAGTAACAGCACCCGCTGAAAAACCACTAGAGCTTGGTATTGAATTAGCTAATATGGATAGTTCAGTACGCGCACAAGACGATTTTTACTACCATGTAAATGGGCAGTGGTTAGCTAAAACTGAAATACCAGGTGATAAATCTAACTACGGTTCTTTTTCGCAGTTATATGATGAGTCGCAAAAAGCGATGAAAATAGCCCTTGAAAGTGCAGCCGCAAACAAAGCCGCTAAAAAAGGCAGTGATGAGTACAAAATTGGTGCATTTTATAAAAGCTATATGAATAAAGATGCGCGTAATGAGCTAGGTATTACGCCATTACAACCGTCATTAGATACAATTGATAGCGTTAAATCTAAAGCTGATTTAGTGGGTTTAATGGCTAAAATTCAAAAACAAGGCGGTACTTTACCGTTTGGTTGGTTTGTAAATAACGATGCTAAAAACTCGAGCGAGTATGCATTGTATTTATCTCAGTCGGGTCTTGGTTTACCAGATCGTGATTATTACTTAAATGATGACGAAAAATTCACTAAAATTCGTGCTTCTTACGAGCAATACATCACAGATGTTTTAGCAAAATCAGGCGTTAAAAATGCAGCAGAAGCTGCCAAGAGCGTACTTGCATTTGAAAAAACACTAGCTGATGCTCAGTGGAGCCGTGTGCAAAGCCGTGATGCAACTAAATCTTATAACAAGATGACAGTAGCAGACGCAAGCAAGTTGATGGGGGAGCTTGATTTAGCTGCATTCTTTAAAGATGCAGGCGTGAGTGCAAGTGATATTATTGTACGTCAACCAAGCTACTTAGAAGCACTTGCTACTATTTATAAAGATACTGATTTAGCGACGTGGAAAAACTACTTAAAATTTCATTTTGTAAGTGGTTATGCAGAGCTACTTAGCGAAGATTTAGTTAACCTTAACTTTGACTTTTACAGCACAACACTTCGTGGCGTAGAAGAACAAGCACCTCTTTGGAAGCAAGCGGTTGATGCATCTAACAGTGTACTAGGTGAGATTTTAGGTAAGGTATACGTTAAAGATAACTTCCCGCCAGAAGCTAAAGCACGCATGGAAGAGTTAGTTGATAACGTAATTAAAGGTTACGGTGTTGCTATCGAAAATCTTGAGTGGATGAGCCCTGAGACAAAGCTTGCAGCGAAAGAAAAGTTAGACAAATTTACGCCTAAGATTGGTTACCCAGACACGTGGAAAGATTACTCAGAGCTAGAGATTAACTCAGACGAGCTAGTAGGTAATTACATCCGTTATAGCGAATGGGCATACGCAGATATGATTGCTAAATTGGGTAAACCAGTTGATCGCTCTGAATGGCACATGACTCCGCAAACAGTCAATGCGTATTACAACCCAGTAAACAATGAAATTGTATTTCCAGCCGCTATATTACAACCACCATTCTTTAATTTAGAAGCGGATGATGCTGTAAACTACGGCGCAATTGGCGCGGTAATTGGGCATGAGCTTGGCCACGGTTTTGACGACCAAGGTGCTAAATACGACGGTGACGGTAACTTACGTAACTGGTGGAGTGAGACTGACCTTAAGCAATTTGAAGAGCGTACAGCGGCTCTAGTTGCACAGTATAACGAATATAAACCATTTGAAGATGCAAGTGTTAATGGTGAGCTAACGCTTGGCGAAAACATTGGTGACTTAGGTGGGTTAACCGTTGCGCATAAAGCGTATATGCTATCTTTAGGTGATAAAAAAGCACCCGTGATAGATGGTTACACAGGCGATCAACGTTTCTTTATGGGTTGGTCACAAATCTGGCGTCGTAACTACCGCGATGAAGAGTTACGTAATCGCTTATTAACAGACCCTCATTCACCAAGTCACTACCGTGTAATCGGTATCTTGTCGAACATGCCTGAGTTTTACGAAGCGTTTGACGTAAAAGAAGGTGATAAAATGTATATCAAACCAGAAGATCGCGTAAAAATCTGGTAATTGCATTGCTATAAATAACAAAAAACCAGTAAGTTTTTAGCTTACTGGTTTTTTTGTATCTTGAATTTTTTCATCGACTAAGCACGCGTGCATCCATTCTTCGTTACTCAGTATGTTTTTATAAAGCGCGAGTTGGTTTTGTGCTCGCTCTAAATTATGCTCTGCATGAGATACTTTAAAGTACACATCGTTATTTAAGTAATCAGTTAAAAAGCGCACACTTAACATGAGCGGCATTATTTTAGCGCCTAATAATAAGCTTTCTTGCTCTAGTATACTCATGCTATTTTTTAATGGCGTTACATAGCCTTTAACAATGGCTGAAAATATATCTTTTCGAATAACAACGTTGTGTAAGTTTGTTGAATCCTCGGCTTCGGGGGAGCTAAATGTACGTACCATGTCGCCAAAGTCATAAAGCCAAAATCCTGCCATGCAGGTGTCTAAATCAATAACTGCTTTTGCTTTGTGAGTTGTATTACAAAACAGCATATTATTTATTTTTGTATCGTTATGACACACTCTAAGGGGTATATGTTTAGCTACCTGACTAAGCTCAGTAATTAAATGCTGCTGCGTTAAGCAATACTCTATTTCACCATTGCAGTGCTTTACTCTATTAACTACGTTGTTAGTGATTGCGGTATTTAATTGCTCAAAGCGCATCGCTAAGTTATGAAAATCAGGAATTACAGTGTGTAGCTGTTGCGCATCAAAATCTTGTAATGCATGAGCAAATACGCCAAAGGCGTAAGCCGCTTGCTCGCTCTGCTGGGTATTTTTAACAACGTCTTCGCTGTAGCTATCGCTAATATAGTTAAGGACGCGATAATACGCATTATCAATTTTTATTAAGTGTTCGTCGCTTTGTGTCGCTATATGTTTGATTATTTCAAGCGGGTAATTATTTTGCAGTTGTTTAGCATTTAAATGCTGCTCAATTAGTTTTGCATTACTCACTAACTGAGCAGGGTTTTTAAATACCTCAGTATTTAGTTTTTGCACAATAAACTGTTTATCAATACTTGTAAGTAGCCATGTACTATTTATATGACCGCTACCAATCGCACTAACTTGAGTTAACTCAGGGGGCAGTGCTAACAGTTCGCTTAGCTTATTTTGTATTGAGATATTCATTGTGCTCACTTATGCCCTTTTTTTATGCGTATCGGGCAACTATTTTTTCGATAATTTCAGCATTCGCTTCAGGAAAATCAAAATTTTCTAATTCACTAATTGCTACCCATTCGCTAGGTTGCCCTTCAGCGCCATGTGCCTCACCGCTAAAGTTACTTACTACGTGTACATCTAATTTAACGCATTTATCGCCGTAGTCATGTTCAATCACCATCAATTGGCTAGAGCTGTGAATGGTTAGTCCAACTTCTTCAATAAGCTCGCGTTTAAGTGCAACAAACACACTTTCTCCAGCTTCAACTTTACCACCAGGAAATTCCCATAAACCGCCTTGATGTTGTTCATCTGCACGTTTACAAATGAATATAGCGTTATTTTTCTTAATAACACCAACAGCTACATGTACAATTTCTATAGTCATTACTTTAAAACTCCATAAAAAAAAGCGACGCTAGCGCCGCTTTTTAATAAGCTACTGACAATATTGGGTTATTTTAATTTACCGCAACACTGTTTGAATTTTTGACCTGATTTACAAGGACAAGGGTCATTACGACCTACTTTTGGTTCTGTACGAGCCATTACTGTCGCTGTTTCTGGCGCTTCGCCACCTACGTGCTCAGCTTCTTCATGTTGGTATTCGCGAGGAGCATTTTCACTTTTACGGTGTTGCTCTTCTACTTTTTCAACATCTTCTTCTGCGCGTACTTGTACTTTACTTAGAATGCTTACAACATCTACTTTCAAGTTTTCAAGCATTTCAGAGAACAGCTCAAACGATTCACGCTTGTACTCTTGCTTAGGATTCTTTTGCGCGTAACCACGTAAATGAATACCTTGGCGTAAATGATCCATTGCAGCAAGGTGATCTTTCCAATGCTGATCAAGGCTCTGAAGCATAATCGCTTTTTCGAATTGACGTAATACAGAATCGCCAACTTGCTCTTCTTTTTGCTTGTATGACTGCTCAACCGCCTGCTCAATACGCTCACGAAGCTTTTCTTCGTATAGTTTATTGTCATCTGCTAACCACTGAGTAATAGGTAACTCAATTAAGAAGTCTTGTTTTAAACGCTCTTCAAGGCCAGGAATATCCCACATTTCAGCAAGGCTTTGCGGTGCAATATACTGATCAATTGTATTGCTAAGTACGTCACCACGAATTGCAGTAATAGTTTCTGAAATATCGCCTTCTTCAAGTAGTTCGTTACGCTGAGAGTAAACAACACGACGTTGATCGTTTGCTACATCATCGTACTCAAGTAGTTGCTTACGTACATCAAAGTTACGTGCTTCTACTTTACGCTGTGCATTTTCAATCGCACGGTTAACCCATGGATGTTCAATTGCTTCACCGCGTTGCATACCGAGTTTACGCATCATGTTCGTCATGCGTTCACCGGCAAATATACGCATTAGCGCATCGTCCATCGATAAGTAAAAACGGCTTGAACCAGCATCACCTTGACGACCAGAACGACCACGTAATTGGTTGTCTATACGACGAGATTCGTGACGTTCAGTACCAATGATATGTAAACCGCCGGCATCAATTACTGCATCATGGCGAATTTTCCAAGCTGCTTTAATTTCAGCAATTTGCTCATCAGTTGGGTTTTCAAGTTTTTCAACTTCACTGTTCCAGTTACCACCTAACACGATATCGGTACCACGACCGGCCATGTTTGTTGCAATTGTTACTGTTCCTGGTAGGCCAGCATCTGAAACGATGTCAGCTTCTTGCGCATGAAATTTAGCATTAAGTACATTGTGCTTAATTTTTTCTTTGCGTAAAAACTGCGATAAATACTCAGAGCTTTCAATTGAAATAGTACCAACAAGCACCGGTTGTCCACGGTCTTGGCAGTCTTTAATATCAATTAAAATAGCTTCGTATTTTTCTTCTTGCGTTAGGTAAACTAAATCGGCGCGATCATCACGAATCATCGGTTTATTAGTTGGCATAACAACGGTATCAAGGCCGTAGATTGACTGAAATTCAAATGCTTCAGTATCGGCTGTACCTGTCATACCTGCTAACGTTTCGTATAAACGGAAGTAGTTTTGGAACGTAATAGAGGCAAGTGTTTGGTTCTCGTTTTGAATTTTTACACCTTCTTTTGCTTCAACAGCTTGGTGTAAACCTTCTGACCAACGACGACCTTCCATTGAACGACCAGTATGCTCATCGATAATAATTACTTCGTTTTCTTTTACAACGTAATCAACATCTTTTTGGTATAGCTTATGAGCACGAAGAGCGGCATAAACATGGCTTAGTAGCGTAATGCTTGCTGCTGAATAAAGCGAATCGCCTTCTTCAATTAAGCCGCGCTCAGTAAGTAGCTCTTCTACTTTAATTTGACCACGTTCTGTTAAATGAACTTGCTTAGATTTTTCATCGATAGTGTAATCGCCGTCACCTTCAATGCCTTCTTCGTCTTCTTTTTCTTGAAGCTCAAGTAAAGGAACGATGGTGTTTATTTCAGTGTATAGCTCAGAGCTATCCTCAGCTGGGCCTGAAATAATAAGCGGGGTACGTGCTTCATCAATTAAGATTGAATCCACTTCATCGACTACAGCATAAAATAATGGACGTTGAACTCGTTCATCAATGCTAAAAGCCATGTTGTCACGAAGGTAGTCAAAACCAAATTCGTTATTAGTACCGTATGTAATGTCAGCAGTATAAGCTAGCTTTTTTTGCTGCGGCATCATACCTGGTACGTTACAGCCTACTGTAAGGCCTAAAAATTCAAATAACGCACGGTTGGTTTCAGCATCACGTTTAGCAAGGTAGTCATTCACGGTAATTACGTGAACACCTTTGCCTGTTAAGCCGTTTAGATAAGCTGGTAGAGTAGCTGTAAGTGTTTTACCTTCACCGGTACGCATTTCTGCAATGCGACCTTGATGTAAAACCATACCACCTAATAACTGCACGTCGAAATGACGCATGCCATTTACACGCTTTGACGCTTCACGTACCACAGCAAAAGCCTCTGGTAGAATGTCGTCAAGGCTTTGTCCGTTATCGTAACGTTCTCTAAACTCAGCTGTTTTAGCTCTTAAATCTTCATCAGAAAGCGCCTCAAGTTGCGTTTCTAGTGCATTGATTAGCGCGACCGTCTTTCTTAAGTTTTTAATAGTGCGGTCATTGCGACTACCAAAAAGCTTGGTAAATAAATTAGATATCATGATAAAACCGTTACAATGTATTCTTTGTCAGCCGAGTATCGGCTAACCCATTTTTAACAATTGGTAATTAATATGTGCTTTTAAGTAACACTTAGAACATATTAATTAGCAATTTTGTATTAAACTGTTCAAAAAGCACTGTTTATTACGTGCGCTACTATACCAGACTCTGCCAAACAACAAACTATCTCAATAAAAAGATCGGTGTATAAAATCGAAAAATTTGATCTGGTTCGTAAAAATCACTTTGTATTACTCAATTACAGTAAAAATAGCAGCGAACTGTAAAGATATGGTGCTAAATAAATTAAAAACAAGGGTTATAGTTGCGCTTAAGTTTTACGCTTAAACACAACTATTAAATACATGTTTTATAATTTAAATTGATTAACCGTTTTGTTAAGCGCCGCAGCTAAATCACTTAAGTCACGAGCTTCGTCAGCGAGGGTGTGCGCATGGTCAGCGGTACTGTTCACTAAGTTATTAATTGCCGAAAGGCTCGTATTAATATCCTCAGCAACAACAGTTTGCTCCTCGGTAGATGTGGCTATTTGATGACTTTGGTCTTGTACTTTAGTAACCGACTGCGCAATATTGTGAAGTGAGCTAAGCACTTCTTTAGTTTGAAGCACTGAGCCCTCGGTTTGATCTTGTCCTTGTTGCATCATTACTGAGGCTTGTTGAGCTATTTGCTGCAAGCGCGAAATCATATTTCGAATATCGTCTGTTGATTCTTGTGTGCGACTTGCAAGTGAACGAACTTCATCAGCAACAACGGCAAAGCCTCTACCGTGTTCACCGGCACGAGCAGCCTCTATAGCCGCATTAAGTGCAAGTAAGTTGGTTTGATCAGCAATGGAATTAATTACATCGACTAATGCACCAATGTTATTACTTTCTTGCTCAAGACCTGCAACCACTTTAGATGCTTCGCCAATATGTAATGCCAGTTCAGTCATTACTGTTTGCGCCTGTGTAGAACGGCTAGCTCCTTCAGCTGTAATTGCTTGTACTTCTTCAGCTGCGTTATTTGTGTGTTGTGCGTTACGTGATATTTCAAGCACAGTAGTCGCCATTTCAGTTACCGCTGCGCTCACGCTATCAACTTGCTGCTTCTCTTGCTGAATTTCAGAATTTGTTTTCTCAGAAACACTTCTTAGCTGGGCCGCTGCATTACTCAGTTGTTCTGCTTGCGCTGCGGTATCAAGCATCATGGCGTGCAACTTATCAATAAAAGTGTTCATATGATTGGCCAGCTGTCCCACTTCATCTTGACTATTAATATCAATTTTTTGAGTAAGATCGCCTTCGCCCGATGCTATATCACGCATAATGTGCGTAAGCGTTGTAATGGGTTTTGAAATCATGTGGGTAGCCCATAAAATCATGGCTAATATAATGATTAAGATAATAATTACCGCCGTTGTTGTAGCGGTTACTGCAGCATTTACGGGCTCTTCAATCATAGTAGTTGGGATAAGTAGACCTACATACCAATCTATATAAGGCTGCTCTAGCTGCAAACGATGGTAAACCACATAAAACTGCTCACCTTTAAAAGTAACCATTTGGCTGCCTTCAAGGTTATTTCGCATTTGTGTATTTAACTCTTTAAAGCCTGCTGTATTTGTAAATTGTTGCTCAAGCGCATCGAGCCCTTCTTTACCGTTTGCACCTTCATCTGTAATTGAAAGTTTATGCCCAGTGGCCTTTGAAAAATGTACTACTTTTTGATTACCATCGAGTAAAAATCCATAACCTTGGCCGTTAAAGCGAATATTTTCGACCATATCGTTAATTTTGTTTAATTGTAAATCAACACCGCCCATACCGATGAGTTTTCGCTGAGCGTTATAAACAGGTTGTTGTACTACAGCCGATGCTACGCCTGTGGTTAAATCAACAGAGATTGGACCTACGTAAAGCTTGTTAACTTGCATGGCTTCTTGCCACCACCCACGCTTGTAGGCGTAATAAGGCTGGCCGTTGTAGTGACTTGTACGCTCGTTTTCTTTAAAGTATTCACCGGTGGTTGCTGAGGCAAAAAAGGCCGATAAAATGTTTTCGTCATTTGAGCTTAAACGCACAAAGTCTTGGTTTACTTCGTTGTAACCTGGCGCGCTTTCAAGTGCGTGATCGCGCGTATCCCAATTTTCAAAAAAGTTGATTAAATGTGGGTTATTAACAAAGGTTGATACCATTTTACCGTACATCGCGAAGTAACTTTGCATTGAAAGTTGCTCGGTCTGTAAATAACTTTGTGCTTCGTTTTCTATGTTTTCTCTAGAGAGATTGGCAATGTGTTTAACAAAAAATGTTGAGGCGATAATTAGTAAAACGGTAATTGTTCCACCAATCAATAATAATATTTTCTTCCGTAATGATAAATTATTTAGCATGAGTACACATATTTTTATTATTTATGAAATTATATCTAATCATATCTTACTTAAAATCTCTATAAAGTTAGATAGAAAGAACTAATTATGCGTTTAAAATAAAGGCTTATACAAAAATGACAAATAAAAGTAATAAATTAGTAGTATTAGGTGCAGGCTGGTTAGGACATGCTTTATGCGTAAGTGCACAAAAAGCTGACTGGCAAGTACAAGGAACGCATAGAACAGATATACACGAGTTTGACTTTGAGCGTCAGTTTACACTTGAAAATGGACAATTAAGGCATCAAGTTGATTTACAAGGTGCTTATTGGGTATGTGCTATTCCACCACGTAGCAGGCACAGTGAAAGTAATTATCCTGAAACACTCACCGCAGCGCTTAAGCTTTCAAAGGAGCTAAACGCAAAGGGCTTTTTATTGTGCTCATCAACCGGGGTGTACGATCAAGAGCCTGGTGTATATAGTGAAAGTAGCGATATTTCTTGCACAAACGAGCGCCAAATAAAGCTTTACGAAGCTGAAGAGCAAGTGCTTG
The DNA here is from genome assembly GCF_040567695.1 of Pseudoalteromonas sp. NCIMB 1079. Classification (NCBI taxonomy): domain Bacteria; kingdom Pseudomonadati; phylum Pseudomonadota; class Gammaproteobacteria; order Alteromonadales; family Pseudoalteromonadaceae; genus Pseudoalteromonas; species Pseudoalteromonas sp. NCIMB 1079. Next base: position 3,569,994 of record NZ_JBEWZA010000001.1, on the reverse strand, counting down.
AACAAGATGGCAAAATACTTCGTTTAGCTGGCTTACTAGGGCCTAATAGAGAACCGGGGCGTTTTGTGGCAGGTAAAGAGCTCAATACATCAAGTGAGCAAGTGGTAAATATGGTGCATCAACAAGATGTAATTAATGCTATTTTTGCGGTGATAGAGCACTGGCAAGTAGGGCAAAATATTTATAATGTGGTTAATCCCGCGCACCCCACAAAAGCTGAATACTACGCGATGAAGTGTCAGCAACATGGTGGTGAAATGCCAACGTTTACAGGAACTGATTCGGCTGAGCGAAAAATATTAGGCTCAGCCATTGAAGCCTTAGGGTTTAGCTATCAGCACGGTATTTAATATGCTGAAGGCAGGGGACTGCTCTCTATAAAGTCGCATAGCTTACCTTCACTTAGTAATGTGTTAGCAGCTTCGATATCGGGAGCAAAGTAGCGGTCTTTATCATAATAACTCACATGCTCGCGTAACAACGCTTTAGCGCTTTGCACTTTATTTGATGGTTCAAGCGGCTTTCTAAATTCTAGCCCTTGAATCGATGCTAACCATTCTATTGCCAAAACACCTTGGGTATTATTGGCCATTTCATCTAAGCGCCTTGCTGCAAAGGTTGCCATAGAAACATGATCTTCTTGATTTGCAGATGTAGGCAAGCTATCGACCGAAGCCGGATGCGCTAATGATTTGTTTTCTGACGCAAGCGCTGCTGCGGTAACTTGGGCAATCATAAATCCTGAATTTACCCCGCCGTTTTCAACTAAAAATGGCGGTAATTTGGATAGGTTTGAATCGATAAGTAATGCAATTCGCCTTTCTGCTAATGCGCCAATTTCGGCAATTGCGATAGCTAAGTTATCGGCGGCCATAGCAACGGGCTCTGCATGAAAGTTTCCGCCCGATATTATGTCGCCTACATCGGCAAAAACTAGCGGATTATCGGTTACACCGTTTGATTCACACAGTAGTACTTCGGCGGCTTGACGTATTTGGGTTAAACATGCACCAAGAACTTGCGGCTGGCAGCGCAGGCAATATGGGTCTTGTACTTTTTCACAATTAATATGTGAGTCACTAATTTGTGAGTGCGTATCGAGTAATTCTCTAAATACGTGCGCCGTATCAATTTGCCCTTGCTGACCACGAATGTCATGAATACGTGCATCAAATGGCGCGCGACTGCCCATGGCAGCTTCTATACTGATAGAGCCAATAACACAGCTTTGTGCGTACAAGTCTTCGGCTCTAAATAATCCCTGAAGTGCAAATGCAGTAGAGGCTTGCGTGCCATTTAATAATGCTAAGCCTTCTTTGGCTGCAAGTGTTAGGGGTTCAAGTCCCGCTATTTTTAACCCTTGTGCTGCGCTAATTATTTCTCCTTTATGTCGCATTTGACCTTCAGCTAATAAAGGTAGACACATATGCGCAAGAGGAGCTAAATCTCCCGATGCCCCCACGGAGCCTTTTTTAGGCACGCATGGATATACTTCGCTACTAAGCAGCTGCATAAAAAATTGGATTACTTGCAGGCGAATGCCCGAATAGCCACGTGAAAGCGAGTTTACTTTTAAGGTGATCATTAACCTTACTGTGCTGTCATCCATGTACTCGCCAATACCCGCAGCGTGTGAAAGCACAATGGAGCGCTGTAATAATTCAAGTTGGTCGTCGGCAATTTTAGTATTGGCTAATAATCCAAAGCCGGTGTTAATTCCATATACAGTGCGGTGTTCATTAATAACATTTTGAACGGTTTGCGCGCTGGCTGCTATTTGCGACTCGGCATGCTTTGCAAGGCTCAGCTTTACCGGTGAATTATTAATTTTTCTTAGTGTGTTTAAATCAAGTGATCCGGGTGTGAGAGTAAGTTCGAACATGATCATTCCTCGTTTAACATAGGTAGGTCTAAATTTTGTTCTTTAGCGCAGTTTTTTGCTATGTCGTATCCGGCATCAGCATGGCGCATTACACCTGTTGCAGGGTCGTTCCACAGTACGCGAGCAATACGCTCTTTAGCTTCATCAGTACCATCGGCAACAATAACTACACCAGAGTGCTGACTAAATCCCATTCCTACACCGCCACCATGATGAAGCGACACCCAAGTAGCGCCACTTGCGGTATTAAGCAGTGCGTTGAGTAATGGCCAATCTGATACTGCATCTGAGCCATCTTTCATGCTCTCTGTTTCGCGGTTAGGGCTGGCAACTGAGCCAGAGTCGAGGTGATCGCGACCAATAACTATAGGGGCTTTAAGTTCGCCATTTTTAACCATTTCATTAAAGGCCAGTGCAAGGCGTGCTCTATCTTTTAGGCCAACCCAGCAAATGCGTGCAGGTAAACCTTGGAATTGTATGCGTTCCCGCGCCATATCAAGCCAGTTATGTAAATGTGCATCATCAGGAAGAAGCTCTTTTACTTTAGCGTCGGTTTTATATATATCTTCAGGGTCGCCTGATAATGCTACCCATCTAAATGGTCCAATCCCTTCACAAAATAAAGGGCGAATATATGCAGGCACAAATCCAGGAAAATCAAACGCGTTGGTAACACCCTCATCAAACGCCATTTGACGAATATTATTACCGTAATCAGTAGTGGCGGCACCGGCTTTTTGTAGTGCTAGCATAGCTTTAACTTGGACTGCCATTGATTGTTTAGCGGCTTTTACTACGGCTTTTGGATCTTGCTCACGCATTTTTGCTGCGTACTCCATTGTCCAGCCTTGTGGTAAGTAACCATTTAATGGATCGTGAGCAGATGTTTGATCTGTGACTACATCAGGGGTAATGCCTGTTTTAACCAGTGTACTAAATACATCGGCTGCGTTACCTAGTAAACCCACTGAGAGGGCTTTACCTTTAACACATGCATCGGTTATTAATTGCAGTGCGTGTTCAAGGCTTGTTGCTTTTACATCAACGTAGCCTGTTTTTATACGAAAATCGATACGGCTTTCATCACATTCAACAACCAGTGCACTAAACCCAGCCATTGTAGCTGCAAGTGGTTGCGCACCGCCCATACCACCAAGACCACCTGTTAATACCCATTTACCACTAGCGCTACCTGCAAAATGTTGCTTTGCCATAGCTACAAAGGTTTCGTAAGTTCCTTGTACTATGCCTTGCGAGCCAATATAGATCCAAGAACCCGCCGTCATTTGCCCGTACATCATCAAGCCTTTTTTATCGAGCTCGTTAAAGTACTCCCAATTTGCCCAGTGTGGAACAAGATTTGAGTTAGCAATAAGCACGCGAGGAGCATTACTGTGGGTTTTAAATACACCAACGGGTTTTCCTGATTGTACAAGCAGGGTTTCGTCGCTTTCGAGCCTATCGAGGGTTTCTATAATTTTGTCATAACTTGGCCAATCACGAGCTGCTCGGCCAATACCACCATATACAACAAGTGCATGAGGATGCTCTGCAACTTCAGGGTCTAAGTTATTCATTAGCATGCGCTTAGCAGCTTCTGTTTGCCAGCTTTTAGCACTTATTTTATCTCCATGAGGTGCACGTATTACGCGACTTGTGTCGAGTCGGTTTTTCATGTTTTGCTCCTGTTGTATATACAAGGTGATTTGTTATAAAAAAAGCGCAGTAAGCGCTATTGTTTGTTATTTTTTAAATGTTAAGTGGCCACCTAAGCGATATTTACTGCCAGGTGATACAAGGCGCGCAAAGCTTACAATGCCTTTAACAGACCAGGTGCGTCGGATCACTTGTAAGCATGGCTCTTCATTATATAAGTTTAACCATTGGCACATTTCGCTGTTTGGCATAATGGCCTCTACTGTATGCCTTGCTTGGGTAAGTGGGGCAACACTAGATAGATATTCATGAGGTGTAAGCATGCTAAAGTCTTGTTGTAAGTAGCCAGTCGCAAGGGCAGGGTTTACAAAACGCTCTTCTAGCTGCAAAGGGCTGTCGTTTTCGTTATGCACAAGTACACTTCGATATACAACACTGTCAACCTCAACACCAAGTGCAATGGCAATAGGTGCGACTGCATTTATTGATTCGAGTATGAGTACACTACAGGTGTAGTTGCCGTTACGCTCTTTTACTTCATCAGCAATATTTTTTATTTCAAGTAACGATGACTGCGATTTAAATGTAGCTACAAATGTACCTAACCCTTGGCTGCGGGTTAAAATACCTGCCTCGGTTAATTCGCTTAGTGCTCTGCGGGCTGTCATCCTGCTTACACTAAATTGACTACTTAGTTCGTTTTCAGAGGGAACACGTTGGTTTTCTTGCCACGTACCGCTGCGAATTTTATCAACAATGAATTGTTTTATTTGCGCAAATTTAGGTGTCGTCATTAAATTTATGGTTACATTAAAAATAAACTATATAAATAAGATGACACAATTACCTTGTATATACAAGATGGGTTGTTAGACTATATTTTCATTATTCACGGTGTAAAAAGGGCTGCGATATGCAAAGCACAACACAAAATTATGAGTTAGAAGAAATCGACTTACTTTTAACTGATGCCAATATTGCCACTATGGATAGCAATATAAATGCCCCTTATGGCGCAATTGAAAATGCTGCTATAGCCATTAAAAATGGTAAAATTGCGTGGATTGGAGAGCAATCGACATTGCCTAGTTTTGATGTGTTTGCAACGCCGACATTGAGTGTAAAAGGACAGTGGTTAACGCCGGGCTTAGTAGATTGCCATACTCACTTAGTATTTGCAGGTTCAAGATCGCAAGAGTTTGAACAGCGTTTGCAAGGCGTAAGCTATGAGCAAATTGCGGCACAAGGCGGTGGCATAGCAAGTACGGTTAAAGCCACAAGAGCAGCCGACCGTGAACAATTGTTTGTTGATGCAAAAGATCGCTTAAATACGTTGTTAAAAGAAGGTGTAACCACCGTTGAAATAAAGTCTGGTTATGGGCTAGATACAGAAAACGAGATAAAAATATTAGAAGTCGCTCGTTTATTAGGTGAACATCACCCTATTGATATTAAAACTACTTTTTTAGGGGCGCATGCTCTACCGCCTGAATACAAAGGCCGTGCTGATGAATATATTGATTTAGTGTGTACTGACATGCTAGATCAGGTAGTGGCTAATAATCTTGCTGATGCAGTCGATGTATTTTGTGAAAATGTTGGGTTTAGTTATTCGCAAACCAAACGTGTTTTCCAGGCGGCTAAAAAGCATAACCTCCCAGTAAAATGCCATGCTGAGCAGTTATCTAATCAACAGGGTGCTAAGCTGGTGGCGCAGTTTAATGGCCTTTCGGCGGATCATATTGAGCATCTAGATGAAGAGGGTGTAAAAGCCATGGCAGACGCTGGGACGGTAGCGGTGTTATTGCCAGGTGCATTTTATTTTTTAAGAGAAACTAAATTCCCACCTATTGAATTACTTAATCAATATAAAGTACCTATAGCTATTGCGAGTGATTTTAACCCAGGTACTTCACCGCTGTGCTCAGTGCACTTGGTGATGAACATGGCATGCACATTGTTTAGATTAACACCCGAGCAAGCATTAGCTGGTGTTACTCGAAATGCAGCTAAAGCACTAGGTTTAGACGACCGTGGTATTTTAAAGGTTGGCGCAAGAGCTGATATTGCGCATTGGCAAATAAGTCATCCATCACAATTAAGTTACCAATTTGGCGTAAATAAACTGTTAAATTTATGGATTTTGGGTAGAATTAATTAGTTTGTATTATTTTTACCCACATATAACTTGGTTTAAACTTTTTTAGCGAATACGGATGCCGTTAATTTGAACATACTAACCGACAGTAATTTCCCAATATTTTTTAGTGGTGCACTATTAATGGCGATGATCGCCACTTTATTTGCTGTTAAAAATGCCAGTATTAAATTCAGCTATTTATGCACAGCTGCTGTTGGTTTAGCTATCTTAAGCAGCGGTGCGGCTTGGCTTGCTATTTTACTAGCCTTTGGGTTTTGTTTTCACTTATGGCAAGCATTTGAGCGAAATAATTGGAGCATGATAATTACCAGCTCAATGGCTGGTCTTTTATTTGTTGTTCTATTTTCAGCTCATTTATTATTGGAAGTTCCGCTATTTTGGGTTGTGTTAGCAATATTATTATTAGCTATTGTTGGCTTTTTAAATGATGAAAGTGCTGAAATAGAAGTCGTTATAGAGCCAGAACCTGAAGGTGATGCATTTATTGAAGAGTCTCCGCTTTCAGTTTTTGCAGATAGAAAACAGTTACGCCAAGGTTACTATGCATGGTGCGACAACAAACAAATAAGCGCAGCGTTAATCGTTATTCGCCTTGAAGGCTTTGAGCAAGTTAACCAGCATATTGGACGCGACTTTGGCGATATACTGTTAGCGCAATCGGCTAATCGAATAAAAGAGCTACTTTCAAGTGACGAAATAGTGACTTTAACTGGACAAGAAAAGCTAGCCCATTTAGGGGGTCTTAACTTTGCATTTATTTGTAGTTTCGCGAATCAAAAACACTTACATGAATTAGTTATTGACCAAATACTGGGTGCAACGCTTAAGCCATTTAATGTTGCTAACTGCACTGTAGAAGTAAAAGCGAGAGCGAGTTATGTTGATTGTAATGAGCAAGATAACAACTTTGATAATTTAATATCGTACGCATACCTAGCACTCGATAGCCACCCAGATCGCAAGGTTGTGCCTTATCATCAACAAATGATGATTGAATTGCGAGAGCAACAAGCGCGACTAAAGGAATTAGCAAATATTGATTTTTCGAGCGAGTTAGAGCTTTATTTTCAGCCTATTATTTGTAACGAAAACGGTCAAATTGAGTTTTTAGAATTACTACTGCGTTGGCAGCACCCTAAGCAAGGGATTTTATCCGCTAACAGGTTTATCGACGACATTAGAATTGCAGGGCTTGGTTATCCACTCGCTAAATTTGTAATAGAGAGAGCTGCTGAGCTTGCAATGGCGCTTAGAATAGAAGGTATTTCTATACCGCTTAGCATTAACGTATTTGGTCCTGAAATGCTTAACGAAGAGTTTATTGAATTTGTTGATGTTGTTTTAAGTGAGCATCACTTGGAAGCTGGCGATTTAATTGTTGAATGCCCTTTACATATTTTTGCGGGACTAGATGATAAAGGCAGAGGCATGATCGCAAGGCTTAATAACATAGGCTTAAAAGTATGTGTTGATGGACTTGGTGATAACCCGGTACTGCTTTCTAAGTTACCAAGTCTAGCGGTAGAGTATATTAAGGTTTCACCTTCACTTACTGCTGACTTTAGTAATCAAAACAATATACGCAGTTTAGTTAGCGGAATGGTTGAAATGCATAACCAACAAAAAACAAAAGTGATTTTTGAAGGGGTAGAAACACTTGAGCAACTTAAGTTTGTAAAAAGCTTAAAAGGTTATGCTGCCCAAGGTTATTACTTTGGTCACCCGCTAAGTAGTATCGGTTTAATGAGCTGGCTAAAAGAGTGGCGATTAGTTCAACAGCGCTAAGTGTTTTCTTTGGCTTGTAGGTAGCTATTCACAAGTGCACTGATCACTTGCCCTACATGGGCAGCACCAGCATCTAACCCGCTAGGGTGCTGGCTAGGCGCTGCTTCACATAAATGTAAGTACTTAGAGTGGCGATGGTTTGCTGCTAAGTGCACAAAGTGCTCAGTGTCATTCACACTAAATCCGCAACATGTGTACGCACTAACCGGCATGTAAGTAATACTATCTAAATCAACTTCAATACCCAGTGGTAAATCGTTAAAATTACTTAATGCGTTTTCAATTGCCTGAGTGAGTGTAATTTTTCGCTTAACTTGTATTGATTGATAGCTATCAAACGTAAAGTTAGCTTCACTCATTGCATCTATAATTGCTTGATTGTTTTTTATCTCATGTAAGCCAATAACGTGGTAATTACTTAGATGTTGCTCGTTATAAGCGTAGCGAAAGCCATTGCCGCTATGGCGACCTTCACATTCTCTAAAGTCGGCATGAGGGTCAAAGTTGATAGCATTAATAGGTGTATTTTTTGACTTACTCAGGGCACGGATAATTCCCAAGCAATTGTTATGACCTCCGCCAATAACGATTGGCTCAAGCCCCGCTTTAAAAATAAGGCTCAATACCGACTCTACGCGTTCATCAAGCTGTTGGCATAAATCTCGTAATTGAGTTAACTGCTGGCCTTGCTGATTATTAAGCTGGTTGCTTTGCGCCATTAAATCATCAGTATTAACTTCACCCAATAAAAGCACTTTTTGAGTGGCAATAAATTGATTGTGAGGTTGGTTTAAAAAGCGTTTTAAAAAAGCCGGCCATGCTTCGTTTGCACCGCCATTTCCTAAGTTTGCTTTTGGGCCGATATCTTCGCAAATACCCAGAAGTACATAGCGGATACCAAATTGAGCAGCGTCAACAAGTGCTTGTTGCAGGTTTACTTGGGTGTCGAGCAAGGCCATTGATTGCCATGCTTTTTTCTCATTTGCGCGGGTAGAGCAAAGTGTTCTAACCGCGCTTTCATCATATACTTTTAAATGGGAAGTCACGTTATACTTCTACAACTTCCAACTCTAATTCTTCTGCAGATAAAACAATGCCTGTGCTATCAGCATAAATAAAGTCGTCATCAAAAAATGATACCCCAGCAAAGTTAACGCCTATAGCATCTTCACCAGCACCTTCGCTGTCGGCTGCAACAGGGATTGAAGCAATTGCTTGAATGCCTAAATCAAGCTCTTCAAGCTCATCAACGTGGCGTACTGCGCCGTAAACAACAATACCATTCCAGTTGTTTTCAAGTGCTAGCTCAGCCAGTTCAATGTCGATTAGTGCGCGACGAGTTGAGCCGCCACCATCAATAAGAAGTACTAGGTCTGTACCATCTTGAGAAAGTAATTCGCGGATGAGTTCATTATTTTCAAAACATTTAACCGTTTTAATGCGGCCACCAAAGCTGTGTCGACCACCAAAGTTGATGAACATAGGCTCTAGCACGTCAACCACGTCAGCAAAGTGGTCGCATAAATCAGAAGTGCTGTAATCCATTATTTTATCCTCAAAAGGTACATTAATTTATATCTCAGTATACCCTCCTTATAAGCAATAACAACGACTTAATCGCAGTAAATTTAGGCAAAACAAGCGCTAAATCATTAATCGCAATAATAGTGTATTAAAAGCGTCACTCAATTGTTATTTACAACACATAAGCTAAATCGGTGTTCATATGTTATGCAATGAGGGATGGTGATGAATAATAATATGCTTAAAAAGGTAACTCAGATAGATGAGCAATTATTTTTAACTTTGTTTAATTGCAATTCACCGAGGTGGTTTAAAACAATGGCCTTTGGTTTGTCTAAAAGCGGTGATGGTGGGCTTTATATATTAATATGCTTAGCAGTGTGGTGGCTTAGTAATAATGAACAGCACCAATTATTGCCTGTCACTATATTAATTGGTTTTGCTATAGAAAGACCTATTTACCTACTAGCTAAAAATAGATTTGCTCGGATCCGTCCATGCGACTGCTTAGTAACAAATGCCTATATAGTACCAAGCGATAAATTTAGTTTACCATCGGGTCACAGTGCCGCTGCTTTTTTAGTGGCAATTATATTAAGCCATTTTTTTCCAGAATATGCATTACTACTATTTAGTTGGGCTACCGGCGTTGCTATGTCTCGTGTGGTATTGGGTGTGCACTTTCCTGCTGATATTATAATAGGCGCAACGATTGGTAGTTTTTGTGGTTTATTTGCGTTAGCACTTGTGGTGCCTGCATGAAAATATTGTATGGAGTACAAGGTACCGGTAATGGTCATATAACGCGCGCTCGGGTTATGGCAAGCTGCTTTAATAAGCTCGGTATTGATGTTGATTATGTGTTTTCAGGGCGCGCAAATAAAGATTACTTTGATATGCACGAATTCTCAGATTATAAAGCGTATCGTGGTTTGTCGTTTAGCACTGAAAATGGGCAAGTTAAAAATTTAAAAACACTTAAAAACATGCGAATTTGTAAGTTGGTGAGTGATATAAAATCGCTTGAGATAAAACAGTACGATTTTGTACTTAACGACTTTGAGCCTGTGACAGCATGGGCTGCAAAACGGGCAGGTATACCCGTTATTGGCATTAGTCACCAAGCAGCATTTTTGTCAGATAACGTACCTATGTTTGGTCGTGGCGTCCTGAGAAAATCACTTATCAAGCATTATGCACCAGCGACTACCTACTTAGGCGTGCACTGGCAACCATTTGCAAATAATATAATACCGCCTTTTATTGCTCATCATAATCACGACAACCCTGTAGCAGTAATGAACAAGGTATTGGTATATTTACCTTTCGAAAACTTAGATAGCGTTGTTGATTATTTAAAAGACTTTCCCGAAAAAGAATTTTATTGCTATCACCCAAATGCCACCAATCAATCTTTTGGACATATACATTTACGAGCCCCTTCACGCTCTGGTTTTTTAAACGACTTAGCAAACACAAGTGGCGTTATTGGTAATGCGGGATTTGAGCTTGCCAGTGAAGCGCTTAAGTTAGGTAAAAAGTTACTATTAAAGCCTTTAGATGGTCAGTTTGAGCAAGCAGCAAATGCAAAAACTTTATTTGCCATGGGCATGGCGCATGTTATGAACTATTTAAACCCACAAGCCCTTGATGATTGGAATAGCGCGCCGCAAAACAAGCAGATAAATTACCCCAGCGATCCCGCGCCTTTAATTGATTGGTTGGTTAAACAACAATGGAATAACACACAATCGTTACATAAAGGTTTGTGGGATAGTGTCGCCTTATAGCCATCACATTTAAACTGTTTAGAATTACCAATAATAAAAAGTTAAATTAATTAGTCGCTTTTGATCTATTAGCTATAATAAAAATGCATATTCAAAAAAAGCGTTAGCGATGAATTTTTTACAAAACTTAACAATTAAACGACGTTTACAACTAAACGCAGTCGTTGTTGGTTTAGCAATGGTGGTCCTTTTATGCGTGATTATTTTTGAATCACGTACAACCTTGAGCTTAAACAAGACTATTCAATTAGCAGAAGAGCTCAACGTACATGCATTAGCATTGCGTAAACATGAAAAAAACTTTTTGTTTTATAAACAAGAAGACGCGTTAACTGCATTTGAAACGGATTTTGAGCAGTTAAGTGATAAAGTAAAAAAGTTACAACAGTTAATGGCTAACCAAAGTATCGCACAGGAGCAGGTCCAGCGCTTTGAGCAACTAATAAATAGCTATAATAATGATTTTGAAACTGTTGTTAAGCTTCAAAAAGAGATTGGTTTAACCCCGACCGACGGGTTATATGGCAAGCTTAGAAGCTCGGTTCATGAAGTTGAGCAACTATTAAAAGAGCAGCAAAATTACCAACTGCTGTCGTCAATGCTGCAACTAAGACGCTCAGAAAAAGATTTCATGCTGAGATTTGATATTAAGTACCTAGGGCGTTTTAATGAGGGAATTAATACATTTAAGCAGCAGATAGCTGCAGCACAGCTGCCAAGCGACTATAAAGCACAAATTAATCCTTTGATTGATATATACCAAAGCGAATTTCAAACACTTGTGCAGGCCCAAACTAAGCTAGGGCTAGATCTTGAGTCAGGCGCACTTGGAGTAATGCGTGACAGTGTAGATAAAAGCGACGCCATTGTTTCTAAAATCGTTAAAGACACTAAGTTACAAGTAGAGCAAAGTGTAGAGCAGGCTCAATTTTTAGCTATTTTGGTATTTGTGATTGCAGGTGTGATTGTATTAGCACTCGTTTATTTTACAAGCCACTCCATTATTGTACCTATTGAGCGGGTTTATCACACCATTAACGATATTCGTCGTAATAATGATTTGAGCGTGATGATAGAGCAAACTGGTAAAGACGAAATTACCACCATGACGGTCGACTTTAATAGCTTAATAGGCGATTTTAAGAACTTAATTAACGAAGTTAATGGTGCTCTAAACACGCTTAATGTAGCAACAGAGCATTTATCACAAAGTACCGCAGCAACAAGCTCTGGTATGCAAGAGCAACTACATGAAGCCGACATGGTTGCAACGGCAGCCACCGAAATGCAGGCGACGATTCAGGATATTTCACATAATACTGAAGCGGCTGCGAAAAAAGCAGAGTCAACAAATTTAAGTGCACAACAAGGGCGTAGTGAAGTAGATTCTACCGTTAAGCACATTAGGGCCCTATCTGATTCGCTGGGGAATGCATCAAATGTAGTGTCGCAACTTGAAAAAGATGGTGAAACAATTGGTTCAGTGCTTGATGTAATTCGAGGGATTGCAGATCAAACAAATTTACTTGCACTTAATGCAGCAATAGAAGCGGCCCGTGCTGGTGAGTATGGTCGTGGTTTTGCTGTTGTTGCAGATGAGGTTCGTTCATTAGCAAAGCGTACTCAAGAGTCTACAAGTGAGATTGAAGGTATTATAAGTACCTTACAGCAGCGTACTCAAGAAGTGGTGAGTATTATGCACAAATGTCGCTCTCAAGGTGATGAAAGTGCCTCGCAAGCAATTAAAGCAGGTGAGCTATTAGGCGCAATTACTGAAGATGTACAAACAATAATGGAAATGAGCTCTCAAATAGCAGTTGCTATTGATGAGCAAAGCCAAGTGGCATCAGAGGTTAATAAAAATGTAGTAAGAATTTGCGATATTGCACAAGACGCAACTGAACATGCTGCTAACAATGCGCAAACAAGTGAAGAGGTCTCTGAGCAGGCTCGCGTTCTGTTCACTGCAATTGATAAATTTAAGGTTTAATAACGCTTAATAGAACGGGCCTATAAAGTTTAAGGAACAAATTTTATAGGCACGCTATCTTTACTTTTTTCGTGTTCAGTTACCCGCGCTAAATATTCACTCCACAATGTATCTTGTTGCTGTTGTAGTTTTTCAAAGTAGCGCCAGCTAAATAGTCCGCTGTTATGGCCATCGTCAAAATCTAAACGAAGTGCGTAATGCCCAACAGGTACAATACTTTTTATTCCTACAGCTTGCTTATTAAGTACTAGCTTCATTGGGCCAGAGCCATGGCCCTGCACTTCAGCTGAAGGGGAGTGTACACGTAAAAACTCACAGCTAAATACAGCTTTACTGTCATCATCAAAGTAAACATCTAGATTTTTACTTACACTGTGGTAATGCACTTTTGTTACGTGTTTCATTTAATATATCCCATTAAAAAGCCCCCAATCTGGAGGCTTTTAGTATAACGTTTATATTCGTTTTATAGAATAAAGCGGCTTAAGTCTTCATCTTCAACAAGTGCACCTAAGTGTTTTTCAACATAAGCGGCGTCGATTACTAATGACGAGCCTGCTTTTTCAGAAGCGTCGTATGAAATTTCTTCCATCAATCTTTCCATTACAGTGTGTAGACGACGAGCACCGATGTTTTCGGTTTTCTCGTTAACTTGCCAAGCTGCTTTGGCAATACGCTCAATTGCATCGTCGCTAAACTCAATCGATACCTGCTCAGTTTTAAGCAGCTCTCGTTGTTGCTCGGTAAGCGATGCATGAGGCTCTGTAAGGATGCGTTTAAAGTCATCTGCAGTAAGTGCTTCAAGTTCTACTCGAATCGGTAAGCGGCCCTGTAGCTCTGGGATCATATCTGATGGCTTCGCCATCTGAAACGCACCAGAGGCAATAAACAGCATATGGTCAGTTTTAACCATTCCGTGCTTAGTATTTACAGTTGAACCTTCAATTAGCGGTAGTAAGTCGCGCTGAACACCTTCACGGCTCACATCTGGACCTGAAGAATCGCCGCGCTTACAAATTTTGTCTATTTCATCAATAAACACAATACCGTTTTGCTCTACTGCAAAAATAGCTTGCTCTTTTAGCTCTTCAGGATTTACTAATTTAGCGGCTTCTTCTTCCGTTAATAGTTTGAAGGCTTCTTTGATTTTTAGTTTACGCTTAGTGCGCTTATCGCCGCCCATGTTTTGAAACATGCTTTGTAGCTGGTTGGTCATATCTTCCATACCAGGAGGCGCCATAATTTCTACGTTTGGTTGTGCTTGTGCTAAATCGATTTCAATTTCTTTATCATCTAGCTGACCTTCACGTAGCTTTTTGCGGAACGCTTGGCGAGTTGATGAGTTATCATCACGCTGCGTTTCGCCGTATTGATCTTTCGCTGGTGGTAAAAGGGCATCTAAAATGCGCTCTTCTGCAGCTTCTTCGGCGCGATGTTTAAATTTCTTAGTCTGCTGTTCGCGAGTCATTTTAATTGATACATCGACTAAATCGCGGATGATAGTCTCAACTTCTTTACCAACATAGCCAACTTCAGTGAACTTAGTCGCTTCTACTTTAATAAAGGGTGCGTTAGCAAGTTTTGCTAATCGGCGGGCAATTTCTGTTTTACCTACACCGGTTGGACCAATCATTAAAATGTTTTTTGGTGTTACTTCGCTGCGTAAATCTTCTTTGAGTTGCATGCGGCGCCAGCGGTTACGAAGTGCGATAGCCACTGCTTTTTTTGCTTTAGCCTGACCTATAATGTGCTGATCTAGCTCGTGAACAATTTCTCTTGGGGTCATATCAGACATGATAGTTCCTATTATAATTCTTCGATTGTTTGGAAGTTATTAGTAAATACGCAGATGTTGCCTGCAATAGTTAAGCTTTTCTCTACTATTTCACGAGCGCTTAAATCTGTATTTTCTAAAAGGGCGGTTGCAGCTGATTGTGCAAAGTTACCACCACTGCCAATTGCAATTAGGTCGTTTTCAGGTTGAACCACATCGCCATTACCGGTAATAATTAAAGAGGCTGTTTCGTCTGCTACAGCGAGCAGCGCTTCGAGTTTTCGAAGTGCACGGTCGCTGCGCCAATCTTTAGCCATTTCTACTGCGGCTTTAGTTAGGTTTCCTTGGTGCATTTCTAATTTGCTTTCAAAGCGTTCGAAAAGAGTGAAGGCATCAGCAGTACCGCCGGCAAAACCAGCGATTACTTTGCCATTATAAAGACGTCGAACTTTACGGGCGTTGCCCTTCATTACGGTATTACCAAGAGACACTTGGCCATCGCCGCCAATTACAACCTTGTCGCCACGGCGTACACTTACGATAGTAGTCATGTTATTCCTCATCATCGAGCTGCATAGGCAACTCGTAAAAAACGATTATGAAGAGGTTATATGGGTGAATGGTTTATTTTCAAGTCCAGCCCCAAATTCCGCAGCCGACTATTTTTACACGTTTAAGTTTGTTTTTATCACTTTCGGCTTGGCGTTTGGTTTTATAAGGGCCTAAGCGCACTTTATACCAAGTACCATTGCTGCCTTCAGCCTGTTTTATTTCAGAAATGAGGCCTGCAAATGCTATTTTAGCTTTTAGCGATTCCGCTTGTGCGTGGGTTTTAAACGAACCACACTGCATAACGTAAGGGCCTTTTTGCTCAAGTTCTTTCACTTCAACTTGAATCTCGTGGTTTCTAATTTCTTTAATAAACTCTGGTGTGCGTGGAATAACCACTTCTACTTTTGCGGGCGCAGTGGGGTTTGCTTGTTTTTCGACAAGTTTTGGATCTGCATTACTTTTAATAAACCATAATGTATAAGCAAAACCACCGACGAGTAAGATGGCTATGACAGCTAAAAGAATAGGAAATGGTTTTTTAGCGGGTGCGTTTTTTTTACTGTTTCTGCCTGCAGGCTTTTTGTTAATATAATCGTGCTGTGCCATGGTGTTATTTTGGCCTTAACCTAAATCATGTCTATAGGGTCTACGTCTAAGCTCCAGCGTACTTTTTGTGCAAGTTTACTTGAACTTAAATAATCAACCATTTGCGCAAGGTACTGATGTAATATGCGGCGATCTTGCGCTTGAATATGTAATTGAAAACGATACATACCTGCGACTTTTTCAAGTGGAGCAGGGATCGGACCGAGCAATTGTATACCAGATACCCCATTCACAGGAACCAAATCTGTCAAAAAATCGACGACTAGCTTAATGCTGTGTCCTTGTGCACGGACAATAGCCATATTTGTAATGGGTGGTAAGTCTGCATCATCGCGTTCACTCAGTGCAAAGCGAGCAAAGTCTTGGTAACCATTATTAACTAAGTCTTGTAAAAGCGGGTGTTCTGGAAAGTGTGTTTGTAATAATACTTGCCCAGGCTCCCCTGAACGCCCAGCTCGCCCCGCGACCTGAGTAACTAACTGTGCTAAATGCTCTGTCGCCCTAAAGTCGCATGAGTATAAACCGCTATCTACGTCTAAAATTATAACAAGGCTTACATCTGCAAAGTGATGGCCTTTGGCAAGCATTTGTGTGCCAACTAAAATGCGTGCACCGCCTAGGTTTATTTCATCTAGTGCTTTTTCAAGGCTGCCTTTACGGCGAGTTGAATCGCGGTCTATGCGAGTAACGGGTGTATCTGGAAACTCGGTCGATAAAAACTCTTCAATTTGCTCTGTACCTTTGCCATTTGGAAATATTTGCGTACTTCCACAATCAGGACATTGATGAGGAACAGGGTATTGATCGCCACAGTGATGACAAATCATTTGCCCAATCGCTTTATGAAATGTGGCGCTGGTACTGCAGCGTTTACATTCACTTAGCCAGCCACATTCATGGCAAATAAGAGTGGGTGAGAAACCTCGACGATTTAAAAAAACCATAACCTGTTTACCGCGATTTAAGTGTTGGCGCATAGTTGCAAGGCTTGCATGTGCAATACCTGCTTGGTCGGGTTGGCCTTTCATATCGAGTAACTTAAATTGGTTATCTGTCGCAGTTTGCGCGCGCTCGGTTAAACTTAGTAGCTGATATTTGTTATTAATTGCTTTGTGAAGTGTTTCAAGTGCGGGTGTAGCACTGCCTAATATAAGTGGTATTTTATGCTGAAAAGCTCTGTATGCAGCTAAATCACGAGCATGGTAACGAAGGGTATCTTGTTGTTTAAATGATGAATCGTGCTCTTCATCGACAACTATCATACCGAGTTTTAAAAATGGCAGAAAAATACTCGAACGTGTGCCTATAACTATTGCACAACTGCCTTTTTCGCAAAAACGCCATGTTTGCAATCGCTCGTTGTCGGTAAGGGCTGAATGCCAAAGCATAATGGGTGTATCAGGAAAGCGGCGACGAAAACGGTTTACAGTTTGTGGCGTTAAGCCTATTTCTGGCACTAATACTAATGCTTGCTCGCCACGTTTGAGTACTTCTTCTAGGCACTGTAAATACACTTCTGTTTTACCACTGCCAGTTACGCCTTCTAATAAAAAGCTGCTAAATCCATTACTTTGATTTATTGCTGTACAGGCAACCGCTTGTTCTTTATTAAGTACAGGTTTACTACCGACAGTTGGTGCAACGCTTTGCCATTGGTTATCGTGTTCAATAGTTTGCGTAATGAGTTCTTTATTTATTAGGCTATCTATTGTTTTTTTACTAAAGCCAAGAGCTTTTAATTCGGTTAACGATGATTTCCCCGATTGCGACAACTGCTTTAATAAATTGAGTTGTGTTTTGGCTTTTAATGACGATACTTTTGCGCCTTTTTCTGTCAGATCAACCATGTTAATACTGGTTTTATCTGGCGATTCACCTTGGCGAAGTGCACTCGGTAGCGCTATGTGAATAGTTTCGCCTAAGGGATAGCAATAATAGCGGGCAGTAAAGCTAAGGAGTTCTAAATGTTGGGCACTTAAAATAGGGGTATCGTCTATTACCTCTATAATATTCTTAATTTTATTTAAAGGGACGTCGGTACTGTTTTTAATGCCCAGAACAACAGCTACTTTTTTTTGATTACCAAAAGGTACTAAAACCCGCATGCCCGGAAGTATTGGGGTTGATAAGCCACTGAGCTGCTCTTCTATTTTATAATCAAAGGTGCGTGGAAGCGGGACTTTAATAGCAACTTCAACAAAACTCATAACAACTCAACCCGTAAAATTAATGCTGTAATGTACTAAAAATACCGCTAAAAACCTACTAGCAATAGTACTTGAGAAAGAGATTGTTCACTTTTTTAGCGAAAAGATAAATAAATACTTGTGCAGGGGAAGGTTGTTGGATAAAATCCGCCACCAACAAATTTGTTTTAACGACGTATGGTGCCAGACTTCGGGTTTGGAGAGCGATGCGGCCTTAACTAGAGGTTCCTATGAAAGAAGGTATTCACCCTAAGTACGAAGTAATTTCTGCAACATGTTCATGCGGAAACAAATTCGAAACTAGCTCAACTCTTTGTAAAGACATTCACTTAGACGTATGTTCTGCGTGTCACCCGTTTTACACTGGTAAGCAAAAGATTTTAGACACTGGCGGCCGTGTTGATCGCTTCAACAAGCGCTTCGGTGCACTTAGCAGCAAGAAGTAATTATTGCTGTTTAGTTAAAAAAAGCACCTTAGGGTGCTTTTTTTGTGTCTAAAATTTACCACTTCTTATCTTATTTAGCTTGCTCGAGCTACATCACACCTTGCATAACTATTTCCTATTCTTATTCTGAGTATGCATAAACCTTTACAGACAAATTGATAGATATTCTCTATATTTTAAATAGTACAAATTTTAACTAGGTTGATAAAAGTAGCTAACGTGGGCTTATCTGTTTTTAAAGTAGTGTAGTAGGCTGTTATTTTAAGTTTATGATGATGCGTTAAACATACATTTTTTTAATATTTTAATAGACATAAACGCACCTCAAAACTTACTTTTTTGGTGAATTTTTATTTATTAAATGTTTATATAATCCTGCAAAGTTACTGAAAAACCTCTTAAAATTAAAGGATATAGCATATAACAGGATAGACCTGATATTGCTTGGAATTTAAAAATAATAAGGGTATCGTACCCCAAGACTCCACCTCTCACTTTAACTTAAATTGCAGGATACCATCGCGTTATGTCTGACTTTCGTGAACAAGCACTACATTATCACTCACATCCCGTACCTGGTAAAATTAGCATTGAGCTAACAAAACCAGCTGAAACAGTTCAAGACTTAGCCCTAGCTTATAGCCCAGGTGTCGCTGAACCTGTACGTGAAATTGCCGCAGATCCTGCAAATGCATATAAATATACCGGTAAAGGTAACATGGTTGCGGTTATCACTAATGGTACTGCAATTTTGGGCTTGGGTAATTTAGGTCCTTTAGCGTCTAAGCCCGTAATGGAAGGCAAGGCGTTATTGTTTAAACGTTTTGCAGGGCTTGATTCTATTGATATTGAAGTAAAGCACAAAACAACAGAAGACTTTATTAACACGGTGGCCAATATTGCTGACACATTCGGTGGTATTAACCTTGAAGATATTAAAGCACCAGAGTGTTTTGAAATTGAAAAAGCATTAATAGAGCGTTGTAGCATTCCTGTTTTTCATGACGACCAACACGGCACCGCCATTGTTACGGCTGCCGGCATGTTAAATGCGCTAGAAGTACAAGGTAAATCAATTGAAGATGCAATAATTGTATGTTTAGGTGCAGGCGCTGCTGCAGTTGCGTGTATGGAACTGTTAATTAAGTGTGGTGCACTGCGTGAACACATTTATATGCTTGACCGCAAAGGTGTTATTCATACTCGTCGCGATGATTTAAATGAATATAAACAGCTTTTTGCTAACAATACCGATAAACGCACATTGCAAGATGTAATTGCAGATGCGGATGTGTTTGTTGGTGTTTCGGGTCCTAACTTGTTAGCTGCCGAAGATTTAAAACTAATGGCAGAAAAACCGGTCGTGTTTGCATGTTCAAACCCAGATCCAGAGATCGATCCTGCACTTGCTCACGGCGCACGCAACGATTTAATTATGGCAACAGGGCGCTCTGATTACCCTAACCAAGTAAATAATGTTTTATGTTTTCCGTTTATTTTCCGTGGTGCGCTTGATGTACGTGCAAGCGCGATTAACGATGAAATGAAAATTGCTGCAGTTGAGGCTATTCGTAGTATTGCCAAAGAGCCTGTACCTGCAGAAGTTTTAAAAGCCGCAGGCGTAGATAAGCTAGAGTTTGGTGCGCAGTACATTATTCCAAAACCAATGGATCCGCGTTTACTACCGCGTATAGCTAAAGCTGTAGCACTTGCTGCGGTAGAGTCGGGTGTTGCGCAAATTGACTTGCCTGAAAACTATATGGCGTAATATATAACGCTTAAACAAAAAAACCTCAGCAATGCTGAGGTTTTTTGATTAAAAAGGTAACGATTTATTCTTCGTTTAAAATAGGCACTTCTAAACCCATTTCTTGCATTATCTTTTTAACTTCTTCTGGTACTTTTTCGGCGTTGTCTTTACGTAGGTCATCGTCATTTGGTAAAGGTTGACCAGTAAAGGCATGCAAAAACGCCTCACATAGCAATTCACTATTTGTTGCATGGCGAAGGTTGTTGATTTGACGACGCGTACGCTCATCCGTTAAAACTTTTAATACATTTAGCGGGATCGAAACGGTGATCTTTTTAACTTGCTCTGATTTTTTCCCGTGTTCTGCGTATGGGTGAATATACTCACCATTCCATTTAGCCATAAGATGTATCGTTGCCTCAGATTATTAATTTCTCACACGGTATAAAAAGCGTGTAAATATGCGTGAAATTCTATCGATTTAAAAAAGATAGTCAAATAATAGATACCGATCTATCTTAATAAGCCTATTTGGGATGTAAAAATAAGCTCACTTTTGTGAGCTAAAATGTGATACTAGCAAACGCCTTTCCTAACTTTAGCCATCTAGAGCTTTAAAATCCTTTGACTTATTAAAACGGATAACTTACTCTTTTAGACGTCTAAACATCCAAATTAATCAGGTGACGAATATGAGCGAAAAAAACAAAGCGACCATTGCTGTACGTAACGGCGTTGATGCTGATAAACATCATGGTGCAGTGGTGCCGCCAATTTATTTATCAACGACTTATTCGTTTGCCGACTTTGATACTAAGCGTGAGTATGATTATGGCCGCAGTGGTAACCCTAATCGTGATATTTTAGCAGAGACGCTTGCTAAGCTTGAAGGCGGCGCTCGTGGCATAATTACGGCCACTGGTATGGCTGCCGTGCATTTAGCTACTCAGCTACTTAACAGTGACGACACGTTAGTAATTCCACATGATTGTTATGGTGGTAGCTATCGTTTATTTACATCGTTACAAAAACGCGGATTATTGAAGCTTGAAGTATTAGATTTAACAAAAGAAGAAAGCCTTCAACAAATTTTAGCAATTAAGCCTAAGCTTATTTGGATAGAGACTCCAAGTAACCCAGTACTTCGTTTAACCGATATTAAAGCGGTTACCGATGTTGCTAAGCAATGCGGTGCATTGGTTGCCGCAGATAACACGTTTTTGTCTCCTGCCTTACAAAACCCTATTAAGTTTGGTGTAGATATTGTGGTGCATTCAACTACTAAATATATTAACGGGCACTCAGATGTAGTGGGCGGCGCTGTTATTGCTGCAACACAAGAGCTTGGTGATGAGCTTGCTTGGTGGGCAAATAATATTGGTATTACGGGCGCTCCTTTTGATAGTTATTTAACGCTTCGTGGTCTACGTACTCTAAATGTGCGTTTAAGGCAGCACCAAGAAAATGCGCTAGCAATAGCTAAGTACCTTGAAAGTTCCAATTTTGTAAGCCAAGTTTACTATCCAGGACTTGAGTCGCATCCTCAACATGAGCTTGCTAAAGCACAACAACTTGGCTTTGGTGGCATGGTTAGTTTTGATATTAAAGGCGATATAAACGACGCTGCAGCATTTTTAACTAGTCTTAAAACGTTTAGTTTAGCTGAGTCACTAGGTGGCGTAGAGAGTTTAATTTGTCACCCTGCAACTATGACGCACGCAGGCATGGAGGCAAAGGCACGTTTAGAAGCGGGTGTGGGCGACACGCTTATTCGTATTTCGGTTGGGATTGAAGATATACACGATTTAATAGCTGACTTTGAACGAGTATTTGAACTTGTAAAACCAGGGCAAAATAAAAATGTTGGCCGTGTAGGCAAAGGTGCTGGCACTTCTGGTGGAAACGTTAAATTAAGTGCAGCCCGTCCAGCGCTTTGGTAAGTAATACCAATCCGCAATAATACCTAATCAATTTGAGGGATTAAACCGCACGATAACATCGTTAAAAATTCCTAATATAGAACAACTAAATAACGAAATTTTTGCCTTGTTATCGATACGGTTTTCTTACCTCAAAATAGACAACTTAATTAAGCGAATTGGTATAAATATGGTCAATTGTGTACATAAATTTGGTGGTTCAAGCTTAAGCTCTAGTGAGCGCTATCAAAGCGTAGCTAAAATAATTATAGGGCATACTCAGCCGGGCGACTGTGTTGTAGTGTCTGCTGCAGGTAAGACTACAGATACACTTGTGTCGTTGTGGCAAAGTTATCAGCTGCAAGACACGCAAGCTGTCGCTGATATTTTACTGCAGTTAAATAACCATCAAAGCGATTTAATTGAGCAGTTGTTACAAGCTGATTTAAAGCGCAGCGCACTTAAAACACTAAATACCGAGCTTAGTAATATTGCAGAACTTGCTCAAGCTGAGCAGCTAAAAGAGGCTGCGTTACTTGCGCATGGGGAACTGTGGTCAGCACGTTTACTCGCTACTTATTTACAGCAGTTAAATATTGAGGCGTGTGCTCAAGATGCCCGTAGTCTTTTTACCTTAAACGATGGTGAATTAATGCATGCGCAAAATGCGCAGCAATGTCGACAGTCAATTTTGCCTAATAAGATAAATGTTGTTACTGGGTTTATTGCCGCTGATACGAAAGGTGAGACCGTAACACTTGGACGCAACGGTAGCGATTATAGTGCAACACTACTTGCAAATTACTGTAATGCTAAGCAAGTATGTATTTGGACCGATACACAGGGAGTGTTTAGTACTGATCCTCGTAAGGTAAAAAAAGCGATTAAGTACGGCAAAATTTGTCGCGGGCAAGCTAATTTATTAGCTCGTTTGGGTAACCCTGTATTACATGCAAAAACACTATCACCACTTAAAAACAGCGATATTAAGCTAGCTGTTCGTAGTAGTTTTGATGTGCAAGCAAGCCCAACAGATATAGTAAAAGAAGGTTCAGCAAAGAAAAAGCGCTTTATAACCACGCTGCAAAATGTTGATTTATTAATGGTTGAAGGATTAAGTGAAGGTGAGGTCGCAAGCGTTAGTCAGCTTATTCAGCATAGCCTTCATCATTTTAACCATAATGGTGAAGTGTATTTAGTAGTACCGGCTGCACAAACATATCAAGTTATTAATTACTTTGCTGGTAGAGCTAATATTAGTGAGTCAAATTTAAATGGCTGTGCAATTGTTGCCCCTGAGCAAGACGTTAGCGTACTAAAACTGCAAGCTTTAGAGATATTAGCTGAACAGACTATAAAGCCACGTTTTGTGCATCAAGATAATGGTTATGTTTTATTACTAACAGACCAATTTATAGATAGCGATATACAAAGCGCCTTACACGATAAGCTAATCAATAAAGGCCAAGAAATAGCCGTTATAGTTGCGGGCCTTGGCAATGTAGGCGATGCTTTTATTGAACAGTTATCGGCACAATTTGAGCGTTTATCAGGCGACTTTAGTATTAAATTGGTAGCGCTGGTTCGCTCTAAACATATGTTATTTAATGCAAGTGGCATAAATATATCGCAATGGAAAACTCAATGGCAGCATGAGGCGAATAGCTATGAAGCTGCGGATTTACTTAATGCGATAAGCGAGCTTGACTACGAACATAAAGTGTTAATTGATATTACCGCAAGTGAGCAGTTTAGCTTTTTATATACAGATTTTGTAGACAGAGATTGTCATTTAATTAGTGCTAACAAATATGCAGGTACAGCACCGACTTCTTGGTATAAAGCACTTCGTAGTAACCTTGGCGAACGTAATTTACATTGGCGGTATAATACAAGTGTAGGCGCAGGCTTACCTATCAATTTTGCTTTGGCTGATTTGCAAAATAGTGGTGATAAAATTACGCGTATTGAAGGCGTATTCTCGGGTACGCTTTCGTGGTTATGTAGTAAGTATGATGGTACGACTGCTTTTTCTGAGTTGGTATTAGAAGCACAGAAAATGGGGTTCACAGAGCCTGACCCTCGCGAGGATTTATCTGGACGAGATATGCAGCGTAAGTTACTTATTTTAGCCCGAGAGTTAGGTATAGAGCTTGAGCTTGATGATATTAGCTTATCGGCATTAATGCCCGGTGAGCTTGCGCTAGGAAGCTGGGAAGACTTTCTAAACAATAAAGCCCAGCTAGATGCGTTCATTGAAGAGCATGCTGATACAGCAAAAGCTAATAACTCAGTACTGAGATACACAGGCCTATTAGATATAACAAAAACTGAAGTTATCGCTAAAGTAGGAATTACGTATGTGCCTAATGGGGATGCGTTAGCAAACCTTACACCTGGCGATAATATTTTTGTAATTAATAGCAAATGGTATAGTGATAACGCGCTTGTGATTCAGGGGCCTGGGGCTGGGAAAGAAGTAACCGCTGCGGGTGTACACTCTGATTTATATTGGCTTGTTCAAAACTTAAAATAAGCGATTATTTAAATTAAAACGGCAGCTTAAATAAGCTGCCGTTTTTGTATTACAGAGGTATTATTAAAATAGCTCTTCTTCGGTTTTTGTGTCTTCTTCAAATATATCGTTTGGCTGAGATAGCACATACTTTGTCGGTGCAGTGCCTTTTTCGAAGTATTCAAAGCGGCTGGTGTAGTCATTTTTGTGGCTTAGCAAACCAGTGGCTAAATCAATACGAATCGAAACAAGCCCTTCAGGTGGCTCAATTGGCGCTTCAGGTGTTCCCTCAAGTGCGGCTTTCATAAATTCAATCCATGCAGGCTGCGCTGTTTTAGCTCCCGATTCAGCACCAGATATTTGGCTGCTATCTAAGTTGTTATTATACGTAGAACGGCCAAGAGCGTTACCTGGGTTATCAAAGCCCACCCACACAGAAGTCATTACTTTACTATTAAAACCACTAAACCAGGTGTCTACAGAATCGTTAGTTGTGCCTGTTTTACCCGAAAGATCACGACGTTCTAAAGCTTGTGCGCGCCAACCTGTGCCACTCCAACCCGTTTTATGGGCCCAACTACCGCCGCCCCAAATACCACTGTGCATTGCATCAGCAATTAAAAATGCATTCTGCTTAGAAATAATTCTCGGTGCACATTTTTTTGTTGGTTCCACTTCATCACTACTATTATGAAGTGAGAATTCATTGCGTGTTGGTAAAGGCTCTTCATCACAGGCTAGGGCAGGGTTTGCTTTAAACAATACATTACCGTAAGCATCTTGAACTTCTGAAATAAAGTAAGGTTCAATTAAGTGGCCACCATTGGCAAATGCACTCATGCCACGAGCAAGTTCAAGTGGTGTAATGGAAGCACTACCCAGTGCTAGTGATTCACTGCGATTAATGTCTGAATCTTTAAAGCCAAACTTTAATAAATG
This sequence comes from Pseudoalteromonas sp. NCIMB 1079, assembly GCF_040567695.1. Taxonomy (NCBI): domain Bacteria; kingdom Pseudomonadati; phylum Pseudomonadota; class Gammaproteobacteria; order Alteromonadales; family Pseudoalteromonadaceae; genus Pseudoalteromonas; species Pseudoalteromonas sp. NCIMB 1079. Next base: position 3,544,498 of record NZ_JBEWZA010000001.1, on the reverse strand, counting down.
ATCAGCTGTACGTTGTAATCCAACGCCGCGTAGTAAGCGCACCGAAATAACGTTTTTAGATTGTGCTAAAGCACGGCGAATTCTTATCGGACCATTATATACAGCAGGGCTGTTTTTAGGGCGCCATGCTACGCCTTGGCTTTTATCCCATTGGTTTATAGGAGCATCGTTTAATATAGACGCAAGCGTGTAACCTTTTTCAAGTGCTGCTGAATATATAAAAGGTTTTATATTAGAACCTACTTGACGCTTTGCTTGTACCGCTCGGTTATATTGACTTTGCTCAAAGCTGTAACCACCTACAATAGCTTTAATTCTGCCATCTTGTGGGTCGAGTGACACAATAGCACTTGATGCTTCTGGTATTTGGCTTAGTAAGTAGCTGTCATCTTCATTTTTACGCACCCATATTTGCATTCCTGGCGTTAAAATATCTGTAGCTGCTTTTGGAGCAAAACTTTGGCGGTAACGAGTAATATATTTACGCGCCCATTTTAAGTTATCCCAAGTAAGAGTTGTGCGCTCGCCACTTTTAAGTAATACCGACGCTGTTTTATCATTAACACTAAGCACGGCTGCTGCTTTCAAAGTACCCAACTCATTTACGCTTTGTAATTTATTGAGTATTTGTTGCTCAGTTAAAGCAGGTTGTGTTTCAGGATCCCATAAAACATCTGTTGGTCCTCTAAAACCATGGCGCATATCGTAATTATGTAAGTTGTTTACAAGTGCGTTTTGCGCTGCTTTTTGAACTTTAGACTCTACCGAGGTGAAAATTTTAAAACCTGAGTTGTAAGCTTTATCTATTCCATAACGCGAGACCATTTCAGCGCGCACCATTTCAGAAATATACGGGGCGTATAAATTTATTTCAGCACCATGAAAATAAGCGGTGATAGGTTGGCTCGTTGCTTCGTTATATTCTTCTTGAGTAATATAATTTTCAGTTAATAAACGCCCTAAAACAACATTTCGGCGTGCTTTTGCACGCGTTGGGTTACGAATTGGGTTTAAAGCTGAAGGGGCCTTCGGTAAACCTGCAATCATCGCCATTTGTGCAAGTGTTAAATTTTTTAACTCCTTACCGTAATAAACTTGTGCTGCAGCACCAATACCAAAAGCGCGATTACCCAATTCTATTTTATTAAGGTAAAGCTCTAAAATTTCGTCTTTTGTTAATACACCTTCAATATGTAGCGCTATAAATATTTCTTTAACTTTACGAATATATGCTTTTTCGCGAGTTAAAAAGAAATTACGAGCAAGCTGCATAGTAATAGTACTTGCGCCTTGTTTTTTCTCGCCGGTAGATATAAGAACAATAGCCGAACGTACAATACCTATAGGATCTATGCCTATATGATCGTAAAATCGATTATCTTCTGTCGCTAAAAATGCATTAATGAGGGTTTGAGGAATTTCATCAATAGTCACTGGAATACGACGCTTTTCACCAAATTGATTGATTAAAAGCCCATCTTTTGTGAATACTTGCATAGGAGTTTGTAATTGCACGTCTTTTAAAACTTGCACACTGGGGATATCAGGTTTAACGTAGTAATAAAGACTGACCAAAGTGATCAGACCAATTAACACACAAATGATAAAAAATTGTAAAGTTCGTTTTAATAAAATCACTTATATTTCCCTAAATGGACTCCCAATTGCGAGTTTTGACTGCTAGTATATATTGATTAAAAAATGAATAATATTTTTTCAGATAAAAATTATAACTTGTTTATTATTAAAACAAAGGCCAAGTTGAAACATGCTAAGTCAACTATTTCAAAAACCGTCCCCGATGATGGTAGGAATTGATATTGGATCGCACTCTATCAAAGCGGTGCTTTTACGTGAAATTGAAACTGGATTTCGACTAGAAGCACTTGCAATTGAGCCGATGCCAAAAGGTGCGATGAGTGAGCGCACAATCCAAGATATTGAAGCGATTGGTAACGTTATTACAAAATTAAGAAAAAAATTACCGAAGTCGTTAAAATCTGCTGCAGTGGCTGTTTCTGGCCAAACAGTTATTACAAAAGTGATCTTCATGGATGTATCGTTAACAGATGCTGAACTTGAATCGCAAATTGAAATTGAAGCTGATAGTTTAATCCCTTACCCGCTTGATGAAGTGAGCCTCGATTTTGAGAAGCTTTCGACGAATGAGGCCGATCCTAGCAAAATGAATGTTTTGCTTTCGGCTGCTCGTACTGAGAGTGTTGAAGCACGGGTGGGCGCTTTAGAAGCCGCAAATTTAGAAGCCAAAATAGTAGATGTAGAAAGCTACGCATTGAGCCGTGCTATGGACGTTTACTATCAACAATTACCTAGCGATGCATTTAATAAGTGTGTGGCTGTGGTCGATATTGGCGCAGTTTTAATGCTTGTGAGTGTTGTGCAAGCTGGGGAAACCATTTATACCCGTGACCAAGTTTTTGGTGGCGATCAATATACAAATAGTATTGTTGCTTATTATAATAAAGGCTTTGATGAAGCCGAAATAGGCAAAACATCAGGTGATTTACCGCCAAACTATACCTTTGAAGTATTAGCCCCTTTTCAAACTTCGTTACTTCAACAAGTTCGCAGAGCTGTGCAAATGTTTTTAACAACCAGTGGTAAAGAGCAAATAGATTATATTGTATTAACGGGCGGTACATCGATGATAAAAGGTATCGACCGATTGCTTATTGAAGAACTCGGTATTCACTCTGTTGTTGCAGAGCCTTTTGTAAATATGGAAATCTCCCCAAAGGTAGATCGTAATATAATGCAGCGTCACAAAACGCAGTTTGCAATAGCGACCGGGTTGGCATTAAGGAGCTTTTCAACATGCCACATATAAATCTACTTCCTTGGCGTGAATCGCAGCGCGAAGAATCGAAAAAGAAATTTGTAACTATACTTGTTGGTGTCGTTATACTTTGTTTTGCAAGTATGTATTTATTAAGTTCTTTTTATAGCGCTTTAAAAGATGGTCAAAATTTAAAGAATAATTATTTAAGCTCAGAAATTAGCATGCTAGATAAAAAAATAAGTGAAATACGAAGCTTAGATAAAAGAAAGGAAAATTTACAACAGCGTATGAGGCTCATTGAAGAATTGCAAAGCAGCCGTAATTTGGGTACGCAAATAATGGATGAAGTTGCCAAAATAGTGCCAGGTGGCGTTTATTTAACAAAGCTGGAGCGCAAAGGCAGCCAAATACATGTTTTAGGACGTAGTGAATCTAATAATCGCCTATCAACAATGCTCCGCCAAGTACAAAGCTCATATTTACTAGAGAATCCTTCAATGCAGGGCATTGTTGCAGGCGATCAATCTTCGCGTTTACTTAGTGATTTTAATATGGAATTTTATGTAAAACCATTTGATAAAATTGGTGAGGTTAGCGATGAACCTTGATTTTAAAGCACTGAGTGAAATTGATTGGAATGAAATAGAGCTTGATAACATTGGTGATTGGCCAATTGCTGTTAAAGCAATTTGCTGCACATTTGTTGCGGGCCTTGTATTGTTTTTTAGTTATAGCCTATTAGTTTCTGATGAAATTGACAGCTACCATAGTGCCGTGGCAAAAGAAGTTGAACTACGAACAACTTATCGAACTAAGTATGCAGTAGCGAGCAACCTTGAAATATATCGTCAACAAATGATTGAAATGGAAGATAAGTTTTCACAGCTATTAAAGCGTCTACCCACTTCGAACGAAACTCCTGGTTTACTTGATGATTTATCATATGTTGGGACAACGAGTGGTCTGACTTTTTTAAAAATAGGTTGGCTGCCAGAAGTTGAAAAAGAATTTTATACCGAGCTACCTATTAAAATCGAAGTAATAGGTAGCTACCATGAGTTTGGTGAGTTTGTAGGTAAAGTGGCCCAGTTACCCCGAATTGTAAGCTTACATGACTTTTCTATTTTATCATCGGGCGATAAACAGTTAACATTCAGTGTTGTTGCAAAAACATATCGTTATGAAGAAGGGGTTAAAAAATGAAACTCCTTCGCGTAGTACCTTTAGCTATAGCGTTTGTTTTAGCTGGTTGTAATGATGACACTTCTGAGCAAAAAGAATTTATTGATCAGGTAAAAGCAAGCACCACACCAAAGGTTGAGACGATTCCTGAACTGACAAAGTTTGAAATATTTGAGTATAGTGCTGGTCAGCTACGTAGCCCGTTTGTAGCGCCTCAGCCTGAGATTATTCAAAATAAACTAACGCAAGTAAAAAACTGTTTGCACCCAGATCAAGAGCGTCGCCGCGAACCGTTAGAGAAATACCCGCTAGATAATTTAGCAATGAAAGGCACAATTGGCTCTAGTGGACAAATATGGGCATTAATTACAGCAACAGATGACACTTTGCACCGCGTAACGGTAGGGAATTATCTTGGAAGTTATGATGGCAAAGTAAAAAGAGTAAGCAACGACTATATAGAATTAGTGGAATTAATCCCTGATGGGTCTGGCTGTTGGAAAGAGCGCCTGACGAAATTAGAAATGTTAGAGGCGGCAACAGATGGCGCAAATTAATAATAAAAAAGGTAAAAATAGGATGCATAAGGATGTACTTTGGCTTCATCGTATTTCACGGACATTACTGGCTGCTGTTGCTTTAGTCACTGTAAACTCAGCCATAGCTGGGCCATTGCTTTATGATGTTCGTTATAATCCATTACTTAAAGGCGAAACTGAATTACAGCTTGTTTTTGATGAAGAGTTAACCTTTGAACCAAAAGTTCAAGTGTTTAATAGCCCAGCCCGAATCGAAATGTTTTTTGATACTGCAGAGTTAGAAGTTGGTTTAAATGATGTTGAAGTTAATCAAGCTGGAATTAGCAGTGTTACTAATGTTTTAACTAACAGTGGTTTAAAGGTAACGGTAAACTTAGATAGATTAAAAATTTATGAGACTGAAGTTCATAACAATTTAGTATCGATACGTGTCTCTGATAACCCTCTTACAGAATCTGAAAATGAAGATGTAGTGATGGACTCAGGTGATGTAAGTGGAAATTACATTAACCGTATCCAGTCAATTGATTTTAGACGTGGTGAGAAGGGTGAAGCAAAAGTACTTGTATTTTTACAAGACACTCAAGCTGCAATTGAAGTCCATGAAAGTGGCGGGAAAATTTATGCTGACTTTCATCACACCGATATTTTAGACGATCTACTTTATGAATTAGATGTATTAGATTTTGGAACTGTTGTAAGTAATATCGAGACTTTTAAAGAAGATGGTTTAAGTCGTGTTGTTATCGAACCTAATGCTCAGTTCACGTTTACGTATCAGCAAATAGATAATATTTTAACGTTGACAATAGAAAAAGATGAAACGCAAAATGCGTACTTAGATGGTGGGGTTGAGTATCAAGGTCGTCCTATGACCTTAAATTTTCAAGATATCTCTGTGCGTGCAGCACTGCAAATTATCGCGGGTTACAACGACTTTAACTTAGTAACCAGTGATTCAGTAACGGGCAATATAACGCTGCGCCTAGATGGTGTACCGTGGGATCAAGCGCTTGACGTAGTACTACGTATTAAAGGGCTAGATAAGCGCATGGATGGCTCTATATTAATGGTAGCGCCTGCAGAAGAACTTGCAGCACGTGAAGCCAAAGATTTAAAAGCTAAACAGCAAGTTGAAGACTTAGAGCCTCTATATAGTGAATACATCCGATTAAACTATGCTAAAGCCGAAAATTTTGCTGACTTATTAAAAACAGATACAAACAGTATTATAACTGCCCGTGGTAGTGTATCTGTTGATCAACGTACAAATACTTTGTTAGTAAAAGATACTGTTAAGAGTATAGAAAACATTCGCCGCATGATTGAAACGCTTGATATTCCAGTGCAGCAGGTTGTAATAGAATCTCGGATGGTAACGGTACGCGATAACGTTACTGAAGACTTAGGCGTACGTTGGGGCTTTAGTGACCAAGGCAGTAGTGTTGGTATTTCAGGCTCTCTTGAAGGCGCAGAAGGTATTTATAATGCGACATCTACTTCAGATGCACCAAGTATTTCAGACCGATTGAATGTAAATTTACCTATCACTAACCCTGCGGCTAGCATTGGCTTACACATAGCAAAACTGGCTAACGGTACGCTGATTGATTTAGAACTAAGTGCGCTTGAAGAAGAGAATAAAGGCGAGATTATTGCAAGTCCACGTATAATAGCGGCTAATCAGCAAAAAGCGCGAATAGAGCAAGGTACTGAAATTCCTTATACAGAGTCAGCTTCAAGCGGTGCTACTACCGTAAGCTTTAAAAAAGCGGTACTGAGCTTAGAAGTTACACCTCATATCACACCTGATAATAAAGTAATTCTAGATTTAATTATTACTCAAGATACACGTGGTGATACCGTACAAACAGGTACTGGTGAAGCGGTGTCTATTGATACTCAAGAAATTCAAACACAAGTGTTAGTCGAGAATGGCCAAACCGTAGTACTCGGTGGTATTTTCCAACAGCAAATCATTAATACTACGAGTAAAGTGCCAATTTTAGGTGATATTCCTTACGTAGGAAGACTATTTAAAACCACAAGTGAGTTTAATGAAAAGCGTGAATTACTTATTTTCGTGACACCGAAAATACAAATTGATTAAAATACAGTGGTTTTATGTTAACCAACGGGTGATTATTTAGATTAATTGCTCGTTATATGGCTTTTTATTCTAATTGACTTGAAATACCCCTGCAATTACTGAGATAATCCCCTCCTTAATTTTGGGGCCAGGTCGTTAGGCGGGGTTTTATTTCAAATTTTAGAGTTTGTTTGTACTAAAAGATATGGCTGAGAAACGTAATATATTTCTAGTTGGCCCCATGGGGGCTGGCAAAAGCACGATTGGTCGTCACATCGCTGACCAATTACACCTTGAATTTGTTGATTCTGATCAAGAAATCGAACGCCGCACAGGTGCAGATATTGCATGGGTATTCGATCTTGAAGGTGAAGAAGGCTTTAGACTTCGAGAAGAGTCTGTTATTGGCGATTTAACCGAGATGCAAGGTATTGTACTTGCTACCGGTGGTGGTTCAGTAATGAGCAAAGAAGTTCGAAACAAGCTTTCGGCCCGAGGTATCGTTGTATACCTAGAGACACCTATAGAAAAGCAAGTTGCACGTACGCAACGCGACAAGCGTCGCCCATTACTGCAAACTGAAGAAGCACCTCGTAACGTACTAGAGCGCTTAGCAGAAGAACGCGAGCCCCTATACAAAGAAGTTGCCGATTTTGTTGTACGTACCGATGAGCAAAGCGCTAAAGTTGTTGCTAACCAAATCATCGAGAAATTAGATTTTTAAAAACCAATAATAAGGAAATAACTAAGCATGCTTAAATTAACAGTTAATTTGGACGAGCGAAGTTATCCTATTTATATTGGGCAATCTGCACTTCAAGATAATGGCCGCCTGGTTCACCACATTGGTGATTGTCGGCCTATCATCATTACTAATGACACAATAGCGCCTTTATATTTACAAGCGTTACTTGACTCATTAGCAGATCAAAATCCGCTATCTTTTATTATTCCTGACGGTGAACAATATAAATCACTTGAATGGTTTGAAAAAATATCAGCATTTTTACTCCAAAATAACTGTGGCCGAGATACGTGCTTAATTGCGTTAGGTGGCGGTGTTATAGGTGATCTAACTGGTTTTGTAGCGGCGTGTTATCAGCGCGGCGTACCGTTTATTCAAATACCAACGACAGTGCTTTCACAGGTTGACTCATCGGTAGGTGGTAAAACGGCAGTAAATCATCCTTTAGGTAAAAATATGATAGGGGCATTTTATCAGCCTCAAGCGGTTTTTATTGATACACAAACATTACACACCCTACCAGCAAGAGAGTTTGCAGCAGGTATGGCTGAAGTAATTAAGTATGGTCTGATTTACGATACCGAATTATTTGCATACTTAGAGCGAAACGTAGCTAATTTGCAGCAACTAGATGAATCGTGCTTACAGCATATTATTTTTAGATGTTGTGAAATAAAAGCACTTATAGTTGCGCAAGATGAAAAAGAGCATGGTTTACGTGCTTTATTAAACTTAGGTCATACATTTGCCCATGCAATTGAGGCAGAAATGGGCTACGGCGTTTGGTTACATGGCGAAGCTGTTGCAACAGGCATGGTATTAGCAGCTAAACTTGCTAAGACACGCCAAGATTTAAGCGCAAGTGAAGTTGATCGAATTATTAAGCTGCTTGAGCTATATAATTTACCAACAGAAATTCCAAAGCAAATGACTAGCGAGCAGTTCCTAACGCATATGCGTAAAGACAAAAAGAATAAAAGAGGCACTATACGCTTTATTCTACCTACCCAATTTGGCCAGTGTGCATTAGTTGATGATGTCTCTGATGACCAAGTTAGAGACTTAATCGAGCAGTAAATGCAGTCACAAATTTTACCAAGCCGTGCGGCTTTGGTGGATAGAATCGCACTGCAATTTGAGTACGGACAAAATTTAATAGTTTTACTTGGCACATCGGGGCTAGGTAAAAGCTATATGCTCGAAACCTTCATTACAGATAAATACAATGACTTTAATAAAGCTTTTGTGCAAGTAAGTGCACAAATGACTGACGCTCAGCTAATGAGCGATTTATTAGAGCAAAGCTTTAATTCCCCTTTGGTTGATCATAATTTAAGTTTACCTGAAAACTATTACCAGCTGCTTGAGCAACAGCAGTGCGGACCTTGTTTATGGGTGCTTGATGGCGGTAGGCAACTATCTGAAGAGATACTAATTGAGCTTGAGCTGCTTTCTAAAAATAGCCGTAATACGTTGTATATCATAATTGCATCACAGTCTAAACTTGCTTTAAATGACGCTGTCGAAATTTACTTGGAGCCACTAACGCTTCGAGAAAGCAAGATGTTATTGCAGTGGTACTTTACTGATTTACCTTATGATGAAGACCCTGTTTTTAGTACTTTTTTAGCCGAGGCTCATGGTAACCCCAGTTTATTGCTTGCTTGGCAACCTAGCGAGCACATAGCCGATATTATCGTTAAAGATAAAGTATCTTGGCGATTACACTTATTGATTTTGATGTTGTTAATTATGCTTTTAATTATTGGTCTGCTTTATAAGTCTGATATGACGCAGTGGTGGCAACAATATTATCAGCAGGAAGAAGCACAAGTCCTAAATACAGCAATATCTGTAGAGCAAGTAAGTGAGCCGGTTATAAAGCAAAATGACTCAGTAGTTACCTTAAATGACCCTGAAGGAGTTGAGCCAGATATTGAGCCAGAGAGCGTACACATTAATGATGTGCCTGCTATCATGCAAAGTCTTACCGAACCTGCAAATACCGTCAAGGTATTAGACAATGTTATTGATAATAGCGTTAAAAACAAAAGCAGTGAAGCAGGTGACGTTGTATCTAAAGCTCTAAAAGTAGAGAAAGTAAATACAGCAGAGCAAACTCAGATCAGCCAAGATAATATTTGGTACATGCAGCAAGCAGATACAAATAGTGTTATTCAATTATTAGCGGTAACTCAGCAGGAAGTTCGCGATAATTTCATTGCTCAATTCAATCTACAGCAGCAAGCACATTCTTACCAAACGAAGCGAAATAATCAAATATGGTGGGTTGTTACATTTGGCAGCTTTGAGAGTATAAACGAGGCAAAATCAGCAATGGATACTTTACCCCCTGGGGTTAGAAAAAATAAACCTTTCTATAAAAAAATTAGTAAAATAAAGCAAGAAATAGCAGTCGTAGATCAGTAAAACACACTGCTTTAGTGTAAAATCGCGCAACACCAGATTGAAGTAAAGAGCCAATGCAGCAAAAAAGTAGAGCCTTCCTTAAATGGGCCGGCGGAAAATACAGCCTAGTTGAAAACATTAATGCGCGATTAAACCAAGCTAGCAAGCATGCTGATACTTTGGTTGAACCTTTTGTTGGTGCAGGCTCTGTGTTTTTAAATAGTGACTTTAAGCACTATATCCTCAACGATATCAATGCAGACTTAATTAACTTATATAAAGAGCTAAAAAGCTCTCCAGATGAGCTTATTAGTGACGCTAAAAAGCTATTTGTTGATTTGAATAATCACGCAGATGCGTATTACGAATATCGTGTGCAGTTTAATCAAAGCCGTGATGTATACGAACGTTCAATCTTGTTTTTATACATGAACCGCCATGGTTACAACGGACTGTGTAGGTATAATTTAAAAGGCATTTTTAATGTGCCTTTTGGTAAGTATAAAAAGCCTTACTTTCCTGAAAAAGAAATGTATTTTTTTGCTGAAAAAGCACAAAAAGCAACGTTCACTTGTTTAGATTACGATGACGTTTTTAAGTTAGTGCCTAACAATGCTGTTATTTATTGCGACCCACCTTATGTACCATTAAGTAAAACGGCTTCTTTTACGTCTTACGCAAAAGGGGGGTTTAATTTAGATGATCAGGCTAACTTAGCTAATTTGGCAGAACAAGCCGCATTTGAAAATAACACACCTGTGCTTATTTCAAACCACGATACCGTGTGGACGCGTAAAATTTATAGCCAAGCATCGCTTGAACAAATTCAAGTAAAGCGCACTATTAGCCCCAAAGGTGGCTCTAGAAATAAAGTTGACGAGTTGATGGCTATGTATTTAGCACCCAAGCAACCACTGCGTAAATTGCGATAACAAAAGCAACAAATAGTACAATCGCAATTAAAATGATGGATAAAGGGGAATGTTGTTTAAAATCGACTTGGCGTTTATTTTCAGACTGAACACCAAAAAATGCAGCTAGCACACTTTGCAACGCGCTAAAAAATTGTAGCATTATTTAAAATAAAGGTTTTAAAGAAGGAGCGTTTTTAGAATCTTCAGAACTAGTAAGTAGTTCCAGTAAATCAAGGTAATGAAACTGAGCACTACGGCTATCGCCAGTTAACCACGAAAACCATGATGACTCTTCTTCAGCTTTAATACACGCAGTTAAAGTGTTTTGAGCACTTACCACTTGTGTATTATGACAATTACTCACTGAGCTTAATTCTTGCTCAGAGCTTGAACCAAAGCTAAACGCCCCGATAAGCAGTAATGCCGACGCAATTAATATCCCAATTTTAAAAGCACGCATGATGAAATCCAATAATTTGTTACTTTTTTAATCATAGCAAATACTGGTTAAATATCAAACTTAAAGTTACCTAAAATGGGGGCTATTACGCCATATTACTTGGGTAACATCTTCAATTAAGTTACATTAACGCAATACACTATTTATTGATGGAGTTAATCATGTTTAACCCAGAGCAAAAATATTTAATAGCCCCTTCTATTTTGTCTGCTGATTTTGCAAAGCTAGGCGAAGATGTTGATAAAGTTCTCGAAGCGGGTGCTGATGTGGTTCACTTTGATGTAATGGATAATCACTATGTACCTAATCTCACAATTGGTCCTATGGTGTGTAAAGCACTAAGAGATTACGGTATTACAGCACCTATCGACGTACATTTAATGGTTAAGCCTGTAGATAGCATAATACCTTTATTTGCTGAGGCTGGTGCTTCTATTATTACTTTTCATCCTGAAGCCAGCGAGCACGTCGATCGTACAATACAGTTAATTAAAGATCATGGCTGTAAAGCAGGATTAGTGTTTAACCCAGCAACAAGCCTAAGTTATTTAGACCATGTTATTGATAAGCTAGATACCATTTTACTAATGTCGGTAAATCCTGGGTTTGGCGGGCAAAGCTTTATCCCTCATACGCTTGAAAAATTACGCCAAGCCAAACAGCGTATTATTGAATCAGGCCGAGATATTCGCTTAGAGGTTGATGGTGGTATTAAAGTCGATAATATTGCAGCAGCGGCTCGAGCGGGTGCTGATATGTTTGTTGCAGGTTCAGCTATTTTTAATCAACCTGATTACAAAGTGGTGATTGATCAAATGCGTGAGCAGCTTGGAAGTGTTAAGTAATGAAGTACGATGTCGCCTTATTTGATTTAGATGGTACTTTGGTTGATAGCGTTTACGACTTGTATATCGCTATTAATTTAACCTTGAGCGATTTTGCTTTTCCTATTGTTAGTCAACGCTTGGTTGAAAGTTGGATTGGTAATGGGGTTGAAGTCCTTGTTAAACGCGCTTTGAGTGGCGATATGCAAGTGAGTGAAAATTTAGATGAGTCACTTAGTGGCAAAGCAATATTACAGTTCTATAAGTATTATGAACAACAAGTTGGTGAGTATAGTGTTTTGTACCAACATGTAGAAACAGGGCTTGCAGCACTTCGCGGTATGCCTAAAGCATTAATCACTAATAAGTCTCGAATTTTTACAGAGAAACTACTCGATAAACTGGCACTAACGAGTCATTTTGATGTGGTTGTATGCGGTGACGACATGGCAAAAAAACCATCGCCAGAACCATTGCTATTTGCCTGCAAAAAACTAAATGCGGAACCTAATAAAGCAATAATGATAGGTGATTCTAAAAGCGATATACTTGCAGCTAAAGCCGCTAATATAGACGTAATTGCACTTAGTTATGGCTATAACCAAGGTGAAAATCTTGAGGATTATAATCCGCAGTACCTATGCGATAACTTCTTAGATATAATACCTGTTCTAACGCAGCGTTAAATATTATTCATTAAGCAAAATAAAGGAAAATCATGAGTAAACCAGTAGTTTTAAGCGGCATTCAGCCAACCGGTGGTATGACAATAGGCAACTATGTTGGCGCTATTAACCAGTGGCTAAAGTTACAGGAAGACCACGAAAGTTTCTTTATGTTAGTAGACTTACACGCTATTACGGTTCGCCAAGAGCCTGAATTACTGCGCTCTCGAGTGTTAGATGGTATTGCTCTTTATGCGGCATGTGGCATTGATCCTGAAAAATCTGCGTTATTTGTACAATCGCAAGTACCTGAGCATGCACAATTAGCGTGGGTATTAAATTGTTACGCGCAAATGGGTGAGCTTAATCGAATGACTCAGTTTAAAGACAAGTCATCTAAGCACGCAAATAACGTAAACGTGGGCTTATTTTCATATCCGGTATTGCAAGCTGCAGATATTTTATTATACCAAGCTGATCAAGTACCAGTAGGGGATGATCAAAAGCAACACTTAGAGCTGACTCGCGATATAGCCACACGCTTTAATAATTTATATGGCGACGTATTTAAATTACCAGAGCCGTACATCCCTGAGTTTGGTGCACGCGTAATGAGCTTGCAAGATCCACTTAAAAAAATGTCTAAGTCTGACGAAAACCCAAATGGTTACATCATGTTATTAGATGAGCCTAAGCAAATTGTGAAAAAGCTTAAAAAAGCAGTAACTGATTCAGATGAACAAGCACGTATTTATTTTGATCGCACAGAAAAGCCTGGCGTATCAAACTTGCTTACTTTATTGAGTGTTGCAACTAAGCGCTCAATTGAAGATCTAGTTCCTGAGTATGAAGATAAAATGTATGGCCATTTAAAGAAAGATACAGCAGATGCAGTTGTAAATATGATTGAGCCAATTCAAGCACGCTTTAAAGAGATCAGAGAAGATCAAAACCTACTTGATGGCATAATGAAGTCAGGTGCTGAAAAAGCAAGTGTACGCGCTGAGAAAACATTGAAATCGGTATACGATGCGCTTGGTTTTATTCCTCGCGGGTAAGTTTATTAAAATAAAAAAATGCCGCTTGTTAGCGGCATTTTTTATATAGCACATATCAACATGACTGACGTTACTATAAAAATATTTTATATAGAAATTTGGTAACTCACCCGACACTTTATAATTATACAACCGAGTAACACCGACTTTCCTTATCGTGAGTCAGTAAAACCTCTATTTATTTAATAGAGGTTTTAAGTAATGCCCAGTATGTGAACGCTCACACTCAGCTACTTCTTCTGGTGTACCTGCAATGAGTATTTCACCACCGCCAGCTCCGCCTTCAGGTCCTAAATCGATAACCCAATCTGCTGTTTTAATAACATCGAGGTTGTGCTCAATAACAACAATAGTATTGCCGTGGTCGCGCAAGCGATGAAGTACAACAAGCAGCTGTTCAATATCAGCAAAGTGTAAGCCTGTTGTTGGCTCATCTAATATGTAGAGTGTTTTACCGGTATCACGCTTTGATAGCTCGCGCGCTAGTTTTACACGTTGCGCTTCACCACCTGAAAGCGTGGTAGCGGCTTGACCTAAGCGGACATACGATAAACCAACGTCCATTAGGGTTTTAAGCTTACGGGCAATAGCCGGTATTTTGTCAAAATACTCATGCGCGTCTTCAACAGTCATCTCAAGTACTTGGTGTATGTTTTTACCTTTGTATTGGACTTCGAGTGTTTCACGGTTATAGCGTTTGCTCTTACACACATCACACGGTACATACACATCAGGTAAAAAGTGCATTTCAACTTTAATTAAGCCGTCACCTTGGCACGCTTCACAGCGTCCGCCTTTAACGTTAAAACTAAAGCGACCTACTTTGTAGCCACGTGAACGCGCTTCTTGTGTACCTGCAAATAACTCACGAATGCCGGTAAATATACCTGTGTAGGTTGCCGGATTTGAACGCGGAGTACGACCAATCGGGCTTTGATCAATATCGATCACTTTATCAAAATGATCTAAACCGCTAATTGATTTATACGGTGCCGCTTCGGCAGTGGTTGCGCCATTTAGCTCTGTATGAGCAAGTTTAAATAAAGTGTCGTTTATTAGCGTTGATTTACCCGAGCCCGATACACCTGTCACACAGGTCATTAAACCAAATGGGATTTTTAAATCCACATTTTTAAGGTTATTACCCGTTGCGCCAAATAGCTCTAGCCATTTGTCGTTCGTTGGGTGACGCTCTTTTGGTATTTCTATTTTACGTACGCCTGATAAAAATTGGCCCGTAACAGATTCTTTGCTTGCTAAAATATCGTCGCGCGTACCTTGAGCAATAATATGCCCACCATGAACACCCGCACCTGGGCCAATATCAATAATATGATCTGCAGCACGAATAGCATCTTCATCGTGCTCTACCACAATAACGGTGTTACCTAAGTCGCGCAAATGGACCAATGTTTGTAATAAACGGTCGTTATCGCGTTGATGTAATCCAATAGATGGCTCATCTAGTACGTACATTACACCTACAAGACCGGCACCAATTTGACTGGCTAAGCGGATACGTTGAGCCTCACCACCTGATAATGTATCGGCGCTACGTTCAAGTGATAAATAATTTAGGCCAACGTTAATTAAAAACGATAAGCGGTCGCGAATTTCTTTTAATATTTTTTCAGCTATTTGGCCTTTTTGTCCGGTTAACTCTAAACCTTCAAAAAATTCCATGGCTTCACCAATACTCATGCATGTGATTGCAGGTAAGTTGGTTTGTCCAATAAATACATTTCGAGATTCTTCGCGTAAGCGCGAGCCATGACAGCTAGGACACGCTTGGCTTGTTTGGTATTTAGCAAGCTCTTCGCGTACAGAGTTTGACTCGGTCTCACGGTAGCGGCGATTCATGTTATTTAAAACGCCTTCAAACTCATGGTTACGCGTAATTAAATCGCCACGGTCGTTACGGTAATTAAACGCAATTTTAGTGCTACCAGAGCCATCTAAAATAATTTTTTTCGATTCGCTGTCTAAATCTTGATAAGGCACGTCTAAATCAAAATTGTAATGATCCGCAACCGCTTGCAGCATTTGATAGTAATAAAAGCTGCGTTTATCCCAGCCTTTAATTGCACCGCCAGCAAGGCTTAACTCTGGGTTATGCACTACGCGATTAGGATCAAAATATTGACGTATACCTAAGCCATCACAGGTTTGACAAGCACCAGCTGGGTTATTAAACGAAAACAAACGCGGCTCAAGTTCAGTCATTGCATAGCCACAAGTAGGGCAGGCAAAATTTGCTGAAAATAGAATCTCTTCAGCGCTGCTATCGTCCATGTATGCTACATGTGCAACGCCATTAGACATTTCAAGTGCGGTTTCGAACGATTCTGCTAAGCGTTGTTGTAAGCCATCTTTTACTTTAAATCTGTCTATAACAACTTCTATTGTATGTTTTTTATGAAGCTCAAGCGTTGGAGGATCAGACAAGTCACATACTTCACCGTCTATACGGGCGCGAATATAACCTTGGCTAGATAGCTGTTCTAATAACTTAACATGCTCACCTTTACGCTCTTTTACTATTGGCGCAAGCAGCATTAATTTACTGCCCTCAGGTAGAGCCAAAACAGTATCTACCATTTGGCTAACGGTTTGCGCAGCAAGTGGTAAATCATGTGTAGGACATCGTGGTTCGCCAACGCGGGCAAACATAAGTCGTAAATAATCGTAAATTTCGGTAATAGTACCTACGGTTGAACGCGGGTTATGAGACGTTGACTTTTGCTCAATAGAAATGGCAGGAGAGAGGCCTTCGATGTGATCCACATCAGGCTTTTCCATGAGCGATAAAAATTGTCTTGCGTACGCAGAGAGTGATTCAACATATCGGCGTTGTCCTTCTGCATAAAGCGTATCAAATGCAAGTGATGACTTCCCCGAACCAGATAGACCCGTAATAACTATTAATTTATCACGTGGGATGGTTAGGCTGATGTCTTTTAAATTGTGCGTTCGGGCGCCTCGGACTTCAATGTTTTCCATGCTATCTCGTTTATTACCAAAATTATTTACTCAGTATCGCATAATACGAAGCAATATTAATCCTTGATCAATGAAAAATCCTTACTTATAGGCGATTAATTATTGCCAAGCTTATGGTAGAATCCCAACCTCAATTTTTCATAGAGTAAGATCACGCAGATAATGACCGCATCTTCACTTAATTCACGAGAAAAACGCGCCGCTGTATCACTGGCGAGTGTGTTTGCATTTAGAATGCTCGGCTTGTTTATGCTGATGCCTGTATTGGCTATTTATGGACAATCGCTTGAAGGTTTTTCGCCTATTTGGATTGGTTTTGCCATTGGTGCGTATGGTTTAACGCAAGCTGTACTACAAATACCTATGGGTCGATTATCCGATAAGATTGGTCGTAAAAAGGTTATTGTTGGTGGCTTAGTTGTATTTGCTATTGGCTCTGTCGTTGCTGCATTAGCTGACTCTATCCAAATGGTTACCGTAGGCCGTGCTTTACAAGGTATGGGCGCAATAGCCAGTGCGCTACTCGCGTTTGCTTCAGATTTAAGCCGCGATGAGCAACGACCAAAAGTAATGGCCGTTATTGGTATGAGCATAGGAATGAGCTTTGCCTTTGCTATGTTACTTGGGCCAATTGTTGCAGCTTCGTGGGGTATTGCTGGTGTATTTTGGTTGACTGCTATTTTAGCTGTCTTTGGTATATTTATAGTGACCATGCTAGTGCCAAAGGCGGTAAATAAAGCGCCCAAAGGCGATACATTAGTAAGCTTCAGCGACATTAAAAAATTAATTAAACATCCTCAGTTAGCACGATTAAATGCAGGTGTATTGTTATTGCATTTAACGCTAACCACAATTTTTGTGGTACTGCCGAGCCAATTAATTAAAGATGGCTTGGTTGCCGACCATCACTGGTATTTGTATATTCCAGTGCTATTTTTAGCATTTTTATTAATGGTACCAATAATGATTGTGGCCATTAAAAAAGAGAAAGAAAAACAAGCATTTATTGGCTCAGTAGCCTTGTTAACTATTAGTATGTTAGCAATGTCGGTATGGGTTAATAGTGTAGTAGGCATTGCTGTGTGTATGCTGCTTTATTTTGTGGCGTTTAACTTTTTAGAAGCCACTATGCCTGCGCTTGTATCGCGAATAGCACCAGCAAGCCAAAAAGGCTCAGCGATGGGTGGCTACTCATCGAGTCAGTTTTTAGGCGCCTTTTTGGGCGGTATGTTAGGTGGCTATGTAGCACAAACTACAACGACGCAAGCTGTGTTTGCGGCAGCGGCACTTGTTGGGTTAATATGGCTTATTATTGCGTGGAAAATGCAAGTCCCACCCAAAAGTAAAGTTATTAGTTTAATGACCAAATTAGATTCTGAAGAGCATGCTCAAGTACTTGCTTCTCAGTTAGTTGCTTTACCAGGTGTAATAGAAGCAACTGTAGTTCGCGATGAAAGTCGCAGCTATTTAAAGATTAATGATAAAGAATTTGACCTAGACCAAGCGCGTAAAGTCGCTGGTTTAATCTAACATTTATAGGAGATGGTTCCATGGCACGCGGTGTGAACAAAGTAATTTTGGTTGGTAATTTAGGGCAAGATCCTGAAGTTCGTTATATGCCTAACGGCAATGGTGTAGCAAATATTACCTTAGCAACTTCGGATAGCTATAAAGATAAAAACACTGGCCAAATGGTTGATAAAACTGAGTGGCATCGTGTTGTGTTCTTTGGCAAATTAGCTGAAATTGTTGGTGAATATTGTCGTAAAGGTTCACAAATTTATGTTGAAGGTAAGCTTCAAACACGTAAGTGGACCGATCAACAAGGCCAAGAAAAATACACTACAGAAATAGTTGTAGATGGCTTTACTGGTCAAATGCAAATGTTAGGCGCGCGTGGTGGCGATCAGCAAAGTGGTGGTTACCAAGGTAATCAGCCGCAAGGAGGACAACAAGGTGGTGGTTACCAAGGTAATCAGCCGCAAGGTGGTCAACAAAGCGGTGGTTACGGTCAAAATAACCAAGGCCAAAATAACCAGCAACAAGGTGGTTATGCTCCACAACAGCAAGCAGCACCTGCAGCGCAACCTCAGTCAGCGCCAGCACCACAACAAAATAATCAATACCAACAACCGCAAGGCGGCTTTGCACCACAACAAAATAGTGCACCGCAGCAGCAAGGTGGTTTCGCTCCTAAACCACAAAGTGCTCCGCAAGGTGGTGCATCAAATCCAATGGAACCAACCATTGATTTTGATGACGATATCCCGTTTTGACGATATAAAGTTATCAGTGTAAAGGTAATTAGATTCTTTACACTTTTTACTCTAAACCCAGTATTCGTACTGGGTTTTTTATGCGTATTGCGCTGTGATGATAATCAAAAAACTATCAATATAAGACCTCATTAGGCTGTAAAGTGAAATAGTATTGTTGGTAATGTTAAATTACAGTAAATTTTATCTTGTATTTAATTGATATATATCGTTAACACTTACCATTAAACTACTTTCCCCTGATTACACAATGAGAAACATGAAAACTAATATCTTATTTTTATTTCTTGTTTTTCAATTCTTGAGCCCTAGTTCACACGCTCAACCTCCTTCAGACGTTACTCATATTTTATTTATAAATTCAACAAATCAAGATATGCCTTGGTATAAAAGTGTTGAGCTTGGACTGCGTACAGAGCTTACAAAACGTTCTTTTAGTTATGAACTATTTGTCGAAAATATGGATGTAAATCGCTTTGATGAAGTTAATCAAAAACAGTTAATGAAAGACTACCTCAAACAAAAATATAAAAATAAGCACATCGATATCATCGTTACTCAGTCGCCATCTGCAGCGACGTTACTATCTCAATTAGATGATTTTTTTATAGATGCTCCACGAATATACTTAGAGCCAGGCACCCAGTTTAATCTACCAAAAAAGACTAGCGGAGCTGTGATCCAAGCTAAATTAGATTATGCGCAAGCAACAGCAAATGCTGTTAATTTAATGAAGCCTAAAAAATTGATCGTGATTTTAGATACAAAAAACGATATTGGTATGAGCTTTCATCGAGGACTATTTTCGGTTATTAACCGTGATTTTTCGTATTTAAATGTAGAAAAGTGGTTTGATCTTCCATTACCAGAATTACTCACCAGAGTAAGAAATGCCCCAGCAGATTCAATTATTTTATTAACCCCCATTTTTAGGCGTTTCGATAATAAATCACTTAGTCCTTATCAGCTAGTAGAGCGATTAACTGAAGAAAGTCCGGCGCCAGTGTTTAGCTATTGGGAAGTACTATTAGGCTCAGGTGTTGTTGGTGGGTATGTTTTGTCGGGTGAAAAAAATAGGTAAACGTATTGCCGATTCAATAGTTTTTTATAATGAAAATAAAGCGTTAAATGAAATTAGTGGTGAAGGGCTTAGTACATACTCATATGATTGGCGACAATTAAGTAAGTTTAATATTGCTCCGCAGAGCTTGCCAGAAGAGTCAATTATCTCTTATTACGAGCCAACTTACTTTGAGAAAAATAAAATATTAATTTACAGCGCTACTGCAATTATTTTTATTCTTAGCAGTTTTTTAGTTTTTGTTTTTAAACCAACGCCGCATTCAACTTTTAAAAGAGCTTGATGAAGAAAAGCAAAGATTAGAGTCGCGCGTTGAAGAGCGCACTGAAGAGCTTTTGCACGCCAAGGAGGAAGCAGAGCATCTGACATCCGCTAAGTCTGAGTTTTTAGCAAATATGAGTCATGAGATTAGAACCCCTATGAGTGGGATTATTGGTTTGACTAATATTTTGCTCGAAAAAGGTTTACCTGATGAGTATGAGCATTATTTAGATAAAATTAAATATTCCTCAGATCAACTCCTGGTGGTTATTAACAATATTTTAGACTTTTCAAAAATTGAGTCTGGAAATGTTAACCTTGAAGAATTTCCTTTTTCCGTAAATTCGGTTGTTGATTATATCAAAGCAACCTTCAATGAATTGGCCCAAAGTAAAGGGGTCACATTTGATATTAGCATTGATGAGGCAGTTAAACTGGACTTAATCGGCGATGTAGTGCGAATAAATCAGGTGCTGTTAAATTTATGCTCTAACGCAATTAAATTCACCCCTCACGGCACTGTATCGGTTTTAATTGAGTCAAGAAAGTTATTAGACGATCCGCAAAGTGTTTGCTTATATTTTACAGTTAAAGACTCAGGTATTGGCATCGCTGAGGATAATCTTAGCAATTTATTTGAATCATTTACTCAGGCAGATAGTTCTACAACTAGGAAGTTTGGTGGTACAGGGTTAGGTTTAACAATTAGTAAGCGTTTATGCCAATTGATGGGTGGTGATATAACGGTACACAGCACTCAAGTTGTGGGTAGTGAGTTTGTTGCTTCGGTGGAAGTTAAATTGAACAACCAAGCGTTGATTGATGATACGGCTAACCTAATCTTTACTGATCCGTTTGATGTATTAATTATAGATGATAATGAAGATGACCTTAAAGTAATTGAAAATCAGCTTACAGCTATGGGTTTAGTATGTACTGCGTGCTCGTCTGCTAAGCAAGCTATTGATATTATTGAACAGAATAAAGAAAAATTTAAAGTCATTATTGTCGATTGGATAATGCCAGCGATGAGTAGTGAAACA
The DNA here is from genome assembly GCF_040567695.1 of Pseudoalteromonas sp. NCIMB 1079. Taxonomy (NCBI): domain Bacteria; kingdom Pseudomonadati; phylum Pseudomonadota; class Gammaproteobacteria; order Alteromonadales; family Pseudoalteromonadaceae; genus Pseudoalteromonas; species Pseudoalteromonas sp. NCIMB 1079. Next base: position 3,523,152 of record NZ_JBEWZA010000001.1, on the reverse strand, counting down.
TTTTTAACGCGTATTTATAATATTAATCCCCAGCTTTGCAATAATATAATTGTACTTACAAGGGATCATGAGGTTTTACTTAATGATGTGGCTAACAAAATAAATATAAACACAATTTTGCAAAAACCTGTTTATTCGAGTGTCTTGTATAAGGAGGTGAGCAGTAGAGTGTTAGGTTTTTTTAATGAAGTGCCTAAAGTAAATACTGTGAGTGAACAGTCGCTGGCGGGTATTAAAGTATTAGTTGTGGAAGATAATTCAATCAATCGACTAATAGTTACCAACATACTAGAAAATAGCGGCGCTCAGGTTTACTTAGTTGATAATGGATTAGAGTGCATCCAAACAGTAAAATTAGAGTCGTTTGATATAATTTTAATGGATATTCATATGCCTATCATGGACGGTGTTGAGGCGACTCAAATTATTCGTAATGATAGTGATGAAACTATCGCAAATATTCCAATAATTGCCTTAACAGCTAATGTTATGAAAGATGATATTACACGATACTTATCTATTGGCATGAATGCTCATGTTGCAAAACCCATTAAAACACAAAAACTACGTGAAACTATAATTCGCTGTTTAAATAAATAGTTGCGCTATACATATAATTTAATATTTTTATTAAATACCTACCGCAATCCCTTCCATTGGCTTGAGCCGATTTTTTAATAACTTAAAAAATTTATAAAATAGAATTTGACTCACGCGCTTTTGCATATGAAATTTCATATATTCGATTTTTCGTATATTCATTTGGTAAAGGTTGAGTTATAAATGTCAGAAGTTAATGGGTTACCAAATACAAATAAAACACACAGCGTTGTTCCACATACTAAAAATTTTAACGTTAGTTTTTCTGAGCACAAACCTAAAATTTTATTGTTATATGGATCATTAAGAGCGCGTTCTTATAGCTATATTGGTAATAGAGGAGAGTGCACGTTTATTAACGTATTTTGGTGCTGAGGTTAAAATTTTTAATCCTGAAGGTTTACCTCAAACTGATAGTGAAGATGAATCACACCCTAAAGTACAAGAGTTACGAGATTTAATGCTTTGTCGATGGCTTTCATCTATTTACAGAATAAAGGGCATAGCTGTTTATTTTTGTAAGCTCTCGTTTATTTGAGTGTTTTTTGTTTAGTGCTATTAATAAAAGTTTAAACTTAGTTTGCAACCTTGTGCTTCTATAGATATTGAACAACACTTTAGTTATTAATATAACGAGTGGCAGGCTATGCAAAAGAGTAAACTCTGGCTTTTAAAGTACTTCAAAGGTATCTCTTTTGTTTTGTTTTTGATGATACTTATTAGTTTTAATTTCATTTTAAATGATGCATTACATCAAAAAGCACATGTTTCTGGGCAGCAGTTTGTTAAACGCGTTTATGAATTAAATTTATCTCCTTCTATAAATAATGAAGTGTTGGTCGCATTAGCTAAAAATGAAGGCTTTAAGTTAGAGGTGCAAAATTCTTCAGATCACTTTAGGAACTTAGTAAATTTAGAACGCGAAGTTTTTACTTTTAAAACGTTAAGTTTGAGCCTTTATCACTATCCAGTGTGGGTAACACAAAGCTACTTATTTATATTTTTGAATCTGATTATATTAGGCGCTGCTAATTGGTCTTATCGCTGGTGGAGCCTGTTAAAAGTAAACCGTAAAGTAATGCTTAAAAATACAGTTATACAGCCGACTAAAATTATTCAACAAAGGCATAAAAATACTCAACTAATCGAACAGGCAAAAAAATGTGATTTAAGTTCTTTGTATGGAGTTAATACTGCATCACATAACTTATTTTTACTTATTGAGTGTGATTGTAGCTTTGATAAAAAAACGGATATAGAAGCCAATTTTAAAGTCTTAATTACTAAAAAATTAGCCGAACTTAAGGATGTGTCGGTAAAAATACTAAACTCTAATTACTTAGCGGTTACCTTACCAAACATTTCTATTAGCGAGTTGAATAGCTACGTTGAAAAGCTTCATAAAAATGTGTTTTTAATATGTCAAAATCATCAAAAAAATATTACTCATAAAAATATTAAAATAGGTGCGTGTGATTATCAATTAGGCGCTGATCAAGTGGCGGTTTATAAGTTAGCAAAATCAGCACTCGCGCTATCACAAAGCAGCCTATTGCAGCACTGTCATCGTTTAACGTTAAATCACAGCCAAGAAAAACACCTCTCTAGCAAACAGGTTATAGAAAACATTAAAAAGAATAAGTTTATATTATTCTTTCAGCCTGTATTTGAACTCTCTAGTGGAGATATCCTGCAGCATGAAGCTCTTATTCGGGTTAGGCATAGTCAACTTGGTTTACTGGCCGCTCGTTATTTTATTAAGCAGGTTTATAGTGATCAAGACGCTTTAATATTAGATAAAGCTGTAATAACACAAGTCAAAAAGCTAATGCTCAGTGAGTCTTCGGCTTTAACAGTTAGTGTAAATTTACACCCTAAAAACTGGTTTAATACTGTATTTTGGGAGTGGTTAGCCAATCAAATGGCAGGGCTTAAGTTAAATACTAAATTACAATTTGAAATAAGTGAGGCAGAATTTTTTACTCACAGAGAGTCGATAACTAATGCACTTAATGTTATTAAAAAAGGGCATTCACACATTGTGATTGATAATGTAAAAAGCAGTGAGAAAGTAGCCATGCTAGTTGATTATAACCAAGTATGTGGGCTTAAGTTATCATACGAACTGGTTCATTTATTAGATGAAAAAACTCAAAATCAAAAGAAAATAAAAAGGATAGTCGAAGCCGCTAGTCTTTTAAATCTACCCGTATACGCGGTGGGCGTAGAGACTCAAAAAGAGCTACTTACGCTTACCAAATTGGGAGTGGTAGGAGCTCAAGGTTTTTACTTTTCAGAGCCGCTTCAAGAGTTTACGCAAGCGGTATTTAATTAAGATCTAGATTAACCCTCTATATTTAAACCCATTTAATCCTTGAAGCCCGCCGGTATGAACAGCAATAATTTTACTCCCAGATGGGAAATAATCTTGCTCAATAAGCTGCCACAATGCATACATCATTTTTCCGCTATAAATAGGCTCAAGTGGCAGATTATAAGTGTGACTCATATCTTGGCAAAACTGCCATAACTCAGGTGAAAACTTACCATAACCCCCATCATGAAACTCTGTGAGTAATTGCCAGTTAGTTTGGTTATTAGCTTTAGCGCTTAGCTTTTTTATTTCTTCATTTAAATATTCAGCTTGTTTTAATACCGCTATACCAATAACTTGTGTTGTTGAAGCACTGCCTTCTATTAGTCCAGCAAGCGTGCCACCACTACCTGTAGGACAAACTAAGTAGCTATGTTCGGGTAAGCTTTGTACTAATTCTTTACACCCTAATAAAGCATGTTCATTTGTACCACCTTCAGGGATGATATAAGCGTTTGGAAAACGCTCTTGCAGAGCATTAAGGTATTCGGTGTCGTGACGTTTTCGATACTCTATACGATTAACAACATGTAGGTTCATACCACAATGTTTTGCAAACTGAATTGTTGGATTGTTGTTATCAAGTTCTGGTCCGCGGATAATCGCGTGAGTTTTTATATTAAATTCTTTTCCCGCAGCTGCGCAGGCGTGAATATGGTTTGAAAATGCACCACCAAAAGTCAGAAGTTCTGTCTTATTTATCTTTTGCATGTACGCTAAATTATATTTTAATTTACGCCATTTATTGCCACTTATTAACGGATGAAGCAAATCATCACGTTTTATACCTAAATAAATATTTCTCTTTTTTAGAAACGAGCTATCTATTTGTTGTATTTGGTTATTTTCATCTATTTTGAATGTTTCATGCATTTTATTGGGTTTCAATTTGGCAAAGTAGTTAAAATGTACGACACTTATTTCATACATAATTAACATTAGTAGCTATATGAAAGAAAAGCTGTTTTCGTGGTTAAATCGTAGTTTAGATCCAAATACAGCTATTGGTGTTGCAACTTACGCAGATACTGTTAACGCAGTATGTTTAAAAAAACAAAGCGACCGATGGATGGTTCACAGTTCTCACAGTGTTAATGTGTCTGAGCAAACTGATTATACCGCTGCAATTGTTGCTTGTACAAATGAGGTTTCTACTGATATTTGTGCCGTTAATTTAGTTATACCGCACTATTTTTATCAAATAGTGCAAATGGATAAACCAAATCTCAGCGATGAAGAAATAATTCAGTCACTCCCTTGGACTACAAAAGATTTAGTTGATATAGCCCCTGAAAATATTGTGGCTGATTTTATTGATTACCCAATAACACTCACAATGCAAAGCAGCAAAATGAATGTATTATTACGATGAGTTGCAGTTAAGTATGCTGGAAACACAATACAGAGTGACAGCGCCTACACGTATTTTTTTAAAAGACACAACCTCACTTCTATCAACTTCATTTTTGAATATAGGTAAAACAAATATAGTGGTAGAAACTGGTGCATATTTAGCTATTTATGTTGATGGAGCGGTTGCTATTGCAGCAGATGCCAATATTGCGGGCTATATTGTTGCCACTGGTGAGGTAAGAATCGCTCAAAATGTAACGTATCAGGGATCAATTACATCGGCTACTCAAATTATTACCGAAGGGAGCTCAACGTTTGACGCTCTACCAGTACCCGAAAGTATCCCTGGTTTTTGTGGTATTTATACACCAGAAACACTGGAACATTATCGTTTAACAATAAGCGATAACAATGCTCTAACGTGTGAAGCTAAAGAAATGACACTAACAGCCTGCGCTAATGATGCCTGCGATTTATTATTTGCTGAGCCGTCTAGTTTAAACCTTTCTCCAGATAATAGTGGTCAGCAAAGTTGGGTTACAGGGGAGAATATTAATTTTACAGGCTCAACAGCTGTCGAATTTGCTAAACGCACCACAGGCAGTGTTACATTTGGATATAACACTGCAGAGTCTTCTGCACCTCTTCGTTGTTATATCGGTGGTAATAATGTTGGTTTGAGTGGCTGTAAAGTTACGTTTTCTGATGCTGGATTTATTTTTAATAATGATACAGATGGAAATACTACAATTCCTACTCAGTTATCAGCAAAGCCTTCAAATACTGGATTTAATGCAAAAGCGCTATCTATCCAAGCGGTAAAAACAAATACCACTACGGGCGTATGCGAAGCTGTATTTCCCGCTGGTGGCGATGTAAGCTTAGATTTATCCTATACATGCAGTGCGGGTGCAAGTTGCTCTGATATGGTTTCACTTAGTAACAACAATAATACCTTTGCGGTCGAGCAAGCCTCTAAATCGTTCACGCTAAACTTTGATAGTGAGTCTAAAGCCCCGATTGTTATAAATTATCTCGATGCAGGAAAATTGAGTTTAAATGTAAATACCAATTTAATTTTAGACCCAGTCACTAATTTATCAGTAAATCTAACGGGGAGTTCAAATGAGTATGTTGTAAAGCCATTTGGGTTAGCGATGGAAATTGCAAGTGATGGTTATGCAGCAGACGCTGATGGAAGTTTATTTAGATTAACTGGCGAAGCATTCGATTTAAAAATGAATGCGGTGCAATGGCAAACAGGGCAAGACACTAACAACGATGGTTACCCAGATAACTACAGCAATATAATAAATAACACCATTGCTAAGCACTTTATTGCAGAGCAACCTCTTTTAGCTGTCTCTTGATCACAAGTCTGACTCAAGAGATTTTGCTAAATCGTAGCCTTCCAGGATGGCTTGTAACTTAAGCCATCCTTTCCATAACACTTTCACAGATGCACGCCCTGTGCGCTTGGTATCTTTCCAGCCTCCTAACTTTGCCAGTTCCTGATACGCCCATGACATATTTGGAGCAGTTTCAGGCAATGGTGTTTTTATTCTCTTTAACCACAATAACTTCCATGCTTTGGGAGATAACAGTTGTTCACAACTTGGAGAATCAGGCTGCTCATTGGTGAACTTTAGTTGCAATATTCGCGTCGCAATAAAGCCATTAATCGTCACCAATCTTTCCATGTTATCTTGGCTTTGAAGGCGTAAACTTTCGATATCCGTACCATCACTTTTCCAGACTTTATGGTATTCCTCTACAAGCCAACGGTGCTCATAGTAGGTGATGATAGCTAAGGCGTCTTCTTTGCTGGTGACTGGTTCACTGGTTAATAGGTGCCAGCTTAAGCCGTTCTTAGCGTTTCCTCGCTCTGTACAGCCGACATAGTAAACTGGGAGGGAGTGTCCTTTCTTATTGTAAGGCGCTTTGAGTGTCACTGGCGCATAGGTGATATCCAGTGTTGCGCTTCGGGCTTTTCTTCCTCCTTTTTGTGCAATGTGGATGTGTTTGGTGCCTGCACTCATCAGCTCGCTTGCAAACGCATAGAGCTTATCCTCACCTTCTTCAATATGACGACTTTGCATCGAGCGTACGACGAATCGTTGCTGCTCGGTCAGTTTATACTGCAAGTATTCGTAGATGTCCGCTTCGCGGTCACACACCGATATCACGATCGCCATTTGTCCTTGCAGCCGCTCTGCCATCGCTCGTGACGCTGACTCCCACTTGTAGCTTTCTTTTTCTTCGTAAGAAGTCGTCGCGTGTTTTTCTCTTTTTCCAATCGTGTTGATATCACGACTCCAGCGAGACTGTTCAATTAATCCCACAACTTGCTTTGTGTCTGGCGCAAACAGTAATACGCTATGAGCTAACAAGCCTCGTTGTTTTGCTCCTCGTCCGACATGACCCAAATCATCTCGAATGGAGGAATGCTTATAAATTAGTGTGGTCGTGTCTTCTAATGCGAGCAATAAGTTATGACTTTTTGCTTGTTCAACCGTGGCTTTAAAGCCTGACTCTGCTATAGCCGTTGCGTCAATATTCTCGTTGCGAATAAAGCGGTAGGCACCTTCCATATCGGCGGGGGATTGAGTGATGTTCACAAGTGGTTTTCCTGGTTCATTTGCAAGCGTTGATGCTAACTTTACCAGACGCGCTGTTCTTCTTGGATCACCTAAGTCCGATTTACCGAATTGTTGTTTTGCCCAATGAGTATGTTCGTTAATCATAATGTGCCCTCAAACAAGATTTGAAGATCTGATCATGACATTGAGATTTAGTTCAAAAAAATCCCCGCTAATTTCTTAGCAGGGATTTGTGTATAAGAGACAGCTTTTAGAGGTATTACTTAAAGCGCCTACGCCAGGCGTTCAAGGTACGCTTGAAGCGATGAGCACTGTTGCCTTTAGTGACACTGGTAGTTTGAGTGAATCTATATCGCAGTATAATTACGACCAAGTTGGCATTATTGATTTGACAGCAGGTCTTCAAGATGCTGATTACTTTGGTGCGGGGGATGTTAAAGGTGAATTATATAACATTGGCCGTTTTGCACCTTCACAGTTTCAAATATTAGGTTTTCAAGCTGCCGCGCAATGCATGCAATACGGCAGTAATTTAACTTACCTCGATCAACCTTTTGAACTTGGCTTTACAGTACAGGCACAAAATCAAAATGGTGAGCTAATGGCTAATTATAAAAAGGGCTTTGATAAGTCCAGTGTAGCCATTAATGCCGAAAATAATGAAGTAGCTAACTATGTACCCGCAACTAATTTTGCTAGCCGCTTAGTAAACCTAGGAAATAATAACTGGGGAGATATAAGCGACGGCCAATGGCAAATGAGCCAAATAAACACCACACTTCAAAGATTAGGTGTAGGGCAAGCAGATGGACCGTTTGCTATGGTGAGTTTAATGGCAACGCTTTCTGACATAGAAGGAGCAACGCTCATTGATGCAAATGATAAACCTAATACACAAACAGCATGTTCGGGTGGCTGTAATAGTGTACGACTAAATACATTGCCAATAGAGTTTAGGTTTGGACGTTTAGTACTTGGTAATAACGCAGGCTCCGATCTCGACCCTTTACTTATTCCTATGCAGGCTCAGTATTACAACGGCAGTGGATTTGTAAATAACGCTGAAGATAACTGTAGTGTATTTGATCATACCAAAATCACTCAAATATCACCTAGCAGCCCGCAATTAGCCTATGAATATGGAACAGGTGTATCTGGCCAGTTAGAGGCGGGAGTGTATCCTGCAAACAATGGTATTTATGCACAGCCAAATGGTTTGGGTGAATTTATCCTAGAATATAATACTTATGATTGGTTAAAGTGGGATTGGCAGGGGGATGAAACACAGCTTGATCCTCGTACTATTTTACAATTTGGACGCTTTAGAGGAAATGATCGGGTTATTTACTGGCGTGAAACACGCGAATAGTTGTAAACTAAGATAATAATTGAACAAAGCTTGTGTTTTGTGCTGCAAGTACATAGCATAAGGCTTTAATTATAATAAATAATAACGACCAAATAATTGCCGCTTTTTGGGACTGGAATATATGCGAATTACTCCTTTATCTCTGTTAATTTCAGCTAGTTTGTTAGCTAGTAGTGCATTTGCACAAGACACAGCTACAGTAACTGGAATTGAGTCAGAGATTAGTGTTAAACAGACAGAATACGATAACTCGACAAGAATACTTGAAAAACATCTTAAAGAAGAAAGTCAGTTACAAAATCAACTAGAGCTACTTCGTTCTCGTTCTACAGAGCTAGATAAAGAAAAAAACCAAGCGCTCGATGCGATGAACGAAATGTACCGTCGTTTAATTGACGATCCCACTATTAATATTAGTGCGGCTCAATCACGCTATCAAAAAGCGGTGATTGATCATAAGCAAAATAAAGATGATATTTCTATGCAGTTGGCGGCAATTGCATCCCACCGTAAAGATATAGAGCAAATTCGTGTTGCTAAGCATACGCTTTTAAATACTTTAGAAAGTTTAAAAGAGCAGTTAACTACAGCCAGAGTAGAGCGTTTACGTAACGAGTTTACACGTGAAGGCACGCTTGAAGTTAACCATACTATTAACTGTAAGCGAACAGAAACGCTAGCAGCGTGTGAGCAACGCGGTCAACAAATGGGTCTACAAAAAGCAACTAAACGCTTTGTAGATCAAATATTTGCCAACTTAACAGAAGAGCGCATTGTTGAGCCAAAACGTAATTTGGCTGGCGCTCAAGTACAAATATTAAGTAGCCATGTAGTTAACAGTGCATTTAGCGGCCAAGGTAACTACAACGTTAACTTAAGTGTAACCATGCGCGGCGAAGTAAACAGCAGCCGTTTATGTAGCTTATTAAGCATTGATAACCGTTATTGTTCTGAGTACGGCACGCCACTTACTGCTGCTTATCAACCCGCTTATGGCACAACATTTACTGATAGTCAGTTAACATTCAGTAATAGCGCGGATAATAGCAACACGGTGTCGGTTTCTCGTTTAGAAAAGCAGCCAGTACGTGATTATTCAGTTAAACCTGCATCGGTGAAAAAAGATTACCCTTCTATCCTTAATAAGAAGAAGGATCAATCAATAGAGCTGACATTACGTTCAAACGTATACGACGATGAAGTGTTTATCGATGGTGTAAGCTTTGGCTCAACACGCTTGATCACGCGTTTACCTCCGGGTATTCACAACATTGAAATACGTAAGCTTGGCTATAAGCCTTATCAAGTTCGTGTTGATTTGAATAAAGCACAAACAATTAATGCAAATTTGGTAAAAAAGCCTAAGTCGATTGCTGCACCGACCTATACTCGAGAGCAACCAGAAGTAACAACGCGTCAGGTTAGTGAAAACGTTAATGTATTAAATGCAAACGTTGAAACGCCGGTTGTCGTTATTCCTGCAGGCAAATTTAAAATGGGCGATATTAATGGCAATGGTTTAGCTAATGAACGTCCAGTAATTGAAAAAGTAATAGCAAATTCTTTCGCTATGCAAAGTAAAGAGGTAACCGTAGGTGCCTACGAGAAGTTTGTAGCAAATACAGGTTATAAAACTCAAGCGGAAAAAAATAAAGGGTGTGCGTATTATTTAAATGGCGAACCAGTATGGGAAGCAAATTTAAATTGGCGTAATCCTGGTTTTGAGCAAGGCAGTGACTTTCCTGCTGTATGTTTAACTTATAACGATGCAAAAGCTTACGCTGAGTGGTTATCGGGTCAAACAGGGCAGCAATTTCGTTTACCTAACGAAGTTGAGTGGGAATACGCAGCACGTGCAGGAACCGAAACAGAATACCCTTGGGGTAACGAAATTGGTAAAAACCTAGCTAACTGTGGTTGGTGTGGTAGTGAATGGTCAAATAGACGTGCATCACCAGTAGGTTCTTTTTCTCCAAATGCATTTGGATTATACGATACCGTAGGCAATGTATGGGAATGGACCGATAAAGAATCAGGTGAGTCTGATGTAGCAGTAAGAGGCGGAGCGTGGAACTTTGCACCAAGCCTTGCTCGTGCATCTACGCGTTTAATTTTAGCGCCTGATTTTAGATCTAACTACATTGGTTTTCGCTTAGTTCGCGAACGATAAACTCAATTAAGGAAGCTTTGCTTCCTTTTTTCACAAATTCACAAAGGCGCTGCGCTTTATATTGCTCATATAGTTGAGCATGTTAAAGTGAGGCAGCTAATATAAGAACGTATTTCAAAGGTCATCCAGCCTCATGTTTAAAAAACTCCGTGGTATTTTTTCTAACGATCTATCGATCGACTTGGGTACAGCCAATACCCTAATTTATGTAAAAGAAGAAGGTATTGTATTAAACGAACCTTCTGTTGTTGCTATTCGCCAAGAACGCGCTGGTGGACCTAAAAGTGTTGCATCTGTAGGTACAGAAGCAAAACAAATGCTAGGCCGTACACCGGGAAATATTAAAGCAATCCGTCCAATGAAAGACGGTGTAATTGCTGATTTTTATGTAACTGAAAAAATGTTACAACACTTCATTAAGCAAGTGCATAACAATAACTTTATGCGCCCAAGTCCGCGTGTACTAATTTGTGTACCGTGTGGTGCTACTCAAGTAGAAAAACGTGCAATACGTGAATCTGCAATGGGTGCTGGTGCTCGTGAAGTTTACTTAATTGAAGAACCAATGGCAGCAGCTATTGGCGCAGGTTTACCAGTATCAGAAGCAACAGGTTCTATGGTTGTTGATATTGGTGGTGGTACAACTGAAGTGGCTATTATTTCACTTAACGGTGTTGTTTACTCATCATCTGTTCGTATTGGTGGCGATAAGTTTGACGAAGCTATTATTAATTATGTACGTCGTAACTTTGGTAGCTTAATTGGTGAAGCGACAGCTGAAAATATTAAGCATCAAATTGGCTCTGCGTTCAAAACTGATGAGCCAATCGAAATTGAAGTGCGTGGTCGTAACCTTGCCGAAGGTGTTCCGCGTTCATTCACGCTTAACTCACACGAAATCCTAGAAGCTTTACAAGAGCCGTTAATGGGTATTGTGAGTGCAGTAATGGTTGCGCTTGAGCAATCACCACCAGAGCTGGCATCAGATATCTCTGCGCACGGCATGGTACTTACTGGCGGTGGTGCATTGTTAAAAGATTTAGACCGTTTATTAATGGAAGAAACGGGTATTCCGGTTGTTGTAGCTGATGATCCACTTACGTGTGTTGCGCGTGGTGGTGGTAAAGCATTAGAAATGATCGATGTTCATGGTGGTGACGTTTTTAGTTACGACTAATGAAATTAATGTTTGGACGCACAGTCTCTTTGCAACTGCGACTTTTTGTCGCAGTGCTTTTGAGTATCGTACTCATAGTTGGAGACAGATATACGCAAGGTGGTACCGTTGTTCGTACCAGCCTTAATACTCTAGTTAGCCCACTAATCTATGTTGCTAATTTACCCTACGAATTATTTAGCTTAAGTGCTAAAAGCCTGCATACGCGGGATCAACTTCTTACTGAAAACGAAGCGCTGAAAAAAAAGCAAATGCTACAAAGCGAGCAACTTCAGCAGTATCAATTTCTAGCCAGAGAAAATCAAAAACTGCGCGCCTTATTAGGCTCATCTGCAAAGCAATCAAATCGTAAAATTATTGCTCAGGTACTTTCTGTACATTCAAACCCGTATAGTCATCAGGTTGTTATTAACCGTGGTACAACTGACGAGCTTAGTGAAGGCCAAGCTGTAATTGATGAAATGGGTGTAGTAGGGCAGCTTACAAAGGTTGGTTCAACAACTTCACGCGTGCTACTAATGACCGACACCACACATGCCACACCTGTACGTATACTTCGTAACGATGTACGAACGGTTGTTGAAGGCATAGGTAAAATTAACGTCGTTAAGCTCTCTCACGTTCCACACAGTTTAGATGTGCGAATTGGCGATGTACTTGTTACATCGGGTTTAGGGGGGACATTTCCTGAAGGGTACCCGGTGGCAGTAGTAACCGAAATAAATCGTGATGAAGGGCGACCGTTTGCACAAGTTTTTGCAGAACCTATTGCGCAACTAGATCGCATTCGCTTACTGGTTATTTTATGGCGTAATCAACAGGAGCAAATCAGCGATGATTAACCGTTATTCATTGTTAATTGCGCTAAGCATCTTTTTTGCGTTAATAATGGCACTAATGCCACTTCCATTTTCGTTTGAGCCATTTAGACCTGACTGGGTTTTACTTGTACTTATGTATTGGTCGCTAGCAGTACCGCATCGTTTAAATATTGGTACTGCTTGGGTTGTTGGTTTATTAATCGATTTAGCGTCTGGCTCACCGCTGGGCGTGAACTCGCTTACATTCTCGGTATGTATTTTTGTAACCGCGAGCAACTTTCAAAAAATTCGTAACTTTTCGCTTTGGCAACAAAGCCTACTAATTGGTTTATTTTTAACGCTGTATCACTTAATGCAGTTTTGGCTAAATCACTTTTTGTTAGGTGTTTATTTTAATCCACAGTACTTATGGCCAGTAGCAACCGGAATGGTTAGCTGGTTTTGGGTCTTTTTACTACTTCGTAAATATCGCAGACATTTTAGGATCAGGTAATGACTACCGCAGTATATTTGGCATCAGCCTCTCCCCGTCGTAAAGAGTTATTAAGCCAATTAGGTGTCGAATTTACACAGTTTAGTGTTGATGCAGATGAAAGCCCACTTCCAAACGAGCAACCTAGAGCACTTGTTGAGCGTTTAGCGCGCTTGAAAGCCCAAAGCGGTGTAGAGCTTGGATATACCGATCGCCCTGTACTTGGTAGTGATACCGTGGTTGTTATAGATAACGAGTCATTGGGTAAACCTCGCGATAAAAACGATTTTACACACACGTTAAAACGCCTATCGGGTAACACGCATCAAGTTCTTACCGCAGTTGCATTTGCAACGCAAAATGATGTGCTTAGCTGTGTTGTAAGCACAGATGTTACTTTTAAAACCTTAACAGATGAAGAAATTAATGCTTATTGGGAGTCAGGTGAGCCACAAGATAAAGCCGGTGGCTACGGTATCCAAGGTTTAGGCGGCCGCTTTGTAACTCACATTGCGGGTAGCTATTTTTCTGTTGTAGGCTTACCTTTATATGAAACCGAACAATTATTAAAAACATTCTTAAGAAGGTAACATGAGTACAGAATTACTGATCAATGTCACACCGAGCGAAAGCCGTGTTGCCCTAATAGAAAACGGTGTACTGCAAGAAATACAGCTAGAGCGAATCGGTAATCTAGGTATTGTAGGCAATATTTACTTAGGAAAAATAAGCCGTGTACTTCCGGGTATGCAGGCTGCTTTTGTTGATATCGGCCTCGAAAAGGCTGCATTTTTGCATGCATCCGATATTGTAAATAGTGCCTCTATTGTTGAAGGCGTAGACGACGTACCAATAAAAAAAGTACAAGATATTAGAGAGTTAGTTCGTCAAGGCCAATACATTATGGTGCAAGTGGTAAAAGATCCGCTAGGCACTAAAGGCGCAAGGCTCACCACTGATATAACTATTCCTTCTCGCTATTTAGTGTTTATGCCTGATGCGACCCATGTAGGGGTTAGTCAGCGTATAGAAACTGAAGAAGAGCGCTCACGTCTTAAAAAAATAGTCGCAGAATATGGCGATGAAAATGGCAGCTTTATCGTACGTACAGCTGCCGAAGGTGCTAGCGAAGCTGAATTACGACACGATGCCGGCTTTTTAAGAAAATTATGGGAAAAAATAACATCACGTCGTAGAAAAACGAGTAAAGCCAGTATCCTACACGAAGATTTAACGCTTGCCTTTAGAACCCTGCGTGACTACGTAGGCGAAGATATGGAGCGCATTCGCGTTGACTCTAAACTCAGCTATGAAGAACTAAAGTTATTTACAGAAGAGTTTGTTCCACAGCTTTCTCAAGTGCTTGAATACTACCCAGGCGAGCGACCTATATTTGACTTGTTTGACGTTGAAAACGAAATTCAAAAAGCACTACATCGTAAAGTTACGCTAAAATCGGGTGGTTATATAATTATTGACCAAACAGAAGCAATGACGACTGTTGATGTTAATACAGGCGCATTTGTAGGGCATCGTAATTTAGAAGAAACGATTTTTAATACCAATGTAGAAGCAACCTCTGCAATTGCCCGCCAGCTCAGGCTGCGTAACTTAGGCGGTATTATCATTATCGACTTTATCGATATGGTAAGTGAGGATCATAAAAGGCGGGTGCTTCATTCACTTGAATCAGCCCTTGCAAAAGATCGCACTAAAACGAATATTAACGGGCTTTCAGCGCTTGGCCTTGTTGAAATGACGCGTAAACGTACACGCGAAAGCTTAGAGCATATTTTATGTGATGTATGCCCAGCATGTTCCGGTCGTGGTTCACAAAAAACAGTTGAAACGGTTTGCTACGAAATACTACGTGAAATAGTGCGTGTTAACCGAGCATACGCAGCGGACAAGTTTATGGTGTATGCAGCGCCTGCTGTAAGTGAGGCCCTACTAAACGATGAGTATCATAACCTTGCTGAGCTTGAACTATTTATTGGTAAGCAAGTCAATATTCAAACAGAGAGCTTATACAGCCAAGAACAGTTTGATGTGGTAATGATGTAATGAAAGCAAAAGCGGTCTGTTTTTTTTGTTTTAGAAAGTTATGGCAGACCTGCGCCATAATTTTGGTATTACTGGCCGTTATTGTTTCAATTTTAAAATATACCCTCCCGTATGCAAACGAGTACAAAGGTGACATAGAAAGCTATTTACACGAAAAGTTTGAAATAAGCTTATCTATTGGTGAAATATCAGCTAGTTGGCAGGGCAGTGGTCCTGCATTAGTGCTAGAAAATTTATCGTTTAAAGATAACGAAACCGCACCAATATCACTCACCATTGCTAAAACCAGCTTAGAGCTAAACCTATGGGAAAGCTTAAAAGCACTGCAACTTAGATCTAATTATTTTGTTATTAATGGTTTTCATACCAGTGTAAATATCACCAACTTATTTAAAACCGGTGATAACGACGAAGTTTCTTTTGAGCAAAAAGAGCTAATTGAAGAACTGTTTTTGGGTAAAACGGGTCATTTTGCAATAGAAAATTCCAGTATTAACTTTATTTTAGAAGACGGTAAAGAACGTAAATTACTTCTTCAAAACATTGTTTGGCAAAATGAAGATGAGCAGCACCTTGGTAGTGGAAGCCTGGCACTGCCGGGTATTTCGGTCGGAGACTTTGACGCGCGCATAGCACTTACCGGGGATACTCTAGAGCAGGTTGCGGGCGACATTTATGTACAGGCTAATAAGGTCGATGTATCTAATTGGTTAGCGCAATATATAAATACGCAAAAACAACAACTGCATAGCGATATTAATTTACAAGCATGGCTAAAACTAGATAAAGGTTTTGTAAGCGATGTGAAAATGCAGTGGTTACCAAGCTTTGTACGCTGGCAGCGAGAAGAGCAAAGCCACCAAGTTAGTTTGAGTGAAGGTGGATTCCATCTATATCCAGAACAAAATAGCTGGCACTTAAAAAGCACCGGTTTAACATTTAATAGTAACGATAAAACATGGCCAAGTTTAGAGTTTGAAGCCCAACTAGGGCTGCAGAATAAAGTGTGGCTGCATCAAGTTGATTTTGAATTACTGAGTAACCTAGCCGGGCTAAGTAATTTTAATGCACTTGAACCATTTTTAGAACGCCAACCTAGTGGGCAAATAGATCAAGCTTATTTAAGTTTTTCTAATGCACAGCAATGGCAATTATGGTTTGAGGCTAACAATATTGGCTGGCAAGAATTAAGATCGGTGCGAGCAGCGCAAGGACTTAGAGTAAATGGTTTACTTACCCAAAGTAGTGGTCGAATAAATTTATTTGGTGAAAATGGCACATTAGTTACAGGCGAAAGCTTTAGTAACGACATAAATTATAATCAGCTAAATGTAGAGCTAGATTTAGCTAAGCGAGATGATGGCTGGCATATAAGTAGTGACAATATCTGGTTTGATAATGATGAAGTTACTCTTGCTGCAGAATTACAAATTAGTCTAACAGATGATCCTCGATTAGATCTTTACGCAGAAGCATTCGCTCCAGATGCCAATATTGCAGGTCATTACTTCCCATTAAAAGCGATGAGCCCTGAACTTGTTAGCTATTTAAATGGTGCAATTAAAGGCGGAGAAGTATCTAAAGCACAGGTCTTATTTGCAGGGCCTTTGTCTGGTTTCCCATTTACTGATGGTAGTGGTCAGTTTGATGTATTAGCACAAATAGACAATGCAACCTATGAGTTTGACCCTGATTGGCCTGCGGTCACTAATGCTAATGTACAGCTAAATTTTGCTAATGAGCGGATGGACATATATAGCCAGCAAGGCAAGTTGGTTAATTTAGATATTGGTAATAGTGTACAGGTGAGCATTGCAGATTTAATGAATGCTGATGAACTTATTGTGCAAATTGATAAAAAAGCAGAGATGGAAAAGTTATATGACTTTTTTGCAGCGACACCTATTGCCAAACCTCTTGCTGAAATTTTTAAAGTTGTACAGGGCAAAGGCGAAGCCGATGCCAGTATTGAGCTTTTAGTAGGCTCTAAGTTTAAAGGCGGAGCCAGTGTTAGCGGCAAAGTTAATTTAAATGACTTGCCAGTATTTATAGCAACGCCAGGTATTGAGCTTAAAAACTTAACTGGCGAGCTTAATTTTAAAAACGACAACATCACACTTAAAAATGCGACTGCGAAGTGGTTGGGCATGCCGCTAAATATTAATTACAGCAGCAAAAGTGATGCTAAAAATTACCAAGCAAACATAGATATAAACGCCAAAATTGACGCCGATACATTAATTGACAGTGGACAAGGTATATTAAAAAATTATTTAAGCGGGCAAAGCGATGTTGATATTGGTTTAGTACTTAATTTTACCGAACAAGGCTTTAATTACCGTGCACAGGTAAACTCAGAACTACTTGGCTTAACGAGTAACTTACCCGCACCTTATAATAAAAATAGCGAACAAATGTGGGCGCTTGATGCAGTAGTTCAAGGTGATGATATTTCTAATCTCATTACAGCAAACGCTAATCAACAGTTTTACTTTAATGCTATTTTAGAAAATGGAAAATCACAGTTTAGTAATGTCCATTTTGTGCTCGGAAAACAAGACTTAGGATTAAACCAAAAAGACTTAAGCGTAAATATAAATCTTGAGCAGAGTGAATTAGTGCCTTGGTTTGATCTGATAGATCAAATAATTAAAGCAGGTAAATCAAACCCAGATAAAAAATCAAAAGGGATTATGCCACCGCTTAATGAGGTGGTCGCAAATATAGGTATGCTTGATGCGAGTAACATCATCTTTAATGATTTTGAAATGCGTTTAGCACCATCAAAAGACGATTTATACCTAAAGCTAAATGCTAAAGAACTTAGAGCTGGGGTTTTTATTCCTACATCACAACCGAGCATGCCTATACGAATTAATGCCGATTACTTAAGGCTTAATTTTGCACAGCCTAGCGAGCAATTAATTGAAATAACAGATGTACTTCCTGAGGAAGACTTGAGCTGGCTTACTAAAATACCTGCCATTGAGTTTGAATGTAGTGACTGCAAAATTGATCGCTACCAGCTTGATAAAGTGAGTGCGTCATTATTAGGTGATGGCGAGCGCTTATCGATATCAGAACTTGTAATCGATAAAGGAGATCATGTACTGCGCACTAAAGGGCAGTGGCAAAATGGTTTAACAACGCTAAGTGGTGAGCTTAAAAGTGATGATATAGGCGCATTGTTTGGCGAGTTTGATATTACCTCTGCAATTAAGGATTCTAAAGCTGATCTAAATTATGATCTTACTTGGCAAGCAGCACCTTATGATTTTGATGTGAAAACTTTAAGTGGTGAGGTTACTTGGGATTTAGGGGAAGGTCACTTAACTGAAATAAGTGATGGTGGTGCACGCGTATTTTCGCTGTTGAGCCTTGATTCACTCGTGCGCAAACTGAAACTTGATTTTAGAGATGTATTTTCAAAGGGCTTTTTTTATAACAGCATGCAAGGCTCTATGCAGTTAGAAAACGGTATCGCTTACACTAAAGATACTAAAATGGACGGTGTGCCTGCCGATTTAACAATTAAAGGCTACGCAAACTTAAATACGCTAGATATAGATTACGACCTTGCTGTAGCGCCACAAGTAACCTCAAGCATTCCGGTTATAGTGGCATGGATGGTTAATCCAGTAACAGGGCTTGCTGCTTTAGCACTTGATAAAGTTATTCATTCTGCGCGCGTCATCTCAGAGATCAATTTTAAAGTAACGGGTAAAATGAACGATCCTATTGTTCAAGAACTCGACAGAAAAAGTCGTGAAGTTACACTACCTCAAGCTGCGCAAAATCAGCCACAAGCATCAGTCGATTTAAAACTTAAAGATGCACAAGTAACAGTAACGTAATGAACAAAACAGCAAGCATAAGCACACCCACAATAGTTGCCCTACAAATGTGTTCAGGGCTAAACCCTGATGACAACATAGCAAGCTTAAAGCGCGCACTTAAAACTCTGCCAGCAACAAGACCATTACTTGTTTGCTTGCCAGAAGCTTTTTTAGTGTTTAGTAAAAGTGGTAACGATACGTTACGTGTTGCTAAGCAAGTTGATCAATACAAATTACAACTTAGTGAATTGTGCCAACACCATAATATTTGGTTAAATGCAGGCACAATGCCTGAGCTATTTAACGAACATAAGTATTACGCAGCATCGCACTTATATAATAATCAAGGCGAGCTGGTTGCAACGTATAACAAAATACATTTATTTGATGTAACCGTTGATGATAAAACAGGTAGCTATCGAGAGTCAGATTTTACCCAAGCAGGTCGCGATGTAGTGGTTGTTGATTCTCCCTTTGGTAAAATTGGCTTAACAGTATGTTATGATCTGCGCTTTAGTGGCTTATTTAACGAACTAGTACGCCAAGGCGCCGATATTATTTTAGTACCCAGTGCATTTACAGTCCCTACAGGGCAAGCGCATTGGCAACCGCTATTAGCAGCTCGCGCAATAGAAACACAATGTTATGTAGTTGCAGCTGCTCAGTACGGTACACATGAAAATGGCCGACAAACATATGGCCACAGTATTATTATTTCACCTTGGGGCAATACCCTGAGTGAATTGCCAACAGGCACCGGTTTTATAAGCTGCAACGCAGATTTAGACCAGTTACAAAAAATTAGACGAGATATGCCCGTGCAGTCTCATCAACGATTTAGAGAGCATTTATTATGAATTCGGTTGAACAGCATTTACTACAAGACAGCCAGCTAAATAGAGAAGAGCTCGAAAAAACGCTCGCTTACATACATCAGCATAAAGTGGATTACGCCGATTTATATTTTCAATCAAGCCACCACGAATCATGGGTGCTTGAAGACGGCTTAGTTAAAGAAGGCTCTTATAACGTTGAGCGTGGCGTTGGTGTACGTGCTGTAAGCGGCGAAAAAACAGGTTTTTCTTACTCTGATGCAATAAATCTTGAAGCACTTAATAAAGCGGCTACAGCGGCTCGTAGCATCGCAGATGCTGGCGAAGATAGAGCGATTAAAGTATTTAGTGATGTTAAAGCTAAAGAGCAGTTTGCAGCGCATCAGCCAATTTCGAGTATGAGCGATACCGACAAGGTGAGTTTATTACGCGAACTTGAAAACTATATTCGTGAACTAGCACCCGATGCAGAGCAAGTAATTAGCTCAATGTCAGCGGTATACGAAGAAGTATTAATCGCAGCAAGTGATGGTACGTTTGCCACCGATATTCGCCCGCTTATTCGTTTAAACTGCTCAGTGCTGCTTGAAAAAAATGGTCGCCGTGAACGCGGTGGCGCAGGTGGTGGTGCACGTTTAGATTATGGTTACTTTAAAGAGCTTGTTGATGGTAAACCACGTTGGATGGAATTTGCTGAAGAAGCTGTACGCCAAGCTAAAGTAAACCTTGAAGCTATTGATGCACCTGCAGGCACGATGGAAGTTGTACTTGGTAATGGTTGGCCTGGCGTGCTTTTACACGAAGCAGTAGGGCATGGACTTGAAGGCGACTTTAACCGCAAAGGCGCGTCTGCGTTTAGTGGTAAAGTGGGCCAAAAAGTAGCATCTGAGCTGTGTACTGTTGTTGATGATGGCACCATGGCTGATCGCCGTGGGTCACTTAATGTTGATGATGAAGGCACACCAGCCGCTTACAACGTACTTATCGAAAACGGTATTTTAAAAGGCTATATGCAAGATAAGCTAAACGCGCGTTTAATGGGTGTAAATCCTACCGGTAACGCACGTCGTGAGTCTTATGCGCATTTACCAATGCCTCGCATGACTAACACCTACATGTTAGGTGGTGAGCACAGTCAAGCAGATATTATAAGCTCAGTTAAAAAAGGGGTATTCGCGCCTAACTTTGGCGGCGGACAAGTTGATATAACCTCAGGTAAGTTTGTATTTAGCGCATCAGAAGCGTATTTAATCGAAAATGGTAAAATTACCCAACCAATTAAAGGCGCAACGCTTATTGGTAATGGACCAGAAGTAATGCAGCAAATATCTATGGTTGGTAACGACTTAGCACTTGATAAAGGTGTTGGTGTTTGTGGTAAAGATGGTCAAAGCGTACCGGTAGGCGTAGGCCAACCAAGCCTTAAAATTGATCAGTTAACGGTCGGTGGTACAGCTTAAATATTACTCAAGCGCGAAGTGAATTCCTACCTACGTGCTTGATGTTTATTGTAGGTGAGGTTTTACACCTCGCCTTTTAAATATACGCTCACGCAATAGGGCGCGAAATAAATTCGCACCTACGATTTGCATTCTTACTTTGGGTAGGTGAGGTTTTATACCTCGCTTTTTAAATACAGACTTAGAAATAGAGCGCGAAATAAATTCGCACCTACGATTTGTATTTTTACTTTGTGTAGGCGAGGTTTATGCCTCTCCTTCACCTTCTTTATTTTTTTCAGCCTCTTTGTACCATAACGCAAAAAAGCACTCTGTTAATTTGTGCTCTATCTCAAGCGCTTTTTCTGTCGGGCAAAACAAGGTAAAGCTTGCTTTAAATTCACCTAAATCGGTTGTACCAAAGTGAATTACCGGCTCTGGGCCAGATATTTTTGCATCAAGTTTACGCTCAATCATCGAATTATAACGGCTTGCTACTTCTTGAAACTCTTCGCAGTACAGTTTAGCTTGCTCAGTGAGTGTGTCGTGAATAGGGTAAGGGTTAAAGCTCTCTCTTCGGACAATAATAAAATGATGTGTAACAAAGCGTTTTACAAAATTTAAGTTTTTAATAGAGCTGGTAATCAGCTTATTATTAGGTATGTATATGGTTTTTCTTGAAAATTGATAAGTATGTATATCAATTTCATGCATGGTTGTTTTTATCCAATCCGTTTCAGCTACTTCACCAAAGTAATCACCTACTTGTATCCAATCACCCACTCTAAACGGGCGAGTTGTTACGAGGTAAAAAAAGCCTATTACACACTGAATAAACTCACGCGTTGCAAGTACAATCGCCACGGCAAAAGCAGCAATAGAAAGTGCAAAGTTTTGAATTTCGGTCGACCACACAAATAGCAGCGATATCATCATTACAAAATTAATAAAGTGCTTAATATTGTGTGCGATGTAACGGATGTCTTTTTCTTTTTTTTCTGCGCGACTTTTAGCAAGCTTATCAACAAGCACTTTTAGTACAAATGCAATTGTGATCATTACAATTGAAAGAAGAAACGGATGCAGCAATATATCTTTAGTCATGGTATCCAATTAAACGTGAGTTGATAAAAACAGGCTCAGTATATTGATTTATTAAACCAATTAGCAAATTTAGTGTAAAAAAAGTAACCAATAAAAAATTTAGCTACGTTATTGAGTTACTTGATCAGTGCAATGCTTGTGATTTTTAGCCATTCTTTTTCGGCATATGAGTACAAGCTCAATGGCTGAAATAAAAATCAAAGTATAGCCAAGCGTTTCTATACCTTCTTCAACAATGTTTTTTACCGCACGTACATAGTCATCACCCATTACTGAATGCCAAAATGCGCCTTTGCCCATCATTCGCGAAAATGCGAGTAAAGTAACCATGCCTGATAAGCAAATTCCATAACTAGGAGTGAGGCTATAGGCTTTTAAAGCGTTAAAAATACTTCCTCTGTTTGTTATTAAATAAACAAACACGCCAGCTAAAATTGAATAGACGATACTTTGCCAAGCGCCATCAAAAAAGTATAAGTCGAGGTAGGTATCAAACTCTCTCACAAACATCATTGCCGATAACGCAGCTAGTAATACAGCCGGTATTTTGAGTTGAAAGTTAATTCGCGAAGCGTAAAAAAATAAAATACAGCTTAAAAAAGTTAAAACATCTTGCATATGTTCGGTAAGAGTTTCTTCACTGTAAAGTGCATCCTGTTTTAATTCAAACCCTTCAAGTTGAATTAAATGAGCAACACCCGCTAGGCATAATAAATAAATAAAAGATCGCAGTAAAAACATAAATAACCAAGAGAAACTATAAATGCGCGGGATTCTAATCGTTAAAATGCTTTAAAGCCAAAACAAAATTTAAACTTTTAACCTTTTTATTGGTCTAAAATTTTTGCTTTTAAAATAATGGCTTAGATGTTTTTTTAATGTTGAATCGATGTTTTTAATGTGACGTTTTAAGTGGTTTATTGTGCAAAATATAACAAGCATTAAAAAGCCCTTACTAATTACTTAACAAGGGCTTTTTATAATTGAGCGCTTAGAGTTTAGCGCCTAGCGCATAGTAACAAACTCTTCAGAACCTGTTGGGTGAATCGCAACAACGGCATCAAAATCAGCTTTAGTAGCGCCCATTTTCATGGCAACTGCAAAACCTTGAATCATTTCATCAACCGCAAAACCAATACCATGTAGGCCAACTACTTTTTCGTCTGGGCCGGCACATACAAGCTTCATTTTACAAGGTTGGCGATGTTTAGTTACCGCTGTGTACATAGCTGTAAAACCAGATTGGTAAATCTTAACGTTTTCTTCGCCGTA
The DNA here is from genome assembly GCF_040567695.1 of Pseudoalteromonas sp. NCIMB 1079. NCBI lineage: Bacteria > Pseudomonadati > Pseudomonadota > Gammaproteobacteria > Alteromonadales > Pseudoalteromonadaceae > Pseudoalteromonas > Pseudoalteromonas sp. NCIMB 1079. The sequence goes on along the minus strand of NZ_JBEWZA010000001.1, from coordinate 3,499,668 downwards.
TTGAGAAATAGCTTCTTGTTCAGTAAGGCCAATAGTACCAATTGGTGGGTGACTAAATACAACAGTAGGAACTAGGCTGTAATCCATTTTTAAATCATCAGGTAGTTCTTTATTAAATAAGCGTTCTGATAAAGTACGCCCTGCTTTAACTGCTACAGGCGTAAGTTCAATACCGTTTTCGATAATATCACCAACAGCATAAACGTTTTTAGCTGTGGTATTTTGAAACTCATCAACTTTAACAAAACCATCGCTGTTAACTTCTACGTCGGCAGCAGCTACATTAATTGCATCTGTTGTTGGCTGGCGGCCAATGGCCCAAATTACTTGGTCAACGTTATGAGTTTTACCATTATCTAAATGTAGCGTTACAGAGCCATCATCTTCTTTAACTAATTTATGAGGTACAGATTCTGTATGAAGAGTAGGGCCTTCGGCAGCCATAACATCAACAAGGGTTTCAACTATGTATGGGTCAAAGTTACGAAGTGGAGAATGCTTACGAACAAATAAATGTGTTTCAGTACCTAAACCATGTAATACACCAGCAAGCTCAACGGCTATGTAGCCTGCGCCTATTACTGCAACGCGCTTAGGTTGCTCTTTTAGCTCAAAAAAGCCATTTGAATCGATACCGTGTTCAGCACCTTCAATATGCGGAATGCTTGGGCGTCCACCTACTGCAATTAATATATGGTCGGCTGTGTAGTGCTTGCCGTTTACTTCAACTGTTTTATTATCTACAAATTTAGCAAAGCCTTTGATTACAGTAACGCCATTGCTAGCAAGGCCACTGTCATAACCTTTATGAATTCGGCCTATATAGGCTTCACGGCTTTCTACTAACTTGCTCCAATCAAAGCCTTTAACTTCAACATTAAAGCCGTAATCTGGGGCATATAAATTAATTGCTTCAGCAACCTGAGCACCGTGCCACATTACTTTTTTAGGTACACAGCCCACGTTTACACACGTGCCGCCCATGTGTTTTGCTTCTATAAGTGCTACTTTAGCGCCACGCATTGCCGCTCTATTTGCAGAGGCAATACCACCACTGCCACCACCGATTGCAATATAATCAAAGTGTTGTGTCATTTTATGTCCTTAGGCGTTGAGTTTTATGCGCATTAGCATAACATTAAGTTTTAAAAATAAAGAGTGTTTAGGTGACCTATGTTTAGTAAAAAAACATTCGAATTTCTTGCTCTGCTTGATCAAAACAATAATAGAGACTGGTTTAACGACCATAAATCACAGTATGAGGAATACGTAAGAGAGCCCGCTTTAGATTTCATTAGGCAAATGCAAGCACCACTTGCTGAGGTTTCTAGCCATTTTGTCGCATCAGATAAAAAAGTCGGCGGTAGTTTAATGAGAATCCATAAAGACGCGCGTTTTAGTAAAGATAAAACCCCATATAAAATTAATGTAGGAATTCAATTTCGCCATTTTATGGGAAAAGACGTACATGCCCCTGGTTTTTATTTTCACTTAGCAAATGACGAATGTTTTGTAGGTGCTGGTATTTGGCGACCAGAATCAAAGGCGCTTAATGCAATTAGAACCTGCATAGATGAAAACCCAAATAGCTATAAAAAAGCAATTTATGATGAGCAATTTAAATCTATTTTTGAAATGTCAGGAGAGTCGCTAAAACGCCCACCAAGAGGTTTTGAAAAAGAGCACCCATTAATAAATGAGCTCAAGCGAAAAGACTTTATAGCTATTAGCCCGCTGACTCAAAAGCAAGTATGTAGCAATAATTTAGTTGATACGGTACTAGAGCGTTATAAAGTGGCTGACTCATTAATGGGTTATTTGTGTTTTGCTCTGGAGCAACCCTATTAAAATTACACAACTTAAAAGCAGTTGAGTTGTTTTTTTACTTTTAGACCCAATTTAAAACGTAATGCATTAACGCAAAGAGAGTATTTATGAGCAACCCATTAATTGGCCTTGAAGGCTTACCACCATTTTCAAAAATAAAGCCTGAGTATGTAGTACCCGCACTAAAAGACGGTATTGAGCTTTGTCGTAAAGCCATTGATGACGTGTTAGCTAAAGGTTCGTACACGTGGGATGACTTAGTATTACCCCTTGAAGAAGCTGACGATAAATTATCGCGCATGTTTTCCCCTGTATCGCATTTAAATTCAGTAATGAATAACGACGAATTACGTGAAGCTTACGAGCAGTGCTTACCGTTAATATCTGAATATTCAACATTTGTAGGTCAGCATCAAGGTTTATACAACGCGTATAATACGCTTTATAACAGCGACGAATTTAAAACGCTGACTACAGCACAGCAGAAAACAATTACTAATGCGCTGCGTGATTTTAAATTATCGGGTATTGCTTTAGCGCCAGAACAACAAAAACGCTATGGTGAAATAAGCGCACGTTTATCTGAGCTTGCCTCAAAATTTGGCAACAATGTAATGGATGCGACTTTAGCGTGGCACAAGCATATTACTGATGAGAGCGACTTAGCTGGCTTGCCAGAATCAGCTCTTGCACTTGCAGCCGACACCGCAAAAAGTAAAGAATTAGATGGCTGGTTATTTACACTCGATTTTCCATCATATTTACCAATAATGGCTTACGCAGATAACCGCGAACTACGCAGGGAAACCTACACTGCGTTTTCTACGCGCGCATCAGATCAAGGCCCTAACGCCGGTGAGTTTGATAACTCAGATATTATGAGAGAGGAGCTTGCGCTTCGTCATGAACTTGCACAGTTACTAGGATTCAACAGCTACGCTGAAAAGTCACTCGCGACTAAAATGGCAGAGTCACCAGAACAAGTATTCTCATTTTTAGAAGACCTAGCGGCTAAATCAAAACCACAAGCAGAGCAAGAAGTGGCCGAGCTAAAAGCGTATGCTGAACAAAAACACGGTATTTCTGAATTAGAAGCATGGGATTTTGGTTACTACAGCGAAAAGCTTAAGCAAGAAAAGTATGCAATTTCAGACGAAGTACTACGTCCTTACTTCCCTGCAAATAAAGTATTAAGTGGATTATTCGAAACCGTTAATCGCTTATTTGGTATTAGCGTAAAAGAAGTTACTGATTTTGATACTTATCATAAAGATGTGCGCTTTTTTGAAATTGTAGATAGTAGCAATACGCTTCGTGGGCGCTTTTATCTAGATTTATATGCACGCGACCACAAACGTGGTGGTGCGTGGATGGATGACTGTATGGGTCGTAAAGTACGTGCTAACGGCGAACTACAAACTCCAGTGGCTTATTTAGTGTGTAACTTTAATAAGGCGGTTGGCGATAAACCGGCGCTGTTTACTCATGACGAAGTAACTACTTTATTTCATGAGTTTGGTCATGGTATTCACCACATGTTGACACAAGTTGATGCAGCTCCTGTTGCGGGTATTAATGGTGTTGCATGGGATGCGGTAGAGCTTCCTAGTCAGTTTTTAGAGAACTGGTGTTATGACGAAGAAGCCCTGAGCTTTATTTCAGGTCATTATGAAACGGGTGAGCCGTTACCTAAAGAGTTACTTGATAAGTTACTTGCTGCTAAAAACTATAACTCAGGCGTACAAATGCTACGTCAAATTGAGTTTTCGTTATTCGACTTTAAAATCCATAACGATTACAAAGTGGGTGAGCAATGCCAAATTCAAGCAGTACTAAACGATGTACGTAGCCGCACATCAATCGTTAAACCGCCTGAGTTTAACCGTTTTCAAAATGGTTTTAGTCATATTTTTGCCGGCGGTTATAGTGCAGGTTACTATTCGTATAAATGGGCTGAAGTACTTTCTGCTGATGCATTTTCTAAATTTGAAGAAGAAGGTATTTTTAACGCTGAAACAGGGCAAGCCTTCATGCAAAATATTTTAGAAAAAGGCGGCAGTGAAGAGCCAATGGAATTATTTAAAAAGTTCCGTGGTCGTGAGCCAAATGTCGACGCGTTACTACGCCATAGCGGTATTGCTGTTTAAAAATTAATATTTAGCACAAATCAAATTAAAGCGCCTTAATGGCGCTTTTTTATTATTTTAAAATTATTATCTAATAATTTTTAGTAATTTCATCCTACCGTACTATGCTTTTAGCACACCTAATAAAATGGACTAAGGCATGGCAAAGTTGGTATTGGCAATTGATGACGACAAGTATGTTCATCATATAATTGAAGAGTCTTTAGCAGGGTTTTGTAAAATAATTCATGCAAAAGATGGCGATGAAGGATTAAGGCTAACCAATAAATACAACCCAGATATTATTTTACTCGATATTGAAATGCCAGGTATGTCAGGTTATGACGTATGTAAAACAATAAAGCAAAGTCAAAATACTCAGGATATTCCCGTTATGTTTCTCTCATCTAAAATAGAGCTAAGCGATCGGGTAAAAGGTTACAGCGTCGGCGCATCTGATTACATTACAAAACCTTTTAATGCAGAAGAGTTAATAGCGCGAATAAAGGTACTTTACGAATATAGGCAAAAATGCGCAAAACTAAAACTGGATATAGTCAAAGCGAATAAAACAGCTGAAATGGCAATGACAGAGTCAGGCGATATGGGGCGTATAATGCGCTACGTTGGACAAAGTTATCACGCTAATAACTTTCAATCGTTGAGTGAATACTTTTTTACCTTTTTTGCTCCTTTAAATTTAGATGTTGTGGTTGTGTTTTGGTATCAAGGAAAAGGTATTTTTTACAGCCAGCAAAGTGGTGTTTGCCCGTTAGAACAAGAGCTGCTTGAGCAACATCGAAATGCTCAACGATTTGTTGATATTGGTAGCAGCACTATCATTAATTATCCCAAAGTGTCCCTTTTGATAAAAAATATGCCAGTTGATAACGATGCTTTGTATGGGCGCTACAAAGATCTGTTCCCGCATATATTAGAAGTAACCAACGAGAAGGTTGTTACCATGGAAAGAAGCGAAAGCAGTTATGAGCAGGCAGCTCAAATAAGTACAGCCCTTCAAGATATTGTTAAGCAGTTAACTACTCAAAATGTAGAGCAAAACAAAAGTACTAAAGAGTTTATAGAGCAGCTACATGAACTTGACTGCGCTATTAAGCTACAACAAACACAAGCAAATCCTGCGGATCTCACTTTATATATATCTCAATTGGATCAAACAATGCAGTTATTTGTATCGGCTAATAGTGATTTAGCCTTTATCAAATATCAGCTTAAACAAGTTGCCGAAAGCCGCAATGAACTTATATCCAATTTACGTACTAAAGGGGAAGCCGCAAAGGTCAATGCGAATCATCATAGTGATATAGAGCTATTTTAGTGCTTTAAAGTAAAGCGGTTGATATACTACAGGCGTATTTTATCGTCGGAGTTTATTGTGGTTATTCAGTGTGCTTTTAAAGAGTTACGCCCTTATTTAAATGAATTAGAAACACGCTTTGGTTTAGCCCAATGGGCGCAAAATTGCAGTGGCTTTAGCTTACATTACGATGATAAAGGGTTAAGTCTATTTAAAACCGACGAGCCTAAACTGGGTGCAATTAACGTTGATTTTGTAACCGGTGCCGCCGCCCATAGGCGTAAGTTTGGCGGTGGTAAAGGGCAAGCAATTGCCAAAGCGGTGGGTTTAAATAAAGGCGCAACGCCTGTTGTACTTGATGCTACCGCAGGCCTTGGGCGAGACGGCTTTGTACTTGCCTCGCTAGGGTGCAAAGTCATATTACATGAACGTCATCCGGTTGTTGCAGCCCTTTTATACGATGGGTTAAAGCGAGCCTATAACGATATTGAAATTGGTGTGTGGATGAAAGAAAACATGAGCCTAATATTTGGCTCAAGCCATACTTTGCTCTCTCAATGCGAAAGCATGCCTGATGTTGTTTATTTAGATCCCATGTTCCCGCATCGCGAAAAATCAGCATTAGTTAAAAAAGAAATGCGCGTATTCCAAGAGCTAGTTGGTGCAGACAACGACGCTGACAACCTACTTGATTTTGCCTATCCACTTGCCAGTAAGCGTGTCGTTGTAAAACGCCCCGATTATGCGCCATTCTTAAACGAAAAAACCCCAAGTATGCAAATTAAAACCAAAAAGAACCGTTTTGATGTTTATGTAAAGGCGGCAATGGTTTAAGCATCAAAACAAATCGGCGTTATATCCCTAGAACTTATGTCGCTGAAACCATACTTTGACATAATACAACCATACTTCGACATAAAGCTTATTTAAAAAAATGTAACAAAAAACAAACCTATTTACTATCATGTGCTTATATTTTAATTTAAGCATAGTGTGACATAATCATTTTTTATTTGTATATTATGTATACGATAATAATAAAAACACTGGTTTAGCGCATGTATATACGTAACTTAAGAAAACCTTCCCCTAATAAAAATGTATTCAAATTTGCTAGCACTAAAGTTGGCGATGTAATTATGTGTGAAAGTACATTAGAGTTTAATGCTTGCTTTCATAATGAATATAACGATTTAATCGAAAGCTATGGTAGTCAACCAGAGGGTTTTAAGTATGGGTTCATGGGTAAAAGCTTGCCTTACACCCCTGACACGGTAGTCGTATACAAAGATAAACGTGTAAAATATCATGAGTATAAGTATGAAACAGAAACAGCTGAGCCTTTATTTAGAGAAAGGTTCTCTGCAAAAAGAGCCGCTTGTCTAAAAATGGGCGCTCAGTTGATTTTAGTAACTGAAAACCAGATTACAAAAGGACTTGCTTTGAATAACTTTAAGCTATTGCATCGATACTCGGGTGTTTACGGTATTAAAAATATTCAGAGTGAAATGCTTAATTTTATTAATAAATCAAGAGCAATAAACTTAGTTGGTGTAAAATCTCAATTTAATTTGTCAATTGGTGAAGAAGCACGGTCTTTTTTATATGCATTGCTTCATAAAGGTTTGTTGAAAGCAGATTTAGAGGATGATGATCTAAGTAATAACCCAACATTATGGGTTACACCATGACAGATTTTTTCGATGAATTTGATGAATCATTAGCGCCACTCAAACCGCAAACACCTACACGATATGTAAAATTAGATGACGCTAACTTAATCAAACGTGATTTGGATACTTTTTCAGATACTTTAAAAAACGAAGCGCTACAAAGATTTTAGAGCTTGGAGATAGCTAATCATCCAAAGCCTCAAGTTTTGGGGAGGTTTTGTGGGACTGCTTTGGAGAAACCAAGCGTTTGGGCGGTGCACCTTTAAATATGTGCTTTAGGGTAAAATCACTTGGAATTGATGCACAAATGATAAGCGCAGTTGGGGAGGATAGGTTAGGTAATGTTCTTCTTGATGAATTAAAAGAAAAACAATTGAGTACAGAGTACATTGCGGTGAGCCCACATAAAAATACGAGTACAGTCCTAGTGGCACTTGATAGTCACGGTTCTGCTAAATATGAAATTATATCGGATACCGCTTGGGATAATATTGTTTTAACGGATGAAATTATCAATAAAGTTGAATCAACAGAAATTTTTGTCTTTGGTAGTTTAATTGGCCGTACCGACACTTCATTAATGACTTTGAAGCAACTACTAGAACACGCGAAGTTTAAAGTGTTTGATGTAAATTTACGAGCTCCTCACTATCAACTTGAGAGCTTAATAGAGCTAATGAATAGCGCTGATTTTATCAAGCTAAATGATGAAGAACTATATGAAATAGCAAAAGGAATGGGGTGTAAACACCATTCACTAGAACAAAACTTAGCATTTATAGCAAAGCAAACCAACACAGAGTTTTTGTGCGTGACGAAAGGAAACCATGGTGCTTTATTATCGATTAGAGGTAAAAATTACTATAACTCAGGGTATCTAATCGATGTTGTGGATACTGTTGGCGCTGGTGATTCGTTTTTGGGGGCTTTAATTTATCAACTTTGCATTCAAAACGATCCGCAACAGGCGATTGATTTTGCTTGTGCTGCTGGAGCTATGGTGGCTCAGCAACTAGGAGCCACACCAAACATAACATATCAACAAATCCTAGAGTTTATTGAACCATGCTAGCGTATGGCGTTGTGATTAAAATTATACCTATTTTTAATAGAAAAGTTTGTTATTTATATTGAATAGATGTTTTTAAAATGTTAAAAAGACAACGTTGTTTATTTTGCTTGGTGTATTAAGCCAAGTAAAAACGATAAAGAAGATATTTTTTTACCCACAAAAGACAACGTTGTTTAATTGAACGCTGAAATCAACATCAATAAGTAAAATTAAAATGAGGACACACAATGCTCATATTTCACAAAACCAAACTGGCAGTAAGTGTAAGCACTATACTGCTGGGTTGTTCGTTGCCATTAAGTATTTTTGCCGCCGAACAGCAAAAAAATGAAATTATTCCTAATGATGGCATTGAAGTAATTGAAGTTTCATATGGTTATGGAAGTGTTAAAAAACAAGATTTAACAGGTGCAGTAAGTACAGTCGACCTTGATGATTTAGTAGACCAGCCTTCAGGTAATGTCATGCAAAATTTACAAGGAAGAATACCTGGATTACAAATCACCACCAACGGATCACCAGCGGCGACGGCAACGGTACGTATTCGCGGACAAGGGCTAGGACCTTTAGGTAATAACGACCCCCTTTATGTGATTGATGGAATTCCAACTAAATCGGGAATGCATGAACTCAATAGCCATGATATTGCAGATATACAGGTACTGAGAGACGCAGCAGCTGCAAGTATTTTTGGTGCTCGCTCTGGCAACGGGGTCATTGTTATCACCACCAAAAAAGGGAATGAGGGGCTTGATTTTAATTTTTCTTTCAATCAATCATATGATGATTTTAATTATGAGTTAAACCCATTAAATACTCAGCAAAGGGCACAAGTGGTCTGGCAGGCTGCAGTAAACGACGGGTCAAACCCAAATGCTGCAAGTTCTCTTTATACTTATGATTGGAATAATGATTTTAATAACCCTCAATTAAACAACGTTGTTTTTCCTGAGTTTACGGATGCTGCAAAGGTGCAACGCCCAGCTGACACAAACTGGTTTGATGAAGTTACGCGCTCTGCAAAAGTAACCGATCTTAACTTTTCAGTTTCAGGCGGTTCAGACAAAGCATCGATATACAGCTCACTCGGCTATTACAGCTCAGAAGGTGTCGTTGATGGCTCAGAGTTCGAACGAATAAGCTTTCGTGTTAATTCAGATTATCAATTAACAAATAAACTTAAGATTGGTGAAAACTTTATAGTGACTAACCAAGAGTCAAACTTGGTTAATGATCTGGCCGGTAACATTTTAAACTTGGCTATAGAGCAGCAATCTATCGTTCCTGTGTATAACGAGGAAGGAGGTTGGGGAGGACCTGTCCCTGGTGTAACTGACCGTGATAATCCAGTGCGATTAATTGAAATGAATCGAGACAACGTCAGTAGATTCAATAAATTAATGGGAAACATTTTTGTTGAATATGAAGCCGTAGAGGGCTTAACGTTAAAAAGCGCTATGGGTTTAGATTACGGGCAATATTATTTCAGAAACTATACCCGTGCTTTTCAAGCCGGTTCACTAAATTATGGTGATCAGCTTTCAGTCACAGATAATTGGAGTAGTAGTTTTAGTTGGACTAATACCGCCGAATATAAGCTTGATTTAGACGAAAATCACTTTACGTTTTTGCTCGGTACAGAACAAATAGATTATGAGTATGAAGGGGCTGTTGGTTTTGGTTCAGGCTTTGCATCTGATGATCGTGATTATGCCCATTTATCGCAAGCAACGGGCGATGTTCGTGTGGAAGGAGATGGTGATAAATGGTCTCTTAATTCTTATTTTGCGCGGATGGATTATAACTTTGATGACCGCTACTTAGCAGGCTTAACAATACGCCGTGATGGCTCATCTCGTTTTGGTAGTAATAACAATTATGGAAATTTCCCTGCCATTTCTGCGGGTTGGGTGATCAGCAACGAATCCTTCTATGATATTGAGTTTTTATCTACCTTGAAGCTTCGTGCTAGCTGGGGCAAAACAGGTAATCAGGAAATTCCTACCGATGCAACGTACACAACGTACTTAAGTCGTTATGCAACACAATCACTATTCACTGATCAGCAAGATGAAGGGACCGCTTATGATATAAGCGGTGCAAATGGCGGCACGCTTCCTTCTGGGTTTGTAAAAGCACAAACAGGGAATGACGACCTAAAGTGGGAAACATCAACACAAACAAACATTGGTCTTGATTTTGGTATGCGTTACGAAACCATATACGGCAGCATCGATTGGTTTGAAAAAACCACTGAAGATATTTTAACGTTAACCAATCCACTGGCAACATTAGGTGAAGGCGCTCAGCAATGGGTTAATGGTGGCACAATTGAAAACGCTGGTTTTGAGTTCCTTATTGGGTACGCCGATTACCTTACTTTTGATAGCTTAGATGGTGATATCGATGTTGATATTAGCTTTAACATTTCTTCTGCTAAAAATAAGGTGGTCTCATTACCTGAAGACGTTGTGAACTCATTTGGTGGTAATGGCGCTGATAAAACAATTGTTGGTCATTCAGTTAACTCTGTTTATGGCTATGTTGCCGATGGGTTATTTCAAAACCAAGATGAAATAGATGCTCATGCAGCACAATCGGGTGCGGGTTTAGGTCGAGTTCGTTGGAAAGACTTAGATGGTAATGGCGTGATTGATGAGAACGATCAAAGCTTTTTCGCAGATACCGATCCTGATTTTATGTATGGCTTGAATATGAATTTCAAATACAAAAATTGGGACTTCAACATGTTTTGGCAAGGTGTTGAAGGTGGTCAAATACGCAATGGTTGGCGTGGGTTTACTGACTTCACATCGTTAAATATAGGTTCTAACTATGGCGATCGCGTTCTTGATGCATGGTCGGTTAACAATACTGACAGTAATGTGCCTGCATTAACTTTAATTGATAACAATGGTGAAGGCCGTCAATCAAGTTTGTTTTGGGAAGATGGCAGCTATCTCAAGCTTCGTAACTTATCTATCGGTTATACACCTGACGAACAGTGGTTAAATCAATACGGTATTAGTTCTGCACGAATTTATTTGCAGGGAAGTAACTTATTGACCATTACGCCATCAGGGACGCTAAGCCAAGATCCTGAAACTCCAAACGGTAATTTTCCAATTCCAAAACGTATCACGTTAGGCGTGAACCTTTCTTTTTGATTTATTAAAACGACAACGATACGAGCACATTTTATGAATAAAATTAAAACACTATTTACAGCCGCTACACTCGCGCTTTCTTTAGCATCGTGTGGTGGTTCTGACCTTGATGTTGCCCCTTCAGGGGTATTAACTGAAGAGCAAGTTTCTAACAGTGAAAATGTAGATGCGTTGATTATTGCTGCCTACTCCTATCTAGGCAATGATCATTATACCGCGCCTAACTTTTTATGGCCGACAGGAAACTTACGCGCCGGAGACGCCCACAAAGGCGGTAATGGACCTGGTGATATTTTTGCTTATCATGCCTTGTCTTTATATCAGCCTATAGTGCCTGATATGGAGTCTTTCCCGCCAGATTTAATTGATTTGAACAACAAAAAGTGGGTACGAAATTACACCGGTATTTCAAGAGCAAACTCAGCATTAGCGGTAATCGCAAATGCGCCAGACGCCATTGAAAACAGTGCTGAAAAACAATCCGAACTGCGGTTTATTCGCAGTATTTTCTACTTTGATTTAAAAATACATCATAAGCATATCCCGTGGATTGATGAAACAATGACACAAGATCAAATTCTTACCACTACCAATAGTGAGCTGAGCGATCAAGAACTATGGGATAAAATTGCCGCAGATTTTGAGTTTGCTGCAAACAACTTACCACAAACCCAAGAAGATGTAGGGCGCGCGTCAGCATTATCAGCTAAGGCATATTTAGCTAAAACATTGCTCTACCAAGCGTATGAGCAGAATGAGCTACATGAAGTTATCAATATTAATAAAGATAAACTTGTAAAAGTAGTGGCCCTAGTTGATGAAATTGAAGAGGCCGGCGTCTATGGCTTATTTGATGATTACGCGAATAACTTTTTGTTTGAAAGTGAGAATGGTAAAGAGTCAGTTTTTGCTATTCAGCGCTCTCTAAATGACGGCTCTCCAGATGGACGTGGTAGCTGGCCGAGTGCATTAAATGCGCCAATGGCTGGTGGTTTTGGTTGTTGTGGTTTTCATGTACCAACAGAAAATTTCGTTAATGCGTTTAAAACAGATCAACAAGGTTTGCCGTTATTCGACTCTTTTAACGACTTTAACTACGACATGACGACAGACTCAGTTGACCCTCGCCTAGATCACACTGTGGCAATGGAAGGTAAACCATTTAAGTATGACGAAAACTTAATTCATGGCGGTGATAGTTGGGCACGTGCCCCTGGTATTTATGGCAACTTTACGGCAATGAAAGATCTTGAACACCCTGACTGTAGTTGTCGTGGTGAGAATGGCCCTTTTCCTACCTTTTCATTAAATACACCGCTCATTCGTTACGCTGAAGTATTGCTTTGGAAAGCAGAAGCATTAATTGAGTTAGATAGGTATGACGAAGCATTGCCAATCATTAACCGTATTCGTGAGCGCGCTAAACACAGCACCGATAAATTACACAACGCGAGTATTTATAACATTGGCCTGTATACAAGTTTTGATTCTAAAGAACAAGCAAGAGCGGCACTGCGTTTTGAGCGACGTTTAGAATTAGGGCTTGAAGGACATCGCTTTTTTGACTTAGTGCGTTGGGGAATAGCAAAAGAAACGATTGATAGTTACTTAGCGATTGAAGCTGTACGCAAACCTTATTTGGTCGATGCTATTTTCACTAAAGGTAAACATGAGTATTTACCTATTCCGAACCAGCAGATGATTTTAAGTGGTGGGTCGTACACACAAAACCCAGGTTATTAATAGTGGTGGGTTTCGGCCCACCTTTTAATCGTTAAGTTTTAAGAGTGATTATGAAAAAAATTATTTATTGGTCAGTCACCGTTGCCGTTGCTGGTTTTTTATTCGGCTTTGATACAGCAGTTATATCCGGTGCGGATAAACCTATTCAAGCGTTATGGAATACGAGCTCGTTATTTCATGGCTTATTTATTATGTCTTCCGCTTTATGGGGAACACTACTGGGTGCTTTAACCGGTAATTACCCATGTGATAAGTGGGGTAGAAAACCCACATTGGTTTTAGTTGGGGTGTTGTTTTTAATTTCGGCACTTGGCTCCGCCATGGCGCCTGAAGCCTATAGTTTTGCCTTATTACGGTTTATTGGTGGCGTGGGAGTAGGGATTTCTTCAATTGTTGTACCTGCTTATATTTCTGAGATTGCGCCTGCTAAGTTCCGTGGGCGTTTGGTCGCGCTTTATCAGTTTCAAATTGTATTTGGTATTTTAGTTGCGTTTGTTTCTAATTTTTTAATTGCAGGAACATCAGCAATTGACTGGCGTTTAATGTTAGGCGTGGAGGCAATACCGGCCTTAGCTTATTTATTAATGATCATTAAGGCACCTGAAAGCCCACGTTGGTTAGTGCAAAAGAAAAACGAAAAAGCTAAAGCGCGTTCAATCTTAGTGACTTTAGGTGAACAAAACCCAGACCAAGTATTAAATGACATTGAACGCGACAAGTTACAAAACAGTCAATCAAAGCTATTTGGTGGTAGTTACAATAAGGCGGCTTTATTTGCATTTTTATTTGCCGCATTTAATCAATTATCTGGCATCAACTTTATTATTTATTATGCACCGCGCGTATTTGAACTTGCAGGATTGGATGTAAATCAATCCTTACTTTCAGGCGCTGGGATTGGCGTGGTTAATTTATGTTTTACCATGCTGGGTTTATCTTTGATTGATAAGTTTGGCCGCCGTTCGCTGATGTACATTGGCTCAATTGGCTACGTTATTTCCCTTTCGGTAGTGGCGTGGGCGTTTAGTACGGATTCTGGTGGTTTAACGGTTGTAGCGTTTGTATTTGTGTTTATTGCCGCTCATGCCATTGGCCAAGGTACCGTTATTTGGGTTTTCATTGCAGAAATATTCCCTAACAAAGTACGTTCAAAAGGGCAGTCTTTGGGCTCCGGTACACATTGGTTTTTTGCCGCAGCAATTACTTTACTTATGCCATTTTTCCTAGAACGTTTTAGTGCCACTGAAGTATTCACTTTCTTTACTTTAATGATGTTGGCGCAGCTGGTTTTTGTTGCGTGGTTTATGCCAGAAACAAAAGGACGTTCTTTAGAAGCAATTTCATTAGATACCAATAATAAGCATGGAGTATTAGATGCGAACCGTTAATTTAGTAGTAATTTCATCATTTTTGGCAGCCTGTAGCATGACAAACCCAACTGAACACACGGCCCTAAAGGGGGCAGATAAACCGAGCAAAGAGGCGTTTCGACCTGCTTTTCATTTTACTCCTAAAAAGCATTGGATGAACGATCCTAATGGTATGGTTTACTACCAAGGCGAATATCATCTGTTTTACCAGCATAATCCTGACTCATCGGTATGGGGGCCAATGCATTGGGGACATGCAATTAGTAAAGATATGGTTAATTGGAAACATCAAGAAATTAAGTTGTTTCCTGATGAGCACGGTACTATCTTCTCTGGCAGTGCGGTGGTTGATTGGCAAAATAGCAGCGGCTTTGGCAGTAAAGAAAACCCACCATTAGTGGCTATATTTACCTATCATGATGATAAAAAGGCGGCACAGGGAGCGATTGATTTTCAAACGCAAGGCATAGCATATAGCACCGATAAAGGCCGTACATGGATAAAATACGCTAATAATCCGGTATTAAAAAACCCTGGGATCCGCGACTTCCGTGACCCTAAAGTAAGTTGGCATGAAGATACCCAGCAATGGGTTATGGTATTAGCGCAAGATGATCATATTGGCTTTTACAGCTCAAAAGATTTAAAAACATGGCAATTTGAAAGTAACTTTGGCGCTGATTGGGGCAGTCATGCAGGTGTATGGGAATGTCCAGATCTTATTCGCGTGCGTATTGAAGGTACCGACGAATATAAATATGTTCTATTAGTGAGTATCAACCCTGGCGCGCCAAATGGCGGCTCTGGTACACAATACTTTGTTGGCGATTTTGACGGTGAAAAATTTGTATTAGATAGCGATTATCAAAAAATGCTTACAGGTACGCCAGCTGCCTTTCCCGAGGGGCTCGACTTTTCTAACTTCAAAAATGGTTTAAAAAATTGGCAAGTATCGGGTGAAGCATTTCATATAGTAAATGATCAACCTACAAATACCATTGCCAGTTCTTTTAAAGGCTCGGATGAGGCAATTGGCACCTTAACCTCAAAATCATTTGCGATCGACCATGATTTTATTAACTTTAAAATTGCAGGCGGAAAGCATCACAATAGTACCGCAATACAGTTGTTAGTTAATGGTGAAATAGTTAAAACTGCAAGTGGTAATAATACAGGGACTATGACCGAGCGTTCATGGAACGTGAGTCAATTAAAAGGCCAGCAAGCTTATATTAAAGTGGTAGACAATGAACGAGGTGATTGGGGACATATAAAAATTGCTGATATTGTATTTTCAGACAAAGCAGCAACAGAAAAATATGAACCTTCAATATGGTTAGATTACGGCACTGATAATTATGCTGGTGTAACTTTCTCTGATGTTCAAGACGGTAGAAACTTATTTATGGGGTGGATGAGTAACTGGCAATACGCAAACCAAGTACCAACTGAGGTATGGCGCAGCGCAATGACGATTCCTAGAGAGTTAAAGTTATTGCAAACGCCAGCAGGCGTGCGTTTGGCATCTCAACCGGTTAAAGAGTTAGGTAGTTTACTGAGTAACACACAACAAAAGGCAACCTTAACTGGCGCAAATAGCTATCAGTTAGATGAGCTTTTTACTATTGAACCTGGACAATTTAAGGTGAGCTTTAGTATAGCGAACTCTGAACAAGTTACTGATATCGTGCTTAGCTCTGATACGGGTGAATATACTAAGCTGCAGCTAAACCCAGCTAAAGGACAACTAATACTTGACCGTAGACAATCAGGTTTAAAAGACTTTGAAGATGGGTTTGCATCTTTACAAACTGCGCCATTACAAAAAGGACTTGAATATTACGATGTTGATATATGGGTAGATAAAGCGTCGGTAGAAGTATTTGTAAATAAGGGGGTTAGCTCTATGACCTCGATTGTTTTTCCAACCTCTCCTTACAATAAAATACAAGTCAGTGCTGAGCAGCCTTTGTCGCTTAGTGACGTAAAGTTAAATAATATAGCAATAGAAAAATAACTTCCAAAATGACTCTATATTATTATAGAGTCATTAATCTTTCTCCAAGGCTATGCGATATATGAGTAGCAATTATCGACTCTTAAGTGTCATTTTCTTTGTCTATTTTATGGCATGGTCTTTTTCATTTTCATTTTTTCCTATTTGGCTTAGTCAGGAGGTAGGCCTCAACAGTGCTAAAGTAGGGGTTATCTTTAGTATCAATTCCATCATGGCTTTACTCGTGATGCCTTGCTATGGAATTTTGCAAGATAAACTCGGTTTACAAAAAACACTGCTTTACTTCATTGCATTTTTCATAATGTTGATTGGTCCATTTGTCAGTTATGTATACGCACCCTTACTACAAACGCAGTTTTATCTGGCTGCCATTTTTGGCGGTGCTGTTTTTTCATGTGCATTTTTGGCTGGAGTAGGGACGCTTGAAAGTTATATTGATAAACAAAGTCGGTCCACGAATTTTGAATTTGGTAAAGCTCGAATGTGGGGGTCACTAGGTTGGGCCATGGCAAGCTACTTTGCCGGTTTATCCTTTAATTTATCCCCTAGTTTAAATTATTGGTTATCAAGTATTGCGGCGGTTTGCTTAATGGGGTTATTAGCCTTTGTTAAGGTCGCAAAAAATCAGCCCGAAATAGCGCCTTCTCGAACTTTTTCTCCCGTGCAACAGCTCAAAGCATTTTTTAAAATCGCAGGATTGTGGCGTTTAAGTGTATTTGTGATCGGTGTTAGTTGTATTTATGCGGTATTTGATCAGCAATTTGCTATTTATTACACCTCTTTTTTTGACACCCGAGAGCAAGGTCGAGAGTTTTTTGGCTATTTAACTTCAGCGCAAGTTATTCTTGAAGCGGCTATTTTGTATTTAGCTGTAAAATGGGTGAATTATATGGGCGTTAAAAATTCGTTGCTGTTAAGTGGTGTATTGATGGCGATACGAATATATTGCTCTGGGATTGTTAATGACTCTATCAGCATTAGTGTATTAAAATTGTTACATGCAATTGAGTTACCGCTGATGTTAATTGCATTGTTTAAATATATAAATATGCACTTTGAAGCTCGTTATTCAGCCATGATCTATATCATTGGTTTTCAATTTACTACGCAATTGATGGCGTCAATGTTAGCCGTCGCAGTAGGCGTTGTGTATGATCATCTAGGCTTTGCGTTAGCCTACCAGTATTTGGGTTTGATTATCTGTGTGTTTATCGTATTATCGTTTTTTACATTAAAGGCAGATGCAATTAAAACGAATCACGAGCAATCAATTTAAATGGTAAGTGGTGGTGAACAATATCAGTGCGCTGCTCTATAAGATATTCCATTGCCCAACGTCCCATTGCATGATGGGGTAATGCCATGGTAGTTAAATTCGGTTGTAATAATTGTGGAATACTGCCCCAATCATCAAAACTTGCTATACCAATATCTTTACCAACGATCATTCCTTTATCATGCACAACAAAGTAAATTTCCAGCGCCATGGGGTCTTGACCACATATAATTGCATCAGGTTTAAACTCGTCTATCACTCGCGCCGCAGATTCTCTCGAAGTAGAAATATCACTACCATCGGCTTGACAAATAATAACCGATTCAATGAGTAAATCATCGAGTGGTAAGCCATGCTTTTTAAATGAATTTATAACGCCTTGTTTGCGACCTTTGGCAGCAATTATATGCTCATTTAAGTTTAAGAAAGCAATTCGGCGATAGCCTTTGCATATTAAAGCATCGGTAATATCTTCACCGGCTTGCTGTTCATCAGGTACTACACAAGGGAAATTATTCAAAGCAGGAAAACAGTTCGCTAAAATTGTTGGTATTTTTTTTAGTTCATCAGCTATGGCAACTTGGCGATGGTACATTGCCGAATAGATAACGCCCTCTACGCGATACTCTAAAAGGCTTTCTATAGCTCTGTCTATACTCGCTTGGGTTTCGTTAACATTGAGGATCAACAGTTCTTTATTTTTCTGCCACGCAATTTCTTGGGCACCACGAATAATATCAAAAGTATAAGGAACACTAAGCAGTTCATCAGCAATAATTGCGTAAATGTTTGAGTTTTTACGTCGCGTTAAACTTGCCGCACGATTAGGACGATAACCTAATTCTTTTATCGCTTTAAGAACTTTCTCGCGGTTAATATCTTTGACTGTTGGATCATTATTGACCACTCGCGATACAGTTTTGAATGAAACACCTGCGTGGACAGCGACTTGCTTAATTGTAACCATACTAGAATAAGACCCTCTCTGGATAAAAACAGTATAACAGCAGATTGCACTTTATTTATATGTTTTTGTTAAGGTTTGAGTTGTCGTTGTTATCTAAAGATAAACTTATTCAGAGGCTTACTTTTAAGTTATTGAGGCGAATTATACTCATGATGTAATAGCATTGGCTAAACCTAGTAAGCCGAAAATGTAATACCAAGCGTTGATATAATAGCTTAAAACATTAGCTCATCAGATTATAGATTGAGCAGTAATAGTTATTTTATTTTTATGTCACTCTATGGTTGTATTTTATGTCAGTGAATGATTGCAGATTATTTGTGCTATAGATATAAACTTTGTTTGCAGCGACAAATTTACCCATGTAAGAATCGTTATATTGGCTTGGATCTTAGGATCTAGCCTTTTGAATCTAGGATCTTATTACATTTTCATGTTAGAATTTGCGCAATTTTTTTGCATAGCAAAGTAGCACAGTAATGATCTTAGATGATATTCGCATTGTTTTAGTTAACACGTCACATTCGGGCAATATTGGTTCGGCGGCTCGCGCCATGAAAACCATGGGTTTATCAAAGCTTTATTTAGTTGATCCTGCTTGTGAAATAGACAGCCAAGCAAGTGCTTTAGCTGCAGGCGCAACTGATGTTTTAGGCAATGCAGTTATTGTAGGTACTGTTGAAGAAGCTATCGCTGACTGTACATTAACAATTGGCACAAGTGCGCGTTCTCGTACGCTTTCGTGGCCAATGGTTGAACCACGTGAATGTGGTGAAAAACTCGTTGCTGAAGCTGTAAATGGTCCTGTAGCGCTAGTATTTGGTCGTGAAAACAGCGGCTTAACTAATGAAGAATTACAGCTTTGTAATTACCACGTATGTATTCCTGCTAATCCAGAGTACAGCTCGCTTAATTTAGCTATGGCCGTACAAACACTTAGTTACGAAACACGTATGGCGTTTTTAAATCAACAACCTAAAAAGGTTGAAGAAGACGATGCTGTTTACCCAAGCTCAAAACAAACAGAGCTGTTTTATGAGCACCTTGAAGAGACGCTTTTCAAAACAGGCTTTATTATCAAACAGCACCCTGGTTTAGTTATGACTAAATTACGTCGTTTATTTAACCGAGCTCACCCTGAAGATGCCGAAATGAATATTTTACGCGGTATTCTCACCTCAATTAATAAGTCTATCCCTAAGTAACTTAGGTATAGCTATTAGTTATAAAAACCAATGGGTAAATAACTAGCTAATACTTGACTAAAATACTCAGGTAATTACAATGGCTGTAATACTTGACCAAAGAGGTCAAGTATTGAAAGTTTGTTAACTCTACAATTTAAAAAGTAAGAGTTTATAAATCAAATTTTTATCAAGTGATAATACTTGACTAATTTACTCTGGTAATTAAAATTTGCACTCTTTTGTGCAGGGGGCGTTATGAAGTTAACATCAAAAGGCAGATATGCCGTTACAGCTATGCTGGATGTTGCACTACACACAGGTGTAGGTCCTGTAGCCCTTGCTGATATTTCACAAAGACAAGAAATTTCTTTGTCTTACCTTGAACAATTATTTGCTCGTTTACGTAAAAATGGCCTAGTAAGTTCTGTTCGTGGACCTGGTGGTGGTTATTTACTAGGGCGTGAAGCGGGCGTTATCTCTGTTGGCGATATTATTAGCGCCGTAGACGAATCGGTCGATGCAACACGTTGCCAAGGTGCCGATACCGGCTGTCAGAGTGGTATGCGTTGTTTAACACATAATTTGTGGTCAGACTTAAGCGCACGCATAGAAGAATTTTTGAATAATATTACCCTTGCTGAATTGGTGGAAAAATCAGATGTGAAAGAAATAGCATCGCGCCAAGATAACAGTATCAATAATGCAATTAAGCAGTTGGAAAACATTCAAGTAAGCTGTCAACTTTAAGGTTGACCTGCAGCGGAGAGAGAAATGAAGTTACCGATTTATTTAGATTACGCAGCGACCACGCCTGTTGATGAACGTGTTGCTAAAGAAATGATGCAGTGCCTGACAATGGACGGTAAGTTTGGTAATCCTGCGTCACGCTCACACCGTTTTGGTTGGCAAGCAGAAGAAGCTGTTGACCAAGCGCGTACAGATATTGCTGATTTAATTAATGCAGACCCACGTGAAATTGTTTTCACATCGGGTGCAACAGAATCAAATAACCTTGCTATTAAAGGTGCAGCACAGTTTTACAAGAAAAAAGGTAAGCACGTTATTACCGCTAAAACTGAGCATAAAGCTGTAATCGACACATGTCGTGAGCTTGAGCGCCAAGGTTTTGAAGTAACTTACATGGACGTTGAAGAAAACGGCCTACTTGATTTACAAAAACTTGCCGACACAATGCGTGACGACACAGTACTTGTAAGCATCATGCACGTTAATAACGAGCTAGGTGTAATTCAAGATATCGCGACTATTGGCGAAATGTGTCGCGAACGTAAAATTATGTTCCACGTAGATGCAGCGCAAAGCGCGGGCAAAGTATTAATCGACGTGCAACAGCTTAAAGTTGATTTTATGTCGTTCTCTGCACATAAAGTGTATGGCCCTAAAGGTGTTGGTGCACTTTACGTTCGTCGTAAACCACGTGCTCGCCTTGAAGCGCAAATGCACGGTGGCGGACATGAACGCGGTATGCGCTCTGGTACACTAGCAACTCACCAATTAGTGGGTATGGGTACTGCGTTTAAAATTGCTAAGCAAGATTTCGAAAAAGATCACGCACACATCAGCGCCTTACGTAATCGTTTAATCGACGGCATTATGGCTGATATGGACGAAGTATACTTTAACGGCACACAAGACCAATCAGTACCGGGTATTGTAAACATCAGCTTTAACTTTGTTGAAGGTGAGTCGTTACTTATGGCAGTAAAAGACATTGCAGTATCGTCAGGTTCAGCCTGTACATCTGCAAGCTTAGAGCCTTCTTATGTATTACGTGCACTTGGCCGTAACGACGAATTAGCACATAGCTCAATTCGTTTTAGTATTGGTCGCTTTACTACCGAAGAAGAGATTGATTACACCGTCGAATTAATGAAAAACTCTATCGGTCGCCTACGTGAGATGTCTCCACTTTGGGAGATGCATCAAGAAGGTATTGATTTAGATTCAGTTGAATGGGCTCACCACTAATAGTGTGAGCACATACCCTAGCAGGTAATGAGGATAGAATAATGGCTTATAGTGATAAAGTAATCGACCACGTAGAAAACCCACGTAACGTAGGTACTCTAGATAAGAACGATCCGTCAGTGGCAACGGGTATGGTAGGCGCACCAGCATGTGGTGACGTAATGAAACTGCAAATTAAAGTATCTGCCACTGGCGTTATTGAAGATGCAAAATTCAAAACCTACGGTTGTGGTAGCGCAATTGCTTCTTCTTCACTTGTAACAGAGTGGGTTAAAGGCAAAACGCTAGACGAAGCAGCGACAATTAAAAACACTGATATCAGTGCAGAGCTTGAGTTGCCACCAGTGAAAATCCACTGTTCAATTTTAGCCGAAGACGCAATTCAAGCAGCAATTGCAGACTACAAAAGCAAACAAGCGAAGTAAGAAGAGAAACTCATGGCAGTGACATTGACAGATGCGGCAGCAAACCGCGTACAATCATTTTTAGCAAACCGCGGTAAAGGTTTAGGCCTGCGCGTTGGCATTAAAACGACGGGCTGTTCAGGTCTTGCTTATGTACTTGAGTTTGTTGACGATTTAAACGAAGACGATGAAACTTTTGCGGCTAAAGGTGTCACCTTAATTGTTGACGCTAAAAGCTTAGTTTACATCGATGGCACAGAGCTCGACTACACTAAAGAAGGCTTAAATGAAGGGTTTAAATTTAATAACCCGAATCAAGCAGATGAGTGTGGTTGTGGCGAAAGCTTTACCGTTTAAGCTTTAAATATCTTTGTAGTATAAATAAGCCCTGCCAGTTAATGTAGGGCTTTGTTATTTCTGAATATTATTGGTTGAAGTTATGCGTTACTTTGAATTATTTGCAGTCCCCGTTGATTACAATATTGATTTAGCAACGGTTAACAAGCACTACTTGGAATTACAGCGTACTGTACATCCCGATCGCCACGCGAATGCGAGCAGCCGCGATAAGTTAATGGCTGTGCAAAGCACCGCCGAAATTAACGATGCGCTACAAACATTAAAGCACCCAGTAAAACGTGCTGAATATATGTTGAGCGAGCTAGGCGTTGATATTCGTGCAGAGCAGCAAACCTTGCAAGATCCAATGTTTTTAATGCAGCAAATGGAACTTCGCGAAGAACTTGAAGAGCTAACATCAGCTAGCGATCCTGATACCGCCATTGCGAATTTTGAAAAACAAATTAAGCAATTAAACGCGCAATACAGTGCACAACTTGCTGAGCAATTAGCAAGTAACGATGAGCAGCAATATCAACTTGCCGCAGATAATATTCGTAAACTGAAGTTTGTTTATAAGTTACGTGAAGAACTAGAGCGTATCGAAGACAGTTTATTTGACGATTAATTACTTGCTGCAAAGCGAGCAACACGAGTTTAAAGAGCATTATGGCATTATTGCAAATTGCTGAGCCGGGGCAAAGCGCGGCACCACACGAACATAAACTAGCAATTGGTATTGACCTTGGTACAACTAATTCATTAGTTGCAACAGTGCAAAGTGGCGAAGCCCGCACGTTAACTGATGATCTTGGCGCGGCTATGTTACCGTCGGTTGTTCGTTATCAAGCAGGCGGTATTACTGTTGGCGCAGAAGCTGCACAAGCAGCAACGCAAGACCCTGCTAACACACTTATTTCGGTTAAGCGTTTTTTAGGTAAAACTCAGGCTGAAATAGAGCAAAGTTATGGGCAACTACCGTATGAATTTTGTGAGCACAATGGTGCGCTAGCAATAGAAACTGCGGCAGGTAAAATTAGTCCAATTAAAGCATCAAGCCATATTTTAGCTGCATTAAAAGCACGAGCTGAGCAAAGTTTTGGCAACCAAGAAATTTTAGGGGCTGTAATCACAGTACCAGCGTACTTTGATGACGCACAGCGCCAAAGTACTAAAGATGCCGCAGAGCTTGCTGGTATTAACGTACTACGTTTATTAAATGAACCAACAGCAGCAGCAGTCGCTTATGGTTTAGATTCAGGTCAAGAAGGTATTATTGCTGTTTATGATTTAGGCGGTGGTACGTTCGATATATCAGTACTTAGATTACACCAAGGTGTGTTTGAAGTAATGGCAACCGGTGGCGACTCTAGCCTCGGCGGCGATGACTTTGATTCGCTCCTTGTTGATTACTTTAAGCAGCAAACAGGTGTGTCAGCATTATCACCTTCAGTTTTACGTTTATTTATCAATAAAGCAAAAGCGTGTAAAGAAGCATTAAGCCAATACGCTAAAGTAAACGTGGGCCTTGAGTTTGACGATCAAAAATACACCGTTGAAGTAACGCGCGAAACGTTTGATGAAATGGCTATGCCACTAATTAAAAAAACGCTGCGCTCGTGTCGTCGTGCTGTAAAAGATGCTGGCATTGAAAATGAAGAAGTGCTGCAAGTTATTATGGTAGGCGGTTCAACCCGTATGCCATTGGTACGTAGCCAAGTACAAAGCTTTTTTGATAAAGAGCCGCTAACTTCAATCGATCCTGATCGTGTTGTAGCCTTAGGTGCCGCGCTTCAAGCCGACGTGTTAATTGGCAATAAGCCCGATTCTGACATGTTATTGCTTGATGTATTACCGTTATCGCTAGGCCTTGAAACGATGGGTGGTTTGGTTGAAAAAATCATTCCGCGTAATACAACGATTCCGGTAGCACGCGCACAAGAATTTACAACGTTTAAAGACGGTCAAACAGCCATGTCATTACATGTGCTGCAAGGTGAGCGTGAGCTTGTTGATGATTGTCGATCGCTTGCTAAGTTTAGCTTAAAAGGTATTCCACCAATGGCGGCAGGCGCTGCGCATATTCGTGTAACCTTTAAAGTTGATGCTGATGGCCTATTAAGTGTTTCAGCTATGGAAAAATCAACAGGTGTACAAGCTGAGATTCAAGTTAAGCCTTCGTTTGGTTTATCTGATGACCAAGTAGCTAACATGCTAAAAGAATCAATGAGCAACGCTAAAGGCGACATGCAAGCGCGTATGCTTAAAGAGCAGCAAGTAGAAGCGTTGCGCGTAATAGAAGCGCTTAACGCATCACTTGAAGCCGATGGTGCATTACTTGACGATATGCAACTAGCTAACTTACGCGCTGAAATTGCAGAACTGGTAAAAGTGCGCGAAAATGCACAAGAGCCTGGCGAAATTAAAGCAGCTATCGAAAAAGTCGATAATGCGAGTAGCGACTTTGCATCGCGTAGAATGGATGCATCAATTAAAAAGGCCCTTACAGGGCAGTCAGTAGACAACATTTAAGAGAGATTAGAATGCCACAAATTGTTTTTCTTCCACATCCTGAATTATGTCCTGACGGCGCTGCAATTGAAGCTCCTACAGGTCAAACGGTACTCGACGCTGCGCTTAAAAATGGTATCAGCATTGCGCACGCTTGTGAAAAATCGTGTGCATGTACTACGTGTCATTTAGTGATTCGTGAAGGATTTGACTCACTTGAAGAGAGTGATGAGCTAGAAGACGACATGCTAGATAAAGCATGGGGTTTAGAGCCTGAGTCACGCCTTGGTTGCCAAGCAATTATAAGAGATGAAGACCTAGTGGTTGAAATACCTAAGTACAATCTCAATATCGTTAATGAAGAGCATTAGTTTTTAACGATATACTTTTAAAAGCCGCTGTTTGATACAGCGGCTTTTTTGTTTGTGAATTGTAGGCGTGACGAGCAAAGCTCGTAAGTTATTTTGTAGGCAAGCAAAGCTTGCTGGCGTTATGTGTTTTAACTCTAGGTTATAAATATAGAAGCTGCGCTTCTCACGTAAGCAAAGATCCTAAAATGTTAGCCTTGGCTCTATGCCACGCATTAAAAGCTAACACCTTAAAACGTAATTTTGGAGGTTTATTTTGAGTAATCTTATTTTTTCTGACTCATTTATTAACGGCGAATTTTATAAAACTGATACGCGCTTTAGCGTTAACGATCCCGCTACCGAAAAAAGTATTGTTGAAGTAAGTGATATTGACGAGCAGGGTGTAAATAGCGCAATAAGCGCAGCTCAAGGGGCTTTTGTTAAGTTAAAAACGACAAATGCCACTGAGCGAAGCGAAACGTTGATGCGCTGGTATGACCTAGTTATAAAGCACAAGCAAACACTTGCAGAGCTGATGACCAAAGAGCAAGGTAAACCACTCAAAGAATCCCTTGGTGAGATTGATTACGGTGCAGGTTTTATCAAATGGTTTGCAGAAGAAGCCAAACGTAGTTACGGAGATGTTATTCCGCCAACAGATGACTCGCATCGTTTAACTAGCTTTAAGCAGCCTGTCGGTGTTGTAGCTGGTATTACGCCGTGGAACTTTCCTGTTGCTATGGTTACTCGTAAAGTAGCTCCAGCTTACGCTGCGGGCTGTAGCTTTATACTTAAACCTTCTGAACATACGCCACTATGCGCTATCGCACTTGCTTATCTGGCCGATCAAGCTGGTTTTGTTAAAGGTGCATTTAATGTACTGGTTTCACAAGATGCCAAAACAGTAGGTAAAATGCTGACTGACTCAGAAATCGTGCGTAAGTTTACATTTACCGGCTCTACCGGTGTAGGTAAGCAGTTGCTGTCGCAATGTGCAGACACAATTAAACGCACCTCGATGGAGCTTGGCGGCAATGCGCCTTTTATCATTTTTGATAATGCCGACTTAGATGAAGCTGTTGAAGGGCTAATGGCGGCTAAATTTAGAAATAGTGGGCAGGCATGTGTTGCTGCAAACCGTATCTTTATACAGCGTAATATTCTCGACAAAGTACTGTCAAAAATCACGCCTAAGGTTGCAGCGTTAAAAGTGGCAAATGGTTTTGAAGACGATGTTGATATTGGTCCACTCATTTACCCTAAAGCCAAAGAGAAAGTGCAACAGTTAGTACAAGACGCACTCGATAAGGGCGCGACGCTGATTGGCGATAATAGTGACTTAGGTGGCAGCTTTCA
Organism: Pseudoalteromonas sp. NCIMB 1079; assembly: GCF_040567695.1. NCBI lineage: Bacteria > Pseudomonadati > Pseudomonadota > Gammaproteobacteria > Alteromonadales > Pseudoalteromonadaceae > Pseudoalteromonas > Pseudoalteromonas sp. NCIMB 1079. The sequence continues at coordinate 3,472,976 of NZ_JBEWZA010000001.1, read as the reverse complement.
AAATCCATTAATAGTAAACAATGTCACCACAGAAATGGATATTTACCACGAAGAGGTATTTGGTCCGGTATTGACGGTTATTCCTTTTGATGAAGAAAGTGAAGTGCTTGCGCTTGCTAACGATGTACCATTTGGCCTAGCAGCCTATTTTTACAGCCAAAATATTAAGCAAATTTACCGAGTTAGTGAAGGGCTTGAATTTGGTATGGTCGGCGTTAATGAAGGTGTTATATCAAACCCAGTAGCGCCTTTCGGTGGCGTTAAACAATCTGGTTTGGGCCGAGAAGGTGGGCATCAAGGGCTGGATGAGTACCTAGAAGAAAAATACGTGTGTATTAAAATATAACGACAGTTAAGTATACGAGCGCGAATTTACTTCGCGCTCTTTTATGACGTTAATATGGCAGATATATGAACTTTACCTTTTACTGTTGCTACCCAAAGCACTAAATGCTACCTTTGGAGCCATATTTTTTGTTAATAAAACAACATAAAAAAACAAATAAAAAGTAAAAGGATTTCTATAAGTAGAAATAACCCCGTGTGTAAATGCCACCGTAAGGTGGCATTTTTTTGTTTGGATAAGTATAGGCTGTAATAAGCGTATTTTGAATAAAGGCATGGCTTTATAGGTGCTAACTTATAGGTGTGTAACCGGGTAAGTTATCAAAATCTACCTCATCTAGCTGCTCTGGGTTAGCATATTCATTGATATAATTTTTATAGACTTGCGACTCAATAAAAATAGCAAAAATGTCAGCATCAAGATGGTTTTTAGCAACCATTGAGCCTAAAATAAATAAACACTCACTGACCGGTTTTGCTTTTTTGTAGGGCCTGTCTACCGCAGATAGCGCTTCAAAAATATCCGTAATAGCCATTAACCTTGCAGGCACCGACATTTGCTCTTTGGTTAAACCTCTTGGATAACCAGTACCGTCAAGTTTTTCATGATGACCTAAAGCATATTCAGTCACATTGCTTAAGTGTTTAGGGAACGGCAGGGCATCTAAAATATTTTTAGTTACATCCATATGACGTTTCATTACTTCACGTTCGGCTTCGGTTAGCGTGCCTCTTCGTATTGTTAAGTTTTCAACTTCATCAGCTGAGAGCAATGGTGTATTAATATCATTTATAACGAGTTGGTATTTGTTTGCAATGCGTTCAATGTGCTCAAGTTCTGCATCACCTAAAAACTCGCCCCCTACATTCACACGCTGTAATAATGCACGGTCTAATGCCAACTGTTTAAGCTCGGTATCAAGTAGGCGTTCAAATTGTTGAACTTCGATAGGTTTTTGCAGCTTCATCGCACAGATGATTTTTTGCTGATACGCTATTTTTAAATCTCGGCTAATTATTTCAAATTTAGCATCTACATATTTTATTCGATCAAAAATAGTTTCTAGTTTTGTCGACTTTTCCATAATGTGATCGGGAGTCGCGATTTTCCCACAGTCATGTAACCAGCCTGCTATATCAAGCTCATGTCGGTCAGCTTCACTCATCGAAAATGAAGCCAAAGGGCCTTTATTTATATCATGCACGGCATCTGCTAGCATTAACGTGAGTGCTGGCACTCGTTTACAATGGCCACCGGTATGAGGAGACTTTTCATCTATTGCCATCGCAATTGTTTCAGCAAAGGTCGAAAAAAGATCTTCCATTCCCTTAATTAGTGTCGAGTTAGTTAGTGAAATAGCGCCTAAAGAGGCAAAAGATCGAATTAGAGTGACGAGCTCTTCACTAAAAGGGATATTTTTATTTTGCGCATCTTTTACATTTATAAGCTGGATTACACCAATAATGTCATCTTCATGATCTTTTAAAGGAATTGTTAGCATAGACTCAGAGCGGTAACCCGTGCGGGCATCCATCTTGCGAGCTGCGCTCATATCAAAGGGCAGGGCATCATACACGTCAGGAATGTTAATCACTTCGCCGGAATTTGCAGAGTGGGCAACAATAGCTGTTTCGTTTGGTTTGCCATCAATAAAAAGATCTATATTAGGAAAATCTACTGGGCTCCCTAAAGTGCCACCTACACCTAAATAAAGATTTAATGACTTATTTATTACCGTTTCAAACTTGAGTTGTTTGTTTGGGGTAATAGAGTAAATGCTGCCAGCATCAGAATTTGCTATCGACATCACAACTTGCAGTATTTCATCAAGTAACTTAGACGAGTTTTTTTCTGTTGTTAGCCTAATACTAATATCGATAAAATGCTGAAGGTTTGTTTTGTCTTTAATGTGCTGTCGCATATGTTTACTACTTTTTAGTATGTTTGAAGGCACCATTCCAATCCTTAGCTAGTGTTTGCAAATCAGTGCCCTTAATACGTTCGATAAAAATGGTATAAACGTCAGAGCTAAATACGGTCGTGCTGTGTAGTTCTTTAAATAAGCTAAGCGCTTGTGGCCAGTTTTTATTATAAAAAAGCGTCATGGCCTGCTGTGATTTTTTAACTTCATTTAACTGTTCTTCATCGAGCTTATCTGTAAAATTTATAGGCTCAAACAACTGTATAGCCGTTGTTTTTCCGACAACTTGTACTTTATCTATTAAACGAAATGAAATATGAGGGCATTCCTTCATCGTTTCTTCTGTAACAAGAATAGCTACGCCATAAAATTTGGTCAAGCTTTCTACTCTAGCACCTAAATTAACAGTATCACCAAGAACTGTATAGGCTTTACGGTAAACCGAACCCATATCACCTACATTCATATCGCCAGTACTTAAACCGATACCAATTTTTATTGCAGGCTGATTGTTTTCTGCAAATAACTGATTTATTTGCGTTAACCCGTTAATCATACCCATTGCGGCTTCAACACCATGGCGAGCGTGGTTTTCATCTTTTAGTGGAGCATTCCAAAATGCCATCACCATATCGCCTACGTACTTATCAATAGTCCCGTTATGATCAAATATGATTTTGGTAATAGCCGTAAGATATTCGTTTAAATATTCACTTAACTGATGAGGCGACATACTTTCTGATAGTGAAGTGAAACTACGAATGTCGGCAAACAAAACCGTCATATTTTTTCGCTCACTTTTTTGAGATAAACTTTTACCTTGCAGTATCATTTGGTTTATACGCTCAGGAGGAACATATTGGTCAAACATAGATTTTATTTTTCGGCTGTGTTTCATTTCAGCGATAGAGCCTACAATGATGTAATAACCGGCTAATATAATGATAAGTAAAAGAGGCATTAATAAAGGTAAACTAATTTTTTGCACTGACCATAAATAAACGTTTAAAAATATAACGACACTTGTGACTGTAAGAGACAAAACAATAATAAAACGTGCGCTCTTAGCGTGGCTAAAAAACGACAGTACGCAACCGGTCAATGCAATGATGAGTAAGCTTGCTCCCTGTGACCAATTAGGTTTAGAGGGAAGTAGCTCTGGATGCATTAACCCTTCAAATATATTGGCATGAACCTCCACACCGGGGTACTGCAAACCAACAGGTGTTGACCTTAAATCAGCAAGCCCTACGGCGGAAGTACCAATAAAGGCTACTGTGCCTTCTAATTCCTCTAACCCAATTTTTTTTGTCAAAATATCGGTAGCCGAATAATAGGGAAAGCTATGCGCACGCCCTTTGTAAGGAATTAATATTTGCCCATACTCATCAGTTTGAATCCACTTATCTTGAAACTTTATACCTCCGAATAAGGTTATACCATCTAACCTATTGGAACGGGTTTCTATGTTTTCAGCAAGGGTATAAAGTCGAGCAACTTCAAGTGCTAAAGAAGGATAAAGCTTATCGCCAACTCGATTTATAAGAGCTGCTTTACGTATAAAACCATCTTCGTCAATATGTGCATTAATAAAGCCGGTGCCCGTTGCAGCATTTTGTAACTGTGGAATATTTACAATAGCACCAGGAAACTGGTTTATTTGTGAATTAGTGTGCTCTTCGCTTGCCCATACAACACTGTTTTTAGCTGGCAAGTTTTGATTAGTCAGTTGTTCATCAATTAATAAAAAACCAAGAACAGTATCATTTTTAGATAATGCGCTTGCTAGTTTTGTGTCTGCATCGACTTGTTTAGTAATTTCAGCAAAGGGGATGGTGTACTTTTTTGATAAATCAGGAATTTCAGACATAATTTTTGTAACAGGGTTTTCTTCCTGTTCAGAAAAAAATATATCGAATGCAATAACAATAACACCTGCATCAGTAAGCTTTGTAACAAGGTCGGCTACTTTTGATCGACTCCAAGGAAAGCGTCCTTGTTCTTGCATGCTCTTTTCATCGATATCAATTATTACAACGGTTTCATCAATACGCCTAGGCGTCTCTGAAAGTGTTAGTAACAACCGAGAGTCGTATATTATACCTTCTACGCGGTTCACTAATTTTGCAAGCGACCCAGTTGAAAATAGCTCTATTGATGCAATTAATAATATAATAACAGCGCCAATGAAAAAGTGCTTTGAAGTAATTGGTTTTAAGGAGCTAATGAGTAACGCTCCTTGATAGACTAAAAATCAAAAACTCGTCCTTCTCGGCCGCACTCTATTTTTACCTGTTGAGCGTACTGCGTGTGTAAATATTTTTCTATAGCTAATAACTGTTCATCGGTTCTTGATGGATCGTGGCTAATAATAACCACATTTTTAATACTCGCTCTTATCGCAAGCTCAGCCACCTGATCTATGGTGCTATGCCCCCAACCATGTTTAAGAGGCAAGTCTGCATCTATAAATTGAGCATCATGAATTAGTAAATCAGCGCCTTCAATAAAATTGACCCACTCGCTAATACTTGTGTTTGCTTTTTCTGGCGGATTTAGCTCATTGTCGGTAACGTAAGCCACCTTTTTTTCATCTGCTTTAATACAATAAGCAGTACCACCACCAGGGTGATTTAGTGGAGCAGTCGAAACCAAAAAACCATTAAGTGTAAATTGCTTTTGAGACGATAAATCAGTATTAAGCGTAATGCTGGCAGGTAAATCTTGATAACACACCGGAAAGTACGAACCACTCATTTGCTTTAATATGGCATCTTCACTTTTTTTATCATCAACGTTACCCACAGTAATAGTTATATCGCGGTTAGGTTGGTAAATAGGTTTAAAAAAAGGAAACCCTTGAATATGGTCCCAATGGTTATGCGTTAGCAAAATATTGATAGGACTTTGTGTTCCTAGTAAACGTGTACCGAGTTCTACAATACCGGTACCAGAGTCTAAAATAAGATCTTTACCGTTACTTTGTTCAATGTACACACATGAGGTATTTCCCCCAAAAATGTGCGTATTACTTCCTGCTGAAGCCATTGAGCCTCTAACACCAAAAAATTCAACTTTCATAATTTAAGGCTAAGCTCCATCTTCTACAAAATTGAATTTAGAAATACTAACATTGTTAGAGTTAGTGTCATTACAGGTGCTGCTTACAACAACTTGGGTGTCATTTTGTAAGATGATTGAAGTAAATACATGTGTACTGACACATTGGCTTGCTTCATAAAATCCGGCACCACTGGCTCCAAACGTATTATCTAAAGTACCGTCAGTTAAAATACGCGCTAACATTCCTTTATTATTGCCCATACCAACTAAAACAATATTGTTGTTGCTATCAAAAACGGCACTTTTTACTTCGGTATCTCCCGTTGAAGCTAACGCGTATTGGCCTAACGGATAGCTGTCATCAATTACTCCGGATGCAAGTAATCGCGTAATACTGGCTTTATTAGGTGTATCTACAACGTTTGCAATTAAATATAATTTATTTGATTCGTCGACTAAAACTTTTACCATTTTATTCTCGGTATCAGTGGTTGTTTCACCTGTGTATTTGTAGGTTTGCTCGCCGTCGGAGTCGAGCTTTAATGCTACTAATTCTGAACTGGCACCTGATACAGATTTACCACCAATAAAAATATTATCATCATTAATAAAAACACTTTCATAATATTCAAAAGGTATTCCTATAATTGTTCCATTACTACCAAAGTTATCGTCAAGTGTACCGTCAGAATCTAGCATCATGATAAACGAGCTAGGGGTATCAGCTATAACTACAGAGCCAACTGCAACAATGTCGCCATCATGAAGTGCTAAATCAGTTAAGTTAAGCTTTTCAGCACCTGAAATAGTAGTATAGTAAATACCATCACTGGCGAATGAGGTATCTAAATCACCATTTTGATCAACTTTAGCTATAAAGCCCTCTTCACCGTCAGTTTTGCTTTTAGATCCCGCAATAAATAAGCTTCCGCTATTGTGTTCAACCAACGCTATATTAGATGCGCTTAAATCTATGGCAATTTCTTTATGGCCACTTTCGCTAAAGCTAGTATCGATAGCACCCGCACTCGTAAAGCGTGTTAATACTAACTTAGTAATTGAGTCCGATTTAGCCGTTGATGCAAGAATATACTTACCGGCATGAGGGTCATTGCTAAGTTGTAAAACGTGCATTGATTGATCGTCAGATTCTGCGCTTATAGTATCAAAAGCAAGATAACCAACGTCTGCAAAGTTGGTAAATAATGTGGCTTGCTCGTCAACTGCAGCAACAAATGGTTTGGTGGTTGAGTCGTCAACAACACCCGATATCCATACAGTATCATTAGCATCTATAGTTGCTGATTTGGCAAATTGTTTTCCATTGATATCTGAAATGATATTAATACCTGATGCACCATAAGTACTATCAAGTGAGCCGTCTGAAGTTAAAATACGGGCAGAAAATAACTTTTCGTTAGCTGAAACACCGGTAGTGCCAGATAAAGTAATTCCATTTTTAATTGGCTCGTATTTTACGCCTGTTACGTTCGCGCCACCATTACCTGCACCACCGTTACCATCAATATCGTAAATAGCAGTACCTGCATCACCAAAACTCGTTATAAGAGTACCCGTTTTATCAATAGCCAAAACCACGGCTTCTTTTTCACCACTGTTACGAGTTATGTAACCACCTGCAAAAGCTGTAAATTCGGTGTTTTTAGCGCCGCCAATTGCAAATAATTCGTCATCTTTATTATTCTCAGACAAGTCGAACGATAATGCTGCGCTACCATTAAAACTTCCGTTGTTTTCACCATCAGAAATTAAATAACGAATAAGTACGTCTTTATCGCCAGTTGCACTTGTTACACTGCCGGCAACCATAAGATCAGAGCTATTAAAGTTTTTAATAGCAAACGCTTCGTCATCTCTATTAGCACCGCTCACATCGACAATTTTAGGGCTTCCGGCTTCATAAGCGAGTGTAGATATATCGTATTTTATCCATAAGCTATCGTCGTCGTTACCATTAAATGACTTACCAACAGCTTGAATTTTATTGTCGCTAAACTCAAGGTCATTAATAACGAGAGTGCTTGCTAATGCGGTACAGTGAATACCTGAATTATTATCTCCAGAGTTATTACTTAATACGCCAGCGGTATTCATTTTCAACAAACATGCTTCGGTATTTGTGCCATCAAAACTAGTGTAAGCAACAAAGAGGCTTGTACCATCAGAGATAATAGCAGTTGCTTCTTCATCATTTTCTAAATCTAATACCTTAACGCCATCACTGTTAAATGCTGTATTTATCACACCACTCGTTGTATAGGATGCAATAACAATATCTTTGTCGCTGTTATTACTAAAACCTACAAAGTAAAGGTTATTATTTAGCTCAATACTGTCATTAAATTCACCACTTGAAAAAACACCCGAAAGCTCAAGTTCACCTGTTATAGGGCGACCAAATGTTTCATCTTCAACAGGAACTAGAGGCTCCGCATCATCAGTGACATCAATTATTATATCAATAGTAGTTGTTTCGTTAGGCGTACCATCGTCAGTAATAGCTAGGCTCAATATGTACTGAGGAGTTGTTTCAAAATCAAACGGGCTTTCACCTTTTACAGTTAATAAGCCAGAATCATTATTTATTTCGAATATGGGGGCACCACTGAGCAGGGTGTAACTTAAATTTTGGTTCTCAATGTCTGAGGCACTAACAGTCCCAATAGTGTCACCATCGGTTGCGTTTTCGCTAATATTAAAACCTTGGTTTGACGCAACTGGAGCATCGTTAATAGGAGTAATCGTAATTGATAAACTACCAGTATCTGTAGCGTTATTCCCATCATTTACAGTATAACTGACAACAACAATACCGTTGGTATTTGCAGCCGGTGTGTACTGTAGTTTGTTATCGACAACGGATACTGAACCGCTATCGACTGACGCTGCGCTTATGGCAAGGCTGTCGCCATCCACGTCTGAGTCATTTGCTAATACGTTTATTAGCATTGGCGCTGCATCTTCCGCCATAGTTGCCGTGTCAGCATTTGCTATTGGAGCATCATTTACAGGTGTAATAGTGATAGTTAACGTTGCTGTACTGGCGCCGCCGTTGCTATCAATTGCCGTATAAACAACAGTTACGAGTCCATTTGCATTGGCTGCCGGTGTATATTGAATTTGATTGCCAACCACTGATACAGAGCCAATATTAGCTGATGCTGCGCTTATGGTAAGGCTGTCGCCATCCACGTCTGAGTCATTGGCTAATACGTTTATTAGTATTGGTGCTGCATCTTCCGCCATAGTTGCCGTGTCAGCATTTGCTATTGGAGCATCATTTACAGGTGTAATAGTGATAGTTAACGTTGCTGTACTGGCACCGCCGTTGCTATCGCTTACAGTATAAGTAACTGTTGCGAAGCCGATGTCGTCGGCTGCCGGTGTGTATTGAATTTGATTGCCAACCACTGATACAGAGCCAATATTAGCTGATGCTGCGCTTATGGTAAGGCTGTCGCCATCCACGTCTGAGTCATTGGCTAATACGTTTATTAGTATTGGTGCTGCATCTTCCGCCATAGTTGCCGTGTCAGCATTTGCTATTGGAGCATCATTTACAGGTGTAATAGTGATAGTTAACGTTGCTGTACTGGCACCGCCGTTGCTATCGCTTACAGTATAAGTAACTGTTGCGAAGCCGATGTCGTCGGCTGCCGGTGTGTATTGAATTTGATTGCCAACCACTGATACAGAGCCAATATCAGCTGATGCTGCGCTTATGGTAAGGCTGTCGCCATCCACGTCTGAGTCATTGGCTAATACGTTTATTAGTATTGGCGCTGCATCTTCGTTCATCGTTGCCGTGTCAGCATTTGCAGTAGGGGCATCATTAACGGGTGTAACAGTAATCGTCACACTTGCTGTTCTGTCGTTTATACCTTCATTACCAGTGCTATAACCATCGGTAATGGTGTAAGTCAGTACTATTTCACCTGAAAAATTTGCTGGTGGAGTAAACTGTATTTTTCCGGCGACAATAGTCGCTTCACCAGCAGTATTTTCTATATTAGAAATAGTAATTGTATCGCCATCTGCATCAGTGTCGTTAGCTAGCACATCTAAAAAAGATGCAGAGCTGTCTTCGTCTAACGTATATTGATCGTCATTGGCTTGTGGAAAAGTATTAACGCCGCTTTCACTTAAGGTTACTAGAGCTGTTGCAGTTAAGCCTTGCTCATTTGAAATTGAATAGGTAAAGCTATCTACACCAATAAAACCTAAGTCTGGCTGATAGGTAAATGAGCCATCAGCATTTAATGTAAGTTCGCCATTTTGAGTTGTATTAATTGCCGTGGTATTAACCGATAAATCACCAGCCTCAATATTAAAGTCGTTAATTAATAAGCCATTTTGTACTGTTACTTCAAATAGTTTATTTTTGCTAAATTGATAGGCATCATTTTGTGCAACAGGGTTATCGGGTTCGCTGTTTATTACTAAAGTTACTGTGGCTGTAGAGGTTGCACCTAATGAGTCTATAGCTTGGTATTGAAATTGATCAACACCATTAAAATTAGCATCCGGCACATAACTAAAGCTGCCATCAGTTGCTAATAATAGTTGGCCATGTGTGGGTGCCACCATAAACGTTTCATCAACTGAAAAACTGTCATTATTTGGGTCAGTATCGTTACTAAGCACACCATTGGCAGCTGTAACCACAAGTGTTTCATCTTCGCTTAAACTATAGCTATCATTTTTTGTTACAGGGGCTACGTTAGTGTTTGAGCTTACAATAGTTACATTTGCAATAGCCTGAGCACCTTGTGCATCAACAACTCTGTACTGAAAACTGTCTTGGCCTTGCATATTTTGCTCGCCTTGGTATTCAAAGCCACCATTATCAAAAAGGGTTAATTGTCCTCTTGTTGGTTCGCTAACCGGCGTTGTATCAACAGTTAAGTCATCTAAGTCTATATCGCTATCGTTTATAAGTAAGCCTGGCGATAGGACAACTAAGGTTCCATTGTTTGTAACGCTGTAAGTATTATCAAGCGCTATAGGAGCGTCGTTAACAGCTAAAATGGTTATCTCTACAACTGCGGTGTCTGTCATACCTAGCTCGTTAGCAACTTGATAGCTAAAGGCATCTTCACCATTAAAGTTTGCAATAGGGATATAAGTAAAATCCCCATTTTCATTTATATTAAGAGTGCCATGCTGCGGTAGAATTAATGCATCTGCATTTACACGTAAATCGCCACTGTATTGATTCGTATCATTTGTTAGTACGTTACCTTGCAGAGTTTGATCTTCACTTATCTGAAACTGATCGGCATTTGCCTCTGGTGCAAATGCAAGCTCTCCACCCACTGGCGCTATGTTTATTATATTAGCAAAACCACTTTCACCACTGCCATCAACACCGGTAATAAGTACTTGGTAACTTTTATTAGTAAGTGACTCGGTAATGCTTAATGCAGTATCTTGAATACTTAAAAATTGTTGCCCATTCTCTAATTCATTAATATTAGTAGATGAGACTCCAGCTTGAGTTGCAATATAAACGTTGTAACGATTAAGTTCGGGGTTGGCTTGCCACGAAAGATTAATATTATCTTCGTCTCGTTGTGCTGTAACACCTTCAATTTGATATGGTTGCCAGTTAAAAGTGATTGCATCAGCAAGTGCTTGATTATTTAAAGTGTCAGTTATCCATATTTCAAGGCGTATTTCCCCTGGAGTTGCGCCATAAAGCGCAGGGCTGAGGCCTATAATTGACTTTTCGTAGTCAACACCACAATCAGAAGAACAAAGTGATATGCTTTTATTAACGCTAGGGAGTACTAAATTAACTTCAGCAATGCCATCAGTATCCGAAGCTTCAAGTAAAAAAGAAACATTACCTAGTACGGTGTCGTTTGTTTGTGAAAAAACAATATTAGCGCGAGTATTAGCTAAACTTGCTCCAACAACCCCTCTACTTGAAGTGACAGCACCTAAAACTTTTGTACTCTTGGTTTGATTACTCGCTATAACACCAGCCAAATTTATATAGCTAGTCACCGTTGGCATTACTTCAGCCGTAGGTGATTGTATTGCCTCTTGAGTGGGACTTTCTTCTGAGCCTCCACAGGCACTTAACAAAAACACCACAGAACCAAGCAAAAATATATTTTTTGCTGTCATTTTAAATACTCCATAATAAAAGCTTTGTATCCAATGTGTTTATGGTTCTAATTTAAAAGAACCGCTAGCATTTACATCAGGATTATTTATTTCATTAAGATTAAAGTTGCCAGTAATATTGTCTAAGTCATTCAAAAATATTGCATCAACATCGCCCTCGGCTTTATTGTTACCATGGGATGCAAATGTAACGGCCAGCTCAAGTTCGCTTAAATTTATTAAGCCGCTGTAAGCTGCATACCAATTTCCACCGGCGTCATTAAAACTAATTTCGCCATCAGGCACGGTGCCATTATCAAAATCAACTGCCATAGTCATAGCAAAGTCAGTAACAGCACCCACACTCGAATTTACATTAAAGCTTGATACCTCATAGTTAAATACACCTTGGCGCTGAGCTATTTGATCGACTAAAGATGCGCTGCTAACAGTTTGAAATTGTTGTTCAGAATATATATCCATAACACCTGTATCAGCTTCAAAAGCATTTACTTCAACTTCAGTTACCGATGCTTGCTCAGTTTCTTCTTCGTTGTCGTCTTTAGGATCAATTGCTACTATATTTTGATCAAACACGCGTGCCGCACGTGTTGTTTTAAAGACTTCACCAGTGGCTGTAATTTGTGCAAACGAAAATGCCTCGTTATCACCCAAAGAAACCACGTTATTATTTTCTAACGTTAAATCTATTGCGCCATCCCATACCGCTAAAAATACATCGCCTTTAACCAGTTGAACTTCAAAATGCGTTCCGCGTATACCAATAGAGCCTACGGGAGTTTTTACACTATAAGAGCCGCCATTTTTTTTAATTACGCCGGAAATAGAGCGCAAACCGCCTTTAAGTAACTCAATAGAAGCAGAGCCTTGTTGGGTATTGTCATTAAATTCGTAGTTAGCAATATTTAATTCTGAGTTTTCTTTTAAGGCTATTAAACCACCATCCAACATCGAAAATTGCGCTTTGCTTTTCTCTCCAGTCGTAATGCGATCTACGCCAAAAACAGTATCTCTGCGCTGCAACTGTCGTTGTTGTTCATTGCTTCCATCAACCGCGAGTACAGAGCCTCGTGCTAAAATAGTTTTACCAGCAGGGTCGTTTGCTTGTGTATAAAAACTTACACAAAGTAAAGTGGTAATTACAGGGAGTAAATGTTTCATAAATACCTTAAATTAAAATGAGTAAGAAGCGCTTAAATTTATATCTAAACGGTCATATTCGAATAAAGAAATATTACTGGATTTATCTTGATAGTTGGCAGCCAACTGTATGGCTAAATCGCGATTAACTAAGTAGCGAACAGAAGTTGAGAACATAAAGAGGTTATCGGCACGTTCTTGTAAAAATAAAGGGTGATCATCTTTATAATTAATCCATTGGTATCCAGCAAGAGATAACAACTGCCAATGTTGAGCCAACTGAGTGTTCACTTGGTAGTACAAGCTCGTAATATTACGGCTATTAAATTCACCCTCAGTAATGTCAGCTTCCTCGCTTTTAGCGTTAATGCTTAAGCTTTGAAACCAATTTTTAGCTGCATAGCTAGCACCTGTATTTATCGCATAAAATGAGTTATCGAGCTTTTCATCAAATCTATTGTTTAAAACACCTGCAGTCAAAGAGCTAAATAAATTAACTTGTTTATTTAGCGTAAAATTAGCTCCGGCCGTTAAAGCTGATTCAGTACGATAAAGTTCGCCATCAAGCATCAACGGAGTGGTAGCAACTCGTGCAAACCAACTTATGTCATTTTGTTTATATTGATAGGCGGCATTAATGTGCGCATTTATACGATCGTATTGACTGAGTTCTTCAAACTTGTACCACCTGGTATCAATACTTAAAGTGATTAAGCTTTTTTTATCAATAGGGTGAGAGTACTTTCCTCTGTAATTAAGTCGTGCATAGTTGTCCTGCGTACTCTTACTTTCTGGCGATAACAAAAACTCACCAATATTAGGAATTATAATCGTATTTTCTGCAGTACCTGCGTTTACGTTGCCATCAACGCCAAGGGCAAGCTCAATATTTTGTTTATAAGAGCGTCCAGCCTCTTGTTGCTTAAGTGCTGCAGTTTCTAGCAATGACTGTGCTGAAGACTTTATATTATTAGGTGTGTCAGGTGAGTTGATTAGTATTAAAGCTTGAGTATCGGCAGCAGGTAAGTTATTAACTGTTAAATAAGCGCGAACTAAGTACAAGCGAGCTTCATACCATCTAGGATTATTTTCAACCACGCGTTCAAAAGCAAATACAGCTGGCGCCGCATGCCCTGTTTTAAGTGCACTGACCCCTAATAAAAAGTCGTATACGGGTTCGCCCAGGTACTGGTATTCGCTATTACTTTTTTGATAAGCCTGAGTGTATTTTTTTTCAGAAACTAATTTTTGAAGCTCAATCAATAGCTTATTATATTCATCATTGCTTTGAGCCAATGAGTTAAAGCTCATTACAGCTAAACAACTACACAGTAAATTTCCTAAAACCTGTTTAATCATGCTTAATTTTATATCCCAGTAGAAGTTTGATGTTTTGTAATAAAATGATGTTAGTACTAGAAACCTAGCACTTTTTGTATTGAAGTACAGCCAGTACAATCACATTGGTTAAATAAATGTAATTTAATTGCAGGCTGGATACTTGTTTAATAAATCTTCGCGCTAAACTAATTTAAATAGGGAAGGTTGCTGAAAAACTGTTTTAGTTTAAAATATTAATTAATTCAGGTGATAAAGCTTTGGTTTGCTGTACGGGATATTAAAAGAGATAAGTAAGGGAGATTATTCAATATAAAGATAGGATATTACTAAGATAAAAAAGTGGGGCGATTGACGGGGCTTGAACCCGCGACAACCGGAATCACAATCCGGGGCTCTACCAACTGAGCTACAACCGCCACTACACACACCTTGTTTGGTGTGGCGCGCATAATACATAAAATAATAATTGTTGTGAAGCCCAAAAGTGAAATAAATTAAAATAATTTAAATCAGGCAAATATAATTAGTATTTAGTCGTTAATATTTTTTCAAAGTAGGCTATGTTTTATCGCATAAATGCCTCTAAAAAATAGAATATACTTGCATTTAATAGTATTAATTCATTATTTCATGAGAGTAAATTGTAAATTAATGTATAATAATGCCCGAAAACGCTTAATAAAAAACATTTGGAGTAAATATGGATTCAGTACTTAATTGGCTTAACGATAACTCAGGCCTAATTTTACACTACGGTATACAAGCTGTTGTTGCGCTTGTTATCTTTTTACTTGGTAGTCGTGTTGCTAAGTTTTGTTCTAACTTAACTGAAAAAGGTTTTGCTAAAAAGAAAGTAGATAAAGCTGTCGCTTCATTTGTTTCAAGTATTGTGTACACACTTGTATTTGCTGTAACTATTTTAATGGCACTTTCGCAAATTGGCATTGAAACAACTTCGTTCATTGCTATTTTAGGTGCTGCCGGTTTAGCTGTTGGTTTAGCATTACAAGGTTCATTATCTAACTTCGCATCAGGCGTACTTATTATTTTACTTCGCCCATTCAAGTCTGGTGACTTTGTTGAAGCCGGTAATAAAATGGGTACTGTTAAGAAAATCGAAATATTCTCAACTGAACTTCGTACTCCAGATAATAAAGTAATCATCGTACCAAACTCTCAAATAATGTCAGGCGCTATTACTAACTTCTCGCGTGAGTCTACTCGCCGTATCGACTTAGTTATTGGCGTTGGTTACGATGCTGATTTACGTCAAGCTAAAGAAGTATTGAAGTCTGTATTAGATGCAGAAACACGCATACTTAAAGATCCAGCTTATACCGTAGCTGTAAATGAGTTAGGGGATTCTAGCGTAAACTTTGTTGTTCGTCCTTGGGTTAACGCTGCAGATTACTGGCCTACTTACTGGTCATTAATGGAAAACATTAAAATTGCATTAGATGATGCAAATATTGCAATCCCATTTCCACAAATGGATGTTCATTTTCACAAGCAAGACTAATTTTAAATACCTATTTAATTAAAGCTCGTCTTAATTGTTGCAGTAGTAAAGCTACTCAAAAATATAAAATTTTCATGTGGAGTTCTCTGCATGAAAATTTTTAACGTAATTAATGAGTTGTTTTGCTTGCTCTTACAAGTAGCGGTTTAATAAAATAGATACACATTTTATACAAAGGTTATTTTTTAATGAAATTAAAGCTTTTATCAATTTTAGTTGCAGCCTCTGCTGCAACTAACGCATTTGCTGCAGACGTAGACACAGAACAAAAAACGTGGGAAGTTACCAGTGAGCTTGGCGCTATTATCACAAGCGGTAATACAGAAACAACCACGCTTAAAGGTGGTATTAAGGTTCAGCACAACCTTGAACAATGGAACAATGAATATAAACTAGATGGCATTTACAAAGAAGATGAAGTTGAAGATGCTAACGGCGACAAAAACAAGCAGCGTACTAATGAAAAGTACTCTATTTCTGCGCAAGGTAATTACAAATTAAATGAAGATCATTCTCATCTATTCATTTATGGTTCACACGTTTCAGATTATTTTGGAGCATATAGAAGTGAGTCAGTAATTTCTGCAGGTTATGGTCTACGTTTATTAAACGAAAAAACAATGTGGTTAAGTGCCGAAGTTGGTCCTGGTTATAAATATTTTGAATACCCAGATGACAGCACTGAAATAGATGATAACGGTAACTCTCTTGCTGGTGAATTTGAAGGCGAAGTAATTGCCTTAGGTAAATTAGATTACAACTGGCAAATTTCTGAAAATGCACGTTTTACGCAATTAGTTGCTGTTGAATATGGTGAAACAAACACTAAAACTCGCTCTGAAACTGCATTACTTGCAAAAATAAACGGCTCATTACAAATGAAAGTCGCTTTTAATGTCACTAACAACTCAGATGTTGCTGACGACAAAGAAAGCACTGACACAGAAACATCATTTACTCTGGTTTACAGTTTTTAACCAATGTAACTAAGTTAATGACACTAAAGTGACAAAAGGGACGAAAGTCCCTTTTTTATTTGCTCAAAATTAATGTATTATAGCCATCAATTTTGGTTGTAGACCTAGGGATATACCTACTCGTGAAAGTTTTTACGCAATTTATTAGTGCTTTTATTCTACTTTGTAGTTTTAGTACTTTGGCTTTTACGCCAACACCTTCTCAAATAGAGCAATTTAAAAAGTTACCCAAAGCCCAGCAAGAAGCTCTAGCTGAGCAATATGGTGTTGATATATCTACGATCACCGGGACAAATCAATCTAACAATCAAAATAGTACGCAGCAGCAAAATAGTATTGGTGAGCGCACAGAGCCAGAAAAAGAAGAGCTTACAGACGAAGAACGTTTTAAGCCTAAAACAGATGAATTAAAACCATTTGGTTACGAGCTGTTTGCTGGTGAACCAACAACATTTATGCCAAACGAAAACGCGGCAGTTCCCGACACATATATTGTAGGTCCAGGCGATCAGTTAAAAATCAACTTATATGGGAAAGAAAGCAATAGCTATGAAGTAATAGTTGATCGTGAAGGGCGATTAAGTATCCCTGATTTAAGCCCTGTTGAGATCGCGGGTTTAACTTTTGCAGAAATTAAAGAGTTAGTGAAAGCAAAAGTAGAACAAGAAGTGATAGGGGTAAAAGCCTTCGTATCGCTTGGGCAGCTTCGTAGTATGCGTATATTGGTATTAGGTGAAGCATACAAACCTGGTAGTTATAGCGTGTCTTCTTTAACAACTGTTTCGCACGCATTATTTGTAAGTGGTGGTGTTTCTGATATTGCATCGTTACGTAATATTCAAGTTAAGCGAGCAGGAAAAGTAATTGCAAACTTCGATCTATACGACCTACTTATTAATGGCGATAGCAGCAACGACATAGTACTAAAGCCTGGTGATGCTGTATTTATACCATCGGTTGGTGCTCAAGTCAGAGTTGAAGGCGCGGTTAAACGCCCTGCTATATTCGAACTTAAAAAAGGTGAGTCTGCCAAGCAATTACTAGCTATGGCTGGGGGTCTTAAACCAAATGCGTACGCTAAGAGCGTAATTGTAGAGCGCTTTAATTTCGATCGTAAAGAAGTGCTGTCGGTAGATTTCTCAAAACCACAAATTAACTATATTCCACAAGATGGCGATCGCATTCGTTTTAATTCAGTTAGCTCTCAATACCAAAATTCAGTTAGCTTAATTGGTGCTGCTGCTCGCCCTGGTAATTATCAATGGCATGAAGGTAAGCGTATTTCAGATATCCTTAAATCAGTGCGAGGTGACTTACTACCGCAAGCCGATTTAAGCTACGGACTCGTAATCCGTGAAATCAATATTAATGGCGATATTGAAGCGCATCAGTTTGATGTAGCCCAAGCTATTATCAAAAATCCAGAAAATAACTTACAGCTTCAGAGTAATGATAAAATTGTTATATTTAGTCGTTTTGAAGAAAAAGAAGCTGAGTTATCTGCATTAGCAAATATGGCTCTCAGCCAAGAGCAGCAAGAGCAGCAACAAAAAGCAGAGCAGTGGCATAAGTTTGAGCAAAAAGAGTTTGAAAAATATATTGGTATTAATCAAGAAGACGAAGAACTTGTTCTTGAAGACAACAAAATACTAACGATTGCTGAAATTTCTAAACGCAAAGCAAAAGAAGAAGAAGACCAAGAACTCAAACCTGAAGATTACGCGTTATTTAGTCGCCATAATTTATTAGCTCCAATTATTGCTAAATTTAAGCAGCAAGCATCAGTGCAGCAAGCTATGCAATTAGTTGAGATTAGCGGGAGCGTTACTTTTCCTGGTATTTATCCACTAATGATTGGTGGTGAGGTAAGTGATTTAATAACAGCAGCAGGTGGATTGCTTGAATCTGCATACATAAAACAAGCTGAAATTACACGTATTGTTGCGAGTGATGGTTCTAAAATAGAACACTTACGATTTGATCTTGAAAGTGCGATGAAAGAGGACCTTCAAAGTAATATTACATTACAAAGTAAAGACAGCATAAACGTTTTTGCAATTCCAAATTGGCAAGAAAATGTAAAAGTTGAGCTAAAGGGTGAGCTTAAGTTCCCGGGTACTTACACAATACGCCGAGGTGAAACGCTCACTGAATTACTTGAGCGTGCAGGTGGTTTTTCACAATTTGCAGAGAAAAAGGCAGCAATATTTACTCGTTCTTCAATTAAAAAGCAGGAAGAACAGCAATTAGCTCGCCTTTCAACAGAGCTTCGTCGTGATATAGCTTCTAAAAGCTTTCAAAACTCGGTAAGCAGTAACACATTATCGTATGAAGAAATGAATAAACTATTAAATGACTTAGCAAGCATAGAAGCTGTTGGGCGTTTAGTAATAGATTTACCACTAATTGTTGAAGATAAACAAAATTTAGTCCTACAAGATGGTGATGTGCTTTACGTACCGAGTAAGCGAGACTCTATTAGCGTAATTGGTGAAGTTAACTATTCAACATCGCACTTATATAAAGCTGGCGTCAGTGTTGATGATTATATTGACTTAAGTGGCGGGCTTAAGGAGCGTGCAGCTGAAGATCGTATTTATATAATTAAAGCAAATGGCTCTGTAAAAATACCAAATACAGGTGGCTGGTTTGCTGTAAATAATGCTGATCAATTAGAGCCTGGTGACACTATTGTTATTCCTATGAATGCAGATCACATGGATCGACTCACACTTTGGAGCACCGCAACTCAGATCCTTTATCAGCTTGGTGTAGCAGTTGCCGCTATTAGTGGTATATAGGCTAACACGATCAAAATTAACCATATTTTTATTCAGTAATAGATTAAGTGAAAAATGCGAAATGACTAAACAAAGTGGTAAAGCTGGAAATGAGACCGATGTCTCATACAACCAAGATGATGAGTTGGACATACGTGAGCTAATAACGAGCATATGGGCTGGAAAGCTACTTATATTTATAGTGACCGGTTGTTTTGCTGTAGCTTCTGTAATTTATGCACTTAATCTACCTAATATATATAAGGCTGAAGCAGTACTGATAGCAGCAGAATCAAAAGAGTCAAATGGGTTGGCTGGTTTAGCTAGTCAATTTGGTGGTTTAGCAGGATTAGCTGGGGTTGATATTGGTGGTGGCAGTGATGATAAAACTCAATTAGCACTTGAAATACTAAAATCACGTAAATTTACCAGTAACTTTATAGAAAAACACGAAATATTACCCGACTTAATGGCAGCTAAAAGTTGGGATATATCGAATAACTCAATATCATATAACAAAAATTTATATCTACCTTCAGAAGATAAGTGGATTCGAGACGTTAAGGCCCCAAAGCATGCTAAACCATCAATGCAAGAAGCCTATAAAGTATTTTCGAAAATAGTTATAGCCACTTCGGGAGCAGAAAGCTCCACTATTACATTTTCTGTTGAGCATATTTCACCCGTAATAGCCCAGCAATGGGTTAACTGGCTAATAGAAGATATAAATATTGAAGTGAAGCAGCGTGATGTAACTGAGGCCATTAAAAGTACTCAATTTCTAACTGAACAACTAGAAAAAACAAAAGTATCAGATATTAGAAGTATCCTTTATAACTTAGTTGAGGAGCAAACTAAAACTATTATGTTTGCTAATGTGCGTGATGAATATGTATTTAAGACTATAGATCCTGCAATAATCCCAGAAGAAAAATTTAAACCAAGAAGAGCAATTATTTGTATTGCAGGTACATTTCTAGGAATTATTTTAAGTTTTTTCTTTTTAGTTTTACGTTTTTTTTTAAAGCGAAATTAAAGAGCTAATCAAAGCTTAAGACTATATTTATATGAGTGTTTGGATAAAGCGCTTGTAAAATTGTGTATTATTGTGGGTAAAAGTTATGAGCACTAAAGAATCATTAGTAAGCGTAGTAATTCCAACGTTGAATAGAAGTAAAATGCTTACACGAGCTATAGAGTCTGTTTGCCAGCAAACTTATAAAACTATAGAAATTATAGTTATAGATGATTACTCAGATATCCCTGTTCAGCTAGATGACTACAATGGTAGTCGCTCACTAACTATTTCGAGAAATAAAGAAAGACTCGGTGGGGCGGCTTCCCGTAACCGGGGGGCAGAATTAGCCAATGGAACTTACATCTCTTTTCTAGATGATGATGATTACTACTTCGAAGATAAAATTGATTTTTTAATGCATAAGCTATTAGAGCAGCCTAAACTGATAGCTGCTTTTGGTCATGTAAAAGGGAGTGGGATAAAGCCTAAGCTGTTACAAGACAATACATTTATTACGAGTTTTGATGCAATTGGTGGGCTACATACTAATGGTTCATTAATAAAAAAAGCAGAATTTGATAAAATAAAGTTTTTAGAATCACTACCAAAATATCAAGATACTCAGTTACATATGGAAGTGATTAAGTCTCAAAAAGTAAAATACTTTAATCACCCAGTCGCTTTTTGGAATAAGGATCATGGTGAAGGACAGATAACTGATCTAAAAACTACAAAGCAACATATTAAGGGATTGAAGGCTTTTACTGTTCTTGAAGGGTACATGAAAAGTACTTACATGCTTTCCCTGTCGGAGCGCTTATATTTACTTAAAAATAAGATTTACCTATTAAGTAAATGTAATAAAAAAATGTTAGCTGAAAATAATATTCCATATACATGGTCTGAAAGTATCTTATTATTTTTGGCAGGTATCTATGCTAAATTCAAACATTAAAAGCTTCTTTCTATATGTATTATTTATAGTCGGGAGTTTTTATTATCCGGTTTTCTCTTTTATTTTAGTCTCATGTACGATCCCTTTTTTAATAAATAAGAAAAACTATTTATTAGTTTCCTTTATATTTTCATTATTTTTTATTTTTTATGGAATGGCAATGGACCCCGTTTCGTATATTGGAGATTACTCTAGATACTATTTATCTTTTTACAAACCAGATATTCACATTCTTGCAACAGGAAAACTGTATCGCTACAGCGTATTTAGCATATTAAAATACTTTGAAATGGGGCCGCAATTCTATACAGGCTTATCTCTTTTTTTAAACTACTTTATAATGCTGGCTGTAAGTTTGAAGTTTACTGTTTTATTTTCATTTAACAACAATAAAAAATTATTGCTGTTTTTTCTTCTTACAATAGTAGCGTTACCAAGTACAGCCATTGGTAATTTTGAGTCTATGTTATCTTTTTCTTTTAGCTATATAGCCTTATACTTGTTATGTACACAACGAAGAAAGTCTGCATTAATGTTTATAATTTTAGCGCCTCTTATACATCCCGCGGCTATACTTTTTTCTATTATGTTTATTCCGATACTTTTATTTAAAAAACGTTTTTATAAATACAAAGTATTGTTCTCTGTATTGTTGGTGGTTGGTATTATCGGCTTTTTGTTAATCCCATTGGCTACTATTTTACCTTTTTTAGATCATATTCAAAGAAAGCTAATAACATTTTTAACAGGCCCTTGGAGTGAGTATATAGAGCGAAGAGATTTTGAATTTATTTTAATTGCACTCATTAAATTAATTGTTTTTATCTTTGCAATGTATAGGGTTCGACAAGTTTTCATACGTAAATTTAAACTTAAATATGGTAATGAAGAACTCGTAGACAAAAAAGAATATGCAATAAAAATGCTATACAACGTCAGTCTATATATGTTTCCCGTATTATTTTTGGCTGTTTTTTCAAGAACGTTAGCAGAACGCTATATTTATTTTGGTATGTTCTTCTTTTTACCAATAGTAATACTTGCAGCTGAGCATATGAGAATTTTCGTTAATCGATTTTTTGTTTACTCAATGGTATTCACAATATTTTTGTTACCACAAAATGTAATTGTATTTGGCGTGCTTGTTACTAAGTCAACCACGCAAGAATCTTTGTCTAATAATATGTACGAATTATTGTATGAAGAATATAAAAAAGCTCCACCACCTGTTGGCAGGCTTTAAAAGGATCTGAAATGATAGTTATTTATGTTGATAACTTCGATAGAGCTACATTTTTCTATCGATTAGCAAAGGGTATAAAAGAAAAAAAGTTTCTCTTTTATACAACGAAGTACTCTGTTTACCGCTTTTTAAAAAAAGACTTTAAAGTTGTTTTATTTAATGCAAACGAAAAGCATGCCAGTAATTACAATGATACTCCTTCAGAAACTGATTTTTTGAATCTGACTTATGTTTACCGTGGTAGTCAATCAGTAGAGAAAGCAAAAAAAGTTTATACGATGGTAAGAGATAACCTTGCTTTGGTTCAATTAGACTATCAAAAGGTTGAAGTTGCTATTGTATTTAATGGTAATTCAGCCTCACAAAAAGCATTTATAGATCATTTTTCTAATAAAAGTGTAAAAACTCTGTTTTGTGAAATAAGTAATTTACCAGGAAAAGTCATTTTTGACCAGTTAGGTGTAAATGCAAAATCAAGCTTATTTTTTAATGCGCAAAAGCTAGATACATTTGATCCTGTAGATATAGAAGAGCATAAGCGTTGGGTCAAAGTGTACGAAAATTATAAAAATAATCCTATCCCACAAGGCAAGCTAGAACCCAAGTTTATTAAAGCTTATGTATTAGATTATTTTAGTAGTCTGCTAGGTAGAGGAACTAGAGAAGAAGATAAGGTATCGCTAATAAAAAAAATCATCTCTGTTTTAAAGCTATTTAAATCTAAATCTAGTTCAGAGCTTATTTTCGATGATATAGA
The DNA here is from genome assembly GCF_040567695.1 of Pseudoalteromonas sp. NCIMB 1079. NCBI lineage: Bacteria > Pseudomonadati > Pseudomonadota > Gammaproteobacteria > Alteromonadales > Pseudoalteromonadaceae > Pseudoalteromonas > Pseudoalteromonas sp. NCIMB 1079. The sequence goes on along the minus strand of NZ_JBEWZA010000001.1, from coordinate 3,449,763 downwards.
TTTGAGCTGTGATTATATTTTTTTTCCTACGCAAGTAAGGTACGACTCACAGTTAATTTTAAATAGTGATATTAACAACCAGCAAGCTATCGAAAAAGCAGTTAAGTTAGCTAAAGAGCGCAATTACAAACTATATGTTAAAATTCATCCTGCGGAAACTGATCCCGAAATTTTAAAAGATTATATACTTCTTAAAGATAAATATAATTTTTTAATCGTAGATAGTAATACGACCGAGTTAATAAAACAGGCTAAAGTGGTAGTGACTATAAATTCAACTGTTGGACTAGAAGCACTTATCTACGATAAGGAGCTAAAAGTTTACGGCCGAGCAATTTATAGCGATTTCGATTTTTCAAGGGTACTTAGCTACATACATAATTACCTCGTTGATTTTGACTATTTTTCAGATGAGTTAATTAGTGAAAAAGAATTCAATAAACTGCTGGCGTTAACTAGTAAGTAAAAGTTCACAGTGCGCTCTTTATTGTATTCTGCCCACTGTGTATTAATAGGAAAAATGAATGACTGACTTTTCGGTTTTAATGTCAATTTATGACAAAGAAAACCCTACATATTTAAATGCATGTCTTGAGAGTTTACATAGTCAAACTGCCAGATCATCAGAGGTTATACTTGTACTCGATGGCCCTATTAAGCAAAGCTTGATGGATGTAATAAATAAATGGAAACTACAACTTAATATGGTGTTGGTCCCTTTACAAGTAAACGTGGGGCTTGGGAATGCTTTAAACGAAGGGTTAAAGGCGTGCTCTTACGAGCTTGTTGCAAGAATGGATACTGATGACTTATGTTTGCCAGAGCGTTTTGAAAAACAATTAGCAGTATTTAAAGCAAAGCCATTACTTGCTTTTTGCGGATCGTTTATTGATGAAATAGAATGTGAAAGCACAAATTATATAGCAACTCGCTATGTAAAAGAGTTTAACGATGACATTATTAAAAGCGGAATCTCACGAAATCCTTTTAACCACATAAGCGTTATGTTTAAAAAAAGCGTTGTTATGTCTGTTGGTAGTTATAAACACATGATATCCATGGAAGATTGGTATTTATGGTTACGCCTACTTAGTAGCGGATACCAAGGATACAATATTCAACAAACACTGGTGAAGGCACGCGCAGGCAAAGAGATGGTTTCGCGTCGTACTGGCTTTAAATATGTGACTTACGAGGCTAAACTTGCTAAGCAAAAAGCTAAATTATTTCCTCAGTACGCTTTAAAATCGTATTTTTATTTTATAGTACGATCATTACCAAGGTTGCTACCGCAAAAACTACTTTACTTGGTTTATCTTTTTTCTCGAAAAATAAAGTAGTGATTAATGTTATTAAAAATAGAGAGTTAATATGAAAGTAGCAATTACAGGTGCAACTGGTTTTATAGGGAAAGAGCTACTCATAAATTGCCCTAAAGACATTGAACTATTAGCACTAACAAGAAAAAGCATAGCAGCAAAAAAACACATTAAATATGATGACTTGTTTGATGTTAAGGCTGAGCACTTAGTTGGATGTGAATCATTCGTTCATTTAGCCGGTGTGGCCCATACAGCCGCTGCAGACCCTGAAACATATACTCAATATAATACTGAGTTAGTGTCGTATTTAGCTAATGAAGCCGTTAAAGCAAATGTAAAGCGTTTTATATTCATTAGTACTATAGGCGTAAATGGCTTAAATTCTGGCGAAGAGCCCTTTAAACCTGCAGACTTAGCCAATCCACATAATGATTATGCTATATCAAAGTACAATGCTGAGCAAGAGTTGCAAAGTATTGCTAAAAAGACCGGCTTAGAAGTTGTAATAATTAGACCCGTTTTAGTATACGGAAAGGATGCTCCGGGTAGCTTCAGCTTGTTATTAAAAATGATCAGTAAATTAGGTGTATTACCTTTTGGTTTTGTGAAAAATAAGCGAAGCTTTATTGCAGTGCAAAACTTAGTCGATTTTATTGTTTTGTGTTTAAAGCACGAAAAAGCTGCGGGACAAATATTTTTAGCATCAGATAATCAAGTTATATCGACTAAAGCGTTTTCGAATTCAATTGCAAAAGGTATTAATAAAACGCTTTGGCATCTTCCTGTCCCTGTATCTTTAATGAAATTAACTATTAATTTGTTGGGAAAACCAACTTTAAGTAAACAATTATTTAATGATTTAGAAGTAGACTCGAGCAATATGTTTCAATTACTAAATTGGACACCGCCTTATACAATGAATGCAGCTATGCGCCAGCTAACTAGAGAAACACATGATTAGAGCACTCGATTTTATTTTTGCATTGTTTGGTTTAGCATTAGCAATGCCATTTTTAATAATTTTATACGTAATAGGTTTATTTGATACTGGCTCTCCAATTTTTGTGCAAGAACGAGTAGGGAGATACAAAAAACCTTTTACTTTAGTTAAGTTTAGGACAATGAAGGTAGATACCGCATCGGTAGCAAGTCATTTAGCAAGTACATCATCTATAACTCCTTTTGGTGGTTTTTTACGTAAAACAAAATTGGATGAACTACCACAGTTGTGGAATGTTTTAAAAGGCGAGATGAGCTTAGTAGGTCCACGCCCTGGTTTGTTTAATCAAGGCGAATTAACAAAAGCCCGCGATATTAAAGGTATATATAATGTTCGCCCGGGAATTACTGGTTTAGCTCAAGTTAATGAGATTGATATGTCTACACCTGAGTTGCTGGCTGAAACTGATTATAAAATGATTAGTACATTGAATTTAAAAGACTACTTTAGCTATATATTGCAAACTGTAACAGGTAAAGGGAGTGGAGACAGAGTTAAGTAGTAAGCCAAAGTAATACAAAAACTTACAAAAAATAACCAAATACATAAAGACTATATAAATATTTGCATATAGTCTTTAACTATTAAGTGCATTAGCTGTTCATCTTGTAGTAAAATTGTAACCTATAGAATAGTAGTCTTACTGCTAACTTCAGGGAATCGTACTGTGTTTTTAAAGTTTTTAGTTAATTTACCCCGCCCTCAAAAAAGAGTTGTCTCTCTTGTTATAGATAGTATTTTTATTATTACTGCTTTTTGGCTCGCTTTTTTACTAAGACTGGATAGTGCTGCAGTACTAAAAAATATACATACTTGGATATTACTTACAGCTTTATTGCCTCTAAGCTTATTAAGCTTTGTAAAACTTGGCCTTTATAGAGCTGTGTTACGTTACATGAATACCCAAGCAATGTGGACTATTATTGCAGGAGTAGTACTTTCAACTGTTTATTTAACAGTTTTATCCTTCTTTTTAAGCGCCCCAGTACCTAGAACAGTTCCGTTTATTTATGCTAGTTTTTGCATTTTATTTGTTGGTGGTGCGAGGCTTACAGTGCGGGCTATTGTTGGGCAAGTAACTATGCGCCGTAAAAAAGGAGTAATTATATACGGAGCAGGTTCTGCAGGCCGTCAGCTTGCAACTGCCTTAGCAAATGGTCCTGAATATTCTCCTATCGCCTTTATAGATGACGATCCAAAAAAACACTTATCTTTCATACAAGGTGTTTGCGTACATGCACCATCACAAATTGCTGAGGTTGCAAAACAAAAGTGCGCGAATAAAATTTTGCTGGCACTTCCTAGCGCTTCAAGAAGTCGCCGAAAAGAAATTTTAAACGCGATAGAGAAATTTAAGTTACAAGTTATGACCATACCAGGAATGGCTGATATTGTATCGGGAACAACTAATCTTGATGAAGTAAAAGATGTTGAGATTGATGACTTGTTAGGTCGTGATTCAGTTCAGCCAAGACAAGATCTTATGTCTGCAAATATAGCTAATAAAGTCGTAATGGTTACTGGCGCGGGCGGTTCAATAGGTTCAGAGTTGTGTAGGCAAATAGTTAAAAATAAACCTGTCAAATTAGTATTGTTTGAGCAGTCTGAGTTTGCGTTATATGCAATTGAAAAAGAGTTATCAGAGTATAATATTGCTAATAATCTAAATATTGAAGTACTGCCGATTTTAGGCTCAGTTCAAAATAAAAAACTAGTTGAGTCAACGTTCACAACGTTTTGTGTTCAAACGGTATACCATGCAGCGGCCTATAAGCATGTCCCATTAGTAGAGCATAATGTTGTTGAAGGTGTGCGCAATAATGTTTTTGGCACTTATAATTTAGCGACCGCTGCGATTAATACAAATGTGGAAACATTTGTATTAATCTCTACAGATAAAGCTGTTCGCCCAACTAATATTATGGGCACTACAAAGCGTATGGCAGAGCTTGTATTGCAGGGACTATCTGAAATTCAAAATACCACTCGTTTTACTATGGTGAGATTTGGTAATGTTTTGGGGTCGTCAGGATCTGTTGTACCCCTGTTTAGAAAGCAAATTAAAGCGGGTGGTCCAATAACACTAACCCACCAAGACATAACCCGTTACTTTATGACAATTCCAGAAGCAGCTCAGCTAGTTATTCAAGCAGGAGCAATGGGAGTTGGTAGTGACGTATTTGTACTCGATATGGGAGAGCCTGTAAAAATAAAAGATTTAGCAACTAAAATGGTTCACTTATCTGGACTTGAGGTTAAACACGAAAAACGCCCTAATGGTGATATAGAAATAAAATGTACTGGCCTGCGACCAGGTGAAAAACTCTTTGAAGAGCTTTTAATTGGCGATAATGTAATTGGCACAGATCACCCAAGAATTTTAAGTGCTCAAGAAATTAAAATGCCATGGAGTGAGCTTGAGCCATTTTTAGATAAACTCAAATTAGCGTGTGATGAGTCTGATCATATTCAAATACGTAAGCTGTTACTGCAATCGCCTACCGCATTTTCTCCAACAGACGGTATATGCGACCTAAACTGGAAAGCGATAAATGCTAATAGTACTAATGTAAGTCTTCTTCCTGTTGTAAATAGTAATTAATAAAATGTTATTTACTGAGAATTCTTTTTAAAGGTGTAATGAGTATTTTAAACTTTATATTTTTTTCTATCGCGAGTGATTTTAAATCTTTTCATAGGAAAAGAGAAATCGAAGCAGTTATTAAGGTCGGAGATGTAAAAGCTGTTTATTACAAACCCCCTGAGTCTTTTTTAAAAGGACTCCGTCGAATATTTTCTTTTAGAAAAGATGAACAAGAGTTTGATAATCTCAAAATACTCAGTTTATATGTATTAATTCCAATGACATGGGCCTTAAAGTCTAAGGCTTTAATGTGCTTGTTTGTAGAGCTACCTATCAAGCTGCAAGTTAGTTACGCGAGGCGTAATTACTTGAATACTAAAGACGTAATAAGTTGGTTCTATAAACCTAATCAATACCTTTATCTTAAAAACTTAAAGCCTTATATATATCTACATTATGATAATTATAAAGATGATATTAGTTATAAATTTAGCTCCAGCGAACAATTCGATAAAACTTTAATAGATTGCATAAGCAATAGTTTATTTACCCTAGTCTCTAGCTCTAAGCTTTATGAAACGTATAAAACCATTAGATCCAATGGGATTTATTATTATCCAAACGCTATTTCAAGAGAGTTGATACCTAGTAATGTTGATAAACTAAATAAGCAAAATGTAAGTAAGGTCATTGGGTTTGTTGGGCAGTTAGATAATAGTCTTGATGTTGAGTTGGTAAAAAAAATATCTAAAGCTTTTAAGGGGTATTCTATTAGGCTAATCGGAGGGTATTCCAAGGTTGTTTTTGAAGCATTAGACGGGTGTGAAAATGTTGAGCTATTAGGTTACATGAAATATGAGCTTTTAGGCGAAGAGATAAAAAACTTTTCTATAGGCATATGCCCATATAAGGATAATTCATTTAATAAGTTTAGAAACCCATTAAAAATTACTGAATATTATTCTTACGGTTTACCTGTCGTCTCTGTTAATTGTGATATTGATGATAAGGCGAAAGAGTTTATGGGTATTGCCAACACACATGATGAATTTATTAAGTCAATAAAAACTCAGCTGGCTGAAAATACTTTATCCAAAAATATTCAAAGAAGAAAATATGCAGAGAAAAATTGCTGGGATAATAGAATTAGCTTCTTAATGAATAAAATTTCAGATAATAAAACACAATAATTCTCCCTTCTAAGCTTAAAGCTACTGATAACTTCATATTAAATTAAGAGAATAAGCTTAAATGCAAAATAGTGAAAAAAATAAAAGAGTAATAAAAAATACATTATTTTTGTATATTAGAATGATATTAGTTTTAGGTATAAGTCTTTACACATCACGTCTGGTCCTTGATGCATTAGGTATAGAAGATTACGGTATTTATAATGTTGTGGCAGGTATAGTGACAATGATGTCATTTATGACAGGCGCAATGTCTGCGTCAACACAACGATTCCTATCATACGAGCATGGTAGTGCAACAAATAGAGTCAAAGATATATTCAAGATGAGTGTAAATATTCATGCAGTCATTTTTATTTTGGTTGTTGTCTTGATGGAATCAATCGGTCTTTGGTTTTTAAATAATAAGTTAAATATTCCTGCTGAGCGACTTTATGCTGCTAACTGGGCCTATCAATGTGCACTCATTTCTTTTGGGTTCTCGATTATGGGCATACCATATATCGCATCTATAATATCTAATGAGAAAATGGGTGCCTTCGCTTATATAGGTGTTTTAGAGGTTTCTCTAAAGTTAATTGTAGCTTTTACGCTTTATCTAAGCCTAGGCGATAACTTGGTTGTATATTCGATATTAATAGTGTTTTCATCTGCCTTTATTTGGTCTTTATATTTCTTATTTTGCAAATATAAAATAGAGGACACTAAGTACGCATTATTTTGGGACATGGACTTATTTAAAAAACTGCTAGGTTTTACTGGTTGGAACCTAATTGGTAATATTGCAGTTGTAACCATGAATCAAGGACTGAATGTACTATTAAATATATTTTTTGGTCCCGCGCTTAATGCTTCTCGAGCCATTTCTAATCAAGTTAATATGGCTATTCGAAGCTTTTCATCAAATTTACAAATGTCCATGAACCCCTTAATAACGAAGTCATATGCTTCTGGTGAACATGAATATATGCAGTCTTTAATTTTAAAAGGCTCAAAGTATTCTTTCTTCCTGCTATTAATACTTACTTTGCCAGTCTTACTACAGACAGAACAAATTTTAAGCATTTGGCTTGGTCAGCTACCTGAAAAAGTCATTATTTTCTGTCAATTGTCCTTAGTAGATTCTCTAGTTATTAGTTTGTCAGGTGCATTGATTGTGGGCGCTCAGGCAAATGGCAATATTAAAATTTACCAAATTGTTACAGGGGGGGTATTACTTTTGAATCTTCCTCTATCTTATTTATTGTTCGTCTATGGAGCAAAGCCAGAAGCGGCAATGGCATTAATGGTCGTAATTTCTACAATTGCATTTTCTGTTCGGTTGTTATTTATGCGTAAAATGATTGGCTTATCTATCAGAGTATATTGCAGAGTGGTTTTAAGTAGGGTTTTTTTAGTGGCGCTATTTAGTTTTCTGATTATGTGGTATCTGGATAGCTTGATGGGCGATACATTTTTATATCTAATAGTAGAGAGTTTTACGTCTATGTTTGTAGTAATATCTACTATTTGGCTTTTAGGTTTAGAGCACGCAGAGCGTAAATTTATTTTAAATAAATTAAGTGCTTTTTATAGTAAATTAAAAGCTAAATCTAGCTCTTAATTTATTTTTTAATGTGTTTTGTTCGAGAGTTGTTATGTGTGTTTTAAATAGATTGGTGATGAATGAATTCGTGTAAAGTAATAGAGCAGGTGGTTGATAAGGGTCTCTGTATTGGTTGTGGCTTATGTGTATCTGCGTGTGGTGACAATACTTTAAAAATGGAATTGAGCGAGTATGGCTTCTTAGAGCCTCGTCAGGTTAATTCGTGCGGTTCTAGCTGCAAAGGTAATTGCCTTTCTGTTTGCCCATTTAATCCTGAACCAAATAATGATGTAAGAACAGAAACTGAACTCGCTAAAACATTTTTAAAAGATTCAAAAAAGCATAATGACTCTATCGGAAAGTATATAAACACATATGCAGGTTTTTCTAACGAGCACAGAGCAAACTCGTCATCGGGTGGCATTGCTACTTATACCCTGATCGAATTGTTAACACGAAAAGAAATTGATTATGTTATTTCAGTGAAAGATGTAACTGCCTCTAACGCACACTATGAATATGCTATTAGTAGTACCAGGGAGGAACTTTTACAAGGAGCAAAAACTCGATATTACCCCGTAACACTTGCGGGTGTATTTGATAAAGTTAAAGAGCTAGAGGGTAAATTTGCAATTGTAGGTGTTCCTTGTTTTATAAAAAGCGTTCGTTTAGCCCAAAAGATAGATCCTATTCTAAAAGACAAAATTAAATTTTTAGTAGGTATTATTTGTGGTGGCGTTAAAAGCACTTTTTTTGCAGAGTATTTAGCTAGTAAAACAGGTGTATCAGTATCTGAATATAGTAAACCAGAATTTCGTATAAAAGATGAAAGTAGTAGCGCAAGTGATTATTCATTCGGTTGTTTGGATAAAAACAACCATCAAAATACAATAAAAATGAAGATGGTTGGAGATATGTGGGGGACGGGGCTATTTAAATCGAATGCCTGTGATTTTTGTGATGACGTGTCTGTTGAGTTAGCAGATATATCATTAGGTGACGCATGGATAGACCCTTATAGATCTGAAGGCTTGGGTACTAATGTTATCGTGACTCGTTCTTTACTAGCTGAAGGTATTATTCAAAAAGGGATAGAGTCTAATACATTAACTATCGAAGACTTGTCTTTGACTAGATTCATTGATTCGCAACGTGGTGGGTTTAACCATAGACATAACGGTCTAGGTTTTCGCGTTAAAAAAAGGCGGAACGAAGGCTTAAGTGTCCCACCTAAACGTTTTGAAAGGGATGAACTAACTTTTCTGCTAAAGCTCATACATCTAATGAGAATGAGAATAAGGCAGAAAAGTTTAAAAGTTTGGAAAGAGACTAAAAACGCAGAGCAGTTCGATAAAGAAATGCAATTTAGTTTAAATGTATTAAAAAAATTAACGAAATTAAACCAGTATCAAAAACGATATTCTGAATCAGGTGCTATAAGAGCTTTAATAATGCGAAAAGTAAATAAGGTATTCAAATAATGAAGATAGGTATATTAACTCAGCACCTTCATAATAATTATGGTGGTCTGTTGCAGGCGTTTGCTTTACAACGTTATTTATCAAATCAAGGCCATGATGTACTTACCATAGATTTCACTTCCGACAATATTGGTGCCACGCTGAACAAAAAATCGCGCACAAGTGAAGTGAAAAATATTATTTATTATTATATCCGCAAATATATTTTAAGACGAAATATTAAGTCTATATTTCCTGTATCTGATGAGGTGAAGGCTAGTATTGGTAAAGAAACAAGACGTTTCGTGGCTGAAAATATTCGAACAACGCAAAAGCTAACATCAATAGATCAATTAAAATATTTAGATTCATATAAATTTGATGCCTATGTAGTTGGTAGTGATCAGGTTTGGAGGCCAAGGTATTCACCCGGTCTTCCAGCCTTTTTCCTGGATTTTTTAAATGACGATAAAAAAACTAAACGACTTTCTTATGCAGCTTCTTTTGGTACTGATAATTGCAACGAATATTCGCCATCTGAACTAACAAAATTTAGTAATTTACTTAAAAAATTTAATGGTATAAGTGTCAGAGAAGACTCTGCAGTGGAGCTATGTAAAAGACACTTTGATGTATCAGTGGAGCAAGTTTTAGATCCTACAATGTTACTAACAAAAGAAGATTATATTGAGTTGGTGGACAAAGATGAGATCGCTGTAAGTGATGGTAATATGATGGTCTATGTTTTAGATCAATCAGTAGAAAAAGTGGAGATGATAGATAGGGTAGCTAATTTTAAAAATCTAACACCTTTTACAGTAATGCCTTCAGATGAAACAGGCATATATCCACCAGTAACAAAGTGGTTACGCGGTTTTATGGACGCAGAGTACATTGTTACTGACTCTTTTCACGGTGTAGCTTTTTCAATTTTATTTAATAAGCAATTTATTGCAATTGGTAATAAAAGTCGTGGCATAGCACGCTTTACTTCTATATTGAAAAAATTTGGACTGGAGAGTCGCTTATTAATTAATAAGAGTGACTTAAGAGAATCAACTTTAGATGAAACGATCGACTATAGCTTAGTAAATGAGTTACTAGCTAAAGAGCAAAGCTATGCTTTTAATTTTTTAAAAAAGAATTTAAGTAATTAAAACCGAATCTAAGTTATACGATTAAAAAACTAAATTTAGGAATAATAGTGCTGAAAAAAATTATAAACTTTTTAAAAAACATTAAAAAAGTTACAGAAACCTTTGAAAATAAACTAGAAGTCTCTCATAGAACTAATTACCTTCTAAATTCAGCACTTACCTCAAATGCAAAGATTATTTCAAGTGAAGATAATCATAAGGAATTGATTGTAAGCTTAACAACTTACAGTAAAAGAATTCATGATGTGCATCTAATTATAGAGTCTATTGCGCATCAAACTTTGAAGCCTAACCGAATCATTCTGTGGTTAGATGAAGACGAATTCACATTAAATACGATTCCTCTAATATTAAAGAAACAGATAGCACGGGGGTTAGAGGTCAGATTCTGCCCTAACTATAAATCGTACAAAAAATTAATACCAACTCTAAAAATTAGCCCAAAGGCAAATGTTGTTACAATAGACGATGACATTTTATACCCATACGATATGCTTGAGCTTCTCTATAAAGAACACCTACTAAATCCAGATTGTGTAGTGGGTCATAGAGTACATAAAATAACACTTGATGCGCAAAAAAACATACTGCCATATAGTGAGTGGGAACAAGAAGCAACGGATCAATCAAAGAGCAATTTGATTATGGCTATAGGTATTGGTGGTATTTTTTATCCTTCAGGCATCCTAAGTGAAGAGTGTTTAAATATAGAGAACTTCACACTCTTAGCACCTAATGCTGATGATATTTGGTTTAAAGCTATGTCTTTATTAAACAATGCTGCACATAAGAAAGTTTCAGATGAAAGAAACTTTTGGGAGCGTTTCTTAGTGGTTGAGTCTTCACAAGATATTGCCTTGTTTCATAATAATCAGATTGAGCATGGTAATGACTCTCAGTTCAAAGCTGTGTTCGAAAAATACAACTTATATAAAAATTTAAAGTGATAAGTTCATCATACTAAACAATGCTATATAACGTTTTACCTATCTAATCCGAGTATCAAATTATGAAAAATATAGAGCTAATACTTTTTGACGTAGATGGTGTAATGACAGATGGCAGTATTTATATTGATAAAAATGGCGAATCATTTAAAAAGTTTAATGTAAAAGATGGCTTAGCAATAGAGCTTTTACGTAGCCATAATATAAAAACGGGTGTGGTATCAGGTAAGGCAAGTGAAGCGTTAACACTTAGGAGCGAAAAGCTTGGGTTTGATTTTATAGTCACAGGTTGCAAGAACAAACTACCACGTGTTAATGCTATTTGTGCTGAGCTAAATATAGGTTTAGATAAAGTTGTATTTGTAGGTGATGACGTACTCGACCTACCTGTTATGCAAAAGTGTGGTGCTAGCTTTGCGCCAAGTGATGCGCACGAGTTAGTGCTAAATTATGCGCAATACATAACTAATGCAGCAGGTGGTTGCGGTGTGGTTAGGGAAGTCGCCGATAAAATTTTATTAGAACGGTTTGAGACTTTAGATGATATGTACAACGTACTATTAGATAAAATAATCTCAGATGACGTAAAAAGTATGGAACAGTAAAATGAGTGCTTTTAGTAGTTTTAAGGTTGTTATACCAGCAAGGTACGGCTCAACTCGTTTACCAGCAAAGCCTTTACTTGAAATTAATAACAAACCTATATTTTGGCATGTTACTCAACGAGTATTAGAAGCAGGTGTAAATATAGGTGACATTGTTATAGCCACTGACGATCAACGTATAGAAGCCAAAGCTATTGAGTTAAAGCTCCCTGTGGCAATGACTAAAAGTACTCATGTAAGTGGCACTGATCGAGTGAATGAAGTTGCGGCCCAACTAAGTTGGCATGAAAATACATTTGTATTAAATGTTCAGGGCGACGAACCATTAATCCCCTCTGCACTAATAAAGACTTTAATTAAATTTAGTCAGAATAATAACGCTCACTTTGACATGTTTACGGCTTCTGTAAATATAAAAAATTATGAAGACTTTATTAACCCAAATGTTGTTAAAGCAATCGTTACAGAAAGTAGCCAAGCCCTTTATTTTAGTCGAAGCGCAGCCCCCGTAAATAGAGATAAGCCAAATGATTTAACAAATGCTAATCGACACATTGGTATTTATCTTTACAGTGTCAAAATATTACAACAGCTATGTGGGTTAAATGAGTCAACGCTTGAAAGTACTGAAAAGCTTGAGCAATTACGTGCTTTGAGTAACGGTATTACTATTGGTGTAATGAAATACAGTGGGGATATTCCGCACGGTATCGATACTGAAAAAGATTACTTAAACGTAAAAGCTATAATGGAATTAATATGAGCAGTTATGATGTAGCTAAACGCGTAATTAATATAGAAATTGAAGCGTTAAAAGCGTTAGAGAAGCTATTAGATGAACAGTTTAATAGTGCGGTGCAACTTATATTGAATACAAGTGGCCGAACAATTATTTGTGGCATGGGTAAATCGGGAATTATAGGCAAAAAAATAGCTGCCTCTTTTGCAAGTACAGGCACTCCTAGTTTTTTTATGCACCCTGGTGAAGCGTTTCATGGTGATTTAGGAATGGTCACCCCCGAAGATGTTTTTATTGCAATATCTAACTCTGGTGAAACACTCGAAGTTTTAAAGTTATTACCATTCTTAAAAGATAATAATAATAAAATTATAGCAATAACGGGCAATCCAGATTCAACCCTAGCAAATAATGCACACTACCATTTAAATATATCTGTGCCTGAGGAAGCATGCCCATTACAGTTAGCACCAACATCTTCCACAACTGCAACGTTAGTAATGGGGGACGCATTAACAGTAGCACTAATGGAGTCACGCTCCTTTCAGCCTGAAAATTTCGCTCGTTTCCATCCAGGAGGTAGTTTGGGGCGTAAGTTACTCAGTAAAGTTAGTGATGAAATGGTTTCTAAAAACTTACCCTTAGTTGATGAAGATGCACCACTAACAGAAGTTATAAACATTATGTCTCAAGGGTCATTAGGACTCACTTTGGTAATGTGTGACGATGAAGCTAAATCCTTGATAACTGATGGCGATTTACGTCGTTCAATTGAAAAGTATGGTAAAGATTTGTTTGACTTAAAAGCTAAGCATATCGCTAATGGAAATCCTATATCAATAATACCAGATGCATCTATAGCAGCAGCATATGAAGTAATGCAAAATAATAAAATAAATAGCTTAATAGTTTGTGATAACAAAAAAGTTGTTGGTATTTTAAAAAAATAATCTTTGTATGAGCAAGCTTTAGACTTGCATGGAAACATTAAATCTTAGATGTTAATTACTCATCAATCTCAATTTTAACTTCACTACTTAGCACCTCTTTGTATTTTGCCGCCAATGCACTTTTCGCATTTTCATCCCCATGTACAATTTTTATATGGCTTGGCTTTTTATGCATGCCTGTTACAAATTTAATTAATCCGTTTTGATCGGCATGGGCGCTGTACCCACTAATTGTATGTACTTTTGCATTTATAGTAATACGAGCATCATTTATAAAAACATACCCGTTACGTGGGCCATATTTTTGTATATCGCGCCCTAGAGTACCGCGCCCTTGGTAACCTACAAAAAGTACATCGGTGGTTCCATCACTTAAAAACCGCTCTAAGTAATTAACGATTCTGCCACCACTACACATACCGCTCGCCGCTAATATAATCGCTGGCGTTTGCCGCGAACTTAAATAGTTAATAATAGCCATATGTTCTTTATGCGAATCAACCGTTGTTAGGTTTTTAAAATCGAGCGGGTGCCTACCGTTTGCAATTTTGCGTTTGGCCTCGCTATCCCAAAGGTGCTTAAATTTTTTATATTGCTCGGTAAAGTTAGCTGCCATGGGGGAATCGAGTATTACGTGAATGTCTCGCCACTTAGACTTTTTAGATGAGCTATGTATGAGTTGCTCAAGCTCATATAGCAGCTCTTGTGTGCGGCCAATACTAAAAGCAGGTACTAAAACAATACCATTGTCGGCAACAGCGCGTTCAATCACATTTTTTAAAGTTTGAGTTCGCTCTTTTCGGCCTTGATGATTTTTATCACCGTAGGTTGATTCAATAACTAGGGTGTCGGCTTTGTAGGGCGGCTTAGGCGAAGGGAGTAGCGGGGTATATGGCGCGCCTAAGTCTCCTGAAAATACAACGCGATGTTTGTTGTTATCGCTATTAGTAATATCAATTTCTACGTAGGCAGAACCTAATATATGGCCAGCCCGCTGAAACCGTGCTTTGGCAGTTTGTTCACCTCTACTTGGTAGTTCAAACCATGTTTTATAATCAACGGCAACTATGCGTTTGTTTAGCAGGCTTAAACACGCTTTTATAATTTTAGGGTCGCGAGTTACACCTACTTTTAAAGCATCTTCTATTACTAAGGGTAGTAAGCTGGCCGATGCAATACTTGTAAAAATAGGGCCTTTAAAACCTGCAGCTAATAAGTAAGGAATACGACCAACATGATCAATATGGCAATGGGTAACAATAAGCGCAGTAACACAGGCTATATCAAACTCAATAGATAGGTCGGCTTTAGAGTCTTCGCCTTGAAACAACCCGCAATCAATAAGCACGCTTGTTTGCTCGTTAATTACTAGCTCGTGGCACGAACCTGTAACTCCATTAACCGCTCCGTGGTGAAGTATTTGCATGATGGCTCACAGTAATTAGTCGTTTTTGTAATGATATTTACAGTAGAAGTTAAATTACAAAGATTCAAGGTAGGCTATAGCCGCAGTGTTTTAATAATAAAGAAAGCATATTTTCTTTATTAAAACTTAATTCCTAATTTATTTATAATTTAGCTGTCGTAGGTCAACGTTCAGGCTAGATTTAACCATATTTATTTACCATACTGTCGATTGCACCCTATGGGTCGGTTATCGAGAGATAGAATTAAAGCTGTAATAGTATTTAAGTACTTTAAATAACTATTTGTGGTATTATTTTTAACATTGAAAAAATAAATCATTACAAAACTAGTGATAAATCATGTGTTTTAAGTGCTTTGTCTTGATAATATAGTTGTAATTAGCCATGCATAAATGTAAAGGTTTTGTATACTTATGAGAAGTACATATTCGTTGCGCTTTAGCTATACTTTTACACATATGGATACATAATGGATTTTTGGTTCCCTCTCTCAATTACGTTTATTATCTCACTTGTTGCCATAAAAGTGATCAACCCTATAGCTATAAAAACAGGGTTGGTTGACCTCCCATGCGATCGTAAAATACATAAAGGAAATATTCCTTTAGTTGGCGGAATTGCAATATATTTAGCAGTCTTAATTGCCTCCATGCTATTTATAGGTAACAGTCGAAATTTAAACATTTATTTAATTGCATCTGCTTTGGTACTTTTTTTAGGTACTCTTGACGATCGTTACCAATTATCAGTTAGAGTTCGCCTTGTCTCACAGGTGCTTGTAGCCTCATTAGTTATATTTGGAACAGAGATATACTTACACAGCTTAGGGAATATTTTAGGTTGGTTTGAGCTAAAACTTGGTGCGTTCGGTGTTATATTAACAATAGTGGCAATTATAGCGGGAATAAATGCTATTAACATGATGGATGGCATGGATGGATTGGTTGGCTTGCTCAGCCTGGTTGCATTTACAGCTTTAGCGTTTTTACTAAGTCGAGTAACTAATGCATGGTATTTGCTACCTTTTTTATTTATTGCCGCCTTATTAGGTTACTTAATATTTAATCTCAAACTACATAACTCACTAACAAAAATATTTATGGGTGACTCAGGTAATATGCTCATAGGTTTAACGCTTGTTTGGCTTATGGTAATAGGAATAGAGTTAGACGCGCCCGCATTAAAACCTGTAACCGCTTTGTATATAGTCGCAGTGCCTTTAATGGATATGGCTACAGTAATAATGCGTAGAGTTAAATCAGGAGTATCACCTTTTCAGGCCGACAGACAGCATTTGCACCACTTGCTTGAAGCTGCAGGTTACAGCCAGAGGTTTTCGCTTATTGTTATTTCGTCTGGTGCAAGTATACTAGCCGCACTAGGTTGTTTAGCTGAAGTTTATGCTGTAGCTGAGTGGATAATGCTAGTGTCTTTTTTATTGTTTTTTATGTGCTATTCGGCACTTACTAGACAAGCATGGAAAAAGTTAACGTAAATTTAGCTGCATCAAAGGAATTTTATTTTGTTACCTACTAATAGATTAGAAAATAAATAATGAAAAAAAATAAAGTTATACTATCACTTATCCCTTTTCTTATTTTAACAGGCTGTGCTACGCCACCTCCTGTTCTTCACGCAACACGCGCATTAATAGACGAGCCAATAAAATCTATGGGTACTAGCGCATTACCAAAGCAGTTAAGCGAAATATTAGAGTCTCAAACGCAAGGCTATACAGGCCAATATAATAATATTGAGTTTACATTAGGTAAACAGTATACCTCGGCACTCGGCGAATCTTGTAAAGTAGTATACCTAAATAAAACAGAGCAATTAGCCAAACAAGAGCGCAGAACCGCCTGTAAAAATGCTAACCAGCAATGGGTAATTACACCTCAGGTAATTGAAAATAAAAACAATCAAATTAGCTTTGGAGCTTAATTCGCATATGAATACATTAAGCAAATTTTTTACAGCCTTTTTACTATTAAGCTGTTTTTCAGCGAGCTTATTATTTAGCAATAATGCAGCTGCGGCAGAGCAAATATCTTTAAGCCAGCTTGAAAGCGCTGGCACCTCACAAACACAGCTTCCAAATGCTTCATTGCAAAATTCAACTTACAACAAACAAGGTCGTTCAGGTGCCTTATTACCCGGTGAAATGTCAGCAGCCGAATTGCTACCTACTCCTGAACTAGGCTTGCCACCTCCATACGGTGCAAACTTATTTGCAGGTGGTTACGAAAGCGAGCGTCAAGATGGCCTAAACGACGATTACACAATAGCGCCTGGCGATAAAGTTTCTATTTGGTTATGGGGAGCAATAAACCAATCAGAAGTTATTACTGTTGATAACCAAGGTAATTTATTCATAACTAATGTTGGCCCAGTGTATGTGGCCGATGTTAAAGCAAGCCAGCTAAACAGTTACGTAAGTAATAAAATTAAAGAAGTATATAAAAGTAGCGTACAAATATACGTAAACCTGCTTACTGCAACACCTGTAAGTGTTTACATAAGCGGCAGTATTATTCGCCCTGGTCAATACGCAGGTATAGCATCCGACAGTATTTTATATTACCTAAAGCGCGCCGGCGGAATAGACTCTGAACGTGGTAGCTACCGTGCTATAAAAGTATTACGCAACAATAAAGTAATTCAAAATATAGACCTATACGACTTTATATTAAGTGGTTACCTCCCTAAGTTTAACTTTAAAGATGACGACGTAATTTTAGTTGAGCGACAAAAAGCAACCGTTGTTGTATCAGGAAGTGTAAGAGCGCCATTTAGGTTCGAATTTAAAGATAACCAAGCAACGGGTGAACAACTTGCAAAATTTGCCCTGCCACTTGCTAAAGTAAGCCACGTAGGAATAGTGGGCGACCGAACAACGGGTCCATTCTCAGTTTACTTACCTTATAACGAGTTTAAAAGTTTTACACTTAAAGATGGTGACCGCCTTATTTTTAACGACGATATACGAGCACAAGTACTCGATATTCAAGTTGCGGGTAGCTATTTAGGACCTTCGTATTTTGCGGTAAAAAACAATACACGCTTACACGACTTACTTGCCAATATACAAATTGACAAAGACCTTGCCGATTATCAGTCAATTTATATTCAACGACAAAGCGTAGCAAAAAAACAAAAAGAGATGATTGACCAATCGTTAGACCGATTAGAGCGAAGTATTTTTACAGCACCTGCATCATCCGACGGAGAAGCTAAAATAAGAGCCGAAGAAGGTAAAATGATTTTAGAATTTACCGAGCGTGCACGTAAAGCGATTCCACTTGGTAAAGTTGTAATTTCAGATCAAGGTCAAGTTGCTAACATTAGGTTAGAGCAAGGGGATGTAGTTTATATTCCCGCTAAAACAGACCTAATTCAAATAGGTGGTGAAGTGCTTATGCCACAGGCATTAGTGTACAACCCAAATGCAACAGTAACCGACTATATAGCATGGGCAGGTGGTTACAGCGAACGTGCCAACTACGAGCAAATAATGGTTATACACCCTAATGGAATGATAGATCTAGACGCTAACGGAACGCTAAAACCAGGGGATCAAATTTTAGTATTACCTAAAGTAGACACCAAGTTTTTGCAATCGGTTAAAGATATAACGCAAATAATTTATCAAATTGCTATTGCGGCAAATGTGGCCACCTAAATGACCACAGTACTTAAACGTAATAACTGGGCAATATGGCGCGACGTTATATTTGCCCTGTTTGTACGCGAAATTCGCACAGGTTTTAACGATAGGCTAGGCCTTGCTTGGGCAATATTTCAGCCGCTTAGTTTTATTTTTTTACTGTCGTATTTGCGAAGAATGATTGCTGGTAGTGAGTCGCATACAGTGCCTACATTTGAATTTATGATGTATGGCATGCTACTCATTCAGCTTTTTTTAGACACATTAATGAATTCGTCGAATTCGATAAAAAAAAATAAAGCCTTATTTGCTTTTAGGCAGGTTCAGCCAATTAGTAGTGTGATAGCGACAGGGGGCTTTTATTTTTTAGTAAAGCTAGCCGTATTTATTCTGCTTATATTAATAATGTATTTATTAGGTATTGATTTTAGAATTGATGACCCTCTTTTTCTGCTTTTTAATGCAGTGGCTGTTTGGTTAATTGCTATTTCGTTAGGGTTATTATTTGCAATAGGGCAGTGCTATGTACCAGAGATAAGTAAAATGCAGTCGGTATTAATGCGACCTTTATTTTTTATTTCGGGCGTATTTTTTTCGATGCAAGATATACCTAAAGAATACTGGGGATATTTAGATTGGAACCCTATTTTGCATGCAATAGAGTTGTCGCGCCATGCAGCTTACAGTACCTATAGCGTAGATGCGGTAAGTGAATTTTATTTATTTTCAGTGACGTTAGTTTTATTGTTTTTTTCGTTAGCGACTTATCATGTGTCGTGGAAGCAGGCAATTAGCCGATGATAATTAATAATAAGGCTAATTGATGATAAAGCTGCAAAATATTACAAAGTACTATCCTTCAGCATTAGGTAAGCAATACATTTTTAAAAATGTAAGTTTTGAAATACCATCGGGGCATAACATTGCTATTTTAGGATCAAATGGTGCAGGTAAATCTACATTATTTAAAATGCTTGCGGGCAGTGAATATCCTAACAAAGGTAAAATAGAAACTAATCTTAACTTATCGTGGCCGGTGGCGCTTACTACAGGTATACACCCGCAAATGAGTGGGGCCGAAAACGCACGATTTATAGGTACTATTAATGGTGTAGCCGATATAGATTTGTACGTACGAAGAGTAAGGCAGTTTGCCGAGCTAGGGCCTAAGTTTGATTTACCTGTAAATACTTATTCTAGCGGTATGAAACCGCGTTTAGCTTTTGCTTGTTCAATAGGTATAGACTTTGATGTATACCTAATAGACGAAGTAACCTCTGTGGGCGACGCAAACTTTAGAAATAAAACCCGCCAAGCACTTACACAAAAAAGTAAAAACGCCAACGTTATTATGGTAAGCCACGAAATGGATGAACTACGACACTTTTGCGACAGCGCCATTGTATTACATAAAGGCGAACTTACTTTTTACAACGATTTAGAGCAAGGAATTGCTCATTACCAGGCACTATAATTATGAGTCAACAAGCGGTAGAAAAAATAGAACAACGCTTTATTGAGCTAGGTTTAAAAACCGATAAAGCCATTTGGGATAATGGTGAAAAACTAATAAATTTAGCCAAGGAGGTAGAGCAAAATGATGTATACCTTGCAAGGCGTATTATACAGCGCGCGCGTAACTTAAAGCCAAATAGTGATCAAATAAATAATGAGCTAGCTAGGCTTACTAAAAAAATCAATGAAAAAGCAAAGCAAACGCAAACAAGCTCATCTACCGAGCAATCAAATAAGCCATCAATAGCACAAGCCGCAATAGCAAAGTTAAATAATAAACAAGGGTTACACTTACTAACTAAGCCATGGTTTTTACTTTTGGTTATACCTTTTATATTGTTTGCGTTTTATCAGTTGATATTGGCTGCTCCAAGGTATGAGAGCCGGGCGCAATTAATTATTCAGCAACCTGATGGCATGACTACAATGGACCCGTCAATGGCGCTACTTAGTGGCTTAGGTGTGGGTGGAAACTCAACAACCGATACCGAAATTGCTAAAACGTATATTCACTCAAAAGACATGCTAAATTATTTGCAAACGCATAATAACTTAAAAGAGCATTATCAAAACGGTGGCGATATATTTTCACGTTTAAGTAGTAACGCAAGCAGTGAAGATTTACTACAATATTATGTTGACCATACCGAAGTAGAAATAGACGAAGACTCAGGCGTACTAAAAATATTAGCCCAGGGCTTTACGCCTGAATTTGCTAACACGCTAACACAAACGATAGTTAACCGCGCAGAGTGGTATATAAACTCAATAGGCCACCAATTAGCTGATGCACAATTAAAATTTATACGTTTAGAGCATGCAAAAGTGGAGCAGCGCTTGCGCGATGCACAAAAAAGGACCCTTGCATTTCAGCAAAAAAATAACTTGCTCGACCCTGAAGCCGAAGGCATGGCGCTGCAACAAATTACCTACGGGCTTGAAGGGCAAATAGCAATAAAAAGCGCACAGTTAAAAGGGCTGCGTTCAACCATGACCGAAAAAGCCCCGCAAGTAGTTGTGTTGGCGTCGGAGTTAAATGCACTCAAAACTCAATTAGAGCTTGAGCGCGATAGGCTTTCTACTCAGCAAGGCAGCAGTAGTAATATTAAAAATAATGGAACCTCAGTAAGCGAAGTGTTAGCGCAATTTTCTGATTTAAAAATTGAGTTAGAGCTAGCACTTAAAGGCTATACGTCGTCGGAGGTATCGCTCGATAAAGCACGTATAGAGGCTTACAGGCAGTTAAAGTATTTAGTTGTTGTGGAGTCGGCAACAACCCCGCAAGAGAATAAATATCCAACTACCTTATACAATATTTTATTATTTGCGGTGTTACAGCTAATGTTTTTTGGTATTGGTAAAATAGTTTTAGCCACAGTAAAAGAGCTAAGGTAAACTTTAGGTTAAAGTTTTGTAAGCTAATTAAAGTTAATAGATAGGATTCTAAATGCACTCTTTAAAAGCACCGGCCAAAAAATCGGCACGTAAAGGTATAGTTCTAGCTGGTGGGTCAGGCACTCGTTTATACCCACTTACTAAAGTAGTAAGTAAACAACTCATGGCTGTGTACGACAAACCAATGATTTTTTATCCGGTATCTACATTAATGATGGCGGGTATTACCGAAATATTAATTATATCTACCCCTGCTGAGCTACCGCGCTTTAAAGAGCTACTTGGTGATGGTAGTGCATGGGGTATTAGCTTTGAATATAAAGAACAAGCAAGTCCAGACGGCCTAGCACAAGCGTTTTTATTAGCCGAAGACTTTTTACAAGACCAAGGAGCGGCTTTAGTGCTTGGCGATAATATGTTTTATGGTCATGACTTATCGGCATCACTGCAAAATGCCACCGGGTGTGAACAAGGAGCTACAGTATTTGGTTATCATGTATCAAACCCTAAATCGTATGGTGTGGTAGAGTTTGACCAAAATGGTAAAGCTATTTCAATAGAAGAAAAACCAGACAAACCTAAATCAAATTATGCCGTACCAGGGTTATACTTTTTTGATAGCCGTGTGGTCGAATTTGCTAAAAACGTAAAACCATCGGAGCGTGGTGAGCTTGAAATAACCGACGTAATAGAGCAATACCTAGCTAAAAAAGAGCTAAACGTAGAAATAATGGGCCGCGGTACTGCTTGGTTAGATACAGGCACACTAGATGATTTACTAGACGCAGCTAACTTTATTCGCGCAATAGAAAAACGCCAAGGTTTAAAAATTAATTGCCCCGAAGAAATAGCCTACCGCATGGGTTATATAAATGCCGAGCAACTTAAAAAGCTAGCTAAGCCACTTAAAAAATCGGGCTATGGCAAATACTTACTAGGGCTTTTAGAGCAAACTGTATTTTAATAGGCAATAACAATGAAATTTATTGAAACCAGCATCCCCGATGTAAAAATAATAGAGCCACAAGTATTTGGTGACGAACGAGGTTTTTTTATGGAGACCTTTCGCACAGAGTTATTTAACCAGCATTGTGGCGAGCGCACTTTCGTGCAAGAAAATCACAGTAAGTCGGCGCATGGCATACTGCGTGGTTTACATTACCAAACACAAAACACCCAAGGTAAGCTTGTACGTGTTACTCAAGGGGAAGTATTTGATGTAGCGGTAGATATGCGCAAAAGCTCGCCAACATTTGGGCAGTGGGTAGGCGTGTTGCTTTCGGCTGAAAATAAACGCCAATTGTGGGTGCCTGAAGGTTTTGCTCATGGTTTTTATGTAACGACTGAAAGCGCCGAGTTTGTTTATAAATGCACCGACGTTTATAACCCAAATGTTGAAGTATCAATAAAATGGGACGACCCAACTCTAAATATTGATTGGCCACTAGTTAACGCTAAATTTCCACAGTTATCAGCTAAAGACGAAGCCGGCCTTAGTTTTAATAACGCGCCAACATTTTAATAGCCAATAAATTAGGTGTCATTATGAAAGTATTAGTTACAGGTAAAAATGGCCAATTAGGCTCTGAGCTACAAAAAACATGCCCAAGCAATGTTGAGCTGGTATGTTTTGGCTCAAAAGAGCTTGATATTAGTAATGCCGAACAGGTAAACGAATTACTAATAACACATTCGCCAGATATAGTTATTAATGCGGCAGCCTATACTGCGGTTGATAAGGCTGAAACTGATATTAACCAAGCAT
Organism: Pseudoalteromonas sp. NCIMB 1079; assembly: GCF_040567695.1. Classification (NCBI taxonomy): domain Bacteria; kingdom Pseudomonadati; phylum Pseudomonadota; class Gammaproteobacteria; order Alteromonadales; family Pseudoalteromonadaceae; genus Pseudoalteromonas; species Pseudoalteromonas sp. NCIMB 1079. Next base: position 3,426,458 of record NZ_JBEWZA010000001.1, on the reverse strand, counting down.
ACGCAGTAAATAAGCAAGGTGCAGCTAATTTAGCAAATGTGTGCAAGCATATTAACGCTAAGCTTATACATATATCGACCGACTTTGTGTTTGACGGCACTAGCACTATGCCTTATACCGCAAGCGATGCAACAAACCCCTTGGGCGTTTATGGCGCGTCTAAACTAGCTGGTGAGCAGGCTATTAATGAAATTTTAGGCTCGCAAGCAACTATAGTACGTACAGCATGGGTTTATTCTGTTTTTGGTAATAACTTTGTAAAAACAATGTTACGATTAATGGCAGAAAAAGAACAGTTAGGTATAGTAGGCGACCAAGTTGGTACGCCAACGTGGGCGGCAGGTTTGGCGAGTATGCTATGGGCTTTAGTAGCTAAAGCAAGCAGCGAGCAAGTTTTAAATGCTGAAAATACAGCAACTATTTTAAATTGGACCGATGCGGGGGTAGCTTCGTGGTACGATTTTGCAGTAGCAATACAAGAGCTTGCAATAGAGCAAGGGCTATTAACTAAATCAATACTTATTAGTACAATACCAGCAGCAAGCTACCCAACACCAGCTAAACGCCCAGCATTTAGCGTGTTAAATAAAGCTCAGACTGAAGAAATAAGTGGCGTAAAAACAGTTCACTGGCGCACACAGTTAAAAGAAATGCTAACAGAGCTAAAACTTAACCAATAGGTTAATTTTGTAGGTGAGGCTTCTACCTCCTAATAAAGTGATTAAGTGATTAAGTGATTATTATCACCACAGAGAACACAGAGAAGTGAAGGAGAAGAGCTAGTAACTTTTCAGTGTAGCGCGCAGCGCCTCGGTGCTCTCGGTGGTAAAGTTGTTTTGTAGGTGAGGTTTTATACCTCGCTCATAAAGTGATTAATCACCACAGAGAACACCGAGAAGTGATGGAGAAGAGCTAGTAGCTTCTCCGTGTAGCGCGAAGCGGCTCTGTGCCCTCGGTGGTAAAAATGTTTTGCAAGTGAGGTTTTATACCTCGCTAATTAAGTGATTAATCACCACAGAGAACACAGAGAAGTGAAGGAGAAGATCTAGTTACTTCTTCGTGTAGCGCGACGCGTCTCTGTGCCCTCGGTGGTAAAATTGTTTTGTAGGTGAGGTTTTATACCTCGCTAATAAAGTGATTAAGAGATTATTATCACCACAGAGAACACAGAGAAATGATGGAGAAGAGCTAATAACTTCTCTGTGTAGCGCGACGCGCCTCTGTGCCCTCGGTGGTAAAATTGTTTTGTAGGTGAGGTTTTATACCTCGCTAATTAAGTGATTAATCACCACAGAGAACACAGAGAAGTGAAGGAGAAGATCTAGTTACTTCTTCGTGTAGCGCGACGCGTCTCTGTGCCCTCGGTGGTAAAATTGTTTTGTAGGTGAGGTTTTATACCTCGCTAATAAAGTGATTAAGAGATTATTATCACCACAGAGAACACCGAGAAGTGAAGGAGAAGATCTAGTTACTTCTTCGTGTAGCGCGACGCGTCTCTGTGCCCTCGGTGGTAAAATTGTTTTGTAGGTGAGGTTTTATACCTCGCTAATAAAGTGATTAAGAGATTATTATCACCACAGAGAACACAGAGAAATGATGGAGAAGAGCTAATAACTTCTCTGTGTAGCGCGACGCGCCTCTGTGCCCTCGGTGGTAAAATTGTTTTGTAGGTGAGGTTTTATACCTCGCTAATTAAGTGATTAATCACCACAGAGAACACAGAGAAGTGAAGGAGAAGATCTAGTTACTTCTTCGTGTAGCGCGACGCGTCTCTGTGCCCTCGGTGGTAAAATTGTTTTGTAGGTGAGGTTTTATACCTCGCTAATAAAGTGATTAAGAGATTATTATCACCACAGAGAACACAGAGAAATGATGGAGAAGAGCTAATAACTTCTCTGTGTAGCGCGACGCGCCTCTGTGCCCTCGGTGGTAAAATTGTTTTGTAGGTGAGGTTTTATACCTCGCTAATTAAGTGATTAATCACCACAGAGAACACAGAGAAGTGAAGGAGAAGATCTAGTTACTTCTTCGTGTAGCGCGACGCGTCTCTGTGCCCTCGGTGGTAAAATTGTTTTGTAGGTGAGGTTTTATACCTCGCTAATAAAGTGATTAAGAGATTACTATCACCACAGATAAATGATGGAGAATAGCTAATAACTTCTTCGTGTAGCGTGACGCGCCTCAGTGTTCTCGGTGGTAAAATACAGGTTTATAATTATTTAGGTGCTAAATAGATTCTAAGGATCGCTATTTATGGAAGACTTGGTAACTCAAACGGTGATTGGTTGCGCTATTGAAGTACATAAAACACTTGGCCCTGGTTTATTAGAATCTAGTTATGAAAATTGCTTACTTTATGAGTTACAACAAGCTGGTTTGTTACCTATGAATCAAGTTGCATTACCGATTAGCTATAAAAGTATAAGTATAGATGCAGGGTATAGGTTAGACATATTGATACCTGAAAAATTGATTATTGAATTAAAAGCTGTTGATAAACTGCTGCCTATTCATTCAGCTCAGCTTATAACTTATTTAAAGTTAACAGGCATAAAAACTGGGCTATTAATTAATTTTAATCAGGTCCGTTTGCTTGACGGGTTGAAACGTATTAGTGTGTAAAATCCGCTCTCCAGCCGGTAAGCTAGGAGAAGTGAAGGTGAAGAGCTAATAACTTCTCTGTGTAGCGCGAAGCGCCTCGGTGCTCTCGGTGGTAAAATTTTTTTGGGCTAAAGCTCATAAAGTGATTAAGAGACTATTATCACCACAGAGAACGCAGAGAAATGAAGGAGAAGAGCTAGTAAGTTCTCCGTGTAGCGCGCAGCGCCTCGGTGCCCTCGGTGGTAAAATTGTTTTGTAGGTGAGGTTTTATACCTCGCTTATAGAGTAAGTAATTAAGACATTATTATCACCACCGAGAAGACAAGGTGAAGTGAAAGAGAAGATCTAATAACTTCTCCGTGTAGCGCGAATCGCTTCTGTGCCCTCGGTGGTAAAATTGTTTTGGGCTAAAGCTCATAAAGTGATTAAGAGATTATTATCACCACAGAGAACACAGAGAAATGAAGGAGAAGAGCTAATAACTTCTCTGTGTAGCGCGAAGCGCCTCGGTGCCCTCGGTGGTAAAATTGTTTTGTAGGTGAGGTTTTATACCTCGCTTATAGAGTAAGTAATTAAGACATTATTATCACCACCGAAAAGACAAGGTGAAGTGAAAGAGAAGATCTAATAACTTCTCCGTGTAGCGCGCAGCGCCTCGGTGCTCTCGGTGGTAAAATTGCTTTGGGCTAAAACTCATAAAGTGATTAAGAGATTAAGAGATTATTATTACCACCGAGAAGACAAAGAGAAGTGAAGGAGAAGAGCTAGTAACTTCTCAGTGTAGCGCGAAGCGCCTCTGTGTTCTCGGTGGTAAAAATGTTTTGTAGGTGAGGTTTTATACCTCGCTCATAAAGTGATTAATCACCACAGAGAATACACAAAACAAAGAGAAGTGATTGCAGGCGCTTAGCTTGCTGGTGTTATTAAGCTTCTTGGTTATAAAAATATTTTGTAAGTGAGGTATAAACCTTACTTTTTAGGCGAGTAAAGTAATTATTATTACTAAATAAAATACATAAAAGGTCAAAATAAATAACCTTTTATTACCTTACTAATTAGTAAACAACAATTTGTAGTCTTACGGCTTAGAGTTTACAGCTTATGACTTGTAACGATGACATAAGGCGTAAAGCCAAAATTTATAAAATGGAATAGCAGATGACAGTTAAAAATCTATTAGTAACAGGCGGAGCCGGTTTTATAGGCGCAAACTTTGTGCACTACTGGTTAGCACAACACCCACAAGACAAAGTAATAGTGCTAGACGCACTTACCTACGCAGGCAACAAAGCCAACCTAGACTCTGTAGCAAACAACCCAAACATGACCTTTGTACATGGCGATATTTGCGACACAGCACTAATAGAAAACCTAATCGACACTCACCAGCTTAATACCATTGTACACTTTGCAGCAGAGTCGCATGTTGACCGCTCAATAACAGGGCCTGATGCCTTTATTGAAACAAATATACTGGGCACATATAGCTTATTAAAAGCGGCTAAAAAAAAGTGGATAGACGAGCCAAAAGTTGCAGGCAATGAGCCATTAGAACATCGCTTTCATCATGTAAGCACCGACGAAGTATACGGTACTCTAAGCGCAACTGATCCTGCCTTTACCGAAGAAACCGCATACGCACCAAACTCACCATATTCTGCGTCAAAAGCGGCAAGCGACCACTTAGTGCGCGCATACCATCATACTTATGGGCTTGAGGTTACTACATCAAACTGCTCAAACAATTACGGGCCGTACCATTTTCCTGAAAAACTAATACCGCTTATTGTTACTAATATCTTAAACGATAAGCCATTGCCTGTGTATGGTGATGGCCAGCAAATTCGTGATTGGCTATACGTAGAAGATCACGCGCGTGGCATAGAGCTAGTACTTAAAAAAGGTCGCACAGGTGAAAACTATAACATTGGTGGCAACAACGAATGGGCCAACATTGATATAGTAAAACTAGTATGTAAAGTAATGGGCGAAAAGTTTGCAAACAATCCTGAGCTTGCAGAGCGCTTCCCTAATGCAAAATCGGCTATTGCTAATAAAGTAGAGCAGCTAATTACTTACGTTACAGACCGTGCAGGGCACGACCGACGCTATGCTATTGATGCAACCAAAACAAATAATGAATTAGGCTATAAACCAGCAGAAAGCTTTGAAAGTGGCTTCGCTAAAACGCTCGACTGGTATTTAACCAATGATAATTGGTGGAAAGGAGTATTAGATGGAACATATCAATCAAAATAAATTAGGAATTAAAATGAAAATTGTACCTGTAATTATGGCTGGCGGTTCTGGTAGTCGTTTATGGCCGATGTCGCGTGCACTCCACCCTAAGCAATTTTTAAAGCTAACTAGCTCAAACAGCATGTTGCAAGAAACAGTACTACGTACTTTGTCTTTTGCTGATAGTAAAAATATTGTTATTTGTAATGAAGACCATCGTTTTTTAGCGGCAGAGCAATTAAGGGAAATTAATCAACTAGGGCAAATAATCTTAGAGCCAGTTGGTCGAAACACTGCCCCAGCAATTGCATTAGCAGCACTTGAACTACAAAAACAAAATAATGAAGCGTTGATGCTGGTTTTAGCAGCTGATCATGTCATTAAAGATGTGGCTGCATTTGAAGAAAGTGTAAAAAAAGCAACTGTTGCCGCACAGCAAGGTAAAATGGTGACTTTTGGTATTGTGCCTACTCATGCCGAAACGGGATACGGATATATTAAACGTGGTGATTCACAACTTTCTGGCTTTACCGTTAATCAATTTGTAGAAAAACCAGACTTAGCAACCGCACAAGAATACATAAATAGTGGTGATTACTATTGGAATAGTGGCATGTTTTTGTTTAAGGCTTCTGATTATTTAAAAGAGCTGCAAAAACATCGCCCAGATATCTACCAAGCATGTTTAAAAGCTATTGATCATACCACTTCAGATCTAGATTTTATTCGCGTAAATGAGCAAGAATTTTTAAAATGTCCATCAGAATCCATCGATTATGCGGTAATGGAAAAAACAGATAATGCAGTAGTTATTCCATTAGATGCCAAGTGGAGTGATGTGGGGGCCTGGTCTGCACTTTGGGATATTTCTGACAAAGATTTAAATAACAATGTTATGCAAGGTGATGTATTAACGCATAATAGCAGTAATAGCTATTTTAACGCAGAACATAAAATGATTGCTGCTGTAGGCGTTGATAATATAGTTGTTATTGAAACAAAAGATGCTGTTTTAGTTGCCCACAAAGACAAAGTACAAGATGTAAAAGCAATTGTTGAACAGCTTAAGTCACAAAATAGAACAGAGCATCATCTACATCGTGAAGTTTATCGCCCTTGGGGTAAATATGATTCAATCGATTTTGGTGAGCGTGACCAGGTTAAACGCATTACCGTAAAACCGGGTGAAAAGTTATCAATTCAAATGCATCATCATCGCAGTGAGCATTGGATTGTCGTTTCTGGCACAGCAAAAGTGACCAATGGTGAGCAAACCATTATTGTTACAGAAGACCAATCAACTTACATTCCGCTGGGTACGATTCATGCTTTAGAAAACCCAGGTAAAATTCCATTAGAAATGATTGAAGTTCAAACCGGAAGCTACTTAGGCGAAGATGACATTGTTCGTTTTGAAGATCGTTATGGGCGCGTAAAAGGGTAATAACAGATGGTTAATATGTTAAATAGTCACCATATATTAAAAAATAGTCAAATTGCCTTTGGAACCAGTGGTGCCAGAGGGCTCGTTAGCGATTTTACAAATAATGTGTGTGGTGCTTTTACCCATGCTTTTATCGACGTAATAAAACCTGAGTTTCGGTTTGATACCATTGCTATAGCAATTGATAATCGACCAAGTAGCCATAGTATGGCAATGGCATGTGCTAAAGCAGCCCAACAGGCCAATATAAAGGTTATTTACTATGGTGTTGTGCCAACGCCAGCTTTAGCTTATGTGTCGATGCAACAAAATCTACCTTGTATTATGGTCACGGGGAGTCATATTCCATTTGACCGTAACGGATTAAAATTTTATCGACCTGATGGTGAAATCACCAAACAAGATGAAGTCGGTATCTTAAATGCACAAATTGAATTTGAAGCTATTACAAATACAACTGAAATTGAAGTTAATCGAGATGCAGTAAATCAGTATATTTCTCGGTATACCTCACTCTTTGCAAATCAACCATTACTGGGTAAACGTATTGGGATTTATGAGCACTCAAGTGCGGGTAGAGACTTATATCATACTATTTTTAATCAATTAGGCGCAGATGTTATTCGTCTAGAGCGTAGCGATGTTTTTGTACCAATAGATACCGAAGCCGTTGCAGAAGAAGACAGAGTAAAAGCGCGTAATTGGACTCAGCAATATCAATTAGATGCCTTGTTCTCGACTGATGGCGATGGCGACAGGCCATTACTTGCAGATGAGCATGGCGAATGGTTACGAGGAGATATTTTAGGCTTACTGTGCGCCCAAGCATTAAATATTGAAGCGTTGGCCGTACCAGTTAGCTGTAATACAGCCATTGAGTTAACACAGAGCTTTAAGCAAGTAATAAGAACAAAAATTGGTTCGCCTTATGTTATTGCCGCATTTGACACGTTAAAAAATCAATATCGTTCTTTTGCTGGTTTTGAGGCCAATGGTGGCTTTTTGTTAGGTAGTGATATTGCAATAGGTGACAAGGTATTAAAAAGCTTACCGACTCGAGACGCAATTTTACCCGCTATTATTGCCTTAACCGCAAACATGACAGAGCCGTTATCAAAATCAGTTAATGCTTTACCTAAACGCATTACAGCTAGCGATCGTATTAAAAATTTTGCAACCGAGCGCAGTAACGCTATTATTGCTAATGCGATAAAAGCCCCACAACAATTTGTTTTAGCATTGGGTTATACTCAAAAAATAATCTCAAATATTAACCAAACAGATGGATTAAGAATTACCTTTAATGATGGTGATATTATCCATTTACGACCATCTGGTAATGCGCCAGAGCTTCGTTGTTATGCAGAATCAGATGTTGAGCAACATGCACTCGATTATGTTAGTAACACCCTATTAAAAGTTCAAACATTATAATGAATACTAAACTTAGCAGTTTTAGTCGCAACATACACTAAAGGATCTATCATGAAATTACTGGTATTTTGCGGTCTAATTAGTTTAGAAAGCAAACAAGCTATAGTTGATCAATTTGTTGGTCGCAATACAATAAACGTAAATAGTTCGGCGGCAGGTAATGATATTACCCAGCTAAATGAATGCTTACTAGAACTGCAGCAAGTTAAAGCAGCATCAGAGCATCAAAGCCAAGTTGGTTTGTACTTTTATGATGGTGATATTGAGGAATTTAGCTCAACACCAATAATGTGTGATAACTACCATATTATTTCGTTTTATTCCTCGCCTGAATTTAGTGTTTTGTCTTCACAGGCTTTAGATGAGTGGTTTAGTCATTCAAATGCAATACTCAATTTGCATTTTTCGAGTTTGCCTAACTCATCGTTAGTCAATCAAGCTGACTTGACTGAATATGCAGATCAATTTTTAACATTACTTGCAAACGTTTCTGGTTTAAACCTTGAGGCGCTAAACTTAGTAGCCAAACCTATAGATTTATTAAAAATCACTCAAATTATTCAGGTTTTTAACAACTTAAGTAATAAGCCTTTACTGCAACAATTATATGAACAACTTGAGGGCTCTACTGATATCGTTAAATTTGAATTTGGCCGATCAGTTAATTCAAGACAAGAATATTGGTTTGAGCAGTTATCTACTATCGCTACAGCTAACGAACAACGTGTAAGGCAACTAGAAGCAAATCAACAGGATCTGCAACATCAACTTGATTCTTTCGATAAGCAGCAAAACTTATTAAATAGCGAAAATGAATTAGCCTTATTGCAAATCAGTCAGCTACAAGAAGAGCTAGAGCAAACTTTTACCAAAAGTGAAATAGATAACATTAAGAATAAAGCCCTTCTTGAACAAAAAGAGCAACAGTTTACAGCTGAGAAAGCATCACACGATGAGCAATTAGTGCTATTAAATACTCAGCAAACAACGTTCAACGATGAAAACAAATTAGCCTTACTGCAAATCAATCAGTTACAACAAGAGCTGGAAGCAACCTATTTAAATTATGAGAAACTTCAAAAACAATTTAATGAAAAAAATAAAGAATTACAGCAGCTTAAAGATGAGAACTATAAAAAAATGAGTAATAGTATTTCAGTTGAAAAATACAACGCTAATAGTAAAGAGCATCAAGCTAAAATTCAGCAACTAGAATTAAAAGTTACTGATTTAGAAGCTGAAAATGAACTTGGCTTATTACAAATCAACCAACTTCAGGAAGAGCTAGAGTTTTACTATATTAAACACCAACAATCGCAAATTTGGAACCTATTAGAGCTAAAGAGTGTTGATGTGCCAAGTCATCTGCAAAGTAGCTTAGTGTTACTTGCTTTATAAATGCGACTGGTAATGGAATCGCATTATAAAAGTCTTGTTATACTGGATCCAGGCTTAAGAGAACTCGGGGGGCACCATCCGGCCACTATGTTAGCAATAGCAGATGCTTTATTAGAGACTAGTAACATCAATATTGAGTTACTGTGTCATAAAGAATGCCCTGTAGAGTTTACGGGCAAATTAAACTGCAAAGTTAAAGTAACACGCCATTTTACAACAGGTTTTTATCGATATTTTTATAAAACGCCCAGCAATATCGAATTACAAAAATATTGTAATTATTTAGCATTAGAATACATAAGAGCTATTAAATTAAGCCTCGAACTCAATGTTTACAACAATAAAGTAGTTTTTTGGTGTCACACGTTAAACTGGCAGCATGCAAAAGCATTAGCTTTAGCGCTAGACGTATTAAATAAACAGCTATTATTAGAAGACTATTCAAAAATAAAGCTATTAATAGGCTTAATGTATAGTCCCAAGGATTCTGCTAATACCGTTAAACGCAAAATGCACTATGAGTTGGCATTTAGGCACTTGGCTAAACATAATAATGTTACTTTTTTAGCTGTGGATTACGAGCTACAAAGGAGTTATTCGAAGCTGCTAAACAAAAATATTGATATACAACCATGTTTGCTTTTTGGGAATAAAAAGTTAAATAAAAATAAAATTAGTAAAAACAATGCCATTGAAAGTGTAAATGCTACAGGTAATGCAATTAAAAAAAATAATAAAAGCATAATTTTATATACTGGCGATGCAAAAATAAACAAAGGCTTTTTAGAACTGCCAAAAATAGCAGAGGCATTATTATCGAAGCTTGGTGATTATAAGTTTGTTATTCAATATTCTATTACCAATGATTCTATCGAATTGAGTGATACTGATTCGAGGTTAAGTGCACTGGCAGAAAAATACAGTAACTTAATATTAAAAAATAAGTTTATAGAACATCATGATTTAATGAATTTATTTGAAGTAAGTGATGCAATATTTTTTAATTATGATGCTGATATATACCAACACCAAAGCTCAGGGGTGTTGTGGTTAGCTGCATACCATCATCTTAGTATTATTAACTATACAGAAAACTGGATTAGTCGAGAGTCAGCTAGGCTCAATTTAAGTCAGCTCCAATGTAAGAGTGTTGATGGGGTACAAAATGCCATATTTAATGTTAAGCCTAAGCAGACCCATCTAGAGAGTGAACATACAGCAAAGTCAGTTAGTCATTTTTCTAATGATTATCGTCAACAGCTGTTTGCTAATGTATTAAGCTGGATTGAACGTGTTATATAAAATACTAATTAATATAAGTTGTAATTAAAATAATGTGGCTTAAAAGCGCTTTTAAAGGGACCGTATTATGAATAGTAACCAAGAATCTAAACCAAGCTTGAATGTTGATAAAATAAAACAGTCAACTGTGGATATAGTTGTGCACCTAGGTGCTGGTTCAGGCGCAGATGTAGATTATTACCAAACATTATCGCCTACAAGTATTTTTTTGTTTGAGGCGATGTTAAGTCAGTGCAAATTACTAAAACAGAATTTCGATACTGTTAAAAATATTTCGGTTTATCATAAAGCTATAAACCCTTTTGGAAAAAAAGTAGGCTTTCAGCATACTCAACCTGCACAATTTAGCGGTACAGGAAGTGCCGAAAAATTCTTAATTAAATTTAAAAACTTAAAAGTTATTGACGAGTCACCTATAGAACCTTTTTCATTAAATAATGTAGTCGAACTCATTTCAGCACAGCATAAAATGACAAAAGACGCTAAACACTCTATGTTAGTGATTCAACTTAATGGTATAGAGTTTGACTTAATCAATAATTGTCAACATCAAGATTTGGTATTGTTTGAACGAGTTATTATACAGTCAGTAAAAGATTCTTCATCTTTAACTTATGAAGCAGGTAAGAGTAAAGCGCTCAATAGTTTATTTTGTTTAGGTTATGAGCTTGTATCAATAAATTCAGATGCTGCCTTCACTACTTATGAGCTACTTTTGAACAGCAATGATCCGGCATTGGAATCAAATGAAACTGAGCTTTCAAGTTCGATATTGAGTATTAAAAAACAGAACGAGCAACTAAATAGCGAAGTTGAGTGTTTAAAAACCGAATTACAAAACAGTCAAAGTTTACTTGTTGAAAACGAAAATAAAGCAAAATCAGAACTAGAAGAATATCAAATTAGCGTAAGCGAAGAGTTTTTAAATTTAACAAACGGCTTTAGCCAGCTAGAAGAAGAAAAAGCGCAGACGGTAGAGCAGTGTAACAAGTTACGAGTAGAAAGAGACCAGTTAAAAGTTGAAAGTAACAAGGCTGAAGCTGAAAAAGCACAGGTGGTAGAGCTGAGTAACAAGCTAAGAGTAGAAAACGATAAGCTAAAAGTAACAAGTGACAAGTTTGAGGCTGAAAGAGTTCAGGCAGCAGAGCAACGTGAGCAGTTGCAAACTGAAAAAGCGAAGGTAGTAGAGGAACGTAATAAGTTACAATCAGAAAGAGACAGGATTGAGGCTGAAAAAGCGCAAGCGGTAGAGCAACGTGACCAGTTAAAAACTGAAAAAGCGAAGGCAGTAGAGGAACGCAATAAGTTACAAGCAGAAACAGATAAGGTTGAGGCTGAAAAGGCGCAAGCGGTAGAGCAACGTGACCAGTTGAAAACTGAAAAAGCGAAGGTAATAGAGGAACGTAACAAGTTACAAGCAGAAAAAGACAAGGCTGAGGCTGAAAAAGCACAAACTATTGAGCTGCTTAACAAATTACAAGTTGAAAAAACGCAGATGCTAGAGCAGCGAAACAAGTTAGAGGCTGAGAGTGACAAGGTCAAAGCTGGGAAGGCACAAGCGGTAGAGGAAAGGAATAAGCTACAAGTAGACCGAGATAAAATTGAAGCTGAAAAAACGCTAATAAAAAACCAATTAGAACAACTTCAACATGATTCACAGGCTAAAAGTGATGAGTCCTCATCACACATTAAAAAACTACAATCTAAAGTTACCGAATTAGAAGCAGAGTTAATAGAAAGAACTACACAGCGCGACAATGAGAATAAATGGCATTTAGAGCATAAAAGCAGGGCTGAATCATTAAATAACCAACTTGAAGAACATAAGCAAGAAATAAAAGAAATGAGTCGTAGCAGTCATTTAAGTCAAAAGATACTGACTAAGTCCCAAGTGGACTTAGAGCATCTTCGTAAAAGCTATACTGAAAAGGTGGAATCTGAGCAAGAGTTGATTGAGCTAGTTAAAGAGTTACGGGATAAGTTGACCACAGCATCTAAGTATTATTTTAATTTACAGCAAGCGCATCCTGAAATATTGTCTGATACTTCCTTGATCAAACAAGAGAGTGAGGGATAGATCATGGCTAGTGATTTCGAGCGTTTTACCCAATCACTTAATGAATCAATAGATTTGATTGAGCAGAATCCACAAATCGAATCTGGCACCTCAAGTCTATTACACAGTTTAGACGAGGTATTAGATACACCTTCTTTGCTCGCTCGTTGTGATGAAATTTGTCAGCGATATGAGAAAAAGAAGCCGAAATTACGAATTATTCATCATCTTGCCTGCAGTGGTGGATCATTGCTTTCTAAATGTTTAGCCGCATTGCCAAATGTGTATTTATTAAGCGAGGTTCATCCATTTACTGATTTAGCCCTTGGCAGGGGAAAGCCTAAGTATTCACCGACTGATTTGATAGCATTAAGCCATTATGCAGGTGTGCCTAATCACCAAGATCTAGCGGGAAAATTATTTAAACAAGCGGTGATGTCTACTTACCAGCATGTTGAGAAGTTAGGGGGAATCTTAGTACTAAGAGACCACACTCACTCTGACTATTGTACTTCAGCTAAACTGCCAGAAAAAAGTAGAGTACACCAACTATTAGAAGAAGATTTTGAGATTAAGTCAATATTAACGATTCGGGATCCAATTGATTCTTATGCTTCTTTAGTCAAAAACGGTTGGGTGCACTTTTCTCCAGATAGCTTTGATGAATATTGCCGTCGTATATTAGTCATGCTTGACAAGTTTCAGACAGAGCAGATTTTTAAATATGAAGACTTTGTTGATGAGCCACAGGATGTAATGGGTAAGATTTGCCAAAAGCTTGATCTACCATTTGATGATAATTTTGAAGAAATTTTTGGTGCTTTTCAAGTAACTGGGGATAGTGGGAGAAGTAGTGATGAAATTAAAAAAAGAAATAAGACTGATATGGTGAATATGAGGGGCGAATATGCTCAGGGATTTAATTCTCTATTTGTGGATTTAAAATATTAAACTAACTATGGGTTTTTGAAAATGCTTTACAAGAGATTTTATGAGATTGTTAAGGTAATTAAAGGGATTGATCCTGACCAAAAAACAATTCACACTAGTGTAGATGAAATTATTCGTGAGTTAACTATCGGAAATGCAACGGAGTCATCATTAAGGCTAATTAAATATTTATTTTTTAAGCTTAGGTGGGGTCACACTTCCTACACTTTTTTTAGCGATTTTACTAGAGAGTATCTCGAGTCGAACTTCAAAAGAGATCCCTCGAATTTAGTGTCCACTTTTCTTTATGGTCTCTCGGTTTACGAGCAAACATCAAATGTTTATTTGTTAGAGAAAATAACTTATTCAGCCTGGAAATTTAAAAAAGTAGTAGATGAATCGATAAGGGAGAGTAAGATTTATGGATAGGTTTGATGTGATTACTTCGTTTGCTTTTTTTGATGGTGTTATGAAAGAACCTATCGAAAAAGCTTTAAAAAGTCATATTTATAATAAAAACATAAATTTAATTTATATTGTTACGGAATCAGATGCTCAAGAAATTACTGATAATTTCAATCATATTGACCACAAAAAAGTACGGATAGTAGAAAATAAAACACGACCTACTTTTCAAACACTTATTGATTTCAGTAATATGTTGCTAGTTGAGAATAAAACTGATTTTGCTGCAATTATTAACGGCGATGTGAGTTTTAATAGTGACCTGGATGTTCAGAATGCCATCGATTTCTTTGTCTATGAGCAATTTCCAGCTAATGGTATGTTGGCATTAAGTCGACACGAAGTTATTGATGGAAAGCTGAAGATGTATTTAAAGCTTGATAATGGTTTGCCAAATTATGTTTCTGCAGATGCGTGGGTGCTAAATAAACCATGTTTGCTCAAACAAAATGCTTTTTACTTTATGGGGCAAATGAATTGCGACTTAATGCTGGCTTCGGACTTGATTGACTCTGGTTACCAGCCATTAAACCCGTGTTTAGATATTATTATTGTTCATCACGAAGATGAGTTGAAATCAGATGAATTCTATTATTCTGAAAATGGAAAAGAAAAAAATATTAATGCAAAATATTATTTTATCGCATCTCGTTTAAATCCAGCGGGGAGTGTGCGAGGCGTTCCTTGGATATCTTGCTCATGGCTAAAAAACAACTACAGTGGTAAAAACTACTTTTTTAATACGAGGAAGACTGTTTGGGTTGTACTAAGTGATAATGAGGAGATGTTTGATTCGTACTTGCAGGCGCTAAAAAGTTTGGAAGCTATTGCCGAAAAAAATGATATGCAAATCAATATTGTCGTTGAAGGGGGCGTTATCGGTAAATTCGTAAACTCTTTTTCTGATATTCTTTTTTTGAATGAAAATATCTATTTTCATAGTGTTGATAGTATTTCAGGCTTTATTGACAGCGCTCTAAATGGAGATATAACCTGGGCTGATTCGTTTGTTATTGTAAATGACACAAGTCGACTCACTCGTAATATTGTAAATAGGGTAGATGAGCTTATTTTAGACCTCAGAGACCTAAAGGAAATGAAATTCTGTGACCCTGATACCTTAGGGGTTAACGTTAAGTGGTTCCAAGACAGCAGGTATGAAGAAGAGTTTAGAGGTGAAATAGTCTACACCGAGTATGATAAGCGCAAGTGCTCATTCGTAACATCGATGTTTAAAACTGATGAGTTCATTGATACCTTTATCGATAATTGTCAATCTTTAAGTAATTACAATGATATAGATCATTTCTATCTCATTACAACTCCGACAGAAGTTGAAATACAGAGTATAAAACGGGTGCTCCGAGAGCAGAGAAATGCGATATTCGTTTGGAACAGGCAAGACCCTGGATTGTATGAGTGTTGGAATATCGGTATCCGAATGGCTTCTACCGAATTTGTATCCAATGCTAATGTGGATGACTTACGCGACCCTGAGCACGTGAGCACGCTTGTGTACGATCTAGCAAGTAAAAAAGGGTTTACGTTTGCAGCCAGTGCACTTCATCCTTTTTATACTTTTTCAGGCGACATAGATGCTCACAAAATAGAATACCCATGGTATAGTGACCAAGAGGGCTCTATTGACTTTCTTACTCTGGGTAATTTAGATAAAAATGAGAGTGGGAGTTACACCCTGAACCCACATAACATCCCCCATTGTATGCCTATTTGGCGACGTGATTTACATGACAAGCACGGTTTTTTTGATGAGGACCGATATGGTACCTTTGCCGATTGGGCATTTTGGCTAAAAGTTACCAACGACGGCGAAGTGGGCTACTTAAATGGTAAAGGCCTTGGGTACTACTATGTAAACCTTGAATCACACAACCGACGTGGCGATAAATTGGCAGCATTTCACAAAAGAGTGGAAGACGATTTTGTGCCTTTCTACCTATACAAGCAAATGGAAATGAAGCAAGCAGCCCCTAAAAAGCTAAACATCTTCGGTTCCAATTTGCATTATGGTGAGCATCGAAACAGTTTTAACAAAATAGCCGAATCGCTTCTTCCTTTAGAAACCGATGGTAGTGGCGTATTACTTCTTCCTTTTATAGAGCGTTATTTTGTGTGGGGTGATGAGCCTGGAGAGGCAGCTTCAGCCACGCCGACACCCATAGAAAGGCCATGGGTGGGAATTATTCATGTCCCGTTTTTTGCACCGAACTGGTTCCATACGCACGTGTCACCTGAAGTCATTTTTGAATCGGAATTATGGAAGGCATCTTTACCTCATTGTAAAGGTCTCATTACGTTAAGTGACGACCTTAAAAGAGATTTGGAGTATCATTTACCAGGTATTCCGGTTGTTTCCTTATTGCATCCAACCGATTTCGATAACCTCAAACCATTCGATTATGAACGGTATACAAACACGCCAACATTGGTACAGGCAGGAGATTGGCTTCGTAAGTTACAGGCAATTCATCAGATTAAGGCTAATGGTCATAGACGGGTAATGTTGAAGAAAACACATACCGATGAATATCTACAAAAAGAGATAAACGTCTTTGGTAACAGTATCGATCCCGATGTTGAAGTGTTTACCATGGTGTCTAATGAAGAATACGATGACTTGCTAAGCGGTTCAGTTGTGGTGTGTTGGTTATACGCAACTGCGGCAAATAATTTAGTATTGGAATGTATTGCCCGTAAAACGCCGTTACTGATTAACCCTTTACCAAGTGTTGTGGAATATTTGGGTCAAGATTATCCGTTGTACATAAACGATATTGCTGAGGCGGAAGTGTTGCTGGCAAACAAGCAGCGTATTAAAGCGGCTCATGACTATTTAAGTAACAGACAATTTAGCATAGAGTTGTCTTACCAAACATTCTTTGAGAGATTCAGAGATTCAGAGTTTTATCAAGAACTTTAATTTTTTGCTATGTACGGCATAGTCATTGTTAATAGGACGAATAATGAAAAATATATTACTAGTGCACCTTGGCCGAAGTGGCTCAACCGTATTAGGTAATCTTGTTGACCAGTACCCTAGTATGAACTGGATGGGTGAAGTATTTACACTGGCAGAACAAAAAGGTGAGATATTTAAGTCCGAAAATGACTTAAATAACTTTTTTGGCGAGTTACAGCCAAACGATCTCAGTTCATTTGGCGCTGAAGTAAAGCTAATCAATATTTTGGGAGCAGTTTCTGAAAACGAAGACACTTCAAATGCAGTAAAAAAATATCTGCAGTTTGTGCATCGTTTGTCTAAAAGCTATTCACTTACTCCTGTATTATTGCTTAGAAATAATGTTCTTAAGCGCTTAGTTTCATGCCACTCAGCGGCAAAAACTGGAGTATGGCATGTTCAAAATGGCGAAAAAAACCCACAAAAATCGACGCTTAATTTCCCCGTCAACGAACTAAAAGATTGGGATACAGGCTTTACAGGTTCTCTTAATGAAGTACTTCATAATGGCGCTTGGGTAAACTCACTGCTTGAAAATTACTTTCGAGCTCATAACTGGGAAACTCTTTATTACGAAAAAGATATCGAAAAAGACCCAGTCTACAGCGCAAACAAGTTAATAGATTTAGCCGTTGAGAGAGAAGAAAAAGTAGATGTAGCTTTTCAGGTCAAGTTCGGTAGAACCAACCCCACTAGTTTGGAAGAAAAATTAGCAAACTATGAAGAGATTTCAAATTCAATCGACTCAGATTTTCGATGGATGTTAGCTGAATGATAAGGTAATGATTTATATGGAAAAGTCACTATTTACCGATAGCGATATAACTAATATCAAAAATGCTGGTTATTTGTTAAAGAAAAGTAACCCTGTTCTTTCATATAAACTCCTTTCTTTAGCATCGAAAAAAACTCCTAACGATGCTAGCCTAAGAAAGTCATTAGTTGAAATAAAGGAATTAATAGGAATAACAACTTTTTTTGTTATTGGTAATTGCCAGGCTGCTGTTGTTTCAGATATTTTAGAGTCTAAGAGTAATAAGCTCATCTCATACGGAAGTATCGCTGTACACTTGTTCGACCATGATGAATCTATATTTGATATTTTAGATGATGTTGATTTTATCATTACTCAGAATGTCGGGGCTTACTATAAAGGTATAAATACCGAGAATTTACTCTCCCTTTATCCTGAAAAGGTTATACGCATTCATAATCTTCACTTTGAAGGCTATCATCCAGATTGGTGTTATATCCCAAAAGTCAATGGAGTAAGGTTGCAAAGTCCTTTAGGTGATTATCACAACCTAACTGTGCTAGAAAGTTATATAGATAAGCTCCCCCCTGAACAAGCTTTTGAAAGATTTATGGATGTTGAATATAATAAATTTCGATATGGAGGTGCAGCGGAGAAATCCTTGAATTCTCTTAGGGTAAGAGAAAAAAATGTTGATATAAAAATGAAGGATGTTATTAAGAGTGGATTTGATAACGGTGAGGTCTTATTTCACACTTTTAATCACCCCACGAAAAAGTTGCTAGATACTCAAGTCCAAAAACTAATGACATTCTTAAATATTGATCATAACATACAGTATGGTGACGGAGAAGTTTTAAATAACTTGGTTATGAGAACGAATCCTTATTTTAGGTCTAGTTTCGCTATCAGAGATACAATTAGAAAAGGAACTCCAGTAAATATGCATAAATTCATACAAGAAAGCTATGATATTTATGATAATAATCAATGCTTTATCGATGAGTTTAGAGATAAGGTGATGGTATGATATGAAAAGTTATAGGGTCAGAATGATGAGGGGAAATCTTGCATTTTGCTAACTTAATAAATTCATTTGAGGAGGTTTCCTAAAGGCTTGTTTACTGTTGTATAGGGTGTTTGCCACATTTTCTAATAAGGCTGGTTTATAGCGTTCTAGATGCGATAAAAAAGTTTCAAAAAAGAGAGGAAGATGTCGTCCACTAAATATAAAACACTTTGTATGGTCATTATTATTAATTAACTAGAGTTAAAAAATGAAAAAAGCGTTAATCACCGGTGTAACCGGCCAGGATGGCTCTTATTTAGCAGAGCTTTTATTAGAAAAAGGATATGAAGTTCACGGTATTAAACGTCGTGCTTCATCGCTAAACACTGAACGAGTTGATCATATTTATCAGGATCGTCATGCCGCTAACCCTAAGTTTTTCTTACACTATGGGGATTTAACCGATTCATCTAACTTAACCCGTATTATTAAAGATGTGCAACCAGATGAGGTGTACAATCTTGGTGCGCAATCGCATGTGGCTGTATCATTTGAATGCCCAGAATATACCGCTGATGTTGATGCTATGGGTACGCTACGTTTATTAGAAGCGATTCGCTTTTTAGGCTTGGAGGAAAAGACCAAGTTTTACCAGGCATCTACCTCTGAGCTTTATGGTGAAGTACAAGAAATTCCGCAAACAGAAACTACGCCGTTTCACCCGCGCTCGCCCTATGCTGTAGCGAAAATGTATGCCTACTGGATTGTGGTTAACTATCGTGAGTCTTACGGTATGTATGCATGTAACGGTATTTTGTTTAATCATGAATCTCCACGTCGCGGTGAAACCTTTGTAACCCGTAAAATCACCCGTGCGATTGCCAATATTGCCCAAGGGTTAGAGCCATGCTTGTACCTCGGTAATATGGATGCATTACGTGATTGGGGTCATGCTAAAGATTACGTGCGTATGCAGTGGATGATGTTACAACAAGATGTAGCAGATGACTTTGTTATTGCGACAGGTAAGCAAATTTCAGTGCGTGAATTTGTTAAAATGTCAGCACTAGAGGCTGGCATTGAGCTTGAGTTTAGTGGCCAAGGTATCAATGAGATTGCAACGGTTACTGCTGTAAGCGGCGATAATGCACCTGGTGTTAGCGTTGGTGATGTTATTGTTAAGGTTGATCCGCGTTATTTCCGCCCTGCAGAAGTTGAGACCTTATTGGGTGACCCTGCTAAAGCAAAAGCTAAGCTGGGCTGGACGCCAGAAATTACCGTAGAGCAAATGTGTGCTGAAATGGTTCAACACGATTTAGGTAAAGCTAAACAACATGCTATTTTAAAACAGCATGGCTATGATGTGTCTGTGGCTAAAGAGTAAATACTTTAAGCTTTTTACCTCGAAGGCGAGATCAAGAGCTATCTACCACCGAGTACACCGAGGTGCTTCACACTGCACAGAGTCAAGACTAAAGAATTTCTTTTGATTATCTTTCTCGGTGTTCTCTGTGTCCTCAGTGGTGATTATTGAATCTTTAGGCTTGGTCCTTTTTAGGAAATAAGAGCGATTAACCACCGAGAACACCGAGGCGCTTCGCGCTACACAGAGTAAAGGTCAGATATTTTATTTAGTTTTGCTCTGACTCCGAGTTTTTCTCTGTGATGATTATTGAAGCTTTAGGCTTGGTCCTTTTGGGGAAATAAGAGCGATTAACCACCGAGGTGCTATGCGCTACACAGAGTCAAGATTAATAATTTCTTTTGATTATCTTTCTCGGTGCTCTCTGTGTCCTCAGTGGTGATTATTGAATCTTTAGGCTTGGTCCTTTTGGGGAAATAAGAGCGATTAACCACCGAGGTGCTATGCGCTACACAGAGTCAAGATTAATAATTTCTTTTGATTATCTTTCTCGGTGCTCTCTGTGTCCTCAGTGGTGATTATTGAATCTTTAGGCTTGGTCCTTTTGGGGAAATAAGAGCGATTAACCACCGAGGTGCTATGCGCTACACAGAGTCAAGATTAATAATTTCTTTTGATTATCTTTCTCGGTGCTCTCTGTGTCCTCAGTGGTGATTATTGAATCTTTAGGCTTGGTCCTTTTGAGGAAATAAGAGCGATTAACCACCGAGTACACAGAGGTGCTTCGCACTGCACAGAGTAAAGATCAGATATTTTATTTGTTTTTGCTCTGACTCCGAGTTTTCTCTGTGTTCTCTGTTGTGATAATGGAATCTTTTTACTACTGTGTTTCTCAGTGTTTTCTTTATATGAAATTAATTAAGTGATTTGAGATGAAAAAAATATTTGTTGCTGGCCACAATGGTATGGTTGGTTCAGCCATTGTAAGACAACTTCAAGCACTAGGTGATGTTGAAATAATCACTCGTAGCCGTACAGAGCTTGATTTAACTAATCAGCAAGCCGTAGCCGATTTTTTTGCCGGTTCGGGCATTGAGCAGGTTTATTTGGCGGCCGCAAAGGTTGGGGGCATTCATGCTAACAATACTTACCCTGCTGAGTTTATTTACCAAAACCTAATGATTGAATGCAATATCATTCATGGTGCCTATAAAGCTGGTGTGCAAAAATTATTATTTTTAGGCTCATCGTGCATTTACCCTAAGTTAGCGCCACAGCCAATGCAAGAAACGGCCTTATTAACAGGTACATTAGAAGAAACCAATGAGCCGTATGCCATTGCTAAAATTGCCGGTATTAAGTTATGTGAATCGTATAATCGTCAATATGGGGTTGACTACCGCAGTGTTATGCCAACCAATTTATATGGCCCACACGATAACTTTCACCCAGAAAACTCTCATGTTATCCCTGCATTATTGCGCCGTTTTCATGAAGCGGCACTTCGTGGTGACAATGAAGTGATTGCTTGGGGCAGTGGCAAGCCGATGCGCGAGTTTTTACATGTTGACGACATGGCGGCAGCCTCTATTCACGTTATGGAACTGGATAAGGCGATTTACGATGCCAACACTGAACCAATGCTAAGCCATATTAATGTTGGTACTGGTGTTGATTGCACCATCAGGGAGTTAGTTGAAACGGTAGCTAAAGTCACAGGGTTTAATGGCAACATCGTTTGGGATACCACGAAACCCGATGGTGCTCCACGTAAATTAATGAATGTTGATAGACTGGCAGCATTAGGCTGGCAATATTCGTATAGCCTTGAAGCTGGATTAAAAAATGCCTATCAATGGTTTTTAGCCAATCAAGATAACTTTCGTGGGTAATCGATACTGTGTTTCTTGTTAATGCCGTAATTGATTAATCAATTACGGCATTATTGATCGTGAATACCCCAAGATGTTGGATACTGTATGTTCTTAGATAAAAGTACTTTTACGACTGTTATTGATTCAACGCCACTGATATCAATTGACCTTTTGATAGAAAACAGTCAAGGCCAATTTTTATTGGGCTTGCGAAATAACAAGCCTGCCCAATGTTTTTGGTTTGTTCCTGGTGGGCGAGTGCAAAAAAATGAGACGCTTGATGCCGCCTTTACTCGGCTTGGGCAACAAGAGCTGGGTGTAACAATAAACCGAAGCCAGGCTTTATGTCTTGGGCCGTTTGAGCACTTTTATACTGATAGTGTATTTGGCGATGAGGTTTCGACCCATTATATTGTGCTAGGTTATAAAATAGTGTTAGATATCGATTTAAATACATTACCAGCAGAGCAGCATCACCAATATCGCTGGTTTACCCGCGAGGAAATGATCAATCGTGACGATGTTCATAAACACAGTTCATGGTATATTGACTAACATTGAGTGATTTAACACATTAGATAAGAGCTAAGATAATCATGCTAAAAAAAATCGAAAAAAAAATAAAACAACAAATGGCCACACCTGCTCCGTTACAGCAATACCAGTTTCATATTGATGTTGTTTCAGCTGACATGATTTCTGGCTGGGCGTTGAATAAAAATGCCAAACAAACACCCGTAAAAATCGAAGTTTTCTCTGGCTCTACTTTGTTATGGCAAACGGTTGCCGATATAGCTAGAGAAGATCTTGCTGCAGCAGGCTTTGGAGATTCAGCATTTGCGTTAGTGCCAAATGCATCTGTTTTAACAGCAAATATTGACCATGTTGATGTGTATATTGACGGACATAAAGTTAATGAGCAAGCATATCCATTGGCATTAAACGCGCCTAGTGTTGATGATTATACTTGTTATGTTGATGCAGTAGACAATGACAAAGTCATTGGTTGGTGTCGTCATGTTAATCAAGCTGATCGTCGTGTTGTTGTAGAGCTTAAGCACAATGACGACGTATTAGCTCATGGCGTTGCTGATGTGTTTCGTGAAGACTTACAACAAGCTAACATTGGTGATGGTCATTACGGTTTTAGTTTATCGCTTAATAAAGCTAATTTTCCTGCCGAAGTAGTCAGCTGTAATGTTTATTTAGATGGTTTACTAAGTCAAACAGAGCCAGTTGAGTTAAAAATCAGTACACAAGAGATAGAAAAAGCTAAATTTTTAGCTAAGTTTGCTAATGAATTAGGTGACTTTCAGCAATTAGTGGCTGTTGAAGCGACTCGGATTGCTGAGCAAATTGAATCAGCTACACCTACGAATGAACAAACATCAATGAATACGGTTGTTAACGTAGTCGTTCACAACATTGCTGAACTTTCGGCTCGTATGAATGTGTTGGAAAAAGTATTAACAGCCCATTTCGGTAAATAACGGCTTATTTATTTCAGTGCAGTGGTGGAACCGTAATGTTAGAAACTCAACAAAGCTCAGTAATGGGCCATATAGATGTGCTTGATTCGGGCAAATTACTGGGTTGGATTTTTAACCCTGACACACCAGATAAACCCGTTAATTTTTATGTTTGTCTTAATGATAATATCATTACTCAAGGTGTGGCAAACTTGTTTCGTGACGACCTTAAACAAGCCGGTTTTGGCACTGGTCATTGCAGTTTTTCTGTTTCAATTGATTTACCTCTGCATGCCATGGCAGGTAAAACTTTAACGTTAATTGTCGAGCAGGGGTTACCGGTTGTAAACACAAGTTATCTCATTCCTGCAGATAAGCAGTCTGTTTCAATCCAGTTTATGGCATGTCAACCAAGGCAATTTCAGTTTACTTGTCATAGTCTCGAAGATCGTGAACTTGAGCTGACCTTATATTGTAACGAACAGCTTATAACGACAAAAAAAATTCAAGTCGCTGTAGGCGAAACAGCGTTTTTAATTACGGTACCACCACAATTTAGCTGGCTTACTGCCGGCTTTTTTCGTTTGGCGGTTAATGGTTTTCCTTGTTTTGTTTGGGGGGATTATATTGAATTGTTACCCCTAGTGGCTGGGAGCACCAATGTTGTTAAAAAAAATCGCGAGCAAAAAGGGTGTATAAATACAAATCGGTTAGCGCTACTTGCTAACAAAATTAATACCGTTGCTGCTAATAGCGTTGATAGTACCAATGTGATTAATGCGTATCATGATTTGACGCTTAATCGTTCCAATGGTTTTAGTTTTCCAAGTGCTGCTAAACCTAAAGTTAGTATCATATTACCGGTTAATATCACTGATAAACTAGGCAAAATGCTAGCATCGCTTTATCTCAGTATGCCAAATGAAGATTATGAGGTTTTAGGGTTAAGTAATGTACTTGTTGGTAGTTATATAGATGGTCATGCGAGTCATATTGTTAATGTAGACGTCGCAGAGCAAGCGCCTTTGGCTGAAAAAATAGCTGCATTACTCAGCCGTGCCAAAAGTGACTATGTTGTTTTTTGCCCTCGCGATTGTGAATTTGGTATTGCGAGTATTGAGCGTTTGGTTGACGCTTTAGAATTTGAACAGGTTGGATTTGCCGCTCAACGCTTAGTTGATGACATAGGGCTTTTGGTTAATAGTTCAGGTTTATTGTCCGAGTTGTCTACCACATTAACTGAGCCTACTGATCCTATATGCTTTGCATCACCAGAACGCCGATATTCTGCGAATGATAGCCGTAAGCGTTTTGTTAAAACAATTGACTTTGCTATTGGTACGGCTGCAGCTTACCGTAAGTGTGATTTATTGTTTCAATCTATCCCGCCTGATTGCTATAGTATTGAGGATGTATTTTTTTATTGGCAGACAGAGTTTAAACAACAAGGCAAGCTTGGTCTTGAGGTATGTGAAACCCAAGATTATTGTCATGTTGCCCCTAATGTGAATAAGCCACTACTTTCTCCAATTAATCCTGATTTATTACAGCTGCTTTATCAACAAAGTGTCGATTTACCAACACTTTCGGTGGTGACTGGCAAAGCGATATTAGGCACTGTGATGATGTTAGACCTCCAAACACCATCACCAGACCAAGATGCAGGTTCGTACGCGGCAATACAAGAACTGCGATTAATTCAGTCATTAGGTTACAAGGTCATATTTGTGCCAATGAATTTCGTTGAGACAGATAACTATACTGCACAGTTACAGTCACAAGGGGTTGAAGTGTGCTATGCGCCTTATTATCCGACCCTTGGAGATGCGATTTGTCAGCGTTTGCCAGAGCTTAGTGCCATTTATATCACACGTTATAATGTTGCAACCCATTTTATCGATTTTCTAAAAGAAACCGCGCCAAACCTACCAATAATTTTCAACAATGCTGACTTACACTTTTTACGTGAAATTCGTTCAGCATTGGCCGCTCAATGCTCGTCTGAACACACTCAGCAAGCTTTAGCTAACGCTTTAAACACTAAACGGCTTGAGTTAGATGTGATCAGAAAAGCTGATGCGGTATTGTCATATAACGAAACAGAGCACGCAGTGATTGCCTCGCATGTGTTAAGGCAAGACAACATTTTTAAGTGCCCATGGGTATTAGATGAAAAGCCGTTACCCGCTTCGTTTGAAAGCAGGGAAGGAATTGCTTTTTTAGGTGGGTATCGTCATTTACCTAACGTAGAAGCGGTTGACTTTTTTATGGCAGAAGTTTTTCCTCTCTTGATTGATAACAACCCAAGTGTGACCGTTTACTTTTACGGCAGTAACATGCCAGATTCTTTTAAAAAATATCTACATCCGCAAGTGAAATTTATTGGTTATGTGGCAGATTTAGATGATGTTTTTCAGCGTCATAAAGTCTTTATTGCGCCGCTATTGTCTGGTGCGGGGATTAAGGGAAAAGTGCTTGAGTCTGCCGCGTATGGATTACCTAGTGTGCTATCCCCTATTGCGGCAGAAAGTACAGGGCTAAGCCATAACATCAGCACACTTATTGCTGAAACACCGCAACAATGGGTTGAGTATATTGCTTGTTTAAATACTGACAATGTTTTATGGAAAAGGTTATCAAGTAATCAACGCATCCTTGCCAATGAAAAATACTCTTTTAGTCAGGCTCAAGCTAAAATGCGTAAAGTGTTTACCTACTTAAAGATGGCCACTTGTTAAAGATTAATATAAGAGTAAAAGAGATTAAATCACACTTATGAATACAAAAATTTTAATCGCAGCAGTAAAAATTATACCTAAAAAACTACAGTATAGGGCTATTTGTAAAGCGCTAAATTTACTTTTAGCTAAACCGCTAAGCCAAAGTAAAGGGAAAGCAATTAGTATTTCTGTTACTGATTTAAACAAAAAATGGTTTGTTACTATTGATAACAATGGTTTTACGCCTTTAATTGTCGATAAAAATGCAGATATAGATATTAACGTTGAGGCATCTATAGGTGCTGTAATGGCTGCGCAACGTAAAAGTAGGCTTTTAAACGCTATAAACTCAGAGCAAATCAAAATCACCGGTGCAGCTCCTTACCAGCAAGAGTTTTTAGAAGCCATTAAATCAATAGAACAGCCTAAAATTGATGGCTTAGTTCAACGTGGCTACCGTTACCTGCGCATGAAACCACCAGTTAGATTAAATTTATCAACTGTTACGCTTGAGGATGTTGAGTGTCAGAAGGATGTTGACTTTATTCGCGATCAAGCCGTGCTGCTTGAAAGTAGCAATCTCGAACAAGCTTTAAGGTTAATGGAAATAGCTCACAAAGCCAGACCTGAAGGGCCATTTATTAAAGGTAAGCTTTTCGAGTATCGTAAAAAGTTATCTTAGATTTTATATTTAAGCATTACGAAGATTGTTATAAACGTTACAATTGCTGGCACAAGTTATGTTGGTTCATCTAATGTAATTTTACTCGCCCGACATAATAAATTGATTGCATTTGATATTACGCAAGAGAAAGTCGATTTATTAAACAATATAGTGTTGCCTATTGTTAATAATGAGATTGAACATTATTTGTAAAATGAAGTATTAGGTTTCATTGCAATTTTAGATAAAAGCTTAGCCTTACAAAATGTTGATGTTGTTATCATTGCCACACTTACGGATTATGGTTCAGTCAACAATTACTTAACACAAGCTCTGTAGAGGCTGTGATTGCTGATGTATTCGATAAAGTGTATACCCGTGACTTATTTGGCAGTGGTTAATTGTGCTGGGATAGGTGTTCCCAATACGTCATATATTTCAACGCCCTTGGCTCTGTTTTTGTTTGTGTTGATGATAACTATTATGCATGAGGTGACTCATTAGGCCTGGTGGGTAATGACATTGTTATCATACATACCTCAATTTTATATTGCTAACTTACATCTCTAAATCAATATCGTGTGGAGTGGTTATCTAAGTGAAAGGTCCTGTGGTTGTGTTGTTATATGTTAACGGTTGTGCTCTTTACATTTAGCCAGTTCTCTATAATTGAATCACAAGTGATCATTATTGCTAAAGTAGGGGACGTTCAGGTTTACTTCACTCTGTGTGCCACTTACACTAGCTTCTAATTTATGAAGATTGGCAATCATCGACAGTGAAATAGTTCTTGTATTAGGGTGATTTTTTGGTTTTAAATATCAAGGTGTTAGTTGAATGATGGCAAATGTAAACGAATCTAGAGTACACGAAGCGCGCTTTACGTCTTTTGGGGCGACTTTTATGGGTCCGTTACTGAGCTTCTTTTCACGAAACTTAGTTAATAATGCCCCAGCTAATACCCCTCTTTATTTTTTAGCGCGTGAAGGTTATTGGCTAGAAAAGGCTTATACACACTATCTTTGTGGTGCAAACTTACAGCGTGAGAGCCATTATTTGCTGGCATCACGTGCCTTTTTGTTCAAAATCCTTTTCAGTGATAGTCGTAGTTATGTTTATTCACTTAAAAGCGACTTCAGTGGTTCATTTTATGACTTAATTCGTACCCGTTTTTTACTGTCTAATGCGCAAATAAAGCATATTTTTGCTCAAGACATTCGTCAGCAACAGGTGTCGTTACCTGAAGATAGACAGAAAATTATTAAGGTACTTTGTGAGCATACCTCACGAATAGAAGAGATTATCTCACCGAGTAAGCACGCATACCTTCTTTACCTCGATAGTATGGGGGTTAGCCAGCAGGATAAGCTGCATATAGTTGATTTAGGATATTCTGGTACGATTCAGTCTTTGCTGGGTATATTGCTTGATAAAGATACCCATGGCCATTATTTAATTTCTTCTAACCCTGGTGAGCACATTATTGAAAATGACAATGCGACCATGCAGGGATATTTGAAAGAAAATGTCAAAATTGGTGATGGCTACCTACCGCTTGATCGGTCAATGTTTTTAGAATGTTTACTGACGGCTCCTTTTGGCCAGTTTAGAGGTATTCGCTTGAATACTTTTGACCTAAGCAAATTCGATTTTTATTATGGCCGCAAAGTGGCGTCGCAGCGATATTTTCATGAACTTGAACAAGTGATGGTAGGCGCTTTAGATTACTGCGAACATACTGCAAAAAACGGTGTTATATTCAGTGTTGAAGAGCTTGAAATGCTCTTGAACAGTTATATGAGTAAACCGAATATGATACCGCATACGGTTAGGCATATTTTTGATATAGATGACGATGTTACTGGTAACGGTACGGTAAATGCCCTTCAATTTTTTGGTTTAGCATAATGATTAATAAACAGTTTATTAAAACGAAAATGCCTGCAGTATTTAATTTCGTTAAACAGCAGCCATTTCTCTTTAGAGTTGCCAAGGGCATTGATAGGCGCTTGAGCGCTCGTGCCTACGCTAAACTTAACAGTGATGATAAAAGTTACACTCAATATGAAGTAGAGCACTTACTTAACCTAGCTAAAGCTCAAGGTTTATTTGACTATGCTTGGTATAGCGCGAATCAATGCCGAGTGTTTAGTTGTGAGCAAGAAGCATTTGAAGATTACTTATTAAAAGGGGCTTTTTCGTGCGTTAACCCAAGCCCAGCATTTGATACTGAGTTGTATTACAAGTGCAATACCGACATATATTTGCAAGGTGAACAAGGTTTAGTCCAGTATTTAAACCACGGTAAAGCAGAAGGGCGAATGTCACCACCTGCAACGCCTAAATGGCACCCTAAAGCCATTCCAACCACAGCTGATGGCGAAGCGACAACACATAAAATAGCCATGTGTTTTCATGTGTTTTATGGTGAGTTTATTGATTACTATTGCAATGCTTTAGCTAAGTTTCCGCAATCGGTGGATGTTTTTGTTAGCGTCAGTAGTGAAGATTTAGTTGCTAAAGCGCAAGCGCAATTTACTGAATGCGCAAAGGTTAATAATGTCTCAGTGAAGGTAGTTCCTAACCACGGGCGTAATTTTGGCCCGATGTTGGTTGAGTTTGCTCAAGATTTACAAGCGTATGACTTATTTTGTCATATGCATTCTAAAAAGTCTTTGTATTCAGGCCGAGCTCAAACGCAGTGGGCTGACTATTTGGGCGAATATTTATTGAATGATCAGCATGTGATTAAACAAATGCTTAATCATTTTAGCGATAACCCCCATACCGGTATGTACTACCCAACCTCGTTTTGGATGATGCCTAATTGGGTTAACCATTGGCTTAAAAACAAGCATCACGCTAAAAAGATGGCGCAAGAGTGGGATATTGAATTAAGTAACGACTTTTTGGCTTACCCTGCTGGTGGTATGTTTTGGGCAAGGCCAGATGCATTAAAGCAATTACTTGATAAAAACTATCAATATGAAGACTTTCCTGCAGAGCCTTTACCTAACGATGGTTCCCAATTGCATGCGCTTGAGCGAATGCTGGGGTTACTGGTTGAAAAAAATGGTTATAAACAGCTGTTTTATTACCCTACTACTGGCCAGTTTACACACGACCAAAGTTATATATTAGCGCAATACGTAAATAGCGCTGAAGGTATAAAAAACCAGCTTTTTAACTTTGAACACGTGAGCTTTGATGTGTTTGACACACTTGTTAGGCGCAAGTACTTTGTGCCCGATTACGCTAAATTATTATTAGGTAAAAGTTTAGTTACGCAAGGCATTGTTGACGATGCACATACTTTTGTTAAAACGCGTAACAATGCCGAGTTTGAAGTAAGGCAGCAGAAAAACTTTATAGGCGATGTAACTATTTTTGAAACTTACGAGCATTTGGCTGATAGTTACAATTGGACGAGCGAGCAGGCAAAAAACTATGCTGAGCAAGAGTTTGCTTACGATTTAGCAATGATTGAACCTAAAGATGAGATGGTTGATGTGTTTAACGCTTTAATTTTAGCGGACAGGCAAGTAACCGTAGCGTCAGATACTTATTACACTCAAGAACAAGTGGCACTTATGCTTGCCAAAGTAGGCGTCAGTGTAGGGTTTGAATTGTTGGTATCGAGCGGTTTAGGCAAACGCAAAGACAATGGCACGTTATGGCAACATATAAAAGACAGCATTCCAGAAGGACAAAGCTTTATTCACGTAGGTGATAACGCTGTTGCCGATGCGCAAATAGCGGGGGATTTTGGTTTGCAAAATATGCATATTTTAAACCCGCTCGATAAATGGTATGCCGCAGGATTCGAAAACCCTTTTGTGGGTGATTTAAGTTTAAATGAAGAACAAATTCTCAAATGGGGTTTGTTGGTCAGTGATTTTGGCCGTTTTCCGTTTTTAGGTGAGTAGTAATTAATGTTTGAAACTTTATATTTGCATATCGGTTGGTCTAAAACGGGCACGTCAGCGATTCAATTTCAGTTAGATTTGCAACGTGATACGTTAAAAGAAAAAGGTATTTTATACTCTAAATCTTTGCAAATGAACGACCAAGCGCATCATCATTTTGCTTTAGCTTTTGCCCCAATTCATGGTTACCCAGCTCAGTACACAGTTGCTGAAGCACTTAACCTATTGGATGAAGAAATGGCGGTAGAACAGTGTCACTCCGCAATAGTCTCAAGTGAATTGTCGCCATTTTTCTTCAATAACCCTCGATTTGCTGAATGGGTTAAAAAGTTTAACAAAGTCGTTGTTATTGGTACGGTTAGGCGACAAACAGATTTGTTGTTGTCATTGTTTAATCAGCTAGTTAAAGATCCTCAAGTACGTTATCACGGCCGTTTTTTTCAAATGGCTTTGAACAACTTTCCTCGATTAAATTATTTTCAGCAATTAAATCGTTGGGCAGAGAAGGTCGGTAAAGAGAATATTCGAGTTATTAATTATGATGATGGTGTTGTTGAATCATTTTTGTCTCTCTTTGAATTGACACTGAAAAATAACGAAGATAATGTGGTTGTTAACCCCTCGTTGCCTACCTCTGCATTGCTATATGTTCAAGAGCGTACATTGAATATTGAAGACATTCCGCAATATACCAAAATCCGTAACGATATTATTGAAGAAGTAAAGTCTTTTTCTGATGAGCAGTTACCTAAGCGTATTTTACTTACTGCAGGTGAAATGTACGCTATAGATAAGCACTTTGAAGCTTCAAACAATCATTGTGCCAAAAACTTTCTCAACAAAGATGAGTTGTTTAAAGGGAAGGGGCATAAGGATATTTTATGCTTTTAAAGACTCTCTTTAATAAAAGCAAAGTTTCAGCAGTTGATACAAGAACTCCAGTTGTAGGCGAACGTAACATTTTTCAATTTGCGCATGATATTACTCAATTGCCATCTTTGTTATTAGACGTTGTTGAGCATCATAAAGTTAATAATCCAACATGGAATGTTTATCTTGTTGATGATCTTTTTATGCTTGATTTTATTGGTACTCATTATGGAAAGGACGTTAAATCCTTGTACGAGCATAATAAAATTCCTGCATCAAGATGCGATATGGCAAGAATAATGCTTATTCAACATTATGGTGGTATCTACGCAGATCTTTCTTTCAAGTTTAATCAACCATTTGACAAAGTAGTTGCAAACTTTGACTTGGTATTGGTGCAACGTGATGATTTTGAAAAATATAAAGATGATTCCAGCAAAGCTCATTTTACGAACTCATTTATTTATGCGCCAGCAAAATCTGTATTTACGACGGCTTGTTACAATCAAATCGTTAAGAATTTAACCACTAAGAAGTTTAATTTCGATGTTATTAATGCTACTGGTCCTGGAGTGATTAACTCTAATTTATCGCACAGTAAAAATAATAATTTAGGTATTGTTAGTTTTAAAAATGGAAAGAATACTTTATTTGATTATGTTCGTGTGAGCGGCTTTTCTAACTCATGGTTAGCAGAGCAATCTAAGGGTATTTTCCGGTAAAAATTAGCATGAATGTAATTATCCATATCGGCCCTCCTAAAACGGGCACCTCTGCTATTCAAAAATGGCTTAAAGACAATACTGCTTTACTACTTCAGCATGGGATTTATTACCCACAACACAATGAAGACAGCAACGGTATTAGCTCAGGCAACTTTTTATCTGTTTTTGAACCTTTTGAAGACGACTTTCAGGTTTCGCCAAGCCGTTTAAATATGCTGTTATCACAAGCTAAAGCCGAAAACTGTCATACCGTTCTGTTAAGCTCTGAGTACTTTTTTAGTCGCTTAAAGCCTGTGGTTGATGCTATAGCATCTGTAAAATGTATTGCCTATGTTCGAAACCCGGCTGAGTTACATGAGTCGCATTACAATCAATCGGTTAAGCGTCATGGTAATATTGAGCAGATACGTAAAGCTGAATCTCTACCTATGCATACCATTAAGGTGTTGGGTGAGCATGCGCAATTACTCAGTGAGCGACTGATTTTACGGGCTTATCATGAACAATTATTTGTAGGCGGTAACATTGTTGCTGACTTTGTTGATGCATTGGCGCTTAACGATGATATTATTGCAGCTATTGGTGATGTTAAAATAGTCAACCGCAGTTATTGCTTAGAGGCTTTAGAGGTTAAACGTTGGTTTAATGCTTATGAATTAGGTGACTTGGGTAACCGTTTAGACCGCACCTTACAAGCATATGATAATGGCATTACGGCTTTCTCTTTTGTTGACCGTGACCAGTATAACGATTACAAACGACAATCAGTTCGTTGGATTGAGCGGTTAAATGAACAAGTTCCATTTGAGAATGCAAAAGCCTTAATTGAATTGGTTAGAGAGCAACAACATAAACCTTTTTTTCGTCAAACATTAACCGCCGAGCAATGCAATGAGGTGTTAAACTTTATTGCTAGCCAAGATGGCGATTTATTAAAAAGGTTAGCATTTTGCGTTTATGGGCAACCTTCAGTAAAAGATACTGCTCCATTTACGCAGTGTATTTTTGATCTTGTACCACCAAGACAAGCATTACCGAGTTTGAATAATTACATTGTTAGTTGCTTAAAGTCGAAAAGGAATACGACAACCCGTGAGCCGAATGTGTTAATAGATAATTATACGAATCACAAAGAGTTTAGATTTTATGCGCAACAATTACTGCAATCTAGGGTAAACTTATGGGCTTACTGGAATGCGTTTAGGTATTCTCGATAGTCATATCGTTATGTGGATTTTAAGTACATAGTGTATTAGTGTACTGGGTTGTATAAGGACAGGGCGATGCAAACAGTAAGAAAACTTGCGGTTAAATTAGTTAAATCTATTATCGCTATTACCCCGAATACTTGGGTTGAATACGTTAAACGCCACCCCAAGTTGGTCGCCGCGTATAGCCGTAACTTACATAAAAGTGGTTTGCTGTACCAACTACAAACCATTGAAGAGCTAACACGCTCCTATGATGCCTTTCAAGCTTACCAACGAACTTATATTGACTCTTTGTTATCCGTTGCAGCCAAGCAAGATGCTAACGCATCAAACCTGTCAAAAACCTCTACTTTACCCGCCTTAAACTTACTCGTTTGTATATCTAAATACGATCCTGAATTAATCCAGCATACTTTAGACAGTATTGCTGAGCAGTCACATGCTTTTTCTGCAATAATTTTTTTATGCCATGAGGAGCATGAAAAAAGCTTGAATGCATTGTTAGCGTCGCAATTAGATAGCCCATTTATTGTGGTGTCAGAGACTACTGCTATTGATTTAACCGTACTCGAGCAAGCCTGCTTTGTGATGTACGCAGGCGATAAGCTTGCCAAAAATATTCGCCTGCTAATACCTGAGGTTGTGGATGTAAATACTCAGGTGGCTTATGTTGACACCGACAGTTACAACTCGCTTGGTGAAGTATGTTTTCCTGATTTTAAACCTGATTGGAACCCAGATTTACAGTTAACCACTGGGTATATTCATTCTGGGGTGTGGGTAGACTCATTAAGTCGCCTATTTAAGGTTTGGAGCGAAGTGTTTAGTGGCAAATCTCATGCGATATCTAATTTCGATGTGAGTGCTTTTTTATGCTATAGCTATCTTTATTTTGCCGATAAAAATATTCAGCATATTCCATTGGTGTTGTTATCTCGTCCAGGCGATACGCCTTGTTTTACCCAAGCAGCTGCTTTGGTTACTGATTTATACCAACCGTTTGCCGACTTATTGCCCTCAACAAACCCTGCTTTACGATTACGTTGGCATGCTGATGATTCATCTCTTGTGTCTATTATTATTCCTACTCGTAATGGTTTGGCTTTAGTTAAAGCATGTATTGAGTCAATATTAAATAAAACCACCTACGTGAATTATGAAATTTTGTTGATAAACAATAGCTCTGATGATGCAGAGTGTTTACAATATTTCGCAGAGCTTGATTTACACCCTAAGATTAGGGTGATTAATTATGACAAAGTGTTCAATTATTCTGCCATTAACAACTTTGCGGCTAAGCACGCCAAAGGTGACATTTTAGCCTTGGTGAATAATGATATAGAAGTGATCTCTGCTGATTGGTTACGCGACATGGTGTGCCAAGTATTACGACCTGATATTGGCTGTGTAGGTGCAAAGCTGCTTTTTTCTGATGATCGCATTCAACATGCTGGCGTGGTGATGGGCTATGGTGGTGGTGCAGGACATGCACATAAATATTTTCCTGCGGAGCATAATGGTTATATGAACCGTCTAGTGGCAAGTCATAATTATAGTGCGGTCACTGCGGCTTGTTTGCTTGTAACAACCAATGATTTTTGGGCTGTGGGTGGTTTGAATGAAGAAAAGCTTTCGGTTGCATTTAATGATGTAGATTTATGCTTAAAAGTACAACAACTTGGGCGGCGTAATTTATATTGCGCAGAGGCTATTTTATATCATCACGAATCGGTTTCTCGTGGGCACGAAGATACGCCCGAAAAAGTATTGCGCTTTAATGCTGAGCTTAATTACTTGCAAACTACGTGGTGTGATGCAATTGCTCATGACCCTGCATATAATCCTAATTTAACCCGTAGACGTGAAAACTTTGCGATTAAGCCTTTTAGGTAGTTAATAAAAGATACAAGTCGCGTTAGTATTAGCTGTATATTTTGTATTGTTAATTAAAGTGCACTAATATTAGGCTTTGTTATTTTAAATAACTGTTTTTAGTTGTTTTATGTTTTTATTGAGAGAGTGTGATTCCCATTTTGACAACTAATAATCAGTTTGTATTACAGTCTACTTACCCTATTGCTGACAATGTGAATGTGGTTTGTGGTATGTCTGTTTATATAAATGATCGCTTGGAGTGGGTTACACAAGCTATTGAAAGTGTTTTAAAGCAAACACTACCCCCTGATCTTTTTATGGTTGTGATTGATGGTAAAGTCTCTGATGATATTTCACTTTACTTAACTAAAATTGAAAAAGAGTATGTAAACTTAATGCTTGTGCATGGTATTAAAAACCAGGGGTTGAGTGCATGTATGAATCATATTATTAATATTACTTTGCCTTTAAAGCCTAAATACTTTTTTAGGATGGATGCCGACGATATATGCGTTTTGCATCGCTTTGAAAAGCAAATTAATTTACTAGAAAAACATCAAGATGTAGATATATTAGGCTCTGCTTTGTGGGAAGTTGATGAGCAGGGGAATAGAGCTGGTATTCGCAGACTTCCATTAAGCCATACTAAGCTGCTACAGGCCTTTTCACGACGCTGCCCTATCAATCATCCAACAGTGGCTATTAGATATAATGTATTTGAACGTGGACACCGTTATTTAGTGGCTATGCGTAATACCCAAGATTATTTTTTATGGATTGCCTTGGCTAATGATGGCTGTAGATTTGCTAATGTAAAAGAGCCTTTACTTCACTTTAGACGCATTAATGGTTTTTATAAAAGACGTGGCAGAGGTAAGTCGGTTAATGAGTTTAGGGCAAGGTTGCTTGCTATGGATTTACTTTCACAAAAGTCTATTAAAAACTATTGCTATGCATTGTTTGTTTTGGCTTTGCGTATGATGCCGTCTTGGGTAATTAAATTGGCCTACAAGGCTGACCGTTTTTTACTTAATTTAAAGAAGCATAACTAAATTATGATTGGTACAGTATTAGTTGTGTATAAGCCAGACTTACCTTTGCTTGAGCGTTTATTAACCCGTTTATACGGTCAAACAGAAGAAGTGGTTATTGTAGATAATAGCCCGACCCCTCACGATTTTAGTAAAATTATAGAGCACTATCACTATATTCATCTCTCTTCTAATTCTGGGATTGCGTCGGCGCATAACGCAGGCTTAATACATTTGCTAAAAGCGGGTTGCGAGTACGCTATTTTACTTGATCAAGACAGCTCAATACCTACTGATATGGTGTTTAATTTAAGTAGTTTGCTTAAGGCATCGAATAAAATCAAACAAAATGTGGTTGCTATTGGACCTAGGATCCGTTGTAGTTTTTCGGATAAAAAAGTAAACCCTATGGTTCAAAAAGAGGTGTTCGAATACGACGACCTAGTTGGTGTTACTCAAATAATCGCTTCTGGGATGATGATAGATTTAAGCGCTCTTGATCATATAGGTTTAAAAGACGAATCTTTATTTATTGATGGGGTTGATCACGAGTGGTGCTGGCGTGCTCGAAGTATGGGATTTGATGTTGCTAAAGCCAAAAATGTAGAAATGGTTCATCGCTTAGGTGATTCTCGCAGCAAGTTTGTGGGTATAACTTATAAAGTAGGGGCTCCTATTAGGCTATATTACCAGTTTAGAAATATTTTGTTGCTGAGCCGTAGGGCTTACGTTCCTAATTATTGGAAAGCGAGATGTTTGTTTTTTATGCCAATACGCTTTTTTTTAAATTCAGTCATGCAAAAAAATAGACGCAATCGTGCTGGATTTATGCTCAAAGGCATTTACGATGGGTTGCTAGGTCGAAAAGGCCCTTATGATCAACATTGGAAATAGTTTTAAAATTTACTATTTAGATGAAATTTTGTATTTAGCTCATAAAGAGAATAAATAATTATCACCACCGAGAACACAGAGAAGTGAAGGAGAAGTAATTAGAATTTGTAGACACGCAGCTTGCTGGCGTTACTTATTACCAATTACTTCTCAGTGTAGCGCGCAGCGCCTCGGTGCCCTCGGTGGTAAAATTGTCTTATAGGTAAGGTTTTATACCTCGCTTATAGAGTAAATAAGGATTATTTATTTTCTTGATGAAGCACTCAGCACCTTAGTGAATAATATAGTACTATGAACGCATACTTGCGCATTGAATGCGGTGTTTATAATATTTAAACTAGTACGCATAATAGTTTTAGTTTAGCCAAATAAAGTAATGAAGATAATTGGCTTGGATGGATTTTGATAATTTAGGATATAAACAAACGTTATGAATGAAGAAAAGTTAACCCACCTAAAGGCGCTCGAAGCTGAGTCAATTCATATAATGCGTGAAGTGGCCGCAGAGTTTGGTAATCCGGTAATGCTTTACTCTGTAGGTAAAGATTCTTCGGTGCTATTACACTTAGCCCGTAAAGCTTTTTATCCTGGTAAAATCCCTTTTCCGTTAATGCATGTAGATACAAACTGGAAATTTAAAGAAATGATTCAGTTTAGAGACCAAATGGCTGACAAGCATGGTTTTGATTTAATTGTTCATAAAAATCCAGAAGGTTTAGAAATGGGGATTAGCCCATTTGTTCACGGTAGTGCTAAACATACTGACATTATGAAAACTCAGGGTTTAAAGCAGGCGCTTGATATGAACGGTTTTGATGCTGCGTTTGGTGGTGCTCGACGTGATGAAGAAAAATCTCGTGCTAAAGAGCGTGTTTATTCATTCCGTGATAAAAACCATCGCTGGGATCCTAAAAATCAACGCCCAGAGCTTTGGAATGTTTATAACGGCAAAGTTGATAAAGGTGAAAGCATTCGTGTATTTCCACTAAGTAACTGGACTGAGTTAGATATTTGGCAATACATATACCTTGAAGGCATTGAAATTCCGTCATTATATTTTGCACAAGAGCGTCCTGTTGTTGAGCGTGATGGCACATTAATTATGGTTGATGATGAACGAATGGAGCTTGAAAAAGGCGAAGAAGTTCAGCAAAAAATGGTTCGCTTTAGAACATTGGGTTGCTATCCATTAACTGGTGCTGTTGAGTCTGTGGCTCAAACACTACCTGAAATTATCCAAGAAATGCTGCTTTGTACTACGTCTGAGCGCCAAGGTCGAGTAATCGATAACGATTCAGCTGGTTCTATGGAAAAGAAAAAAATGGAAGGGTATTTTTAAAACAAAGCTATAAGTTTAAAGCCGTAAGTTGTAAGTAAAACAAGTGATATATAGATTTTAAATCTTAGATCTGATGACTTTATAAAAAGGATTATTATGAACTTTGAAAAGCTAGAAGTATGGAAACGTTCAGCAAGGTTATCCGCACAAATTTATAAAATAACAGCAGACTTACGTGACTATGGCTTTAGAGATCAACTCACACGTGCAGGATTATCTGTACCGAGCAATATAGCAGAAGGGATGACTAGAGATAGTAATAAAGAAAAGCGCCGCTTTTTAGATATTGCACGTTCATCTCTTTCAGAAGCCCGAACCCAGATTTATATCGGCATAGAAATTGGTTATATAAATAACGATACTGGCCGTGAATGGGTTATAGAATCCAAAGAGTTACACGCTATGATCAATAGCTTAAAAAACTCAATAGCAACAGAATAATGCTTATAGCTTATAGCTTATAGCTTATAGCTTATAGCTTATAGCTTATAGCCCGCAGCTCGTAGCTTACAGCTTATAAAGGAATTAAAATGACTGAACAAACCCAACCAAACTTACTTGCAACCGATATTGAAGCTTATTTAAAAGTACACGAAAACAAAGATATGCTGCGTATTTTAACCTGCGGCAGTGTAGATGATGGTAAATCAACGTTAATTGGCCGTTTACTTTACGACAGCAAAATGATCTTTGAAGATCAGATGGCTGCTATCGAAAAAGATTCAAAACGCTTTAACACTACAGATAACGATTTTGACTTAGCGCTTTTAGTTGATGGCCTTCAGTCGGAGCGTGAGCAAGGTATTACAATTGATGTTGCATATCGATACTTTGCAACGGATCAACGTAAATTTATTATTGCCGATACGCCAGGGCATGAGCAATATACTCGTAATATGGCAACGGGCGCTTCAACATGTGATTTAGCAATTATTTTGATTGATGCTCGCCATGGTGTGCAAGTTCAAACACGTCGCCATAGCTATATTTGTTCTTTGTTAGGAATTAAAAATGTAGTTATTGCCATTAATAAAATGGATGCAGTCGGTTACGAGCAATCTGTTTATCAAAACATTAAAAAAGATTACCGAGAGTTTGCTGAAAAATTATCTTTTGATGATATACGTTTTGTACCAATTTCGGCACTGCGTGGTGATAACGTAGTAAATGAAAGTGAAGCGATGTCTTGGTATCCTGGTTCTACGCTAATGAAGCTTTTAAACACGGTTTCAGTGACGCATGCTAAAAATGATGAATTTAGACTGCAAGTACAATATGTTAACCGCCCTAATTTAGATTTTCGTGGCTTTAGTGGCACTATAGCTGCTGGCGATATTAGAGTAGGGGATACTGTTGCGTCATTACCTTCAGGTAAAGAAAGTAAAGTTAAATCAATAGTTACTTTTGATGGCAACCTTGAAAAAGCTTCTGCTGGTATGGCTATTACATTAACGCTTGAAGATGAGATTGATGTTAGTCGTGGCGATATGCTAGTGCGCCCTCATCAAAAACCTCATTCATCTGCTAATTTAGAAGCTGATGTGGTTTGGATGACTGAAGAGGCACTACAAGTTGACCGTGAGTATGAAATAAAAGTTGGCAGTAAGTCTGTTTTTGGCCACGTAGAAGCTGTTAACTATAAAGTTGACGTGAATACGCTAGAGCAAAAAGAAGCGTCGCAGCTAAACTTAAATGAGATTGGTAACTGTCAATTTGCTTTGACAGCACCTGTACAATTTGATGCTTATGATACTAATAAGCACACAGGAGCGTTTATTATTATTGATCGCTTAACTAACGTAACTGTTGGTGCTGGGATGATACGTAAGCCTCTGGATGCTAAAACGAATAAATCGCAAAGCCAACACTCTGTTTTTGAAGTTGAGTTTAATGCGTTGGTTCGTAAACACTTTCCTCATTGGGATGCAAAAGTAATCCGATAGATTGCTCGTGCTAAGCATTGTGGGCTTTTTGAGCCCGCACTTTTGTTTTATTAACTATGGATGGCTACTATAATTATGCCATTAGATGCTTATCTAACGCTTTTTATTTTTGCACTTACGGTTACTGGATTAATTGTTATTCAAGGAAGGCCTGTCGCTGTTTTTGGAGCGACACTTATTGCTTTGATAGCTTGTGATTTGGTTACTAAAGAACAATTTTTAACAAGCATTGCAAACCCTGGTTTAGTGACTTTAATTTTACTTGTATTGTGCTCTTTAGCACTTGAAAAAACACGTTTGTTAAGGGTTGTAGCATCTAAAATAATTGTGAGTAGTTACCATTCTACTTGGTTTAGGTTATTTGGAGTTACTACACTTTTTTCGTCTATTTTAAATAATACAGCTGTTGTCGCTACGTTACTTTCTCCTATACGTAATAATCCTCACCACTTTTCGAGTAAACTACTTTTACCTCTTTCCTACGCTTCTATTTTAGGTGGTACTTTAACACTTATAGGAACGTCAACTAATTTGATTGTTAACTCAATGTATATTGAGGTTTCTGGACGTTCACTGTCGTTTTTTTCGTTCACAGCAATTGGGGCTATTTTAGTTGTTTGCTGTGGTGTTGTTATGTATTTTTGCACGAATATGTTACCCAGTATTGAGCAAAAAAAGGCGACCTCTGAAGGGTATTTTATTGATGCTAAGGTTGCTGAAAACTCTGAGCTTATCGGGCGTTCCGTTGAAGCTAATGGCTTGAGGCATTTAGAGTCATTGTTTTTAGTTGAAATAGTGAGAAAGGGGCACTTAATTAGCCCCGTGTCTCCTTCGGAGGTTATACAGTGCTCTGATAGGCTTATATTTTGTGGCGAAGTTACTAAGTTACTTCAGCTTGGACAATTTACAGGCTTAGAGATTTTTGCTGAAAAAAACGGTACGTTAAATAGCAATTTAACTGAAGTAGTAGTTAGACAAGAAAGTATTATTGTTGGTAAAACCTTAAAAACAACAGGTTTTAGGGCTTTATTTGATGCTGCTGTAGTTGCAATTAGACGCGATGGTGAGCAGGTCTCTGGAAAGTTAGGGGATGTTGTAATTCG
Source organism: Pseudoalteromonas sp. NCIMB 1079 (assembly GCF_040567695.1). Taxonomy (NCBI): domain Bacteria; kingdom Pseudomonadati; phylum Pseudomonadota; class Gammaproteobacteria; order Alteromonadales; family Pseudoalteromonadaceae; genus Pseudoalteromonas; species Pseudoalteromonas sp. NCIMB 1079. The sequence continues at coordinate 3,384,840 of NZ_JBEWZA010000001.1, read as the reverse complement.
TTCTGGTGACTTTTTAGTCTTAGCGGTGGGTAAAGATTACAAAACAAGAACCAATATTAATAAAAACTTTTTAGTACTTTCTGGTGTTGAGCCTGAATCAAGAATAAATGGGTGGCGTGCTTGGCTATCTATTGGTGGTTTTATTTCAATCATTGTACTGGCCGCTTTTGGTATTCTAGATTTATTAGAAGGTTTGGTATTATTACTCGGAGCGTTATTATTCACTCGTAGTTTAACTACGAATGAGCTGGTTAGACGCTTTCCAGTTGATATTTGGTTAGTTGTTTCGTCGGCAATTTTGCTTTCAAATGCTTTAGTTAATTCTGGTGTAGTAGTTACATTAGGCGATTTTATTGGTCAGTATAACGATCCGAGTTATGTATATATTGCTTTAATTTTTGTTTATATAGCAACTTGGTTAATGACTGAGTTTGTGACTAATAACGCGGCAGCTGCATTAATGTTTCCTATAGGTTATACGATTGCGCTTGGGTTTGGAGTAGATGTTTTGCCGTTTGTTATGACAGTTGCTTTTGCTGCAAGTGGAAGCTTTATAAGCCCTTATGGTTATCAAACTAATTTAATGGTTTTTAATGCCGGTAACTATAGATTAAATGACTTTGTTAAAATGGGCTTACCTGTCAGTGTTGTTTATGCAGTGGTTGTTTTAGTTTGTATTCCGGTGTTTTTTCCGTTTAAGTAGACATGTAATGGACTATAGTGTCACATTTTAAATTATATTACGTCGGTGTGGGGTTACCTCGGGCCGTACAAGAATAAAAGGTAAGGTATATTAATGAGCCAGGATGAAAATATAGTATGGCACACGCAAACGGTGTCACGAGAACAAAAGCAAGGTCATAAAGGACATAAGCCGGTTTTGCTTTGGTATACGGGATTAAGTGGCTCAGGTAAGTCTACTATTGCTAATGCGGTGGAATTAAAATTATTTGAATTAGGTTGTCATACTTATTTGTTAGATGGTGACAATGTTCGTATGGGTCTCAATAAAGGGCTCACATTTAGCGATGAAGACCGTATTGAAAATATTCGTCGTATTAGTGAAGTTGCTAAGTTATTTGTTGATGCTGGCTTAATAGTGTCGACAGCATTTATTTCTCCATTTGCTACAGATCGTGCCCAGGCTCGCAGTATTATGGCCAACGGTGAGTTTATTGAGGTGTTTATTGATACTCCAATAGAAGTATGCGAAAGCCGCGATCCTAAAGGTTTGTATAAAAAAGCGAGAGCTGGCGAAATACCTAACTTTACGGGGATTAGCTCTGCTTTTGATGTACCAACATCACCAGAGTTACATGTAAAAACAGCACAGCAAAGTATTGAACAAAGTGTTGAGCAAATTATTCAGTATTTAAAAGAAAAAGAAGTTATAAAATTATAGGTATTCAGATTTTGATACCTGAATAATTTAAAGATTAACCGCTTTGTTAAGCTAAGTACTTTGTTTTCTGACTTTGAGACTATTATGAAATACGATGTTTTTAATGGTGATGCTGATGGTATTATCGCATTACTTCAGTTACAACTCGCTAATCCGACAGACACAGTTAAAGTAACTGGGGTTAAGCGTGATATTCAGTTACTAAAAAAAGTAACACCACAATCAGGCGACTGTATTCGTGTGCTTGATATTTCAATGGAAAAAAATATGCCAGCTCTTCATGATGCTTTAACGGCTGGCGCTAAAGTTATGTATGTTGACCATCACAAAGCAGGTGACATTCCTAATCACGCAAATTTATTTCCTCATATAGATCTGGATGCAAATATGTGCACCAGTTTAATTGTGAGCGATTTACTTAATAATCAATTCCACCTGTGGGCAATTACTGCTGCATATGGTGATAATTTATTTGCAAAGGCTGATGCTGAAGCTGATAAGTTAAAACTGACTGAATTACAAAAATCGCAGCTAAAGGCATTTGGTACGTATATTAATTATAATGGTTATGGGAGTGAAGTTGCTGATTTACATTTTGCACCAGAGAAGCTTTACGAGCAACTTTTGCAATATAAATCGCCGCTTGATGCCATTAACGATGAAAACTCTGCTTACTATACTTTAGAGCGTGCTTATAAAGCTGATATGAAAAAAGCTGCAGGAGCCAAAGTTCTGCATGATTGTGATACTGCAAAAATTATTTTATTGGATGATGAGGCTTGGGCTCGTCGTGTTAGTGGTGTATTGGGTAATGATTTAGCTAACCAAGCTCCGGCTAAAGCTCATGGTGTTATTACAAGTAACAATAAGGGAAGTTACACTGTTAGTGTGCGTGCTCCGCTTAGTAATAAGCAGGGAGCTGTTGATATATGTAGTAAGTTTGCAACTGGTGGTGGGCGAGCGGCTGCTGCTGGAATTAATGAGCTGCCTGAGTCGCAACTTTCAAGTTTTATAACTGAACTAGTAGGTTACTATAAGTAATGTATTTATATGAGTTCTAAATCTTATTTATTAAGTGAATTCACGAAGTGAATAAGCAATAGTTATCAACACAGAGGGTAAAGAGAAGTGAAAGAGAAGATCTAATAACTTCTCTGTGTAGCGCGAAGCGCCTCGGTGTTCTCGGTGGTAAAATTGTTTTGGGCTAAATGCTCATAAAGTGATTAAGACATTATTACCACCACCGAGAAGACAAGGAGAAGATCAAATAACTTCTCTGTGTAGCGCGAAGCGCCTCTGTGCTCTCGGTGGTAAAATTGTTTTGGGCTAAATACTCATAAAGTGATTAAGACATTATTATCACCACCGAGAAGACAAGGAGAAGTGAAGGAGAAGATCAAATAACTTCTCTGTGTAGCGCGAAGCGCCTCGGTGTTCTCGGTGGTAAAATTGTTTTGTAGGTGAGGTTTTATACCTCGCTCATAAAGTAATTAAGACATTATTATCACCAACGAGAAGACAAGGAGAAGTGAAGGAGAGGATCTAATAACTTCTCCGTGCAGCGCGAAGCGCCTCTGTGTTCTCGGTGGTAAAAATGTTTTGTAGGTGAGGTTTTATAGCTTGTTTATAGAGTAAGTGATTAAGACATTATTATCACCACCGAGAAGGCAAGGAGAAGTGAAGGAAAAGATCTAATAACTTTTCTGTGTAGCGCGAAGCGCTTCTGTGTTCTCGGTGGTGAAATTGTTTTTAGGCGAGGTTTTATACCTTGCTTATAGAGTAAGTAATTAAGACATTATTATCACCACCGAGAAGACAAGGAGAAGAGCTAATAACTTCTCTGTGTTGCGCGAAGCGCCTCAGTGCTCTCGGTGGTGAAATTGTTTTTAGGCGAGGTTTTATACCTCACTTTTTGTAAAGTTAAATTAGATGAACGCGAAGTAAATTCGCACCTACGGGGTGGGTTTTTATTGTGCTAATAACTTCTCGATGTAGTACCTCTGTCTTATGGGTGATAAAATTGTTCTTAAGTGAACGCTCATAAAGTAAAATTAAAATGATTAATACTATAAATATTAAGGGAATAAAATGAAGGTTTCCGTAGTGGGTACAGGTTATGTAGGCCTTTCTAATGCTATGTTGCTAGCACAACACAATGAAGTAGTTGCATTAGATATAGATGAGCAAAAAATAGCACTTTTAAATGACAAAAAGTCACCTATTGTTGATATCGAAATTAGTGAGTTTTTAACACGAAGCAACTTAAATTTTACAGCCACTACAGACAAAGTGGCAGCCTATAAAAATGCTGATTTTGTCATTATAGCTACACCCACTGATTACGATGTAGAAAACAATTACTTTAATACAAGTTCTGTAGAAGCTGTAATTAAAGATGCGATAGCGCATAACCCAAATGCGGTTATGGTGATTAAGTCGACTATACCCGTTGGTTTTACGCAAAATATTAAAGAGACGTTGGGTATTAGTAATTTAATATTTTCACCGGAGTTTTTACGTGAAGGTAAAGCGCTACACGATAACCTATACCCATCGCGTATTGTTGTTGGTGAGCAAAGTGAGCGTGCAAGTGTATTTGCTAACTTACTTAAGCAAGGCGCTATCAAAGAAGATATTGAAGTACTTTTTACTGACTCAACAGAAGCCGAAGCTATTAAGTTATTCTCAAATACTTACTTAGCAATGCGCGTCGCTTATTTTAATGAGCTTGATAGCTACGCTGAAGCACATGGCTTGAACTCTAAACAGATTATACAGGGCGTTAGTTTAGACCCGCGTATTGGTGGTCATTACAATAACCCATCATTTGGTTATGGTGGCTACTGCTTGCCAAAAGATACAAAGCAATTGCGAGCAAACTATGCAAGTGTACCAAACAACATTATTGGTGCAATTGTTGATGCCAATACCACACGTAAAGACTTTATTGCAGACTCAATAATTAAGCGCAGCCCTAAAGTGGTTGGTGTTTATCGCTTAGTAATGAAAACAGGATCTGATAACTTTAGGGCTTCTGCTATTCAAGGCATTATGAAGCGTATTAAAGCGAAAGGTATTGAGGTTGTAGTTTACGAACCTGTACTTAAAGAAAATGAGTTTTATCACTCTCGTGTAATTAAAGATTTAAACGAGTTCAAGCAAATATCTGACGTTGTTGTATCTAACCGTATGGTTGAAGAGCTCAGTGATATTGCTGACAAAGTTTATACTCGCGATTTGTTTGGTAGCGATTAATAAACAAAGTTCAAAGGTTAAAGGCTTATAGTTGAAATTAGTGTTTTTTGTACGTGCGCAAACTTTACGCCTACGACTCAGCCGTATAATTGCGATGTTATTGTTGTAGGCGCCTTGCTTGCTGGCGCGTTAGAAAATAAGTATAGCTTTAAAAGTTAAAGGCATTGAGGTAAAAGTACGGACTTGGATAGAAGAGTCTAGGCAGTTATCAAAAATAATATCTGCCTTAATGAAAACTATTGAAACTTGGGGTTAGGCTTTTAGTCTTCAACTTTCAACTTTATCTACTTAAAGCATAGGAAATTATGAAATATTTAGTAACGGGTGCTGCTGGTTTTATTGGTGCGGCAACATGCCAAAAATTGTTAGCGGCCGGCCATGTAGTCGTTGGTATTGATAACCTTAATGACTATTACGATGTAAATTTAAAACTAGCTCGTTTAGCGCAGTTTGAAAGCCATGAAGCGTTTACATTTATTAAGCTTGATATAAGTGAACGCTCAGCAATGAGCGAGCTATTTAAAGCACAGCAGTTTGATAAAGTAATCCATTTAGCGGCGCAGGCCGGTGTTAGGTATTCAATAGAAAACCCAGATGCTTATGCAGACTCTAACTTAGTAGGGCACTTAAATGTGCTTGAAGGGTGTCGTAATAATAAAGTTAAACACTTGGTTTATGCTTCATCGAGCTCTGTATATGGCTTAAACGAAAAAACACCGTTTGAAACAACTGACAGTGTTGATCACCCGGTATCGTTTTATGCCGCAACTAAAAAAGCGAATGAGCTAATGGCGCATAGCTATTCTCACTTGTATAGCCTACCTACAACAGGGCTGCGCTTTTTTACCGTTTATGGCCCATGGGGTCGCCCTGATATGGCGCCGTATATTTTTACTAAAAAAATACTTGCCGGCGACACGATTGATATAAACAACAACGGCGATATGTGGCGTGATTTTACTTACATAGACGACATAGTAGAAGGGGTTGTACGTGCAGCCAATGTTATACCTGTTGCGAATCCGGATTGGAGAGTAGAAACTGGCTCGCCAGCATCTAGCTCTGCTCCTTATTCAGTTTATAACATTGGTCACGGGAGCCCAATAAATTTAATGAAGTTTATTGAAGCTATTGAGGCTGAGTTAGGTACTGAAGCTAAAAAGAACTTCCGTGAAATGCAAGCAGGTGATGTTTATAAAACCTTTGCCGACACTACAGATTTATTTAATGTAACAGGTTATAAAGCGCAGGTTGACGTTAAGCAAGGTGTTAACGAATTAGTTAAATGGTATAAAGATTTTTATAAATAAAAGCAGTATTTTCAGTTGCATAAGGGTGAAGTAAATTCGCACCTACAGGTGGGCATATATTGTAGGTTAGGTTTTATACCTCGCTTTGGTGAAGTTTAATTACATTAGCGCGAAGTAAATTCGCACCTACAGGGTGTGTATATTGTAGGGGAGGTTTTATACCTTGATTTGGTGAAGTTAAGTTAGATGAGCGCGAAGTAAATTCGCACCTACAGGGTGTGTATATTGTAGGTGAGGTTTTATACCTCGCTTCTAAAGTACAGATAAACAAAAACCCCGATGATACACTGTATCATCGGGGTTTTTAATCGTTTTAGTAAACCTAAACTTTGAATTCGTCTACCGACAAGCGAAGTTCTTCGGCAAGTTTTGCTACTTCTGAACTTGAGATGTTGGTTTGATTAGCACCTTCGGCTGTTTGCTCTGCTATGGCTACAATCGACTCAAGACGTTCGCTAATTTCTTGTGCTACTTGTTGTTGCTCAAGCGCTGCTGTCGAAATCTCTTCACTTACATCATGTGCTTGCGAAACGGCAAATGTAATCGAATCAAGTGCGCTACTTGCTAGGTCTGTTTGCTCAACACACGATACAGCGCGTTGCTTACCTTTGCTCATTGCCGTTACTGCGGCTTCTGCGCCTGTTTGTAGCGATTCAATCATCGCTTGTATCTCTTGGGTCGACTCTTGAGTTTTACTCGCTAGTGAGCGTACTTCGTCTGCTACAACAGCAAAGCCTCGGCCATATTCACCAGCACGTGCGGCTTCAATTGCGGCATTTAGTGCAAGTAAGTTAGTTTGATCCGCTATTCCTCGTATTACATCTAAAATACTGCCAATTGATGCGCTATCTTGATGTAGTTTATTAATAACTTGTGAAGCGTCATCTACTTCACGAGCAAGCTGTTCAATAGTTGCTTTATTGTTGTTCGAAATACCTTTAACACGCTCAGCTTCTTTGTCAGCATTTTTAATTTCGCTAAGTGCTTGTTGAGCGCTGTTGCTAACTGTTTGCGATGTACTGCTCATTTCGGTTGTTGCAGTAGCCGCTTGTTCAACTTGTGCTTGTTGATTACGGATTGCTTGGCTTGATTCAGCGGTAATGGCAGATGTTTCCTCTGATGCTGCTGCAAGCTGAGTAGAGCGGGAAATAATGCCTTTAATTAAGCTGCGTAAGCTATCAATTAGCGTATTACAACTTTTAGATAGTTCGCCAAATTCGTCTTTAGCGCTGTCGTCTAATCGTTGTGTCATGTCACCACTGGCAACAATATCTAAAATACGGTTGACTTCAGCAAGGGGCTTAGTAATGCGGCTAACGGTAATAATAGCAATCGCGATAGCTAATAAAGTGGCTATGATCATACCAACCCAGGTCCATAAATTAGCTGAATCTACGTCGCTACGTACACCTTGCTGTAATTTGAACGCAACGTCACTTGCTTGATTAACTAACTCATCAATTTGGTTAAGTGCCATTTTGGTTGCTTGCTCCGACTGGGCAAGCTCTGTTTGCGTAAGTGTAATTGAATCAATTAAACGCTTTTTGTTTGCTGCTAGGCCGTTGTTACCTTTGATATTATTTTCTAGGGTATCAACATACCCTTTTAAGCTTGAATATAGGTCGGTATGTGTTTGCTCAATAGCAGGTTGAATTAACGCAACGGTACGTATTACTTCTTCTAAGTAATACGTTTGCTCGTTTTTAACGATGTCGAGTGTATTAAGTGTTTTAACAGTTAGCATATCGGTGCTGTTACTAACTACCGACATAAAGTTGTTTTCTAAATTATTTGCAGCTTGATAAGCACGTGGATAGTTTTGCTCAAACCCATCTATATCAATAATATCAAGTACAACTGAATTGGCATCCTCAGCTGTAAGCTCAATGCTTTCGAGTTGTGCATTCAAAGATTTATTAAGCGCAAGTTGTTTGCTTTTGTCTTCTAATAAATTTTCAACAGTACTTAAAAAGCTTAAATAGGTTTTTTCAACGTTTTGGCTACTTTGATTAAGCGCTGTATCGTTTTTTACTACGTCTTGAAGTTCACGGTGCAAAGTGTTGAATAACTGTTTTTGCTCAAGTACCTGAGCTTTTATTGGCGCAAGCTCATTGGCTGATGTTGTGTAAAAGCTCGCTTGGGCTGCTTTACTCATTAAAATAAATTCGGCTTGCAGCTCAGAGCTTTTATTTAATGCAGGAAGTGATAGTTGGTTCACCTTTTGAGTAGAACGATCGATGTTTGCTATTTTTATTAAGGAGTTACCACCAATTATTAATAATAATAAGGTGATAAATATAAAACCACCCCAAATACGTTGGCTTACTGTCAGGTTCATAAGATTTCCACTCAAAAGTACTTCAATTAAGACTTATCGGCTTTAATTCAGATAAGTTAAGTAATTAAAATCAATTACTTTAACTAATTTTAACTATTAATTGATAAATCTAACAGATGTATTAGTTTTTTTCAGTTTATTTAGACGAAAGGTGGGATTTTTCTGTAATTACTTTTTTAGTACTCAGCTCCATTAGGCTCATGGTGTTACCCCATACGCAGCCTGTATCTAGGGCGTGAACCCGTGAATTACCTGTTCTACCTTCAAGTGCGGCCCAGTGACCAAAAATAATATCGTGTTTAGATTTAGCTATATTGGGGTGGTTAAACCAAGGAGTGAGAGTTTCGCTGTCGGTTATTCCACCCTTTGCATTAAGCTCGAGTGTGTTATCACTTGTTAAAAAACGCATGCGGGTAAAGTAATTAACTATGTATCTAAACTTTGCAAAGTCATCAAGGGTGTTAGACCACTTTGCGGGGTGAGGCTGATACATGTGTTCAAAAAACGCTTTTGCGTTACTTGATTGATAACAGCTTTGTGCAAATTGAGCTTGTTTTAGCGCATCTTCAACAGACCAATCGGGATTTAACCCCGCATGAGATATAAAGCAGTTATGTTTTATAAGCTCTAAAGCCAATGGCTGGGTTTGTAAAAAAGCGATGTAGTTAGCCAATTTAGGGCTTTCAAATATTGAGTTTAATTTATCTTTTGGATTGATAGGTTTGTTAAGAAAGTAGCAGGCAACCATGTGAAGGTCGTGATTGCCTAAAGTGATGGTCATGCTATTTTGATGTTGGTAAATATAGTCTAAGCAGGCTAGGGAGTCAGGCCCGCGAGCAACTATGTCGCCAACTAAATATAGGTGATCTTTACTTGGCTTAAAATCAACCCGTTGTAAAAGGGTGTTAAATTCACTAAAACACCCTTGTAAATCACCTATCGCATAATCTGCCATCTAAGTGCTTAATGCAAAATGTTAGGGCAAGCCAAACGAAACACATTAATAGGCGCCTGAAACTCAGAGCCAAACTCGTTGCGTAACGTGTAATGGCCTTGCATAGTGCCTACAGGTGTATCTAAAATTGCACCGCTGGTGTATTTATAGCTTTCGCCTGGGCCAATATCTGGCATTTCGCCAACAACGCCTTCGCCTTCAACTTCTACTTGTTTGCCATTTGCATCGGTAATTAACCAATAGCGGCTCAGTAATTTTGCACTGCATAAACTATGGTTTTTAATTGTTACCGAGTAAGCAAATACGTATTTTTCAAGCTCAGGTTGAGATTGGCCTTCTACGTAAAATGTTTCTACAGATACCTTTACAGGCGATTCAATGTTACTGCTTGTTGTCATAAATCCAGTTAGCTATATCAATAAATTGTTGTAAAGATAAGCGCTCAGCACGCAGCGTTATATCAATGCCAATGCTAGTTAGTTCTTCTGCGGTAAGTAAGTTACCTAAACTATTACGTAGCGTTTTACGGCGCTGGTTAAATGCTTCTAAACACACGGTGTTTAAAATTTTAACGCTTTTTGCTGTACGTTGCTCTGGCTTTTTAGGTATTAAACGAATAACAGCAGAGTCAACTTTTGGCGCTGGTTTAAAGCACTCAGGTGGTACTTCAACAACCGGCATTGCATTACAGTAATATTGAGTCATTACGCTTAAGCGACCAAATGTTTTACTACCTGGGCCTGCTACCATGCGTTTTACTACTTCTTTTTGAAGCATAAAGTGCATGTGCTCAATATGATCTGAAAATTCAAAAAGGTGAAACAATAACGGTGTCGAAATATTGTAAGGTAAGTTACCAAACACTTTTAATTTTTTGTCATCGCGAACCAAGCTTGCAAAGTCAAACGTCATTGCATCGCCTTGGTTAACGGTTAATTTAGGACCCAAAAATGGATGTTCAATTAATCGCTGTGCTAAATCTTTATCTAATTCAACAACCGTTAAATGGCCGCTTAAGTCGGCTACTGGCTCAGTAATTGCGCCAAGGCCGGGGCCAATTTCTACTAAGTTGTCTTCTGGTTTAGGATCAATCGCAGAGACTATTTTATCGATGATAGATTCATCAAATAAAAAGTTTTGCCCAAAACGCTTACGAGCGCGGTGTCCTAAATGTACTTTATCGGTCATTGATTTTGTGCTTTTTCTTGGGCGAGCTTAATTGCTTCGCGGATCGCTAATTCAAAACTGCCAACGTCAGCTGTACCAGTACCTGCTAAATCGAGTGCAGTACCGTGGTCAACTGAGGTGCGGATAAATGGTAAGCCAAGGGTAATATTTACCGATTTACCAAATCCTTTGTATTTTAGCACAGGTAATCCCTGATCGTGATACATAGCAAGTACTGCATCTGCTTCAGATAGGTATTTATGTTGAAATAAGGTATCGGCCGGTAGTGGGCCAATTAAATTCATCCCTTCGCTTCTAAGTATTTCAAGCGTTGGGGTGATTGTTTCTATTTCTTCACGACCTAAATGGCCATCTTCACCTGCATGTGGGTTTAAGCCACACACTAAAATACGTGGTTTTTCTATCCCAAACTTAGTTTGTAAGTCGTGATTTAAAATACCCGCTACTTTAGTTAAGCGCTCAGGAGTAATGGCACGCGATACATACGCAAGAGGAATATGCGTGGTTACAAGTGCAACACGTAAACCTTCAGTTGCAAGCATCATAACCACATCTGCAGTATTTGATTGCTGCGCAAAATACTCAGTGTGTCCGCTAAATGAAATGCCCGCTTTGTTAATAATGCCTTTGTGAACAGGGCCCGTAACAACCGCATCGAACGTGCCATCCATGTTTTTTTCACTTGCTATACGCAAGGTATCTAACACGTATTGGCCGTTACCGTCGTTTAGTACGCCAAGCTCTACATCCGCACCTAAATCAACCTGATGAATATACAAACTGCCTGCAGGTGCTGCTATGGCGGGGGCATTATCATCAAATTTAATTAAGTTTATTGTTAAGCCTAAATGCTTTGCACGCTCTTTTAATAGTTTGCCATCAGCAATCGCTATTAGTTGAGCGTCCCACGCTTGCTGAGCAAGCGTGAGTAGCAAATCTGGGCCAATACCGGCTGGTTCACCCGGTGTAATAGCAATTCTTAGAGTCATATTTATTAGTCTATAGGGAAAATTTCAACGTGAGCTTGCTCGCGCATTTCTTGCTGCCAGTTAAAACTTTCTTCCTTAAATTTACGGTTAAACAACATACCGTGAGCACGGTTACGTTTAGCTAGTTCAGTTTTATCAGCTACACGTTTGCCAAGTAACTGCACAATATGCCAACCAAACTGTGTTCTAAACGGTTCGCTTATTTCATTTTCTTTAAGAGAAAGTAATGTATCTTTAAACGCAGGTACGTAGGTAGTTGGATCTGTCCAATCGTACTCGCCACCTTTAAGTGCAGAGCCAGGATCTTCTGAGTACTCTTTAGCAAGTTCACCAAAGTCGGCTGTTCCTGCACGTAAGTCTTTTGCAAAGCCTGCAAGCATTGAGCGTGCTTTTTCTTCACTTAAAATAATTGAAGGTTTAATAAGTATATGGCGTGAACGTACTTCAGTTGTTTCTACAACTTGTAGGCCACGAACGTCTTGTACTTTAATGATATGAAAACCAGCACCAGAGCGAAGTGGGCCAACAATAGCGCCTTTCTTTTGCCCTTTTACTGCTTCAGCAAAAAGCGATGGCATTTCGTTAATGCCCATGTAACCAAGTTGTCCACCTTCAAGTGCTTTAGAGCCGCTTGATGATGAAATAGCAATACGCTTAAACTCTTGGCCATCGTTTAATAGCTCAATAACCTTATCTGCACGTGTTTTTGCATCAGCAATTTCGTCAGCTGTCGCATCGTTAGGGATATCTATTAAAATATGACCAATGTCGTACTCTTCAGCACTTTGACCTTGGGTTTCCATAATTTTTAAAAGGTTATCAACTTCTTGTTCGCTAATATAAATACGACGATCAACGCTTGCACGTGTTACTTGCTGCGTTGTGATTTCTTTACGAATTTCTTCACGGTAAGCTTGAAAGCTTTCGCCCGAACCTTCAATAGTGCGGCGTAAGTCGGCAATTGTTCCGCCTTGCTCTTTTGCCATGTTAGCGAGAGTTTGATCGAGTTGGCTGTCTGAGATTTGTAACCCCATACGCTCAGCCATTTGCATCATAAGCGCTTGATTAACTAAACGCTCTACAGCTTGTACACGAAGTGTTTCATCTTTTGGTAATTGCTGGCCTTGTTCTTGTGCTTGCTTTTTAACACGATCAATTATGGTGTCTACTTCGCTTTTTAAAATTACGCCTTGGTTTACAACGCCAATAACTTTATCTATTTCTACTGGTGCAGCCATTACACTTTGACAAAGGCTGGCACTTAAAACTGCTGATGTTAATAATTTTTTTAAATTCATATTCTTTTTACTACTCTTGCTGATAGTACTCTAGTTACTAAGAAAATACGGTCTACGATAGCCAAAAATACCTTGTTGTAATAATTTTTGTGCATCATAACGGCTTTTACTGCCAAGTCCTTTTAATACAAAATTCAAACTAATACCTGAATCAAAAGTTGCTTGTTCTTGTCCTATTGACTGATTTAAATCAGTTTCAATTTGGCGATGGCCAGTAATTTGGATAGCCCAACAGCATGATTCATACTGTAATCCGCTCAATACTTCGATACTTCTGTTGTTTTCAAGATCTCGATGATAGCTCGCAATAAATTGCCATTCGTCGCTAATAGGAATACTTGTAAATACACCTGCTTGCTCGATTGTATTTCCTGAGACATCATTTGCATAGCGATGGTTCAATTGTACTAGCTGATTATTATCACCTTTATAATCAAGCGTTACATTTGACTGTACCATTTGCTTGCCATCTGTATCATATTGAATACCTCCAGCGAGGTACCAACGGCGGTGCCAATGTAACATGGTTTGAGCTGCAAATAGTGCATTATAATTAGTGTCTGAGTTTAAGCCTTGCTCTGTTGGCTTGGCATCGTCACTTAAATAAAATATTTGGCCCGCACTAAAGTTAAACACTTCTTCTTGTTTTTTATCAAATAAGCGCGTTGTAGCACCTAAAGTAAACTGATTAGCAGCTGCTATACGGTCAACACCCGAAAAGCGCACGTCTCTAAATAAACCATAATAATCATCTTGCAGTTTGGTTGTATCAAACAAGCCAATGTCTGACTGATCTTTATTAGGTGTATATAAATACTGAATTTGCGGCTCTAGTGTTTGTATACCATCTTCGAAAAAGTAAGATGCTTCACGCTCAAAGTTAAGTTGAGAGTACAAACGTACTTTTGGGATAGTACGCGATACGGTATCGCTGTATTGCGTGCCGGTTAAGTTTCCGCTTTGCTTATAATTTGTTTGTAATAAGCTCACTTCAGATAAAAATGACCACGCATGCGTAGCGTAGTTGTAGCGTGCTTTTGGCTCTACGTGTACACGAGTTGCGCTGTCTATGGCCACTTCTGATGAATCATTAGTAAAATGGCTAATCTCGCCCGACACACTAAAGTCAAAATTATCAAAACGCCAAGGCGCTGTTTGCGTAAAATTAACTTGTGGTATTGCAGTGTATGACTCTAAGTGATCGCCGAGTACTTCAAAGTTTTGCACTTTTATATCGGTGCGCCATGTATCACCTAAATGGGTAAGTGAGCCAGTACGATACAATTGAGTATCGGTTTTACTTGCGTAGTTTGAAGTTAAGTCGGTGATGTAGTTATCATCACTCACATTGGTTATATCAACGTTTGCGCGCCAGTTTTCACCTAGGTAGCTTTGCTGTTGCCAATGAAACATGTAGCGTTCATTTAAATCAGGCTCAGAATCATCACTATCTAAGTATTCAATCCCTACTAAGCCTTCGTGTTGCTCTGTTAGGTATCTAAATTCTGTTTGTAATTGCAGCCCTTTGTTAGACATATAACGAGGGGTAATAGTGGCATCAAAATTAGGTGCAATATTTAAATAATACGGCGTAATTGTTTCAAGGCCGTATTTGTCAGAGCTTGAAATGGTCGGGGTAAGTAAGCCCGATTTACGACGCTCATCCAGCGGGAATGTAAAATAAGGTAAATATAAAACCGGTGTATCTAAAATACGCAATACGGCGTTATATGTTTCGCCCCAGCCTTCTTCGCGTGAAAGGTTTATTTCGTCAGCTTCAATTTCCCATGCTGGGGTGTCACTTGGGCAAGTAGTAAAGCTTGCATTCATGAGTAATAGGCCAGACTGATTAACAGTGAGCTTTTCAGCGCCGCCTTTACCTTGTTGTTCGGTTAGGCTGTAGTCTGCGCCTAACAAACTGACTTCTGAATTATTTAAATCGGCATTTAATCCGGTGCTGTTTACTTTACTTACGTAGTCTTGATAAGTAATTGGCCCCGTTGCATTTAATAAACCACGCTGTTTGTCTATCAACGCAGTTTGTGCGGACAAACTCATCTTAAGGGTGTTAATATCAACATTGCCGGTAAATTCAGCGCTTTGAGTGCCAAGTAGCTCAACATCATCAGCTTGGATATCAACTTCACCAAGGTTAAGGCCTTCAAGTGGTTGCCAAGCTCTGGTTTGCATTGAAATGCCACAAAGGTTGTGTGCCAGTTCAGTTTCGGCAAGCGATGGTGCGCTAACTACGCTTAGCATCAATATGCCCCAGGTTTTGCTCATTTATCGACCTTAATACTTTGTGTTTAATATAATATACACATAATAAAGGAAAATAATGGCAATTACAGTAATTGACCTATAAAAATAGATATCTAATAAAATGACACGCTTTGAGAATTTACAACAATTTATAAACACACACCTTAATGCCAAGTCGCATACTTTAAACGCGATCACGGGGGATGCTAGCTTTCGCCGTTATTATCGTTTAAATCACGATAATAAACATTTAATAGTGATGGACTCAGATCCAAAAAAAGTGAATAACGAACCTTACATTTCGCTAAACCAGGTGTTTGTTGAGCAAGGTTTTTTACTTCCCACTATTATTGCAAGCGATGAAAAGCAGGGCTTTTTTATCCTCAGTGATTTAGGCAGTACGCACTTAGCTGACATGCTTGATGATGCAAATCGCACCGAGCATTACCAAGCATTAATTAGTTTAAGTGCTCAGTGGGCAAAAACGCCCACAGCTTCTGCTATGCAAGCGTATAACGAAGATTTTATAAAGCTAGAGCTTGATATATTTAGCCAGTGGTTAGTAAGCGACTTTATTAATGAGCCACTCAGTGCCGAACAAAAAATAATATGGCAAACAAGTTCAGAGCTATTAATAAAGGCCATGCTTGAGCAACCCACTGTTACCGTTCATCGCGATTACCATAGCCGTAATATTATGAACAGTAACGGCCAGTGGGCAATTATAGATTATCAAGATGCTGTACGCGGGCCGCTTTGCTACGACTTAGTATCGCTACTACGCGATTGCTACTTTAAACTGCCTCAAAAAGAGTTAACAAGTTTACTTGATTTTGCTTATCAAGAGTTTACAGCTCAAAATTTAATGGCTAACACTTCATTCGATGAGTTTAAATATTGGTTTGATTTAACCGGATTACAGCGCCACTTAAAGGCTGCGGGTATATTTTGTCGATTGTATTTACGCGATGGTAAAACAGGTTATTTAGATAATATTTTACCGACGCTTGATTACATTATTGAAGTAGCAGCAAATTACCCAGAGCTTAAAGCATTGAGTGAGTGGACAAAAAATACCATAGTGCCAAAAGTGACTGAAAAGTTAGCAAAGGAGCGCTCATGAAAGCGATGATTTTAGCTGCAGGGCGCGGTCAAAGAATGATGCCACTAACGCAAAATATGCCAAAGCCAATGTTAAAAGTGACAGAAAAACCACTTATTGAGCACCATATAAATAACCTTAAAGCTGCCGGCATTACCGATATTGTAATAAACCTTGCGTGGCAGGGTGATAAAATAAAAGACTACTTTAAAGATGGCAGTCAATTGGGCGTAAATATACTTTATAGCCAAGAAGTTGAAGGTGGCCTTGAAACTGCCGGCGGTATTATTGAAGCGTTACCGTTGTTGGGCGACTCGTTCATTGTAATAAATGGCGATGTATACACCGACTACGATGTAAGCGCGCTAATGCAACTTCATTTACAACCCGGTGAGGCGCACATAGTGCTTATAGAAAACCCGCCACACAATCCAGATGGCGACTTTGCGTTGAGCCATTTGCCGGCCGAGAGTCAAAAATATACATTTTCAGGGATTGGCCGCTATCAGGCTGATTTTTTTAAAGGATTAACGCAAGGTATTCGCCCTTTAGGGCCTATTTTACGTGAAAAGCTAAATGAACATTTAGTCTCTACTGAGCTCTATATAGGGCAGTGGGATGACATTGGTACACCAGAGCGTTTAAACCAATTAAACACGCGCCTTGAGGCGTAACAACTCAATTTTTAAAAAGGCAGTATTATAGATGTGGGGAAAAATTCTCGGTTTTTGTTTTGGCTTTATGTTTGGCAAAATATTTGGTGCTATTTTAGGTTTATACCTAGGACATTTATTTGATAAAAGCTTAAAAAATAACTTTGATAAAGCAGGCGGTTTTTCTAGCTTATTTAGTGGTGACGA
Source organism: Pseudoalteromonas sp. NCIMB 1079 (assembly GCF_040567695.1). NCBI lineage: Bacteria > Pseudomonadati > Pseudomonadota > Gammaproteobacteria > Alteromonadales > Pseudoalteromonadaceae > Pseudoalteromonas > Pseudoalteromonas sp. NCIMB 1079. The sequence continues at coordinate 3,367,881 of NZ_JBEWZA010000001.1, read as the reverse complement.
TGTTCACGAGCGCCAAGCTTTATTCTTTTCAAGCTGCTTCGCTGTTATGGGGCACATTGCAAAATCGAATGGCCGAGTGAGCGAAATACACATAAAAGCGGCTAACTTGTTTATGGATGAAATGGGCTTAAAGGGCGAAGAACGCCGCGAAGCACAACATGCATTTCAGTCAGGTAAAGAGAGCGACTTTTCACTTAAAGAAACAGTACACGATTTTAAAGAACGCTTTGCTAAACGAAACGATCTAATACAGTTGTTTTTAGAAATACAAATACAAATGGCGTTTTCTGACGGGGTATTAGCCGAACAAGAAAAGCAATTATTAGCAGAAGTAAGTAAACAGCTAGGCATTTCTAAAACACACTTTGCATTTGTATTAAAACGTTATCAAGCTGAGTTTAACTTTAGAAAGCAACAACAGCGCTTTAATCAGCAGCAACAAAGCCAAGGTCAAAGTAGTAGTTACCGTGAGGGTTCTGGCCACCATGTACCGCCAAATAATAATATGAACCGCGCTCAAGCATTGGCGTTATTAGGCTTAAATAGCGATGCAACACAGCGTGATATAAAGGTAGCGTACCGTAAACTTATGTCGCAACACCATCCAGATAAATTAGTATCGCAAGGTTTACCAAAGCACATGATGGAATTGGCTGTTAAAAAGAGCCAAGATATTCAAGCCGCTTATGAGTATTTAAAAAAGTCGGCGTAAAAAACCGTCTATTTCTTTTGTTAGGCGTGCGTGTTGACTAGGTTGATCGCGCAGGCCAAACAATTGGCGTTGGCGGTAATCAAATTTTGCATTTCGGTTAACCCAGCGCTGACGACTTTTAAGGCTCATTAAAATGTCTGTGCTGTCATTTGCGTAGTAAATATCAAGTAAGGCGGGTGTAACAAGTGACGCTGTCTGGCTCAAACTTTCGTTACGTTTAGTATTAGGTAAGTAACTGCTCAAACTTATAAACGCATCTAGTCTCTCATCTGGAAAATCTGCATAGTACTCCAACAACACACCTGCACTTGTACCTTGTGCAATAACCACTATATTACTCGAATCTTCCATAGCGGTTTGATACAGCGCATTAAACCGAGAAATGAGATTTATTTTATAGTTATCAAGTATGTCGTCAGTTACTTTTTCAATTGCATTAACGTAATGAGGCTCATCTTTGATTTTTGCAGGCTGTGATTGTGCGTTTGTTGCTGTGTCGGGTGATGCAGGTTCATCGGTTTTACTAGGCGCAGCTTCGGTTTCGCTGGGCGTTGTTTTTGCCAGTTTACTTGCTTGCCAGTCAATGTCGGGCACTGTCATTGCGTAGGTGCTGTAACCTAAATTATTAAGCTCTTTGCGCAAGTAGCTCATACCTGAATTATTGGTAGGTGAAGAATGCCAATCGGGTATAAGTATTACGATACCTCTAAAATTACTACTCATGTACTCGCTGTAAAGGCTTAAAAATTCTGTTTCACCCGCCAATATAGGCTTTATTTCATCACTTGGCAGTAGTCGCTCAATATCGCTATTTTCAATACTTGATAGGCTAGGTGGAGCAATATATTCAGCCGCGCTGATGGGGTTAGCTAAAAGTAGGGCACAGCTGAGCTGTATATAAAAAGCCCCTTTTAAAAACCGTGTAAATAGCATAACGCACCTAACTAATGACAATTAGTTAGGTATCGGCAAGGTTATCTAAAAGTTTAATGTATAGAGCGAATTAGCTAGTAAATTTAAACCTGTTAAAACTCTAATTCGGCTTCAAAAGTAAGTACTTGCTCAGTTACGGGGTGCTTTAATTTCAGCATTTGTGCATGTAATTGTAAGCGAGGAGCGGCAGCAAGTGCCTCTTTGTGGGCGTAAAGTCTATCACCTAAAATAGGATGACCCAGGCTTAACATATGCACACGTAATTGATGTGAGCGACCAGTGATGGGAGTTAGCTCTACACGGGTTGCATTTTCTTCACGCTCAAGTATTTTGAAATGCGTAAGCGAAGGTTTACCTCTGTCGTGATCAACCATTTGTTTAGGGCGATTAGGCCAATCACAAATAAGGGGTAAATCTACTGATCCTGTTTCAGCTTCAAGTTGTCCGTATACACGTGCTATGTAACGTTTAGCTGTTTCGCGCTCTTGAAACTGCATACTTAAATGTCTGTGCGCTGCTTTATTCATGGCAAGGCACAGTATGCCAGAAGTCGCCATATCTAAGCGGTGCACTATTCTTGCTGTTGGAAAAACACGATTAACACGATTAATTAAGCTGTCGGCATGTTTAGGATCTTTACCTGGGACAGTTAATAACTCACTTGGTTTATTAACTATCAGTAAGTCGTCATCCTGAAAAAGTATCGTTAAATACGGACTCATAGGGGGATTGTAGTTAACTAACACGGCCGACCTTAGTAATTTTGAAGGGCGCTATTTTAGTAGAGCAAGCCAACAGGCTCAAGTAAAAGTTTGGCTATATTGTTTTAACTAATAGTCCAAGCCTTAGGCTCCTTTAAAGCGCTTTTATAACTTAATTTCTTCGGGTGTTAATAATCGATATTCACCACTGGCCAAGTTTTCATCTAGGGTAATCCCCGCAATCTGCTCGCGATGTAACTCAACCACTTTGTTATCTACCGCGTAAAGCATACGCTTAACTTGATGATACTTTCCTTCACTTATTGATAAACGTAGTCCGTAATTAGCAAGTCGTTCGGCAATAGCTGGGCGGGTTAAATCTTTTTCGTTATGCAGCATGACACCTGTGCGTAATTGCTCAAGTGCTTCATCGGTAATCGGTTCTTGAGTTTCTACTAGGTAGGTTTTAAATTTATTGCTTTTAGGCGACGTAATTTTATGTGACCAATCGCCATCATTAGTAATAATAACTAACCCGGTGGTATCTATATCAAGGCGACCTGCTACGTGAAAGTCGCTCATATTTGGCTCATCAAGTAAGTCAAAAACAGTTTTATGTAGCTCGTCGCTGTTAGCGCATACATAGCCAACAGGTTTATTTAACATGTAATAGCGCTTACCTAAAAATACCAAAGGCGTACCTTGGTGCAGTACTTCATCTTGCTGGGCTAGCTGAAAATTATGTGATGTGATTACTTCGCCATTAACGCTTACTTCTTTTCGCTTAATACTAGCGCGAGCTTGGGTGCGCGGTATTTCAGCTAAGTGGCTAATAAATTTATCTAAGCGGCAAGGGAATTTCATTTTGGTTCACATTTTTAGTCGGCTACAATGGGCGCGATTATAGCCGATAGTGAAATACCATGACAGTGCACAGCACACAAATTTTAAGCCTTTACCAAGCAAAAATAGACACGGGAGAACTGTGTTTTGATGCAGCGCAGCAAAATGCGGTGGAAGCTTTAAATACGCTAAGCGAGCAACTTCAAGCTCACACATCATGGTGGCAAAAAGCGCCCTTAATAAAAGGCATTTATTTATATGGATCCGTAGGGCGTGGTAAATCCATGTTAATGGATTTATTTTATAAAAACCTACCTATTGAGCAAAAGCAGCGGCTGCATTTTCATCATTTTATAGCACAAGTGCATGCCCAACTTTCGCAGCTACAAGGTCAAAAAAATCCACTTATTCTAATTGCAAAACAGTGGGCTAAAAATATTCGAATACTGTGTTTTGACGAGTTTTTTGTGAGCGACATTGGCGATGCCATGATTATGGCCAGATTGTTCAATGCGTTGTTTGAACAAGGTGTTGTGCTGGTGGCCACATCGAACGCAAAGCCAGAGCAGCTTTATTACAACGGCCTACAACGAGCGCGGTTTTTACCTACTATTGATTTAATTAATAACCATTGCTATATAATTAACGTGGCAGGGGAGGACGATCACCGCTTTAGATATGGTAAAAACAGTCGTCACTATTTTATAAATTTATCAAATCTCGATTTTAAAAATGAGTTTTTAGCTTCGTATCCGGTTGTAACATGTAGCAATACAATTACTGTGCATGGGCGTGACTTACCCTATTTATTAAGAGCCAATAATGCCTTGATGATTGATTTTATGGCGTTATGCTCTGGCCCTCGTAGTGCTAACGATTATATGTTGTTAGCAACACAATTTGATGTGTTATATGTATCGAACGTGCCGCAAATGGGTGTTAAAGCAACGGGTAAAGTTATTGTTCACGGTATAGAAGATAGCTACCAACGCGAAAAACAAACGCTTGATGAGCACACATTTGACGACGAAGCACGGCGCTTTATTGCCTTAGTAGATGAGTTTTACGATTGCCATAAATTGCTGGTAATAAATGCGCAAACCGACATTGAACATTTGTATAAAGGTAAAAAGTTGAGCTTTGAATATGCGCGCACGCAATCACGCATAGTCGAAATGCAAAATTGGTAACGCTTTAATATATATTGTAAACGAGCTTGGTAAACGAGCTTGCTCACGCGAAAAGCGCAGCGCCTTCTCAACCTCTTTGTGAATAAATCACTTAAGATCTTATCGCACAAAGAGGAGTAAATGAGAAGACATTAAAACATAGAAATTACGAGCTTTGCTCGTCACGCCAGCAAGCTGTGCGTACAAGTAAATTTAACCACGGCGTTAAACTTACCCTTCTTGGCGCACTATATTCTCAAGGGCGCGAATATTAGTAATTAAGTCCTGGCGTTGTGGGTTGGCTTGTAATGCTTTTCTAAGATGCTTTAGCGCACTCGGGTAGTCTTTAGAATCAATCGCTATTTGCGATAATCCAAGCCACGCCGATAGTTGGTAATCAGGTAGAGCTTGTGCACGAACATACATAAGTTTAGCTTGGGTAAGTTGGCCTTTACTACGATATATACTTGCTAAACTAAGTAGGGCATCACCTAAATTCGGATTTATTTTAAGTGCATTATTTAAGCTTTTAAGAGCACGTTTAGTATTACCTTGTTGCATAGCAATTTGTGCGCTGTATACAGAAAACTGCGCTTGTTCATCACGGGGTAGCTGCTTAGTTAATCTTTTTGCGCTGCCTATTAGCTCTTTAGCTAAATCCCATTTTTGTTGAGATACAAGCCAGCCTAAAGTTTGCATCGTGGTATTAATAACCTCAACTTGCTGCTGTTTAGTGGCGTGTTTTAAACCTTGCTTTAATAAACTCACTGCGCGTTCAGTGCTGCCTTCAGTTAAATGCAGCTGGGCTGCTAAAAGCTGATTACTGGCATCTTTAGGGTTGAGTTTTAGGGCTACTTCAATAGCAGCTAGCGCTTGCTTTTTTTGATCAAGTTGTAACGCTATTTGCGCACGTTGCAGCCAAAGTTCAGCTTTATCAGGGCTTTTATTAAGTAATTCTTTTAGTAATGCACTTGCCTGACTTAAATCACCCGATTCAATTAACGCAAACAATAGACCTTGTTGATATTGGCTTGTTTCTGGCGCTAGCATAAGCGCCTGGCGGTACGCCGCTACTGCGCTCCAAGGTTGGCTATGCTGCACGTGTATATAAGCAAGTTGCGCATAACTTTGTGCGTCAGCTTGGCCTAGTTCAATACTGTGAACTAGGTGTGTTTGTGCTTTGTCATACTTTGCTTGTTGCATGTATAAAAGGCTCAAACCTTGGTGTGCTTTTACTAAATCAGGTGAAGCTTTTAAACACGCTAGGTAAGCTAGTTCAGCGTTATTAAAGTCTTTTGTTGAAAGCAGTACTTGTGCACGTAATAAGTTTAAAGCAGTGCTATCTTGGCTTATATCTCGGCCTTTAAATAGCGCCGCAACTTCACTGTAATTACCGGCTTGTAATAGTGGTTGTACTTGGCGAGCAAAACCGCGCTCGGTCGGCTCAATAAGAACCTCTGTAGGGCCTAGTAATTTATTATTTATAGCCAACTGCCATGTTGGATCGCTAGGTGATAAGGTTACTTTTAGTGGCGCACTTTTCAATGGCGTACTAGCAGCGCTTGCATGCACGCTACTTACACCTAATAAAGGGAGTGAGCACATTAAAGTAGTGATAACTGCGCGAGTTAATGGTTTTAGCGTTTTAAATATATTCATATTTTTCATTTTAATAGGCTTAAGGTTTAAATTCGATTGGCCAAATAAAGCGAGCGCGTACGGTTTCACCTTCTTTTTTAGGTGCACTAAAGCGGCTTTGTTTAATAATTTTGTCGATAGCTGGTTTAAGTTCAGGGTATGGGTTTTGTACTACCTCAATTAAACTTAACTTGCCACTTTCATCAATAAATACATCGAGTTTTACAGTAAATACATCAACACCTCGGCGGGTTAAGCTTTTTGGTAAAACGGCCTTGACGGGAGTAAGTAAAGTGGGGAGACCATCGAGTTGATTTAAGCTAAATGCATCCCAATTTACACTCATTGATTGCCATTGTGGCGCGCTTACTTTTACGTTGGGTGTATCGGGTTTTACAATACTTAAATCACTCTTTATCTTAATTTTTACGGCTTGAATTGACGCGCCTGCACCTTCTACCGCTAAGCTTTGCATTGGCTCATTTGTTTGCTGTTGTGATATTGATGGAGGTGGCGGAGGTGGCAGTGCCACCATGGCAATCTCACGTACAACCACTTTGTCTTGTATATGATGTTCTGCAAGTTGTCCAAGCCATAAAAGCAGTAATGCAGCACTAAGCACAATGAGGCTAAGGCCAAATGCAAACAGCGGATGGCGATTGTTTTTTGTTTTTTGAAGCGGGTTAATCGTGTGCATATTATTGTTTCGTAGCTAAGTTAACTTGCGCTGCGCCTGCCAGCTTTGCTTCGTCAATTACTTGAACAAGTAATTCAGTAGGTACTGTTTTATCAGCTTGAATAACTACAGGGCGTTGTTGCTGTTTTAACATTTGCTCGACACTACTACGTACACCCGCAACACCAATTTGGCTGCCATCAAAAAATACTTGTTGGTTGTCGGTTATTGCTAAAAATATAACTTGCTGCTCAAGACGACTGGCCGATACGGCTTGTGGTTTATCAACCTCAACGCCGCTTTCGCGCACAAATACGGTTGTAACAATAAAAAATATTAGCAATATAAATACCACATCAAGTAGCGGCGACATATCAATATGTTGCCCCGCTTCTTGCTCTAGCTTGTGCTTTAATCGTGATTGCATAGTGTTACCCTAACTGCTTACTTAACGTATGTAATTTAGGATTACGCTGTGAATATGCTAAGTAAGCTTGCATTAACCACGCGGGAATAGCGCACACAAGGCCCAATTGAGTTGTTAGTAATGCGTCACCAATGGCGTCACTCATTAACTCGTTATGGCCCAGCGCCATTACTTTAAATGTATCAAGCAAACCAACAATGGTGCCTAATAAACCAAGTAGCGGAAGCGCTGCAGTTAAAATAGAGCTAACTTCTTGCCAATAACCTTTGCGCTGTGCTTGGTATTGTTTAAGGTGCAGTAAGTCATGAAAAATCAGCTGGTATACAAATAAAGCGAGTAAAAGAATACACCAGCAAATAGGGTTACTAACGATTTTCTCAAACATTGTTATCTCCTTTTTCTAGTTGGCTTAGCTGTAATGCAAAGCCTTCTAGTTGGCTGTAGTACGCTTTTGCTTTACGCGATAACAGTGCATTTAATACCAATGCAGGTATGGCCACGACTAAACCTAATTCAGTTGTTATAAGTGCTTGTGCAATACCGCCCGATACAACTTCTGGGTCACCTGAGCCAAACAAGGTCATCATTTTAAATGTTTCGATCATGCCGCTAACAGTGCCTAATAACCCCAGTAGTGGGGCTACTGCTGCAGTAACGGCAATAGCGCCAATAAAGTTATCGAGTTTATGCTTATCATGAATTAACTGATTAAATAATTGATCGTCTCGTACTTGGCCTTTTTCGCTTTGCAGCGTTAAGTTAAATAACTGCTGCTGCATGCCTGCAAATTCACTGCTATTTTCAGCTTTAAAAAATTGCTGTAATTGCATTTGAGAGTGCATTTTAATTTTACTTAAACGTAGTAGCTGTGCGGCTTTTAATAGCGCAATGGTAAGTGCAAAGCAGGCAAATAAAATAATAGGGATAGCCCATAAACCGCCTTTTTCTAGGTGTTCAAGCGGACTTTCTTGTTGGGCTTGGCTAGTTACTAAGTGCGTTAAACTAGGATCAAAAGTAAGTAATGTAGAGCCTACACCGTTTTGCTTTAAAGTATTATCGAGTGGGTTGTCGTCACTTGTTGATTGTACTAACGCTACTTTTAATGCATTAGATTCATCATCCAAATTTAATAAACCCATAAGTTTAGGTGTTTGCGTACTAAACCATGCAACAGGCCCGACTTGAAGGGTATTAGCTTGGCTTAATTCGCCATTACTTAGCACAACCGATTGTTTTTTTAACTGTGGATAAAGTGCCTGCTCTTGATTATTAATTAGCGATACAACACGGCTTAATAACTCGTTTTGGCTATTAGCCGACTCGTTACTGCTAGCACTATTGCTGGTGTTTTGGCGTACAAAACGGCTAAGTAAGTTTAATTGATATTGCTGCTGCTGTTGCCAAGTGTCTAATCGGGTTTGTAACTGATCAAGGCTTAATGTGTTTTCGTCAGCTAGGCGGCGATTAACGGCTGCTTGTTCGCGTAATTTACTGAGCGATTGCTGCTTGGTAAAAATTTGCTTTGCAAGGGTCGCTTGCTCTTTTGAAATGCTCTTTTGAGTTTTACTTAGAGTACGCTGCGCTGTTTTAATATCACTTAAAATACTTTGCTTAGCATCATCACTGCTAGCTGCAAAAGAAATGTTTGCACTAAAAAGTAAAACTGTGGCGCTAAATACTTTAATTATGCTGTTAGTAGCCATTATTTAGCCCCTTGCTGGTTTTTATTTACATAACTTAATATTGGGAGTGTTACCCAATCAGCAGCGCGCTTTTTTTGCTGTACAGCAATACCCAGTGCAACTTGTTCTGCATTAATGCTTGAATCAAACTCCCACTGCCAACCTAAGTCACTTGGAAAACCAATACCTACGTAACTTAAGTCTTCGCTTACAAACCATGCTTGAGCTGCACCTAAATAAAGCTGCTTAACCCATACTTCTTGCCCGTCAGGATGCTTAATAGCCATTTCGTGAATAGAAATACGTTGTTGAAAATCATTAAGTAGAGTCAGCATTTTTAGTGCTGTTTGTAATTTGTCAGTTGTACTGAGTTTTGAATCGCTTAAATCACCAGCGTTTTTCCAACTACTCAAAAGTGGCGGGGGGAGTTGCACTTGTAATGAAAGTAATTGCCCAGAAATACGTGCTAGTTGATCATTTAATTGCTGTTGATCATTTTCAAGTTCTGATTGCTGAGTTACAAGCTGTTCGCGTTTTTGGGCAAGCTCACTGGTGCTTTTTTTTCTACGCTGATTAAGCTCGCTAAGTTGCTGCTGCTCGGCATTAAGAAGCGTTAAGGTTTGCTCCATACTGCTTTTTTGTTCAAGCCAATGAGTATTTAATTCTGTGTTTTGATTTTCTATTTGTAGCCATTTATTAACGAGTTGTTCTAGCTCACTAACAGTGTCGGCTTTTACTGCCATAGTGCTACAAAGCGCGATAACTACGCTAATTGGTTTAATTAAGCTTCGCATTACTTAACAACAATCCTGAAAGTTACGACGAGCAATTACAAGGACGTAATTACTGTTAATTTTTGAGTGTGTATACAATATAGTAATTCACATAACAATGCAATTGATAACAGTTATCGTTTACATTGCGTTGTTTGAGTGGTAGGATTTCGCCGAAATTAAATATGTACCTTAAATTAACAATAGTTAAGTGCTTAATAAAAACTACGGAGTAACCATGAGTAAGCCATCGAATAAAGGAAATGCGTACGTGAAGCCAATTGCAGCGGTTGTTACAGCTACGCTTTCAACTTGGGCAAGTGCACAGGATGTTCAAGAACTATCGGTAACCAAAGCAGAAACTAAAACTGAGTCTAGTTATGTTGTAGAAAAATCAACGTCGCATAAATACACTCAACCGCTACTCGATACAGCTAAAACGGTAACAGTAATCAACCAAGCGGTAATGAAAGACAGAAACGTAGATAGCCTACGTGATGCTTTGCGTAATGTTTCAGGTATTTCTTTAGCAGCAGGTGAGGGTGGCTCACCTACTGGCGATAGCATGTCGATTCGTGGTTTTAGTGCAACAAATGATATTTTTGTTGATGGTATTCGCGATGTTGCAGGTTACACACGTGATATTTACAACATTGAAGCCGTTGAAGTTGCAAAAGGCCCAGGCTCTGCAGTTTCTGGTCGTGGCGCAACAGGTGGTAGTGTTAATTTAGAAAGTAAAAAAGCGAAGTTAGACAACTTTAACGACGTTTCTCTACGTTTAGGTACAGAAAACGATTACCGTGGTCGTTTTGATACTAACATTCAAGTAAACGACACAAGCGCACTACGTATTAATCTTCTTACTGATAAAGGTGATGTTGCAGGTCGCGATCATGTTGAAAACGAAACAAATGCTGTTGCGTTTGCATTTGCAACAGGGCTTGGTACAAACAGCCGTTTTGATTTAAACCTAGAGTATCAACGCCAAGACAATTTACCAGATTATGGTATTCCTTGGGTTTACAGTGATACGCCAGTAGCTGAACTTGCAGATAGTGCACGCTCACCTTCTCCTGTCGACTTTGATAACTTTTACGGTAATATTTACCGTGATTACGAAGATATTGAAGCTTACTCAACAACAGCTCGTTATGAGTATGATTTTTCTCAAAATACTACGTTACGTGTGCAAGGTCGTTTAGGTAAAGTTAAGCGTGAGTCAGTAACAACTGCACCGCGTTATTTCTCGGTTACAACAGACACTGATATTACCTTTGCGGATGAAAAAACACGTGATACAGAAAATTCACTTGCTGCACTTCAAGTTGATTTAATTGGTAACTATGAATTTGCTGGCTTTACTCACGACGTAGTAGTGGGTGTTGAACTTGCAAATGAAACGTTTACACGCCATAACTTTGTTGCAACTACGCCTGATAACCTAATTGAAGATGGAATACGTAACGACTTATACAATCCTGATGCAACAATTGCATTTACGGGTGTATACGGCCGTGATGGTACAAGCATTGAAGCTAAAGCTAAAAACCAAGCTATTTATGCATTTGATACAGTGACGCTTAACAAGCAATGGGAAGTTACAGGTGGAATTCGCTTTGATAGCTTCACTACGGATTATCACAACGATTACAATGACTCAAGCGCTTTAATTTCTACAAGTGACGACTTATTTAGCTGGAATGCAGCTGTAGTTTATAAACCTACAGAAAATGGCAGTGTATATTTAGGCGCAGGTAATTCATTTAATCCATCGGCTGAAAGCCTAACGGTATCTACGCGTTCAAATGCAGCTGATTTAGACGCAGAAGAAAGCCGCAGTTATGAATTAGGAACTAAATGGAGCCTAATGGATGGCCGCCTGCAAACTAATGCTGCACTTTTCCGTACTGAAAAAACCAATGCCCGTACTGATGACCCATTTGCAGATAGCTCAAGTGACGAAATACTCGGTGGTGAGCAGCGCGTTCAAGGTTTAGAGCTTTCAGCAACAGGCCTAATTACTAAAGAGTGGACTGTAATTGCTTCATACACTTACCAAGATAGCGAAGTAACTGAAGCATTAGGCGACGACGCAACTCAAATTGGTAACGAGCTTGCGCGTACGCCTAAAAATAGCGCAAGTGTTTGGACTACGTACGATATGTCGGATAAGTTATCGTTTGGTTTAGGTGCGCAGTATGTAGGTGAGCGTTACAACGGCACTACGTCAACACGCTCTCGTGCGCCAGGTTATACTATTTTTGACCTGATGGTTGCGTATGACATATCAAAAGATTTGAGCCTGCAGCTTAATGGTGAAAACCTAGGTGATAAAGATTACGTTGATCAGTTAGGTGGTGGACACTTTGTACCAGGTGATGGTCGTAAGTTTAGTTTAACAGCGAGCTACTCTTTTTAATTTTAAAACAAATTAAAAAATAAAAGTAAGCATAAGGGCAGGCCTATTACCTGCCCTTAATTATTTGATGAAAATGTGAGAGGGCGCACATGATAGTTAAAGTTCCAGAGCTATTAACGAAAGAAGAAGTGGCGTATTGCCATGAGGTTTTGCTTAAAGCGCAGTGGGCCGATGGCAGTATTACAGCAGGTCATCAATCAACCAAAGCAAAAAATAACTTACAACTACCTGAAAATAGTCCTGAATGCCAAGAGCTTGGCGATATTATTATGGCAGCACTTGCGCGTAGTAATTTGTTTATGTCGGCTGCACTTCCTGCAAAAATTTTTCCTCCATTATTTAATTGCTATCAAGGCGGGCAATCGTTTGGTGTACATGTAGATAATGCAATTAGACAAGTGCCGGGTACGCCAGTAAAAATTCGTACAGATGTATCAATGACGTTATTTATTAACGACCCTGAAGACTATGAGGGCGGTGAACTTGTTATTGAAGACACTTATGGCTCACATAGCGTAAAGCTCCCAGCAGGCAGTATGGTGTTGTACCCTTCAACGAGTTTACATCGTGTAATACCAGTAACGAGTGGGCGCAGATTAGCCTCATTTTTTTGGTTACAGAGCATGGTAAACAGCGACGAAAAACGTGGTTTGTTATTTGATTTAGATATGTCGATTCAAAGTCTGCGCAGCAAAGTAGAAGATAGCCCAGAGATTATTCAATTAACAGGTGTGTACCATAACTTACTAAGACAGTGGGCACAGACATAACGAATATACTCGTTATTAAATACTGGATATAAGTATTTAAATATAAGTATTTAAATATAAGTATTTAAATATAAGTAATTAAAAGCTGCGCTTTTCGCGTGGTAAGCGCTACGCTTACAGCCAAAACTTAACGCTGTGGTTAAATTACAAGGCGCTCAGCTTGCTGGCTGTGACGAGCGAAGCTCGTAATTTCTATATTTGCTCACTTGCCGTTTTTGCTTAACCTTTATAACCGTTAGGGTTATTTGACTGCCAGCGCCAGGTATCTTGCATCATTTCATCAATACCGCGCACTGCTTCCCAGCCAAGTTCATTAAGTGCTTTTTCTGGCGCTGCATAACACGCTGCAATATCACCAGGGCGGCGAGGTGAAACCTGATAGGGTACAGCCTGATCGCTTGCTTTAATAAATGCATTAACCATTTGTAGTACAGAGTAACCATTACCAGTACCTAGGTTATAAACTAATGCCCCCGTGCTGCTGGCAATTTTATCAAGCGCTTTTAAATGACCAATCGCTAAATCTACAACATGTATATAGTCGCGCACGCCTGTGCCATCAACTGTGTCGTAGTCATCACCAAATACAGCAAGCTGCTTTAGTTTACCTACTGCAACTTGGGCAATAAATGGCAGTAAGTTATTAGGAATACCGTTAGGGTCTTCGCCAATCAAGCCCGATTCATGTGCACCAACAGGATTAAAGTAACGCAAAATAGCAAACGCAAAGCGCTCATCTGATTTAGCGATATCTTGTAGCATCATTTCAACCATTAGTTTAGATGTGCCGTAAGGGTTAGTAGTGCCGCCTACAGGAAAGTCTTCTTTGATTGGTAAGCTTGCAGGGTCGCCGTAAACCGTGGCTGACGAGCTAAATACCAATTTAAATACACCCGCATCGCGCATCGCATCAACAAGAGTAAGCGTACCTTGAACGTTGTTTTGATAGTACTCAACTGGCTTTGCAACCGACTCGCCTACTGATTTTAAACCCGCAAAATGTATAACACTATCAACCGTGTGTTTTGCAAATACAGAATCTAAAAAGGGTTTATCGAGAATATCGCCTTGGTAAAAAGTGGCTTCTTTACCTGTTATATTTTTTACGCGCGCAAGTGATTCTTGTGATGAGTTACTTAAGTTATCAATAACAACAACATCGTTACCTTGCTGTAAAAGTTCTAAAACAGTGTGCGAGCCAATATAGCCTGCGCCACCGGTTACTAAAATAGTCATGAAAGCTCCGTGGGTACCTTTTATCAATTAAGTTAATTTCACCATAAATAGAGGTGATTTACATGTTTTATCTGTAATTTATATGATTTTAATCGTATTTTTTTGATATCAGCACATTAAATGCTTTTGATTACATTTTGTGCAAAACAAGTAACACTTGATTGGTAAGATTAAGTTATAGTTAATAAACAAGTGCTAAAATAGCTTTAGTAATAGCTAATACTAGGTTTACTCCAATCCACATTTTTGTGATTGGTTTACCTCTTTGGAGAAAGATATGAATTTAGTTAAAAAAATAGCAACAACAATGTGTATCGCATTACCTGCGCTTGCCCATGCTGGTGAGTCTGTTGTTAAATGGAATGACTTTAATGATTATCGTGATGTGCGAGCGTCTAACCAAGCTAAGAGCTCATATCACAAAAGTGTGGCAGCAAGTTTCGAAAAGCATATGGCTAAACTAGCCGAGCAATTGCCAAAAGACTATAAATTAAATGTAGAGTTTACAGATTTAGATTTAGCAGGTGATGTGCGTTATGGTGGTATGGACGAGATTCGTGTAGTAAAACCAATTTATTTTCCACGCATTAAGCTAAATTATTCGTTAACCGATAACGACGGTACAGTGCTAAGTAAAGATACTGATGTGGAGCTTAAAGATATGGGCTTTATGGATAAAATTAAAATGGGCCGCGACGAATCATTTTATTACGAAAAACGCTTACTAACAGAGTGGTTTGGTGAGCAAATATTACCAAGTTTAGATTAACTGAAAATAAAAATGCCGCTAAATAGCGGCATTTTTATTTTTAAGCTTTACTTAAAAGTAGCTAACAACGTGAGTATTTGTTGTAACTTAATAACGGTTGTTTTCAGTTTTTCTTCTTCAAAACCATCGTTAGATAAGCTTTCAACATCAGCGGCTACGTCAAGTACGTAAGGCTTAAAACGTTTAGCTTCAAAGCTAAAGCCAGAATCGGCAGTAAATAAGGCTTTAAACTTACCGTGACCTTGCTGTTGAAGCTCGTCGAGTTTTTTGTCAGCATCAAGTGCCTGACGGTAAACAATTTTTAAGTTGGCATTGAGTTGTTCAATAATAGAATCCATGGTTTTCCTAAAGCTTTGCACTGCATTGCCGACATAATACTTGGATTACATTTAAAAGTCAGGTTTGTTATATGAATATATCAGGCACAAGTTTACCCGCTGTTTCTGGCTCAGGCCAAGGCAGTGAGCTTTATAGCGCTGCTTTATCTAAAAAGCAGCAACTCGCAGATGGCGCAGCAGCACTTGCACTTATTGAAGGTGCTGCACAATCGTCAAGTGCGCAAACACCGGCTAAATCGGTAACAGCATCATTGGGTAACAACGTAAATATATACGTTTAAATGCTGTTTTAAATTAGCTTAAGATCGATAGGTGTTTTGCTTTTTTGACCACCGATTTCTCTTACTAATTTAGGCACTAAAAATCCAGGCAGAGCTTTTAATAGCTCTGCCATTATTTCAATTGCTTGCGCTTCATTAATATCAAAGTGGCTCGCCCCTTCAACTTTATCGAGCAAATACAAATAATACGGCAATACGTCTGCGTCAAATAACGCTTCGCTTAAATTTATTTGCGCATCGAGCGTATCATTCACATCTTTTAAAATTACAGCTTGGTTTAAAAGCGTTACGTTTGCTTGTTTAAGCTTTTGCATAGCTGCTTTAAAATCAGCGTCTATTTCGTTGGCGTGGTTTATGTGATTAATAAAAATAATTTTTAATGGCGATTTTGCTAATCTCTCACATAACTCATCGGTCACTCGCGCCGGTATAACTACTGGCAAACGGCTATGAATTCGCATTCGTTTTATTTGTGGTAATTGCTCAAGCTCATCCAAAAACCAGCTTATTGCATCGTCTTTGGCCATGAGCGGATCGCCACCACTTAAAATCACTTCGTTTATATTGGCATCAGATTTTATGTAGCTTAGTGTTTCAAGCAGGCTTTTTTTATTAAGTTGGTTTTCTTGATACGGAAAATGCCTTCTAAAGCAGTAACGACAATTGACTGCACAGCCGGTTTTAAACATTACTAAAACACGTGATTTATACTTATGTAAAAGGCCGGGTTGTTCGTTGTCTTGCTCAAGTAGGGGATCTTTATTAAAACCCGATTTAGTCAAAAATTCTTGATGGCGTGGCATAACTTGTAGCAAAAGAGGATCGTTTGGATCGCCTTTGCGTATTTTTTTTATAAAAGGGATAGGCACGCGTACCGGAAATAAACTGCGGGCTTTTAGGTCGTTTTCATGGACTTGGCTCGATAAACCGACCATTTCAAGCAAGGTTTTTGGGCAGGTAACTACATTTGCTAATTCTTTTTGCCAGTTTTTATGCAAATTTGCTTCATTTCTTTGTATCATTGGCATGTAGATTACTCGAAAAAATATAAATAGAGGAAACGATGGCGAATTATAGCACCAACGAGTTCAAGGGCGGCCTAAAAATTATGATGGACGGCGAGCCTTGCAGTATCTTAGAAAATGAAATGGTAAAACCTGGTAAAGGCCAGGCGTTCAACCGTGTTCGTATCCGTAAACTTATCTCTGGTAAGGTGCTTGAAAAAACCTTTAAATCGGGTGAATCAGTTGAAGGTGCTGATGTAATGGATACAGATTTAGCGTATCTATACACAGACGGCGAATTTTGGCATTTCATGAACAACGAAACATTTGAGCAAATTGCTGCTGACGAAAAAGCACTAGGCGATGCAGTTAAATGGTTAGTTGAAAATGATGTATGTACAATCACATTATGGAACGGCAGCCCTATTGCTGTTACACCACCTAACTTTGTTGAGCTTGAGATCACTGAAACAGATCCTGGCCTTAAGGGTGATACAGCGGGTACTGGTGGTAAACCAGCAACGCTTAGCACAGGCGCTGTAGTACGAGTTCCATTATTTGTACAAATTGGCGAAGTAATTAAAGTAGACACTCGTAACGGTGAATACGTAAGCCGTGTTAAGTAAGCTTTAACATTGTTTATAAAATCCCAGCTTAAGCTGGGATTTTTTTTGGAGAAAATATGTCAGCAGATCTTTGGGCCCCAAGCGCAAGCATTGAAACACTAAAACAACGTGCAGCAATATTACGTAACATTCGTGAGTTTTTTTATACGCGTAATGTAATGGAAGTAGAAACTCCTAGCTTAAGCAGTGCCAGTGTAACCGATGTGCATTTGGCCAGTTTTAACACCACATTTGTAGGTCCAGGGCACGCAGGTGGGCTTCCTCTTTTTTTACAAACATCTCCAGAGTTTGCTATGAAACGCTTGTTAGCAGCAGGCTCAGGCGCTATTTTTCAGCTTTGTAAAGCATTTAGAAATGAAGAAGCAGGTAGTCATCACAATCCCGAATTTACAATGCTTGAATGGTATCGCCCAGGCTTTGATGAATTTGCACTTATGGATGAAATGGATGAACTAATGCGGCTTGTTTTAGATGTCGAGCCGGCAACAAGGCTTACTTATCAGCAAGCGTTTGAACAAGCACTTGGGATCGATCCGCTAACAGCGAACATAGAGCAATTAAAGCAACTAGCGTGTGAGCATGGGTTTGCTGATATAGCCCAAAATGAAACGCATAAAGATACTTTACTGCAATTATTATTTTGTATGAAAGTGGAGCCCACAATAGGACAAGATAAGCCATGTTTTGTGTATCACTTTCCAGCTTCTCAAGCGGCACTTGCACAAATTTGTGAACACGATACACGCGTAGCAGGGCGCTTTGAGCTTTATTATAAAAATATGGAATTGGCGAATGGCTTTAACGAACTCACAAATGCCAGCGAGCAAGCTAAACGTTTTAATGAAGATAACGCATATCGCGCTGAAAACGGTTTAAAGCAAGTGCCAATGGATACGCGTTTAATTAAAGCGCTGGAGCATGGATTACCACAGTGCGCAGGGGTTGCTTTAGGGATTGATAGGTTGGTAATGCTCGCAACAAATAAAGAAAAAATTAAAGACGTAATAGCGTTTGATGTGCAAAGAGCGTAATGCTTAGCCTGTAGGCGTAGGTGTAATATTTGTAGGTGCGAATTTATTTCGCGCTCGTGTAATTTAACTTTATAAAAAAGCGAGGTATAAAACCTCACCTACAAATAAAAACACCGCGTTTAAATTAAACGCGGTGTTTTTATTTGCTTGCTGTAGCTTTCATTTGAAAGCCAACGGCTGTGCTTTACAGATTAAGTGTAAACGTAACACCTGCAACACGAGGCTCACCTAATTGTGTGTAGGTATGCGTTGTGTAACCATCTTGTGGATCGTTACCAAACTCAAAACCACGTGTAGGGACTGTCTCGTCAAACACGTTATGAGCCCACGCGCGAACTGCCCACATGTCTGATTCGTAACCAAAGCTTAAGTTAACTAAGTTGCTGCTTGGTGCCTGTGAGTTATGACTATCTGAGAAGTAGTAGTCGTCCTTACCTTCAACACCAATCATACCGTAAAGCTCACTTGTAAAGTTATAGCGAGCAGTAAACGCATACTGGTATTTAGGTGACTGTGCTTGCTCACGACCGTCTTGGTTTAAGCCAGACTGCGTTACAAAGTCATCTATTTCAGTGTTTAAGTAACCAGCACTACCCGTTAAAAATAGATTATCAGTTAGTTGGTAACTACCTTCAACTTCTAATCCGTAGTTGCTACCAGAACTTGCGTTATCAACATAACCGGTAAATTGCTGACCTTCTACTTGCCATGCTTTTAACTGAATATCGTCGCGGTGCATGTAAAATGCAGCTAAGCGAAGCGTAAATTTGTCATCAAGCGATGAGCCTTTAACACCAAATTCGCCACTCCATAAATATTCAGGGTCGAAACTGGTGTGTTGCTGGAAAAAATCAGCGCTTAGGTTTAAGCCTTCATCTTTGGCTTTAGCAAGCGCTTCTGAGTTAATACCGCCAGCTTTGTAGCCACGCGTAATGCTGGTGTAGATCATAGTGCGATCAATTACTTGATATTCTAGAGCAATTTTACCGCCAACCATTACGTCGTCGGTGTCTTGTATAAAGCCATTGCTATCGGTGTAGTCGCCTTGGTATTGCTCTACACGTAAACCTGTAATTAATGTTGTTTTAGGGCCAATTGGAGTCGCTACTTGACCATATACTGCAACGTTACTCGTTTCGTAAGTTGAAGAAAACGGGCTTGCTAACCATGTGTATTGGCGCTCTAAATCAACGTCACGGTTTTGGTAATAAATACCCGCAACCCAGTTACCCGTTTTAGAATTAAACTGTAAATCTACAGACTGATCGTCGCGATCGCGGCTGTATAAATCGGTTGAGCTGTATCCATCTGGATGTAAGCCAGCAGCACATAACTTTGGCTCACTTGTATCGTTACATACCCAGTCTTCGTCAAAGCTGTAAAGTAATTCGGTATCAATAGCCGATAGGTTTAGATTTAAATCAAAAGCGTCAAAACCCGTATAAGTATTCTTAACACCTATAGCGTAGCTTTCTTGATTATCTTGGCCTGGTTCATCGGCAACACTATTGCGGCTGTTATCAAGCGTAAACGCATCGTAACCATTGTTTATGTCAATATAGTGAAGGTTTAACTCAGTATTTAAATGCTTTGTAAGCTGACTGTTTATTTTAAAGCGGGCTACTTGTTCGTCTTGATTTTGTGTTTCGTCATTTAAGTACAAGTTATCTACGTAACCGTCTGACTTTCTGCGAAAGTAGCTAACGCGTGCGCTAGTGTCATCTGTTAAGCCTGTGCTTGCTGCAATGCCTGCTTCGCGGGTGTTGTATGTGCCGGCACCTACTTGTAATTTTAAACTTGGATCGCTCGTGGCTTTAGCTGAACCCATTTGGATCATACCGGCCATACCGTCTGCGCCAAAGCGTGTACCTTGTGGACCACGGTAAATTTCTACTTGGTCTATATCAAATAATAATGAGCTGCCACCAAGGCCAGAATAGTTAATACCATCAATTACTAAGCCTACAGATGGATTAATAGGATCTACAAATTGTGAACGAAGTCCCACGCCACGAATTTGAATATAACGACCGCGCGACGCACCAGATGCAAAATTTACATTGGCGGTACTGCCTAACATTTCGTCTAAGTAACTTGCACCACGTTGATTAATTTCATCTTCGCTGAATAAGCTCGCACTCGCGCTTAAAGTTTGAATGCTTTCGCGCTGAAAATCGCCGGTTACAACAATTCTTTCTAGGTCGCTATCATCAGCGTTAGCTGCAATTGGTGCACCAAGCAGCGGTAAAAGTGCGGCAGTAATTAAAGACAAACGTAAGTTCATTGGGTTACTTAACTCCATTTTAGGGACTCGTATGGTAGCAATTATTTAAACACATGTGCTATAAACGCGGCAATTATACGTTAAATAATCAGGATTACTAATATGACCTTTAAAGTTGACTTCAAGGTACGTGATTACGAATGTGACTTACAAGGTATCGTAAATAACAGTGTTTATTTTAATTATTTAGAGCATGCTCGCCATGAATTTTTGTACGCACACGGTATTGATTTTGCTCAATTAGCGAAAGATAAAATTAACCTAGTCGTGATGCGCAGCGAAATGGACTATAAACATTCACTATTACCAGGTGATGAATTTTATGTGGCTGTGGAGCCGCAGCGTATTAGTCGTTTAAAATTTGCGTTTAAGCAAACGGTTATACGTAAAAGCGATGAAAAAGTAATGCTCAATGCACTGGTTATAGGAACGTCTGTTAATGAAAAAGGTAGACCGTTTTTACCAGAGCAAATAGATAACGTATTTAAAACTACAACTTAGTACTTAATCGCATAACTTTTGAACTATCATAGAACAAAAATTTACATTTAAAACATGCATTTTTAACGGATAAAGGGCATAAATATTGTTACAATTACATTAATTAGACAATTAGTTAGTAGTAGCATGAAATTAGCAGCAATACCGATGCTTATAGTCGGTTTATGTGTTGGTTGCGCATCAACAGGGACGGTTACCAGTGAGCAGCTTAAATACACCCAATGGCAATTATCACGTGTTGATGGTTTAGCAATTCCACCTTCGTTTAATGCATCAATGAGCTTTATTGAAGCACTGCAAGTAAACGGTTTTGCTGGCTGTAACAAATTTTTTGGTGAAGGCTCGCTTGAAGAAAGTAACCTTACCGTAAGTAAATTAGGAATGACGCGCAAGTCGTGCGGCGAAGACCTTGATGAGTTTGAGCAGCAGTTATTACAAGCCTTAAAGCAAGGTGCCGAGCTTAAAATGCAAGGCCAGCAATTAGTCATGCAAGGCGAGCAAACATTTGTGTTTATCCCTAAATAATTTTAAGTTTTTGAAAAACAGCCCCTTGCGGGCAGTTTTTAACTGACGTACACTCAGCGCAGATTTGTTGGGTAACACCTTCAAATTAACGAACAGAATTTATATATCAATACTTGTCGGAGTGCCAAAGCTAAGTAATTAGTTTTTGGCTGAGATCGCGAAAGCGGGATCCGTGAACCTGATCAGGTTAATACCTGCGTAGGGAACAAGCTGCCTAAAATGGGACGCTTGTGCGTCTTTTTTTATGCGCACAATAAAGTGATTTTGTTTATTTTAGGCTGCAAAGTAGCATGTACGCTACTTTACGATCTTTCTCTATTCCTCGGAATATCTGACAAGACAACCCTTAAGCAATGAGGCAAGTCATGTCAAATACTACAAATAAAGCGTCACGCCGAGAAACCCGTGCTGCCGCGTCTGAATATATTTATAACTTAACGGGTCAACCGTTTCCAAATTCTCATAAAGTATACGTTGAAGGCACTCAACCTGGTGTGCGTGTTGGTATGCGTGAAATTACGTTAAGTGATACGTTTATTGGCGGTACAGATGAAAACCCTGTTTATGAGTCAAACGATCCGCTTCGTGTTTACGATACGTCGGGCCCGTATACCGATCCTAATTTTGAACTTGATGTACGCAAAGGCTTACCAAAATTTCGTGAGCAGTGGATTGAAAGCCGTGGCGACACCGAGGTTTTAGAATCAGTGACGTCGCAGTTCTCGCAGCAACGCATGGCAGATGAAGGGCTGGATCATATTCGCTTTGATCACCTTCCAAAAATTCGCCGTGGTATCGCGGGTAAAAACGTAACGCAAATGCACTACGCACGCCAAGGGATTATTACCCCTGAAATGGAATACGTAGCTGTTCGCGAAAATATGGGGCGTGCAGAAATTCGTAAAGAATTACTTGCCGCGCAGCATAAAGGCGAGTCGTTTGGTGCGAGTATTCCTGAATTTATTACCCCAGAATTTGTACGCGACGAAATAGCCCGCGGTCGCGCTATTTTACCAAATAATATAAACCATCCAGAAACAGAGCCTATGATTGTAGGCCGTAACTTTTTAGTAAAAGTTAATGCCAATATTGGTAATTCATCGGTTAGCTCATCTATTGAAGAAGAAGTAGAAAAAATGGTGTGGTCTACCCGCTGGGGCGCAGACACCGTGATGGACTTATCAACGGGGCGTTACATTCACGAAACGCGCGAATGGGTTGTACGTAACTCGCCTGTACCTATTGGCACAGTACCGATTTATCAAGCGCTTGAAAAAGTAAACGGTGTGGCTGAGGATTTAACGTGGGAGATTTTCCGCGATACGCTTATTGAACAAGCCGAGCAGGGTGTTGATTACTTTACTATTCATGCCGGTGTACTGCTTCGTTACGTACCAATGACCGCTAAACGTGTAACCGGTATTGTGTCGCGCGGTGGCTCGATTATGGCTAAGTGGTGTTTAGCGCATCACAAAGAAAACTTTTTATACACGCACTTTGAAGACATTTGCGAAATTTTAAAACAATACGATGTGTGTTTTTCACTCGGTGATGGCCTTCGCCCAGGTTCTATTGCTGATGCCAACGATGAAGCGCAGTTTAGTGAGCTGCGCACATTAGGTGAACTGACTAAAATTGCGTGGAAGCACGACGTACAAGTATTTATTGAAGGCCCAGGGCATGTGCCAATGCACATGATTAAAGCCAATATGGATGAGCAATTAAAGCATTGCGACGAAGCGCCATTTTACACTTTAGGCCCGTTAACGACCGATATTGCACCAGGGTATGACCATATTACTTCTGGTATTGGTGCCGCTCAAATAGCATGGTACGGCTGTGCAATGCTTTGCTATGTAACACCTAAAGAGCATTTAGGTCTGCCAAATAAAGAAGATGTTAAAGAAGGCTTAATTACCTACAAAATAGCTGCACATGCCGCCGATTTAGCAAAAGGTCACCCTGGTGCGCAAGAGCGCGATAACGCCTTATCAAAAGCGCGCTTTGAATTTAGATGGCATGACCAATTTAATATTGGTTTAGATCCAGATCGAGCTCGCGAGTACCACGACGAAACCCTTCCGCAAGAATCAGGTAAAGTGGCTCACTTTTGCTCCATGTGTGGACCTAAATTTTGTTCTATGAAAATTAGCCAAGAAGTACGCGATTACGCTAAAGATTTAGAGACACGCGGTATTGATCCTAATAACGCTGGCGACGCTATTGAAATAAAAATGGTTGATGTAGAAGCCGAAATGAAAGCTAAGTCAGCTGAGTTTAAGCAAACAGGCTCAGAGATTTACCACAAAGCGGTATAAAGTAATTACCGGCTAGAAGTTAGATATAAATGATAGGTGAGATTTTATGCCTCGCTTTTTAATTAATTTTAGAGGCGAGAAGTAAATTATCATCTACTTATATTACTAATAACTGCTTTTGGAGGTTTTTATGTTTTATAACATTGCGGTGGTTGGGTTTGGTTTAGCGGGCAGGTTAGCTGCGCTTGAGCTAAGTAAACAGCACCAAGTAACTGTTTTCGAAGCGGACGACGAGCATACAAAAAGCAGTGCGGGCAAAGTAGCTGCGGCAATGCTCGCCCCGCTTGCTGAGTCGGTGTTATGTGAGGCTGATTTAGCTTTAATGGGTCTTGATTCAATGAAGCGTTGGCCCGGCATTATTGCAGAGCTTGAAAGTGACGTTTTTTTTCAGCAGCAAGGCACTTTGGTCATTGCGCACCAGCAGGACAAAGGCGATTTACAAAGCTTTGCACAGCGTATAAAACCACTAGCTGATCACACTGCCGAGCATATAAATGCTCAACAAATTACAATGCTTGAACCTGAACTGGCAGGGCGCTTTAATCAAGGCTTATTTTTACCCTGCGAGGGGCAAATTGATAACCAAGCATTTTATAAAGCCAGCTTTGCACAGCTCAACAAACGCAAAGTAAAATCTGTATTTAATCAGCGCGTAACCATTAGCGACAACAAAATAAACAATCGACCATTCGATTATATTATTGATTGCCGTGGGCTTGGTGCTAAAAATACTCAAGATGATAAACCGCTTAGAGGTGTGCGCGGCGAAGTAGCAAGGTTATACGCACCAGAGGTAAGTTTAATCAGGCCCGTGCGTTTAATGCACCCGCGTTATCCAATTTACATAGCGCCTAAACCTAATCATAAATATGTAATTGGTGCGACTGAAATAGAGTCACAAGACAATGGTGCCGCTACAGTGCGCTCAACTCTTGAGTTACTTTCAGCGGCTTATACCGTACACAGCGGATTTGCCGAAGCACGACTACTTAATATTCAAGCCGGATTACGCCCTGCATTTAGCGATAACCGCCCAGAAGTATCACAAGTTGGCAATGTAATTAGCATTAACGGCTTATATCGCCACGGTTATATGCTGGCACCGGCATTAGTGGCGCAAGCAGTTTCACGAATAGAGTGAGAATAAAATGAACATTACAATTAATGGCGAGCTACTTAATGTTAATAGCAAAGCGCTCGTTGAGGTACTTCAAAGTTTTGGTGCAGTTGCGCCTTTTGCTGTGGCTGTTAATGGCGAATTTATTCCACAAAGTCGGCACAGTAACTATGTACTTAATGAAGGCGACAGTGTTGAGTTGCTGTCACCCATTCAAGGCGGATAAAGCTCATGCAAACTAAAGACTGTTTAACTATTTATGGTGAGCAAGTAAATAGCCGTTTATTAATAGGCTCTGCGCTTTATCCGTCGCCTGATATCATGACCCAATCGATAGTCGCCTCTGGTGCTGAAATTGTAACCGTGTCGCTTAGGCGCCAACAAAGTGCAGCAGCCGGTGATGACTTTTGGCAGTTAATAAAAAATACAGGCTTAAAAATACTCCCTAATACTGCAGGGTGCCACAGTGTAAAAGAGGCGATTACACTTGCAAAAATGTGCCGAGAGGTATTTGCCACCGACTGGATTAAGCTGGAGCTGATTGGCGATGATTACAATTTACAGCCTGACCCTTTTGCGTTACTTGAAGCCACAAAAATATTAATTAATGATGGCTTTAAAGTATTGCCTTATTGCACCGATGACTTAGTACTTTGCCAGCGCTTAAATGAGCTAGGGTGTGAGGTGCTTATGCCGTGGGGAGCGCCAATAGGCACCGGTAAAGGCTTGTTAAATAGCTATAATTTAAAAACTATTCGAGAGCGTTTACCCGATACTACATTAATAGTAGATGCAGGTTTAGGTTTGCCATCGCATGCCTGCCAAGCACTCGAAATGGGGTATGATGCGGTATTATTAAATTCAGCCATTGCAGGGGCGGGCTGCCCAATTACTATGAGCCGCGCATTTAAAGTCGCAGTTGAAGCAGGGCGCTTTGCATATCAAGCAAAAGCAATGCCTGAAAAAGACGTTGCAGCCCCATCAACCCCAACAATGGGTATGCCATTTTGGCATCAGCAGTGAAGGAAAGAATATGAATGACGTAGTGTGGACAATTGCCGGTTCTGATTCGGGCGGCGGTGCCGGTATTCAAGCTGATATAAAAGCAATGCAAAGTTTTGGTGTACATGGCTGCACGGCAATTACGGCGCTTACTGCACAAAATAGTTTAGGCGTAGAGGCTATTAATGCAGTGTCTACCGATATTATTGAATCGCAGTTACTAGCGCTTGAAAAAGACATGAAAGCCAAAGTGATAAAAATTGGCATGTTAGCCAATGTGCAGCAAATTCAGTTGATCAGCGAACATATAAGTCATTATAAAGCTAAATGGCCGGTGCCTCCCGTTATTGTATATGACCCTGTCGCTATTGCCTCAAGCGGTGACTTACTAACAGAAGAAGACACGGTAAGCGCAATAAAAGAATGCCTACTGCCGCTGGTGGATGTAATAACCCCAAACACCCACGAAACACAGTTATTAACCGGTGTGTATTTAATTGGCCCGGCTGCAATAAAAGAAGCGGCTAATAAGCTATTAAGCTGGGGTGCAAAAGCCGTTGTTATTAAAGGCGGGCATTGGGATTACCCAAGTGGCTACTGCATTGATTATTGTATTGATAGTAATACACAAAATGGCGAAGAATATTGGTTAGGTAATCAAAAAATACAAACACCGCATAACCACGGCACCGGATGTAGCATGGCTTCGGTCATTGCTGCGTGTTTAGCTAAAGACTACCCATTAAAAGATGCCTTTATTTTAGCTAAAGCATATATAAACCAAGGGCTAAAACAGTCGGTACGCTATGGCGAAGGGATTGGACCGGTTGCTCATACATCGTTCCCCACTAATTTAGCTGACTACCCACAAGTGATTGAGCCGGGGAGCTGGCTGGGTGATGAGCTTGATTTTGATGTGCCGCTTGATTTTAATATGGCTGCTGATTTTGCACCTTGTGAAAGTAAGTCGCTTGGCTTATATGCAGTTGTAGATAGTACCGATTGGTTAGAAAAGTGCCTACAACAAGGTATTAAAACAGCGCAGTTACGCGTTAAAAATAAAACGCAAGACGAGCTTGATGCGCTCATTAAGCAAGCTGTTGAGCTGGGCAAGCAATACAACGCACAGGTATTTATAAACGATTACTGGCAGCTAGCTATTAAGCATGGTGCGTATGGTGTGCATTTAGGGCAAGAGGATTTAGAGATTGCTAATTTGGCAGCAATTAAAGACGCTGGGTTAAGGCTTGGGCTTTCTACTCATGGTTTTTATGAAATGCTGCGTGCGCATAATTATCGCCCTAGTTATATGGCATTTGGTGCTATTTACCCAACCACAACAAAAGACATGACAGGGCAAATACAAGGCCTTGAAAAGCTGATTAAATTTGTACCGCTTATGCAAAGCTATCCAACGGTAGCAATAGGTGGGATTGATTTAAGCCGTGCTGAGCAGGTAGCTAAAACCGGTGTAGGCAGTGTTGCCGTAGTGCGTGCTATTACCGAGGCTGATAATTACGTAGAGGCTATAAGTGCTCTGCAAGTAGCCATAAGCAGTGCACATTAATATTAACAAGGGCAATACTAACAAGGCTGGTAAACGTGAATGAGCTAAGCGAAAAAGAAACCCTTCGTTATAGCCGCCATTTGTTGCTTGAAGAAGTTGGGCTTGAAGGGCAGTTAGCACTTAAATCCTCAACGGTTGCAGTAGTAGGGGCTGGTGGTTTAGGTAGCCCAGCACTTTTGTATTTAGCTGCGGCGGGCATTGGAACGCTTATTTTAATTGACGATGACGAAGTTGAGCTTTCAAATTTACAGCGCCAAGTGCTTTATAAAATAAACCACTTAGGGCAAAACAAGGTCGCTGCAGCGGGTAAAGTATTAGCGAGTCTTAATAATCAAATAGACATAGTAACGGATTGCCAAAAGTTAGATGAGAGTAACGCCACTAATATTCTAAAAAGTGCTGACATCGTACTTGATTGCTCTGATAACTTTAGCACTCGCTATCGCGTTAATCGTTATTGTATTGCTAATAAAACACCGTTAATTTCTGGTGCTGCACTCGCAACCAAAGGGCAGTTAATGGGCTTTGATTTTAGGCAAAATGATAGCCCATGTTATGGCTGTGTTTTTCCACAAAGCGAAGCTACACCGGTTATAAATTGCAGTAACGCAGGAGTAATTAGCCCGCTACTGGGTGTAATAGGCTCTATGCAGGCGCAACTTACGCTCAACTTATTACTGGGGCATTCAGAGGGGGGGGAATTTATAACCTTTGATGCGCTTACTTTAAAGCAGCAGCACTTTAAAGTGATTAAAGATTCAGAGTGTAAAGAGTGTGGAAAATAGGTTTTTGAGAGGCTTGTGCCTGTTACTACATTTGGCGTTAAAGAATTAAAAGCGGCGCTTTACGCGTGTGCAGGCTTTACCCCTTCAAAAATAAAAAACCGCGTTTAAATAACGCGGTTTTTTGATTTCTAATTAACGATTGATTTAGTCGTTAATTTTTGCAAACGCAGTACCTAAGCGAGTAACCACTTCTGGTAGTTGGTCATCCAGTATTTCAGCTTTATCAGCACCCCATGCTAGTACCACAGTAGAGCCTAATTTAAAGCGACCCATTTCTTCACCCTTTTTAAGCGTGATGGCGTTATCGCCAGTGGTTGGGTATTTCCAACTAAATACATCGCTACCTGCTGGTGGCGTGACAGTACCTGCCCAAATAGTTTCTATGCTGGCTACAATTGTTGCGCCAACAAGTACCATAGCAAGCGGACCAATCTCAGTTTCAAAAATTGCTACTACTCGTTCATTACGCGCAAACAAGTTAGGCACGTTTTGCGCGGTAAGTGGGTTTACTGAAAATAAATCACCTGGCACGTAAATCATTTTGCTTAGTGTGCCATCAATTGGCATATGAATACGATGGTAATCTTTAGGTGCTAAATAAATCGTTGCAAACTTACCGCCTAAAAATGGTGTTGTATCATCTTGTGAGCCGCCTAGTAGCGCTTGTAAGCTGTAATCGTGACCTTTAGCTTGTATTAGCTGTCCGTCAACAATATCGCCTAGCTGGCTGATTGCGCCATCCACTGGATGAATGATGATATCGCTATCTTCTACTATTGGGCGCATGCCGTCTTTTAAAGGGCGAGTAAAAAATTCATTAAAGCTTTTATAATGAGCAGGATCTGGGTATTGGGCTTCGCTCATATCTACTTTATATTGCTTAATAAATAGTTTAATTAAAGTCGTTGTTAAAGCGCCAGCTTTAGCTGCGGCTAATTTACCCACTACGCGTGAAATAAAATGTTTTGGCATTGCGTACTGCATTGCGATTTTAAATTTGTCTAAACTCACAGTATTTATCCTAAATTATACGCGAGGCGCACGGGCGCCTGCACGGCCATCGGCCATTGTTTCTAAAATTCGGTGGTAGCTGTCAAAGCGCAATTGAGAAATTTTGCCATCTGCTACAGCTTCTTTAACTATACAGCCCGGATCGTTTAAATGTTTACAGTCTCTAAAGCGGCACCCGCCTATAAATTCTCTAAACTCTTTAAAGCACCAGGTTACACGCTCAACATCTAAATGCCATAAACCAAACTCACGAATTCCTGGCGAGTCGATTAGGTTACCGCCACTTGGTAAATGGTGAAGGCGTGAAACAGTTGTTGTGTGCTGTCCTAGGCCGCTGTTTTCAGATACTTCTTTAGTTAATATTTCAGCGTTAGGTAATACAGTATTAACGAGGGTGGATTTACCCACACCACTTTGGCCAACAAAAATGTTATTTTTACCAACAAGTACTTCTTTTAATTCATCAATACCATTGCCCGATATATTACTAACAAGGAGTACTTGGTAATCAAGTTTACGATAGATATCGAGAACTTTTTGTATTTCGCTAAGACCTGCGTCATCAATTAAATCTATTTTATTGAGTACTAAAATTGGCTCAATACCCATATCTTCACAGGCTATTAAATAGCGGTCGATAATACTTGGGGTAAACTCAGGTAATACCGCCGATACCATGAGTATTTGATCAATGTTAGCTGCAATAACTTTTACGCCGTCGTAAAAGTCAGGACGGGTAAGTTGCGAGCGACGCTCTTGCGTGGCTTCAATTACTCCGGCTAAATCACCTTCACTTACTTTGGCACGGCGAAACAATACCTCATCACCACACACCAAATTTGACACGGTACGTCGTATATTACAACGAAGTACATCGCCATTTTCAGTTTCGACATCGGCGTGTTGGCCAAAACGACTGATCACAATTGCGCTCTCGACCTGACCTAAATTATCGGTTTGCCACTCTTGCGCGCCTTTTTTAGCTGGTCTTGAGTCTGCGCTATTAATGCGCTTTTGGTGGTTGGCCTTGATCTGACGCGATTGGCCTTTACTTAATTTTTTCTGTTTTGCCACTGGAGGCCTATAACCTTAGTTAAATGTCGCTTTTCCTAAAAAAAGCTTTAGCTCGACGGTTGATGCTAATATGATATATCGAAATGCGTTGGATCTAAAGGAAAGCACCGCTTAGGTAATTATGACTATTAATAAATCAAATTTAATTTGGCTCGATCTTGAAATGACAGGACTCGAACCAGAGACCGATAAAATACTCGAAATTGCGACGGTTGTCACTGACGCAGACCTGAATATATTAGCTGAAGGGCCAACCATAGCTATTCATCAAAGTGATGAATTACTAAATGGTATGGACGAGTGGTGTACTACGCAGCATGGTAAGTCGGGTTTAACAGCGCGCTGTAAAGCAAGTACATTCGATGAAGAGTATGCCGTGGCACAAACGTTAGATTTTTTAAAACAGTGGGTGCCTGCAGGTGTATCACCAATGTGTGGTAATTCAATTGGGCAAGACCGCCGCTTTATGAATAAATACATGCGTGAACTTGAAGATTTTTTTCATTACCGCAATCTTGACGTGAGTACTATTAAAGAATTAGCACGTCGTTGGAAACCTGAAGTGCTTGCAAAAGTGAACAAAAAAGGTTCGCACCTTGCTTTGGATGACATTAAAGATTCGATTATGGAATTAAAAGTCTATAGAGAAAATTTCTTTAATTTGTAAAAAACACTTGCAAACACATTGGATTATTGTAGAATCCTGCCCCGCTCAAGACGATAACCCACGCGGGGTTAGTGTGTTTGAGTGATTGAATTACCATCAATAAATATGGTGCTAGCTCAGTTGCTAGAATGTTGAACGCGACCTGTCGCGCTTAAGCGCAAAATAACTGAAGAAATAAAAAATGCGGTACTAGCTCAGTTGCTAGAATGTTGAACGCGACCCGTCGCGCACCAACGTAAAATAACTGAAGAAATAAAAAATGCGGTACTAGCTCAGTTGGTAGAGCGCGACCTTGCCAAGGTCGAGGTCACGAGTTCGAGCCTCGTGTACCGCTCCAATTTCTAACCAAAAGAAATTGAAGTGAATAAAAGCTAGCTCAGTTGCTAGGATGTTGAACGCGACCTGTCGCGCTTAAGCGTAAAATAACTGAAGAAGTGAAAATGCGGTACTAGCTCAGTTGGTAGAGCGCGACCTTGCCAAGGTCGAGGTCACGAGTTCGAGCCTCGTGTACCGCTCCAATTTCTAACCAAAAGAAATTGTAGTGATAGTAAATTTAGTTATGCGGTACTAGCTCAGTTGGTAGAGCGCGACCTTGCCAAGGTCGAGGTCACGAGTTCGAGCCTCGTGTACCGCTCCAATCTTTTTATATCCTTTCAAAATTCTCTGTATTAAAAATCATAAATAGATTTTTAATTTAAAATCTCTCTTATCTACTTTATTCTTTGTGCAATATTCAGCATTAAAGTTTTGGTTGTTAGAAGCTATGGTTTCTCGCGCGAGCTATGCGCCTTGTATCTCTCATTGATAAATGATTAGCTATCATTTATCACATCGAAGTCAGTGAGCTTGCCTGTGCGTCTAGTATTTAATACTGCTCCGTAGATAAGGCCCTGACTTTCTATTCTCAGAAACTGAATGGTATCCAAGCACACTTTTTTTAAGTAGATGCTGTATGTACAAGGGGAGTAAGTAGAGATGATGTTTATCGGCATTGATATTAGTAAAGAGAAGATTGATTTATCATGGTTGAGAGACCAGCTTACAAACAAAATTAAAACAAAAGTCTTTAAAAACAAGCATCAAGACTTTTTAGCAATAGAAAAATGGCTTTTAAATACAACTAAAAGCGCTGCTAATGAGCTCGTTATCACCCTCGAACCAACGGGTGTTTATCATGAAGCACTGATGTATTTTTTACACGAGCAAGGCTTTAATATTATTTTAGCGAATCCCGGTAAAGCTAAAAAGTATGCAGACGCTTTAAACATAATTCATAAAACAGACAAATCTGATGCAACGATGCTTGCGCATTACGGCTGTGCTAAGCACGCAGTCGTTAGTTATTGGCAACCTGAAGCGTTAGAAATTAGAGAGCTTAAAGCCCTTATCCGTCGTTTAGATGCGCTTGAGAGTAACCGACAACGAGAAGTTAACCGGTTAGAAGCAAGTGAATTCAGCAACGTTTCAGCACGTGTTTGCCAATCGATAAAAGTGACTATCGCGTTTTTAGACGATGAAATTAAACAGCTTAAATCTGACATTGATAACCACATAGATAATGAACCTGATTTAAAAAGAAACAGGAAACTACTTGAGTCTATCCCTGGCATTGGGCCCGTATTATCGAGAGAGCTGACGTATTTGTTTGCGGCTAAAAAATTTAATAAAGCCAAAGAAGCGGCCGCTTATTGTGGATTAATTCCACGGCACAATGAATCGGGTAAATTAAAAGGGCGAACATCAATCAGTAAACTTGGGCCAGCCAGAATTCGATGCAAACTTTATATGGCAGCCATTGTCGCCGGGCAATGGAATAAAACAATAAAACGACACAAGTTAACGTTAATAAATAATGGTAAAACACCGATGCAAGCTGTGTGTGCAAATATGCGAAAGCTCATTCATATATGTTTTGGTGTAATAAAAAACCAAGAAGCGTTTAAGCTCCAAGAAAGTTAAATACGACCTTGAAGCTTAAAATGAGAGATGGTATCTACAATAAAGCTGTTGTACTTTGAAGTTATGAGGTATGAGTGAGGTACAGAGGAGTCAATACTTTGAAACCGAGAGCTTTTATTAAAATAGCTCACCCTGAATAGTTGCTATAACTCCTCTAGAGCCACCAGAATCGCGATGTTCACCTAAATAAATACCTTGCCATGTACCTAACGCTAAATAGCCATTTGAAATAGGAATACTTAACTCGCAGCCTAACGTACTGGTTTTTATGTGTGCAGGCATGTCATCGTCACCTTCATAATCGTGGCGATAATAAGGTTGACGCTCAGGAACGAATTTATTGAAATGGCTCTCCATGTCCATACGAACAGTAGGGTCTGCATTTTCGTTTATTGTAAGGCTCGCTGAGGTATGCTGAATAAATAAATGTAACAAGCCAACTTTATAACTCGCCAGTTCAGGAAGCTGAGACAATATTTCGTCATCGATTATATGAAAACCTCGCGGGCGAGGCTTTAATGTAATTTGCTTTTGCTGCCAACTCATAATTTATCGAAACTAACTTCAATGTTTGCATTACCAGCATCACAGCTAAATGGCATGATGATTTTTTTACCTTGGCTTTTGTGAGTGATTGTATGACCCTTACCAGATACCACAATAGGCGTTGCCATATCAAAGTCGAAGCCTTTCTCGCCAAGTAAATTTTTAGCACCACCTGTTACCATGTTGGTTATTTCACCAACCATATCGGTAACTTCTTCATCTATAGCATCAGGGCGTTCGCCAAGCATACGCTCCATGATGGTCAATGCTAGTTCTTCATCAAATGTAATTGAAAATGATCCTCGCGTTTGCGGGCCAACCATACCAATCAAACCTGATACATCACCACAGGCTATCTCATCAGTTTTAATGCGAGGTTTACCTGGCTTCAATTGAGTTTGAGCCATAGTACTCAAAACATTAATTAAAGAAGATAAAAAAGGATTGATGAATTCTACATTCATAGTGGCTACTCTTAAATTTGTTCTGTGAAATGACTATATAGTTTGAGTATAGTCACTAAGGATAACTTTGAAGGATTATGATGCTCTGCAAGATTCACATTTACCATGTGCTTCTATTGTTTGCCCTGATACGACAAAGCCACCTTCGGCAGCTAGATTATTAAGCTCATGCGAAATTACACTCGAGTGTAATTCTTTAACAAAGCCACATGTATCGCAAATTAATAATTGTACCGGGTGAATATGATCAAAATGATGGCACAGCATAAATGCATTTGTGCTTTCAATTTTATGAATAAAACCTAGTTCAGCTAAAAAGTCTAATGCACGATAAATAGTTGCAGGTTTAGCACCTGTTTCAGTTACTTTTAATTGCTCAAGCAAATCGTATGCACCAACACCACCTTGTGCACTGGCTAATAGACGAAATACCTTCTCGCGGATAGGCGTAAAACGCGCACCACGGTTGTCACAAACTTGTTTTGCTTTACTTACGAGTGATTCTATATTCATCATTACTCTTATCCTTATGCTACCGTGATATACTAACATACTGTGTTGTAGTTGCAGCGTTTTTATTAAGCGCTTTTTACCTAGGAAACCCAGTAATGCACGAACTATTGGCTATATTTATTTTCTTTTTTGCGGTTATTGACCCCATTGGCACTGTACCTGTATTTATTGCAGTCACACGTGGTGATGATGAGAAATTTAAACGTAAAGTTATATTTAAAGCGGTAGGCGTATCTGCATTAGTGCTCTTATTTTTTGTACTCGCAGGTGAGCAATTACTTAACGCAATTGAAATTCCACTTTCGGCTTTTCAAATAGCCGGCGGTATCATATTACTTATTTTTGCGCTTTCAATGATATTTGGTGAAAGTAAGCCTGAAGCCGAAATTAAAAGTGTACGCGACAGCACTGAAACCGCTATTTTTCCGCTTGCGATTCCGTCTATCGCGAGTCCTGGCGCTATGTTAGGTGCTGTATTAATGACCCGCAATGAAGAATATACCTGGGTTGAGCAGTTACTAACGTCTTCAATGATGCTTGCTGTATTAGCGGTTGTACTGGTTTTATTGCTGCTTGCAACGCACGTACATAGATTAATTGGTGATAGTGGTGCAAGTATAATAAGTAGAATTATGGGGCTTATTTTAAGCTCGGTTGCGGTTACCAATATTTTAAATGGTATAGCCCATTATTTTGGCTTGCAGGTTTTCTCTTAACATTGATGCTCGCTAGGCTTTTGTGTAAAATGCAGCGCATTTTAAGCTGTGCTTAATAATTTTAATACCCTGAGGTTTGCTTTGAATAAATGTACTTTGGATAGACGCTTTTCTGTGGCCCCAATGCTTGATTGGACTGATCGCCATTGTCGTACTTTTCATCGCAAAATGACTAAACATACTGTGCTTTATACTGAAATGATAACCACAGGGGCTATTTTATTTGGTCGAGGCGACTACTTACATTTTAATAAACACGAAGGCCCAGTTGCACTGCAACTTGGTGGCTCTGATCCTAAAGCGCTTGCGCAATGTGCAAAACTGGCAGGTGAGCGTGGTTATGACGAAATAAATTTAAATGTAGGTTGCCCGTCAGACAGAGTTCAAAATGGTCGATTTGGCGCATGCTTAATGGCTGAACCTCAATTAGTTGCTGAGTGTGTTGCAGCAATGAAAAGCGAAGTAAGTATTCCTGTAACTGTTAAAACGCGTATTGGTATTGATGAGCAAGATTCGTATGAGTTTTTATGTGCGCTTATTGAAGCGTCTCATAAAGTAGGATGTGATGATTTTATTATTCATGCTCGTAAAGCATGGCTTAATGGTTTAAGCCC
The DNA here is from genome assembly GCF_040567695.1 of Pseudoalteromonas sp. NCIMB 1079. NCBI lineage: Bacteria > Pseudomonadati > Pseudomonadota > Gammaproteobacteria > Alteromonadales > Pseudoalteromonadaceae > Pseudoalteromonas > Pseudoalteromonas sp. NCIMB 1079. The sequence continues at coordinate 3,332,190 of NZ_JBEWZA010000001.1, read as the reverse complement.
GAAAGAAAATCGTGAAGTCCCACCGCTTGATTACCCACGTGTTTATCAACTTAAAAAAGATTATCCGCAGTTAGACTTAAGCCTAAATGGCGGTGTTAAAACAGTTGAGCAGAGCCTAGAACATTTGCAACATATTGATGGCGTAATGATTGGGCGTGAGGCTTATAGCAACCCATTTATGCTCAATGACGTTGATGAGAAAATTTATGGTGATTTTGCAAACACGCAGTCACGCCACGACGTAGTGCGTTCAATGTATGACTACATTGAAGAAGAAATGCGTTTGAGTGCTAATTTTTGGCATATTGCACGTCACATGCTCGGTATTTTTCAGGGGCAGCCTGGTGCGCGAGGTTTTAGACGCCACCTTTCTGAAAGTGGTCACGGTAAGCAAGCTGATTTATCGGTAATGGATAAAGCATTAAGCTTTGTACCAGAATAAAATTAAGCTTTAAAAATTCTAAATTTTAGCCACTTTCGAGTGGCTTTTTTGATCCTAAAAATTAGTCAAAATCATAATTTATTGGCCAATTACACTCTATGTTGTTCAGCTTGAAGTCACTAAAATTTAGAGTGCTTGTTGTTTATCATTATGATTTTAAATGTTTTATTTTTTTTGATGGACTTGGCACAACTCTTGGAATCTTCTTGTTGAAATTAATTAAAAATCAACAGGAGAATACCATGGGAATATTTAACCGCGTAAATGATGTAATTCAATCAAACATTGTCGCCATGCTTGATAAAGCAGAAGATCCAGAAAAGCTTTTAAACCTAATGCTTACCGAGATGCAAGATGCGTTGAATGAGTGCCGTAGTACAGCAGCCGCTTTATTGTGTGAAGAGAAAGTAATTAATCGCCAAATTGATACTAAAAAAACAGAATTAGCAGCTTGGCAAATTAAAGCAGAACGTGCGGTTGAGAAGGGCAGTGATGATCTTGCTAAATCAGCTTTACTTGAGAAGCAACGCGTTAACGAAAGCATTGAAAATAAGCAAACTCAACTAGAAACTTTGCAAGAGTCTATTGCAAAAATTAAGTCTGATTGTGAACGCTTGCAGCAAAAAATGGCTATGGCTAAAACTAAGCAAGCTCAGTTAATGCAGCGCCACAATGTTGCTATTGCTAGAGGGCGGATCAGTACGCAACTACAAAGCGATAAAGTAGCTCATGCGTTGTCTCGTTTTGAACAAATAGAGCAGCGTGTTGAAGGTATTGAAGCTCAAGTAGAGGCTTATGAGCTAACTGATACAGCAAGTTCTACCAGTGCCCAAATTGAGTCGTTAGTTAAAAATGAAAAAATTGATGCTGAGTTGGCTCGCTTAAAGGCGAACTTAAATACTAATTTAAAACACACTGCTTAGGAGATTGCTATGAACAGCTTTAATCGTCAACAAGGTTGGTATAAAGATACTCTGAATAAAAAAATATCGGGTGTTTGTAGTGGTTTAGCCCATAGATTGGACTTTCCGGTATGGGCAACACGCGTAGTTACTATCTTGTTGTTTTTGAGTTTTCCGTTTGCAGTTGCACTTGGCTATTTTATAGCGCATTGCTGCCTTGAAAATAAAGAGTATTAATACCAACAGGCATAAATATTTGAATAATTTAACGAATTAAATCACTCTATAATGTTGTTAAAATTTTATATAGAACAACTAGGTATAAAAATCTTTGCCTAGTTATAGCGCAATTTTCTTATCGTTAAAGAGACCTCATATATAAGCCGGTTGGTATAAGGAGAATTACTATGAAAGCTTTGGCAGTATGTGTATTTATCTATTTATTACTGTTTACTGATTTAATAACGTTTGTGCAGATTGATTCTTGGCAGTTGCCGTTATGGATTGCTGATATTAGTTGGGCTGGGCTCGAGCTTGTAGGTGCTTTGGCCGCAATTATTGCTGTAGTTGCGGTAGTGGCTTTAATTACTATGGGATTAGTTGGTGCGGGTGTAGTGGCATTAGCAGGGACTGTTTTAGCGCTTTTATTCGGATCTATAATGATTGCATGGCCGTTACTATTTGTTGCAGTGTTGTGTTGGCTTGTTGCCGATAACAAAAAAGTAGCCTCTTAATCCTTAATTTGACTGACTATTATAGGTTAACTATGTTAAATTTAGCCTGTAATTTAAAGTTTTCATAAGGATAAGAATGATGACGAAACTATGTTTTTCGATGGCTTCTGCATTAATATTTAGTTTTTTTTCGTCATCGTTGGCGGCGCACTCAGGGCATGATCATGGTTCTGATGTGGCTGTGCTCGAAGTAACTAACGCGCAAGTTAGAGAGTTTTTACCTGGCAGTACTTCAACTGTAGGTTATTTAACCCTTATTAATCACAGTGGAGCCGCAGCAACTTTAACTAAGGCAACTATTGATGGCTTAGGGCGTGTTGAAATACACGAGCATTCACATGTAGACGGCATGATGAAAATGCAACAAGTTGAATCGGTTGAAATTAAGGCGCACGAAAGCGTCAGCTTTCAGCCTGGCGGTTATCATTTAATGGCATTTGAACCACAAGAGCCATTAAAAGTAGGACAAGATCGTAAACTCACACTATATTTTAGTGACGGTAATCGCTTATTTACTAATGCTCAAGTCGTGTCGCTTGAAGCGCAAGCTAAGCAGTCAAAACCATCTACTCAACACGCTCATCATTAGGAGTACACATGTCGCAACATAAAGGAAAAATAGCAGGAATAATTGTTTTACTGCTTATCATTTTTTACGCAATTGCTGTTTATTGGAGCACAGAACCTTCACGTTTTGACGTTGTTGCAAACGCGAAAGAGCAAGCGCAGCTTCGTAATGAAAAAATAGTAACGGGTTATGTAACTACTTCTACATTAATTACGGTAGCCAATACCTTACTAGATAAACCGGGTGGCTACTTATCAAATGATGTAATACCACCAAGTATTATTATGGATGATATGCCAGCGTGGGAATATGGCGCACTAGAAATGGTACGTGATTTATCGCTTTCTATGCGAAAAGATTTTAGCCGTTCTCAATCACAGTCTACGGAACATGAAGCCCTTAAAAAGGCGCAGCCGCAGTTTAATATAAGCTCTGAGGCATGGGCATGGCCAAGTGCCGAAGGTGAGTACCAAAAAGGTATTGACTACTTAATGGTATATCGTGGACAAATTGCTAATGAGCATGAGCGCGATAGCCAATTTTACGCACGAGCAGATAACTTACGTAGTTGGCTTAAAGAAGCTGAAAAACGTTTAGGTAGCTTAAGCCAACGTTTAAGTGCGAGCGTAGGCCAAGAAAAAGTGAACACCGATTTAGCGGGTAATTCATCTAATAAACAAGCAACTCTTGCGCCACTGCAGCAGCAAGTAAGAACACCATGGTTGGAAATTGACGATGTGTTTTACGAGTCGCGCGGTGCAACTTGGGCATTACTGCATTTTTTACAAGCGATAGAGTATGACTTTAATGACGTACTTGAAAAGAAAAATGCACGTGTAAGCTTACAACAAATCATACGTGAACTTGAGGCCACTCAAGAAACAGTATGGAGCCCACTTATTTTAAACGGCAATGGTTTTGGCTATGTGGCAAACCATTCTTTAGTTATGGCAAATTATATTTCTAGAGCCAATGCGGCTTTAATCGAACTCAGCGAACTACTAGCTCAAGGATAAAAAATGAAAAAGTATTGTTTAGCAGCAGCCCTTTCAATGGCATGTTTAGCACCAGCAGCGCAAGCTGACACTCTACTAGGTTTATACGTAGGTGTTGATGGGTGGAAGTCAGATAACGATGGTCAATTTTCTTATAAAAATAATGCATCTCAAGATTTCAATTTTGAAGATGAGACGTTTGTAAGTTATTACGCGGCGCTTGAGCACCCAGTGCCATTAGTACCAAACATCAAATTAAAGTATACAGAGCTTGAGTTAAATGGTTCTGCGCTGCTTACAGATACATTTAGCTTCAATGGTTCTGATTATGTTGTTGGTTCTACTGTAAATACGGTAAGTGATTTAACGCATATTGATTATATTTTTTATTATGAAATTTTTGATAATGACTTAATCTCAATTGACTTAGGTTTAAATGCTAAGCAGTTTGATGGTGATATTGTTGTAAATGGCACTACTCAAAATGGTGGTACTAACTTTACCGAAACAAAAGATTTCTCTGGTTTTGTTCCTCTTGCATATGGCCGTGCCGAAGCTGGCTTACCTTTTACTGGTTTAAGTGTATTTTTTGAAGGTAGCTTTTTGGCTATTGACGATAGCAAATTACAAGATTACCAAGTAGGCGTAGCGTGGGAACTTATTGATAACCTAGCAGTAGATGTTGCTGTTAAAGCAGGTTACCGCTCTATGGTATTAGAACTTGATGATGTAGATGATATTACTACTGATATTGATGCATCTGGCCCATTTGCGGGTATTCAGGTTCACTTTTAATTAGTATTTTCTAATTAAACAAAGCGTGGCATATTATTTTATTGCGTGCCACGCTAAATCAAACTCTCCCTCCAGCGCATTATTAATTAACTGCTTATAAATTTTATTTACAGGAAAATTAATGAGTTTAGATAACTCATCACCTGTTTGCGTGAATTTATAATAGCTTAATACCAAGTCACTGCTTTTTGCTTTTAACGTTACTTTTTGCGATAAAAATGAAAGGGTAAGTTCTTGCCCCGCTTTAAGTACTGCAGATTCAATTTCTTTTCTATACAGTAAATTAAGATCCATAAGTGTTAAAATATCAGGAAAACTAATACCTGTTTTTCCTAAATTTAGAGACACTTTATTGCCTTTTCGTAGCAAATCAAACAATGACGGTTTTTTGTAAAAGCCGAGTAAAATAAAGTGGCTGTCGTCTTTTTCGTTATAGCCTGAGAGCGACACACATTTTTGCAAAGAGTCAGCTTCTCGCTGTGTCATATGCTTTAACGTTTGCAGGCTTTTAATTGAAAACGTACCAGGGTTGAGTGTTTCTCCCGTTAAAATTTTGGCCCATAAAGTTTGCATTGACGCATTTGAAGTATCTTCGCACAGTGCGATAAAGTGCTCTACCCAGTCAGCATCGGGTTGTTTACTACTTGCTACATCGGGGCAAAACCCCATAGCCATTGCTAAAATTGACTCTATATTTTGTTGTTGTTTTATTAGTAGTAAATCTTGGCGCTTTTGGGCACGAGCTAAAACAGAGTTTTCACTGTTGATATGATAAAGCGGCTTAACTTGGCCTTTAATATCGTAATTTTGTTCGGGGGTAGGCAGTATTCCGTTACTGCCTATTTTTGTTATAGGGTAACCAAGTAAGGATTCGATAATGTTAGCAAGGTTAATTCTCGCTTGTGCTGTCTTGACTGGCATGGCTGTGCATTGTCCTTTGTGAATGACTAAGCTGAGCAACAGTTTTAAGGTTATTTAACCCCATTGAAACTGTATTACGGAGCACATTTTCGCTCAAAATTGCGGTGTAACCCGATATTAAAGGAGCGGTTGTTTGTCCGTTAATCTTACATATTAGAGTGACGATACCGTTTTGCTCACTAAAATTAAAAGTCCCCCTAATAATATGCTCAGCATTTAAAAGTATATTAAAGCTGACCTTATTTTGACTCACCGAAGTTATGATCATTTCACCATACCCCCATTTTCCCTTCCAAGACTGATGAGCACCCAGGCCAGAGTTCGGTTCGCCCAAAGTAAAACGTATACTGGGGTCTACTTTTTCCCATGGAGACCATTTTTGCCATTGATTAAAGTCAGTAATAAGCGGTTTTACTGCGTCAATATTTGCATTGATTTCTATTGTTTTATTTACATTATAACTTTGGGGAAGTATCAGCCCTACCAGTACTAATACCAATAACAATAACAGTACGCCTTTGATTAATATTTTTAATGGTTTAATAAGCACACCTTCTATTAATTTTTTGAGTTGAAATACAACAACTTTTTATTAATCGACTATAGTATGAATTAGATTATAAACCAAAAATAATTTATAAATTGCTACCTAGGAGAGCGAATGTCGTCAGATCAAAACGATTTTTTATTTTTTGAACAAGACTATGAAGATGAGGCAGTTATTGAGCCGACTAAGTTTTGGGATATTTTAATTGTTGATGACGAACCTGAGATCCACTCTGTAACAAAGTTGGCTTTGTCTGGGGTTGAGTTTTGGGGGGCAGGCTTGCGATTTCATGATGCCTATTCGGGAGCTGAAGCAATAGAGATTTTAGCTAAAAATAACAATATTTCAGTTATTTTTTTAGATGTTGTTATGGAAACTGACGATGCTGGCTTGCAGGTTGTAAAAAGGGTGCGTGACGAATTAAATAATCAACATGTAAGAATTATTTTAAGAACAGGGCAAGCTGGTAATACACCAGAGGAAAAAGTAATACGTGAGTACGACATAAATGATTATAAAACTAAAACAGAACTCACTCGCTCTAAATTAGTAACATCGCTCATAACCGCTATTCGCTCTTACGAGCAGGTATGCCAGCTTGAATATCAAAGTGATGCAATGAACACGATTGTTTCTGCATCAAAGTCTATTTTAGGGCTTACTGATATTAAGCAACTATGCAAAGAAATCATCAAGCACATGAGTATTATTTTAAAGTGTTCACCTCGAGGGCTTGTGTGCAGCAAATTAGATGGCGATGACTTTATTCAAGTATTAGGTGGTTGTGGGCATTACGAAGACTACTTTGGTGAAAAATTAATTAATGTTGATAGCAAAGTATTTAAACAAGTTGAGTCGTGTTTTGATTTATCAAAGCATCAGCATACAGACTCAAGTGCAGCATTTGTATTAAAAAGTAAGCATAGAAAAGCGGCTTTATATATAGAATGTGACCATGTTCCTTTGCAAGCACAATTGCAGTTCGCTGAAATCTTCTTAACAAATGTGAGTGTGGCCCTGGATAATATAAGGCTGTTTGTAAAGTTAAGAGATGCAGCTTATAAAGATGTGCTTACAGGTATTTCAAATCGTACCAATTTTATTGAACGGGTAGAGCGTTATCAAAAGCCGCACGTTAATGATTATGTATTTGTATTAATTGATATAGTTAATTTTGCAGATATTAATAATGGCTTAGGGCAAGAGGTCGGCAATAAAGTATTAATTGGCATTGTGCAAAGGTTAAAAGAAAACTACCCAACAGCTAAATTACTATCTCGTATTGGTGCTGATGTTTTTGGTTTTATTATTCGCCGTGATGAACTCGACTTAAAAAAATTGAATGAGCAGTTAGGTGTTCCATTTTGCGCAGAAGAGCATACATTACCTATCGATTTTAGATTGGGTTTATGCCAACAGCAAGACTTTCAAAGTAGCGGGGTTGATACACTTAAAGTTGCTTATATTGCACTTAATCGAGCTAAAAAACAAAACACAAAGAGGGAATTTATTACAGTGTAGACATGCAAGATAAAATGGCTTGGCGCATAGGAATTATTAGACAATTACGTCATGATTTTGCTCGAAACAAGTTAGAGGTATGGTATCAACCTCAACTTTCATTAGGAGACTTGTCTTTAATTGGATGTGAGGCATTACTTAGGTGGCCCACCGGTAATGGATCATATATATCGCCAGCGGTATTTGTTCCACTTGCAGAAGATGCGGGCTTGATTGTTGATATAGGGCAGTGGGTTTTAGAGCAAGCTTGCCAACAACAAAAGCGCCTAGAAAATATGGGCACCGAAATTTGTATTGCGGTTAATGTGTCTGTTCCGCAGTTTAAAGTAAAAGGTTATGCTCAAAAAGTTAAAAATACATTATTAAAATATGCTGTTAAGCCAAAAAACATAGAGTTAGAAGTCACTGAAAGCGTAGTAATGGATGAACTCGAAACTGTTATTAATACACTTAGAGAGCTTCAAGAGTTAGGGATTGAGGTTGCTATTGATGACTTTGGGACTGGCTTTTCATCGCTTAGTTATATACAAAGTTTACCCTTGGATAGGTTGAAAATAGATCGTGCATTTATTAAGGATCTGCCAAATGATGACACTGGCGCTATTGCTGCCTTAGTTATTTCTCTTGGTGCTAAGTTGGGTTTAAAAACGATTGCTGAAGGCGTTGAAACACAAGAACAAGCTCAGTTCTTAAAAAACTTAGGCTGTGATGAGGTACAAGGTTTTATGTATGCTAAACCAATGCCTGAGCATGAATTGATAGAATTTATAAATAAACGCTAAAAAAGATTAACTTATTATTATTTAAGTTAGGGCGTGTTGAACTTTTGTGATTAATTTTGCAGCAGATTGTTTGGTATTTAGGCAATGCAGAGCCTATGTAGTGTGGTTGTTCCCCATAAATAGGCGATAACGCAGCATAAATGCCAAACATGCGCTGCCCTTTGGGTTCTTTCTAGGGACGATTAACTCTTTGTTGCTCGGTTTTTACTTAGCCCGCTAGGTTACAAACCTCGCGCCGCGATTAAATCGCCCCTAGATTGAACAAATTTCAATCCACAAAGATCAACACGCCCTAATGAACGATTTAGAATTTAAAGCGCGATATGCTTTGACTACTTTGTATATATAAAGAATTTAGTAGGGTATAATTCGCGCCTTTTGTTATTCTACGGCCACAATTATGAGCACACTCAAAGCTAAGCGCGCCTTATTTTCATACCCTAAATACTGGGCTGAATGTTATGGCACCGCGCCATTTTTACCAACTACACGTGAAGAAATGGATGCACTTGGCTGGGATAGTTGCGACATAATAATAATTAGTGGTGATGCGTATGTTGATCATCCTAGTTTTGGGATGGCGGTAATTGGCCGTGTACTTGAAGCGCAAGGCTTTAGAGTGGGGATTATTGCCCAACCTGCATGGGACTCTAAAGATGCATTTATGGAGCTCGGCAGACCGAATTTATTTTTTGGTGTAACAGCCGGCAACATGGATTCGATGATCAACCGCTATACAGCGGAAAAACGCATGCGCCACGATGATGCTTACACGCCTAATAACGTTGGCGGTAAGCGCCCTGATCGCGCCGTGATGATTTACTCGCAAAAATGCCGTGAAGCATACAAAGGTATCCCAATTGTTATTGGCGGTATTGAAGCCAGCCTTCGCCGTATTGCTCATTACGACTATTGGCAGGAAAAAGTACGCCGTAGTATTTTGTTTGATGCAAAAGCCGATATTTTAATTTACGGTAACGCAGAGCGCCCGCTAGTTGAAGTTGCACACCGTATTGCGGCGGGTGAAACGATGGATACGATTCAGGATATTCGCGGCACGGCTGTTATTCGAAAAGAGCCTCTACCTGGTTGGTGTGGCAGTGATTCTACCGCTATTGATAAAATTGGTAAAATCGACCCTATTCCAAACCCATATGGCGCGGATGATGTTGGCTGTAGTAAATCAGAATTTAAACAAGCCGGTATTGATTTAAAAGCAGAAGCAGCAAAACCAATCATGGTTCAGCCTGCACGTCCTAAGCCGTGGGAAAAAACCTATGTTAAGTTACCTGCTTATGAGCAAGTAAGTGTTAACAAACCTCTATACGCCCATGCCTCGCGCATTTTACACCAAGAAACAAACCCTGGTTGTGCAAGGGCGCTTTACCAGCGACATGGCGATCGCTCTATTTGGGTAAACCCGCCAGCATATCCATTAGAAACACATGAAATGGATGCTGTATTTGGTTTGCCGTATCAGCGTATTCCTCACCCAAGTTATGGTGATGCTAAAATACCTGCTTACGATATGATTAAAACGTCAGTTAATATTATGCGTGGCTGTTTTGGTGGTTGTTCGTTTTGCTCAATTACAGAGCATGAGGGGCGCATCATTCAAAGTCGTTCGCAAGAATCTATTATTGAAGAAATTGAACAGATTAGAGATAAAGTCCCCGGCTTTACTGGTGTTATTTCTGATTTAGGTGGCCCAACGGCGAATATGTATAAGCTGCGCTGTACTAGTAAAAAGGCCGAGAGTACCTGTAGACGCTTATCATGTGTGTATCCAGATATTTGTAAACACATGGATACAGATCATACGCCAACAATAGATTTGTATAAAAAAGCACGTGAAGTTAAGGGTATTAAAAAGGTATTGATTGCTTCAGGTGTACGTTACGATTTAGCTGTACGCGACCCGCGTTACGTTAAAGAATTAGTAACGCACCATGTAGGCGGTTACTTAAAAATAGCGCCAGAGCATACAGAGGATGGTCCATTATCAAAAATGATGAAACCAGGTATGGGAGCGTACGATCAATTTAAAGAACTATTTGATAAGTACTCTAAAGAAGCCGGTAAAAAGCAGTATTTAATTCCTTACTTTATATCTGCTCACCCAGGTACAAAAGATGAAGACATGGTAAACATGGCTTTATGGCTTAAATTAAACGACTTTAAGCTTGATCAGGTACAAAATTTTTACCCATCACCTATGGCTAATGCGACGACTATTTACCATACAGAGATGAACTCTTTGCGTAATATAAAAAACAACTCAGAAGTTGTTCCTGTACCTAAAGGCGCACGCCAACGTAGATTACATAAAGCTATTTTACGCTACCACGATGCAGCTGGTTGGCCAATGATACGTGAAGCTCTACGTAAAATGGGTAAAGCTAATTTAATTGGTAAAGGGCCTAACTGTTTAGTGCCAGAAGAAGGGCGCGATGAAAAAGCAGGTAAAGATGGTAAAAAAAGTGGGCGTCCGGCACTAACGCGACATACTGGTTTTAGCCAATTTAAAAAGGCAAACACTAAGCCAAAAGTAGGCGGTAATAGTCAAAGTACACGTTAGTAATTTTATTTGCTAATAGATAAGGCTAATTGCGGTACGCGCTTTTTCATACGCAAATTAAGTAAGCCTTGCTCTTTATTATCTATATTATTGTAGGTGATAAAGAGTGAAGTTTTAGAGCCCCTCTCTTTAGATATCCAGTGCTAAGTTTAGCTTTTTTTTAAAGCATTGATGATAACCACAAACGCAATTTAAGTGACCATAACGGCTGAATGCCGGTGAGTCCTTGCGTCATTTTATTATCTTTTAAGATTATATAAGATGGCGTGACTTGTCCCTGCCAATCGGAAAATATCTCCCCGTGTTGATCGTTAACAGTACTGAAGCTGTAGCCTTGCTCATTTAAATAATCATGCAGCTCTTGAGCAGAGCCTGACTTTATCGCGATGCTCACAACAGGGTATTTATTCTCGTTTGCGAGTTCGTTTATGGCAGGGGAGGTAATACTACAAATAGGACACCAAGTTCCCCAAAAATACACAAGCGTGGGTTTATCTTGGCTCATTGCTGCTAAATCAATGTTTTGCCCTTTATAGTCGATTAATTGTAATTGAGGATTTGCTGGCATGACAGGTTGCCGCCACCAATTAACGGCGGTATAAATGACGAAAAATATAGAGCCATATACCAGTACACTTTTTAATATGGATACGCTTTTTTGTTTTAGCGTTTTTTTAGGTATGTCATTTTTATGTTTGGTATCCGTTGCCATAGCTACTGATTTACCCTAAGTATTTTTGCTGTAGTTTTTTACATTTAAAGCGTTTAATTTATATCAGCAACCATGTAGCAGTACCTAAAAAGGCGAATATACCAACAATATCAGTCACTGTGGTTAGCACCACACTCCCTGCAAGAGCAGGGTCTATATTCATTCTTTTAAGAATTATTGGAATACTTGCACCAGCAACACCTGCCACCACTAAGTTCATAAACATAGCGAAGGCGAGTACGCCACCAAGCATAAAGTCCCACTGCCATAGCGCAATAACACCCGCAATTAATAGTGACCACAAAATACCGTTTAGCGCGCCAATGGCCAGTTCTTTCATCATCAAGAAACGTTGGTTTGTTTGGTTTATATGACCTACTGCAATACCACGGATAACAAGCGTTAATGATTGGCTACCAGCAACACCACCCATAGAAGGGACAATACCGTTAAGCACAGCCAAAATAGGGAGCACATCTAAAGTGCCTTCAAAAAAGCTAGCTACAAAAGCAGCTGCAAGTGCGGTTAGTAAATTAACTCCTAGCCAAACTGAGCGTTTTTTAGAGCTTTTTAGTACAGGCGCGAATGTATCCTCTTCATCATCAAGACCGGCTAGGCTTAATAAGCTATGCTCGGCATCTTCTCGGATTACATCAACGATGTCATCGATAGTAACACGACCGAGGAGTTGGTCGTTATCGTCCACCACAGGGGCCGATATCCAATTATGGCGCTCAAATAATTGCGCTACTTCACTTTCATCCATTGAGATTGGGATAGACTCACAATCTTCATCCATTAAATCGCGCACAATTTTTTCTGGCGGATTAGTTAATAATGTACTCAGCGATAAAGCGCCTATAAAGCAGTTATGTTTATCAACAACATATAAATCATCTGTACCCTCTGGTAACTCACCACGCAGTCTAATATAACGAAGTACAACATCGAGTGTTACATCAGGGCGAATGGTCACCGTATCGGTGTTCATTAGCGCACCTGCTGAACGCTCTTGATATGACAGTGCTTGCGTGGCACGTTCACGGTCTTGAATGTCCATCGCGCTAACAACGTCTTTATAGACGGTATCTGGCAGGCTACGTAATACTTCACCTAAGTCATCGTGGCCCATGTCTTCAGTTGCGGCGGCAATGTGCTTAGGTTCCATTTGGGCAATAATGCCTAAACGAACATCTTCAGATAATTCTTCAAGAACATCACCCTGCACATCAGGATCGACCAATTGCCAAAGCAGTCGGCGAATTTTATGCGGTGATGATTCTAATAATAATGCGGTATCACAAGGAGCCGTTTTTGCGAGCATGCGCCTAACTTGAACAAATTGACCACTATTGAGTGACTTCGTCACCTGTTTTAGTTGCTGTAGTGGGTAATCTTGTTCAAAAGCTTCAGGCATTGGCGTCCTTTATAAATTGTTATATTACTTTATGGGGGGGAGGTGAGTTAACTGGCGTTACTAACCTATCTATTTTATATATCTGTTTTAATTGAAGCATTAGTAATGCGAATATTGTTTTTATAAAACAGGTTATTCTTGTTCATTAAAGCGTTGTGCTATTAATTCTCCAACAGCGTGTAAAGCTTGCTCAGAATCAGGGCCTTTACAAACAACTTTAACTTCTTTTCCTTGGCTACTTTCAAGTAACATTAGTGCAAGTACGCTATCGCCTGCTGCTTCTTTGTCATCTTGGAATAATGTGATTGTCGCATCAAATTGTACTGCTAATTGCGCAAGCACAGTAGCTGCTCTGGCGTGCAAGCCTAATTTGTTTTTTATTAAAAAGGTATCTTCACAATGCATAACTTACTCTACCTAAGCTGAACAGGTGATTATTCAGCTATATTATTTTTCTTGCTCGCGATGGCGAATTTTTACATTGGGATGTGTCATTGCAAAACTTTCACCGATAGTTTGCGCTAAATACACAGAGCGATGTTGCCCGCCTGTACACCCAATAGCAATGGTTAAATAACTGCGGTTATTTCGTTCTAAATGTGGTAACCACGTTTGTACAAATGTTTGAATTTGCCATGTGAATTTTTGCACTATGCTGTGATTAGCTAAATAGTCTTTAACCGGTTGATCTAACCCATTTAAAGGCTTCAACTCTGGTTCCCAGTGTGGATTTGGTAAAAAGCGTGCATCAAATACGTAGTCTGCTTCTTTTGGTATACCGTGTTTAAAACCAAATGATTCAAATGTGACAATCAGTTGCTTATCTTTTTTACCTAAAATCTTTTCACGAATAGATTCAGCGAGTTGATGAACACTTAAATCAGTCGTATCTATCATAAAGTCGGCGCGAGTGGTTAACACATCAAGTAATTCTTTTTCTTTTTTGATGGCTAAATCAAGGGGCAACGAGTCTATTGATAGTGGGTGTAATCTGCGTGTTTCAGAAAAGCGTTTGATCAATGTCTGATCGTCGCTATCTAAATAAAATAACGTAGGGTTTGCAAAGCCTGGTAAGTATTCAAGAATATCGTTAAATTCATCTTGTTCTTTAGGGATGTTGCGCACATCTATGCTAACAGCAATTTTATCGTAGCTATCAGACACACTGCGAACTAATGAAGGTAGTAGGTTTACTGGAATATTATCAACGCAATAATAACCTAAATCTTCTACAACGCGCAAAGCAACCGACTTTCCAGAACCAGAACGGCCGCTTATGATAATTAACTCCATTTAACACCCTTTATAAAACTATGATTGATCGACAATAACTTGGTAAAGCTCAGTATCAGATTTTGCACTGCGTAACTGTTTACAAAAATCTTTGTTGTTTAGTTTATCAGCAATGGTTGCTAGAGTCTTTAAGTGCTGCTGGTTATCGCCATCTGGTACGATGAGTGCGACAAAAATATCAACAGGGCGATTATCGATTGCATCAAAGTTTATTGGAGTTTCGCTAACGAGCACTAAAGCCAAAGGCTCTTCTGCACCGCTCATTCTTCCATGAGGAATAGCAATGCCACGCCCTATACCTGTACTACCTAATTTCTCTCTGCTCATTAAAGCATTAAGAATATCTTGTTGCGGTAAATACGGAAGTTTGTCGTGAGCAAGTTCGCTAATGAACTCTAAAATTCTTTTTTTGCTATTAAAAAGGACCGCAGCTTTGCTGCAGTCCTGGCATATAAGTGAACTTAATTTCATCATATTAGTGTCGAGCAAGCTTCTCTTTGTGTTTGATTACTTGGCGATCGAGCTTGTCGATCAACGAGTCAATAGCGGCATACATATCTTGATGTTCTGTAGAGGCAAATAGCTCAGCACCGCTTACGTGTATTGTGGCTTCTGCTTTTTGATTTAATTTTTCTACATCGAGAATGACATGAACATTATTTATATGATCAGAGTGTCTTTCAAGCTTCGCAAATTTAGTATTAATATAGTCTCTTAGTGAATCGGTTAATTCTACGTGACGACCAGTTAAGTTTAGTTGCATAAGCATTACCCTCTTAGTTTAGCGTCTTAAATCAGACTTTTACGCTGATTTGACGGTGGAATAGCAAGAGATTCGCGGTATTTTGCGATTGTACGTCTTGCTACTTTAATTCCTTGCTCAGCCAATATATCCGCTATTTTGCTATCACTCAATGGTTTTGCTGAGTTTTCTGCTGCGATTAATTTTCGGATAAGCGCACGTATTGCTGTAGATGAACATTCACCACCGTTTTCAGTACTTACATGGCTTGAGAAAAAGTATTTAAGCTCAAATATACCACGGGGTGTATGCATGTACTTTTGAGTAGTTACGCGCGAAATTGTCGATTCGTGCATTTCTACCATTTCAGCGACATCATTTAAAACCATTGGTTTCATGGCTTCAGGGCCATGTTCAAAAAAGCCTTGTTGTTGCTTAACAATACAATTAGTAACTTTTAATAGCGTGTCGTTTCTACTTTCTAAGCTTTTAATAAACCATTTAGCTTCTTGTAAATGTGAGCGAATAAACTGGCTGTCGCCACTTGATTTTACAGTGCGAGACATTGCCGCGTATTGGCTATTAACACGAATTTTAGGCATGCTATCTGGGTTTAATTCGACAACCCAGCGGCCTTTAATTTTTTTAACTGACACATCAGGAATAACATACTCAGATTCTTCCCTTACTATAGTATCTGCAGGTTTTGGGTTGAGAGTATGTATTAGTGTCATTACTTCTTTAAGCTCTTCTTCTTTGAGCTTAGTTTTTTTCATTAATGTACGATAGTCGCGAGCTGCTAATAGATCAATATGCTCGGTT
The DNA here is from genome assembly GCF_040567695.1 of Pseudoalteromonas sp. NCIMB 1079. Lineage (NCBI taxonomy): Bacteria > Pseudomonadati > Pseudomonadota > Gammaproteobacteria > Alteromonadales > Pseudoalteromonadaceae > Pseudoalteromonas > Pseudoalteromonas sp. NCIMB 1079. The sequence continues at coordinate 3,316,419 of NZ_JBEWZA010000001.1, read as the reverse complement.
AAAATCATTTTCGTTTCATTAATGTAAGGTGTTTCTTTATCAAATTGATTAAGCTGAATACACAAACACTCTTGTAAACTACGTGCAGCAATACCAACAGGATCAAACAGTTGGATGCGTTTTAATACCGCTTCAATTTCATCAAGTTCGACTTCGTTATCATCTTCGTTTTCTTGATTAAAGCTTTCTAAAATTTCTTCGCAGCTTAGTGTTAAAATACCTGAATCATCGACGGCTTCTACAATCGCAATAGCGATGGCTTCATCGGTAGGGCTAAATGGCGTTAGTTGTAATTGCCACATTAAATACTCATGGAGCGTTTCAGTAGAGGCGCCTTGGTATATAGATTCATCTTCAGGCATTGGACCTGATGAGGCTGCAGGAGCGGCACTCATGTACTCATCCCAACTAACATCCATAGCCATGTCGTCACTTAGCGTGTCTTTTGCAAGTGCTTCACCAGTATCTTGTTCGTATTCGCTCGGAGCATCATCAGCAGATGCGCTAACAGTTATGTCATCGGTATCAGCTTTTTGCTCGTTTTTACCAGCAGCGTCTTCGGAATAGTCTGCCTCTTCAACCTCTAATAGTGGATTACTGTCGAGAGCTTCTTGTATTTCTTGCTGGAGATCCAATGTACTGAGTTGCAACAAACGAATAGCTTGTTGCAACTGTGGAGTCATTGTAAGTTGCTGGCCCATGCGCAGCTGTAGTGATTGCCTCATGTATCTCTAACAATCCTTTTATGTTGTTATAATTAATACTAGCAGATGCTTAAAGACATGGCGTAAATGTTACAGCCTAAATTGCTCGCCTAAGTAAACATCGCGTACTGTTTTATCATTTAATACGTGTTCTGGAGTACCTGATGCAATCAGCTCCCCATGAGAAACAATGTAGGCTTTTTCACAAACATCAAGGGTCTCTCTTACGTTATGGTCGGTAATTAATACTCCAATCCCACGATTTTTAAGATGTTCTATTATTTTCTTTATATCTAATACCGAAATAGGGTCAACACCAGCAAACGGTTCATCCAGTAATATAAATTTAGGATCTGCTGCCAGCGCTCGTGCTATTTCTACACGACGACGTTCTCCACCCGATAATGCCATACCTTGGCTATCACGAATGTGTTGTATGCTAAATTCATCTAATAAGTTATTGAGCGTGTCTTCTCTGGCTTGTTTATTTAGTTCTTTGCGCGTTTCTAAAATGGCCATTAAGTTTTGATAAACAGTCAGCTTTCTAAAAATCGATGACTCTTGTGGTAAGTAGCCTATGCCTAATCTAGCACGACTATGCATAGGTAAAAGAGTAATATCGTTATCATCAATAGATATTTTACCTTTGTCGCTAGGAACAAGCCCTACAATCATATAAAAAGTCGTTGTTTTACCAGCACCGTTAGGGCCAAGTAAGCCAACTATACTGCCAGCTTGTACTTCAAGGCCGACGTTTTTTACAACTTCACGACCTTTATAGCTTTTTGCTAATAGTTCTGCTTTTAATGTGCTCATGGTTGACCTTTATCGCCTTTTTTACTTTTTTTAGTTTCGATCGGTACTAAAATTGTGTGAACGCGGTCAGTTGAGTTTTCATCTTTTTCGGCACTGATGAGCTGCTGCTCTATGTCGTAGGTAATGCTTTTAGCATTTATTTTTTGTCCGGCTTGCGATACTTGTGCATTACCAACAAGCGTTAAAAAACGCTTAGATACATCATAACGTACTTCGTCAGCACTGGCGCTCATAGTTGTGCCGTCTGATTGCTTTTCTTCAAAGTGCGCAGGGCTACCTGTGGCAATTAATAATTGTTTATTATCACCAAGTTCATCACGTTTGTGTACTTCGAGGCGATCGGCTGTAATGCGGCGATTACCGTGAATAATCTCAACGTTTTTCTCAAAAATACCCACATTAGCTTTCAATTGACCTTCTTGCTTGTCGGCACTTATTGAAATTTGATTGGCAGCAGGTTGCGTGTTTTGCTCTGCAGCACTACTATTAAACGCTAGTATAAGTGTAGGAATTATAAGTGATTTTAATATTTTATTGGTCATAGTATATGGTTCGCGTATGGTTAATTAGTTTTATCACTTCGGTTTTTAAGTCGGCTTCTAGGCCTTTACCGGTGATTTTTAAATTGGGTCCAGTGATGATGACGGGTTGCTCCGAACGCATTGTTAATAGCTTTATATCAACCTGAATATTATCAGCATTGATTTTGTCTATCATGGCGTTATCGGTTAAATTTTTGGCAACCACATTACCTTCTAAAATTAATTGTTTATCTTCGTATAATGTTGCTTCGTCTGCATTTATTTGCCACGTTTGTTGTTCGTTATATAAAGTGAAAATGGGTTTTTCGAAAAACGTGAAACCTAATTGCTGGTATAGCTCCATTTTAGCCGCAGTGACTTTGTGGCTAATTTTACCTTGCTCATCATAGGCTGTCTGTTTGAGCTCAATAGCTATGTAATCAGGCTTAGCAATAACTTCAGGCTCAGCCTGAGGCACAATATTTGTTTGTGTAAAATAAGGGTACCAAAGCCAAACCATACAGCTAATGAATAAAACGCTTAATATTATGCGCGCTGCATTCATGAACTAGTGCCTTGTGTAGTCAATGCTTTACCATTTTCAAGCATGAGCAAATCGGTGAGTTCTCTCACAGCACCAAAACCACCAGGCATTTGCGTTACATAGTGTGACAAACGCTTAATAAGTGGGTGGGCATCATTTACTGCAACGGCAAAGCCTACTAACTCCATAACAGGCATGTCAGGACCGTCATCACCAATATAAGCAATTTGTTCATCGCTAAGGTTGAGTTTATCTTTTAATTCTTGATAGGCAATGAGCTTATTTTCTTGGCCTTGATAAATATGCTGTACGGTTAAGCTGCTCATACGTTGTTGTACTATCTGTGAATGACGACCAGTAATAACAGCTACTTCAAAGCCACTGTTTATAAGTGCTTTAATGCCAAAACCATCTTTTGTATTAAATGCTTTTAGCTCTTCACCTTGATTGCCAAGGTAAATACGGCCATCAGAAAATACACCATCAATATCGCATATAAGTAGTTTTACTTTTTTAGCGCGTGCTTTTGCATCATCGCTCAGCGGTTGATAGAGTTCTTCAAATTGCATTTATAACACTCCTGCTTTCAATAGGTCTTGCATATTTAATGCGCCAATAGGTTGGTTTTTCTCATTGACGACGATTAGGCCATTTATACGTTTACGTTCCATAATATTGAGCGCTTCAGCGGCTAAAATATCTTGCGTAGCTGTAGTGCATGACTTAGTCATAACAACATCTATTTGTGTTGTATGAATATCAATTCTTTGTTCTAAAATGCGACGTAAGTCACCATCGGTAAATAACCCTACGAGTTGCTGATTTTCATCAACAATGGCTGTCATACCTAATCCTTTAGCTGACATTTCTATTAGAGCATCTTTAACTGTTTGTGAAACATCAATAATAGGTGTATTTGCGCCGCTGTGCATAACATCTTTTAAAGTAAGTAATAAGCGCTTGCCTAAACTACCACCTGGGTGAGATAGCGCGAAGTCATCAGCTGTAAAGCCGCGAGCTTCTAATAATGCAACTGCCATGGCATCGCCCATCGCAAGCGTTGCAGTGGTACTTGATGTAGGGGCTAGACCCAATGAACAAGCTTCTTTTTCTACTTTAATACACACATGTACATTAGCAAGGGTTGCCATGGTTGATTGCGTATTGCCAGTCATCGCTATCATTTTGGCACCAAGTCGTTTTAAAACCGGAATGATATTTAAAACTTCGCTGGTTTCCCCTGAATTAGAAATAAGCATAACCACGTCATTTTTAGTGATCATACCTAAATCACCATGACTTGCTTCACCAGGGTGAACAAAAAACGCAGGGCTGCCAGTGCTTGCAAGAGTTGCCGCTATTTTATTGCCAATATGGCCTGATTTTCCCATGCCAATAACAATAATACGGCCTTCACAGTCGTACATTAATTGGCACGCATTATGAAAATTTTCATCTACATATTGTGCAATATCACTAAGTGCTTGGCGCTCAACATCTAAAACGCGAAGGCCTTGTTCAATAAAGTTTAGCGTTGCCATCTTTTACCCTACTTGACTAAAAATATACCCTTGGTAACCCAAAAACGCTATTAGTAATAAGCCGCCTTCTACTCTATTGATACGCTGGGTGCCTCTAAAGTTCAATGACATAATAATAAGAGCAAGTGTTGCACCAATCATAATTAATATATCTCGGCTTACTAACGATGGATCAATTGCTGAAGGATTAATAATACCTGCTAGAGGTAATACAGCTAAAATATTAAATATGTTTGAGCCAACAATATTACCTAGTGCTAAATCATCTTCATTTTTAAGTACGCCTGCAACCGAGGCGGCAAGTTCAGGCAAGCTAGTACCAATGGCAATAATTGTTAAACCAATGACTAAGTCGCTTAAGCCGAAGTATTTAGCAATATCAACAGCTGAGCCGATTAAAAAATGAGAACTAACCGGCAGGAGTATCATGCCGACAATTAACCAAAATACCGCTTTTTTAGTAGGTACATCGTTTGGTACATCGTCGCAGGCTTCTGAGACAAATGGGTCATCTTTGTTTTTTGCACGCATAGATACAATGATTAACCCACCGATGAATACGATAAAGCCAACTAAAAGTGCCACACCCTCACTGAATGAAAAGTAGTTATCTGAGAACACATACCAAGTAGCTAAAGATACGAGCATCACCAATGGCATTTCGCGTTTTAACGTACTAGATGAAACTGAAAGAGGGCGAAATAGAGCCGTGATACCTAACACAAGTAAAATGTTTGTAATATTAGAGCCAACAGCATTACCAACAGCTGTGTCTGTTTTGTTAGCTAGTGCGGCAGATGCCGAAACCATCATTTCGGGTGCTGAAGAACCCATTGCTACAACGGTCAAACCAACAATAAGTGTAGGTACACCAAAGTTTTTAGCAAGAGCCGCAGCGCCATAAACAAACCTGTCTGCACTCCAAACAAGAGCTGCAAAACCAAGAATTAAAATAACAAACGAGGTAACCATTGTGTTAAGCCAGTTATACAAAATACGGATGGCGCGAATAGTAACAAAAGCCAAGATGAAAGTATAAATAAAAGAGTAAGGTCAACTGCGTAACAATGCTGCTTTTAAACAGCTAATTTAAAAATTTAAGCCGGGGTTAAGCTGTTTTGAGCGAGTCTTATAATCCTTTTCATGGGTGTATTACAAAATCTTACGAATTGTTTTTTCCATCTTTGACAAAAAAGCTTTAAAATAGGGGCACTAGTGAACATTTTTATGGAGAGCGACTTGTCGCAATCAATAGTAGAAGTCAAGGATGTTAGCTTTTCGAGAGGCAATAGAACCATATATAAAAATATGAGTTTTAGCGTTCCTAAAGGTAAAATTACTGCGATTATGGGGCCAAGCGGAATTGGTAAAACCACTATGTTGCGTTTAATTGGTGGTCAGCTTAAACCAGATTCAGGTGATATTTTATTTGAAGGTGGCAGCATTCCTAAAATGTCTCGTAAAGAGTTATACGAAGCACGTACTAAAATGAGTATGCTTTTTCAAAGTGGTGCGTTGTTTACTGATATGTCGGTATTTGACAATATCGCGTTTCCTATAAGAGAGCACACAAAGCTAAGTGAAGACCTGATTCGATTAGTTGTGTTAATGAAATTGCAAGCTGTTGGACTACGTGGCGCTAAAGATTTAATGCCCTCTGAGTTATCCGGCGGTATGGCAAGGCGTGCTGCGCTTGCACGCGCTATAGCACTTGATCCAGAGCTAATCATGTACGATGAACCATTTGCAGGACAAGATCCTATTTCGATGGGCGTATTGGTTAAGCTAATTAAGTCGCTCAACGAAGTATTAGGTTTATCGTCTTTAATCGTGACGCACGATGTAACAGAGGTAATGAGTATTGCCGAACACGTTATAATTATCGCCGATCAAGGGGTAATTGGTTGTGGTACTCCAGATGAAATGCGTAATCATGAATCTCCTTTAGTTCAACAGTTTTTAAAAGGCTTGTCGGATGGTCCAGTACCATTTCATTTTCCGGCTCAGGCTTATGCAGACGAACTACTTGGAGAAAAAGCATAATGTTGGATTTATTTCAAAAGCTAGGACATAAAACGCTAGGACGCTTTGCGGCCCTTGGTCGTTCTGCTTATATGCTGTTTAGTGCATTAGCGCATGTTCCTAATTTTAAAAAAGGCACACCGTTACTTGTTCGCCAGCTTTATATGGTTGGTTCGCAATCGTTACTCATTATTATGGTGTCGGGTTTGTTTATCGGTATGGTGTTGGCTTTACAAGGTTACACCGTATTGGTTGGTTATGGCGCTGAGGATAGTTTAGGGCCGTTAGTGGCACTGAGCTTATTGCGAGAACTAGGCCCGGTTGTTACTGCATTATTATTTGCAGGACGCGCAGGTAGCGCTTTGACAGCTGAAATTGGCTTAATGAAAGCAACAGAGCAACTTTCATCACTTGAGATGATGGCAATCGATCCGCTAAAACGTATTATTGCACCGCGCTTTTGGGCGGGTTTTATAAGCATGCCATTGCTTGCATTGATATTTTCAGCTGTAGCAATTATAGGCGCTCATTTAGTGGGGGTAGATTGGCTGGGGGTTGATACAGGTAGTTTTTGGTCAATCATGCAATCGCAAGTGTCGTTTCAGCAAGACATACTAAACGGTATTATTAAAAGCTTTGTATTTGCCATAGTGGTGACCTGGATTGCGCTTTATAAAGGATATGACTGTGTGCCGACTTCAGAAGGGATCAGCAAAGCAACCACCGAAACGGTTGTTCATTCGTCATTAGCAGTTTTAGGTTTTGACTTTATTTTGACAGCGGTAATGTTTACCAGCTAATAGGGTATAGATAATGAATTCACGGAAATTAGAAATTTTAGTTGGTTTTTTTGTAGCACTTGGCATTTTAGCTTTTGCGATGCTTGCACTTAAAGTTGCCAATTCAGGTATTAGTGGCTCTGGCGAAACATATACGCTTAATGCCAAGTTTGAAAACATCGGCTCGTTAAAAGCGCGTGCGCCGGTAAAAGTAGGTGGTGTTGTAATTGGTCGTGTTGAATCAATTTATGTTCACCCACAAGAATTTTTACCAGTCGTTAATATGACCATTGACGCACAGTACTTATGTCGTTTTTCAGACACAAGCTCAATCTCTATTTTAACGTCGGGTATTTTAGGTGAGCAGTACTTAGGTATTCACCCTGTAATTTCTCCAGATTCTGCTAAGCAACGTTGTTTAGGCGAAACAGTGACAGAAAACAAGCAAGATGAAGCAATTGACGATTTATTTGGTGTGGAAAGTAAAGCACTAGGTGATGGCGATTCAATCACTGATACTAAGTCTGCCATTGTACTTGAAGAATTAATCGGGCAGTTTTTATTCAACCAAGGTAGTGAGTAATTATTATGTTGAAAAAGTTTTTAGCTATTGTAGCAATTGGCACAATGACGCTAACTCAAAGCGTAAGTGCAGCAGATGTGAAATTAATCGATCCTAATAAAATGGTACGCCAAGTTGCCGATAATACATTTGCGCGCATTAAAAAAGATCAGCCATTAATTGTTAAAGATCAGGAATACCTTCGCGTAATAGTCGAAGAAGAATTAATGCCTTATATCGACTATAAATATGCAGCACTTCGTGTACTTGGCAGTGAAGTATCTAAAGTTCGTGCAATTACCGACGAGGCTGAAAAGGCCAAAGCAATTAAAGAAATTCAACGCTTTATTGGTGTATTTAGAGAGTACTTAGTTGCTACTTATGCAGGTGTATTTACTCAATACACAAACCAGAAAGTTGAGCTTGGTGCAGAGCAAGCGTTTAAAGGTAAAGACGTCGTTGTTATTAAGACTAAAATTATTGAAGACGGTAAACCTGATATCAGAATCGATTTTAAAGTACGCGAAGACCGCGACGGTGAATGGCGCGCGTACGATATGATTGCCGAAGGTATTAGTTTACTGGATGCAAAGCAAAGCGAGCTGCAAGGTATTTTGCGTCAGCAAGGTATTGATAATGTAAGTAACCTTTTAGAGCAAAAGAGTCAGCTACCAGTTCAGTTTAGAGGCAGTAACTCGAATGACTAAATTGGCAATAAGCCAAGTTGATGGACAACATTTTGGAGTAAGCGGTGAGCTTACTCGAAATTCAATTGGCGATGAACAGCTTCTGAACAATAAGTTATTAACTAAGCATAAAATCATCTATTTCGACCTAAGTGGAGTATCAAGGGTTGACACAGCAGGCTTAGCTTGGTTAATTCACTCTTTTGCAGAATTAAAGCAGCAAGGCATTCGCCTTGAATTGCAAAACCTACCTGAGCAATTGCAAAATTTAATGCAATTGGGTCAGGTTACAACCCTATTTGAGTGAGAGTTATGGAAACTAGCCAAGTCGAAACATTATTACGCGAAGAACTTCAATTAGCTGAAGTACATGTAAAAGCCAATGGTAGTCATTATGAAGTTGTTGCAGTAGGCGAATGCTTTGACGGTTTAAGCCGAGTTAAAAAGCAGCAGCTAGTTTATGGTCCATTAATGAATACAATTTCAGATGGGACAATTCACGCAGTATCTATTCGTGCATTTACTCCTGTAGAGTGGAAGCGTGAACAAAAATTCATTTTACCGCAATAACTAGGGCCTCCTAATGGATCAATTTGTAATTCAAGGTGGCACTTCACTTGCTGGTGAAGTGACTATTTCGGGCGCTAAAAATGCCGCACTGCCTATTTTATTTGCTTCACTATTAGCTGATGGCAAAAGTATATTTACTAATGTACCGCGTCTTCGCGACATAGTGACCACTGAAGCCTTATTAAAAACTTTAGGTGCAGATGTTAATTGGCAGGGCGATACCCTAGTAATTGACGGTGCAACGGTTAATAAAACATTAGCGCCTTACGACTTAGTAAAGCAAATGCGTGCCTCTGTGCTTGCATTAGGACCTCTAGTTGCACGTTTTGGTGAAGCTCAAGTGTCTTTACCTGGTGGGTGCGCCATTGGCGCTCGCCCAGTTGATATTCATATTCAAGGTTTGGAGCGCATGGGCGCACAAATAAACGTTGAAAATGGTTATATTAATGCCAAGGTAAATGGTCGCTTAAAAGGCGCTGAAATTTTTATGGAAATGGTAAGTGTAGGCGCTACCGAAAACCTATTAATGGCAGCGGCCCTCGCTGATGGTAAAACCATACTTGATAATGCGGCACGCGAGCCTGAAATAATTGATTTAGCTAACTGCCTAATTGCTATGGGCGCTAAAATCACAGGTGCAGGTACTAGCCGCATTGAAGTTGAAGGCGTTGAGCGTTTAGCTGGCTGTGAACACAGTATTTTACCTGACCGAATTGAAACTGGGACGTTTTTAGTCGCTGCAGCAATGGCAGGCGGTGAAGTACTTTGTAAAAACACTGACTTTCATTCTCTTGAGCCTGTGATTGAAAAGTTACGCGCAACAAATGCACATCTAGAAGTGCATAACGACAGTATTTATCTTGATATGCGCGGCCGAGAACTGAAAGCCGTGAATATTAAAACAGCTCCACACCCAGGTTTTCCTACGGATATGCAAGCTCAGTTTACAGCATTAAATGTAGTAGCAAATGGTAGTGCAACGATCACAGAAACGATTTTTGAAAACCGTTTTATGCATGTACCAGAGTTGCAGCGTATGGGCGCTAATATTCGTTTAGAAGGGCATACCGCAATTTGTGGTGAGACTGAAAGCTTAACGGGCGCGCAAGTGATGGCAACCGATTTACGCGCTTCAGCTAGCTTAATCTTAACGGGTATAGTGGCACAGGGTGAAACGGTTGTTGACCGTATTTATCACGTTGATAGAGGCTATCAGCGCATTGAAGATAAGCTAAGTGCGTTGGGTGCAAACATTAAACGTAGAAGTAGCTAAGTAGATAACTAGTTAAGCTATTTTAAAAAGGTCGGATACGCAAATTGCTATCCGACTTTTTTATTGACGATTGGTATTACTATTTATTAAAGCTTTGTTTCAAGTTCAGCTACCACCACCATGATTTTTTCTATTTTCCCATCTCTGTATAGCTCAAATTCTATTTCTTTACCGGGCTCCGTATTACCTATTTTTTCAAGCACTTTCTGTGGGTTTGCTACCGAAAGCCCTGCAATTTTAATGACGATATCTTGCTCTTCAATACCCGCTTGCCATGCTGGCCCCAAAGGGTCTAAATTAGTAATGCGCATGCCGGTAACCGGCGTTAGGCTGTCGTTTACTTCTTTACCTGTACTATCTACTGCTGTGCCTTCAAAGCCTAAATAGCCGCGTACAACGCGACCGTGACGAATGAGTTTACCCATCACTTTTTTAGCAAGTGAGTAAGGAACCGCAAAAAATATTCCTTGAATATTCAAGTTCTCACGCGTTTTAAATTGTGCAGAAGTAATGCCGACTAAATCACCATTGGAGTTAACTAATGCGCCGCCGGAGTTGCCCACGTTAATAGCTGCATCCATTTGCAATAAGTTATTGTAAGGGCTATCTGTAATTTTTTGCTTACCCGTTGCACTAATAATGCCTTGAGTGATTGTTTGCCCTAAGTTAAGCGGGTTGCCTATAGCAAGTACAACATCGCCTACATTTGATACATAGCTATCGTTTACGGGAATCACCGGGAGGTGATCTGCATTGATTTTAAGTAAGGCTAAATCAGTAATGGTATCAAAACCAATTAGTTGCACATCAAAAAAGCGTCGGCCATCGGTTAAGATAACCATAATTTGGTCTGCATTATTCACAACATGGTAGTTAGTAAGAATATAACCGTCTTGCGACATAATGACGCCAGAGCCTAGCTCTTGTACCGTGTTTTTTCTTTTATAACGAGGTTCTTTGGAAATGCTTTCTGAAAAAATAGTAACTACAGAAGGAGCTGCTCGTTTAACTGCATCAGAAAAACTCAGGTGACTCGCACTCATCGCGCTTGGAAGGGGAACATTAGGGAGTAAGGCGGCTCGCATATTAGGGCTGAAAAAAACCACTAAAAAAGCAATACTTAGACCTGCAAATAAAGGGGGGAGAATAAATTTTATTAATTTCAGCACAGTTTTCTTATTATGTAAGTGAGCAATCTCTTTATGATGACATAAAAAAAATAACAGCGGCAAGTGCCACTGTTATTTTTATTACATTAATAGTGCTATTTATTACTGAATTAAAATAAATATAGACTCACGACCACGTTGTACGCCAAGTACGATATTACCTTTAGTGTTTTCGATAATCTTATTCATATCACGAATAGTCTCTACTCGTTGGCGATTCACTTGCATAATAATATCACCTTCTTCAAGGCCAACACGGGCAGAAGGTGAGCGAGGGTCTACAGACGTAACCTCAACACCTTTATTACTATTTTTTTGCACGTTTTCAAGTGTCGCGCCTTGGAACGCAGGATGCAGCTCTTCGCCAGTCGCTGTAACACCTGATGCACCATCAAGAGTTACTTTTACCGTTTTAATTTTACCATCGCGGTAAATACCAAGTTTTATTTCGCGGCCTTCACCTAGCGTAGCAATTTTGCTGCGTAGTTCATGGAAACCACTAATATCACCGCCATTAATGCTAACAATTACGTCACCTGCTTTTATACCTGCTTTACTTGCGGCAGTGTCGTCCATTACTTGCATTACATAAGCACCTTGTTTAACGTCAAGTTGCTGCGCTTTAGCAAGGCCTGCATCAAGTGGGCGGCCAGAGATACCCAGCGACCCTCGGCGTACTTCACCGTGTTCAACAATTTGATCAACTAAGTTTTTCATCATGTTTGATGGAATGGCAAAACCAATACCCACGTTACCGCCAGAAGCACCTAAAATAGCAGTGTTAATACCAATCAATTCACCGTTTAAGTTAACTAGTGCACCACCAGAGTTGCCTTGGTTGATAGCAGCATCGGTTTGAATGAAATCTTCGTAGCCCTCAATATTTAAACCACTACGGCCAAGAGCGCTAACAATACCAGATGTAACTGTGTGGCTAAGTCCAAATGGGTTACCAATAGCGACGGCAAAGTCGCCCACTCGTAAACTATCTGAATTTGCGAGTTTTATTTCAGTTAAGTCATCAGCGTCTATTTGTAAAAGAGCGATGTCTGATTCTGTATCAGTACCAATTTTAGTTGCTTCAAATTCACGGCCATCTTCGAGGGTTACTACCATTTTTTCGGCATCTTGGATTACGTGATTATTAGTGACTACATAACCCTCATCAGCATCAATAATTACCCCAGAGCCTAACCCACTAAATTGACGCTTTTGACTGCGAGGCTGTTGCTGTCCAAAAAAGTATTCAAGCGGATCTGCACGGCGGCGTACTTCTTTTGAGCCTGAAACTTGGATACTTACAACACCTGGAGATATTTTCTCTAACATGGGGGCAAGAGTTGGTAGTTGTTGACCATTTACTGCAATTGGCATTTTTGCATAAGACGCTACAGGGCTCATTAACAAGCTTGTAGATAGAATAGCTGCGCTGATAAGTGATAATTTCATTTTCATAGTCAGGGGTAACTCCACTTAAGATAAAGCAAAACAAAAAGGGCTACTTTACAGCAGCCCTTTTCGGTTTATTAAGATAAAACAACAAAGCTGTTATATCTAAAGACTATGGGGTCAAAAAAAAGTTCATCAAGATGCTTTAGAATGTTCTGAAACTTTATTTTGACCAGCAAATAAACCTGATTCACCTGATACATAATCAGCTGGTTGTGCTGCGGCTGTAGAACGATCGCATTGACGCTCTTTTAATGAAGCCTGCAGTTGTTCTGTAGTTTCTTTTGAAAAGAATGGTTCAGCTGGTGCTTTATTTCTATCTTCTAGAAGAAGCTGGTTTGTTTCTTCAACGTGACTAAGCAGTTGATCATAGTTTTCTTTCATTTTATTTACGAGCTTACCAGTATTCGCTAAATGATCAGCGACATCTTGGCGATACTGCTCTAACGCATTTTCAGCTTGCTCTGCTTGCTCTTTTAATTCATCTTGTTTGAACTGTTTTTTAGTAACAAATGCGCCAATAAAAAATGCTACAACAGCAACAATAACAATCAAACCTACCCACATAACTGTGCCCATAAAAACTACCCCTTTGGGAAAATAACTAACGAATACCGATTCAATTATAAATCATACTAAGTGTAATATACCCCGAGTTATGATGCGTGTTAATATGCTTTGCAAATTAAACTGTGTTTTAACTGTAAATAGATATGACTCCTTGGCAAACATACCAACAAGACTTAAAGCGAGATGACTTTGTACACGACGCAGCACAAGAAAATGCTGTGCGCCATTTACAACGTCTATACGATGACCTAACTCAGACAAAGCCAAAACAAAAAGGCTTTTTTGCTAAGCTATTTAGTAAAGAAGAACCTGCGCCTGTAAAAGGTTTGTACTTTTGGGGGGGAGTAGGGCGTGGTAAAACTTATTTAGTTGACACTTTTTACGAATCATTACCGGGCACACGTAAAATGCGTGTGCACTTTCATCGATTTATGCACCGAGTGCATAATGAGCTTAAAAAGCTAAATAATACGGCTAATCCATTAGAAAAAATTGCTGACACTTTTAAAGCTGAAACAGACATTATTTGCTTTGATGAGTTTTTTGTACAAGATATTACTGATGCAATGCTATTAGGTGGCTTAATGGAAGCGCTATTTGCACGGGGTATAGTACTTGTAGCAACCTCTAATATAGTGCCTGATGAACTTTACAGAAATGGCTTACAGCGAGCACGTTTTGTACCCGCGATTGAACTTGTTAAAAAAAATACCGAGATAGTTAATGTAGATTCAGGTATCGATTACCGATTACGTACTTTAGAGCAAGCTGAAATTTTTCATAGTCCGTTAGATGAAGATGCGGATAAGAACCTATTTGAGTACTTCGATAAGTTATCGCCAGAGCCAGGGCAATTAGATGAGCCGATAGAGATAGAAGGGCGAAAAATCAAAACGCGTAAAGTAGCTAAATGCGTTGTGATGTTTGAGTTTAGTGAATTGTGCGAAACAGCACGTAGCCAGGTCGATTACATGGAGATTAGCCGCTTATACAATACGGTGATTATTTCTAACGTAAAACAGCTAGGGCAAACTAATGATGATGCTGCTAGACGCTTTATTGCTTTAGTGGATGAATTTTACGAGCGCCACGTAACTTTAATTATATCGGCTGAAAAACCTATTACCGAACTTTATACCCAAGGTAATTTAAATTTTGAATTTAAGCGTTGTATTAGTCGTTTACAAGAAATGCAATCCTTAGAATATTTAGCTAGAGAGCATTTAGTTTAAATAAGTAAGTAAATGTGTAATAGGGCAACTATAAAAAAGAGGTACATATATAGTACTTCTTATTTCTGAAATTTCTTGTGGAAAAAACAACCGGCGAGTAGCAATGTGTTTTAAGTGCTGGTATACTCCCGCGTCTGCCACGTTGCGTTCTATGTCCTCATATAGTCTAGCCACTTGTGAGCGGCGCAAAAGTCTAAAACTCGAAGGGGTTATAGCAAACTTAGAGCAGTAGTTAATATTAACTACTTGTGGTTTTAATTGAAAAACATTGGATTTTTATAAATGAAAACGTTTGTTGCTAAACCAGAAACAGTAAAACGTGACTGGTACGTAGTTGACGCTGAAGGTAAAACTTTAGGTCGCATCGCTACTGAAATCGCTCACCGCCTACGCGGTAAGCATAAAGCTGAATACACTCCTCACGTAGATACTGGTGATTACATCATCGTTATCAACGCTGAAAAAGTTACTGTAACTGGTAACAAATTCAAAGATAAAGTGTACTACGCTCACTCTGGTTTTCCAGGTGGCCTTAAGTCTACTACTTTTGATAAACTTCAAGCTGCAAAGCCTGAAATGATCATCGAGAAAGCTGTAAAAGGCATGTTGCCACGTGGTCCTTTAGGCCGCGCTATGTACCGTAAACTTAAAGTTTACGCAGGTACTGAGCATAACCATGCTGCACAACAGCCTCAGGTTCTAGACATTTAAGGAGCACCATCATGGCAAATCAATACTACGGTACAGGTCGTCGTAAAAGTTCAAGTGCTCGCGTATTCTTACGCCCAGGCACTGGTAACATCGTAATCAACAAACGCTCTCTAGAAGAGTATTTTGGTCGCGAAACAGCACGCATGGTTGTTCATCAAGCTCTTGAGCTAGTTGATATGACTGAAAAATTTGACCTTTACATCACCGTTTCTGGTGGTGGTACAACTGGTCAAGCTGGTGCTATCCGTCACGGTATCACTCGTGCACTTATGGAGTTTGACGAGTCACTACGTCCACAACTTCGTAAAGCAGGTTTTGTTACACGTGATGCACGTAAAGTTGAACGTAAGAAAGTGGGTCTTAAGAAAGCGCGTAAGCGTCCACAGTTCTCAAAACGTTAATCTATACGTTATCAAGAATTCAAAAACCCAGCTTATGCTGGGTTTTTTGTTTTCAAATCAAAAAGTTTACATTTGCTACTTAATTTAAATTTGTTTATAGCGGTCGCGATACTTGGTATTGCTGTAATTAATGATGATCAAATTTATTAATAACTGCGTATTAATCGAACGAAAGTTAAAAAACACTCAGATAGCTGCAAAAAAGTTAAATAATTATCGTAATTAGTTTAAATCCATCAGTTAATTGGTGGAATTTTTTGCTACAATTGGCGTGGAAGTAAAATGAGTGAGTTTAACGACACTATGTACAGTTTTTACTGTTTCCTCTTAGTGGTGTTGATCTCGGTCAGTATATTGTTTTTACAGAAGCGTTATTATAGTCGTTCGGCTTTATTCTCGAGCTAGCTTAATCAAATTTTTGATCAAGTCAGGTTTATTCGAGCATGGGGCTTTGAATAACCTTGTTTTAATCAAGGGTTTTAATTATGATCGCTTCTATTTTAAAAATTTCGAATAATTAACCTGCTGTAACTGATGTTCTCAATATAGCAAGTGTTGAGAATCATAGTGGAGATAAGTGGATGAGCAATGCGCCTGTAGACAATGGCCGACGTCGCTTTTTAACCATAGCTACCTCTGTTGTAGGTGGTGTTGGTGCGGCTGGGGCTGCTGTTCCTTTTATTGCGTCTTGGAATCCAAGTGAGCGAGCTAAATCTGCGGGTGCGCCTGTAGAAGTAGATATCAGCAAACTTGAGCCTGGACAATTAATACGTGTCGAGTGGCGTGGTAAACCTGTATGGGTTGTATCACGTACCCCAAAAATGCTTGAGCAGATGAAAGAACATGAAGGTCAACTTCGTGATCCGCAATCGCAAGAGCCACAACAATTAGAATCATCAACAAATGATTACCGTTCATTACGTCCAGAAATATTTTTGGCTGTAGGTATTTGTACGCATTTAGGATGTTCACCAGGCTTTTTACAAGGTAATTTTGGTGAGAAAGTAGAAGGGACTGATGACGGTTTCTACTGCCCGTGCCACGGTTCTAAATTTGATATGGCTGGTCGAGTATTTCAATCGGTACCTGCACCATTAAACTTAGAAATACCACCTTATACTTTTCTAGATGACACCACTATTTTAGTGGGCGAAGAAAGAGGGGTAGCCTAATGTTTGGTAAGATTATTGGTTGGATAGACGACCGAATCCCAATGACACGTGTTTGGAACATGCACATTGCACAGTATCCAGCACCTAAAAACTTTAACTTCTGGTACTTTTTTGGCTCACTAGCCATGTTAGTACTAGTAAACCAAATCCTAACAGGTATTTGGTTAACGATGAACTTTGTTCCGTCTGCTGAAGGTGCTTTTGCTTCGGTAGAGTACATCATGCGTGATGTAGAATATGGCTGGTTACTACGTTACTTGCACTCAACAGGTGCATCAGCGTTTTTCATCGTTGTATATATGCATATGTTCCGTGGCATGATCTACGGTTCTTACCAAAAACCGCGTGAATTACTGTGGTTATTTGGTATGTTCATTTTCTTAGCGCTAATGGCTGAAGCATTCATGGGATACTTATTACCATGGGGCCAAATGTCGTTCTGGGGCGCACAAGTAATCATTTCATTATTCGGTGCTATTCCGGTTATTGGTGATGACTTAACACTTTGGATCCGTGGTGACTACGTAATATCAGGTGCAACGCTTAATCGCTTCTTTGCATTACATGTAATTGCACTACCACTGGTTATTGTAATCTTAGTTTTCTTACACATTGTTGCTCTACACGAAGTGGGTTCAAATAACCCTGAAGGTATTGAGATTAAACGTAAGAAAGGCTCAGTAGCTGAAGAAGATAAGCCTAAATTTAAATTCCACGAGTATTACACTAACAAAAAAGACATTGTTGATGCGATACCGTTCCACCCTTACTACACAGTTAAAGATATTGTGGGTGTGGTTGGTTTCTTAATACTGTTTTGTTGGGTTGTGTTCTTTATGCCGGCGATGAATGGCTTCTTTTTAGAAGGTCCAAACTTCGAGGCAGCTAACCCACTTAAAACACCTGAGCATATTTTCCCAGTTTGGTACTTTACGCCATTCTATGCAATCTTACGTGCAATCCCTGATAAGTTAATTGGTGTTGCGGCGATGGGTGCATCGATTGTAGTACTTGCATTACTACCTTGGATAGACCGTGGTAGAGTTAAATCGGTTCGTTACCGTTGTGGTTTCCATAAATGGAACATTGCAGGCTTTGTTGTAACTTTCGTTCTTCTTGGTTGGGTGGGTGCAACTCCACAAACTGATATGAAAACGATTATTTCTCAAATCTGTACTGTGACTTACTTTATGTTCTTCGTACTGTTGTTTGTATACAGTAAGAACGAAAAAACTAAGCCATTGCCAGAGAGGTTAACGAAATGATGAAGAAGCTTATTATTGGTTTATTTGCTTTATCAGTAAACTTGTTGCCTAACATGGTTATGGCAGCAGGTCCGTCGGTTCCTTTAATGGAAGCGAATAACGACCTTACTGATCAACCATCTTTACAACGCGGTGCAAAGTTGTTCATGAACTACTGTCTTGGTTGTCACCAAATGCAGTATCAACGTTATGAACGTACTTTTCGTGATATCGGTATCCCAACAGAAGTCGGTTTAGAGCAGTTAATTTTTGACGGCTCTAAAGTAGGTAGCCATATCACCAACGCAATTACAAAAGACGATGCAGCAAAATGGTTTGGTGCGGCTCCGCCGGATTTAACTCTTATTGCACGTGTAAAATCACCAGATTATATTTACACGTACCTAAAATCGTTTTATAAAGATGAATCTCGCCCGTTTGGAGTTAACAATATTGTTTTTCCATCGGTAGGTATGCCTCATGTTCTTCAAGAACTACAAGGTTTACCAACGCCTATCACTAAAGAAGTAGAAGAACATGGCCACACTGTGACCAAAGTTATTGCTACTGAAACTGATGGTACGGGTGAATTAAGCGTAGATGAATACGACCAAGCGGCTCGTGATTTAACAAACTTCCTTGAGTACGTGGGTGAACCTTCACGTCTTGAATCGGAAGCGCTAGGTATTAAGGTAATAGGATTCTTAATAATTCTATTTATCTTGGCATTTATGCTTAAGAAAGAATACTGGAGAGATGTTCATTAAGTTGAACATTTTTAAAGGTAATTTTGCAATAGGGGCTTAAGCCCCTTTTGCTGTTTTAGTTATTTAATGGAGGTATAGGCATGGCCGTAGCTGCCAATAAGCGCCCTGTAATGACCCTTTTTTCTGGTGCTAACTGTATGTATAGCCACCAAGTACGTATTGTACTTGCGGAAAAAGGTGTAAGTGTAGATATTCATTTGGCTGAAAAAGATAACTTGCCAGAAGCACTTCACGAAATTAACCCTTACGGCACAGTGCCAACACTGATTGACCGTGAGCTTGGTTTATACCAGGCAAACATCATCATGGAATACCTTGATGAGCGTTTTCCTCATCCTCCACTAATGCCTGTTTACCCGGTAATGCGTGGTCGTAGCCGCTTAATGATGCATCGTATTGATACTGATTGGTACAGCCTAGCTGACAAAATCAGTAACAACACGTCAGATGCTGCTCAAGCTCGTAAAGAGCTAACAGAAGCATTACTTGCTGTAGCACCTATTTTTAGCGAAGCACCTTACTTTATGAGTGAAGAGTTTAGCTTAGTAGATTGTTATTTAGCTCCACTATTATGGCGTTTACCAGAGTTTGGTATTGAGCTTAATGGTGCAGGTTCTAAAGAGCTTAAAGAGTATATGATCCGTTTATTTGAACGTGAGTCATTCCAAGCCTCTTTAACTGAAGCTGAGCGTGAGATCCGTTTATAATGACGCCTAATCGTCCTTATTTATTACGTGCTTTTTTTGATTGGATAGTCGATAACGAGTGTACACCGCATTTAGTGGTAGACGCTGGGTTTGCAAATGTACAAGTGCCAACACAGTTTGTTCAAGACGGACAAATTGTTTTAAACATAAGTCCATCAGCGGTCACACAGTTTTCGTTAGACTTAACCCAACTTAGCTTCAATGCGCGCTTTGGTGGTCAGCCAATGCAAGTGTATGTGCCTCTAGGTGCTGTGCTTGCAATATACGCGCGTGAAAATGGCGAAGGAACAGTCTTTACTGCAGATGAGTTTTTAGAGGACGAAGACGATTTTGTGCCTGAGCTTGAAAGTGTTGATTCATCAGCTGAATTTATTGATGAAACACCACCAGAAAAGCCACAGAAGAAAAAAGGCTCTCATTTACGCGTTATTAAATAATAAGTAAATGCAAAAAAAACCGCTTAATAAGCGGTTTTTTTATGTCTGTATTTTGTGTTTACAAGTATTCAAATACTTTAATTACACGCTCTACGCCAGATACATTTCGGGCAATGTTTACAGCTTGAGTAGACTCAGAGTCAGATACTAAACCCATTAAAAATACTTCAGCGTTTTCAGTAACTACTTTAATGTTATTACTGCTAATGTCTTTTGCTGTTAGTAGCTGAGCTTTTACTTTAGAAGTTAACCAAGAGTCATGCGTTTGTGTAGTAATGCCAATATTTGAGCCAATACGAATTTGGTTATGTATCTTACGAATACCTGAAACGCCCTCAATGGTACGCTGTGCTTCGTTTCTCATTTCTTCATTAGATACTTGGCCTACAAGTAAAACAATACCGTTAACGCTTACAGCGCTTATATTGGCAAACTTTTCAAGGCGTTCTACTTCGCTAAGTGCAATACTCGCTTTTATTTCAATATTGTTATCGTCAATTTGAGAGCCAATGGTACGGCGATCGTTCGCTGCAGTTACTGCACTGGCTGTACCTGCAACAACAGCAGCTGCGCAGCCTTGTAGTAATACAACAGTACCTAAAACAATAAGAGAGCGTTTAAACATAATTTTCATCCTGAGGGAAAAGCGTTAAATCAACAAGTTCGCTTAAACAATGTAAGTTAACTAAATGGGATTCGATAATGCGGCTAGGGCGTTTAGATGGGGATCTAATTTCAACATCGTTAGGGCCAAGTAGGCCAACCAACTCGCCACCATCATCACCAACCATAACTATGACCTTCATATCTTTAGTTAGTGCAGCTTCAACGGCAGAAATAACATGTTTTTCGTTACCGTTAATAGCCAGTACAAGCAATAAATCACCTTGCTGGGCAAAAGCGCGGACTTGACGAGCAAATGTATCGTGATCGTCTACCTGAGTACTTTGTCCAAGGTTAACGTTTTCTTGCGATAGAGCAATTGCCGGCAAACAAGGACGCTCGGTTTCATAGTGATTAACCAATACACCCGCCATGTGCTGGGCGAGCATGTGGCAATTAGCAGTACCGCAGCAAATGAGTTTATTTCCGTTGATCAGACTTTGTGCAATAGTAAATGCAGCTGACTCAAGCGCACTAGGTAGCACTTCACCAGCAGCGATTTGAACTTGAATGCTTTCTGTAAAAATTTCTTTAATTGTGTCTTGCATAGCCTACCAATAATTTATCTTTGTATTTGCGTTTAAAATACATTTTTAAGCCAATTAATATTAGGAGATGCTTCTCCTGTAATGGCTACATAATCAATTCTTAGTGCTTGGTTAGTTAAATTTTTAGCTGCTAAGTAATGATAAATACTACGTTTTAATCGAGCTTGTTTTTGTGGGCTAAGTGCATAGTTGGCACCGCCACGGGCATTATTTTTGCGAAACTTGACCTCAATGAATACAAGGGTGTCGCCTTCTTTCATAATGACATCAAGCTCGCCAAAGGGGCAGTAATAATTACGTTCAATGGGTGTTAAGCCCTGAGTAACTAAGTATTTTTGCGCTTCAAGCTCATAATACTGGCCTTTTTCGCGACTATTGTGCCACAGCTCTTTAAACCACGACATGCCGCCCCCTTAACTTAATAAAGTTTAATTTATAGTTTGTATATCACCCGCTGATTGCATAAACAATGGTACCGGGCGTTGTGTTTCTAATTGCACAGGCTTAATGCGACGGTTTGTATATTGAGCCCAGTCGAGCATACGTTCTATATGGCCGCTGGTATTAACAGATAGCTTACCGCTTAAACCACTATATTGGTTGCCTGGCATTACGCTTAACTGTCTAATGTCATGTAATATTGATACTGCATCGTACGCCATTGCAAATAAGCGTTGGCTAATATCAATTTGCTCAGGCCATAGAGAGTTGTACTGCTGGCGTAAATTATGTTGTTTAATTTGTGAATCAAGCATCCACGGTAATTCAGTGAAGTATAGGCCGTCTAAGTCGCCTTTGTCTGTACTGTCAATTTGTTTACTATGACTTTTAGAGCTTGCATAAAGTGGGATACGATCAGCAAATGTACTGACGTTTACATCAAGGTAAGGTTTAATTAAGCGAGTTTCTATTGCATCACCCAAAATATAAATAACGTCTATATCACTGCGTGAACGCGTTTCGTTTTCTACTTCTTGCTTAAATAATGCTTTAACTGTTTGTATGCGATCTTTTGACTTATCAACTTCTAATAAGCTGGTAATTGTGTTCGGCATATCTTTTTTATCGTTATAAAAACCGATTTGTGGCTTGGTTTCGCTGTAGCGTTGCCACTGTAGGTTAAAATAATCAACTAAACGTTGGCCATTTGCATTATTTGGCGCAAGCAACATAGGCTTTTGATAGCCCTTAGTTAAAAAGTGCTCCAGAGCTTGCTGTACTTCGTGTTCAGGGTTCAATGCAAAGTAATAATGCTGAAGCGAAATGCGCTCACCATCAAAAGTGTTTAAATGCAGTACCGGAGTATCAATAAGAGTTTGTGCATTGGCTAGTTTATCAATATTTGCTTTAAGTAGAGGACCAATTACAAAATCAGGCTTTATTTCTTCAAGTTGCGCTGCGATTTCCTCAGTGCTTAGGTTTTCATCAATAAAAATAGTGTCGTTGATAGTTTGCGTATCAAGTGCAGCTAACACACCGGCTTTAAGCGCATCACCTAAGCGTTCGTTAGGGCCTGATTGTGGAAACAACACAACTAAACGCTCTATATTAATAGGGGCGAGCTCAGTAAGCATTTCGTCCTGTTCAGGTAATACAGAAAAAGCCGGATGCCCAATATAGCGTCTGCGCCAATTATTAATTGCTTGGTCTAGCTCCACGCCGCTACTTGCATATACTTGATAGTATAGACCAAGGTTTACCCAGCCTTGCTGGATAACCGAACCACGGTTAAAACGTTCAAGCGCATATGAAGAGAGCTGTTTTAAGTTATCCCACAAATTTTGATTGAGCTGAGGGATTTCTATATTGTTTTTTGTTGCTGTTTCAGAGGCTCTAAAGAAGTAGGGGGCAGCTTTTTTAGGAAAATTTTGCGATGCATAAATACTGGCTGTTAAAAACTGATGCCATGCAAAATGCTCAGGTTGAGTAAGTTGTCCGTCTAGCGATTGTAAAATCACCAAAGCTTGATCATTCTTATTCTGTTGTTTTTGTGCAAATGCAATATAAAGACGGTTTTGGATTTGATCAACACTTGCGGTTAATTCAAGCTCATTACCAATTTTCTCTAACAAAGGCCAATTTTGCTCACTAATCGCAGCATCACGGGCACTATACAATAACTGTATTTTATCGGCACCTTGGCGGTTTTGCGCCAATTGGTAGATAGATTGCGCACTGGTTGCCTGATTTTGCAGAGCATTAGTGCGGTTACTTACGTTATCGCTGTTTTTAGTTGGTTTTTCGGTTGTGCTACACGCCGATAACCCTGACAATATAATTAATAGACTAACTAGTTTAAGTCGCACAATGATTTCCCAATACGTTAACGCGATTTGCTTATATTACTGACTGACGCAGGAGACCTCAATGTTAAATGAGGAGAATTCACAGAAAATTGGCACTCTTTACATTGTTGCCACCCCAATTGGCAATTATGACGACTTAAGTCACCGTGCCATTGCGACATTATCGCAAGTTGACTTAATAGCTGCTGAAGACACTCGCCATACCGGCAAGCTACTTAGCCACTTTGGAATTAAGGCAAAAACGTTTGCATTACACGACCACAACGAAAAGCAAAAAGCACAGCAAATTATTGATCAACTTAATCAAGGTTTAAATATTGCTTTAGTATCTGACGCTGGTACACCGCTAATTAGTGATCCAGGCTACGCTGTGGTAAATCTATGTCGCGAACAAGGCGCTCATGTTACACCTGTTCCAGGTGCATGTGCTGCAATTACAGCCGTATGTTGTTCAGGCTTACCAACTGACCGCTTTCAGTTTATTGGTTTCACGCCAGCTAAAAGCAAAGCTCGCCAAGACTTTTTTACCGAAGCTGTTAACTCAGGCATTACCAGCATAATGTACGAAAGTACGCACCGTATTATGGCAAGCCTTGATGATTTAGCACTAGCCCTTGGTGATGAGCAGCAAGTCGTGTTTGCTAAAGAGCTAACCAAAACCTTTGAAACATTTTTTAATGGTAGTGTAAGTGAGCTTAAACAATTTTTAACTGATGATCCTACCAAGCAGCGCGGCGAAATAGTGCTTATGCTTGCGGGTAAACCAAAGCAAATAGACGATGTTCCGCCAGAAGCGCGCAAAATGCTGGCACTTCTTGAGAGTGAAATGCCAATGAAAAAAGCCTGTGGCGTTGTAGCCGAATACTTTGGTATGAAGAAAAACGCTTTATATAAAACAATTATTGAAGAAAAAGAGTAAATTTTACTGCGCTTAGTATTAGCCTCATGTATACTGCGCGCCGAGTCAGCCAAGATGATCGCTGCCTGTGACGAAAATGATCAGGGGGAGGAAAGTCCGGGCTCCATAGGGCAGAGTGCCAGCTAACGGCTGGGGGGCGTGAGCCCACGACAAGTGCAGCAGAGAGGAGACCGCCAATCTCGATTGGTAAGGGTGAAAGGGTGCGGTAAGAGCGCACCGGGCCGCTAGTAATAGTCGGTTGCAAGGTAAACTCCACTCGGAGCAAGACCAAATAGGGTTCTATCATTTTAAATAATGAACGCGTGGCCCACGTGAGAACCGGGTAGGTTGCTTGAGCCATAGAGCGATTTATGGCCTAGACGAATGATTATCACTTTCTTCGGAAAGGACAAAACCCGGCTTATAGGCTGACTCACTCATTCAATAAAAAGCCCGCAGTTAACACTGCGGGCTTTTTTGTGTCTAAATTTTAGTTAATACAACTTCAGCATCTTTAAATAATATTTTTACCTTGTTCTGGATCGCGAGATTGCTCTGCTTGTTCACGTATTTCGTCGGTATCACTGCTTACATCATCAAGTGTTTTAGTTTGCTCAACTGTTTCATTCTTTTCGTTTTGTATTTGCGATGGTTGTTCTTCCCCTAAACTAGAAACATTTTCATTAGGGTCGGTGAGTATAATTCTCTCTCGTGCGTCATCAGGCATGCTGATGTTTTGTTTTGTGAACTCATTGACTAATTCGCGCATAAGCTGGGAAGCTACTTTTAATGGACTGTGTTGCTCGCTATTAACCCAAAAATACAAAACGAAGTTAATAGTAGATGAGCCTAAGTTTTTTATTAAAACCTGCGCAGGTGGATCGCTAAGCACCGCATTTTGTTGATTGGCAATAGCTAGGGCGAGGGTTTGTGCGCTACGTATATCGTTATCATAGCCAATACCAATTTCTACTTTTCCGCGCATTTTTGGATTGGCAGTCAGGTTTTTAATAGTATTTTTATATACCGTCGCATTGGGTATTTGAATATGATTGCCATCGTAATCAACAAGTGTGGTTGCTCTTGCGGTTACTTTTTTAACAACACCTAAACGATTGTCTACTTCAATTACATCGTCGATTTTAAAAGGCCTTTGTATGCTCAGTAATAAACTGGCGATAAAGTTCTCAGCTATGTCTCTAAAGGCAAAACCCAATATAAGTCCTATTAGTCCCGTGCCACTCATAATGGCGACAGCAAACTCGGTAAGCCCTGCTAAGCGCAGGAATAAGTACACGCCAAATAAAATAATTAAAGTGCTTATACTGCGCCTTACAACTAGATGAATTAGTTTACTGTCAGTCATGTAGTCAATAGGCTTTATAAGCAATCGAGAAAGTGGCCCTGCAATTAAATAGCTTAATGCTAAAAGTATTATACCGAGTAATAGTGTGGGTAATATTTGCGCTGTTGCATGAAGTAATTGCACAGCTTGTTCATGAAAAAACTGCCACGTAAACACATCGCCTTGAAAACTTTGCGTGCTGGGAGGCGTATTGTTTAAAGCTATAATGTTTGATTGGCTACTAGGCATGGCTTATCGTCCGTGTTTGGTTTTTATAATCGTTAATATTAGGTAACAGCAAGTTTAGTACCAAATACTTTATTTAACTTGGCAAACATTTTGCTGTAGTAATGTAATACAAATATTGAGGTTTAGAATGAAAGAAGCTAAACGAGGACAGCAAGCTGAGCAGCCTGGTCATATCCCTTTTATAGGTTGGTGGGATATTGTTAAGCGCATTTTTAAGCAAATGAGTGAAGATAACTTATCTATAGTGGCTGCGGGTGTGGCATTTTATGCGTTACTTGCTATTTTTCCGGCCATTGCGGCGATGGTATCTGTGTATGCATACTTTTCATCCCCTGCAGATATTAGTGATCATTTAAGTAAAATAGTTACTTTGCTCCCACCAAGTACCAGTGAACTAATCTTATCTCAGGTTTCTAGCCTTGCAAAAACATCAAGTGCCAGCTTGAGCTTAAGTGCAATTGGTACGCTTATACTTACCATTTGGAGTAGTTCTAAGGGCAGCCAAGCACTTATTACTGCGTGTAATATTAGTTATCGTGAATATGATAAACGTTCATTTTTTAAAGCTCAATTAGTACGCTTTTTATTTTCGGTAGGGGCGATTGTTGTCGCAATTTTTGCGTTATTAATTATTGGTATTTTACCTATTGTGCTTAATTTAGTGGGGCTAAAAGAAAGTATAGATTTATTAATTAAACTCATCTCTTGGCCATTATTAGCTTTTACCTTTAATTTTGCATTGGTACTTTTATATCGTTATGCCCCACACCGTAAACCGGCCAAATGGCGTTGGATCACGATGGGTTCGTCTATTGCTACTGTACTTTGGATTTTGGCATCTATAGGTTTTTCTTTTTATGTGTCGCGTTTTTCTAGTTACAACGAAACTTACGGCTCACTAGGTGGTGTAGTGATCATGTTGATGTGGTTGTATATCAGCGCTTATATAATCACATTAGGTGCTGTTATTAATGCAGCTACTGAGCAGCAAACAGGTAAAGACAGTACTATAGGCCCAGCTAAAGAGCGTGGGCAGCGAGGCGCCTATGTGGCAGATCACCTCGATGTAAAAAACGAATAGCTATTAGCTAAAGTTAGTGAGAGCTATAAGCTGCTCTTTAAACTCTTGTGCTGCAGGACCAAGCCTGTCGTTGTCGTTGCACATTAAATATAAATTAAGGGTACGGGTTGTACCTTGGTCTAAATTAAGTGGGATGAGCGTTTTATCTTCAATTAAATGTGCTATTTGTGTTTTTGGCAGCCAAGCGTAACCCAAATTTTGACTAACCATATCAATAGAGTTGCGTAAATGGCTGACTGTCCAGCGCATATCAGCACCTAACCAGCCATCATTGTGACTGGTGTGGATTGCTGAGTCGCGAACTACTATTTGCCGGTGTAGCTTTAAATCGCGAAAGTTGAGTTGTTCAGTTTGTTGGTGTAATACATGGTCTTTATGCGCAACGGCTATAAACTCTATATCGCATAACGTACTGCAACTAATTCCATAGATAGGAATTGATGAAATGGCTAAATCAACCACTGAGTTATGTAGTAATTCGTTTGCACCGGTTAGCACGCTTTCTACTAAATCAATCTTTAAAAGCGGGTAAAGTTCACTCGTTTTAGCAAGTGCCTGGTATAAAATGGTGTGTGGAAAAACTTCATCAACAGCTATTTTTAATGTGCTTTCTACGCCTTCGCTTAGTGTACTTGCTACCGATTCTATTTTAGTTGCTTCTTCAATTAAAAATTCAGCTCTGCGTAAAATTAGTTTACCGCTATCGGTTAAAAATGCTTTACGACCTTTTACTTCAAGCAACTTAATTTGCAAGGCGGCTTCAAGTTTTTGAACAGCATGGTGTACGGTTGACTGACTTTTATGTACAGCCGCACTTGCGCCTGCAAATCCGCCGTGATCCACAACCGCTTTAAACATTCGCCATTGCTCTAATGTTGCTTTTGCCATTTTTAAATCCTGTTACTACTTATATCTGATTGCTTAACTTGACCGCGCAGACGCATTATTTATTGCGTAACAGTAATTTTTTGTTTATTTATTTTAATAAAGCGACTTTTTTATCAGATAGAAGTGCCATAAAGCTGCTTTTATTTAAAGGTCTTGAAAATAAATAACCTTGTCCGTAATCACATCCGGCTTCAAGTAATAGCTGCATTTGTAATTTAGTTTCAATTCCTTCGGCGATTACTTTTAAGCCCAGTTGATGCGCCATAACAATTATTGCTTCACACAGTGCAAGTTCTTGACTGCCTACTTGGATATTATCAACAAAACGTTTATCTATTTTTAAATAATCGGTATCCATTTCTTGTAAGTAAGCGAGTGACGAATATCCTGTACCAAAATCATCAAGGGCAAGCTGCATACCTGATTTTACTATTTCTTTTAAGCGACGTTGCGTTAATGCTTCGGGGTTAATCATTAGGCCTTCAGTTATTTCTGCCACAATTGAGGATGCAGGTAATTTTGCAGCTTTTAGCATATCGTACCATTCATCTATACCACTCTCTGGCGTGGATAACTGCACTGGCGACACGTTTACACTTATTTGAAAAGTATCATCGGTTAGGGTTTTTATATCGTTAAGCGTTTGCAAGGTTTGAGCAAATACAAATTGGCCAATTGCATTTATTTGCCTGGTCTCTTCAGCAAGTGAAATAAATGCGACAGGGCTAATTAGGCCTTTTTCGGGATGTTGCCAACGAATAAGTGCTTCAGCTTTATGAATATGTAAATCATTCAAAGCAACAATGGGCTGATAAAACAATTCAAATTGTTCAAGTTCAATGGCACTTCGTAAGTCTTTTAATAGCACCATGCGCGCGTGTGCATATTCGCGCATGTCAGCAGAGAAAAACTCAAAACAGTTACGACCATTACTTTTTGCTTTATACATAGCCTGATCGGCTGCTTTTAAAAGCTGTTCAGTATTTTCACCATCATTAGGGGCGCATGCTATGCCCATGCTGGCGCTAATAAATAACTCTTCGTTTTCAAGATGCAAAGCCGACGATAGGCTAAGCAAAATATTACTGGCAATTTGATTAATATGACGCGTACTTTTTATACGATTAAACACAATAACAAACTCATCACCACCAATACGTGCCACAAACTCAGCATTTTTTGCCGACTGAACTATGCGTTGCGATACGAGTTTTAATAAGTTATCGCCATAGTGATGGCCTAATGTGTCATTAATATCTTTAAAGTGATCTATATCTAAAAGCATGACAACCAATTGATTGTCGGGAGTAACAATGCTTGAAAATCGTTGATTTAATCGCTCCTTTAACTCTAAACGATTTGGTAAGTCAGTTAGGTGATCATAGTGAGCTTGTCGCCAAATTGTTTCATCGGCTTGTTTTTTCTCAGTGAGGTCTGTAAATATCGCGATTCGACGAATAGGTGCGTTGTTTGTATCATAAACCGTATCGATTGTGAGCCACTCAGAGTAAAGCTGCCCGTTCTTTTTACGGTTAATAACCTCGCCTTGCCAGCGGCCTGTTTGCTGTAATTCAGACCACATTTTATTGTAAAAATTCTTATCATGTTTTCCTGATGAAAGAATTGAAGAGGAGCGCCCAATAACTTCTTCTTTACTATATAAAGTCGTTTTGCAAAACGCAGGGTTTACATCAAATATTATACCCGCTGGATCGGTGATTATCATGCCTTCACTACTGTTGTTATACACTAGCAAGGCAAGGTGGAGTGCTTCTTCATTTATTTTTCGTTGTGTTATATCCCTTAGCACAACAACGTATTCATTTTTACTTTGCATTGCACTAATACGTGCTTCAAAGCTACGTTTAGGATCTGATTTTTCGAGTGTAAATTCTAAATTACTCGAAACATCAAGCTTAGATAACTGCGATAACAAAAGCTGCACATTGTTGTGAGAAAGTATTGATGATAAATGAGGTGCTGCAGTGCTGTTTGGGTTTACTTGAGGCTTAAATTGCCCCGTTATGTTGAGAATATCGCCATGGATGTTAATTCTAACGTAACTGTCGGGTAGAGTATTAAGCAAGCTGGTAAGCTCATCGTGCTTGTTTTTTAAATTAGCCTCGGCTGTTAACCTGGTTTGCGCCATTGATTTAAAGCGCTGATAGAGAGTATTTAGCTCTGGATTATTTGGCTGTATTTTTTGTGACGGCATTTCGCCCTTAGCCAACACGTTTGTTGCATTTGTTAGATTATTAATTGGGTCGATAATGCTGGTTTTAAGCAGCTTACGTGCAATTAAACATAGCACTAGCAGTGATAAAATAAACACACCAATCGCTATAAAAAAATTATTATTTATTTGCTTTAAAGCATGTGTAATAGGAAGTGCAATATGTATATTTAAGCTGTTATTACTCGGATCTTTATAAATAATAGAGTGGTGAAGCATTCGATCTTCACCCTTAATAGATTTTATTTTTGTTGATGCCTCATTATCAATCGAAGAATCAGTTGCTAATAAAGTCTTTGCAATATTATCGCCAAGGGCTGCAGTTGTTGGTGGGTAACGCGCTAAAATTTTTCCATTAGAATCAGCGATTGCAGCAATAGAGCCAGGTGGCAGTTCAATATTATTAAAAGCATTGTTCCACCAGTCAAGCGCAACAACGATAACTACAACGCCCTGAATTACATTTTTTTTATTAATGATAGGTAACGCAAAGCTAAGGGTGTTTTTTTGCAAGTTTCTATCGTGCTGAAAATAACCTACTGACAATTGGTTACTTTTTAAGGCATTTTGAAAATACGCACGATCTGCAATACTTATTGTTTTGGTTAATCCGCTTGTTGTACACATAACAATGCCATTTGGATCTATAATCCCGATATTGGCAATATGGGCATAAATAGCTCTAAATTGATTAAAATAATTAGGGCATGACGTAGCTAGATTTTCTTTCTTACTTTCCTCTTTAGCCAAATAACGCGCTAAACGGTCAATATCATCGACTAAGTGCTTTTGCTGTAAAATTAATTGCTTAGCAATGTTTTCTACTTTTTTTTCACTTTGCTCAATAGAGTGGTGGCGTTCAAGCAGCAGAGTAAAAATAATTACAGCGGTGCCCGGAATACTTAGCAATATAAGCAAACGATAAAGCTGATGTTTGAGAGAATAAGTAAAAATAACCATTCCTTAGTTTCGTATTTTGCAATAACAATTGTAGCCAAATTCACTCCAAATAACCATAGTAATTATAAGGTTGAAAATGTAACCAATGAATCAATGTCGTTCTATTTTATAGAACCTTAAGCTCGATTTAAAGACATAGTTATTTTGTTTAATGAATGATTTAATAGCCTCATAAACTTATTCTTTAGAGTGAATTAAAAAATGAAAATATCAAAAATACTTACAGCTTATGCAACTCAAGATGGCGATGGCGTGAGCATTAGCCGTATACCTGGGTTTGATGGTAAATATTTAGATCCGTTTTTGATGATTGATGAACTTAAGTCAGACGACAAAAAAGATTATATGGGAGGCTTTCCAGAGCATCCGCACCGAGGAATTGAAACGTTTACTTATATTCTAAAAGGTGGCTTTGAACATCGTGACCAAATGGGTAACAAAGAAGCAATTAAAGCAGGCGATGTGCAATGGATGAGCACAGGGCGCGGCGTCATGCACAGTGAAATGCCACTCGCTGATGCTATAGATGGTCTGCATGGCTTTCAAATTTGGATAAACATGCCAAGCGCAGAAAAAATGCGTGATTCACGTTATCAAGATACGACTAAAAACCCAGCTCCTAGTTTTACAAATACGCAAGGCGTGACGTTAAAAGCACTTGCGGGATCGTGGCAGTTCGAAAGTGAAACGCTTGCAAGCGAGCTGCAAAGTTTAGCTGCTAATGCGGCGCTCGCTGATATTACATTACCTGCTGGTAAAAGCACTTATTTAGAGCCTCTTAGCCAACAAAAAGTAATGCTTTATATTCATAGCGGCTCACTAATAATGAGCGACAATCAAGCAATACCAGCGGGTAAGTTACTTATTTTAGAACCAGGCAGTGATATTAATATTAGCTCTGAGCACGGCGCTGGTGTTTTGGTTTTAGCAGGCGATCTACTTAATCAGCCAATTGCTCATATGGGGCCGTTTGTAATGACGACGCAAGCAGAAGTACAGCAAGCAGTACGTGATTATCAAAACGGTGAGTTTGGCAAAATATAACGGTATTTTTAGGAGAGTTTTATGGGATTATTAGTTAACGGCCAATGGCAAGATAAATGGTACGACACAGATTCAAGTAACGGTAAGTTTGAACGCGAAACGGCGCAGTTACGTCACTGGGTAACTGTTGATGGTAGCGCTGGAATAACGGGCGAGGCCGGATTTAAAGCACAAGCGAACAGGTATCATTTATATGTGTCACTTGCGTGTCCTTGGGCGCATCGAACGCTTATATTTAGAGCGTTAAAAGGGTTGCAAGATTTAATTACGGTGTCGGTTGTTAGCCCTGATATGCTTGATAGTGGTTGGGCTTTTGATACGCAAAACCACAGTACTGGTGATGCTTTATTTAATAGTAACTACTTACATCAAGTGTATATAAAAAATAATCCTAAGTATTCCGGGCGAGTTACCGTACCCGTATTGTGGGATAAAAAGCTAAATAAAATTGTCAGTAATGAGTCTGCCGATATTATACGTATGTTCAATAGTGCATTTAATGAATTAACAGGTAATAACGATGATTACTACCCAGAGGCACTACGACCAAAAATTGATGAATTAAATGCGTTGATTTATCAAAATATAAATAATGGTGTTTATCGTACGGGATTCGCAACAACTCAAGATGCATACGAAGAGGCGTTTAACGATTTATTCAAAGCACTCGATAAAGTAGAAGGGATACTGAGCAAGCAGCGTTATTTAACAGGTAATAGGCTCACCGAGGCAGATTGGCGATTATTCACTACACTCATTCGGTTTGATAGTGTGTACGTTGGCCATTTTAAATGTAATTTACGCACAATTGAAAGCTATCCTGCATTAAGTGGATACCTTAGGGAGCTATATCAAGTTAAAGGAGTGGCTGAAACAGTTGATTTTTATCATATTAAGCGTCATTACTATTTTAGTCACACAATGATCAACCCAACACAAGTTGTGCCAAGTGGTCCAAGTATTGATTACTTATCTGATCACGGTAGAAATGTTTAGCGCTTAAGCTATTAAGTTCACTAGCCAGCCGTATTTTCTTACGAAGCTGGTTTCGCTTTTACCCGCTTGTACTGCTGCACCTGCGATAAAGGCACTTGAAAGCCCAACTTTGGTTACGGCAAAACGCTTTAGTCTATATTGGAACGCTGCATGATGTTGGCGTTTCAATTCACTGCGCGTATCCATTTGCTTACTTAGAGCATCAACGTTTTCATTAGGTGCTTTAATTAAGTAGTTAACTAACATACTAATTTCCTTGTAGGTTAAATAGCTGCTTTAAACTTTTAAGCGTTTTACTAAAGCCAATTTTATTGCTTAAGTAAACTGTATTTTTCCAAAGCCATATTAAACAAGCAACTTGTAGCAAAGTAGCTGTTGCAATACTTAGCCATACCGACCCAAAAACATCGTATACACCGTATCCAACAGCACCTAGAAATCCTGCCCACAACAAAACCAAACCACTGGCAAAGCATCCTAAAAATATAGTGATCAATGCAAGCGATCTAAGCGATAACCGCCATTCAGCTTTAGCAAGCTGGTGGGTGATCTTTCCTTGAGTTTGGTAATCATCCTTGAGCTGCTTAGAATACTCTAAAAGCATTGCAACATGATCTTGCCAATCGTCCTTTTGGCTATGTTGCTCAGTAGTTTGGTCTTGCGCATTACCATCCTTGGTTGCTGTTGTTTGTGGGTTATTCATCACTAATTACTTACGACGAAGTAGTGATGTGATTAGCATACCCGCAGCAAAAGCAATACCCGCGGTTGCTAATGGATTTTCAGAAGCAAAAGCACGAGTTTTTGCAGTACATTCGCTTAGTTTTTCACGTGCGATAAGTTGTTTTTCGCTCAATGCATCTGCTGAGCTAGAAGCTCCTTTACGCACACTGCTTTCAGCTGTTGCAGCTTTGCTAGAAAGTGCATCTACAGCATCGTGCGCCGCTGATGTTGCTTTCTCTGTAAGAGGAGACTCAGTATTTGTTAGTTTAACGTCAGGCTTAACATCTGAAGTTGTATTTGGTTTCGTATTCGTTGCAGTAGCCATAATCAATCCTTAATAAGTTAAAAATTTAAATAGTGATTTAGATGATGCAATGATTAAACCAAACTTGTCATTTATTTTAACTGACTGAATTTGATAGGTTTTGTTTGTGGTTTTTAATTTTTGATAATTAGTATTTTAAAATAAACAGTAACTATTACTACACGGCTAGGTAAATTTTACAAAGAGGATAAAAACGCCTTAAAAATTGTAAATATTCATTGGTTATTCAGTAAGCAAAGCATGTAAACAGAAAGTTATAAAAGCAAAGCTGATATTTTTCTTTACCTCAATCCCACTTTTTCCCACGTAATTCAAACGCTTCGCTTGAGCCCTTATTTTTTCTAGCTTTGGGACTCACTAAAGCTGGTCAGCTTACTTGACAAAATGGCTTGTCAAGCCCTAAACTGGAGCACTGTGGTAAAAAGTGGTTTTTAGTGGATCACACTGGATAAAAATAAACAAAAGTTGAATAAAACAATTTTAAAGTAGGTTTTTTATGTTTCGTGGCGCGAGTTCACTGAGTTTGGATGATAAGGGGCGTTTTGCGGTACCGACAAAGTACCGAGAATCTCTGTTGTCTGAAGATCAGGGGACAGTTATTTGTACCGTCGCATTAAATGAACCGTGTTTATGGTTATATCCATTGGCTGAGTGGCTCGAAATAGAAAGCCGTTTAGCGAAAATATCTAATATGAATCCACGAGCTCGACGAATGCAACGTATGTTGCTAGGTAACGCTACAGAGTATCAACTTGATAAAAATGGTCGAATTTTGCTTGCGCCGTCATTACGTGCCCATGCATCTCTTGGCAAAAAAATCATGCTGGTTGGTTTGATGAATAAGTTTGAAATTTGGGACGAGGCGCGTTGGCACGAGCAAATGCAGCAAGATACTGAGCTTGAAAGGCTTGGTGATTTTGAACCTAACCAAGATTTAGATAATTTTACACTCTAACGGCACAAAAAAAGGCACACAATAGCTAATGACAGCGCAATTTGAACACGTATCCGTATTAATGGATGAGACCATCGATGCTCTTGCAATTAAGCCAGACGGTATATACATGGATGGTACATTTGGACGTGGTGGCCACTCTGGGCAAATTTTAGCACGCCTTGGTGATGAAGGTCGCCTGCAAGCAATTGACCAAGATCCACAAGCAATACAATCAGCTGAAAAATTTGCTGATGACCCACGTTTTGCAATTGCACACACTCGCTTTTCAAACTTATACGAAGTAGCACAGCAAAACGATCTAATTGGTAAAGTCGATGGCATTTTATTAGACATTGGTGTCTCGTCGCCACAACTTGATGACGCTGCGCGTGGCTTTAGTTTCATGAAAGATGGGCCACTTGATATGCGCATGGACCCAACAACAGGTCGCAGTGCAGCACAGTGGTTAGCAGAGGCTGAGTTGGATGATATTACCCACGTAATTAAAAAATTGGGCGAAGAAAAGTTTGGTAAACGCATTGCACACAAAGTACTTGAAGTTCGTGAGCACACGCCAATCACAACTACCAAGCAGCTTGCTGACCTTGTTGATGAAGCTGTACCGGTAAAAGATAAGTTTAAACACCCAGCTACCCGTACTTTTCAGGCTATTCGTATTTACATTAATAGTGAGCTTGAAGAAATTCAAACTGCGCTTCAGTCTGCAGTTAAAGTGCTAAAGCCAGGCGGACGTTTAGTGGTGATTTCGTTTCATTCTTTAGAAGACCGTATTGTAAAACAGTTTATTAGAAAACAGAGTAAGGGAGAAGCATTACCCAGAGGTCTGCCTTTAACTGATGCACAAATAAATAAAAATCTGACGTTAAAAGCAGTGGGTAAAGCTATTAAGCCAAGTGCTGCAGAAGTAGAGCGTAATCCACGTTCTCGTAGTTCTGTACTTAGGATTGCACAGAGGTTGGGATGAGTAAAAAAGCGAGCTATCGGCAACCTAATTTATTCTTTGAAATATTAAAAGGCCTAGGAGCTAATAAGCTAACCTCGGCCTTGTTGGTTGTGATATTCGCTTCTAGTTTAGCTGTTGTGCAAACAACCCACTTAGCTCGTGGCCAACTTATACAGCAAGATCAATTATTACAAGAACGCGATGAGCTCGATTTAGAGTGGCGCTACTTACTTGTTGAAGAAGAATTTTATTCGCAACATGCACGCATTGAAGAAGTAGCTACATCACAATTGAAAATGAAAAGACCTACGAGTCAAGATGAGCAGGTAATAATAGTACAATGAGAAATAGAGGCAAAAAACCAGTCACTAATTTAATCACATGGCGCTTTATGCTGGTGTGTGCAGTTGTGTTTATGGTGTTTGTAACACTCGTATCTCGCGCTGCTTATTTACAAGTAATAGAACCTGATAAAGCACGTTCAGAAAGTGACAAACGTACCGTGCGCGTTGAAAAACTACATGTGCAACGCGGGATGATTTTTGACCGTAATGGTAAAGAGTTAGCGGTAAGTGTGCCTGTTGTAAGTGTATATGCTGATCCTAAAGCATTGCACAAGTCGCTAGTCTCTAAAGTAATTAAACAAGCACGTAAAAGCGGCGAAGATCATTTATCTTTAGCTGAAAATACCGCTGAGCTTGATAAGCGTACTGCACTTTATTATAAAAACGATTTACGCTGGCGTGAGCTTGCTGATGTATTGCGCATTGATCCTAAGAAGATTAACTCTCGACTATTAAACGATCCCTCGCGTCGCTTTGTTTATTTAAAGCGCCAAGTTACTCCTGCTGTAGCAAATTATATTGGCGATTTACGCCTACCAGGTATTCATTTACTAGATGAATCTAAACGCTATTACCCCGCCGGTGAGGTTACCGCGCATGTTATTGGTTTTACTAATATAGACGGTAAAGGCATTGAAGGTATTGAAAAGCTATACGAAAACGCTTTAACGGGCGAGGAAGGCCGCCGCACTATACGTAAAGACGCACAAGGGCGTGAAGTAGAAGTGCTTGACGAGCGTGAGCGCGTAGAGCCAGAAAGTATAGAACTAAGTATTGACCAACGAATTCAAGCTATTGCCTACAAAGCTGTAAAATCAGCTGTACTGACTTACAAAGCCACATCGGGCTCAGCTATGGTAGTTGATGTTAAAACCGGTGAAGTGCTGGCAATGGTAAATAGCCCTTCGTTTAATCCAAATAACTTAAGCGATGCTGCACCTCATAAGCGTCGTAATCGCGCAATTACAGATTTGTTTGAACCAGGCTCAACTGTTAAGCCTCTAGCCATTTTGGCTGGGCTAGACTACGGCGCCATTCAGGCAGATGACACGATTGATACCTACCCAGGTTGGATGCGTTTAGGTGGTAGTTTAGTTAGAGATACTCGTAATCATGGCGAACTAACACTGCGCGAAATACTAAAGTACTCCTCAAATATGGGGGTTGCGAAGGTTACTCAGTTAGTGCCTAAAGATTACCTTGTTGGCTTATATCAAAAAGTAGGCTTTGGCAGTGACACCGGTACTGGAATGGTAGGTGAAAGCAGTGGTTTGTTTTATCCAAATCGTCGCTGGTCAGACTTTGAAATTGCAACTTTATCATTTGGTTATGCAATTTCGGTAAGTACTGCGCAAATGGCGCGCTTTTATACCATGTTAGGCGCTGGTGGAGTTAATCGACCACTGACTATTTTAAAGCAAGATAATATACCTGAAGGCGAACGTATTTTTAAACAAAAAGACGTAGAAGCCGTAGTCCACATGATGGAAAGTGTATTTGAAAAAGACGGTACTGCTCGCAACATAAAAGTTGATGGGTATCGTGCTGCCGGTAAAACAGGTACATCTAAAAAAGCCGTAGCAGGTGGTTATGGTGATGAATATGTAGGTTACTTTGCAGGTGTAGCACCTGCAAGTAATCCTCGTTTAGCCGTGGTAGTTATGATTAATGAACCAGGTGGTGATGTGTACTATGGAGGTGCCACCGCTGGCCCTGCATTTGCAGAAATCATCTCTAACGCATTAAGAATATTAAACGTAGCGCCTGACAAGGAAGAGGTTGCGTACGTACAAGGTAAAGATAACGATGCGTGATTTAAAGGATATTTTAAAATACATCGAAATAGATGCGCCCTCGCAACTGGTTAAGCATTTACGCCTTGATAGCCGTGAAGTAACGCCAGGTGATGTATTTGTTGCTATTAAAGGCCATACACTTGATGGCGGACAATTTATTAGTAAAGCAATTGAAAATGGCGCAATAGCTATCATTGCTGACAGATTATGTGAATTTGAAAGCAATTTTGAGCCACTGTATTTAGTCTCAGAGCTTGATAAAAAGCTTCCAGAATTAGCTAGTCGCTTTTATAGCCAACCAAGTCAGACTCTTGATTTAATTGGTGTGACAGGTACAAATGGTAAATCGACCACCACAGCAATGATTGCCCACTTAGCACAATTTTGTAGTACTGAGTCGGCTATTATAGGTACTTTAGGTTATGGCCATCCTGATAACTTAATTCCACTGATAAACACAACGCCTTCAACAGTTGATTTACAGCATATTTTGAGCGATTTAAATTCGCAGCATAAAAAGCTGGTAGCCATGGAAGTATCATCTCATGGGTTAGTGCAACAACGTGTTGCTAAATGTCAGTTTAAAGCGGCTGTGTTTACTAATCTTTCGCGCGATCACTTAGATTACCATTGTGACATGGCAAGTTACGGTGATGCGAAATTAATGCTTTTCCGTGATTTTGAACCGCAAGTTGTAGTGCTCAATCAAGATGACTTTCAAGCTGAGCAATGGCTTGAAAAGTATGATTTTAATAACCTAATTTGTTATGGCCGCAAAAACTTAGCTCCTAAGAATGCCCGATACGTTTATTTTTCTGATGTTGAATATTCAAGTGAAGGTATTTCGGCGCAGTTGTCGACAAGTTGGGGTAATATTTCAATTAAATCGCCTCTGTTTGGCGAATTCAACTTATATAACTTAACGGCAGCGCTCGCTACATTACTAGGGCTAGGTTATCCGCTTGAGCAACTAGTTGCTGGTTGTGCGCAGTTACAGCCAGTAGCTGGGCGAATGCAAGCATTTAGCCAAGCAGGCATGCCGACGTGTGTTGTTGATTACGCCCATACACCCGATGCACTTGCACTTGCATTACAAGCATTGCAGCTGCATGTGCCAGGTGGTGTAAGTTGTGTATTTGGTTGCGGTGGTGACAGAGACAAAGGAAAGCGCGCATTAATGGCGCAAGCTGCTGAGCAAAACGCTAATAAAGTTATTATTACCAGTGATAACCCTCGAACAGAAAATCCTGATGACATTATTGCCGATGTAGCTAGCGGTTTAACCCATCCTGAAAAAGCGCATTTAGAAGCAGATAGAGCCACAGCAATTAGCTACGCCATTGAAAATGCAACGGCAGATGACGTTATTTTGATTGCAGGTAAAGGCCACGAAGATTATCAAATTATAGGCGATAAGCGCATCGACTTTTGCGATCGCCGCTATGTACAAGAACAACTAAAAAAAGCAGTAAGAGGGATAACACAATGATCCCAATGGATTTTGATTGGTTAGCTAATGTGCTAACAACTGATTATCAAGGTGATAATCAACACGTGCTAAATATAAATACTGATACTCGCACAGTGTGCGATGGCGAAGTGTTTTTAGCACTGAAAGGGCCAAATTTTGATGGCCATAAATTTATAGCTGAGGCTAAACAAAAAGGCGCTATAGGCGTTATTGTTCAGCACAAAGTTGATGTAGATATTCCACAATTTATAGTAAGCGATACACGTATTGCACTAGGTACAATTGGCACCGCTGTTATGGCCCAAGTGGCGCCTAAAACAATTGCAATTACAGGGAGTGTAGGCAAAACCACCGTAAAAGAAATGTGTGCGGCAATTTTGTCGGTTCACGGTGATGTATTAGCTACTAAAGGTAATTTTAACAACGATATTGGCGTCCCTCTTACGTTATTGCGCTTAGAGCCTCAACATCGTTTTGCTGTTATTGAGCTAGGTGCAAATCACTTAGGTGAAATTGCTTACACAACGGCAATGACAAAACCAGATGTGGCCGTTGTATGTAATGTTGCAGCAGCTCACTTAGAAGGTTTTGGTAGCTTAATGGGCGTTGCAAAAGCTAAAGGTGAGATTTTTGATGGCCTAAAAGATGACGGCGTTGCCATTGTTAATTGCGATAGTGAATTTAGCCAGTATTGGTTAGATAAACTTGAAGGGCGTAATGTTAAACGCTTTTCTACAACCGAAAAACTAGACATTTGGGCAGAGAACATCACGCTTGATGCCAATGCACGTGCAAGCTTTACGCTTTGCGCTAAAAACAAGCAAGTGCCTGTTACTTTGGCACTACCTGGTAAGCATAATATTAGTAATGCACTTATCGCTGCGGCGCTGACCAGTGAATTTGATGTAACCCTTGAAGAAATAGCCAATGCACTTGCCACAATGGGTGATGTAAAAGGGCGCGTTAATTTAATTGAAGTGTCTGATTTACTTACCGTGGTTGATGACACCTATAATGCCAATGTTAAGTCGGTAAAGGCTGCGATTGACTTGTTAAGTGATATGCAAGGTCACCGCATTTTAGCACTCGGAGATATGGGTGAGCTTGGTGAAGATGCACGTAAGTACCATCAAGAAGTTGGCGAGTATGCACTTGAACAAGGGATTGATGAGTTATTTACATTAGGCGTGTTAAGTAAATACGCAAGTGATGTGTTTGAACTCCCTAATCGTCACTTTTCGAGCCGCGAACAGATGCAGCAAAAAATTCAAGAAAGCATTAATAAAGTGAATAAAAAAACAACAATAGTAGTGAAAGGATCGCGCAGTTCTCGCATGGAATTATTAGTAACCGATTTAGTTAATGGCCAGCAACAAGCCATCAATGGAGTATCATAATGTTAGTTTGGCTGGCAGAGTATTTAACACAGTATTTTAGTGGTTTTCATGTTTTTTCGTATTTAACGCTACGTGCCATTTTAGGTATTTTAACTGCGCTAATTATGTCTCTTTATTTAGGGCCTAAGTTAATTCGTGGTTTGCAGCGTATGCAAATAGGTCAAACAGTTCGCGACGATGGTCCGCAATCGCATTTGTCTAAGTCGGGTACACCGACAATGGGTGGCTTACTTATTTTGGCGGCTATTTTTACAAGCACGCTACTTTGGGCCGATTTATCAAATAAATATGTATGGGCAACACTGTTTGTAATTGGCTCGTTAGGTATTGTCGGCTTTGTTGATGATTACCGTAAAGTTATTCGTAAAGACCCAAAAGGTTTAATTGCTAAGTGGAAGTACTTTTGGCAATCGGTCATTGCATTAGTTGTAGCTACTGCTTTGTACTTTACCAGTGCACAAGCATCTGAGACATCACTTGTTGTTCCATTTTTTAAAGACGTGTTACCGCAATTAGGTTTGTTTTATATCGTGCTTACGTATTTTGCCATAGTAGGTACATCAAACGCGGTAAACCTG
The DNA here is from genome assembly GCF_040567695.1 of Pseudoalteromonas sp. NCIMB 1079. NCBI lineage: Bacteria > Pseudomonadati > Pseudomonadota > Gammaproteobacteria > Alteromonadales > Pseudoalteromonadaceae > Pseudoalteromonas > Pseudoalteromonas sp. NCIMB 1079. The sequence continues at coordinate 3,274,796 of NZ_JBEWZA010000001.1, read as the reverse complement.
ACCGATGGCTTAGATGGTTTGGCGATTGTGCCAATTATTTTGGTGGCTGCGGCATTGGCAATTATTGCTTATTTAACAGGTAATATTAACTTTTCGGCTTACTTACATATTCCACATTTACCGCTAGCGAGTGAGCTTGTCGTTGTGTGTACTGCCATTGTGGGCGCAGGGCTTGGCTTTTTATGGTTTAACACTTACCCAGCACAAGTATTTATGGGCGATGTTGGCTCATTAGCACTTGGTGGTGCATTAGGTATTATTGCTGTTTTAGTACGCCAAGAATTACTGCTTATTATTATGGGCGGTGTATTTGTAATGGAAGCACTATCGGTAATATTACAAGTGGGTTCGTATAAATTGCGCGGACAACGCATTTTTAGAATGGCGCCGATTCACCATCATTATGAATTAAAAGGTTGGCCAGAGCCTCGCGTTATTGTGCGCTTTTGGATTATTTCTGTTGTGCTAGTGCTTGCTGGCTTAGCTACTTTAAAGATTCGATAAATGCAGTATTTAAACGAGATAAAAAACAAACAAATAACAGTGCTCGGACTCGGTGTAACCGGTCTGGGCATTGTGCGTTTTCTATTATCTCATGGCCTCGCCCCCAAGGTCGTTGATAGCCGAGCAACCCCACCGGGGATTGATTGGTTAAAAGAGCATGCGCCAAATCTAGATACCCACTTTGGTAATTTAGATGACGCTGAGCTTTGTTCAAGCAATATGATTATTATAAGCCCTGGGCTTAGCTTAAAAATACCAGCTATTGCAAATGCAATTAACGCAGGTGTTGAAGTGATTGGCGACGTTGAGTTATTTGCACGTATTAATACAAAACCGGTTGTTGCTGTTACGGGCTCTAACGGTAAATCAACCGTGGTTACGCTCGCTTATGAAGTATTAAAAGAAGCCGGCTATAAAGTTGCTTTGGGTGGGAATATTGGCACAGCGGTGCTTGATTTACTCAACGATGATTTTGATGTGTATGTACTTGAGTTATCTAGTTTTCAGTTAGATACCACAACGAGTTTAAAACCTGTGAGTGCAACGGTATTAAATGTGTCAGAAGATCACCTTGACCGATACGACAGTTACCAAGCTTATATAGACTCAAAGCTAAGTATTTATGACGGTGCAGAGCTTATTGTTGTCAATGCCGACGATATTCAAACACATCCAGTTGAGCGCGGTACAACCCCCCTAATCAGCTTTGGTGCTCAGCAAGGTGATTACCATTTAGCGCAGCATAATGGCGAAACTCATTTTATGCTTAAAGACGATGCCTTTTTACCTGTTGATACGCTTGCGGTAGTGGGTAAGCACAATTATTTAAATACGCTTGCAGTAATGGCGCTTTTAAGTCCGTTTGAAGTAAGTAAAGATCAATATAAGAACGCGTTAGGTCAATTTAATGGGTTGGCTCATCGCTGCCAATTTGTAGCTGAGCTTAACGGTGTAAAGTATTTTAACGATTCAAAGGCAACGAATGTTGGAGCGACCATTGCTGCAATAGATAGCTTGGCTAGTGATGGTGAAAACCTGATTGTTATTGCAGGTGGCGATGCTAAAGGCGCTGATTTAAACGCACTTAAACCCTACATAGAACAGCATGTAAAAGCATTAATTTGTTTTGGTAAAGATGCAAGTGACTTAGCTGCGATTACCAATAAGAGCTATTTAACTAACAACATGGAAGAAGCCGTTGCTTTGGCCAACGTACTTAGTAGTACAGGCAATATTGTTTTGTTAGCACCTGCATGTGCCAGCATTGATATGTATAACAACTATATGCAACGTGGTGATGACTTTATTCAATGTGTTATGGCAGGGCAACTATGATTGCTTTTGCCGATATAAGAGATGCATTAACACCAAAACCTTCAGGTCAGTTGTATGATGTACCGCTGCTGTACTGCGTAATTATGTTAATTGGTGTTGGTTTTATCATGGTAACCAGCGCTTCAATGCCGACCGCTGAGCGGTTATTTGATGACCCATACCATATTACTATTCGCCACAGCATGTTTTTGGCAATGTCTTTTGTGCTTTTTTGGATAAGTGTTTGTGTGCCAATGGATTGGTGGAAACGATCCAACCCTTATTTATTAATACTAGGCATGGTGCTGTTAATAGCGGTATTGATTGTTGGGCGTGAAGTGAATGGTGCTAAACGATGGATACCTATTGGACCTGTTGGTTTTCAGGTGGCTGAGGCCGCTAAATTATACTTTTTTAGTTATATTGCGGGTTATTTGGTAAGAAAACGCGAAGAAGTACAAGAAAATATTAAAGGCTTTGCAAAGCCAATAGCTGTATTTGCAGTGTATGCGCTGCTTATTTTGCTGCAACCTGATTTAGGCACAGTGGTTGTTATGTTTGTAACAACGGTTGGTTTACTGTTTTTAGCTGGCGCTAAATTATGGCAGTTCTTTGTACTTATTCTAACTGGCGTCGGTTTAGTTGTATTACTGATTATTGTTGAACCATATCGAATGGCGCGTGTTGTTGGCTTTTTAGACCCTTGGGATGATCCTTTTGGTAAAGGTTATCAGTTGGTTCAATCGCTAATGGCTTATAGCCAAGGTGGTTGGTTTGGCCAAGGCTTAGGTAACAGTGTACAAAAACTGCAATATTTACCTGAAGCGCATAACGATTTTATTTTTGCTGTAATAGGTGAAGAACTTGGTTTAATAGGCGTTGTGAGTATTTTAATGGTATTAGCTACTTTAGTATTTAGAGCGTTATTAATAGGCCAACAAGCGCTTAAGTGTGGCAAAGAATACGAAGGCTATTTTTCGTTTGCCATTGGTATTTGGTTTGCATTTCAAACCATGGTGAATGTAGGTGCGAGCGCGGGTATTTTGCCAACTAAGGGTTTAACCCTGCCATTTATTTCTTATGGTGGTTCAAGCTTGTTAATTATGACCATTGCCACGGGCATCTTATTGCGCGTAGATTTTGAAACCAAAATGGCAACCAAGCAAGCCACCTCAGGTGGAGGTAAGCGATGAGTAAAAAATTAGTAGTAGTGGCTGGTGGAACTGGCGGACACATTTTTCCTGGTATTGCAGTGGCTGATTATTTAAAACAGCAGGGCTGGCAAGTTAGCTGGATTGGCACACCAGATCGAATGGAAGCAAGCGTTGTACCTAAGCATAATATAGATATTGATTTTATTAATGTAAAAGGTGTTCGTGGTAACGGATTAAAACGTCTTATTAAAGCCCCATTCATGGTAGTTAATGCAGTATTGCAAGCGCGTAAGGTATTGAAAGAACAGCGCCCTGATGTAGTACTTGCAATGGGCGGTTATGTTACGGGACCCACGGGAATTGCCGCAAAGAGTTTAGGTATTCCGTTAGTTATTCACGAGCAAAACGCTGTAGCGGGTATGAGCAATAAACTGCTAGCTAAGGTGGCTACACGTGTATTAGCAGCATTTCCAAGTGCTTTTGCACAGGGTCAAGCCGAGCTAGTAGGTAACCCAGTTCGCCAAAGCGTTATGAATATAGCCAAACGCGATGTATCAAGTCCTATTAATATTTTAGTGGTAGGGGGCTCGCTCGGTGCACAAGTGCTTAATCAAACATTACCAGAAGCATTTAAAGTACTAAATAATACAGCTCCTATAAGCGTATGGCATCAAACAGGTAAAGGTCATTTATCTACTGTAGAAACAGCTTATAAAATGCATGGCTTTGCGGATGGTAATACAAAAATAGCTGAATTTATTGATGATATGGACGCGGCGTATAGCTGGGCTGATATTGTTGTTTGCCGCGCTGGTGCATTAACTGTTAGCGAAATTGCAGCAGCAGGTAAAATGGCTGTTTTTGTCCCCTTTCCACATGCCGTGGATGACCATCAAACAGCAAACGCACAATATTTAGTGATGGCTAATGGCGCATTATTAATGCCACAAGGGCAGTTTAATAAACAATCAATTGTTGAACTATTAAGCCCATATTTAGCCCAACCTTCATTAATTACTGAAATGGCTACAAATGCAAAAAAACAAGCCATTTTAGATGCCACAGCAAGCGTAGCAACGCACTGTGAGCAAGTAACAAATAAGAGAAAATAAGTGAAAGAAACGTCAGTACAAGAAAAACACACGCGCCCAGCAATGCGCCGAATAGAAACCATTCACTTTATTGGTATTGGTGGAGCCGGTATGGGCGGTATTGCTGAAGTACTCGCTTTTGAAGGCTACCGTATTACAGGTTCTGACATTGCTCATAGCGCTATGACAGATCGCTTAATTAAAGCCGGTGCTGAGGTATTTATTGGCCATCATGAAAATAACGTGAAAGATGCCAATGTAGTGGTTGTTTCAAGCGCGATTGATGAAACAAACCCTGAAATTATTGCAGCTAAGGCCGCAAGAATCCCTGTTGTGCGCCGCGCAGAAATGCTCGCAGAACTAATGCGTTTTCGCCACGGTATAGCAATTGCGGGTACGCATGGTAAAACAACGACAACAAGCCTAATTGCAAGTATTTATGGACAAGCAGGGCTCGATCCAACTTTTATTATTGGTGGCTTGTTAAATAGCGCAGGTAGTAACGCAAAAGTAGGTAAAAGTGATTTTTTAATAGCAGAAGCTGATGAAAGCGATGCGTCGTTTTTACACTTACAGCCAATGGTCTCGGTGATCACAAATATTGAAGAAGATCACATGGATACTTACGGCGGCAGTCTTGAAAAAATGAAAGACACGTATGTCGATTTTATTCATAACTTGCCGTTTTATGGTTTAGCTGTTGTATGTATTGATTCTGAAGTTGCTGCAGAGCTTATCCCTCGCTTTGGTCGCCCAGTTATCACGTATGGCGAATCGAAGGATGCTGATTATCGCATGAGCGACTTTAGCCAATCAGCTAATACGTGCACATTTACAGTAACTAACAAGCAAGGTGAGTGTTTAACTGCCACGTTAAATATGCCAGGTAGACACAATGCACTTAATGCAACCGCTGCGATTGCTGTTGCAAAAGATCAAAACATTGCGAATCATGCAATTTTAGAAGCGCTGCATAAGTTTGAAGGCATTGGTCGTCGTTTTCAGCATTATGGTGAATTTGAAAACGAGCGGGGCAATGTGATGTTAGTTGATGATTACGGGCATCACCCTTCAGAAGTTGCAGCAACAATTGCAGCAGTACGTGAAGGTTGGCCTGATAAGCGTTTAGTAATGGTTTATCAACCTCATAGGTTTTCTCGTACACGCGACTTATACGAAGATTTTGTAAAAGTACTTGCTGATGTAGATCAGTTGCTATTACTTGATGTGTATAGCGCTGGTGAAGATCCTATTGTGGGGGCAGACAGCAAAAGCTTATGTCGTAGCCTTCGCCAACGTGGCAAAGAGCCGCTGCACGTAGCAACAAATGCTGAGCTTGCAGGTGTTTTGGCCGCAAATTTACAAAACAATGATTTAGTATTAACCCAAGGCGCTGGTAATATAGGCCAGTTAGTTAAAACATTAGCTGCAACGGGTATGTCGATAGAAAAACTTAAGCAAGGTGAAGTATGACTCAGGTAAACACACAATTTGGTAAAGTAGCGGTACTGCTAGGTGGTAACTCAGCAGAGCGTGAAGTGTCTTTACGATCGGGTCAGGCTGTTTTAAATGCGCTGCAAAATAGTGGTATTGATGCAATTGCATTTGACCCACAAAGTCGTTCTTTGTGGGAGTTAAAAGAATTAAATGTAGATCGCGTTTTTATTGCTTTGCATGGCCGTGGTGGCGAAGACGGCACAGTGCAGGGAGCACTTGAATTTATGAACTTGCCTTACACGGGCAGTAATGTACTAGGTTCAGCACTTGCTATGGATAAAGTACGTTGTAAGCACTTATTTAAATCAGCGGGTTTAAGCACTGCACCTTATACCGTAGTTGATGCTAAAAAAGGTTTTGATGCTAAAGCCATTATGGATGAATTTAAAAAGGTAATGGTTAAGCCATCGCATGAAGGTTCAAGCATAGGTATGGCGCAAGCAAGTACAACACAAGAGCTTGAAGATGCACTAGCTAATGCATTTAAGTTTGATAACCAAGTACTTGTAGAGCAGTGGATCACTGGTCGTGAGTTTACAATTACGGTGCTTGGCGAGGATGTACAACCAGTCATTGAGATGACGACACCTAATGGCTTTTACGATTACCAAGCTAAGTATCAATCAAATACAACCCAGTATCATTGCCCTGCAGATTTATCAGAGCAAGATACTAAGTACTTACAAGCCATATCGCTAGATGCGTTTGATTTAGTGGGTGCAAGTGGTTGGGGTCGTGTTGATGCTATGCAAGACGAGCAAGGGAATTTTTACCTGCTTGAAGTAAATACAGTACCAGGCATGACTGAAAAGTCACTAGTACCGATGGCTGCAAAAGCGAACGGGGCAACTTTTGAACAATTAGTTGTTCGCATTTTAGAGCAAACGCTTTAATATGCATCCCCTTTTAGAAAAAGCTCAACAACTAAAACAGCAACTTAACTTTAATTGGTCGCTGATTTTTGGAGTGAGTTTTTTTCTGGTTGTGGTTATAGGCTTAGTACAAATAACCACCGGTGTATCTGATTGGTTAGTTGAAAATAAAGATGCTCAAATTAAGCACCTTACAGTGCAAGGGCATCCCAAATACACAGATGAAACGGCAATTATAAAAGCAATTAAAAAAGCCGATTTAAGTAGTTTTTTTGAACTTGATGTTAAGCACGTGCAGCAGCTAGTTCAAGACTTGCCTTGGGTTGCTACCGCTTCGGTACGTAAACAATGGCCTGATACTATACAGGTGTATGTAGTTGAACATGAAGTAGTTGCCCACTGGAATAGCGACTTGTTGCTCAACCAAAGTGGCCAAGCATTTCAAGCCAGCAGCGATAAGTTAGATGATAACTTACCGCAGTTATATGGCCCAGAAGGTAGCGAAGAAGAGGCGTGGGTTGCTTTTAAGCAATTTGATGAAATGCTCAGAGTTAATGGTTTAACATTAACAAGTTTGGCATTATCGGAGCGTTTTTCGTGGCAACTTTGGCTAGATAACGGGATTCGCTTAAATTTAGGACGTAAAGATAAAGCCAAGCGTGTACAACGTTTTATAGACGTTTATCCACGAATGGAACAACGTGCAGATGCACAAGTAGATACAATCGATTTACGGTATGATACCGGCCTTGCAGTAAGCTTTAAGCCAATGCAAGAAGAACAATTACAAAATAAGAGTAAGGCATGACTAAGTCAGCAGAAAGAAACCTAGTAATAGGATTAGACGTTGGCACCTCGAAAGTGGTTGCCACGGTAGGTGAAATCACCGCAGATAACAAGCTCAGCATTGTTGGTGTGGGCAGCCAAGTATCTCATGGTATGGATAAAGGCGGCGTTAACGATTTAAACTTAGTGTCTGAGTCTATTCGACGAGCAATAGACGAGGCCGAGTTAATGGCTGATTGTCGTATAAGCTCTGTGTATTTGGGTATTTCTGGCAAACATATACAGTGTCAAAACGAAAGTGGTGTGGTGGCAATCAATAACACCGAAGTCACTGACGAAGATATTGAAAACGTAATACATATTGCGCGTTCTGTGCCTATTTCAGCAGAGCGTAAAATGCTGCATGCATTGCCGCAAGAATACAGCATTGATATGCAAGAGGGCATTAAAAACCCACTAGGCATGAGCGGCGTTCGTATGGAAGCGCGTGCACATATCATTACGTGCTCAAACGATATGGCAAAAAATATCGAAAAATGTGTAGAACGCTGTGGTCTTGAAGTCGATCAACTTATCTTTACTGCACTTGCGTCATGTTATTCTGTACTAACAGATGACGAAAAAGAGCTAGGTGTTGCAGTACTTGATATTGGTGGCGGTACTATGGATATCACCATTTATATCAATGGCGCACTTCGTCACTCTGCGGTTATACCTGTAGCGGGTAACCAAGTTACTGGTGATATTGCAAAAATATTTCGCACACCTATATCACATGCAGAGTCACTCAAAGTACAATACGCATGTGCTAGTAGCCAAATGGCAAGTAGCGAAGACACAATTGAAGTACCAAGTGTAGGCGGACGACCAGCAAGGTTAATGTCGCGCCATACATTATCTGAGGTGGTAGAGCCTCGTTTTAGAGAATTATTTGAGCTTGCGATGGAAGAAATTCGTCGTTCAGGCTTAGAAGACCAAATTGCGGCAGGTCTCGTTATAACAGGCGGAACTGCTAAAATGACTGGCGCTATGGAAGTGGCAGAAGACATCTTCCAAATGCCAGTAAGAATAGGCAAACCAATCGGGATGGTTGGTTTGACAGACTATGTAGATGATCCTTCGTACGCAACCGCTGTTGGTTTGTTACAATACGGGCGTACCATGCAATCGATGAATGCACAAAAGTCGAAAGCAGAGGATAACAATAATTGGTGGAACCGCATTACTAAATGGTTCCAAGGCGAGTTTTAAGACTCAAGTCGGAGAGTAAACATGTTTGATATAATGGAACAACACAGCGAAGAAGCTGTAATAAAAGTAATCGGCGTGGGCGGTGGTGGCGGTAACGCTGTTGAGCACATGGTAAAACAACAAATAGAAGGCGTGCGTTTTATAGCCGCTAATACGGATGCGCAAGCATTACGTAACTCTGCTGCCGATATTACAGTTCAACTAGGCACACAAATAACCTCTGGGTTGGGTGCGGGCGCAAACCCTGAAGTAGGCCGTAAGTCGGCTGAAGAAGATGCAGATACAATTCGTGCCAGCCTTGAAGGCGCCGATATGGTATTTATTGCAGCCGGTATGGGCGGTGGTACAGGTACTGGTGCTGCACCGGTAGTTGCTAAAATTGCTAAAGAACTCGGTATTTTAACCGTTGCAGTTGTAACACGTCCTTTTGATTTTGAAGGTAAAAAACGTGCAGCAGCCGCTGAACAAGGCATTAATGAATTGTCAGAAATTGTAGATTCACTTATTACAATTCCTAACAATAAATTGCTTAAAGTTTTAGGGAAAGGGACTACACTTCTAGATGCCTTCGCTAAAGCTAATGACGTATTATTTGGTGCGGTACAAGGTATAGCAGAGCTAATTACACGTTCTGGTTTAATTAACGTGGATTTCGCCGATGTTAGAACAGTAATGTCTGCAATGGGTACTGCAATGATGGGAACGGCGTCTGCGTCAGGTCCTGATCGTGCACAAGAAGCTGCAGAAGCCGCTATCTCAAGCCCACTACTAGAAGACGTTGATTTAACAGGTGCTAAAGGTATCTTAGTTAATATTACCGCTGGTATGGACATTGCGATTGAAGAATTTGAAATTGTTGGTAATCACGTTAAAGCACTTGCGTCAGAAAACGCAACGGTTGTTGTTGGTGCGGTAATCGACCCAGAAATGACTGATGAGCTACGTGTAACGGTTGTTGCAACTGGTTTAGGCGGTGATCGTCGTCCACAGTTTGGTATTGTTGATAACGGCTTTAAAAAAGCATCAGGTTCTGATGTTGCAAGCACATCAAACCAAACGAGCAGTATGTACGTACCAAGCTTTGCAAGCCAAGATACAAACACTGAAGAAAATACGACTAAAGAGCAAGCGCAAAGTAAAGAAAAAGCGCCTTCAACGAGTTCAAGCAGTTCAAGTTCTTCAGCGCAAAATAGTAAAAAAGCAGATAAATCAGAAGGTGGTGATTATTTTGATATTCCCGCTTTTTTACGTAAGCAGGCAGATTAACATTTAATAATACTTTTGTTTGAAATATATACAAATGTTGAAAGGCAAAAGGATTTATGTTAAAATCCGCCGTCTAACTGTAACTGATTTAAAAGTGAGCATACCTATGATTAAACAGCGTACGATTGCACAAGTAGTCAAAGCCATAGGAATTGGACTTCATAAAGGTGAGAAGGTCACAATAACTCTCCGACCTGCGAGCGCAAATACTGGGATTGTATTTCGTCGTGTCGACCTTGATCCGGTTGTTGATTTTGAAACAACACCTGAAGCCGTTGGTGATACGCAGTTGTGTACCTGTTTAATTAACAAAGATGGTGTTCGCTTATCAACTACTGAGCATCTTATTGCAGCTGTTGCTGCAATGGGCATTGATAATCTAATTGTAGAATTGGACAGCTCAGAAGTGCCGATTATGGATGGTAGTGCATTACCATTTATATATCTGTTACAAAAAGGCGGAATTGAAGAACAAAACGTTGCTAAACGCTTTATCCGTATTAAAGAAAAAGTACGCATTGAAGAAGATGGCAAGTGGGCTGAAGTTGAACCATATGATGGTTTTCATATCGACTTTGAGATTGCATTTAACCACCCAGCTATCAATGAAAGTCGCCAACGTATTGGGTTGGATATAACAACGCAAAGCTTTATTGAAGAAATTAGCCGTGCGCGTACTTTTGGATTTATGAAAGATATTGAATACATGCATGCAAACAACCTAGCGCTAGGTGGTAGCATGGATAGTGCTGTGGTACTTGATGAATTCAAAGTTTTAAATCCTAATGGCTTACGTTATAGCGATGAGTTTGTTAAGCACAAGATATTAGACTGTGTTGGTGACATGTTTATGACAGGTCATAATCTTTTAGGTAAAGTAACTGCATTTAAATCGGGTCATGATTTAAATAATAAATTACTTCGTAAAATTATGGCTACAGAGTCAGCATGGGAGTGGGCAACATTTGAAACGCCTGTGACGATGCCTGCACCCGGTCTTGAGTTAGCTCCAGCCTAAAAGCAGCAAATGAACAGCTCGCAAACAGTTATAAAAAATGACGCTAATTAGCGTCATTTTTTTTGCGTAAAATTTACTCTATTATAACTCTAAAAGATCTTGTAACTGATTTAAATGAGTTACTGTATAAGTTGGCTTTATTCCTTCGGCTAATTGCTCACCAGGGTGTTGTAACCAGCAAGTATCAATACCTGCATTGTTGCCGCCAAGTATGTCGCTTGCAGCAGTATCACCCACCATAAGTATCTCGCTTTTATCAGGGTTACCCATTAGCTCAAATGTGTGCTCAAAAATCGCTTTATTTGGTTTTGCTATACCCACAAGTTCAGATATTACTAACCATTCAAACATATCTTTTAAGCCAGTATGCTCAAGGCGTACGGTTTGTAAGCGGGCAAATCCGTTAGTAATAATACCTAATCTAGCATTTGGCTTAAGTTTATTTAAAAGCTCAATAGCACCAGGTAATGGCTCGCAAATTTGCGCCATAGAATCTAAAAAAGCATCGTTTAGCTCTTTTGCTGGCACATTAAGTTTTGAAGCCCACTCATTAAAGCGTGTTACTTGTAAGTAATCTGCGCTAATAGTGCCATTTTGATAATCAACCCACAGCTGCTTATTGGTTTTTTGATAATGAATATAATCGTCTTGGCTAAAATCTACGTTGTAAGCTTTAAACATGCGAGTCATGCCCGCTAAAATATCAAACCTAAATAAGGTTTCGTCTGCATCAAACAATACATAGTTGTACTTCATTAAACTTCCTAAATTAATTTGTTTGGCCGTATAGCTCAGGGTGTAAAAAAGGCGCCATAGCTAAAGTGAGTGCTTGTGTATAGGTACTTTCGCGCGTGGCATGATTGTTGGTAAGTAGACCAATAGCGCCACCTTTTTGTTTAACGTTGGTGGTATTAAATGCTTTGTCCATTACATCGCCAAGTTCTTCACCTTTAAGTAATGCATTATAAAGTACTTGGGGTAGAGGAAGGTTGCTGCTACGCCCTACAACTTGATTTAAGGCATTATCAATAACAACGTAAGCAAAGGTTGCTGCACCATAGCTAAATTGCTCTGCACCGCCTTCCATTGCAACGTAATAGTGAGCTTGGTGGTGCTCTTTACAATAATTAACACGGTTTTGTGCGCCAACACGTGTTTCTTCTTCGCCAATAGGTTGATCTGGCACATTGGATGGAGCATCAACACCTTGGCAATCAATTTCATGTTTAGGGAAATACATTGCAAAAATATGTTTAGCCGCGTTAATTTTGACAGGGTTTTTAGAACCCACAATAATTTTTAATGAGTACAACACAATGTCCCTTATTGTTACTAAAATCAGCAGTGTACGTGAGAGAGCTCAATCTTAGAAGAGGAGTTAAATAGGTATATCCAAAGGTGCTAAGTTTTCCAGTGCACGCTTTTTCAAAATAATATCTTTAATAAGTGGAGTAAGAACCAGCTCCATAGCTAAGCCCATTTTGCCCCCTGGTACTACAAGCGTATTAATACGAGACATAAAACTGCCTTCGATCATCCGTAAATAATAAGGAAAATCAACATCATCAATACCCCTAAAGCGAATAACTACAAAGCTTTCATCAAGAGATGGAATATCTTTGGCGCTAAATGGGTTTGATGTATCAACGGTCGGCACGCGTTGAAAATTAATATGGGTACGAGAAAACTGAGGGGTTATATGATTAATATAATCATCCATACTGCGTACAATAGAGCCCATAACCGCTTCGCGAGAGTGGCCTCGTTCGGATGTGTCGCGTATTAATTTTTGAATCCACTCAAGGTTAATAATTGGAACCATGCCTATTAATAAATCGACATGCTTTGCAACGTCTACATCTTGATCAACTACACCACCGTGTAACCCTTCATAAAACAAAATGTCAGTATTATGGTCAAGATCTTGCCAAGGTGTAAATGTACCTGGTAATTGATTATACGGAACGGCTTCATCAAAGGTATGTAAGTAGCGGCGTAACTTTCCTTGACCTGTTTCGCTATAGTTTTCAAACAACGTTTTTAAAGCGCCAAAGTCATTGGCCTCTCGGCCAAAGTAACTAATATGTTTACCTTCTTGTTGTGCTTCTCGAACTTTTTTATCCATTTCGGGGCGAGTGTAACGATGAAAGCTATCTCCTTCGACAAAAGCCGCTTGAATATTAAGGCTACGGAAAATATGTTTAATTGCATTCGTTGTGGTGGTTGTACCCGCACCAGATGAACCCGTAATCGCAATAATAGGATTTTTAGCTGACATGTTAATTCTCTTTTTAGGGCCAGGTTTTATAACCAGACTAAACTTAACATTATTTTAAGTCGTTTGGGTATCTTAAGAGTTGACTGACTTAGCTCAAGTGACGCCATCAGCAAATAACGTTATCATGAGGTGCTTAAAATTAAAACGAGAGAAAGCATGAAACTTATTAAACCATTACTTGGATTATTTTCTATAGCAGCGCTGAGCCCAATAGTGGTGCAGGCTAGCATGCCAAAAAGCCAAGTATTACTTGCTGATTTAAATACACCTTTCGGGGTACAAGTTAGTATAGTGAGCGATAAAAATAGTTATAACAACCAACCGCACTTAACAAGTACAGGTTTATACTTTACTCATGAAGTAATTAATAAAGGGCAAAGCCAAACTGATATTGCTTATTACGATTTAACATCAAAAAAAGTTACCAATATAACTAACTCTCCTGTAAGCGAATATTCGCCAACGGTTATGCCAAGTGGTGATGCGATATCAGCGATTGTTGTAGAAGCTGACGGTAAGCAAAAATTGTGGCATTACCCACTCAAAAATGAAGATGCGCCAAGTCGTATTTTTGATTGGATTGAACCTGTTGGATACCATGCATGGGGTGTCCAAAATGATTTAGTGATGTTTATTTTAGGAAAGCCTCACACTCTTCAATATACTTCTGTTGCACAAGCGAAGGGGGAAATAGCTGCCAGTAATATTGGCCGAACGCTTATTTATAACAACTCAATGGCTGCATTTTTATTTAGTTACACTAAAAACGAGCAACACATTTTAGCGAGTTTTAATCCACAAGATAAACAAGTTGAAGACCTATTAAGGTTACCGGCTCAAGTTCAAGATTTTATTTTAAAGGATAATGCGACCATTGCTTATGCTATTAAAAACCGCGTTTATCAGCGTAAACTTGATGGAAGTGATGAAGTATCGCAATGGCTTAATTTAAGCACCTACTGCGAAACAAATATAACAAGAATGAGTTACAACAATGAAAAACTCGCTTTTGTATGTGATATAACAAAGTAAAGCAGACAAATAAATTCAGATTTTATTGTGTGTATGCGTTAATCTAATACGCAAATTAACTAATAGGGATTACACGTGGCTTATAGTGCAGACGAGCTGACAGAACAGCTCATTAAATTACAGTGCAGAAGTAATTTTAAGATTAAAAATATTGCAGAGTACATGTTAGTAAACTCTAAAGAAGCATTTTATACCCACAGCGAAAGCGGCAAGGGTAAAATAGTAATTCGCCCTGCATTTGAAGTATTTAGTGATGATTTTAATGATATAGATGGCGTAACACGTGCGCAAGGGTACTTCCATAGCAGTGAGATGACACGCTTTCCTACGCGCATTTTTAAAAGCGCTCAACCTATTCACTACGGTGTTGCGTTTAAAATAAACTCTGAGCAAGCAGCCAAAGATTTTATAGCCAAGCTAACTATGATTATTGGCAACTAATTTTATATAAAAAGTAAAAAGCCGCTGAATTTATATTCAGCGGCTTTTGTATTTTTATAGCTCAATAAACCTAATAATTACTTACTTTTTAAAAAGCTATTAACCGATTCAAGTTCACGTGTTTTAAGCGCGATACAATCGTTTGTGCTTTCTTCAAGCTTACTTAATGTACGAGCGTAACCAGCTACATCAGCTACTTTTTCGTTAAAGAAGGTTTTTGTTGTCGCTAAGCTTTCTGCATCACAGCTTGCAGTTGTAAAGTACGGCAAGTTAGGAATAAAGAAAGGCGGTAAGCTTGCTGTTACTTTATCGTAGTTACTGTAAACCCAATCAATAAATAACGCTTGGCGCTCATCTGTGTAACTTTGACCTGACAAAATAGTACGCATGTCAGATGCCGTTACTTCATCCGTTAAGCTATAAGCTAATACCGCTTTTTGTAACTCAGGTTTACCAAAAAAGCCCATAGCTGCAAGCATGTTTGTGCGTACTTGCGGATCTTTAGTCGTTTTAAACGTTGTCATGAATTGATCAAGCAGCGCTTTGTCACCATGAAAAGCAGCAAGAGTTAAGTACGTACCCGCTAAGTATGGGTCTACTTTTTGTGGATCATTTAAATAAACCTGCGTTTGTTCTTTGGCTTTATTGATGACGTTTTGATCTTCACCATCAAAACCTAAGCGTGATACAACGGCTGCACGAAGTTGTGCAATAGCACCATCTTCACCCGCTTTTGCTTCTAAACCATATTTTTTAGCAGCAGGCGTTACTGCACCGCGAATAAATTCAGGCCATAGGTCTTTATTGCTATCGTCTTTAAAAGTGCGCTGTTGCGACACTAAGTAACCTAGTGCGGTATTTGCTACGCGAGGGTGGCTATCGCTTACGAACACTTCAAGTGTTTGCATTAACTTAGCAGCAGATATAACACCAGCATCAAGTAGCGCATCAGTAGCAGATAGTAACGCTAAGCGTTCACGGTCACTCAGTACGCTTGGCGCCTTTTTAACAAGTGCGCTAAATTGTGCATCATCCATTACCCAGCGGTAGTAGCCTAATGCACCTTGGTCAGGATAAATCCACTCTGGTTCAAAGTCTAAATCTAGTGTTTGGCTTTGTTTATTAAGTAATACGTTTGCTGTTTTTACTTTATCGCCAGCACCATATTTAATTGCAACAGGTACATTCCATAGCTGCTCTGGCGCATCAACGCCTGCGTTTACAAAGCGGCTTTGTGAAATAGTTACTTTGCTACCTTGTTGAGTTACTTTAACTAGTGGGAAAGAAGATTGCTCAATAAACGATTTTAAAACACTCGCTACGTCTTTATTTGATGCTTTACCAAGTGCTTCCCATAAGTCGGCCGCTTCTGCATTTTTATATGAAAACTCTTTTAAATAACTTTGAATACCTTTTTGAAATGCATCTTCGCCAATCCAGTTTTCAACCATAGCAAGTACTGAGCTGCCTTTACTGTAAGCAAGACCTAAACCGTCCATAATGTCGGCTTCGGTTTTAATTGGCTTACGAATAGGCTTGGTGCTTAGGCGTGCATCAAGTGCCATTACGTTGTTTTGTGGCAGGTCTAAGTGCGATTCAAACTCAGGGTTAAGCTGCTTAGTAATTTTTGCAGCCATCCAGCTAGCAAACGCTTCGTTTAACCATAAGTCGTTCCACCATTTCATGGTTACTAAATTACCGTACCATTGGTGAGCAAGTTCATGAGCAATAATTGATACATTACGCTGTTTTTTACTGCGTGTTGCTGCAGCTAAATCAACTAATAAAATATCTTCTCGGTAGGTTACTAAGCCTGAGTTTTCCATTGCGCCAAATGGAAACTCTGGTACCGCTACTGAGTCTAATTTTTTGTAAACGTAAGGAATACCAAAATACGCTTCAAGTGCGCCCAGTACTTTTGGCATGTTTTCTTTTGCGTATTGGGCTAAGTGAATTTTACCTTGAGGGGTAATTACACGACCAGGAATTGGCATGCCTTTAATATCTAATTCTTCAAATGGGCCAACAGCCATCGCGACTAAGTATGAAGGAATTGGCGGCGTTTTATCAAAAAAGTGTGTGGTCATATCGCCATCAACCGTTGTTTTTAGTTCTGGCGTATTTGAATATACTTTTTGTGATGTAGGTGCAGTAATCGTTAACTGAAATGGAATTTTGTAACTTGGCTCATCAAAAACAGGAAATGCACGGCGTGCATCACTCATTTCAAATTGAGTAAATAAATAAGGTGTGCCTTGGTCTAACGTTTTGTATAAACCAACGCTTTGACGATTATATGGCGCTGAAAAATCAACTTTAAGGGTATATTTACCTGGTTGGATTTGCTCATCACAGCTAAATTTAACTTTACCTGTTTTAAGCATTTCGTTGTTTAAGTCACAGTTTTCGTCGCCAAGCAGTTGCGCCATTTTAACAGCGTAAGCTACGCCATTTAATTCAATGTATTTTGTTGGTTTTAGTACTTCTAGGGAAATCTCAGTTATCCCTGTGAATGTATCTTGGCTCGGATCGAGTGTTAACGATACCTGTTGAGAACTTGGTTTTGCGAGTTTTTCAATAACGAATTCGTTAGCGTTTGCAGCACCCATTGCCAAAGCAACGCTCACTGTTAAGAGGCTTTTAAGAAACATAGTGATCCCTAGATTGTTGTTGTTAGAAACTACCCTAAATAGGCTTTTTTATGCTCATATTATTAGGGGGTTAGATATCCTAACAGTTTTTTTTAATAGAGTAATTGATTATAACGGTGACTTTAAGGGGAAATAGTAACAAAGTTTGTCAGTGGCTTTCGCGTGTTATAAAACGCTGCCAATGCAGGTGTGAGTTAATTATACGTATTTTTTGGATCACGTTATTTAATAAAAGCACGTCCTTAAATTCATTGTGTGGGTATTCGTTAAATCCCATGAGGTAATTAAAGGCGTCTTTAGAGTTGGCTTGCAGAGCATGGATACGCACTTGTTGCTCAAAGTTAAGACGAAGGCTGCTTATTGCTGTTTTCATACCGAGTTGATCAACGTTTGGTATATCACACTTTTGTAAATAGCCGGCTCGCTCACCTTCACCTGAAAACCAAATACGGACTTTTTCACTGTATCTGCCAGTTTTAGCGGGTAAGTCGAACATTAATCGTTGTTGATTTTGTGATTTCATGAATGCTAAATATTCATTAAACCCGGCATCTATAAGTGCCTGATGCACAGGAACTAAGCGAGGTTTTATCTTACCGTGAGTATGAAAATTAAAACATAAGACATCTTTTTCAAGAGACAGATCATCAAGCGTTAAGTAACCAATCTCATCGCTATAAGCACCGCTATAATATGCAATTAGAGGAAGCCAAAAATGCCAGTGTTTTGGTTGCTCACGTGCAACTTTAAAATCACCGTATATATATCCATTATAAAGAGTGTGCAGTTCCATGGCTGAAAAGGGCCGGCGACCAAGATGGGTTTTCAACGTAATACCTTGAAAATAATGATGTGTTTTATTTTATACCCAACTAGCAGTAGATGCTAGTCGGGTTTTATCCGCTCTTAAAATAAAGCGTATAAAGTATTACTCACTTAAAGCGCGAGCTAAACCAGTAGGTTCAATCTCTGTACATACTTGGTCATCATTCCAGTTAATGCCAACAAGTGCGTTATCTTCATTTAAATCTTCAACCCATGCATCTAAAAATTCATCAAGATTTATTTCTACAGGGCTGTAGTCTTTCCACTCTTCTTTACATTGCGCTTTAGCTGCTTCTTCACTTTCCCAAAGCAGTAGTACGTCAGTTTCGTCAAATTGGTTAGAATCGCACACTACAAAGCCATTATCTTCTGCACCAAGTGCCCAAATTACTTCGCTAACACGTACTTTTTCTACAAAGTTAACTAGTTGTGATTCAATTTCGATATCGCTCATGTGTTTACCTTTTTAAATTAGTGACGAGGATTAGTATCTATTGCTGCTTGACGCTTGCCATATTGCTTATGAAAAGCAACAAGCTCTGAATACTGACTAAAGTCAGTTAATTCACGAAAGCAAATCCAATCAAGCAGGCAGTATAAACTGATGTTGAGGTATTCACAGCTTTTAAATTCTTCATCGCTTAAATGGGTATTTAAAAAGCTTAATGTTTGTTCAATTCGTTCGTTTTGCAAATTAAAAAAGAGTTTATCGCTTTTGGTGTCAAATCCAGAGCGTTCACATAGCAGCATTTCTACTAGCGAATCGTTACAGGCATTTATAGTCGTAAGTAAGTGCTCTTGCGGCCACGTTAGTTTTGGTTGTCCTGTTTTTTCAAGTAAATAGCGCAATATAGAATTAGAGTCACTAAGTGTTAAGTCGCCATCTACCAGAATGGGAATCTTTCGAGCTGGATTTTTACTGGCCATAGTAGGGCGATCTTGCTCAGAAAATATATCAAGACTCACAAGCTCTAGTTTACAGTTGTTTTGTTGTGCCCAAATTCTAATTCGGCGCACGTAAGGTGAAGGTACAGAACCAATTAATTGCATAATTACTCCATAAAAAAGCCGCATAAGCGGCTTTTATAAAACGTTACTTACGATACAGTTAAATTTATTCTGAACGGCTAGTAACTTCAAGTAAATGATAACCAAATTGAGTTTGCACAGGGCCTTGTACTTGGTTAATTGGAGCTGAAAACACAACTTTATCAAACTCTGGAACCATCATACCAGGACCAAACTCACCAAGAGCACCGCCATCTTGACCTGATGGGCAGTTTGAATGCGCTTTGGCTAATTCAGCAAAGTCTTCGCCTTGCTCAATTTTTGTTTTTAAGTCTAAGCATTGTGCTTCACTGTCTACAAGTATATGTCGTGCGCTTGCTACTGTCATAAAATCTCCCGAGTATAGTGTGGTGTTTTTTTAACCGAATTAAAATATCATTCTAGTTAGTTTCAACTAATTGTACCAGTATAAACTTATTTATCAGAAAGCACAGTTTCAATTGCAGCAATCATTTGTTCTGAATCAGGTGCTGCTTTGCTGTTAAACCGTAAAACCGTCTCACGATCAGCAGACACTAAATACTTATAAAAGTTCCAATTTGGAGAGCTAGTTTGCTCATTCAAATATTTAAAAATTGGATTCGCTTTACTACCACGCACTTCGCTTGTAGCAAACATAGGGAAGGTTACACCATAATTTACAAAGCATACTTTTGCAGTTTCTTTTTCACTATCCTCTTCTTGAAAAAAATCATCAGAAGGGAACCCTAATACGACTAAACCTTGTTCTTTGTATCGCTGATATAGCGCTTCAAGGCCTTTAAATTGGGGTGTAAAACCGCAGTTGCTTGCCGTGTTTACTATTAATAAAGGCTTATTTTTAAATTGGCATAAATTAATAGATTCTTTTGAGCGCAGCTTTCGAATATCGACATTGGTAAAATCTTGACAGTCTTGGGTAGAGGTTTGGTTTATAGTTGATGATGTTTCAGCGTGGAGTGGGGCATTAATAAATAAAGCCATTAATCCTATTATAATTTTTTTTAGCATTACATTACCTAAACTTTTCAATTGTTTGATTGGATAATCATACGCTAATATGAAACAAATTGATCAACCTTTGAATGACCTATGACAACCCGTTTAGCAACTATTGATGATCTTAGTGAAATTGTAGCCATTTATAACGAAACCATTGCAGGGCGAATGGTAACTGCAGATACGCAAGAAGTGAGCGTTGACGAAAAGCGTGACTGGTTTAATAGCCATAACGATAAAAGGCCTATTTATGTTTACTGCGAAAATAACCAAGTACTTGCTTGGGTAAGTTATAAATCGTTTTATGGGCGTCCTGCTTACGATGGCACAGTAGAGATGAGCATTTACATTACCCGTAAAGCACAAGGTAAAGGGCTTGGTAAAAAGCTAATGATATTTGCTCAAACACAAGCTAAGCAATTAAATATTAAAGTATTGCTTGGTTTTATTTTTAGTCATAATTTACCCAGTGTTAAATTGTTTAAGCATTTTGATTTTGCAATATGGGGCGAGCTACCAAGCGTTGCCATAATGGATGATAAGGCGTATAGCCTTACTATTTTTGGAAAACATCTGGAATAAATTATTTTTCATAATGTTGTAATATTTTTTTACAAAATAAGACGAAGGGTTTATGCCAATTAAATAAAAATAGACTACGCTGTTGGGATATTAAGTTTATTAATTTAAAGTATGGCTTGATGATTCGAAAAATATTAATTATTGATAGTAGTAGTGTCATCGCGATGCGTGTGAAAGTGCTTTTAGAATTAATAGGGTGTGAGGTCGAATTAATTCATTTCAGCATGCTAGACATGTATACCAATATAGGCGATTACGACTTAGTTGTTGTTGCCCATGGTGTGCCTGTTGATTCTATAAAACCGCTTGTAAGCGAAGTAGCGCAAGAGCGCTTTATGCTGCTTGCGCCAAAAGCACAAAGCGGTGAACAACTAACTGCGTTTAGCGAGCTAAATCATATTGCGCCTGACGCAACCGTGGTCTACCCATTTTTTTCTAATAAAGAAATTACTTCTCTTTTAGAGAGCCTATTAGAATTAGGCTCTAACCATATTTTGCAATTACCTACTATTTTACTTGTCGATCATGTTCCTGAACGTCTCGAAAAAATGAAAAATAGCTTAATCGGTGCTCATATCGAGACTCATACTGCAACAACCTCCGCAGAAGCTTTAGAAATTAGTAAAGAAAAGCAAATAGATATACTGATAAGCGATTTTATTTTAGATGACGGAACAGGTTTAGGAATTTTTTCAAATTTAAAAGTAACCCAACCACATTGCCGTTGCTTATTATTTACCTCACGTCCCGATCAAGTTTCAATGATTGAAGCAATTCGTCAAGGCGTAGAAGATGTACTTATTAAACCTTTAAACGATAGCTCACTATTACAATCAATACATAAATTATGGCAAACAGAGTTATTAAAACGTCATAACGCAGAGCTTGTAGAAAGGCTACAAGATACGGTTGATGCCCTAATTGAAAAAGACAGCCTACTTCAGGTTATTTATAAACATACGCCCGATGCAATTATGTTATTTGAAAAGTGCGGTAGAGTGATAGAAGCTAATGATGCTTGCTTGAGACTATTTAACTTACCGTTTAATGAACTCGAAGGTAAATCAGTATTTGATTTTTTAGATGATGATTCAATTTTAGGTATTAAAGATAAGATTTCGACATTAAATAGTAATCGACAATTTAGCTGCGATTTACGTTTATCTAAAACAGCAGGAGGTTATATACCCTTAGTTGGCTCTTTTAATGAGATAGATCACCATGGCGAAATAGCACTTGCGGTCATATTTAAAAATGTAACCCATCTTAAGCAAAAAGAGGATTTATTACTTGAAGCAAAAGATGTTCTTGAAGAGCAAGTAAGAGCACGTACTTCACAACTCGAGCATGCTAAAAATGTGGCTGAGGCTGCAAACTTAAGTAAATCAGAATTTTTAGCAAACATGTCGCATGAACTTAGAACACCTATGCACTCTATTTTAAGCTTTTCTCGTTTTGGTTTAAGTAAATTAGAAGCTGGAGATTTTGCAAAAGAAAAACTCATTAAGTATTTATCGCGAATAGAGAGTAGTGGTGAGCGTTTACTGTCGTTACTAAATAATTTACTCGACCTATCTAAGCTAGATGTAGGTAAGTTTCCATTTAACCCTCGTCCCTATAATTTAGCTAATATTATTAAAACAAGTATTGATGATGTGTCTGGTACTGCAATGGAAAAAGAAATTGAGATTATATTTACCGCACAGCCATTACCTGTAATTGCACAATGTGATGAAGAGCAAATAAACCAGTTACTTCGAAACGTACTAGGTAACGCACTTAAATTTAGCGAACCTAAAAGTAAAATACGGGTAAATTTAGAGTCAGATAATAAGCTTGCTACTATAGAAGTTACCGATAATGGGGTCGGTATACCAGAAGATGAGTTGGAGCATATTTTTACTAAGTTTGTGCAAAGCAGTAAAACAAATAGTGGTGCTGGTGGCACAGGGTTAGGCCTTGCATTGTGTAGAGAGTTTGTATCTTTACACCAAGGTGAAATCACTGCACGTAACAACGAAAATGGTGGTGCAACTATATCTATACAAGTGCCATTAGAAATAAACTTAGACGAGCATTTAGCTGAAGAACAGTTAATACAACACACTAATTAATTGTTTTTTGGCATACCAAGTAACTTTTTAAAGAGTTTGAATGGATGATAAATTATGGCCTTAACTAAAATACTTGCCGTTGATGACGAACCCTTTAACCTAGAAATTATAGAGGAAATTTTAGAGGAGCTTGATTTTGAATTACAAGTAGCAACAAGTGGTCCTGAGTGTTTAAACATGGTTGAAGGTTATATGCCTCAGGTTATATTACTCGACGTAAGTATGCCGCAAATGAACGGCTATGAAGTATGTAAAGCACTTAAAGCAAATCCAAATACCGCACACATTATTGTTATGTTTGTGTCTGCTCGCGGTACTGTTGAAGAACGCATGGAAGGCTATTCTGTTGGCGCAGAAGATTATATTGTAAAACCTTTTGGCCATGACGAACTTAAATCTAAGCTTAAAAATTTAAATCAAGTACTCGTTGAAAAGCAAAGCCTAGAAAAGCAAGTTGAAGATGCAACATCAACTGCATTTAATGCAATGGCCAATAGCAGTGAAATGGGGCAAATAGTTAACTACGTTGAAAACATAGGCTTTATTAACGATCCTCAAGAGCTAGGTAAAGCGCTTGTAGATTGTCTGCAGTCTTTTGATTTACAAAGCAATGTAGAATTTAGAGAAAATAATGAAATTAGCCACTTTGCGCTAAACGGCGTGTGTTCACCTATTGTGGTGGAGCTATTTGAAATGCTGAAAAACAAAGGGCGCTTACATGAGTTTTCGCACCGAATTTTAGTTAACTATGAATTGATTAGCTTACTCATTTTAAATATGCCCGATCATGACCCTGATAAGCATGGTCGTATACGCGACCACGTATGTTTTATTGTCAGTGTTACCGAGCAGCAGCTACGCGCCATCATGACCAAGAAAATGCTTGAATCACAACGAGCGAAACTTAATGCCGTAGCAAGTACTGTTCATAGTAAGTTTCATAGCTTAATTAGCTTGTTGAATGAAAACCGTCAAAACAACGAAAAAGTGTTTAAACAGTTACAAGAAGAGCTCGAAGAACGTATCCCATCAATGGGACTGGATGAAGATCAGGAGGTGTTTATTTATAAAAAAGTAGATGAAACTATCCAAAACTCAGTAGCAAGAGAAGAGTCTGTTAAACAAGTCAAAGCAGCCTTTACAGAGATAGAACAAGATCTATCGTTACTTTTGAAAAACTAGTTACTTCGCAATATAAAGGTTTACTTAAGCGGTGCTATGCATCCCTTGGTAAGCCTTTTTCTACAATTCTAATTAACCTAGCTGTTTTACGAATTTGTAATCGTTGTTTATCGTTTTGCTGAGCAAGTGCCCATTCAATATGCTCTAAAACAAGTTCGCTGCATATTTGGCTTTTATCTTGTAGGGCATTAATAATAGCGGGGCTGAATTCTGCATTACCTAAACCAACTGCTAAATTACGTAACCAACGTTCGTGACCAATGCGACGAATAGGGCTGCCTTCGGTGTTTTTTAAAAATGTAGGCTCATCCCAAGCAAACAGCTCAAGTAAATCTTTATCTTTTAATTGAGTGCGAGGATGAAAGTCATTTTCGTCAGTTATTTGTCCATAACGATTCCAAGGACATACCAACTGGCAATCATCACAACCATAAACACGATTGCCTAATAAAGTTCGGTACTGCTCTGGTATTGGCCCTTGGTGTTCTATGGTTAAATACGATATACATTTACGTGCATCAACAACGTAGGGCTCTACAATTGCACCTGTTGGGCAAAGAGTAATACAAGCAACGCATTTACCGCAGCCTTCAAAGGTGTTTTCTGCATCAATTGGTAGAGGTAAATCAATAAATAGCTCGCCTAAAAAAAACCACGACCCAGCTTCTTGGTTAATTAATAACGAATGCTTACCACGCCACCCTAAACCGGCTTTTTCGGCAAGTTGACGCTCAAGTACAGGGGCTGAATCTACAAAGGGTCTAAAGCCATACTCGCCAATTTCTTGCTCTATTTTTTGGCCGAGTTTTTTTAAACGATTACGCATTAATTTATGGTAATCACGACCTAATGCATAGCGGCTTATATATGCTTTTTCTTTATTTTTTAAGGTTTTTGCAAAGCCAGCATCGGGAGGCAGATAATTCATTTTTACGGATATAACACGTTGTGTACCAGGCACTAATTCAGCAGGGCGGGCGCGTTTCATACCGTGGGCAGCCATATAATCCATCGAGCCGTGGTAGCCTGCATCAAGCCAACGTTGCAATTGGGCTTCGTGCTTAGATAAGTCAATATCAGTAATGCCCACTTCGCTAAAGCCAAGCTCTTGCCCCCAGGTTTTTATTTGCAGGGCTAATTTTTCATAGTCTGGGGTAGGGTAGCTCACACGCTTTACACACTTAAATTAATAGCTGCGTAATTTACCATATTTCTCTGAGCCCGAAAACGCTTCTTAGTGCACAAAGCGCTTTAACTGTTGTTGGGTTTGTAAGCTTAGCTGTTGAGATTGCTCGCTATCGGCTAATGCCGTATCTATTTGTTGTTTAGCTTGCTCCCCTAAAGTTACGATTTGCTCTACCGATTGGTGAGTCGTACTTTGGGTGCCCTCAAGCAAATGTACAGCACTGGCTATTTGTTGCAGCTGCTGCTGGTTGTGCTCAAACTCACTAAGCATTTTAGTAAAGCCATCACAGGTTGCACTAATTGAACTTTGTGCGTTATTAGAGTGAGTCATTAATTGCTCTGACTCTTTATTTGTCTCGTTTACCAAATCATTCATCTGATTTATAAAGTCGCTAATCTGTCTAGTTGCGCCACTTACCTTTATTGAAAGCGTGCGTACTTCGTCTGCAACTACGGCAAATCCTCTGCCAGCTTCACCCGCTCTAGCTGCTTCTATTGCGGCGTTGAGGGCTAACAAATTAGTTTGATCAGAAAACTCTTCAACCATTTTTAAAATACTACGAATGTTTTCACTGTTCTCTTTTAGTCCCGCAATTGTATTTGAAAAGCTACCTAGCATATTAGTAATAAGTTTTACCTGCTCTACTAAAGCAGCGAGTTCTGACGCAGATAGCTTTACAAAGTTAAGGTGTTCATTATTAACGTTATGTACGCTATCTGTATTATTTACTATGTCTTGTAAGCTTTGGGTTATTTGCATACTGGCATTAATAATACTGTGGCTTAATTGTATTTGTTGCTCACTTGATTGCTCAGTATTTTTCATTGACTGTGTCACTTGTGTATTACTGTGTGCGCTGGCTTGAGCGCTGTTGTATGTTGTGCTGAGTAACTCACTTAAATGGGCAGTAAACATATTGTACTGCGTGCTTAAATCTTTAAATTCGTCATATGAAAAGTGGGGAAGCTTTGCTGCTAAATTTGCATCTTGTTGGTTTATTTTTATCAAAGTATCGCGCATAGCACTAACAGGGCGAACAATTAAAAAACGCATATAAAAAAGAGTAAAAATAAAACCAGATATAATAACAAGCGTAAGCAGCCAAAATAGCCCTGTACTTTGCTGTTGTTCACTTAAGCTCTGATGCAGCCAAAATAACGTAATTGCTTGGAACAATAATACAAAACTTAAATTACCGACTATTTTACGCGTTAACGTAAAAAAGAATGTTTGCTCTATATAGTTATAAATTTTCATAAAAACACTCATTATGCTTAAACCCTACGATTTTTATTTTAGTTAGGGAGATGTAAGTTAGCTTTTTTGTAACGACAACAAGTAAGCTTTGGTTCGCGCTGGGTAATTTGTAAAAATTCCGTCTATGCCATACTCAAGCATTAGCGCTATATCTTGTTCTCTATCGACCGTATAAGCATAAATCTTTAGGCCTCTTTTTTTTGCATCATCTGCAAAAGCCTTATTTATAAAGGTTTTATCTGCATGCACGCTATAAGCGTTTAAGTCACTTGCAAACTTTGCATAGTTAATTGGAATAGAAGAAGTAAGGGCGCCTATTTTAAGCCATGGTAGCCTATTTTTAAGCCACTGTAGTTGATGATGATCAAACGATGATACTAAAATATTGGCTTTCGATATTTTGTTAGCTTTAATGTTTCTCTCAAGTTGAACTGCAAACCTCTCCAGTTCAAACGTATGTTTAAGCTCAATATTCAATAAATATTTATTATTATTCCAATCAAACAACTGTTGAAGAGTAGGAATTTTTTCGCCATTTCCAGCATCAAGTTTAGAGAGTTCATGTGCCGTAAAGTTACTCACCCTACCTTTACCGCTGGTGGTTCTATCGAGCCATGAGTCGTGTATTAACATGTAATCATCTAAGGAACTTTGAATATCTACTTCAATACCATCAACACCTACTTTTAACGCTTCTAAAATAGCGCTTTCGGTGTTTTCAGGAAAATCGCCACTGGCACCACGGTGTGCAAATACTTTCATTGTCGAGCCTTTTTAGTGATTGACCACGTTTCAAAACAAGCGGCACTAACAATAAGTGCTCCACCAACTAACGTCATAACAGTAGGACGTTCATGAATAATTACTATAGCCAGTATGGTGCCATAAAGTGGTTGTAAGCAAGAAATTAACCCAGCGGTTGCCGCTGATAAATGCTTTAAACTTGCTGCAAATAATGAGTGAGGTGTAGCCGTAAAAATAATACCCGCTATAGCAATTAAAATCAGATCATGATCACTAACCTCATACACAGGCACTTCAATAAATGCGCACAGCATAATACTTGCCACTAAGGTTTGATAAAACATCGTTTGCGGCCCGCCATATTGGCTAAAGTAGCGCTTATGAGTAATGTTTCTGATTGAAAAAAACAATGCCGATATTACACCTGTCATTATACCCAGGGTTACATCGTCGCCTAAGTTTGCATTTGGGACTAATAGGTAAATACCTAAAACAACTACCACCGCACTTATTATATCTTTTGCTTTTGGCCTGCTTTTATTAAATAAGGGCTCTAAAAACACTGTCATTACAGGGTAGCTAAAAAACGCCAGCATCCCAATTGTTATACCGGCCATTTGCATACCAGCAAAATAGGTTACCCAGTGAATACCCACCGCAACTCCTAAAAATAATGCAATAAGGTAGTCTTTAGGCTTGTTTAGTTTAATTTGTTTTTTTTGAAAATAAAGCATGGCTAAAATAGCCATTCCTGCAATTGCAGTTCTGTAAACGGTAATATCTAAAGCATTTAAACCAATAAGTTTGGCAAATAGAGCGGTCCCGCCAAAAAGTAATACCGCTATGTGTAAATAAATTAAACTTTGTTGCTGAGGCTGCATTTAGTTTCCTTGTTGTACTTTTTGAATATATTAACATTGCTTAAAAATTCTTAAGATGAATTTTTTACCGCATGACAAAAGTCATTAAAGTTGATGACACTTCACACTCTTATTATTTTTGTACGCGGGCATAGTTACCTTACTCAACAGGAGGTAATTATGAATTCTTTAATTTTAATCAGCTTAACTATTAATGAAGTGCTAGAGGCGTTAAGTTTTACTATTACGTACGCAGATTGCTTTATGCTGGTATGCATTTTTATGTTATTTATATTTATTAATAAAAATAGTGCTATAAGTAAAAATAATATGCCAGAGGTATTAGTATGAGCTCGTTAAGCAGCTTTTCTCAACAAAGCGATAAAGGTTTTTGGAAATATGGACATTTAATTTTTACCGGCTTTTATTTACTCCCGCTAATAATTAATTTTTCGAGCTTTACAGTTAACCAAATTGTTATGTCTTTAGCCTTCTATATTGCTTTTATTCTTTTGTATGTAAAAGCAATAAACTGTAAAAGCGCAGGGGTGACTAAGTTATTTGTAGCCATGCTCTTAATTTGTTTTTGCGCTACTTTTTACACCACAGGTACGCCTACTTTATTTGGTTTCGTAGCCTATATAGCAGGCTACTCTTACAGCTCCCGTCAAAGGATTTATGCTGCGATCGCAATTATATTCACGGTTTTATTAAGCACATATATTGGAGATATAGGTAAGGTTCAATACTTTTTAGGCGTTGCTTTGATTCTATGCGCCACATTATTTAGTTACGGTATTGCAGCAAAAAGAGAAAGCTTATACAAAAAGCGCGAACAAGAAAGCGCTAACCAACTAGAGCAATTAGCAGCTATTGCAGAGCGAGAACGAATAGCTCGCGACTTGCATGATATTTTAGGTCATTCACTTTCATCTATTGCTTTAAAAGCTGAGCTTGCTAATAAATTAAACCAAGGAGAGCGCTACGCTCAAGCAAATAGCGAAATTGCACAAGTGGCCGATTTGGCAAGGCAGTTGCTTAGCGATGTAAGAAGCGCCGTAAGTGATTTAAAACAGCTTAATCTTGTCAGCCAAGTAGCACAGTTAAAGCAAAGGTTAATAGAGCAAGGATTTAACGTTTCATTTAATGTGGTTTTAAATGCTCTGCCCGCTAAAGTAGAGGGTATAGCAGGCCTTATAATTAAAGAGGCAGTTACTAACTTATTACGCCATAGCAACACAAAAAATTGCGAAATAAATATAGAACAAACAGCGCAGCAGTTACTTATAACCGTAATTGACCATGGTCCGTGCAGTACATTGAATTCGGGCAATGGCCTAAATGGTATTAAAGAGCGAGCAGAGCAACTCAATGGCAGTGCAGTATTTGCCTGTGGCGATAATTTTACTTTAAAAGTAGTGCTTCCAATTACAGCTAAGGATTTATAATGATCAGAGTATATTTAGTGGAAGATCAGGCGCTTGTACGCGACGCAGTAGCAGCATTGTTAGGGCTTGATTTTAATATTGAGATTATTGGTCAAGCAAGTAACGGGCAAGATGCACTTAATGCAATTGAGGCGCTTGATAGTGATTTGCATCCCGATATAATTTTAACCGATATAGAAATGCCAACCATGAATGGTATAGAGCTTAGCGAAAAAATAGCCGCTAAATTTCCTGCTATAAAAATGGTTATTATGACTACATTTTCTCGTGCGGGTTATATTAGGCGAGCGCTTACGACTGGCGTAAAAGGTTTTATTTTAAAAGAAGCACCAAGTGAAGAGTTAATAAATGCGCTTAAAAAAGTAATGCAGGGACAAAAGGTAATTGACCCAGAGCTTGCTATTAATGCATTAGACGACGCAGATCCACTTACCGACAAAGAACGTAAAGCCCTTAAACTTGCAAGCGATGGCCTTAAAACAAGCGACATAGCCAAGCAGTTATTTATTAGCGAAGGGACTACGCGTAACTACCTATCGGATGCCATTGCAAAATTAAACGCCACTAACCGCATAGATGCTGCGCGTATAGCTAAACAAAAAGGGTGGCTTTAATTAGCGGGTTTATAAATTATAAGCAAAGTATTACTATGATATATAAAAGTAACGAACAGCGCTTAAAATTAGCTTAAAAAGCGCTAAAAGAGGTTTTAATGGCAAATTTAATAGAACTAACAACTAAAAATAATATCGCTATACTCACCATGAATACCGCTGAAAACCGCCACAACCCAGCGTTTTTGGCTGAGTTTAATTTACACCTAGACCACATTGAAGCAGAACAAAATATTAAGTCAGTTATTTTAACGTCTTCAAGTGATAAAAACTGGTCATTGGGTATCGACCTCCAATGGATGTCTAATCCAAGTATTTTACCTGCAGCAATTTCAGACTTTATGATTCAAATAAGTGACTTATTTAAACGCATAGTTACTTTTCCTATGCCTATTATTGCTGCGTTAAACGGGCATACCTATGGTAATGGTTCTGTACTTGCGTGTGCGTGCGACTTTAGATTTATGAAATCAGACAAAGGCTTTTTTTGTTTTCCTGAAGTGGATGTAATGGTGCCATTTTTTCCGTCGATGTTTCCTATAATTAATAAGGCTATTTCGCAAACCTTCTTTAATCGTCTAGCTATGTCAGGAGAGCGGGTTGGTGCACAGCAGTTGCTAGAGAACAAAGTAGTTGAAGCTGTGTTTGCAAATAACGACGAACTACAAGCGGGTGTACTTGAGTTTGCCCAGCAGTTTAATAAAAATCGTTGGATTTACGCTCAAAATAAAACACAAATGAATAAGCAGATTTTACTTACGATGAAAGAAGAAGACCCAAGCTTTATTGATAATATAAGTAAACTGCTGTGGAAAAACCTACAAAAAAAATAGTATAGGTTTTAGCATTGCTACGAGATGACTAAACACTTTGCAGTTAAGGGATCGTTAAGCCCCATTGCGCTAGATTTTTAAACTATACAGCAAGGTAAACAGCAAGGTAAAAGTGCTTTCTTAAAAGTTTAATAGCTTTTACCTGTCTCATTATAACTATATGGGTTAAAATACCTACATAACCAACTAACAAGATAGTGAATGTCAAACCAAGATCCAAATCTCAGTCGAGAACAAGAAAAGTACGAAAACCCAGTCCCTAGTCGTGAGTTTATACTTACTCACCTTCAAGAGCGTTCAAAGCCTGCTAACTACGCGCAATTATGTGAAGAACTAGCAGTAAACGATGACGAACGCCAAATAGCATTTAAACGCCGCCTTCGCGCTATGGAGCGTGACGGACAGCTGTATTTCAATAAATTTAAATGCTACGCCCTAATTGACGAAGCCGGTTTAACCAAAGGCAAAGTAATAGGCCACAGAGACGGTTTCGGCTTTTTAGAAGTTGAAGGCGAGAGTAAAGATTGGTTTATTGCTAAGCACCAAATGAATATGGTGTTACATGGCGACATTGTACTAGCTAAAGGCACTAAACGTGGTTCTGGCTCAAAATGCGATGCACGTATTATAAAAGTGCTTACTAACGAGCGCGCGCCAATTGTTGGCCGTTACTTTGTTGAGCACGGTGTTGCTGTTGTAGTCGCTGAAGACCCGCGCATAACGCAAGATATAATGATTTTACCAGGCAACGAAAACGGTGCACGCCATAACCAAATGGTGCAGGTTAAAATTACGCAAAATCCAAGCCGTAACATGAACGCGGTAGGTAAAGTTATAGATGTACTTGGTGAGCATTTAGCCCCAGGTATGGAAATTGAAGTTGCACTGCGCAATCACGATATTCCACATGTATGGCCAGAAGAAGTTGAAGCACAAGTTGCTCACCTAGGTGAATTTGTTGAAGAAGCTGACAAACAAGGTCGTGTAGATTTACGTGATTTACCACTTGTAACTATTGATGGCGAAGATGCACGCGACTTTGATGACGCCGTATATTGTGAACCTAAAAAATCAGGTGGCTGGCGCTTATGGGTTGCCATTGCTGATGTATCGCATTACGTAGGAATGAACACGCAGCTTAACAAAGAAGCAATTTTGCGTGGTAACTCAGTGTATTTTCCTGAGCAAGTTATTCCGATGCTACCAAAAGTGCTTTCTAACGGATTATGTTCGCTTAACCCAAAAGTAGATCGCTTATGTATGGTTGCCGAAATGACCGTGTCGAGCGCGGGTAAACTTTCGGGTTATAAGTTTTACGAAGCGATAATGAACTCGCATGCACGTTTAACTTACACCAAAGTAAATGCCATTTTACAAAACGACGAAAAACTACGCGAAGAATACTCAGCCGTTGTGCCACATTTAACTGATTTACAGCAAATGTACATGGCACTTAAAGCTGCACGCCAAGACCGTGGTGCCATAGAGTTTGAAACCCTAGAAACACGTTTTGTATTTAACGCTCAGCGTAAAATAGAATCAATAGTGCCTGTTATTCGTAACGACGCGCACAAACTCATTGAAGAATGTATGATTTTAGCCAACGTATCAGCGGCTAAAATTCTTGAAAAGCATGAAGCAAGCGCGCTTTATCGTGTGCATGACGAACCAGACCAAGAAAAACTAGGTAACTTTACTAAGTTTTTAGGCGAGTTAGGTATTGAAAGCACATTAAGCGACGAGCCAACACCAAAAGAAATAACGCAAGTATTAGCGCGACTAGGTGACCGCCCAGAAGCTGAACTTATTCAAACTATGTTACTGCGTTCAATGAAACAAGCTGTATATCAGCCAGATAACATTGGTCACTTTGGTTTAGCGTTATCGGCTTACGCGCATTTTACATCGCCAATACGCCGTTACCCAGATTTAGTAGTGCATCGTGCTATTAAAGCAGTAATAAAAGCACAAGGTCAGCAAACGTCTGGCGAATATGCTTACACCGACGATGAAGTTGATCAACTAGGTGAGCAGTGTTCTACAACAGAGCGCCGCGCCGATGATGCAACTCGCGAAGTAGCTGATTGGCTTAAATGTGAGTTTATGCAAGACCATGTAGGTGAAGAGTTTGATGGTGTTATTTCATCGGTTACCAATTTTGGTTTGTTTATTCGTTTAGACGATTTACAAATTGATGGGCTTATACACGTTACTAATTTAGGCGACGAGTTTTTTGCGCATGATGCTGCAAAACACACCCTAATAGGTGAGCACTCTCACAAAGTTTATCGCCTTGGCGATAAAGTAACAGTTAAAGTTGCGTCGGTTAGTTTAGACGATCGCCGTATAAACTTAACGCTTAAAGGCGATGTTGCACAAGACAGATACTCACGTCGTCGTGCACCAAAAAAAGGTTCAGGTAAGTCTGAGCATGCGCCAGCAAGTGTGCGTTCGCAATTAAAAGCAGGCAAAGTACCAGGTAAAAAGTCGCACAGCGATGACAAACCAAAAGGTAAAAAAAAGCCAGCAAATAAAGATAAAGGCAAGCCTGCAAATAAGTCTGCAACAAAACCTGCAGATAAAAAAGCAGCAGACTCTGCCGTAAAGAAAAAACCAAAGAAGAAGGCCGTTAAAAAGCCTAAAAGAGCAGGCAAAAATGCCCGCAAACGTACTAGCCCAGGAGCAGACAATACGTGAGTAATGAATTAATTTTTGGCTTTCATTCTGTTGAAGCAATTTTAGAAAGCGAACCAGAGCGCTTTGTAGAAATTTACGCCCTTAAAGGTCGTGACGACAAACGCTCAACTCCGATTATTGATGAAGCACGTAAATTTGGTATTTCAGTACAGTTTATGCAGCGTAAAGCCCTTGATAGCAAATCAAAAGGTGAGCAGCATCAAGGTATTATTGCTAACGTAAAAGCAGCGCCAACGTTTAATGAAAAAGATCTTGATGCGATAATCGCTCGTGAAGACACACCGTTTTTACTTGTGCTTGATGGTATTACCGATCCGCATAACTTAGGCGCATGCCTACGTAGTGCAGACGCGGCAGGTGTTCACGCTGTGATTGTACCTAAAGATAAATCGGCTAAGCTTAACGGTACTGCACGTAAAGTGGCCTGTGGTGCAGCCGAAACAGTACCGCTTATTCAAGTGACTAACCTTGCACGTACGCTTCGCGAAATTAAAGATGCAGGCGTATGGGTTGTAGGAACCGCTGGCGAAACTGATAATCACGTATTTGATGCAAGCTTAACAGGGCCAATGGCTATTGTTATGGGCGCAGAAGGCGAGGGCATGCGACGCTTAACGCGTGAGCATTGCGATATGCTCGTTAAAATCCCAATGGCGGGTACTGTTTCAAGCTTAAACGTATCGGTAGCCACGGGTATTTGTTTGTTTGAAGTATTACGCCAACGTAACGCAAATAACTAATATATAAAACGATAAGTTTTATGTATTAAAAAGCCGAGATTGAAATTCAATCTCGGCTTTTTTGTTTGCCCAGCGAAGCTGGCAAACCCGATAGGCTGAAAGATGCCTTATTACCCTGACTAAGGGGAAGATAATCTGAATGGCAAGGGCGTCACTGGCCAACGGTGGGGTCTGAAGGAAGCCATAAGAAGTTAGAGGTACACAACTAACCGTAACCTGTTTCGGCAGTATTGGTGGGTCAGCGTGCAAAATAGCGCAACGCCCTATACTTAGTCAGACCAATACTGTGCTTGAGGGTGGGATTTCTAACAGGGAGCCAGTGCAGTAACTGGGGAAGCCTGGCATCTAAACTTAGTGTAAATAAGTGGCCTAAACTCAAGGGGAAACCCAAGGTTTAACGTCGGTGTGAGGTGGCAGATGAACCCGTAGTAGTGAGTAAGGCTAGGCCGATGAAAGCCAGTAATGGTGTGGAGGACAAAACCAAGCCGACTATCAACAGAATGTTTGATAGGGTCAATTTTAATCAAAAGTTTTAATTGATTGCGAAGGGGGGAAGTATTCTTTAAGTGTATGAAAATCAGGAGTATCGACGTATAGGCTCACATGTATTTCGACGGAAATAGGCAATAGATGACGGCTAAGCAGGAATGTGGACGCTGAGAACTGAAGGCCGAGCATGGGAGTAATGAGCGACCACTTAGGCAGATTGCCATTCGGCTAGCACACCTAATGTCCTCATGAAGAACACCACTATACATCAATGTGAAACGACAGACATACCGTAAGCAAAGGCAATTGATGACAGTTTACTACAGCTTGTATGGGCAATTATTAGATATTAATAACCTGTACAAGGGATTCAAAAAAGTGAAAGCAGCGAAAGGAGCGGCCGGAATAGATAGGCAGTCCATAGCCGCGTTCGCCTTGAATTTAGAAGAAAACTTGAAACAACTGCAAGGTGAACTGCAAAGCAAGCAGTATCGCGCACAGCCAGTCAAACGGATAGAAATACCGAAAGATGATGGTGGTGTGAGACTGCTGGGAATTCCAACAGTTCGCGACCGCATAGTACAACAAACACTATTGAACATTCTCCAACCGCTCTTCGACATCGACTTTCACCCATCAAGTTATGGGTACAGGCCGAAACGAAGTTGTCATGACGCCATCAGCAAAGCCACGGTATTTATTCGTAAATATCACCGTGAGTGGGTGGTTGATATGGATCTGTCGAAGTGTTTTGACCTACTCGATCACGACTTGATCATAAGCAGCGTCAAACGCAAAGTGACAGACGGTAGCATCTTAAAACTGCTCAAACAGTTTTTAAAAAGCGGAGTAATGATAGGCAATAATTGGGAAGCGAGTGAGCTAGGAAGTCCACAAGGTGGTGTTATCAGTCCACTGTTGGCGAATATCTACCTAGATGCATTTGATCAAGAAATGAAAAAGCGAAATCACAGAATAGTGAGGTACGCCGACGACATATTGATCTTATGCTGCACAGAAAAAGCAGCCAAGAATGCACTCACAGTAGCGACTCAGATACTCGAAAAAGGCTTAAAGTTAACAGTCAACCAAAAGAAAACGCACATAGCGCATAGTAGTGAAGGCGTAAAATTTTTGGGAGTGGAGATAGGCAGTAATTGGACGCGTATCCAAGCCACAAAACTCAAAGGCTTTAAACAAAGAGTTAAACGATTAACAAAGCGAAATAGTGGCATGAACTTAATTGAAGTAATAAAAAGACTCAATCCAGTGGTGCGCGGCTTTGTAAATTATTTCAGTATAGCCAATTGTAAACGAGTGCTAAATTTGTTGGCAAGGTGGGTGAGACGACGATTAAGGGCAATTCAGTTAAGGTTGTGGAAAAACCCAGCGAGGTTGCATAAGCGACTAAAACAATTAGGGAAAAAGCCGCCATTTAAGTTCATCAAAATGAACTCATGGCGAAACTCTCTAAGTCCATTATCGAATGTAGCGATGCCAAACCAATGGTTTGAGGAGCAAGGTTTATATTCAATGGAAAAAGTAAGTACAGGATGGCTTGCTCAATCGGCGTTTAGAAAATAAGCCGAAGGGATAGAAGAATACAGGAGCCGTATACGAGGCCCGTACGTACGGTTCTGTGAGAGGGATGAGGCAAAAGCCTCACCCTACTCGATGTGTCTGTAATTTACGCTTTTAATTTTATATCAATTGATACTCTATTATAGCGATAGGAAAATAACTCTATAGCAAGACAAAAATAACGAAATATAGTTGTTCTTATATGAGTTATTTTTAACGCAGCTAGAGAGCTATTTAACTCGTTAGAATGAGTAAGTGTAGCCCATCTGTACAGTCCTCGGCTTACCTGGTTGAATGCCACCGTTTGAACGGTTAGCAACGTATGTTTTATCAAACAAGTTATCAACGCTTAGGTATACTTTTTGATTTTCATCGATTAAGTATTTAGCAGCTAAATCCCATACTACGCGGCTATCAATTGCGTTTAAGCCCGACTCAGTTAAGTTAGCATGCGCATCAGATACGTAACGTATTTGGCTGTTAACTACAAACGCAGAAAACTCAGCACCTAACGATAACGCTACTTGGTTTTCTGGTACGTAAGGTATTGCATCGCCTTTTTCTACCGCGCCCCAAATTTCTGAATCAAAATCGTTTTTAAACTCAGAGTCTGTGTAGGTGTACGTTAATTTAACTGGGAACATAGCTGTATCAGTTGCAAACGTACGTGCTGCACTAAATTCAAAGCCCGCTACTTCTACTTCACCGTAGTTGTATTGGTCGCCAATGTTGTCGTCGCTACAACCAACCGCTGCAGTACAGTTACCGTGCATGTTGTCGTAGTCTGAGTAAAATGCAATTACTTCACCGCTAAAGCCATCCATATTAAAGCGAGAGCCAAACTCAATGTTTACACTTTCTTCTTCTTCTTGGTCAGCATTACCAGGTGCAGCTGGTGCATAACCTTTTTGAATGCCCGCAAGTAGCGTTACGTTTTCGTTAAGCGTGTATGTAGCACCTAGTGACGGCACTAAAATTTCAGTGTCGTTCGACACATCTTTAGTTAAACCGTTGCTGCGTGTTGGATCTGATTTAGACCACTCTTCACGCGTAATAGTAATGTCTTCATAACGAAGACCAGCACTTACTACTAATGCGTCAATTGTCCACTCGTCTTGAATAAACAAGGTGCTTGCTTCTGCACTATCTACGCGGTTGCTATCAGAGCCCGGAACGCCTTGCTCTGTAAGCGTTAAGCTTAGGTCTTGATTAAGTGTGTATTTGTCTTCCCATTGAAAACGATCCATTTCGTCTTCGTGGTAACGTACGCCAACAGTCACATAGTGATCGCCTGCCGGAATATGTAATTCAGACTGAATACCTTTAGCTTGGTAATCGCGGTTATTAGCTTTAACGCCAATACCTTCAATGCCTTCGCTTGTTGGGTTTGCTTCAAAATCGCTGTACTGCTCAAGAGTACTTAAACCTACGCTGCTGGCTTTATACCAGTTACGGTGAAAATCGTTTAAGTAAGCCGTAGCTAAAAACTCATAGCCATCACCAAAACGGTACGCGTAGTTAAGTTGGTATGCGTTGTGGCGCGTATTCATTTCATCGTTTTGCGATGCAGCATAACGACGGTAAGGACTTTCTTGATAGTCTTCGTCAGTTAAGCCCATGTATGTTTCGTCTGATGTTTCGTCAGAGTACTTAATTTTTAGCTCAAGATTATGCGCATCGTTTTGTCCAAACGTATGGCCAAACTTTAATAGTAAATCTGTTTTTTCAAAGCCGGTGTTGTCATTGCCTACTGGCAGCTCTTTAAAGCCGTCTGCGCCGTAAGTAAATACTTCAATTAAACCTGCTGTGTTATTTTTTTCTTTACCAAAGTAAGCATGGCCTTTGTAGTAACCGTCGCTACCAAGGGCTGCATCTACCATACCTTTTGAGCTATTTGGCTCAGTTGGTAAGCTGCGCGAAAGTAAGTTTAAAACACCACCCGTAGTACGCGGGCCGTACTTAACTGAGGCTGCGCCTTTTAATACTTCAATAGATTCCATACGACCCATAGTAGGGAAGTAGTATGCAGAAGGTGCTGAATATTGTGCTGGTGCAACTAATACACCGTCTTCCATTACTGATATTTTATCGTTACGGCCAGTACCTGTACCGCGCATACCAATATTAGGACGAAGGCCATAACCGTCTTCTTCTTGCACGTAAACGCCCGGAACAGACGCTAAAACGCGAGAAATATCGGTAAACTGGAATTTTTGAAGCTCTTCTTCAGAAATAAACGTAGCTGAACCAGGAATATCGTTAATTGCTTGCTGAGAGCCAATAACAGTGATTTGTTCAAAGCGTTGTTCTTTATTGCTGGTGTCTTTTGCTATTGCAGTAGCACTAAAAGACAAAGCAACCGCAGTTGCCAAAGTAGATACTAAAAACTTAGGGTTCATTGTGTTCCTAATCATGTCAATTATCTTAATTGGCGTAATTTGAACACGTTAACGAATACGAATCAGTGTTAATAACTATTTAATTATTCAGTTTAATGGAACTAAAAACACCTGCTTATGCAACTTTGTTAACTAAATTGTTTCTTTTGTATTAGTTTGTAATTGCTTTACTCGTTATAAAGTTTTGATTAGCTATAACCTAAACGTAGCGCTATAAACTCCGCGAGCTTATCTACTGCATGATCCGACTCACCCGAACTTTTAACCAAACTAATACCAATATTACCAAGAGCCGGTAAATGTTTGGTTTGAACCTGATAGTTAAGCTCACTTGGTACTGTACTTTTGGCAAGTACCGTAATACCTAAGCCTTCTTTTAATGCAGCAATAAGGCCGGTTAAATCGGCGTTGCTATAAACTATTCGGTATTTAATGCCTGCACTTTTTAATGCATCAGTAGCACGGCGACGATAAATACATCCCTCTGGTGCGGTAACTAGTGTAACCACCTCATTATGCGCAAGTGAAAGGTCGCCCACCCACACTAGTTCGTCTTGCATAAAAATAGGAAACTTATCAGAGTTGAGTCGCTCATTTAGCGCAAGTACTAAATCAAACTGATCTTGGCGAGAAGCCGAAAGCAAATGCTTACTTAAACGCGACTTAACCTCTAACGACACCTCAGGGTAGAGCGCCACAAAGTCGCCAATAATAGAAGGTAGTATGCGCGCTGCAAATTCGCTCGGAATACCCAAGCGCACTTTACCTGCAATGTTTTCTGAGGTGAACTGCTGCAAAATAGCATCGTTGTGTTGCATCATTTGTTTTGCCATAGGTAATAATAGCTCGCCGTACTGGTTTAATACTTGGCGCTGCCCTTGTTTTTTAAATAGTTTATAGCCAAGCACGTCTTCTAAGCGCTTTATTTGCAAACTTACAGCAGGTTGCGACAGGCCAAGTAAATCGCCTGCTTTAGCAAAGCCACCTATTTCAACTACCATTACAAAAGTACGTAAACCGTCTGTTGATATGTTTTTCATATTTAAAATTACAATTTATATGGCTATATATATAAGTATTATTTATCAATTGATAAATAATTACAATTTGTTGTTGATAGGCGTGGGCAATATACTTTTGTAATCAAAAATACACAGGTGTTTGTTATGACTTTTAACCCAATAATGTTTGCCCGCCACAGCAACGCAAGTAGTGCGGTTACTAACGCTTTGCAAACTAACAACAATCACGTTGTAATGGATTTTAGCGGCACCGAAACCAGTGTATTTTTAAGCACTATTTTAGGCCTTGATTTAACTAAGCTTACCGCCAGTGGTTTAGGCTTAAAAGGCACGCTTGATGGCGACTATAATTCTGACTACAGTTTTGCTGTTTATTACTTTAGCGAAACCGCCTTTAGATTCGTACTACCACACAACGCAAGCCTTCAACTACAAGCGCTTATAAACGAGCAGCAATTACGTTTTGATATTGATTATGTAGTACGCACCGATCTGGCAAGCTTTATTTTAAGTGGCGACAACGCATTTGATACCCTAGTTAATGCTTTTAAATTAACACCAGGTTTGCGCCTTTCTGACGCGCAACTTTGCTACGGTGCACAAAGCGGTGATGTATTTATTACCGCCATTGATAAAAACGACGAACAACACTTTGTATTAGTAGCTAAACAACAAAAATTACAAAAATGGCAAAGCTACATGCAAGCGCAAGGCTTTGCACTTATGCATAGTGAAGCCGCATAACGAATAAAAACAACAGGCGAGCATTACAATGTTTACCTGTTTTTATATCTATTTAAGCCACGCCCTAAACAGGGTTAATTTAAACGTGAAGGAATGTTATGACTTCTAAAACTGTACTACATGCTAAGCACCTAGAAGCGGGCGCAAAAATGGTTGATTTTCATGGCTGGGAAATGCCAATCAACTACGGCTCACAAATAGAAGAACACAATAGCGTACGTACCGACGCAGGTATGTTTGACGTATCACACATGACTATTGTTGATATTGAAGGGCCTCAAGCAAAAGCATTTTTACGTAAGCTAGTAGCTAACGATGTTGCAAAATTAACCGTACCAGGCAAAGCGCTTTACACAGGCATGCTTAACGAGCAAGGCGGTGTAATAGACGACTTAATTATTTATTTCTTTAGTGAAACGTTTTACCGCCTAATTGTTAACTCAGCAACGCGCGAAAAAGACCTAGCGCATTTAGCTAACGTATCGAGCGACTTTGACGTAACTGTTACAGAGCGCCCAGAGTTTGCAATGATTGCAGTGCAAGGGCCTAACGCTAAAGCAAAAACAGCCACACTTTTAAATGCTGAGCAACAAGCCGCTGTTGAAGGTATGAAGCCGTTTTTTGGCGTTCAAGTAGGTGATTTATTTATTGCCACAACGGGTTATACTGGCGAAGACGGTTACGAAATAGTAGTACCGAACGACCAAGCAGCCGATTTATGGCAACAACTTCTAGATGCAGGTGTTAAGCCTGCTGGTTTAGGTGCACGCGACACGTTACGTTTAGAAGCAGGTATGAACCTTTACGGTCTAGATATGGACGAAAGTGTATCACCACTTGCAGCTAACATGGCATGGACCATTGCATGGGAACCAGAAGATCGCGACTTTATTGGTCGTGACGTACTTGTTAAGCAACGCGCAGAAAAAAGCACTGATAAACTTGTTGGCTTAGTGTTTGAAGAAAAAGGCGTTTTGCGTAGCGGTTCTAAAGTAATTGTTGATGGTGGTGAAGGTATTATTACCTCAGGTACTTTCTCACCAACACTTGGTTTTAGTGTAGCCCTTGCACGTGTACCACGTTCAACAGGCGATACAGCTCAAGTAGAAATGCGTAAAAAATTAGTAAACGTTAAAGTAGTAAAGCCTAGCTTTGTACGTAACGGTAAATCAATAATTTAAATAATTTGGTTATACCAATCACAATCATTATTGTGATTGGTATCCTCCCAATATAAACCAAAGGACAAATAAAATGAGCAACATTCCTAGCGAGTTAAAATACGCACCTTCACACGAGTGGGTTCGTAACGAGGGCGACGGTACATTTACTGTTGGTATTTCTGAGCATGCACAAGAACTTCTTGGCGACATGGTATTTGTTGAATTACCAGAAGTTGGCGACGAAGTAGACGCTGGCGAAGACTGTGCAGTAGCAGAATCGGTTAAAGCAGCATCAGACATTTACGCACCGATCAGTGGCGAAATTGTTGCTATTAATGAAGAACTTGAAGACTCACCTGAAACAGTAAACAACGACGCTTACGGCGACGGTTGGTTATTCCGTATTAAAGCATCTGACGAGTCTGAGCTAGACAACTTATTAGACGCTGAAGGTTACTCGCACACTATCGACGAAGAATAATTATTCTTTGTAGATAACTAAAAGCCCCGCGTGTTTTGTTTAGATATCGGGGCTTTTATGATTTTATAGCTCACTTTCCCATACATAGTAAGCCGTTAAATTATAAAAATTTTAAGTTATTGCTGTTTACCCATCAGCAGTAGCCACACTTTTTAGATCATAGGAATCTGGATTCATGTCAAACGCCAAATCTCTTGAAGAACTAGAGCAAAAGCAAGATTTTATTCGCCGCCATATTGGGCCAAGCCCAGCACAAGTAAGCGATATGCTAAGTGCTTTAGAAGTATCGAGTGTGCAAGAGCTCATTGACCAAACTGTACCTGCTAGCATTCGTTTAGAGCAACCGTTAACAGTTGGACAAAGCCGTACTGAAGTTGAAACACTAAGCTACCTAAAATCAGTAGCAAGCAAAAATAAAGTTTTCAAATCGTACATTGGCCAAGGCTACCACCCAACTAACGTACCGCACGTAATTTTACGTAACGTACTAGAAAATCCAGGTTGGTATACAGCGTACACACCGTATCAGCCAGAGATTGCACAAGGGCGTTTAGAATCATTATTAAACTTCCAAACTATGACCCTAGATTTAACCGGTCTTGATTTAGCAAGCGCATCACTACTTGACGAATCAACAGCGGCTGCAGAGGCTATGGGCCTTGCAAAACGCGTATCAAAAGCTAAAAAAGCCAATGCATTTTTTATTGCCGACGACGTACACACACAAACAATCGACGTAGTAAGCACCCGTGCTGAGCAGTTTGGTTTTGAAGTAATTGTAGGTAAAGCCACCGATGCCGTAAACCACGATATTTTTGGTGCACTGTTCCAATACCCAACTACATCAGGCGAAGTGGTAGATATAACTGACCTAATTGCTGGCGTACAAAGCAAAAAGGCCATTGCCTGTGTTGCTGCCGACATAATGAGTTTATTACTATTAAAAGCACCGGGTAAACTAGGCGCAGACGTAGTACTTGGTTCGGCTCAACGTTTTGGCGTACCTATGGGTTACGGCGGTCCACACGCTGCATTTTTTGCAACACGTGACGCATACAAACGTTCATTACCAGGTCGTATTATTGGTGTATCTAAAGACCGTTTAGGTAACGACGCACTACGTATGGCAATGCAAACGCGCGAACAACACATTCGCCGCGACAAGGCCAACTCAAACATTTGTACAGCACAAGTATTACTTGCCAACATGGCAGCGTTTTACGCGGTGTACCACGGCCCACAAGGCTTAAAAACTATCGCGCAGCGTATACATCGCTTTGCTGATATTTTAGCAAGTGGTCTTAAAGCTAAAGGCATCGCACTTAAGCACAGCACTTGGTTTGATACACTAACAGTAGTAAGCGACAGCAAAGACGACGTAATAGCGCGTGCAATTGCAAAAGGCGTAAACTTTGCAACAAATCACGAAGGCGAGTACTCAATTTCGGTATCAGAGACAACAACACGTGCCGATGTAGCTGAGTTATTCGATATTATTTTAGGCGAAGGCCATGGCCTAAGTGTTGACGCTATTGCAGCCGACGTTGAAGTAAATGGCAGTGAGTCAATTCCTGCAAGTTTAGTACGTGATGACGAAGTACTAACGCATCCAAACTTTAACAGCTACCACAGCGAAACAGACATGCTTCGCTACATTAAGCGACTAGAAAGCAAAGACTTATCGCTTAATCACT
Source organism: Pseudoalteromonas sp. NCIMB 1079 (assembly GCF_040567695.1). Classification (NCBI taxonomy): domain Bacteria; kingdom Pseudomonadati; phylum Pseudomonadota; class Gammaproteobacteria; order Alteromonadales; family Pseudoalteromonadaceae; genus Pseudoalteromonas; species Pseudoalteromonas sp. NCIMB 1079. The sequence continues at coordinate 3,230,940 of NZ_JBEWZA010000001.1, read as the reverse complement.
CAATGATCTCGTTAGGCTCATGTACCATGAAACTAAACGCGACCGCAGAGATGATCCCAATTACGTGGCCTGAGTTTGCAAACCTTCACCCATTCTGCCCGCTAGATCAAGCAGAAGGTTACCAAATAATGATTGGCGAGCTACACGATTGGCTAGTAAATATTACCGGTTACGATGCAGTATCACTTCAGCCAAACTCTGGCGCACAAGGTGAATACGCAGGCTTAATCGCGATTCGTAAATACCACGAGTCACGAGGGGATGCACACCGTAATGTATGTTTAATCCCAAGCTCTGCGCACGGTACTAACCCTGCATCAGCGCAAATGGCGAGCATGAAAATTGTGGTAGTTAACTGCGACAAAAACGGTAACGTAGACATGGCTGATTTAAAAGCGAAAGCTGAAGAAGTGTCTGAAAACTTATCGTGCATCATGATCACATACCCGTCTACGCATGGCGTATACGAAGAAACAATTCGCGAAATTTGTGACATTATTCATGAGCACGGCGGCCAAGTTTACATGGACGGCGCAAACATGAACGCGCAAGTTGGTGTAACAAGCCCAGGCTTTATTGGCTCAGACGTATCGCACTTAAACTTGCATAAAACGTTTTGTATTCCACACGGCGGCGGTGGTCCAGGTGTTGGCCCAATTGGTGTTAAATCGCACCTTGCGCCATTTATGCCAAACCACAGCGTAATTAACGTATCAGGTACTAACATTGGTAACGGTGCGGTATCGGCAGCGCCTTACGGCTCAGCCGCTATTTTACCTATTTCATGGGCTTACATCACCATGATGGGTTCAGAGGGCTTAAAACAAGCTACTGAAATGGCCATTGTGAACGCTAACTACTTAACGCATGAGCTAAGCAAGCACTTCCCAATTTTATACCGTGGTCGTAACAACCGTGTTGCTCACGAATGTATTGTTGACCTACGCCCGCTTAAAGAGCAATCAGGCATTACTGAAATGGACGTAGCTAAGCGCTTGCAAGATTACGGCTTCCATTCACCAACTATGTCGTTCCCAGTAGCTGGCACATTAATGATTGAGCCAACTGAGTCTGAATCAAAAGGTGAGATTGACCGCTTTATCGAAGCAATGGTGTCAATTAAAGGCGAAATCGAAAAAGTAATCTCTGGCGAATGGTCAATCGAAAACAACCCGCTAGTGTTTGCACCGCATACACAAGGCGATGTGTTAGGTAACGAATGGGACCGCGCGTACGACCGTTTTTACGCTGCATTCCCAGTGCCTGCAGTGGCTAAAAACAAGTTCTGGCCAACCGTTACACGTATAGATGACGTATACGGCGACCGAAACTTAGTATGTTCATGCCCAGCGGTTGAGACATATAGAGATTGATAATTTTTATTGTTAATGATAAATAAGTTTGCGAACGTGAATAAATAAGTTTGCGAATGGATAAAAGGTGAGCCTAGTGGCTCACCTTTTCTATTTTTTTTTGAGGATATGAATTAATTCTTTAAGCGTTATTATCTAATATAATTAAAAGTTATTTGATTACCATCAATAGTTTTTACTGCTAATGGAAAACCAATTTCATATGTAGTATCGTTTTTAACTGTTTGAACTACATAATCAGTAATGTCCTCTTGTAATGTATTGCCTGTGGTCATGGCTTTTTGAGCGACATTTTTTGCCTGTGGACCATAGGTATTAACCATTCCTAAGATGCCAATATCGTTTGCTTGTACCAAATCCTTTTGGCAATAAGCTTCAACCCCACCTCCTGGGATATTTCTAATTCTAAATGAGTATGTGTAAAGGTGATCAACTCTTTTTATCGGGCATGTAAGACCAAGCATAATTTCAGTGCGCATTGCATCCAAGGCTTGTTGGTCTATGACGTGTTTCATTTTCGATTCGAGTGCCTTATTTATGGAATGCTCCACAACATCTGAGACAAACTCGGCAGATAACAAATTTTGATAATCTCGATCTGGGATAAAGATATCTTCATCATAAATGCTAGATCTACCATTTGATATCAAATTGTTTGGATCGCAGCTTTTTCTAACAACACATTCAAACTTCTCACCTGATTTATAGTCAATTCTTAGCTTTCCTAAATGACCTGTAATACAGTTGATTATGTGCTGCGCTGTTAGAGTACTGCCCGCAAAGGCGATTAAACATTTGTGAGAGTTAAATACTTTTATATAGTCGTGAAAGTTTTCACCAATAAAATGAGGTTCCCAAACATGAATCGGAACTTCTATTATTTTTCTAAACTCAGAGACTAAAGGCTTTCTTCCTGTTGCCGTTACAGTACTAATAATACTGTCAGCGACCATAAAAATACCTGAACACCTATCTGGCACATAAGTACTGGGTGTTCCCCAAGAGAGACTGCTTTGTCTGTATCCTGCTACTACTAATGTCATTGTATTATGCTACCCACTTATTATTATTTGCAGAAAAATCTACAACCAAGCTATAAATCTTGTCACACTTCTCTTTAAATTCAATTCGACCATAGCTCTCAGGCAAGTCTTTATCTAACACTTCTTCAATTGCATTCTTAACCTGAAGTTGTGTTTGACCGTCTTTCCACCAATCTTGAACCAATACCTTCGGATGCCCATCAAGTAGCCTTAGAATCAGGTGCTTAGCTGCAAGTTTAACCTTTTGTTCCTCAGCTCTTGTAATTTTGTCTTTTTTGAGTAAATCAAAAAGTTCGAGTTCATCTTCGGTCAAACCTTCACGCATATGACGCTCATCTTCTTCCTTCATGCTTTCGGTAAACTTCATCAAGTCATCAAAATAGTTTTCTGTTGATGAGCCGCCAGCGTTATACTGCTCTACGATTTGTTGTAGTTTTTCGGCGAAATCAGTTCGGGTATGATTTTGCTCCATCATTTTGCGAAGCTTATCTTCAATAAATGCCTTGAGCTCGGCAATCTCTACGTTTTTATATTTAGCTTCCTTGAAGTCTTCCTTTAGCTTTTCAAAGTTAATTTTGGAAAGATCCCAAGTTTTACCTTTTTGAACTATTTGATAATTGGCTTTGTGTTCTTTAACCGCAAACTTTTCAGTATTGTCTACAACAACACTCTCATCAAGCAAATCAGAAACTTTCCGAGTTAAGTCATCAATGTCTACTTGCTCAACATGCGCATCAACAATACCTCTTAAATATTGGATAACTGCAATAAGAGGGCGGCGACCTTGTTTCAAAATTTCTGGTTTACATGCCTCGAACAGTGAAGAAACGGTATTATCGTAAACATAAAAGTTTTTTCTCCACTGATCCTTGCTCAACAAGGTATCTGCAAATTCTTCAAATAATTCTATGTTTTGAAATATATCTTCATTATCAGCAATTGCTTTGAGGTTTATATTTCTTTCTTTACACCAATTATCAGCCTGAGTGATTGCATCATCTAATAATCTGAATAGCTCAGATTTTTCTTGCACTGAAGGTGTTTCACCTTCTTTTTCACCTTCACCTTCACCAACAATGTCTCCTTGTCCATAGTCTTTTAGTGCCTCTTTCATGTTGCGGAAAACATTGTAGTAATCGACAATTTCGCCATTTTTCTTTTCGATGAACTTCCCGCTGTATCCTTTTATTTTATGAGATGCCACCCGATTCGCTCTCGCGATAGTTTGCATTAAAGTGTGTCCCTTCATGGGCTTGTCTAAATAAAGCGTTGATATAGTAGGGGCATCAAAGCCTGTTAGCCACATGGCACAAACAAAAACTATTTGAAGAGGGTGTTCTGGATCTTTAAAATTATATTCAACATCGTGACCGTGTTTATCTAATTGCTCTAATCGAGCTATATGCGGCTTGATATCTAAGTTCGCTTTTTCGAATCTTTCTTGATCTGCTTTCGGATCACTAATAACAACTGCCATTTCGACAGAGCGCATAAAATCAACAATTTTCTTGAAACGAGCTTTCTCAATGTCACTTGTAGACTTTTTAACAAGACCTCGAAGACGCTTAATTTCTTCTTTCCAGTGATGCTGAACCTTGTCATACATTTTCACAGCTGTGAACTTGTCTAACGCGACTACCATACCTTTACCAAGGTATCCGCGCCTTGGAAAATGATAGACGATGTCTTTGGCGAGGGTTTCAAGGCGATCATCACGAACTACAACCTGCATCTCCTTGGAAAATTTCTTTTCTAGCTTTTGCTGTTGCGCTTCATCTAAGTTTTCGTCTTCCAACAACTCATAAAATTCATCGCTTAAATCATCATTTTGAATCAACATTTCAGGTACGCGCTTTTCGTAATAAAGCGGCACCGTTGCTCCGTCATCAGCAGCGTCTTGAAAGGTGTACTCAGAAACGTAATCACCAAACCACTCTTCAGTCTTACCAATGACCGATCGATCTTTATACTTTTTACCTAAAAGAGGTGTACCAGAGAATGCTAAGAAGTGTGCTCCTTTTAAGCCTTCCCGCATATTTTCCGCTAATGATTTATATTGAGTTCGGTGTGCTTCATCTACAATAACTATTACTTCCCGTTTTTCCTTTTTCGGGTCAAACAATTGTGGATATTGCTTACCTTTGTCGTAACGGAATTTTTGAATCAGTGTAAATATGACTTTTTTATTTTTACCCAGATAATCTCTTAACTCTAAAGAATTCGCAGGTTGAGCCGCATCTTTTTTATTAATGACTTCTGAATGCAAAAAGTTACGGTATATTTGATCGTCAAGGTCGGTTCTATCAGTAACCACTACAAAGCTGAAATTGCCCGTTACCTTTCTGAATATCTTCCTGACGTAAAACACCATTGAGAAGCTCTTACCTGAGCCTTGAGTGTGCCAGAAAATACCAAGTTTACCGTCTAGCTCCTCACGCCTTAAAAACCTAGAGTACGCTTGGTTAACCCCCATAAACTGGTGATTCTGAGCAATAATCTTGTTAGTTTCTTTATGAAACAATACAAAATTCTCAATGTAATCCAACAATTTTTCTGGTGCTAACAAACCATTAATGACACGTTCAACACTTATCCCTTCGTCTTTAATTTGTTGACGGTTAATTTTTTCTTTCTCATTATCAACACGTAACCAATTAAAAAAATGTTCCCAACCAGCCGTAAAACTGCCTATCTTAGACTCAATTGCATTAGATAAAACGCAAAACGCATTACAATGAAAAAGCTGTGGAATGTCATGCTTATAGTTTTTTAAGTTGTCATCGTAAGCAGAGCGCAATTTTACATTAGAGTTTTTAAGTTCAATAAAGACAAGAGGTAGTCCATTGATATATAAGATAATATCAGGTCTACGGTAACCAGCCTTAGGTGCTTGAACAGATGATTTTATCCAAAGTTGTGTAACCGCAAGATATTTATTAGAGCTGTCTTTAGGTGACGATTGGTTAAAGTCGATTAAGCGAACGGTCTCTTTTTGCTTTCTCCCATTAGCATCATCAAACTCAACAGGCACACCATCGCGAATAAATGTGTCTAGTTCACGGTTAGCCGCTACCGGGTTCATAGCCGCTCTGCGATCAGTTATTTTTTCAATAACTTGTTCATCAATAACTTTTTCAGGAATATCAGGGTTTATAGTAAGGCAAGCTTCACGCAAATGATCAGAAAATATTACATCACGTTTATCTGTTCGGCCCGAACCATCTTTTAAGTCGTCAGGTTGAGCTGTAAAACAATTTAATGAATCAATGCCGTAAACATGTTGAAGCCGTTGAACCAATGCTTGTTCAATATCATCTTCACTAATGATGTTTTTAACCTTTCCTTTAACCATAATATTCCTTGCTTATTAAAGATCCAATTTATCTTTAGAAGTCGAAAAAATAACATCCAAGTCATCTACCTTTAACTTTCCTGACAATATCCTTGATAAAAGAGCATTCTTTTGAATCTCTATTTTATTGATTACTGCTTGTACATCGTCAATTTGATCAATAACAGGCCTGATAATCTTTGAAAATGACAGCACTAGCTCCTTTTCAGGAATTAGTACTTTAATTTGCTTTAAGCCACTATTTGTTAATGACTCTTGAGTTGCACCTGTACAGTACACATCTTTTGTATCGTGAAAATTTCTACTAGAAATTAGACTATATAAAAATGGATACCATGTTTCCTTTGCCTCAAGCCCTACAAAACCGCTGGATAGAATAGCGTTGTTAATTAGAGCCTTATCTTCATTTGAGACGGATAGAATTTTATATGTATTTTTCATACGAGCAAACCAAACTGAATTTTCAGTAGGTTGATATTGAGCACGACTCGGCCTGTTTGAGTATGAAACCAATGCAGTAGGAGATAAAAGGGTTATTTCATCTACCTGTGCTGTGGCATAGTATTTTTTATCACCTTCAAATTGATCAACATTTGGCTTAATTAATTTGAAATTAGATTCGTCTAAAATTGACTTTATCGACCATGTCTCTGGAATGCCTTTGTCAAACTTTGCTTCTTGAAAACCCGGAAAACGAAAACGAACAAACCACTCTTTAAAAGTTTCTTGAACAACTTTTGACAACAAACTTATACGAGATTTGTTAACTTCAATTAACTCATCATAAGCAGATAATATTCCTGTAACTTTACGCTGAATATCTATAGGTGGAGCTGGAAACGTGATTAATTTAACAATATCTTGGTTTAAAGACGGCATAGTTGCGCCAAATGAACAGAGTGCAATCATCCAATCTTGATGGGTCTTAGTTCGAAGATAATACGATACAAATCTATTATCTACTCTGTCACTATTTAACCTTAGCCTTAGACAGTCAGAACCTTGTATCCAACCTTCCCCAATACCGTCAATGTATGCATGTCTTTCTACTGCACCTTTCCTCCCAAATACGATATCTCCTTTCTCTAGTTGGTGGACAGATAATTGCTCTACCATTTTTTCACCCAGATACTCTAAGTCTTTCGTTCTAATATTACCAAAACCAACATTTCTAACATTGATTACTGGTACTCCGGACTCAGTATAATCTGAAGCTTTAAGTTGAGTTCCAAAAGGTCCTGTCTGTAGTTTAGCTTCGCCACTCTTAACAAGTTCTTCAATTTTAATGGATTTATATTTCATATATTTACCCAACGATAGCTTGTACATTTTGGTTGATAATTTTTGCTAAATTATTTGAGTGCTCATTTAATTCAAGTAGTTCATCATTAATTTCACTTAACTCGTTTAAAAATTCTTCTTCAGTTTTTCCATCATCGTCAATAACAACTCCTACATATCTACCTGCATTTAATGAATAATCTTGCTCTTCGAGATCTTTAGGGGATGCTAGCTTACATAAACCAATTACATCCTCATATTCTGCTTTAGGAAACCTTTCTTGCAGCCAGTTAATATGTTTAAAGAACAGCTCAGCACTTTTTACCTCTTTATGCAGTTGTTCAAGTGCTACCTTTAATTTCTTAGTTTGACGATCCGTATTACCACGCTTCCCTTTATTTTTGGCTGCTTTTGATTTTTCCTTTTCTTGCCTGCGTAGCGTTTTATCAAGTTGTTTAAGGCCTAGATGAAGTGCGTCAAAAAAAGGCTCAAAGTATTTCTGTAATAAATGTTGAGCCTCATTAATTATATTAACTTGATCTTTATCTGAAAATTTTTCGTTAACTGAAGCTTGATAACTCTTATATCTTTTCTGAAGTTGATTTAGCTCTTTCCACTGTTTAACTAAATCACCAACAGCGACTTTCCCTAATTCATCATCTAATACCTCAAGTAATTGCTCACTGATTGGTTCAACATGCGTTTTGTTTTCAGCGAGCTGCTTCATACCTTTTTCGAAATAGGTATCAATCAAATGAACATACTCTCTACGTTTACCCTTATGCAGTTTACTAATTATAGCTAGGTTATTAATCTGCTCAGGGCTAAATTCTCTATGTGCTCTATCAATTTGGGTAAATACATTACGAGCATCGATAAATAAGATATTATCGTCTTGTTTATCTTTATCAAAAAACCACAGTGTTGCAGGTAACGTTACCGTATAGAACATATTTGATGGCAAGGTTAACATGCCATAAATCATATTGTTTTCGATAAGCGTTTGACGAATATCAGCTTCTGAATGGCGTGCATCGGATGCTGAATTTGCCATTACCAGTGCAGCTCTACCTTTTTCTTTGAGAGAAGTTGCGAATAAATTAATCCAAAGATAATTGCCGTTAGGAACGGTATCTTTACCTTCGTCCTTTTTCTTAGCTTTCGTTTTTTTCTTTGGAATGCCGTATTCATTAAAACGAATATCATCTTCTACATCGGCAACTGGCACGTCATCTACATTGAAGGGTGGGTTAGCTAATACATAATCAAATTTTTGGTAGGAATCGAAAGGATTTTCTTTATAACTATTTGCTTGCTGAATTTCCCCACGTAAGCCATTAACCGCTATGTTCATTTTGGCTAATTTTACTGTGTCTAACGTTTTTTCTTGCCCATATACGAATAGTTTGTTTTCATCATGTTTTTCGCCAAGTAGCTCAAGCTCTTTATTGTGATCCTCAATAAATTGCTGAGATTGGACAAACATACCTGCTGAACCACAGGCTGGGTCGTAAACCGTGCCTTTGTATGGCTCAATCACTTCAACCATCAAACGTACAACAGAAGTTGGTGTATAGAACACACCGCCGCCTTGCCCCTCTGCAAGAGCAAATTTACCAAGGAAGAATTCGTAAATTTTTCCAAGGATATCGCCAGTAGCATCTCGTGGTATATCTGAGAATGTTTTAAGTAACTGAGCTGGCAATGTTCGATCTGTGCGAGTTAAAGCAAAGTATTCGTCTTTTGGCAAAATACCGTCGAGTTCTTTTTTATGCTCTTCGACGAGTTCCATTGCTCTTTTTATTGCTTTCGCCATATCTTCTTCTTCGGGGCGATTAAGCAAATAATCGTAACGGGCATGTTCTGGTAGATAGAAACCACATTTTTCAATTGCCACTTCTGACAAAGGCTTTTCTCTGCGGCTACCTTTTAATTTGGCGTGTTCTGCTACAATTTCATTTTCGACTTTTGAGTATTTATTATCGGCAAACTTAAGAAAAATAAGCCCTAGTACAGGCGTAGCATATTCATTTGATTTAAGGTCGCTGTTGGCTCTTAAGTTGTCTGCCGCAGACCATAAACTTTTTTCTAATTTTTTTAGCTGTTCAGTATTCATTTATTTTAATTCTCAAAAAATTCTTCGTCAATTTTCTTCAGGTGTAATACCTGTTCGTCTCTGCTGCCAATATTGTATCGAAGCATGAGTTTGGCTAATTCTTTACCGCTGATAAGTACAATGCGCATTCCTAAATCTTTAGCAGTTTGCACTGCGGATGGTGTGAAATCAGATGTGGTAATGAATATACCTTTTTGCGCTTTCTTTAAATTGAGCGCCCCAAAAAAATCTCGGATATCACCAGAGCCGACGTTATTGCCTTCTGCATAGCGTTTAGCTTGAATATAAATTTGGTCAACGCCAAGCGGGTCTTGATCTATTACTCCATCTACACCATTGTCGCCAGCCTTACCTAAAGCATGGGCTGCACCTTCGCCTGTACCGCCATATCCCATTGCGATGAGAAGCTCAATTAATAGGTCTTCAAAAAAAGCTGGGGTGACTTTACGTGTTCTAGATAAAAGGTCCGATGTAAGGGCGTCATTAATCGCTTTGTAAGCGTTTCTTAATGCTTCATCTGGCGTGATGTCTTCTATATTATCATTACTTTGGGGATTTATTGAGGCAGTTATTACTGGGGCCTCATTTTTTTGTTCAGAAAAGACGACAAATTCATCAAATTGTTTTAAATAGTTTTTGTCTATTACCGTTGCTTCATTTTCGAGTGCTTTTATACCTCGTGTAGTAATTACAAAGTGCGCACGTCTTGTAACTTCTAGAAGTCCAGCCTTTGTAAGGTATGTGCGTGCCCAGCCAACTCGATTATCGAGAATAGGCTGCCTCCCACTTGGGAGTGTCTCAGTTTTTTCTTCGTCAGTAAGGTTAAACTGTTCAGCTAGTTCGTTAATTACATCCCTTAGCTTAACTTCTCTTCCATGGGCTCTATGTGCAACCTCTAAAAATGGGCGCATAAATTGCTGGTAATTAGGTATCACTAGCAGTCCTTTGTGTTGTTAATACAATGGCCGACAATACTGCGCACTGTAACTTTTATACTATCTAGGTACAGTATTGTAATTTAGCTAAAAGCTCAATATTTATGTGTTATATAGCGTATAAATAGAACTGAATTTTAGCTACAAGCACTCATTTTCAATATTCCTCGCTAATTGAATCAACAAGCTATGCTGCTTAGGGTTATCTATTGCTTCAATCGCTGAGCTATTCAGGTCGCCAAAGTATGACCCTAACCAAAGTACAATATCCCAGTCGAAATAGTATTTACTTACCTGTTCAATAATAGGTTCTAAAATAGCTTTAACGCGTCGATTATAGATATCAAACTGAAAAGCAGGGTAGCCCTCATAGCCTGCGAAATTTGGTGCTGTTACAAAAAAGGCCTTATTTTCATCGACTAAGTTTTTTAAATCTTGTTCAGTAAACGGCTTGCTAGGGGTCGAGAGTAAATCAATGACTTGAGCCGCCGATAAAAGAGCGTGATGCGATAAGAATAAGTTGATTTGATTGTAATAAATACGGTGTTGCTCAGTAGGCGCATTTGTAAGTTTATTAAGTTTGAGTACTTCAGTAAAAAACTTAATGTACTGCTGAGCTCGCGAGAAATCGTTCATTTTAATGCTCCTAAAAAGCGCTTTATATGTTGTTTTTTATTAGTACGAATAAAAAAATCGAGTTCCTTTTCGAGCTTATCCAGCCCCTCTGGTGATTCAAGTAGATCAATTAGCGTTGTCATTTTGTTAACTTTTTGCTTTTTTATAAAAAAATAAAAATATTTTTTTTGAGAAAAAAGTCTACTTTTAATCAGTTTTTCGAATAGTTTTAGCTTCGATTCAGTTATTACCATTTGGTTTCCCCTTCCGATTTATTATTGATTAACTACTGCTTACATTGTTGTTATTTGTCGTTTTTTTAAGCTTTTATTGAGTCAAAAAAACTATGCTTTGTAAGAATGAGTTTGGTTGACAAACTTAAAATACGTGTTATTAAGTTGCTGATTTATATGTGTTAATTTTTATTTTAGACTGTTTTTTGTACTTGACACTATTTTTTTGTGTATATAGATTTAAATACATATCAAGAGAAGGTTACGGGTATGAAAAATTATGAAGATATTAAAGACGGCAATAGTGGCTTAACTGCGAAAGAAAAAAAATCACCACGTATAACAGCTCTGACGTGTAGGAAGCTAGAAGAGTGGAAGAAAAGGTGCGAAGAAAAAGGTTATTTAGTCCCTTACTTCCCAACTAAAGCAGTTTCATCTGTTGGATTAGCCACAAAGCATGCCCCTTCAGAAAAATCCATAGTGCCACTAGAGGCATTATCTAAATTAGAAAGTGGTTTTTTAAAAGCCCTGCTATTTTTACCAAATGTGAAAAAAATAGCGATGCAAATACCTTTAGATGATATTGATAAAACAGTCGAAATTGCCAAGAAAAAAGGCATTAGACATCCTGCCTATAAACCTAAAGGAAATATTTCGAAAGAGCATGCTGTATATCAGTATACTCCAATGACTACAGACGTTTTAATGAGGTACACCGATGCTAATAATATCGAAGTGTGGCATGCAATCTCATTAAAATGTTTGAATCGCAATGGTAGGTTAGGTGCCACAGATAAAAAAATTGAGCGGATAAACGATAAACATGAAATAGAACGCCAATATTGGTTAGATAAAGGAGTTAGCTGGAGCTTAATTACAAGCGAGCATTATTTATTAGGATATTACTTTCAAGAAAATTTAGCACAAGCTTATATATTGGGACGCAGAGAGCATCCAAAGCAAAAGCTTAATGAATCGCCCCGAGTTCATCGGAGACCAGTTTGTTTAAGTCAGGCCACTTTACCTGACTCGTTTAAATTATCATAGTAGTCTGTTTCATATTGAGCTGGTGAAATATACCCAATTGAAGATAATAAGCGTTGATTATTAAACCAATTGACCCACTCTAACGTTGCGTATTCAACAGCATCAACATTCTTCCACGGGCCATTTCTGCGAATAATCTCTGTTTTAAATAATCCATTTATTGTTTCAGCCAATGCATTGTCATAAGAGTCACCCACACTGCCTACAGACGCTTGAATTCCAGCTTCAGCAAGTCGCTCAGTGTATCGTATAGACAAATATTGGCTGCCTCTGTCGCTGTGGTGAATTAACCCTTCGGGGTTGCCACGATGCCAAATAGCTTGCTCTAACGCATCAAGAATAAGCTCTGTGTGCATTGTCGTTGATACACGCCAACCTACAATGTATCGTGAAAAAACATCTATCACGAAAGCGACATAAACAAACCCACTCCATGTGGCAACATAGGTGATGTCAGCTACCCAAAGTTGATTTGGCTGCTCAGCAGTAAATTGACGATTAACTAAATCAAGTGGCTTATCTTGTTGCTCGTCAGGTATCGTTGTCTTATGTGCTTTACCCCGACGAACACCTTGAATTCCCATAACTCGCATCAATCGTTCGACTGTACAGCGGGCGACTTGATGGTCGTCAAGCTGTAGCTGCTTCCATATTTTTCTTGCACCATAAACTGACATATTATCCTCCCACACTTCGCGAATGAGTATTATCAGCTCAGCATCACGCTTTTTGCGGTTAGACAGTCGCTCAGGCTCTCTTTGTATCTGTTTATGAGAATAATACGTTGATGGTGCAATCGGCAATTCCTTGCAAATTGACTCGACACCGTAATGCTCTCTGCAAGCATCAATAAAATCCACTATTACTTCTGTTTGCGGTCGAGCTCCGCTTGGGCGAAAAAAGCGGCAGCTTGCCTCAGGATATCATTCGTTCGCTTGAGCTCTTTATTCTCGCGCTCTAAGATGGCAAGGCGTTCTTCAGTTGATGGCGTATTAGAAGAGGGTTTAGACGGTTGAGCTTGAGACTTCTTGACCCATGCTCTAAGTGTTTCTGGGGTACATCCCAGTTTATCTGAAATCGATACTAGCGCAGCCCAAAGAGAAGGGTATTCATGCTGTTGTGTGGTAACAAGCCTAATTGCACGTTCACGAAATTCTGATGTATAGCGATTTGATTTTTTCATAGTTCCAGTTTCTCAAGTTATTGAGTCTCTGGCAAACACGGGGCGATTCATAATAAGGTTAAAAAAGAAATTGTTATTATTTTTGAGGGTAGTGAGTATATAACTTTGCTCAAGTTATGCGAATTAGTTTCACAGACCACTAAAATTGAAACTAGCTTAGTAAGGGTTATATTTTGGTACCTTATTTGGCATAACGAAATCAGTGTTGACTTATATAGGGAGATTGGTAGTTACCACATTCTTTACCCTAAAAAGGGGGATGTATGGTCTTAAAATATCTTAAAAACCAGGTGCTCAAATATCCAGTAAAGAACGCTCATTTAAGTGTAAAGAATAATAAATGTAATGCAGTTAAAAAAGATATTAGATTTACGATCGTTGAATATCCATTTCTGAATAATCCAGAATGCATATTACTTTCCTTACAAGATAGAAATAAAATAAAAAAGCCATTTATGCATCAATTAAGTAAACCACTCCTTGGTTTTAGTATTGAAGAGTATGAATGTATCGAAAATGATTTTATTTCAGGAGAGCGCCAGCAATGGTATTCGGATCTATTTTTAGCGTCGAAAATGACTAGAAAAAAGAATACAGAAAAACGTGAGAGAGCTAAAAAGTTAAAAGAGCGATTAAATAAAAAAATGGATATGATTTTTGACTTTTTATCAATTCCTGATGCATTAGAGTTATATGTAAAAGGAACTTATCCAAGTCAAAATTTAAGAAAAATTTCCGAGAAATATAGTGTAAATTTATCTACTGTTTATAGAGCATTAAATACTTACTTTGCCTTTGGTCGTTGTAAGGATGCGCTTATTCCAAATAATCATAGAATAGGTAAAGGACGTGAAATTCCTAAAAATTTACACGAGGCTAAGACAAAGTATCCTTGTGGCTTAGGACGACCTAGGTTTGATGGGAGGTTGAATCAACGTGTTATAACTCAACTTGAACACGATGTTATGGAGAGTTTTGCTAAAAAACTATCCCTTTCTAGCCCTAATAAATTACATCAGCTATTCACTCTTTTTTGCATAGATTTACAAGACAGGTTAAAAAAAGATAATCCTTATCTGGATTGGGATAGTTACAGAGTTACACGTAACCAATTCCTCCAATTGTTTAATAAGTATGTAAGTAATAAGCAATTATCCATTGCAAATAAGGGCGTTAAGAATTACAAAAATAATCAAAGAGCTCTTACTTCAAGTGCACGCCACAATATTCCTTTTCCTACCGCAAGATATGAAATTGACTCAACAACTTTAGATTTATATCTACAATCTTTATTTACCAGTAGTTTGCGAGTTATTGTTTACATAATATAGATCCATCTTAAATATCCTTAATTTTAATATATACAAAGTCACTTCAAATAAGCTTATTTGAAAGTGTAGAACTTAAATTAAAAATATCTAGTATGCTTTTTAGGTATGAAGTTATTGAGGGGGTAAATACTTTTTTATAAAAGAGAGGTGTTTAATATCTAGATAAAACTCATAGCCGCTTAGATATGGGCTACGTTTTATGTGTATAGCATTATTGGTTAACTCAATATCTTGGTAAATCATTAATTCAAGAAGCTTCTTAGAGATATAATCAAACCTAGAGCCTAAGCCAAATAAGGCTGCTCCATAATGAATAACAGCCGCAATGTCATCTGAAATAGCTATATCGGGTTTTACTGACCAGCCAGCAAAACTATATTCTTTAAGTCGAGATTGCATCACTTCGTTAATCTTACATGCTGCACTAGCTGGCGTAGCTGTGGATTCTCCTAAAGGGATATAGAACCATTTGGTTCCCGTACGATAGGCTTTCAGCCCTAAACTTAAAGCAGTCTGTCTAGTTGAAATCGTGTGTATAACATGGGTTTTATCTCGTACTCGCTGCGTGAATTCATAAGTATAGGGAACGGAGGATTGGTAATTTAAAGTCAATTCAAATGCAGTATCACCCCCTTTGTAAATAACAAAAATTTCTCCCCACCATGTTATCGTAATGGTGTACTTCATTGATTTAAGCTCTTTGAACAGCCCATACAAAAAAGGGGCTATCCATATCCAGTCTTCGGTACTTATATCAACCCCATTTTTCGGTGAGCGATGGTAATCAAATATAACTCGGCGCTTTTTGGCTTGCTTTAGCTTTGAAATCAAGGATTGGATATTCATCCCTCTTTCCTAATATCAATGCTAATTGATTGATAGCGTTTACCCACTTTACCTGCCTTAGTAATACCCACACCACTAAATGTAACTACTTTATTATGATAACTACAATGCTCAAAACGTAAGCTGACTTTATTCCCCGTCTCAGCACTAATATGTGTTAACCAATCACCGTAACCGATACCAAACAAGCGCTTTACTAATCGCCTTAGAAGTTGCTCTATATAAAGTTCCAGCTTTTCCAGCCTTGCTTCTAAATGATTAATCTCCTCGTTAATACTTAGCAAAGTGGAATCACAACCGGCGGATAAGCTATTTATACAACTATTATCCAGTTCGTGTATTGAGTTCCCTACTTCGTCTAAACGCCAAATTAAATTAGATAATTCTTCTAGTTCAACTTCCTTTACTTCAAGCTCTTTGACCATAGATAAAGCCAACGTATAGCGTTTTTTGTCTAGCTCAACCTTTTTAAGTGTACAACCGTCTATTAAAATATCAGTTGTAGCTATATAAGGAGTGATAAAGTAAGGCTCTTTATTAGGTGGCACTAACCCCGAAAAAGCAATCTTGTAGGGTGTTACATGTAAGTACGATACTGTGTTGTGCCCATACCTTTTTGTAAGTTCAAAAAACCAATTAATACCCGTTACTTTTAATACCACTTCTTCTAGCTCATTGCTTGAAAGTACCTGCCGCGCGCGTTCGATTTGAGCCATTAAATCATCGCTATATTCAATTAAACATAAACTAGGCGTTGTTAGTCGATGATGCATATAGAGGCTACTCTTATTTAGCTCGCTAACTTGAATACAAATGATTTGGTGGCTCATCAATCTCACACCTCTATTAATTATTTTGAACGATAGGATGCTGGAGGTAGGTGCAGATATAGCCATTGGGTATCGTATTTATAAAGCCACATATAACAAGCTGGGTACATAGCTTTAATTTCGGCACGTGTAGAAAAGGAGTGCTTTTTAAGGGCTGAACGCATCTCAATACGATACTTGTCTCTTTTACCCAGTGCCCTTAAGTATTGTCGCCACTCTGAAAGCTGATAATGCTCACCACATATTTTCTCAACAGAGCTAACAGATACTTGCTCTTCGCGTGCTATTGCATCTCTAGCATCACCTTTTACTAAACGCATTAAAATTCGCTTTTCTATATCAGCTGAAATAAATTGCGTCCGTTTTAAATAAGCTATATTTTCTTGTTTAGCTAGCTTAATCACATAACCTATGGAGCAGCGGACACGCCTAGCTATTTCAGTAAAATTTAATTCACCTTCTTGTAGTAATAATAGACACTGTTTCTCACGTTTTTTATCTTTATCTGTTGGTTTCAATAACTGTAAATGCTCTTGCGCCGCTATGTCAGGCTGTTGCTCCAAGGCAAAGCGAAATAATATAAGTTTAAGCGGATGACATGCATAGTAAGGCTTGCGAATAAAATTTCTTACTACGTGTTCAGTAAAAACATCGTTATTAAACAGTCGCACGGTTACGTTAGATATAGCGGCTAGTAAATATTGCATACTGATACTGTCATTACTCATAAACCCTTTTTGTCTAATCAGGGCATTCAAATTATTTTTGTCCAATAACAAATCATTACGCTTCTGACATTTAGCCGACTCATTAACTTCCAACACATAAGTAGTGAAAAACCGCTGTAAATCACTCGCTGGCACATCAGAAGATGATATTGCTTGCGGAGGCAAGCTGTACACTCTTGATGAAGGCGGTGTACCGACAAGTAACGTATTGTGTATATGGCAACTTTGTATGCCTGTGAACTGGTGTGACAGGTGCCAATAAGCAACACCATACTTCTCTTTATCAGCTTCAATGCACGATAAACAGTACTTATCCTTACTCAATGCTTTCAAACCCGATTGGGAGATTTTAGCGTAATTGCCTAATCGATAAGATGGACCCGTGAGCATAACTTCTTTAAGCTTTTTAGGCTCATTACCCGCTAAAGAAAATAAGGGGTAGTAAGTATGCTCATTAAGTAATAGTTCTACTGGGAAGTTCGTTTGCGCAGAAAAATGCGCTAAGTGAGTGGCTAGCTTTTGGTCTAAACTTAGCCCATATTGTTCAAACCAAAGCAAACTCGCTGAACGATGATTATAACTACCAGAGTAAACTCTAAGCCGTGCCAAAAATGAATATATTGTCTCATCAGGTAGCAACGGCAGTATATTCATTAGCTTTAACTCAGTAGCCCATCACAGTTAAGTGAATATTTTTTAAAATGCTCAGTGCGATAGCTAGCTATATTTTCACCCGTATATTCTTCAGCAAATTTAATTAAAAGCAAAAATATCATAGGGTGTGTCTGCTTCGCTTTAGGAAATAAAATATGTTGAATTTTAAATTTCTTAAGTTCAGCACTATAACGCTTAGTAGGCTCCAATTTGTTAAATGATTCTCTTAGAAATAAACCCCATTGGTTAATTAACCTAGATGAAAACACAACGCCCCTTGACGTATATTTTGCCTCAAATAGTTCATATAAAGTTTCGCGAACTGAGGCGACCCATGCCCTAGTGTTTGGTAAGGGCTGAGTTAATAAATATTTAGATTGCTTATCCAACCAAACATGTAAGGGAGTTATAACTACCCTAGGTAATTTACACGCATTATTAGAAGATATAATGGGATTATCGATTAAGGTTTTTTTATGCTCCCATACGGCATGTTCTAATGCTGAAGAATGTTTTGAGCAAGTGTAAATTGTCGGTATTTGATGCTCACTGTACCAGTACGACAAGCCTATTGATTTCCTATCATCTTCAGCACACATTCTACAAAATTTAAGAGGTTTAAATACTTTTAAAAGCTGCTCACCTTCAAATAGGTTATTACTTGCCTTGTGACCATTTATAATCGCTGTATTGTAAAGGTTAAGCTCACCGGGTTTAATAAAGCCTTGCCAATAATTAGCACTAAAATGATCAATTAATACTGCGCGGTTTATAGGCCCGTTGTTATTTTCAATACTTGTTGGCACCAATATCTTTATGCAAGGAATAATGGAGCGTGGATAGATATTATCGGGTATTGTTGAAGCCTTTATATCAGATATAAGCATTTCGTTAGGTAAGCTTAAATACTTTCCTAAATAGCGTAATCTCATTATATAGGCGGGAAAATATTCATTAGGTTGAATAGGAAAGAAGTTACCTAAATCTTTAATAGCAGTCATTTGGGCACCTTACTCTACATAAATTGATCTAAATCTAGAGGTTTATACGGCTCTTCTTTATCTTTTGTACGCTTACTCCTTTTGATATTTTTTAAAGCTTCATATGTATGATTCGAGTTAGTCTTGGCTCTAGAGACTCCTTTTAGGCCAACCTTAAAATCTGTATTACTATTTTTAAGTGCCTTAATAGAAGCTTTTAATATAGCTTCCGTAGGCTTATTAGCCTGACCGTTTTCTACAAGCTCTGATACTTTGCAAGCGAGATGAATTAATTCATTCATACAACCAAAAGCAAAATCATCTATCAGATCAAACTGCTTTTTTGTTAGAGGCTTTTTCGCTGAATTGAAAATAAAATTAGTAAATAACGTTTGTATAGCTACTTTCCATTCCTCAGAGTCTGATTCAAAATAATGAAGCTCATGATATATAGCTTCTTTAAAACGCCTCAACGTGGCTTGACTTTGCATTAGAGCTTGAACTAATTGAGGAGTACCAATAAGCAGAATAGGGACATTAAATCGATTATAAATTTGCTGTAAAAAAGAGCTGTTAATAGAGTCTCTATTCGATTGTGATTTCTGATCAAACCACTGACTCTCATCAAGTACAATAATCCCTATTGAATATTGAATACTGAATCGCCCCGTGTTTGCCAGAGACTCAATAACTTGAGAAACTGGAACTATGAAAAAATCAAATCGCTATACATCAGAATTTCGTGAACGTGCAATTAGGCTTGTTACCACACAACAGCATGAATACCCTTCTCTTTGGGCTGCGCTAGTATCGATTTCAGATAAACTGGGATGTACCCCAGAAACACTTAGAGCATGGGTCAAGAAGTCTCAAGCTCAACCGTCTAAACCCTCTTCTAATACGCCATCAACTGAAGAACGCCTTGCCATCTTAGAGCGCGAGAATAAAGAGCTCAAGCGAACGAATGATATCCTGAGGCAAGCTGCCGCTTTTTTCGCCCAAGCGGAGCTCGACCGCAAACAGAAGTAATAGTGGATTTTATTGATGCTTGCAGAGAGCATTACGGTGTCGAGTCAATTTGCAAGGAATTGCCGATTGCACCATCAACGTATTATTCTCATAAACAGATACAAAGAGAGCCTGAGCGACTGTCTAACCGCAAAAAGCGTGATGCTGAGCTGATAATACTCATTCGCGAAGTGTGGGAGGATAATATGTCAGTTTATGGTGCAAGAAAAATATGGAAGCAGCTACAGCTTGACGACCATCAAGTCGCCCGCTGTACAGTCGAACGATTGATGCGAGTTATGGGAATTCAAGGTGTTCGTCGGGGTAAAGCACATAAGACAACGATACCTGACGAGCAACAAGATAAGCCACTTGATTTAGTTAATCGTCAATTTACTGCTGAGCAGCCAAATCAACTTTGGGTAGCTGACATCACCTATGTTGCCACATGGAGTGGGTTTGTTTATGTCGCTTTCGTGATAGATGTTTTTTCACGATACATTGTAGGTTGGCGTGTATCAACGACAATGCACACAGAGCTTATTCTTGATGCGTTAGAGCAAGCTATTTGGCATCGTGGCAACCCCGAAGGGTTAATTCACCACAGCGACAGAGGCAGCCAATATTTGTCTATACGATACACTGAGCGACTTGCTGAAGCTGGAATTCAAGCGTCTGTAGGCAGTGTGGGTGACTCTTATGACAATGCATTGGCTGAAACAATAAATGGATTATTTAAAACAGAGATTATTCGCAGAAATGGCCCGTGGAAGAATGTTGATGCTGTTGAATACGCAACGTTAGAGTGGGTCAATTGGTTTAATAATCAACGCTTATTATCTTCAATTGGGTATATTTCACCAGCTCAATATGAAACAGACTACTATGATAATTTAAACGAGTCAGGTAAAGTGGCCTGACTTAAACAAACTGGTCTCCGATGAACTCGGGGCGATTCATACAAAGTAAACGTATTACACTGCAATATTTGTGGATACTCTCACGTTCACTCAGCTTTGCTAAATTACAAGTTCCTGCAACTCTATCGATTTCCTCAATAATTAACCTAAGGGTTGCTTTCCTTGTTGCTTCACACGTTATCATTATCCAAGGGATTTGAATTAAAGGTGTATTCGTTACGCTGCTCGAACTTTGGTGGTTAACTTTTTGTGGAAATAAACGTAAAGACTCCCTGACTAATTTTGTTTTACCAACACCAGATTCCCCGAATAAACATCCACCGAACTCAACTTTATTCGTGATGTGACCACTAGCTTTATCTTCCTCATTAAAAAGAGCTTTATTTACATCCTTAAAATATTCCGAGCTATTAATATTTTTATACCTATACCCCTCCATTATCATTGTTTTTATAGCTTTATAAACTTTCCAAGCATCTTCAGTTGGAACGTAAAAATGCTCTTTTATTTGACTTGATATATAGCAATGATGAGATAGTTCGGTATTTTTAGCCTTACTCATAGCCTCATAAAATTTAGACTTACTTTCAATTCTAGGTAAAGCATTAATTAATGGGTTAAACATCTTCAATCATCTCCTTCAAGTAGTGAGGAATTACCGCCCATCAATGTGGCAGAAACCATTTGCGCATTACATAGAATTTCTTCAATTAAATCGGGCTTGGTATTGTCATCTAGATGTTTTGATATTGATTTATTATTTGTCTTTTTAACGTTTTCTAAATCTTTCGTTCTGTTTGACTCAGATTCTTTGATAAATTTTGCGAGACATACTTTGTAATCTTGACGTTTATTTCTAAGCTGGCGATCAAATACTAAATCTTGATTCATTAAACTTTCGATATCATCACCATACAAACTAGCAAATCGTTTACTCCTATCTGCTAACCTAAGCTCAACGCATTCTCCTCCCGTGATCGGCCCGCAGTACCAAACATGATCAACCCAATTAGGTAATACCATTACCTCAATCTCACAAACACCATCCCCATCATCATTACACGCAACCTCTCGATATTTGTTAAGGTCATGGTTACTAGTTTCATAATTCAGAGACATAGAACCACTACCTTTGATAGGTCTTTTTATCTTAAACGATTGCTTTACAAGACTTACTTTACATCGCGGCAATAATGCCATCATAATCTCTTGGTTAGACCTAACTACCCCTCCATTAGCTTTTGTATTTAAGTTGTAGTTAAAAATAGCTTGAGGTGTTGGCTCTACATTATTAATACAATCTTCTAAATCTCGCTTCTCAATAGCATTTCTAGAGTGGTTTTGAAAAATAAAATGAGCTATTAAAATTTTATATAGATCAGTCATTGTAAGTAGCGCCTTTTGAGAGGCATGCTGTGTACTCTTAGGCTTATCTTTATCTATCCTAGCCGACGTAAATTCTGTAATAGACTCTTGCATCGATTTAAAGCCTCCCTCTACAGTGCCTTTGTTACTCCCCATGTAAGATTCTGTAAAAGAGACCCCTAATACTCCTAATTGTGACTCAACTAACTCAGTGACTTTTTTATCTTTAAATTCGGTTCCACGATCAAATAAAACTTCACTGCATATATGGTGGCAAGGCCAGTTTTTTTCTTCAATTTTAACTCCATGCAATGCAGCAAAAATTACTTTATTAGTAAATGCATTATTGAGTGCCATTAGGAGTGACTCTTCCGTATTCCCATCTAAGGTCAGATAAAACCCGACCACACACCCACTATAGGGTAAGCGTCTAGCGAACCACACCTAGCATCGATGTTCTGATTATCTAAAAATACCTGCTCAATGATAAATTCGGAGCAGGTGATGAAAACTTACAGAACAAGCGCACAGTGGCAGCAGCTTTTGCTGAAACGCAGTACGTTTAGTGGTACTAATATTGAATTCTGCCAACACCATAATGTCGCTATTACGACTTATTATAAACAACGTGCTTTACTGGCAAAAGACCAGCCTAATTCTACCTTGCCAGTGCACACGCAGTGCCTTACATCATCACGTTTTGTCCAGGTAAAACAAACTACTGAAGTCTGCGCGCAAACTCGTCAAAATACGCTGCAGTTTGATACGCTAACCGGCCAACTCACGTTTCCTATCGATTTAGCGACGGCCGATATCGTTGCCATTATTAAAGGGCTAACGGTATGAGGATGTTCGTTGATGTACCCACCGTCTATTTATGTGCCGATGCCGTTGATTTTCGAAAATCAATTAATGGTCTGGCGGCGTTGGTGGAAGCAGAGCTTGAACTACCCGTGCTCAGTGGTGCGCTATTTGTGTTTTGTAATAAAGGCCGTGACAAACTCAAACTGCTTTACTGGGATAACACCGGTTTTGCACTGTGGTATAAGCGATTAGATAAGCATAAGTTCAAATGGCCCAAACTCATGTCACCCACCATGACCTTAAGCGAGCAGCAATTACACTGGTTATTATCGGGTTATGATGTGATTGGACACAGTAAAATTGATGTCGCAGGTAAGCAAATGCTTTAATATTTGCGATCGATTGATGATCATCAAAGTGAGTTCAGTTAGCACTGCAAAGCCTTTGATGATGCCTTAAAATAGGCGTCATGAAAAATGAACTCGCCCTTAAACAGCGCATTGCTGAACTTGAAAAACTGTTAGCGCAGAAGGATGCCCAGATTGCGGCATTGGAAGAGCGCTGGAGCTTGGCCCAACAAAAACAATTCGGCAAAAGTGCTGAAGGCTTTGCCGGGCAAGGCGAGTTATTCAATGAAGTGGAAGAAATTGTTGAGGAAGTTGAGGCAGAGCAACAATCCATTAGCTATACCCGTAAAAAGCCGGTGCGTAAGCCACTGCCAAAAGACTTACCTCGTGAGCAGGTTATTCACGACATCATCGACAAAACCTGTGATTGCTGTGGCGGTGAGCTACATAAAATGGGTGAAGATAAGTCAGAAAAGCTTGAGTTCATACCCGCTAAAATCAAAGTGATTGAGCATATTAGGCCTAAATACGCCTGCCGTCACTGTGATAAATCCTCAACTCAGACACAGATTAAACAAGCCTCAATGCCTGCCATGCCCATCAACAAAGGCATTGCAACCAGCAGTTTGCTCAGTCAGCTTATCACCAGTAAATACCAATACGGGTTACCGCTGTATCGCCAGGAAGCGATGTTTAAGCAATACGGTATTGAACTCAGTCGACAGACCATGAGCAGCTGGATAGACAAATCAGCCACACTCTTCGCGCCATTAGTTGAACGGCTTAAAGCCGAGCTGTTAAGGCAACCCACGCTGTTTGCCGATGAAACGCCATTAAAGGTGGTGAAATCGGACAAAGTAAACAGTTACATGTGGGTGTATTGCTCGGGTCGAGATTCACCAGACCCGAATAATCCCATCCCTAATATCGTACTTTACGACTTCCACAATAGTCGCGCGGCCGCCTGCGTGGTCAATTATCTTGATGGATATCAAGGGTACTTGCACGTGGATGGCTATCAAGCCTATGCCAGAACAGAGGCAACCTTAATTGGCTGCTGGGCGCATGCTCGTCGTAAATTTATCGACGCGAAAAAGCTACAAGGTAAAAACAAAACCGGCAAAGCGGATGTGGTATTGAGCCTTATCCAAAAACTGTACGGCGTTGAGTCACGCATCAAAGATAAAAGTGTGGATGACAAATATACGGCAAGACAAGAGGTTAGCCTGCCTATTCTTAGCAAGCTAAAAATATGGCTTGAGCAGGATCAGCCAAATTTAGTGGGGAACAGCAAACTGATAGAGGCAGCTAATTACCTGGCAAATCAATGGCACAAGCTCATACGCTATGTTGATGATGGCCGACTTAGCATCGATAATAATAGAGCAGAACGCGCGGTAAAACCGTTTGTGATAGGCCGAAAGAATTGGTTATTTAGCCAAACGGCTAACGGTGCCCATGCTAGTGCTACCCTTTACAGCATTGTGGAAACCGCCAAGATAAATGGTCTAATCCCATTTAATTACATCTGTGCTTGCCTTGATTAACTGTGCCAGCCTGAGCCCGATATCGACAGCTTGTTACCCTGGAATTTTAAAACATAGGTGTAGTTCGCTAGACGCTCACGTAGTTCTCGTATAATTACAAGTTGTTCTAAAAAATCAGCAGGGTCAGGTCTTTCTTTTTGCCATTTGTGATTAAGGAAAAATGCAAAACCTGCCCTAGTAACCCCATTTAAAAAAGGGCAATATTATTGCCCTTTTTATGCGCTTAAACTAGTAGTTATAAACTATAGCGCTACTAAGCTTTGCTCTAGCATTGCCTTTATTTGTTTTACTATTTTAGCTTCTGTTTCAGGTTCGAACTGTTGTATACGTGGGGTGTGAATATGCCCTGTAGGTATACTTGAATTAAGGGCATCGCGCAGGCGAATACTTCGGTACGATATTTCGTTAGACAGGTAACCACCACCGCCGCCATTTACCGCAATACTATTTTTAAGCTCACCGTACGAATCTGCTTTATAGGTTTTTTCAAGCGTGGTGACTTCGTGATTGTCGATAACTTTATAAGGCCCTTTGGCGTTTTGCATGTAAGTTACAGGCAAGCTAAATTTTACAAACTCGTTGCCCGGTAGCGGTCGGCCATTAAGTTTTGGTATTACTGGGCTTGTTTGCGTTCCACCATACACAATATTGGCATTGTCTGGGGCGGTTACACTGCGACGTTTACCCGGAAAGTGCTCTAAGTCAAATTCTGTTCTGCCCATACTTACGGTGACTACCATGTCTACATTATTAAGTGCGTAGTAGGGGGCAAGTAGCGACTCTATTATACCTTCATCAAAGTCTTCGTAGCGTACAGGCACCATAACGGTGTTAATTTCTGCGCTTATGCCGTTGTAATTAATAACTTGGCCGTCGAGTAATAACGCCGCAACACCTGAGGGGTTACTTTGGTTTATGTTTTTATCGAGTAAAAAAGGGTCAAAGCCTGTTAGTAATATTTTTTTAGTACTGCCTGATGAAAAAGCAAGATCGGTACGTCCTCTGCTGCCGTCCTCAAGCATTGTTAGTAAAGTATTTAGTTGAGCCTGCGTAATTGAAAATTTAGGTGAAGTTGTGCGTATTACTTTACTTGAAAGCAGGCGAGCCCAGTAGAGCTCTCGGTCGTCGTAGTTACTGGTTTTTATTATGCGTTGCTTGGCGTTTTCCCACAGTTCAAAGCTAAAGTTTTGTACTAATGCTTTTGCACTTTTAAAGTCGTTTAATTCTTTAAATTGTTGCTCAAAACTTGATACTTGTGAGGTAAATGCATTTAAAACATTTGGCATTGCCGATTGGGCTTTGTTGATACGCTGTTCTTCAACAGTTAAAGGATTACTTAAAGCAGCGAATGAAGAGGCAATTAAGCTGGTCGCTAATAATACTTTGATCATAATATTCCTAATATAAGGCTATTTTTTATGTGTAATTTACTATCCTATTATTACTAACTTAGGGCAACCGATTAACGTTGAATCGACTGAAATTTGCTTTTGCCGTGCATTAGTATTGTTTAACGGCCAATTAGTATCATCGGCTAATAAAAATCCCTGAGTCAAAAATTGATCTTTATAGGTTCTACTTTAAGTTCTAATAAAAGTAAAAAGCCGTTACAGCAATGCAACGGCTTTTCATTATGGTTTTATGCGCTTCGACGATACGAGCGAAAGGCTTTATAACCCTTTTAAAACCCCGCTTTAATCATCAGGCCCTTTTAAGGTAAACACTAAATGTTTACGCATATCTTTTAAAATAACGCCTTTTTTAAGCATTGCGCCGCTTAAACGCTTTTGCCATTTTAATATATCAGGCTCTGCGGCTGCTAAGGCTTGCTCGTTTTCAAACTGAAAACAAAGCAATAAAGAACTTGGAAATAAGTGATATTCCACATCAAACCAGCATTGCAACATACCAGGGAGCTCAGCGCGGCCTTGTTCTTCTAATTTTTCGGCAGTATTAAGTACAAGTGCTTGCTGTTTTACTTGCACTGCAGAGAGTTTTTTCATTATTAAAATCCAAGTTAGCGGCTAAAAAATGCAGCCGGAATGCGGGCATTATACGCAAGCTTGTGGGCAGGCAACAACTTTGAAAGGGGGTTAATGCTTAATAGAGTGTATCTGTTTAAAATATGGAGTACATGTTGGAAGACGCCTTTGGCTTTTCCAACCTACGTAGGTCTTATAAGCAGCGCAGCCGTACCATCCGACATTTTAAATTTCATCGCAGGGCCCCATTTTGATATTAATTTTAACGTGTTTTAACTCTATGGTTAAATAACCTTGTTTAAGGTTTTTTTAAGTTGCTTACGACAACACAGGAGTAGCTGTCGCAAGCCGCCTTTTAAGCCTCTCCGTATTACGTTTAATACTTATAAGAGGTATCAATAGGGACGGTTTATTTAGATCGGCGCTTGTCTAGCATATAGCGTACGGCCATTCTTGCAGCACCCGCACCAATACCTGAGACTACTGCCCATGTAACGGCCTCTTTAAGATCTGTTTCTTCGCTTGGTCTATCTTTTGGTGCTGGTTCGTTGGTAACCTTTTCCCACGATTTTTGTAAAGTTTTCCTTGTTAACATACCTGCGGATGCAGCGGCCAGACCTATACCTATTGTCGTAATTAGCTGTTTATTACTCATATTATCCTCGATTATTTAGTTGTAACTTGAGTTATTAATAGGTAACTCTTTAAGTAAGAACAGTATTAACAGCAATTTATATACCGATAGGCTTAAAATAGGTATTACGAGAAACACAAAGCATTTATATCTACCCGCAATAATACCAATCAATTTGAAGCATTAGCCTGATGCTAACTTAGTTGAGGAGTGGTGGTTATAGAGCAACCAATACCGTGGCATTAGTTAGAATATTAAGCTAAAGATTACTCTACTGTTGTTAGGGTATTTCTTAAGTTAGTCACTCAGTACCTAGTAAGGCGTCAATATAGGCGAGCTCTTCGCTAAAAATGCCATTCAAAAAAGCGTTTTGCTCAATTATTACAGCGTCATTAGGTTGGGCTTTGTATTCTTGTTGGCATCTTGTAAGCTCGCTGGCTAGCCATTGGCAGGCGTTGCTAGCTGTGTTTATTGCCGTTTTTAAAAATGATGACCATTTTATTTTTTGTAAATTAAAGCGATAAAGCATAACTGCAATAGCCCCATAAGCTTGTTGCTCAAGCGAAGGTACATCTTCACTATTTACTGAAAGGCGACTTAAAAGCTTGGTATTAATTAGCGATTGTTGAAGTGCAGCTTGCTGTGATTGACTTAAAAAGTTGTTTTCGTAATCCATGGCCGGCCTATATCTGCTAATAGCAGGGCAATATAAAAAGGAGATTTAGCACAGTATTTTACGATTTATGCGCACCGAAAAATTAGCCGTAGTGATAACAAAATTAGGCTGACTCTTTACTGAATTAATAAAACACAATTGTAACTGGGTAGGGGGTTGAAGAGGGTAAGCGTCTTTTTTAACCTTTAAAGCGTATGAAAAAATAATGCTCTTTTGGTGTTTTTAATTTTATTGTTAAGCACGGTAATAACCATAAACAAGAGAGTAATAAAAACCTCCCTTTATTTCGTAAGGCGTTTTTTTGTAGATAGGAGTTTTTTACAAAATTTGGCAATTTTTACTCTAACAATGAAAGGGTTAGTTATGGGTTTTGTTTTATCTTATTGATTTTAAATAATAAATTTATTGGTTTGGGTTTTGCTTAGTAGTAAGTGTATTTTCTTAAATAAATAAAGGAGTTATTATGAGTACCGTTATTACAGGGTTATTCGAAAGTGCATCACAAGCAACACTCGCAATTTATAGATTAGAAGCTTTAGGTATTAATGAAGCTAACATAAGCATTGTAGCCAATGACTCATACGCAAAGGAAGATTTTGCTGTAGACGAAGGTACAAAAGCGGCTGAAGGTGGCCTTGTAGGCGCGGCTTCAGGTGGTATTCTTGCTGCAATTATTGGCGGTTTTACTGCAGTAGGTACTGTAGCAACCGGTGGTACGGGCTTATTAGTTGCCGGACCATTAGTCGCAGCATTTGCTGCTGGTGGCGCAGGCGCCGCAGTAGGTGGTACTTTAGGTGCTGCAATTGGTGCATTTATTCCTGAGCACGAAATTAAGTATTATGAAGATGCCATTGAAAAGGGCTCTATATTAATTGGTGTTAAGTACGATAGTGACAATAAAAACGCTATTGAAGAAATACTTAACAATGCAGGCGCAAGTAACGTTTCTACGGCTTAACGCTAACTAATTAATTTCATAATTAATTATAAAGGTGAAACTTAGTTTCACCTTTTTTGTTTGCCCAGCGAAGCTGGCAAACCCGATAGGCTGAAAGATGCCTTATCACCCTGACTAAGGGGAAGATAATCTGAATGGCAAGGGCATCACTGGCCAACGGTGGGGTCTGAAGGAAGCCATAAGAAGTTAGAGGTACACAACTAACCGTAACCTGTTTCGGCAGTATTGGTGGGTCAGCGTGCAAAATAGCGCAACGCCCTATACTTAGTCAGACCAATACTGTGCTTGAGGGTGGGATTTCTAACAGGGAGCCAGTGCAGTAACTGGGGAAGCCTGGCATCTAAACTTAATGAGAGTAAGTGGCCTAAATACAAGGTGAAAGCCAAGATTTAGTGTCGGTGTGAGGTGGCAGATGAACCCGTAGTAGTGAGTAAGGCTAGGCCGATGAAAGCCAGTAATGGTGTGGAGGGGAAAACCAAGCCGACCATCAACATTATGTTTGATGGGGTCAATTTTAGCCAAAAGCTTTAATTGATTGCGAAGGGGGGAAGTATTCTTTAAGCGTATGAAAGACGAAGACTTTTGTTTATTGGCTCACAAGTATTTCGACGGAAATAGGCAAGAGATGACGGCTAAGCAGGAATGTGGACGCTGAGAACTGAAGGCCGAGCATGGGAGTAATGAGCGACCACTTAGGCAGATTGCCATTCGGCTAGCACACCTAATGTCCTCATGAAGAACACCACTATACATCAATGTGAAACGACAGACATACCGTAAGCAAAGGCGATTGATGACAGTTTACTACAGCTTGTATGGGCAATTATTAGATATTAATAACCTGTACAAGGGATTCAAAAAAGTGAAAGCAGCGAAAGGAGCGGCCGGAATAGATAGGCAGTCCATAGCCGCGTTCGCCTTGAATTTAGAAGAAAACTTGAAACAACTGCAAGGTGAACTGCAAAGCAAGCAGTATCGCGCACAGCCAGTCAAACGGATAGAAATACCGAAAGATGATGGTGGTGTGAGACTGCTGGGAATTCCAACAGTTCGCGACCGCATAGTACAACAAACACTATTGAACATTCTCCAACCGCTCTTCGACATCGACTTTCACCCATCAAGTTATGGGTACAGGCCGAAACGAAGTTGTCATGACGCCATCAGCAAAGCCACGGTATTTATTCGTAAATATCACCGTGAGTGGGTGGTTGATATGGATCTGTCGAAGTGTTTTGACCTGCTTGATCATGCTTTGATAATTAGCAGTGTTAGACGCAAAGTGACGGACAGTAGTATTTTAAAGCTGATTAATCAGTTCTTAAAAAGCGGGGTAATGATAGGCGAACACTGGGAGGCTAGTACGATAGGAAGCCCACAAGGTGGCGTAATTAGCCCGTTATTGGCGAATATCTACCTAGATGCTTTCGATCAAGAAATGAAAAAGCGTAATCACCGAATAGTGAGGTATGCAGATGATATCTTGATTTTGTGCAGCACAGAAAAAGCAGCGCAAGAAGCACTTAAGGCATCCACCCAAATACTAGAGCGAGACTTGAAATTAACCGTGAACCAAAAGAAAACCCATATTGCTCATAGCAGCAAAGGTGTGAAGTTTTTGGGAGTAGAGATCGGTAGCCAGTGGACACGGATACAAGCATCAAAACTCATCGTGTTTAAACAAAAAGTGAAGCAATTAACAAAACGTAACGGCGGCATAAATTTAGCAGAAGTAATAAAGCGGCTAAATCCAGTTGTGCGCGGTTTTGTAAATTATTTTAGTATAGCCAATTGTAAGCGAGAGCTAAAAGCCTTGGCAGGTTGGATCAGACGAAGACTAAGGGCAATACAGCTGAGGTTGTGGAAGAAGCCATCAAGGCTACATCGACGACTAAAGCAGTTAGGGAAAAAGCCACCGTTTAAGTTCATAAAGATGAACTCGTGGCGTAACTCACTAAGCCCTTTATCTTGTGTATCGATGCCAAACCAATGGTTTGAGGAGCTTGGTTTATATCCAATAGAAAAAGTGAATACGGGATGGCTTGCTTTATCAGCGTTTAGGAAATAAGTTGATAAAATGTGAAGGGTACAGGAGCCGTATACGAGGTCCGTACGTACGGTTCTGTGAGAGGGATGAGGCATAAGCCTCACCCTACTCGATTTTCGTTTTTTTAACTTGGCTTTTTGAGCTGGATCGTTGGTAATCTCCTTTTATGAGTTTTGTAAAGTTGCCATTTTGTTTGTAAATATGCCTTGGTTTTTGCTCAATCTTTGGCTGAAAGTCAGTTTTGTTAGTTAATTAGCTACTTATTTAAGTTTAATAAAAACTATAAATTTACTTTTTAATCAATAAATTATTCATAAATTAATGCTTTCGCGTAGGGCTGGTATATACATTGAAACTACTTGTTTAATAGTCGCTTAATTTAGCGTTATTGTTTTATTAATTTGATACTAAACGAGGAGATGATGATGAGTTGTTTACAGTTTGATTCAAACGCTAAAAGATCTTTAACCCGCGCTTTAAAACCCACTTTTGCAATACTCCTTACCGGTGTGTTACTACAAAATAGCGCACTGGCTAATGTAAAAGTTCAAATGCACCAAGTTACTAAATCAGGCCAAGGGCAATCACTAGGTACTATTACACTAACAGAAAATGATAACGGTGTTGTTTTTTCACCAAGTTTAAAAGGTTTAACACCGGGGCTGCATGGTTTTCATGTTCACCAATTTGCAAGTTGTGAACCCAAGAAAAAAGGCGAGAAAGTTGTGCCGGGGGGCGCCGCTGGTGGGCATTTCGATCCAAAAGCTAGTGAGCATCATGATGCTCCTTGGGGGGATGGCCATTTAGGCGATTTACCGGCGTTGTATGTAAATGAAAGTGGCCAAGCTAAATCGCCTGTTTCAGCACCAAGGCTCACGCTTGAAAAACTTAAACAACACGCAGTAATGATTCACGAAGGAAGTGATAACTATGCAGATAAACCAAAGCCATTGGGTGGCGGTGGCAAACGTGTTGCTTGTGGTGTAATTGAGTAAATATAAGGAGAAAGTTATGCCATATAAAAATCGTGATGAATTACCTGAGTCGGTAAAAAGTAACTTACCTAAACATGCTCAAGAGATATATCAAGAGGCGTTTAATAGTGCGTGGGATACCTATGAAGACCCAAGCGATAGAAAAAACGATGATGACCGCGAAACAACAGCGCATAAAGTAGCTTGGTCGGCGGTTAAAAATAGTTATAGCAAAAATGAGAATGGAAATTGGGTAAAGTCGAGTAACTAAACTAACAACAAAGCTTAAGCATTAAAAAGCCGCCATAGCTGATATAGCGGCTTTAATATAGACGTTTTATAGTTGCGCTGTTTATACAATACTTTGCAGTCTGTTTGAGTAAAAACTGGTAAGCAAAACCATAAGTACTGCTTTAAACACGAATGTGAGTTTGGTTTAAATTTGCGTTATTATTTAATTGTATTAGCCAATCAGAGAACACTTTGAATTATTTAGCTCATCTTTATTTAGCGCAGCCCACAGCCGATTCTCACTTTGGGAACCTGTTGGGTGACTTTGGTGGAAAAAGACATGTAAAGCACTTACCAAACACAGTTAAAAATGGCCTCGATAACCATTATTTAGTTGATAAATTTACCGACTCTCACCGCGCAGTTAAACACGCTAAACAATACTTTTCACCCGAGCGTAAACGCTTTGCTGGTGTGGCTATTGATGTGGTGTTTGATCACTTTTTAATTGTGCATTGGCAACGGTTTAGCAAGCAGCCTTTAAGTGACTTTAAGTACACCAGCTATCAGCTTTTAAATAACCGTATACCTGCTATGCCAGCGCGAATGCAGCATGTTGTAACAAGCATGACTAAAAACGATTGGTTTAAAGAATACGAAACCATAGATGGAATAGGGCTAGCACTTGATAATATTGCCAAGCGTATTCGCTTTACGAACACTTTTGCGGGCGCGGCTGATGATATAACGCGTAACTACAATGAATTAGAAGCCGTGTTTTTAGCGTTCTTCCCGGAGCTAATTAAGCATGTGAATGAGTTTGACCTTGAAAGCACCTCAAAAAATGGCATAAAGCGCATTATTTAAAGTTTTCATCAATTGTTAATCTTTTGTGATAAGTTAAGGTGAAAAAAACGCTACTCTAATACAAATTAATTTTTGAGTGTTTTTAATGAATCGTAATTACTTGGTTATTGTGGGCTTTGCTGTTTTAGCGGCATTTCAATCCAGTGCTGTATTGGCTTTCGACTTCGACTTAAAATCGGTACGAACCACTATTTCAAATCCAAGCACTAGCCACGCGCTAATATACGATGACTTGGCGGGGAGTAATCAAAAAACACTGTTTTCGTTAGAGCCCATAAATAACCAGCGTGTGGGTGTGTTTTTTGATATTAACGACATTGAAATTGGCTACTCAGCCGATATTTTTGAAGATGATATTGAAACAAAAACACAAGATATACTGCTCTCGTATAGAAAATTTAAAAATTCTAAAATCACATTTAACTATCAAACGCTTGAAGGGCTGCAAAGCAAGGCTAGCAATTTAAGCGGCAATCAAACGGATCAAATTTTCTCGCAAAATACACGTTCAACCAAGTTTGAGCTATCTGGCCAACACAACT
Organism: Pseudoalteromonas sp. NCIMB 1079; assembly: GCF_040567695.1. Classification (NCBI taxonomy): domain Bacteria; kingdom Pseudomonadati; phylum Pseudomonadota; class Gammaproteobacteria; order Alteromonadales; family Pseudoalteromonadaceae; genus Pseudoalteromonas; species Pseudoalteromonas sp. NCIMB 1079. The sequence goes on along the minus strand of NZ_JBEWZA010000001.1, from coordinate 3,197,491 downwards.
TTTATACCTTCAATAATAAAGAGTCTTTGTTTGGGCATTTTTTTCTTAATAGGCCAAAGCTAAGTAACAAATTTGATATGTCGTTAAGTATTGTTGGCGCTTGGTCTTTCAAGCATGTATCTCTTGAGAACAAAGATAATATTGTGTTTCAGGCTGATTTTTTAAATTCACCTGTGCCACAGATCACTAAATTAATTTCTAATTCTTATGGGGCGAGTATTGGCTCGCTTTTATCATTTTCGTTACCGCATAATGTTCACGTATTTGCTGAATACAAAGTAAGTAAAGGGTATATTCAAAACACAACCCCTGGGCTGGGGTTAAAAGATTCGGGCGCCGAAAAAGTTGAAGCATACGGCGGTGGAATTTCTTGGACTTCTGACAATAAAAAACTTATGGTCGTACTACGCGCGTGGGAGCAAACAGGCCGGCATATAAATACTTCTTTTGGTGATTTGTCAGTAATTAAGTTTTTTTAGTATTGATCACCGAAATAGTAAATTTACCAGGAATACTATGAGTAAGAATAACGCAGTACCTCAGGCTTATGTGAAGCAAGAGGAAGGTTACCGAATTAAAGCCTTAAGATTGTACCCTTGGGTATGTGGGCGTTGTGCCCGCGAGTTTGAGTACTCTAATTTACGTGAGTTAACGGTGCATCATATAGATCATAACCACAGTAATAATCCAGAGGATGGCAGTAACTGGGAGTTATTGTGTATTTATTGCCACGACAATGAGCACAATAAATACCACGAACATATTATGTATGGCGGGTCGACTACAGAGCGAAAAGTTGAGGCTGCAACGCATTCTCCATTTGCCGATTTAAAAGCGATGCTTAATAAATCAAAGTAGCTACTATGATTTCAACTGTTTGGATAAAAACAAGGTTGTTACATCAGCTACTTTAATAAGTGACAGTTTATCTGCATGGCTCCATGAAATTTTTGAGCCAACACTTTCACAACAAATAACACCTAGCGGTTTGTTATCAATAAAGTAGATGTAATCAAGCAAGGAGTAAATGTTTGATGGTTCAAAATAAACCTTGGTTAAGTTTTTAGTGATTTCGTGGTTTCTCGCATCTGATGCGTCTAATACTTTATGCTCTAAAATATAGTCAAAGTATGCAGGAAAATCTTCAGCTTTTAAAACTGCATTACTTACTATCTCATTTTTTTCATCAAGGCAAATTAAGCTATTAATGGCAGTATAGTCGTGATTAAACAACCATAGACTGACTCTGTCGGCATTTGAAATTAACTTTTTTAGCTCATTGCATATCTGTTTTAGCTTACGTTCACTCGTAATGTTTGGGTTACTAACTTTAACTGCTAAATTTTTGAGATTTGAGTTTTTTGGATTATAAACATTGAGCAAGCTATTTAAATGATCTTTATTAAATGGCTTCGTTAAATAGCCATCCATACCAATATTCAAATAGTGTTCAATATCTGGTTTCATGGTGTTGGCTGTCATGGCAATAATTGGCGTTGTTTTATCTGTTTGTTGCTCTCTAATTATCTTAGTGGCTTGCACTCCATCCATCACTGGCATTTGAATGTCCATAAAAATTAAATCAACATGGTTGGTAAAAAAGTAATCAACGCATTCTTTGCCATTTTCGGTAAATATTACTTTCGCATTATGAGCTTGTAGCATTTTACTTACGACAACTTGATTTACTTTATTGTCTTCGGCAACCAAAATAGTGCACCCTTGTAAATCGGTTATTTCTTTATTTGGTTTTAATAATTCATCGAGTTCTGATGTTTCAAAGCTTTGTTGGTAAATAAATACAGAACCTTTATCTTCTTTACTCGTGAAGTTGATTTTGCCATTCATTAAATCACTTAGCTTGGTGCAAATGGAGAGGCCAAGGCCCGTGCCCCCGTACTTTCTAGATGTAGATGAATCTGCCTGATGAAACTCTTGAAATAAATTTTGCTGTGCAGCTTTACTAATACCAATACCCGTATCGATTATTTCAAATACAATATTTTGCGTGTTTAAGAGGTTCTCCTTTACAGTGACTTTAAACTCTACCTGGCCTTGTTGTGTAAATTTAATCGCATTTGAGCATAAGTTATTTAAAATTTGAGAAACTCTGACAGGGTCGCCTTTTAGGGTTGTAGCGATATTTTTATCTATAGATGGAATAAATTTTATGCCTTTATCTGTGGCTTGTTTCATTAGTGGATTAATTACATTGTTAATGACTTCGCTCAAGTTAAAGTTAATATTCTCAATATTTAATTTACCCGCTTCAATTTTTGAAAAGTCTAAAATGTCATTTACAATATTTGAGAGTATATTCGCGGAGCTTAAAATACTTTTTAGGGCGTTATCTTTTTCTATATTTGAAGTTTCTGCTAGTCCAAACTCAGCTAAATTTAAAATGCCGTGCAGCGGGGTTCTTAGCTCGTGCGACATATTTGCTAAAAATCGACCTTTTAGAGTGTTAGCTGTATCAGCTTCTTTTTTTAGTTCTTCAAGATTTTTATTATGTATTTGTTGTTGTTTTAATGCAGTGGCCAGCTTTCTGTTGTTTAACCTGAGCTCAAGTTGTGCAATAACTTCTTTGCCAAGTATTTTCAGTGCGTTAATTTGTGTTTGAGTTAGCTTTTTTGGCTGGTCGCTGATAACACATAATGTACCAATTGTGCTGCCACTAGGTGTAACTAGCGGTGTGCCCGCATAAAACCGAATGTTTGGATCGCTGGTTACTAGGGGGTTATCATAAAAACGTTCATCAAGTAGAGCGTTTTGTATTTCAAATACTTGGTCTTGCAGTATTGTATGAGAGCAAAATGCGATATCTCTTTCGGTGGAGTCTACATCGATACCATACTTTGATTTAAACCACTGCCTTCGTGGATCAACTAAGCTTATAAGTGATATGGGGGCTTCACAAATATCAGAAGCAAGTTGAGTTAAATCATCAAATACTTTTTCGGCTTCAGTATCTAATATTTCATACTCGTAAAGTGCCTTTAATCTAGATTCTTCGTCAGCTGGTATTTGTGCTTTTATCATAGTATTGCTCAATATTTATATAGATTCACTATAAGAGTAATTTAGTGATAATGACAACTTTAACATGTAGAACCGGCTAAAAAAAAGACATTGCATTTTGCTACTCTATTATTATTTTTTGAAATGTTTTTTCTATTGTGACTAATATTGGTTTTTAAACTCTTATTTTAAAATCTGCTCTAAATATTTAAAAGTAACTTTGCTAAGATTTTTAGCTAGGTAAGCTTTTATTAAAAAGGCCGAATCCCATTTAATGGTTCGGCCTTTTAAAGCTTTAGGTTAATAACATTAAGAGTTATTTTTTCTTTTCGCTTGGTGCTGGTTGGCCATAATTAGGTGAACGAGGTCCATATAATAAGCCGTTGTAAACATCTGAAGAAAGTAAGCGTGTTGAAGTCATTGCTGCGATTTCAAAGCCTTTATCGGTTACCGTTTCAGCAATTTGATTGATTGCTGCAATAACAAGCATACCTACAAGGCCACCACCGCCATTACTTTGTTGTTCAGCTGAAGAGGCTCTTGCTTTGCCTTGCCATAATTGCTCGCCAGTGCGTAAATCAACTAATGAGGCTGATACAGTTACAGCTGTTTCGCTAGAAATTACAACATAGCTAGTGCCGTATTCTTCAATAGTGATGTAAAGCGCAGAGTCTGCACCAAAAATTTCATGTAATTTATTCGCCGGTACTTGGTGTACGTCGCTTGCAACAGTGAGGCCATTACCTTTAAAGGTTTGATCAACTAAAGCAACAGGAAAAACATAAAAACCCGACTCAGCTATAGGCGCGACCATTTGAGTCATCACACTGTATCGTGCAATTACTTCAGGTGTATTATTTAGCGGAGGTAAAATAATAACTGAGTGAGGGTCTGCTTGTTTAAATGCTGTGTAGTCATGTGCTGGTGGAGGTGAAACACAACCAGCGAGTAATGCGACTAATGCGATCGCTGTGTATGATTTTAAATTAAGCATATTAAGCGCCTTTCGCAGATTTTAGAAGGAAGTCGATGTAATGAACTGATTCTGGGAAAAGTGATTTCTCAGTTTCGAAGTGAGTAGTGCCTAATGAAGGATTACCCGTTTCAAAGTACAGCATACCTAGGTGAGCATGTAAGCCAGGTGCAACATTCTTACTTTTGTTTGCGGCATCGGCAATAATTTGCTCAAGCATACTAATTTGCTCTTCGGCTGTTACGTCATCTGCTTTTAAATAGGCGTATACGGCAGTGCTATAGTCGCCGTAATAGTAAATAGGTTCTTTCGTTGAGTTACAACCCGTTAGGGCTATACAAACAAATGCTAAGGTAATTAGCTTTTTCATTATTTATTGCCCCATTGGCCAGCTTCAAGACCAGTAACTAACTTGTTAACGACTTCGCGAATAGCTAGGTCAAGTACTTTGCCATTTAATGTGGCATCGTATGAAGCTGTGCTACCAAAACCAATAACTTCACGTTCTGATAGGCTGTATTCACCAGCACCTTGCACTGAATAAATAACTTCTGATGTAGTAACATCAACAACATTAAGCGTTACTTTAGCATAAGCAATTTGCGATTTACCTTTACCCAATAAACCAAAAAGCTGGCGATCGCCAATGGCTTTACGGCCAAACTCTGTTACATCACCAGTTACAACAAATTTAGCACCGCTAAGAACTTGTTTTGTACCTGTTAACTTTGCCTCTTCCGCAAGGGCTGCCATATTGTCGCGATCAAGCACACTAAAGCGATTTGTTTGTTGTAAGTGGCTCATTAGTGTTGTTTTTGCTTGGCTACCTAAACGGTCTTGGCCTGATGCAAATATACCATTTTGAAAGCTCGAACGGTTTACAAACTGACCTACGACTAGTTTGCTTTTTGTACCTGAGTAGGTTGTGTTATAGCTAGCAACAGTTGGTGTTTCTATTACTTTTGATGATGTTGTAGCACACCCAGCTAAAGACGAAGCTGTAATTGCAGCGATTACAATTGTTTTAATGTGGCTTTGGTTAATTCGCATAAATTTTTGTCCATATAGATAATTGCAGAAGTTTTTATTGATAGGCGCTTGATTTTTATACTTATAAGTCAATTACTTATTTCAAGAGTCCATTCAACTTACTTTATAGACAAAAGTTGATGTAAATACAATGTTATTTATGTTTTATACAGATACACACAATGAAAAAGAATAAATTCTTTGTAATAACAATGCTAATTCATTAGTTTTTAAATTATTGAAAGCCTTTTTCTATAGTTGATATACAAGGAGATTTATTGCGCGCTGAGTTGTTAATTAGTAATTTTATTCAATTAACTGTAATTTTTAAAACCAATCGGCTGCAACTTGTAGTGGGGAAGGATCGCCTTTTTTAGATACCTAAAACACTAAGGCTTGCTTTGTTGGCGATATTTTTTTAGCGCGAGGCAGGGTTAAGTCAGCTAATGATAATTGCTGCTTGGTCTGCATGTCATTTTGCTCGTAGCCAATAACAACAAAGTCGTGTTTTAACTTATGGCCTGCGTTTTCGCCGCTGTGTATATGTGTTTCTATGCCAAAGCCTAACAGAGCTACATGGGCTATTAAGTTTTGGTCAGTATTATCTTCGATATTAACAGTATCGTATTCGAGATTAATTTTACTGTTGTTTGTAGTCGCTTTTAAATTACCTAAATAACGGGCTTTAGCTACAGGAATAGCTTGTTTATAAAACCAACCTTGCCACCCGTTGCCGTTAACCATAAATCCTGGAGTAGCTACAATCCTACTTTTACCGAGTGCCTTATACGTGCGTTGTCTTTTACTAAACACAGCAGAGGAAAACGGGTCTTTCCAACCCAAATAATCCCAATAAGTAACATGAAAATTAATAGGGATTAAATCAGTCCATAGTTTTTCATCATCTGTAAACGTTGAAATCCAGCGCTCTGCTGGTGGGCAGCTACTGCAACCTTGCGACGTGTAAAGCTCTAAAAAGGTAGTCGGATTAGCTGTACTGGAAATAGTTACTTGCTCAGCAGCTTGGCTTTGAAAGCAAAAAATTATTAACCCAAAAAATGCGATAAGGAATGGACGATATAATGTTTTAGAAAGCATGCTGTGGCTCATAAAGGCTAATATTCACCTTAGCATAAGTGATTTTTAAGATTGAAGTATCACGCAATACTCACAATTAAATCACGTTTTAACTGTATATTTTACTTGGTTAAAACTTAATTTGAACACCCGCTCAAGTTGTGTTTTAATCGTTGCTCAATTATTGAGGAACTTTACATGATTAAATTTTATTTTCACCATACTCCTAACCCAATGAAGGTTGCACTCTTTTTAGAAGAAACAGCCTTACCGTTTGAACTTGTTCCTCTTGATACTTTAAAAGGTGAGCAACATACACCTGAATTTAAAGCAATTAATCCAAACGCTAAAGCGCCAGCAATTGTTGATGGTGAAACTCGTGTGTTCGATTCGAATGCTATTTTAATGTACCTTTCTGAAAAATATGGAAAGCTAGAAGGCAAGGGCGATGATCGCGCTGAAATGCTGTCGTGGTTAATGTTTATCGCATCGGGTTTAGGTCCGTATTCAGGGCAAAGTGTTCACTTTAGACACATGGCGCCAGAAGGGCTTGATTACGCGGTTAATCGCTATTTACGTGAAGCGCAGCGCCATTACGAAGTACTTGATACTCACCTTGAAGGTCGTGACTTTATAGTGGGTGATACGTATACCATTGCTGATGTATCTGCATGGGGCTGGATTGATAAAGCACCGGTTGTATTAGGTGAAGAGGGTTTAGCACCGTACCCAAATCTTAAGCGTTGGTTTGAAAGCATTGATAGCCGCCCAGCGGTTGCACGTGCACGCGCAATTGGTACTGATATAGCCTTTAAAAAAGAGTTTGATGAAGATGCTAAAAAAGCGTTTTTTCCTTCAAACTATCCAAAAGTATAAAAAGTAATTAATACTAAACAGCAGATCAGTTAGCTGATCTGCTGTTTAGTATTTTATGGCTGTGTTAGCACCTCTTTATTTTCGTCTGACTCAAACAAGCTAACTTCTTGTGTATGCTGGCTTACGCTATTTCTTTTTAGGGCGATGTATAGGTCTGAGTGAATATATATACCTTCTTTTCCTGACTTCATTCCTGCAATTTCAAACCATGAAAGGAGTTGGCGTTTTCTACCTGCAAGTTCAAGCCTTATATTGCGCTTTTTAAATATAACGTCGAGATCGGCAAGCATGGCCATTACACTTAAATCTAAATGAGTAAAGCAGGGCACAGCGTCAATTATTACACATTGTGTATCGTCTTTTTGCCTTGCATATTGCTCAAGTAATCTGCGTTTAAAGTAGCTGGCATTAAAGTAAGTTAAAGGTGAATTAAAGCGATAGATAAACACGCCTTGCACTGCTTTTGCTTTATCTGTGGCGTCTAAACTTCTTACTACACCGTTAACATCTACGCCGAGTATATTGTCGGTTGGACGCATAACAGTGCGAATAAATTGAAATAACCCTAGTAATACAGCAAGTGTGATCCCTGGTATAACGCCAATAAATAACACAGCAAGTAAGGTGGCTGAGGCGAGATAAAATGCCTGTTTGTCTTTTCGTTTTAATTGCCAAACAGCTTTTAAATCGAGTAAATGGACAGAGGCAATAATAAGTACAATACCTAGCGCTGCGCTTGGAATAAATTCAAGTGGGGCTGTTAAAAATACAGCTATGAGCGCAATAATGGCCGCTGCAATTATTGATACTAACTGCGTTTTACCACCTGTTGCATCGTTAACAGCGGTGCGTGAGTCGGCGCCACTGACTGCAAAACCTTGCGAAAGAGCTGACGCTATATTGGCAATACCCAACGCTCTAAATTCTTTATCGGCGTCTATGTCGTAGCCATTTTTAGCAGCAAAGCTGCGGGCAGTTAGCATCATACTAACAAAGCTCACGATGGCTAAGTTAAGTGCGGGTACCACCAGCTCACGAATAATCCCTAAATCAAAAACAGGGGTATTAAAAACGGGAAGCCCGCCAGTTACGGTGCCAATGGTTTTTATATCAAATTGTTTTAAATCAAAAATCCATACCAAAAGTGCACCAAAAGCAATAGCAAACATAGATGCAGGCCACGTGGGCTTTATCCGTTTCATGGCAAAATAGACCGCCAGTGTAAACAAAGCCATTAATAAGGTGGGAACGTGTGTTTGCGCTAGATATGTGGGCACACCACCGAGGCGTTCAAGTAAGTAGCGCTCATCAAAAGTAAAACCAAATACTTTAGAAAATTGACCCACAATAATAGTGATAGCTACGCCGTTTAGTAAGCCCATTAAAATAGGTTTAGATAAAAAGTCAGCTAATACACCTAACTTAAATTTACTGGCTATAAAGCACCAAAAGCCGGTCATGGCGGTCATGGTGACAACAAGTTGCCAATGCTTAAAGCTGTCACCTGCAGCAAGAGGTGTTACTACAGCGGCAATAACGGCGCAGGTTGCGGCATCAGGGCCGACTATTAATTGTTTTGAAGTGCCGAAAAGTGCATATAGCATCATTGGCAGTATGCAAGAGTATAACCCTACGGCGGCGTTAACACCGGTTAGTTGTGCGTAAGCAATGGCAACAGGTAAAGCCACTGCAGCTACTGATAGCGCCGCCCTTACATCATCAGCAAACCATTGGCGTTCATAGTGCAGCAATGTATTTAAACCGGGCATAAAATTATATAAACGCGACAGCACCTTAGTTTTCCTGCTAATAGTTACAACGTTTTGATAGTAAATTTAATATTCAAATAAGTATAGCTAGGACGACGGTTATTTTAATAAATTGCAGGTGATTATTTATCAAGATATTAAATTTATAATTTGGCAAAAAAGTGAAAATTGAATTTTCCTGAGGTGTCTTTTAATCAGCTTATGTGCGTAGTATTAATGTACTGATATTGAGCACCTCAAGAAATCACTAAATCTAAAATCTAGTTTTAAATTTTTTAAGATTATTTAGCACCACATGCCGGATATAACTCAAGCACCTCTGTTACTACTTGTCCAAATAAGGCTTGTTCTTGCTGTGTTAAATCTATAGCAGGAATAAATGGCATTGTGTCTGTTAATTCCGAGGTAATGATTTGATAAAAGGTCATCGCTGTAAGGACATTCCCAGCATAGGATGCATGATTACCGTCGGCACTATGAAGGTTTATACTAGGCATTATTTCTAATACTCGATTCCATACAAAGCCAACAGGCGCTATGCAGCTAGGTTGTTTTTGACTGATTGCTAAATGGAGGTCGTAAACCTGCTTTGCTTCTGCGGGATCCCCTTTTTGAGGATGCTCTGGAAATAAAATAGGTGTAATTTTATGCTCTTTTGCGTTCGAGATTAATCGCTCAGTTGCACTTGTAGGGTAGTCAGTCGAACCTGATTGTGAGTACTTTTGGCCTTGAAAAATTGCATGACTCCAGTTATCACTTTTTAATTTATCGACATTTGCATCTACTGCGACTATTTCATCTAAAAATCGACCACTAACAGTCGTTATTTTGACTAAAGTGCTAGGTAACTGGTTTGTAATAATTATTTCTAATAAGCCCCCTAACTGTGAACTATGGCTATTACCATAGATAATTATTTTGTAGTCACTTAAGGGACTGTTATTAATAACCGCTTTTGATTGTGGTATTTCAATGCTTTCAGCCTCTTTTGTTTTACTTCCCCCAGAGCCGCATGCTGTTAATAATAGTAATGATAATGTGATTGATATTGTTGTTATGTATTTTAGAGACATTGTTAATCCTTTTTTAGTACCAATTATAAGTACAGCTTTAGAGTACTAGACATTTTATAACCAAGCTGCAAGGTTGCTGGTTTTTAGTGCAATGTATGGTGCTTAGTTTGTGCGCTAAAAGTGAAGTGCGGGAGGTTGGTATTGTTTAAGCGGTATCTAAATTTTAGTTTGGAGTATTATTCAATGATAATTTTATTGCTTTAAATAAATATTTAGTTATAAAAATTGTGCGATGTTTTAACACAAGTGCCACTTTTTTGTAGACGTAAAAAAGCCTGCATAAAAGCAGGCTTTAGTTTCTAGGGAAAATTAAAATTTAGCGCGAATACCAAAGCTGTAACGGCGATCCGCTTCAGTGTACTTCCAAGCACCACCTAGTTCAGATAGGTAAATAGAAGGCTCACCCGTTAAGTTGGTCGCATTACCTACTAAGGTCACGTTTTCGTTAATATCCCAGCTTGCAGAGAAGTCTAACTGACCTCTGTCGTCACGGTAGTTATTACCGTAAACAGTACCTTCTGCTGAAATACTGCCGTCTGAGTTAATATTTTCTACACGTTTCTCGTTTTCAGTATCTAAGAAACTGTCACGGTAGTTATAAGCTAGACGAGTAGAGAAACCTTCGTACTCCCAAAATACTTGTAAGTTATACGTATTTTTAGAAATATCTAATAACGGGTTACCGTTTGGTTGCTCGCTGTCTGCGTATGTGTAGTTTGCGTTAATGCCTAAGCCAGAAAATGCACCAGGTAGGTCTGTAAAGAACTGTTGATAACCAACTTCAAAGCCTTGTACTGAGCCGTTTTCACCGTTTACATTTTTAACAGTATCGATACCCGTTAGTCCTGCGTCACGTAAGCCTGCTACATGGTTAAAGCCATCAGCATCTACTGGGAAGTCAGTTGCATCCGAGTAAACTAGGTTATCTTGTGAAACACCTGCAACGTCAAGCTGACATACTTGGTTCCATTGAGTTACGTTTTGGCCTGTTGAAGTGCTTGATGCAGCTACACAGCTACTTTCGTTACTTAAGAAAGATTCAACATCTTTATAAAATACTGCGAAAGAAATTACGTTACCTTGGTCAAAGTAATGCTCTACAGATAAGTCGTATTGCGTTGCACGATATGGTTCTAAATCAATAGAGCCTTGCGTTGCACCTGTAATGTCGTTATTAACGTCAAATGCAGGGCTTAGTTCGCTAAAGTCAGCGCAGCGCATAACTTTTGCAGCAGCAAAGCGGAATAATGTTTCGTCTGAGTAGTTATACGTTACGTTTAAGCTTGGTAAAAAGTCGCTGTAGTCATTGTCGCCAGTTACTTTTTCGCCATTAAGAAATACGCTTGATTCTAAATCTGTAGTTACATAACGACCACCCACAATTGCAGTGATGTTATCAAAGTCTAAGTAGGCTGATATATACACGGCAGCTGTATCTTCAACTACGTTACGGTATGCGCTTTCTTGGAACTCTTGGTTATCTGAAAGACTACCTGTTGACGCTAAGTTAGTACCTGCAAGTAACTGCTGAAGTTGAGCGTAAGTATTGGCCGGGTTAGATAAACCGTTGTAGCTTAAAAAGGTTAGTAGGTCATTTTGTCCCGAATGACCTAGTTGGTCAAATGAGTTGTCGTGGCTAACTGTTGTAAAGCTATTTGAAAAAGCAGCGTTGTAGTCATCAACCCATAAAGTGGCTAACGAACCGTCTGAGTCGTTAAATGCATTTTTATAAATGTCTTTAATTTCTACTTTGTATTGCTCATATTCGTAATCGCGGTTAGTAACACGTACACCCGCTTTTACTTTAGATACCCAGCTTAAGCTGCTGAGTGGCTCAAACATTTCAACATCAAAACGAATAGCTGTTTCGTCATTGTCTGTTCTTCTATCTTCACTTTTAAACGTACGAAGTGCTAAGTTTTGTGGGTCAGTAAATGCATTAGGATCTGAATGAATGATGCTTGGTAATTTATTACCGTCCTGAGAGAATGCACCATCATATAAATGATTTGTTAGCTGAGTTCCGCCACTTGCTTCAAATGTTGATTTTTCGATTGGGCGAAGTGTAAATTCAGAATCAGGTCTTACGCTTTCTGATGATGCTACCGCAATTTCACCAGAGATTTTGATGCTGTCAGTAAGGTTCCACTCTGCACCAAGTGCATTTGAAAACGAGTCAGTTTCACGAAAGTCACTGTATGTTTTAGGAATACCAAATTCGTTTGTTAACGTGTAATTGTTTACGCCGTTAGCATCTTGAGTTGTATTTGCATCTGTTGATAACGAACCTGCGACACCTAAAATAGAGTTACCAGCTTGTTCACCTGAGCGCTTTGTGCCGCTTAAATCAAGATACACCATGCCATTACCAGATTGTGGTGCCCATTGAAGAGATAAATTTACAGCAGTTCGTTTACGTTGTTCTACATATTGTTCAACACTGTGCTCGTCTCTTACGATAGCGTTGCCACTAGGTGTATTACCTTCTTGGCCATTAATTTCTATATCTTGAGGTTTAACACGGCTAGATGTTTCATCTTGGCGAATTTCGCGATCTTGGAATGAAAACATAGCAATGGCACCAAAGGTACCCATTTCATCAAAGTCCCAGTTGTTACCAATTGAACCACTAAAAATAGGAGCTACATTTTCTGTTTTATCAGCGTATTCGCCATCTAATGAAACTGCGCCAGTTAGTTTATCTAACTCTAATGGGCGAACTGTCTTTAAACTAACTGTTCCGCCTAATGCACCCTCAATCATATCGGCAGTAGGAGACTTAACTACTTCTACTGTTTTCAAGAAGCTTGATGGGTAATCTTGCAAGCTAATGCCGTCACGAGAGTCACCAATCGTAGAGCGACCATTTAATTCAACACGATTTTGAGGTAAGCCACGAATCGAAACACTGTCACCCACACCAAAATCGGTATTAATAGATACCCCAGTAATACGTTGCAACGCTTCTGCAATATTATTATCTGGTAACTTACCAATGTCTTCAGCAACAATTGCATCTACAATACGTCCGTCAGTACGCTTAAGCATAGCGGCGGCTTTCATACTGCCTAGCATGCCTTTTACTTCAATAACTTCAATGTCTGCAGCTGCCGTTTCTGAAGCTGCGGGAGCCTCTTGCGCTGCAATATTTGAAGAAGCCATTAGTAAAAGGGCTGCGGCACTGATTGCTGTAGAGCTACTTCTTTTATGCTTATTAATTAATGTTGAAGTAATTTGATTGAGTTTCATGTATCTCTCCCGTTTGGGTACGACTTGCGTCATTGTGTGTGTTTTTTCACCTGGTTCGGTTAACCAATTTAACTATTTCTTTCCTGTAGTGTGTCATACAGGTGGTATGATTGAAATTAATCCAATTCAACTTTATTTACAACCTTTGTTTACCAAAATTTCACAATGTGTATTACAAAAGCCTCTTTTATTTTGCTTATATTTAATAAATTTAAAGGCTTATAGTGTGTTTTTATTTTTTGTATTTTGAATGAATTTTATTGAAGTATCTTTACCAAAGGCATTTTTATATATTATTTGTACTATTTAATACATTTGTTAGTACTATTTAATACATTTGTTAGTACTATTTTTAAATTTTATGCCGTACTTTTATACGTGTTTAGTTTACTTTTTAAGTGATATTGACTTGGAAGAGCGACCATTAAAAGTTCTAAATGATTTATAAATTTGCGAAATAGTGGAGAGGTTAAAATAATTAAAAATCATTTTGGTAATACCAATTTTCTATTGTTTTTATATTGATTTTGTACTAGCTGGGGTGGGGGCGATACACTAGGTAGCGATAAATAGATTTTTACGCAAAAAAAAGCCCAGCATAATAATGCTGGGCTTTCTTACTTTAGATGTATTAGCTCTGTAATTCGCCTGTAGATGATTCTAAATGTGCTCGTATGAACCACTGAAATTGCTCTAAATCGGCTAGTTGGCTGGTGATCATATCTTCAGACACCGGATCTAGTTCAGAAAGAGTCTCGATTGCTTTGCGGTGATCGGCATTAACGCCGTTATATACTTTATCAAGCGCAGCCAAATGCTCGGTGACTAGGCCTTTGCCTACAGAGTATTCGTCCCAAGTACGGCGATCTACAATTGATTTTGGTGTGCCAACAGGTACTGCACCGAGTGTCGCAATTCGCTCTGCAATTGTATCTGTCATTTCGCGTACAATGTCTACTTGCGGGTCTATCATTTCATGTACGCCAATAAAGTTAGGTCCCACTACGTTCCAGTGAATATGCTTTAAAGTAAGCTGTAAATCTATCAATGCAACCATGCGGTTATCTAGCGTAGCTATTGTTTTTTGAGCTGATTCGTAACTCATACCTGGCGCGGTAAATTTAGTTGTTTTGTTTGATTCGTTATTGTTACTCATAATTTCTCCTACTTAACTAATGTGTTGCTCATATAATGTGTTGCTCATATAATGTGTTGCGTGATGAGCGTGACTTAAACTTAATAAAGCAACTGCTATGCCGTAAGTTGATTTATTTAAAAAGTAATTTAAAAACATGTGGTTATATTTTAAATTAAGGTTTTTAAGGCTGCAGAGGAGATTGGGTTTTTGAAAAGCCTGCATATATTTGTAAAATATGCAGACTTCGATTTAGTTACTCTTAGATGTATTTAAACGTTGGCTATATATTCGTGCGCTTTTAAAACATCGAGCGGCACTATTTCTAATGATTTTTTATTTGTAGCCTCAAGTACCACTGGTGGCGCAACGTTTGCTGAAATAGCATGAAGCCATCTTACTGCACACAAGCACCATTTATCACCGACTTTTAAACCTTCAAAATCGTAAAGAGGGTTCGGGCTTATTAAATCGTTACCTTGTGATTTTGAAAATTGTAAAAACTCATCAGTCATAATTGCACACACACTGTGATTGCCAAGATCTGATTCTGGTACATAACAAAACCCTTCACGTGTGTAGCCACCATTACCGCAACATAGTTTTAAGCGTGTGCCGAGTACATTAAATTGATTCGCCATGAAATACCTTAATTAGTGGTGTTTAATAAATTTACTCTATCAGGAGTAACTCGCTTGAGATAGCTATAAAACTTAAAAGAGGGAAGGGCTACACAAACTTAAGCCCGCAGCAAATTGCGGGCTTAGTATTGTTTATTATTTAATACGCAGCGCCATACAATCGCTATGGCCGTTTATGATCATGCTTTTATCAACACGCACGCCACCACCGGAGTATTTACCGGCGGCTGTAAAACTACATATTTGTACAAAGTAATCATCTACTTTAGGCAATGCAAATAGCTGTTGGTATATTTGGTCTTGCTCGGCAAAGTGCCCCATTGTCTTTTCTATAACTTGCTGCTGTTCATCAACAAGTTGAATATTAGCGCCACAGCGTCCCACTATTGGTTTAACTACATATCCGGTTTGTAATAACTCGTCGTTAAGCTCAAACGCGGTATTAAGTAAATATTTATGATTAGGGAATAAGCTCCACAGTATTGGCAAAATAGCCTTGTTACTAGGAATTAATGTCCACAGCGGTTCAAACACCATGACATTTTTACGCAGTAATACATCGACTAAGCGTGGCGTTTCACCAGCTTTGAATTGTGGTTCAAAGTTATCACCTAATGATTGGTTGGCTTCGCATTCTTCACGAATTTGATCAAGTGCGGTTTCCCACGACCAGGTTTTCCATACGTAACTCAGTTGTGCGCCATCAGTATCTACTATGTTGCCTGACTCATTCCAGCGAAGTGTGCTTAAGCCAATTACTAGCTTACATTCAAAGCCTGCGGCTTCAATAGCTTCTTTCATAAATAATGCGTGGTAATGTTCTTCTGGTTCATCATCTTGCAGAATATGAACAAGACCTTTTACCTCACTTTTACGCCATGCTTTTACGAGATCTTTAAATAAATTTTGGCCTGCATCTACACCTGTTTTAACACTAAAGTGTTTTGCCCACTTTCCCTGAACTTTGCCGCTTTCCATGTAACACGATGCCGAATCGCAATTGTATTCGTAAACTTTTAAACCTGCTGCTGTTAAGGCAAAGTCAAACCGACTGGTAATTAATTGGTTTAAGCGGTTATCCCACGATTGGCGAATTTTATTAAGTACAACATCGGGTAAATTAAACTTTTTTAATAACTCAGGGTGCTGCAGTACATAGTCGGTTGCATGCATAAATAAACCATGCAGCTCATTTGTTGCATGCTCAATGCTTTGCTGCGCCGTTTGAGATATTGCAAAGTAATTATGCTGATCTTCATCTACGGATGTAAGTTTATGGCCTTGCATCATTTCTACGTAGGCAGCTTCATCGTCATTCGCAATATTTAACCATGACTTGTTTGCTTGGCCTGTATCGCTGCTTTATGGGCTTCTATAGTAAATAAGTCAGTGTTTAGCTCAAACGTTGGCTCAGCATATTCTGTTTCATCAGTTTGTGTCATCCAACCTAAAATAGTAGCGTCGCTGTAAGAGCACTCAATCCAATAGTCGCCATCTTTAGTTACTTTTGCTTTTAGTTCACGGCACCAGTTTTGATTTGTTGGCCATATTTGATGCCCTACATTTTGCTCAGCAAGACGTATTTTATCTTCATGCACTTCAACAATGACAGCAACATGGCCTGTTTCTTCAAACTCGCCGCCTTCTTCCCATATAAGTAAACTACCTACTTGAGGGTGATGTTTAGCACCATTTTTAAACGCGTTTAGTGACAATCTGTTTTGGCTATTTACATCGCGCACTGAACGCAACTCAAAAATATCGTAAGCCATAGCTATGTCATCAAAAATATAACCATGATTGAGGTACATCCATCTTCGGGCAAATTCAACGCATTGCCATTTATAGCCCATGTAAATGCCGTCTAGGTAACTACGATAGGCACTACGATTAGGATAAATGCTTTCATCAGCCGTATCATAATCAGATGAGTAAACAGCAACATTACCAGGTGCATAACCTAATAAAGTACCAAAATCACTAGCAGGAGCAGAAGATTTCATAAACAAAGATGTTCAAAATAAGGTGTGATAATTTGCTGACTATATGAGCCAAACTGCGTTATAGCAAGATATTACTGAGTATAATCTTTAATTAAAAATTGGCGCTAAATAGGGCTTAAAATTATATTTTATCAATCCATAGTTTTAAAAGTAGTAGTTAAGAAATCCATCCTTCAAAGTGCTTATACATATAAAACTAAACCTATATCCGTACTTTGGTTAACTTTTTATTAAACTGTTGCGCTTGGTATAGCAAAACTAGCTAAAAGTTTTTAAAACAGGAAAAACAATGGAAGACATAATAAACAACATTGATATTAATCAATATTTACCCGCTGCAATTACGTGGGCAACCAACATATTACTAGCAATTGCAATTTTACTTGCGGGCTTATGGTTAGCGGGCAAAGTACGCAATTTAATTATTGGCTTGTGTCATAAATACACTCATCTTGACGATACGCTTTTTCGCTTTTTAGGCAGCATGGCTCGCTACATCATATTAGCGTTCGTTATTATTGCTGTGTTAAATCGCTTTGGTGTACAAACAGCCTCTATTATTGCTTTACTCGGTGCTGCGGGACTTGCTATAGGCTTAGCATAACAAGGTGCAATGTCGAACCTTGCAGCGGGCGTTATGTTGCTAATATTTAGACCTTATAAAGTGAATGACTTTATTGAGGCTGCAGGGCGTTTTGGTAAAGTAACAGAAGTAGATATGTTTACTACTATTTTACAAACGTTCGATAACCAACAGGTTATTATTCCAAATAGTCAAATTTGGGGCGCGCAAATTATAAACCATTCACATCATCCAATTTGTGGTGTGGATATGCATTTTGGTGTTGCTTACGGTGAAGATACAGCGGCTGTGCGTAAAGTTATAGATGCGTACTTGCAGCGCACCCACACATACTAAAGGATCCAGCGCCTTTTGTTGAAGTAGAAACACTTAACAACAGTTCAGTAGACTTTTTAGTAAGACCTTTTTGTAAGGGCGAGCATTACTTCGATATTCTTTACACGGTGCCAGAGTTAATTAAAAAAGCACTTGATGAAAACAACATCGAAATACCTTTCCCGCATCGTAAAGTTATTTTAGTTAACGAAAGCAAAGATTAACTAAATTTATAACGGTTTAAACGCAAGAGCACTTTTAAGTGCTCTTTTTTTGTGTGAAAAAGTTACATACCTGTGTAACCTTTTCTTTTATAAATCACCTCAAATACTACATTTTTATCTGTACAGCCCTTTTTTACTAGGTTAGATGGCTGGTCTTTATTTTGCATTTGCATAGTCGCTTTTAGCTTTAAAGCTCATAAAAACTATTGACCCATTAAATCAAACTGTATGAAGGACTAAACATGGCTGAATCATTTAAATACTCAGGTAATAAAGGGCATGGCGGTGAATTGCATCAAAAAGCGTCGGATGAACACCCTACCATGACCACCGCGCAGGGCTGCCCTGTAAGTGACGATCAAAACTCATTACGTGCAGGAAAGCGTGGCCCAGGATTATTAGAAGATCACATAATGCGCGAGAAGATCTTTCACTTTGATCACGAGCGCATTCCTGAGCGTGTAGTGCACGCTAGAGGCTATGGTGCACACGGATATTTTGAAACTTACGACACGCTTGAAGATTTAACCTGTGCAGATATTTTTCAGCGAAAAGGTGAAAAAACCCCAGTATTTACTCGTTTCTCTACAGTTGCAGGTAATAAAGGGTCTCCAGATTTAGCACGTGATGTACGTGGTTTTGCGGTAAAATTTTATACCCAAGAAGGAAACTGGGATTTAGTGGGTAACAATATACCGGTATTCTTTATTCAGGATGCGATGAAGTTTCCAGACTTAGTTCATTCAGCTAAAGCCGAGCCAGATCGTGGTTTTCCGCAAGCGCAAACAGCACATGATAACTTTTGGGATTTTGTGAGCTTATCGCCTGAGTCAATGCACATGGTTATGTGGGCAATGTCTGATAGAGCTATTCCGCGCTCTTTACGCTTTATGGAAGGTTTTGGCGTTCATACCTTTAAATTTATTAATGCCAAAGGTGATGAAAAATACGTTAAGTTTCACTGGAAACCAAAAGGCGGCATGCAATCAGTTGTGTGGAACGAGGCGCTTAAATTAAATGGCGCAGACCCTGATTTTCATCGCAGAGATATGTGGAAATCTATTGGCAACGGCGACTTCCCAGAGTGGGAGCTAGGTGTACAGGTGTTTGATCAGCAATTTGCTGATGAATTTGAATTTGATGTATTCGATGCCACCAAGCTTATACCTGAAGAGCAAGTACCAGTGCAAATTGTTGGCCGTATGGTGCTTGACCGTGTTGTAGACAACTTTTTTGCAGAAACAGAGCAAGTAGCATTTTGTACTCAAAACATTGTACCAGGGCTCGATTTTACACCCGACCCGCTACTGCAAGGTCGTAACTTTTCATACTTAGATACTCAAACTAAGCGTTTAGGTGGTCCTAACTTTACGCATATCCCGATCAATGCGCCTAAATGCCCAATGCGTCATTTTCAGCAAGATGGCCACATGGCAATGCATAATCCAAAAGGGCGTGTTAATTACGAACCAAACTCATGGAGCGGCGACGAAAACAACCCACGCGAATGCCCAGTACACGGCTTTAAAAGCTCAAAGGAACCTGAAGTAAGCGGCGGTGATAAACTGCGTTATCGCTCAGAAACATTCAACGATCATTACAGTCAAGCTCGTCAGTTTTATTTAAGCCAAACAGAGGTAGAGCAGGCGCATATTCAATCTGCGTACGTGTTTGAGCTTTCTAAAGTTGAGCATTTACCAATACGAGAGCGTTTGGTATCGCACTTGTTAAATATTGACGAAACCCTCGCAAATAAAGTTGCCGAAGGACTTGGCTTGCAAGAAATGCCAGACCCAGCTGAAGCGGCTATGCCAACACGTAAAGACTTACCTGTATCTGATGCGTTAAGTATTTTGAAAAATGCGCCCAACACCTTCAAAGGCCGTAAATTAGGTATTTTAGTAAGTGATGGCTTTAATGCAGACATCTTTGAATCGGTTACCAATGCACTTAAAAGTGAAGGCGCAAACTTTGAAATTATTGCCCCACAAGTTGGCGGTGCTAAATGCAGTAAAGGTAAGCACTTTAAAGCTGATCAGGTTATTAATGGTGGTCCATCGGTTTTATACGATGCGGTACTTGTACTCACCACTGAAGAGGGAGCCGAAAAACTAGCTGCTATTGCAGAAGCTAAAGACTTTGTAAGCGATGCGTATGCACATATGAAATACATAGGCTACACACAAGAGGCTAAGCTTTTATTTAAAGCCGCAGGGCTCGATGACAAAGCAGATGATGGTTGGATTGATTTAGAGGCACACTCTGCCGATAAATTTATAAATACATTACGTAATTTAAGATATTGGAAACGTTAGTAAGCTCAATAATTAAAAAACCACAGCATGTAATTGTTGTGGTTTTTTTAGCTCACCTAGTTAAGGTATTAGTTCAAGCCAACAATAAAATTGGATATATTATGAAGCTTAATGGCGCTTGTCACTGTGGCAAAGTGGTATTTACGGTCAACTCAAAACACCCTTATCCTTATAATTTATGCTATTGCTCTGTATGTCGTAAAACCGCAGGGGGCGGCGGGTTTGTTATTAATTTGAACGCACAATACAGCACGCTTGAGGTTACAGGGCGTGAACACATAACTATTTATCATGCAAAAATAGGCGATAAAATCAGCCCTGCAGAGCGTCATTTTTGTAAGCATTGTAGTGCTAACTTGTGGTTATACGATGCACGTTGGCCTGAGCAAGTTCACCCCTTTGCAGGTGCAATAGATAGTGAGTTACCCATACCGCCAGAGCGCACTCATTTAATGCTTGGTAGTAAAGCAAATTGGGTAAATGCGCCCATTAATGAAAGTGACAAGCAGTTTGAAGAATACCCTGATGAAAGTATTGCTGCTTGGCATAAGCGTTTAAACCTCGAAAAGTAACGCAATTTTTTGTATGAGCTAAGCTTAAATTTAGGGGTAATTAAACGCATATTTAGTTAATTAAATATTAAAAATCACCGCGTAAGTAAAGGAGAATATTATGGCAGTCTCAGCAATACCAAAAGGGTTTCATTCAGTTACACCTTATCTAATTATGAATGACGCACAAAAAGCGATAGATTTTTATTGTGATGCATTTAGTGCTGAACACGTAATGCAGATGCCTTTACCTGATGGTGGAATAGCACATGCAGAAATAATAATTGGTGATTCGCATATTATGCTTTCAGATAATGGTTCTGAAGAGCATTTAAAAAACCCAAAAGAGCTCGGTGGTACAGCGCTAAGCCTTATGCTTTATGTTGAAGATGTTGATACCGTATTTAAAAAAGCAATTGAGCTTGGTGCAACAGAAATAAGACCCGTACATGATCAGTTTTATGGTGATAGGGCCGGCACGCTACAAGACCCATTTGGTCATATATGGATCATTGGTACACATAAAGAAGATGTTAGTAACGAAGAGTTAAATAATCGAATTGGGAATATAACAAATCAAGAGCAAGACGCATAACTCGCATGCTAATTAGATTTATGTAGCTTTCTAATTACGTTGATGGCTTCAATGGAAGGCTTGTGGCTTGTGGCTTTTGCTTCAGCTTAACTAGGTTTTGCCTTGTTATCGACACGGTTTTCTTACCTAAAAGTAGCTCACTTAGTAAAGCGAATTGGTATAGATTACTAGTTAAATTTTAGGCATAAAAAAACCTCAGCCAATAATTAGCTGAGGTTCAAAAGTGGTACCAGCGGCCGGACTCGAACCGGCACTCCTTTCGGAAGGGGATTTTGAATCCCCCATGTCTACCAATTTCATCACGCTGGCATAATTTTTCTTTAATCTTTTAAGCATAAAAAGATAAAGAAAAACCACTTAAAATAAAAAGGATACTTATATACCTCTTATTCTGTATCCGCATTATACAAACAAAAGAGGGGGCGGCAAGCCTTTTCTTTTATTTGCATAAACAACTGATTGATAATTAATCGTTTATAGCAAGGAGACTCCACCGGTAAATTTTTTAAGTCTTTTTGGGCCGATATATAAAGCGAATATTTTGGGTTATGAGTGCTATTAAATTGTTATGCGATTGAATAAATGAGCAATTGAACTATTGATAATAGTTAGCCGTATTACAATAATTATTCCTGATTTATGCCGATTTTGCGCTTGATTCAGGTATTATTTGTACAACAAGGTTTTTAAGACATTAATTATGACCCAATTAAGTGCCAAACAGAACATTCAATCGATTGTTAAAGCTATTAAGGCAGAAGAAGCATTACTTCGTCAACAGCACCCATTACTTGCACATCAAAATACCTTAGGGTTAATTATTTTATTGCTATCATTTAGCGCGTTAATTGGTGTTGGTGCTTTATATTATTTAGCCCTAGTACCTGCTTGGGTATGTATAGTACTTGCGGCTATTGCTGCGTCTATTTCCCATGAGTTAGAGCACGACCTTATACATAAACAATACTTTAGCAATCAGCCTTTCATGCATAACTTTATGATGTTAGCAGTATGGTTAATGCGGCCAAATACTATTAGCCCATGGTACCGACGTAAAATGCATTTACACCATCACAAAACCTCAGGCACACAACAAGACCTAGAAGAACGCTTGGTGGGAAACGGTATTAAAAATCCATTTTTACGTGCGCTAGTTATTGTAGATGGGTTATTAGGGCTAATTATTTCTACTAAACGTTTTAGAAAAGAAATTAATGGCTTTAGTTTTTCGAGTGTTTTTAATGCGGGATTTCCGATAGCGACTGCGTATTTTGCTGTTTTATATAGCGT
The DNA here is from genome assembly GCF_040567695.1 of Pseudoalteromonas sp. NCIMB 1079. Classification (NCBI taxonomy): domain Bacteria; kingdom Pseudomonadati; phylum Pseudomonadota; class Gammaproteobacteria; order Alteromonadales; family Pseudoalteromonadaceae; genus Pseudoalteromonas; species Pseudoalteromonas sp. NCIMB 1079. Next base: position 3,174,775 of record NZ_JBEWZA010000001.1, on the reverse strand, counting down.
TATTGTATTTCATATCGTTGATTTATTTATACCACTTTCGCTAAATTCACCTAGTTGGTTGTTAAGTACAATGGATGTGTTTGAATTTTTAATGGTTGTGCTCATTGTGCCTAATATTATTCGCTCAAGCTCGCTTAATTTTGTTACCTCAAGCATGCATTACTATGGTGGCGTTAATAACATGCTTGAACAAACTCATGTGCTAACGAGTCGTTTATTCATGCCGTTTCACTTATTTTGTTTTAACTTTGGTAAAACGCATACCATCCATCATTTTGTGCCAAATCAGCCGTTTTATTTACGCCAAATGCTAAGTAAAAAAATACTTAAAGTAATGGCGCAGCACAACGTGCGCTTTAACGATTTTGACAGCATTAAAAATGCTAACGCGTATAAATAATTACCCCCAACATAAGGGGAGGTTCTGCATTGCTATTCTTATTATATAGTTTGAATAGCAATTATGTGCCAAGCCCATTACCCGTGAATTTACTCTACCCATCGCAACGTTTATTAAGCCCGACTGTCCGTGCGTTGGTGGACTATTTAGTGGCATTTTTAAATCAACAAAAGCAAAAGTGGTAGGCTTAATTAGCGCTAAACCTTTAAACTAAAAATAGATAAAACCAGTGAAAAGTGAAGTGGCCCTTCATAGTTGAGCATCTAGCTTAAATGGGATTGATTATTGTAGAGCCTTCAGTAATAGTGGTTATAGAGCAAACTAATTATGTTCTCAATAATACATAAGGGCTCGTGCTCATCAATATTATAAAACCAATAAATATAATAAGGACAAACAGGATGAAAAAATCACTAATTTCAATAGCGTTGGGCTTTGCTGCCCTTAGTGCGTTTAATGCCAATGCAAACATTGATCAGCAAGTTAAAAAGATAGAGCAGCAGGTTATTGATTGGCGACGTGATTTTCATCAAAACCCTGAGCTTGGAAATCGCGAAACCCGCACAGCAGGTATTGTCGCTAAGTACTTAAAGTCGCTGGGTATGGAAGTACAAACAGGGATTGCTTATACAGGTGTTGTGGGGCTATTAAAAGGCGCAAAGCCTGGCCCGACAGTAATGCTACGCGCAGATATGGACGTGCTGCCAGTTACTGAAAAAGCAGATGTTGATTTTAAATCAACTAAAACCACCAATTACCGTGGTGTAGATGTAGGCATAATGCATGCTTGTGGGCACGACACGCACGTGGCTATGCTAATGGGCGCTGCACAAGTGCTTGCAAACATGAAAGATGAGCTACACGGTAATATTATGTTTGTATTTCAGCCTGCAAAAGAAGGCGCACCTGAGGGGGAAGAGGGGGGGCTGAGTTAATGCTTAAAGAAGGCATATTTAAACAATACAAACCAGAGGCTGCTTTTGGGTTACACATAACATCTAGTTTGCACAGCGGTAAAATTGGCTATAGAAGTGGCCCTGCAATGGCCAGTGCAGACCGGTTTGAAATAACAGTACATGGCAAGCAGGCACACGGTTCTGCACCGTGGACTGGGGTTGACCCCATTGCCGCAGCTGCGCAAATAGTAACAGGCGTAAATCATATTGTTAGTCGCCAAATCAACATTACCAAAGAGCCTGCTATTGTCTCGTTTGGTAAGATAGCGGGTGGGGTACGTAATAATATTATTCCTGAAGAAGTCGAAATGGTAGGTACAATTCGTAATTTTGATATGGATAACCGAGCACAAATATTTGAAAAAATAAAAACCACAGCCACGCACATTGCTAAATCGTCAGGTGCTACTGCAGAGGTACACATTCACGAAGGTTATCCGGTAACGATTAATAACCCAAAGTTAACTGCGCAAATGTTACCTAGCCTTAAAAAAGCAGCAGGTAATGAAAACGTAGTTGAAATGGGAAAATAACCGGCGCAGAAGACTTTTCGTTTTACGCATTAGAAGTGCCGAGTGTATTTGTATTTTTAGGCGGCACACCAAGTGAGCAAGATTTAAATACAGTGGCTAGTAATCACTCACCTTATTTTTATGCCGACGAATCATCGTTTAAAGTAGGCACTAAGGCGCTTAGCCTGTTAGCTGTTGATTATTTGAACGCACATAAAAGATAGCTTAAACACACCACGTTACGCTATTAGCTTAACGTGGTATTGCTGTTTTATTTAAAACATCGGATCATGTTTTTAGCACTTGTTCAACGTTGAAAATCACTCTCAAAAATTAAAAATCTAACCGAACATACAAATGAACCGGCGAGCAGTTTTTTTATATTTTAAAAATAATGAATCGATATTTCCGGTCTTATATCTCGACTCAATCTTCATAAGCATTAAGGATTTAAATAATGGAAATTACTGGAAGCTGTTACTGTGGTGAAATTAAATACCAAGCAAAGTCTCAAAATAACAACGCACTTGTTTGCCATTGTAGCGATTGCCAACGTATGTCGAGCGGCCCATTTAGAGCAGTCATAATTGCAGAGCCAAATTCGGTCGTGTTTACCCAAAGTGAGCCAAAAGAGTTTGTTAAAACAGCGCAAAGTGGTAACAAGCGTGCGCAAGGTTTTTGTGGCACATGTGGTACAACACTTTATGCAACTAACGAAGCTAAAGCTGACCGTGTATATGGCTTGCGTATTGGTGCGGTTGATCAGCGTGATCAGTTTACGCCAACAGCACAAATTTGGGCTAAATCAACATTGAGCTGGTTGAGCGGCTTACACGAAGTACCTGCGTTTGATACAACCCCACAAAACTAGTTAGTTGGGGTTATCAGTATTACTTTTTAGTAAGCGGTTTGAAATTTATTAAACCAAATAACTGTCTACTTATAAGTCAGTCATTTGGAGAATAATATGTGTAGTTCACCTAAAAGCAGCCGAGCAGTGAAAAAAACAGCCATTAGTTTTAATGATGAGCTTACTCAAGAGCAGCGCTTGCGTTTTGCTGCAAAAGATAATTTAGCACAAGAGCGCCGTGAACAGCGCGAAGTAACGAATAAACGCTATGAGCAAAAGCACGCGAGTAGTAAACCTTCGTCTGGTTTATTTTCGTGGTTACAGCAGCTAGTTAGCTGATTTAGCTAAAGTGGTGTTTTTACCACAGCCCAAACCACATAAAGCACACAGTACTCCGGCAATAGCGCACAACCACAATGGCGCACTCCAACTTCCCGTAGTCGTGTGTAATGCACCAGCTAGCATAGGACCAATAGCCGCGAGCAAATAACCTACGCTTTGCGACATACCTGAAAGCGACGCTGCTTGTTGCGAATCGTCAGTTCGTAAACTAATAAACGACAGCCCCAATATAAAACATGCCCCAGAGCAAAAGCCCAGCATTAGGGTCCAAACAAAAGCAAAGCTAGGCATGTAAAGCAGTCCCAATGCACTGAGTGCACTCAACATGGCTAAAATAAAGCTAAGCGCGCTTTGATCTTTTAATTTGGCAAGTAACGGAATTAATATTAAACCCGGTAATGCAGTCGCTATTTGAAAAGCACCATGATAAGCACCTGCTTGGGTAGCTGAGTGACCGGTTTCGGTTAATATGCTTGGTAACCACGTAATAATTATATAATTTAAAAATGAGTTTAAACCCAGCAGTAGGGTAATTTGCCATGCTAGTAAATAACGCCAAACACTTTTTGACGTGTTAGCGTGTTGAGCAATACTCGCGGGTTTTGTGTGCTTACTTAATTGCGACATCCATACAATAATACTCGCCAGAGTAATAATGGCTGATGAGCCCAGCGCAAGTTGCCAGCCTAATCCGTTTAACTGACTCAGCGGAAATACCAAAGTAGAAAACCCACCCGATACCACGCCCATAGTAAGCACGTAGGCTGAGGTCATTAACGCAACCTTTGCAGGGAAGTCACGCTTAATTAAACTTGGTAATAATACGTTTGCAATGGCAATACCCACACCAATAATAGCGGTGCCCACAAAAAGCATGGCTGAGGTATTTATTACCCGCGCTGCAACCCCTGCAAGTATAAATAACAAAGCTACAAACAAGGTGCGCTCTAACCCTTGCTTTTTAGCAAGAGTTGCGGCCATTGGCGATACAACCGCAAAGGCAATGAGTGGCAATGTTGTTAAAAAACCAGCTTGCGATGCGCTAAGCCCAAAGTGATTAATAATTTGTTCAAGCACAGGTGCAATACCTGTAAATGTGGCGCGTAAATTCGCGGCAATAAGTAATATGCCAAGCACAAGTAATATGCCAGCAAAGCGTGATTTAGGTGTGTTATTTAACAAAAGGGAAGACCATTAAAGCTAATACTTAATGGGCGCTAGTATAAAGGCTTAGCAAAAACTATAATTTAGAGATAATGACATTAAATAACTAAAAACAGACAAAACTATGTTTGATGCAATTGGCTGGGACGACATTAAAAATTTTGAAACTATGGCGCAGCCCATAATAGCCAAAATAGAGCATGCCCATGCAAGTCACGAAATACCACTGCATACCCATCCAAAAGGGCAATTAATTTTAGCGCTACATGGTTATGTAACGTGTGAAGTGTCGGCAAAAATGTGGATGGTGCCTACGCACAGTGCAATTTGGATCCCAGCACAAAAGGTGCATAGTAATAGGGCGTCTGATAACGCGCAGCTTTGTCATTTATTTATTGATAGTAGTAAAAACGGTATGCCGCTAAATACCTGTACTTTAGCTATTACGCCGCTGGTTAAAGAGCTAATGTGTGAGTTGGCTGGGCATAATCAGCACTATACTTTAAATAGTAAAACAGCGCGTTTAGCGCAGGTGTTATTTGATCAACTTATTGAAATGCCCGTACAACCACTTGATTTTGTATTATCTAAAAACGAGGTAATTCAAACCATGAGCGATCAGCTTATAAATATGCCAAACAACCGAAAAACACTACCACAATGGGCTAAGCAGTTTGCATTAACTGAGCGCACATTAGCGCGGTTAATTAAAAAAGAAACAGGCATGACATTTGGAAAATGGCGTACGCAATTGCATATAATTACAGCCTTAAAAGCGCTTTCTGATAAGCAAAGTGTGCAGCAGGTGTCGGAGTTATTAGGGTATGAGTCGGTGAGTGCTTTTATTACTATGTTTAAAAAGGTAATGAAAAAGTCGCCCATGAAATACATGAGCGACTTAAATCAGCTTAGCCCTTAAATAAGCACTACCACGTGTAAGTTGCCGAAAGCATCGCGTTACGAGGCCTACCCGGGAAGTATCTGTCACCGGTGAAACTGGTGTAATCGGCGCGCTCCGCATAAGCCTCATCAGTTAAGTTAATAATGCGGGCAAGCACTTCAAGGTGATTAGTAACTTGCCACTGAGCGCGCAAGCTTAAAACATCATGCCCTTGGTATTTATTTAAGTTTTCTGGGTCGGTGTAGTAGTTACCAACGCGGTGCCACTGCAAAGCAAATTGCGCGTTGTTTAATGCCTGCCATGTTAAATCGAGATTAGCAATATTACGCGGCGCGGTATCTATGTCGTTGCCGTTTATATTTAAACCGTTAAGTATTTGGTTGTTAGTATAAGTATGCTTTGCGTGTGTGCCTGCAAAGTTAAGTGCAAGCGACTTAGTGAGCTGGTAGTCAAGCTCAAGCTCAATACCACGATGGCGAGAGCTGCCATTATTTACCGTAAAAAAGTCACTATCGCGGTAAATCGTATTGTGTTTACTCATAGCGTAAACCGACACGCCATAACGTAGTTTTTCGTAAATCCCTTTAATACCAAGCTCTGCGTTATTTGCTATTTCGGCGCTTAAATTTGCAGTAGTTTGCTCGCGTTGTAATTGGTATAGCTCAGCCGCTTGTGGCGCTCTGTAACCACGAGAAAAGTTCGCATAAAGCGTGTTATTTGTATTGTACTGATAACTAACCCCAAGCTTTGGCGATAGATTACTAAAACTATTTTTAGCACTCGCTGGGCGGCTGTATCGGCAGCCACCAAAGCCGCATTCTGTGCCATCGTCTTTTGTTCTACCTGCTAGCATATTATTGGTGTAGTCGTACTGCATATGCTCGTAGCGCACACCTGCTGTAAGTAACCATTTATTTAATTGCCAATCAAGCGATGCAAAAGGGGCATAAAGCGTGGCGTTTACATCGTAATCGTAATGCTTACCTTGGGGTACTGTAGCCACTAAAAATGCAGAACCTTGAGTGGGCTCATTTTGACTTTGAGTAAAGTCGGCTTGCGTGTATTCGCCATCAAGCCCGAGGTTTACTTTTACATTGCTTTGTAAATTATGTTGATAAAGCGATTGTATGCCAAAACCAGTTTGACTGTTTGTTTCAAGCGGTGTGCCGGGTAAAAAGTGCTTAAAAAAGTCCATGCTTTGGTCGCGAAAATATAACGTAGTAGAGAGCACATCATCGTTATTTAATTGCCATGTTGCATTGCTCCATGCTCTAAATGCGCGTGCTTTTCTAAATGCGTCAGGGTCAAAGTTTTTTTGCGCTAGGTCTTCGTTTTTATAGCTTTCAAAGCCCGTAATAAATCCCGCAGTTTGCTGATCAAGATTTGTGTAAGTAAGCCCAGAGGTAAGTAATAAATTATTATTTGAATAGCGATGGCGAATATTTACTTTTTGTTGCTCTACGCTTTCGTCGTCGCGGTAACCGCTATCGTCGGTAACACTTGCGTTAATGCCTATACCGCTGTTGCCGTAATCTTGCCCTGCGCGTAATTTGTAGCGAGTATAACCGTACGAGCCATAATCTAAACCAACTAAGCCACCGCCTTGTGTGGTGTCGGGCGTTATTACATTAATAACACCATGCACGGCGTTTGAGCCATAAAGTCCAGAGCCAGGGCCTTTTAGCACTTCAATGCGCTGCGCCATTTCGCTGTGCGCCTCAAATAGCTCGTTTATGTTACAAAACCCAGCGGCTCTCAGTGATATGCCATCCTCCAAAGTCAATATGCCACCACAAGCGCCAGCGCCCGAAAGTACGGGGGAGCGAAGTGCGGGTAAATACTCTTGGCCATTTCCGCGTTGAATATTAGCTCCTGCTACACGTTGCAGGGCTTCTTCAATATGGGTAGGCGCTATGCTGTTTAGCTGCGCTTCGCTGAGTGTACTTATTGATAAAGGGAGTGGGGTAGATAGCGCTTCAATACGTGATGCCGTAGTTGTTATGGTTTCTATTGCATCGTTGTTTTTATTATCGGCAAACGCAGTGTGGCTAAAGGGTAATATCAGCGGCAAAAAATAAGGTTTCATACATTCCTTGAAAGTAATCTATATTGCATTGCCTCTATAATATGCGGTTTTAATATGCATTTAAACTTGTTGCGTTAAAGCGTACGTAACCTGTAAACCCGATACGTAATTGATAAAACAAAACAAGCCACAGCAGGAAACACTAAAGCTAGCACTAAGTAATGCTTAAATAAAACGTAGCCGGTTATACCGCCTAGTAAAAAGCCTGCAATAATGAGTAAAAACATAACGCCTTTACGGGTATCAAATTGCTCATCTTTAAGCGCTTTACCTAGCATTAAACCAAGGTCAGTAAAAATACCGGTTAAATGTGTCGTACGTATAACAGCACCACTGTAATTAGTTGCTAGCGCATTTTGTAACCCACACGCAGCAGACGTTAATACAATGCCGTAAACGAATGTGTTTTTGAGTAAATAAGCACTCGCAAGTAGCAGCAATCCTTCAATAAAAAGCAAAGTGTCGTAATGACGACCAAGTTTTAATGAGCCACCAGAGAGCAAAAAGCCCGACAGTGCCGAACCCAACATAAAGCTAACAATTATTGAAAGTAACAATAAGGCAGTACTAGGATTAGTTATTGCTTTAATACCAAGTAAAGTAACAGAGCCAGATACATGCGAAATAGCCTGGTGCTCAAATCCTAATAAGCCTACAGCGTTTACTATGCCCGCTATAAATGCGAGCGTAAACGCGCCATATTCAACCCACTTTGGTAGTTTTGTAAACATTGGTTATCTCTTAACGTGTACAGTGTTAATTATTGAGTTTGTGCTTTAAAACGCTTTATTTGCTCATCAACTAATTTTGTATCTATTACGCCACGCTTAAAAGCAATGTAAGTAGGAAACGTAAACTCATTGAGCTGCCTAGCGGATACGTTTTTATATTCCTTTGAGTACCACAAACCCGCTTGATAGTTAGTTATTGCGTATTCAACGCGATTTTTTTCTAGCAGCTCAAAAGTGTCTTTAGTTGAAAGTGAACGAAGCAGATTATTCTCATCAAGGTTATACTTTTTAGCAATAACCTCAGGCACAGGAACGCCGCGCAGCATTGCTATTGGGGTATTTGATAAATCGTCAGTGAGCAATTTATCTTTGTTTAAAGCAAATAAACCATACTTAGTAGTATGCAAGGGCACGCTTGTAAAATCTAAATACTCTGCTCGCTCTTTTGTATTGGCCAAAGAGAAATAGCAGTCGTAGTAGCCCAGCGCCATTTCTTTTTTAACGCGCGCCCATGGCAGATGAATTACGTCAATTTTAAGATTTAAATTACGCTCAATAAAGGTTAAGTATTCAATATCTAAACCTGTGAACGTTTCGCTTTTCTCATCAAATATAGTAAAAGGCGGGTAGTGAGTTGTTACGCAGCGCAGGGCTTTACTTGGCGCTGCAAGTAATAATGAAGGTAAAGTTAAAGCTAAAAACAGAAATATTGCGCGCATAAATAAAAATTCGATATCTTTTAAAATACATAAATTGAACGCCAATTATACAGTTACTGAGCTTAATTGCATTGATCTAAGTATTTTTACCTAGCGTATAAGTTAAATTTTGTGAGATATACCATGTTTAACGCAGAGCAGCAGTCACGCATTATCGAAATGGCGTGGGAAGATAGAACCCCTTTTGAGGCAATAGAGCAGTTATACGGATTAAAATACCCGCAGCTGGTGGTATTTATGCGCGAACATATTTCAAAAGGCAGTTTTAAAGTGTGGCGTAAACGCCATGCTGGTCGTAAAACAAAACACTTAAAATTACGCGATCCCGCTATTATGCGAAGCCACTGTAAAACACAATATAAACAACGTTAAATAAGTGTAAGCTGTTTCATATGATGTTCAGCCGTGTTTGTTAACCTTTAGCTATTAATTACGCTAGAGATTATTTATGAGAGCACTAACATACACAGCACTAATAGCATTGGCTTTATGTTCAATAAGCGCAGATGCGAAACCGCATAAAGATAAGCATGGTCATAAACACGGCCATAATAAGCATCATTCACATAAACACAACGACAATGACTACCTTTCTAAAAAAGAGGCTAAGCAGCTAATTCGCGCAGGTTGGACGCCACCAGGGCTAAGTAAAAGCTACCACCGAGGCGACTATTTAGATCGTGATTTATACAAACGAGGTAGAGTGATTGAACGCTCTAGAGATAATGGTACAGTGAGTATTGAAATAGACCGTACAGTTATTCACATGGTGCACGACACCCGAGAAATACTTTCAATTTTAAGTCGCTAAACTAACTTTATAAGGATATTAAAATGCTCATTGCGCTGGCTATAATTATTGGCTTTTTTTTACTGGTTACCTTGTTGCCTATGTCGTACAGCCAGCATTACTTAGTGCGTAGCTGCGACTTTGTGCGCTTACAGGTATTTTATATTGCCAGTTTTGTAGCCGTTACATCGTTGTTTTTATTATGGCAAAGTAGCGCAATAGGTTATGTATTTATAGCCTTAACCTCATTACTTATAATGATTTTACAAGGTAAATGGATTTACCCGTATACGTGGCTTGCTAAAAAAGAAGTGCAAAGCGCACCAAAGCATATAGACCACAGCGTACGAATTATGTCGGCAAATGTACTGATGTCGAACCATAAAAGTGAGCAGCTAATTAGCCTTGTAGATGAGCACCAACCCGACCTGCTCATTACGCTTGAAAGCGATAGCTGGTGGGAAAATAAATTATCAGTCATTAAAAAAAATTACCCGTATTACATAGAATGCCCTAAAGACAATCGTTATGGCATGCACTTATACAGCAAGTTTAAAATACTCGATGCACAAATATGTGAGCTAATAGAAGAAGATATTCCTTCAATTCATATTCTGTTTGAAAATGATGAAGGCCTGCAAATGCAAGGTCACTTTATTCACCCCGCACCACCAAGCCCGACAGAGGAAGACTCATCACGTCCTCGCGACTCTGAGCTAATAATGGTGGCTAAAGCACTTAAAAACCCTACACGGCCTACTATAGTTGCCGGAGATTTAAACGACGTAGCATGGTCGCGCAGCACTCGTTTGTTTATGCAAATAAGTGGCTTTTTAGACCCTCGAAAAGGCCGTGGTTTTTATAACACCTTTCATGCAAGTTACTTTTTTATGCGTTGGCCGCTCGATCACTTATTTCACAGCGAAGGCTTTAAAGTAAAGCGTATTAAGCGCTTAGCTAAGTATGGCTCTGATCACTTTGCGCTACTCACTGAGCTTTCTTTTGAGAACGCTAATCAGGAGTCACTAGAAGATAAACCCGAAGATCTAAAGCAAGAAGAAATCCAAGAGCTTGCTATGAATAAGGCAGACAAGCGAAAAGTGCCGAGATTTGAGGAAAAGTTATAGCTATTAGGTAGTGTAGGTCGGATAGGTGGCGAAGCCACGCCATCCGACAAAAATAATGAATTGGCTAGCAACAAAACGACTACCAAGTTTATATTGTCGAGTGGCTAGAAAGTGCCAATTGCGGACACTCATAACCTTAGTCACTTGTATGGTTGTATTTTATAGGAAGTGTAAGATTAACCTCCCAATTGAGTTCACTAAATCTCGGCTATAACTTGCTAGCCATTTATTGGACTCATTATCAAAATGTGAATCACTAAAACCATTTCTTGAGTTGCCAATGGCACTTGTAAGCGTTGATATGCTTGTAACCATATTCTGAGGAAATGGACCAATCGCATTTAGTTTTACAGTGATATCATCTCGCACAACTTTTGATAAAGGAATTAATTCACTTAAGTGAGAGCTTTGCGGTAAATGCTTGTGCACATAAGCTTTATATAAACCCTCTAGGCACGTATACGATAATGTCATCGAGTGATTATAATTTTTCTGGTCAATAACACTATCTATTTTTTTTAGGAGGGTATTTAACTTTTCAGAATTCCAGTTATCTTGAGGCAACACCGCTTGAGGCACAGGATTACCATAACCAAAAAGATATGATTTGAGCTCATCAGTTTCAATAGGGAAATGAGGAGAAATAATATCTATAAACGTTCTAAATACCTCTAATCTAACAGAGTCATCTAAACCGTCTAAAATATCCCAATAAAAGTCTTTTCTAGAAGTACTGAGACCTCGATTGTTTCTTTCTTTGATATATAGAGAATAACCAGGCTGTCCTTGGTCATACTGCTGAATAACTTTAATGAAGTCACCACCACTATGATACGCAGGTGTGTCTTTTTTATCTAAAAGTAAGAAAAGCCGACTAAATGCGGCGAGCCAATTCATGATGATACATCCTTATACAACTAACAGCTTATTGAACACCATTTTGGTGGTTTATAACACACCAAAATGGCGTATATTAAATACCATGATAATTTCACCAATAATTACCTTTGTAAACAAGTAATTAAAACAGCTAGGAATTAAGGATCTTATTTTGCCCCAAAGCGGCGTTTAATAATGTTATTGGACAAAATTAGATTTCTACTCGAAACACAGGAATAAATTTAACTTTTTTCAGTGTCCGGTTATCACTCATTGTTGCCTGTCAGGTTAAGTCTAGTGAAATAGATTGCATTGCATAATTAAAGTTTTTATATTGTTCGGCAATATTTTATTTGGTGCTAATAAAGCACTACGTGCAAAGGAAAGCATGTGAATTATAAAAAAATGTACTACCCAGTTAAGGCGCTTGCTGTTTTATCTTTAGTTGCTGTTGCTATTAAGTACTGGATGCCAACTGAAATTGGCTTTGCGTTTATGCTGTTGCCTTATTTGCTTCTATATTTTTTAGCTAACACTAAAAACTATAAAAATAAACGGCTCATTTTTATTAGAATTATAGCTGCATTATGTACTATTACTTTAGCGCCAGTACTTGTCTTTGGTATTGAACCTGACCCTCAGGCTGGGATTGGTATTATGTTTTTGCTGATAATGCAGCTAGCTGCAATTAGTGCCTCTGAATTTATTATATTATTCTTTTATGTTGATAATGATTAAAAAGTAAACTGCTCATTTACAGTTATTACTGTGTAGTTACTTTGCGGTTTGAACTTAGTAGAGACTAAGCTCTTCTTTAATCTAATTTTAAAGTTAAAAAACCTAAAAGCGGTTACCCACTTTTAGGTTTTCTAATGTATTAGTATTTAAAGCTAAATTAGCTATTGATCATAATACATTTGATATTCACAAATTCGCGCATACCAAAGCCGCCGTGCTCTCGGCCGTAGCCACTTTCCTTAACACCACCAAACGGTAGGTTAGGTTGTGCTAAACCGTAGCCGTTAATATTGATCATGCCTGTGTCAAAGTACTTTTTAGCAAGCTCAATGGCTTTTTTCTCATCTTTAGAGAAAATACCGCCGCCTAAACCGTAGCGAGAGTCGTTAGCGATGCGCATTGCATCGTCGTTGTCTTTGGCTTTAATAAGTGAAGCTACTGGGCCAAATAATTCGTCGTCATAGGCTGGCATACCAGGGGCTAAGTTATCTAGTAGAGTAGGTGGGTAGTAATAGCCTGTTTGCGAAGGTATTTCGCCGCCCGTTACTATGTTTGCACCTGCTTTAACTGATTCCATTACTTGGTCGTGAATGCCGTCGCGTAAATCTTCACGAGCCATTGGGCCTAAGTCTGTATCGTCAGCCATTGGGTCGCCCATTTTCATGGCTTCAAATTGCTCTTTAATTTGCGCTTTAAAGTCATCGTAAAGTGACTCTACAACAACAAAACGTTTAGCTGAAACACACGTTTCACCGTTATTGATCATGCGCCCGGTTACACAGGTTTTAACTGCAAGCTCTAGGTCTGCGTCATTAAGTACTAAGTAAGCGTCGTTACTACCAAGCTCTAACACTGTTTTCTTAACGTGTTTACCTGCTTCTTCTGCTACTTTTTTACCTGTCGCATCACTACCGGTAAAGGTTACGCCGCTAATTGCTTTGTGCGAAATTAAAGAACTGGCTGTTTTGCCGTCGATAAGTAGATTGTTAAAGCAATACTCTGGGAAACCAGCTTGTTTAAATAGCTCTTCTATTTTTTCAGCCATGCCAAATACATTACCAGCATGTTTTAATACGGTTGTGTTACCCGCCATGATGTTAGCTGCACTGTAGCGAATTACCTGATAAAGCGGAAAGTTCCACGGTTGAATACCTAATAATACACCTGTTGGTTGGTAGCTGATAATTGCGCGGCCGCCGTCCATATCACGTTCTTCGTCAGCAAGTACTTCTGGGCCTTGTTCGGCTGTATAACGACAAATTCCTGCACATAGTTCAACTTCTTGAAAGCCTTGCTCGTAAACTTTACCCATTTCTTCGGTCATGAGTTTTGCAATAGCTTCTTTTTGATCTTCAAAGAGTGAGGCTAACTTATTAAGGTATTTTGCACGTTCAGTGAATGACGTTAATCGCCATTTTAAATATGTTTCGTGAGATTTTTCGATTACCTGTTCTGCTTCCTTTTGAGAAAGTAGTGTATAGGTTTCAATGGTTTGCTCAGTTGCGGGATTAATCGTTTTAACTGTGTTACTCATTTCTATCTCCTTACAAATTATGTATAGGTAATATTGCAAACCGAACGCCAACTATTTAAAGATATAAAATTAAACTGAACCTATTGTTATTTGTTGGTTTTTGTTTTTTATTTGTGAGTGTGCTGATTTTTTATTTAGTTAGTTTTCTGATATGTTCTGTAAATAATGCAAGTTGCAGAAAAAATTACATGGAGAATAAAATGATACGGACACTTTTTGATATTTCAGTTGCGCTAATACAAGCGCCCATGGCAGGTGTGCAAGATGCCAGCTTAGCTGCGAGTGTTTGTGAAGCAGGTGGGCTTGGCTCATTACCATGTGCGATGCTCTCTAATCAGCAGCTTATCGAACAGCTAGAGTTACTTAGCCGCTCAACCAGTAAGCCTTATAATCTTAACTTTTTTTGCCATTCAACTTTGCAATATACCAAACTGCAAAAACAACAATGGCATTCATTATTAGCCCCTTATTTTAATGAATATGCTATTGCTGAAAGTAGCTTAGTGGACGAAGCTTCTCGACAGCCAATAAATCAAAGTGTTATCGATATTATTGCGCCTTATAAACCTGCAGTGGTAAGTTTTCATTTTGGTTTACCTGCGCCTTCTTTGCTTGAACAAATTAAAAGTTGGGGGGCAAAAGTCATTTCTACCGCAACAACCTTTGAGGAAGCTAAATGGCTTGCTGATAATGGTGCTGATGCTGTTATTGCTCAAGGCTTAGAAGCGGGCGGACACCGTGGTCATTTTTTATCTATGGATTTAAGTTTGCATAAAAGCACGACTGAACTAGTGCAAGAATGTGTTGCGCACCTATCAGTTCCTATAATTGCTGCTGGTGGGATTGCAACTGAGGATGATGTAGCACATATACAAACATTAGGCGCATCAGGCGTACAAGTTGGGAGTGCGTATTTACTCTGTAATGAGGCGACTACGTCAATGCTTCATCGTGATGCTATTTTAGCTCAACAAAAAGATAGCACCGTGCTTACTACGTTGTTTTCAGGTCGCGCTGCGAGAGGAGTTTGTAATCGCGTTATGCAAGAGCTTGGTGCAATGCCTGCACATGTGCCACCATTTCCTTATGCAAGTATTGCTATAACGGCATTAAAAAGTCGAGCTGAATCGCTTGGTGATAGTAGTTTTTCGCCTTTGTGGTGTGGTCAAAAATACATTCCAAGAGAGAGCATTAGCGCGGCTCAGATTACACAAATATTAATGCAAAAATGGTCTGTATAAATGCGTAGCTGTAAATAGTTGAACTGATGTTAGCTACGCAGGGTAAGGGGCATATAAGTAATTAATCGTGAATCGTAATTAAAAAAGTTGCTTAGCAATCTTTTTGAGTAAATAGGTTTCACGAAGGAGCGATAACCCTTGCTTTTCGCTGTTAGCTAGCGTGCGTTCGTTATGTGCAATTGCGTCGTTTATATCAACCCATTTAGCAGTCATGCCATTTTGCTGTTCGTAATGCTCTAACTGCGCTTTGCCAAACTCGTCGGCAATACTACATACAAAGCAATACGATTTAATATGAATAATATCAAAATCGTCTTTATACCAAGGGCGATACTCTTCATAGAGTCCAAAAGCTTTAACTACACTTATTTGTTGTGCACCGGTTTCCTCGCTTAGTTCGCGAATTAAGCCTTGTTCAATACTTTCGCCGTCATCTACTCCACCGCCGGGTAGGCTGTAGTCTTCATAACGGTTTGTATACATTAAAAGTATTTTATTATTTTTAATTACAATGGCGCGAGCTGTTAAGCGTGTAAATTGAGTACCTTGGTCAATATTAATACCTGAATGTATTAAGGTTTTTAATTGCTGCATTTCGTCTCCTTTTTTAGGTTCTTAATAATAATAGTTGCTACCATTGTATAAATAGAAACGATTTTAATTATTAATCATAATTTGTGATCGATTTTTTTCAGCATACGTAAATATTAGGTTGGTAACATTAATAGCATTTAGTCGCTTAAGTTTATTTTAAAAATTAGATTCTGGGCGCACCTTTAAATTAATATCTAGGATGCGTAGAATAAGAAAAAAGCATAGGGATTTATCATGTTAGACATACTTTTAGTAGATGACGACGTTGAATTTAGTGACGTTGTTTGCCACATAGTCGAATTCCTCGGCCACAATATAAGCACAGCTACCAGTTTAAAAGAAGCACATCAATGGTTTGAAAATAATACCTTTGATCATGTGCTGCTTGATTTTATGCTGCCTGATGGTAGCGGTTTGCACTTACTTGATCACTTAAAAACGATTGGGCAATCTCCAAAAATTACACTTATTTCGGGCCATCCTTCAGTTAAAGGTATTTTAGCTGATATGTGTGAGCCAAATGTAGGGCATTTATTAAAACCATTACAACGTGAAGATTTAGAACTCGTTTTAAATGACCCTAAAAAAGCAGTCAAAAAAGCAAAGTCGAGCGGTATTGTACGCCACTTTGGCGGTTTAATTGGTGAATCTGAGCCAATGCAAAAGCTTTACAACATGATTGAACGCGTAGCTAAAACAAATGCTAACGTGATGCTTATGGGTGAAAGTGGTGCAGGTAAAGAAGTAGTGGCTCAAGCTATTCATAACGCAAGCCAGTGCGAAGGGCCATTAGTTGCTAGCAACTGTGGCGCACTTTCAAAAGAGTTAATTGGTAGTGAGTTATTTGGCCACGAAAAAGGCGCATTTACAGGCGCAATTGCACGTAAAGAAGGTGTATTTGAGCAATCAAATAACGGTACTTTGTTTTTAGATGAAGTAACTGAAATGCCAATTGATATGCAGCCAAATTTACTGCGAGTGCTTGAAACTAAAAAGGTAACACGCGTAGGTGGTAACAGAGAAATACCAACCAATTGCCGTGTTATTTCAGCCACTAACCGCTCGCTTACCGATTTAGCACAAAATAATGTTATTCGTGAAGATATTTACTTTAGGTTGGCTGTTTTTCCTATTGATATACCGCCACTTCGCGATAGAAAAGAAGATGTACCGTTATTAGCAAAAGCCTTTTTAGATCAACTTAATGACGAAAACGGCACTGCCTTTAGTTGGACTGCCGTACAGCTCAAAGAGCTGCAAAGCTATGAATGGCCGGGTAATGTGCGAGAGCTCCGCCATGCTATACACCGTGCATTTATTATGAGCGACCCACAAACCAGCGACATTATTTTACCTGATAACTTAGAGTCACCTTTTTCGCGCGTTAATAATCAAGCTGCCGAAAAGCCTGTATCAGCAGGGCAAACAATTGAAGAAGTTGAAAAAGAACTTATTCATGCAACGCTTGATAAGGTGCAAGGTAATAAAACGCTTGCTGCACAAATGCTGGGTATTAGTACTAAAACACTTTATAACCGCCTTAATGCATATGGCGGTATTGGCGAATATAAATAGATTTGAGGAAGGGCATGACATCCGATAACCAAATAGAGCAACTCAATAAATTAGTACACGATGCAAGAGGGCCGCTAAATCGTATTTCGATGAATGCTGAGCTGATTAAATTGGTACTTGAAAACGATATGCCAAAAGAAAAAGCGTTAGATGCACTTGATAAAATTATCAATAATTGCCAACAGTGCAGCGAAAGTTTGCAAAAAATATCAGACTCTCAATAAGTATTAAGTGTTGTATAAACTTTAATTCGGGAAGCTAAATGAGCAAGAAAAAACAGCAAGGTAAGGCTAATATTACGTGGGCAACATTTATGGTGGTTGTGCTAGGTATTATTGTGGGCAACGCATTTTTAGCATTGAATACGATTCAAGGCTTAACACAAACCCAAAAAAGTTTAGACAACACTAGCATGCTAACCACAGCAATTGAAAAGCTGCATCTATCCATAGTGCAGGCTGAGTCTGGGCAGCGTGGTTATTTATTGACAGAAGAGGCTGACTATTTAGCGCCTTATTATGACGCTATTGGGCAAATTGAGGCGCAAACAGATCATGTCAAGTCGCTTCACTCTGAGATTGACGGTCAAGCTGAGCGTATAGCCCAGTTGTTAGTTCTTGTAGATAGTAAAATTAAAGAATTAAAACAAACTGTAAACCTTGCGCTAGATGACAAAGAAAGACGTGCGATGTATGTATTAAATACACATAAAGGAAGAAAGCTTTATAAGCAAATTAGAGAGTATGTTAATGAAATTCAAGACCGTGAATTACTCTTTAAAGTAAGCCATTTTTCTAAATTAGCACAGATTAAAAATGAGGCTAAAATTACATTCGCTATAACAGCAATAACCAGTGGGTTGCTGATTATTGGTATGTTTATTATGACGCGCCTTAATTTAAGAAATGCAGCACAATATCGTTTTGAGCTTGAAAAACAAAACGAAACATTAGCAATTAAGGTTTCTGAGCGGACACAAGAGCTAACATTATATTCAGATGAATTGAGCCGAAGTAACCGAGAGCTTGAAGAGTTTGCTTTTGTAGCAAGTCATGACTTACAAGAACCTCTTAGAAAAATCCAAGCCTTTAGTGACCGTCTCGAAACTATGTTTAAAGATGAGCTAGGTGAAAAGGGGATGGATTACATTGGGCGCATGAAAAATGCAGCGCAGCGTATGTCTAACCTAATAAACGACTTATTAGAGTTTTCGCGTATTACAACGCGTGGCAAAGACTTTGACGATACGAATTTAAATGAAGTTGTAGCTGATATATTAAGTGATTTAGAGATAGCAATAAAAGAGTCTGAAGCACAAATTGATGTGGAGGATTTGCCAGTTATTCAGGCTGATAAAAGCCAAATGCAGCAGCTGTTTTTAAACTTGTTGTCGAACGCTGTTAAATTTAGGCGTCCAAATATAAGCCCGCACATAAAAATCAGTTATCAAGATGAAGATATTTTCAGCTCTGATCATAATACTCATTTAAGTTTTCAAGTTATTACCATAGAAGATAACGGTATTGGTTTTTCACAAGACTATGCCGATAAAATATTTGTACCGTTTCAGCGATTACATGGACGCTCACAATATAAAGGCACGGGTATTGGCCTTTCTGTATGTAGGCGGATTGTGGAGCGCCACGGCGGAACAATTACAGCCCAAAGTAAAGACGGTGAAGGTGCAACCTTTATTATAAAATTACCTGTGGAAGCTGAGCTTTTCACATTGCAAGGAGAGGCTTAAATGCCCTATTCAAAAGTAAAACCGATTACTATTTTAATGGCAGACGACGATGAAGATGATCGTTTGTTAACACAAGATGCCCTTGCTGAAAGTCGTGTACTTAACGAGCTTCACTTTGTTGAAGATGGCGTTGAGTTGCTTGAGTATTTAGAGCGTAAAGGTAAGTTTGAAGACAAAACAGTGTCGCCACGACCAGGGCTTATATTACTTGATTTAAATATGCCTAGAATGGATGGCCGTGAAGCGCTTGAAGCTATAAAAGGAAACCCTAGCTTAAAGGGAATTCCGGTTGTTATATTAACTACGTCTAAACAAGAAGAAGACATGGTTAAAGGGTATAACTTAGGTGCTGCATCTTACATTACAAAACCAGTAACGTTTGATGGTTTGGTTGATTTGATGAAAACGCTAGGTAAATACTGGGTAGAATTTGTAGAGCTACCATCAACATTTAACGATTAAAGGGAGATTCTATGTTAGATAAAGTGACTAAGCTGCTGCTAGTTGAAGACGATGAAGATGATTACATACTCACCTGCGACTATTTACAACAATTAGATTCACATACGTTTAATGTAGAATGGATAAGCTCTCCAGAGCAAGCAATTGAAAAGCTGAGTAAAAATGAGCACGATATTTGTTTGCTCGACTATCGCTTAGGTGCATCTAACGGGCTAAGCGTTTTAAAAAAAGCGATAGCCAACGGTTTTAGCGGTCCTATTATTATGTTAACGGGGCAATCTAATGATGAGTTAGACTCAGCTGCGCTTGATGCGGGCGCCGTTGATTACTTAATTAAAACAGAAATGAGTTCGAGCCGATTTGCGCGTGCTATTCGTTATGCTTTAGCGCGTAAAGATGTAGAAGGTGAGCGAGTTGAACGCTTAAAAGCTGAAGCCGAAAATCGTTCAAAAGATCGATTTTTAGCTCATTTGAGCCATGAGTTACGTACCCCTCTATCGTCTATTTTAGGTTACACCGAACTGTTAATGCAGAGCGACTTTAGTCAGCAAGCAGAAAATGAATTGGGTGTTATTTATCGAAACGGTAAACACTTATTGAGCTTGTTAAACGATGTGCTCGATTTGTCAAAAATAGCAGCCGATAAACTGGAACTTACCCTAAGCGAAGTTAACCTTGATAGCATGCTTGCCGATGTATACACGCTAATGCGCGTATCGGTGCTTGATAAGGGTCTTACGTTGCGCTTTGAATCTCATCAGCCATTACCTCTAGTTGCACGACTGGATGCAACAAGAGTTCGTCAAATTTTAATAAATCTAATAAATAATGCGGTTAAATTTACCGATAAAGGCGAAATTGTTGTTAATGCGTGGACGCAATGGGTTGATGGCACTGAAATGCTATTTTTTAGCATTAAAGATTCAGGTATGGGCATTGCCCCTGAAAAACAAGAACTTATATTTAAGCCTTTTGAACAAATAGCCGATGTAGAATCACGCTCTGTAGGTGGCGCAGGCTTAGGTTTGGCAATATGTGCTGAATTGTTAGCGCGTATGCACGGTGATATTAGTTTGCACTCTGAAATAGGCAAAGGTTCTACATTTACTATTTCGGTTTATCCGGGTGACATTAGTGGAGTAGAACGCCAAACGCTTAATTTTAGTAGCGCACCACAATTACAAAGTAAATCAGCTCCTTGTAAGGTACACGGACGAGTATTAGTAGTTGATGATTTACGTGATTTACGCATGCTAGTTGGTCATATGATCAGTACCTGTGGTGCGCGCGTAGATTATGCCGAACATGGCCAGCAAGCGCTTGAAAAAGTACGCATAGCAGATGCGTATAAAGCGCCTTACGACATTATTTTTATTGATATTCATATGCCTGTAATGGGCGGCAAGGAAGCTACCATAGAGCTTAGAAAAATGGGCTATAAAGGCCCAATAATTGCGCTCACTGCCGCTACGATGAAAGGCATACATGAAGAGCTTGCTGCACTTGGTTTTAACGATGTAATACCAAAGCCTGTTGATAGCGCGGCTTTATATCAATGTTTGCAAGATTACTTGGTAGCGCCAGAGCATGCACCGCAAGCTAAAGATATAAATTGTAGTAATGGCTTAACCGAGAAAAAGCAGCGCTTTTTACTTGTGGAAGACGATCACGATGCAGCGCAAATTACGCAACTACTTTTAGAAAGTTTAGGCGTTGAAACCGTCATTGCGTCTAGCTGCGCACAATGTTTGCAAATACTTAATCACGACCAGCAATTTAATAAGGTATTGTTAGATATGCATTTACCTGATGGTCGTGGCGTTGACTTAGGTCAGCAAATTAATGAACGATATCCAGATCTACGTTTAGTAATTGTAAGTGGCGCAGAGCCAGATCCAAGAGAAATAAAAGATTTAAATATTGACCGAGTTTTACTTAAACCTATTAATTTGAGCTTACTTGAAACGCTTATTAGCTAGGGACTGTTTCTCTTTTTAGGTTGAATTCATCAGTATGTTTGGTGTTTAGGCAAGGCTGAGCTTGTGTAGTATGGTTATTTCCTATAAATAGGCGATAGCGAAGCAAAAATGCCGAACATGCGTTGCCCGATAGCTCCTAGATTGAACAAATTTTAATTCTGAAAGGTCAACAGGCCCAATAACTGAGACATTATTTATATGCATTCAATAAAGTTAGTATCTGAAGAGTTAACACCATCAAAAGTAGTGTGTGTTGGGCGTAATTATACCGCACACATTGCAGAGCTAAATAACGAAACGCCAGAGCAAATGGTTTTATTTAATAAGCCAAATAGCGCAATTACTAATACGTTATTTGCAGCTCACAACGGCGATACGCTACATTATGAAACCGAGTTGTGTTTTGTAGTTAAAAATAAAAAATTTGTAGGTGTTGGACTCGGCCTTGATTTAACTAAGCGTACTGTGCAAAGTAAATTAAAAAATAAAGGGCTTCCATGGGAGCGCGCTAAAGCGTTCGACGGCTCTGTAATTTTAACTGATTTTGTAGCGCTAACTGATGCAATGAAGCACTTTACTTTTGAACTTAAAATTAATAATGAAGTGATTCAGCGAGGTGATACTCATTTTATGCTGCACAACCCTGACTCAATTTTACAAGAAATTAGTGAATTTATGAGCTTAGAAGACGGTGATGTAATAATGACAGGTACACCGTCGGGCGTAGGTGAGGTAACAGCTAAAAGTATTTTTGCAGTGGCGCTTTATGCTAATGATCAGTGTTTGCTTGAGCATCAGTGGCAAGTAAGTAAAAGTTAACGACTTGCTGTTGGTAGTGTTTATCAAAGTCAGTAAAGGTGGTTTTAAGCCAGTTATGCTGACTTTGTTGATACTCAGGCGATTGGAGTACATTATTTTTTAATGCGCGGTTAATTTTTTTAAGGGCTTGCTCTGCAAAATTATTAGGTGCTTTAGCCGCACAGCCTATTGCTCCTCTTATAAATTGAATGTCATTTTCTGCAATTGGCACACTTTCTATATACGTATACTCCCCTTGTTTATTAAAGTAATCAGCCATAAACGGGTAATCAATTGAGTAGTCTAAAAAGCCGTGACTCAAGCGTGCTATAACAGCCTGACTTTCATTTTCGCTACTCCAACTTAACGACGACTCTTTATCTCGTTTTGTATTTTCAATAATTGTATTAATTTTAGTTGTAAATTTACGTGCAGCCGCTTGCCCGTATACATATTGCGGGTCGGTTAATAAATTAATAAGGTGAATAGGCGAGCCGTGCTTTTCTTCTAATTGCGGCTTTAGCTCTTTAGTCGTGATAATTGAAAATGGGGGATATACCGTTGTTGGATTTGAGTAGTTAAGTTGTTGGTTATTATTTTTTTTATAAATAACACACGGAAAACATACATTTTTTCCTTCATTTAAATATTTATTTATACGCTGCTGAGGAACAATTAAGCGGGTATGTTTTACATCAGTTATGGTTCTGATGAGTTGCTCGGTTAGGTTGTCGCAAATACCGCCTTGTGGTGCGCTTTCACTTTTAGCTATATGAAAAGGGGGCGTGTAACTTTGCAGCCAAATAATCTCTTCTAGAGGTTGTACTTTTTGCTCAACGGCGTGCGCGTTGAATACAATTAATAAGCAAAATGCATAGTATCCGTTTTTCAGCATTGATAAGTGTTCGTTGAATTAAGAAAACTTAATAAAAGTATAGTGTTGGTTGTAGTAGGGTCAAATATTTTAGTTTAAAAGCAACCTCATTCAAGGCTGCTTTTAACTCATACATGCTTAATAAGGCATCGGATGGTTTCTAAATATGGTGTTAATCTCACTAAGAATTTCGTCGTTTAGCGTTATGCTAAATGCGTCTATATCTTCCTTTAATTGAGCTATAGATGTTGCCCCGATAATTGAAGAAGTTACGCCATCTACTTGGTTACACCATGCTAAGGCTAGTTGTGCTGGAGTAATATTGTTTGCATGAGCCAGCTCAACATACTGCTTAGTGGCTTGCTCTGCATTGGGTGTATCTCTAAAAATACCGTTACGCTGCATGAAGGTCCAACGAGAGCCTTCAGGGCGAGCACCGTTTAGGTATTTACCCGTTAATAAACCGGCTGCTAAAGGCGACCACGGTAAGTAGGCAATATCTTCGTGTACACATTGTTCTATTAAATACGGCCAGTCTTTAGCGTGCGCTAAGCTAAACTCATTTTGAATAGATACCATACGCGGTAAGTTATGCTCTTTGGCCAAACTTAAGAACTGGCTTATACCCCATGGCGTATCGTCAGATAAACCGCAGTGCTTAATTTTACCTGCTTTAACACATTCATTAAGGCCTTCTAGAATATCAAGCATACTAGCTTGTTGCTCTTGTGTATTTACGTCGGTAAATTTAAGAGTGCCGGGCCATTGTCTGCCAAAGTGAGGGGTAGAGCGGTTTGGCCAATGTAGTTGATATAAATCAATGTAGTCTGTTTGAAGTCGCTTAAGTGAATCATCTACGGCTTCTATTACTGTTTGGCGAGTAATATTGCCGCCATCACGTACCCACGATAATCCATTGCCTGCAATTTTTGTAGCTAGTACCACTTCGCTGCGCTTTTGCTGATTACGCGATAGCCAATTGCCAATAATTTCCTCGGTTTTACCATAGGTCTCTGGCGAAGGAGGCACAGCATACATTTCGGCTGTATCAATAAAGTTTACGCCTTGCTCGAGCGCGTAGGCTATTTGTTCATCAGCGTCGCTTTGAGTATTTTGTTTACCCCAAGTCATACTCCCTAGGCACACTCGAGATACGTTTACGCCACTGCTACCTAGTGGGTTGTATTGCATAAAAATTCCTTAACTAAATTAGTTTTGAGCATGGCTGATTAAAGCCGATAAAAGAGGCTCGGAGATTGGGGCTTTTTGCCCTGTAGTAAAATCAAACATTACAACTTTAGATGCACCCGTAGTCGTTATTGCTTTTTGTGCATGGCTGTAAACGGTGTAGTTCATGGTAAAGCGATCTGTTTTAAGATCTGTAATTGTAACGCCTACAGTGAGTGTGTCGGGAAAAGTTACTGGGCGTTTATAGCGAACGTTATTTTCGCTGATTACTGGGCCCACACCGTTTGGGCTTATTGTATCGAACAGATTTATTTTATTTAAAAAGTCGATCCGGGCTATTTCAAAGTAACGTAAATACACTACATTATTTACGTGTTGTAGCGCATCCATATCAGCCCATGCTACGGTGATATCGGTATGAATAGGGTGCTGATCTTTAAACGTTTGCATTATTTATTGGCCCTTGATTTTTAAAGTACTTAGATTATCAACATGGTGTTACGAGCTCAAGGTAATTAATGGCATGTTTTTTTATAAGATGATTGTACCTGTTTAATTTTAGGTCTACAGTTAAATTACACAGACACACAAAAACACACAAAGGTAAAAATATGCAGAATATAATTAATTGGGCCTTAGCTTGTTTGGTTTTTATAGCCTCTTTTACCTGTTACGCGATGGGGAATGAATCTGGCGCTATCATTTTAATGTTGGCAGGATTTTTATTTGAGGTTATGTATTGGCTACGTGGTTATAAAGAGCAAGAAGGTAATAAGCGCTTTTTTTAATCGCTAACTAGGGCCTGTTGACCTTTCAGGATTAAAATTTGTTCAATCTAGGGGCTATTTAATCGCGGCGCGAGGTTTGTACCTAGTGGGCTAAGTAAAAACCGAGCAACAAAGAGTAAATTGCCCCTAGGCAGAACCCTTCGGGCAGCGTATGTTTGGCATTTGTGCTACGTTATCGCCTATTTATGGGGAATAACCACACTACATAGGCTCTGCCTTGCCTAAATACCAAATATACTGCTGCAAATTTAACCTCGAAAGATAAACAGGCCCTAGGCTTGCTTATCACATTTGATTCTATAATAATGACTGTATAAATAACCAGTCGTTATAGTAGTGATGAAAAAGTTTATTCACATAGATATGGATTGCTTTTATGCAGCAGTAGAAATGCGAGATAATCCAAAACTTGCATGTGTACCGCTTGCTATTGGAGGCAATAGCCGACGAGGCGTGCTCTCAACCGCTAACTATATAGCTAGAGAGTATGGCGTACGATCGGCTATGTCGAACTATCATGCTAAACAATTATGCCCCGATTTAGTTATTGTCCCAGGGCGCATGGCTGTATACAAAGAAGCTTCAAACCAAATACGTGAAGTATTTAGACACTACACAGACTTAATTGAACCTCTTTCTTTAGACGAAGCCTATCTAGATGTAACAGACAGCACCGCTTGTAAAGGCAGTGCCACACTTATTGCACAGCAAATAAGAGCCGATATTTACAATGCTACAGGGCTCACTGCATCAGCTGGTATTGCACCGATTAAATTTATTGCTAAAATAGCCAGTGACGAAAATAAACCGAATGGTCAATTTGTCGTTTTGCCTGATGAGGTTGATGACTTTTTAGCGCAATTACCGCTGGGGAAAATTCCAGGAGTGGGCAAAGTAACGCTCGAAAAGCTAAATTTAAAAGGCTTATATACCGGCAAGGATGTACGTGAAAAAGGCATTAACTGGATGCAGCAACATGTGGGTAATTTTGGTGTGTCGCTTTATCAAAAATGTGCAGGTGAGTATGTTGGTAAAGTATCCACAGATCGCATAAGAAAATCGCTGAGTGTTGAACATACCTACGAGTACAACAAAACGAGTTTACAGGAGTGCTTAGATGAGCTGCCAAGGTTGTTAGAGGAATTAGTTTTAAGGCTTAATAAACAGCAGTTACAAAATCGTATTAATAAATTGAGTGTTAAGGTGAAGTTTGCAAATTTTGTAGTGACCTCAGCCGATCAGGTATATCACGAGCTAAATACAGAAATATTTGTTCAACTACTTACTAAGGCCTACCAGCGAGGGCTACAACAGCCTGTAAGATTACTTGGCATAGGCGTTGGGATTAAAAACGAGCCAGAACAAAACTTCCAACTTAGTATTCTCGATTAAGCTGTAAAGCCTGTAACTCCAAGTTGCCATTTATTGATAGGTTATGTGATTAGCTCATCGCTCCTTGCTGGTCTTCAATATATAAATCGACGATAATAGGGGCTTATGTTTTCTAACAGGACCTTATTTATGGCATACCCTCAAGCGGTTAGTGCAAGCCTTGAATGCACATCTCATGATGCGCTTATTATTATTAGTAATGACTTTTCTCAGTTACCAAATAACTCATTACGTGATGCTATTTTAGCTCAAGCAAACGTAGATTCTCGCATCGGTAAGCAAGTTACTTTATTAGTAATTGAAAACAAGCGCGTTGTACTTGCGCCAACCGGTCCGTTAAATAGAGATTACGACGACGTGCGTCGTTATTTTGATGCTGCTAAATTAGCAATTAACGAAGCAAAAGCGTCGGGCAGTGTTAACCCTGCATTATTTTTACCAAATTTAAATGACGATAGCCGTTATCAGCATGCTTTAGAAGTTGCTTATTTAGGCGCTTGCCAAGCCTTATGGCAGCCATTAGAAGCGCGTGAATATCACGGTGAAAGCATTGAACCTATTACACAGATTGGTTTAGTTGGCGCAAGCGAGCAAACGATTAAAGCTGTTAATGCAATTGCAGCAGGCCAATATGCAGCGCGTGACCTGTGTGGTACTGAACCTGAGCGTATGGCTCCACCACGCTTTGCAGATTACTGTGTTGATTTATTTAAAGGCTCAAACATTGCGGTTGACGTAATTGACGATATTGCAGCTATTGATAAAAACTACCCAATGCTGAGTACAGTTGCTCGCGCATCGTATGCAGTTGAGCGCCATCACCCACGTGTTGTTAAGCTTGAATATGTACCAGAGGGCGAAATTACTCGCACACTTATGTTTGTAGGTAAGGGGCTTGTATACGATACAGGCGGTGCAGATTTAAAAGTAGGCGGTTATATGGCAGGCATGAGCCGTGATAAAGGCGGCGCAGCTTCTGTTGCTGGCTTTATGAAAGCCGTTGCGGATTATCAGCCTAAAGGCGTTAAAGTGGTATCGTACTTAGCTGTTGTTCGTAACTCTATTGGCTCGGATTGTTTTGTGCCAGATGAAATTATTACTAGCCGTGAAGGTGTTCGTGTACGTATTGGTAATACCGATGCAGAAGGGCGCTTAGCAATGGGCGACCTGCTTAGCGAAATGAAAGATTTAGCTAAAACAGAGGTTAATCCAACGTTATTTACTGTAGCTACATTAACGGGTCATGCAGCTCGTGCAATGGGTCCTTACGGTGCGTATGTTGAAAATGGTCCAGCTCGTAGCGCTGGTGTTTCACGTCAAATAGCTGATTTGGGTGACTTATGGGCCGATGGCGCTGAAGTATCGCGTTCACGCCGTGAAGACTACGACTTTATTAAACCACGCACGCTAGCTGACGATGTTTTATCTAGTAATAACGCAGCATCTGCCGTGACTGCGCGTGGACATCAGTTCCCTATGGCGTTTATGGCTATTGTTGGTGGGCTTGATAAGCATGGTAATGATTCTGCACAGCCTCTACCTTATGTTCATATGGATATTGCAGGCAGCGGTGTTGAAGGCGGTGATTGGCAGCATGGTAAGCCAACAGCTGCATCAGTAACGAGCTTGTTTGCACGTTATTGTTTGTAAGCTAAAAACTTACATGTAATAAAAAAGCCCTGTTAATTCAGGGCTTTTGCATTTTATGAGGACGCTATCGGTTAATCTAATTTAAAACGATTAACTACGCTCGAAAGACCTTCGCTACTTTGTTTGAGATTATCACTGGCATCAGTAAGCTGCTTAGTATTATTTAATGATTGCTCGGTTGATTGAGATAGTTCATTAATACGCAAATTAACCTCGTCGGCAGCCTGCGTTTGTTGCTCTGTGGCACGTGCTATTTGGCTGTTCATTTCGGTAATAATTGAAACAAGTCGCTCTATTTCATTAAGCGATGTATTGGCTGATGACGCCTGCTCTACGGTAGAAACTGAAAGTGCTTGGCTTGATTTAACTGCTTCTACTGCTGCTTTTGCACCTTCTTGTAGTTTAGTGATCATGGTTTGAATTTCGTCAGTACTTTGCCCTGTACGACTGGCCAATGTTCTTACTTCATCTGCAACCACAGCAAATCCCCGACCATGCTCTCCTGCGCGAGCAGCCTCAATGGCAGCGTTTAATGCCAGTAAGTTTGTCTGCTCCGATATGCTTCTTATTACGTCAAGCACCGAGCCTATATTATGGCTCTCGTTGGCTAAACCTTCTGTTACACGGCTGACTGTTTCAATGTTGCTTGAGAGTGTTTCTATTGCTGTAATTGTTTGCGCAACCACATTTTTACCCGTTGATGCGTTTTGTGCTGCATCCTTAGCTGCTTGCTCTGCGGCTTCAGCGTTACGGCTCACATCGTGTATTTGGTGAGTCATTTGCTCCATGGCAGCTGCAACTTGGGTTGAACTATCGTTTTGAAGCTCTATAAATGAGTGGCTTGTTTTACTTGATTCGTCAACGATTTGTGCATGCTTGCTTACGCCGTTTGCGCTTTGTGATACATGAACAAGTGACTCTCGTATTTTTAAAACAAACAAATTAAATGAGCGCGATAGTTCAGATATTTCATCGTTACCGGATTCATTTAATGTACGGGTTAAGTCGCCTTCGCCTTGTGAAATGTCCTTCATCATATCGGCTGCTAAGCGAGTAGGTATTAAAATACTTTTACCTATAAAGTAACTAAGCAAAATAACAGCAATAATCATAATTATTGCACTGACTATAATTAGGTTACGTTGTTGGCTAAATGCCTCGTCAATTGAATCAAGGTATACACCCGAGCCAATAATCCATTGCCATTGACTAAACCCTTTAACAAAAGCAACTTTCTCTACAGGTTGGTCTTTACCTGGCTTTGGCCATTTATAAGGGATAAATCCCTCGCCAGAGCGTTTAACTATATTTACCATATCAACAAACAATGCTTTGCCGTCAGGGTCCTTGTTATTAGTTAAATCTTTTCCATCAAGCGCCGGTTTTATAGGGTGCATAACCATTGTTGGCTGGTAATTGTTAATCCAAAAGTAATTGGTTTTGTCGTAGCGCAGTGCTTTTATTGCATTAAGTGCTTGTGATTGAGCTTGTTGTTGAGAGAGAGTGTTATCTTGTTCAAGCGCATAATAGTGCTCGATTATACTGTACGCCGTTTCTACTACATTTTGTGTTTTTATGTATTGCTCGTCTTTTAGCGAACTATATTGATGAGTTAGGCTCGATATACTAAGTATTATTAGTCCAAATACAACGATGGCTATTAACAGTGAAAAACGCTGGGATATACTAAAACTTCGTAGATTAGGCATACATTTATCCTCAAAAAGTGTGCGCTTTAGCGCATAGAATAAGCGTAGCTAAAAAAAGAGTTTAATCTAGGCTTAACGCCTATTAATGCAAAAAAAAGGCTGATTTATCAATCAGCCTTTAGTCTGTTATTACTTTACTTGCTTATTTAACGTCAAAATGGCGATTAAAGAAGTTTGTAATTGTTTGATGTAAGTGTGTTTGCACTTGTTTACCGCGTAGGCTGTGCTTAGAGCCTGGGTAGGTCATCATTTCAAACTGTTTTTCGTTATCTTGCAGTTGTTTAAACAACTTAGTTGAATGCGTAAACAATACGTTGTCATCAGCCATTCCATGGTAAATCATTAATGGGCCTTTTAAGCCATCAGCATATGGAAATACTGCGCTGTCTTCATAGCCTTTAGCATTTGTATCGGGGTGACCTAAATAACGCTCTGTGTAATGCGTATCATATAGAGCCCAATCGGTTACTGGAGCACCTGATACGCCGGCTTGAAAGTAATCGCCCGCTTTAAACATAGTCATAAGTGCCATGTAACCGCCGTAACTGTGGCCATAAACACCGATGCGTTGTGGGTCAACGTAATCCAGTGTACGTAAAAACTCTACGCCTTTAATTTGATCGGCAACTTCAACCACACCTAAATGTTTATAAATAGCATCTTCAAACTTTTTACCACGGTTGTACGAACCACGGTTATCCAGTTGAAAAATTACGTAACCTTGTTGCGCCATGTACTGAAAGTACAAGTTTTTACTGCGCCAGCTATTCGTTACTCGCTGAGCATGCGGGCCGCCGTATACGTTAACAATAACAGGGTGCTTTTTGCCATCAGCAATGGTGCTAGGCTTAAATAAACGGTAATGCATAACTTGGCCATCATCGGCTTTAATTGTGCCGTATTCTGGTTTTGCTAAGTCGCTTAAATAAGGAGTAAGCGGATGGTTACTATCAAGCTTATTTTCTTCAAGCCAGGTAATGAATTCGCCGTTTACTTTACGAAGTGCTGCTGAGTTTGGTTTATTATCAGACGAGCTATTATCGATAAAGGTTTTATTGTCTTTTGCTAGCACAACATTGTGGTACTGACCTTTTTCGGTAATACGTTTGGCATCGCCTTTTTTAAATAAAGGCGCGCTGTATAAATGGCTTTCAAGCGGTGTATCTTTTCGACCGGCAAAGTAAACAATGCCTTTTTTCTCATCAATACCTTTTAAGCTATCAACAGCCCAATCACCAGAGGTGATTTGACGTACAAGTTGACCGTTTGTGCGATACAGATATAAATGTTTAAAGCCGTCTCGCTCAGATGCCCATACAAAATGTTTTTTGTCTTTTAAAAACTCAAGATCAAAATGTAGGTTAATCCACGTTTTGCTATTTTCGGTCAGTGCTACTTTTTGGGCTTTAGTTTCGCTGTTATAAAAACGCAGTTCTAATTTATGTTGCGAGCGATTTTGCCATTGGTACGACAGTGTATTGCCGTCTTTTAGCCATTTAGCGCGCGCAATGTAAATGTCTTCATCTTTACCTAAATCAATCCAATCTACTTTTTGGTCGTTTAGCTTAACCACACCAAGTTGAATTTTAACGTTATCGGTACCTGTAAACGGGTAGCGCTGGTTAAATAATTTAACTTCGTCAGCGTAAATTTCGTTACGG
Source organism: Pseudoalteromonas sp. NCIMB 1079 (assembly GCF_040567695.1). Classification (NCBI taxonomy): domain Bacteria; kingdom Pseudomonadati; phylum Pseudomonadota; class Gammaproteobacteria; order Alteromonadales; family Pseudoalteromonadaceae; genus Pseudoalteromonas; species Pseudoalteromonas sp. NCIMB 1079. The sequence continues at coordinate 3,143,388 of NZ_JBEWZA010000001.1, read as the reverse complement.
ATAGCTTCTTTTACAGGGGTTTCGTCAACGCGGGTATAGGCAATTTTAGTTTCATCACCTGACCACCAGTAACCTGTCATACGGCTCATTTCTTCTTGAGCAACAAATTCGGCCATGCCGTTTTTAATTACGCCGCCGCCATCTTTACTAAGCTGAATCTCTTTACCTGATTCAAGCTCTAAAGCATAAAGGTTTTGCTCTCGAATAAACGATACGTAGTTACCTTTAGGTGAAAAGCGTGCATCGGTTTCAAATGCTTCAGTGTCGGTTAGTTTTTTACTTTTAGCTGAGGCTAAATCGTAATAATAAAGGTCACCATTGAGTGGGAATAAAAGTGCTTTGCTATCTTTAGACCATTTGTATTCAAGTATGCCTTTACCAAAAATACGTTGGCGTTCGCGGCGTGCTTTTTCTTCATCTGATAGGTTTTCTGGGCCTGAAAATAACTTTGCCGAATCAACTAGCACACGGTTGGTGTTATCTTTTAGATTGTACTCCCATAAATCGTAGCGGTTGTAGTCATCGCTTTTGCCTTGTAGGTAAGTTACACGGCTGCCGTCAGGCGAAAATTTAAGTTGTACAGGCGATTTACCAGAAAGGCTCGGATCGTCAAAAATACGCTCCAGCGATAAAGGTTTTGCTTGAACACTAATAGCGCCAACCATTAACGGTATAGCTAGTGAGAGGTGTTTTATTTTTTTTAGCACAAGGTTGCCTTAGCTTATTATAAATATTGCTTTGATGGTAAAGCCAAGCGTGTGCAACTGCAACTAAATGCTATAAAGTGGCGATTATCAAAGACAAAGTAGGACATAGCAATGACTCACCCTGAATTTAAACTAGCGCCAGAACTTAAACGCGACTGTATAGAACTTGCCGATTGGCCACTGTGTAAAGTGCTTTTACTGAACGACAGCTTGTATCCGTGGTTTGTATTAGTGCCTAGGCAGGCTAACTTAAAAGAGATAATTGATTTATCTGAGGATGATCAAATTGTTTATTTAAAAGAGTCAGCCAAGCTAAGTAAATTATTAATGGATGTATTTAAACCAGATAAATTAAACATAGCGGCTTTAGGGAATATGGTGCCGCAATTGCATATTCATCATATTGCGCGTTTTACGAGTGATGCTGCATGGCCTGCGCCAATATGGGGTAAGCACCCAGCAGTGCCTTATACAGATCTACAAATCACAGAGCTAAAAAAAGCGCTGCAGTTTTAAGCTGCAACGCTTTTTTAGGGTTTAACTAAACTTATTTAAGCCCTAGTATTTCCTTACCTTGCTTAAATGTTACATCTACAGGGATATTAGCTTTGCTTAGTTTTTCTAAGTCTTTAGCAAGTTCTTCTTTAATGTCGCCATGCGTTGCAATTAGTTGATCTACTTTTTCGTAATCGCCATCACCCTGTAAGGTTAAAATTAAGCGAGAAAGCTTAGCCATTGCAATGCTCATTTTTTCCATATTAACGCGGTATAAGCCTTCTTCATTTTTAGAAAAAGCACCTTCTTGAGCAAAAAAGTTAAAGCGGATCATATTTGCTTTACCATGCGCGCTTGATGCTCCAAAACGAACTGAGCGGAATATACCTGCCATGAAGGTCGTGTAATAATCTTCAATAGTGCCTTCAGTAATTTCGCCTTTTTTAAGTAACTGTTCAATCATGTATAGACCTAAAATATCGGCTTTACCTTCTTCAAGGGCACTTGCGTGCTCTTGTAATGATTGACGAACAGTACCTTTACCTGTGATTGTGTTTTTAATACCTAAACCGTGAGCCACTTCATGGAACATCGTATTGGCAAAAAATGCATCAAAAGTAATGTGTTTACGCTGCTCTGGTACAATTAACTGCTCTGAAATTGGCACTAAAATTTTATCAAATTTAGCACGCATTGCGTTTTTAAGTTGCAGACGACGAGTTCCTTTTTCTAGCTGTACTTGCTCATCGTTTGGTAAGTTAATTGCAATTGTTTTACTACCCGCGTTTGAATGCCCAGCGTAGTAAACAACATCATAAGCGTTTAAGTCGGCGTCAGAGCCTGGTACTTCTTGTTTGTACTTATCATCTACAGGTAAGCCTTTTTGAAGCTCAGGTAAAAATGCTGCAAACTTAGCTAAGCGTTCGCTCCATTTTAAATCTTTAATAAGTACGTAAGATTCATAAGCTGCGCGGTAACCAAATAATTGATCTTCATAAGTTTCAATTGGACCAATAACCACATCTACTGGGTTATTTTTCATATCCATCCAAGCAAAGTCAGATACTTGGAAGTCATCTTTTTGTAGAGCATCGGCACGCAAGTTTAGATAGTTAGCAAATTCTTTATCGTCAGCAAGTTTGCTTGCTTCACGTAAAATATCAGCGGCTTTTGCAAGCTCATCAGCGTATTCTTTTGAATAAGGCACGCTGTAAAGCTTACCTTGCTCATCACGCTTAATTACAGAATAAAGCCCTGTTTTATCTTCAACGTCTGCATTGTTCAACTCTTCTTTGGTTATATCAGCAGGGTAAAACTGTGCGCCAAGAGGTTTTTCTTTATAGCTGGATAAAAATGCTTCATCACCATTTAAACGATCCCATGGACCATAGTTAATGTCAGCAAATTTACGTACTTTTTCATCGTTTAGTTTTGCTAAAAAAGCATCTTTATTTTCACCAAATGCTTGCTTCCAAAATAACTCATCCATTATTTTTGAAGCGTCAATAAGCTTTGCAACCATTGCTCGTTGATTATCGCTTAAGTGCGATAAATCACTTTGTAAGCTAAAGTCGGTGTAAATATCTAAACGTTGTTTATCTGCATTAATAAGCTTAGGGCCTGACTGTGCACTGCTTTTTTGAGCAAGCTCTGTGGCTGTGTTGTCGGTAGAAGACGGCGCTTGTTCAGAACATGCGCTTAGAAAAACAACACCAGAGAGCATAATTGCTTGGCTAATTTTATTTAAGATCATTATATTGCCTGTTAAAAAGTAAGTTTAATAATTTGTACTGCTTTAGTTAAAATATTAAGTATGTACAAACGCTTCCTTATTGTGAGTGCATTAAAGCAAAACTAAATGGTAAATAGCAAGTATTTGGCGTTGTAAGGCAAGCATGAGCGGTAAAGCATTATAAATAAAAATAAACTTCTATAATTTTCTTAACTTTATCGGTAAGTTAGACAATACTAATTATATTACTAATACGAAAATTAACTGCCTGAGTTTGCAGTTACTTTACAGGCTGAACACAAAAGGATGGCAGCTTTATGTCTACAGAAAACGCTTTATTAACGATTCTAGTCGATAGAATAAATAACGATACGTTGGTTTTACCAACGCTACCTGAAGTAGCGATTAAGGTTCGCCAAGCTGCAGATAACCCAGATGTGAATTTAATCCAAATGTCAGATGTAATCTCACAAGATCCAGCGCTTTCAGCTCGTATGATAAAAGTAGCTAATAGTGCGATTATGGGACGTTTTGTAAAAGTATCTAATTTACAACAAGCAGTGACTCGTATTGGATTACGTCAAATTAAAAACATTGCTACAGCTATGGCTATGGAACAATTATTTGTATCAAATAATGAGCTAATTAAAGGCTACATGGGTAAGGCATGGCAAAAAACATTAACTGTTGCTAGCCATTCAATATCACTCATGGAATTTTATTTAAAAAATAGTAAGCACACGTCACTAAACCGCGATTCTATTACACTCGCCGCACTTGTTTATAATATTGGTGTATTACCAATTTTAACCGAAGCTGAGCGCCACCCAGAGGTATTTGCTAATCCAAGCTTTTTGGCTCATGCAATTCAAAAGCTGAGTGGAAAAATTGGCTCATCTATTATGCAAGCGTGGGAATTCCCTAAAGAGTTTGTTGATGTAGCTCAGAGCTGGGCTGACCCAAGTTACAAACCTGAAAAAGTAAGTTACGTGGATTTTATTCGAGTAGGGGCTATTTTAGAGGGCACGTTACAGGTTTCTGATAAGTCTGCAGCGCTGCAAACGTATATAGACAAAGGCGTTATACCGTCTATGCAGCTATTCACAAGTGATGAGTACAACGACATGCTAAAAGATGTGAAAAACATGTTTAGCTAAACATGTTTTATTACACAAACAAAAAGGGTTAACTTGCGTTAACCCTTTTTTATTTCTATTGAATAGCGTCTAGTACTATTCCATCGGTTCTGCGAGTAGGGTATAGCGATTCAACCACAAAGCTGGGAATAAACCCTTTAGCTGATGACACCACTACTTTAGATTTAGCGCCAATAATACGAGCATTAACAATAACACCGCGGTTGGTGTATGTAAGCGTCCCAGTTAAAGTGTATTCAATATGTGGGTAGCCTTTAATATCTTTGCCATTACGGCTAAATGAAAAATCACCCATCGGCGTCACGTGCACTGTGCCTGTGTGCTTATAATCTACAACAGACAAACCAAACTCTTGTAATTCAGTAATAAAGCTTTCAGCTAAATGATTGCCAAAAATATTAGTAGTTTGCAGGTTGTCGTCTAAATTTACAAACGAAGTTATAGCGATAGGCGTGCTACTATTTATGTAATTCATATTTTCAATTAGCTTCATTGCTAATTGCTCTGTGTAATTACTTAGTAACTTACTGCTGTTAATTGGGCGGTAATTATTTTCTGGAAATTGCCAATTACTCACGCGCGGCTGATTATTTTCAGCATAGCGATTATGGGCATTATTATAGCCAATATTGTTATGTGGTGCATGTCCATTGTAAACAGGATGGGTAGAGCAAGCTGAGAGTGATAGTGTAAAAAGTGCCGATAAAGTAAGAGTTATTTTTTTTGATAACATGTTTTCTTCCTGAAACATAAGGGGATTTTATAAATACCCCTCCTTATCGACACACTTTTTGATTACTTTAATTAAATTTAATAATTAATTTGTTTATTTTTAATTATGGTGCTTTTGTAACCTCTTCTTTTTTATAGCGAAGCTTACCTGCTACCCATGTTTGCAGTACGTTTGTTTTGTATATCTCCTCAACAGGTACTTTAAAGTAGTCTTTATCAATTAAAATAAAGTCGGCCCATTTTCCTTTTTCTAAACTACCCACCTTAAATTCTTGATGAGCTGCATAGGCGCCGCCAAGAGTAAATGCACGTAATGCATCTTCGCGGCTTAGTACTTCACTTGCGCGCCAGCCGTTTTCCGGTAGTTTGTTATGATCCATGCGTGTAATGGCTGAATACAAACCATCAAATGGATTTGCAAGCTCTACAGGGTAATCAGAGCCTGCCGCAACCACCGAACCTTGCTGTAAAAATGTTTGCCACGCGTAGGCGCCGCTTAGTTGTTTTTCAGTTAAACGCTGCTCTGCCATATGCATATCAGAAGTAGCATGTACTGGCTGCATTGAAGGGATTATTTTTAACGCTTTAAAGCGAGGGATATCATCAGGGGTTACAATTTGGGCGTGCTCTATTCGGTTTCGCAGTAATATACCGCCCGTTTTTTTAAACACATTTTGATAAGCATCGAGTACTACTTTATTTGCTTTGTCGCCAATGGCGTGAGTATTTGCGCTAAAGCCGCTTTTAAAGCTTTGTGTAAAGAGTGCTTCGAGTTTCTCTTGTGTTTCAAGCATTAAACCATGGTGACTAGGTCTGTCTGCATATTCTTCAATAAGTGCTGCACCACGAGAGCCCAGTGCGCCATCGGCGTAAACTTTAACACTGCGAATTTCCATAAAGTCATTTTTGTCGTGGTATCGGCCTGCCTTTAACATTGTGTCTAAATCAGGGCTTGCACCACTTAACATTGCCACAATACGTAGCGGTAAATTACCAAGGTCGCCGCGCTCTTTGTAAACCTCCCATGTGGTTTTATCAATACCTGCATCGTGAGTAGAGGTAATGCCTAAACTTAATAAATGTTTACCTGCTGCATCTAGTGAGTCACTTATATCTTGTTTTGAAGGGGCTGGCATATGTTGGGTAATTAGCGATTCTGCTTTGTCTACAAAAATACCCGTAGGATTGCCAAATTCGTCTTTAATTATCTCACCGCCTTCAGGTGCTTTTGTTTGGGCGGTAATACCTGCAAGTTCGAGCGCTTTTGAATTAACCCAAATGGCGTGGCTATCAACTCGAGAAAGCACCACAGGTCGATCGTTAACTACTTTGTCTAAATCTTTAGCCGTAGGAAAGCGTGTATCAGCCCAAAGCTCTTGGTTCCAGCCTCGTCCTATAATCCAACCTTGTTTGTTATCGGCAAATACTTTTAGTTTATTCGTTACTTCATCAACCGATTTTGCACCGCGCACATCAAGTTGCGATAAATTATCGCCAAGGCCAATAACGTGCCCATGAGCATCAATTAAGCCTGGTAATAAGGTATTACCGTGCGCGTCAATTAGCTTGGCATCTGGGTAGCTATCTTTAAGTGTATCGCTACCTAGTTTTACTACCTTGCCATTTTTAATAACGAGGGTAGTAAACTGCTGTACTTCACCTTGGTATAAAAGGGTATAACCATTTGCGTTATAAATTACTTTTGTTTGTGCAAGAGTGTAACTAGAACTAGCGCAAAGGCTGGCTAGTATGAGTGGTTTGATTATTTTTTTGAGCAGCATAAGGCATTATTTTTTATTGTTAGTGCGTTAACACTAGCAAACCCAACTTTATAATACCAATATGTGAGACAAATTATGATGAAGAAAAAAGCAGTAAAGCTAGAATATAAAATATCTAGCTTTTGAAAGGGTTTATTTACTAGCGTATAAACTGTATTCACTTAGCGTTAGTTTACCGTCTTTGTCTTGATCGTAGCTTGAAAACCGAGACCACAAAGCGGGGTCTACAGCGGTTTCTGAACGTGTTAAAAAACCATCCTGGTTTCTATCAAGTTCTTCAAATTGCTCTGCAACATTGTTGCTTGCAGCAAAGCCTAATGTGCTAAAAATACTAAACGCAAAAAGCGCTATATAGCTTGTTTTTTTCATGAAAAATACTCAGTAGAGGTTATTGGTAAGGTAATTTTTAAATTCGATTAACGAAATTTGGTTATCTTGGTTTTTGTCCCATTTTACAAATGTGTTTAATAGTTGTGGTTGGGGATCAAGTTCGTCATGCGTTAAATAGCCACTTTTGTCGCTATCGAGGTGATCAAAGCGTTGCTTTACATCAAGTGCAGCGGCATCAAAGCTTAATAGCATTAAGATGCTTATAGTAAGGGGAAGTATCTTCATGGTGTTCCTTCCAAAAGATGTATTTAAAGTTTGTGGCTAAAATAAAGTGAAAAGGAAAAAGCACTTGCCGTAATTTAACTCCCAACATTAAATCCTTTTACACACTCCCTCAGGGATTATGGCAAATGCTTTTAATTCCAGTTTACCTATAACAAGCTTAAGTAAAGCTTAATCAGTAATTACTCATTAAGGTTTAAAGCTTTCAAATTCTTTTTTTGAGACTTTTTCATCACCGTCTTCATCTAAGTCAGCAAACTGTCTCATTACTTCCTTGTCTTCCTTTGCTTCTGCAATCGATATTTGTCCGTCCATGTCTTTATCTAAGTGGGCAAAACGCACATTTGTTGGCGATGCAATTACGGTGGCACTAATTGCTAAAAACATTAATGAAAAAGCGGCTATAAGTTGTTTCATAATCACGTTCCTTATTAAATGAGTTTATTGAATAAATTTTTTGAATTCATCTAGCGACAATTGCCCATCTTGATTAGTATCAATTTGAGAAAAATTCTCGTGTAACACAGCATCTTCACCTGCTTCGGCTTCACTTAATGTGCCGTTACTGTCTTTATCAAGTTCGTTAAAAGTCGCGTGAACGTCCATTGCGTGTGCATTAGCGCCTAAAAAGCCTAAAGCCAGTAATGATGAAATTACTAAAATGCGTTTGTTCATAATTATTTCCTTATTGATTAAAGTTATTACTTCCTATTACAAAAATGGTGCCAATAATAATTATTGTTATTTTTCAATTGGTTATTGTTTTTGCTTTAAGCCAGTGAGAAGTTTTTACTGGGTTTATTGTAATTTTTGTGCGCCTTTTGCAACATTATTTGGTGGGGATGAAAGGGAGTTTATTAAAATCAACGAGTTACGCTGTCTCTATTTGGCGACACATTGTTTTATAGTGCTGGCTGTTAATCGTATTAAATATAATTGCTGGTTCAGCTAGTGTATAAGGTAAGCACTTAATAATAGAGCGCTTAACTTAAAAGGACTAAACTAAATGCCAGCAACCATAGCTAAAAAATACCAAGCAATGCTTAACTGGCGGCCTAATTTAATTGGGCAATTTGCAATGAGTATGCTGCTTTCGCTACTTCCGCTTTCTATAGTGGTGATCGTATTTTTAAATGCGCTTAATAAGCAATTAGCGGTTACTCAAAGTATTGTGAGTAGTAACTACCAAGTTACCAAATCGTTTAACACTTTAAAGCAAGAACTCAACAGCCTTGAGCGCGCTACTAGGCAAAACTGGGTATTAAAAAGTGAATCGCTTGATAAGCTCATTGTCGATAAATGGCAATCATCCCTACAAAGCATTGATGAACTCAAATTTGTAAACACGAATAAAGAGTATATCCACCAATGGCAACGCTTATATACCACCTTACAAACCGCGCATGTAAAACTCGTTGAGCAAAAACAACAACAAGCTGAGCTATTTGTGCCAGTGAGCGACTTAGTTGCTGAGCTTACTTTATGGTTACGTGATAAAAACGAAGCGCAAATTACCAATAACCAAAATGAGCTTACAAGCCTGCAAGCGTCATTTATAAACTGGCTGGTGGCACTTATTCCACTGACTTTAATTGTTGGGGGAGGTTTTTTATGGCGCATAAGTGGGCGGCTAAAAGGGTTAACTACGGTTATTGATAAGCTTGGGCAGGGGCATTGGCAGCAAAAAATATCTGTGAAAGGTTCAGCTGAGCTTGTTGAGCTAGGAGAAAAGCTCCAATGGGTACAAGAACAACTTCATATGCTTGAGCAGCAAAAAGATACTTTTTTACGCCATGTAACTCATGAGCTAAAAACGCCGCTTGCTTCAATGGTCGAAGGCACTGATTTATTAACTGATGAAATAGTAGGTCCAATTACTGCTGAGCAAAAAGCAGTGCTTGAGCTCATTAGTCAATCTATGGTGCGCCTTCGTACAATGATTGACAGTTTGCTGAGTTATAATGCGATTCGCACCAGTAAAGACAGCCTAAGCGAAGTTGAATTTAGCTATCTTATTAATAAAATTAATAGCCATTTTGAGCATCGCTTAAGTGCGCGTGAGCAAGCTCTGCAGTGGCAAAACACTTTACCTAACAAACCGCTTGCTTTACCTAGTGAGCTTATTGAGATGATTTTAATTCAGCTTATTTCAAATGGCTTAAAATTTTCAGATAATAAGCAAAGCGTTACTATTAATTTAGCGCTTGAGCAAAACCAGCTTTGTATCGTTGTACTTGATAAAGGGGGCGGTATTAAAGAGCAAGAAAAAACTCAAATTTTCAGCGCATTTTATCAAGGTAAACACAGTAAAAATGTTACGCTGCAAGGCAGTGGACTGGGTTTAACTATTGTAAAAGAGTCTGTTGAACAGCTAAGAGGTACACTTAGTGTTGAGCATAACGAGCCACATGGTTGCCGGTTTTCAATTAAAATTCCCATAACAAAAAATCTAGGAGTTAATTAACATGCGCTTGCGTTTAATCGCTATTTTATGTGTGCTCAGTAGCAGCATGGTTATATCAGGTTGTGAAATTAATAATGGGCAAGAAGAGCGTGTGTCAATTACACCTGCACCTGTGGTCGATACAAAAAAAACGAACGACAAAAACAGTAACCCTAGTCCAAAACCTAGACCAAAAATTGAACCAAGCTATCCTCCTGCAGAGCAAGTTATTGCATGGCACGCTAATCAGTGTGGCGGATTTAAATTGGTACCTAGCAAAGATGTTTTTACAGGCGAAAACGAGCTTAAACGCTTTTTTAAGTTCATGTGCTTAAACATAAATGATGATCCAAATATGGTAATGACTAAGTTGCTAAAGCTCGATCTTGCTTACTTTTGGCCTGATGACATAAAGCAATATTTATGGCTTCAAAAGCAGCAAGTAACTATGCAAATAAATGCTAAAAAAGAGCAGCAAGCACTTAATAATAAAATGCAAGAAACCCTCTCATCGTTAGCAACGATTGAGCAGCAACTTTTACTACGAGAAGAAACGAAGGAGCAGTAATTATGGCCGCAACTAAAGTACAAGGTGCAAAAGTATTACTCGTAGACGACGACGCTAGCTTATTAAAACTGCTCGCTATTCGTATCGAATCAAAAGGATACGAAGTGACAACCTGTGAAAGCGGTTTAACCGCACTACAAATACTTAAAAGCCAAGTGTTTGACGCCGTAATAACCGACTTACGCATGGATGAAATGGATGGTATGGCACTGCATCGTCAGCTGCAAAGCCGCTACCCAGCATTACCTGTCATTATGATGACAGCGCACGGCTCAATTCCTGATGCAGTAGAGGCAACTAAGCAGGGCATTTTTGCATTTATAACTAAACCAGTGGATAAAGACGAGCTATTTGACAGCCTTGCAAAAGCCATAGAAATTCATGGTGTTAACGCCGATGAAGCTGCACCTAAAAGTAATATAGTTACGCGCAGTGGTGCAATGCTGCACTTGTTAGAGCAAGTAAAGCTACTTGGGCCAACGCAAGTTAATGTACTTATTTCGGGGGCTAGTGGTACTGGTAAAGAATTACTCGCACAGGCGATTCATCAGTATAGTCATGTAAGCGGTGGCCCTTTTGTTGCAATTAACTGCGGCGCTGTACCTGGGGAGCTTTTAGAGTCCGAATTATTTGGTCATAAAAAAGGCTCTTTTACGGGTGCAATTAAAGATCACCAAGGTTTGTTTCAACAAGCACAGGGTGGCACGTTATTTTTAGACGAAATAGGCGATATGCCACTTAACTTACAGGTTAAGTTACTGCGCGTATTACAAGAAAAAACAATTCGCCCAGTAGGTTTTCAAGAAGAAATAGCAATTGATGTACGCATAGTGTCGGCAACACATAAAAATCTTCCTGAAGCTATTTTAAACCAGCAATTTAGAGAAGATTTATACTATCGCTTAAACGTAGTTAATTTAAAATTACCGCCACTGTGTGAGCGCCGCGAAGATATAAGCTTATTAGCACAGCACTTTAGTGCAAGCATTGCTAAGCGCATGAACCAAACTGAAAAACACTTTGCAAGCGATGCTATGCATGCGCTTGTACGTTACGACTGGCCCGGTAATATCCGCCAATTACAAAACGTAGTAGAGCAGGTTGTAGCATTAACGCCAAGCGATGTTATTTCAGAGCACTTAGTGTTAGCTGCGCTAAATAGTAACGAAACAAACGTAGAACCATTATCACTAAACGACGCTAAAAAAGAGTTTGAGCGCGACTATGTAATTAACACTTTAAAAATGGCAGGTGGTAACGTAGCCGAAGGCGCTAAGCTTGCCAAGCGCAATCGCTCAGATTTTTATAAGTTGATTAAAAAGCATAATATTGATGTTGATAATTTAGGTTAAGGAAAAGCATGCAGTTATTTATGGTGTATTTAGGTGGCCGGATTCAAGGTTGCCACATTGAAATGCATGATATTCGTTTTGTTGTAGGGCAAAACATTGAGCAAACTTATACAAAGTTAAAAAGCCAATGGGTAGGCGACAGAAGTAGTGTTCACATGGATAGCTACATGGCAATTAATCATATTGATGGCTTTAAAGTAGAAGTTGTCGACAGCTATGTGGAGCAAAATAAACAACTCTATTTTGTAAATTTAGGCGCTTACAGAAGTGATTCTATGGCTGAGCAACACGACTTTGCATTGTATGTTGCAAGCAGTAGCCATGAAGCTAAAGAGCGCGCTAAAAACGATTTACTCGCAGGGCTTAGCCATATCCATAAAGATGATTTACATGACGTAGACGATTGCTTTGCCATTGATTTACTCGACAGCCAGCTAAACATTAAGCTCACGCCCAGCGGTATATCGCAGCCTATAAAGCCAGACTGGTTTGGCTATCACATACTTTAAATTATAATAAGTAGCTAAAACTGAGTAGGATTAAGAGTCCTGCTCGTTTTGTTCATCCTTTTCGCTTTTAGCCGCCATTTTAAACGCCACAATAACCAATCCAAACATAGCAAACGGCAGTGCTGCTAACATGTATTCAACTACATTACTGTCTTGAAAATTTGCTTGTAGTAAAAAGTGACCCGCCACACACATTAAAATAACCACTAATAAAATGGGTAGTAACATGAGTTCTTTTTTTGATGAATGGTTTTTCATTAATTGCGAAGCTATAGCTGAAAATAATGCGCCATTGTAATGAGCTTACTTAAGCTTGGCAAACACCGCAGAATTTTTTAATTAATGTTATGATTAGTATCAAACAATTTTATTAATGTTTATGGGAATAAAGTGAAAAGTAACTTAAAAAAAGTTTACCTCGTTGGTGGTGCAGTGCGCGACAAACTGCTAAATATAAAATCGAAAGATAACGATTATGTAGTGATTGGTGAAACGCCAGACACAATGCAGTCGCTCGGTTTTGTACCAATAGGTAGCGACTTTCCGGTTTACTTGCACCCAAAAACAAAAGAAGAATATGCACTTGGGCGCACAGAGCGTAAAAGCGGCAAAGGCTATACTGGCTTTGTGGTTGATGCCAGCCCAACGGTAACGCTCGAAGAAGATTTAGCAAGGCGTGATTTGACCATAAATTCAATGGCGCTTGATGAACACGGTAATATTATTGACCCGTTTAATGGCCAAGCTGACTTACAAAATAAAACACTGCGCCACACCACTGAGGCATTTGTAGAAGACCCTGTTCGAGTGCTGCGTATTGCCCGTTTTTTAGCGCGCTATGGCAGTGATTGGCGTATTCACCCAAGTACGTATGCATTAATGCGCGAGCTTAAAAATAAAGGTGAGCTAAATCATTTAGTACCTGAGCGCGTGTGGCTTGAAACTGAAAAAGCACTGGGTGAAAAGTACCCTGAGCTTTATTTTGAAGCACTGCAAGGTTTGGGGGTTTTTCCAGAGCTTGAGCGCATGGTTAATGTACCGCAACCGGCAAACCATCATCCTGAAGGAGATGTATTTGTACATACTATGCTGGTACTTAGGCGTGCAGCCGATTTAAATTTTAATTTAGAAACACGTTTTGCTGCACTAACCCATGATTTTGGAAAAGCGCTTAGTTTTAAAAAATATGGAAACCTACGTGGGCACGAACGCGAAGGTGTTGCAGTTATTGAGGCGTTTTGTGAGCGCTTAAAAGTGCCTAACCGTTTTCGCGATATTGGCGTACTCACCAGTGATAATCACACCCTTTGCCACACGATTGATCAGTTAAGGCCGCAAACCATTCACAAGCTAATAGTGACTAACTTAAATGCGTTGGTACACCCAGAACGTTTTATAGCGTTTACCCAAGCATGCCAATGCGATGCACAAGGGCGTGGTGAAACACTTGTTGATAAGCCATACCCGCAATCAGCTAAGCTGCGAGCAATTCATACTGAACTGCAAAAAATGGATAAGAAGCTGGTAGTGCAAAATGCACTTAAAAATGGCAAAAAAGGCCCTGAAATAGGCGAAGAAGTAAAACTTGCAGAAATAAACTGCATTAAAGCATTTTTAGAACATGAGAAGTCCCAAGCGTAATAAAATTAGACTAAGTAGTGCGATACGCCTTGGTTTTTGGTCGCGTCGTGCTTTCTTAGCTCTTTGTAGTTTGTACTTTTTGGTTTTACATTTTCAGGCTCAGGTTTTTTAGAGGGCCTGTATAAGTCAAAAATAAAGTCTAGTTCTTCACGCTCTAGTGATGGTTTCATGAGTATTCCTTCAATTTAATACTTTAATATGATGTAGGGTATGGTCATTCGACTGAATTAAAAGTGAATAGTTACATTTGAAGTTGTACTAAATTGTAACCGGCGGGTTTTAAGGGATGAGAGGAATTTGTTTGTTAATTTATATGGAGTTAAGGTAAATTAAAGTAACTCTTTTTAACTAAAAATATACAGCTGAATTTAACTTATTGCGTACTTACTATTTGCATATAATGCTGTGGCTATAAATACAACGGTACAAATATAACGGTATAAATACAGCCTTAACCATTTACTAACGGCAGTGTTACGGTAAACACGACACCATTACCTTGCTCGTTGTTTTGCGCTGTTACACTGCCTTTATGGTAGTCGCACACCAGCCTTACAATATAAAGACCTAACCCCAAATGTGGCTGTTGCTGCATTTGCTGGCTACGTACCGACACCATAGAGTCAAAAATATGTTCAGTTAATCCTTCGGGTAACGCGGGGCCTGTGTTACTCACTGTTAATGTTGCTTTATTTTCGCTCTGCTTAAGGCCTACATTAATAGCCGTATTGGCCTCACTAAACTCCAGCGCGTTATTAATAAGTTTATCAAGCAGCTGAGCTATAAACTCCGGTGCACCTTGCATAGGTAATTTGTTTTGGCATACATCAAGCGTAAATAACTGGTTTGGGTAAGTAAGCTGATAGCCTTGCATGCAACCATTTATTACTTTTTGTAAATCAAAAGGCTCAGGCTCGTTGCTTTGAATACTTTGCTCAAGGCGAGTTGCTTCACTCATGGTGGTTATTATTTTACCTAAGCGTTCAACGCCTTCGCTGGCGCGATCGAGGTATTTTTGACTCAGCTCGTTTTGTGGCAAGCTTTGTAAGTTTTCGAGTGATGAGCGCACTACGGCAACCGGCGTGCGCAGTTCGTGGGATAACCGCGACGACATATTCTCTAAGTAATCGGTATAGCCACCAAGTCGGCTCACAATGTTTGAAAAACTACGAGACAGGTCGCCAATTTCATCGTTAGCGTCGCTGTAATTAATACTGCCAGTAACACGCCCTTGCGCATCAATTGCTTGTTCAGCTGTATCGCGCAGCCGCCTAATTCGGTTCGATATACGTGAGGCAAAAAAGAATAAAGTCACAGTACCAATTAGCATCACAGCTAAAATAACGTTAAACAGTTTTTCGAGTGACTTATTACGCAGCGTACGTACGCCGTTTGTGGTTTCCTCTGCTATTACTGCGCCAATTACTTGGTCTTGAATCCAAATAGGGTAAGCGGCCGATAAAATAACGGCTTTACTGTCGGGTGTTAATCGCCAAGACGATGCTGGTTGTCCTTTTAATGCTTTCGCTAAATGTGTGCCCTGCATAGAGGCTACATCGTGCAGGGTATCTAAAAACTCATTTTCGGGGCGCGTTAATATCTTATAGTAAATTGGGTGCAAGTAATTTTGCTCAAAGCGCTGCCACCAAGTTTCAGGTGCTTTATTAGCAAGCCCATCAGCCCATACGCCATCTGCATTTTGAATAGTACCCGACTGCGCAAGTACGCGATGATGGTTATCAACCACCCAAATGCGGCTACCACTGTGGCCCATGCCTTTTAAAATACGGCTAATTTCTGGAGAAGGGACTAATACTGAGCCTAAATCGTTTGGGTTATTTAAATTTGAGGTCGACATTATTTTAGGCTCGAGCAGTGCCTCTTTACTATCTACGTCAACAATAGCAAAGCCAAGTTTGTTGCCTAGCATGCTAATAGGAAAGCGCAGCTCTACGTTATAACCTGATTCGGTACTTTCAAAATAGCCCTGAATTTTTGTAAAAGGGGCTTTGGTATTTGCATCAAACGCATTAACCCAGCCATCTTGGCGTGGCGCAATTATATAGGTATTAAATTGGCCGTCAGGTGTTTTTAAGCCAATTTGTAAATAATCGTTATTGGTAATACTTAAGCTATTTTTAGCGCGATAAATAAGGGTATTGTCGGTGACTTTAAATACGGCGTATAAGTAGTTATCAAATTTTCCCACCATATGATCAAACGATAAGTCACTGGCTTGATGTTTGTTATCTGTTTTTTGTAAGTAGCGCTTGTCGTAATGCCAAAATAGCGGTTGATAGCTGTCCCAATCGTTAAGTTTACCGTCGAGCTGAATAGGGTTTTTAAGATTATAAGCGTATAAATCGCGGCCTTTTACTACTTGGTCTAAAAAGTTGGTTTGCTCGTCAAATAATGCGGGGCGCTCATGTAATGCGGTAGCAAGTGCTCGAGTGGTGCCTACGAGGGTTTTTTCTTGGCCTTGGCGTAAAAACTTTTCCATTTCCCATACGTACTCGTAGCCAAGCCACGGTAGCAAAAACAAAAAACATGAAAGTAATATAAATTTACTGCGCAGACCAAATCGTAGCATTAGTGTTGTTCCCACCTGTAGCCCATGCCATACACGGTATCTATGCAATCAAAGGTGCTATCGAGTGCTATAAACTTTTTACGAATACGTTTTACGTGTGAAGTAATGGTGCTGTCGTCTACATAAATTTTTGCATCGCTCATTAATTCGTTACGGCTTTTAACATGGCCAGGTCGCTGGGCGAGTGAATGCAGCATCCAAAATTCGGTTACGGTTAAATCAACTAATTGTTGCTGCCAAAATACCTGCATGCGTTGTGTGTCGAGCGTTAATTGTCCGCGTGTTATGAGTGCGTTTGCATCAGCAGGTTGTTCAAGTGCTTCCATTCGGCGAAACAGCGCACCAATACGTGCAGCCAAGTGAGCCAAGCTTATGTCTTTTGTTAGGTAGTCGTCGGCGCCCATGCGCAGGCCGCATACGGTATCTATTTCGCTATCGCGGGCGGTTAAAAAAATAATAGGCAGCGTTTTAGAAAGCGATCGCAATGTTTGGCACAGTAAAAAACCACCATCTATTTCATGGCCTAGGCCAATATCAACAATGGCTAAATCGGGCAGGGCATTTTTA
Source organism: Pseudoalteromonas sp. NCIMB 1079 (assembly GCF_040567695.1). Lineage (NCBI taxonomy): Bacteria > Pseudomonadati > Pseudomonadota > Gammaproteobacteria > Alteromonadales > Pseudoalteromonadaceae > Pseudoalteromonas > Pseudoalteromonas sp. NCIMB 1079. Next base: position 3,126,502 of record NZ_JBEWZA010000001.1, on the reverse strand, counting down.
AATTCAGCTTCTGCGCTGGCGCGATTTTCAAAGCCACTGACTTGGTAGCCCTGTGCGCTCAGCATTTCTATGTAGTTTTCGCGGATTGCGGGTTCATCTTCAACGATGGCTATTTTTTTCATCTTAATCATTATCCTATCGGCTCTGCTGTGCACTATATCGAAGTTTTTAAGCTAAGTACGCTTAAAAAGGCAATTGCCATTTTTTTGCCACAATTGCTCAGCAGTTTGCCATTTTTGATCCCCTTTGTTGCCACTTGAACTTGTTTTAATAGGTCCATCAAAACAAAACATCACAAATTAAAAAGTAAGTTTAAGGAGCACGTCATGAAGAAGACATTAATTGCATTAACACTCGTTGCTAGTTTTTGTACTCCAGCAATTGCCTCAAGATCTAACACGCCATCAAAAGAAGCCCATAAAGAAACGGCTATTGGACTAGGTGCAGGCGCTATTATTGGCGGCGTAGTAGGCGGGCCAATAGGTGCGTTTATTGGGGCATTTGCCGGTGGTTTAATAGGTGATTCAAAAGTAGCTGATAACAAAATTGCAGAGCAAGAGCGTGCAATTACGGTTATGAAAGAAAAAACCAGCGATTACCAACACGTGCTTAACCACAACAATATGTTAGAGCAACAGCTAGAAGTGCTTGCCAATCAAAATGAGCAGTTAACTCAAGTTCAAATTAATAACTTATTGGCGATGACGGTGCAATTTAAAACAGGTTCAAGTGTTATTGCCCCTCATTTTGCACTGCAGTTAGACCAACTCGTTACCTTGTTAAACAACCAACCACAACTCGCACTTGATTTAAGTGGCTTTGCCGATCAGCGCGGCGATGAGCAAGCCAACCTTTTACTTTCTAAAGCGCGTGTAAATGCCGTGCAAAGCTACTTAATAAAACACGGTGTGAGCCACAAGCGCTTAAGCACGCAGGCATTTGGCGAGCAGCAAACGTTGGCTAACAGCAACACGGTGGAAGATAACTTTTTTGATAGACGCGTAACGCTTACCACTCGCTCAATAAATCCAGTAAATGGCCAAACGGCGAGTAACTAAATCTAACTGAATCTAAGTAAAACAAAGCGTTCGATGGAGTGATTTTATGTTGAGTAAACCGACCAAAATGCTTACTAAAGTAAGCATTTTTATATTCATAGCGATTGTGCTGTTAGCGAGCTTTAAAAGCCATGCGCAATCACCCAAGTTAGAGCTTTTTGATAGCAATGGTGCGCCAGCAGGCCCAGCAATAATATTAAAAAGCGACGCCAATATGACCTTAACTGGCCTAATTAATCATGTTGTAGTAACGCAAACCTATCAAAACGAAAACCCGTTTGCGGTTAATGCGCGCTACGTTTTTCCATTGTCTGATGAAAGCGCCGTACATGCCATGACAATGCGTATAGGTGAGCGAGTTATTAAAGGCCAAATTGATAAAAAGGTAGAGGCCGAAAAAAAATACGAGGAGGCTAAAAAAGCAGGCAAGCAAGCGGCCCTTGTACGCCAACAACGTGCGAATATGTTTATTACGAATGTGGCTAATATTGGCCCCGGTGAGCAAGTGATTATTGAGCTTGAGTATCAAGAAATAATTGATTACAGCAGCGGTACATTCGCTATTAGATTTCCTACTACCATTACACCGCGTTATCACGCGATTAGTGGTGAGGTTGAGGTTAGTACTCAAAATCAAGCGCATGTTAATCCGCTCCCAACGGGATGGTTAAGCCCTGTTTACAGCATTAAAAGCAGTAATCAAACTGATAACGTACCAAGTAGCCAATTTAGCTTAAACATTGATATAGACGTAGGCTTAGAGCTGGTGGATATCAATTCTAAATTTCACAATGTTGATGTACAAAACACAGCATTTGGGCAATATAAAATAGCGTTAAATGAGACAAATGCAGTTAATCGCGACTTTTTACTTGAGTTTAAACCGCTGCAAAAAGAGCAAGCTCAGGCCGCATTTTTTACTCAGCAGTTTGAAAATGGTGACCGATACGGGCTTGCTATGCTTATGCCACCAGGGGATCACTTTACACAAACTCAGCGATTACCTCGCGAAATGGTATTTGTAGCTGATACGTCTGGCTCTATGCACGGGCAATCTATGGAGCAAGCTAAAAAAGCCTTGTTTTATGCACTGTCATTACTTGATAGCGACGACAGCTTTAACATTATTGGTTTTGACAACATAGTAACTCCAATGAGCGATAAACCACTTATAGCCAATGACTTTAATCTACGCCGTGCAGAGCGATTTATTTATAGCCTAGAGGCCGACGGCGGCACAGAAATACAAGGTGCGCTTAATGCCGTACTTGATGGCAGTCAGTTTGATGGCTTTGTACGCCAAGTTGTATTTTTAACTGATGGCAGCGTAAGCAACGAAGACGCATTGTTTAAAAATATTCAAAGTAAGTTAGGCGATAGCCGCTTATTTACAGTAGGTATTGGCAGCGCACCGAATAGCTTTTTTATGCGCCGAGCGGCAGATATAGGTAAAGGCTCATTTACGTTTATAGGCAGCACAAGCGAGGTGCAACCTAAAATGCAGCAGTTGTTTGATAAGCTTGCACATCCGGCTATTACTAGCTTGGCGCTAAGCGATGAAAGCGGTAATAGCTTAGATTTTTGGCCATCACCACTACCTGATTTATATTTTGGCGAGCCTATCATGGTCGCTATAAAACTTAATAATGCTAAAAATGTGGTACTTGCTGGGCAAACAGCACAAGGGCCTTTAAGTATTAAATTAAGTACACAAAATAGCTCAAGCGCTCAAGGTATAGCAAAACTGTGGGCGCGCCAAAAAATCAAATCATTACTTTTATACAACGAGGAAAGTGTAGTTAAAGATGAAGTACAGGAGCTTGCGCTTACTCATCAATTACTTAGTCCGTTTACTGCTTTTATAGCGATTGAACAAACTCAAATAAAAGAAGTGGCAGAGCAAACGGCGCAAGCTACTAATGCATTACCACAAAGTATGGCAATGCGTTTACCGCAAACCGATGGGCAAAGCAGGTTACATATATTACTAGGCTGTATTTTATTATTGGGATTTAGCGCGCTTAAAATAAATCGAGGGCTTAAATTAAGCAGGGCACGTAAATGAAAAAGTGGCTAAGCGCGGGTTTACTAATAGCTGGGCTTGGATTATTTGGTCACGGTGCTTATATGCAGGCAAAAGCATGGCTTGCTCAAGTATTAATTGAGCAAGCATGGCAAGAGGCGCTTAAATCACCCGGCACTAAAGTAAAACCGTGGTATTACGCCGACAGCTACGTTACTGCAAAGCTTAATTGGCCAAGCCATAATAAAACATTAAGTGTATTGGCTGGAGCGAGTGGTCGTAATTTAGCGTTTGCGCCAAGCCAATTTTTACCTGCAGGGGAGCTGGGCGGAAAAGAATTTGGAAACGAAAAGGGCGCGCTAATAGCCGGACATAACGACACCCACTTTGCATTTTTACAAAACGCAAAAGTGGGGGAGGCGTTTACTTTGCAACTTCAAAGTGGGGTGATACAAAATTATAAAGTAACGGGGATTGAGGTTATTCATCAATCCCAAAACTCATTTTTACAAACACCTGGGCTGTATTTGCTTACCTGTTACCCTTTTGATTCGCTTGCCTCGGGTACTGATTTAAGATTGCTTGTATCTGCGCAAATGTCTTCGCCCGATTCACTAAGCGGTATATCAACCACGAGCTCTTGATGGCGCTGGCTTACCATTACGCCAACAAATACCACAAATATGCTCAACCATTGCCAAACGTTGAGCACTTCGCCCAAAATAATAGCTGACAAAATAAGTGTAAAAATAGGAATTAAATTAGAGTACGCAGCAGCGGTTAATACCGATACCTTGCTAATTGCATAGTTGTACATGCCATACCCGCCAAGGGTTACACACGAGCCTAAATACAAAATGCTCATAAGCGCAGTTAAGTCGTGTTGATTTTCGCTTGGTAGGTCGATAAAAAATAAAAACGGCGCAAAAAACAAGCTGCCGCTAATACCTTGCAACGCAATTAAAGTCAGGGGCGAGTAGCGATTAGCTAAATGTTTAATACTTACGGTATAAAATGCAGCGCACACCATAGCCATAAGCTCTAAAAAGTTACCTAGTAACGGATTAGGTGCTTGGTCGGAACTTGGTGAAAGAAGCGTAAGTAAAATACTGCCGCCTATACACAGCGTAAAACCGACAACAATGGCTTTGCTTATATGCTCTTTAAGTAATACAAAGGCAAGCAACGCAATTATAATAGGTAAGCAAGAGACAATAACACCGGCCTGCGAGGCTGATGTGTATTCCATTGCATGGCCTTCAAATAAAAAGTATAAGCAAGGCTCAGCAAGCGACATACCCACTAAATACTTCCAGTCACCTTTTAAGTACTCAAACCGAATAACGTAGCGCCATAAACAAAGCGACAAAACTAACGTGGTGAGCATGCGTAAAAATATCACCAATGCAGGGTCGTAAATAGCAATGGCGTATTTGAGCGCAATAAAAGAGCTGCCCCATAAAAAGGTGGCAATAATTAAACATAAACTGGCAGGCATAGAGAGTAATTTACTTAATTTAATAAAATCAGATCCTAGCATGAAAATTTTTAACTTGTTCAAAAATACCGAGCTGGTATAAATTAATTCATCTTTAATTAATCAATAGTAAAAAGCACATGCAAAGGGAACAGGTAATAGTTGTAAAGCTTGGTACAAGCGTACTAACTGGCGGCACCGATAAGCTAGACAAAGCACATATGGTTGAATTAGTACGCCAATGCTGCGAGCTTAAAAAGCAGGGGCATCAGGTTATTTTAGTATCGAGCGGCGCGGTAGCTGCTGGGCGCGAACAACTATTAAAACCCTGTGGCAGAAGCTTAATTGATAAACAAATGCTTGCTGCAATTGGACAAGGTCAACTTATTCATATTTGGCAGAGCTTGTTTGCTTTATATGGGGTAAATGTAGGGCAAATGCTGCTTACTCGCGCTGATGTAGACGACAGAGAGCGCTACCTTAATGCCCGCGATACACTCACCGCACTGCTAAATTACGACGTTGTACCCATCATTAACGAAAATGACGCAGTCGCTACCAGTGAAATAAAAGTAGGCGACAACGATAATTTATCGGCACTTGTCGCTATTTTGGCTAATGCTAATAAATTATTGCTACTTACCGATCAAGAAGGGTTATTTACCAGCGATCCTCGCACAAATGCCGATGCCACCCTCATTGGCGAAGTAACACATATAAACGATGAGCTGCGCCAACTTGCTGGTGGCAGTGGTACAAACTTAGGCACCGGCGGTATGGCGACTAAACTGCAAGCCGCCGACATTGCAAGGCGCGCAGGCGTTGAAGTTATTATTGCTAAAGGCGCAGGTAAAAACGTTATTTTAAAATGCATGAGTGACGAGTTACCAGGCACGCGTTTTTTAAAACTCACCGCTCCAAAAGATGGCCGTAAAAAATGGTTACTAGCCGGGCCTAAAAGTACCGGCCAAATTGTTATAGATGCAGGTGCTATTGGCGCCCTTCAAAATAAAGGCGCAAGCTTACTTGCTAAAGGCGTTACTAATGCATTTGGACGTTTTGAACGCGGTGATTTAATTGATTTAATAGATAATAAAAATCAAGTAATTGCACGGGGCTTAACGCGCTTTAGTAGCATCGAGGTAAATAAAATAAAGGGTGCGCATTCTAGTCAAATAGGCCAGTTACTCGATTACGATAGTGGTGCAGAAGTATTGCATCGCGACGACTTAGTATTACTTTAATACCTATTCTAAAGGATTAGTTAATAAGTATTACCTCATAACTTAGTAAATTCATGAGTATTGTCTAGACTAATAAAAGTTTAATTAGTTTAGGCAGTGTAATGAAGGCAAATAAGTGTGGGCACGAATGGATTATTAAGCTTACCCAGCAAGAGGAAGAAAGTGATTTAGATAGCGCATTAATACAAATAATTAGCGACTTGCTCGAAGTTGATAATTTTGCTATTTACGTCAATAAAAACTTTTCAGCCCCTATACCCCCTACTCTTATTAATCCAAATAGTAATTTAGAGCAATTAAGCCCAGATGAAGCATCATTATTATTACAAAAGGTCACTCAAAATAAAATTAGGGTGAGCTATGCCTTTAGTAGCACAACAAGTTACGTGCCTATTTATCATTTTGGAAAAGTAGTCGGCACTTTATTAATAGAAACCGAGCAAGAATTACCAGAACGAATAACTATGTTAGCTGTACATATTTTAAATATTTATGCTAATCAGCTTGGGCTATTATATAAGTCGCGGTTAGATCCACTTACAGAGCTTTTAAATAGGCAAACATTTGATAAAAAAGTAATTGAGATTGTATCGGGTAACGGTTTTTTGTTACCAAGAAATGATAACAATAAAAAGCGACGTTGGTATTTAGCTATTGCCGATATCGACAACTTTAAAAATATTAATGATAACTACGGGCATGTAATTGGCGATGAGGTTATTTTACTTGTTGCACGGCTACTAAAAAATAATTTTAGAATTGAAGACTATGTATTTAGGTATGGTGGTGAAGAATTTACTATGTTATTTCAAGCAGAAACAGAGGGTGATGCACATGTTGCACTTAACCGGTTACGCCTTAATGTTGCCCAATACCCTTTTCCACAAATTGGCCAATTAACCATTAGCATTGGTTTTTTAGAGTTAGTGAGTATTGATACTGTATCGAGTATTGTAAACCAGGCTGATTTAGCGCTTTACTACTCTAAAAATACTGGCCGTAATAGAGTTACCTCCTACAGTGAATTAGAAGTTAATAACGAACCAAAGATAGATAACAGTATTGAGCTTTTTTGATTGTAAATTTGTGCTAAAATCTGGCTCCTTAAATTGTTGTAAGCAGAGCACAGAACATGAAATTAGTTCGTTGGTTTTTAGGTTGTATAATCTTATTCTTTAATTTTGTATTTACTCCTCGCAGTAAAAAGCGTGCAAGCGACGAGCAAGCACAGCTTGATCAGCAAACCTCACAATTTAAACTGTACCAATTTAAAGCATGCCCGTTTTGTGTAAAAGTACGCCGCGCTATTAAGCGCGAAGGCTTAAACATAGAAACGCGTGATGCAAAAAATAATGAGCAATATCGTCAAGAGCTTCTTGAACAAGGCGGCAAAGTTAAAGTGCCTTGCCTGCGTATAGAGCAAAACGGTCAAGTACAATGGCTGTATGAATCAAACGATATTATTGCTTACTTAAACAAAGTAGCTGCATAAACCACTTTTATTATCTCACTTATTTAAAGAGAATTTACCATGACAATTCGCACCCGTGTTGCCCCGTCGCCAACTGGTGACCCGCATCTTGGCACCGCTTATATCGCCTTATTTAACTACTGTTTTGCTAAACAACAAGGCGGTGAATTTGTACTTCGTATAGAAGATACAGACCAAGTACGTAGCACGCCAGAGTCGGAACTTGCGATAATGGATAGCCTACGTTGGTTAGGGCTTGAGTGGGATCATGGTCCTGATGTGGGTGGCGAATTTGGTCCTTACCGTCAATCTGAGCGTAGCGATTTATACAAAAAATACGCGCATCAGTTAGTTGACGATGGTAAAGCGTTTTACTGTTTTGCAACAAGCGAAGAGCTTGATCAAATGCGTGAAGAGCAAATGGCAGAAGGCTTGCGCCCTAAATACGACGGTCGTGGTTTAAACCATACAGATGAAGAAATTAAAGCAAACTTAGCGGCAGGCAAACCTTACGTTATACGTATGAAAATCCCAAGCGAAGGCACATTTAAGTTTAACGACTACCTACGAGATGAAATTGAGATCCCGTGGGAAAACGTAGACATGCAAGTGCTTTTAAAAGCGGATGGTTTCCCAACGTACTTTTTAGCGAACGTAGTTGATGACCACCATATGCAAATTAGTCATATTTTCCGTGGCGAAGAGTGGATTAACTCAGCACCTAAGTTATTAAAACTTTACGAAGATTTTGGTTGGGAAGCGCCGGTACTTGGTCATTTACCATTGCTACGTAACCCAGATAAATCAAAGCTATCTAAGCGTAAAAACCCAACATCTATTAATTACTATAAAGAAATGGGTTACCTGCCAGAAGCCGTGCTTAACTATTTAGGTCGTATGGGTTGGTCAATGCCAGATGAGCGTGAAAAGTTCACACTTAATGAAATGATTGAAAACTTTGACATGAAGCGCGTATCGCTTGGTGGCCCAGTATTCGACGTGGATAAATTAAGCTGGTTAAACGGCATGTGGATCCGTGAAAATCTAACCGACGAGCAGTTAATTCAGCGCTTTGTTGATTGGAAGTTTAACGGTGAAATGTTAGCTAAAGTATTACCAGAGGCTAAAACGCGTATTAATACCCTTTCGGATATGGTTGAGCTGGCAGGGCACTTTGTAGGTGGTATTCCAACTTACGATCCTGCGCTATTAACAGCTGGTAAAGCAGACGAAAACGTAATACGCCAAGCCCTACAATTTTTTGTATGGCAGCTTGAAGGCTTACGTAGCTTTGATAAGCCCGCTATTTTTGCAATTGCAAAAGAAGTGGCTACATTCCACGAGCTTAAAATTAAAGACTTTTTAGAGCCAATTTTTGTCGCAATTACAGGCAAAACATCAAGTACGTCAGTGCTTGATGCAATGGAAATATTAGGCTCTGACTTATCACGTGCTCGTTTACGTGTAGCGCTTGCTCATTTAGGTATTTCTAAAAAGCAGGCTAAAAATATAGAGCGTGCGTACCGCGAATACCCAAGTGCATAATTGCTAAACAATGTACTTTTAAAAGCCGAGCTTAGTAAAATAAGTTCGGCTTTTTTGTTTCAGGCTGTTTAGCTATATGACATCGTATTTTGATGTTTTTTAACTAAAGTATTAGTACTTAGCCCAATGATACAATAGGGAATATAAAATCATAGGAGGCAGTATGATTGCACCTGTAAAAAACAAAGCCATTTTTAGCAGTAACACATTTTCGATAAACCTTGTTACTTACCCAACCAATCATAGCGTAATGAACCATATTGACCCTGTGCAGCAAGGGCGCTATTACAAGCTCAATTTTGTATTAGAGAAACGGGGTATTTAAATGCTCAAAATGCATTATAAATTTATTTAATCGCGTGTATTTGTTCAGACCCGATAAGTACGAACACAGCGTATCTAAAATCGAGTCTGGAAAGCGTGTGCTACTGAGCTTTGCGCTTAATATATAATTTGCACTTTTACTTATTAATAGTCGTAGGCCTGTCCGGTGCATAAAACAGATAAGTCGCAGTACGATACAGAGGTTTCACTACAGGAATTGATAGTAAAAGCATTTCCGCCTTTGCGCATAGCATCAGCTTTAAGTAAATCAATCGCGTTTGATTTAGAGCGATTGTAACTTACATTATTGCTGCCCATGCCGTCGCCATCACAGCTTTCACCTTCTATTCGCCCTAAAAGTGTTGCGCCACTTTCGTGTGCTTCTTGGTCGCTATAAAATTGCTGTAAATCTCTTTTATTAACGTATGTGCCAATTTCTTGAGATAAAACACCGTTGTCTATATCTGTATGATAAGTCATTCCTGAACAACCAGTTATTGTGGTCAGCACTGTTATTGTCATTATAAAACGTAGCATATTTATTAGTCCTTTAATTTATTATTTAAAGTAGTAAATTACTAATAAAATCAAATGCTGGCAATGTTTGCTAATGGGTAAATTGTTAGCATTTGTAAATGTATTTAGATTTTACTGAGCATAGGGTAAGTAAACAAAAAGAAGTGGCAAACATTAACTAACCAATGGCACATAATGGCCCACTCTAAGCGCTGCGTTTTATAAAAAATATAGCCATATCCTAAGCCTGTAATAAATGAAACCAATACATAGTTAAATCCTCCTGCAAAATGTGCCAAAGCAAACACTGCTGCTGTCATTATTGGAGCAAGTAGCGCTGGGCGAGTAGATGTGATTATTTGGCTAAGTTTGGTTTGTAATAAACCTCTAAACAAAGCTTCCTCAGCTACACAGGTAAATAAAAGATTAATAGCAATAAAGGCTAACCAAAAGTTGGGCACTTTTGGGTTAAAGCTTACAAGTCCAAGTGTTAAAGCCGCAGTGAGCGAAGCTAAAACAGTAGTAATAATTATAAAAATAGGTTGTTTAACGTTTAATGGGCCTGCTTTATTAGAGTCTGCTTTTAAATTTTTTTTATTCGAATAAAAGTAAGCACAAAGGAATAAACCAGCCATAGCTTTATCAAAATTAGCATAAAGGGTAAAAGCAATCGCATCGCTTGTAATACGCTCATCTATAACAATAGGGAGGTTATTAAAACCAGGCACCCAATGAAGTGCTAATGCCAGTGAGGAAATTATAAAAACAGTACCTAAAATAGCGCGTATTATTGCCCGCTTTGCATTTAGCACACAGTAGTATAAAACAACGTATAGCCCAGTGCTGAGCAGAGCATACAAATTTATATAACCTTGAAAATACCCACTTAGAACACTTAAAGCCATTAAGTAGTGCCAAAGGGGTTGCCGCATTATTGATATTTTGCAGTACGGAAATACACATATAATTGATAGCGCTAATAAATAAAAGGTCATTGTTTTTTATTGCTCTGTTTTATTTAGCAACTAATCTAACAGATTCGACCTCTCAGTATTTTTTTTCTGGTAATATAGATAGGTTATAAGCAGTTTAAGCAGTGAACAAACTATGTTAAGTCCTTTTTTTCAGCAGCATGCTGATTATGTTTCTATCTCTCGTGAGCAAGGTTGTCGATTCGCTAAATGCGTTGCTGATGATTACAATCCACTTCACGACAAAGATGCCAAAAAGTTTTGCGCGCCAGGAGACTTACTTTTTTCATTGGTACTAGACCGCTACGGTATTAGTGAACAAATGGAATTTACTTTTGCCGGTATGGTTGATGAAAACACCAAACTACATTTCCCTGAGGGAGCCGATGAGTTTGATGTTACCAATGGCGAAAAAGTAATTTTAAAGGTAAAGCGCAGCGGTAAAACCAGCCAATGCCCAGCACTAACTAATAGTCTAATAAAAAATTATGTTGAGTTTTCTGGTACTACCTTTCCGCATGTAATTATCCCATTAATGGGCAAGCAAGAGGTAATGATAAACCCTGCTCGTCCGATGGTAATTTACGAATCAATGCTTATTAATCTTGATAACCTTGATATTACAGCACCAGAACTTGAGTTTGCAGAGCCTAGTTTTGAGTACGCCGGCAAGCGCGGAAAAATTACACTACGTTTTAACCTGTTAGAAAACGGCGTTAAAGTGGGTTTTGGTGAAAAGCACATGGTGGTTTCGGGTATTCGTGAATATTGCCAAGCAACAGTTGACGATTTAATCGCGTTTTACAACGAACGTAAAGCGACGTTAAAACCCGCTTAAAGCTACATTAAATTATTAAAAGGCGCTAAATACACTGTTATTTAGCACCTTTTTTATTGGTTTTAAGAGTACAGCTAGATTAGCCGAGGGATTAAATACTTTTCTGGACTGGTTAATTTACGCAGTACAGTAATATGCGTACAATAGCGCTCTTTGTTATTTTAAAGCTAAGCCTATGTCTGCCACTACGTTCTCATCACTTAATCTCGACCCGTTATTATTAACAGCGATTGAGCAAAATAATTACACTCAACCTACCGCAATTCAGATTAAAACTATTCCGCCTATTTTAGCCGGAAGTGATGTAATGGGCAGCGCGCAAACAGGTACGGGTAAAACCGCCGCCTTTGTTTTACCTCTATTACATAAGCTTTTAAATACCCCTAAAAAAGATGAGCAAGGCCTTGCCCGCGTTGTAATTTTAACGCCAACACGAGAGCTTGCTCAGCAAGTATTTGCCAGCTTTGAAAAGTATGCACAAGGCACTAACATTAATGGCGCTTTAGCCTATGGTGGTGCAAGTATTGGCCCTCAAATAAAAGCACTTAAAACAGCACAAGTTATAGTGGCGACACCAGGGCGTTTGCTTGATCATATAGTTAAAGGCAGCGTGGTACTTTCAAGCGTAGACTCTTTAGTGTTTGACGAAGCTGACCGTATGCTTGATATGGGCTTTATTGATGAAATTAAACGTATATTGCGCCATATCCCGGGCGATCGCCAAACTCTACTCTTTTCGGCTACGTTTGATGACAGCGTGTTTGAACTCAGTAAAAAACTACTAAAAAACCCAGAACTAATTGAAGTTGATAAACGTAACTCAGCTGCGGTTGAAGTAGAGCAAGTTATTTACGCTGTTGATGAAGACCGTAAGCGCGAACTTGTATCGCACATGATTGGCATGAAAAACTGGCGCCAAGTGCTTATTTTTACTCGCACAAAACAAATGGCTGATAAGCTCGCTAAAGAAATGTGTAAAGATGGGTTAAAAACCGAATCAATCCATGGCGATAAATCGCAAGGCGCACGTGACCGTGCATTGCAAAACTTTAAAGAAGGTATTACACGCGTACTTGTTGCAACCGATGTCGCTGCGCGTGGTTTAGATATTTCTACACTTAGATACGTAATTAACTTTGAACTACCTTACATTGCCGAAGATTACGTGCACCGTATTGGCCGTACAGGTCGTGCTGGTGAACAAGGACTTGCTATGTCGCTGGTGAGTCTTGATGAGCAATGGCTGCTAGAAGAAATTGAAGTACTACTCGATACGCGTTTAACGCCGCAGTGGTTAGAAGGTTACGAGCCAGATCCTAATAAAAAGCCAAAAGATAATCGTAAAAATACTAACAAGTCGCGAAAAGATCGCGATAAAAAACGCATCACTGGTAAAAGAGAGCCAAGTAGACGTCGTAAATAATAGCTTTTACTTTGCTTTTTTGCCTATACTGGAGCTATTAAATAGCCGAGGTAAAGTTAATGTTTGAAACTGATAAATGGGCATTCTCTGGTGTTGATGGCCAAATATCTTTGCATAAATGGCAAAAAACAATCGACCTTATTACGGGGCTTTTTTCAGCCCCATCTGGTTATATAGTTCAGGCAACAAGCAAAGGCTATCGCGTTGTTATTAGAAGTAACGAAGGTGGCTCAAGCTTTGAAACCAACCCGATACTTCCTCCTCAAACACCTCTTTTTTGTCGGCACGTCGCTGAAACTAATAATATTTTATGTTAATGATGCAAGCAATAACGATGCATGGAACACCCTACCAGAAGTAGTTGAGGACGGTGTTGAATCCTACTTAGGTTTACCTATTCATTGGCCAGAAGGTGAAGTATTTGGCACGCTATGCTTAAAAGACACTAAAATAACTAGCTATACCGATGAATACTTTGAGCTCATAGAGCAACTACGCGATTTAATTGAAGACGACCTAGCACTTGTTTACAGCTATGAACAAATGCGCGAAATAGCCATGTTAGACTCATTAACGAATATTTATAATCGCCGAGCACTTAACTTACTAGCTCAGCAAAAGCTTAATTTAGCGCTACGCTTAGGTTTTGACGTGTGTTGTTTGTTTATTGATATAAACGACTTTAAAAAATTAAACGACACCTTTGGTCATGAAGTAGGTGACAAAGCCTTAATTATTTTGGCGGATACGCTAAAAAACCATTTAAGGGATGCCGACATAGTAGGGCGTTTAGGTGGTGATGAGTTTGTTGCAGTAATGCAATTAAGTGATAAAAGCAAAATTAACTACATTATGGATAAAATTTCGACTGAGTATACAAATGCTTTACTAAAAGAAGGTGTTTGCGATTTATCGCTCAGTATTGGTTATAGTTTTACAAATAAACAAAAGCAGCCCTTTGAAGCGCTATTAAATGATGCCGACCACGCAATGTATAAAAATAAACAAGCGTATAGGCTCGCTAAAAAAGCACAATAATAAAAGGAAGTTCGTCATGACTCATGCCACAAAAACTTGGCTGGTTTTTTCTGCGATAGGTTTTATTTTTTCATTAGCAATAATAAGCTTATTTGAAGCGCTTCCTAGCATTAGATTTATATCTGATGAGGGAATTATTTTTGGTGTTATGTGCTCCTCTATGGGGTTTGCCTTAAAAAGGCTTGAGAGTAATAACCAAAAATAGCTTCAATGAATAGCTTAAGCTGCAAATTTTTACTTGTACTTATTAATTTATTTTTCAAAGTACGGACATAAAAAAGCAAGCCATGAGGCTTGCCAAGAAGGGTGTTAATTAGCTCTAACCTAGCCTTTAAGCTATTAGTTTTTCGGCTAGGTTTAATTCCATAATGGCTTTTAATAAACGGTATAAGTTAATTGACGCGTCAATTTCTTCTTTACGGTTTGTTAAGCTTTCAATATTTAAGCCCAGCGGTACATCTAAATGAGCACAGCTTTTAAGTATTAAGTCGAGGTTTTCGCGGCAAATACGGACCGATTCGCTTAATGTATTGTCTGCATCGAGCATGCGCCATTTAGTTGCCTCTGGCACTGAGATACCCAACCATTGCATAAATTCTAAGGTTTTTTCGCCGCCGCACGGGGTAAACGTTAATATAATACGTTGTGGTGCAATACCCTGCGCTTTACATGTACGTGCGTAGCTAGTGATTAGCTCTATAGTAGCTTGTGCATCGTAAACAGCTTGCGATATAAAAAACTGACAACCTTGTGCTGTTTTTTCTATTAATCGTTCGTGCTCATTTCGTTTACTTGAATGGCGCTCGGCAATCGTAACGCCACCTAAAAAGAAATCATCTGATTGCTCAGCCATCGCTTTATAAGCATCTGGCAGGCTTAGCTTTATATCGCCTATCGATGATGGGCTACCTACTAAAACAACATTTTGTAAATCGTAGTCGTTTTTAGTTTCACTTAGCCAATCTTTAAATTCGCCTACACCACGCTGCGCCACACTTTTATAAGTAATCACATCTTGTGCAGATAAATTACGAAGTAAATGGCTGTATTCACGCGGATCAACGGTTTGTTTAAACGCAAATGGACGGTCTTGATTAGTTCGGCTGCTTTCGTCTTGAATGTCGTAAATTATCACGCCGTCGTATTCAATTTCGTGTAAGCGACCTAATAGCTTTTCTGCAATGGTTTTTAATTGCGCTTTATCGGTGCCAATTTTAGGCGGGGTAGTACCAATAAGATAAACACCTTGGTTGGTGTCCACTATCTTCTCTTTTAGTGATAAAGCCATAATCCTCATTCCAGCTAAGTTTGTTTTGATGGATTTAATATAGCAGCCATTTAGACGTCTAGATAGATTTATTTAATGAAAGTTTTTCAATTAACATGATGTTTATTCATAGTGCTTGTTCCCATAATTTATAATTGACACAGTTGTTTACATAATAAATCCCCTTGGGACTCTTATATTTATTGGCTTTGGGGCATAATTAAAGAGTTAAATCTGACAACAAATTTGCTCAATTTAAAAAGGGACAACAATGAAATTTAAATTATTAGCAACCAGCTTAGCGGTATCGCTGGCGTTAACAGGTTGCACCATGCAACAAAACCAAAGCACGCAAACAACAGCACAACAAGAACAAGTAAATAAAGCTGATGACCGTGTTTTTTCACAAGATTACTTAATTGAAGAGCTAGAAAACGGCTTGCGTGTCATGGTTGTTAAAACCGATTACCCTGATGTCGTGTCGCTACAAATTCCGGTATCGGTTGGATCGCGTAACGAAGTTGAAGAGGGCAAAACAGGCTTTGCTCACTTTTTTGAACACATGATGTTTAAAGGCTCACAAAAATACCCTGAAGATGTGTACTCAGACATATTAAAAAATTCAGGTGTTGATAACCGCGCTTATACAACAAACGATTATACAAATTACCATTTAAACTTTTCGAAGCAGCACCTTGATAAAGTACTTGAGCTTGAAGCTGATATTTTTCAAAACTTAACCTACACCGAAGAGCAATTTAGAACAGAAGCACAAACGGTAAAAGGTGAGTACTTAAAAAACAACGCGAGCCCAATTCGTAAATTATTAAGCGCTGTACGCGAAGAAGCGTTTGATAAGCACACGTATAAACACACCACTATGGGCTTTTTTAAAGACATAGAAGCCATGCCTGATCAAATGGCCTATGGTAAAGAATTTTTTGCTAAGTTTTATAAGCCTGAGTATGTGTCACTTGTCATCGTGGGCGATGTAGACCCACAAGCAACAATGGCAATGGTTAAAAAGTATTGGGGCAGCTGGAAAAAGGGTAACTATGTTGCTGACATTAAAGCAGAACCTGTTCAACAAGCACCAAAATATTTGCACCAGCAAGATGAAGCGCTACCAGGGCATTGGTTACTCGTATCGTACAAAGGCGCTGCGTGGGAGCCTGCTAAAAAAGACAGAGCGGCGCTTGATTTAATCTCACAGCTTTATTTTTCAAATAATTCAGATTTATATCAAGAGCTAGTGGTCGACAAACAAATTGCCAGCCAAATGTTTACCTATAACCCAGAGACCAAAGATCCGGGTTTATTACACGTATTTGTTAAAGTAGAAAACGCAGACGATTTAGCCACTGCGCGCGATGCCATTAACCGAACTTATGCAAAAGCACGCACTGAGCTTGTTGATGAGCAAAAGTTGAGTGATTTAAAATCGAACCTTAAGTACAGCTTTATTAATGGCTTAGATTCGTCGCAAGCGATTGCATCAACCCTTGCAAGCTACATGCATTTTGAGCGCGATCCTGAGGTAATAAACCAGCTGTATAAATCGGCAGATAACATCACCAGCGCAGATATTAAAGCCGTTGCTAATAAATACTTTACTGATAACGCACGTACCACATTAACAATGTCGGCACTTGATAAAGCCCCAGGTTTTGAGCAAGAAGTTGATTTAAATGCGCTTACTGCAAAACTTGAACAAGCATCTGCGGCACCTGCATTTAAAGTGCTTGATAAAACGAATAGCTCGCCATTAATTGATGTTAACTTTTTATTCAATACCGGCGCGGCTGCCGACCCTCAAGGCAAAAAAGGTGTTGCAGCGCTCACTGCGGCTATGCTTGCACAAGGTGGCTCAGAGGCGACAAGCTATAAAGATATTCAAAAAGCACTTTATCCGCTTGCAGGTAGCTTTGGTTATCAAATAGATAAAGAAATGCTGTCGTTTCAAGGGCGTATTCATAAAGACAATGCAGCGCAGTGGTATTCACTTGTGAGCGATCAATTATTAAACCCAGGCTTTAGAGACGATGACTTTAAACGCCTTAAAAAAGAAATGATCGATGGTATTAAATCAGGCTTAAAAGCATCTAACGATGAAGAGCTAGGCAAAGAAGTGCTATACAGTGCACTTTACAAAAATCACCCTTACGAAAGTTACAACTACGGTGATATTTCGGATTTAGAAGCGTTGACGCTAGATGATGTTAAAGCGTTTCATAACAGCGAGCTTACGCAATCTAAACTCACGATTGGCTTAATTGGGGCTGTGCCTGCAAACCTTAAAGCTAAAATGATGAGCGATTTTGCAACGCTACCAAAAGGTGAGCAAAGCCGTTTAAGTATTCCTGATGCGCCAGTGCTTAAAGGTCATCATGCAACTATTGTAGAAAAGTCAGCGCAATCGACGGCTGTATCGTTTGGTTTTCCTATTGATACAATAAGAAGTAGCGAAGACTGGACAGCCCTTTGGCTTGTGCGTTCGTACTTTGGTGAGCACCGTAGTTCTAACAGCTTTTTATATGAGCGCATTCGTGAAGCTCGCGGCATGAACTATGGCGATTACGCATACATTGAATACTTTCCACGTGGTATGTTTCAAACCAAGCCAGATGCAAACCTAGGGCGCTCAGAGCAAATATTTCAAGTGTGGTTACGCCCACTTCGCTCTAATAACGATGCGCACTTTGCAACTCGTACCGCCTTGTTTGAGCTAGATAAGCTAATTAAAAATGGTATGAGCGAAGGTGATTTTGAAGCTACGCGTAACTTTTTAATTAACTTTGTGCCGCAAATGGTTGCAAGTCAAAATCGCCAATTAGGTTACGCGCTTGATAGCGAATTTTACAACACAGATAGCTTTGTAAGTTACGTAACTAATAAACTTAAAACGCTAACGCTTGCTGATGTTAATCGCGTTATTAAAGAAAACTTACAAACAGACAATGTTCACTATGTATTTATTACTGGTGACGGCGCTGATATGCAAAAACGTTTAGCATCGCAGCAAACATCACCAATGGTTTACAACACCGATAAACCTGCCGAATTAGTGGCTGAAGATAAAGTGATTGCTGATTATAAATTAGCAATTCCTGCAAAAAATATTGAAGTGATGAAAGTCGATAAAGTATTTCAATGAAGGTTTAAATAGTTATAAATTAAGATAATTTAAATGCCCCATACATTGGGGCATTTTTATATTTTGAATAATTTTTTAGTAATATGTATTTTTTGATAAGGTTAAAAGCCGAAAGGAATTAGTATGTTTAAATTTTTAAATAAACCTCTTAATGTCTATCTTTTTATAGTAGCTTTTTTTCTAATAATTGGTTTGCCATATATTATTAAATTTGGTTTTGGTTTTTGGGATACACAATCCGAATGGGGGGTAATGGCGACATACTTCGGTGGAATGTTAAGCCCTGTTCTCGCGTTTTTTACAGTTATAATTTTGATTCAAACAAATGGAAAAAACCAAAGAGCACATAGGAGTGTTCTTCGTCAAAATGCAAGGCATCATCAACAGGTTGTTTCACAAGTAGAGCAGCAATTATTTAATAGCCTTTTTGCTCAATTAGCTAGCGATCTAGAGAAAAGTGTAGAGAAAAAACTAGAAAGTGATTCAAGTTACTTTACTAAGATTACAGATGAATTGTGTAACATACCATTTATTGGAACAGAACTTGATATTGATAAGTTCTATTCGGAGCAAGCAAGTAAAATAATTAAGAGCGAGAAGTATCAGGGGATATTTGAAAAAGAGAGTGAATTACTTGCTCTTTTATTTGAGGAAGTGATAGAGCTTGCAAAAAAAAGCGGACACTTTCAAGAAATTACAGGTAAGTATTTTTATCGCTTACGAGGATATCTAACTAAAGAGCAATCTTTTTGGATAAATGTTTATGCTGAACAATATTGTGAAAATTATAAAAGCCTTAAAAAGTATCAATGGGAGGATATGAGATATTTCCCTTCATTTGAGAACCCACAAAAGTTAAAAGATAAAATAGATTCTATTTAAGATGTTATATCTAATAACCAGAACAAATAACTAAGGGATTAACACCTTAGTGGTTAAATCCGTTAGACTTGGGAAAAGGCTATTTTATATCAACTTAAGGCAGTGCAGTATTATGCGTCATGCAATTTGGCAACAGCTTCGCGACGAAGCTAACGATGTAGTAAAACGTGAACCATTATTAGCAAGTCATGTTTATTCATGTGTTTTAAATCATGATTGTTTAGGTTCGGCATTGAGCTTTATTGTTGCTAATAAGTTGGCTGATGCGGTGGTATCTGCATTCACTATCCGAGAGCTGTTTGACCAAGCATTTGTAAAATGTGACCGTATGCTATCTTTTGTTGCTGAGGATATTAAAGCGGTAAAAGACCGCGATCCGGCATCAGAAACCTATCTTACGGTTATATTAAATCTAAAAGGTTTTCATGCTATTCAGGCGCACCGTTTGGCTAATTGTTTGTGGCAACAAAATCGCAAAGAGCTAGCGCGCTTTATTCAAAGCCGTAACTCTGAAGTGTTTGGGGTCGATATTCACCCAGCATGTAAAGTGGGTAAAGGCATTATGTTTGACCACGCAACCGGTATTGTTATTGGTGAAACAGCGGTAATTGAAGATAACGTATCAATTTTGCAATCTGTAACGCTTGGCGGTACAGGTAATGAGCAGGGCGATCGTCATCCCAAAATTAGAGCGGGCGTATTAATTGGCGCGGGTGCTAAAGTACTGGGTAATATTGAAGTAGGTGAGGGCGCACGAATTGGCGCGGGCTCAGTTGTGCTTAGCAATGTTCCACCACACACAACCGCTGTTGGCGTACCCGCTAAAATTATTGGTCGACCGGATTGTGAGTGTCCGGCGCAAAGTATGAACCAAAACTTTTTAGCAAATCCTGAGCCTGAAAACGAATCGCACACGAGTGCAATGCTATAAGTAATTAAAAATAATAAAACTTAAAAGGAATTAACATGAACAAGAATAGTTTATTGGCTCTAGGGATTGGGTTTATTGCGGGTGTAGGTTTAACTTGGAGCTACTTTAATGCAGCTTCAAGTTATCCGGAATCTGTTAAGTCGCAGCCAAGTTATGAAAAACAGAAAAAGCTTCATACTGAACAACAAAGTAATGAGGTATTGAGTAATACAGGTTCAGCACCTGAGCAAGTCGCTAGTATAGAGCCCGCTGAAGACACGCCAACAACCAATTCAGAAACCCAAATGCTTGATGAACTACCTTTAGAAGAGCAAGTAACTCAGCTTAAGCAGCAGCTCGCCGAACAGAAAGCGGCGCTCAAAAGTGTTTTAAAGAAAATGAGGAGCCCTTCAGATTTTGAGCAGATTTTACGTGATAAATTTGAAAATCAAACGCGCGACGAAGAATGGGCTTATCGTACTGAAATGGCATTACAAGATTTTTTATTAACAGCTGATTTATCAATTATTCCTGACGTTGTTAGTGCAAAATGTAAAAAAACAGTATGTGAATTTGAACTTGCCGCCCCTACTGATAACGACACATTTGGTAATGCTCAATGGCGAGAGCTAAACGATAAGTTGATGGAACAAGAGTTTTGGCAACAATTTAAAAGCACTACCTCCACATCAAGCGATAGCGAGCTTAAAATGTTGCTAAGTACAGAGCTTTAAATAATTTGTGATTCTATAGAGCCATCGACTAACTCTGTAACTAAAACATCGCCTGTTTTAATTTGCCCCACAGATTTAACTACTTTTCCTTGCTGTGTTTTAGTGATGCTATAACCGCGCGCTAAAACATTAAGCGGACTTACCGAGTCTAACCTGCTTGCTTGCAGTGCTAAGCTATTATTCGCTTGTTGTAACTGATGCTGTATAGCTTGGTTTAGCCTAGCTTGTAATTGCGAGAGTTGATGGCTTGCTGAAGCGAGTTTTTTATCAGGTGATTGGCGCATCAAACGCGGCGTTAAGTTATTGAGTGTGCGTTCTTGTTGGTATAAACGATTACGCATAGCTTGTTGCAGCGCAATGCTTAGCTCATCCAAACGTTGTGATTTTTGACTAAGCTGATTACGCGGATGACACAAATTAAGGCGGTGTTGTAACTGCGTTGCTAATGCGCGTTTATCGGCAATACCGTGCTTAAACGCGTTAGATAAACGATTAACTAATTGTGTTACTTTGTTGTGTAACTCTTGCGTATTAGGGCTTACAAGCTCAGCTGCGGCTGATGGAGTGGCAGCCCGTAAATCGGCTACATAGTCGCTTATGGTTGTGTCTATTTCATGGCCTACAGCGCTTATAACGGGCAGCTCGCTTTGATAAATTGCGCGCGCAAGTTGCTCGTGATTAAAGCACCATAAATCTTCAAGTGATCCGCCGCCTCGTCCTAAAATAAGTACGTCAACTTCATCACGAGCATTAGCTAATTCAATTTGATTAATTAAATGTAGGTGTGCTTCTTTGCCTTGTACCATAGCAGGGTAAATGATTACTTCTAACTGCGGCGCACGGCGTTTAAGTACCGTTAAAATATCTTTTATAGCAGCGCCGGTTGCAGAGGTAATAACACCAATACGATTAATGTTTTGCGGAAGTGGTTTTTTATACGCAGAGCTAAATAATCCTTCGGCGGCCAAACGCATTTTAAGCGCATCGAATTCTTGTTTTAGCTGACCTTCGCCGGCCGGTTCCATATGCTCAACAATAAGCTGGTAGTCACCGCGAGGTTCATAAAGTGATACACGCGCTTTTACTGTAACTTGCGCGCCATTTGCAGGGCGATAGCTTTGGTTGCGATTATTCCCACGCCACATAGCGGCTTTAATTTGTGCTTTATCGTCTTTTAACGAAAAGTACCAATGGCCGGATGCAGGGGTAATAAAGTTAGAAATTTCGCCCGTGAGCACTAAAGATGCAAAACCTTGCTCAAGGATTGTGCGAATTTCTCTATTAAGGCGCGACACGGTGTAAACCGTCTGCGAAGGCTTCGAAAACATAAAAAACAACCTAAAACTATTTATAAAGCAAGGGTCTATTGACCTTTGCAGATTAAAATTTGTTCAAACTAGGGGCGATTTAATCGCGGCGCGAGGTTTGTAACCTAGTGGGCTAAGTAAAAACCGAGTAACAAAGAGTTAATCGCCCCTAGGCTGAACCCTTTGGGCAGCGCTTGTTTGGAATTGATGCTACGTTATCGCCTATTTATGGGGGATAACCACACTGCATAGGCTCTGCCTTGCCTAAATACCTAACAAACTGCTGCAAATTTAACCTTGAAAGTCTAATAGACCCTATATTATCATAAATATTTGCGAAATATTATTTACTCATGCCAACAACGCTGTTAAAATTTGGCCGCAATTCCTTATCTTAGATCCACATGTGAGAAGTTGCCAAAATGCTTAGAATCGCTAAAGAAGCTCTTACCTTTGATGACGTACTTTTAGTACCTGGTCATTCTACTGTTTTGCCACACACGGCAAATATTTCAACTCGCTTAACGCGTGGTATCAAACTTAACTTGCCGCTTATTTCAGCATCTATGGATACTGTTACAGAAGCTCGTTTAGCTATTGCCCTTGCGCAAGAAGGTGGTCTTGGTTTTATTCATAAAAACATGACTATTGAAGAACAAGCGAAAAACGTACGTAAAGTTAAAACCTACGAAGCAGGTATTGTTTCATACCCTGTAACGGTTACTGCCGATTTAACAATTGCAGATGCAATTGAGCTTTCGCACGAAAAAGGTTTTTCAGGCTTTCCGGTTACCGACAGCAATAATGTGCTTGTAGGCATTGTTACTAGTCGTGATATGCGTTTTGAAACTAAGCTTGAACAGCCTGTTTCTACCGTTATGACTAAAAAAGAAAAGCTTGTTACCGTTAAAGAGGGCGCAGCACGCGAAGAAATTTTAGGCTTAATGCACGAACACCGCATTGAAAAAATCCTTGTTGTTGATGATGAATTTAAACTCAAAGGCATGATCACAGTAAAAGATTACCAAAAAGCCCAAGACAAACCTGACGCATGTAAAGATGACCAAGGTCGTTTACGTGTAGGTGCTGCTGTAAGTGTTGGCGCAGGTACTGATGAGCGCATTGCTGCATTAGTAGAAGCGGGTATTGATGTTTTACTTATCGATACATCGCATGGTCACTCTCAAGGCGTTATTGACCGTGTTACTAAAACTCGCAAAGAGTACCCAGACTTACAAATTATTGCAGGTAACATTGCAACGGCTGAAGGTGCGATTGCACTAGCTGATGCCGGAGCGGATGCAGTTAAAGTAGGTATCGGCCCTGGTTCTATCTGTACTACACGTATTGTTACCGGTTGTGGCGTTCCACAAATTACCGCTATTTCAGATGCTGTTGAAGGCTTAAAAGGTCGCGACATTCCTGTTATTGCTGATGGTGGCATTCGTTTTTCTGGTGATATTGTTAAAGCACTTGTTGCTGGTGCATCGTGTGTAATGGTGGGTTCTCTTCTTGCTGGTACAGAAGAAGCACCAGGTGAAGTTGAATTGTACCAAGGCCGTTATTACAAATCTTACCGTGGTATGGGCTCATTGGGCGCGATGGATCAAAAAGAAGGTTCATCAGATCGTTACTTCCAAAAATCAAACGAAGCAGACAAGTTAGTACCTGAAGGTATTGAAGGTCGCGTAGCTTACAAAGGTCCTATTGCAACGATTATTCATCAGCAAGTAGGTGGCTTACGTAGTGCTATGGGCTTAACGGGTTGTGCAACAATTGAAGAGCTAAATACAAAACCACAATTTGTACGTGTTACTTCAGCAGGTATGGGTGAGTCGCATGTTCATGATGTGCAAATCACTAAAGAAGCACCAAATTACCGCTTAGGTTAAGCAGCGTAATTAATTTAATATACTGGGCTTGCTTTGCAAGCCCTCTTTTTAGTCGTTTACATTAACAAACGGCATTTAGCATCAGACTTTACGAGATACTCCATGAGCAAAGATATTCACGATTCACGAATTCTCATTTTAGACTTTGGTTCACAATACACTCAATTAATCGCCCGTCGTGTGCGTGAAATTGGTGTTTACTGTGAACTTTGGGCATGGGATGTGACTGAAGAGCAAATCCGCGAGTTCAACCCACAAGGTATTATTCTTTCTGGTGGTCCAGAATCAACAACACTTGAAAACAGCCCGCGCGCTCCTGAGTATGTATTTAATGCAGGCGTGCCTGTGCTAGGTATTTGCTACGGTATGCAAACAATGGCAGCTCAACTTGGTGGAAGTGTACACAGCTCTGATAAAAAAGAGTTCGGCTACGCACAAGTTGAAAAAGTAGGCAGCTGTGCATTATTTGATGCAATTGAAGACCATATTACTGATGGCGGCAACGGCATACTTGACGTATGGATGAGTCATGGCGATAAAGTAATGGACATTCCAGCTGATTTTACAACAACAGCTAAAACATCTACTTGTCCACATGCTGCAATGTCTAACGAAGAAAAGCGTTTTTACGGCGTACAATTTCACCCAGAAGTAACGCATACTCATCAAGGGTTACGTTTGCTTGAGCGTTTCGCTATTGATATTTGTGGCTGTGAAAAATTATGGACTCCTGCAAAAATCATTGATGATGCTATTGAGCGTATTAAAGAAACTGTAGGTGATGACGAAGTTATTTTAGGTCTCTCTGGTGGTGTTGATTCATCAGTTGTGGCTATGCTTATTCACCGTGCAATTGGCGCAAAGCTAACATGTGTATTTGTTGACAATGGTTTACTTCGTTTAAACGAAGGCCAGCAAGTGATGGACATGTTTGGTAATAAATTTGGCTTAAACATTGTTAAAGTTGAAGCTGAAGAGCAGTTTTTAAATGATTTAGCTGGTAAGTCAGACCCAGAAGATAAACGTAAAGCCATTGGTCACACGTTTATTAATGTATTTGATGAGCAAGCCAAAAAGCTTAAAAATGCGAAATGGTTAGCGCAAGGTACAATTTACCCTGACGTTATTGAATCTGCGGCATCTGCCACAGGTAAAGCGCATGTTATTAAATCTCACCACAATGTGGGCGGATTACCAGATGACATGAAAATGGGCCTTGTTGAGCCATTGCGTGAATTATTCAAAGATGAAGTGCGTAAAATTGGTCTAGAACTTGGTTTACCGTACGACATGCTTTACCGTCATCCTTTCCCTGGACCAGGCTTAGGTGTACGTGTACTTGGCGAAATCAAAAAAGAGTACTGTGATTTACTACGCCGCGCAGATGCGATTTTCATCGAAGAGCTACACAAAGCTGAGCTTTACCATAAAGTAAGCCAAGCGTTTACTGTATTCTTACCAGTTAAATCGGTAGGGGTTATGGGCGATGCACGTAAGTACGATTGGGTTGTATCACTTCGTTGTGTAGAAACAATCGACTTTATGACAGCACGCTGGTCACATTTACCATATGAATTTTTAGGTGTGGTTTCAAACCGTATCATTAACGAAATTGATGGTATTTCTCGTGTAGTTTACGATATTTCAGGTAAACCACCTGCAACTATCGAATGGGAATAATTAATTTTAGTTTTAATTAACTAATTTTAAGTGATTAAAAAACGGCGAATTAGCATGCTAATTCGCCGTTTTGTTTATTTAAAAAGCAGTTGAACTAAAAGAGTGATTTTTCTCTTTACCTTTGGCGAAACTTCTCTATAATTCGTCGTCATTGCAGGGGCGTAGTTCCAATTGGTAGAACAGCGGTCTCCAAAACCGATGGTTGGGAGTTCGAATCTCTCCGCCCCTGCCATTTCTTCTTTACATCGTTTTTATTACTTCTTATATTGTTCAAATGTCTAATCTACTGAGTTGTTATGCATCCACGTTACGCAGCTATTTTTGATATAGAAAATCTTGAACTCAATCAGCATTATTGTTCTCAAGCAAATGACCAAGCAGGTACTTTATCGCAAAGCACGACAGCTAGTTCTTTAACGATAAATGAGCAACTATTTGCAGACATTAAGCTCAGTGCAGGGGCTATTATTATAAATAGCGTTGTACAGGGTAGTGAGATGCAATTAAACGACAATAAGCTTACATTGCCAACCCCACAGCTCAACGCCTCTGAGAAGCGTGCTTTATGGGCTTTAATGAGTGAACACCTTGATAAACTTTAAATCAGTAGATGAAACTGCAATACCTCAATTAATGGCCATCGAAACAGCATGTCATAGCCATCCGTGGACTTTAAATACAATGAGTTCATGTATAGGCGGGCGCTATTTTAATGTTGCCGCATTTGATGAGGTGAGCATGATTGGTTTTTATATTGGTGAAAAAGCAGGGCCTGATTTTACGCTTATGGATATTTGTGTAACACCAAGCCACCAGGGTAAGGGTATTGCAAGGCAGTTGTTAGCTCAGTTTATTGAATATGGTGAACAGCAAAATGCTGAAAACCTCTTTTTAGAAGTACGCGAATCTAATACGCGGGCTATTGCGCTATACGAGAACGCTGGCTTTACAGAGATGTCAGTGCGTAAAAACTACTATCCAAGTGATAATCCGGCCAAAAATGGCTTTGAAGACGCTATTTTAATGGGCATGGCATTAGGTTTAAACTTTTCATAATTAAAGTCGGTGATTAGCGTTTTAAGCATAGAGCGCTAACGCACCGAACTTGTACTATTTAGTAAATTTTCTTTTAGGTTACTTTGCCACTAATTGCTTGCTCAATGGCTGCTATTAATTTATTTACCAGCTCGTCTCTTGGCACTTTATTGTTACTTTTTAAATTTTCTTCAAGTGCCGCAGCGCTGTGATAAATTTCATCAAAATTAAAGCATCCAGAACTACCTTTAATACTGTGCGCTATACTTCTTAATGCTTCCCAGTCATTACAATGTTGCAGAGTTTTAACTTCTTCTAAATAAATAGGTAAGTTGGCTAAATAGTTATCAGTAATTTGCTGAAACTTTTCGCTTTTTAATAAGCTGTCCCACTTATTTTGATTATCCTTTTCAAGATGTAGGTAGCTTACGAGTACATTTTCCAGAGCATCTTTATCAATGGGCTTAGCGAGTGCTTTGTTGCAACCAGCTTCTAGGTAAGTACCTATATCGTGGTTCATAACATTAGCAGTAAGGGCAATAATGGGGCCATCGTATGCTGCATGACGAAGCATTTTAGTCGCTTCTAATCCGCCCATTACAGGCATTTGCATATCCATTATAATAAGCTGGTAGTCATTAACGAGTGCCATTTCTACAGCTTGTGCGCCATTACTAGCAATATCGGGTTCAAGGCCCCAAGTTTGAAGTAATAATTTAATTAATAGTTGGTTATCAGGGTTATCCTCAGCGACTAAAATATTAGCCTCAAAGTTATTGGTCGCAAACGATAAGAGAGGGTCTTTCTCTGGTATTAACTGGCTTTCTTGCGTTAAAAACTCAAGCATTGGTTGATCATCAGATAACTGACACGACACCCTAATTGTAAAGCGGCTACCAACGCCAACTTCACTTTCAAGCGTTACATCGCCACCAAGTAACAGTGCTAAATTTTTAGAAATACACAACCCAAGGCCTGTACCACCAAAACGACGTGTGGTTGTGGCATCGGCTTGCTCAAACGGTTTAAACACACGCTCTATTTGATGCTCAGACATCCCAATGCCGGTATCTTTAATTACAAATTCTAGCTTTTGACTTGCTTGTAAATAATGCACGCAAATAGACACACTGCCATTTTCGGTAAATTTAACAGCGTTATTTGCAATATTTATAAGTATTTGTTTTAAGCGGGTCACATCACTATAAATGGTGCGAGGTAGCGGCAGTTGGTAATCAATATTAAGGGTTAATTGTTTTTCTTGTGCCAGTGGTTGAATAATTGATTCAATGTCATGCACAAGCTGCACTACGTTTAACGCAGACAAATCGACAGCTAGCTTTTCAGCTTCAATTTTAGATAAGTCGAGTATATTATTTATTAACTCTAGTAAGTATTTTGAATTACGTAAAATAGTGCTTAGATGTTGTTTGTCGTTGGCTACTTTGTCGTTGTGGAGTAATTGCTCTGTAAAGCCCATAATAGCCGTAAGTGGCGTTCGTATTTCGTGACTCATATTAGCTAAAAAACGACTTTTAAGCTGATTAGCTTGCTCGGCTTGGCCAATTGCAAGCTCTAGTTGGCTGTTCATGGCTTCAAGTGCTTTAGTACGACTTTCTACTTTATCTTCAAGGTGGTGTTTATATTCTTCAAGCTGCTGCTGGTAGTGTCTAATTTGATTAACCATGTGGTTAAAGTCGTTAAACAAAACACCCACTTCGTCATTTGTATGAGCTGGTAAGTGCACCGACAAATCGCCATCACCAACACGGTGGCTTGCAGCACCTAATAATTCAATTGGGTTAAGTAATAAATTACGTACCACTATAAAAATTAATATTGGCAGGGTGATTATCGAAATAATAACAATTAAGCCTGTTATTAAGCTTATGGCTTTACCAGATTGATAAAGCACACCTTTGGGAATGGTTGAAACGTAATAATATCCACCGGGCATTTGTACGGCAAAAATCATACGCTCTATTTTATCTATGCTTGAGAGTTCAATGGTAGAAAGCATGCCTATATCGGCAAGATCGTGTACTTGGTTAAGTTCATATTCGCTTATGTATTGGCCGCGCATGTTGTAGTCGGAGCTAAATAAAATTTTCCCGTCTTTGGTCAACATTAAATTAAGTGTGTTGTTATATGGCGCTTCTAAAATACTGGAGTTGAGTATTGAAGGCTCTATATGTATTACAATAAAACCAAGCTGCTGTGGACGTTTCAAGTAGTAATCAACGCTGTCAATTCGTTGAATGAAATATAAGCTCGTGGTGCCATCGTCCTTTTGAATCATAAATTGCTGTGTACTTAAATTACTTTGCAATACTCGATTAAAAAATGGATAGCTTTTAGGCGCTGTTGTTAGGTTATTAGAGTAATAGGCATCACTTTTCCCACTTGCTGAAACTAAATTAATGCTAATTATATCTGGATAAGCTTCGCTGTAACTGGCAAATACATCCATAAGCGCGCCAAGTTTTCGGGTGTAATTACCGTTGGCGCTAATATCGTTTGCTAAAAAGTCACTAAGTACTGGCGAATTTGAAAGTAGTTTTGCAGTAGAGTGAAAAGAGTCGATATAGTTGAATATTTTTTGCTGTTGTTGCTCAACAAAACGGCTCATTATTAAATCAGCTTGTTTTTGTGTTGAATTAGTGACATTGGTGAGCGTAAAGCCACCTAAAAATAGCAGTGGCAGAATAACAAGAGGTGTTATATACCATAATAATCTTATACTTAACTTACTGGTTTTCATGACCAAACGACTTATCCTCCATGCAATCTGCCAATAATATGCGTTACGACCTGATTACACAAGCTTATAGCGGTCTTGGTGGCTAAATTACAATCATTAGTTGCATGATCTTTAGCTCTTTTTTTTATGTTTAAGTTATTTAAATTTAACAAATCACACTGAATAATATCAATTCAGTGTTTAAAAACTTACATAGTTTTACATCTTTTAAAGTCAATAACTAAAGTTGATGTATTGCCAGGCGTGACATTAAAAGGACACGTTGACAGTCTAAGTCCAGCAAGTGGTGTAAGTTACTCCACTATTGGTGCGCATAATGCAACAGGCAACTTTACTAAAATAGCGCAGCGCCTACCGGTAAAGATTAGTTTAGATGCTAAGCAGCCTTTACTTAGTCAACTACGTGTTGGAATATCGGTTGTACCTACTATTGATGTTGTTAAGTAACTACTCATTTTTATTTAAACGATCTACGACTAAATTGTAGGTCGTTTAAATATCGCTTGCTGTACACATTTATTTTAAAACTAAGATATTTTTAAGTAGATAGCACACTTTTATACCGACTCCTGTTACAATTGCCATTATTAAAAAATCAACTATTGACGCTTTATTATCAGCTGTTTGCAACGTGAAAATCAGCGAGAATAGTAGTTAATTACGATCAACATAACGGGTTTACTCGCAGACGCTTATTAAAATGCATTCAACCCCGCATATAAACTAAAAGAATTTATCAATGGCAGACCAGACTATTATCAATGGAATCAGCAAGCGAAGGACCTTTGCTATCATCTCGCATCCTGATGCCGCCCAGCCTTTCAACGCATAAAACCACCTTTCATTGCACACCACAATCACATCTCTACGTACTGAATTTAAAGGCTTTTTGTCTTTTTCTCGTTTCTTTGCTTTTCAATGATGTTCAAGCGTAACCTCGGAAAGTGTGTACAAACTTGAGTACAAATTCCGTTTTAGAGGTCTTTTGCGAAAATCCCATGACACAAACCTGGCTGTAGGCCTTGTCGTTACTGGGTTTGACGTAAAAAGTACTACCGTTAAAAAGAGTCTCTTTTTTTGGTAAATGTTTTCTTCTGTGCCAAATTACAAAATTTAATTAAGGGATTTATTGTTGGTGTAATTTTTGCTCTAGTGTTTGTTTTTGAAGATGCTTGAAGCGAACCAATACGGTTATTTCTAATTGAGATATCAGACTTACCTTCAAATTTAGTTGCTGTTTACACCATCATTTTGCACTTGTTTTTCGGCCTGTGTGTACAAAATTTCCTGTAACTGTGTACAAACTTCCTTTTTGTTGCACTTATCCTTCGGTTATTTGATGCGAGTTCTTCTGTAGACCTTGCTGTATATGAGCTGAGCGACAAAAGTACTTAGGGGATTTGATGCGCTTGTTCGCGATTATCAGCTGGAGTATCGCTCTTTTGTTGATGATAAAAATCTTTGCCTTGATTATATGTAATTGTGTATCAGTTCATAGCTATTGATATGCAATAGCTAATCAACTTTGTGTTTTTCGAGTTGGTATGATGTAGTTTGGTATATAATATTTCTTCAGTGATGTATTAAGGTGTATCGAAATGAGCTATGTAACAGAGCAGATACTAGAAGGCCTTCGAGAAGCTCGGGTACGTAAAGGTTTTAGTCAAAGAGAGCTGAGCGCGCGTTCGGGTGTGCCGCAAAGCCATATTTCGAAAATCGAGTCTGGCGGTGTTGATTTAAGAATATCCAGTTTGATAGCTCTTGCCCGTGTACTTGACCTAGAGCTATTTGTTGCGCCTAAAAAATCTGTACCTGCCATCAAGTCGATCATTCAAAGTGGCCAAGGTATTAACGGCATCAGCGATGAGAGTGAGCCAATGTCGCCCGCATATCAGTTAGAGGAAGGCGACGATGACTAACCATGTCTCTACGCTCAACGTTTTGCTTTACGGTGAACCCATTGCAACGATCACCAACGTGGGGAATGACAGAACGCTTTTTGCCTTTATGGATTCGTACATTCATGACGAATCGCGTCCTGTATTAGGACTTGGATTTAAAGATTCGCTAGGAGGCTTGCTGACTAGCTTCAAACCGACCCAAACTAAGTTAACCCCGTTTTTCTCTAACCTTTTGCCAGAAGAAACCATGCGAAATTACCTAGCAGAGCGTGCCGGTGTTAATTCAGCGCGGGAGTTTTTTTATTGTGGGTACTGGGACAGGATTTGGCAGGCGCAATCACGGTTGAGCCAGCAGATGGTGAAGCCTTACCACCTAATGTGCATCAAGACATAGAAGATGAAACGAAAACAGATGGGCCAATGCGTTTTTCATTAGCGGGGGTGCAATTGAAGTTTTCAGCTGTGCAGCAGGCAAATGGCGGTTTGACGATCCCAGCAACCGGTCAAGGTGGCTCTTGGATTGTAAAATTACCGTCGTCTCGGTTTGAAGCTATGCCAGAAAATGAATATTCGATGATGGAACTGGCTCGAATGCTGGGAATGGACGTGCCAGAAACGCAGCTACTCCCTATTAATCGGATTGCTAATATCCCCAATGGCATTGGCAAATTTGGTGACAGTGCGTTTGTGATTAAGCGTTTTGACCGTGCAGATGGTCAAGCTGTTCACATTGAAGACTTTGCGCAAGTGTTTGGTGTTTATCCTCAAGATAAATACAAAAAAGCCAGTATGCGCAATATTGCTCATGTTATCGGTATTGAAGGGCAAGACGAAGACATTGCTGAATTTACTCGCCGATTGGTGTTCAATACTCTAATTGGTAATGCTGATATGCATTTGAAGAATTGGTCTGTGATCTACAAAGATAAGCGCACAGCGTCTATTGCGCCTGCTTATGACTTCGTTTCAACCATTCCCTATATCCCAGATGATAGTGCATCGCTTAAGGTGAGCCGTAGCAAGAGATTCAGCGATTTCACGCTGGATGAGCTATCACACTTAGCGGCTAAAGCCATGTTGCCAGAAAAATTGGTGTTAGATACTGCAAAGCAAACTGTAGCAGGCTTCCATGAGGTATGGGCGAAAGAAAAAGCGCATTTACCCCTCACTAAGTCAGTGATTGAAGCCATCGAAATGCACTTACGAAGTATACCGCTACGCTGAATTCCTAGTAGCTAGAGCGTGCATATCGATAAAGATGGTTTAACTTAATGCGATTTTACGGCGCTTTTCGCCGTAAACTGGAAATTTGGTAAACTGCACAATGATACCGGTGTCTTGATAAGGCTGACCTTCTGAACAAATCATGCATCTTTCTGACCATCAACAAGTGATGAATCAGGCGATGATAGCTTTACATTGATTTTCAGGAGAATGCAGATGACAGCAGTAGCGCACCAGGTAACCCCTTTTCTAACATCTTACGAAGTGATGGCTCGTTACCACATTAGCTATACAACGCTCTGGCGAAGAATAAAAGATGGCAGCTTGCCGCAACCTCGTATCAACCGAAATACACGAAACAAGCTGTGGCACATTGAAGACCTAGAAGAGTATGAGAAGAAAGAGGATTGAGCCTCTTTCTTTTATTTTATTGTCCGAAACGCCAGTTGAATGGAAAGCCTGTCGGCTCGATGATGGTTTCTAGTTGTTGATACCAAACGTCGTAAGCATGACGCATTTCATCCAGGTACTGATATTGGTTGTAGATAGCATCCAACCCTTTTTTGCTGTGGCCAATCATCAACTCGGCAACTTCTTGCGTCGTGATGGCTAACATTCGCGTTCGCATCGTTCTGCGAAGATCATGCATAGACCAGTGTTCCATCTCAATACCAAGCGACCTGCGAGCCCAGATTTTCACATTGTTAGGAATAGTGGTATCAAAGCCATTTGTGGCAAGCTATTCTTGTCCGTTCGCGAAAAACAAGTAAGTTCAGGGCTTGGCAGGCGCATTTGATGTGAATCCTGTTCCGACGATTCAGAACATGGCAGCATGTTAGTAGCAAAATGCACTTTGTTATGATTCCTGGTGACTCAATGAAGACATTGGTTACGGTTTTTGCAGTAAAGTGAGCTAATGTAGTATTCGCACTTTATGAATATTACTTATGTGCCATTAGCGGCCACTCAATCTTGACACCAAGTGATCAAAAACCAATCGAATACGTTGTGGTACTGGACCACGTTGAGGGCGATAAATATATAACTCCCAAGGCACAGGCTCGACTTCTTCTAACACTCTCACAAGTTTCTCTTGGCGTAATAAGTCTTGGACCAAAAAGTCAGGAATTTGAGCAAACCCCAGTCCATTTTGTATAGCCATTAATTCAGCTTCGGTGTCGGCACTTCGAAAACGTGTTATGGATGGGGTCCACTGTCTGTCCATGGAAAAAATCCATGGCCAAAGCTTTCCCGTATTGCGATCTACTAACCCTGTAGCCGGCAAGTGGTTTAGATCTTCAATAGACGCAGGCTTTCCCACTCTATTTATTAACTCAGGCGAAGCCACGACATACATATTAATTTTGGTGAGCTGGCGGGCAATAAATCGACTATCTCTCATGAAGCCGATACGAATCCCAATATCTATTTTTTCGTCAACTACATCAACGCGTTCGTCACTGAGTGTCAGGTCTATATCCAGTTGAGGATGTATTGTTGAGAGTTCCAGTAATACTGGCATTAAGCATTTATGACCAAAACCAACAGGCGCTGCGATACGAACCCGCCCTTGTAATTCATTACCCGAGTTAGGGGCGCTTGTTTGAAACAATTCATCTACAGCGCGCAGGCGTTCTTTTGCTATCACAGCAAATTTTTCTCCAACTAGGGTCACTTGTATGTGTCGAGTATTTCGATGAAATAAAAGCTCCCCTTGCAATCGCTCTAACTCCTTCACTGCTCGTGTCACTGCCTGAGGAGAAATTCCCAGACGGTTAGCCGCTTCTTTAAAGCTGCTAGACTCAGCAGCAGTACAAAATATCCGGAGCATTTCTAATCTGTTAAGCATCACAGTCACATTCAGTTTAGATATGAATACATTAATACTATTCCATTTTTAGGAATTGTGAAATTAAAACTTTTCCATTTATTAATTTCTGAAGGTAAGTGATAATTTGTTTGTTATTTAGACAGAGTCATTCATTCAACCGATTTGAGGATATTAACTATGAGCAGTGTTTTAGCAAACAACATCAGCAGTAAAGTCGTTGTTATCACCGGTGGTAGCAGCGGTTTAGGCGAAACAACAGCAAGATATCTGGCCAGTCTTGGTGCGTCAGTAGTGTTAGGTGCCCGCCGTATCGACAAGCTTGAAGCTATTGCTGCTGACATTCGCTCAGCAGGCGGAAAAGTTGCGGTTCAAGCGACAGATGTGACTTGCCAGGACGAAGTCAAGGCCCTTGTAAATCTTGCACAAGAGCGCTTCGGTAAAGTTGATGTGGTTATCAATAATGCAGGGTTAATGGCTATTGCACCGTTAGCTGAGACTCGAGTTGACGAATGGGATCGCATGATTGACATCAACGTTAAAGGTCTGCTGTATGGAGTAGCCGCAGCGCTTCCGATCTTTCAGGCTCAGGGAACAGGCCACTTTATCAATATTTCTTCCGTAGCGGGTATCAAAGTATTCAGTCCCGGCGGCACGGTTTATAGCGGAACGAAATTCGCTGTTCGCGCTATTGCCGAAGGCTTACGCCATGAAGTTGGGGGTAAAATTCGTTCAACAATTATTTCACCAGGTGCAATCGAATCTGATTTAAAACATGGAAGTTCAGATACTCAGGGTGCAGCCTTTGTAAAAGATTTTTATCAGCAAAATGAAATTCCATCTGAATCTGTTGCTCGTGCTATCGCATACGCAATTGAGCAGCCTGCGGATGTGGATATCAACGAGATTGTTCTGCGCCCAACTGTTCAAGAGTTTTAATTCGTTTAATAAAAGACCTATTAACCAGCGGGTGATTTAACCACCCGCTGAATATTCAGTTTGTGAGGTTATTGATGACAGCGTTAAACAGACAAATGCGTGCTTTGATATTAGATAGCTACGAAGAGGGTACAGTATTCCGGGATGCCCTGATTAACTTACCCTCTCCATCAGCAGGTCAGGTGCAAGTAAAAATATTTGCAAGTGGCGTCAATCCTATTGATTACAAGATCCGCCAAGGTATTGCTCCTTATGCCATGCCGGAATTACCCGCAGTACTTGGCACCGATTTAGCTGGAGAAATTGTTGCTATCGGCGACGGCGTCACCGACTTTGCAGTAGGCGATGCAGTTTATGGTCTGACTGGCGGAGTGCGAGGATTGCAAGGCTCATTGGCTGAATATGCCAACGTAGATGCTGAGTTACTTGCTCTCAAACCGAAAAATTTATCCATGCGTGAAGCTGCGGCTTTACCTCTGGTTACACTTACCGCTTGGGAAGGTTTGGTCGACAAGGCGAATGTTAAAGCGGGCCAGAAAGTCCTTATCCAAGGTGGAGCTGGCGGAGTTGGGCATGTAGCTGTGCAAATTGCTAAGGCCTTAGGTGCCGACGTTTATGCCACTGCATCGACTGGAAAACAAGAACTGGTCAAGGCGCTTGGTGCCACGCCGATTGATTATCACACTGTAAGCCCTGCTGACTACGTGGACGCATACACCCAAGGCAAAGGATTCGATATCATTTACGACACTGTCGGTGGCTCTGTACTCGATGCCTCATTAGGTATCATTGCACATTATGGACATATTTTAAGTTGTGCTGCATTCAGCTCACATAACCTGGCACCGTCGTCATTACGCTCTGCAACATTGTCAGCGATTTTTGTGTTACACCCACAGCTCAGCGGAGAGGGGCGCAAACATCATGGTGACATTCTGCGGCAAATTACGGCTCTAGTTGAAGCTGGACAAATTAAGCCAATACTCGATCCGTTACGCTTCTCCCTTGACACGGCAATGGATGCACATAATGCTGTAGAGTTGGGGTCCATGGGTAAAGTAGTTATTGATGTAATTGCTTAAAAAGTCATTGTTGTAATTACTTAAAAAGTCATTGTTGTAATTACTTAAAAAGTCATTGTTGAGGATGCATATGAGCCCAAGAAAACTAATTCGAACTGTTCGTTTCCATGAACTAGGTGGCCCCGAGGTATTAACTATTGACTCGCTGGCGAGTCCAAGTTTGCAGGCTACTGATGTACGCATTGCGGTCAAAGTTGTTGGGCTCAATCGTGCTGATGCCATGTTTAGGCGAGGCAGCTATATAGAAAAGGCTGACTTCCCTTCGCGAATCGGCTATGAAGCATCCGGGATAGTCATTGAAGTCGGGGAAGAGGTAAATCATTTACGCCTTGGGGACGAGGTTTGTATTGTCCCTCAGATGGGGCTTTCTCAGAACGGCTGCTACGCAGAAGAGATTGTCGTACCAAGTGAATATGTGGCACTCAAACCAGCAGGGCTAACCTTTGCTGAAGGTGCTGCAGCTTGGATGCAGTACCTGACAGCTTATGGCGCTTTGGTCGAAATTGCTAACGTGCAAAAAGGCGATGCAGTACTGATAACCGCCGCATCGAGCAGTGTTGGATTGGCTGCGATTCAAATTGTGAATGCTCTAGGGGGTATCCCTATCGCTACAACTCAAACAGGAGCTAAAAAGGCTGCTGTGCTCAAGGCTGGCGCGGCCCATGTGATTGCAACCCAAGAAGAACCGCTGCTGGATAGCTTGATAAGCATCTTGGGAGAAAACAATTTAAAAATCGCATTTGATGCTGTCGGTGGGCCGCAGATAGCTGAAATTGCTGAAGCAATGAGCCCTGAAGGAACAATAATAGTACACGGAGCATTAAGTCCCGAAACAACTCCTTTTCCCTTAAAAATAGCACTTCGTAAAAGTCTGACAGTTAGGGGATATGTGTTTACTGAAGTTATAAAAGACATCGAGCGTTTTCGCAGAGCAAAGCAATTTATCCACTCGGGTTTATCCAAGGGAACACTCAAGCCTGTCATTGATCGAAGCTTTAAATTTGAAGAGATAGTAGCAGCGCATCATTATCTGGAGTCAAATCAGCAGATTGGTAAAATAGTGGTCGAACTTGATTAACAGTTCGTAGCTTCCGCTGGTCTCTCGACTCAGTCAGTGCCTGATAATAATTAGCGTGGGCTTTGTTGTGGAAATCGAATGAACTAAATCAGAATCTTACGATCAGATTAGGGACATTCATTTTGATTGCACGTGTTACGGAGATGTATGCCCATTATTACGCGACAGTGGCTGATTTTGGTCGGGAATTTGCATGTTCAGTGGCGAGTAGCATGGCGGAATTTATTGGAAGGCTAGATAACCCATGTAATGAGATTTGGACGATCAAACGGGACGATAAAATTCCAGCTTCTGCTGCCATTGATGGTGAAGAACTTGGGCATAATCGAGCACATTTACGATGGTTCATTGTGGACGACTCTTTAAGAGGTTTCGGACTAGGTAAACAGCTTCTCAATTCTGCATTAGCTTTTGCCGATGCTCAGGGTTTCGTCCAAATCAACTTATGGACTTTTTCAGGGCTTAATGCAGCTCGATATCTTTACGAAAGTCAGGGCTTTGCATTGGTGGAAGAGAAACTAGGCTCACAATAGGGTATAGAAGTTTTGGAGTAACGCTTCACCAGGTGCTTATAAACGTGAATAAATATTTAAGGAGTCTCAATGACAGCTACAAAAGAAGAAGTTATCGCTTTCATGAAATCGGAGTTTCCACAAAGCAAATGCGTTGTGGAAGCAGTGAGCAACGGTGGAGCGACTGTATCTCATCATGTAGGTCAGGATGAATTACGTCCTGGCGGAACGGTTTCGGGGCCTGTTTTAATGAGTGTGGCTGATGTGGCACTTTATGTGGCGATACTTGGTAAAATTGGCATCGTGCCATTGGCAGTAACAACTAGCCTTAACATCAACTTCTTACGTAAGCCATCGGCAAATGAGCGAATCATTGCGGAATGTTCTCTGATAAAAGTCGGCCGTACTCTCGTGGTTGGGGAGGTTTCTCTGTACTCTGAGGGGGTGAGTGATTTAGTAGCACATGTTGTGGGTACATACTCTATACCGCCCTATACATCGGAACGAAGTGAGAATATTAAAACAATTAACTCTCTGAAAGCTTGACTCCGTTTAAAAGGTTATTGTTGAGGATGCATAAGAGCCCAAGAAAACTAATTCGAACTGTTCGTTTCCATGAATTAGGTGGTCCCGAGGTATTAACTATTGACTCGCTGGCGAGTCCAAGTTTGCAGGCCACTGATGTACGTATTGCGGTCAAAGTTGTTGGGCTCAATCGTGCTGATGCCATGTTTAGGCGAGGCCAGTATAAAAAAGGCCGACTTCCCTTTGCGAATCGGCTATGAAGCATCCGGGGTAGCCATTGAAGTCGGGGAAGAGGTAAATCATTTACGCCTTGGGGAAGAGGTTTGTATTGTCCCTCAGATGGGGCTTTCTCAGAATGGCTGCTACGCAGAAGAGATTGTCGTACCAAGTGAATATGTAGCACTCAAACCAGCAGGGCTAACCTTTGCTGAAGGCGCAGCAGCTTGGATGCAGTACCTGACAGTTTATGGCGCTTTTGGGGAAGCATGAGTGCTATCGGTCATTGTGCCGATATATTTTTTTACATCGAGCGGTTTCATAATCTAAGAATACGACGTAGAGTAGCGAATAAAGACAGGTAGTTTACAAACGTTTTAAACTGTCCGTAGAAACGGGGTAGAACCCTCGCCATAACAATAAGACAAAGGAGGTGTGTATGGTAATTAACGATCTTCTCTGGCGGCGACCGCGCCATCACATGGATGTCGATGAAACCCACGACCACGTGCACTGGGTGGAACTTTTCTTCGATCTGGTCCATGTAGTGACAATTTTCATTCTGGGGAATTACCTGTCCCATCATCTGGGGTGGCAAGGATTCTGGGTGTTTACGGGACTGTTCCTG
This sequence comes from Pseudoalteromonas sp. NCIMB 1079, assembly GCF_040567695.1. Taxonomy (NCBI): domain Bacteria; kingdom Pseudomonadati; phylum Pseudomonadota; class Gammaproteobacteria; order Alteromonadales; family Pseudoalteromonadaceae; genus Pseudoalteromonas; species Pseudoalteromonas sp. NCIMB 1079. The sequence continues at coordinate 3,087,019 of NZ_JBEWZA010000001.1, read as the reverse complement.
GCGATTTTCTATGCCTGGGCAGACAGTTCGGTCTATAACTCGCTGTATATCTCCACGGACATGCCGCATCGCGTGGTGATGGCACTTAAGATTGTCACGATGATGACCATCGCGGCGGCAATTCCCGACGTGGGCGGTGAAGGCTGGACGTATTTCGCGCTGGGCTATGCGTTGAATCGGGCGCTGACGGCCTATCTTTACTGGCGGGCGCGCTGTACCGACAACGCGGGCAATACGCTGGCGCAGGAACAGGGGCGGAATTTTTTCGTGTTGGCCGGGGTGTTCGCACTGTCGGCTTTTTTGCCCACACCGGTCGCCTATTGGGTCTTTGCCGCCGGCGTGGCAGCAATCCAGCTGCAGTACATGCTGCCGCGCGTGGGCACGCTCCGCTTCGAACGCTTTGTGCCTCAACTCGGACACATCTCGGAGCGCTTCGGCCTTCTGATGTTGATTTTGCTGGGTGAAGGCTTCTTTAAGCTGGTGGTCACGCTGGCCGACAAGGGCGTCTACAAAGTCAGCGCGGGTACGCTGTTCAATGTGACCATGGGCGGCTTGTCCCTCTTCGCGCTGGCCTGGACTTATTTCGACTGCGCCGGCAATGCAAAACCGAAGAGCCGCACCAGTGCCGTGCTGCTGAGATACTGGTTTGCTCACATCGTGATTTTGTGGAGTGCGGTGACGATTGGCGTTGCGCTGGCCGGAGAAGTCTACGTCGGCCTGTGGGAGCCTTATCCGCCCGGCTACGCCGCGCTTGGCTCGGTCGGCCTTGCGGTTTTTTTAGCTTCGCTATGGGCGCTGCGTCGAACTGTGGCTGATGCCATCGACACTTACCATAGCGCCGGTCTGAGGCTGTTCGGCATTGTCATGGCGCTGGTTGTGCTAGCCGTTCATCCCCTCGTACCGTCGATTGTCAGCAACGCCCTTTGGGCCCTGGCGTTGTTCTCGCAGATTGGTGTGCCGATTTTTCTGGCGGTAAGAGATGCGCGCCGGTCTGATAAAATGCTGTGATGGAACATGGCTACGCCCATGCAATTTGACAGATAGCCGTCAGGGATTTGATGCGCTCTTCTTATGCTCATTAAGCCGTAGAACCACATTCTTTTCGGAAGCATTCATCAAGCCGGCCTTTTTGTTTTCGTGATCAGTGATTGTCCGTCGGCGCAGTCCACGCCGGCGCTTCGTCCTCAGTTCGCCGTGCGTCCTCCCGCATGGCGTGCCCCTTCTAAAATAGCAGAGCCAATAATGTTCCCCTTTTATGGTAAAAATGTAACTATGACCATAAGAAGTAAATCATGGGTAAAGGTATCCGATATTCGGACGAGTTTAAACAAGAAGTAGTGAATCAAGTCGCAGTGCATGGCTACAGTGTGAATGATGTTGCTGAACGTCTAGGTATAAGCACTAAAACGCTGTATGGATGGCTTAAAAAATTTCAAAGCCAACAAAAGCGCGTGAAGAAGAACAAGACTTACGAGCTGAAAATGCCCGGCTGAAACGTGTTGAACAAGAAAGGAACCTGTTAAAGGAAGCCGCGGTGTTCTTTGTCGGTGAGTCAAAGAACGGTACCGGTTCATAAAATCTTGTAGTTCACGTTATCCCGTGAGAGTTTTGTGCCGAACGTTAGACGTTCACCCCAGCGGTTATTATGATTGGCTGAAATCGCCAGTCAGCAAGCGAGAGCGTGAAGACCAAAAACTCGCGCAAAAAATTAAGCAGTTTTGGATAGAAAGCGGTGGCTTTCATGGTTACCGCAATATCTACATGGACTTTCGTGACTCCAACCAATATTGTGGCCGTGATCGGATCTTACGCTTAATGCAAAAAGAAGGCATTCGTGCGCAGCGGGATTATAACACGCCCCGAGGCTACTACGGAGGTAAGACCGATATTATTGCCGATAACGCGTTAAATCGCGCATTTAACGTCGAGCACCCTAATCAATGGTGGGTGACCGACATCACTTACATTAAAACACATGAAGGCTTTCTTTTTTTAGCCGTCGTCATGGATTTATTCGCACGTCATATCGTTGGTTGGTCGATGAGCGAACGAATGCCCGAAGACTTGGCTATGCAAGCCATTGCAGCCGCTTATTGGTGACGAAAACCGCAGCAACAAGTCAGTTTGCACTCCGACCAGGGCTCTCAATATTCCAGTCGGCAGTTCAGAAAATTACTCGATGTATACAATATTAAAGCCAGTATGAGTCGACGTGGTAACTGTCATGATAATGCGGTTGCTGAGAGCTTCTTCAGCAATTTAAAGAAGGAAAAAATACGCCGTCGTATTTATCCAAACCGGGCTGAAGCCAAACAGGCAGTATTTCATTATATTGAGATGGTTTACAATCCAACTCGGCGTCATACGAAAAATGACAGAGTATCGCCAAACAACTTTGAGCGTGAATATTTTAAAAAGGTAGAAGGTGTCTAGAAAAATCAGGCATTACCAGCTAAGCTTACAAGAGAACATCGCATATCGTGATGTCGTTTTAACAACAGGAGACATTCCATGGTCAAAGTAGCCTTGTTCGTTCGCCTTGAAGCGAAACCCGGAAAAGAGAAAGAGGTTGAGAGCTTCCTTATGAGTGGCCTTCCCATCGTCAATGAGGAGCCTGCCACCACTGCGTGGTTTGGCATTCGCCTTGGACCAAGCACTTTCGGAATCTTTGATGCTTTCCCGGATGAAGCGGGTCGCCAGGCCCATCTCTCCGGCAAGGTCGCAGCCGCGTTGATGGCAAAGGCAGGTGAGTTGTTCTCCGAGCCCCCGTCCATCGAAAGCGTTGATGTACTTGCGGCAAAGCTACCTGGCTAGCAAGCCTAACAATTCGTTCAAGCCGACGCCGGTTCGCGGCGCGGTTTAACTCAGGCGTTAGCGATACAAAAAGGAGAACTCATGAACACAAAACAAGTGTTCGGCTTAATCATACTTTTTATCGGAGTTTTTACACCGATTGTTAGTGTAGCTACCCCGTATAATAATACAGCTCACTCGTAGAATTTCTTTTAAACTAAAACAAAGGAGTTTTACGATGAGCAAACGCATGACAGAAAGCCAGATTGTGGCGATTTTAAAAGAGGCCAAAGCCGGTATGCCGGTGAAAGATATCTGCCGTAAGTACGGTATCGGTAATTCAACGTTTTATAAATGACGCGAAAAATACGGCGGCATGGAGGCGTCGTATGTGCGCCGCTTAAAAGAGCTTGAGGAAGAAAACCGTCGGCTTAAGCAGATGTATGCTGAGTTGAGTCTCAAGTCACAGATGCAAGAAGACATCATAAAAAAAGCTCTAGCATCTGTGGCAGAACGAAAAGTCTGGGCACGCGAGTTGCGGGTGCAGTATAAGGCGAGCGTTGTAATAGAGCTGTGATGTGGTTGGTATCAGTCGCACTGCTTACTGTTACGAGCCGAAATTGAACGATGATGACGAAATCATTGATGCCTTGAATGCTTTAATCGAAAGGCACCATCGGTGGGGCTTCCCGAAGTGCTTCAAACGCCTTCGTAAGCTATAGGCAACCGCTGGAACCACAAACGAGTTTATCGCGTTTATACTAAGTTAAAACTGAACCTGCGACGCAAAGGTAAAAAGCGACTACCCAATCGCATTCCAGAGCTGCTCCAAATGCACTGGAGTAAGTCCTGGTCAATGGACTTTATGAGCGACAGCTTGCACAACAAAGTCAGGTTCCGCACATTTAACGTTATTGACGACTTTAATCGCGAAGTTTTAGGTATCGATATTGCGACCAGCATGTCGTCGCTGCGCGTCATACGCTATCTTGACCAACTTGCTGAGTGACACGCTTACCCTGAGAAAATTCGAGTTGATAATGGCAGCGAATTCACCTCGGAAGTGTTTGTGAATTGGGCAAAAGCACATGACATTATGATTGATTACATCAAGCCCGGCTGCCCATATCAGAACGCATACATTGAACGGTTCAACCTAACTTATCGTGACGATGTACTCGACGGCTACATCTTCAACAACCTGAATGAAGTGAAGCAAATAGCCGAAGATTGGATTGAGTTATGCATCAACGACCGCACGATTCACTCAATGATATGACGCCGTTTGAGTACCGAAATGCGGCATAAATATTCTACGAGATGACTGTGTTCTAAATGGGGTATTTACATTACCTGTCCTTGCGTAGCTTGTTCGATGGGTAAAACGAATTCAGCGGGAACACGCCCTGATTTATTTAACCAAAACCAGACGTTTTGCTGTTTTGAGTTGATGGCTCGTGCTAATGCTGATTGCCCGCCGAACAAGTCAATGGCACGGCGGAGATGTTTTTGTGTCGTGTTGAACACTTCCATACCGTCACCTGTTACAATAATAACTGTTACAAGATTGAGTGTTACAGTTTAAACTGTAGGTTGGTCAACAGTTAAAATTGTTGAAAGGCTACAGTTTTATTTGTAGAATACGGGCTTATGAAAACTTTATCCGAACGACTAAACCATGCCTTGCAGCTTACTGGGGTGACTCAGTCTGAGTTGGCTCGTCGCATTGGTATCAAACAGCAGTCGATCAGCCAGATTTGCTCTGGTAAATCGGCTAGGTCTCGTTACACCATGCAGATCGCGGAGGCGCTTCGCGTGAATGCTCATTGGCTCGCCACAGGTGATGGCGAGATTGGCTTGGGGGTCGGTAATGTAGAAGTTGGGCCTGACATTAAGGGAAGAATTCCTCTCATTAACTGGGTTCAGGCCGGTGATTGGACTGAAATAGCGGAGGGATTTGCCCATGAAGATGCTGAAGAGTGGCGTGAAGTCACTGGAAAAGCACATGAGGGTTGTTTCGCACTTCGCGTAAAAGGCGACAGTATGGAAAATCCAAGCGGGAAAAAATCCATACCTGAGGGGGCAGTGATCGTTGTTGATCCTGAGTTACCTTGCACTTCAGGTTCATTGGTTGTTGCGCGTTTGGATGATTCGAAAGAAGCAACCTTTAAGCAGTTGGTCATTGACGGTGAACAGAAGTACCTAAAACCTTTGAACCCCCAATACCCTGCAATACCGATCAACGGCAACTGCACCATCATTGGTGTAGTACGACAAGCTATCATCGATTTTTGGTAGCGAAGGAATTTGTGGTTTAGCCACAGTTGTTCATGAGCTGAAGAAGCAACGATTGCAAACAGCTACAACTGAGCATTGGCACACGCTGAGAGTAAATGGTAACCGATTAGATAACCATTGATTGTTTATAAAGTCAAGATCAGCGAAAATAGCGGCCAATTACGATTAACACGACGGATTTGACAAGCGAAGAACTGAAAGAGAGTACTTCCAAAAGTGTGTACAAATCCGTGTACAAACTAAAAGAATTTATACATGGCAAACCAAGATTTTATTAATGAAATCAATAAGCGAAGGACCTTTGCTATCATCTCTCACCCTGATGCTGGTAAAACAACGATTACCGAAAAAGTATTGTTATTCGGACAAGCTATTCAAAGAGCTGGTACTGTAAAAGGTCGCGGCTCTAACCAGCATGCTAAATCTGACTGGATGGAAATGGAAAAAGAGCGTGGTATATCAGTTACTACGTCTGTAATGCAATTTCCATATAACAACGCACTTGTTAATTTACTTGATACGCCAGGACACGAAGATTTCTCTGAAGATACGTACCGTACATTAACAGCAGTAGATTCGTGCTTAATGGTTATTGATGCGGCTAAAGGTGTAGAAGACCGTACCCGTAAGCTAATGGAAGTTACACGCCTGCGTACCACACCTATTGTTACATTTATGAACAAATGTGACCGTGATATTCGCGACCCAATGGAAGTGCTGGACGAAGTTGAAACAGAGCTAAATATTGCCTGTGCACCCATTACTTGGCCAATTGGTTGTGGTAAAGAGTTCAAAGGTGTTTATCACATTCATAATGATGAAGCTGTTTTATATAAAACGGGCCAAGGTCATAAAATTCAAGATGTTCGCACAATTAAAGGCCTTGATAATCCAGAGTTAGATATAGCCATTGGTGAAGACTTAGCTGCGCAGTTACGTGATGAGCTTGAGCTTGTTATTGGTGCATCAAACGAATTTGATTTAGATCTGTTTTTAGCCGGTGAGCTTTCGCCAGTTTATTACGGTACCGCACTTGGTAACTTTGGTGTTGATCACGTGTTAGATGGTTTAACTAAGTGGGCGCCAACGCCATTACCACGTGAAACCGAAGACAGACTAATTGTTGCAACTGAAGAAAACTTTACCGGGTTTGTATTTAAAATTCAGGCCAACATGGACCCTAAACACCGTGACCGTATTGCATTTATGCGTATTGTATCGGGTAAGTACAGCCAAGGCATGAAAATGAATCACGTGCGAATTGGCAAGCAAGTGAGCATTTCTGATGCGGTAACCTTTATGGCGGGCGATCGTGAACGTGCCGCAGATGCATTCGCGGGCGACATTATTGGCTTGCATAACCACGGTACAATTCAAATTGGTGATACGTTCACGCAAGGCGAAAAACTTAAATTTAGTGGTATTCCTAACTTCGCCCCTGAACTATTTCGTCGTATTCGCCTTCGCGATCCGCTTAAGCAAAAGCAATTATTAAAAGGCTTAGTACAGCTTTCTGAAGAAGGGGCTGTACAGGTATTTAGACCACTTATTAATAACGACTTAATAGTAGGCGCGGTAGGCGTACTTCAGTTTGATGTGGTTGTAGCACGTTTAAAAGCAGAATATAACGTTGATGCTATTTATGAAGGCGTAAACGTGAATACGGCACGCTGGGTAAGCAGTGATGACGTTAAAAAGTTTGAAGAATTTAAACGTAAATGCGAAAGCAATTTAGCACTCGATGGCGGTGATAACTTAACTTACATTGCGCCGAGCCGTGTAAACCTTAACTTATCGGTAGAGCGTTACCCAGAAGTAACGTTTAGCCATACACGCGAAAACTAGAGCTCATTTACAAGAATTAAAAGAAAACCTGCTTTGGCGGGTTTATAAAGGTAAAAAAATATGAATATTCGTACTATTTTAATTGAAAAAGCCATTGCAGCTATGGTCGGTGCAGGCTTACCTGAAGATACAAACCCGGCAGTAACGCAAAGCACGCGTCCACAATTTGGTGATTACCAAATTAATGCAGCCATGGGCGCAGCTAAAAAAATGAAAAGCAACCCGCGTGAGCTTGCACAAAAAATTATTGATAACCTTGATGTAAGCGATATTGCACAAAAGACTGAAATTGCGGGTCCAGGTTTTATTAATATTCATTTAAAGCCTGAGTTTTTAGCGCAAAGCGTGAAAGCGGCTAACAATGATGCAAAACTAGCTGTAAACGAGCACGCTAAGCCACAAAAAGTAGTTGTTGATTATTCATCACCAAACCTAGCTAAAGAAATGCACGTAGGTCATTTACGTTCAACTATTATTGGTGACTCAATTGTACGTGCGCTTGAATTTAGAGGCGATACGGTTGTGCGCCAAAATCATATGGGTGATTGGGGTACGCAATTTGGTATGTTAATCGCGCATTTAGAAGATCAAATTAGTCAAGGCGTTGACTTAGATACTGTTGCGCTTGCTGATTTAGAAACTTTTTACCGCGATGCTAAAAAACGCTTTGACGACGAAGAAGGCTTTGCAGATAAAGCACGTGACTACGTTGTTAAATTACAAGGCGGCGATGCGCACTGTGAAAAACTTTGGAAACTATTTATAGCCACCTCAGTTAAACACTCTGAAGAAGTATACAAGCGTTTAAATGTAACGCTTACCCAAGCCGATATTATGGCTGAAAGCGCATACAATGCAGAGCTTAACGATATTATTAGCCTACTTAAAGATAAAAACATTGCCGTAGAGTCGCAAGGCGCGCAAGTGGTGTTTTTAGATGAGCTAGCTAATAAAGATGGCGAGCCATCAGCGTTTATCGTACAAAAATCTGGCGGTGGTTTTTTATATGCAACAACAGATTTAGCTGCATGTGACTACCGTTCAAATAAATTAGGTGCTGATCGCATCTTAATTTTTGTAGATGCACGTCAAAATCTACACTTTAACCAAGTAGAGCTAACAGCGCGTAAAGCTGGTTTATTAAGAGACGAAACAAGTTACGAGTTTTGCCCGTTTGGCACCATGATGGGCGCCGATAATAAACCATTTAAAACACGTACTGGCGGCACAGTAAAACTTGCTGACTTATTAGAAGAGTCAATTAACCGCGCAGCAGCAAAATTAGCTGAACGTGAGTCTGATTTAAGTGATAGCGATCGCAGCGAAATTGCCCGTAAAGTAGGTATTGGCGCAGTTAAATATGCCGACCTTTCTAAGCACCGTACCAGTGATTACATTTTTAACTGGGACAGCATGCTAAGTTTTGAAGGCGCAACAGCTCCTTACTTACAATATGCTTATACACGTGTACGCAGTATTTTCCGTAAGTCAGGCGTTGATGCTGCTACATTAAATTCAGACGTTGCAATTGTTGAGCCTCAAGAAAAAGCACTTGCACTTAAGCTACTACAGCTCGAAGAAGTACTTGATTTAATGATCAGCGAAGCAACACCGCACGTACTATGTGGTTACTTATACGAGCTTGCAAGCTTATACATGACATTTTACGAAGCCTGCCCAGTACTTAAAGAAGGCGTAGAGCCAAGCGTGCGCGATAGCCGTTTAGTGCTGTGTAATCTGGTTTCTAAAACACTAGAAACGGGATTGGATCTGCTAGGTATTGAAGTTATGGAGCAAATGTAATCACCTTCTGCTGCGTGTAGTTCGCTTTGACTGCGTTGTCGTGCTTTTTTAGCCTAAGTCACATACTAAATGTATGCTCCTTGGCATAAAAAAGCACTCCGTCTTGTCAGCACTTCTACACTTGCAGATGTAATGTTTTACATTGTAGGTTGGGTTGAGTGAAACGAAACCCAACGATACACCTGAGGCTCTGTGTTTATTGCTATCGAATACACTCGAGACTCGGTGTTATTGCTATCACATATACCTGAATCTTAATATTTGTTACTACTCAATATCTATTGTTTTAAGCTCGCTACTCTAAGCTCTTTTCTAAGTCTTTATTTAAAGGATTTGTTATGAAACTCGAAGATATCCGCCGTGAATACCTGCAAGACGCGTTAAGCGAAGATAACTTGCAAGATGACCCATTCAAGCAGTTTGAAACATGGCTTGAGCATGCTGTAGCAAGCCAATTACCCGACCCAACAGCGATGGTTGTAGCAACTGTTGATGAAACCGGTCAGCCTTCACAGCGTATAGTGCTTTTAAAACATTTAGATGATAACGGGTTTGTGTTTTTTACTAATACCGGCTCGCGTAAAGCGCAAGAGCTTAAAGGTAATAATAAAATTTCCTTGCACTTTCCGTGGCATCACATGGAACGCCAAGTTATTGTATATGGCGAGGCTAAACCATTACCAACTTCTGCTGTGGCAAAGTACTTTTTATCTCGTCCTAAAGAAAGCCAATTAGCAGCGTGGGCATCAGCGCAAAGTCGTCCGGTGTCATCACGTAAAGTACTAATGGAAACCTTTGCTAATATGAAAAACAAGTTTGCTAAAGGTGAAATTCCACTCCCTGATTTTTGGGGCGGTTATTGTGTAGTGCCCACTAAAATTGAGTTTTGGCAAGGTGGGGCGCATCGTTTACATGACCGTTTTATGTATCAGCGCCAAGCAGATAACAGCTGGCAAATTACACGCTTAAACCCTTAATAAATAGATGAGTAAGTAACCGTGCAATTTGTTGACTCTCATTGCCACCTCGATTTTAGTGAGTTTGATTCAAGTCGTGAATCGCTCATAACCGAGTGTGTAGCAAAGGGAGTTAATCAGTTTGTTGTACCGGGTATTACGCTTGCTCAATCGCATACTCTTATAGAGCTCAAAGCAACCTATCCAAGTATAAAAATAGCGGCAGGGCTACATCCTTACTTCTTAGATCAACATAAAGAATCGCACATAGAAGCGTTATTCGAGTTTGCAACTACAAATAAGCATCAGTTAGTGGCCATTGGTGAGTGTGGGCTTGATAGAAGCATTGAAAACCTCTCTAAACAAACTTATTTATTTGAACAGCAAATAAAGCTTTCTAACGAGCTAAGCTTACCGCTCATTGTACATCACAGGCAAAGCCATGATTTAATTGCGCAAGCGTTTAAACGTTGTAAGCCAAAAAATGGGGGAGTGATTCATGCATTTTCAGGTTCAATCCAACAAGCGAAGTATTATATCAAACAGGGCTTTAAGCTTGGCGTAGGCGGTGTTATTACCTATCAACGTGCAGCTAAAACCCGTGCTGTTATTGCCGCTATTGAGCCCGAGCACTTAGTGCTTGAAACAGATTCACCTTCAATGCCGTTAAGTGGCTACCAAGGGGAGGTTAACACGCCATTGCATATACCTGATGTGTTTGACGCACTATGTGATTTAAAGCCACACAGCGAAAAAGAGACGCTTGCAAAGCAACTTTATGATTCTTGTTCAGATGTTTTTTGCATATAACGATTTACCTGCCAGCGTTTTAATCCACGGCCTAACTGCCACGTAAAAATACAAGCAATCACTAGCATTAGTAAAACCTGCCTGCCTAAGTCATGAAAATGATTATGGCTGTCGGATATTGCAGCGCGAGTTAAATAAGTAATAGATACAAAACCTATAGGGCGGTCATCATCGCTTATAACAGGTTCCATAAAAGGTGTTTTTAACTTACTTATTCCGGGGGTAGAATCAGAAAGTTGACCATAAACATGATGCGACTGCCAATTGTCGCTACTGGCTAATAAAATACCCTGTTGATCGTAAATAGTGGCCGAAAGCACGAACTCATCTTTACTTATATCGTTACAAATTGCATTGAGCTGGGGTTTATTTTTTTCGATTAAAGGTGTTTTAACATTTAAAGCCATAAACTGAGTGAGGCTTTTTGCGGTGCTGTCGGCGCTATCGTAAAGTAACTGGTGACTCTGAAAACTACTATTAACACCCACCCAGCTTAGTAATACAAAACAGCCAGCCGCAAGAATTAAGCGAACGAGTCTCTTTCTTTGGGATGCGCTTATAGGGTTTTTAAGATGGTTATTTTTCATAGTCACCGTATATACTACTGACAGCATTTTGATTTGATGTTACAAATGCTATACCCAAGTTGTTTGGGTATACTATAACCTTAAACCCCACCTGATGGCGAATTTAGCGCAAGTAATATATTTAACATTTTGTAAGTAGCTATCAGGATAACAAAAAAATTCACGGAGAATCCATGTCGCAAACGAACATGGCACAGCCTGGTGCTGAGCAACCATTAACGCAGTTAGTATTAAATAAATGGTTTAGCTATCAGGATGAGGTGTTTTTACCGTTAAAAAACCTACCTAATAAACACCAAGGTTTATTTAGTATTGCCTTTGCTGGCAATTTTAGTATTACCCATATTAAAGCCATAATAGATTTTTTTGCGAAGCATAATCAAACCGTTACAGGGCTTTGCCAGTATCAGCCCGACTTAAGTTTACCAGCGGCACTGTGTTTTTATATTAAGCAAGCAGAGCTGCCGATTAACCCGCTAGTATTACAACAATTTTCCAGCACACTTGATTTTCAGCTAGTGCAAATAGCTTGCCCACCCAACTTGTATGAGCCAGGTTTATTGGTAATGGATATGGATTCAACCGCTATTACTATTGAGTGCATAGATGAAATTGCACGCTTAGCTAACGTATACGATGAGGTTGCTTCGGTAACAGCACTGGCAATGGCTGGTAAGCTTGATTTTAGTGAAAGCCTAAATCAGCGCGTCGCTAAACTTACCGGAATTGAAAAAAGCTTAATAGATGAGTTAAAAAATAATTTACCTTTAATGCCGGGTATTAAAATGCTTTGCCAAATACTTAAACAGCATCAGTGGCACTTAGCCATTGCGTCGGGTGGTTTCGTACCCTTTGCAGAGCAAGTACAAGCGTTAATCAATTTAGATGAAGTACACGCTAATGTGCTTGAATTTAAAGATAATAAGCTCACAGGTAAAGTATTAGGCACAATTGTAGATGCACAGCAAAAAGCCGTTATTTTAGAGTCATTACAGCAACAGCTGGGATTAATAAAGTCGCAAACAGTGGCGATTGGCGATGGGGCTAACGATTTAAAAATGATGGCAACAGCAGGGCTAGGTGTAGCAGTACATGGTAAAGCAAAAGTGGTTGAGCAAGCCCAAGCAGCTATTTGCCAAGGCTCGTTATTACAATTACTGTATATGCTAGCTATACCATTAAATAGTGTGGCTACTGTTTAACGCAGGCGGTTTAGCCAAAGCAGTTTGCGGCGACCCATTTGGTCAACTTGTTGCTGTTCAAGTTTTAAATGGCTTAAGGCTTCTTCGGTGATATCGACAATATCACCGACACCCGCTACAGACCACAATGCCTCTTCTAATTCCCTTGCTTTATGCAGCGCATATTGACTCACATATTTTAGTTCGTTAGATAAATAATCGGTATCTGGGCGTCCAGTACGTGATATGTACAAGCGCATAACAAAAATAAGATTCGACTTTAAGCCTTTGCTTATTTGTTCCTGAAAATCATTATAATCCTCACCTGCTATGCAATAACTGTTAGTAGACTCTGAAATACTGCCCTTACGGGGATCAAAATTAATCACAAGTGTAAAGGCGCTTGGCGGATCTTGGCGGCTAAGATCTTTTATCTGTGGGGTGATCACATTAACGATTTGCTCATCAGTAATAATGCTCGATAAATCGGTTTTATTACCCAACAAACCAAAGTTTTGTAAAAGCACATGTAGTGGGCTAGGGTATAAGCCAAAGCCAATTGCACCTGCTTTAAAGTGCGCTCCTTCTTTATGTAAATAAAGTGGGAACTGGCAAACGCTTTTAGTTACCATATTTCTAAGTGCTGTAGAGAGCCCTGGCACTTTAGGCGCTTCTTCTGACACTTTTAGTTTATCTTTATTACTGTTAATTAACTGCGTAAAAAACAGCACTCCAGCATGGGGTAAGTCGGCAACTCGGCTGGCTTTTAAATTAATAATAGTGAACGACTTATTTACAGCCATCACTTCGTACTTTAGCTCACTAAGCTGATATGTTTTGGTTATTTTTTGTAAGTCAGGAAACGAGAGTAAAACAATGTCGCCTTTTTTTAAGCTTACTGGTTGTTTGCATTCAAGCTGCAAGCCCATTACCGAAAAGTCGCGAGTAAGGCCATGTACTACCTCATCGTTTACGCTAATCGACACATTCGTTTTATATAAGTAGCGCTTATCAGAGCGAAGATTTACATACTCTAAAGGTACAATATCTAAATAAGGAGCAGACTTACTTTTGCTATGGCCAAAACTCTTCAATTGATTAATCAAAGCTTTATCGTAATTTAATTGCTGATAGTGTTGCTGTTCAGTTTTATTACCAATAGCAGTTAGTACCACCATATATTTTACATTTTTCACTAACCCTTCTACCCGAGGAGAAGGCGGCTTATTGAGCTTTTCAATATTTTTACTTACAGTGTTTGGTAACGATAAAGGAATAAATGAGTCATCTGGATGGCTTGGCATAATTTGTATTTTAAAGCACTGCCAAGTGTCTTTTTGACTGCCAAAACCTAAAAATAAGTTTTTTAGCTGAGGGTTTTGTTCAAGCTCATTACGTGTTGCAGAATAATAATAAATTTTGCCCGCTGAAATATGAGTAAAAGTATATAAATAATCTTCTTTAACTGGAGCCTGTTTTAAAAGTAATGCATTAATGCGTTGCTCATTAAGCACACTGTATAAACAAGGGTTTTGGCGTTCATCGGTAAAGTAACGTTGAATAAAAATGTTGTTTTCGGTGGTTAGACTTAAGCTAGGATAAAGTACATTGTCTTTTTTACTTAAAAACACATATAAAGAGGTGACGCGTGGAATATAGTATTGCTCGTAACCCTTAGAAACCACAGCATCGAGCGTATTATCAAGGTTTACTTTATAGCGACGTTTATTACCGTGGATAAAGCTTTCTAAAAAATTATCAAACGCTTCATTATTTTCAATAAAGGTGCGTTTTAAACGAATATGATTAAACTCTTTAGAAATATTTTCTACGGCGACAACCTCATACTGAATGCCATTTTTTAAACCTAGCTCAAAGTCTTGCTCTAAACCTACCAAACGCAAGGCGATTAAATGTCCTTTTTTTAGTACATAACGAGTGGCTAGCTTTATTTTACAACCACTGAGGGATATATCGGAAGTGCTAGCAGCAATACTTTTTTTGTCGTTGTATTCAACCGTTACTTTAATTGAATAGTTCATTCGCTCTTCAGAGCGGCTTTCATAAGAGGCAAACTTTATAACATTTGTATTAAGGGAGTCATCAATGGCTTGCTCTGCAATTTTTTCTGTGGTTTTGCGTTGTAACACCCGATGATTATTTTCGGTGTTCATCACTGCCTCATAAACGGCAAGGGTATAACCACCGTGTTGTTTTAGCGCAGCTTCAAATACTTCAATCGCTGTTTCATCCATGAAATGTTGTTTGCCATTGTGATCATAAGGCTTTACCTGCCCAGTCACTAAACCACGTAAGTCAATAAAGCGCGCTATCGGCTGAGATAAGCGTGTCATTTCCATTTTCATTAAAAACTGTTCAGGCTTTGTAAGCCCAGCTATTTTAGACTTAAAAATTAAATCAAATTTAGGGTTGCCTAAATAATGTTTTAATTCAGATATAAGATCTTCGTGCTTGAGCAGTATGTCTTCAGCCATTTATAAAACCATCACCGTCTAATTAAAAAAGTAGGTATACTATTAAATCCATTTATTAGAAAACTCAATAAATGTCGTATCGTGTTATTGTTGTTAATATAGGTACGATTATTCGAGTAACTACAGTTTAGCGCTTGTTATTATGTGTTAAATACCAATTTATTGGCAAGTTACTTTAAACTATTATTCAAGCAATAAGTATGCCCTAAAGTATAGTAAAAAAGAAAACAGCATTTATAGATAATAATAGTAGTGCTAAATTATCTTGTTGGTATGACTCATTGTTAGGCGAAAGTTTAAAATGGTAAAATAAGCACTTAACATTAAGTATTTTTAAAATTAAAGAATAGTAGGTAAAGTTATAAATGGCTAAAGCGGCAAAAGTAGAGTTTGTTTGTACCGAATGTGGCATGAACTACCAACGTTGGCAAGGTCAATGCCGCTGTGGTGCGTGGAACACATTAGCGGAATTTAAGCCTTCAGCAGGGCATAGTAAAAAAGCATCAATACGATCAAACGTTGGTGGTTATGCTGGTGGTGTTGGTGGTGGTTCTAAAAAAATCAATGATATTGCTACATCAGAGGCTGAAAAGCAGCTAACTGAAATCGGCGAGCTTGATCGCGTACTAAGCGGCGGGGTGACTACTGGCTCGGTTAATATTATTTCGGGCGATCCGGGGGCGGGTAAGACAACTTTGCTATCTGACCTAGTGGCAAGAATGTCGCAACGGATGCCGTCACTTTACTGTACGGCAGAAGAATCTTTATCGCAGTTTAAAAACAGGGTAAATCGTTTAAAGTTAAACTATAACCCGGACGAGCTTTATTTACTTTCAGAAACGAGTGTTGAAACCATCATCGAAGAGCTCGAGAAAAATAAAATTAAGTTTGCTGTTATTGACTCTATTCAAGCTGTTGTAACCGATACGGCAAATGGTAGCCCAGGTTCGCCTTCGCAAGTAAAAAGCGCCGCCCAAGCATTAACTCAGTACTGTAAGCAAAATGATGTAACCATGTTCATTATTGCTCACGTAAATAAAAATAACGAAATAGCAGGCCCTCAAACACTTGTACATATTGTTGATGCGCTTTTACACATAGATACCAACGATGGGCAAATACGAACACTTAGGGCAAATAAAAACCGCTTTGGTGATATTGATACTGTTGGCATTTTTAAAATGTGTGAACGTGGGATGTTAAGCGTTGATAATCCAAGTGAAATATTTTTATCGGGTTCAACCACCGACTCACCTGGCTCTACTATTACCTGTATTCGTAAAGGGAATCGTAATTTATTGCTTGAAATTCAATGTTTAACCACTGAAACAGAAGCAGAATTTCCACAGCGAGTATGTGTTGGTTTAAATATGAACCGGATTAAAATGCTTACCGGTATATTACGTAAGCATACTAAAACTAAAATATTTCACGATACGTTTTTTAATATTGTGGGTGGTTTAAGAATTGATGAGACAGAAACCTGCATCGATTTAGCATTAGTAACCGCGTTACTTAGCAGTTTAAACGAATTTGTTGTACCTCGTACCACGTGTATTATGGGAGAACTTAGCTTAAACGGCGATGTACGCCCAATAGACAGTGGTGTACCGCGTGTTAAAGAGGCTGCACAACATGGTTTTACAGAAATATATATTCCATTTCGCAATTACCATAAATCGATGGAAGGGCTAGGCGCTAAAATTACCCCTGTAAAAACCGTACATGAGTTACTTAGTTTGATTAATTAACACTTATCGGTGATGTTCTTCAGTGTTACTCTTAAGTTGAGACACTTTATAGAAAGAATTAAATAAGGAAATGACATGAAAAAATTAGTTATAGTTGCAGCTCTTGTGGCCGCAGGCGTGGGTGGTGTTAGTTACGCAAACTACGTAGCAACTCAAGAAGTGCGTGCAGAAGTAGATAAGCAACTTGCTTTAGTAAGCGAGCAAACTGGCGCTACATTTAAATACGCTGGTTTATCGGCAAGTGTTATTTCAAAGAGTGTAGAAATAACAAACATGGAAGTAATAAGCCCTGAAGGTGACAATGTTGCTAATATTCAAAGCATTGAAATAACTGGCTACGAGCCGGATAAAATATCACCACATACATCATTTGATGTAAAAAGCTTTCAGTTTGATAAAAGCTTCGTATCAAAATTACCAGCTGATACAAACGAAATGTTAGCGTCGGCAAGTTACGATTTACATTCATCACTTGATTACGATGAAGAGTCTGGCAATAGTGATGTAGTAGTTAAGCTTGATGCAAAAGACATTGTTAGTTTTAATATGGATATGGGTTTAGCTAATTCAAAAGCGTTAATGGATGCTTCATTAGCTATTAGCAAGGCGCAGCAAGAAGCCGGTGATCAACCGCTGACGTATGAGCAAGAATTACAGCAGCAAACACTTGTTATGCAAGCAATGAGTAAATTAGAGCCGCGTAATGTTAGCTTTGCCTTAAATAACCAGGGTAAATTAAAAGATTTACTCTCAAGCGAGCTTGAAAAGCAAGGTATGACGCTTGAGCAAATGGAAATGACGCTAGAGCAACAGTTACAACAAGCTCCTGTAACTGAAGATATTGCAGAGGCTTTAACCAGCTTTGCGAAAGGTTTAAATTCATTCAGTGTGTCTGCAAAGCTACCTGAAGGTAAAACTATGATGGAAATTAACCAACAAGTTATGATGCTAGTAGGGCAACCTGAAGAACTAGTTAAGTTTATTAACTTAGAAGTTAAAGGTAATTAGGCCTTAGTTCTGTATTAATAAAGGCGCCAATTGGCGCCTTTATTGTAATCTTATTAGCTAAAGCAATTTGCTTTTATAAGATCAGTGATTATTTGTTGTGATGGTTTTATTTTTTCCATCGCTAAAAATTCATCAGGCTGGTGTGCTTGGTTAATTGAGCCTGGGCCCATTACAATCGTTTCACAACCGAGTTGCTGGATAAACGGCGCTTCAGTGCAGTAATTTACTGCGACCGCTTTTTGCCCCGCTATTTTTTCAGCCATTTTTACTAAAGCACTGTCGGTGCTACCACTAAATGCCGGTATTGGTTCATGTAAATCAATAACGCTCACCGCATTTGGGTATTGCTGATTTATCTCTTTCGTTGCATCGAATACTAATGCTTGTAGTTCTTGTACACTTAAACCTGGTAATGGGCGCATATCTATATGCATTTCACAGCAACCACAAATTCTATTCGCGTTATCGCCGCCATGAATATTACCTAAGTTTAATGTTGGATAAGGGATTTCGAAGTGGTTTATTGAATACTTATGCTTTAATTGTTCTTTTAAGATCATCAATTTTGTAATCACTTTATGCATTACTTCAATGGCGTTAAGACCACGTTCGGGATCGGAGCTATGCCCAGAGCGACCAACCACTCTTATTGCTGTACTCATATGGCCTTTGTGCATAAATACTGGCGTCATATCAGTAGGTTCGCCTATTATACAACGCGCAGGTTTTAAATTCGGGTGCTTACATATTTGTTGTGCACCAGCCATCGTTGTTTCTTCGTCGGCGGTGGCAAGGATTAAAATAGGCTGAGTTTGCTGCTTTTCATCAAGCTCACTAATCGCTTGTAATACAAAAGCAAAAAAGCCTTTCATATCAATACTTCCTAGCCCATACAATTTATTATCGAGTTCGGTAAGTTTAAATGGATTATGATTCCAACGACTGTCATCAAAAGGCACTGTGTCGGTATGACCAGCTAGCATTAATCCGCCATCACCTTCTCCGCGTTTTGCTAATAAATTATAGCGCCCTTTACCTCCTTCTAATTCTATAATTTCACATGTAAAACCGATTGTTTCGCACCAACTGGCTAGGAGTTCAATTACGTTTTTATTGCTCATACACAGGTTGTCTTCAATCGCACTAATAGAAGGGGCTGCAATCAATTGTTGGTACATGGAAATAAACGAAGGCAAAGGCATAAAAAAATCCAAAATTATTATTCAATTTAATTGCATAACAATATAAAAGTATTTATGATGAATATCAATTCACTTTTTAAGCATAAATATATTAAAAGTAACGCCATGAAAATAATGCGACGATAATCAAAATTCATTAATAAAAAAGACTTAATTAGCGTCTAAGCTAGTTTAAGCGAACATTATAGATAAGTAGTAATTAATTTTAAGATAACGAGTAAAAAATGAATGTAGTGATTATTGGCGCAAGCGGATACAGCGGCGCAGAGTTAGCAAGTTTAGTTGTTAAGCATCCAAACTTAACTTTAACAGGCTGTTATGTATCAGAGGGTAGCTTAGATAAAAATAAATTGCTAAGTGATTTATACCCGGAGCACCTTGGCTTACTAGACTGCCCTTTACTTCCTCTTAGCGTATCAGCTTTTGATGACATTCAAAGTGATGCTGATTACGTATGCTTATGTACCGATCACAAAGTAAGTGTTGATCTAGCGCCGCAATTTTTAGCTATGGGTAAAAAGGTATTTGATTTATCTGGTGGCTATCGTTTAGCAAGCAATGACGACTACGTTACTTACTATGGTTTTGAACATCAACATCCAGAGCTTTTAAATGAAGCGGCTTACGGTCTAGCTGAGTGGAACCATGATGCTATCGCTAATGCAAAGCTAATTGCTGTTGCAGGCTGTTACCCAACAGCAGCGCTTAATGCGCTAAAACCGCTTAAGCAAGCAGGCTTATTGAGCAGCGAAAGTATTATTATTAATGCGGTTTCGGGCGTTACAGGCGCAGGGCGTAAAGCCAGTGTAGGAACACATTTTTGTGAAGTGTCGCTTGCACCTTATGGTTTGTTTAACCATCGCCACGGCCCTGAAATTGAACAACACCTTGGCCACAAAGTGTTGTTTACACCGCATCTAGGTAATTTTCCGCGCGGTATTTTAGAAACTATTTATGTACAGCTTAAGCCAGGCGTTACCAAGGAAAACGTTGCATCGGCTTATCAAGTACTTTCGAGCGAGCCATTAATTCGCTTATTAGGCGATAAAGTACCTTCAATTAAAGGTGTAGCTAAGCAGCCATTTGTTGATATTGGCTGGCAGCAACAAGGAACGCAGTTAATTGTGATGTCTGCTATTGATAACTTATTAAAAGGCGCTGCTGGACAAGCTTTGCAGTGTATTAATATTTCTATGAATTTAGATCATACCACTGGTTTAAAAGGAGCGTTTTAAATGAGTAAAAAAACGTGGGTAATTAAACTAGGTGGTGCAGTACTTAATACAGAAAATGCAGCAAAAGCGTTGTTTGATGTATTAAATGAGCAAACAAATGATGAGTTTGTGATTGTACATGGCGGTGGCGCTTTAGTTGATACATGGTTAAAACAAGCGGGTTTTGCCAGTGCTAAACACCAAGGATTACGTATTAGCCCAGCAGAGCAAATGCCTTATATAGTCGGAGCACTCGCAGGTTGCGCTAATAAACAATTAATGACTCAAGCTATTAGTGCTGGGCACAAGCCTGTCGGCTTAAGTCTTTTTGAGGCAGGTGTTACTGCCACTCAAAAGCTAAAAGCGCTTTGCTTAGTGGGTAAATGTAAAAGCAACGACGATTCTATTGTTAATGATTTACTTAAAATCGGTCGCCTACCCATTGTTAGCTCTATAGGCTTTGATGAGCAAGGGCTTTGGTACAACGTAAATGCAGATGAAGCAGCAGGGGCTATTGCTAGTAACTTAAATGCTGAGCTTATTTTTATGACGGATGTTGAAGCAGTGCTTGACGAAAATAAACAGCCGTTACATCAACTTGACACAAAACACATTGATACTTTAATTACAAATGGAGTAATTGTGGGCGGGATGGAGGTCAAAGTTAAGACCAGCCTTCACGCTGCCCAACATTTACGACGCGGTGTGTATATTTCCAGCTGGCAAAAGCCAGAAAATTTAACTGCTCTGCTACAAGGCGAGCATGTCGGAACTAAGATTACACCATAGGTTTATTATGTTTGAGAATTTTTTAACGGGTTTAGAGTTAGACCAAGAAGGCGCACTTAATTTATTAAAGTTAGCGCAAGATATAAAAGCAAAACCAGAAAAATACAGCAACGTATTAGCGGGAAAATCAATCGTAACATTGTTTGAAAAACAAAGTTTACGTACTCGCTTATCGTTTGATATAGGTATTAATCGCCTTGGTGGCCATGCAGTTTATTTAGATCAGCAAAATGGCGCTATGGGTGCACGTGAATCAATTAAAGATTTCGCACTTAATATTTCTACTTGGGCTGATGGTATTGTTGCACGCGTAAATCAGCACAGCACATTAACTACATTAGGTGAATACGCATCAGTACCGGTAGTAAATAGTTTGTGTGATTTATACCATCCATGCCAAGCTCTTGCTGATTTTTTAACGCTTCAAGAAGTTCACGGCGATGTGAGCGAGCTTAAAGTGGCTTACTTAGGTGAGGGCAACAATGTAACTCATTCATTAATGCTTTTAGCTGCAACGCTTGGCACTGATTTTGTTGCTGTAACGCCAAAAGGCAGCTCGCCTGATTCGCAAATCCTTAAAAAGGCAGAGCAAATAGCGGCAATGAATGGCGCATCAGTGATGGTAAGTGACCGTGTTGAAGCGGCTGTTGGTGCAAACGTTGTATATGCAGATACATGGGTATCAATGGGTGATACAACACCGCTTGAGCAAGTTAAAGAAAAATATATGCCTTATCAATTAAATCAGGCATTGCTAGATCAAACAGGTGCAACTACGGTATTACATTGCCAACCGGCACACCGTGAATTTGAAATTACCTCTGAGGTAATGGATGGTCCAGCATCGAAAATTATTCAACAAGCAGAGAATCGCATGCACGCGCAAAATGCTTTGCTAGTTACATTACTAAATCCAAATTTTGTTAAGGAACACCTATGAGTTCAATTAAAAAAGTCGTTTTAGCCTATTCAGGTGGTCTTGATACATCGGCTATCGTGCCATGGTTAAAAGAAAACTATGGTTGTGAAGTTGTTGCGTTTGTAGCTGATGTAGGTCAAGGCGCAGAAGAACTTGAAGGCGTAGAAGCTAAAGCAATCGCTTCAGGTGCTTCAGAATGTTACGTAGTTGATTTAAAAGATGAAATGGTAAGTGATTACATTTACCCAACACTTAAAACGGGCTCGATTTACGAAGGTACTTATTTACTAGGTACGTCTATGGCGCGTCCTATTATTGCTAAAGCACAAGTTGAAATTGCACGTAAAGTAGGTGCTGATGCACTTTCTCATGGTTGTACTGGTAAAGGTAATGACCAAGTTCGTTTTGAATCATGTTTTGCAGCCCTTGCTCCAGATTTAAAAGTAATTGCGCCATGGCGTGAGTGGGACTTATCGAGTCGTGAATCATTACTTGATTACTTAGCAGAGCGTGACATTCCGTGTTCAGCATCTGCTACAAAAATTTATAGCCGTGATGCTAACGCTTGGCATATTTCGCACGAAGGTGGTGAGCTTGAAGATCCATGGTGCCAACCAACTGAGCAAGTATGGACTTGGACTAACTCTCCAGAGCAAGCGCCAGATAAATCAGAACTAGTAACTTTAAAAGTTGTTGAAGGCGAAGTGGTTGCTGTAAATGGCGAAGAACTTAAACCATATGACTGTTTAGTTAAATTAAACGATATTGCATCGCCTCATGGCGTTGGACGTGTTGATATTGTAGAAAACCGTTTAGTTGGCATGAAGTCACGCGGTTGTTATGAAACACCAGGTGGCACAGTAATTATGGCTGCGCTTCAAGCCATTGACGAGCTAGTGCTTGATAAAGCAAGCCGTAAGTGGAAAGAAGTACTAGGTGGTGAATTTTCACATTTAGTGTATGACGGACGTTGGTTTACACCACTTAAAGATTCTATTTTAGCCGGTGCAGAAGCACTTTCTAAAGTGGCAACAGGTGAAGTGGTACTTAAGCTATACAAAGGTCAAGTAACTGCAGTTCAAAAGCAATCACCAAATAGCTTATACAGCGAAGCATTTGCTACATTTGGCGAAGATGATGTGTACGACCAATCACACGCTGAAGGCTTTATTCGTTTATTCTCGCTTTCAAGCAGAATTTCAGCATTGGCTAAAAAGTAAATTATTTATAGCCCCTTATAAAAGGGGCACTACAGGGTTTGGAGAGATTTCATGGCATTATGGGGCGGACGTTTTTCTACGGGTCCAGATGAGGCGTTTAAGCAATTTAACGACTCTCTTCCCTTTGACTACCAGTTAGCAGAGCAAGATATTATTGGCTCTGTGGCATGGGCAGGTGCACTTGAACAGGTAAATGTACTTTCAAGTGATGAGCATACAAAATTAGTTGCTGCATTAAATGAGCTACTTGAAGAAGTTAAAGCTGATCCACAATCAGTTGCTACTTCAGGTGCAGAAGATATTCATTCACACGTTGAAGCTGCTCTAATTGAAAAAGTAGGTGATTTAGCTAAAAAATTACATACAGGCCGAAGCCGTAATGACCAAGTTGCCACCGATTTTAGACTATGGTGCCGTGATACAGCCGATCATTTATTAGATGCCATTGCACAGCTAAAAGGCGAATTTGTAGCGCTTGCAGAACGAGAGCTTGGCACAATATTGCCAGGTTACACGCATTTACAGCGCGCACAACCAGTATTGTTTAGCCACTGGTGTATGGCGTATGTAGAAATGCTAGAGCGCGATGAAAGCCGCCTGCAAGATGCTAAAGCGCGTATGAATTTTTGCCCATTGGGCAGTGGTGCATTAGCAGGTACAGCTTATCCGATTGATCGCCAAGCATTAGCCCACGGATTAGGTTTTACAGCGGCTACAAAAAATAGCCTTGATGGCGTATCTGATCGTGACTTCGTGTTGGATCTTTTAAGTTGTGCGTCTATTTCGATGATTCACTTATCTCGTATGTCTGAAGATTTGATTTTTTATAATTCGGGTGAAGCCGGATTTATAGAGCTTGCTGATAACGTCACGTCAGGCTCATCGCTCATGCCCCAGAAAAAAAATCCTGATGCACTCGAGCTTATTCGCGGTAAAACCGGACGTGTATTTGGTGCATTTAGCGCTATGATGATGACATTAAAGGCACTGCCACTTGCATACAATAAAGATATGCAAGAAGACAAAGAAGGCCTGTTTGACGCTATGCCAACATGGCTTGCATGTATTCATATGGCGCAAGCATGTATTAAAGGCGTAAAAGTAAATGGCGATAAAACGTTAGCAGCGGCAAAAGGCGGCCACGCTAATGCCACCGAACTTGCAGATTACTTAGTTGCTAAAGGTGTGCCATTTAGAGAAGGGCATCACATTGTGGGTGTACTTGTACAGCTTGCTATTAGCGAAGGTAAAACGCTTGAGGAGCTATCACTTGAGCAGTACAAATCAGTAAACACTGTATTTGAAAATGATGTTTACCCAGTACTTGAAATTGATGCGTGTATAAAAGCGCGTCAAGCGCTTGGTGGGACGTCTATTGAGCAAGTAACTAATGCTGTTAAAGAAGCCAAAAAAAAACAGCAAATAACGGTACGTGATGCAAATTTAGATGATGTAGAGGCAATTGCAACACTTATACAGCATTGGGCAACGGTAGGCGAAAACCTACCTCGTGCAAAAAGCGATATGGTGCACTCTATTAACGAGTTTGCAGTTACTGAAATAAATGGAAAAGTGTCAGGTTGTGCATCGTTATACATTTACGATACCGGCCTTGCTGAAATACGCTCATTGGGTATAGACCCAAAAAGTAAAGTGACGGGGCAGGGTAGACAGCTTGTAGAGCACCTACTTACTAAAGCCAAAAAATTGGCACTTAACCGAGTTATTGTATTGACCCGTGTCCCCGATTTTTTTGAACAACAACGTTTTACTTTTTGTAGCAAAGACTCTTTGCCTGAAAAAGTAATGAAAGATTGTGAACTTTGCCTTCGTAAAGAAAATTGTGACGAAGTAGCAATGGAATATATTTTGAAGCTAAGTACACGTGCGGAGATCCCGTGTAAATACGTAGCTTAAACTCCCTGGATACAAAAAACGTACGGTTATCCCTGTGCGTTTTTTTATATTTGCAGTAAACTGGTCGGAGTTGTTTGGTTTGATTATATTCTTTGAGTGAATTTTAATGTGTCAAAAAAAGTTGGCACATTGGTTGCTATGTATAAGATAGATAGCAAAATAGCTATCACTGCTTAAAACAGGTAATGCATTTATCTACATAATAATGTGGTTAAAAGTTGCACCAAATATAAATAAAACTTTTACAAGGATCAATCACATGCAAGTTTCAGCTAATAGCCAATTACAAATGCAAGCATACAACAAAACACAACAATTAAAGCCTGCAATGGAACAAACTGCTAGCCCTAAAACCCTGCAATCTGATACAGTGAGTATCTCTCAAGAAGCTATTGCTGCAGCTGGTGCAGAATTACAGCGCGGTGGTGGTATAATACCTATAAAACCTAAGTAATTAATTAAGGTTATAAATGTTTTTAACTGAATTTTTTGGTTTTTTTTCGCTTTCAGCATTTACAATGTGGGGATTTTTAATGGCATTTTTTTTCAATGCCTTTGTTTACTCCCTAAATGTAAAAAGAGATACAAACCTATTGTTCAGTTCGTTTGTTATGATGATTTCTTACACACTCTCTGATTATTTCTTTACATGGCTGTCGATAAAAACTACTGTATTATTAGATTGGGCAATATATGATGTTCTAACTATTTTAATTCTTTCTGTAAGCCTAGCTTGTAAGAAAAAAACCTCCGTTTCATTCATATACTTGATCGTAGGACTATCAATAAATTTAACTTTTTTTCTTTTGATGTATTTTGATTTATATGTACATCAAAACAAAAAACCGTGGTTATTATGGGACATTTACGCAGTTTCAGTTAATATTATAGACTTCACAATGATTGTTGCACTTATTGTTGATAGAGACTTTCTCGGTCTTCATAAATTAAAAAATAAAACTATCAACTACTTCAAGTCAAAAGATACCCATAAAGTAACCTAACTTAAATGTACGTTACTGAAGCCCTGATGGATTATGTAGAAGCTTTCTCTCAATGGGGCTTTTTAATGGCCTTCTTATACTGCTTAGCATCCAGTATAAATAAAGAGAATAAATCTCCTGCCTATTTATCTGCGCTTATGCTCTGCTCATATATTTCTAGTGGTTATATAAACTTATTAGAAAATTTATATTTAAGCTGGGCGCTTTACGATTTCATTACAATTTTAGCTCTGTTAACTTTACAGTACTTCAAAGTGCTCCAACGTTCTGCAGCTTTTCACTTCATAATAATTTCGTTAACGATAAATGCAGTACTTACCTTAATACTGCACTATGATCTATATGTCTTATATAATATTGAGCCTTGGTGGTATTGGAGTTTTTATTCGATAGGTGTTAACTCTATAGATACTCTAATGATGCTTTCATTAGTACTCAATAGGAACATTATACAGATGCTACATTTAAAAGCCTTCAAATTAAACTTGAAAAAGTCGTAAAATAATGGGTGAACTTTTGGTAAGTCCAACAGTGTCATTGTACATAGGTGCATTTGTACAATGGGGATTCCTTATGGCATTTTTATACTCCCTTGCTCATTCGATTAATAAGCCTAATAAAGAAAGAGTGTATTTGTCTTTAGTCATGAGTATTTCATATTCATTTAGTATATTTACAAATCTTGATACGGTAACTTATC
Organism: Pseudoalteromonas sp. NCIMB 1079; assembly: GCF_040567695.1. Lineage (NCBI taxonomy): Bacteria > Pseudomonadati > Pseudomonadota > Gammaproteobacteria > Alteromonadales > Pseudoalteromonadaceae > Pseudoalteromonas > Pseudoalteromonas sp. NCIMB 1079. The sequence goes on along the minus strand of NZ_JBEWZA010000001.1, from coordinate 3,060,527 downwards.
TCGATTTTTTGTTTTCCGATACTTTAACTCTCCTAGTTATTATTTTCCTTAGGTGGCTATGGCATGGTGGTATTACCTATCTATATATTATTACTGGTTTAGCTATAAACTCAACTCTGCATTTTCTCATGCATTACGACATCTATATATCAAATAATACAAGCTACTGGTGGCTTTGGAATGCTTACGCAATAGGGGTTAACGCTGCTGATTTCATAATGGTAGCTATATTTTTTATAAACAAAGATTTTTTAGGTTTGTATAAACTAAAAGGGTGGTTGCGAAATAATAAATTTATAAAGGGGCATGATGGCTGACATACTGTGGGATCTGGTAGCGATTAGAGATTATGTAGGTATTTTTATTACATGGTTCTTTGTAATTGCATTTCTTTATAATTTGTCAGCAAGCATAAACAGTCCCTATAAAAATACAATGTACCTTTCTGGTATTATGATGATTTCGTATACCTTAAGTACACTGTTCGATATGGTTATAGTGTCTCACTTAAACTATTTTTACTTCGATATTGTAACTCTAATTATTATTTTTGCGTTTCGGTACTGCAGTCGAGGCCCAATTCCTAACGCATTTTATTATCTTGTTTTTGGTCTGAGTATTAACGCATCTTTATTTTTAGCTATGCATTACGATATAGAGATTTTAGGTACTCTATATTATTGGTGGTTTTGGAACGTTTATGTATTTGGTATGTACTTTACAGATTTGATAATGCCATTAGCGCTTATCTTTAACAAAGATTTTTTAGGTCTAGTTAAGCTTACTAAATTTTTAACTGAAAAATTTAAAAGGTCACGCAATGCTTGATTTTTTATGGCAGCTGGCTGGTTTATACGACTATATAACCATTTTTACTACATGGTCTTTTGTACTCGCTTTTTTATATAATTTGTCTGCAAGCATTAACAAGTCTGACAAAAGCTGCACACAGCTTGCATTCATTATGATGGTATCTTACACCTCAAGTATTTTTATGGATCCCTTGAGCAACACACCCCATTTGACCCTTTTTATATTTGATATCTTAACTATATTTTTTCTGATTATATGGCGGATATACTTTAGTAAAAATCTCCCCGTAGCCTTTTATTATCTTTTAGTCGGACTTAGCTTTAACGCATTTGTTTTTCTTGGAATGCACTACGACAGTATTGTTTTAGGAAATTTAGACTACTGGTGGTTTTGGGCCTTATATGCAATAGGGCAAATAATTTCTGATTTAACGATGCTTTTAGTTCTCCTAATTAATAAAGATTTTTTAGGTTTGGTTGCATTAAAACGGTATTTACTTAATCGTAGAAAAAGCACTCATCAAAAGGTTGAATAGAATGGAGGATCTATTTTGGCAATTAAATTCAGTTAATGAATATTTTGGAATACTTATTACATGGCTGTTTGTTTTTTCTTTTTTGTTCACTCTATCAATTGCCATTAATAAGCAAGATAAAAGCCGAGTTCACCTTAGCTTTATTATGATGGCTTCGTACACACTTAGTTTATTTATGGACATAACTACTGCAGCTCCGCATTTAAAGATGTTTATATTTGATGTACTAACAATTGCCGTTATTTTTATGTGGCGTATTTTTTTAGGACGCAAAATACCGTACGGATTTTATTATCTTATTGTAGGGCTTGGTATCAATGCCTCACTGTTTATGAGCATGTATATTGATAATACTCTTTATGGCAATTGGGACTTTTGGTGGCTGTGGATGCTGTATGGTTTTCTTATGCCTATTATTGATATCACTATGGCGCTAATACTAATTATCAATAAAGATTTGCTAAAACTTGTTTGGTTAATTAAAAAATTAAAATCATCATCTATACAAAAGCCAAATTAGCGCATACAAGTTATGCGCTAATTCGGGAAGTGTTATTGGGCACCACAGCCCAGTTTAGTTTTTAGAGCTTTGACAATTACAGGATCTACAAACTCGCTTACATCACCATTGTGACGTGCTACTTCTTTAACGAGCGTTGATGAAATAAATGAATTTCGCTCTGCGGGTGTTAAAAATACACTTTCTAAATCAGGATTCAGGCGGCGGTTCATGTTAGCTAATTGAAATTCATAGTCAAAATCAGATACCGCTCTAATACCACGAATAAGCACATTAGCATTGTGATCGCGCGCAAGGTCAGCCAATAAGCCAGAAAAACCAATGACCTTAACATTATCTAAGTGACTTAAAATAGAGTTTGCAAGTTCAACACGTTCTTCAAGGTTAAAACAGGGTTTTTTACTTGGGTTGTTCGCAACCGCAACTAATACGGTATCAAACATTTTAGCTGCACGTTGAATAAGATCTGTATGACCATTAGTTAGTGGATCAAAGGTGCCCGGGTAAATTGCAATAACTTTCATAATGTTCACTATTTATGATTTTAGCGCTAGTTTAACAGTGTTTATGCCACAAAGCAGCCTAGCTAATAAAGCATATAAACACTTACTTTCTTTGAACAGATCAGTCCAAGGTTTGAGTGTTTTAATGATTCATATTTGTTTATACTGTTTACCTCTTTTGAGTGTAATGTAGCCTATAGATAATTTGAGTATTAGCATATGAATACCAAGGATAAAATAATACACACCAGTATTTTGTTGTTTAACGAAAATGGTGAGCGTGCAATAACGACAAATCATATTGCATCAAACTTAGGGATGAGCCCGGGTAATCTTTATTATCATTTTAAAAATAAAGAAGACATTATCCGTCATATTTTTGCGCTGTATCGCGATCATTTAAATACTCACTTTAAACCTATTAATAAAGATGATGATGCATTTAATCATTTAACGGCTTATTTAGATTCGTTATTTGAATTGATGTGGCGTTACCATTTTTTTTACGACAATCTTGGCGATATACTCGCCAGAGACACTGAGCTAAAACAAGCTTACATTGATTTTCAGTTAGAGTTATTAGAGCAAGTTCGTAAAATTATTCTAGGTCTTCGCGATAGTGAAATGATTGCTATTGATGAGCAAGATGTTATTGATTTAGCCCATACACTAAAGTTAACTGTTAGCTTTTGGACGCCTTATATTAAGGCTCGTAGGCCAAGCGGTACCCTTGCTGAGCAAGATATATATCACGGTATTTTAAAAGTACTTACATTATTTAGAGCGTACAGTACCGATAAAAGTATCGATAAAATGAACCTGCTACGCGAAAAGTACACCGAGTTAGCACAACAAGCCTTAGGGGCTGTGACCCTTCAGGATTAAAATTTGTTCAACCTAGGGGCGATTAAATCGCGATGCGAGATTTGTAATCTGGTGGGCTCGGTAACTGCTCCTGCGTTACCTTACTGACTACATCTATGTAGGCAACAAAGAGTTAATTGCCCTAAGACAGAATCCTTCGAGCAGCGTATGTTTAGCATTTATGCTACGTTATCGCCTATTTATAGGGAATAACCACGCTACATAGGCTCTGCCTTGCTAAAATACCAAACACACTGCTGCAAATTTAACCTCGAAAGATAAACAGGCCCTCGCGGTTGCTTAGTCGATAATTATTGGTTGTTTCCTAGACGCTGAATTTTTTGCTATAATCGCGCGTCAAATGCCTGGGAGCGCGAATTCCCGCAGTCTAAGAGTGAACTATGCTTAAATTTATCGTCAAACTACATCCTGAAATAGCCATCAAAAGCCGTTCGGTCCGTAAACGCTTTACTAAAGTGTTAGAAAATAACATTAAAATTGTATTGCGACGTCTTGACGAAAAAGTACAAGTAAGAAATAACTGGGATAATATTTCAGTTGTTACAAAGCTTGAAGATGCACAAGTTCGCCTTGATTTTATCGACAGCCTTAAACGCATACCTGGTATCGTTCAGTTTATTGAAGTAACTGAGACGCAATTTGAAACTCTCGATGATATCTATCAAAAAACAATAGCGTTAGTGGGTCATACAATTGTGGGAAAAACTTTTTGTGTGCGTGCTAAGCGTATAGGCCAACACGACTTTACCTCGACTGATTTAGAGCGTTATGTTGGTGGTGGGCTAAATCAACATATTGAAGGCGCAAGCGTTAAGCTTAGCCGTCCAGAAGTAACAATACGCTTAGAAGTAAAAGACGATAAAGCTTACATTGTTTCGCAAACGCATTTTGGTATGGCGGGCTTTCCACTACCAACGCAAGAAGACGTGCTTTCACTTATGTCGGGTGGTTTTGACTCTGGCGTAGCAAGTTACCAAATGATTCGTAAAGGCGCACGTACGCACTTTTTATTCTTTAATCTAGGTGGCGCAGCGCACGAGATTGGTGTTAAGCAAGCGAGCTATTTTTTATGGAAAAAATACAGCTCAACACATAAAGTTAAATTTATAACAGTTGATTTTGAACCTGTTGTTGCTGAAATTCTAGAAAACGTTGAAAACAGCCAAATGGGTGTTGTACTTAAACGTATGATGATGCGAGCAGGAAGTGTAGTGGCTGAAAAGTTGAACATTCAGGCGCTTGTCACTGGTGAAAGTATTGGCCAAGTATCTAGTCAAACATTAGCGAACTTAAGCGTGATTGACCGTGTTACTGAAACGCTTATTTTACGCCCGCTAATTCAAAATGATAAACAAGAAATTATTAATCTTGCTCGCCAAATTGGTACAGCTGAAATGGCTGAAACGATGCCTGAATATTGTGGTGTTATTTCTAAAAAACCGACAGTTAAAGCCAAAATTGAAGTAATAGAAGCCGAAGAAGAAAAGTTCGATTTTGATGTGCTAGATACCGTAGTAAATAACGCGCGCATAATGGATGTACGCGATATTGACGTAGAAGCCAAGCAAGAGCTAAAAGAGGCAGAGTCGGTTGCTGATTTACCTGCAGGCTCTGTAGTAATTGATATTCGCTCACCAGAAGAAGAAGAAGCTGCACCGCTTGCAATCGATGGTGTTGAAGTGGTGCATTTGCCGTTCTTCCGTTTGGCTACTAAGTTTGGTGATTTACCAAAAGACACTGACTACTATTTATATTGTGACAGAGGCGTAATGAGCCAACTACAGGCACTTATGCTGCACGAACAGGGCTTCGAAACGGTAAAAGTTTATCGCCCGTAAAGTTAAAAGCTTATATAAGCGTGGTTTATACCACGCTTTTTTTTGCCTGAATTTTGACTAACAACTCATCGTTGTAAGGCGTTGGAATACTGTGAAGTTTACCTTGTTGGCTAATATAGCCACATATAGCTGATATTTCAGTTTCTCTATTGTGAGCTATATCTTGCTGCATTGATGAGTAATTATTTGCGGTTAACTCCATTATTTTATAAGCGATATTGAGCGCTTTAATTAATGGGATATTAAGCCCTTGAGCCTTTGCAATATTGCATGCTTCAGTGAGTGCATTAAAAATTATTGTATTGTACTTAGGTGCACGTAGTTCGCCATTTTTTACATTACTTAAAGCGCTTAATGGATTAATGGCAATATTGACGAGTAGCTTTTCAAAACGAAGCTGCTGAATGTTATTAGTAAACTTTAGGTTGGGTATTACTTTAAAAATATCAGCTATTGGCGCACTATTTTGAAGTGCAAGCTCATTACAGCCACCAATAACGCTTTGTCCTTCACCTGTGTGTTGCACAATATATTGGTTTGATTTAAAGCCCGCTATGCTTGTCGTTAAAAAGTAGAGTGCTTGATGGGTGTTTAGCTGGTTATTTATCTCATCAACGTTGCCCATTCCATTATGCGAAAGTACAACAGAGCAATGTGTCGGTAAAAATGGCTTTATTTGAGAAAACGCATCAAGCACTTGAAAAGCTTTAACGGTAAATAAAATCACATCAAATTCAGTTGCTTTATCTAACTGATTTAATGAAATAAATTTTGCGTTAATTTTTTTTGATGCACCCTTAGCTCTGCTGTAAAAGCGGGTGTTTGTTGGGTTTTTACGAGTTAAAACACTGATATTATGCGATGCGCTCAAAAAGTGGCTCAGCAACAAGCCAATAGCGCCATCGCCAACGATTAAAATATTAGCCATGTGGGTTCTTTTTTCGAGGTGTAAAAATTACTCTAAGTAAAAAGTAGCTTGCAGCACCTGCAAAATCAGCAAAAAAATCACCAAGTGATGCTTGCCTATAAGGAAGTGCGTCTTGCATTATTTCTATCGAGGCGCCATAGCCTGCTAATAAGAGTATTTGAGCATATAAAGGAAGCTTAAAAGCCTTATCCATTATTATGGCTAATATAAAAAAAATCCCAAAATGGGCGACTTTATCAACATGAGGGAATAAATTTACAACGCCACCTTTTATTTCTTTAGCAAATAAAAAGGTGAAAGCCACTATGCTGATTAAAAAAACTGCTTGATAAACACGCCTTGTCACGACAAATCCTAAAATCGCTTAAAAAAGAGGCGCAAGTATATCAAATTAATTTAGTATCGCACCTGAACAAGATGCAGAAAAATGTAAAGATTTATAATTTTAGCGTTATAATTGCCACATAAAATTAAGATTAAATAGTTAGGAGTATACTAATGCCTTCATTTGATATTGTATCTGAAGTAGAAATGAACGAAGCTAAAAATGCGGTTGATAACGCAAACCGTGAACTAGAGACTCGCTTTGATTTTAGAGGCGTTGATGCATCTATTGAGCTAAACGATAAAACAATTAAGCTTAAAGCAGAAGCTGACTCTCAAGTTATGCAGTTGTTCGATATTTTAGCGGGAAAAATTTCAAAGCGCGGTATGGATGTAGCTAGTTTAGAACTTCAAGATATTAGCCGTGCAGGAAAAAATGTATTTCGTAACGTTGGGTTAAAGCAAGGTATCGAAAAAGACATGGCCAAAAAAGTGGTTAAAGCCATTAAAGATTCAAAAGTTAAAGTACAAGCCGCTATTCAAGGCGAAGAAGTGCGTGTGACAGGTAAAAAACGTGACGATCTTCAAGAGGCTATGCAAGTAGTGCGCAGCGCTGAGCTAGGTCAGCCTTTTCAGTTTAAAAACTTTCGTGACTAAAGTGCACCTGCTAGACCCTAGCTAACGAGTGTGTTGAATGTATTAATAAAAGCTAAACAGTAATGTTTGGCTTTTTTCTGTGAGGTTATTTTTCGTATTTATCATAGGTAAATCTAGCTTTAGCTATATAGACGTCCATTGACATTTGTAAACAAAATACTCACAATAGCGACATATTTTCAAGGTGCTTGCTAGCCACTTCATGTAATGATTTTTTTAGCAGGATAATCGGGAAGTTGGTGCGTTTTCATGATGACTACAAGCCCAACACTGCCCCCGCAACGGTAAAGTATTGCATATTTTGATGTGCTTACTGAGTCCGGAGACCGGCCTTGATGCTATCTTACTTACTTAAATCTTTGCGGTGGGCAAAGGTAGGGGACATCATGTTAAACAAAACAACTTTAGGCGTTGCTATTTCTGCTGCGCTTTCATTTTCTGTGTCTGGCGCAGAGCAATCAATTGAAAAAATAACCGTTACAGCTAATAAATTTGAGCAATCAATCAATGACGTTTTAGCAAGTGTAAATGTTATTGAGCGTGCAGAAATAGAAGCAAGCAACGTACGCGATTTACCCTCTCTTTTAAATACAGTTGTTGGTCTTGATATTGTAAGTAATGGGGGCTTTGGGCAAAAAGCGGATGTATTTGTACGTGGCGCGTCGGCAAAATACACATTGGTTTTGGTGGATGGTGTTAGGATAAGTGATGCGACATCGGGGAGTGTGTCGCTTACTAATATCCCTGTTAATAGCATTGAACGTATCGAAGTTATCAAAGGTGCTCGCGCGGCCATTTATGGTTCAGATGCAATCGCAGGGGTTATTAACATCATTACTCGTGATGCAATTAATAATACCTTATCTGCAACATTTGGTAGCAATAGTTACTCAAACTATCAGCTAGCAGGTGGGGTAGCTAAAGATGCGTTGAGCTTTAAATACAATGCAGGTTATGAAGAAACAGATGGCTTTGATGTTACTGAAAAAGACCCTACTGCTGCAATTACTAAAGATCATGATGATGATGGCTATAGAAATAAAAATATTGGTTTTAACTTAAGCTATCATACTGAAGATTTGGGTCAATTTAGCGCACAAGCACAGTATAGTGAGGGTGAGGGTGAATACGACTCGGCATACTCTAGCGACGCTTATGATTTTGAAAACTATATAGCTAAATTAGGTTGGGAAAAAAGCTCTCAAAATTATAATCAAGGTGTTTCAGTCAGTTTATCGCAAGAAGAAAATGAGCAAACAGGGACTGCAGTAAATACTTTTTATAGTACTGAACGTTTTGAAGCAGAATATCGTGGTCTATATACTTTAACTCAAACACTAGAATTAAGTGGCGGTGTTAATTTATTACAAGAAGATTTATCCGGTTCTACAGCAACTTCATTACATGAAAAACGCGATAATAAAGCATTATTTATTGGTGCTTTTTATGACGATGACATATGGCTTGCTAGTGCTGTTATTAGAACCGATGATTACGATTACCACGGTCGCGCTAATACATACAGCACAGGTGTTGGTTATAAAGCTAATAAATATATTAGTGTTCGTGCAAGTCACGGTACAGCATTTAGAGCACCATCATTGGTGAACGCGTTTGTAACGAATAGCCTCTATTATGTAGGTAACAGCGATATTAAGCCCGAAGAGGCTGTGAATAATGAGCTGGGCATTACGCTTACAACAAAATGGGGTCGTTACGATATTACTATTTTTGATAATAATATTACAAACTTAATTGAAAACCAATATGACGCTAATTTGGGAAAATATGTCCCTTCAAATGTTGCGCGTGTGTCTATGCAAGGGGTTGAAATTAGTGCTGAGTTTAGCGCATTAGGATTTGAACATAACGCTAACTTAAGTTTTTTAGATACAGAAGATGAAACTACGGGTAAAGAGTTAGCGCGTCGTCCATCTGAAGCATTTAATTATACACTTACTAAAAGTTGGGGATATTTTGACGCCAATCTAACCATGCTATATCGCTCATCTCGCGATTCAATTTCATACTACGATACAGAAATTGCAGCGTTTACTGTGTTTAATATTGCTGCTAACTATCAGCTTTTAGATAATCTAGCGCTACATGCACGTATTGAAAACTTAACTGATAAAGAGTACTTCACTGCGGGTATTGGCTTTGCCGCAAGTGGTGAGCTTTTAGGTTACAGCGCACCCAGCAGACAAGTATTTGCTGGGATTAGCTACCAGTTCTAAGTTTATTATTTAGTTATAAAAAATACAAAAGCCCGATAAGTTATCGGGCTTTTTGCATTTTCTGTTTACTTTTAAGTTATACCAACCTGCATAGACCTCTAAACAGTTTAACCGATTAAATCATACGCTAACGTCGTTATAAATTTTTATTTAGAACCACTAGATATAAAATTTTTGCCTAGTTAGAGCGCAATTTTATTATCGTTAAATAGCTTCTATACTTATGCAGATTGGTATTAATCAGCTAAGAACTCTTTAAATACGGTTGCAAACTTATGTAATTTAGGTGCTATTAAAATACTACAGTAACCCTGCTGTGGGTTTTCGTTATAGTAATCTTGATGATAATGCTCTGCTGGATAATACGTAGTGGCAGGGCTGACTTCTGTCACAATTGGCTCACTCACATGGCTTTGCAGTTGAGCTATCATTTCATTGGTTTGCTTTAGTTGAGCTTCATCGTGATAATAAACAACGCTTCTATACTGTGTGCCTATATCGTTACCTTGGCGATTCAATTGTGTTGCATCATGCAAAGTGAAAAACATTGCTAGCAGTGTTTCAAAGCTAACTACAGTCGCGTCAAATTCAATTTTAACAACCTCAGCGTGACCGGTTGTGCCTGAGCATACAGAATCATATGTTGGGTTATTTGTTTCACCGCCGGTGTAGCCAGAGCTTACGGTTAGTACGCCATTTACACGTCTAAATGCAGCATCTATACACCAAAAACAGCCGCCACCAAATGTTGCTACTTGCGTTGTTGAGCTCATAAGTATTCCTAAAATGTATATGGGGTTTAAAGGCGAGCATAAATTGTATGCGCCGCAACAACAAGGTTACGGCGCAATTAAGAGGCTAGATCTCTTCGAAAGGTTTTTCAGCCGCTTGTTTGTCTAATTTTTGCTGTAAAAACTCAGGTGATTGAGTGTTACGTGCAAGTGCATAATATGCAGCAGGTACAACAAAAAGAGTTAGTAGGGTCGATACAATAACCCCAGTAAACACGACTACACCTATCACCATACGGCTTTCAGCGCCCGGGCCTGAAGCAAGTACTAAAGGTACCGAACTCATAACTGTAGTCAGCGAGGTCATAATAATAGGGCGCAAACGCTGAGTTGCTGCTTGCAAAATAGCTTCACTAAATTCAACGCCTTTATCGCGCAGTTGGTTAGTAAATTCTACAATCAAAATACCGTTTTTAGCACTTAGCCCTATGAGCATGACAATACCTATTTGGCTGTAAATATTTAAGGTAAGTCCTGTAGCCCAAAGTCCGAACATAGCGCCCATTAAACCAAGCGGTACGGTAAGCATAATTACAAACGGGTGCATAAAGCTTTCAAACTGCGCAGCAAGTACTAAAAAGGTAACGGTGAGTGCAAGTATAAATACGTAGGTCATCGCTGATGCGCCTTCGTAATAAAGCTGCGATTCACCTTTGTAATCTACTGCGCCATCTATATCGTTTTCCTCAGCGGCTACCTCGTTTAAAAAGTTAAGCGCTTGCTCAAGTGTATAACCGTCGGCTAAGTTGGCGCTTAATGTAATTGCGCGCATACGGTTGTAACGGTTTAAGCGTGAGGCTGTTGCTTCTTCTTTTAAGCTGATAAGGCTATCAAGTGGTACTAGTTCATCGCTTCGTGATTTAAGGTATATATTTGAAATATCAGTAGGGTTGGTGAAATCTTCTTTAGTCCCTTTTAAAATCACATCGTATTCTTCACCGCGGTCAATAAAGGTTGTAACACGGCGCTGGCCAAGCATTGTTTCTAGTGTACGGCCTACATCAGATACCGACACGCCTAAATCGGCGGCTTTGTTTTTATCTATACTGACTAAAAACTGTGGGAAGGTTTCTTTATAATCATGATCGATTCTAACTAAACCAGGGTTTTGCTCAGCACGCTTTATTATACGGTCACGCCAATCGGCAAGTTGTGCATAGTCATTACCCTGCAGCACAAACTCAATTGGGCGAGATGAACCACCACCGCCAATACCACGGCGCATAATGGCAAATGCACGAACATCGGTAACTTCTTGCATTTTACCGCTTATTTCATCCATTACTTCCCACGTTGAGCGTTTGCGTTTATCCCAATCGGCCATACCCACAATCGCAACACCGCCGCTGCCACCCCAACCGGGTACTCGAACAAGTACGCGACTTAGCTCACCTGCTTGCGAATAAGGCATTAGGCGCTCTTCAATTTTAGCCATATTAGCGGCGTTATTTTCGTAACTTGCGCCTTCAGGGCCGCTCATCATAATAAAGAACGTGCCACGGTCTTCTTTTGGTGTTAGCTCAGAAGGAACTTGTAAAAACAACGAGTAACTAACAAAGCCAGCTAATAATAAGCTCACCATTAAGCCCCATTTTCGGGTTATGTTAGTGGAGAGTGAATTACGGTAACTTACTTCAATTTTAGTAAATTGACGGTCCATCCATTGGCTAAATTTATTTGGTTTGTCTGATACTTTAAGTACTTTAGAGCACAAAGCTGGTGCGAGAGTAAGTGCTGTAACACTTGAGAAAAATACGGCAGCACTTACCGCCATAGCAAACTCAGTAAATAATGCACCTATACGGCCATCCATAAATACTAATGGCACAAACACAGATATAAGTACAAGAGTGGTTGCTATTATGGCAAAACCTACTTCACGCGCGCCTCTAAATGCAGCTAGTAACGGCGGCTCACCCAATTCAATACGACGGTGGATATTTTCAAGCATTACAATGGCATCATCTACTACTAAACCAATGGCCAGTACTAAGGCAAGTAAAGTGAGTAAGTTAATTGAGTAGCCCATTGCTAATAAAAACATAAAGCTACCAACAAGTGCAACGGGTACGGTGACCGCTGGAATAAGCGTTGCTCGTATATTGCCTAAAAACAAAAATATAACGAGTACTACTAAACCCATAGAGATTGCTAGTGTGCTGTAAACCTCATTAATAGACTCTTTAATAAATACAGACGAATCGTAGCTGTCTTGGATTGTGGTGCCTTCAGGTAGGTTTCGTTTGATTTTTTCAAGCTCGCTACGTGCGTTATCTACTACGGTAAGTGTGTTTGCTTTAGCTTGTTTTACAATACCTAAGCCAATCATATTACGCCCGTTACCACGGAATAAGCTTTCGTCATCGGCAGCTTCTAAGTGTACATCGGCAACTTCACCTAAACGTACTAAATAGCCTTCATCGCCACGTTTAATTACCAGGTTTTTAAAATCGCGTTGATCTTTATAGCTACGTGCAGTACGTACTGTAAAGTCACGATCTATTGATTCTATTTCACCGGCAGGTAGTTCAACGTTTTCTGTACGAAGTGTATTTTCAATATCGCTTGAAGTAATACCACGAGCAGCCATTGCTTGGCGGTTTAGCCAAATTTTCATTGCGTATTGACGCTCACCACCAATACGTACGTTAGATACGCCGTCTACCACGGCTAAACGGTCAACAATAAAACGCTGCGCGTAATCAGATAACTGTAACGAGTCCATTGTTTCGCTGTTTAATACAAACCATGCGATTGGGCTTTCATCACTATTTGATTTAGACACTTCTGGCGGGCGTACCTGATCAGGCAAACTATCAAGTGCACGTGCTACCCGTTCGCGTACATCGTTAGATGCAGCGTCTATGTCGCGGTTAATATCAAACTCAATAGTAATGTTTGAGCGCCCATTACGGCTCGAAGAGTTAATACTTTTGATGCCTTCAATACCTGAAATTCGATTTTCTATTATTTGCGTTATTTTGGTTTCTATAATTTCGGCAGAAGCACCTGTGTATTCAGTGCTGATATTTACAATGGGTGTTTCAATATCTGGATATTCACGAAGTGGCAGCATAGTAAACGCAACCAGTCCAAAAGTAAGCAGCAGTAAATTAATTACAATGGCAAAAACGGGGCGTTTAACACTAGTATCTGTAATTTTCACGTATTACCCCTTTACGCTTACTTTACTTCCAGAGCGAATTTTTATTAGCCCCTCAGTAACAATTTGCTCGCCATCGTTTAAGCCTTCGTCTATAGCAACCCAGCCATTATTTCTGCCAGCTACATGTACTTCAACTCGATTAGCTATTCCGTCTTGAATTTGAAAAACAAAGTGTTTGTCTTGCAAAGGGATTACGGCTTTTTCAGGTACCATTAATGCCTGGTTGCTGCTTAGCTCAAGTGCTGTATTTAATAACATACCAGGGCGAAGTAATCCTGATTTATTAGCAAAACTTGCTGTTACTTCAACACTGCGTGTAACCGAATCAATACGCGAGCTAATATGCGTTACCTTGCCGTTAAATGTTTGTCCTGGATAGGCATCGTTTTGGGTAAGTACTTTCATGCCCATGTTTAATTGTGCTAAATATTTTTCAGGTACTTTAAAGTCAACTTTAATAATACTAATATCATCAAGTGTTGTGATTATTGTTGTATTACTTACGTAGGCACCTATTGATATTTCACGCTTACCTAACAAACCTGAAAACGGAGCACTAATAGTCATCTCGTTTAATTTAGTTTTAGCGCTTTCTAGTTGGGCCTCTGTTGCATCAACCCGCGATAACTGCTCTTCAAGTAACGATTTTGCCGTTGATTGCGAGCGTGAAAGTTCGGTTAGGCGATCTAACTGGCGCTTTTCTTCACGTAAGTTTATGCCAAGCTCTTTAACTGCAATTTGTTCTTGTTGGCTTTGTAGTTTTACTAGTTTTTGTCCTTTACTGACTAAGTCGCCGTCTTTAAAATATATATCTGTGACATAATCGTTTTGCGCACTTTTTATATAGATAGCTTGGTTTGCACGCGCGCTACCGATAGCTTCTATCATCACAGCATTTTCCTGTGAAGTAACAGTATGAGCAGTTACCTGAGTAGACATTTGTGATGAATCGGCCTGTTCGCCGTGGCTAGCGGGTAGATATAAATAAACGCTAAATATTAGAAGTAACGTAATAATAAATGGAAAAAGTGCTTTACCTGATTGTCTTGAGTACATTGATTTCATACCTGAAAATGAATTGTAAGTATTGTACGAAATAAGACCGGGAAAAGACGGTTATGTGTCTCATAAATTTGTGCGTTAAGCGTAAAAGTAAATAAGATTTATTCATTGTTCCTATTTTGTTGAGGTAAAAGTGGTAATGTATGAAATTTAAAACTACCTGTAACTTATGTATAACAACAAGAAAGGTCATAATTTGGGCCATTATTATGTTTGTTTTTTATATGGTGTTTTACCAATATGGATAAATCTAACAATGTCATTAAGTTTCGAGCACAAGGTGCGCGAAACGCAATTGAGGTGCTCGCTGTAGGTGCTATAGGCTTAGCTTTTATTATGTTATTCAATATACTAAGGCCAGGTGAAATTAGCATCCTTGAAGTGTTTTTAGTTAGTTTGTGCCTTGCTGCTATTTTTATTGGCTTTTTGAAAACCCAAGAGCCATATCATAGTCTTATTTTAAGTGAGTCGGAGCTTGTTTATTGCCATAAGTACGGGGCTTGGTGTATGCCTCATAGTAACTTTCATCACAGTGGTATACCCAAAGTAGAAGATGGCTTTGATTATTTAGAATTAAATGCAGTTGGTGTTAAGGTAAACGACATAGACGAGTTTTTAACAAGCATAGCGCCTAGAATTGCAGGGAAATTATTAATAGAGCAGCGCAACTTATTCATGCAAGTTGTTCAAAAACATTGCAAAAATGGCAATTGCCCATCAGAATGGCTAATAGAAGATACACATTACACATCCCATAAAGGGATAAGCTATACTGGTCTTATAGCCATGTTTGCCAACAGAACTAAGCACCTTCGACTGTTAACCGGTTACGATTTATTATTGCCAGCCAGTGTGTTGGATAGAGATATCTGGACATTTAGTGCTAACTTAAATAAATGGAAGCGCGAGCCTAGTCAGTTTATAGCGTCGCAAATTAATAATTAAGCTGCGACTGTAGGAAAGAAAAATGAGCCAAGACAGAGCCTTTTTAAAAAGTGGTCGAAACACCATAATACATAAAGATAAAAAGCACGATTTAGTGATTGTAAACTCTGAAATCCATCCCAAAATTAAAGTAACGCAACATGGCTTGGAGCCATTTAAAGAAGAGTTACCCAAAAACCGTCGCGACGCAAAAGAGCGTTATTTAGAGATGGTTTATGTAAGTAGCGCTGATATATTTGGCGAAGAAAAACAGTTATTGTTTATTCAAGCGTTAGATGGTCGAGAGTATAAAATTGATTACAGCAAAATAGGCACAAAGCTATTTGTACGCATTCATCAAGACACATATATGTAGCACTTTAATGGCATCTTTATTGCTTATGATTACACTATAGTAATTATTTGACATAATAAGGAGCTGCGTATGAAAGCGTTTGCTTTAATCCCCCTCATTTCTTGTGGTTTGCTGAGTGCGTGTGGAGGCGGTGGCGGTGACAGCGATAATACAGTTGTAGAAACATCTGTTAATGCTGGAGCCGATTTACAAATTATCGAAAAAACTGAATTTACCATCACAGCACAAGGTTCCCCTGCGGATGGTACGTTTTCATGGCAACAGGTTAGCGGCCCAAGCTTAGAAGGTTTTCCGCTTGATGGCGCAGAGCAAACACTTACAGCCCCTGACGTAAAAACTGATAGTGAAATAATCTTAAGAGTGAGCTATCAAAGTACGGGTAGTAGCGCTGTTAGTGACGATATTTCTATTTCGGTTAGCTCTAATAATCAGCTTCCTTTAGCCGTTATTACCCAAACCTTACCTGAAACACTCCCTTCTGTTTATAATGATACAGTGACTTTGAGCGCCCTTGAGTCGAGCGATCCTGATGACAATGGCCAAATTGATAGTTATTTGTGGCAACTGCTATCAGGTCCTGATTTAGATATTGCGAGCTTTAACGAGTCAACTCTTAGCTTTTCTCATCCATTACTAGAAAGTAACGTAAATTTATCTTGGCAGCTAACAGTCACTGATGATGAAGGCGGTGAGGCGAGTACTCAATATTCAATGACACTTAATAAAACAAATGAACTAGTGGATGCAAATGCAGGCGCTGATCAAAATGTCGAAGAGTTTGAAGAAGTAACGCTTGATGCAACGAATAGCGAAACTGTCACCGATACGTATCAATGTAAATGGCAACAACTTACCGGTAATAGCGAAACATTAAGTAATAGCGACCAATGTACAACGACATTTTTTGCCTCTGATGTAGATACTGAATCCACGTTGAGCTTTGAAGTAACGGTAACCGACTCAAAAGGACGCACCGATACAGATTCTTTATTTGTTGATGTATCACCAAAAGCGCTTGGGCTTATAAATGATAGTGGTGTTGGTGAGTGCTATAACAACACCCAACGAATTAACTGTGAAAGCGATGACTTTCCAGCGCAAGATGCTGAGCTTGGACGCGATAGCTATGCAAACCGCATAGATAAGGTTGGCAAAGGTAATTTAGCGTTTGACTACACTAAACTTAATCAGTTTGCTGATGAAGTTGGTGATGATAGTAGTGACTTTACCTGTATACGCGATAATGTTACTGGACTTGTATGGGAAGTAAAAAGTGAATCCTCAGGAGTATTACCAAATACAAGTTTGCGTGAGGGGCAAAATCATTACTTTTGGGATGTAGGGAATACTACTTTTACCGATACCAGTACAGCCAATTCAACGTGTCCGGACAACACAAGTTGCGGTGTACAAAGTTATATAAACGAAGTAAATAACTTAGATTTTTGTGGTGGTACAAACTGGCGGTTACCTACTTATACAGAGCTTTTAGGTTTAATTGATTACGGTAAACAAGGGCAAAGCATATTAATTGATGAGGCGTTTTTTCCTAATATGCCCAGTGAAAGTGCATTAAGCCATTTACGTTACTGGACCTCACAAACCGCAGCCGATGGTACAAGTTTATCGCAAGCGTATATCATTGACATGAGTGATGGTAACGATCTTGCTTATCCAAAAGAAAATACCGCGTATGTTCGCTTAGTTAGAAGCCGTTAGGAGAAAATAATGAGATTAAAATTACTCTATGCACTAGCAACTATAAGCTTGAGCTTTAATATTGCAGCGGCGCAAACGTGCTACGACGGTGCAGATACCACAACGCCGACAGATAGATTTACCATAAATACAGATGGTACAGTGTCTGATACCGAAACAGGCCTCATGTGGCAACGCTGTAGTTATGGGCAAACTTATAATACAGAGACCCAGCTTTGTGAAGGCTCAACACCTTCTCTTACTTGGCAAGAAGCACTACGCGGTGCTAAAAATGATACAACCGCAGATTACGATGATTGGCAAATGCCTAACATTAAAGAGCTTGCGAGTATTTTAGAGCACAGTTGTACCGAGCCGAGCATTAATGAAGAGGTGTTTTTTGGTACTAAGCTTCAAAACTATTGGTCAAATACATCGGGTGTGAGCACTATGAGCTCGGCGTGGGTTTATCAATTTGATAGTGGGCTTAATAGCTTACACGCCAAAACCAGTAATGTGTATTTGCGGTTAGTTCGTTACGAAGAATAAAGTACATAGTAAGATTAGACAGATGAAAGTGCAGCCTTAAACCCGCTGCATTTTTTGGTTTTACATAAATTTACGTTATTTCAATAATAAAGCGCTTACAACGTTGTCACTTAGCGCGTTTTTTTGCCATTATAGGCCGTGATTTAATTACGAAGGAACATCACGGTGTATTTAAGCTATTTTGGCCTGAATGAAAAACCTTTTTCAATTTCGCCCAACCCTCATTACTTATTTTTAAGTGAACGACATAAAGAAGCCTTAGCACACCTTACCTATGGATTAGGTGAAGACGGTGGTTTTGTATTATTAACAGGCGAAGTGGGTACAGGTAAAACTACAATTACCCGCAGTATGTTAGAGCAGTTACCTGAAAACACGCAAGTAGCTATGATCCATAACCCAGCACTTTCAGAGCTAGAGTTATTAGCCAGTATTTGTGATGAGCTCAACATTAGTTATGATGCTAATAATGCAACGCTTAAAAGTCTTACCGATATTATAAAAAAGCATTTAGAGACCAATAATAAATCGGGTGGGCATACCATTCTTATAATTGATGAAGCGCAGTTACTTGCCCCTAATGTGCTTGAACAATTACGCTTGTTGACAAATATAGAAACCGATCATAAAAAATTATTACAAATAGTATTGGTTGGTCAACCTGAGCTACAAGAGCTTTTAAAGCGCAATGAATTAAGGCAACTCGCCCAGAGAATAACAGCTCGTTACCATTTATTACCACTTACGCAAGGCCAAACAGTCGCTTACATAAAGCACCGTTTACATGTTGCAGGATGTGATAAAGGAATTTTTTCGATGGATGCTATGCAAGCTGTTCATCAATTAACCGGTGGTGTGCCACGATTAATGAACTTGGTCTGTGAGCGAGCTTTGGTAGGCACTTTTGCAAAGCAGCAGTTGATAGTTGATAGCGATATAATAAAAAAATCAGCACATGAGTCATTACCCATGGATTTTGTAGCGCCCGTTAATGAGGCTAACAAAGCAACGTCACTAGTACCATATAGCCTTGCATTCGCTGCTTTATTTGCCGTAGGCATTGGGCTTTCATTTATTTTATAGTTAGGTAAGTTATGTCTTATTTATTAGATGCGCTAAAGCAGTCACAGCAATCAGATATGAGTGCTGAGCAATACGACTTACAATCAGAGCAGTTAAAGCAACAGCAAGCACTTAAGCGTTATAGACGATTAGCGCTAGTATTTGGTACAAGCTTAGCTGCTTTTATTGCGGTAGCTGGTGGGTTTACTACGGGTAAGTGGTTTCAAGGTACTACTTTATTAAACATATCGGAGCCCGCTGTAATTAAGGTGGTTGAAAGTGAAAAATCGTCACCTAAAGAAGAAGTTAAAGAGGTAGATGTTGAAGTTGAAAAACAGCAAATAGCTAAGTTAGAGCCTGCTAAAGTAGCTCCAACAAATACTGCAACAATTGAAGGGCAACTTGTGCATGTGCAAACACCCAATGGTGTACAGCAAATGTTATTAACCCCAAATGGTCAGTATATTCCTATGCCGTCGAGCCAGATCACGAGCGCAGCAGGTTATAATCAGCAAAACATGCAACAAGTAATGCCGGTTCAAAATTATAATCAGCCAGTATTTAATCCACAAAGTAATTACAATCCAAATAATATGCAGAACGCTTCGGTATTTGGGCAAAGTCAAAATACAGCATCTGCTCAACTAGATATGAGTAAATATAAAGTCCTGGGTAAGCCAATTAATGGTAGCAACCAATCTCAATTGATGAGCGATCCTGAACTTGATGAGGTGCCTACAACACTTAAAAATGCGTTTGCTCAAGCTATACAAGACGTCGAAAAAAATCAAGATTATGAAGTTACCCAAGCATCAAAAACGTCATCACGTGTTGAGCCTGTAGAATTGCTGCCTGATGGTTTGCAATCAATGTTGCCTAGTATTAAATATCAAGCACATATATATTCATCGAGTGCGGATAAGCGTTGGATCAAGCTAAATGGCCGAGAGCTACATGAAGGTGAGAGCATTGGCGCTTTAACTGTAAGAGAGATTACACCTGAACAAAGTGTACTTGATTTTGATGGTTATGAGTTTAGCTTAAAAGCTTTGCAAGATTGGCCAGAGTAAGCGCTTAGTTATTTAATTGAGAGCTCGGTAGAGTGTTGAGCTCTCAATATTGCTTAGGATAATATTGAGTTTTTATAAAAGCGTTCTAAATCAATATTATACTCTTTAGGTTTCACCGCTGATTCAAGGGTATCTAGGGTTTTTTTATTAGATAAATCGATATCTTTTATCTCTGTATAGCGACTATGTTTGGCGCTGTAAAATGTTTTAACAATAGGCTTTAGTGGTGTACTTGGGTTACTCTCGGTCACTAAGCCAACTTTTTGACTCGATAACCTAACAAGCGTTCCTACTGGGTGAATACCAATACATTGAATAAACTTATTAAGCAGCACAGGGTCGAAGCTATCTGGGCACCCATCTTTTAGTATTTTAAACGCTTTTATTGGCTCCATGCCTGCCTTGTAAACACGCTCTGCAGTGAGTGCATCATACACATCTACAATTGACGCCATACGTACGTATTGGCTTATTTCGTCGCCCTTTTTACCAAATGGGTAGCCTTTACCATCAAGCCTTTCATGATGCATACCTGCAATATCAACAGCGATACCTGTTAAGCCGGACTTTTCTAAAATCTCTTTACTGAAAAGCGAGTGCAATTTCATTATTTTAAATTCTTCATCAGTAAAGCGACCAGGTTTATTGAGTATTTCATCTGGAATTTTTATTTTTCCAATGTCATGTAAAAGTGCGCCTGTAGTCAGCTCAACGATAATGTTTTTTTCTATACTTAAATGCTTAGCGAAGATCCCCATTAGTATCGATACATTAATAGAGTGCTCAAGTAGGTAGGCATCTTTTTGGCGCATTTGAGTAAGGCAGGCTAGGGCATCTTGGTTTCTAAAAACAGAGTCCATAAAGCCACTTGCCAGCTCTTTAAATGGCGCAATATCTATATCGCGGCCTGCTTTTATATCTTTAAATGCTTTTATTTGTAGCGTTTTAGCTTCGTCATACAGCTTTTTTGCCTTTCCCATTTCTTGTTCGGCACTGTGTGTTTTTTGCCAAGGGTCGCGCTTTATTTTTGTTGTAGGTGTCGCAATTGGATCTTTTTCGGGGACTGTATCAATGAGGGTTTTATCAGGGTCGATTTCTATTTCTAGAATGCCTGCTTTTATCAAGTTGTTAATACCTGCCTGAGTTTTAACCCAGCCTTGATTTTTAATTTTGATACTACCAGTTTGCTTGGTAACACTTTGTACAAACATACCTGGGAGTAGCTGACTAACGGGAATTATTTTCAAATTTACTGCTTCTGTTACTAATCTTTAACTAACCTAACAAAAACATACGTTACTACCTAATAAAAAAGGCACTTTTCAGTGCCTTTTTTATTTTTTATTTAAAAAAACATTAGCTTAATTATTCATCATCTTCAACAAGCGTCATTAGTGATGTGTTACCACCCGATGCTGTTGTATCAATACTGATTGTTTTTTCAGTAATAAGACGTTTAATCAGTGTATCGTAATACTCAGAGCTAATTACTGGTAAAATTGCGCCTTTACGCTGTGCAAGCTGTTGGCTAAAGTAGCCTAAGCGAGACGAGCGAGCAGCAACTACCGCACCGGCTAAATGAGGGTGGGCCAAAATAGCTTGTAGCTGGTTAGGTTTAGCTACTTGGAAAACACCTTCAGCAACACCTGTAGAGATAAATTTATCTTTAAAGGCAACGGCTTCATCATAAAACAGCTCAGACGCTACTGTAATTACCGTATTACCGGCGGCAATAGCAGTAATGATAGACAATGCCCAGAAGTTAAATGATGTACTCTTATCTGCATAGCACACTACGCAACCACGTGCTTCTAGATGAAGTGTATTTGACTCACCCGTTGGCCCAGGCAGGGTAGTAAACTTACGCATGTGCTTTTCAAGGCGGTTAAGCTGTGCACGTGCTTCTGATAGTGTTAATGCTAAATCGTCTGCTAAATCGTCGATAATTTCTACCGTCGCAATTTTAGCAAGCAACTGACGTACAGCCGAAACACGGTCGTTTAGTGGTGTTGCGCGCCAGATTTTTTCATCGCGCATTGAGTTCGTCATTAGCTTTTGAACTTGCTCATTCGCACCGCTGTAGTGGTGTAAATCAAGCTCATCTGGCGTCAGGTTAGTCATTTGTACGTTATCTGGTGATGCTTTTTCTTTTACTAAACGTTGTAGGTAGTTAGGGCCACCGGCTTTAGGGCCAGTACCTGATAAACCACGGCCACCAAACGGTTGCACACCAACAATTGCACCAATCATGTTGCGGTTAATGTAAACATTACCTGCACGTGACATCTTAGCAAGGTACTCACAACGCTCTTCAATACGTGAATGAACCCCCATTGTCAGACCATAGCCCGTGTTATTTATTTGATCCATCACATCATCAAGTTCATTCGATTTAAAGCGAACAATATGTACACATGGGCCAAACACTTCACGTTTAAGTACTGATAAGTCTTCGATTTCGTACAAGCGAGGGGCAAAAAAGTATGCGCCATTTTGAGTGTTATCAGGGATTTTACACTCGTAATGAAGTATAGAATTACCTTTTAAGTACTCAACGTGTTCATTTAAGTTTTTAAGTGCTTTTTCATCAATTACAGGACCAACATCAGTTGATAATAACGATGGATCGCCAATGTGTAACTCAGCTAAGGCACCTTTAAGCATTTCAATAATGCCATCAGCTACGTCATCTTGAATGAATAAAACACGAAGGGCAGAACAACGTTGGCCAGCACTTTGAAAACCAGAACTGATCACATCGTCAACTACTTGCTCAGGAAGGGCCGTTGAATCAACAATCATACAGTTCTGGCCACCTGTTTCTGCAATTAACGGTACTTGAATATCGTTACGTGCAGCAAGTGTTTGAGAAATTAATGTGCCTGTTTCAGTAGAACCTGTAAACATAACCGCTTGAATGCGCTCATCAGGAACGATTGTTTTACCTACTTCAGAACCACGAGCAATAACCGGTTGAACAACATGCTCAGGTAAACCAACAGACAGCATTAGTTCAATAGCACGAAGGGCGATTAAACTTGTTTGCTCAGCAGGCTTAGCAATTACAGTGTTACCTGTAACAATCGCAGCAGCAACTTGACCTAAGAATATTGCAAGCGGGAAGTTCCACGGGCTAATACATAAAATAACGCCACGGGCTTCAAAACGCTCATCTTTAGATAACTCTTCAGCGCGCGCTGCGTAGTAACGACAAAAATCAACCGCTTCACGTACTTCATCAATACCATCTTGCGCTACTTTACCCGCTTCTTTAATACAGATAGCGACTAGTTCATCATGATGGCGCTCTAAAATATCAGCAACGCGGCGCAGTAGATTAGCACGGTCTTTTACAGGTGTTTGTGACCATGATTCAAGTGCAGCTTCAGCGTTAGCCAGTAATACTTTCATCTCTTCGCCAGTTTGCAATTTAACGTGGCCGATGATTTCTTTGTGATTTGCTGGGTTTTTAACAGCCAATGAGCCTTCTGGTACTTGGCTTTGCTCAATTAAGTGCTCGTTAAACCATGTTTCAAGATTCTCTTTGAAAGGGGTAATAACGTTAATATCGGTTAAATCCATGCCTTTAGAATTAGCACGTTCTTCACCGTATAAATCAATCGGCATTCTGATTTGCGTATTGTACTTATTACGCAAGCCTTGCAGTGTTTCTACAGGGTCTGGTAGTAATGATTCAACAGGTTTTGTTGTATCCACAATGGCGTTTACAAATGATGAGTTAGCACCATTTTCTAACAAACGACGAACAAGGTAAGCAAGTAGGTCTTCGTGTTGACCAACGGGTGCATATACACGACATTGAATTTTTTCTTCGTTAACGATTTGGTCGAATAATGATTCACCCATACCGTGCAAACGTTGAAATTCAAAACCTGTGTTGTCGCCTTTCGCTACTTCTAAAATAGTCGCAGCAGTGTAAGCGTTATGTGTAGCAAATTGCGGATAAAGCACGTCGCGCGCTTCAAGCATTTTAATTGCACATGCTTTGTAAGAAACATCGGTCGTTGCTTTACGAGTAAATACAGGGAAATGCTCTAAACCATCTTGTTGTGTGGTTTTGATTTCTGTATCCCAGTATGCGCCTTTAACTAAACGTACCATCATCTTACGACCAACACGGGTTGCAAGGTCTGTTAGCCATTCAATTACAAAAATAGCGCGTTTTTGATACGCTTGAACCGCTAAGCCAAATCCTTGCCAATCACCAAGATCTTCATCACTAAATACTGCTTCAATTACATCTAGAGAAATATCTAAACGGTCAGCTTCTTCAGCATCAACAGTAAAGCCGATATCGTATTTCTTAGCGGCAAGCGCAAGCTCTTTTAACTTTGGTACAATTTCTTCCATCACACGGTCTTTATGAGTGAACTCATAACGTGGATGAATAGCAGAAAGCTTAACTGAAATGCCAGGGCTCTTAATTGGACCACGACCATTGGCCGCTTTACCAATAGAGTGTATAGCGTTCATGTAGCTGTCAAAGTAACGCTTCGCATCTTTCATTGTGCGCGCGCCTTCGCCTAGCATATCGTAAGAATACACATAGCCTTTTTGCTCTGTTTCGGCAGCACGTTCAATTGCTTCGTCAATGGTACGACCCATTACGAATTGCTTGCCCATAATTTTCATAGCAAAGTTTACAGACTTACGAATAACTGGCTCACCTAAACGACCAATGGTCTTTTTAAGCATGCCGAACTGTTGTTCTTTAGTTTTGTCTGTGTAGTTAACCATTTTACCGGTAACTAATAATCCCCAAGAAGATGCGTTTACAAATAAAGAATCGCTGCTTCCTAAATGAGAGCTCCAATCACCTTTGGCTAACTTGTCACGAATAAGTACATCTTGAGTTGCTTTATCTGGTACGCGAAGCAGTGCTTCGGCCAAACACATTAATACAACGCCTTCTTCACTAGAGAGTGAAAATTCATTTAAAAGCGCATCAACACCGCCTTGCCCATCTTGCTCTTTACGAATGTTCAAAACAATCTGGCGGGCTCTTTCCCAGGCACGACTTCGTGCTTTTACGCCTACTTCTGCAAGCGGTAAAATATGATCAATAACTGCATTTTCATCTATGCGGTAGAAGTCACGGATTCTTTGTCTGATAGGACAAGTAGTAGTTAAATCGCCGTTGAATAACATAAGCAACCCTCAGGATGTTAAGAATTAAAGTAAAATTAATTACCAATAAATTACCAGTGATATTGTGAGTGCATTCTAATTAAAATTCAGCAGAATATGCTGGTTAAATTTCGCGATTTACGATAATTTACAGGGTATAAATTTAACTTATCCGCATAAAATTCTGTTATGACAATTCCAAATAGATTACGCATGCTAGATCGTATTGATTTAGCCATACTAGACGTTCTTCAAAAGAACGGCAGAATTTCTAATGTTAACCTCGCAAAACAGGTTAATTTGAGTGCCAGCCCGTGCCTAGATCGTGTTAAACGATTAGAGCAAGAAGGGTATATTGAAGGCTATTATGCCAAGCTTAGCGAAGCTAAACTTAATCAGAGCTTAGTAGCGCATGTTCAAGTATCGCTTGTTGCTTCAAATACAGCTGTATTTAAAGTATTTAGAGAGCACATATTAAGGATAGAACAAGTAGTCGAATGTGACATGGTTGCTGGTGGTTATGATTACTTATTAAAAATTCGCGTTTCTAATATGGAAGAATATAGACAAGTTCTTGGCGACTTAGTAGATATTCCCGGCGTGGGTACTCATCATACTTATATGGTGATCGAAAAGATTAAAAAAGACGAAGGATTGCTAATCGATATTTAAGCTTTTCTCAAGTCATAAAAAAACCGCAATTGCGGTTTTTTTATTTTAGTAGATAAATGCTATACCAAATAGTTAGTACATCACCTTATACATAATTTATTACGACCTTCCGACTTCGCTCTGTATAAGGCCGTATCCGCCGCGCATATTAATGCCTCAGATGTTCTGTATTGATTATTGTATTCACATGCTAAACCCTGACTTACACTTATTTTTACATTCGCTGGTAAACCGAGATCTCTAAAATTAATGTTGAGTATTTTTTCTTGAATACGCTTAGCAATCATTTGTGCATTTGAAATGTGCGAACGAGGCAGCACAACAGCAAACTCCTCACCACCATAGCGTGCTACTAAACTGTCTTTAGATGGTAAGCACTCTTCAATTGTACGAGCGACTTTTTGAAGGCACTTATCACCTTTTACATGGCCAAAGTTATCGTTAAATAATTTAAAGTAATCAATATCAATAAGTATAAAACTAAGAGGCTGCTTGTTAACTATGCATTCTTGCCAATTTTTAATGACGCGGATTCAAATCTGAAGTGCATAACGTTTAGGCGGCTTTAGCCGCCAAGTGATCCTGCATCAATTTTGCAGGCGTTTCAAATCCAAGTGTCTTCCTCGGACGATTATTAAGTTGCTCAAGTACTGGTATAACCTGCGCTGGTGTTACCGCCTTAAAATCTGTGCTCTTCGGCCAATACTGGCGTAGTAATCCATTCGTGTTTTCATTCAATCCGCGCTCCCATGAGTGATAAGGGTGAGCAAAATAAACAGGAACACATAAAGCCTCTGTGATTTGCTCGTGATAAGCGAACTCTTTTCCATTGTCAGCCGTGATGCTATGAAGCGCTGACCTATATGGCCTTAATAGTTCTATCGTCGCCGCAGTGACGGCTTGTGCTGTTTTGCCTGCCACCTGCGTTGATACAGTGAATTGGGTGACCCGCTCTACAATGGTAACAAGGGTACCTCGATGACCTTTACCTATGACGGTATCTATTTCCCAATCTCCGATACGACCTTTCTCATCAACTATTTGTGGGCGTTCTTCAATGCTAACGCGATTTTTTATTTGCCCTCGGTTTGTTTTACCATGACTGCGCTTGTGATATTTCTTACCGTGTCGGCGCAGATGTAGGTATAACTCACCACCTGCTTTTTTATCTTCCCAGATATACAGATAAATGCATTCATGGCTGACAGACCGTTCACTTTCTTTACGCAACCATCCCGTTATCTGTTCAGGGCTCCACTTCTCATTAAGCTTCTGGGTAATTAAAGCCATCATTTCAGGTGTCATCTTAAGCGGTTTTCTTACACTTCTTCGGCGAAACAAAGCCCGCTCATGAGCTTGTTTGTGTCTGTAACCTCGCTTACCTGTATTTCTAGAAAGCTCTCTTGAAATCGTAGATTGCGATAAATTAGTTAGCTCAGCAATACTTTGTTGCGTAAAACCACTTTTCTTTAGAACGGCGATCTGGCATCTTTGCGCATAGGTCAGTTGTTTGTAATGTCTCATTGTAAAATCTCTTGCCGGAGAAAAAGCAGTTAGCTTATGAGCAACTGACCACTTAATCTACCCAAAACAAGTTATGCACTTACAATTTGAATCCAGGTGATGGTTTTTTCTAAAGTACAACGATTAGCAATACCAGTGAGGTGATCAAGTTTGGCTACGTTTTCCAGTACTTTATACTTTTTAACGTGCTTTGAAATATCATGCATTATACAAATAAAAAGTGGGGTACTTGCGACTACCGATTCGGGTAAACATGATATAGATAACTCAACATCTAAACAGTTACCATTGTTTTTTCTTATTTTAACTTCTTTCGGGCCATGGTTGAGTGGTGTTTGATAGTTGTTTTTCCAACTTTCAAACATGTATTTATAGTCATCGCGATACTGTTCTTGTAAACAATCTTGCCATTTTTTACCTATTAATGAATCAGACGTTACATTGAAAAAACGTGCTGCTACGGGATTTACTGATTCAAACACCCCATCTGCATTAACAATAAAAATAGCATCGGCCATGACATTAGTGACATTAATAATTGCGCTTATTTTTTCATTGTTAACGGTATTAGAAATGCTGCTGATTAATGCAGATACAGCGCTGTCGGTGTTGTTTGCTTTGCTATTTTCATTATTGTTAGACATGGTGTTGCTCATTTTTATTGTTAATGAAACTTTATGTCTAGCAGTTTATTCAATTTATCGTTTTTAAACCTTTCGGTAACCTTCTGATTTAAGTTGTTGTTATTTAAGTTTATTTAAGGGGCGTTTTTAAATAAATTACACCGCAATTAATATGCCTGTGCAATTTAAAAATAAGCATTACTAATTAGAGTTCTTTTTCATTCTTAACTTGAGGATCAGCGCTTTCATATTTATTGCCATTACACTCAACGTTAAAGATTAAGCATACAGAGCCATCATTTTCATCTGTGTCGGTAATGATAATTGTGTGGCCGTTGTCACTTACTTTATAGCTGAAGTCTTGGGCGCATGGTTTTTGTGTGTCGTTATCGGTGATAGTAGCGCCAGTAAATACGAAACCATTTTGAATTGTGGCGTCGTCTAAATTGTAGTTGCCAGCGGTTTCAGTTCTTACAACACCACCGCCAGTAGCGGATTCGCCATTTTTTGTATAGCTAAAAATAGCTTCACCGTTGTTAAGTTCAATATTTACTTGAAAGTCGACATTTTCTAGGGTGTTATTCATATCATTTCCTTTATGAGTAATTATAGTTGGAAGTTCGTAATGCCTAATTTAACTAGGCTTGTTTTTATATCTGATATTTCGTCTTCCCTGTTTAAACAGGTATAAGCTTGTACTAGTGGGTATGTTATTTTTACGCTCTGACTTATTTTTGCAGCTTCAGAAATTGCTTTGATAGCACTTAAGCAAAATTGCTCTCGCTGTTTATTAGTTGTAGCTAAGTTTGCTTTGATTAAGTTTATTCGCGTATGTACTAAGTAATCACCAGTTCTAGTTAGGTTGGCTAATTGATGTGTGTAGTTTTCATTATTCTCAAGCTCAGTTAACAACTCCTGCGCTTTGAGTGGTAATTGTCTATTTATAAAATATTGAATCAGTGTAATTTGTGTATTAATAGTGCTGTTATTTTTAAAATTTTGAGATTTTAAAAAATTAATTATTTTTTCAATTGTTGAGTCAGTAGCTTCATCAGTAGATAGCATTAGTGAATGTGCTAAAGAACGATAATACATAAGCTGAAATTTATTGTTTTTTGGATCTTGTACTAAAGCTTCATTGATAACTTGATTAGCCAAGCTGGCTTTTTTATGAGCCATCCGTTTATCACTCAAATAGCTCAGTAAATAACTTTGTTGCATATATAGGTTTGCTGACGTGTAAAAAAGGCTTGCATCACTAGGGTAGTTATCAATCAATTTTGTGATTACTTCAACTGCAGCCTCTAATATATTAACTGCTTCTTTAAAGTTACTTAGTTTCTCTTCTGTTTTTGCAAGCCAACTAATCGTATCGGATTTATCTCGAAGTAAATCTTTGTTATTAGGTTTCAGTTCAAGCGCTTTATTTTTAAGTAAAAGTGACTCTGTAAAGTTCTTTTTTGCAGCGCTGTAGTTAGATTTTTCTATGTATAAAGAACCTAAAGAATTAGATGAATACGATAATTCCATAATGGAGTTAAAATCATTGGCCGCCAGCGCATACATTTTTTTACTGTAAGCGTGGTATTTTTTAAACATTTGCTCAGTAGCTTGATGATCATTTTGATCATAAGCTAATTGACCAAGCCAAAAGGCATTGGCACCTGCAAGCGTGAGTAGCTCTAAGTTGTTAGGCTGTATTTTTAATAATGCCTCAAGGCGGGTGCGGGCGTTTTCAAAGGCGGTAAAGGCTTCATCGGTTTTACCTCGGGAATAAGCTACTTCACCCATTGCTTCGAGGGTTTGTGCGTACTGAAAACGGTTGTTAAATTGTGCTTTATTATCGCTAAAGCTAAAAAGTGAACTTGAATCGTCAGTTTGATCAGTAAAATACTCAAGTGCTTTATTACTAATACCATCAAGTAAGTCCATACGTTCAACGCTACGTAATTTATCGGCAAAGTCGCCGACCATAAACCCTAGTAAGCTTTCGGCCTCAAGCTGTTTTTTTTGCGCATGCTGTTGGGCTTTAAAACTAGTAAAGCTCATTAATAACGCGGTAAATGTAAGTAAGCACAATAAAGCAACGGTCACTCGTTTTGCTCTTATTTTTGTTTTTGTTTTTTTACAGAGCTTTTGATAAGAGCATGCTCGTTATCATCTAATTTAAACAGCTTGTCGTTAAGTAATAGCTGCGCTTCTTGTAGCGGTTTACCTGGCGCTAGGAGGTAAGCACTACTTTTATCTTCATCTACCCAATTTTGTGCTTGATGTTGTAAACGACTTTTTATTGCTAAGGCATCTTTGTGGTCATTAATCCATTGTTTTGCGCGCGGCCATTGACGCAATAATGCCTCGTGAGCAAGGCTAAAACAGGCTTCTTGGTTTTGTAAATGCGATACAAATAAACGGCTATCGACCATGGCTTGCACAAGCTCTTTTTGGCTTGTGTTTGTTAATGTTTGCCAGCGGGCAGCGCGGCTCGTAATGGTTTTACCATCTGGGTTTAAAGTGATCAGTTGTGATAATACGCTTTTTAGTTGCTGCTGTTGCTCATTACTAAGGTCAATAAATATATCTTCTGCTTTTTTGCCTATGGCACCCTCAATACCCCCGAGTTTTTTGTAAACACTGTGCAGTAGCTCGTTATTATCACTGCGCTGTAAGTACAGCTCTTGCAATGTGTATTGCAGCATGGGCAATGCATCGGGGTTATTGGCGGTATCGGCGCACAATATTTCATCCAGTGGTGTTTGAGTTTGTGGGTCATTGGAGAACGTTAAATTAGCGGTTAACGCTGGCAGGCGAATAATTTGTTGGAGTTCTTGGCGGTTTGGCGGTGTTAAATCGTAGTGCGCGCCATGAGCTTTGCCTGCCATTAAACTTGGTTGTTCAACCACTAAAGGGTAAAAGTCGTTACGACACGCACTAAATACAATCACAGCTTTAGAGATTGCTAAGCGTTCAATAACCGATAAAAAATGGCTGCGTGTTTCGCTACTAAATATAGGAGAAGAAAGCAGTACTTCTAAGCGGTCAATAAATAAAAATAACTGGGGTGTTTTAAGTTGTGTAGAGGCTTTACTAAGTGCAGCTTGTATGGCGTTAATTACGCCATCTATTGCCAATTCTAGTTGCTCTGCAAGTGTTTGCGCGCTTAATCCTTCAAACACAGGCTGGGCGTTTATATCCCAATCAAGTAATGCAGAAGCTAAGTCTAGAAAAAGTCTATTTTTATGCACATCTGCAAAGTCGATCTGGGTGTAGGAAATAACCCCGATGCTATTATAGCCTCGCTCATCTAGCAGTTTTGGTAAAATTCCAGCATTAACAAGCGAGGATTTACCTGTACCACTAGGGCCAAGTATTAAGCAAAAAGCACGACCGTAATTTACCTGGCTAGATATCCTTTCCAGCAGGGTAGCTATAGATTGGGTACGGCCAAAAAAAACGTGGGTATCATTTGGGTTATATGCACGCAGGCCTAAGAAAGGGGATCCTCCCTGCCATGTACTTTTAGTGCTTGGGATAGGATCTGCTAACGGAAAAGATAATTTTGCAATAATGCGGTAGCCACGTTTACGGATAGTTTCAATATAATGTGGTTCATTGGCTTTATCACCGAGCGCTTTTCTTAGCTGAGTGATAGTTTTATGTAATGGATTATCGCCAATATCAGTATTTTTCCAGCATTTATTGAGCAATTCATCGCTGCTTACAATGTCGCCATTTTGTTGACACAAATGCAATAAAACTTCCATCGCTTTGGGCTCTAACTGTTTGGCTTTACCAGTGAGTTGAATTGAGTTAGTTGAGGGTGTTACTTGCCAATCGCCTAGGTAGAAGGGGTTGCGCATCATCATTACTCATTATTGTTTTTTATTATTAAAAATTAAGTGCGTATTGATATTTATTAACACTATTTATATGGCAAATAAATCTATAACACAACTATTTGAGTTTATTCTGAGCAGAGGGGGGTAGTAAAGGATGAGCTTGCAGATATGCAAGCTCAAAATAAAAATAAATTAGCTTTCTAGGTCTGCTTTGTTAATTGTAATGACGCGTTGAGGGAATGGAATTTCAATATCAGCGTTATTAATTGCTTTATAAACACCACCGTTAATAGCCAGTTTGGTTTCGATAATTTTAGTAGTAGGCACCCAATATCGGTAGCTTATTGTAACACCGCTATCGGCGAAGCGTTCAATACCCACTTGTGATAACGGATTTTGTGCGACTAATTCATGTGCTTTAAGTACGTCTTCAATGAGGCTAATCGCGTTATCAGAGCATGCACTATAAGCTATATCTATTTCACCTTTGACCAATGAGTAACTAAATGAGTTATGAAGTATTTCACCCACTATGTGCTTATTTGGAATGGTGATTTCTACTTTTTCTTCATTGATTAAAATAGTGTAGCCAAGCTCAATTGTTTTAACTTGGCCGCTTACATTTTTAACTTCAATAGTATCACCAACAACAAAAGGTCGCGTGGCTATAATGGCAAGGCCTGCACCATAATTAGAAAGCATTCCTTGTAGTGCTAAACCTGCACCTAAAGACGCAGCACCAATGGCTGCTACAAATGGCGTAACGCTAATACCTATTTTGCCAAGTGCAATAATTATAACCATTACAATGAGCAGTACTTTTACCACGCTACTGACAAAGTTTGTGAGCGTAATATCAACGTTATGACGGGTCATTAACGCGGCTACAAATTTGGCAAGCTTTTGTGCTATCCACAAACCAATGAGGACGATAAAAATAGCGCCAACAATTTGCATACTGTAGGTAACCATATACTCAGTAAGCATGGTGTAATATTTTTCAAACTGTTCGATTTCAGAACTGATCATAAAGCGCTCTATGTTAGGGCTATGTTGTATTTTTCCAACTATAGCAAAATGTTGACTAAAAATGGATATAACAGCGGCACTATAATCGCTGTTAATAAAGCACTTAGTGCCATTGCAACTGATGAGTAAGCGCCTACTTTTGGATGCTCAGCAATAGCAGCAGCGGTCCCAATTGCATGGCAAGCTGTGCCCATGGCAACTCCTTGAGATTCGTGATTAAAAATATTAATGAGTTTAAAAAGCATAAAACCAAATAAAGCGCCTAGTAAACCAATAAAAATAACTAAAGCCGCAGCAAGTGAGCTAATCCCTCCTAACGAGTCGGTAACAATTAAAGATATTGGGGTCGTCACACTGAGTGCGGCAACAGATGCACTTAGCTGCGCTGGCGAATTAAATAATATGCTTAGCAAAAATGCCACAACGGTTGCGTTAACAATACCTAAGCTACATGTTGCGACTATGAGTAATAGATTTTTTCGTACGTGTGTAAACTGCTGATATAAAGGAAGCGCTAAAGCTACAATCGCGGGCTCTAATAACCAGCTTAGTAATTTGCTGTGCGTGGCAAATTGCGTATAAGGCAAGTTTAGATTAACGAGTAATAAAGCAATAATACTAATACTTAAAAATACGGGGTTGGTGAGCGATTTAAATACGCTGTTTTTTATACTTTGGTTTACGGCCCTTAGTGCTAAAAATAATACAATAATAAAAGGAATACTTAGCCACCATAAATTAGGCTGTAGCTCTGAAATAGCGGAAAAAGTAAAATTAGTCATTATTTTCTCTTCCCTTAAAGTACGCAATTACACTGCTAACAAGCAATAAAGTAGTTATAGGGACAAGCACCACAACTGATGCTAAAAATGCCCAGTGCGATTTTATAAGGCCGAGATGCTCAATAAATCCCACACCCGCTGGAATGAAAAAGATAGGCATAATATTTAAAATAGGGGAGGCGCATGGTTTTATATGTTGCTCTTTTACAATACCCGATAAGAGTAAAACTAATAAAATAACCATAGCGAGTAACGGTGCAGGAAAGCTTCCACCAATAAAGTGCATAATGAGTTTAGCGCAGGCTAAACATAGTAAAATAATAGCGCTACTGAGCAGATATTTCATCAAAGTGGCTCACAGAAAAGATAAGAGCTTAACTTTAACAAATCAAACTCTTTTATGCATTGTGCAATAGTCTACCATTGCTTTGTATTTGCGTAGGTTATATCCGCTTTTCCTTTTGCTTTAGCAATTGCTTTTTTAGTGTTTGGGTTTAGCAGTAAGCGAATTTGGCTGAAAGTTTCTTTAGCGAGTATTTTTCGTTGGTTTGGTTTATAGCTAAGTTGTGTAACACGTTTAATAGCAGCAAGCGTATCGGGTGAGCGCTCAAGTAATGTACTGAGCATGTTTTGAGTGGCTTGTTGAGTATCATCGGTAAGCTGAGTAACTAAACCTAGCTCATTTGCTTGTTGTGCTGTGATTGGTTTTGCGTGGCTTGCAAGCCAAAGGGCTTGGTCACGCTTAACTAAACCGCTCATCATTACATTGGCGCCCATATCGGGGCACAACCCCCAACGCGCTTCCATAATGGCAAGCTTGGCATCAACATGGACAATCCTGTAATCGGCACCCAGCGCTATTTGTAATCCACCCCCTAAGCAGTTGCCATCAATTTGTGCAATAACGGGCACGCTGAGTGATTGCCAGCCTAATACTACTTTTTGCGCTAAATTTTGATTGCCAGGTAACCATTTAAGCAATAATTTTATAATATTCAATGGTGCCGCCATTACGGCTGATATATCAAGCCCTGCACAAAAATGCTCGCCATCGCCTTTTATTACTACAGCACGAATACTGCGATCTCTTTTTATGTTTTTAATGGCTTTGTTTAGCTCTACAAACATTTCAAAGCTTAATGCGTTTTGTTTTTTTGCTCTGCTAAGCGTTACTGTTGCAATGCCATTTTGTTTTTTTAGTTTTATCATTACACACTCCTCTGACCTGTTAGTTGAGCTTATGTTGTTATAAGAATTAAGTAAAGTGACGGTATTTTTTAAATAAATGGAATTTATTGCTAAAGCTGTAGTCTTAAAGGGTTAGATTTAGATGAGAAAAAGCTAAACAATTAGAACTTGAGATAATAAAATTTTTTACGTTGTTATTTTAAGCTTAAATTAAAAAAGTAATCTTGATATTCAATGGGTTAGTTAAATTGTTATTTATTGTTTGAGTTGTATGCTGAATAAAGCATGACTCAGTTACAAAAAAGTCAGTGTTTTACGCTTTTTTTTATCAAAGTGATGATGAAATTTGATAATATAGCGCAACTTAAAAGCTTAAGGTTAAGCACATATGTCGGGTCCACGTTTATATACGGTAGAAGAAGCTACTCACCAAGCTTATGATATTTTTTTAGAGCTAGCGCCAAATAACTTGAGTGATAAAGATGTTGAAGACTTTAATGAGTTTAGAGAAGACCTAGGCTTTATTGAAGAAGACGAGCCAGACGATCAGTGGCAAGATTTTGTTGCCCTTGAGATAGAGCCAGAGCACTTTATTCAGGTGCTAGTTGGTTTAGAATTTGAAAATGATGATGTTTTGTTTGCTAAAATTTTGATTAGTCGTGATAAAGATGCTCCGTTTTGTCATATTTTATGGAAAGAGAGTGAATAAGCAATACCGCTTATTTTTATAATTGTGTGCAGAGAGAGTGTTGTGCGTAAGTATTTATTTTTAATTTTTTTAATAATTAGCTGCCCAAGTTGGGCTGTTGAT
This sequence comes from Pseudoalteromonas sp. NCIMB 1079, assembly GCF_040567695.1. NCBI lineage: Bacteria > Pseudomonadati > Pseudomonadota > Gammaproteobacteria > Alteromonadales > Pseudoalteromonadaceae > Pseudoalteromonas > Pseudoalteromonas sp. NCIMB 1079. Next base: position 3,024,976 of record NZ_JBEWZA010000001.1, on the reverse strand, counting down.
CCATTTGAAGATTTTCATGAATATGGCAAGCTCTCTGATGAAGAAATTCATGAGTTACACAAAGGTGATATGCTTTACGGTGATACTGAATTTGGTTTTATTCTAAGTAAAGGTAACACCAATTCGACCAGTTTTAAGCTCAAAGGTAATTTATACCAAGATTTTGAAAAGTGGCGTAACCAATTCAAAATAGACTCTCTTTATAAGCGTGATGAGAACGATGAAAGCGGTGGCACTGATGTTACAGCTAATCGTATTTTTGTATCAGCGCAAGGTAACTATAAATTAGGTGTTAAAAACTCCTCATTTTTTATTTACGGTGATTACGAAGAAGATGAGTTTAGTGGACTTGATTTTAAAAGCACGGTGGCGACAGGCTATGGTGCGCGTGTATATCAAGGCTCTAAAAACAAAGTAGATATTGATATAGGACCTGGTTTATACCGTTCAGTCGCCGATGAGGATTCGGATGTGAGCGAAGATGAAATTGATAAAACCGGTTATTTAGTACGTGTTGCAATGCAGTGGGAACGTTTAGTTTCTAAGCGTACTCGTTTTAATCAAGATGTGAGTATAGAGCAGTCGCTTTCAGGTCTTAATTCTCGCTTAAAATCGGAAACCGCACTGATAAGCCAAGTGATTGGCGCGGTATCACTCAAATTTACCTACATGTATCGTTATAATTCAAAACCCGAAGATGATAAACTCAAGTTTGACTCAGAGCTGAGTGCTACATTGGTATACAGCTTTTAAGTATTTATTTAATTTAGAGAATATTATGTATCAGCATAAACAGTATGCGGTGTTTATCTTTTTTGTATTAGCGTGGATTGGCGGTTTTGTGGCGCTTGCGTGGAACTTGTTAGGCGCTGATGGACCTTTAATAATATTTACTGGGATTTTAGTGCTGGTGGGCTTTTTGTTCCATGGCCTAACAGTAAAAGTAGATGATAAGAATATTAGCTGGGCGTTTGGTCCAGGTGTTGCTGGGCAAAGTATTGAGCTTAGCGAAGTCGCAGAAGCAAAAGCAGTTCAAAACTCTTACAGGCACGGTATTGGTATGCGAATTACTCATGATGGTTGGGTGTATACAGTATCTGGCTTTAGTGCAATACAGTTAACGCTTAAAGATGGCACTTTGTATCGAGTTGGCACAAACGATCAAAAAGGTTTACTAGCCGCTTTAAAAGAAAAGAATGTATCAATCGCGCTGCCTAGTAAGGCAAAAACTGAAACAGTTAAGCGCAACAATATGATATAAAAAAAGCGCCTTAGGCGCTTTTTTTAATTGGTATAACAGTGTATTAGTGGTCGTGACCACACCCACCTTCACCATGTACATGTACATGACCATGAGTAAGTTCTTCTTCGGTTGCATCACGTACTTCTAGTATTTCCACATCAAAGTTAAGTGTTATGCCTGCAAGTGGGTTATTACCATCTACAATAACTTCTTCATCTTGGATATCGATGATCATTACTGATTGGTCACCATCGTCTGTTGATGCACGAAATTGCATGCCGACTTCAATTTCCATACCTTCAAACATCGACTTAGGTACAGCTTGCATTAGGTTATCGTGGCGTTCGCCATAACCTTCATCAGGTTCAACTTTTACGCTAAGTGTGTCGCCTGGTTGTTTGCCTTGCAAAGCATTTTCTAGGCCTGAAATTAAGTAGCCTGTGCCAATGATAAAGTGTAGTGGCTCACCACCGAACGAATTATCAATGCTATTGCCATCATTATCCATTACCGAATAATGCATTTTTACCACTTTGTTTGCCGCAACGATCATAGTCATTCCTATTTATTCATCTTCAAAAGAGTAGGGTAGAGGCAGAATGCTTAGCTCCACCTGAGGTGTGTGTTTTACACGAAGTACCTGAGTTACATCAGTATCGTTTGGCAACACAACAAGGCCGGTTAATTTTTTTGTTTGTTCATTAAAGCTTTGTGCAATAAGTTTACCCGCACGGCGCCAGTTTTCGCCTAATTGGGTTTCCAAATCAGGCTCTGAAAGTATCCCTTCGCTTTGACCTGAGACTATATACATTGCACGCTTATTTTTACCTAGGTACTTCATGCGAGCCACAGTTTCTTGACCGGTATAACACCCTTTTTTAAAGCTTATACCGCCAATAGCATGTAGGTTTACCATTTGAGGAACATACTCGCCAATTGCATCTGCACTTAACTGAGGTTCACCTGCAAGCATAGATGCTTGTTGCCAAGGAGCTTCGTTATCAAGTGTAGATACGTCATCAGGCATACTAAACTGACTATCAACCATTAATAAAACACGGTTATCAGCTAATTTTAGTGCTTTCCCGGTTTCAAAGTCACACGCGCTCGCATCACCTTCAAAGTTAATATCAAGTTGTGCGAGTACATCCGATAAATCATCACCAATGAGACCAATTAATCGCTTTGTGCATGCACTAATGTCAACTTTTGCAAATACGGCATACTTTTTTAGCTCAGCTAACGATTTTTCTACTTCATTTTCGCTGCCTGTAAGGTAGTAGCTGTCTTGATAAGAAAATAATTTAAATACGCCCCAAAGTTTACCTTTAGCGCTGCAATGGCCAGCCCACAAATAATTACTGCTGGTTAATTTATTTAGATCTTGAGTGATTTGCCCGTGTAAATAAGATAATTTATCAGCGCCTGAGAGGCTAATAAGTTGATGAGATAACGGACATGCATAAACGCTCGACATAAAAACCTTCTTTGCAATAGAAATGAAGTGACATAATAACGCAGTTGTTACGTATGGTACAGGCAAGCGCTTATTGGTGCGGGTTTATTGTTTAATAAGAGATTAATAGCTGCTAAATAGGCTTGTGTTTGTTAAACTTAAGTCAATTAAGTATGAGGTTTAAAATGGTTGAAATTCATAGTAAAGCACGTATTCGTTGGGCCTGTCGTCGTGGCATGTTAGAGCTAGATGTTTTGTTTATGCCGTTTGTAGAAGAAGCATACGACTCTTTAAACGCAGAGCAGCAAGCTATCTTTCAGCGTTTGCTCACAGAAGAAGATCCTGATTTATTTGCATGGTTTATGGGCCATCAAGAGTGTAAAGATGAGCAACTAAATAGCATGGTTCAGCTTATCTTAGACCGAGTTCGTGTATAGGTTTACGGTTACAAATAATAAAGCTGACCACAAACCTATTGTGGTCTTTTTTTGTATGCTCGGTTTAATATTATGCCTATTTTTAAGTTCAGTATTAGCCATTATTTTTTGCTTAGTAATGAATGTGACCGCTGGTTTTGTAGTTTGGCAAAAAGTGTTAGCGATTCATCCAACCGATGGCGTTATAATATTAGAGTCTAAGCTATTTAGGTTTGAGGGCGGGAGCTTAAAAATCCAGGGTGAAATTAGTAAAAAAAGCCGCTTTTATGGCAATAGCATTTGGCTGCATATTAAGGGTTTTAGTGACAACCATTGGCTAATAATTTCAGCCAATGGTGTTAACAAACAAAGCTATGCGCGTTTAAAACGTGCTACTTTAAGCGCGATTAGTTGCGCTGAGGAGTCAAAATAGTCGGTGTTGGGTTTTCATTTTGTTCTGGGTAATCAATAGTATAATGTAGGCCTCTGCTTTCTTTTCGCTCCATTGCACTTCTGATAATGAGTTCTGACACTTGTACTAAGTTACGAAGCTCAAGCAAGTTATTACTTACTCTAAAGTTTGCATAATAATCGTGTATTTCTTGCTGTAGTAACTCAACTCTATGCAGTGCACGTTCTAAGCGTTTAGTAGAGCGTACAATACCTACATAGTCCCACATAAATAAACGTAGTTCATGCCAGTTATGGGTAATAACTATTTCTTCATCAGAGTTACTAACACGGCTTTCATCCCAATGAGGTAGAGCCATTGGCTCTGGTGCTTGTTCAATTTTACTTAAAATATCTTTAGCTGCGGCGTGGGCAAACACAATACATTCTAATAGAGAATTACTTGCCATACGGTTTGCACCATGTAGGCCTGTGTAAGCGACTTCGCCAACTGCATATAAGTTATCGAGATCTGTTTTACCGTTAAAGTCGGTCATTACGCCACCACAAGTGTAATGTGCAGCAGGTACAACTGGGATTGCTTCTTTTGTTATATCAAGCCCTACACTTAGGCATTTTGCGTAAATAGTAGGAAAGTGCTCAATAATAAAGTCTTTATCTTTGTGGCTAATATCTAAATAAACACAATTAGCACCTAAACGCTTCATTTCAAAATCGATTGCGCGTGCCACTATATCGCGTGGAGCGAGTTCTTCACGGCTGTCAAAGTCTTTCATAAAACGAGTACCATCAGGTCGTTTTAAATAAGCCCCTTCACCGCGCATAGCTTCTGTAATTAAAAAGTTTTGTAGCTCTGGATGATAAAGGCTTGTTGGATGAAATTGATTAAACTCCATATTGGCAACTTTACAGCCAGCGCGCCATGCCATTGCAATGCCATCACCACTTGATACATCCGGGTTAGATGTATACAAATACACTTTGCTTGCGCCACCAGTGGCAAGGGCAACAAATTTAGCTGAAATGGTTTCTACCTTTTTAGCTTTTTTGTTCCACACATACATACCTTCAATATGTGAGCCTGTTTTTCCGGCGCTTTTATCTGTAATTAAATCAATGGCGTTGTATTGTTCTAGGAGCGTTATGTTCTTATGAATTTTAACTTGGCTAATAAGTGTGGTTTGCACCGCTTTACCAGTAGCATCGGCTGCATGCAAAATACGACGATGGCTGTGACCGCCTTCACGTGTTAAATGAAAACGCTCTTTTCCTTTGCTATCAAACTCCATATCAAAGGGAACACCTTGGTCGATTAACCACTGTAGGCAATCGTGGGCGTTGCTGGCAGTATAATGAACAGCGTCTCTGTCACATAAACCGCCGCCCGCATCGAGTGTATCTTCAACATGAGATTCTATGCTGTCGTTTTGTTTATCAAATACAGCTGCTATACCACCTTGAGCATATAAAGTAGAACCTTCTGTAAGCGCTCCTTTACTGATCACGGTAACGTTACAATAATTAGCGAGAGATAATGCAAGTGATAAGCCTGCTGCGCCGCTACCTATAATAGCGACATCTGCAATGTGATGTTTATTTTGGTTCATGTCAGAGGTACTTTGCGGTTACAATGCTCATATAGAGCAATATTTGTTTTTAATATCTGTAGTTGTACCATATTTGTCATACTACTACGTAGTGATTTTAAAGGCTTAGCGCCGTTATTTATCATCTATTTTATAAAAAAATAATATTAAGCAGAACTTTTTATTCATAAAGAGGTCAGAGTATTTGTGAACAATGACGACAATATGAATAACAAGCAAAAATCAGACATAGGAGTACCGGCTCGAATGAGCGAGCAGGAATTAGATTTAGTGCTAGTAAAAAGGGTCCAGCAAGGAGATAAAAACGCCTTCAACCTATTAGTAAAGAAGTATCAAAACAAAATTGCAGGTTTGATCTCACGTTATGTATCAAACCAAGGCGATATTGCTGATGTAGCACAAGAGGCTTTTATTAAAGCTTACCGTGCACTTCCTAACTTTAGAGGTGACAGCGCCTTTTACACGTGGTTATACCGTATTGCCGTTAATTGTGCTAAAAATTACTTAGTAGCCCAGGGGCGTAAGCCGCCAGCAAATGATATAGACGCCGAAGATGCCGAATTTTATGATTGTGCAGATTCAATGCGATCTAATGCATCTCCTGAAAACCTACTTTTAAGCGAAGAAGTACGCGCTGTTATTTTTAATACGATTGATAGTTTGCCTGAAGATCTTAAAACCGCAATCACCCTTAGAGAAATTGAAGGGATGAGCTATGAAGAAATAGCAGTGGTAATGGATTGCCCGGTCGGGACTGTGCGTTCGCGTATATTTCGTGCCCGTGAAGCAATAGATAACAAATTAAACCCATTAATAGGCGAGTCTTAGTATGACAAAAGCACACCTTAACAAGTTAGATAACGAAGCGTTATCGGCATTACTTGATGGCGAGCAACATCTGACTGATGCAAAAATTGCAGAGCAAGATGTAACTACGTTTGGCCGTTATGCGTTAATTGGTGATGCGATGCGTGCTCAAAAAAATAATAACGACATACATATTGATATTAGCGATCGCGTTGCATTAGCACTAGAAAGCGAGCCTGTTTATGCTGACTTTAGTCAGTCAAAAACACAGCCTCAAGCAATCACTGAAACAGTACAAGATAATAAAGTAGTGGCTTTTAATTGGCGTAAGCCAGTTGCTCAACTAGCAATTGCAGCCAGTGTGGCAATGTTTGCTATTGTAGGCGTTAATACGTTACCTCAAAGTAACAACGAGCAACAAAGCGAAATTCCATTACTACAAACCACACCGCTGACAGGTATGGCATCGCCAGTAAGTTACTCATCTGAGCCTGCGCTTGAAAATGCAGAGCAAGGTTTACGTGAATTACAGCAACAACGTATTGGTGCATTAGTTCTTGAGCATCAACGCCAAGCACGAGTTGCGAATTCTTTAGAAACAGCGCAAACTAATACCAAAGCGTCTGAGGAAAAAAACTAATTAAATGAAAGTAATCACTTTTGTTCTGTCGTTGGTAGTAAGCTTTAATGCATTTGCCAACGACACAAATCCTGCCAAAGATTTATTACTAAAAATGGCTAATGCCGTTCACACCCGTAATTTTGACGCTTCGTTTGTGGTTGTCAAAGGTAAAACAATGGAACCCTACCGATGGGTGCATGCTTTACAAGGTGACACAGAACTTGAGCATTTAAGTTTACTTAACGGTGCTGGGCTTGAAATGGTCCGTATTGACAACCAAGTTACTTATTTTGAACCTCAGTCAGAACCATATTCTCTAAAAACAGATTCAATAGCTGGTCCAATTCCTGAAGTACTTTTTAAAGATATAGATCGCTTAAGCGCGCACTATGATTTTGTACTAGGTGGTAAAGGTCGTATTGCAGGGCGTGCTGCACAACTAGTTCGCATAGAATCTAAAGACGAGTATAAATATAATTATTGGATTTGGCTGGATATGGAATCGTCGTTGTTACTAAAAGCCGCTTACGTTAACCACGAAGGTGAAGCTTTAGAGCAGTTACAGCTTACTCATATTAGTGTGACAGAGCAGCCAGCAGGTATGTTACTTGAAGTGCTCAATCGAAACTTTCCAACGCCGTTACCAAACGATGCACTTGTAAATGAAGATAGTACTGCTACTAATTGGCAAATCAGTTGGTTACCAGATGGCTTTGAATTACTAAAATCAGACAGACATAAGCTCGATTTAAATAACGAATTAACAGACTATTACTTGTTCTCTGATGGTTTTGTTGAAATTTCGGTATTTATTCAGCGTCCATTGCCGGGTAAGCGTTTAAGTGGTGCACTAACCTCTGGTGCAACGACAGTATATGTGCATAATGGCGGTAATTTTGATGTATCGGTTGTTGGTAATGTACCGAGTATGACCGCAAAAGCGATTGCTGAGTCAGTTACCCGCGCATTATAAACGATTCGTAAGGATTGTTATGATTGAACAAACCCTCACTGTTGTGGCCCTCGATGGCCACATTGCTCATTTAGAAGCGCAACAAAAACAAGCATGTGAAGGCTGCAATGGTCGTTGCGGCTCACAAGTGTTTGGTAAGCTGTTTGGCACTGCAAAAAAAACCTTCCCTTATAAATTTGAATCCTCTGTTGAAGTAGGACAAAAGGTAACCTTGTCACTTGACGATAGTCACGTCGTTAAGCATGCATTTGCGGTATACATGCTTCCGCTCCTTCTAAGTTTAGTTTTTGCACTGATTGCAGCGCAATTGTTTATGGCTTCCGAAGCTTGGCAAATTTTAGCTGCAGCTTTAGGTGGTGTTACTGGCTTTTTTATAGCTAAAACTCGCGTGAGATCGCTAAAGCACGATATAAAAGTTATAAAAATTCACCCAATTAGTATCCCTTTAACTCAAATAGATGGTGATTGACGCCAATTAAATGTAAAATTGCCGTTTTATACCAAAGTAACTTGGAAATACAGGGAATAGTGGTTTTTAAAATTATTTTATCTAGTTGGGTTATTTAAGTTAAGAAAGCATAACTTATTGTTATTTAATAAATAAAATAATTGTAACCGATCTTAAAAAGCGTGAGTGAAGTCTGTAACTTACAAACTGAGCTTATGGCATCCTAAAGTAAGTATTTTCAAGTCACTTAGGTATTCATATTTAGTCCATTAAAATAGAAGTATAGAATCCAGTTTATGAAGCATATCCGTAATTTTTCGATCATCGCCCATATTGACCATGGTAAATCGACCCTTTCAGATCGTTTGATCCAAGTTTGTGGCGGTTTAACCGACCGTGAAATGCAAAAACAAGTTTTGGATTCAATGGATATTGAGCGCGAACGTGGTATTACCATTAAAGCGCAAAGTGTAACGTTGAATTACAAAGCGAACGATGGCGAAACTTATCAACTTAATTTCATCGATACTCCAGGGCACGTTGATTTTACGTATGAAGTATCGCGTTCTTTAGCCGCATGTGAAGGTGCGCTACTCGTTGTTGATGCAGGCCAAGGCGTTGAAGCACAAACATTAGCTAACTGTTACACCGCTATTGAAATGGAATTAGAAGTAATTCCAGTACTTAACAAAATCGATTTACCGCAAGCAGATCCTTTGCGCGTTGCAGAAGAAATTGAAGAAATTATTGGTATTGATGCCCTTGATGCAGTGCAATGTAGCGCTAAAACGGGTGTAGGTATTGCCGAAGTACTCGAAATGATTGTTAGAGATGTTCCGCCGCCAGTAGGCGACAAAGACGCACCTCTACAAGCGCTTATTATCGATTCTTGGTTTGACCCATACCAAGGTGTTGTATCACTTGTGCGTATTAAGCACGGTGAATTACGCACAGGCGACAAAATAAAAATAATGTCGAACGAGCATATACATACTGCTGACCAAGTAGGTGTATTTACGCCTAAACAAACCAACACCGGTATTTTAAGAACAGGTGAAGTAGGGTTTGTTATTGCTGGCATTAAAGAGATACATGGTGCGCCAGTTGGCGATACTATTACTCATCAAAAAAATGCTGCTCCACTTCGTTTACCTGGTTTTCAAAAAATTAAGCCACAGGTTTATGCAGGTATGTTTCCAATTGCATCAGATGAGTATGAATCGTTCCGTGATGCACTTAATAAATTAAGCTTAAACGATGCGTCGTTATTCTTTGAACCAGAGAATTCAACTGCACTAGGTTTTGGTTTCCGCTGTGGCTTTTTAGGTATGCTACACATGGAAATCATCCAAGAGCGTTTAGAGCGTGAATACGATATTGATTTAATTACAACGGCACCTACGGTAATCTATGAGATAGTTACTAAAGAAGGTACATTCCAGATTGATAACCCGTCTGATTTACCTGCAGTAAACGATATTGTAGAAATTCGTGAGCCGATTGTTGAAGCTAATATTTTGGTACCACAAGAATACTTAGGTAATGTTATTACTTTGTGTATTGAAAAACGCGGTAGCCAAACAAAAATGACCTATCACGGAAAGCAAGTAGCTGTTACGTACGAGCTACCTATGGCTGAAGTGGTAATGGACTTTTTTGATAAATTAAAATCAACAAGCCGTGGTTTTGCATCGCTTGATTATAACTTTAAACACTTTCAAACATCAGATATGGTGCGTGTTGATATTTTAATCAATAGTGAGCGTGTTGATGCACTTGCGATTATTGTTCATAGAGATGGTGCGCAGTCTCGTGGTCGCCAGTTAGCTGATGCATTAAAAGAGCTTATTCCACGTCAAATGTTTGATATTGCGATTCAAGCAGCGATTGGACAACACGTTATTGCACGTACTACGGTAAAACAGTTACGTAAAAACGTAATTGCTAAGTGTTATGGTGGCGATGTGAGTCGTAAGAAAAAGCTACTTAAAAAGCAAAAAGATGGTAAAAAACGTATGAAGCAAGTAGGTAATGTTGAAGTGCCTCAAGAAGCGTTTTTAGCTATTTTAAAAGTTGGTAAATAAAAACAAAGGATTATAAATGGCTGGTTATTTTTCAGTTTTATTGGTGCTATTAACCTTAGGCTCAGGCTTAATATGGTTAATAGATCACTTAATGTATGCACCTAAAAGACAGGAGCGTTTAGCGATAGCGCAAACGTCTGCTGGAGCTCCGTTAGATGAAGAAACTGCGGCATTAATTGCACCAGAACCAGTACTAACAGAAACAGCAAAGTCGATTTTTCCGATGATTGCAGCAATTACTATTTTTAGATCATTTATTTTTGAACCGTTTCAAATTCCATCTGGTTCAATGATGCCTACACTGTTAGTAGGTGACTTTATTTTAGTACAAAAGTATTCATATGGAATAAAAGACCCAGTTTGGCGTACTCAATTAGTTGATATTGGTGAACCTGAACGTGGTGATATTGTTGTTTTTAAATACCCTTTAGATGAAAGTGTTGACTATATTAAACGTACGATTGGTTTACCTGGCGATAAAATTGTTTATCGTGATAAACGTTTATATATTCAACCAAACTGTAAAGAAGGCGAAACCCAACAGGGTGAGCTTTTATGTAATGAATTCAATAAAATTGATTTTAAACTAATTAATGATAACGAATTTAAACAAGGCCCAATGCCTCTAGCTCGTGTGAATGAAAATTTAACAACAGTTACGCATGATATATTAATCAACCCACAAGCGCCTGAGAGAAAAGGGCGTTACTATCAGCAACCGGGCACACCTTCTGATGAATGGACTGTTCCTGCTGATCATTATTTTATGATGGGTGATAACCGCGACAACAGCCAAGATGGTCGCTTTTGGGGCTTTGTACCAAAAGAAAACTTGGTGGGTAAAGCTGTCTTTATATGGATGAGTTTTGAATTTGAGAATGGCCCTGATGATATTTTACCAGGATGGGTTCCAACTGGTGTTCGCTTTGAACGCCTAGGTAATATTCAGTAACGATGAAAAAAAATGTAACAGAATTATATAAAAAAATTGGCTATGAATTCGCTGATCAAGGTTTACTTGAGCAAGCAATGACGCACCGCAGCCACAAAGGCCAACATAATGAGCGACTAGAATTTTTAGGCGACTCAATTTTAAGCTTTGTGATTGCCAATGCACTTTATGCCAAATTTCCTAAAGCGCGTGAAGGCGATTTAAGCCGCATGCGTTCAACACTTGTGCGTGGTCAAACACTTGCCGAGTTTGGTCTTGAATTTGGTCTAGGCGATTATTTACGCCTAGGGCCGGGTGAGCTTAAAAGTGGCGGATTCCGTCGCGAGTCAACGCTTGCTGATGCAGTAGAAGCTATTATAGGCGCTGCATTTTTAGATTCAGGTATCGACAGTTGTGGCGACCTTATATTGGCGTGGTACCAATCACGTTTGGATGCTATTTCACCAGGGCTTAACCAGAAAGATCCTAAAACCCTGCTGCAAGAGTATTTGCAAGCTCGTAAATTATCGTTACCGGGCTACACGGTTGTTGATACTAAAGGCCAAGCACACAATCAAACATTCACGGTCGAATGTATTGTTGATGGAATGGATAGCATAATTTCTGTTGGTAGCTCGCGCCGTAAGGCCGAACAAAAAGCTGCCGAAAAAGCATTGAAGATACTTAAAAATGAACCTTGATACCTTAATACAACCTCATGAACGTGATGTAGATACATTTTGTGGAATGGTGGCGATTGTCGGTCGACCAAACGTAGGTAAATCGACTTTGCTTAATGAAATCATTGAGCAAAAAGTGAGTATTACCTCACGTAAACCACAAACTACACGTCACCGTATTATGGGTATTCATACTGTAGATAAACACCAAGCGGTATACATAGATACACCGGGTCTACACGTTGAAGAAAAGCGTGCTATTAACCGTCTAATGAACCGAGCAGCGTCTAGTTCTATTGGCGATGTGGAACTTATTATTTTTGTTGTTGAAGGCACTCATTGGAATGCTGATGACGATATGGTACTTAATAAAGTATCACAAAGTGGTAAGCCTGTATTATTAGTAATTAATAAAATTGACCAAGTTAAAGACCGTGATCTTGTATTGCCTCATATGAAGTGGTTAAGTGACAAGTTTGATTTTGTTGGAATTATGCCAGTATCGGCAACGCAAGGTAAAAACGTTGATTTAATCAAAGAAGAAGTAACTAAGCGCTTACCTCCTTGCGAATTTTACTTTCCTGAAGATTACGTAACTGACCGTTCGATGCGCTTTATGGCAGCTGAAGTTATCCGTGAAAAGCTAATGCGTTTTATGGGTGAAGAACTACCGTATTCTGTGACTGTTGAAATTGAGCAGTTTAAATGGCAAGACAACGGTATTTGGCACATAAATGGGTTAATTCTTGTTGAGCGCGAAACACAAAAACGCATGGTTATTGGTAATAAAGGCGAAAAGCTAAAAACCATTGGCCGTGAAGCCCGTAAAGACATAGAAGAAATGCTTGATAACAAAGTGTTTTTAGAACTTTGGGTTAAAGTTAAGTCGGGTTGGGCTGATGATGAGCGTGCACTAAGAAGCTTAGGTTACAGTGAAGACTAAACCAAGCAGTAGCTTAGTGAATGGATAGCGACTTCTACACTGCGTATTTATTACATCGGCGTCCTTATAGTGACTCCCAAGTAATGTTAGATATGCTTGTAGAAGGCGTTGGTCAGTTAAGAATGCTGGCCCGAATTAGTGGTCGCCAGGCCACTAAGCATAAAGCACAACTTCAGCCGTTTCAGGCACTCCTTGTTAATTACAGTGGCAAGTACGATTTAAAATACATCAATAAGTTTGAACTGCATGGTAATTCGCACTTTTTAAAAGGTGATGAGCTTTATTGTGGTTTTTATTTAAATGAGCTGACTAACCGCATCGTTCCTGTTAATGAGCCAATTGAACAAGTATTTGAGCTATATAAATCCCACCTAGGAAATCTAAACAGCGGAGCTAATTTACAAGAAGTACTTCGCTCGTACGAATTTCAATTATTGGAATTACTCGGTTATGGTGTGGATTTTAGTTTTGATGCCAATGGTGAACCAATTGATGAAAAGCAGACGTATAGTTATTTCCCCGAACTTGGTTTTTTAGTACAAGAAGATACGCGTTCTGGATTTAGTGGCAAACAACTCAACGCCATAGCAAATCATGACTTTAGCCAAAGTGATGTGCTATATATGGCAAAGCAATTAAGCCGCTATTTATTAAAACCCTTATTAGGTAGTAAACCATTAAAAAGCCGTGAGCTATTTATGGCCTCTCAATAAACGTAATTTTACAGGTAAGAAAATGAAAGATATTCTTTTGGGTGTAAACGTAGATCATATTGCAACACTTCGCCAAGCGCGTGGAACAAGTTACCCAGATCCAGCTCATGCAGCAAGTGTAGCAGAGCATGCAGGCGCAGACGGTATTACGATTCACTTACGTGAAGACAGACGCCATATTCAAGATCGCGACGTTTATGTGATGGCTAAAACTATCCAAACTCGCATGAATCTTGAAACCGCTGTTACCGATGAAATGATACAGATAGCGCTTGAAGTAAAACCCGAGTATGTGTGTCTAGTGCCTGAAAAACGTGAAGAACTAACCACCGAAGGCGGCTTAGATGTAGCGGGTAATATAGATAAAATTAAAGCCGCAACAAAAACGCTTACCGATGCGGGTATTAAAGTATCGCTATTTATTGATGCAGATAAAGCACAATTAGATGCAGCTAAAGAATGTGGTGCTCCTTATGTAGAAATACACACAGGCGCGTATGCTGATGCAACAAATGATACTGATTTACACAAAGAGTTAGAGCATATTCGTGAAGGTGTTAAATACGCAGCAAGCTTAGGTTTGATTGTTAACGCTGGCCATGGCCTTCATTATCATAACGTTAAGCCCATTGCCGCGATGCCTGAGATTTACGAGCTAAATATTGGCCACGCTATTATTGCTCGTGCAGCGATAGATGGACTCGATAAAGCCGTACGCGACATGAAACGATTAATGATTGAAGCAAGAATGTAATACGAACTTACATAAGTATTTAAATAGCTTAATTAAAAACGCGGTAAATACCGCGTTTTTTTGTATCTAAAATAAAACCTTACCTTTGCAGTTCGGTCACACTTGCATCTGCAAGTAGGTTTTCAAGCTCGTCCTGTAACTCAAATAATTCAGGTTCAATATTCTCTAACAAGCATTTATTTTTAAGTGATGTTTCAATTGTTTCTGCGAGTGATTTAAGTTTAGGTACACCCGTGTAGCAACATGCGCCATGAAACTTGTGGACAATACTTAAGACTTGCTGACAATCGTTACCCTCTATCGCTTTAGCAAGCAATGTAAGAGTTTCAGGGACGCTTAGAAGTAGCATATTAAGCATCTCTAGCGCTAACTCGCTCTTTCCGCCAGCACGCTGCAGCGCTTGTGCCCAATCAATTCGACTACTTTGAAATGGTGCAGGGCTTTGCGGTGTATCTGTTTTTGTTTTATCACGATTAACCGGGGTCTGTGGACTATGGTCGCTAATAATTTGTTTAAGCATATCTTCATCAATAGGCTTAGTTAAATAGCCTTTAAAGCCATCTTTTAGTAGTTGCTCTTTTTCGCTTTGAAGGGCGTGAGCCGTTACAGCGATAATGGGTGTATCTTCATTAAGTGATGATTCTTGTATAAGCTTACATGCGGTTATACCGTCCATAATTGGCATTTGTATATCCATAAAAATTATGTCGTATTTATGACTTTTACTTAAGCTGTATGCTTGTGAACCATTATGAGCCGTTTCTATTACTTCAATCTGTTCACTTAATAAAGTATGGAGAAGTTTTAAATTGGCATCGTTATCATCAACAACCAATACTTTTAACGCCAGCAAAGCTTGATCGTTTTGTTCAATATTATGAGTCGGGTGGTCAAGTCTGTAAGGTGCGGCAAGTACTTCACATAACTTACGGTGATTAAGTGGTTTACTTAAACATGCATCAGCTCCGCTGCCTATAAAGGCTTCTCGCATATTGTGCGATACAGTATTAAGCATTAAATATAAGTAATCAGTAGATTCACGCACGGCTTTTACATAGCTTTTTAGTTGCTGCATATCATCAACTGATGCCATATGGCCAATTAAGCAAACGTCATATTTATGTTCAGTATTTTTTATAGCGTCTAAAAAGCTAGTTTCGTTAAAGCATGCCGTAACGTTTGATTCCCACTGGGTTAATAACGAAAGTACGGCATGGTGCGTATGCTCATGTGGCTCTAAATATAAGATACGCTTACCAATGAGCGATTTAGTCGGTAAGTCATTTGTAAATACGTGATTTGGCAAACTAAACACACTATTGAATGTAAAGCAGGTACCGTTACCAGGCGCAGAATTTAACGTTATACGACCACTCATTGCTTCAACAATATGCTTGGTAATAATAAGACCAAGGCCTGTACCACCAAACTTACGTGTAATGCTTGAGTCTGCTTGCCCAAATGGAGTGAATAAAGAGTCTTGCTTATCCATAGGTATACCCACGCCAGTATCTGTTACTGACACAAGTAAAGAAGTGCGTTCGTCGTCAAGTAACCGATGGCTTATGTCGACCTTAATAGAGCCTTTTTCGGTAAATTTAATCGCATTACTTAATAGGTTTATTAAGACTTGTTTAAAGCGAGTGGGATCGCCTGTTAAGTCATCCGGTACTTGTTGGTTAATGTAAATGGATAGCTCTAATTGCTTATCGTGTGCGCTAGGAGCGAGTAGTGTCATTACTTCATTTACAGCATCACGAAGTTGAAACTGTATCGACTCAAGCTCCATTGCACCTGCTTCTAGTTTTGAGAAGTCTAGAATGTCGCTAATAATAGTCATTAAACTATTTGCTGAGAGCATAATAGTGTCGAGGTAATCTTTTTGATGTTTATTCAGCGGTGTTTTATAAAGCTGGCGTGTAAACCCAATAACACCGTTTAACGGAGTACGAAGCTCGTGACTCATTTTAGCTAAAAAGTCTGATTTTACACGGTTAGCATCTTGCGCTTCTTTTTTAGCAAACGAGAGCTCTATATTTGACGTTTCGTATTGCTCTAGTGTTTCGCGGTAGTCGCTTGTTGCTTGATCAATATTTTTTTGCATTTCATCTTTTTGCTTCATCATAGTGTGAGCAATGGTGTTTAAGCCTTCTCGAAGTAACTCAAACTCACCAATCATGTTGTCGTTAAGGCCAGTACTTCTTTTACCTTCAACTAACTTGTCGGTTGCAAGTACTAACTTATTAAGCGGCGTCATAAACATGCGGCTTAACCTTAAAGCTAAAATAGCTGCAAACACCAATGATAAAATAATCACAATACCGCTAATTAATAAAGCTCGTTGTTGCCCTATAACAGCTTGGTCTTTGTTTAGCTGTATAATAACGGTGCCCAGAGATGACTGAAAAGCCGACGGGTCCCATTTAGAATCGTGACTTGTATGGTTAATAATGGGGGTGAAAAATGTAACAAGCTCATCTGACTTTTGCACATGGGTGGTTTTTAAATTTATGAGCGTTTTTTGACTAATTAACTTTTCAAATGAGCGGTGATAATTACTGGTCATTAATAGCGCATTATTTTTATCAAAAATTGCAATCGACTTAATTGTAGGGGAGTGCTTGTTATGTGTGTAGCTTATAAGGCGATTCAATAGCTGTTTGTTTTTTTCGAGCATGGGTTGCTCAAGCGCAATAGCAAGGGGCTCAGAAATAGTAGTGCCTTGCTGATATAAAATTTCATCAAGCTCAATGTAACGATTTATTGTAAAATAGCCACCAAGTAGTAATCCTATGATCACCGTTGGGATCAGGGTCAGTGTTAAAACAGAATCGCGTAAGCCTAATTTGGTCATAATGAGAGCGTTTTATCGTTATTAGTATGACTTGAGTATATACGGTTCAACACGCATTCTAAAGCATCTAAATATAGGTGCTTCATAAATAAAGTTAAGGTAATGCCTAATGGCGCAAATTTTTAAAGCGAAAAAAAAACCGTTAAAGCAACAAACACTAGAATTAACTATAACGGGAATGGATCATCAAGGGCGTGGCATTGCTAAACATAACAATAAAGTATGTTTTGTAAGCGGTGCATTACCAAACGAAACAGTCAAAGCAACACTCGTCGAAGATAAAGCTAAATACAGCAGTGCAAAAGTAATTAAAGTTATTCAAGCGAGTGAATCAAGAGTAGATGCTTTTTGTGAGCACTATAATCAGTGTGGTGGTTGCCAATTACAGCATTTAGAAGTAAGCCAACAAGTTGTAGAAAAACAAACTGCAGTTACTCAGTTATTTAGTAAGTTTGCTAAATTAAACAGCTTAAACTGGCAAACCCCATTATTAAGTAAACCTGTGCATTACAGACGCAGCGCTCGTATAGCTGTTATGTTTGATAAAGCAGCTAAAAAAATGCGCGTGGGTTACAGAGCAAGTGGCTCAAAAAATATTGTGAGTATTAATAAATGTGCAGTACTTGATGAAGTATTTACAGATGTTTTCACACTTTTTGATGATTTAATTAATCAACACAAAGCACTGCACAGTATAAGCCATTTACAGTTATGCCAAAGTGATAAACAAAACTTTGTTGTTATTCGTCACACTAAAGCAATTAATGATGATACAAAGGCTTTGGTTGAGCACATAACAAAAAGCCAGCAGTTTAAAATTGTATGGCAAAGCGAGAGCGATGCAATAGAACATTCACACTTAGCCATGCCATTTTATTATCTTAAAGAATTTGATCTAAAATTTGAATTTGGTTTAGGTAATTTTATTCAGGTAAATGCGCAAGTTAACGAAGCTATGTTAAAGCAAGCTGCAAATTGGCTTGATTTAAAAGGTGATGAAAATTTATTGGATTTATTTTGTGGGATTGGTAATTTCTCATTAGTGTTAGCAAAACAAGCAAAATCTCTAATTGGTGTAGAAGGTGTGACTTCAGCGGTTGCAATGGCTGCTCAAAATGCGCAAACTAACTCTATTACCAATGCGCAGTTTCATTGCTTTGATTTAACCCAAAGCATACAGAGCGCCCCATGGTTTAGCAAAAACTTAGATGTGCTTGTACTCGATCCTTCGAGGACTGGTGCTATGGCTGTATTAGAGGAATTACCTTTAAAGCAGTTTAAAACTATTTTATATGTCTCTTGTGACCCTGTTACTTTAGCCCGTGACAGCGCAATTATTTCACAAGCTGGCTTTGATCTTAATAAAATTGGGCTAATGAATATGTTTCCTCATACAGGGCATATTGAAACTATGGCGTTATTTCAACGGAGGTAGAACGCATTATGGTAGCTACACGACAATCACATCAACAAGATGAGACAACAGATTTTAGCACTCGGCTTTCATTTCTTGCCTTGTCTGAAGAAAAAACAGAGCTACTTACTAAAGCCCAAGCGCTCTGCGTAAAATGTGATAGTGAAAGCAGGCAAACTACTGCAATCGAAATGGTTGAAATTTTAGCTGAGCTAAATCTCGACCCCGAATCGTTAGCTACTGCGTATTTAACCCCGTATTTTTTAAACGACTTAATATCGCTTGAAACCATCGAAGAGCAGCTTGGGAATAACATTGCCATGCTGCTAACTGGGGTTGCACAAATGGCCACTATTAGTACTTTATCGCATCAAGGTAAAGGCACTATGCAAGTTGATAATATTCGAAAAATGTTATTAACCATGGTTGAAGATGTGCGCGCCGTGGTCATTAAGCTTGCAGAGCAGGTATGTCATTTACGCAATGTAAAAAATGCGGATGAAGAAGACCGCGTCATTGCCGCTAAAGAAACGGCTGATATTTTTGCACCATTGGCAAACAGATTAGGAATAGGGCAATTAAAATGGGAACTGGAAGATTTATCGTTTAGATATTTGCACCCAGGCACCTATAAAAGCATAGCCAAACAACTTGACGACAAACGCCTTACACGCGAAGCCTACATGGAAGATATGGTTGAGCAAGTAAAAAACCGTTTAAGTGAAGCGGGCATAGAGGCCCAGGTTTATGGTCGTCCTAAGCACATTTACAGCATTTATAAAAAAATGCAGCAAAAAAACTACGAGTTTGATCAGCTTTTTGATATTCGGGCAATGCGTATCGTCGTTGAACGATTGCAAGACTGCTACGGTGCGCTGGGCATTGTGCACACCAATTGGCGTCATCTTAATAAAGAGTTTGACGACTATGTAGCAACCCCAAAACAAAACGGCTATCAGTCAATTCATACCGTGGTATTTGGACCTGAAGGTAAAACGGTAGAGATACAAATTCGTACCAGCGACATGCATCAAGATGCTGAGTTAGGGGTGGCGGCACACTGGATGTACAAAGAAGGTGCATTACCAGGGCGCGGCTCGGGTTATGAGCAAAAAATCAGCTGGTTGCGTAAATTACTGCAATGGCAAGAAGAAGTAGTCGATGGCGGCGATTTAGCAGAAGAGCTTAAAAACCAAGTAGTAGAAGATCGCGTATACATATTTACCCCAAGCGGCGATATTATCGATTTACCACTTGGCGCTACACCGCTTGATTTTGCTTACTACATCCACTCAAATGTGGGGCATCGTTGTATTGGTGCAAAAATATTCGGCAAAATAGTGCCGTTTACGCATCAACTTACAACAGGGGATCAGGTAGAAATACTCACCCAAAAACAACCAAATCCAAGTCGTGATTGGTTAAACCCGTCATTAGGATACATTAAATCATCCCGTGCTAGAGCCAAAATTCATCACTGGTTTAAACAGCTCGACCGCGACAAAAACTTAAGTGCGGGGAAAGAAATTCTCGACAGTGAATTACAAAAGCTCAATTTAACATACAAAGATTTAGAGCCAGCCATTAAGCGTTTTAACTTTAAAGAGCTGGATGACTTAATGGTTGCGATTGGTGCGGGCGATGTTCGCCTCAATCAAATGCTTAACTTTGTAAGTGATCGGACTGAAGATGAGCCGGTTATTCGCATTAAAGCACCAAGTAAAGTAACTGGTGACAAAAACGGCATTGTAGTTGATGGCGTTGGCAGCTTAATGAGCCATGTAGCCAAGTGCTGTCGCCCAGTACCTGGCGATGAAATAATAGGTTTTATAACGCAAGGTCGAGGAATAGGTGTTCATAAGGAAGACTGTGATTCGTTTAATAACTTAAAAAACCAGCATCCTGAGCGTGTTATTTCGGTAAGTTGGTCTGATGATATCAACGGCTCGTACGCACTAAGTATTAAAATAGAAGCCACCGACCGTTCAGGGCTAATACGCGATATAAGCTCAGTACTTGCTAACGAAAAAGTAAATGTTTTAAACATGAACGTAAATACGGTTGAAGATAATCAGTTAGCTATATTTACAATGCAAATAGAAGTACATGACTTATCGGGTACTAACCGTGTTCTTTCTAAGTTACACCAAATTGAAGGTGTACATGATGCCAAGCGTGGTCATTAATCATGAATGATAATGCAGCGCTTACACAACTTCTTAGCATAATGAAAACACTGCGAGATCCCAAGAGCGGTTGTCCGTGGGATCTCAAGCAAGATTTTAAATCTATTGTGCCGCATACGCTAGAAGAAGCGTACGAAGTTGCCGACTGTATTGAATCAGGCAACTTAGATGAGCTTAAAGGTGAATTGGGTGATTTGCTATTTCAAATAGTTTTTTATGTGCAACTTGCACAAGAGCAAAATCTATTTGATTTTAATGATCTAGTAGAGCAATTAAACGATAAGCTTACCCGTCGTCACCCGCATGTGTTTGGTGAAAAAAAAGAGCTAACAGATAAGCAATTATCACAGCAGTGGCAAGCAATCAAAGCACAGGAGCGAAGTGCTAGAGCACAAGCCGAATCCCCTTCTTTTTGGCAAGATATCCCTGGCAATATGCCAAGCTTAAGTAAAGCCAAAAAAATTCAACAACGCGTGGCTTCCCTTGGCTTTGATTGGCCAACCTATCATGGTGCACTAGATAAAGTGAGCGAAGAAGTACTTGAAGTAAAAGAAGCGATTGAGCAAGACCCGCTATCTGATCATACAGCGGAAGAACTCGGCGACTTACTTTTTGCCACTGTTAATGTTGTACGCCATGTTAAACGAGATCCCGAACAACTGCTTCGTAGCGCTAATGATAAGTTTTCAGCGCGTTTTGAAAAGGTAAACGCTTATTTGCATGCGCAAGGTAAAAGCTTAGATACAGCAACCTTTGAAGAGATGGATAGTGCGTGGGATGCGATTAAAAAAGTAAAATAGGCTTAATGTTAAATAGTGCACATTTTTTGTGCGCGTATTAGCTAATTTTAGCTGGATTGATAAGCAGTGTTTTGGTACAATTTCGCCCCGTCTTGATGATATACCCAGAGTCTCTTTCTCGGGTGTTATATTCCTTTTAATTCCTGATATTCTAGGGTTCGCATGAGTACAAAATTTATCTTCGTTACTGGCGGAGTTGTTTCTTCGTTGGGTAAAGGTATTGCCGCAGCTTCACTGGCCGCTATTTTAGAAGCCCGTGGTTTAAATGTTACCATTTTAAAGCTGGATCCTTACATCAACGTTGACCCAGGCACAATGAGCCCAATTCAACACGGTGAAGTTTACGTTACAGAAGACGGCGCAGAAACGGACCTTGATTTAGGTCACTACGAGCGTTTTATCCGTACCAAAATGACTAGTCGTAATAACTTCACACAAGGCCGTGTATATGAAGACGTATTACGTCGTGAGCGCCGTGGTGAATACCTAGGTGCTACTATTCAGGTTATTCCACATATCACTAACGATATTAAGCAACGTGTATACGACGGTGCTGAAGGTTATGATATTGCTATTGTAGAAATTGGCGGCACTGTAGGTGATATTGAATCACAACCGTTTATTGAAGCAATTCGTCAGATGGGAACTGAAATTGGTCGCGAACGCGCGCTATTTATTCACTTAACACTAGTGCCATTTTTAGGCCCTGCCGGTGAAGTGAAAACGAAACCAACTCAGCACTCTGTTAAAGAGTTGCGCTCAGTAGGTATTCAACCAGATATTCTTATTTGTCGTTCAGACCGTAAACTACCTAATAATGAGCGTGCAAAAATCTCATTATTCACAAACGTAGAAGAAAAAGCGGTTATTTCACTACCCGATGTAGACAGCATTTATAAAATTCCTGCGTTATTAAAAACACAAGAATTAGATAACTTTGTATGTCGTCGTTTTCACTTAGATCCACCAGAAGCTGATTTAGCTGAGTGGGAACAAGTACTTTATCAAGAGTCTAACCCAACGGGTGAAGTGACCATTGGTATGGTTGGTAAATATATTGAATTACCAGATGCGTACAAATCGGTTAACGAAGCATTAAAGCATGCGGGTCTTAAAAACCGCCTAACAATCAACATTGAATACGTAGATTCACAAGACTTAGAAAGCAAAGGTGTTGAATTACTTTCACACTTAGATGCTATTTTAGTACCGGGTGGATTTGGCGGACGCGGTGTTGAAGGTAAAATTTTAGCAGCTAAATATGCACGTGAAAATAAAGTACCATACTTAGGTATTTGTTTAGGAATGCAAGTAGCATTAATTGAATATGCACGTAATGTTGCAGGTTTAACGGATGCAAACTCTACAGAATTTAATGCAAATTCAGAAGCACCGGTAGTTGGCTTAATTACTGAATGGCTAGATGCTGAAGGTAATGTTGAAACACGTAGCGAAAAATCTGATTTAGGTGGCACTATGCGTTTAGGCGCACAAAAATGTCATTTAACGCCTGGTTCTAAAGTACATGGAGTATATGGCAGCGACGAAATTGTTGAACGTCATCGTCATCGCTACGAAGTAAATAATAACTTCGTAGAAATACTTGAAAAAGCAGGCTTAAGCTTTACTGGTTTATCAGAAGATAAAAAACTGGTAGAAATTATCGAAAATAAAGATCACCCATGGTTTATTGCCGCGCAGTTCCACCCGGAATTCACGTCAACGCCACGTGATGGTCATCCGTTATTTGAAGGGTTTGTAGCAGCTGCGCACATCCACCAAAAAGCGAATTCGTAATTTTAAAAGCCGTGCATATTGCACGGCTTTTTTGTTTTAAGGGCTGACTAAGCTATATAAAACGTAGTAAAGTTAGCTGAACTCACCATTTTGGGAATATAGAGGAATCAAGATGTCAGAAATCGTAAAAGTAATCGGTCGCGAAATTATGGACTCGCGTGGTAACCCAACTGTTGAAGCAGACGTACATTTAGCAGATGGTTCTTGGGGTCGTGCAGCAGCACCTTCAGGCGCATCTACTGGTACTCGTGAAGCATTAGAGTTACGCGACGGTGATAAATCACGTTACTTAGGTAAAGGCGTATTAAAAGCAGTTGGTTATATTAATAAAGAAATTGCTGATGCTTTAGCTGGTCAAAATGCATTAGATCAAAACGCTGTTGATAAAGTGATGCTAGATTTAGATGGTACCGAAAATAAAGAAAAATTAGGTGCAAACGCAATCTTAGCTGTATCACTAGCAACTGCGAAAGCAGCTGCACAGTCTAAAAAAGTTGAGCTTTATGAGCATATTGCTGACTTAAATGGCACACCAGGTGTTTACTCTATGCCACTTCCAATGATGAACATCATCAATGGTGGTGAGCACGCAGATAACTCTGTAGATATTCAAGAATTCATGATCCAACCTGTTGGCGCTAAAAACTTCCGCGAAGGCCTACGTATGGGCGCTGAAGTATTCCACAGCCTTGCTAAAGTGCTTAAAGCTGATGGTCACTCAACAGCGGTTGGCGATGAAGGTGGTTTTGCACCTAACCTTGCATCTAACGAAGCGGCTCTTGCTGCAATCAAAGTAGCTGTTGCAAACGCAGGTTACGAGCTAGGTAAAGATATTACTTTAGCGATGGATTGTGCTGCATCTGAGTTTTACGATAAAGAAGCAAACATCTACGATCTTAAAGGTGAAGGTAAAAAATTCACTTCTGAAGAATTTAACTTCTTCTTACAAGATCTTACTAATCAGTACCCAATCGTTTCTATCGAAGATGGTCTTGATGAGTCAGATTGGGATGGCTTTGCACACCAAACTAAACTAATGGGTGATAAAATCCAATTAGTAGGTGATGACTTATTCGTAACTAACACTAAGATTTTAAAACGTGGTATCGACAACGGTATTGCTAACTCAATCTTAATTAAGTTTAACCAAATCGGTTCTTTAACTGAAACTTTAGCTGCAATCAAAATGGCTAAAGATGCTGGTTTTACTGTTGTTATTTCTCACCGTTCTGGTGAAACTGAAGATTCAACAATTGCTGATTTAGCAGTGGGTACGGCCGCAGGTCAAATCAAAACAGGTTCATTGAGCCGTTCTGACCGTGTTGCAAAGTACAACCAATTGCTACGTATTGAAGAGCAATTAGGTGATAAAGCACCGTACAATGGTCTTAAAGAAGTTAAAGGTCAGTAATTCTAATTATATAGAATCTAACTTTTAACTTTAGATGATAAAATCCTCGCCTATGCGGGGATTTTTTATGCCTGATACTTTTTCCAAAGAGATGAAAATAAATTGTAGGCTTCAAGCTTGTTGATGTCCGCAGCACTAAAGAGTGGAACACAAAAGTATAACGCTTTATTCATGCTTTAACTTCTTACGCACTCATAGCTGAAACTGCTGCTTTAAAATATCACCTGTAAAACTGGTTTTTAAATAAAAACCACGGGGTAGGGTTTTAATTATTTGCCCATTTGGGCCAATAGCATCAGTGACTATTTTACTATGAGCAGCTTTGGGGCGTATTTGCATAGCATCGCCTAAATGGCCTGATATTTCGTCGACTCTACCTAGCGCAATTAGCTCCATTTGCTCTTCCCAGTCGCGTTGTAACAAAGCGTCTTGTTCAGGTGAGGGCTGCCAGAAAAAGCCGCTGCCGATGGTTCTGTCAAACGGCGCAATATCACGTTCGCTTAAAATTGGGAGCCATAAAACATGATTTAGTTTTTTACGCACAGAGCTGGTATGCCACGTCATTCCTGTCACGTTCATTAAAGGTGTAACCGATACAAACGTAGTTTCCAGTGGCCTACCTTTATAAGAAATAGGCAGTGTTTTTAGCTCAATTCCTAAATCTTCAAAATCGGGGAGGGGTTTTGAGCCTGCAGTAGCGCCTAGTACGTTTTCAATGAGTTGCCCAGTCCAGCCTTTTTCACGTAGTAAATCATCTGGCGTTTTAAAATTATACTTGTTAGCAAGTTGTCCTAGCGTTAATCCGGCAATACTGTTAACGCGTTGCATTAAGTCGTTTATTGAGTGTGGTTTTGTAGGTCGCATATTATTAATTTCGGTTGTATAAATACCATAGCCATGATAGCAAATAGGCTAAGCCGTGGATATCTTTAGGGTTGTACGTTTTTTGCTCGCTTGTTGTTTGTGTTAATTTTGCACATATTGAAATTAAGCTACTTTACTTTAAGTTACTGACTCTGCAGGT
The DNA here is from genome assembly GCF_040567695.1 of Pseudoalteromonas sp. NCIMB 1079. Taxonomy (NCBI): domain Bacteria; kingdom Pseudomonadati; phylum Pseudomonadota; class Gammaproteobacteria; order Alteromonadales; family Pseudoalteromonadaceae; genus Pseudoalteromonas; species Pseudoalteromonas sp. NCIMB 1079. The sequence continues at coordinate 2,999,402 of NZ_JBEWZA010000001.1, read as the reverse complement.
TTTTTTAAATGTGCACGTTCAGTTTTGATTAAGCCATTTAAAAGTTGTAAGGATAAATACAACTATATGAACATGTTTATCCACAGAATCTGTGGAGAAGCTAAGTTTTAAGATCTAATATTGTGGATTTGTTTGCAAAATGAGCGTGTTTTACAAAAGTTATGCACAAACTGTGAGTAACTAGAGGAAAACAAGAACCGCAATAGCTTTGCTGAGTTATTTTCTAAATATTTACCTATTCTCTATTAATTTATCAACATACTAAAAGCTCAAACTTAGCTCACTAATTGGCTTGGGTATAATAGTATTTGCCGTATTGCGGCTAATGTGGAACAATCATTAAAAATCGACTTACAAATGAGGCACTAAGGTGATTGATGCCGAAGGTTTTCGTGCCAATGTCGGAATTGTGATTTGCAATAATCAGGGACAGGTTTTTTGGGCCAGACGTTATGGTCAACACTCTTGGCAATTTCCCCAAGGTGGTGTTGATGATGGCGAAACTGCAGAACAAACCATGTACCGTGAATTACACGAAGAAGTAGGGTTGCGACCAGAAGATGTAGAAATAGTCGCAAGCTCAAAACATTGGTTACGCTATAAATTACCCAAACGATTAATCCGCCGAGACTCTAGTCCGGTGTGTATTGGGCAAAAACAAAAATGGTTTTTACTAAAATTACGCTGTAAAGACGAAGATGTAAATTTACTTAAAACCCATCATCCAGAGTTTGATGATTGGCGCTGGGTAAGTTATTGGTATCCTGTAAGACAGGTTGTATCGTTTAAACGGGATGTTTATCGACGAGTAATGAAAGAGTTTGCTCCTTTCGCCATGCCTTTTAATAAGAGAGAACAACATAAAGATCATTGGCGGAGTAAAAGGTAGTAATTTCTCGATACAATAAAGGAGCAGGGTATGCTGGCTACACTGAGATCTATTGCGGAGTCTGTATCGCGACAAGCGAATTTAGACAGCGCATTAGTGTGCTTTGTGCAAATGGTTAAAGATGCCATGAAAACCCAGTGCTGCTCCATTTATTTTGCAGATTACAGCCAGGACAATTTTGTACTTATGGCAACCGAAGGGCTAAACCCCGATGCGGTAGGTAAGTTTAGAATTGGTTTTACCGAAGGTTTAGTTGGCCTAGTAGCGCAACGCGAAGAACCTATTAATATTGCATTTGCTAAATCGCATCCTCGTTTTAAGCTCTCCCCCGAAGTAAACGAAGAAGGCTACAACGCTTTTTTATCTGTACCCGTTGTTCATCAAAAAAAAGTACTGGGCGTTATTGTTGTCCAACAAAAAATGGCACGTGTATTTAGCCAAGACGAAGAGTCTTTTTTAATAACACTTTCTGCTCAACTTGCTTCACAGTTAGCGCATGCTGAAATTAAAGAAATACTACGCCAAGATGAATCATCTCATCAAACGTCTGTTTTAAAAGGTGTATCGAGCGCGCCAGGAATAGGTATAGGACAAGCATTTGTTGTATTACCAAAACTTGATTTTAAATCTATTGAGCTTTTAAAAGACAGTGACGTCACTGAGCAGCGTCGTTTATTTACTCAAGCTGTAGCTGCAACGCGCAAAGAATTTAATACCCTATCTATGACGCTAAGCGATTCTATTCCGCACGAAGCTCTTGCGGTATTTGATGTGTATCAACAACTGCTTGACGCTAAAAGTTTAGGGCATAATGTTGAAATGCAATTACAAGAAGGCTGGTGTGCTAAAAGCGCCCTAAAAATTGTAATAGAGCGTTTAATATCTCAATTTAATGCCATGCAAGACCCTTATATAAAAGAGCGTGCTGTTGACGTTAAAGACATTGGTCTTCGCGTATTACACCACCTTGTAAATACCGAGCACGCTGTTAAAAATTATCCGGCCAACACTATTTTAATTGCTAATACCTTAACACCCGCCATGCTTGCTGAAGTGCCAAAAGGTCACTTAACAGGCGTTGTAAGCGTAAATGGCTCTGCAAATAGCCATGCTTCTATATTAACGCGTGCGATGGGCATTCCTGCTATTTGGGGTATAGAAGATTTACCTCTACTGCAGTTTAATGGCAAATCGATGATTTTAGATGCATTTGCTGGGCGTTTATATATATCGCCTTCACAAATGCTGATGGACGAATACACAGAGTTACAGCATCAAGATAACCTACTTAATAACCGCTTTTTAGCTGAGCAAGACTCAGAATCAATTACGCTTGACGGTGAACATGTTAGCTTATTATTAAACGCAGGCCTTGAGCTTAATACTGAGCAAAGTAGCGCTCATATTTGTGACGGTGTGGGGCTTTATCGAACCGAAGCGTGGTTTATGCAAAAGGGTCAGTTTCCTTCGCAATCAGAGCAAGAAAATTGGTACCGAGAAGTACTAACTAGCTATCATCCTAATCCTGTGGTTATGCGTACATTGGATATTGGGGGCGATAAGGTACTTGATTACTTTAATATTACCGAAGAAAACCCATTTTTAGGTTGGCGTGGTATTCGTATTAGCCTTGATCATCCAGAGTTATTTTTAGATCAACTAAAAGCGATGCTTAAAGCAAATATTGGTTTGGGTAATTTAAAAATAATGCTCCCTATGATCAGTGGCACTGAAGAAGTTGATGAGTCACTTGCGTTATTTGAACAGGCTTATTTTGAGTTAAGTGAAAAATACCCAGAGCAAACCATAGAAAGACCCGACATAGGAATAATGCTGGAAGTACCTTCAAGTGTATTTATGCTTCCAGAGTGGTCAAAAAAAGTCGATTTTTGCTCAGTAGGCAGTAACGATTTAACACAGTATTTATTAGCAGTAGACAGGGCTAATGCACGTGTAGCCGAACTTTTTAACCCTTATCACCCAGGTGTACTAAGAGTACTAAATAAAGTGGCGCACGAATGTGAGCAATATGAACTGCCATTTAGTTTGTGTGGTGAACTAGGCGGCGATCCTGAAGGAGCTATTTTACTTATTGCCATGGGTTACAGACGCCTGAGTATGAATTTATCATCGCTTAATAAAGTGAAGTGGGTACTTAGGCGTTTAAATGTCAGTGACATGGAACAACTACTAAGTGAATGTTTAGCGCAATCCACAGCCAAACAAGTACTACGTTTAACGCGAAGCTTTATGCTAGAGCATAAATTAGGTGATTTGTTTTACACCCCAAAATAAGCTTGTACACCTAATTAATTGCAATACACAGATGCTATTAGTTTTATAATCCTTTAATATATAAACCTTAAAAGGGTATTTGAGATTACTATGTATGACTTAGGTTTGTTAGTCGCAAGCTGCGCACTACTAGGCTGTATTGTTGGGTTTTTAGCTGGGTTACTAGGCATTGGCGGCGGTTTAATTATCGTTCCAGTACTAACCACTCTGCTACTCTCATTTAATGTAACGTCGGCTGATCATGTATTAGTAATTGCTATTGCAACCTCACTCGCTTCTATTTTATTTACTTCAACGTCTTCAGCGCTGGCTCATCATAAAAATGATAATGTGCCTTGGGCAATCGCCCCGTGGGTTATGTCGGGTGTGGCTTTAGGTGCACTTATTAGTGGCTTTGCAGCAAGTTTAATCCCTGAACAAATATTACGTACAGTGTTTGCTATAAGTGTTGTATTTATTGCAGCAAGAATGGTGCTCTCCGCGCGTAATAAACCGATGTCAGAAAAACCGTTGCCGGCTGGTCCTATTTTAGGGGGCGTTTCTGCAATAATGGGCGGGTTATCAGGTTTAATAGGGATTGGCGGCGGAGCTTTAATAGTACCGATGCTTAATTATTTTTCGGTTGATATAAAAAAAGCAATTGGCTGCGCGGCAGCGTGCGGAATTGTTATTGCATTATTTGGCTCTATTGGTTACATCAGCGCAGGCTGGCATGTTACCGATTTAGAGCATGGTTTTGCCGGGTTTGTTTATTTACCTGCATTATTTGGGATTGTTATTACCTCGTGGTTTGTTGCGCCCATTGGCGCCAAAGCAACTCACTATTTACCTGTTAATACAATTAAGAAAGTTTTCGCGGTGCTGCTTGTAGTTATCGCAATTAAAATGGTTTTTAGCTAAAGGTTTATTTTTTATGGCACTTGAGTTTCCTCAAATTGATCCAATTATTTTTTCTGTTGGACCGCTAAGCGTACGTTGGTATGGCTTAATGTACTTAATAGGTTTTGCATTTGCGATGTGGTTTGCTAATCGTCAAGCGTCAAAGCCAAATTCGGGTTGGACTAAAGACCAAGTAAGCGATTTACTGTTTTACGGCATGTTAGGGGTAATACTGGGTGGGCGTATTGGCTACGTATTGTTTTACCAGTTTAGTTATTTTATAGAAAACCCACTGTATTTATTTAGGATAGATCAGGGCGGTATGTCGTTCCATGGTGGAACACTTGGCGTTATAACCGCCGTCGCAATTTTTTCGTGGACGCGTAAAAAGTCACTGCTTCAAGTAGGCGACTTTGTTGCACCACTTGTTCCTGTAGGGCTTTTAGCAGGGCGTATTGGTAACTTTATAAACGGTGAGTTATGGGGCCGAGTTACTGACGTGCCATGGGCAATGGTATTTCCAACGGGCGGTCCGCTTGCGCGTCACCCATCGCAATTATATGAAGCATTTTTTGAAGGCTTAGTACTGTTTTTAATCCTGCAATGGTTTATTAAAAAACCACGTCCAGCAGGCAGCGTAGCTGGTGTATTTTTATTAGGTTACGGCGTGTTTAGATTCTGTATTGAATATTTCCGCCAACCCGATGCACAACTAGGTTTATTTGCCGACTTTATTTCAATGGGACAAATATTGTCACTTCCTATGATAGTGGGTGGTTTAGGTTTATTAATTTGGGCATATAAGCAACCACAACACGTTAAAACAGCTAAGGCATAATAAGAAAAGCATGAAACAATATTTAAAATTATGTCAGCGTATTGTTGACGAAGGTCAGTGGGTCGAAAACAAACGTACAGGTACGCGTTGTTTAACCGTTATTAATGCCGATTTAGAATACGATGTGGCTAATAATAAGTTTCCAATGATCACGACGCGCAAAAGTTACTACAAAGCAGCGATTGCTGAGTTACTAGGATATTTACGCGGTTACGACAGCGCTGCGCAGTTTCGTGAGATTGGCTGTAAAACATGGGATGCCAACGCGAACGATAATAACGCATGGCTTAATAACCCTAACCGTAAAGGTGAGGATGACATGGGGCGTGTTTATGGCGTACAAGGCCGTGGTTGGCAACGTCCAGATGGCTCAACGCTTGATCAGCTTTCCAAAGTTATTGATAACTTAAAAAATGGCATTGATGACCGTGGTGAAATAATCACGTTTTATAATCCAGGTGAGTTTGAGCTTGGTTGTTTGCGCCCGTGTATGCATACGCACACTTTTTCACTACTTGGCGATACGCTATACTTAACGTCATACCAGCGAAGCTGTGATGTACCGCTTGGCCTTAATTTCAATCAAATTCAGTGTTTTGTGTTGCTTGCGTTAGTGGCTCAAATTACCGGCCACAAAGCGGGTAAGGCGTATCATAAAATTGCTAATGCACATATTTACGAAAACCAACTTGAACTGATGCGAGACGTGCAGTTAACGCGTGAGCCATTTGAATCACCTCAGTTAAAAATTAATCCAAAAATTAAATCATTAGAAGACATAGAAACGTGGGTAACACGAGACGACTTTGAAGTAACAGGCTATCAATGCCATGAAGCGATTCAATATCCATTTTCAGTATAATAAAAGATTAAGGAAAACATAAAATGAAAGCAGTGATCCCAGTAGCGGGCCTTGGTACTCGTATGTTACCAGCCACTAAAGCAATTCCTAAAGAAATGCTGCCAGTGGTAGACCGTCCTTTAATTCAATATGTAGTAAACGAAGCCGTTGCTGCAGGAATTAAAGAAATAGTGTTAGTAACGCACTCAAGTAAAAATTCAATCGAAAATCACTTCGATACAAGTTTTGAACTAGAAGCTACTTTAGAAAAGCGTGTTAAGCGGCAACTACTTGCCGAAGTGCAAGCAATCTGCCCTAAAGACGTAACCATTATTCACGTACGCCAAGGTGAAGCAAAAGGCTTAGGCCATGCTATTAGTTGTGCAGCGCCTATTATTGGTAACGAACCGTTTGTAGTTATTTTACCAGATGTAATTATTGACGATGTAGAGAGCGATCTTAAAAAAGATAACTTAGCAGAAATGATCGCTAATTTTGAGAAAACCAAGCACAGCCAAATTATGGTAGAACCAGTACCAATGGCACAAGTTAACCAGTTTGGTGTGGTTGATTTAGGTGATGTTGACTTAAAGCAAGGTGAAAGCTCACCAATTCTTAATATGGTAGAAAAGCCGCCAGTAGATGAAGCTCCATCAAACTTAGCTGTAGTGGGTCGATACGTATTAAGCGAAAATATCTGGCCGTTACTTGCAAAAACTCCGCAAGGTGCAGGCGACGAAATTCAATTAACTGACGCAATTGCGATGTTAATGGAACACGAAAAAGTAGATGCATACGCTATAAAAGGCCGTAGCCACGATTGTGGAAGTAAAATTGGTTACTTAAAAGCAACGATTGAATTTGCACTTCGTCGCGATGAATTTGCCGATGAATTAAAATCATTTATTAAAAAATTGATTTAACAGTTAACGTAAAACATGAAAGGCGCCTATATCGGCGCCTTTTTTTATGAGTTTTATTAGGGCCTGTTTATCTTTCGAGGTTAGATTTTCAGCAGGTTGTTTGGTATTTAGGCAAGGCAGAGCCTATGTAGTGTGGTTATTCCCCATAAATAGGCGATAACGTAGCATAGATGCAAAACATGCGCTGCCCGAAGGGTTCTGCCTCGGGGCAATTTACTCTTTGTTACCTACATGGATGTCATAGGTAAGATCTTAAGAAATTGAGTTGAAGCTCAATTCATGATCAAATGGTTGTTACCACACAAACCACAGAATCAAGAAAAGAGCTTCAAATGAATGCTAACATTTTTATTAATAAGTTAAAAAGTATCCTAAGTGAAAAAAAACTGAACCGACTTGGTAAACAAGTAGCATTTACTAAAAGAGAAAGAAATATTACCGCATTTCATATGGTTGTTATTCTTGTTGCTGCGCTTGGGGATAAAAAAACGATCTATTTATCCGAAATATTAAGAGTTTATAACCAGCTAACAGGGCAGTCTATTAAGTATAAGCCTTTTCATAACCAGTTAGTTAAACCTGAACTAGCTGAACTAATGCGAGAGGTAACAAATAGAGTTTTTAATTGTTGGATAAATGATGCGCTTAAGTACACTAAAAAAGATTTGTGCAAGTTTGAGAATATTTTAATTCAGGACGGTAGCTCTATTATGCTTCATCGTTCTTTAAAAGATGTTTTTCCTGGGCGATTTTCAAATACGTGTCCAGCAGCCATTGAATTGCATGCTACTTTAAATTTAACGCAAGGTTGCTTTGAAAAAGCAGGTATAACACCAGACAGTTACTCTGAACGTGAAGAACTTCCAACATTTAAAGAGTTGAAAGGACAGTTGTTACTTGCTGATAGAGGATATTATTCAGGTAGTTATATTCATGAATTAGATAAAGCAGGAGGATTTTACGTATTAAGAGCGAAGGGATTAAAAGCAGTCAGAGTACATAATGCTTTTAAGCAAAATGGACAGGAATTAACAGGAAGTCATTCCCCAAAGTTATGTGAATTGCTTCCCGAATTACCTAAAAATGATCTTATTGATATGAATGTTAGCATAAAAAACAAGCTAACAAGAGTCGTTGGGTATTGGTCAAAAAAAGAAAAACAATATACATTTTTAGTCACTAATTTATCTATTGATGAATTTACAGCGACTGAAATAGGCAAATTATATAGGTTACGCTGGCAGGTTGAATTACTTTTTAAGGAGTGTAAGTCTTATAATAATTTACGCGGCTTTCAAACATCAAACGCAACCTTACAAGAGGCGCTAATTTATGTAAGTTTAATAGTAACCACGCTTAAAAGATTTTTAACTGGCTGTATTGAAAAGATATTTAAAACTGAAATGTCTACAATGACAGTAGCAAAAACAACGGGTGTTTGGTGGATTGCCATATTAACAGCGATTATTAGGAAGCATAGGAAAGGATTGTTAAATGCAGTTAATGGAGCATTTGACTTTCTGAGGAAAAATGCAGCTAGGGCACACCCCAAACGCGATCGAAAAACAGGAGTATTTCAGTATGGGGTAGAGCCAAATTTTTAAGGCTGTACTTAATGTTTTTCTTAAGTACCTACCTATGACATGGATGTAGGTAAGGGGCGTGAGCAGGACGCGGAAGCTTTACTCGGTTTTTACTTAGCCCACTAGGTTACAAACCTCGCGCCGCGATTAAATGGCCCCTAGATTGAACAAATTTTAATCCTGAAAGGTCAACAGGCCCTAGAATAAAATAAGGAAAGGAATAGCTCTAAAATAAAAGTTTTTAAGTCATTACAGACATATTGTTATTTATGTTGTAAAGTTTGTGTTAATTGGCATTGAATTTGTATTAAATAATGCTCTCAAGGAAGGGGTGGAGTATGCAACGTTGTGTTTTACGAAATACTGACAAGCATGCGAAGAGCTAAGTTTTATAGCTCACAGCTTAAATAAAGTTAAACGCTTTCTTGTGAGAATGTTTAACTGAAATGTAGTGTAAAAACACTGCTTTCAGGACAACTAATACATGTTTATATATAAAAAAAATAACATTGGGCTTTTATTTAGCTTGCTAATGCTTTTATTTGGCACAGCATGCAGCGTTACGCCTGAAATAAAAACTATTGACGAACAACCTCAAAATAACTCGCCTGACTACGTCTCAATTACAGCCTTGGAGCTTGCTCAGCTAAAAGATGCTGCAATGCAGTGGCAACAAGCACGCGAAGGTATAGAGCGAATCTTAAGGTTAGAAAAAGAAATAACTTACCTCGTAAATCATATTGATATTATAAACAGCAAAGCTATTGCGCAGGCTAATCAAGGGTATAGCAGCAAGTCTGTACGCTCACCTCGAAACACACGTAATGTTAAATCACGCCAACAAGTTAAACAAAACTACAGTAATAAAAAACAAGCTGTAAAATTAAATAAACCAAAACATGTATTTGCTTTGCAGGTAGCTTCGGTTGACTCAGAGCAAGGTGTGGCTAAAGCATGGCAAGAGCTAAATACTAAAGCAGCACCGTTGTTTAGAGACAAAATATTGACTAACGTAGAAACCGCCAAAATAAACGACAAAATGTTTTACAGGCTAAAACTTGGCTCTTACCAAAACTTTAAAAATGCAAAAGCAGACTGTGACGTATTCAAGCTGTACAAACTCGATTGCATAGTAAGTAACTACACCGATAAGCCAGTAAGGCTGTAGTTAAGAAACTTGCTTAAAAATTGTTTATCCATAAAATACACCCTTCATAATTAAATACGTTTAGGGGATAAATAACCCCTAAACAACGTCATTTTAGGGAAGTTAAATGTTATTAAAATGGAGTTTAGAATGCATGATGCTAATGGTTGTACTTGTTTTATCTGCATGTAACTCATCTCAACAAGTTAAAATGGCTCAAGCAACCCCGCAACCGATTCTTATTGAAAAGTCTGATTTAGAGCAGCTCAAAATCTCTGCGGCACAATGGGAAAGCTCTCAACCAAAAGTAGAGGAGCTACTCAAGTTAGAAAATCAATTAACGCAGCTTGCTACTAATCTAAAACAACTAAATGATTCTGATGCTCTAAATACTCTTGTAAATGATGAAGTTAATCACGAAAGTATATTAAAAACCCACTCGGCATTGTTTGCTTTACAAATTGCCGCTTTTAAAAATAAAAATGCATTGCAAAAGAAGCTCAGCGAATTCCAAGAAAAAATACCACAAAATATTATCTCACCCACTGAGATAAATGTAGAAACCGTAAGTGTTAATAACACAACTTTTTATCGATTGAAGTTAGGTGCTTATAGTAATTCAGCGGACGCAAAAAGTGATTGTTTAGCCCTTATAAAGCAACAAGTAACATGTTTTGTTAGCTATTATGTTCAACAACCTTACAGAAGTACGATATAGGCATACAAATTGCTTCACCCTCAGTATGTTTTGAAGAGGATGGCAATTATGCGCCTTTTACTGCCTTTATTATTTTTAAATTTAGCTGCTTGTAACTTGGTGCCACCACCAGAACCAAGTGTGCCTACAAATGCATCTAAAGCGGCCATGGCTCCTTTTACGGTTAATGATTATGTAGTTAATTTAACTTCGCAACTTAACCACCTAAATGGAGCGTTAAATGCTAATGCACGTGTTGGCGTTAGTAGCTTCTTTTATGCAGATGCACTAGATACAAAATTAGTGACAGGGCAGGCCTCAGGCTTAAGTCAGCAGATCCAAGAAAGTCTGCTTACACAATTTACTCAACTGGGTTATCACACCGTTGAGTACAGACTTGGGAATAACCTCTCTTTATCAGAAAACTCAGACAGTATTTTAAGTCGCGATTTAAGTAAATTACGAAACCGCCAAAATATTGACTTAGTTATCACAGGAACAGTGACTCGTCAGCAGCATGCATACATAGTTAATGCACGGCTTGTGAATATTGAAAATAAACAAGTGCTCTCTGCGGGAAGTACCGAGATCCCAATTAATGTAATGTGGGGCAATGAAAAAATACAGCAACGCGATGGCTACTTATACCGCAGCGAATACTAATCAGGAGCACAAAATGAGAAACCTATTAATTACCCTCTGTTTACCTTTGGGCTTTGGCTGTTCGCATATACTAAGTGGTATGAATACAGGTACAGACGAGGCCCAGGTTCAAAATAATAACCAAACAATGCAACTCGTTAATAATCAGCGTGATGTTGCAGATCCAGTATCCAATGACCGTTTATTTCAATCGCACTTTGCTCAAAAAAATAGTCATACTAAGCCGACTCCGCCAATGCGAAAGAACATAAATCATTATGTACGCGGAATAATGCAAGACATGGTTGAAAACCTGCAATATGTTAATGGAAAAACACCATTAGCTGTTTCAAGTTTTGTATTTTTAGATGATGATTTTAATGACAGTAGTTTACTGGGTAATCAAATATCCGAAAGTTTTATGCACGAGCTACATAATTTTGGTATACCCGTTATTGACTTTAAAACAACCGACTACATGCGTGTTACACCTGAAGGAGACTTTGTATTTAGTCGAGATTATTTAGAGCTTAACCAAGATCAAAACTTTAAATACGTACTCGCTGGAACATTAGTGAGTAGTCAAGGAGGAGTCCTTGTAAATGCACGTATTATTGGGCTGCAAAGCAAAGCCGTAGTAGGCACTGCGCAAGGTTTTATTCCGCAGTCAGTTGTTGATGCACTTAATAGTAACTACCGCACTGATGGCATAATGCTTAAGCAAGCAAGCAAGTGAGGCTAACTATGTCGTATATACTAATTACTATCGTTGGATTTACTACTTTAATTGGGTTAACAGGCTGCTCAATGACGCAAAATAATGAGCATAACGAAAACACAACACGAACAGATTACACAGTAAACGGTGGTAATGATCAGCTTAATGTTGCTTATAACAATCAAGCAATACAATCGCAAGTTGAATACGATCCATCTCAGCAGTTCACACCACTTAAGCACCATAAAACACTTGCTAACTATGTAGAGCAAATGGCACTTGATTTGGTTGATACGCTTGAGTTTGAAAGTGATACCGACACCAATATTAATATTGCCGTTACTACCTTGGTCGATCTTGATTCATCGCTTACTAAAAGTAATCAATTGGGTAATCAAATTTCAGAAACGTTAATTCATCAGTTACAAAAGTTTGGTTATGGCGTGGTTGATTTTAAAACAACCCAAACAATAGATGTAAATAGTCGTGGTGATTTTGCTTTTTCGCGTGATATTGAAAAGCTTAGCGAAGATCAAATGGCGAGCCATGTATTAGCGGGTACATTAATTTATCGCAGTGATGCTGTTGTTGTAAATACACGTGTAATTAACGCGCATACAAAAAAAATCGTCGCGAGTAGTCGAAAACTAATCCCAATTTATGTACTAAATAAAGAAGATATATACTTATCAAGCAATTAAGTTCAGTTGTCGCTTGATATAAAAAACCAGATGCCGTTATAATTCACACCTCTAAGCACACAGCTTATTTGTGGCCTCTTAGTTAAATGGATATAACGGCCCCCTCCTAAGGGGCAGTTGCAAGTTCGATTCTTGCAGGGGCTACCAATTAAATCAATGAGTTACAAATTAATTCATTCCCCATCTTTTTTCTGTGTAGCACATGTGTAGCAGAGTAAATTGAAGTTTAAGAATTTAGCGCTGTCCTTTTTTATTAAAGTACCCAAATTACATTCAGGCTGTTTTGTGCCATGAGCAGACATTGAAGATTTTTAATGTATGAAGTCAAAATTTGACCCCATTAGCTTTATGTAACTTGCCTAATAATATAGTCAATTTCATCACATCGAGTCAAAGTGTTGATAAAGCTCGAACCTCTTGGCAATATAACCTCTTGAATATCTATAGAATAATCATCAGAGTATAAAGCTATATCACGGCCATTCAAATGTTCAATTTTAAACAAAATGCACTCAGGATCTGCCATTGTAATCTCATTAGGAAATTTCAATGTACTTAAATAAGCTTTTTCAAATACTTCTTCATAACTATCTAATTTTTCCTTTTCTTCAAGCAGAGGTAAAGTCCATCTAAAAACATATTTCCCTCGGTAAATTGGGAGATTTTTAATTCCTGAATCTATTAATTTAATTATAAAATTATTCGTATCACCATCCCGTAGAGCCTTATTTATCTCCTTGTATAATGGTGGGTGACAAAGCGTATATGCGTAGAGTGCAATGGCCTCATCTTTTATTAATTTAACTTCTTGATTTACCTTACTATGGTTTAATTGCACCATATTCCAGAACTGATCATAAGTGGCTACTTTGAGTAGCCTTTTTAAACTAGATTGCATTACTTGTTAAATATTCTCTAAAAGCATCTATTGAGCTTGGACGATGTTAATTACCTAACATTGGGTTTATGTTTAATTGAAAACTAGAAACAATTACAGTTATGTTTATTTAGTAAAGACAATATATTTAGAACAAACCTGCTATTTTTCCAACAAGCCCTGAAATTATAGCTATGATAACAACAACAGACCATAACCAATGATCTCTCACGTACTCAATGAGCGCTTTAGGGTGAATCCCATACTGATCTTGCCAAGAAGCATTGGTGATTAAAGAACCATCAATAGTTCTTTCAAATATATTCGACATACAATCAATTTTCCGTAATGCTGTTTTCTAGTTTTTGACACTCTAGAGTTGTTTCATCAAAGTATTCGGAATAATCCTCAAGCGTAGGGTAGTCTTCTGGATCCCATTTAGCCAAGTAGAAACTACTTACATCATTGCTGTACTCTTCTTCAAATACTTTTTTTAAACCCGATAAGGTATTAAACATTGGAAGTAGTGAGTAGCTACCTGTGTGGTAAAAGCCCATTACATAAAGATCGTTACCGTATTTTTGTATAATGTTTTTAAATGCTTTTTTGGTATCTTGATAAAGTGTTTTTTCGAAGTTTTTAGTATCTAACATGAGGTCATTATTTTTTATGATTACAGAAATTTATATGAAAAAGAGTGATTAAAACTCATTCTACTAAAATAACCAGAGCTATTATATGACTCTGGTTATTGTAAGTTAATATTAACCATCACTTGTAATTTTATCGATTAACTCACTAAGCACGGCTTCAGATTTACTTGTTTCTACTTGGCAAGTCCCTGCATTTAAATGGCCGCCGCCGCCGTATTTAAGGCACAGTTCGCCAACATTGGTGTTTGAACTGCGGTTAGTTATTGATTTACCTATGGCATACACTACATTTTGCTTTTTAAGGCCCCACATTTTATGAATCGAGATATTGCAGTCGGGGTACATGGCATAAATAACAAATCGGTTTGTGGCGTAAATTGTTTCTTCCTGAGTTAAATCAAGGACTACTAAGTTTTTATGAACGGTAGCGCATTGAGAAATTTGCTCTTTGGCTTTTTCGTTATGCTCGTTATATAAAGCAACACGTTCGGCTACGTCTTCCATTTGTAGGATTTCTTCGATGCTCTGATCTTTACACGCATCAATCAGTTTCATCATTAATTGGTAATTTGAAATTTTAAACTCGCGAAAACGGCCAAGTCCAGTTCGCGCATCCATAATAAAGTTCATTAATACCCAATCGGTTGGGTTTAATATTTCGTCTTTTGAAAACTGAGCAGCATCGCCTTTGTCTACCGCGTCCATCATTTCAACAGAAATATTTGGAAGTTTTTCAGCGCCGCCATAGTAGTCTTACACTACGCGAGCTGCTGATGGGGCTTCTGGATCAATGATATGATTTTTTATGTCGCTTGAGTTACGAACGGTTTCGCTAAGGTGATGATCAAATGCTATATGACAGCCTGCAACGTAGGGGAGGTTGGTCGTAATGTCGTTTTCGGTAATGTCTATTTTGCCATCTTGCATGTCTTTTGGATGAACAAATAAAATATCGTCAATTAGGTCTAAGTCTTTGAGCAATACGGCACAAATTAAGCCATCAAAATCGCTGCGAGTGACTAGTCTAAATTTATTATTGGGCATAGCTATTCCATCTTTTTAATTGAATTATCAATTAAGTGTAACAGCTAAATTTTTTTTGAGAGGTCAGCTCAAAAAAATTATAAAAAAAAGCCAAAACGTTAGTTTTGGCTTTTACTTAGCAAGTTTGTATGTGTAGTAAATTGGTTATGCGCCTGGGCCACATTCCATACATGAATTTACAATATCTGGGCCAAATTTAAGTTTGGCGTTTAAGTCGCGAAGGGCGGTACGTAGCCCTTCTTCAATTACTGGGTGGTAAAATGGCATATCAAGCATTTCTGGTATGGTCATTTTGTTTTGTACAGCCCATGCTAGTAAGTGAGCAATATGTTCGGCTTGTGGACCAATAAACTCAGCACCTAAAAATAAGCCTGTACCTTGCTCTGCGTATACTCGCATATGGCCTTTATTTTTTAGCATTACTCGGCTGCGGCCTTGATTTTCAAAGCTGACTTCGCCTACTTCAAAACAACCACATGGGCCTAATCGGTCAGTAATTTGCTTGTAGCTTTCGCCTACCATTGCTATTTGTGGGTCGCTAAATACGGCTGCAATTTTTGCTCTACGCAGACCTATACGTACATCAGGGAAGCGCCCAGCATTTTGACCTGCAATAGCACCTTGGTCAGATGCTTCGTGTAGCAATGGGAGCATGTTACTTGCATCACCTGCTATAAATATATTCGATTCACCACATTGCATTGTGTGCGTGTCTGCGTGCGGTACGCCGCGTTCATCAAGCGCAATACCGGTGTTTTCAAGGCCTAGTTTATCTACGTTAGGTACTCGGCCTGTGGCTGCAAGTACGTAGTCAAACTGTTCGGTGTGCTTTTCACCTTGTTTGTCGGTGTAAGTTAGCTGCGCTTTGTCGCCAACTTGCATCATGTCAGATACGTTTGAGTCGGTATCTACAAAAAATTCTTCAGCAAAAACAGTATTTGCATAGTCTTTTACTACTGGGTCTGTAAGTGGGCCAATTGCGCCGCCTACACCAAATAGTTTTACATTTACGCCTAGTCGGCTAAGTGCTTGGCCAATTTCAAGGCCTATAACACCAGGGCCAAATACAGCGACTGATTCTGGTAGGTCATCCCAATCAAATACGTCGTCGTTGATAATAAGTTTGTCGCCAAAGTTATTAAATACGCCAGGGTATGAAGGGCGTGAACCGGTAGCAATTACAAAGCGTTTTGCTGTAATAATTGTATGGTCGTCTATTTGTACGCGGTTTGTGTCTAAAAATTTAGCGTAGCCACGAATTTTATCACCCTCTGGTAATTCATCTACGGCTTCTACTACGAATCCTGCAAAACGATCTCGTTCACTTTTAACGCGTGCCATAACTGCTTTGCCATCAATGACTGGCTTTGAGCTATGAACACCAAATGCAGGTGCCATTTCAATTGCGTGTGCGGCTTCGGCTGCGGCAATTAATAATTTGCTTGGCATGCAACCAACACGTGCGCATGTTGTGCCGTATGGGCCTGATTCGATCATTAATACGTTTTGTGTAAACTGTTTAGCGTTACGGTAAGCACTTAAACCAGCAGTACCAGCACCTATAACAACAACATCGGTTTGCAATTCTTTCATAGTATTTTCCTCTAATAAATAGGGGCATAAAAGCCCCTATTTTTTACCTACTAACGTTAGGTATTTAATTTACTTATCAATTAAGCAAAGTATTTTTCTAAGTCGTCTGAACCACCGATGTGTTTACCACCAATGAATATTTGTGGAACAGTGTCACGACCAGATACAGCTTTTAGACTTGTTAGTGATGCGCCTGCACCCATAACAATCTCTTCATATGCGAAGCCTTTTTCTGCAAGAAGCTCTTTTGCTTTTTTACAGAAAGGACAGCCAGGTTTAGTAAAGATGCTTACAGGTTCTGGTTTAGCTTGCTTAGGGTTGATGTAATCAAGCATTGTGTCTGCGTCAGATACTTCAAACGGGTCACCTGGTAAATCTGGTTCGATGAACATTTTGTCAATCACGCCATCTTTAACCAGCATAGAGTATCTCCAGCTGCGCTTACCAAAGCCTAGGTCGCTCTTGTCTACTAACATGCCCATGCCGTCAGTAAATTCGCCGTTGCCGTCTGGTAATAAAGTAATGTTTTGCGCTTCTTGATGCTCAGCCCATGCGTTCATTACAAAGGTATCGTTTACTGATAAACATACAATTTCGTCAACGCCGTTTTGCTTAAGTACGCCTGCTAATTCGTTGTAACGTGGTAAGTGAGTTGATGAACATGTTGGTGTGAATGCACCTGGTAGTGAAAACACTACAACCGTTTTACCTTTAAAAATGTCATCTGTTGTTACTGATTTCCAATCGTTATTTTGACGAGTTGCAAATGTAACACTTGGGATTGTTTGACCTTCGATATTGTTTAACATAATTTTTGTTCCTCTTGATTTGTTGATAGCCATTATGGTGAATAATTAAATATAGTTCCAATCGTTTGTTTGTATTAAACTGATAGTTATAAACTATCACGTAGAGCTGAATATGAACTTAAAAGATTTTGAATATGTAAAAGCAATAGCGCAATATAAACACTTTCGCAAAGCTGCCGATGCATGTTTTGTAAGCCAGCCTACATTAAGTGGCCAAGTAAAAAAACTCGAAAATGAGCTTGGCGTTACTTTATTTGATCGTTCAACCAAGCAAGTTACCTTAACAGCAAAAGGTGAACGTTTGTTGACACAAATAGAGATTATTTTAGAACATACGCAAATACTCAAAGAACTTGCTGCTACTTCTAACGAGCCTCTACAAGGTAAATTAACTATTGGTATTATTCCTACCATTGCGCCTTACTTGTTGCCTGCGTTATTAACATCGATGAAAGCGGCATTTATTGATAGCCAGTTTTCGTTTATTGAGATGCAAACAGCAACAATTTTAGAAGCTTTAAACAAGGGGGAACTCGACTTTGCTATTTTAGCCGATGTGCCAGAGCTTATTAATTACCATACGGTTGCTTTATACAAAGAAGATTTTTTAGTGGCGGTATCACACGATAACGCGCTGTCTAAGCATAAAAAAGTAGCGCTGAGCGATCTTCAAGGATGCAGCCTATTAATGTTAAGTGATGGCCATTGCTTTAAAGATCAAGCCCAAAAGTTTTGTTTTTCTGCGGGGGTCGATGTATCTAACCAGTATAAAGGTAATAGTTTAGAAACATTATTAGCGTTAGTGGCTATGGATGACGGTATTACATTTGTACCAAAGTTGGCATGTACCGACCGTGTAGGGATTGATTACTTGCCTATATTCCCTAATCAGCAGCGTAATGTGGTGTTTGCATGCAGAAAGCATTATCCGCACTTATCTGGTGTAGAACTATTGGGCGAGTGGTTATCGGCTCACCCTAATTTAAAAGCTAAATTGAGTAAAAAACTCTAAAGATCTTGGCTGATTATTTCTACTACATCGTTAATTTGCACGCCAGGTAGCGGTTTGTCATCAATACTGACTGCTACTGCGGTTTGCTGATAAAGCTGCTCTACGCGAATTTTATTAAGCGTGGTAATGGTGTGCGGCATAACATTCCCTGCCGCGTCGGTTAAATAGTTATGGTGCGCAATGCTTAGCATTTGGCCTTTTTTTAACCCATGAGCTTTACCCAAGTTAATAACGATTTTGCTATTTTCCATATGCATTATTTTACCTTGAGTAGGTAAACACGCCATGGCTGCTTGAATGTCATAACTTACTGCTTGGTTGATATCAGTTATGCTTTGCCCATAAGGCGATTGCCAAAATCTATCACTATTAACATCAACTATGGTTGTTTTTTCAAATGGCCAAATTGCTTGAGTATGGTAACTATTTTGCCAAAGTTGCTCATAGGTAGTGCCATCAAACAGTGCAAACTCAATGTTGTAACTGCGCTCATACGCTTCGTCTTGCCAAAATGCATAATCGTTATTGAGTTTGTCGCTAGTCGAAAGGCTGGTTATTTGGCTAAGCAGAACATATTGAGCGTTACTGCGCGAAGATATTTCTTCTAATTGAGCGTTTGAATAGTCGTGCTGCTGCGAAAAGTATTTATCAACGCTTATTGCATTATTATAGTAAGCAATAGGTACTGCGCTCATTTTTGATTTTTGCAGGGAGGTAAAAATATTTTTGCTAATCGCTTTGCTTACGTCAAATATTTGACCCATTTTAGCGTGTTCACGATGAACAAGTTGGCTTTGTGTAACGGCCACAAATTTATTAAAACTATTTTGTGGACATTGCTCTGTTTGAGAAAAAATATCGAGTCGTAATGTAACGGCAAATTTATTGTCGTATTTATTTTCGCTGACCAGTTCAATTTTTTGAATTTCGCCGTGGCTGCTAATTTTTAGCTGATCTTGCATTAATACGCCATCTACCAAGGTTTGCACAGAGCTAACCCGTGCGCCAGAGAACACTAACGCTTGTGTAATCGCATCTTTTATAGCGGCAGATTTAGCTGTGCTCGTATCGCCATTTTGGACGTTCGCGTGGCCCGTTGATTCATACCACTGCGCTTTAGTAAAAGGGGAGAAGGTTAATAATGCCGTTGCACTTAATCCTGCAAATGCCAATGATAAAAACGACTTCATACTTTTACTCCAATTAAACGTTAGCTATTAACTAGGTAGAGCAAGGACTGTACCAATGTTATTTGGTAATTATTAGTAATGCTATAAATGGCATTAAACGTGCATATGTACTGCTAATTACTATACAAGGGCTAAATGCTATGCGAGCAATTTCATTACTTATTACACTTGGGTGTTTAACCTTAGGTGGTTGTAGCAGCGTTTTTGATAAGCATGTTGAATATAAATATGTAGAGCCAAATAATTACCCCGTTTTAAAAGCGATAGGGTATGCACCTATTAGCTTGCAAAAAGGCGCTAACCTGTCGCAAAAGCAACTTATGGCAATTAAGGCTTCTAAGCTTGAGGCTTACCGCGAGCTTACTGAGCAAGTATATGGGCAAAAAATTACCGCAGGAACAACGGTGGAAGGTTCAATTGCTCAAGACGATTACCTAGAAAGTAAAGTGCAGGGGCTTATTAAAGGTGCACAAATAATTAAAACTTACGCAGTAGATGACACTTACGTGACCGAGCTTGAGCTTAATATGAAGCGTGTGCACGATTTATACATAGGTGAAGTAAAACCACGCGAAGTTAAAAAAGTAACTTATTACTAAATAGCCCAGTTAATTAAAAAAGTTATTCAAAATATCTCATCCTCTTATATTGAGTGCTATGCTGTTGTTAGGATTAATTTTTAAGCAGATTGCGTAGTGCTCAACAGATGTATTTTATTGCCACTTATATTAACAGTGGCTCTGTAAATGGCGTTTAAGCCAACTCATTTAAATCCTAAATTATTTATATGGTGCAAAGCCAATTTGCGCTACCTATTGTTGTTTTTTGTACTCTCTAGTGGTGTGCTTGCAAGCCGACTAACTATTCAATTTAATACCTTTATTGAGCTGATGGGTCAAAAATATGGACCTGCGCGAGCGGCTGTTGCACGTAACTGGCAAAGTATGTTGGTACAAACTCAAAACAAACCAGAGCAACAACAAATTCTTATTGTTAATGATTTTTTTGCGCGTAATTTACGCTACCAAACTGATATTTTGCTATGGAAACAAAACGATTATTGGGCAACCCCTTTAGAAACGTTAGGCAGAGGCTTAGGTGATTGTGAAGATTACGCAATAGCAAAGTATATAAGCTTGAGAGCCCTAGGGGTGAGCGACGACAAGTTACGCCTTATTTATGTAAAAGCAAAAATTGCGGGCACTAACAAAACGCAAGCACATATGGTGTTAGGTTATTTTGCTACACCAAACGCTCAGCCACTTATTTTAGACAGTTTAATAACAAAGGTTTTACCTGCTGCAAAACGTGTAGATTTAAGCCCTGTTTTTAGCTTTAACAGCCAAGGTTTATGGGCTAATAATTCAACCAAAAGTGTAGCCAGCCCAACAGCAAGACTTTCACGCTGGCGTAAAATTTTGGAGCAGACAACCAAAGAAGGAGTTATGTGGTAATGGCATCATTTTCCTTATCTAAGTATCTTAAAAAACGAAAAATAACACTCAGGCAAGAGCTGTGGATTGCATTATTAATTGTTATTTTTGTAGGCTTTATAAGTAGTGTTTTAATTAGCACTAATTCGGCTAAAAGTTATTTTTCGACCCAGCTGTACTTAAAAAATGTAGATAACGCCAGTTCACTCGCGTTAATGATCAGCCAATTAGACAAGGACCCCGTTGAGGACATTAAAAAAGCCTTATTGATAAATCAATAAGGCTTTTTTAATGTAAAATTTTGGGCTTACGCTTTTAGATTACGAACCAGTTTACTCTCGGTATTTACAGATTTACCGGCTTGGTCGTAGGTCATTGACGTTGGTGCGCCAATTAATATCTCTTTTAATTGTTTAACACTAAGCTGGGCTTGACGGGCAGCATGAGCATTAACATTATTTTGTTTTTGGCATTGCGCAAGTTGAGTTTTAACTTGGCTTATTAACTCAGATATTTCAGGGCTTTGTGTATCGTTACTGGCAATTAGCTTACTTAGCTCTTTATCTAGAGTGCTTAGCTTAGTTAAAAAAGACATTTTTTGTTGGGCAATTTCTTTTAAACCAGCACCACGTCGTGAGGCAATAGCAGTAAGCTCATCGTTTAATAGCGTGTGTAAAGAGTCTAAACAACTTACTTGTTGGTTTAGCTTTACGCTAATTAAACTATTATGATCAGCCATACACGTTAAACTCAAAATCAGCTAAGTTTTTAGCAAGCTTTTCACTGTCCACTTGGTATTTACCTTCAGTTATTGCTTTTTTTAGCTCAGCAACTTTATCGCTGTCAAAGCCAGGCGATTGCTGTGCTTTATCTTGAAGCGTTTTTAATTGCTGCGCTTGCGGCGTTAAACTTACAGAATCACTTGCAGCTTTAGGCGAAGGGGCCTGAGCAGCTTGTGTATTTGCGTTATCTTTTTTTAAATCAACTTGTTGCTGCTTTGCATTTGTTAACGCATTAGCTTGTTGATTACTGCCATTAACTTGATTAACCATAATAATAAACCCGTATATTACCCAACTTATGCCATGTTATCGGCATATACGTAGGATACTTTAGTATAAATCTAAATTAAATATTCACTTGAACAGACTCTACACCATCTACTCGCGCATTTAAAACTTTACCTGATTTTTTGTTTTTTATTTGTATCTGTTCGCCCAAAGTACCGTCTTCTAAAGCAATACCAGTGGTTTTAATTCTAAGGCCTCTTAGGTTTGCGTAAATATTAACAGAGTCACCTTTACACACCATGCAAATTTGGTTTAGTAATACTGGCATACCACTTCTAATATTTCGTTTACTTCTACTACCTATTAGCATTGTGGGATCATCTAAGTACTGTATTCGTACAAAGTGAGTTGGTTTCATTTCAATACTTAAATGCGATTTAGTTATTACTTCACCGCGGGTTAAATTAGCAGTGGCAACAACAACTGGGGCCATTTCAACAACTCTTACATGAACGTATTGAGCCCACGTTTGCGCATCATTGCACTTAGCTTGTAAGGTTACTTGGCGGTTAAATGGTGGTTCATCGGAAGTTGATAATTCAAGGTCAGAATTACAAATACGATCAGGAATACGACTGTCTAAAGGCAGTGCACTTAATTGCATATTAGTATTTTTTAATGTACCAATCTGCTCAGTTATATAAGCAACAGCCATCTCTTGTAATAAATCTTTGCTAAATACTTTGGCCTGCAAAGGTAATGCAAAGCAGAGGCTAGCAACAAAATAAAAAACACTGTATCTTCTGACTTTTTTTAACAAACTCATAATGTTTCGACTATGCTTATGGTTTCAAACAGGGTATAAATATTTTGCGTCAAAAAGTAGACGCACCCGCGATGTTATGTAGCTTTATTAATAGAAAGCAATTATCGTTCCGCATTATTTGTTTTCTTTAGGAGATTTGAATGGCAGGCATTTTAGACTCAGTAAACCAACGCACACAGTTGGTTGGGCAGAACCGCCTAGAATTACTTTTATTTAAGCTCAGAGGGCGTCAGCGTTTTGGCATTAATGTATTTAAAGTGAGAGAAGTATTGCAATGTCCTCCACTTACAAGCATGCCAAAATCGAATGCTTATATTCGTGGTGTTGCTCATATTCGTGGTCAAACTATCTCAGTAATTGATTTATCAATGGCTGTAGGTGGGCGGCCAATAGAAAATATTAAAGACAGCTTTATTATCATTGCCGAATACAATCGCTCTGTTCAGGGCTTTTTAGTTGGTGGCGTGGAGCGTATTGTAAATATGAATTGGGAAAAAATAATGCCACCGCCATCAGGTGCTGGGCGTTATTCATATTTAACAGCAGTGACCGAAATCGAAAATGAATTAGTAGAAATTTTAGACGTAGAAAAAATTCTCAACGAAATTTGCCCAGTAAATACAGAAGTAAGTGCTGAAGTTGCACAAAGTGGCGACATTCAAAAAGACTTAGGCGAGCGTATCGTATTTATTGCAGACGACTCCGCTGTTGCGCGTAATCAAGTTAAACGTGCTTTAGAACCGCTAGGTGTGCAAACAGAGCTTGCTAAAAATGGTAAAGAAGCTTTAATTAGGCTTAAAGAAATAGCAGAGCTTGATTGTAAAAACGACATTACTGAACGAGTAGCATTACTTATTTCTGATGTTGAAATGCCAGAAATGGACGGTTATACATTAACAGCCGAAATAAAAGCAGATCCTAAGCTTGCACCATTACATGTTATTTTACATACATCATTGAGTGGTGTGTTTAACCAAGCGATGATAGAAAAAGTAGGTGCTGACGACTTTATCGCCAAATTTAACCCTGATGAGTTAGCAACTGCGGTTAAAAAATGGGTTAATAGTGACCAATAAAAATAGGTGTTATTGATTTGAATAATAAAGATTTGCAGCAAAGTGAATACGACCAGTTTCGTTCGTTTTTAGAGCAGCAATGCGGTATTGTTTTAGGTGAAAATAAGCAATACTTAGTTAAAAGTCGACTTGCTCCACTCATGGCTCGATTTAATGTGGAATCTTTATCACAATTAGTAAGTAAAACACTTGGCCTTCATGAGCGGCAATTAAGAGCCGCTGTTGTTGATGCAATGACCACAAACGAAACGTTATGGTTTAGAGATCAATACCCATTTGAATTACTTCAAAATAAATTATTTCCTGAATTTAAAGAGTTAAGAAGACCATTAAAAATTTGGTCTGCTGCCAGCTCCTCAGGGCAAGAACCCTACTCGATAGCTATGTCGGTTGCCGAGTTTCAAGCTAAGCAACCTGGCGTGCTTCGTATGGGCGCGCAAATTATTGGTACAGATATATCTAATACCATGCTCGATATGTGTAAAAATGCAGAGTACGACGCGCTTGCACTTGCCAGAGGCTTATCGGCAGAACGCCGTAAAAAGTTTTTTAAAGATAGCGGCAACGGTATGGCACAAGTAAACGATACAATAAAAAAACAAGTTAGTTTTAGGCATTTAAATTTGCTTGATTCGTACGCGTTAATGGGCAAGTTTGATATTATTTTTTGCCGTAATGTACTTATTTACTTTGCACCTGAAATAAAAGCTAAAATTATTAATCAGTTTGCACAAGCGTTAAATCCAAAAGGGTACTTGTTTTTAGGTGCATCAGAGTCTTTGACTGGCTTAAGTACTGAGTTTGATATGGTTAGGTGCAACCCGGGTATAATTTACCAAAAGAAATAATTAAGTTAACTCCCTTCCCTAAAACGACGCACTCAGCGTCGTTTTTCTATTTAGATACATGACCTTATAAAAATGTAGCATGCCCTAACATTAATGGCTTATTTTTTGCTTTATTAATGGGTAAGTCAATTTTTTGGAGAAGGTTATGGCTATCAGTTTTGATAAAGCATTAGGTGTGCATCCGCAAGCCATGTTGATCCGTTCACAGCGAGCAGAATTAATTGCGACTAATATAGCTAACGCTGATACGCCTGGCTATAAAGCAAAAGATATAGACTTTGCCTCTGCTTTAAAAGCGGCAAGGTCAACCCAGCAAAGCGGCAATACTATGGTAAGAACTAATGATAAACACATTGGTGGAGGTACTCATAGTATGGGCAGTTCAGAATCATTTCGTATGCCAAATCAATCAGATACGGGTGATGGTAACTCGGTTGATATACAAGTGGAACGAAACTTGTATACACAGAATGCTATGGAGTATCAGGCCAGCTTGCAATTTTTAAGCGGCAAATTTAAAGGCCTGAATAAAGCTCTCGGTAGTCAAGGATAAAAATTATGAGTTTATATAATGTTTTCGATATTGCAGGTTCGGGTATGAGCGCACAAAACGTTCGCTTAAATACTACAGCTAGTAATATTTCTAATGCTAATACCATTAGTTCATCTCAAGACAAAACGTACCGAGCGCGCCAACCTGTATTTGCTGCTGAGCTAACAAAAGCTTCAGCATCAGCAAGTAATCAACAGGGCTCCGCAGTTGGTGTTAAAGTTTTGGGCATTGTTGAAAGCGATGCACCATTACAAATTGAATATAACCCAAATCATCCAAGTGCGGATGAAAATGGCTATATCTATAAACCCAACGTTAATGTTGTAGAGGAGATGGCAAATATGATTTCTGCCTCTCGTTCTTACCAGACAAACGTGCAAGTTGCTGATGCAGCAAAGCAAATGCTAAGTAAAACACTGTTGCTAGGGCAGCGGTAACCGAGGGTAGGTTATGAGTAACGATATTAGTACATCTTCATCCTATTTAGACTCTTTGCGTTGGCAAGAATCGCAAGTAGCGACCAGCGATGGTGAAAGCGATGCGTTAACGCAAGAAGACTTTTTTTCTTTGTTAACTCAGCAATTATCGTATCAAGATCCCAGTAATCCTGCGGATAATGATCAAATGATTGCTCAAATGACTAGCTTTACGATGGCGCAGGGTATTAGCGATTTGAATTCAAATTTTGATACGTTGGCTACTTCGATGACATCAAACTCAGCCCTGCAAGCTTCAACGCTTGTTGGCAAGCAGGCTTTACTAGAGTCAAATACTGTTGATTTAAATGAATCAGGTGATGCTAAAGGGTCTATCGTTGCTGAAAGTGCAGTTGAAAGTTTAACACTTAGTGTAACTGATGCTTCAGGACAGCTAGTGAGAACAATTGATATGGGTTCTCAGCCTGCGGGCGCTGTTCGCTTCGCCTGGGATGGCAATAATGAAAGCGGTGAGCGTTTACCTGAAGGGGAATACACGTTATCGGCACAAGGTAGTACAAATGGTCAGTTTTCTAGCTTGCCTATTGCAACTTTCAAAAATATTGAAAGTGTAAACATTAACGGATCAAGCGGCATCATTGTTAACACTAAAGAAGGTGCGGTTAGATTAACCGACATTGCAGAGATCGCGTAATAAATTTAATATTTCTTGCCTGCCAGCAGGCCACAGACTAACAGGTTAGAGGTGAATTATGAGCTTCAATATTGCATTAACCGGCCTAGCTGCCGCACAAAAAGATTTAGACGTAACTGCAAATAATATTGCAAACGTAAATACAACAGGTTTTAAAGAGTCACGCGCTGAGTTTGCTGATGTGTACGCTTCATCAGTATTTAGCTCTGGTAAAACTAAAAATGGTGACGGTGTACAAGCGACAATGGTTGCACAACAGTTTCACCAAGGGTCATTACAATTCACTAATAATTCGCTTGATTTAGCGATTACTGGTGAAGGTTACTTCGCGATGACAGATGACTTATCTTCGCAAGACTTAACATACACACGAGCAGGTGCATTTAAATTAAACCAAGATAATTTCATAGTTGATGCTAAAGGTAATTTTTTACAAGGTTTCCCTGTTGACGAAGCAACAGGTAATACAACATCAGTAAGCCTAAGCACTTCATCAGCTTTGCAAATTCCTGATTCATCAGGCTCTCCGCGTGCAACAACAAGTGTGTATAGCTCATTCAATTTAGATTCGCGAGTTGAGTCACCAACGCTTCCATTTAATCCAGATGAAAGTGCTACTTATAATTCATCAACATCAACTACAGTTTATGACTCATTAGGTGAGCCACATGTTTTACAGTTATTTTTTGTAAAACGTGATGATACCGCAACTGCGACTGACGCAAATAAATGGGATGTTTATACTACCCTTGATGGTGATAGTTTTGGAGAGGATGGCGTGCTTCAAGATGGGAGTACGCCTTATGTACCTTTAACAACCCTAGGCTTTGACTCGAGTGGCGTACCGTCAACAACAGGTGATCCAGCTGAAGATAATGTAGCGAATACTTTTAAACCTATTTCGATAATTGGAGGTGATGCAGCCTCCGGTACAGCAGGCCTTTCTGATTTATTAACGAATGGTGCAAGCTTTCCTGCAGATATCGAAGTTAATTGGCGTGATGAAACTGGTACAGCAAATAAAGTGCCTACTCAATATGCTAGTAATTTTGAGGTAAAAGCGCTTGAGCAAGATGGAGCAACGGTTGGCCGTTTAGCCGGCATTGATATTGGTACTGATGGTAAAATTGTAGCGTCATACAGTAATGGTGATACATCATTTTTAGGCCAGGTAGCTATGGTGCGCTTCTCAAACTCGCAAGGTTTACAGCAAGTCGGCGATACTGCGTGGAAAAAAAGCTTAACATCGGGTGAGCCTATTGCAGGTGAGCCAGGATCGGGTACTTTAGGATCAATAAATTCATCTGCACTTGAGCAATCAAACACCAATTTAACTACTGAACTAGTAGACTTAATTACTGCACAGCGTAATTACCAAGCAAACTCACGTGCGCTTGAAGTTAACTCAACAATTCAGCAGAGTATTTTGCAGATTCGATAAGTTACACTCAATTGAATATATTAGGCTGCATTTTTGCAGCCTTTTTTATAAGCCCTCTTTGCAAGCTCTTCTAAATACCTCTCAATGTTGCGTCAAATTTAATCTGGCATCTATTTTGCATTTGTAAGTTCATAGTTTTTTATGTGAGTCGATACTATGGACAAAATGGTCTACATTGCGGCCTCTGGCGCTAAGCAAAGCCTGCAGGGGCTTGCGCTTAAAGCCAATAATTTGGCGAATGCAAATACAACAGGATTTAAAGCCGACTTTGCCCAGGCGCGTTCTATGCAAGCGTTTGGCGAAGGTTTGCCTACACGTGTATTTGCAATGCAAGAGCGTCCGGGTTCTAACATGGTATCGGGTGGCATTGTTCAAACCGGGCGCGATTTAGATATTGCAATGAGCGATAACGCGTGGCTTGCCGTGCAAGATGCCTCTGGTAACGAAGCTTATACCAAAGTAGGTACGCTCAATATTACTGCGCAAGGCATGTTAGTAACGAGCGGTGGTCGTCAAGTAATTGGCGAAGGCGGTCCTGTTATTTTACCCGTCCCAGTCGAAAAAATAGGGTTTAGCCAAGATGGCGCTATTCAAGTTCGCCCGCAAGGCGCTCCCGCTAATTTTTTAGAAGAAATCGACACGCTTAGAGTGGTAGAAGCAAACAGCTCACAGCTCGAAAAAGGTAACGACGGTTTATTTAGACCAAAAGCCAATGTAACAGTAGATACCTCTGCCAATGTAAAAGTTTTAAGTGGTTCGCTTGAAATGTCGAATGTGAATCCGGTTCACGAAATGGTCGACATGATAAGCCACCAGCGCCAATTTGAATTACAAGTGAAATTAATGAAAACAGCTGAAGAAATTGACGAGCGTCAAGATCAGTTATTACGCATAGTTTAACTTTAAAGTGAGGACACGATTATGAATCCAGCATTGTGGATCAGTAAAACGGGGCTAGACGCTCAACAAACCGATATATCGGTTATTTCAAATAACTTAGCGAATGCGAGTACTGTAGGTTACAAAAAAAGCCGCGCTATATTTGAAGATTTACTTTATCAAAATATTAATCAACCAGGTGGTCGTTCATCGCAAGATACCGAAATGCCGTCGGGCTTAATGTTAGGTGCGGGTGCTAAAGTTGTAGCTAACCAAAAAGAGTTTACGCAAGGCAACATGTTAACCACTGAAAACTCACTAGATTGGATGATTTCTGGCGAAGGTTTCTTTGAAGTACTGCAACCAGATGGCAATATTGCTTACTCGCGCAACGGCCAGTTTACTACCGATGGCGATGGACGAATTGTAACATCGGGCGCAGGTTATGTGATTCAGCCAGAAATGAATGTACCAGACGACGCGCAATCAATTACGGTGTCGCAAGACGGTGAAGTATCTGTACGTGTTGCAGGCCAAGCGGATAACGTAGTCATTGGTCAGCTGACTATTAGTGACTTTATTAATCCATCGGGCCTTGAGCCAATTGGTCAAAACCTTTATACCGAAACCGCTGTAAGTGGTGCGCCGGTGCAAGGTAATCCGGGTGTTGAAGGATTAGGTAGCATTATTCAAGGTTCACTCGAAACATCAAACGTAAATGTAACTGAAGAGCTGGTAAATCTAATAGAAACTCAACGTATTTACGAAATGAACTCAAAAGTAATTTCGGCCGTTGACGAAATGATGAGTTATATCAATCAACAGCTTTAATAAAGTAGGGGGAATTATGCGTAATATTATTTTATTTGCAGCGGGCACATTATTTTTAAGTGGCTGTATGTCTACGCAAAATAGTGAGGTAGTGCAGGACGACCCTTACTACGCACCTATGTACCCCGAGCCTATTTTAGAGCCGCTGGTAGCCACAGGTTCATTGTTTAATACTCATACATCAAACGACTTATATTCTGATAAAAAAGCGCTACGTACTGGCGATATAATTACGGTTAAATTGCAAGAGTCTACTCAAGCAACAAAGGCGGCTAAAACAGAAACAGACAAAGAAACTGACGCAAGCTTAGACCCAGTGATTGGATTAGGTGGTCTACCTGTAAATATAGGTGGCGATAGTATTCAGTTTGGTATTGGTAGCGATTCGTCGTTTACGGGCGATTCAAAATCAAACCAATCAAACAGCTTAGTGGGCGATATTTCGGTTAATGTAATGCGCGTTTTACCTAATGGTAACTTAGTTATTCGCGGTGAAAAATGGCTAACGCTTAATACCGGCGAAGAGTTTATTCGTCTAGAAGGGCTAGTACGCCCTCAAGACGTAAGCGCCGATAATACGGTTGAATCAAACCGTATTGCTAATGCACGTATTCAATACTCAGGTAAAGGGCAAACGCAAGAAGCGCAAAGTCCTGGTTGGCTTACACGTTTCTTTAGCAGTTCGCTGTTTCCATTTTAGAGGGTAACAACATGAATAGCCTTAAAGCTTTATGTTTAGTTGTGTTATTAGGTTGGCAGTTTACTGCCAGTGCTGAGCGCATAAAAGATGTGTCTATGGTTGAGGGCGTACGCTCTAACCAATTAGTCGGTTATGGCTTAGTGGTTGGTTTACCGGGCACTGGCGAGCAAAACTCATACACACAACAAAGTTTTAGAGGCATGTTGAACAGCTTTGGTATTACGCTACCTTCAACTCAAAGTCCTAAAATTAAAAATGTTGCCGCTGTTGCGGTGCATGCAGAACTACCTGCATTTAGAAAGCCCGGGCAAGCAATCGATATTACGGTTTCTTCTATAGGTAGTGCAGGCAGCTTACGTGGTGGTACTTTACTACAAACTTTTTTAAAGGGTGTAGACGGTAACGTGTATGCAATTGCACAAGGCAGTTTAATTGTCGGTGGCTTAGGCGCACAAGGTCTTGATGGCAGTAAGGTTGTAATTAATACCCCTACCGTTGGTCGTATACCTAATGGTGCAACAGTCGAACGTGCAGTAGAAAGCCCATTTATGCAAGGTGATTACATTACCTTCAACTTAAACCGCCCAGACTTTACAACGGCAAAACGCCTAGAAAAAACAATTAATGACTTAGTTGGCCCAAATAGCGCACAAGCAATTGATTCAGTTTCCATTCGTGTTATAGCACCACGCGATGCATCCCAGCGTGTATCGTACTTATCAACACTCGAGAACTTAGAATTTAAGCCAGCTGACATGGCTGCTAAAATTATCGTTAACTCGCGCACCGGTACCATTGTGATTGGCAAGAACGTTAAGCTTCAGCCAGCGGCTATTACGCACGGTGGCTTAACCGTAACTATTGCAGAACAACAAAATGTGTCGCAACCAAATCCGCTAGCAAACGGTGACACCGTTGTTACCCAGCAAAGTATTATTGATGTAAACCAAGATGACTCGCGCGCCTTTGTATTTAACCCAGGTGTAAGCCTTGACGATTTAGTTCGCGCAATTAACGAAGTAGGCGCAGCACCTGGTGACTTAATGGCTATTTTAGAAGCACTAAAAGAAGCCGGCGCAATTAACGGACAATTAGTTGTTATATAAATAACCCGAGCCAATAAATAACGCATTACTTAAGCCCTATATTTTTGAAATTAGGGCTTTTTTATTTACAGCAACTTAAGTTTACTATTTTTATCTTCCTTGTTTTATCGGTAGTGGCTCAATTTTTGCATTTTTAACTGCATTATTCATTTTGTGTCAAAAAGCCGATGGAAACTAATCACCTCGATAAACAAAACTTTTTTGATTTAGGCAACTTAGATTCACTTCGTAAAGAAGCCTTAACGAGTGGCGGTGCATCAACTGATGCCTCTAAAGCTGCGCTCAAAAAAGCGGCCGCACAATTTGAAGCTATTTTTACGCAAATGTTGCTCAAAGGAATGCGCAAAGCTAACGAAGCATTTGAAGACAAAGACAGCCCATTTAATTCAAGTGGCGTAAAGTTTTTTGAAGAAATGCACGATCAGCAACTTTCAACAGAGCTTTCATCAAATGGCTCGTTAGGCCTTGCCGATTTAATAGTTCAGCAGTTATCGCCTGAGTCTAAAAACTTTATGCCAGGCTCGGTGCTTAGAACAACCAACGATATTTTTAGCGATACGCAAGTCGGTTCCGCTCTTCCTCATGAGCAAAAAAATAAGCAACCCGATCTTATCGTTAATAACACTAAAGCCGATATTGCTGAGCCTAAAGTCGATACTACAGAGACTAAAGCTGATAGCCCAACATTTAAAAATGCAGAAGAGTTTGTAAGTTCAGTGTGGGAACACGCTAAAACTGCAGCGCAAAAAATTGGTTTAAATCCTGCGGTAATGGTTGCACAAGCGGCACTTGAAACCGGTTGGGGTAAGCACATTATTAATAAAAGTGACGGTGGCAGTTCAAATAACTTATTTAATATTAAGTCAGATAAAAGCTGGGAAGGCGATAAAGCAAGCAAAATAACGCTTGAGTTTGAGCAAGGTACACCCGTTAAAAAACAAGCCAGCTTTAGAGCCTACGATTCAATTAAAGACAGCGTGAACGACTTCGTTGATTTTTTAACGCAAAACCCACGCTACAAAGAAGCATTACAAAATACAGCTAAACCAAACGACTTTTTAGATTCATTACAAAAAGCAGGTTATGCAACCGATCCAAATTATGCCAACAAAATAAAACAAGTGCTCAATAGCAGTCAGCTAAAAGACATTGCGGCAAACGTGATCCGCCAAGGAGTAGAGTAACATGTCGTTTAATTTATTAAATATTGCCAGTTCTGGGGTTAGAGCAAGCTCGGAGCTACTGCAAACGACAAGTAAAAATATCGCCAATGTAAATACCGAAGGCTATGTGCGTGAGCGTACAGAGTTTACTACTATGGTTGACAACCAAGTAGGGCGAGGCGAAACATACCGATTACTAAACGAGTTTGCTCAGTCACAGCTAAATCGTGATACCTCTAATAAATCGTTTTTCGATCAGTTTATTACTGAGGCTAATCGAGTTGATACTATTTTTTCTGAAGAGTCGAACAACCTTTCGACTGGTATTAACTCTTTATTTAATAACGTGCAAGAAGCGCTAAATCAGCCCTCATCTACTGTTGCTCGCTCATTAGTAATGACAGATGCGCAAAGCTTAATTGATCAAATGGATAGGCTTTCGGGCATCGTGCTTGATCAAAAAAGTATAGTCAATGAGCAGCTCGAAATATTTTCAGATGAAGCAAACTCACTCATTCAGAGTATTAGCACGCTAAATCAAAATATTGCAGCCGTTAATGGCACTAATAACGCCGCAGATGCCAGCTCTACCTATAACGAACGCGATAAAGCAATACGCGACTTATCAGAGCTAATAGACATTGAAACGCTTGATGGTCCAAATGGCGAAAAACTCGTTTTTATGGGCACAGGTGAAGCGGTTGTTATGCAAAATGGCGCATTTAACCTATTTTCGATGACAGGGGATCCTGATCCTAATTTTAAAGAATTCACGCTTGACGTTAATGGTGGCAAAGCTGTGCCGCTTGAAGTTGATGTAAGTAAGCTTAAAGGCAAAATTGGCGGCTTACTTGCTTTTAGAGATGACATATTAGTCCCTGCGCAAAACCAAATTGGTCAAATGGGCTTAGCGATAGCTGATGCATTTAACGAACAAAACAAACTCGGTATGGATGCAACAGGTCAGTTAGGTGGTAATATTTTTAATATTCCTACCGTTGGCGCTTATGCGTATCAAGCTAACACAGGTACTGCCGGTATGACTGCAACGGTAGAGCCAGGTAAGGGCAGTGAACTTCCTGCCAGTGACTTTATTATTACTTATACAGGCAATGCTAATGAAGTAAGTATTCAGCCTATAGATAACAAAGGCGACCCGTTAGGTCAGCCTTCACTTGCTGATATATCGACAGGTGTTATTGATTCATCGACTACTACCGGAGAATCATTTGGTCTTCAAGTAAATGTATCTGGGGCTGGTGTTGAGGGTGATCAATTTCAAATAAAGCTTAATTCAGATGCTGCTTCAAGTATTACACTTGCAACAGGGCGCGCAGAAGATTTAGCACTAGCATCGCCAATCCGTACTGCTAACGATTTAAATAATATAGGTACCGCCACTATTTCAGCGGGAGAAGTAACAAGTGTTACCTCCGGTGGTTTTACTTCAGCACCAGGCTTAACAAACGGTGAAATAACACTTGTTAAAGCTGCTGGTACAAATGATTATTTAATTAGCGATGGTAACGGTACTAATGTAGCAGTAACGATAGCGCCACCGGGTAAAAATGTTTTAGCAGGTCTTGGTACCCCTTATGATTCATATGGTTTTGACTTTGATATAGAAGGTACACCAGCAACAGGCGATACCTTTACACTTGAGTTTAATGAAGGCGGCTTTGACGATAACCGTAATGGTTTAAAATTAGCTGATTTACAAAATGGTGAGTTAGTCCGTTTAAATGTAGAAACAACAGCAACGGCCGACAACCATAAAACGTTCAACCAAGCTTATTCAGGATTAGTGAGTGATATAGGTGTTATAACTGGCCAAGCAATCACAAGTGGGGCTGCATTTGACGCTCTAGCACAGCAATCTGAGGCATGGTACGAGTCGTTATCAGGAGTAAACCTAGATGAAGAGGCCGCAAATTTACTGCGTTTTCAACAATCATATTCAGCATCAGCAAAGGTTTTAGCGACTGCTCAAGCAATTTTTGACACCTTATTAAATGCGGCGAGGTAATTATGCGTTTATCAAATAATTTAATGTATCAAAATAACATAAATAAAATATTAGAAAATCAACAAGGTGTGAGTAGAGCTCAAGAGCAAGTTAATACACAGAAGCGAATTTTATCAACCTCAGATGATCCATCAGCGATGTCTCAAGCGTCGCTTTATTCAGATAAAATACAAGCAAACGAGCAGTATGAAAAGAACATTACTATGCTTTCTAGTCGCTTAACTAATGAAGAAACCGTACTGGATAATATAAAAAGCTCATTAGAGCGAGCGCATACATTAACAATTCAAGCAGGTAATGGAGCTTATTCCGATATTGATCGTGAAGGAATCGCAGAAGAACTAAAATCTATACAATCGACAGTACTCGATTTAATGAATGCTAAAACAGAAGATGGTAAATACCTTTTTTCTGGATATCAAGATAATACACCTGCTTATAGTTATAACAGCGCGAACCAGAAGTATGAATATGCTGGAGACCAAGGACTGCATAAAATAAAAATAGCCGAAGGTATCGATATAAAATCAAGTGATAATGGATTTGATGTTTTTGAAAAAGTACAAGCTAGGTTAAATGTAAGCTCAAATGATGGTGTAGTATCGGGTGGAGTACTCGATTCTAAGGTATACGTTAAGGAACAAGGGCAATTTGATAGCTTTCATAGTGCTGAATATGATCCTTCAGGTGCTAATAATACCTATAATGTGATAACAACAGCAGGCTCCCCTGGAACTTACACAGTCGAGCAAGGAGGGAATGTTTTAGCCAGTGGTGACTTATCTGATGGGCTTGTTAAATTTAACGGGCTCGAAATAAGTATTTCACCTGTAGCTACGGGGCAAGTGGATTTCACTCTTGGGGTACCTCAAAAAGAGAACGTGCTTAATACTATGAGCAATTTAATTACAGGTTTAAAAGATATAAGCCTAGATCAAGACGCTTTTGAGCAAGTAATTGCTGATGGTCTATTGCAATTAGATAATGGGAGAAATAAAGTATCGTTAACGCAAGCAGGCCTAGGTGGGCGCATTAATGCTGCAGATAAAATTTCCCAGTCAAATGCCGAGTTGGATATAAACAATAAAGCGGCACGTGCCGATTTAGTTGAGTTAGATATGGCAGAAGCGATTACCGAACTAACGAAGCAAGAAACTGCCCTTCAAGCATCTCAGGCAACTTTTGGCCGTTTGGCTAACCTATCACTATTCGATTACTTATAAGTAAGTAAAGGAGTAAGGCAATATCTTACCTCACTCCTGAGTTTGCCATGCCTTTTAAGATTATCTCCCTATTATTTTACAGCTTAATATTTCCCTGACAAAAAAGACTTGGATAATACTTTTTATTTTTGTAATGAAAATAATTAATAACTATAAATTATTTAAATTACATGGCTTTATAAAAAAATATAAATAAAATAAAAAAAAAGCTAAAGGATTTTTCGACTAGACCGATAACTTAATTAACCAAGCAAAGCGTTGTAACTAACAACCACTGCTTAATCTAGTAAGTTTGAGAGTAAATGATAAGTTTACTTCTGGAGAGATATCATGGCTTTATATGTAAATACAAATGTTAGTTCATTAAACGCACAAAGACAATTAAGTAATTCAGGTAATTCACTGGATACATCATTCCAACGTTTATCATCAGGTTTTCGTATAAATAGTGCGAAAGATGATGCGGCAGGTCTACAAATTTCTGACCGTTTAACGTCACAAATTAATGGCTTAAATCAAGGTAACCGTAATGCGAATGATGGTATTTCATTAGCACAAACTGCTGAGGGTGCACTTGACGAAGTAACATCAATGTTTCAACGTATGCGTACATTAGCACAGCAGGCTTCGAATGGTTCAAACACAGACGAAGACAGATTAGCAATTCAAGAAGAAATGCGTTCGTTATCATCAGAAGTTAACCGTGTTGCAGGTGATACTACGTTTGGTGGTCAAAATTTACTAGATGGTACTTACGACGCTAAATTTCAAGTAGGGGCGGATGCAGTGCAAACAATTAACTTTAGTATGCAAACCGTTGGGGGCAGTGGTAACTCTTTAGAAGCTAATGGTGGTTTCACATTATCTGGTATTGCAGGTGTTGCTGCGGGTGTGACAGGAAATACATTAACAGAGCTAGCTGATGGTGTAAGTACTATTTCTGGTGAAGCTAATACATATACTTTTGCTGATACTTTCAAAGCTGGTGATATTAGTGTATCAACTCAAGCAAATGCACAGGCTGTATTTGCCGGTATGGACTCATTAATAGCGGTAGTTGATAAAAAGCGTGCTGAACTGGGTGCTGTACAAAACCGTTTTCAATCAACGATTCGTAACCAATCTAATATCTCTGAAAATTTAAGTGCAGCACAATCACGTATTAAAGATACTGACTTTGCGCAAGAAACGGCTAACTTAACTAAGATGCAGATTTTACAGCAAGCAAGTCAAACAATTCTTAGTCAGGCAAATCAGCGTCCACAGGCTGCACTAAGTCTTCTAGGGTAATAGTTAGCTTTTGTAAAAGTTAAGAGCAGTCAAGAAATTGACTTGCAAGAAAAGCGCCTTTGTTTGATGGGGTATTAACAAAGGCGCTATTGAAGGACTATAAAGCGGAGGCGCTTAAAATCCATCTGTAGTGTTCTAATATTTGTAAGAACATTACTAACAAAGCACGAATTATGCCATATTTTATTCTTCATAAACCCACTCTCAAACTTATCTTATATAAAGGCTCTATTTAGAGCCTTTCTTATGCTCGATCCTCTATCGTACAACTGTTTGCATAACTATAAAAGTTGGCCTAAAGCTTGCTCTGCTCTTATTAAGTTTTTAAAAAACCTGCAAAGTGGCGGTTTTTTGCCTCAGGCAATTAAAGTTTGCCGTTGTAATGAGTCACTTTGTCAAATATCACCAATTTCAGCTGGTGAATTAATTTTGACAGATAAGAAGAGAGTTTATTATGGCTTTATATGTAAATACTAATGTGAGTGCACTAAATGCACAACGTCAGCTAACAAATACAGGTAATGACTTAGATACGTCATTTAAACGTTTATCATCTGGACTACGTATAAATAGCGCAGCTGATGATGCTGCAGGTTTACAAATATCGGATCGACTCCAGTCGCAAATACTTGGTTTAAACCAGGGAAACCGTAATGCTAACGACGGAATCTCTCTAGCGCAAACGGCTGAAGGGGCGTTAGATGAGATAACGTCGACTTTCCAGCGTATTCGTACGTTATCTCAACAAGCCGCTAATGGTTCAAATACAGATGAAGATAGATTGGCGATTCAAGAAGAAATCCGTCAGTTATCGGCAGAAGTAAACCGCATTGCGAGTGATACGACGTTTGGTGGCCAAAATTTATTAGATGGTAGTTATTCGGCAAGTTTTCAGGTCGGTGCTGATGCAGTACAAACTATTGGGTTTAGCATGCAGTCTGTCGGGGTTAGTAATAATTCATTGGAAGCCAATGGAGGCTTTACTATTTCGGGTATTGCAGGCATTGCAGCAGCCGTTGGTGGTAAAGGCTATGACGTATTGGCGGCAGGAATTAGTGGTATTGATGGCACTGTAGCTGCTGCTTCCATGAGCTTTTCGACTGTTTTTACAGCCGGTGGAATTAGTGTATCAACTCAGGTAAAAGCACAAGCTGTATTTGCTGGTATGGACTCATTAATCGCGGTAGTTGATAAAAAACGTGCCGAGCTAGGTGCTGTGCAAAATCGTTTTCAATCGACTATTCGTAACCAAGCTAATATCTCTGAAAACTTATCTGCAGCTAAATCGCGAATTAAAGACGCAGACTTTGCTGCGGAGACTGCAAGCTTAACTAAAAATCAAATACTGCAACAAGCAAGCCAAACTATATTAGGTCAGGCAAACCAACGACCTCAAGCCGCTTTGAGCTTGCTACAAGGTTAAGGTTAAATAAAAAGTTAAAAATATTTACAAGTGAAGCTAAAGCTTCCATTTAATCGGACGATAAAAGAGTTAGAGAACTATTATTTAGAACTCTAACTCAGGTAATGTTACAGGGTAGGGGTATCCCGTTATATTACTCATAAAACGATAAAGTGGAGGCTATTATGGCTTTATATGTAAATACCAATGTGAGTTCTTTGAACGCACAAAGACAATTAAGTAAATCAGGCAATTCACTCGATACTTCGTTCCAACGTCTATCATCAGGTTTTCGTATTAATAGTGCAAAAGATGATTCTGCTGGTATGCAAATAGCCAACCGTTTAACAAGCCAAGTTAATGGTTTAAATCAAGGTAACCGAAATGCTAACGACGGCATTTCACTTGCTCAAACGGCTGAGGGCGCACTTGACGAAGTAACATCAATGTTCCAACGTATTCGTACCCTGGCTCAACAGGCTTCAAACGGTTCAAATACTGATGAAGATCGCTTAGCGGTTCAAGAAGAAATTCGTTCATTATCTGAAGAAGTTAACCGTGTTGCAGCGGATACTACATTTGGTGGTCAAAATTTACTAGATGGTACTTACGACGCTAAATTTCAAGTAGGAGCGGATGCAGTACAAACAATTAACTTTAGTATGCAAACCGTTGGGGGCAGTGGAAACTCTTTAGAAGCTAATGGTGGTTTCACATTATCTGGTATTGCAAGTGTTGCTGCGGGTGTGACAGGAAATACATTAACTGAGCTAGCTGATGGTGTAAGTACTATTTCTGGTGAAGCTAATACATATACTTTTGCTGATACTTTCAAAGCTGGTGATATTAGTGTATCAACTCAAGCAAATGCACAGGCTGTATTTGCCGGTATGGACTCATTAATAGCGGTAGTTGATAAAAAGCGTGCTGAACTGGGTGCTGTACAAAACCGTTTTCAATCAACGATTCGTAACCAATCAAATATTTCTGAAAACTTATCTGCTGCTCGTTCGCGCATCCAAGATACAGATTTTGCACAAGAAACTGCAAATTTGACGAAAATGCAGATACTTCAGCAAGCAAGTCAATCTATTTTGAGTCAAGCTAATCAGCGCCCACAAGTTGCTTTATCGTTACTTGGGTAGTAAATACGCTTTATAAGCCACTACGTGGAAGCAGAATATTTTCTCATAGTGGCCTATACTTTAGCTTATAAACAAGGGGAGTTGTGATGATTGATTTTAATTCGGCACAAAGAGCGAGCGAAAGCTTCACTTCTACTAATTCTAGTCAGGTAAAGATCGGAATAGAAGAAGAAAAGCTTAGTAAAGGCACGGAAATTGCTGGTAGAGAAGCAGTAAATATAGATAAAAATACTCTAGTAGATCAGCAAGAAAGAAAAAATTTATTTACTGAAGTAAAAGATAATTTGGAAAAGCTCAATGAGTTTATTCCAGTCACTGCTACAAATTTGATTTTTGAGTTTGATGAGTTAGGAGAACCACCAATTATAAAAGTGCTTGATAAAAAAAGTAATGAAGTAATACGTGAGATCCCAACTGAAGAATTTAGAGAAGTTGCTAAAGCTTTAGATGAATTTGCCGATAAACTTACCAATAAAGGTTTATTGTTTAATAAAACGGCTTAAAGTATTTAATATACTAGGAGTATTGTTATGCCACTTATTACATCTGCAGGTATAGGTTCTGGTTTAGATTTAGAAAGTATTATTTCGGCGTCAGTTGCTGCAGAAAATACTCCTAAAATGAATGCTTTTGCCACAAAAGAAGAGTCGCTAAATGTTGAATTATCGTCTTTGGGTGCAGTAAAATCAGCTATGTCAAAACTTCAAGAAACAATTGAGAAGTTAGCAGACCAAGACAACTTTGATAAGCGAATTGCGAATATCATTCAACCCACTGGTGATAACGGTGACCTGATATCTGTTACTCCGACATCAAAAATAACACCAGGAAACTTCAATGTCGAAGTAGTTGCTTTGGCTCAAGGAAGTCGAGCAGTTTCTAATGACAGTTTATTTTCTTCTACAGATGATGTGGTTTCGGCTTCAGGTGGTACATTATCCTTTGCAGCAGGAGATGATAGTTTTGACTTGACCCTAGATGCAGGAGCAACACTTGCTGATTTACGTGATGCAATTAATGATTCTGATGATAACTTTGGTGTTACAGCGAATATCATTAATACAGGTACTGAAGCAAAGCTTGTACTTACCTCAAACGTAAGTGGCGCAGGGAACGATTTAGTTATCACTAATGATAACGCTGAACTCGATAATATTTCCACAGTTGCAAATGGCGGCGGGGCTGGTGGAATCGCAATTGCAACAGGTGATGAAGCAACCAGTGCAGTTATTAAAGTCGATGGCTTATCTATTACAAATGATACCAATACATTTAAAGATGCAGTTCAGGACATGACAATTGTTGCTAAGCGCAAAAGTGTGGATAATGAAACAGCAAAATTGTCAGTTGAATACGATAAAAGTAGTGTGACTAAACTAGTTGATGAGTTAGTTACAAATTACAATAACCTAATAGGGCAAATAGGTTTGCAGACCCGTGTTGATAAACCTCTCAATGGAGATTCAACGATACGTTCATTTGATGCTCAATTAGTAGGAACTCTTTCTACCGAATTAACAGATGCTGGTCCTTTTTCAAGTATCTTTGATATTGGCTTAGGTATTGATAAAGATGGATACTTAGAAAAATCATCTTTAGTTCGTAGTCTAAGTGAAGCTATGGATGAAAACTTCGATGATATTGGTAAGGCTTTTGCGGGTGAAAATGGTCTCGCAACTAAGTTTGAAGCTTTGCTGAGTAATTATGTTGATTCAGATGGGATTATGAAGCAGCGTGAAAATAGTTTAAACGAGCAATTAGATGAATTAGAAGATGATGTGATTAATCATGAATATCGAATGGAATCACTTGAAGCTCGTTTACGTGAGCAGTATGCGGGCTTAGATGTACTGCTAGCTCAAATGCAATCAACACAAAGCTATTTAAGTGCACAATTATCAAGTTTGCCAGGATTTACTAAATCCTCTTAACTTACCTTTTTTAATTATATTTAACACGCAAAATAGGTGACTCATGTATAACGCGAGAGTAAAAAATTATCAAAAAGAAGCCCTCAAAACACGTGTGGCAGGGGCTGATCGCTATGAAATTATTCAAATGTTGATGGCGGGAGCTATTGAAAAAATGGTACTTGCAAAAGTGGCGATTGATAAAAAACATCTAGAGGCCAAAAGTGAACATCTATCAAAGGCATCTGCAATTCTTGCTGCATTACGTGATTGTTTAGATTTTGAAGTTGGTGGTGAAGTAACCGAAAACTTATTTTCACTATATTCTTACATGATTGAGCGCTTAATTGATGCTAGTATTCACAATGATGTGAAAATTGTAGATGAAGTATCTAATCTGTTGAAAGAAATCAAATCAGCGTGGGATGCCATTCCTGCCGAAGTACGCAACCAAACATTTGCTGAAAACAGTGCTCATGCAAGCTAAGCTAGAGCAATTAGAAGGCCAATTAAATTTATTAAAGCGACAAGTAGCTGAACAGAAAATAGAAAAGTCAACGGCTCAGCTTGAGCTTTTTCTTAATTCATTAAAAGATGTATTTAGTCAGCCTCATAAACTTAATCAGCTAGAGCAAGTGCAATTACAAGAGATGAACCAACAACTTATTACACTGTGTCAACAGCTTCAAGGCGCAAAAGACTCAAGTAAAAGTAACCTTTCTAATCTAATGAAAAACAAAAAGAAAGTTGGATTATATAACCAGCTTAAGTAGGCTATCAATGACTCTTCCTCCGAATTTTCAAGAGCAAATAAACGATATAGAACAAAAGCTCACACAAGCACAAGCCCATGAGTTAAGAGAAGAGAAGTTTGCTATAGAGGCGAATGAGCGCTTTACAAAAAACTTAGCCGCATTTGAATATTATTACCCTGACGTTTTTAAAGCTATTCAAGAGTTTCAACCTCGCGAAGATTTTTGTCTTCATGTCACCAAGTCTGGACACGGCAATTTTGTGCCGCGGGATAAAGAAGCTCCTTTGTATGGGGATGACCCAATCGAGCAGGTTCGGAAGCAAGTAGAGCATGCTGTAAAAAATCCAACCCTAACATTGACAGAATACACTCGATATAACCCTCTAAGCCGAGATCAGCGTATCCATATTAGGTATATGCAGACTTTGGGCAAATATATGTTGGATCTCAAGAACGGAGTTGAGCCCGAACAGTTAAAGTCTTTGCCCTCACAATTTCCCTCAGGAATTATTTTTGGTCTAGGGTTAGGTTACCATCTGCAACCTTTGTTAGATAAGACAACGTTTGATTACTTATTTATAATTGAGCCTGATTTGGAAGTATTTTTTGCAAGTCTCTTTTGTATTGACTGGCAAAAGATAATAAAAAAAGTTGATGAAGAAGGCCGCTGTTTATTTTTACATATCGGTGCAAATAAAGAAGATCTTGTAAATGACTTAAACACGGTTGTTGAAGATATAGGATCGTTCTCTGTTGTTCGAAGTTTCTGTTTACAGCATTACCCAGACGACACGTTAGCTAATTTAGTAAACCAGTTTTTTGCAGATTATTTCCGTTTTCAATTTGGCTTTGGTTTTTATAATGATGCAATAACAGGCTTAGCTCACACTTACCACTTAGTTAATAAGCAAGTTCCATTTTACGATGCTGAGACCCCTGCAATAGCCGCTTTTGCCGATATTCCTATTTTTATCATTGGAAATGGACCTTCTCTGGATGAAGCAGAGGCGTTTATTAAAAAAAATTATCACAAGGCAATCATTTTTGCTTGCGGTAGTGCATTAGGTTCGCTGACTTCAATGGGTGTGAAAGCTGATTTTCATATTCTAGTTGAACGTCCATACCGTAATTATCAGGCCGTATTGGATATGGCATCACCTGAGGTTTATAGGGAATTAAATCTACTTGCTTTAAATACTGTGTATCCAGACACTGCGGATTTATACCAATGGTCCGGTTTAGCCTTAAAAGGTAATGAAGCCGCTACAGACTTTGTTAATATTATGTTGGCACTACAAAACAGAAAGAGTTTAACTTCAGTACCTTACTCTAATCCTCTGGTTGCAAATGCCGGGTTATCTTTTGCTTTAAGTTTTGGCTTTAAAAATATTCATCTCTTTGGAGTAGATAATGGAAGCTATGACTCTGCTCATCATTCAAAACATAGTATTTACGATGATAAAAGTAAAACAAAGTTTAGGTATTTCCCAAATAAAGTGGGAGAACACAGCTTGCCAGGAAATTTTGGAGGAGAAGTATCAAGTAATAGCGTTTATTCAATGTCAGTGAAACAGCTAGAAGACCTTCTCTATTATAAAACTGGAGCAAATGTTTGGAATGTAGGACCAGGTGCTAAGATACGAGGGACTCAAGCAACACATGCTGATGAATTGGTCTCACTCGATTTGGATTTTGATAAACAAGCTGTGATTGATGTTATTAAAAGTCAGTTTCATCAATTGCCGTTTCCATCACTTGATGAAAACACACTTGGCATAAAAAAAGCGTATGAATTGGTGTCAAATTTAAAAAATATTGCAAGTGAAAGCTTTGCAACAGTCTCTGAGGCAAATGAGTTGTTAAAGCGTCAGCAACGCTATTTATATGCATTTAGAGGTAGTGTTTTTAGTCATGTTTTTCAGTTGTTTAAAGGTACTTTGTTGTATTACCATTGTCCAATGCTAACTATTTTATATAAATATGAGAGAGAACAAGACTGCTTAAATGTTTTTTCTGATTTAAATAAATTGTGGATTGATTATTTGGATGAAATAGCTGAGCACTTAGCTACAAGCGCGACAGAAAAGTGTGATTGGTCTTTCTATAATATTAAAAAATAAACTTTGAAGATCTACTAATTTTTTATAAAAAGTTTCGGAGTATTGATGAAAATATCAGAACTAAATAAAAAGAAGGTTATTTTAGCTCCATATAACGATCTCTCTATTAAGCTTAGAAATACACTTCCAGAAGATATTTACTTTGCTGGTTTTGTTGATAACTTCAAATCAGAGGATGGGGTTTTTTCTTCTAAAAACTTGCCGAAACATGAAGCTGTTATTATAAATAGCCCTAATCATTGGAGAAAAATTGCTGCCGCTTTCAATACTAGTAAGGTATATTTATATAATATGCTAGGCTATGAAATAATTTCTTATGATGAATATATTAAATTCGTTGAAGAAGAACATTTTTTTGATGTGTTACTTTTACCATCAAATAAGTCAAACATTTATGATTTGTCAATAATAGCTAGAGAACTAAAAGAGCTAAATATTTCTTCCGCCATTATAGATATTTCTTCTAACATTAATGAAAATTTCAAAGAAGGTTTAGAAGAGAATAACGATATTCGAACTGTACATAAAGACCAGGTTGATTATACGAAACGTAAAGCAATTTTATCCTCCACTGATTGGCAAGTTGGGTTCTGTCATCC
Organism: Pseudoalteromonas sp. NCIMB 1079; assembly: GCF_040567695.1. Taxonomy (NCBI): domain Bacteria; kingdom Pseudomonadati; phylum Pseudomonadota; class Gammaproteobacteria; order Alteromonadales; family Pseudoalteromonadaceae; genus Pseudoalteromonas; species Pseudoalteromonas sp. NCIMB 1079. The sequence continues at coordinate 2,954,605 of NZ_JBEWZA010000001.1, read as the reverse complement.
ATTTTTAAAGAAAGCAAGAGAAAATGGTGAACTCACTATTGGGATAGTTGATGGAATAGAGGATTTTGAAGATGCTGATTACCTTTATCAAAGGAATGCATATGAGACTGTAGAGTTTGTTTTGTTAATGGGTAAAGATGATCAAAATCATTTGAAACATAAAGTTGAAAAAACATCAATAGTCGGTTTACCTAAAATGTGGTCTCTTGTCAATGAACGATCCTCATTACCTAGAAATGATCGAGTAATGATCAATGTTAATTTTACATATGGTAGCTTTGAAGAAGCTAGGGAACAGTGGGTGAATGACGTAATGTCTGCTTGTCAATCTGCAGAATTACCTTTTATTATTTCTCAGCATCATGCTGATAATGGTTCATTCCCAACAGAGCTTGTTTCTACGAAAAGTGTTTATGACACAATAAATGATACATCAATTGTCGTTTCAAGATTTAGTACCGTCATACTTGAAAGCTTAGCAATGGGTAGACAGGTTATTTATTTTAATCCCCATGGAGAAACTGTGAAACTTTACGCAGACCCAGAAGGTGCTTACCAAATAGCTAAGACAATTCCCGACTTAATTAATTGTCTGAAAATTGCAAAAAATGATAGAAGTTATGGTAAGAACGAAGCTCGTCAATTTCTTGAACGTAAATGTAATATTAGTTCAACAATACCTCCTGGTAAGTTAGCAGCCTATAGAGTTAAAAACTTAATTGAAGAACGAGAGTTCATTAGTCTCACTCCTGAGTATAAATATGAAATGGATCAGCGTTATTGTGCTCGAAAAGTTTTTCATCAATATGACATTCAAAGCCATGAAGATGAGTGGAGGTTAGAAGTTTATCTGCATGCACTTGGATTAATGGTTAAAAATCGCTTTACTAGTATTGCAGACGTTGGTTGTGGTTCAGGCTTTAAGTTGATGACCTATTTTAAAGACTACAGTACTTTAGGGTTGGAGCTACCAAAGAACGTTAATGTTTTGAAAGAAAAATACCCAGATAATAATTGGAAAGTATCTGATTTTTCTTCACAAGTTCAAGAAATATCGACGGATGTAATTATTTGCTCTGACGTGATTGAGCAAATAGTAAATCCTGATGCGTTATTGTCTTACTTAGACCGACAATCATTTGAATATTTAATATTATCTACTTCAGCTAGAGAGCTTATTTACAGTAAAGATGATCCCGCTATGTTTGGACCACCAAAAAACCTTACTCATCAACGAGAATGGAATTTTGAAGAGTTTCAATCTTATCTATCAAAGTTTTTTGATGTTATTGATCATAGAATCACAAATTACCACCAAGCTACGCAGATGATGATTTGTAAGAAGAAGCGTAAGTAATGGCTTGTGAACAACCTTTTTTTAGTATTGTGGTACCTATTTATAATACTGAGAGATATTTATTTAAATGTTTAGAAACAATAAAAAACCAAGAACATTTCTCCAGTTTTGAAGTTGTATTAGTCAATGATGGTTCTACTGATTCTTCATTTCATATATGCAAGCGTTTCTTAACTAGTGATAGTAGATTTAAATACTTCGAAAAAGAAAATGGTGGTCTTAGTTCTGCCCGCAACTTTGGCGTTGAAAAATCTATTGGTAAATATTTACTATTTGTGGATAGTGATGACTATGTCCATTTAGAATATTTAGCTACAGTATATACTTCAATTTTGCAAAATGAGTTTCCCGATATAGTTGAATTTAAGTTAGCAAGAGTAAGTAATGATAATGTTATCTTTGAGTCAGCATATAATCAGACACCTTCTCCATATACTGTTATTGCTTGTATATCTGACAGCTCAGTGTGTACAAAGGCATTTAAAAGATGTTTCTTTATAGAATCTAATGTTTTATTTCCTGTAGGTTGGTTATATGAGGATATTGCTACAACATACAAGCTTTATTTACTAGCAAATGAAATTATAAGTATTGATGTAGCCCTATATTTTTATGTACAGAGGGGAGGCTCAATAACAGATGAAATAAAGCTAGTGAATATTAATGATCTTTTTAAAATTGCTCACACTACAAAAGAATTCTTAGAAAATAAAAACTTAGATTGTCAATATGCTGATGCAATCCATCTGCGTTTTATTTCAGTGGCATTGTTGTGTTTAAAGGGGTTGTGGGGGTGTCCTTTAAAGCAAGAATACGTATCTATCGTTGTTCAAAGGTTACATTCTATCTATAGTGAGGAGTCTAACTTAGAGCTCTTGAAGAGTAAAAGTATTTTGCAATTAGAAAAATACGTCGAGAATATTTCCTTGTGGAAGGAAAAGTGCTCTTCAGAAATTAAAAAAAATGAAATCTATAAATCTAGCCTTTGTAGCGCTAATAATGTTGCATTATCTCGCGATCTAAACGCATTTGTTTTCTTTTTTTCAGAGCTAAAAAAGAAGCACAGCAAAATTGCATTATATGGAAATGGTAATGTATCAAAGCTAATTAAAGCTATTTTAGGTGAGTCTGTTTGTTATGTTTTTGATATGATTAGTAATATTGACAAACTTCAGAGCTTTCAATTAAGTCGAGCTGTACTAAATCCGAGCTGTATAGATGCTAGTCAATTTGACATTATTGTTATTTCGATTCTCGGGAGAGAGAAAGAAATAATGCGCTTTCTATTAGAAGAGCAATCAGTTCCTATTGAAAAAGTAATAACGTTTAAAAAGTAGCGTTGATATAGCCTGAATTTAAGCTGAGCTAACCAAAAAGCTGTATTTAATCTTCGTTTTTTGAGCGGTTAATAGTAAAAAGTGGCACTCATTATGCTTGAGTCAATTGTTGCTTTAGTCTGTGTCCAAAAACTTTATGGGTGTATTAGCAAAATATTAGACGTTATTGATCAATTTGTTTTTAAGGTCTGTTTTAGATTTGATTATGGTAAAGCTTCTTAGCAATGAGTTGATTTACATAAATACTTGAAAGAGAAAGTCCATGAAAAATGCAAAACCTTTTGTTGAAGGGTATATAAAAAAATTAATAAGTGCTCTTGAGAGTATCAATACTGCTGAAATTAGCAAAATCATATTTGCGTTAGAGAAGTGCCATGAGCGTCATGGTACCGTCTATGTAATTGGGAATGGTGGCTCTGCTGCAACAGCCTCGCATATGGCAAATGACTTTGGTGGTGGTTTGAAGTTAAGAGATATTAGAAACTTTAAAATCGAAAGCTTGGCAGATAACTCGGCTTTGTGTACTGCAATTGCTAATGATGTAGGGTTCGAAAATATCTTTTACGCACAAATTGTTGATGAAATTTCGGATAATGATTTATTGATAGCAATTAGCTGCTCTGGCAACTCTCCTAATATTGTGAAAGCAATTGAATATGCACATGAAGTTGGTACTGAAATTATAGGCTTATCAGGTTTTTCTGGAGGCCGTTTAAAAGAGCTTTCCACTTACAATTATCATGTTGAAACTGAGGCCGGTGAATACGGTATTGTTGAAGACCTTCATATGATTTTTGACCACATGATTTTTTCATATTTTTTATCATTAGAGCCTGAGAAGAAAAGCTACAGTAAAAGGTTTAAAGCATGAGTATCAGCGTTGCTATTGCCGGTTTCGGTAAAATGGGGAAAATCCGCGCAAAAACGATATTAGAGAATAAAGATACTGAATTAGTTGCTATCTATGAACAAAATGATGAATACATTTGTAATGATGACTTAGCCAATTTAAGTGTTGATAGCTTTGATGATTTACTTGCAGTAAACCCTGAGGCTATTTTTATTTGTGCATTTAATCATGTCGCTGCTGATTACACTATTCGTGCTTTGCAAAAAGGCATTCATGTCTTCTGCGAAAAACCCCCAGCAAAAAATACTGCAGAATTAATGCAAGTACTTGCTGCTGAAAAATCTGCAAAAACAGTACTAAAATATGGTTTTAATCATCGTCTCCATTATAGTGTGAGTGAAGCAAAGAAGATTATCGATAGTGGCAAAATGGGTAAGTTACTTTGGTTACGTGGTGTTTATGGCAAGGCAGGGAGTATTGATTACCAAGATAATTGGCGTAACTTTAAAAATTATTCAGGCGGGGGGATTTTGATGGATCAAGGTATCCATATGCTTGATCTGTATAACTATTTGTCAGGCCTTAACTTTGAGGTTGTTTCTGCAACATTGCAAAACAGCTTCTGGCCGGTCGGTGTGGAAGATAATGCATTTGTATTGCTACAAAGTGATAGTGTTATGGCATCGATGCACTCATCGGCAACTCAATGGAAACATAAGTTTTTATTAGAAATGTGCTTCGAAAACGGCTTTGTCAACCTAGATGGCATATTATCTGACTCTAGAAGTTATGCGCCAGAAACGCTTGTTGTTGCAAAAAGGGAATTCGAAGATGTGACATTTGCTATGGGTAAGCCTGCTGAAAATATAACTTGGTTTGAGAATGACGATAGTTGGAAGCTTGAGTTAGCTGAGTTTGTTGCAGCTGTAAAAGGAGAAGAAAAAATTGTGAATGGAACGAGTGGGGATGCCTATAAGGTACTTGACTTAGTTGAGCGAATCTACGCGAAGAGTGGTTTCTATGACTAAAAATGTCTTATTAACAGGCGGTAGTCGAGGCATAGGTCGCGTCATTCAAGAAATATTCACTAAAGCGGGGTTTAATGTAATTGCTCCGAGTCGTAATGAGTTAAATTTAAGCTGTGAGGTTTCTATAAGTACATTTTTTGAATCAACAACTGCAGAATACGATGTGGTTATTAATAATGCGGGCATTAATATTATTAAGCCAATTTTAGAGATCACTTCTGATGATCTAAAGCTTATTAATCAGGTAAACCTCTCGGCACCTTTACAGATCATTCAGCATTGTGTTCCCTATATGAAAGAGCAACAATCAGGTCGTATTATAAATGTCTCATCTATTTGGGGAGTTCGCTCTAAAGAATATAGAACCCTTTACAGCGGCACTAAATTTGGGCTTATAGGTTATACTAAAGCGTTAGCTAGAGAATTGGCTGAGGATAATATTTTGGTGAATGCAGTATGTCCCGGCTTTATTGATACAGAATTAACCGCAAAAAGCTTATCAGAATCTCAAAAAGATGAGCTATTAAAGCAGGTCCCGCTAAACCGTTTAGGTAAGCCTGAAGAAATCGCGAAACATATTTTATATCTTGCTACAGAAAATACATTTATTACAGGGCAAGCGACGATTATTGATGGAGGTTTTTTATCGTGAATACAATAGAGATCCCTTCAAATATACATAACTACCTTGTTCACTATGGTTATGAATTTCTAGATTTAAAGGAAAAGTTTGAAGATAATGCTTTTTACATAATTGATAAAAAGGTTTTCCAAGCATTTAGCAAGGAGTTATCTTTTGTCAATGAAAATAATAGCCTGCTTATTGATGCATTAGAAGAACACAAGAATCTAGATAAAGTTATTGAAATATATAAAGTATTATTAAGTTATGGCTTTAAAAGGAATTCGCATTTAATTAGTATTGGTGGTGGTATAGTACAAGATATCTCAGGTTTTGTTGCATCTACTCTATTTAGAGGTGTGCAATGGAGTTTTATCCCGACTACTCTACTAGCGCAAGCAGATAGCTGCGTTGGTAGTAAAACATCGCTAAATCTAGACAGCTATAAAAATACAATTGGTAGCTTTTACCCACCAAATAACATATACATTTTAGAAGCTTTTTTGAGAACTTTATCTGAACAAGAAATTGATAGCGGTTCAGGAGAGATTATTAAATTTCTATTACTTTCAGATCACGAACAACCAAATATTTCTAACATTAAGCAACTTGTAAAAAGAGTAAAAGAAGGTAAATGTAAAAAAGCTATTTATGAAACCCATTTAGTTAAAAAGAGTTATATTTCACAAGATGAGTTTGATCAAGGTAAGCGTAATCTTTTTAATTATGGACATTGCTTTGGGCATGCACTTGAGTACGCTTCGTCATATGCAATACCTCATGGTATTGCAATCACGATAGGAATGGTTTTAGCTAACATCATAAGCTTGAACCGCGGGTTGATTAGCGCTGAATGCTTAAACTTATTAAATGAGCAGCTTCTTTTAGATAATATTAATCTGACTGTAAATCCTGAATATGTCGTAATAGATTCAATCATTGAGGCATTGAAAAAGGATAAAAAGCGTAGAACAAATGATTTGACTTTCGTCCTTCTCAACAGTGATGAGTTCTCTGTTGGGATGTACCACGACGTGTTGCAAACTGAAGTTGAACAAGCTATCAATCAGTTAATGGAGATTTTGGATTCAAAATGAAAGTAGCAGTAACGTCAAAAGCATTTTCAAAAAATGAAACGCTTATTAATTATTTAGCTCATTTTTTCCCCGAATATAAACTAAATTTGACGGGCAAGAAGCTTAATGATAATGAACTAGTCGATTTTCTTTCTGATGTCGATGCAGTAATCGTTGCATTAGAATCTATCAATGATTATGTATTATCAAAATTGCCGAATCTTAAATACGTATCAAAATTTGGTGTTGGTTTGAATAATATTGATTTTGATGCTTGTGAGCGAAATAACGTTAAAGTGTTATATAAAGCCGGAGTTAACAAAGGGTCTGTAGCTGAAATGAGCTTAGGGTTTTCATTAATGCTACTAAGAAACCTCTATACAACATCAAACCTTTTATCCCATGGTGAGTGGCGTAAAAGTGGTGGGGTCAGCCTCTACGGTAAGACAGTCGGTATTATTGGTGCTGGTCATATTGGTGAAGAATTTATTAGGCTTCTGCAACCATTTGATTGCAATATTTTGATCAATGATATTTTAGATAAATCAAAATTGATCGCTGAGTATAATAACGTAAAACAAGTGCCATTAGATTCATTACTCAATCAATCGGATATTGTATCACTTCATGTTCCGTTAACTGTCGAGACAGAGCAACTTGTTGATACTCGTTTTCTTGCAAAGATGAAACCTTCGGCGGTTCTTTTGAATACAGCAAGAGGAGAGTTGGTAGATCAACTAGCATTGAAAAATAGTCTACTGAAGGCACAAATATCAGGGGCAGCAATCGATGTTTATGATCAAGAGCCACCAACTGATTTAGAGCTATTATCAATACCTAATTTAATTCCTACACCTCATATTGGTGGAAATTCACTGGAAGCAACGCTTGCAATGGGTAAATCGGCAATTCATAACTTGAGGGATTTATGAATAAGGCTTTGGTAATAGGAGGGAGCAGCGGAATTGGCAGTGCGATTTGTCAACGATTTACTGATGCTGATTATAATGTTTATAGCACTGTGCGTGATGCTAATTTATCTCTAGAATTTACTGACGGACTTTTTGTATTAGATTTAACAGATACTGAGTCGTTTAATCGTTTTTGTAAAGATATTGAATCTGTAGGGGCATTTGATGCCGTTATTTTTAATGCCGGTATCATAGAACCTCAGCCATTTGGTGAATACGAATCCATTAATATAGACAATATGTTTTGTGTTAATACATTATCACCCTTAAAGCTTTTGAATAAGTTAGTGAAAGCTGAGCTTATTCAAAACACTGGTAAGGTGGTATTCGTAGGGTCGATTGCCAGTGTTGTTTCTAAACCAACTTCTGTTGGCTATAGTGCGAGTAAATCAGCCTTAGTTGGTGCAATTAAGGCCCTCTCATTGAGTCTTGCTGAACACGGTGTTTTGGTCAATATCGTTTCACCTGGTCCAACAAAAACTGCTATGTTAGATAAAAACCTCAGTCCTCAACAGCAGCAGGAAATTATCAATACAATCCCTTTAAAAAGGCTAGCTAGACCTGAAGAGGTCGCTCAAGCGGTTTATTTTATGGGCTCAGAAATGAACACTTATATCACAGGGCAAAATATTATCCTTGATGGTGGATTTACAAGTAGGTAAAAAATGAAAATAGTAGCAATGATCCCTGCTCGTCTAGGCAGTAAGCGAGTTCCGAAAAAAAATTTACGTATGCTAGGCGATAAACCTCTAATTGCATATGTGACAGAAACAGCAAAAGCGTCAGGTGTTTTTGATGAAGTGTATATAAACTCTGAAGCGGACGTGTTTGATAAAATTGCTGATGAGTATGGAGTTAGCTTTTACAAGCGTCCAAGTTCGCTTGCTGCTGACCAAACAAATAATGATCAATTTCTTACTGATTTTTGTGAGAATGTTGACGCAGACATTGTCATTCAAATTTTGCCAACATCACCATTTTTAACGGTTGAAGAAATTACAGCTTTTGTACAAAAAATGAGAGATGAAAGCTTGGAAACGTTAGTTTCTGTTGTTGACCATCAGATTGCGGCTGTTTATCAGGGGAATGAAGTTAACTTTTCAAAAAATGAACCTCATATATCCTCTCAAGATATGGTGCCTGTATCTAGTTACGCAACCGTGCTTATGGGGTATCAAACAGCTACATTCCTTAAAAATATTAAAGAATATGGCTTTGCATATCATGGTGGCAACTCGAAGGTAGCATACTTTCCAATTAAGGGTTTTTCTACAGTTGATATTGATAACGAAGAAGATTTTGAGTTAGCAGAAGCTGTGCTTTTATACGTGGAAAATAAGGGCAAAACTCTGCCTAAATACTACCAAGAGAACAACGTCGAGCCTTCAGAAGCTGAAGCGGATGTACCTTCAATTTTAAAGCTAGATGGGATCCACCATTCTAATTTTGAAAATGAAAATAAAATGCTGAGTAATATTCAGGATATAATTAACTCAATGGACAGTAGTGAGTCTTGGTGCTATCGAGTTGTAAATTCTGAAAGCAATAGCGCGACATTGATTTCTCAGCTACCAGGAGAAGGTAATCGTCGTCACTATCACCCTGATTGGAATGAGTGGTGGTATATCGTTGATGGGCAGTGGCAATGGGATATTGAAGATGAGTCGCTTGTAGTTTCCAAAGGGGATATGGTCTTTATAGAAAAAAATAAGTGGCATAAAATCACCGCTATTGGCGATAAGCCTGCAATCAGGCTAGCTGTAAGTCGCGGTGATGTAGTACATGTCTATAAATAATCACCAATCAAACTTTTAAAGCGGATACTAAAATGGAAAGAAATATTAACTATGCGGAAAATTACTCTTTTAGCGTTAAATTGAATAGAGCTTATGATTTTATTGAAGAACTAAAACGTGAGAATAAGAAAGTTTTATTATATGGGAATAGTAGGGCTGGACGCATCATTGCAAGTTTGTTAGGTGAGTGCGTAGTTGGAGTTGCTGATAGAGCTCATGATGGTTCAGAATCATCAGAAAAACTTTATTCACTTCATCAAATATCAGAAGTGAATTATGACATTTTACTTGTAACGGTTCTTGGCCGAGAAAGTGAAATTATTAATGAACTTGTAAATAATTATAGTGTTAAGAAGGACACCATTTTAACCTTAAACCTCTCATATGTTCCAGCAAATAACGATAAAGTTAGGGCTTCAATTACAGATGCAAATTTAAATATCAAATATAATAGAGATCGGTGGGGCTCTGAAAGTAAATGGCTAAATTTAGATAACTACGGATACTCTTGGGATGGTGGAAATTCACATACATTGAGTAGCATAGCCAAGCTGTCTGATGAGTACCTAAAACCATACTTAAATAATCAATATAACCTAAATATTTTAGAGTTATCACCTGGTGGTGGAAGGTTTACATATGAATTGTTGAGATATGCAAACTCTATAGATTTAGTCGATATGAATGAAGTTTGCCTTAGTTTGTGTAAAAAAAGATATTCAAATTTAACTACTCCAATGCAATTTTATCAAAATGATGGCCAAAGCCTTTCTTGTTTATCAGGTAAAAAATATGATCTGATTGCATGTTTTGACTCAATGGTTCATATGCATCCTGATATTGTTGAAGGCTACATAAAGCAGTTTGCTAAATTAATAAATGAAGGTGGTATTATTTGGTTAGATCATAGTGGTAAAGGTGAAAAGGATATTGGCCATCGTACAGATATGACAGACCTCAAAATTACCGAGATCGCTATGAAAAATGGGCTTTCAGTCATTGCACAACATTTTAGAAATAGTCATGACTGTATTTCAGTTTTATCAAAGGGTTAATTTAAGTTTATTGAGCGATAGTTTTGTTTAATAGCTTCTTTAGATCAATGTAAAGCTAAAAGTACCGAGATGATTAAAGTTAACTTGGTACTTCTTTTTTGCATTTATCTCAACGCAAGGACTAATTCCACCTGTTGCCACTAACTGTCCTTCCCTAAGTGGTAAATTATGCTTTTTTGCTAATTCTAAAAAGTCTGTTAATAAATTGAATGGGGACTTAAGAAGGTTGTTGTAAAGCCCTTCGGTAACAGGTTTTTTGTGATCTAAAAGCTCAATACAGCCGCTAAAATTACTTATTAATGAATCATTCCACTCTATCTCTTTACCGATAATCAGTGCACCAGCGGCGCAATTATCTCTAATTAGATCGGGTAAGGTTATGCTAGATAAATCATGTTTTGAATAAGGAAGCTCAACTGATGGCATTACACTGCTTATAAAGTTACAAGCTGAAGTGATTGGGTAATCTATAAAAAAATTGGTTTCAATTTGTTCGTTTAATCTAAAAGTAATTTCAAGCTCCGCTAAATGAGCAGTTGTATCAATCAGCTTGTCTAAGTACGAAAAAATTTGTGGACTTTTTAATGGGCCATAGAATAAATGTTCAGGGTTAAAGTGTTTAGAGCTGGCTAGATTTGTACCTCCTAGCTTCCAAGCCGCAATATCTTTATAATTGTTATTCAGGGCTCTTTGTTCAGTAAATGCGTCAAGTAATGTCATCATAAAAGTGAAACTCGCTGTGACAGATTGCTATCAAGAGACTCGTAAGGAAAGTTAAATCGTTTACAGTAAGTGCGCCACCTTAGTTCAAACTCCAAAAAGCAATCGGGAAAAGAGTGCTGAGATAATGTGCAAACTTCTAACAAAATTTCTTTTAATTGAGATATGTTTAATACTTTTTGCTGTTCGCAAAACTTAAAGTAACTGTTTAGTTGATCAACATTGAATTGAATTCTGTAGTGCTTCAAATGTGTTTGTAATAATTCGATACGACGTTGTTTTTGTACATCGGCAAAGGTATTGCAAATAGAGCTGTTGTGTATTCTGTATTGATATAGTGCTTCTGGAACAGATAATATCTTGCCATTTTCTCCACGTATTACACGGTTTAAGAAGTCAAGATCCTCTAAGTGTGTATAGTTTGGATTAAAAGGGTATTTTTGGAACAAGCTTTTGTGTGCTAAAAAGGAAGCATGTGTTAAACAGCACCGGGCAAACAAACTAATCACTCGCGATTCATCGTTAGTGCGTCTGTAGTGCCAGGTTTCAGATCGTCCTCCAAACAGTTTAATCCAGCACCCAACGAGCATAATATTTTCTTCAGAAGTTATTTTTGTTAATTGCCTTTCTATTCTGGTTGGTAGTGAAATATCATCGCCATCCATACGAGCAATGTAGTCACCTTTAGCAAGCGTAACCATTTCATTAATTGTATCTATTAAGCCTTTATTCTCTCTAGAAATAAACCTAATGCGTTTATCTATAGAAGAGTAGTGTTTAATTATTCCTAGACTTGCATCTGTAGAGCCATCATCAATAACTAGGAGCTCAAAATTTTTATACGTTTGATTTAAAATAGATTCAATTGCAGCATTCAGGAAAGGCGCGCAATTGTAAACAGGCATTAAAATAGATACTAATGGCTGAGCAGATAGATGCATTTTCATTTCCTGTTATAACTTACTGAATTGTGTTTATAATTGCTTTGATACCATCAAGCGCTTTTTTAAATTCATCGATTTTGGCTGTATTTAGTATATTGATACTTTGTTTTACAGCGGTAGACGAAATGTTTTCTGTTCTTGGTAAATAGATAACATCACATTGGTTTTTTAAGTGATCAAACTTACCTGCCCAATCATTGCCAATAGCGAATGTACTTACATGGTATTTTTCTATATCAGTTAATTTTTGTTCCCAGCTATATTCTGGAATAACTAAGTCTACACAACCAATTGCTTCTACTATATCGGCACGATCCTGATATTTATAAATACTTTGTTTGCCTTTCTCTAAATTAAACTCATCTGTGGATACACCAACAATTAAATGATCACCCATTGCTTTTAGTCTACGTAGTAGATTCAAGTGGCCAATATGGAACAAATCGAAGGTACCGTAAGTTAAAATCGTTTTCATCTACTCCCCCTTAAAAACGGTTGCATTACTTATCTGTCCTAAATGCCACTCTTTTTTCGGTGTACGCCAGTCATCACCATAGTGATCCTGTAGGTAACTCTCAGCTTCTTTAGGGATTATTAAGTTGTGAGCTTTAAACGTAATGTTTTTTCGATGAAACATATGTTTACTTTTAAAGGTGAAGCCGCGTGATGAAATAACATGATACATTTCATTACCATTGATATATTTAATAAAAAAATCAACTTGTGGGAACTCTTCGAGATTAGTTAATGGGCGTAATTTAAAACTAGCAATATCATTTTCTTCTATTGTAGCGTAGTCACTCTTTGCATAATTCTCAGCAATATTCCATGCAACACCAAAACATTGCTCTAGTTTCGGTATTAGCTTATTGAGTGCATTTAAACACTGTTTTGCATGGGGGTGAGCGATGGCGATATCTAAATCATCGTCCCATGGGATTAATTCATCATCGCGAACAATCCCTAATAGCGTGCCTGCATCAACAAAGTAATCTATCGATTTAAGACTCAAGGCTCTGCAAATAAGGCCAAGTAATTGAGTTGCCCGCTGTTTAGTTTTGGTATCACCAAGTTTTGTTACTTTAATAGCGTGAGCTGGGAGTACTTTCACTTTCTGAGCAGCTACTCCAAATTTAGTAATAAGTTGCTGCTCTATTTGTTCAAAAAACTCACTGGCAATAAAAATATAATCAAATTCAAAGTGAAGAACCTTTTCAGAGGCATATATGTTCAAACCATTTATTTTGGTTGCTTGTTTTTCAGCATCATTATCAATATAACCCTTTACACTATAGTGAGCTTTTAAAAAGTTGTATGCGGCGATACCGGCGTCACCAGCACCAAAAATATAGGCTGTTTGTTGTGTCATAGTATTTGTATTATTATTTACATATTAAAAATTAAGCAAACTTTAGACCATTTAGTTAATTTTGCTAGTGTACTTGAATATAAGCTTAACTGAAGGCATAGTCATTTGATAGTTTCTTCGAGCACTTATTTGTATGAAAGAGCAAAGAAAAATCGCATTTTATGCAAATGCAGGTCAAGCAATTGGTTTTGGCCACATTATGCGCCAGTTAGCATTAATTGAAGCTGCTTTACTGCAAAACTATCAGATTGTTTTGTTTGCATATGATATTGCTCCGACAATACTAAAACGATTATATTTACTGCCAATAAAAATAGTGTTGTTAGAAGGAAAATGCTTAACAACGCAATTGCATAATACAGAGGTGTTGATAATTGATGATTATCACTTAACTGAATTGAATTTTGTAAATTTAAAGCAAAGTGTGAGCTGTATAGTTTTGTTTGATGATAATACTTATGAGCCTACCCTAGCGGTTGATTTAATAGTAAATCCTAGCGATGCGTTTGAGAGTAAGCATAATGCATCTATAATATTGCAAGGTCTAAGTTATAGGCTGATACGCCAAGAGTTTTTGTTGCAATCTCATACTACTTTTCGAAAAAGTGGTCGGGTATTAGTGTGTTTAGGTGGTACTGATGTCAAAATGTTGTCGGCTAAAATATGTCATGCTTTACTGTCGCATTCTGCTGTTGAGCATATTGATGTACTAGCGACAAACTCGATGGCTAAGCAAACTCTCGAAGAATTAAAGAATTTATTGGCTTGTAATCGAATTACACTTCATCTAGATGCAATGAATGTTGCTGCAATTATGGCTCAAGCTGATATATCAATTGCAGGTGCTGGGGGGAGCCTTTACGAGTTGCTCTATTTAGGTGTGCCAACGCTTGCTTTGGTGATGGCCGATAATCAACAGCAAGCGCTTTTATCGCCTTTATGCGGTACTGCTTATATTGGTCTAGATTTGCGCAACAGCGTGCGAAGCATTGAAAATATAACACATCAGGCTTTACTTTTATTACAATCAGCCGATAAGAAAAGTAATTTAAGGCAAGTGGCGAACGAATCGCTCGACGGCAAAGCCGCCACACGTATTTTAGATGCAATTAATCGACTTATAGTGAAAAACAATAATGACTCAATTTGATGTAGGGCAACTACAAAAACACATTACTATTGACGGTATTAAAATTGGTGAGGGTTGTCAGCCTTACACGATTGCTGAGCTTTCTGGAAATCACGGTGGCGATATTAATAAAGCACTTGAATTAATTGATGCTGCTGCTAAAACGGGGGCAAGTGCAATTAAAATACAAACTTATCGCCCAGATACGATTACACTTAACCATGATGGGCCAGAGTTTGTTGTTAAAGATAAACTTTGGAAAGGCCGTACTTTATATCATTTATATGAAGAAGCACATACTCCGTGGGATTGGCATGAAGCGTTATTCGCACGAGCAAAGCAACATGGCATTACACTTTTTTCTTCGCCATTCGACAAAACTGCAATTGATCTGTTAGAAGACTTAAATTGCCCTGCATATAAAATTGCTTCGTTCGAAATTACAGATATAGGTTTGATTCAATACGCGGCTCAAACAGGTAAGCCAATCATTATGTCAACTGGCATGGCCACCCTTGATGAAATTGAAGAAGCTGTGACTGCGGTAAAAGAAGCTGGTGGTAAACAGTTGGCAGTTTTACACTGTGTCAGCGGTTACCCTACACCAATCAATGACTGTAATTTATCAACACTTGCTTATTTAAAACAGCACTTAGCACTTCCTGTTGGTTTAAGTGACCATAGTCTAGTCGATACTGCTGCGATAGTATCAGTTGCACTGGGGGCGAGTATTATAGAAAAACATTTTAAATTAGAACATGATACAACAAGTGTTGATGCTGCCTTTTCATTAAGTCCTAGTGCCTTTAAAGCGATGGTTGATGCTACAACAGCGACCTCTAGCGCGCTTGGTGAGCCTAGCTTTCGCTTAGCGAAAAGCGAGCAAGATAACGTCGCATTTAGACGTTCTTTGTATATAGCGCAAGATATTAAACAGGGTGAGTTATTTACTGAAACAAATTTACGCTCAGTTAGACCCGGCCTTGGTTTACATCCACGTTATTTAAACTCAATGCTAGGTAAGCCTGCTAGTAAAGCATTGAATAAAGGTAGCGCGATGAAGCTGGAGTATGTTCAGAAATGAAAGTGATTGCTTGCTCACAAGCTCGGTATGATTCCAAAAGACTACCAGGAAAAGTGCTACAAACTGTTAATGATCAATCGTTGTTGCAATACCATATAACACGTCTTAAGTCGGCAAAAAATATTACCGAACATGTAATTGCAACGAGTGATCATAATAATGACGATGATGTTGCTGTGCATTGTTTAAAACTAGGAGTCAGGGTTTTTCGCGGTAGTAAGCTTAATGTATTACAACGCTTTGCTGATGTTATGCAGGTACTTGTCTTGAATGATGATGACCGTATTGTACGTTTGACTGCTGATTGCCCGTTAGTGGATGCTCAACTTGTTGATCAATTAATCGCTTATCATATTGCTCAAGGTGATGATTATTCGAGCCTGTACATCGGTGAACATATCCGTGGTTTTGATGCAGAGATAATGTCGGTTAAGGCGTTAAAAATGGCTGCAAAAAATGCTGTGGAAGATTATCAAAAAGAGCATGTAACGCCTTATTTGTACCAGCATCCAGAGCAATTTAAAATTAGTCAATGTAAAGTACCATGTGATTATCAAGGTTATGCGCGATTATGTATTGATGAGCCAAGAGATTTACAGATGTTTACACAATTAGTGACGGCTTATCCCAGTGATATTAGCGTAGCTAAGTACATTGATATTTTAGATTTTTTTAAATCACGCCCTGAAATAGCTTTGCTCAATCAAGATGTAAAACAAAAAAAGTTAGGAGAATAACGTGCGTCTTTCTCGATTAGCAAATTATGCAGTACAGTTAAGTGAAGTTAAAGCAAGTGATTGTGAGCGCGTTTGGCAATGGCGAAACCTTGATCATGTTAGGACCCAGATGAAGAGTAGGGATGCTATACAGTGGCAGCATCATCAACAATGGTTTAATGCGATGCTTGTAGATGATAAGCAGCAGCATTTTATCATTAATTATAAAACAGCTGCGATTGGTGTTATTAATATTCACGCACAGCAAAACCTTGAAACAACAGAGACTGCAAGTATTGGACTTTATATTTCTGATACACACTACCTGAATAACATACTGGCCTTTGCGCCGTCTTTAGTGATGCTGGATTATGCGTTTAATGATTTGAATATTTTACATTTAAACTCAGAAGTAAGGCGGGAAAACCAAGATGCAATTCGCTATAATCAACAACTTGGCTATCAGCTCACTGAACACCCAAGTGATAATCATATGCTCAGCATTTCACTCAACCAATCAGTGTTTGAGCAAGCAGCAACTAAAATAAAGCACTTTTTAAATCGAGGTTAATGTGTCATTAGAAAAGCTCACCACTGTATTTGTTAACGTATTAGAGATCACACCAGAAGAAGTGTGCAATGAACTTAGTTATTCTGAACATCCTAAATGGGATTCAATGAGCCATATGATGTTAATTGCAGAACTGGAAGGCGAATTTGATATTATGTTTGATACGGATGATATTATAGATATGAGTTCGTTTTTAAAAGCCCAGCAAACTTTAGCTAAGTACGGAGTGTCATTTGAATAACACCGCTACTTATACGTTGATCACAGGCGCTAACAGTGGCATAGGATATGCCACTGCGAGTAACCTTGCGGCGCAACATAAAGCTGTAATTTTGGTTGCTCGAAATGCTGAAAAACTAAACATGGCGCGAGAGCAATTACTATTAAGTCATCCCATGGCAAATATACTCACAGAGATTACTGATTTAGGTGATAGTGCAGATATAAAACAACTGTTTAGTTCTATTTCTCTGCAGAAGATTAATCTTGAAGGGGTTGTGCATTGTGCTGGTGATATGCTTGAAGCTCCTTTGATAATGAGCCGTGATGCGCAGATTGATCAACAATATCAAATACATTTAAAAGCAGCACTATTACTTTGCCAAGGCGCTAGCAAACTGATGCTTCGTAAAAAGTGCGGTAGTATCGTGTTAGTTAGTTCTGTTGTTGCAGAGCAAGGTAGTAGCGGTCAAGTTGTCTATGCTAGTATGAAAGCCGCTATTAAAGGGTTAGTGACAAGTTTAGCGCAGGAACTAGGAAGTTATAATATTCGTGTAAATGCTTTAGCACCAGGGGTTATAGCAACACCGTTAATCGCTCATTTTGATGATGCAAAGAAACAGCAACTCAGTCAACGTACCGCACTTAAACGTTTAGGGCGGGCTGAAGATATTGCCAATGTGGCGGCATTTTTGTTAAGCAGTCAAGCGGCTTATATTACGGGTCAAACAATTGCGGTTGATGGCGGATTAAGGTTGTAATATGGCTGGAATGTTCTGGCAACTAACAGCAAAAAATCCTCAAGGACGACTGTTTTATGGTACTCAGGCAATTGATTATATAGAGCTTGAACAGCAAGTATGTGATATTCAAAGTACCTTACCAATTGAGCGAGAATTGATTGCACTGGTTGCAAACTCTTCCCTTAATTTTGTTGTTTATTATTTAGCATTATTAAGAACGCAGCACGTGGTACTTTTAGTTGACCCGTCATTAAGTGACACCGAAAAACACGCTTTGTACGATCGTTATCAAGTTAACTTTATAATTATAGAACAAACTATTCAGCCATTTAGCAAGATAAAACATAAGCTTGCAGCTGAACTCAGTGTGCTTTTATCTACCAGCGGTTCAACTGGTTCGCCAAAGCTGGTGAAGTTAAGTAAAGCAAATATTGCGGCTAATTGTGCCTCAATCTGTGAGTTTTTACCGATAAAAAGTAGCGATGTAACAATGACATTTTTGCCGCTTTCGTATTCATTCGGGTTGTCTATTTTGCACAGTCACTTGGCGTGTGGCGCCTCGATAGTTATACAAAAAGAGAGCCCAATGTCAGCAAGTTTTTGGCAGCAGTTCCAAAAATTTAAAGTAAATAGCTTTTACGGTGTGCCATTTAGTTTTCAGTTGTTGGTGCGACTGGGTTTAGACAAACTACCTTTACAGCAAATTCGCTACATGGCGCAAGCTGGTGGAAAGCTGCTTGAGAATCAGTGGCAGGCCCTTGCTAATTTCACAGAGGCTACTGATGTCGAATTTTATACTATGTATGGACAAACAGAAGCCACTGCACGAATTGCTTATTTGCCCGCCGAGAATTTTACTGAAAATACTGGGGTGATTGGCCAGGCGATCCCTAATACAACCCTGCATCTCATTGATGGAGTCGAGCAAGAAGTTACTGCCTGTAATACGCCTGGAGAGTTGTGTGTGGTTGGCGATAACGTATTTGGTGGTTATGCGAATTCAGTGGCAGAACTGAATACATTCACGCAAAATTTACCGTTAAAAACAGGCGATATTGCACAACGTCTAGAGAACGGCTTTTATCAAATAGTGGGTCGCTCAAAACGTATTTGTAAACTTACGGGTAAGCGTATTAATCTTGATGAAGTTCAAGCTTGGATAAGTACTGAACTTGCTCTAGAGGTAATCTGTACTGGCAGTGAAGATGTATTTAATGCTTATGTTAGTGAACACACGAATGCTGATATAAAAAAAATGCTAGCCGATAAGCTCAAATGCCATAGTCGATTAGTCAGTATTATTCATTTGAAAGCGATCCCGAGACTTAGCAACGGTAAGGTAGACTATCATGCACTTAACTGATGAACAGTTGCGAGAATTACCCGTTTATGGTTTAGCTAATAATGAAAAGCAAGCTTTTTTAAATGTGCAACTTGCATTTTTAGATAGTTACCACAAGCAGTATTGTGTGTCTTATCAGCGTTTGCAGCAATCATTCGCTGATACAATGCCATTAGCTGTACCCTTATTTAAGCAGTTTTTGTTGTCCAGCATAAATGCAGATCAACAACATCGTTTATTAACTTCGTCGGGCACCAGCGGCGCGGTATCTAAGATATCATTAGATGCACAGACTGCGCAGTTACAAAGTAAAATTCTGACAAAAACATTGCAGCATTGGTTAGGTAAGCAACGTTTACCTATGTTGATTATTGATGCGAAACAGACGGTACAAAAAAAATCAGCAATGTCAGCACGTGCAGCAGGCATACAAGGCATGTTGTTTTTTGGTCGTGATCCGCATTTTGCACTAAATGATGATATGACTTTAAATATGCTTGTCATTGATGCTTTTTTTAAAAAATACAGTACTACACCAGTGTTTATCTTTGGTTTTACTTTTATTGTTTGGCAGCAATTTATTCAGGCATTGGTTAAATGCGGTAAAAAGATTCAGTTTGAAAAAGGAGTATTACTACACGGTGGTGGTTGGAAAAAAATGCAACAGCATGCTGTGACCAATAATGTATTTAAACAAGCTGTTGCAGAGCAACTCGGTGCTATTAAGGTGCATGATTATTATGGCATGGTGGAACAGACGGGCACGATTTATATTGAGTGTGAGCATGGTTTTTTACATACGCCTGTTTGGTCTGATATTACTATCGTTGATGCAGCTACACAGAAACCTTTACCTGCTCATACGCAAGGGGTAATTCAAGTTGAGTCAGTGCTAGCCAAAAGTTATCCCGGACATCGTTTATTAACCGAGGATTTAGGCACTTTGCATGGTGAAGATAATTGCCAATGCGGTCGACTGGGTAAATACTTTACGGTAGAAGGGCGGCTAGCTAAATCACAAGTTAGGGGCTGTAGTGACACCTTTATTTAAACATACCTCATTGCAGCAATTGCAGGGGGATCTCACGCAGTTATCACCGCAGGCAGTGCCGTTTCTAGATGATACTGTTGCTGATATTGCTACTTTCTCACAGTTTTTGTTGGAAAAGCAGCAATCGAATGCAATATCAGCACTGGGGTTTTGGTGTCGAAAGGCAAATATACTTGCTATGAAAAAACACTATATGGCGCTAAATCATAGTCAGCCACGAGGATTAGTTTTTCATATTACTCCGGCTAATGTCGATACAGTGTATTTTTATAGTTTACTACTGAGTATGCTCTGCGGTAACTGTAATATTGTGAGGATCAGTGATCGCAGTGGCGAGCAAACTTATCAGTTGATAGCTTTACTGAATGAATTTTTATCCTTGCATCCATACTCGGTATTAAACTCATTGTGTGCCATTGTATCTTATCCAAGTAATGTGCAGGATATTACTGAGCATTTTAGTGAGCATTGCGATATGCGGATCATTTGGGGTGGCGATGATGCAATAGAAAAAATCAATCAACAAGCCAATGTTCAACACCAAGTATGCTTCCCTGATCGATACTCGTTAGCGGTCATTCGTCTTTCGACAAATCTCGATGTTGACCTTGCTGTGACACGTTTTATTCGTGACTTTAATGCTTTCTCTCAACAAGCTTGTTCTTCACCTAAAGCTATCTTGTGGTATCAGACATCCTTAGAGTTACAGCAGTTATTTTGGCAGGCACTTCGCTTAGCTCTTAGTAAAGATGAATCACAGTTTAGCCAAACCGCAAAAGCCAATCGTTTATATCATTTACAGCAGTTAATTTTACTTGCAAATATTAATATACAAGCTATTGATAAATATTCTGAATTTATGTGTTGTGAATTAGTGGCATTTTTACCAGATATGCTATTACATCACCAAGGTGATGGTTTGATTTTGTCTTATCAAATGCAGCGTTTAGAATTAAATAAAACGGATAAATTACAAACTATTAGTTGTTTTGGATTAAACGCCAGTGGGCAAAATCAACTTGCTACAGCTGCAATTAGAACGATTGCTTTAGGGCAAGCGCTCACATTTGATCATCATTGGGATGGTGTGGATTTACTCGCAGAACTGAGTTGTTGATAAAGACTCTTAACTGTATTTTTAACCGTGCTAATTTCTTGCTCGTTAAGTGTTGGGTGTAAGGGAATAGTAATAGCTTGAGAGTAGTATTTTATCGCATTTGGGAAGGCTGATTTAGCAAAGCCCAGCTGTTGATAGAAAGGCTGCAAAAATATTGGAATATAGTGTAAATGAGCTTGTACGCCCTGAGCTCTAAGTTGTTTTATCATCATAGCTTGCTGTGCTTGATTGCTAAACTCTAAGCGCAAAATATACAAATGATAACTACTGTAGGCATCTTCAGTGCTTAACAGCGATTGCATGTTTTGCTCAGTAAAAAATACATCGAATTGTTTTGCAATTCGATTTCGTACTTTCACAAAGCTGTCGAGTTGATTTAGCTGGCTTAACCCAAGTGCGGCTTGTAATTCTGTCATTCGATAATTAAAGCCAAGTTCAATTTGTTGATAATACCAAGGACCGTGGCTTAGTTCGGTCATTTCATCAGGATTATTAGTAATTCCATGACTGCGTAAGAGCTTCATCTTGTTATCGATTTCTTCGCAGTTGGATACTGCCATACCACCTTCAGCTGAGGTAATAATTTTAACGGGGTGAAAGCTAAATACAGTGATATCTGAGTAGTCGCAACAGCCAACAGGTTTATTGTGATATTTAGCACCAATAGCATGAGATGCGTCTTCAATTATTTTGAAGTTGTACTTTTTGGCTAGATTTGCAATGGCCTGCATATTACATGATTGACCCGCAAGGTGAACAGGAATAACAACTTTCGGCAAAGAGTTTGTTTTTTCTGCTTCGAATAATTTTTGCTCCAAGGCCAATGAAGACATATTCCCTGTTTCGAGGTCTATATCGACAAAATCTACTTTTGCCCCACAATACAAAGCACAATTAGCAGAGGCAACAAATGAAATTGGGGATGTCCAAACGGTGTCACCCTCGCCAACGCCTAACGCTAAGCAAGCAATATGCAATGCTGATGTAGCACTATTCGTTGCACAGGCGAATTTTGCACCACAGTAATTAGCAGTTGCGTGCTCAAAAGCGGGTATTTTAGGGCCTTGTGTAAGCCAGTCAGACTTTAATACATTAACAACGGCATCTATATCGTCTTGTGAAATAGTTTGCTTACCGTAAGGAATGACTTTATTTTTCATAGCAGTATTTACAACAAAGCTTGCACATTAAAGTCTTTTATTTCTTCAAGAGTCATGTACTGTGGGTTGCTTAAAGAGTTATATTCAAAACCTTGTTTTACTTTTTTGCCTTTTTCACCCAATGCATTAACAGTGAAATCATTACTGCGGCTACTAAATTTAATTCCAGGAGCTATTAAGAAATGATCTTGATATTCATAAGTTTCAAAGCATAAATCCGCAGGACACATTACTTCATGAAGCTTTTCTCCAGGGCGAATACCAATTATTTTAACCGGTAAATCGGGAGCCATTGCTTTGGCTAAATCTGTAATACGGATTGAGGGGATTTTAGGAACAAAAATTTCACCACCTAGCATACGCTCAAAGTTTGTTAGTACAAAATCAACACCTTGTTGTAGGCTTATCCAAAAGCGGGTCATTTCTTCATGGGTAATAGGGATATGGTCGCGACCTTGGTCAATAAATTTTTGGAATATAGGCACTACTGAACCGCGCGAGCAGACTACATTACCGTAACGAACAACTGAAAATGTGGTGCGATTACCACCGGCAATGTTGTTAGCCGCAACAAAGAGTTTGTCAGATGCTAATTTTGTGGCGCCATATAAATTAATTGGGTTGGCTGCTTTATCAGTCGATAGCGCAATGACTTTTTCAACATTGTTGTCCAGTGCTGCATCAATCACGTTTTCAGCACCATTTATATTAGTTTTGATACATTCCATAGGGTTGTATTCAGCCGCAGGGACTTGCTTTAAAGCAGCTGCATGAATTACATAGTTGACCCCACGCATTGCACGTCGTAAACGGTCTTTATCGCGTACATCACCGATAAAATAGCGCATACATGGTTGATCAAAGTCTTGCTGCATTTCAAATTGTTTCAGCTCATCACGAGAGAAGATAATTATTTTTTTTGGTTTGTATCGTTCAAGTAACGTTTTTACGTATTTTTTACCGAATGATCCGGTACCACCGGTAATTAAAATTGTTTTGTTATCGAACATAGTGTTACCCAAGTTATTTATCATTGGCGTAGTTATAGTAAAAATTAAATACGCAAAAGTGAAATTTAATACACTGCTCAGTACTTTACCTATTAACAGAGTAGGTTAGCAAGCACGATGCCAAGTTAATTTAGTTTAAACATGGTACAAAGTACAAAATTTGGCAAATTAAGCTATAATTTAACCATTCAGTGTGTCGGAGCCTGTTATGAAAATTCAATCACCAGCAACTAACTTTTTAAACCAAACTCAGCAAACCCCAAAGCAGCTTGCAGAGCAACTTGCTACGGGTAAAAAAGTAAACTCAGCGGCGGATGACGCCGCGGCATTACAAATTATTGACCGGTTAACCTCCCAACAAGATGGTTATGGGCAAGCTGTTCGCAATGCTTACGACGGTATCTCTTATTCACAAGTGACTGAGTCAAGTTTATCTGGGGTTAATGATGCAGTGTCACGTATTCGGGAATTGTCTCTTCAGGCGGGGAATGGTGCGTTAAGTGATAATGATCGTGCTGCATTACAAGAAGAAGTGGTGCAGTTACAAAGTCAAATTACAGAGACGTTTGAAAACGCGTCTTTTGGCGGTAAGCCTTTGTTCGATGGTCAGTCAGTGTCGTTTCAAGTGGGGCCAGATGCCAATACAACACAAAAAACTACACCTTCCGACGGTAGCTTTGCTGCTGCGATTGCAACTATTGATATTTCAACTCAAGCAGGCGCACAAGCTGCTATTGATATTAGTGATCAAGCGAGCGACGAAATTAATGCTCAGCGTGCTGAACTAGGCGCTTTTCAAAATACCTTAGCGAGCACTATTAAAGGGCTAGGTACACAGCAAGAAAATATTGTTGCGAGCCAAAGTCGTATTCAAGATACTGATTATGCGCAAGCAGTTTCACGACAAGCTTCAAACGATATTTTGACGAATGCATCTATTGCTCTTCGTGGACAAGCTAATCAATCTGCTGAGTCTATTTTGAGTTTACTCTAACTTAATAATCATTAAGTATTATTAAGTTAACCAATCCGTCTGTTTTTTGGCGTTTATGTCAAAAAACTGCCGCTATCACTTGCATCCATGCTGAACTGGCTTACAATTTAACTAATTATACAAATTAGTGAAAGTACGGCTCGCTAAATATGATCTTGATTTTAGATAATAATAACAACCGCGCAATAGGATTAAATGCTTCACTTGGCTTTATTGGTGAAGCTGTACAACTATTAAGCGAAGACTGCTTTGAACAAGAATGCAAAAAATATCAGCAGCAAGAATGCATGATTATTTTAGGAGCGTTGCAATCACTTGACTACGAAAGCTTAATTAAACGCTATCCAACATTACCGTTTTTATTAATTGGCGAAACGCTAAAACCACTATTAAGTATAGCTAATGTGGTGGGGCTTATTTGCGAGCCATTTAATCACGAAGTGACAACGCAGTTACTTCACGATTGCCAGCAGTATCAGCGCATGTTGCCAAATGAGCATAAGCATTCTAAACCACATAAAACTTTTGACGGACTTGTTGGTGAAACAGAGGCCGTAAAAGATGTTCGCTTTTTAATTGAACAAGTGGCAAAAACCGATGCTAATGTTTTAATTTTAGGCGAGTCAGGCACAGGTAAAGAAGTGGTTGCCCGTAATGTACACCTGCTTTCAAAGCGCATTAATGGACCGTTTGTACCTGTAAACTGTGGTGCTATTCCGGCAGAGCTGCTCGAAAGTGAACTATTTGGCCACGAAAAAGGCGCGTTTACTGGTGCTATATCGGCTCGTAAAGGGCGCTTTGAACTAGCTCAAGGCGGGACGCTATTTTTAGATGAAATAGGCGATATGCCACTGCAAATGCAAGTTAAGTTGCTGCGAGTATTGCAAGAACGCAGCTATGAACGTGTTGGTGGTACAAAGGCAATCCAAGCTGATGTACGCGTTATTGCGGCCACGCATCGTAATCTTGAAACAATGATTGAAGAGGGCAGTTTTAGGGAAGATTTATATTACCGCTTAAATGTATTTCCTATCGAAAACCCATCGCTTAGTGAACGTGCTGATGATATACCGCTGCTTTTAAAAGAGTTAATGCGCCGTGTTAACGACCAGACTGGTTCTACCGCTAAGTTTACAGAGCGGGCAGTTGAGAGCTTAAAAGAACATGCTTGGCCTGGTAATATTCGTGAGCTTGCTAATTTGGTGGAGCGTATGGTCATTATGTTCCCTGACAAAGTGGTTGATATTCCTGATTTACCTAACAAATATCGTTACATTGAAGTTGAAGCCTACGAGCCAGAATACCCTGAAGAGTTAATGGAAAAAGATGCCTTTAACGACATATTTAGCACCGGTTTTAGTGATTATGAAAGTGAGCCCGATGCTGAGTTTAGCCAAACGGGTAGTGGGCTATTGCCTGATGATGGTATTGAACTTAAAGATTATTTAGCCGAACTTGAAATTAGCTTAATAACCCAAGCGTTAGAGCGCTATGATTACGTTGTAGCGCGTGCTGCGGAGATATTAGGGGTTCGCAGAACAACACTCGTTGAGAAAATGAAAAAGTATAATCTTTCACGAGATTAGAAGTACGAAAATGGTGAAATACTTTTCGTTATTTATTATTTATTATTTATTTGTGATCAATCACTTTACGGGCTTTGCCCGTCACGCAAGCAAGTTTGGCGTCTACAAGATAACCCAAACTTAAACCTTGGCGGTAGACGCTGAGCTTGCTCGCGTGAAAAGCGTAGCTTTTAATCATTTAAATAAAACGTTATTTCACAAAGAGAAAAACGAAGGTAAATGAGAAACCATAGTCAACTTACGCTTTACTTCTCTAAAGCGCAGCGTCTCTTAACCTCTTTGTGAACTAATCACTTTTATGGTTATAAATCACTTACTCACTAAAAGTCTTAATAATTTCTTCTTTCCTAAAACAATCATTACTGTGATCGTTAACCATACCGCAGGCCTGCATATGAGCGTAAACCGTGGTTGGTCCTAAAAACTTAAAACCCCGTTTTTTTAAATCTTTCGCAAATGCAGTTGATGCCTCTGTAATTGCTGGGTAGTCCTCAGCGTTATTTAAATTACTTATAATCGGTTTATTATCGACAAACTGCCATTGGTAGTTACTAAAACTTCCAAATTCTTTTTGTATTTCTATAAAGCGCTTTGCGTTGTTGACGGTTGCCGCAATTTTTAAGCGATTGCGCACAATACCCTCATCAAGCATTAATCTCTCAATGTCATCTTGTGTGAATTGTGCCACTTTATCTACATCAAAATTAGCAAATGCTTTTTTATAACCGCTGCGCTTTTTTAAAATTGTGTACCAGCTTAAGCCGGCTTGCGCTGATTCAAGAGTGATAAATTCAAACAGCTTTGTATCATCATAAAGAGGGACGCCCCATTCTTCATCATGGTAAATAACGTAGTCGGGTTTAGTGGTGTCGAGCCACGGGCAACGGCACTTTTTTTGCTCACTCATTATTATTCCTTTTTGTGTGCGTCATTTTTATGTCGCTCAAATTATTGATGTAACTTAATGATAAGTATGTAAATAAATTTTGGTATAAATCGTGCATTTAGACATATATCTACATCAATTCGAGATTTGATTATGGCCCTTGCTAGCGTGCTAAAACCACAGTTTTTTTCTGCAAATCAGTATAACCCATGTTTACTTCAAGAGGAGTACATTGGTGAATTAAGCGATCTGCGCAAGCAAGCAAGTTGGCTTTCGCATTTGGTTGATACCATGCCAGCAGGCGTGGTTGTACTTGATGGCAAAGGGTTGATTGCAAAAGCGAATCAAATAGCGATTGATATGCTTGGCGAGCCACTTGAAGGTGAGCGCTGGTTTAATGTTATTCAGCGCTCTTTTAGGCCACATCAAGATGATGGCCATGAAGTGTCTTTAAAAGACGGACGCCTAATAAAGCTTGATATTACTGCTTTAGCACCAGAGCCTGGGCAACTTATTTTAATGACGGATTTAACCGAAACTCGCCGCTTACAAAAACGTGTTGCACATATGCAGCGATTAAGCGCGCTGGGTAAAATGGTTGCATCATTAGCGCATCAAGTCCGTACGCCGCTCTCAGCCGCTATGCTGTACGCTGCTAATTTAGGGTCTAAGCGCTTACCCGAAGCATCTCGCGATAACTTTCAAACAAAGTTAATGTCGCGTTTAAAAGATTTAGAAACTCAAGTAAACGACATGCTGTTATTTGCTAAAAGTGGCGATCAGCAAGTTGTTGAGCAAGTTTCAATGCAGCAGCTTTTAACCGAAGTTAAAGCAGGTGCCGATGCGATGGTCGCACTTAATGAAAGTGAACTGGATGTAAGCTTACCAGAACCCGATATACAAATAGTTGGTAATAAAACGGCATTGGCCAGTGCTATTCAAAATCTAGTGCACAATAGTATTCAAGTTATTGGCGGCGGCGCAAAAGTAAAAATTAGCGCACAAAGAGATTTAAAAGATTTAGATATGGTTCGTATTAGTGTGAGCGACAATGGCCCAGGTGTTGATTTAAGCCAAAGCGATAAAATTTTTGAACCATTTTTTACTACAAAAAGTCAGGGCACGGGTTTAGGGCTTGCTGTAGTGAGTTCGGTGGCTAGTGCGCACCAAGGCCGTGTTGATGTGACTAATAATACGCAGGGTGGTGCCTGCTTTAGCTTGTTACTGCCTATTAAGGCAACATCTAAATTAGAGGGGTCATTATGAGTAACACTATTTTAGTTGTCGAAGATGACGCAGGGCTTCGTGAAGCCTTAATAGATACCCTTGAAATGTCGGGTATTGAATGTGTTGCAGCGAGCAGTGCTGAGCAAGCAATGTTACTGCTTAAAAAAGATCAATTTTCGCTTGTTGTAAGCGACGTGCAAATGGGCGCAATGAGTGGACTGGATTTACTACGTAGTATTAAATTAAACCACCCTGATTTACCTGTATTGATGATGACGGCGTATGCCACAATTGACGATGCGGTAGAGGCCATGCGCCTAGGTGCAATTGACTACATGGCAAAACCATTTGCACCTGAAGTGCTGTTAAATATGGTGAGTCGTTATTTGCCTGAAAAAGCAAAAGAAACCGACGGCCCCATTGTTGCTGATCCAACTAGTATTCAATTATTGGAGCTTGCAAGTAAAGTAGCACGCTCTGATGCAAGTGTAATGGTACTTGGCCCAAGTGGCTCGGGTAAGGAAGTACTTGCGCGTTATATTCATGATAAGTCGAGCCGATGTAATGAGCCATTTGTAGCGATTAACTGTGCGGCGATTCCTGAAAATATGCTTGAAGCCACGTTATTTGGTTACGAAAAAGGGGCTTTTACGGGGGCGATTCAAGCATGTCCGGGTAAGTTTGAGCAAGCACAAGGCGGCACTATTTTACTTGATGAAATTACTGAAATGGATTTAGGGCTACAAGCTAAGCTTTTACGCGTACTGCAAGAACGTGAAGTAGAGCGTTTAGGGGGGCGTAAAACAATTCAGCTCGATGTACGTATTTTGGCAACCAGTAATCGTGATTTAAAAGAAGCTGTAGTAGATAATCAGTTTAGAGAAGATTTATATTACAGGCTTAATGTTTTTCCACTTATGTGGCGACCATTGAGCCAACGCCCTGGTGATATTATTGTATTGGCTAAGCATTTAATTGAACGCCATATAAGTAAAAGCAAAGAGCCCATGGCATATTTAGATAAAGCTGCTGAGCAAAAGTTACTGGCTCACGCGTGGCCTGGTAATGTACGCGAGCTTGATAACGTTATACAGCGTGCACTTATACTGCGAAGTGGCGATACAATAAACGAGCATGCTATTTTTATCGAAAACTTAATATCTAATAACTTTGTTATGGAGCCTTCATTGGCACCGGCGCAAACCGTATCGCCAACAGAAGTGACTCACGCAGATAAAGGCGCTGATAAAAGCATGTTAAGCTCTGCATATTATGATGAAAAGTCGCATGCTGAGGATGAGCCTAAACAAGGTTTATTAGCGGCAGATACCGGTAGCTATAAAGATGAGCTTAAAGACAAAGAGCATCGCATTATTTTAGAAACCCTTGCACGTTGCCAAGGTAAGCGTAAAGACGTTGCCGAAACGTTGGGCATAAGCCCACGAACTTTACGTTATAAACTAGCGCAAATGCGCGATTTAGGTATTTCACTTCCTGCATAACCTCCTATAAACCCTAAGTTTGCGCTGCGAACTTAGGGTTGTCAAAACTCTGACTCACGTAAATTAAAGTTAACCTTTTGTATTTTAATGATTAATTATTTGGCATGCTTTGTGCTTTATTACTTATAAGAGTTCACTGCGTGTCAGAGATAAATTATGAAAATTCAAAACAGTGCTGTATTTCAAGAAATGCAATCAATGGCTTTAGAAGCCGGCCGTAATAATCAAACTAATAAACTGCCAACTCAGGCGCAGTCTACTTCTACAGCACAATTTGGCGACATGCTAAGTGATGCAATAAATTCAGTGCACGGGTTACAACAAGATGCCGCGCAAAAAGTAACAGCAGTTGAGATGGGGGATCGAAGTGTATCCCTTGCTGAGGCGATGATTGCTTCTCAAAAATCGTCAGTTGCTTTTGAGGCTACAGTACAGGTTCGTAATAAACTTGTTGAAGCTTATAAAGAAATCATGAACATGCCTGTTTAATTAGGTAGTGGAGAATTATTGTGGCGCAATCTAACCAATCTACAGACCTAGCACTTGCTGGTGGCGGTATTGACCAAAGTGGTGGTGATGATCAACAAGAACAAAAGTCAGGCTACTTAAGTGCTTTAAATGGTGTTGATGTATTGCGCCAAGTAACATTGGTTATAGCATTGGCTATTTGTTTAGCTATCGCGATTTTTATTATTATTTGGGCTCGTCAGCCAGATATGCGCCCGTTAGGCAAAATGCAAACAGAAGAGCTTATTCAAACATTAGACTTTTTAGATGCGCAAAAAATTGAATATCAACTTGATGGCAATGTTGTATCGGTTGATGAAAGCGAATACCAAAATATTAAATTGCTAATGACCCGCGAAGGGTTAGAGCAAGGCCCTGCATCTGGCTCTGACATAATTATGCAAGATATGGGCTTTGGTGTAAGCCAACGCTTGGAGCGTGAACGCTTAAAGCATGGTCGTGAGCAGCAATTAGCACGCACCATTGAAGAGCTAAATAACATTACGCGCGCCAAAGTATTGTTAGCCATCCCTAAAGAAAACGTATTTGCCCGCAGAGAGAAAAAACCATCCGCTACTGTTGTATTAACACTTAAACGTGGCCGCTCACTTGACCGTGAAGAAGTAGACTCTGTTGTTGATATGATTGCTTCAGCAGTACAAGGCTTAGAGCCTGCACGTGTTACAGTTACTGACCAAAATGGTCGATTATTAAATTCAGGTTCGCAAAGCTCATTAGCAGCACGCTCTCGTAAAGAATACGATTTAGAACGCAAGCGCGAACAAGAGTATCTTGAAAAAATAGACAGTATTTTAATACCGGTTGTTGGGCTTGCAAACTATACAGCTCAAGTTGATTTGAGCATGGACTTTAGCTCAGTTGAGGAAACTCAAAAGCGTTATAACCCAGACCTACCAGCGGTTAGAAGCGAAACCACATTTGAAGAAAATAACATTGGTGGTTTAGCTGTTGGTATTCCTGGTGCGCTTACAAATCAGCCACCGCTAAACTCAAACATCCCTGAAGTTGCAGGACAAGGCGGCGCAGGCACAGCTACATCACCAACACGTAGCCACAAAGAAGCAACACGTAATTATGAACTTGATACAACTATTTCTCACAAGCGCCAGCAAAGTGGTGTAATACGCAGAATAAGTGTGTCAGTTGCTGTTGACTATGTCCCTAAAGTGGGAGAAAACGGCGAAACAACTATGGCCCCGCGCTCGGTAGAGGCATTGTCAAATATTCGTCGCTTACTACAAGGTGGTGTAGGTTTTGATATGCAACGTGGTGATGCACTTGAAGTAGTAACAGTGCCGTTTGTACGTGAAGCAACAAATTTAGCAATAGAAGTGCCACTGTGGGAACAAGACTGGTTTATGAAAATAGCCCGCCTTGTACTAGGCGCCTTAGTTATCATTGTATTGATAATGGCAGTAGTAAAACCAATGCTTAAGCGCTTAATTTACCCAGACGATACACTAGAAGAATACGACGAAGATGCATTAAGTTCAGGCGTAGATATTGGCGACAATACACTTGATATGCTAAATAAAGACTTTGATTCTGCTTCGGTTGGTTTCTCAAGTGATGGTACACTGCAGTTACCGGATTTACATGGCGACGAAGATTTACTCAAAGCAATTCGTGCCCTTGTAGCTAACGAACCAGAACTATCATCACAAGTAGTCAAAGCGTGGTTAACAGAAGATGACTGATCAAGAACAAAAACAACTCCCGCCAGCCTTTGATGTTGATAAGCTAGATGGGGTAGATAAAGCCGCTATATTACTTTTGAGTTTATCAGAAGAAGATGCCGCGCAAATCCTTAAACACTTAGAACCTAAACAGGTGCAAAAAGTGGGTATGGCAATGGCTGGGCTACAGGATTTATCTCAGGCTAAAATAAGCGCTGTACACAACTTGTTTATAGAACAAATTCAAAGCTTTAGTACCATTGGTTTTCAGTCAGAAGACTTTATTAAAAAAGCGCTTACAGCAGCACTTGGTGAAGACAAAGCCGCTAGCCTTATTGACCAAATTGTTATGGGCTCAGGTGCTAAAGGCTTGGATTCATTAAAATGGATGGACTCTAAGCAGGTAGCAAACATTATTCGTAATGAGCATCCGCAAATTCAAACTATTGTATTATCGTATTTAGAGCCAGAACAGTCAGCTGAGATTATTGCTCAGTTCCCTGAAAAAGTGCGTTTAGATTTAACAATGCGTATTGCAAACCTTGAAGAAGTTCAGCCAGCAGCACTGCAAGAGCTAAACGAAATTATGGAAAAACAATTTGCTGGCCAAGCAGGTGCGCAAGCCGCTAAAATGGGCGGCTTAAAAGCAGCTGCAGATATAATGAACTACCTAGATACCAATGTAGAAGGGCAGTTAATGGACTCTATTCGTGAGCATGACGAAGAGATGTCGCAGCAAATTCAAGACTTAATGTTTGTGTTTGAAAACTTAATGGATGTTGAAGACCGTGGTATTCAAGCAATCCTGCGAGAAGTACAACAAGACGTATTAATGAAAGCAATTAAAGGCACCGACGATGCCCTTAAAGATAAGATACTGGGCAATATGTCTAAGCGTGCAGCCGAAATGCTTGCTGATGATTTAGAAGCTATGGCACCTGTTCGTATAAGTGAAGTAGAAGCGGCGCAAAAAGAGATTTTATCAACAGCGCGTCGTTTATCTGACTCAGGTGAAATTCAGCTGGGCGGCGGCGGTGGCGAGGAGTTCTTGTAAACCATGAGCAAACTCAAAGGGCGCACACTTCGGGCTGATGAAGCCGATGAATTATTAAAAAACTGGGCTATTCCAGATGTAGCACCAGATGAGAGCAGCTTTGGCAATCGCTCTACAGCTTACGGCACACCGCTTAGTGATCTGTATAAAAAAGAATTAGCTGAAGAAATGCCAATTGATGAGCCACAAGAACCAGAATTGCCTGCGCTTACTATGGTTGAGCTTGAACGCATTAGGCAAGACGCCTACGAAGAAGGCCTCAAGCAAGGTCATGAGCAAGGCTACATAGACGGCTTTGAGAAAGGCGTTGGCGAAGGCAAAGAGGCTGGCTACAAAGAAGGCTTAGAGCAAGGTAAAACCAAAGGCCTTGATGACGTAAAACCATTAATTGAAGAGCAGTTAACAAGTTTAAAAACTATTTTAGAGGGACTTACTGCACCGCTAGATAAAGTCGATGAACAAGTTGAAAAGCAATTAGTACAACTTGCTAGTATGTTAGCGGAAGCTGTTATTTATCAAGAAGTAAAAACATCGCCTGATGTGATTTTACATACGTTAAAGCAAAGTATAGATTCTCTTAATGCCGAGCAAGAAAAAGTACGAATTCATTTAAACCCCGAAGATTTAGAGCTCATAAAAGAGAGTTACGGTGAACAAACCATTATTGATAATAACTGGCAATTAATGGCAGAGCCCACTCTTGAGCGCGGTGGCTGTGAAGTTAAAACAGCGCAATCATCACTCGATATGACCCTTAAAACACGTGTCAAAGAAACGTTGGATAGTTTTTTGCATAATAGTGGTATCTAACTATTTTATTGGCGTGTTATGTCAACTCAACGTGCACCTTTAAGCGAACGCTTATCTCAATATCAACAACATATTAAAACCCCAGCGCCTGCTGTGGCAGGTATTTTAACGCGTGTTGTTGGCCTTACCCTTGAGGCTAGAGGTTTACGTGCTCCCGTTGGTAGCCAATGTAAAATAGAAACTATGAACGGCTTTGTAGACGCCGAAATAGTCGGTTTTAACGATCAAACTTTGTACTTAATGCCTAATGATCATATCTCTGGTGTACTTCCTGGTGCGCGTGTAATTCCTCAAGTTAATAACTTAGGTTTACCTGTAGGGATGAGTTTACTAGGGCGCGTGGTTGATGGCTTAGGGCGACCGCTAGATGGCCTTGGTAAAATTAATGCTGAGCATCATTTAAAATTTGCACAAAATACTATAAACCCGCTTTCAAGAAGACCAATTACTAAGCCTATGGATGTAGGTGTGCGTGCTATTAACTCGGTTATTACAGTAGGGCAAGGCCAGCGCATGGGCTTGTTTGCAGGCTCTGGTGTGGGTAAATCAGTACTTCTCGGTATGATGACCCGAGGTAGCGAAGCCGATGTCATTGTTGTTGGCTTAGTGGGGGAGCGTGGTCGCGAAGTAAAAGAATTTATTGAAGAGATACTCGGTGTAGAGGGGCGCAAACGTTCAGTTGTTGTCGCAGCGCCCGCTGATTCATCACCGCTTATGCGTTTAAAAGGCTGTGAGAGCGCTGTAACTATTGCAGAGTATTTTAGAGATCAGGGTTTAAATGTATTATTGTTACTCGATTCGGTAACGCGTTATGCAATGGCACAACGTGAAATTGCACTTGCTGTAGGCGAGCCGCCTGCGACAAAGGGTTATCCGCCTTCGGTGTTTGCTAAATTACCTGCGCTGGTGGAACGTGCTGGTAATGGCGGTGAAGGGCAGGGTTCAATTACCGCCTTTTTTACGGTGTTGAGTGAAGGCGATGATATGCAAGACCCTATTGCTGATGCAGCGCGAGCTATTTTAGATGGCCACATTGTATTATCGCGTGATTTAGCCGACAGTGGGCACTATCCCGCTATAGATATAGAAAAATCGATTTCGCGTGTTATGCCTCAAGTCGTTTCTGAGCCACATATGCAACAAGCCCGAGTGCTTAAGCAAGTTTATTCAATGTATCAACAAAACAAAGATATGATTACTTTAGGTGCCTATCAAAAAGGGACCGATCAAATGCTCGACCAAGCTATAAACATGATGCCAAGAGTAAATGCATTTTTACAACAAGGTATGCGAGATGTCATTAGTTACGATGATGGTCTGCAAGGTCTTGCTCAGTTACTAGGACAAGCATAATGGCTAAAAACAAACTCGATTTATTGCTCAAAATTGAAAATGATAAAGAAGAAAATTTGCGCATGAGTTACTTACAAGCTAATCAAAACTTGCAATCGAATCAACAAAAGCTACAAGGTTTAAATAACTTTAGACTTGAATATTCTCAACAGTTACACCTAAAAGGTAAGTCGGGTTTATCTAGTGCAGGATTTGGTCAGTACCATGCTTTTATAGCTAAAATTGAAGAGGCAATTCGCCAACAAGCAAGTACCGTAAATACCGCTAAGCAAGTTGTTACTCAACGTAAAACGCTATGGCTTAAGCAGCAAATTAAAGCTAAAGCAGTTGCCAAACTAATCGAAAATCAAAAACTTAAAGCAAATGCGTTAATGGCTAAAAACGAGCAAAAAATGTTAGATGAATTCTCAGCTAATCAGTTTTTTCAACGTCGGAAAGCTTTGTAATTCAGGCACGTTAATTGCTTTATTACTTAGTGGTATTTAACTTTTGGCGGTATGCGGTGGCATATTGCCGTAATGGTATTAGGTGATTTATGGCGATGAATAACATTTCGTTTTTAGTTTCTTCTGAAAAAGATTCACTGTTAGCTTTTAAAGACAATAGCTTCGCTAATGGCGAAGAAAATTTAGGCGAAGAATTTTTAAGCCAGCTAAACGAAGCGCATAACTCTATGGGGCCTTTGATTAAGGGCAATAAAAATCCCGATGCCGAAAATTCGATTGCTAGTCTCAATAATGGTGAGTCTAGTGAGAATACAGAGATACCTAAAACCTTGGATGGAAACCCAATAGGTGAAGTCATAGCCGTCTCTAGTGATAGTATGCTGGCTCAAATAAGTTCGGCACAGGCCATTAATACCTCTGTTTCAAAACCAACAGAAAAGGTTGGCGGACCAGATGGCGAGGCTAATGGAGTAACTGACGAGGTTGATTCTAAGAAGGCATCAACTACAGATAGTTCTAAAGCTGATATTGCTATTGAGAAGTCCATAAGTAAAGTTGTTTCTGAGAGCAAAAATATTCCCAATATTGATTCATCAGTTGCTGCATCTACAACAGCAATTACACAAATAACCGAAAGAGATAAAAGTACTGCTGTAGATACACTAATGACTAAAGATACTGATTTAATTAAAGCAGATAAAATACTTGCCAGTTTAACGCCAGAGCAAAGGTTACAGCTAAGTGTGCAAACTCAAGCATTAGATAAGCCTAGTAACGTTAATAACGTAGCAGCTTTAAAGCAGCTGCTTGCACAGTTTATTACTGATAATGAAAAAGCGCAGAGTAGCGTAACTAAGCAGTCTTTCAGTTCTGAAATTGATACGCTTAATACAACTGAAAAACAAAGCTTATTAACGCAATTAAATGATTATATTAAAGCTGAGCAGCCTAAGGGCGAGAGGTTGGAAGCACTCAAGCAAACAGTTACAGAGTTGAAAGCTTCAATTGAAATAGGACTTGCTGATACCGATACCGCTAAATCAGAATCAAAAACGCTTTTAACGCCAAGCACTCAAAGTACTGTAAATAACTCCCAAAAGGTAGGCTCAAAATTTTCTACAAGTGAAAATACTGAACTAAATAAAGTGGCTACAACTTCATTGAAAGATGAAAGCGCAATAAAGTTATCTGAGCAAATGCAAAAAGATGGATTGAAAAATATAAGCGCAGAACAAACTCCTCCACGCGTAGCACAAGTATTTACGCAAATTACAGCCGCTTTAAATACTCAGCAAACGAGCACATTAAGCCAATACGACTCATTAAGTTACGAGCAGAGCTTACTTGATACCCAAATAATACAAACTCAACAATTACAAAGTACATCACAAGTTAAGCAAGTAAGCGTTGATCCTGGTTTAATGCAGGCAATTAATATTGTTAAAAGTGATGCAGCTAAATTACTGCAAGAGCGAGTTAGCTCAATGCTGAACATTAATAATAAAGAAGCAGAAATTCGCCTCGATCCTCCAGAAATGGGCAGCATGCAAATACGTATTCGTAGCGATGCAGAACAAGCACATATAAACTTTGTTGTACAAAACCAGCAAGCCAAAGAAGCGCTTGAGCAATCAATGCCTCGCTTACGTGAAATGTTAGCGCAACAAGGGCTAGAGCTTGGTGAAAGCACTATTTCTTATGGGCAATCAGGTAGTGAAACCGCTGAGCAAAGTGAGAGTGGAGCCCAAGGTAATTTGGCTAATAATAAGTCAGTTAATGATGAAAACGACGAGCAAGCAAATAACCCTGCACAAAGTTCTCGACAACAAACTTCATCATCAATAGATTACTATGCCTAAGTACTGCTATTATAATAGTTAAAACAAGCAAGTACCTTTGCGATTAAAGGAATCATGATGGCTGAAGAAGCAAGTTTAGAAATCGAAGAAACCGGTAAAAGTAAAAAGAAACTAATAATAATCATAGTAGCTGTACTACTTATTGCAGGTGGTGCTGCGGGTTACTTTTTTATGTCAGGTTCGGATGCGCCAGTTGAAACCTTAGATGAAGAGACTGCGATGTCGACTGATGCTGCTCCTGCAGCTTCTGGTTCATCAGCAGAAGTTGGCAGTGCTTTATATGTTGCTATGCCACGCCCATTTGTATTTAACGTGCCTGGCTCAAGTCGCGATAGAATTGTACAAATTAAAGTACAATTATTAGTACGTGGCGAAGTAAATGAAGAAACAGCCAAAAAACATATTCCACTAATAGAAGGGACGCTATTAAGCGTGTTTTCTACTACAACAGCTGACGAATTAAGTACGAGCTCTGGTAAAGAAACACTTCGTTTTTCTGCACTTGAAAAGGTACAAAAAGCCTTAATGGATGTTGAAGGCAGCAAAGTAATTGAGCGGGTATTGTTTACCGGCTTTGTAATGCAATAAGGGGTTAGCGTGAGCGATTTATTATCCCAAGACGAAATTGATGCGCTATTACATGGCGTTGATGACGTTGAAGAGGAAGATATACACGAAGGAGAAGATGGCGGAGGAAGTACGCTTCAGTACGATTTTTCTTCGCAAGATCGGATCGTGCGTGGTCGTATGCCGACGCTGGAAATTGTTAACGAACGCTTTGCTCGCCATATGCGAATTAGCCTATTTAACATGATGCGTCGCACCGCAGAGGTGTCTATTAACGGCGTGCAAATGATTAAGTTTGGCGAGTATATTCATACTCTATTTGTTCCAACCAGCTTAAATATGGTCCGTTTTAGACCTTTAAAAGGCACTGGCCTGATTACCATGGAAGCACGACTTGTGTTTATTTTGGTAGATAACTTTTTTGGTGGTGACGGGCGTTACCATGCAAAAATAGAAGGCCGAGAATTTACTCCTACAGAACGTCGAATTGTACAAATGCTCCTTAAAATAATCTTTGAAGATTACAAAGAAGCATGGGCACCGGTTATGGATGTATCATTTGAATATCTCGATTCTGAAGTAAACCCAGCAATGGCAAACATTGTAAGCCCAACCGAGGTTGTGGTTATTAGCTCTTTTCATATTGAGCTTGATGGTGGCGGTGGGGATTTTCATATCGCTTTACCTTACTCAATGCTTGAGCCAATTCGAGAGCTGTTAGATGCGGGGGTTCAGTCTGATACTGAGGATACTGATTTGCGTTGGAGCAAAGCGCTTCGCGACGAAATAATGGATGTAGAGGTTGAAATATCAACTCAGTTACTTGAAGTTGATTTAACCTTAAAACAAATTATGGAACTCAAAGCCGGTGATATTATTCCGGTTGAAATGCCTGAGCATATAACCGTGTTTGTTGAAGAACTACCTACATTTAGAGCCAAAATGGGTCGCTCTCGCGATAATGTTGCGCTTCAAATTAGTGAAAAAATTAAACGACCTGATTCAGTTAAATCTGAGCTGCATGTATTTACCAAAGGCGGCAAGAAAATTGACTCAGATGCAGAATTAGCAGAACTAGAAGATGATTTACACCTCTCTGACGGTGTAGACTTAGACTGGTAATTGATTAAAAGGTTAAAAGTATGAGCGATGATCAAGACACAATGGATGAATGGGCAGCAGCATTAGCAGAAGCCGAAGCTCCAGATGATAGTAGCGAAGCACATGTTGCAGAGCTTGATGAGTTAAGTGATTCAAAACACGAAATGAGTGGCGATGAAAAACGAAAACTCGACACTATTTTAGATATCCCCGTTACTATTTCAATGGAAGTAGGACGCTCTAAAATCAATATTCGTAACCTACTGCAACTTAATCAAGGCTCTGTTGTTGAGCTTGACCGTGTTGCGGGTGAGCCGCTAGACGTACTAGTTAATGGTACTTTAATCGCTCATGGTGAAGTAGTTGTAGTAAACGACAAATTTGGTATTCGCTTAACTGACGTGATAAGCCAAGTAGAGCGGATCAAAAAATTACGATGAGCTTATTAGTTGCTTTAACGACTACCGTTTTTTCAAAAGCAGATGTGGCAACACCCACTGGGGATATACTCTCTATGGTGCTGTCGCTTGTAATGGTGCTAGTACTGATTATTGTACTGGCATTTTTTGTTAAAAAGCTTAACCCTAATTTAGCAAATAGTGATGAGTTTAAAGTAGTTAGAAGTCTACCTTTAGGTTCTCGCGAGCGTTTAATGGTTGTTGAGATAGATAATGCTCAGCATTTACTTGGTGTAACTCCCCACAGTATTAATTATTTACACAAGTTAGAAACCCCATTAAGTGAAAAAGAACTGCCTGAACTCGCTAAACGATTTGGTAAACTTTTAAACCCGCAATCAAACCAAAATAAAAAGAATTAAACCTATGACAAAGTGGCTGCTTATTATTTTTGCCATGGTGTTTGTACCAAATGTAAGTGCAGAAGGAATTGATGCCCTTACTATTACAACAAACGCTGATGGCACACAAGATTACTCAGTAACGTTACAAGTTTTAGCAATTATGACGGCGCTGAGTTTTATACCGGCCGCCATAATTATGATGACCTCTTTTACACGAATTATTGTTGTACTCGCCATTTTGCGCCAAGCAATTGGCTTACAGCAAACACCGTCAAACCAAGTGTTATTAGGCATGTCACTTTTTTTAAGTATTTTTATAATGGCGCCTATTTATCAGCAGGTAAACGAGCGAGCTATAGAGCCTTACTTAAATGAGCAGGTTACATCAGTAGAGGCTTTAGAGCTTGCTAAAGAGCCAATGAAAGCATTTATGCTTTCACAGGTGCGTTTAAAAGATTTAGAAACGTTCGCTAAAATTGCTGGTTACGATCAGCTAAATTCGCCACAAGATACGCCATTAATAGTGTTAATACCGGCCTTTGTAACCAGCGAACTGCAAACGGCATTTATAATTGGGTTTATGTTTTTTATCCCATTTTTAATTGTTGATTTAGTGGTCGCTTCGGTATTAATGGCGATGGGTATGATGATGCTTTCCCCCATGATAGTGTCCTTACCGTTTAAAATTATGCTGTTTGTACTTGTTGATGGTTGGAGCTTAGTGATGGGTACCTTAGCCAAAAGCTTTGGTTTAGGGACTTAGTATGCAAAGCATTAACATGACCCAACAATAGGAGTACAACATGGAACCGGAAATTTTTGTTGATATCCTAAGTGACGCTCTTTTTTTAGTTATTAAGCTGGTGTCTGCAATTGTAGTCCCAGGCCTAATTATTGGTTTAGTGGTTGCTGTATTTCAGGCGGCAACATCAATCAATGAACAAACGTTGAGCTTTTTACCTCGTTTATTAATTACCATTAGTGCGCTTATTGTAGGTGGGCACTGGCTTACTCAAGAACTAATGGATTTTTTTACTCGCCTAGTATTACTTATTCCTGAAATTGCAGGTTAAACGTGGAATACCCCTTTGCTGTCGTTATTCAATGGTTGAGCGATTTTTTGCTGCCGCTGGTACGCATTAGCTCAATGATTATGATTATGGCTGGTTTAGGTGCTAAAAATGTCCCTACGCGTATAAAAATGGGGTTATCAGTTGTTGTAACTTTTCTTGTCGTTCCTGTTCTGCCGCCAGCTACATTCACTAATTTATTTTCGTTTGAGATGATTTTAGTCGTTATTCAACAAATGCTGATTGGTGTTGCTATTGGTTTTGCATCTATACTTTTATTAAATACCTTTGTTTTAGCAGGGCAAATACTTGCGATGCAAACCGGTTTAGGTTTTGCTTCGGTTATTGACCCCTCTAATGGCGCAAGCGTGCCAGCGGTTGGCCAGTTTTTCCTTATTTTGGCCACCTTGTTATTTTTTGCTTTTAACGGTCATTTAATGATGATTCAAATGGTGGTGCATAGCTTTCAAGTGCTACCCATTGATGGCACATGGTGGTCTGTAGATCATTACTGGGACATAGTGACTTGGGGCGGCTGGATGTT
This sequence comes from Pseudoalteromonas sp. NCIMB 1079, assembly GCF_040567695.1. Lineage (NCBI taxonomy): Bacteria > Pseudomonadati > Pseudomonadota > Gammaproteobacteria > Alteromonadales > Pseudoalteromonadaceae > Pseudoalteromonas > Pseudoalteromonas sp. NCIMB 1079. Next base: position 2,913,333 of record NZ_JBEWZA010000001.1, on the reverse strand, counting down.
TACTACAGCACTGGTACTCTCACTTGCACCGCTTACCGCAATGCTCGTTATTAATATTTCTTTTGGTATTATGACGCGTGCGGCACCGCAATTAAATATCTTTGCAATTGGCTTTCCGTTCACACTTGTTGCAGGGCTTACGATTATTTGGGCAACGTTAGGTAACTTTACTCTTCAATTTGAGTTTCAGTGGTTAAAAATGGTTGAGCTAATGTGCACTTTAGTTGGTTGTTCACCGTAGGAGAGGCTAATGGCTGAAGATTCAGGACAAGAAAAAACAGAAGAACCCACGGGGAAAAAAGTAGACGAATCGAAAAAGAAAGGGCAGGTAGCGCGTTCTAAAGAGCTTGGCACCATGTTTGTACTTATTTTTTCCGCTATATCTTTGCTCTTATATGGTCCTGAGATTGGTAAAGGCCTATATAACATTATGGGGCGAATGCTGAGTCTTAACCGAAATGAAGCCTACGATACCACTAAAATGTTTGCTGTTTGGGCTAGTGTGTCTGATGTGCTTATTTTTCCTATGGCAATGTTTGTATTTATTATTTTATTTGCAGGTATTATAGGAAATACGCTATTGGGGGGATTTAATTTTAGTTGGCAAGCAGCAGCACCCAAAGCAAGTAAAATGTCACCGTTTAAAGGCTTTAAGCGTATGTTTGGCCCCCAAGCAGCGGTAGAGTTAACCAAAGCCATTTTAAAATTTTCTGTAGTTGCTGGCTTTGCTGTATTTCTAATTAACACTTTCTTTGATGAGATTTTACATTTAAGTATAGAGCCTGCACCAAATAACATTATTCATGCGTTAGAAATATTAGCATGGATGTTTCTAGCTCTCTCTTGTACGTTGGTTATTATTGCTGCAATAGATGCGCCTTATCAAAGTTATACTCACCATAAGCAACTTAAAATGACAATGCAAGAGGTTAAAGATGAGTATAAAAACTCTGAAGGTGATCCACAAATAAAAGCGCGTATTAGACAAACACAAAGGCAAATGTCACAAAGACGCATGATGCAAGATGTTCCTGACGCTGATGTTATTGTTACCAACCCAACTCATTACTCCGTAGCATTAAAATACGATACAGAGCGCGCAGGTGCGCCTATAGTGCTTGCTAAAGGTATTGATGAAATGGCGATGCAAATTCGTAAAGTAGCAATAGGGAATGAAGTACCTATATTAGAATCTCCCATGTTGACCCGAGCGCTTTATCATACGGCTGAAGTAGGAGAGCAAATACCGGATCAGTTATTTACCGCTGTGGCGCAAGTTTTAGCGTATGTATTTCAGCTTAAGCGCTTTAATAAAGGGCGCGGAAAACGTCCAACTAAGCTCAATAAAAAGCTGCCAATCCCCGATGCCTACAAGTATTAAACCGTTAACTGAGTAACTTGGAATAGTTATTGCTAATTCTATGTAGTGTCAATTTTTTGAAATTGTAGAATTATGAATTTTAAAGCAGTATTACAAAAACTTAACAGAGAAAAAAAAGAATATGGCAAAGGGGTAGGTACACCTTTGCTTGTGCTTGCTGCCTTGGGGATGGTGATTTTACCACTACCGCCATTTTTACTCGATATCCTTTTCTCGTTTAATATTGCTCTCGCATTAGTGGTTTTACTTGTAACTGTTTACACGATGAAGCCGGTTGAGTTTGGTATATTCCCCTCTGTAATATTAATCGCTACCATTATGCGCTTAGCGCTTAACGTGGCCAGTACTCGTGTTGTATTACTTGAAGGCCATAATGGTGGTGATGCTGCTGGTAAGGTAATTGAAGCGTTTGGCTCCGTGGTTATTGGTGGTAACTACGCTGTTGGTTTGGTTGTGTTTTTAATCCTGATCATTATTAACTTTGTAGTAATTACTAAAGGTGCTGGTCGTATTTCTGAGGTATCTGCGCGTTTCACCCTTGATGCAATGCCGGGTAAACAAATGGCCATTGACGCCGATTTAAACGCTGGTTTTATAAGTGCAGAGCAAGCGCGTGACCGCCGTGAGGAAGTAACTCGCGAAGCTGATTTTTACGGCTCAATGGATGGTGCGAGTAAATTTGTTAAAGGCGATGCTATTGCAGGTATTGTTATATTAATCATCAATATAGTTGGTGGTTTATTTGTCGGTATGATTCAGCACAATATGGGCTTTGGCGATGCCATGGAAGTATACACATTACTTACCATTGGCGATGGCCTAGTTGCTCAGCTTCCTTCTTTACTGCTTTCAATTGGTACCGCGATTGTTGTAACACGTCAAAATGAGTCGCTCAATATGGGGGACCAATTTAAGAAACAACTTGGCAACGAAAAGTCATTATTTATTGCTTCAGGTATTTTGATCATCATGGGCTTAGTGCCTGGTATGCCGTATATTGCTTTTTTAAGTTTAGGTGCGTTACTGGGCTACTTAGCTTACTACACACAGCAAAGTAAATTAAAAGCTGCTGCCGCAGAGGCTGAAGAGGCCGCTAATGGTGGAAGTGCAGCTACGGGTGTTGCTAATAAACAAGAGCAAAAAGAACTTGGCTGGGATGACGTTCAACAAGTTGATGTAATTGGCTTAGAAGTCGGTTATAGATTAATTCCATTGGTAGATCAATCTCAAGGTGGTGAGCTACTTAATCGTATTAAGGGTGTACGTAAAAAGCTTTCTCAAGAGCTTGGTTTTTTAGTACCGCCAGTGCATATTCGCGACAACTTAGAGCTTGACCCTAACGCTTACAGAATAACACTAATGGGGGTTTCAACCGGTGAAAGCGAGCTTAAGCATGGCGACGAGCTAGCAATTAACCCAGGACAAGTATTTGGTCCAATTAAAGGGGTTGAAACAAAAGATCCTGCGTTTGGCCTTGATGCAGTATGGATCAAGCCAGATCAAAAAGATGAAGCACAATCACTAGGTTATACCGTTGTAGATTCAGCCACGGTAGTTGCCACTCATATTAGCCAGTTATTAACTAACAGTGCAGCGTTATTACTAGGGCATGAAGAAGTTCAAAACCTACTTGATATGCTTGCTAAAAGCCATCCTCGCTTAGTGGAAGGACTAGTACCTGATGTATTGCCATTAACTGTTATTGTAAAAGTACTACAAAATTTATTAAATGAAGGCGTGGCTATTCGCGATATGCGCTCAATTGTTCAAACCCTTGTTGAGTATGGCCCACGTAGTCAAGACCCTGATGTATTAACGGCTGCAGTGCGTATTTCACTGCGTAGATTAATTGTTCAAGATGCGGTGGGAATGTCATCAGAAATCCCTGTCATAACCTTGGCGCCTGAGTTGGAACAGATGTTGCATCAGTCATTACAAAATGCAGGCGATGAAGGTGCCGGTATTGAGCCAGGACTTGCAGAGCGACTTCAAGTGTCATTGACACAAGCGCATCAAAATCAAGAAATGGCCGGCGAACCTTCTATATTGCTAACGTCAGGAATGTTACGCACTGTGTTATCTCGTTTTGTTAAGTACACCATTCCAGGATTGAGAGTGATGTCTTATCAAGAGGTACCAGACGAAAGACAGATCAAAATTGTAAGCTCGGTAGGCCAACAATAAGATTTTAACAGGGGTTGAATCATGAAAATTAAACGTTTTTTTGCTAAAGATATGCGCACAGCACTTAAAGAAGTTAAAGATGAGTTAGGTGTTGATGCGGTTATTATGTCAAATAAAAAACTGGCTAACGGTGTAGAAATTGTAGCGGCAGTTGATTATGACAAAGCAGCCCCTAAAGTAGCAGCGCAACCGCAACGCCCTGCAGAGCCGCGTACTCAGGCGCCACAACAAAGCATGCATAATTTTGTAAAACCAGAGCCACAGCGTGCCAAGCCTGAGCCTCAAGCAAAAGTTGCTGACAGCCTACAAGCATTATTAGAGCGTCAATCACCGCGTCCTCGTTCTCCTGAGCTTGCATCAATGTTTTCACAATCGGGTATTGATACTACTGATAACTATCAAGAACCTGATATGGGGCAGCGTACTAAAAATATGTTTGCTCCTGAAGCTGCTGCGCCAGTTCGTCCACAAACTCAAGCGGATAGCTTAGGTTTTGATGATTTAGACCGTGACTTTGATGATTTAGATAGCCCGGTAACTACTCGCCCACAAAATAAAAATAATGAAAGCGAAGAAATGACAACAATGCGTGAAGAAATGAACGCAATTCGTCAATTATTAGAACATCAAGTATCGGGTTTAATGCAGCAAGACATGGCACGTCGCGACCCAACTCGTGCTTGTATGGTTGACCGTTTGGTTGGCATGGGTATTGATAAAGAAGTCGCGCAGCAAATGGCATGTTTTGTACCTGACGATGTATCTCGTCAACAAGGTTGGAAAGCATTGCTAACAATGGTTGAGGATCAAATGCAAACAACCAATAACGAAATACTTCGCCAAGGTGGTGTATATGCGTTAGTGGGTCCAACAGGTGTGGGCAAAACCACAACAGTTGCTAAGCTTGCAGCTCTAGGCGCACAAAAATATGGTGCCGATAAAGTGGCGTTAATAACCACTGATACATACAGAATTGGTGCTTATGAACAACTTGCAACGTATGGTCGTATTATTGGTTGTGGTGTTAAGCAAGTTAAAGATGCTAATGAATTAGCTGAAGTTTTATATCATTTACGAAATAAACGTCTTGTATTAATTGACACAGCTGGTATGAGCCAGCGAGATTTACGTTTAACTGAGCAATTAAACACATTAATGCGTAACCAACGTGTAGATATTCGCAGCTACTTAGTACTCAGCGCGACAGCACAGATTAATGTATTGCAAGAAACTGTACGGCACTTTAAAAAAGTACATTTAAGTGGTTGTATTTTCACCAAGTTAGATGAATCATTAAGTTTGGGTGAGATTATTAGTATTGCCATTCAAAATCGCCTTCCAATAGGGTATCTTACTAACGGACAACGAGTACCAGAGGATATTCGTGTTGCAAATGCTGAAAAACTAGTAAAAAAGGCTGAGCAATTATATTTAAAAAGAACAAAAGCACAACATTCAAGGCATCAAGCAGTGGCGTCAAGTACAGTAGGGATGTATGATTAACACAGTATTAGATCAAGCAAGCGGCCTGCGCAAAATGAGTCAAAACAATAACAACGGCGTTAAAGTTATCGCTGTAACCGGTGGTAAAGGTGGGGTGGGGAAAACAAACGTTTCTCTAAATACCGCTATTGCACTAGGGCAGCAAGGTAATAGAGTACTAGTACTGGATGCTGACTTAGGTTTAGCAAATTGTGATGTGATGCTTGGTTTACGTGTAGAGCGTAACTTGTCACATGTCTTGTCTGGTGAATGTGAGCTTGATGAAATTTTAGTTGAAGGCCCTGCAGGAATTAAAATTGTACCCGCTACATCGGGTTCGCAAAGTATGGTTGAATTATCACCATCTGAGCATGCTGGGCTAATTCGTGCGTTTAGCGAATTGAATACCGAATTTGATATTTTAATTGTAGATACGGCCGCTGGTATTTCAGACATGGTACTGAGCTTCTCGCGTGCAGCGCAAGATGTAATGGTTGTTGTATGCGATGAGCCGACATCAATCACCGACGCTTACGCACTTATTAAAGTATTAAGTCGTGAGCACGGCGTTTATAAATTTAAAATTGTTGCCAATATGGTGCGCAGTATGCGTGAAGGCACTGAATTGTTTGCAAAGCTATCTAAAGTTACCGACCGCTTTTTAGATGTATCAATGGAGCTAGTAGCAACGGTTCCTTATGATGAAAATATGCGCAAAGCAACACGTCGTCAAAAAGTAATAGTAGAGCTCTTTCCAAATTCGCCAGCCGCTCTTGCGTTTAAAACGCTGGCAACAAAAGCAGTTAAATGGCCAATACCCAACCAACCATCTGGGCATTTAGAGTTTTTCATTGAGAAACTAGTAAACGGTTAATTATGACAACACTGGTGAATAGAGCTATGGGATATCAATCAACACAAAATTTAAATGTGATTGTTGAGAAGCATGCATCACTTGTTAAAAAAGTGGCATGTCATCTAATTGCTCGATTACCACCTAGCGTTCAACTTGATGATTTAATTCAATCAGGAATGATAGGCTTAATAGAAGCTTCGAAAAACTTTGATGCAACAAAAGGCGCAAGCTTTGAAACTTTTGCAGGTATTCGTATTCGCGGTGCTATGCTTGATGAAATGCGCCGTGGTGATTGGGCTCCTCGTTCAGTTCACCGTAAAAACAGGCAAGTTGCAGAAGCAATTACTGAGCTCGAAAGTAGTCTGAACCGCGAACCAACGGACATAGAAGTTGCTGAAAAACTTGAAATTTCGCTCAATGAGTACCATCATATTTTAAATGATGCGAATACGAGTAAAATATTAGGTATTGAAGACCTTGGTGTAGATGAGGATGTTATTACTCCTGTAGGCCAAGATTTAGCACAAGATAAACCTTTTAATAATGTTAAAAATGATAGGTTTAATGAGTCTTTGCTAAGTGCAATTAAGTCATTACCAGAGCGTGATGCAATGGTGCTTTCTTTGTACTACAACGATGAAATGAATTTAAAAGAAATAGGACATATACTCGATGTAAGTGAATCGCGTGTAAGTCAGATACATGGTCAGGCGATGATTAAGCTTAAAGCTAAAATCAATGACTGGATAAATTAGTAGTAAGTAAACAAAGGTTAATACCTCACTGGGGGATGTTTTGGATAAAAACATGAAAATTCTTGTAGTTGATGATTTTTCAACGATGAGACGCATTATAAAAAACCTGTTACGTGACTTAGGTTTCACTAACGTTCAAGAAGCTGATGATGGGTCTACAGCTTTGCCTATGTTGCAAAATCAAGTGTTTGATTTTGTAGTTACGGATTGGAATATGCCTGGAATGCAGGGTATTGATCTTTTAAGAGCAATACGTGCAGACGAGAAGTTAAAACATATCCCTGTATTAATGGTAACGGGAGAAGCTAAAAAAGAACAAATAATAGCTGCGGCGCAAGCTGGCGTGAATGGTTATATTGTTAAGCCATTTACGGCTGGAACATTAAAAACTAAATTAGAAAAAGTATTTGAACGCTTAGGCTAATGATGGGGGAGAGGCTTATGCCAGCACCAGCTGCGCCTCAAATAACGTTAGAACAAGCTCGTCAGCTCGTTGTTTTTTTAGAAAATGATGAGCAAGATAAAGCAAATCAGTTGATTTTAGAGGCTGCTTCTAAAGAGCAATCTGAATTATTTGCTGAAGTTGGAAAGTTGACTCGTCAACTGCACGAAGCCCTTAAAAGTTTTGAGCTTGATACTCGCTTAACTGATATAACGACAGATGCGATTCCAGATGCTAAAAAGCGGCTTAATTATGTTATAGAAATGACAGAAAATGCGGCTAATAAAACAATGGATGCAGTGGAAGCGAGTCTTCCTATAGCCCAACAGTTAGCGGACGAAATATCTCATATCAAACCGACATGGGATCGTTTAATGAGCCGCGAGATTGAGCTTGGTGAGTTTAAGCAACTTTGCCATAGCATCGATAAGTTTATGAACAACTCTCATCATAAGACTGATGAGCTTCAAAGCTTAATGACAAATGTACTAATGGCTCAAGACTATCAAGACTTAACAGGTCAAGTTATTCGCCGTGTTATTGAACTTGTTAGGGAAGTAGAAGAAAGTTTACTGCATCTTTTAACTGCGTTTGCTGAACAAGACGACACTAACAGCACCGCGAATAAAGTAGAACAACAAAAAATAAAAGAACCAGTTGCCACACAAACTTTAGCAGGTCCTGAAGGCCCTATTATTGATAAAGAATCGCGTAATGATGTTGTATCTGATCAAGATGAAGTTGATGATCTTTTATCAAGTTTGGGCTTCTAAGAGGAGAGTAACTGCATGTTTGAAGTCGATGAAGATATTTTACAAGACTTTCTTGTAGAGGCTGGAGAAATCCTAGAGCTTTTATCTGAACAGTTAGTTGAGCTGGAAAATAATCCAGAAGATACCGAGTTACTAAACGCTATATTTAGAGGTTTTCACACTGTAAAAGGTGGTGCAGGCTTTTTAGCTATGACAGAACTTGTTGATGCTTGTCACGGTGCTGAAAACGTATTTGATTTACTACGTCAAGGCGTGCGAACAGTCAACTCAGAGTTAATGGATGTTATTTTACAAGCACTAGACACCATTAATGAGATGTTTGCGACTATCCAAAACAGAGACAAGCCTGAACCTGCAGATCCTGAATTACTTCATACTCTTCATATCTTAGGTCTACCTCCAACAGAAGCCGAAGCCACTGAAGCCTCTTCACAAACAGAGGTTGAACAACCTCATAATGAAGTGGTGGATACACCGGTAGCTGATGATGAAGATCCGTTTGCATTTGATGAACTATTTAGCGGAGCGCCTTCGGTTAGCGATGCTGAAATAGATGAAATCACTGAAGACGAATTTGAAAGCTTACTTGATGAGCTACACGGTAAAGGACAAGGTCCTGCAGTTGAAAAACCAGTAGCAAGTAGTAGTGATTTTAGTGGTGATATTACTGATGATGAATTTGACAGCTTATTAGACGAGTTACATGGTGTTGGCAGTTTTGGTGAAGTTACGATCAAACCTGAACAAAATGATGCCAATAAAACACCTGTAGAACCAGCTACACCAGCGGCAAATACAGTTAATTCATCAGATGATGAAATTAGTGATGACGAATTTGAAGCGCTTCTTGATGAACTTCATGGTAAAGGCACTGCTCCTAAATCGATAGAAAGTGCGCCAGCTGCAAAACAACCTGAACCTGTTTCACCGCCAGCTAAACAAATGAGTGAACCAGTAAAAAAAGCTGAGCCAGCTAAAGCTCCTACTCCAAAACCAGTTGAAAAAGCGCCAGAGAAGCCAGTAGCTAAAGTACCACCAGCAGCAGCTCCAAAAAAATCAGCGCCACCAGCAGCAGAAACCACCGTTCGCGTAGATACAAAACGACTCGATCAAATTATGAATATGGTTGGTGAGTTAGTTCTTGTACGAAATCGTTTGGTTAGTTTAGCGACTAACTCAGACAGTGAAGCGATGGGTAAAGCAATCTCTAACTTAGATGTAGTGACTGCGGATATTCAAGGTGCGGTTATGCAAACGCGAATGCAACCAATTAAGAAAGTATTTGGTCGCTTCCCTCGCGTTGTACGCGACTTAGCACGTAGCTTAAATAAAGATATTGATTTAAAGCTTATTGGTGAAGAAACCGATCTAGATAAAAACTTAGTTGAAGCACTTGCCGATCCGCTTGTGCATTTAGTTAGAAACTCAGTTGACCATGGTATTGAAATGCCCGCTGTCCGTGAAGCTGCAGGTAAGTCTAGAACAGGTAATGTTACTTTATCAGCGTCTCAAGAGGGCGACCATATTTTGCTAACCATCAAAGATGATGGTGCAGGTATGGATGCTGAAAAACTGAAAAAAATTGCAATTAGTAAAGGCGTACTCGATCATGACCAGGCGAGTCGACTTTCTGACACCGAAGCATATAACCTGATTTTTGCACCTGGCTTTTCTACAAAAGAAGAAATATCTGATATTTCAGGCCGTGGTGTAGGGATGGACGTAGTTAAAACTAAGATCACGCAACTTAATGGCTCAGTAAGCATTCAGTCTGAACTTGGTGTCGGTACTATTTTAGAAATAAAAGTACCACTTACCTTGGCTATATTACCGACATTAATGGTCGTTGTTGGCGCACAAACATTTGCGTTACCACTGGCTGGTGTTAGTGAGATATTCAATTTAGATTTAACGAAGACGAATGTAGTTGATGGGCAATTAACAATTATTGTGCGTAAAAAGGCGATACCGTTATTTTACCTTGAGCATTGGTTAGTAAAAGGCTCAGATCGTTCTCAGCGAAAATCTAAAGGTCACGTCGTTATTGTACAAATTGGTACGCAACAAATTGGTTTTGTTGTTGATTCATTAATTGGCCAAGAAGAAGTAGTGATTAAGCCGCTTGATGCGTTACTTCAAGGAACGCCAGGTATGGCAGGGGCTACAATAACTTCGGATGGTGGCATTGCACTGATTTTAGACGTTCCAAACATGTTAAAACATTACGCAGGCTAATAATAAAGTAGGTATATATTTAATATATACCTACGCATAAATTTAATAAGAGAGCTAAATGGCCGTTAAAGTTTTAGTTGTTGATGATTCAAGCTTTTTTCGCCGTAGAGTAAGCGAAATCCTTGAGCAAGATAGCGATATACAAGTTATAGGCTTTGCTGTTAATGGCAGAGAGGCTGTTGAGAAAGCTGCTCAATTGCGTCCTGACATGATCACCATGGATGTCGAAATGCCTGTGCTTGATGGTATTAGCGCAGTTAAAGAGATAATGGCGAGTAACCCAACTCCTATCTTAATGTTTTCATCACTTACACGTGATGGTGCAACAGCAACGTTTGATGCGTTAGATGCTGGCGCAATGGATTTTTTACCGAAAAAATTTGAAGATATTGCGCGCAATAATGAAGATGCAATTAAGCTTTTGCAAAGTAAAGTAAAAGATATAGGGCGAAGACGTTTACCGCGAACATTTAGAGCGGCAACACCAGCTAAACCAGTCATTTCAACGAAACCAACAAGTTCACTTTCGCAAAGAACAAGCACATCAACAACTCAAATCAAGCAGCCTGATAGAAGCTTTCAAAGAGCTGCGCCTGTTGCATCGACAAGTTCAAATGTTGCCTCAATGCGAGCAAGTGGAAAACAATATCAACTTTTAGCTATTGGTACTTCTACAGGTGGTCCTGTTGCTCTGCAAACTATATTGACTCAATTGCCTGCTAATTTTCCTCACCCTATTTTACTTATTCAGCACATGCCCGCTGCATTTACACCCGCGTTTGCAGCGCGCTTAAACGGTTTGTGCCAAATAAAAGTGAAAGAAGCACAACAAGGCGATCGTTTACAACCAGGAACTGCTTATTTAGCGCCTGGCGGACAGCAGATGATGGTAGAGGGGCGTGGAGCAAATAGAACGCTGCGCGTATTTGAAGATCATAGCGAGAGAATAAGTTATAAACCAAGCGTAGATGTAACGTTTGCTAGTGCAGCTAAAACGTATCAAGGCGATGTACTTGCTATTGTTTTAACAGGTATGGGCGCTGATGGTCGTGATGGTGCAAGAATGTTAAAACAAACGGGGGCAACTATTTGGGCACAGGATGAGAAAAGCTGTGTCGTTTATGGAATGCCCCAAGCAATTGCTAATGCGGGGCTTTCAAGTGAAAGCTTAGCATTGAGCGATGTTGCAGCGCGTATAATGAGAGAGGTAGGTTGTGGATAAACTCTCAATATTTGGACTATTGGTAGCACTTAGTGCAATAGGTCTAGGTTATTCTTTAGAAGGCGGTGTTGTTTCAGCTTTATTTAATGGCCCTGCGCTTATTATTGTACTAGGTGGCACGCTTGGCGCTGTTATGTTGCAAACCTCTGCTAGCACATTCAAAAAGATGCTAAATATGAGCTCGTGGGTTTTTGTTGCACCACAATACGATATTGAAGACGCAATAGAGCAAGTTAAACGATGGTCTCATAAAGCACGTCAAGAAGGTTACTTAGCGCTTGAGAATGAAGCCTTAGCTCACCCAGATGCGTATGCAGCAAAAGGTTTAAGCTTACTTGTCGATGGCTGCTCAGAGCAAAAACTACGTGACACGCTTGAAATTGATTTACTGCTAGAGCGTGATCGTTTGCTTGAAGCCGCGCGTGTTTATGAAGCAATGGGGGGTTACAGCCCTACCATTGGTATTTTAGGTGCGGTGCTTGGCTTAATACAGGCAATGTCGTTTATTACCGATCCACAAATGCTTGGCGCCGGCGTTGCAACGGCATTTATTGCGACCATTTATGGTGTTGGTTTAGCTAATTTATTGTTTTTACCTATGGCAAATAAGTTAAAACAGCGTGTAGAGCAAAAAATGCTTTACCATGAAATGCTTGCTGAAGGCGTTATTGCAATAAGCATAGGTGAAAGCCCAGTAAATATAGAATTAAAGCTTGAAGCCTATCGTGTAGAGCGACCTAATTTAGTGGACGAATAACATGTTACGCCGACGACTTCGTCACTCTGCTGCTAAAAGTCAACATACCGAACGTTGGCTTGTATCGTATGCCGATTACATGACTATTATGTTTGCTTTTTTTGTGGTTCTGTATGCGATAGCGATTAATAAAGAAGAACAATTCCAAATATTGTCAGATTCCCTTGAACAGGTTTTTGATAAGTCAGCTCGCCAACACTCCCAGCAAGGTGAAGGTGTCAACGGTAATGGAATATTGACAGATAGAGTGACACCTGAACAAGAAGTTCTTTATGGCGAAAGTATATTAAAAGAAGAGCAAGGTCCTGAGCTACTCGACGGCCAAAGTGATACAAGCAACATCCAGCAAAAGTATTTAGGCAAACCTCTTGATAGTTTATTAATTAAATTACAGTCAGCGCTTATTGATGAAATCCGTGATGGAGAAGCCAGTTTAGAGCTTAACCAAGATTGGCTGATTATAGAGCTAAGCTCAGGTATGTTATTTTCAAGTGGTAGTTCAGTTGCACACTCTCGAGCAAAACAGGTCGTCAAGATTGTTAAAGATATTATTGCACCAGTAGATAACTATGTAAGAGTACGAGGTTATACTGATGATGAAAGTATTCGCAATGAAATATTTCGCTCAAATTGGGAACTGTCGGTAGCTAGAGCCACGTCAATTTTAGTAGAGCTGGAAGCATTAGGCATTAATTCAGCTAGAATGGCGATAGAAGGTTATGGCCAATATTCACCTTTTGCAAGTAACGATACAGAACAAGGGCGCGCAGAAAATCGTAAAGTTGTTATCGCACTTTCTAAGTATGGATTACCACCAAAACAAGAGGTTAAAAGTGACGGGCGAGCTGATGAGCCTGCAGTGATTGAACCTGAAATTGAACTTCCTTCAGATGACGATACAATAAAAATAATTCGTTTGCCTCATGGCGGTATTCGCATAACAACGCGCAATGAACAGTAATTAGGATGTAATGTGAAGATTTGGACTGTCGCTAATCAAAAAGGAGGGGTTGGTAAAACAACAACCGCAGTGAGCCTTGCCGGTATTTTGGCATTACAAGGTAAACGTGTATTGCTTATAGATACAGACCCTCATGCGTCACTCACTTATTACTTTGGCATTGACTCAGAGGATTTAGAAGTCAGTGTGTACGATATTTTTGCCCGTGGTACAAGTATGCAAAGTGAAGAGATACTCCAAGCTTTGTGTCCATCAACACTTCAAAACCTGGATATTTTACCTGCGACTATGGCAATAGCTACACTTGATCGAAGTATGGGTAATAAAACAGGGATGGGGTTAATACTAAAAAAAGCGCTTGCAAAAATTAGCGAACATTACGATTATGCCATTTTAGATTGCCCTCCAGTTTTAGGGGTGTTAATGGTCAATGCGCTTGCAGCAAGTGAGCGAATTTTAGTGCCAGTGCAAACGGAGTTTTTAGCACTCAAAGGGCTTGATAGAATGATGCGTACTATGGATTTGATGCAATCCTCTCAAGCAAAAGATTATCAATATACTATAATTCCTACCATGTACGACAAACGTACCAAAGCATCGTTAGAAGCATACAAAACATTGCAAAGTACATATGGTGATAAAGTTTGGCCAGGTGTGATACCGGTGGATACCAAATTTAGAGATGCAAGCTTTGCACAAAAAGTACCTGTAGAGTATTGTCCTCGCTCGCGCGGTGTATACGCATATAAAGCACTGCTAGAATATTTAATTGAACAAGGTTAATGAATGAGTAAGCAATTGTTTGCTAATGAAAAAGTAATGAAACAATACCTCGGGGCTTTGTTATGTGAAGATGAACCTGTAGATAACCTTGAGCCAGTTGCAAAATTACTTGAGCAAATCCCAGATGATTCACAACAGCATATTCATTCAAAACCTAAAGAACAATTAAAAGCAGCAGAGAGTACATTTGATAATGACTTGCTCAATGTTGAAATTGAGCCAATAGCTGAGCCAGCGTTTGAAACTGAAAAAGTTAATGAAGTGGTTGACGAGGAAGTAATAGCACCTGCAATTACTACTATAGAAAAGCCAGAGCTGGAGATTGTAACTACTAGCCAATCAGACTATTTTGATGGTGAATTTCAGGCATTGTTTTTTGAAGTTGCTGGCTTGACCTTGGCTGTGCCATTAAAAGCACTTGGTGGAATACATCAATTAGGTGAAGTAAATCATTTGTTTGGTAAGCCGAAATGGTTTAAAGGCGTGATGCTCAACAGAGAAGAAAAGCTTAATGTTGTTGATACTGCGCGTTGGGTTATGCCAGAAAAATATGATGATAAATTAGAGGCATCTTTAGATTATCAATATCTGATTACATTAGGTGATAGCCAGTGGGGTTTATTAGCTGAGAAGTTGATAAATAACATTACATTGAGTAAAGAAGATGTAAAATGGCGTACAAATAAAAGCAAGCGCCCATGGCTTGCTGGCGTTATAAAAGAAAAAATGTGTGCTTTGATAGACGTAGATAATTTAAATATATTATTAGAGAAAGGCTTAGATAGCCGTCAGTAGTAATGACCATTACGGGGTAATAGCATGAATCAAGATAAATTACTGTCAGCAAATAAAAACGCAGATAATAACGATGAAATTTTACAGTGGGTTACGTTTAAGCTAGAGGAAGAAACCTACGGCGTAAATGTAATGCAAGTACAAGAAATACTTCGTTATACAGAGATAGCTCCTGTACCAGGTGCGCCTTCATATGTGATTGGTATTATTAACTTACGCGGCAACGTTGTTACCGTTATTGATACTCGCGCACGTTTTGGTTTGCTAGCTGCTGATGCAACTGACAACTCTCGCATCTTAATTATTGAAGCAGAAGAGCAAGTTATTGGTATTTTAGCCGACAGCGTATCGGAAGTAGTTTACTTGCGCAGCTCTGAAATCGACAGTGCGCCAAATGTTGGTACTGAAGAAAGCGCTAAGTTTATTCAAGGTGTTTGTAATCGCGATAATGAATTACTGATTTTGGTTGATTTAAATAAGTTACTCAGTGATGACGAATGGGATGAGTTAAGCGATATATAAGCTTTACCAAATAAATTATGGTGTTACTTAGTATAGCTATATCAGCGTTAGCGGTAGGACTTATATCGCTGGCGTTAATTATTGCATTAAAAAATAAACACGCGAATGAAATTAATGCTGTATCGCAGCAGCTTAAAGATAGCTCTGAGCAGACTCATATTTTGCGCAGTGAAATTTCGGAGATTAGAACCGGGCTCTTAAGTATTGGTAAGCGAGTGCTTGAAGTTGAACAACAAAACCAAGATTTAATGCAACAGCAAGCGGCGCAAAAATACGATGACCCTGATGCTAAAATTTACTCTCGTGCTGTAAAAATGGTTGAGTTAGGTGCAGACCTTGATGAAGTAATACGCGAGTGCGAACTACCACGAGCAGAAGCCGAATTACTATTTTCATTACATAAACAAAAAGGTGCTTAGCGCCTTTTTTTATGTGCGGATAAATTGGCTCAAGCCTTAATATTTAACTTACCTTGAAAATTCTGCCAACCTGGCGGAAATTGACCTCTTAATACATACGAAAACGCAATAAGCTCTGCAATAACATAATAAAGCTCTTTAGGAATTTCTTCTCCTAACTCTAAATGCGACAACGTTTTAGCAAGTGCTGCATCTTCGTGGATCATAATTCCTTTTAGTTTAGCCGCTGCAATTATTTCATCAGCTAATTCACCAAACCCCTTAACACTTACAGTGGGTGTGTTACCAGCTTCGTACAAAAGCCCAATGGCCGATTTATTAATCGGTGTTTCACTCATAGCTAAACCTTAATATTAATAATTGCGTGAGATTTATAGAATGCCTGATTGTTGGCATCGCCTCGCCTTAAATTGAGCTCGCCAACTTGTAAGCCATGTTTAGCTAGTTTTGATCTTAAATTATCTAAGTGAGGGTGAGCAATTACACTTACTTCTTGGCTCGAGGCTAATAGCTGGCAATCGATTGCTTTATCCATTAACTCTGCAGTAATTTGTAGCTGCCCAAGTTGGGCATAATCAAAGTTTAATCTGACAAACCATACATTTTTATCTTCTAATTTACCGGCGCTTGGCTTTTTATACTGTCCAAGTGTTATTTCTGTTTGGGCTGCTTCTGGAGGTAATCTCATCGGTAATAAAAATTGTGCAAGCGGGTTTGTGTCTGACTGTTGATTTGGTGTTGAGACACTTACTTGGGTAAGTGTGTTTTTAACGTGTACGATTTCGCTGGCCAAAGCTTGTACTTGAGCTTGTTGAAGCTGTTCAAGCATTTTTGCTCCCGTGTTACCCATTTTAAAAGTAGGTATAAGTACTTGTAAGAGAGCATCTAAGCCAGTTTGATTATTAAAACTGATAGGCGTTACGGATTGGCTAATCAGAGGCGCAGCTAAAATACTCACAGCCACCTGCTCAAGCCCTTTAGTGAAACTACTTTGCAGCATATCACCCGCTAGTTGAGTGGGCTGTAAAGTAGCAAGTATCTCACGCTGTATGGTTGCAGGGTTTATGTTATTACTTGAAACCATACGGTTAAATGCTTGATTAATTAAGCGAGTTAAATCAGGGGTGTCTTTTATTGCCTTATTTGTAATATCAGTAATTTGACTGCTTAAAAGTTGTTTATTGTAAGCCAGCCTATCTGTAGGGGTTGTGGCATCAGGAAGCTTTAATAATGTACTTAATAGTTTTGCTTCTATTGGTTGTAGCATTTGACTACGAGAGGGCGCATTAGATAACGGCTCAGTTAACAAGGTAATGCTTTTAGTGTTCACTGTGCTTGTGTTGTTTTGATTGTTATCGTTTATTGCAAGCTGTGCTGAGGAGGTGGTAAGTCCTTTAGTGACTACTTCATTGGTAGGGTTAAGCAAGGTGTTCGATTTACTGTTTTCACTAGTAATAAGGGGTTTTAATTGGCTTGCTTTTAAATCACTTGGCTTAGCGCTCGCCACTTCACCTGGGGTAGTATTATTTGTTATTGGCGTGTAGGTTGTTGCTGTGTTAGCAGGTGTTTGCCAAACACTAACACTTCCTTTTACTAGTTGCGTTAATTGTACAATAGGCGGGAGCCTTGAAAAATGCTCTGGCAAAATATTACTCGTATTGTTATTTAACGCAGTACTTACACTTTGAGTAATGTTAACTCTATTTAGCGGTGATTCACTCAGTTGTATAGCTAAAGACGTTTTTTGTTGCGTAGGCGAAGTTGATAGCTGCGTTAACTCAGATTTACTTATTGTAGCAAAAGGCTTATTTTCAAAATATTTAACCGCATCATTAATTCGCGTTTTTAAATCACTAAAACTATTTTGTAACCACGATTTTATTGGACTATTTAGGGTCAATAATGGATTTACTTTAATATTACTCGCAGAAACGGCTACTTCAGGTGCATTGCTTTTTTGCGCTAAAAGTAACTCGTTAAATGGTTTTGAGAATGAGTTGTTAAGCGTTACTTTTATATTGTTTGTATCAGTTTTAATAAATAATTTATCTGCCTGGTTTACTAAATTTACTTTAATCGGTGTATTAGGTAGCTCGGCAAGTTGTTGATTAGTAATAGGTGTTGTAAATGAACCTGACTTTTGAGGATGAGTTAAAATAGCCAGTTTTGGTGTTACTTGAAGCTGCGCACTGGGTAATAAGGCCGCGAGTAAATTAGTAAGTTTAGTTTGGCTAAGTGGTTGCGAGTGAACTGTATCAGCAAAGCGGTTAATAACATTAATCTGTGCGCCTTTATTAGTCGTACTAACAACTACTTTTAAAGGCTGTTCAGTTGTAAGTAACTGGGCTACGTCTTTATTTATGGCAATATTTGCGTTGAGTTTATCAATAACTAACTTGGGAGACGGGGATACAGCAACCTGTACATCCATTGGTTGGCTTTGTACCTCAGTGCCCGTGCTTACATAATTTAACAAGCGCTGTAATTGTACTGGCTGATTTAAAGTAAGGGTTGTACTGTTTGGCGAGATGTTGAGCTGCTTACCATCAGGGCTGATTTGTATGTTAGCACTGACTATTTTTTGCAGGTTTTGTGGTGCGCTTGAAGTGCCAAGCCTTAATGTTTGCCAATGTTTATCAATAAATACATCAAGCGTAATCGAGTCTTTCGAAAATTGGATGTTTTTAGCCGCAAGTACCTCACTAGGTAACTGTGGTAACTCATTGGTCTGGCTGTGAGCAGATTGATTGATAACCAATGAGTTAGATAATGTTATTTGCGTTGGTGTATTCATTATTTTAAATCAAGTTTTTGTTAATCGATTATAAAGCAATATTCGTATTACCCTATCATTATGGTAGACTAACGCCTAATTTTTGGCAGAGAGAATCGTCATCTTGTTACACATTAAGTCCGTCACCTGCATCAAGCAAGATCGTTGTTTGTTTGCGGATCTTAATTTTAGCCTTAATAGCGGTCAAATCATGCAATTAGCGGGTCCTAATGGGGCTGGTAAAACATCGCTATTGCGTATTATTGCTGGCTTTTCTGTGCCTGATGAAGGGTCTGTTCTGTTCCAAGAACAACCTATATCTAAGTACTATGAAGAGTATGCCAGAGAGCTGCTTTTTATAGGGCATAAAACAGGTGTAAGTACTCAGCTTAGTGCAGTTGAAAATGTTCGCCACTGGTTACAAATCAATGGCTACATAAATGAGCCTGATTTATATCCTATTTTAGCGCAACTTGGCCTTGTTGGACTCGAAGATGTACCCGTTAGAATGCTATCTGCTGGACAACAACGACGTGTAGCGCTAGTTAGGCTTTGGTTAAGTGATGCTAAATTATGGGTACTTGATGAGCCATTTACCGCGCTTGATAAAAGCGGTGTCGCCTTTTTACAGCAGCGATTTACTGAACACTTACAAAGCGGTGGTGCCATTTTATTAACGACCCACCAAGACTTAACGACCCACTTTAGTAACTTACAAACGGTTACACTGGAGTATCGCCACTAATGACTCGTCAACACTCTTATTGGTTGCTATTTAGTGCGGTATTTACCAAAGATGTAAAACTTGCGTTTCGCCAGCGCGCCGAAATTGTAAATCCTATTTTATTCTTCTTAATTGTAATTTCATTATTTCCGTTAGCAATAGGGCCTGAGCCCGGTCTACTTGCGAGGATGGCGCCAGGTATTATTTGGGTTGCCGCATTACTCTCTACCATGTTGGGCCTAGATAAGTTGTTTAGGGATGATTTTAACGATGGCTCGTTGGAGCAGTTAATTGCATCCTCTTATCCATTATCGCTAACCGTACTCGCTAAAGTGGCTGCTCATTGGGTGGTAACAGGTTTACCACTTGTATTAATGACCCCGTTGTTTGCGTTGTTGTTAAACCTAGAAAGTACGGCATTAACAGCAACCGTTTTAACATTATTATTAGGCACACCATTATTGAGCTTTATTGGCGCAATAGGCGCTGGGCTTACTGTGGGGCTACAAAAAGGAGGTATTTTGATGAGTTTACTCGTACTGCCTTTGTATATTCCTGTTTTGATTTTTGCAACGTCGGCTATCGATACCAGTACAATGTCACTGGATTATAGTGGGCAGCTTGCCATCCTTGGTGCAATGTTACTTATTGCTATTATTAGCGCACCAATTGCCATATCGTCAGCTTTAAAAGTGAGTGTAAGTTAATGTGGAAGTGGTTACATCCCTATGCTAAAGCAGAGCGTGCATACCAGTTATGCAATACGTTACTGCCTTATTTTGCCGTAGTTACCGTAGTTAGTATGATTGTTGGATGGGTATGGGGGCTTGGTTTTGCACCTGCCGATTACCAACAAAAAGACAGCTACCGTATCATCTTTATTCATGTGCCTTCTGCCATTTTATCCATGGGCGCCTACTCCTCAATGGCAATTGCCGCCATTGTTGCACTTGTATGGCAACTACGAAATGCCGAGCTTGCTGTTATTGCTATTGCGCCTGTTGGTGCATGTATTACTGCTATAGCGCTAATTACTGGCGCTGCATGGGGTAAGCCTATGTGGGGTGCTTGGTGGGTATGGGATGCACGTTTAACGTCTGAGCTTATTTTATTATTTTTATATCTTGGTGTGCTTTCGCTTTACCATGCATTTGAAGATAAGAAGTCAGCAGGGCGTGCGGCTTCTATTTTAGCAATTGTTGGCGTAATTAATTTACCTATTATTCATTACTCTGTTGAGTGGTGGAATACGTTACATCAAGGTGCAAGCATTACAAAGCTAGACACAAAAGCAATAGATCCAAGTATGTTCTGGCCTCTTATGGTTAATATTTTAGCCTTTGCTGCTTTTGTTGGAACAGTGACTTTAATTCGTCTTAAAAATGAAATTTTGCAACGTGAAAAGCACCGACCGTGGGTGCGCTCGTTGTTAAATAAGGGGTAATTATGCAGTTTGACTCTTTTTCTGATTTTATTGCAATGGGAGGTTATGGATTTTATGTCTGGCTTTCTTTTGGTACATGCGCACTTATTTTACTCGGTATTTTAGTGAACTCTTTGAGAGACACCAAGCGTATTATGGCTTCAGTGGAGCAACAAATAATACGTGAAGCGCGAATTAAAAAAGCTAAGCAGGAACAAATCTCATGAATCCAAGACGTAAAAAGCGCCTATTGGTAATCATTGCCGTACTGTTTGGTATTGGTGGGTCAATTGGTTTAGTGCTTTATGCACTGCAAGAAAATATTAATCTTTTTTATACGCCAAGCGAATTAATTGATGGCAAAGGCCCTAACAAAGAAAAACCACATATAGGTCAAAAGTTACGTATTGGCGGCATGGTTGTGCCAGGCACGGTTGAGCGTAATGAACAAAGCTTACAAGTAAGCTTTAAGCTAATAGATACAGGTCCATTAGTGACTGTGCGTTATCAAGGCATATTGCCAGACTTGTTTCGTGAGGGGCAAGGCATTGTAGCGCAGGGCGTATTAGTCGAGCCTAATGTTATTGAAGCATTTGAAGTACTAGCAAAGCATGACGAAGAATATATGCCAGCAGAAGTTGCAGAGGCAGTTAAAGGTATTAAGCACGAAAAACCAAAATACAACTTAGATAGTGGTAATTAGCTATGATCCCAGAAATTGGTTATTTTTCTTTAACGCTTGCCATGGTGCTAAGCGTTTTACTGTGTATTTTTCCTCTTTGGGGCGCGCATACTGGTAATCTTCGATTAATGCGTGCGGCTCCATCTTTAGCAATAGGCCAGTTTGCTTTTGTACTAATCTCTTTTGCTGCACTTATTTATGCAAGTTTAACAGACGACTTTACCGTATCTTACGTAGCGTATCATTCAAGTAGTACGCTGCCTTGGTACTATAAAATCACCTCTACGTGGGGCGGTCATGAAGGTGCTATTTTATTATGGTTAGTAATGCAAGCGGGTTGGACTGCTGCTGTAGCAGCGCGTTCTAAATCATTACCTTGGGTATTACGTGCTCGCGTACTGGGTGTACTTGGCTTTTTAGGTGTAGGTTTTATGATGTACACCTTACTGCTTTCAAGCCCGTTTGAGCGCCTACTTCCTTATTTTCCGGTAGAAGGGCGTGACTTGAATCCGTTGCTTCAAGATCCAGGTATGATTATTCATCCACCATTACTGTACATGGGTTATGTGGGGCTGTCGGTTGCTTTCTCTTTTGCTATAGCGGCATTGTTAACAGGTAAACTTGATAACACATGGGCTAAATGGTCACGCCCGTGGACGATGACAGCATGGGGGTTCTTAGGTTTAGGTCTTACTATTGGTAGCTGGTGGGCGTATTCAGAACTAGGCTGGGGCGGCTGGTGGTTTTGGGATCCAGTAGAAAACGCAGCGCTTATGCCTTGGCTTGTTGCAACCGCATTGCTGCATTCATTAAGTGTGACAGAAAAGCGCGGTATATTTAAATCATGGACCGTATTACTCGCAATTGCAGCATTCTCTTTAAGTTTGCTAGGTACGTTTATTGTACGCTCGGGTATTATTGTATCGGTACATGCGTTTGCTACAGACCCCGATAGAGGCTTATTTATACTCGCCTTTTTAGGCATCGTTGTCGGTGGTGGCTTGGCGTTATATGCAATGCGTGTGTCACAAGTTCACAGTGAAGGACGATACAAGCTGGTATCGCGCGAAGTGGCCTTATGGCTCAATAATATATTTTTAGTTGTTGCTACATTAATTGTTATGTTAGGTACATTGTTGCCAATGGTTCATAAAGAAATGGGCTTAGGTAGCATTTCTATTGGCGAACCGTTTTTTAATAAGATGTTTGCAATAATTTTAGTACCGTTTGCTATTTTGATGGGGATCGGACCACTTTTACGTTGGAAGCAAAACAAGTGGGCTTTTTTGCAAAACAAAATATTAATGGGCGTATTAGCAAGTGTTGTGATTACCTGCGCTTGGTTATTCTCAAGTTACGATTTAGTAAAACCACTTACGTTATTAGCGACAACACTGGCGGTTTGGATTGCAATATCAACAGGGATTGATATTTACACCAAAGCAGCTGTGCACGGGAGCTTAAAAGAAGGCTTAAAACGCTTTACTGTAAGTTACTGGGCTATGGTACTTGGGCATATTGGTATTGCATTTATTATTGCGGGCGTAACACTTACCTCGGCTTATTCAGTAGAGCGTGATGTATCTATGAAACCGGGTGAAATAGCACAGCTTAATGAGTATGAATATCGCTTTGATGGCGTTAAAACTATTCGTGGGCCAAACTACAGCGGTCATGCGGGCGTTGTATCTGTGCTTAAAGATAATGAGCTAGTAACACGTTTACACGCCGAAAAACGTAAATATGACATTGGTATGCAGTTTATGACTGAGGCGGCAATAGATGCCGGTTTTAAACGTGATTTATACCTAGCATTAGGTGAGCAATTAAGTGGTGATGCATGGTCACTTCGCATTTATCATAAACCATTTGTACGCTGGATATGGATTGGAGGTGTGCTTATGTCATTAGCAGGTTTCATGATTTTGTTTGATAAACGTTACCGTACATCAGCTAAAACAGCCCGTAAAGATGTTCCGGAGAGTGTTTTATGAACCGTAAAATTTTAGCTATTGCTCCGCTTTTAGTGTTTGCTTTTGTGTGTGTATTTTTATACCAAGGTCTTTTTGCCAACCCTCGTGAAATTCAAACAGGGCGGTTAGGTCAAGAAATGCCAGCATTTAATTTACCTGATTTAATGCAAGACAATAAGCAGTGGACTAACGAGTCGTTAAAAGGTGAAGTTTACTTATTAAATGTATGGGGTACGTGGTGCCCAACATGTTTAGTCGAACTTGGTTATTTAACTAAGTTACGTGAGCAAGGCGTTAAAATTATTGGACTATATTACGTACAAGGTTACGACGCTGATTTTGATGGCCCGTTTGATATGCAATCACTTCGCAGCGAAGTCACTGATATGCTGCAACGTGCAGGTGACCCTTACCAATTTAATATTTTAGATTTACACCGTACTTTGTCGTTGGATTTAGGCGTGTCGGGTGCGCCAGAAACTTTTTTAGTCGATAAAAACGGCACTATTTTGTTACATCACACCGGTGATATAAATCCGCGAGTATGGCGAGCTAAATTTGCGCCAATTATGCAGGAGCTTAAATGATGAAGTGGTTACTACTTACGCTTAGCCTTTTTGTAAGCATGGGTGCGTTTGCACAGCAAGATCGCTATCAATTTGATAACAACAAACAAGCAATATTGTTTGAAGAGTTAACCAAAGAGCTACGTTGCCCTAAGTGTCAAAATCAAAACATTGCGGACTCCGACGCTGTTGTTGCTAAAGACTTGCGCGATAAAGTGCTCGTATTGGTTAAAGAAGGTAAAAGCAAAGACGAAGTGATTGATTATATGATTGACCGCTTTGGCTATTTTGTTCATTACGACCCACCTGTTACACCAGCGACTTTAGTGCTGTGGGTACTACCTGTGTTAATTGTAATTGTTGGCTTTGGTTTTATTGTTATTCGCCAACGAAAAGCATCAGTAAAACAAACATGGAGCAGCGACGATGAAATGCTGCTAGCGAAGCTAATTGAACAAAATAAACGTCAGGAGCAAAGCTAAATGATTTTAATGTGGGCGTGTTTTGCCTTACTCACACTGATTGCTCTTAGCTTTGTTATGATACCTTTTTTAAAAAAAGAGCGTGTTCAAACGATTACTCATAACGCCAATGCTGAATTAATTAGTATTTATGAGCAGCGTTTAGTCGATTTGCAAACTGATTTAGATAATCAACGCATTGATAGCGTAAATCACGCAGAATCAATTGTTGAATTAAAACGTCGCTTATTGAACGAGCTATCACCAGAGAAATCACTTAACAGCAAAGGTAATAACCGTATTTTTGCTTTAACAGGCGGTGCATTTGTTCTTGCACTTACAGGGATTTTTTATAGTTTTACAGGCAGTCAGCAGCAAATTTCGGCTTGGCATGATGCAATGGATAATTTAGCTGATTATGGCGAGCGTGCTGTAATGCAAAAAGGTGAGCCGCTTAGTCAAAATGAGCTGCAGGCTTTTGCATTGGCGCTTCGTACTAAACTTAGCCGTTCTGGCGATGATGAAGTTGCTTGGATGCTACTTGGTCGAGTGGCTATGTCGCTTAATGAATTTGACATGGCGCAGCAGTCATTTGATAAAGCACTACGTATGAACCCTGATAATATGCAGGTTCTTATTAGTTACAGTCAGGTTTTATTGCTTGAAGGTAGCGAAGCTAATATGACTCGCGCGGCAGGTATGCTTTCAAAAGTGCTAAACGTTGAGCCTACAAATTTAGATGCTATTTCGTTACTAGCGCTGATAGCGTATGAGCGTAAAGATTGGCCTCAAGCTAAAACTGCATTTGAAGTTTTATTGGCGAGCATGGAAAAAAATGATTCACGTTATAACATGATCTCAGAACGTATTGCTGATATTGAGCAGCAAATGCAAAGTGAAGGCTCAGTTATGCCAGTTACTACTACAACGGGTGCTATTGCAGTTACAGTCGACATTGCAAAAGAGCTTATTGATAAACAGCCAAAAGACGGTATTTTGTTTATATTTGCAAAAGCTGCAACTGGCTCACCTATGCCATTGGCTGCTGTTAAGCTGACTAAATATTCATTTCCAATTACAGTTGAGTTGAGTGATAGTAGTGCAATGGTTGCAGGGCTTAACTTATCTAGTGCAGAAAATATTATTATTTCGGCACGTATTTCTATCGATGACTCTGTTATGCCAAGCTCTGGTGAGCTAGAAGGTCATTCACAGGCGTTAAAGCGTGAAAGTGTAAGTGACTACCAACTTCAAATTGATACATTAATACCTTAAGGACGTTAGATGTTAAAACACAGTTTTACTTTTTTATGTTTATTGATACTAGCCGGCTGTGCTCAAGTACCTCAAAGCAAAGTAGATGACAGGGATCCGCTGCAAAGTATTAATCGTCCATTATATGACTTTAATATGGATGTACTGGATGCTTATTTGTTGCGCCCAGTTGCTGTAGGTTATGTTGAAGTAACGCCTGTACCGGTAAGAAACGGTATTGTTAATTTTACAGGTAATATCACCGCACCTGTAGATATGATCAATGCGGGTTTGCAAGGTAAACCGGGTAATGCAAGTGTGAGCTTAGCACGCTTTTTAGTTAACTCTACTGTCGGTCTGTTTGGTATCTTTGATGTTGCAAGCTCACTAGGTCTTGAAATAGTCGATGAAGACTTTGGACAAACGTTGGGTGTATGGGGCGTAGGTGATGGCGCCTATTTAATGCTACCAGGTATGGGGCCAACAACAGCACGTAACCTGACCGGTGATGTAGTCGATAACTTTGTATTACCTGAAGTTGCGCTAACGACTCCACAAACTATTTTAGTATTTGTTTTAAAAGCAGTTGAGGCGCGTGCATCATTAATCCCACAAGAAGGGCTATTAAATGATTCACTTGATCCGTACTTATTTGTAAAAGATATTTACTTCCAGCGTCAAATTTATGAGCTGTACGATGGCAACCCACCTATAAAAGAAGAGCCAGCTGATTTTGATGAAGACTTTTTAGAAAGTTTATAATTGAAGCCAATAATAAAAACGCCAGCTAAATGCTGGCGTTTTTATTGACTGTTTATATATAATCTGAACTTTGGCTAGAGAAAAATAAACTTAAGTATCATTATGATTCAATATATTAGTAAATACCTTAACCAGAGTTCGGGTTACTTATTTTTCGTTAACTATTAACTGCATTTGCTCATTAACCCAAGTGAGTGCTTCATGATAGGCATCAGGAACTTTTTCACCTAGGTTTAGCTCTTTCGTTAATTCGTTTGCGGCTGACCAGTTAGCTTGTTCATAATACTTAACTAAGTTTAAATATTTTGCCAGCAAGCCTTCATCGTTTAATAACGCTGCTTTTATGTCATTCGAAAGTGGAAGCTTTTTCATAACGCTTTCCATACTCTCATCTAAAATAGCATCCATAAGAGACATCATACCGGTTAAAAATGCCATGCCGGTATCTTTAAATTGTCCATGGGATATAGCGAGTAACTCACCAAAACGAGCGCGCGTAAGCGATAGCCTAATTAGCTCTACAGGTTTATCTGCTGATACTTGCGCTGCAAATAATAATGATAATAGTTTTTTAATTTCGTTAGCACCAAGCACTATAAGGGCTTGCTTAATGGTACTTATTTCAGCACGCCTTGCAAAGGCAGCAGAATTTGAATACCTAAGTAATTTGTAAGATAGGTTTACATCACGCTCAAACACATCAGTGATTTTTTTAAGATCCATATCAACGCTTGATGTTTCGTAAAGTAATTCAGCTAATGCCATTTCTGAAGGCGGTAGAGCCTTACTTTGTACCATTTCAGGTTTTGAGAAGAAAAATCCTTGGAAATAATCAAAACCAAGCTCTAGAGCTTGTTGGTAAATTTCATAGGTTTCTACTTTTTCGGCAAGTAACTTAATATGCGAGTGCAGTTTTAAATCATTAAGAACCGTTTTTATTGTATCTATATCAGATGCTAAAAAGTCTATTTTAATAATATCAATAAATGGGTAAAAATGACGCCATACAGGTTGATGAATATAGTCATCAAGAGCAATAGTGTAACCTTTATCTTTTAAATCTTTAACGATAGCTAATAAACGCTTACCAGGCTGGATAGTTTCAAGTATTTCTACAACTATAGTGTCTTTACCTAGTAGTGTAGGGTAACCCTTTGATAGTGTTTCTAGGGTGAAGTTTATATAGGCAGGTTTATTGTCGGTTAAATCTTCTAAACCAAAATTAAACTGGCTACCCTCTATAAGTCGTGTTGTTGCCTCGTCACCGTCTATATCGGGAAATACGTTATCAACGCCATCGCGAAATAAAAGTTCATACCCGATGAGCTTTTTATCTCTGTCTAAAATAGGTTGGCGTGCAGCGTAAAAATACATAAACAGTTCCGTAAGAGTAATCTAATTAGTTATTGTAATAATATATGGCAAAAGACTCAAAATAGCATTACGTATATTTGCTAGATTAATAAATTATCATTAAAAATTAAGGTCTTTCTAGTATTTAATTTATTATATTTCACCAATTCGCTTTAAAATTATTCAACATGAGTATTTTTGTATCAGGTGAGGGCAGCAAGTTGGAGATTTTATTATCAAGCATGATATAGTCAGCGAGAATGGTTTTTACCCCAATAGTGTCTTAACTATAAAATTTTAAGAGTCATTATTTGGATTAAAGCCTATTATTAATAATTATGCGGAGGCTAATTTGGAAACAGGAATGATTATTTCACTAGCATTATATTTTATTGTAATGTTAGGTATCGGACTATATGCATATAAGCAATCTACTGACGATGTATCTGGTTACATGTTAGGTGGACGAAATCTATCTCCAAGTGTAGCTGCACTGTCTGCAGGTGCATCTGATATGAGTGGCTGGATTTTAATGGGCCTACCTGGTGCGATGTTTGTTACTGGTTTTAGTAGTACATGGATAGCAATTGGCTTGGTGATTGGTGCTTGGTTAAACTATTTGTTAGTTGCACCGAGATTACGTGTTTACACTGAAAAAGCAAATGACTCTATAACCATCCCAGATTACTTTTCAAATCGCTTCAATGATAAATCCAACCTATTACGTGTTGTATCAGCTGTGGTAATTATTGTTTTCTTTACTCTTTATACTTCATCTGGTGTTGTCGCTGGTGGTAAATTGTTTGAAAGCTCATTTGGTTTAACTTATGAGATGGGTTTATACATTACAACGGGCGTAGTTGTTTTATATACCTTGTTTGGTGGTTTTTTAGCTGTCAGCTTAACTGACTTTGTGCAAGGTTGTATTATGTTCATTGCACTTATTCTAGTACCAACGGTTGCATACTCTTTGCTTGAACAACCTTTAGAATCAACTTTACATAGCGTAAATCCAGATATGCTTAACTGGATTGGTGCAGGTTCTGCATTAGGTATTATTTCTGCAATGGCTTGGGGTTTAGGTTATTTTGGCCAACCACATATCATTGTTCGTTTTATGTCGGTGCGTAGTGTTAAAGATATGCCTAAAGCACGCCGTATTGGTATGACATGGATGATTGTTGCTGCCATTGGTGCTGTTGGTACTGGTATATTTGGTGCAGCTTATACTTATGAGAACAACATTGTAGTTGAAGATCCTGAAACAATTTTCTTAATTCTTTCTGAGTTGCTGTTCCACCCACTTATTGCTGGCTTTTTACTTGCTGCAATTTTGGCTGCGATTATGAGTACTATCTCATCTCAATTATTGGTTAGTTCAAGTTCATTAACAGAAGATTTCTATAAAACATTCTTACGTAAAGATGCCAGTGATAAAGAGCTAGTTGCTGTTGGCCGTATTAGTGTTGCCGTAGTTGCTATGTTCGCTATTTATTTGGCTTACGATAGAGATAGCTCTATTTTAGACCTAGTAAGTAATGCGTGGGCTGGCTTTGGTGCTGCGTTTGGACCACTTGTATTGTTTAGCCTTTATTGGAAACGCATGAACTTTGCTGGTGCGTTAGCTGGTATGTTAGTAGGCGCATTTACTGTGCTAATTTGGATATATGGACCATTTACTATCAATGGTGAAAGCTTAAGTAGCTTTATGTACGAAATAGTACCTGGCTTTATTTTAGCGAGTATTGCAATTGTTGTTGTTAGCTTAGTAACAAAAGAGCCAGAGCAAAACATCACTGCTTTATTTGATGAAGTAGAAAAAGAGCTTTAATTAGCAATTACTACTTATTTTAAAGTGAGTAGTAATTAATACCAATCCGCAATAATACTTAATCATTTTGCGGGGCTAAACGTGTTGCTACCGGCGTTAAAAAATTCTCATTTAGTACAACTAAATATCGAATTTTTGCCTAGCTATCAACACGTTTTTCCACCCTCAAAGAGATCACTTAATTAAGCGAATTGGTATAATAAAAAAGGGAGCAACTTAGTTGCTCCCTTTTTTATTTAGTTTGTCCCGTTCGAGGAGGGAACATTCTATGAATTAACTTACTTTTTTATCGTTGTTATCTTCAATTGATGCAACGTTATCTGACTTTTTACTTTTTGCTGGCGCTTTGGTAACAACTGGATCTTTGCCGCCCTTTAATATGGTCATAAAGTCATCTTTGCTTTTCGCTATTTCTAAAGCAAGTGATTCAATTTGTTGCTCACTAAGCGGTACGTCTACCTTTTCTAGCATTAGCTCAAGTGATTCTGCTATATCGAGCATCTTATCATAAGCATCAGCTTCTTTTTTGGTAGTAAACGTCATACGCTCGACTCCGTTTCGTTCTACAACATATTTAACAACAACAGCCATGATTTCTCCTGCAAAATTGCTTGGCACCGTGGTTTGTAAAAACCATTAGATTACTGTTTTTATGTACAGTAATGGTTTGGGCGTAAATTTGCAAGCGCGAAGTATTAATTTTTAGGTGTCTTAAATTTGACAAAAAACGGTAACTTTACTTTAGTTAAGCAATCACTTGTTGTACCAGCTGCATTTTCAGGATTTCGGATCATAGTGATAATGCGTTTAGGTACACTTTAAATGATGAGCTTTTCAGTTCCTTACTTTTTGGTTTTCCTGAGCAATATTCAAAATTAAGAAAAGAAGAATAGGGACAAGTTTGATGAAAACGTTAAAAAATTTATTCATAATAAGCTTATTATGCTTACTACCCGCGACTACCGCGTATGCACAATTATCAGAAGTAACTAAGCAAATGCCTCAAGTTGAGACAATTAGTATAAATAATGCCGATGCAGAGAAGCTTGCTAAGCTACCAGGTATAGGTAAGAAAAAAGCGCAGGCAATAGTGGACTTCCGTGAAGAAAACGGCGAATTTAAAAGCGTCAGTGATTTATCGCAAGTTAAAGGAATTGGTAAAAAACTATTAGCCAGATTAGAGGGGAAAATTTCACTTTAATAGCAGTAGATAACAATCAGGGCGCTATGCGCCCTGATTAAATTGTTTTAATGCATCGCTTAAGTGTTTTTTAGCAAAGTTGATTTCAATAGGTGTTGTTAAAAGTGGGTAGCAAAGTCCGCCGAGTATCAAAAACGGGATTAATATCCAACCTTTAAATACTGTGAATATTAAAAATAGTGGACTTAGTAATATTAATTTAATAATACGTAGTAACACTTTATCAGTTGGCGATAACATACTTAAAGAAAGTGCTATTACGTCCTGACGCTTGCGTACCTTTAGGTGCTTAAGCTCATCTAATTGGCTTGAAAAAAATGTGAACATATCAAATCGACTTTTTAATTAATAAACGGCCAATAACTATAATAAATAGTGTTAGTGAGAAAATCCCAAATATAATTTCCATCCAAGCAGGCATGCTCAAACCAACAAATTGCCAATCTATATTTCCACAATCCCCGGTCGCCTGAAAAAAGCTAGGTATCCATTCATGTAACGGCATAAACGATGGGAAGTTTGGTTCAAACTCACAGCTAAATGCAAAAGGGTCCGTGGTGGTTTGCATATCAATATGCTCGCGAGCAATTAAATATCCCCAAACACTCGATACACCCCAAACTACATACGCTAATATACGAACTGCTTTGCTCTGTGGTTTAGTCGAACCTACAATTCCTGCGCCTAATAGACCCAGTACGGCTGTACGTTGATATATGCACATTATGCAAGGCGCCAATCCCATTTGGTATTGAAAGAAAAGGGCGGTCACTTCAAGTAAAAAAACGATAGCTGTAAATAAAAGCCAAGGGGTACGTTGGGTGGGTAATTGCGCAAGCCAGTTCATAAAAATTCCGCGTTTAAATAAGACGTTAGATTATGACCTAGGATAATGTATGCGGCAACAAAAAGGAAAAAAAAGCTACCGAAGTCGCTTTTTATAAGATGAAATTTTTGACCACTCAATGCAGCCTCAGCAGAGGCTACATGACGCTCGACTTAGTTCCCATTGATACATAAGCTTAGTTATATCGCTTACTTATACAACATTGGTACATTGCCTAATCAATTCTTTAAAGTTGCGGTTAGAACGCTCTGTTGCATAGGTGTTCCTTTTTAATGTACTTATGTGTTTTAAGTTGATTCAGCTAGGTATGGTGTAAATAAAAAATACCAATAATTACAATGTACCTACAATGAATATTGCTCTGTATATTTATACATTGTAGCTATATTAGAAAAACCTAAATTTTATTATTTATTAATCTTTAATTTCTACTCATTTGCTTATTAATATACCTGACTTTACTTGTTAGTTATGCTTCCTCTGGTACAATCAGTCAGTTATTCGTGTAAAACGATGAGTGTTGATTAATTCGAGTGGGAACTGGATGAGAATTTTTAAAGCGAAAAGCCCAGCAGGATTTGCTGAAGAATATATAGTTGAATCTATTTGGAACGGCGATTTCCCTCCAGGTTCAATTCTACCTGCCGAGCGAGAACTTTCAGAGTTAATTGGTGTAACAAGAACGACCTTGAGAGAAGTATTACAGCGTTTAGCACGTGATGGTTGGTTAACAATTCAGCATGGTAAACCAACAAAAGTAAATAACTTTTGGGAAACGTCTGGCTTAAACATTCTTGAAACATTAGCGCGCTTAGATGAAGACAAGATGCCAGAGCTGACAGATCAGCTTTTATCTGCACGTACTAATATTAGTGCTATTTATACACGTGCTGCAATTAAGTTAAATCCTGAACGCGTGATTGAAATTTTATCACAAAGCCATGAGCTAGAAGACACCGCTCAAGCATTTGCTGACTATGATTATAAAGTGCATCACGAATTAGCCGTTGCGGGTAATAACCGTATTTATGTATTAATACTTAACGGCTTTAGAGGCTTTTATTCAAAGATTGGTTGTCATTACTTCTCTGATGCTGGAACTCGTGAACTTGCTCGTCAGTTTTATAAAGATTTAACCATTTTGGCAGAAAAGAAAGAGCATGATGGTGCTATTTCTATGATGCGTAAATATGGTCATCAAACGGGTGAGGTTTGGCAAAAAATCCGTGGTGATATGCCCTCAGATATAATGGACTAAGTCTAAGCGAGAAACCTGCATTTGCAGGTTTTTTTATATCTGTAAAATTTAGCGCCACCGTATATGAAATTCTAAAAAGTTTAATGCATAAACCACTTCGATATTTTTAAAATTTCTACTTAGTTACAACGCAACTTACACTTTAAATTAGACCTATTATTTAAGCATATTAGCGCAAGTTGCAAGTGTTCGTTATTTTCGATTGCTCACATCGTTAAATGCGATTGTTCTTTTGTAGTGAATAACTTTAGAATGCCAATTAATTATATGTATGCGCTATTGGTTTTTAATTTTTAGCGCCCATATAAGTACCAGCATTGCGAAAGCAATTGAAAACAAACTCAAAATATTTGGAGAATAAAATGGGTGTATTAGTAGGCCGCCAGGCACCAGACTTTACCGCTGCAGCTGTTCTTGGTAACGGTGAAATTGTAGATAGCTATAACCTTCATGAAACAATTAAAGGTAAAAAAGCAGTTATCTTCTTTTACCCACTAGATTTCACGTTTGTATGTCCTTCTGAACTTATTGCATTTGATAAGCGTTTTGAAGAGTTTCAAAAGCGTGGCGTAGAAGTAATTGGTGTTTCTATCGATTCACAATTCTCACATAACGCATGGCGTAACACTGCTGTTGCAGGCGGCGGTATTGGTAAAGTTCAATACGCACTAGTTGCAGACGTTAAACACGAAATTTGTAAAGCATACGACGTTGAGCATCCAGAAGCGGGTGTTGCGTTCCGTGGTTCTTTCTTAATTGATGAAGAAGGTAACGTACGTCACCAAGTAGTGAACGATTTACCACTAGGTCGTAACATAGACGAAATGCTTCGCATGGTTGACGCGCTAGCGTTCCACACTGAGCACGGTGAAGTATGTCCTGCTGGTTGGACTGAAGGTAAAAAAGGTATGGATGCAAGCCCTGAAGGCGTTGCTAAGTTCCTATCTGAAAACGAAGGCGATCTATAATTTAGCTCTCGTTTTAAATAAAAAAAACCGCCAATTGGCGGTTTTTTTTGTTGCTTCTAATTTAGAACGAGAAGCTTACTTTAGTATAAATATAACGACCGCGTGGATTATGAACCCCAGACGCATAACCGTAAAGGTCAGAATCGCCATCACCAATTGCAAAAGGTGGCTCTTCGTCAAACAAGTTATTAATACCTAGTGATAATTTAGCTGACTCAGTGATACGGTACGACGTTTGTAAGTCAACCAACACTTGTGAATCAATCATACGTGATGTATTGCTATCAAAATCTAAGTTACCGTCAAAGTCGATATCAGGTGTGTCTTCAAACTCACCAACATAACTTAAGTTAACATTAGTATTGAAGTCGCCCACTTCCCAGTTAGTTGAGAAAATCCAGCGATGCTCCGGGTAACCATATTCTCCAGAGTAATCACGGCCATCTTTTTCAAATTTGTTTTGGTAAGCCCACTCTAAATTGAATTTCAATAAACCTAAATCATCCAATGAATGATTGTAATTTGCTGAAAAGTCGATACCAGATACTTCTTGTGAAGAGACGTTTTTAAAGGTGCTATGAATTTTATCTATAGTACCTAAGCTCGCCCCGCCTGTTGGTGCTAAGCGTTCACATATAGTGCTATTTTGGTTATTACATTCAGAGTTATAGATTGGGCCAAATTCTTCTTGGTCAATTTTATTGTCTTGAGTAATACTCCAAACATCTACACTTAAACCAAATTCTGCGCTAGGGGCCCAAATGAAGCCGACGTTCCATGAATCTGATTCTTCAGCTTCAAGGTCAGGGTTACCAGCAAATTCAATGTTGTAATCAAGTGCATCACAATCAAGGCCCGTTGCTTCACATCGGTATGTATCTACAAAGAATTGGCTTTCTTGAGATGGACCTAAACCAACTTGTGCCAAAGAAGGCGCTCTAAAGCCTTGTGCCCAAGAGCCACGCACTGTGATTTCATCAGTAGGCGCCCAGCGAAGAGCTACTTTAGGGTTTGTTGTTGTACCGAAGTCACTGTAGTCATCGTAACGGCCAGCAAGTTGTAGCTCTAAATTATCAGCAAGAGGGATAGAAAACTCGACATAGGCTGCGTATTGTTCACGATCTGCAGATGCAGACTCTGTGCCAAATATTAAACCACTTTGAAATTGATCATCAGGAATGTCATTAACGTCTTCTTCACGGTACTCAATACCTGCAGCCATCATTACTACATCATCGCCAAAACTAAATGCTTCACCTGTAATGTTTGCATCAAAGGAAGTCATGTGAGACTCACCACGACGCACTAAGCTTGTTGTAATACGATCAATTACAGCAGGGTCGTTGTATGTACCACCAAATGGATTGTAGTTTCCTGCATCAATTTCTTGTTGTAAGAAATCAGTACGCACCCAACCTTGTGTTCTATCACCTGTTTGAAGAGATTTACTTCGGCCTTTTTGTACAGCTGTTTCCCAGCTCCAGTCATTAAACTCACCTCTAAGCCCTGCAACAAAGCGAAGAGTATCTGATTCAATATCCCATTGGCGTGCGCCAGCATCAACTGTACGGTAACGACCAATTTGAATGTCTTCACCAAATGGATTGTTAGGGTGGCTAGCTGGGACAGTTAAGCCTGCATCTTCATCAAGTGGAGTAGGGGCTCCGGCCGCAACAGACGTATTGTGCTGTACTGCCATTTCTAAAAAGCCCGTAATGCCATTATCAAAGTTATATTCAAATTGAGAAATAGCACCCACGCGTTCAGACGCTGGTGCGATATAACCGTAAGGGCCGTAATCAAATAAACAACTGCCGCTTGAAGTTGCATTTTCAGCAGGACAAGCCGGATCAATTGTTTTAACACCGTCTACATAAAATATCCAGGGAAGCCACGAGATGAGCGAAAATCTTCACCACCATAAGGTGATTGATTTGCTGTACCTAAGCTGCCCATTTCATCAGAAGAAAGAGATGTATTTTTAAAGTAATCGATAATAACTGACGCGCTACTTTTCTCGCTAGTAGTACCCCATACTAAACTTGCTGTTGTTTCTTCATAATTGGGACCATCAGTACCACCGTAGCCCAAATTAACTTCAACACCGTCAATGTCTTTTTTCAAGATAACGTTTACAACACCCGCTACTGCGTCTGAGCCGTAGATAGCTGAAGCACCATCTTTTAGTATATCGATTCGCTCAATGGCAGAAACTGGGATATTGTTAATATCTACAAATGAGTTTGTGATACCTTCGGCAAATGCACTAATAGAGACACGACGGCCATTGATTAGTACGAACGTAGCATCAGCACCTAAGCCACGTAAACTAACAGCAGCAGACCCATTTGCAGTTGAGTCTTGGTTGTTACCACGTGTTGAGAAAGTACCGCTACCCGCGACAGGCATTCTTTCGAGGAGTTGTTGTAGGTTGTCATAACCCATGTTCTCAATATCAGCTCTTGCGATTGATTGAACCGGAGAAGGTCCTTCGATATCTGAACGTTTGATTCGTGAGCCAGTTACTTCAATGCGCTCTACTTTGTTAGCTTCTTCAGCAGCGTAAGTTGTTGTTGTAAAACCTGCTGAAAGTGCGATTGTAGCACCTGCAATTAAGCTAGGTGTAAATGCAGTTGATTACTTCATCCTTAAATCCTTGTTGATATGTTATAAATTTAGTTGCTCTATACCAATCCTTTTTAAACTGTTAAATAAATCCCATATTTAAGCGGATTGATATAACAAGCGACGACATTAATATCATGTAACTTAAGTGTTAGCAATTAGACTGAAATGTGATTTTAGTATGGTTTTTTGTGTGTTTTTGGATGATTTTAAAACAGATGTTATGCGCTGAAGAAGGTTGAAATAGGCGCATATGCTTTATTTTGGAAATAACAAATACAGCCTAAATGCGAGTAATAATTAAATTAATTAATTCACAATAAAATTGTAATAAATTATTTACATGCATATTCTGAATGAATAGCAATCTTGTTGTATATTAATAAAACAAATAATAATTAATTTTTTAATAAAAAAAACGCCTAACTTATTAGTTAGGCGTTGTGCTTATACTTTGTGTTTCATTAAGCGTTCTTTTTCGCGAGACCAATCTTTATTTTTCCCGTCGTCACGTTTATCGTGCAACTTTTTACCTTTTGCTAGATGAAATTCAAGTTTTACCCAGCATTTTTTCCAGTACATAGCTGTAGCTATTAATGAATAGCCATCTCGCTCTGTTGCACCGAGTAGACGGTCAAGTTCGCGTCTGCTTAATAGTAACTTACGATAACGCAACGGATCGCAAATTACATGGGTTGATGCACTATTAAGTGGCTGGATTTGCGCGCCAAGCAAAAATGCTTCGCCATTTTTAAGATGAATATAAGTTTCGGTGATGTTTACCTTACCTGCTCGGATACTTTTTACTTCCCAGCCTTGTAGTTCAACACCTGCTTCAAACTTATCGTGTAAAAAATACTCATGTCGCGCTTTTTTGTTTAGCGCGATGGTATTACTTGTCGATTTTGATGAATTTTTCTTAGCCATAGTGCCCTATAATATACGTAATGTGAGATGTTTTACATCGATTTTTTAATAATGCTTTTAAAAATTAAGCTTTAATTTAAGCAGCATGAAAATTTGGGGAAACGCGCAAAGCTTGCTAAAATTCGCCCACACAGTTGGGAGTGAGTATGCCACAAATAGAAAAAAGTGCGCTGGTTATGTACAGCACTAAAGAGATGTTTGATCTAGTTAATGATGTAGAAGCTTATTCGCAGTTTTTACCAAATTGCTCAGACTCAAAAATTGTTTCACAGCATGATAATAACATGACCGCGAGTTTAGAAATATCCAAGGCGGGTATAAAAAAGTGGTTTACCACCGAAAACACCTTTGTTGATGAGCAAACCGTGTTGCTAAGCCTTGTTGATGGACCATTTAAGACGTTAAAAGGGCGCTGGCACTTTCAAGAGCTTGACGCCAAAGCATGTAAAGTTCACTTGCAACTAGAATTTGAATTTTCAAGTAAGTTAATAGAGCTTGCCTTTGGTAAGATTTTTAACGATGTTGCAAAAAATATGGTGAGTGCATTTACTCAACGTGCAAAACAGGTTTATGGAGCGCGAGTATGATTAATGTTGAGGTGGTATTTGCGTTACCAACCACGGCAACGTGTTTATCAATTGAAGTGCCACAAGGGACTACAGTCGAGCAAGCTGTTATTCAGTCAGGTATTATACAAAAGTGCCCTGAGATAGATGCTACATCGCTAACGTTAGGTGTGTGGAATCGAACTGTAAAAGCTAACTATGAGTTAAAAGACGGTGACCGTATAGAGATATATCGTCCATTAATTGCAGATCCTAAAGATGCGCGCAGAAAGCGTGCAGAAAAAGCTAAAGAAGAGGGGCGTGCAAATAAAATAACGGGTGGCCGCCCACTCGAAAAGTAACGCAAATCGGTATAAACGTGGAAAATTTAACTGATTAAATTATACGCTAACGTTGTTTAAAATGGTAAAAGCTTTTAAATAAACCAATAAAAAAGGTGAGCCATGCTCACCTTTTTTTACCACTTGAGAAATTTATTGCTCGAGCGGTGTAGTAAAGTTTTCAGGTTGGTCATAATCACCTGAGATTGAAACTAACTTTTCATTTTCAAAGTTAATTACTAACTCTTTATTTTGCTCGTTTTTACGGCCTTTATTGAAGCTGTAAATATAACGCCAAGTATTGTTATCAAAGGCGTCTTCGGCAATAGGTCTGCCTAATACGTAAACAACTTGCTCTCGAGTCATATTTACACGAAGTTTTTCAACATCCGATTGCTCTAAAAAGTTGCCTTGTGGGATGTTAATTCGGTATACCCAGCTAGAGCAACCTGCTGCTGAGCTAAGTGTTAAAGCAACGATAAGCCAAAGAGAAAAAGTTTTTAACGACTGCATTGTTAGTTGTGATCCTTATTTTTTATAATCTGCATGATACCGATTAGTCACTGAAGGTAAAACCCTTTTAAGCAATTGTTTTATGTTAAGGGCGTTAAGGTAATGTTTTGACCATTAATAATGAAAAAAGTTTACAGCACATCGAAACGAATATTTTAAAAACGGAGTCTACTTGGTTTTTATATATAGTTGAGACACGATTTGGTCATTGGTACACAGGGATCACGACTAATGTTGAAAAACGCTTTGCAACTCATCAAGCCGGCAAAGGGGCCAAAAACCTTAGAGGGAAAGGGCCGCTTTTACTTATCCATCAACAACAAGTTGGTAATAAAAGTGAAGCAAGTAAACTTGAGTATCAATTAAAAAAGCTTCCTAGGGCCAAAAAAGAAGCATACGTTTTAGCATTTAATACCGGCGACACTAAAATCATTTAGTTAATTTACTTAGATTAAACCGTATTCGCTGTGGGCAAAAGCTAGCTTTTAATATAGCTTTTGCTCACAAAGGAAATATAGCAGTTATAGCTGCTTAGCGATGTTTTTCAAAAGTAGCGACAAGTGCATCGAGTGTTTGAGCACTGTTTGCCAAGTCACGAATAGCTTGCTCTGTATTGATTTGCTCGCTCATTGCTTTATCGCTAATTTCACTTATTTGCTCTATGTTACGACCTACATCAGCAACCACATTACTTTGCTGCTCAGTTGCAGTTGCAATAAGCGTAGCCATATCGTTTATTTGATTAGCTGTTTCGGCTATCGCATCGAGTAATTCTACTGAGCTTTGCATTGCACCAACGCTTTGCTGCGCTTTATCTTTTGATTGGCTAATATCATTAACTACATCATCAGATATTCTTGTAAGCTCTTCAATCATAGATTGAATTTCGGTGGTTGATTGCGATGTACGGTTTGCCAGAGCGCGTACTTCATCAGCAACAACAGCAAAGCCTCGGCCGTGCTCACCTGCGCGAGCAGATTCAATTGCCGCGTTTAAAGCAAGTAGATTAGTCTGATCCGATATCCCTCTAATTGAATCCACAATACTTGCTATATCAACCGTTTTTTTAGAAAGCAAAGTAACTTGCTCTGTTATGCCATCAATATCGCTAGCTAGGGCTGAGATAGTTGCCTGGCTTTGTAATACTTGTTTGTGGCTTTGAATGGTGTTCTCACGACTGTTATCAGTTAATTTTGCTGTGTTTGCTGCGCTTTGCGCTATTTCTTGAACAGTTGCACCCATTTCGTTGATAGCTGCTGCGACAGATATTGTTTGCTCTTTTTGACTATCTATTGCTTGCGAGTTTCGCTTTGCTTGCTCAAATACATGATCAGAACTTTGGCGAATATCGTGGCTTTCACTGGCAACTTGAGTAATCGCTGTTTCTATTTTATTTATAAACTGGTTAAAGCCATTACTTAAATTGTTGAGCTCTGGTTGGCTTGATTCTGGTAAGCGGTACGCTAAGTTTGCATCGCCAGAGCCTAAGCGTGAAAATAACTCAGCCATTTTAGAAAGTGGAGATGAAAGAGAGCGAGCAAGTAAGTAACTAATCAAGCTAGCAACTAACGCGGTGATTACTGTAAAAGTAAATATTTGCCATTGTAGGGTGTTTACACTTGCGAATACTTCACTTTTTGGTACTTGAGCTACAACATATAAGACAGTGTTTTTAATTGGGGTTGCAGCTATAAGAGTTGGTTCGCCATTTAAGTTAATTTCTTCTAGTGCAAAGCCATTACTATTAAATAGTTGGCTGTGAATATTTGCAGTATATAAATCGTCAATATTTGCTTTTGCTACTTTATTGGCATCTTTATGAAGTTGAATTAATCCATTTTTATCTGCAATAAATACAAAACCTGTTTGCTCAATTTTAAATTGCTGTAATAGCTTTTGCATATCAGTGATGCTTTTTGCAAGACCTGCTAAACCAGTACCATTAGCTTGCTGATGATTTACAAACATTTTCACATCATTGGCTGACTCTTGATAAATACTGATAGAATAAGGTTGTTTTGATTGCTTAAAAGCAAAGAACCAGCCATCGGCTGCATCATTTTTTAACACACGCAAAAACCCATTCTGGTTCCAGTACTGTGCAGTGTCTCTATTTGCCCAAGATGCTGTTGCTAAATCGTATTGCTGGGCAACACGATTTAATTCTTTTAATAATAAAGTGTCGTCTTGATTACTAGACTGAGCCCATTGTAAAACAAATTCGTTTGATGATAGTTGCTGAGCAGCACCAAGTAACTCGTTTATTTCACCACCAATGTGGTTACTAATTGTTTGCAGTTTACTAGGCAGCTCTGACTCGATCATACGTTGCTCAATTATGTCTTTAGAGCTGTATAAAGAGGTCAAGCCAATCAGTGCCGCTACGCATATAGCAATAACACTGCCTAAAGCTGTGATTTTTTGAGTAATAGAAAGGTTTTGTATCGTCATGATATTAATTAATTTTACAACTGATTAGAGGACTATACTAGCACATTATTTATTTAGAGCTAGATATTGCCTACTGTGAAATGAATAGAAGGTAGCGTGTTATGGTTAAAATTTTATGAATATGCATAAAAAAGCCCATAAGCAAAGCATATGGGCTTGGTTTCTAACAAGCGAAACATTTATCGTTTAGGGTTAAACAATCTTTTTCATTGCTGACATGTAGCCACGTAATTTAGCACCTACTTTTTCAACTGGGTGTTCACGAAGGGCGGCGTTAATTTGAATTAATGTTTGGTTATCAACTTGGTTACTGTGCTCGCCAAGGCCTTTACCAATAACATCTGTATCAATTTTTTTCATAAAATCTGCAAGTAATGGTAAACATGCATGGTTATATAGGTAACATCCATACTCTGCAGTGTCAGAAATTGTACGGTTCATTTCAAAAAGCTTTTTGCGTGCAATAGTATTAGCAATTAATGGCGTTTCATGTAAAGACTCGTAGTAAGCTGACTCTTCAATAATACCGGCTGCTGTCATGGTTTCAAAAGCAAGTTCAACACCTGCTTTTACCATTGCTACCATTAAAATACCGTTATCAAAAAATTCCTGTTCTGAGATTTCTACATCGCCAGCAGGGGTCTTTTCAAAGTTAGTCTCTGCTGTTTCAGCGCGCCATTTAAGTAAGTTTACGTCATCGTTATTCCAGTCTTCCATCATAGTGCGTGAGAAGGTGCCGTCGATGATGTCATCTTGATGCTTATTATAAAGCGGGCGCATAATTAGTTTTAGCTCTTCGCTTAGTTCGAACGCTTTTACTTTTGCAGGGTTTGAAAGGCGGTCAAGCATGTTTGTAACGCCGCCGTACTTAAGTGCTTCGGTAATTACTTCCCAGCCGTATTGAATTAGTTTTGATGCATAACCCGCATCAACGCCTTTTTCTATCATTTTATCAAAACATAAAATAGAGCCAGTTTGTAACATGCCACATAAAATGGTTTGCTCGCCCATTAGGTCTGACTTAACTTCAGCAATAAATGATGATTTAAGTACACCTGCACGGTGTCCGCCAGTCCCTGCTGCATACGCTTTAGCTTGTGCTAAACCATGACCTTGAGGGTCATTTTCTGGGTGAACCGCAATTAGAGTTGGTACACCAAAACCGCGTTTGTATTCTTCACGTACTTCAGAACCAGGACACTTAGGCGCAACCATGATTACAGTAATGTCTTCACGTACTTGCATGCCTTCTTCAACAATATTAAAGCCATGAGAGTAGGCAAGTGTAGAGCCTTTTTTCATAAGCGGCATAATTGCACTTACTACAGCAGTATGTTGCTTATCTGGTGTTAAATTAAGTACTACATCAGCTGTGGGGATTAGTTCTTCGTAAGTGCCAACAGTAAAGCCGTTTTCAGATGCGTTCAAAAATGATTGGCGACGCTCAGAAATAGCTGATGCGCGTAATGTGTAAGAAACATCTAAACCAGAGTCACGTAAGTTTAAGCCTTGGTTTAAACCTTGTGCGCCACAGCCTACAATAACTAGTTTTTTACCTTTAAGTGCATCAACGCCATCGGCAAATTCGCCTGCGTCCATAAATTCACATTGCGCTAATTGCGCTAATTGCTCGCGTAAAGGTAAGGTATTGAAATAATTCGCCATTGTTAGTGTCCTATAAAGTCATGTTTGTTAGATGCGCAATGTTTACTGCGCTTACAAACACCATATGCAAAATCGTTGCTTGCGTAAAATGATATATTTGAATTAAAGTGTTTCATAATATGAAATACAGGGGGTTGGATGGAACATAAGCACTTAAACTACTTTTTAGCGTTGGCTAAAACACTTCACTTTGGGCGCGCAAGTGAGCTTTGCCACATAAGCGCACCCACTTTGAGCCGAAATATAAAACATTTGGAAGAAGAAGTTGGAGTAGCATTGTTTATCCGCGATAACCGAAGCGTTAAATTAACGCGTGAGGGGGAGTCCTTTATTGATTACGCAACGGCAACGCTTGCTAATTGGCAACGTTTTAAAACGAATGTAAAAGACCCACAACAGCATATTTACGGCAAAGTAAGTATTTATTGTTCTGTAACTGCATCTTATAGTTTTTTACATCAAATATTAGAACAACTTCGTGCGCAGCATCAGTACATAGAGATAACATTAAATACAGGCGACCCAGCACTTGCTATAAATCGTGTACTTGATGGCCACGAATTAATGGCAATTGCAGCTAAGCCTAATAAATTACCGTCGCAAATTGCCTTTGTTGATATTGGGCACTCACCACTTTTATTAATTGGCCCAAAAATTCAATGTCCGATCACACAAAAGCTTACACAAAATAGTGATGACATTAATTGGTCTGATTTAGAGTTTATTGTCCCAGAACAAGGTTTTTCTCGCCAAAGGTTAGAGCACTGGTGGCGCAAAAATAATATTCACGGAAAAATCTACGCCCAAGTTGCAGGACATGAAGCAATGGTATCTATGGTGAGCTTAGGGCTAGGCGTCGCAATGGTCCCTAAAATAGTGCTAGATAATAGCCCGCTGCAGGATAAGGTACAAATACTAACACCAAAAATGCAGGCACCTGAAGGGTTTGATATCGGTTTGGCGGTATTAAGAAAAGAGTTAAATGACCCTGCAATCAGTGCGTTGTGGAATATTGCGCAAACTTTAGAAGCAAAAGCAATTTAATATGCACACAGAGCAAGCAAATTAGTTAAATAGTATTAATATAGGTTGCGTATGAGTTTACTATTACTTAACATTGAGTGCTAATAATAAAAACAATGACGCTTGAGAGTTTATTTATGAACCACGCCGTATCACTTGCTCATTCTGCTCAATGCCTTAAAAAGGCGATTCCTTTGATGGTAAAATACCGCATGCCGGTTACGCCTATCAACTATGCAATTTGTACTGTTACATTCAAGGGAGTAACCCTTCATTAAATGCTGAATTAGACCATGTTATTGCTGAGCAACAAACATGCTCACAAGACAAAGCAAAAGAAATTTTTGATAAGCATTTAACGCAAGACGATCTGGCTTTCTTTCAAGAAATGACTGAAAAGTTCCATACAACTATGGAGCAAGTCCAGCAAGATATAAGCACCACGCTTGAGCATTCCAAAAGCTTTACAACAAGTTTAGTTGATTCACAAAATGAATTAAATATGCTTGCTGATGTAAATTCTTATAATGAAATATTAGGTTGTGTAGAGCGC
Source organism: Pseudoalteromonas sp. NCIMB 1079 (assembly GCF_040567695.1). Lineage (NCBI taxonomy): Bacteria > Pseudomonadati > Pseudomonadota > Gammaproteobacteria > Alteromonadales > Pseudoalteromonadaceae > Pseudoalteromonas > Pseudoalteromonas sp. NCIMB 1079. The sequence goes on along the minus strand of NZ_JBEWZA010000001.1, from coordinate 2,869,047 downwards.
TTAACCGACGATTCTATTGCTATGCAGGATTATGCTAGAGAATTTCAAACTAAGTTAGCTGTTGCTTACAACGAAATAAAAGATTTAAAAGAAGCACTTAATATTTCAAAAGAAGCAGCTGATACCGACACGCTTACGGGGTTTTATAACCGAGGTAAGTTTGATTCAGGTATCGTAAAATTTTGTTTTGAATACTCAGAGAAAGCACAGGAAGATTCTCTTGCCGTACTAATTATGTTTGATATTGATCACTTTAAACGTTTTAACGATGACTTTGGTCATCAAAAGGGTGAACGAAGTGTTGAGGTTAGTTGCCAAAAAAGTGAGAGAAAATACAACTGAAACAGCAAATATATATAGATACGGTGGCGAAGAGTTTTGTATAACAGCTTATTTTGACACTATTAACGATATAATAGCGTTTGCCGATTGTATACGTTTAGCTATTGCGAAATTAGCGATTCGTAAAAAGCATGATATAACAGCTAAACGTGCTATTTCTGCAAGTTTTGGTTTAGCTATTTTACGTCCATTTACTAATAGCTCAGTTTTAGTTGAGCGTGCAGATAGAGCCTTATATATCGCAAAAACACATGGCCGAAACCGAATAGAAATAGCCCCTGATATTTAATAAGCATCAGAAGCTTGATTTATTACGGCTAAAGCCGCTATTAACTTTGGTAACCTAGTAGCTTGTAAGGTTAATAAAAAAAAGTTGTTAGAGTTGGCTTCCTGCAGATTTTATTTGAATTAAAGCATTTGCGAGGTTATCCCTCATTTCCAAAGTTTCTCAAAGCAGTGCCAGCTTAGCCAACGCACATAACTAATTTGAAGGGTTTGTCACTTCAAAAACACAAAAGTTAACATTTGTGTATACAAATTGTGAATAATTGTAACCAGCTAGAGCTAGTTTAAAAAGACCTTGCTAGTATGGGGAACTTACTTAATTTAATACTTTGATGTACGCTGATGCGGTATTCCTTCTCCTTATTAACTGCTCTATGCTTTAGCACTTTGTTTGCTTGCCTTTCGGTGCAAGCAACACAGGCAAGCAAGCATGCTGACGATTATACAGAGCAAGATATAACAACTGATCGCCTGCATTTGAGTTTAAGCGTTGGGGCTGGAGTTATAACCAACCCTTTGCATGGTGGAGATCATATTCCGCTTGTGCTTATTCCACAAATTGCATTTTATGCAGAGCAATGGTTTTTTGATAATGGCCGCCTTGGCTATTCATTTTCACAATCCCCAAAGCATCACTTTAATCTAGTTAGTGAACTCAACTCTGAATCTCGCTTTTTTATAGACTGGCACCCTAAAAATGTATTTGCATTGCAAAGTAGTGCTCTTAATAATCAGCTCGTAATGCAAAATGAAGCCTCGTCCTCTCGCTACGCTGATATTGATAATTTGCATAAACGGCAAATTGCCTTGGATGCGGGTATTGCATATCACTATGTAAATGATGACCATGTTTTTTCAGTTCAGGCTCTGCATGATATAACCGATGTTTATCGAGGTGTACGCGGTGCATTGCAGTGGCAATATCATACTGTGCTAGGAAAGCTTAAAATAAAGCCAACACTTGGAATAAACTATAAATCTGCGGAACTAAATAGCTATTTTTATGGACTTAATGAGGGTGAAACTCAATTTGGCAAAATAGACGTTGGTAGTAGTTGGCAACCTTATGCTAAAATCGACGCCCGTTGGCCACTGAGTAAGGCTGACTCTCTTCGTTTTCATGTAGCATATTACGACTATTCGGCTATGGATGGCAGTCCGCTCTTTGAACGTACTTATTCAATGACTGCATTTATAGGATTCGATCGTACTTTTTAATATGAAGTATTCAATATTAGTTGTGTTTATTACCACTTTTTTTAGTGGTTTTAGCGTGGCACAAACCCCTGTTTTTAGTGTTTCTCCAAAAGTCTGCGTGGTTTCCGAACAGCAGGATTTTTGCGATCTTGATTTACAGTTTAAATGGCTATTAAACACCTATAGTGATGTCTGTTTGTATCAACAAGAACAACTACTTCAATGCTGGCAGCAGCAGCGTTCTGGGCAATTTAATTATAAAGCGCGTGTTCAGGTGGAGACCATATACTCCTTAATCAATCCTCATACGGGTGTGTTAATAGCAAAAACACAGGTTGAAGTACAAAGCGCCCATGCTAAAAAAAATAGGCGTAGGCTTCGCTCTCCGTGGAGCTTTTTTTAATTTAGGAGCAACTAATGCCAAAAATTTTACTTGTTGAAGATGATCTCGGTTTACAACAGTTAACAAAAGATTACCTTGAACATAATGGCCTTGAAGTCGAAGTGTTAGACCGCGGTGACGAAGTGTTTAATTACCTAGAAAACAATACACCCGATTTAATGATTCTAGACGTTATGCTGCCAGGTAAAGATGGCTTTAGCGTTTGCCGCCAAGTAAGAGATAAATTTACTCTACCAATTTTAATGTTGACTGCTAAAGGTGAAGACTTCGACCAAGTACTTGGTTTAGAACTTGGTGCTGATGATTATGTAATAAAACCAGCAGAGCCACGTGTATTACTAGCGCGGATCAATGCATTACTTCGACGTGGGCAACCAATAGTAAAATCTAGTGAAGAACTGCAGTTTGGTGATTTAGTCATCGATAAAACAAGCCGTATTGTAAAACTAAGTGATTCAGAGATTGTATTAACTTCGCACGAGTTTGAACTACTATGGCTATTAGCGTCAAATGCGGGTGAAGTACTAAGCAGAGAGCATGTGCACCAACATATGATTGGCCGTCAATACGACGGACTTGATAGAACTGTGGATGTACGCGTATCACGAATTCGTAAAAAATTAGGCGACAACAGTGATAAGCCGTATCGTATAAAAACTGTATGGGGACAAGGCTATTTATTTGTTTCTGATGCGTGGGATCTCTAGAACTATTTAAGGTTAATCGGCTGTAATGGGAAAACTGTTTACCAGCTTATACTTATATATCATTGTTTCATTATTTGTTGTAAGTGGTGTTATTGAGCAGCTGTGGCCCTATGAAGAGTCACAGCAGCAGGTCTTCTTAGACGATGAGTTTGGGCAATCACTGTGGTTGCTTTCGCAAACCCCAAATGGTCTTAAAAAGCTAAAGCATAACTTTGAAAGTAAAGTGATTGAACGACGTGATTTAATACTCCCTCAAAAACAACAATCGCAGCTAAATCAAAATCACTACTTATATTTGTATGATAAGCAACAACGCATTGTTTGGTATGTAGATCTCGGTAATGATTCATTACTTCAGGTAGGGCCGGTAGGTGTATTAACGCAAGAATCATCTTCAGTTTGGCCGTATTTATTACTACTTATTATTGTAGGTATACCAGTTGGGCTATGGAGCTTTTTACTCTGGCGTGACTTTGCAAAGCTACGTAAAGCGTGTGAAGCGGTAGAGGGTTTGCAAGACTTTCAACTAAATGACTCTTCTAAGTCTTTCTTTTTACCTATAACAGATACATTAAAGGTAATGCAGCAACGTATTGAGTTTTTACTTAGTGCGCAGCAAGAGCTTACCTCATCGGTATCACATGAATTTAGAACGCCATTAGCACGTTTAAAGTTTGCAATTGTAATGTTACAAGAGCAAATGCTTGATGAAAAAGGCGAAAAATACCTAACAAACATGCAAACAGACATTAGTGAGCTTGAGTCACTAGTCTCTGAAATGCTTGAATACGCGCGATTAGACTCTCAACAACCAAGTTTACAGCCAATAAACTGCGATTTAGCTGGGCTGGTAAAAACCACTGTTGAAAAGCTAAATTTTGAAGCTAGAACAACGCTCTCTATAAACCTCCCTGAGCATTTAAATTACTACTGTGATAGCCACTTTATGGCGCGAGTATTTCAAAATTTAATTGGCAATGCGCTCAAATACACTCATCAACAAGTCAAAATTTCATTGCTACAAGAGGCAACTCACATCGTATTGATTGTTGAAGATGATGGTGAAGGGATTGACCCCGTTGAGCGAGAAAACGTATTTAAGCCTTTTACTCGATTAGATAAAAGTAGAGGCAAGGACACTGGTGGCTTTGGTTTAGGGCTTGCTATAGTTGCTAAAATTGTGTCGTGGCACCAAGGAGAGTGTAAAGCAGAAAGCTCAAGCTTAGGTGGTGCTAAATTTATTGTATATTTACCTCTCAAATTTAAGACATAAAAAAAGCGCCTAAGGCTAATGCCGTTCACTTAAGGTGAGCGGCTTTTTTATTTCTAGCGTACCGCTGTGGTCTTGGCTTGACTGCACGAGGAAAACCTCGATCCCTTCGAGGCTCTAGAATTAGGCTTTCTGCCATCGCATAAAAGTATTTTAATTGACGTGGTATGGCTCCAGGTGTTGAATAAGGTAATCCAACAAGCAACCTCATTATTTGAGCTAAACTACCATTGAAACTCAGTTGGTACGGTAAATAATCACCTTTTAATGTGTGGCACATTTTTACCATCTGATATCGCACCATATTATAAGTAAGCAACACTCCCCACAGCTCTTGCTTTACAAGCGCTGGTAAGCGACTTCTTAATGTTAATCGATTGCCCAGCATATATTGCTTTTGTTCCCGATAACCAAGCTCTATCTCCCAGCGGTGACTGTACAAATCACCTATATCGGCTGATAGATATCGCATCGGATCTGTCATAGATGTCATCACACTATATGATTTCCCCTTTATTTTTCGAGTCACTAACCTCGCGATTAAGGTGTTAGGCAGCGTTGGCCACATCTTTCTTGCTCTTGGGTTGCTGCTAAGTTGGACTAATTTATCATTACGCCCTAATGTTTGAATAACTTCATATTGCACATTTTTTTTCAGGGGGATTAGCCAATGGCGTTCACTGCCAGTTGTTTGCCATTTATGTAAAAGCCCTAAAGAATAGAAACCTTTGTCGAATAAAGTGAGACTGTTATCGGGTGTGGTTTCTATAAGCTTTTCAGCCAGCACCATTTCATTGACCTTGTAATCATCAAAAGCACTCCCCGTGATTAGGTGGCTGCTTAGCTCCATTTGACACACCATTCTGACCTGTGGGTATTGTGTATTAGTCGGTTTTGTAAAGGCTTCATTGTTTTGGGGTGAGTCATCCGTACGCCAAACGACACCATCGACACCAAGCAAGGTAAGCCCATTCCAATGAGGATGATTAGCGTCATTATTCCAATGCCTTTGGGTGCATTCAAATAAGGCTTTCATGGCGGCTTCACCTAGGTTTTTACGACGCTGAGTTAAAGCGCTTGGCGCAACAAATGGCTTACCATCGCGGTCAACAATGTCGAGCATATTAACGACATCGGCCATCGATTTGTCATTATAAATAACCATCCCGATCAACAACCAAGCCATCGATTCTAGGGTTAGTTTTCTTTTTCGTAGTGTAACGGTTTCGGTCAGTGCATAGGCTTCTTCGATAAGAGATAAAGGGAGTAAGTCTGCGAGTGTTTCAACGTCATTAGGTTTGATGTTGTTAATAATATCGAGAGCATTAGAAAGTTGCATAAAAAAATCCGAATTCTACAAAAGAATTCGGATTCTTACATACCTAGAAGATCGTTCAAGTGCTATTAACTAATTCTTAAATGATCGGCATTAGCGCCTAAGGCGCTTTTTTTTGCGGTTAAAAACCAAAATCAACAAGTAGCAATATAGTAGACCGCAAGTATTTAAAAAAGTTCTCAATTATTTTTTATTTTTTTCAAGTAATGGCATTAACATTTGCTCAAGGCCATTTAGTTTAACCTCATACATCATCGCTAGTTGGCTACCAAGTTTTGAGTCAGGAAATCCCTGCTGTTTGAACCACACCAAATAAGGTTCTGGTAGTAGTAATAAAGGGCGCCCAGCATATTTCCCAAAAGGCATCGTTGTATTTACAGCTATTTTTAATTGTTTTGGATCCATAAGAGTTACTTAGGTTTTAAAGTCTGCGTAAGTGTAAGGGATTTTAGAAATATAAAATAGGCTGTGACGGGCAAGAAACAGCCTATTTTGCGAGGGAGTAGGCCCTCTGATTTAATAATTTTTGTTGATTAATATAAACCTAGTTGAACTTTAATTAGCTGGGATCTAATTAAGTTATTATTAGAACATGGGTTTTTATTTAACCAACACGGATAGTCTACCTGTTTTTCATTGTTGTGGTGAAATGGCTTGTAAAGGAATGTAAATAGAATTGCTTTTTATTTAGAAACTAATAACAAAGCTTTAATAATTCTAAGACTTTGTTATTTATAGACGTTATAAAAAGTGATTATTCGTTAAATAGCTCTTGTTTAACGTGTTCTGCAAAACCACTACCTGCTTCTAAGTAAAAGTTATAAGTAGAATGAACACCCATTTCTTCTAGCTCTTTTTGTTGATCAGGATAGTTTGCAATAGCTGTTACTTGGCCTTTATAACCAGAGGCTTGTAGCTGCTCTAACGCAAAAATATTTTGCATATGCTTTGGCATCGCAAGCATGACCATTTCTACTTGCGAATGATTTACTCGTTGCCAAAAGTCAGGATCTGTTGCATCAGCAATTAAGACGTTGCGGCCTCTGTTAACGTGCTTATCTACCACCTCAGGTTTTATATCTATGCCTGCAACAACATTTGGGTGAGTCGCGTTAATAGTCTCATACGCACCAGTACCAATACGTCCCATACCAAAAATGACTATTTTAGTATCGTTTAGGTTAACGGGTAGCTCTTCAGCTAAACGAGTTTTGCTTTCAAACTTTAATAGCCAGTGCTCTATTTTTACGTATAACTCGTTTGAGCGCTTATTTAACGGCGAGGCAATTACAAAGGTAATGGAAACAGCAATTGCCATTACAGCGAGCCACTCCGAAGTGATCATGCCTGTGCTAGCTGCTACTGCACATACAATTAACCCAAATTCACTGTAGTTAGATAAACTAAAGGCGGTAAGTAATGATGTACGCGCGCGTAGTTTGAATATATTCGTGAACACATAATAAAGCGCTATTTTAATCGGTAAAACTAAAACAAGTATAATGGCAACGATTAATGAGCTAGTGGTTAGCTCTGCGCTCAAGCCAATACTTAAGAAAAAACCGACTAATAATATGTCTTTTAAATTAAGCAGGGATTTTGATAGCTCGCCTGCCTTTTTGTGAGGGGCAAACATCATTCCTATTATTAGTGCACCTAAATCGCCTTTTAGGCCTGCAAATTCAAATGCATGATAACCAGCAACTAAAGCAAAGAAAAAACCAAATAATGGTAATAGTTCACCATGTTTAGAGCGATTTAATACGCCATACATGACAGGTCGTAATAAAGGCAGAGCAATTATTAATGCAATTGCCCACACATTTGGAATTTTACCTGTACTAATCGCTAAAAAGATAACTGCAAAGATATCTTGCATGACTAGTATACCAATGGCTATTTTACCGTGAAGGCTTGCCATTTCTCCGCGTTCTTCAAGCACTTTTACTGCAAATACAGTACTTGAAAAACTAAGCGCAAACCCAACCAGTAAAGCACTTTGCCAACTTAAATCAATAAAGAGTGGAATGGCGAAAATACCAAGCAATAACATAAAGCCACTAAAAAGCGCACTGCTAAAAATAATATGCAATGTTGCAGGCGCCCACACTTGGGGTTTAATTAAACTGTTTACCTTTAGCTTTAAACCAATACTAAAAAGAAGAAGGGTTACGCCAAGTGCTGCTATTGTATCGAGCAACTCTGTACTTTTATAACCCGATAAATTTAAAGCAAAACCTGCTAATAAAAATCCAATAAGAGGAGGCAGCTTTAACTGATAAACAGCAAAACCACACACAAACGCGGCAGCAAAATAGATTAGTTCCATAATTCTTAATATCACTTCATTTGGGGTTGCAGTGTAACGAAAAATTTATACCATTGAAAATAAAAATAGACCTAAAAATGAACGTGTCTAATCAGATATATGGCTAACTGTGTATAAAAAATGCGCATCAAACATACATTTAATCGTAAATAGTATGTAAATAACATTTTTTCACTGACATTGGCTTTTAAATATGGTTAAGATGCGATAACGAAGAAGTTTAAGCGAGAGCAAATAATAGAGCCGCTCAGCTTAAGGAGAAATATATGTTTAAAAAGATTTTAGCGTCGGTAGGTATTGGTGCTGCAAAAGTAGATACTGTTTTAGAGACTGAACACCTACAACCTGGTCAGCTTTTTAACGCACAAATAGTCATTACCGCAGGTGATGTTAGCCAAGATATTGCAGGCTTAGATTTATTACTTATGACCCGTGTTAAAGTGGCAGGTGATGATGGCGATTATTTTACCAATCATGTGATTGACCAATGGCGAATTACAGATATAGGTACAATTGAGCCGGGCGAAGTTAAAAGTATCCCTTTTGAAGCACGCCTTCATTCTGAAACTCCTATTACAGAAATTAATGCAGGTTACAATCAATCTCATGTGTGGCTTGAAACAGGCTTGGATATTGATTTAGCACTTGATCCGAGCGATAAAGACCATTTACATATTTACCCTAATGAAGCTGTTAAAACGTGCATGCAGGCGATGGAAAAATTAGGCTTTAGCTTAATGAAAGCTGATGTAGAAAAAGGTCATTTGCGCGCTTCTACATTTCAATCGTTATCGGGCTGTTATCAGGAGCTTGAATATAAACCAAATAGCCGTAGTTTATTTGGCATTCAAGAGATTGAGTTGTCATTTGTTCCAGAGGCACATAAAACACATGTGCTCATAGAACTAGACAGAGCTTTTAGAGGCGATGGTTATGTAGATTTAACCATAGAGCATGACCATGTGAATGTATCGCAGTTGTGCGACCAACTAGAGCGTTTATTTGCTTAATATAAATTAACAAGTGAATAATATTATTAAACCCGGCCTAGGCTGGGTTTATTGTTTATAGGATTTAAAATGCAATTTAAATGTGAGCAGTTTAATGCTTTAGATGCGCATACTCTTTTTACTATTATGCGAGGACGTGTGGACGTATTTGTTGTAGAACAGGCGTGTCCTTATCCTGAACTTGATGATGTAGATATAGCTTTAAATACACAGCATCTATATACATTAGACAGTGGGCAGCTACACACTTATGCGCGATGCTATGAAAAAAATGAGCAATATAGCGCAATAGGGCGCGTGCTGGTAAGTAAAAGCGCGCGTGGCAAAGGCGACGCCACTTTACTTGTAAGTAAAGCTATAGAGTGCTGTAAAGAGCAGTGGCCTGAGCGAGATATTTATATTGGCGCACAAACCTACTTACTTGATTTTTACCGCTCTTTTGGCTTTGAAGATTACAAAAGTGAATATCTAGAAGACGGCATACCTCATCAAGATATGATTTTAAAACTCACTCAATAAATCCAATTTAAGCAGCTATAAAAAGCCCACTAATGTGGGCTATTTTAATTTAAAACTATTTTAAGGCTAAGGTATCATTTAGCTCAATAGTGAGTGTAAAAACACCATACCAATAGCAAGTGGACATACAAACTTGGTATACCAAGGCCATATTTTCCAAAACAGTGTATTGTGAACCTCTGGGTTACCCTCTTGAATTGCTTTTAGTAATGAGCCTCTATACCAAATCCAGCCTACAAATATACAACACATAAGGCCAAGTAAAGGCTGAGCTACTTTTGTAGTGAGAGTGATTACTAAGCCAAATAAGCTGCTAAGGTTACACACAATTGTAATGCTGACGATAGCGATTAGCGCCCCAATTAACCACGTTGCTTGAACGCGTTTCATCCCAAAGCGCTCTACGGTGTATGATACTGGCGCCTCTAACATTGAAATAGATGATGTTAAAGCGGCAATACTCATTAACGCAAAAAATGAGAAACCCACAAACAGACCTACTTCGCCCATTCCATCAAATAAAGCGGGGAGTACCTGAAACACTAATGTATCTTCAGAGAGTAGCTTACCCGTTGTGGCCGAGAATATTTCAACGCCTTGAGCTTGTGCTACGTACATAGCTGGGATGATCAGTAAGCCTGCAACAAAAGCAATAAATACGTCAATAAGGGTTACATACGCGCCTAAAGAAACGAGGTTTTCTTTTTTACTAATGTACGAGCCGTAAATAATCATTACGCTAGTGCCAAGCGATAATGAGAAGAAAGCTTGCCCTAATGCACTTACTAATAGTTTTGCGTCAAAAATAGATGAAAAGTCAGGGACTAAGTAGGCTTTTAAGCCTTCCATAGCACCATCTTGCGTCATTACGTAAGCAATAAGTGCAAATAAAATGCCTAAAAGTGCAGGCATTAAACGCTTAGACCACTTCTCAATACCGTTTTCAACGCCTCTACTTATAATAGCGACTGTTAGTACGATAAAGATCATGGTGAATATAATATTTCGAGTAAGTGATTGCTCGCTTAACCATGTAGATGCTGTGTTGGCACCAACTAAAGTGGCTATTGGTTCAGCTGTGGCGCTGAGCATCCAACCGGCAACAATGGCGTAAAAGCTTAGTATAAAGCCAGCGCATAAAATACCGCCAAAACCAACAGCAAAGGCAAAGTGTTTTTGCCATGGCTTATTAGATATTTTTTGAAGAGATGACACTGCGTTTGCTTGGCCATGACGTCCAATCATAAGTTCAGCCATTAAAGCGGGGTAGGCTAAAAAGAACGCAAGCACTAAATATCCGACTAAAAATGCAGCACCGCCATTACTGGCTGTTTGTGTAGGGAATCCCCAAATATTGCCCAAACCAACGGCAGAACCCGCGGCGGCCATAATAAAACCAAAGCGAGAGCTAAACTCGCCTCTAACTGCGCTCATATTATTGTACTTCTCTATTGTGTGACGGCGGTGACAATCTACTGGAAATGTAAAAAAATAAAAAGTGCTTATTTGCTGATCTAGCACAAATTAATAAGTAAAGTGTATGTTATAACCATCGATTTTAATTGTTGTTATTAAGTCGTTTAAAATAACGAGTTGATTTTGTTTAATAATTGTTAATTACAATCTGTAACTATTGCTTTACGGATTATGGTGCTGTGCAATAGTTAGAGTAAAGCACGCACCACCTAGCTGGGTGCTTTTAGTTACTTTAACGCTGCCATGATGCCAATCAGCTACTTTGGTAACAATGGCTAAGCCAAGGCCATAACTTTTATCGGCTCTGTTACGGTGATCTTCCTCTCTAAAAAATGGGCTAAATACGTTACTAAAGTTTTCTTGTGCGATACCTGGGCCGTCATCTTCTACCGTTATTATAAGCTGTTGCTCGTGTAACCTTGCACTGAGGTAAATATGTTGGTTTGCAAAATCACATGCGTTTGTTAATAAGTTAGTAATTGCACGAGCCAACCAGTGAAGATCTGCATTTATTATTTTATCTGTACTATTGAGCTGTACGTTGAGCATTTGCATTTCAAGTTTTGGTGCAAGTTGAACTAAAATATCTTCAAGGTAGGATTTAATATTGGTTGATGAATAGGTTAGTTTATTCGCGTTTTGCTCTAAAGTAGCAAATGCTAAATAGCTACTAAGCATCGATTCCATATGATCTAAATCGTTTTCCATACGGGTTAAATACTGTTTTACTTTTTGCTCATCATGGCTATCTAATGCCGCATCTAAACCAAATCGCAGGCACGCGATAGGGGTGCGGATGTCGTGAGACAAGCTCGAGGCCATTAGTTTGTTTTCGGCGACAAGTTTCTCTATTTGGCTAGCCATGCGGTTAAAAGTAAGCTCTACATCTTTTATATAGGTAAAGTGCGATACCTTTATTCGGGCTTGAACATTACCAGAGGCAAACTTTTTAGCGGCTTCATTTAAGACAGTTAGCCGTTTAGCTAAGGGCGCGATAATAAACCCCATAAATACACATAGGCCTGCGTAAAATAGTAGAGTTAATATAATGTCGTTATGCTGCTCGCTATCAAAAATTTTATCTAAGCGCATTGATAAGTGAAAAGGATTTAAAATGTCGCTACTATAAAGCATATAAAAGCCTTGCTGATCCTCTAAAATCAGCCCACCTGGCGTGTGCATTTGTAATAATAAAGAAGGTGGTAAGGCGAGTGACTCATTTGGCTTGTAGTCAATTAAAACATCAAACTCTCGGGCTAGTTGTTTTACATAATCGCTGCGCTCAGATGTAGGTATGTTAGCTAACTGCTTATTAAAACCCATGATCATTTTACTTTGCTGACTAAATTCATCTTGTGGGGTATGCGCTTGTTGACTAAAAGCATCAATAAGCCAGCCCAATACCACAATAGATAAAAGTGCACTGCCTAGAAGCGATATATAAAACTTTTTCATTTATTTATTCATCGCTCTATTACCACGCGGTAGAAACAAGTAAATATCCACGGCCCCAAATAGTTTTAATTTTTTCGGGGTTTTGTGGATCATCATTAAATTTTTTACGAAGTGCAGAAATAAGTACATCAACACTTCTATCAAGCCCGTCGTACTCTCTACCTTTCGTCGCTTTAAATACGGCATCGCGTGAGACAACTTGACCTGCATTGCTTGCAAGGTAGTGTAATAATAGATATTCGGCGCTTGATATGTTTATATCTTGCTCGTTAAGGGTCACATTTCTAGATTCGGTATTAATACTAAGTGCACCAACTTGAATAATGCTTTGGCTAACCTGTGGCTTATTTGGCTCATTGTTTTGACGCAGTGCTGCTTTTATTCGCGCTAGTAATGCACGCGGACGCACCGGTTTCATTATGTAGTCGCTTGCGCCAACTTCTAAACCAATAACTTCATCCATCTCTTCATCGCGTGCGGTGAGCATTATAATAGGCGAATTATAAAAGCTACGAAGCTCTCTACACACGCTGATACCATCTTGCCCCGGGAGCATAATATCAAGGAGCACAATATTTGGGTTTAACGTTTTGACCTTGCTAACAACTTCGTCACCACGATGACAAACATGCGTTGTATAGCCTTGCTCTGTTAAATATTCAGCAACCCATTGCGCTAGTGATGCATCGTCTTCAACAAGTAAAATAGTGCCGTAGTTATCCATAAAATATCCCTAATGCGATTGGTATTAAAATAGTCGCCAGCGGCGTTTTTTTTGTCTGTTTTGATAAACCCATTGTAGTTTTACTTCTGCTGTACTGATGACTTTGGATGTATTGCTATCAAATAGTTCAAATGAAATGCTTTGCTGTGAGTCAAAAGCATAATTAAAAGTACCACTTTGTTGCTTTAGCCAACATTGCATAATGTACTTTGAAGTTGCATCGCGTAGGCAGTAATTGCCAATGATAGGTTGCTCCCACGTAAGTGTGACATCGGCATAGCAATTACGCCCTTCGCGCAGTGCAACACAAGTGTCGGGTAGTGCTATGAGTGCTTCAGGGGGGTCCTGCGCTTTAACAGTAAAGGTACAGGGAAAGATCAGTAATACCCAGATCCATCTAAAATACATAACGTAGGCCTACCTTGGCTTTATGTTGATATCCTTGGGAAATAATTGGGCTGTCGTCAATTTCTTTTGAAAACCATGTAGTAAGCCAACCGGATAAAAACACCCAATCATGGCTTATTGGATATTCAGCATGGAACTCAAAGATAATACTAGTACTGGCATTGCTGGTATAAATCGGGCGAAGGCTGGTGGCTTCATCGCTATCAATGCCAAAGTAATAATTGGTAAAGTCAGCAGAGTAGGCGCTTAAACCAACACCAGACCTAAACTCCCAGTTTCGCCATGGCAAAATGTGGCTAAAAAAGCTATTTATAACCCAGCCATTATGGGCACCAGATATGTCATGAAGGTATTCAAAGGAGAATTGTGAGTTTTCAAATCGGCGCGAGAGCCTAAGACCAACATCAAAATCGTAATTACGTTTTTTAATACCTTGGAGTTCTTTTATAACACCATGGTTATAAAACCCGAGGCCTTTTTCGTCAAACCCGGCTTGAGTATTTGTGCCAAGTATATCTAAGCCCCAATCAAATTTATCTATAAGACTGTAACCAATTACAAGGCCACCGCTGAGTTGATTGTGATCAAAATCAAGATAAAATTTATCGTAAGAAACAGCAAGACTTAAATCAAGCTCAACGCCCTTATCGTAAGATTCGATACCGATTAGGTAAGAATCTTCAATATAAAAGCCCGCACCTGCACTCCAATCCCAGGCAAAGCCTTGGGTTGGCTCTAACGTATTGTCTGCATAATAGCGATTACTTGCCATACTTGTGGTGCTAAAAATAAAGCAAAAAAGCAGTGTTATGCTCAGTAAAGTATGGTTAAGCAAAGTGTTTCTCATCCCTAAGGGCCTAATTATTATTTGTTATTAAGCGTAGTATATTGTTAATTCGTTCCTTTAATCTGTAAAAAAATGTAGTAAGTGTAAGCGCAAGCTGGCTAAAACCTACTGAACTTTAATTTTATCGATTAATATACTGCTTAAGTAAAACTGCATCATAGGCGTTAATGCGCTTACTTCTGTTCTGTTACATGGACCACTAAGCTTGGCAAGGCTAGATAACTTTGACAACGTTTTGTACTGAGGAATTTGAATGTCTTTTCCAAGTCTTTCCATGCGGGCTTCATCAGTATTTTGCTGATGGACAAAAGCGACAACCTCAAGCTCATTAGTTATTTTTTGCTCTTCGGTGAAACTATAAACTAGTGGCTCACGATGAAAACTTGCACTATCAATAGAAGATTTAGCAAACCAAACAACATCACCCGATGCTTTGTGTGTGAGGCGCATACTTACTTGTGCGAATATTGCAGCGCATTCCTGAGTTGGGTATTGCTGAGCAATATCTGAATATAATGTAAAAGGGTTCTCAGGTTGCTTTATTGCGTACTTAACATCGTCAGTGAAAGTTAAATCAAGTTGCTGAATAGTTAGTGTGTAGTCACTGTTATTTTTAGTGGTTACTTTTAGCTGTTTATCGTTAAGTGCTTGGCTAATTTGCGATAAAAGTTTATCGGTTACACTTGCCTTATCGGTAATAATTTTTACTGTTTGGTTTCTAACTACCTTATGTGCAGGAAGTTGAACGGATTTAACTTTTGGGGATGAGTGTTCTGTGGTGTACTCAAGCTGGTAGGTCTGACTTTTTAATGTTGGCTTTAATGGCATAGCCAGTGGCTCGGCCGGCTGCTTTGTAAGAGTACAACCAGTTGATAATATAACAAAAAGTGACACAACAAAAAAACGCATAAGTACTAAACACTCACTAAAAACCAAATAATCGTCGTATTGTACGTTAGTCCAAACAAAACTTCATGATATTATCTACATAGATGTAGTTAAAAAGATAAAATTTATAAAAATGAAGTATCTCAAATCTTTATTGTATAGCCTACCTGCTTTGTGTTTGTTGTTTAGCTCTGTGAGTTTTGCAGCAAAAGCAGATCCTGATTGGGATGCATTTGTAAAAAAGTACGGCCGTTATGCGCAAAAAAAATTAAAAAGTAAAGGTATACCAGGCGCTGCACTTTCGATTGTAAGTACAAACAACTCAGACTACATCCACACCATGGGTGTAACTAAAACCCGAAATGGACAAAAAGTAAATAAGCATACCCGGTTTAGGCTCGCGTCTGTTTCTAAAACATTTGCAGGCTCGTTATCAGCTAAATTAGCCAATGAGGGTTTACTTAAATTAGATAAAGCTGTTAGCGATTACATAACTGAGTTCAAAGGGACTGTTTATCAAGATGATTTAAAGGTATTTCACCTTCTAAGTCATGCAAGTGGGTTAGTGCCTAATGCGTACGATAATTTGATAGAGTCTCGTATGGATTACCCCAGTATTGTTGAAAAATTACTTAGTGTTAAACCTATTTGCAAACCAGGCGAATGTTACGGTTATCAAAATGTTATGTTTAGCCTTATAGGTAATGTGATATTACAAAGCAGTGGTAAAAGTTACGCGCAGTGGTTACGAGAAACTATTTTTGCGCCTTTAAAAATGGGTGATGCCAGCTTAGGTTTTGAATCTATGGTTCAGGATGAAAATTACGCATTACCACACGTGCGCGGTACAAAACGTTGGTATAGCGCTAAGCTTAAAAAAAATTATTATAAAGTGGAACCTGCAGCGGGTGTAAACGCAAGTGCAAGTGACATGGCCATTTGGTTAAAAGCCCAGCTAGGGCAATACCCTGATGTTTTGTCATTAGATACTCTCGCAAAGCAAACGCGTCCTTATACACATACAAAAAAAGAAATGCATCGCAGGGTGTGGAAAAAACACCTTAATGAGGCTTATTACGGACTAGGTTGGCGGGTTTATAATTACGCTGATGAAACGCTTTACTATCATAGTGGCTGGGTGCAAGGATATAGAAGCGATGTGGTTGTGTTTCCCCACTTAAATGTTGGTTTTAGTTTAATCGTTAATGCTGAAACCGGCGTAATAAATGAATTAACAACTGAATTTATCGACAGGCTATTAGAATACAAACGAGGTGAAAAAATATGAATAAAATAATATTAGCAATCACTTTTTTAGCCTTGTCATTTAATTGTAGTTTGGCATTTGCCGCACCTGATGAGATATATTTGTTTCGTCATAGCGAAAAGTTAACGGGGAAAAACCCAGCGCTCTCAGAAGAGGGGAAGGCACGTGCAAATAATTTAGTTACTTTGTTTAAAGAACATCAAAATATACATCTTTTTAGCAGCAACTATAAACGCACGTTGCAGACAGCCGCACCTTTGCAGGCACATTTTAATACCAAATTAAATGTGTATAACGCAGGTGAGCTAGGTGATTTAAAAAATGAGTTACTCAAACTAAAGGGTGTAGTTGTTGTTATTGGGCACAGTAATACTACGCCGCAACTAGCCGAGCTACTTTCCAATGAAAAAGTGCCAGCTATGAGTGAGACACAATTTACTCAGTATTTTATATTGCATAATAAGCCCAGAAGTAATGGCACTGATTATGATGTAACGCACCATACAATGAGCTTTTAAATTAAAAAGTGTTATATAACAAAAAACCAGCATTAAGCTGGTTTTTTAATTTAAACGTGCTAAATCCTTTAAATAGGATTAATTAATTACGTGGTAAATGTATTTTTTTCTCAACACTTTGACGATAAAGCACAATAGTGTGACCTATCGTTTGTAGCTTAGTCGCACCAGTTTCACGTACGATTGCTTCAAAAATAAGTGCTTTTGTTTCACGATCATCAGTTGGAACTTTAACTTTGATTAATTCGTGAATTTCTAATGCACTTTGAATTTCGACTACTACGCCTTCGGTTAAACCGTTAGAACCTAGTAAAACTACAGGCTTGAGGCTATGTGCCTGACCTTTTAAAAACTGCTTTTGTTTGTTTGATAATGTCATGTTTATACAAATTTTGCTGAATATGGCTTGAATTAAGGGTATTCTAACGCCATCTAGAGAATATTACTAATTAGTTGCGTGTTAATTTATGACAAATAAAAAACAGTCAGCCAGTTCACAGCGATGGCTGAAAGAACATTTTGATGATAAATATGTTCAAGAAGCGCAAAAAAAAGGCTGGCGTTCACGAGCGGTTTTTAAATTAGATGAAGTACAAAATAGAGATAAGTTACTTCGCCCTGGTATGACCGTTGTTGATTTAGGAGCAGCTCCAGGAAGCTGGTCACAGTATTTGGCAGAAAAAGTAGGTGACAAAGGTCAAGTAATTGCCTGTGACATATTACCTATGGACTCACTTGCGGGTGTTGACTTTTTACAAGGTGACTTTCGTGAAGAAGCTGTGTTAAATGCGTTGCTAAAACGTATTGATGGTAAAAATGTTGATGTGGTACTCTCTGACATGGCACCAAATATGAGTGGTAATAACTCAGTAGATCAAGCGGGTAGTATGTATTTGGTAGAACTTGCGCTGGATATGTGTAGTCAAGTACTAAAGAAAAATGGCGCATTTATTGTTAAGGTTTTCCAAGGTGAAGGCTTTGATCAATACTTGCAAGATGTACGTAATAGTTTTAAAGCAGTGAAAATACGCAAACCTGATGCCTCACGTGCCCGTTCTCGGGAAGTATATATAGTAGCGACTGGATACAAACTGTAGTACAGTTGCTTGGCGTTTAGTTGAATTTAAATTAATTGGATACAAGAGGTTAACCCCTTGAGCGATATGGCGAAAAATTTAATACTATGGCTGGTGATTGCAGTTGTGCTGATGTCAGTCTTTCAGAGCTTTAATGGTGGCGAGCAAGTTGATCGTCAAACAAGTTACACTCAATTTGTTAAAGATGTCCGCAGTGGCTCTTTACAAGAAGTTATTATCGACCGCGGTACAGGAAATATTACTGGTACTAAGAGCAGTGGTGAGCGTTTTCAAACAACGATGCCAATGTACGATGAAGACTTAATAAATGATTTACTTAAAAATGATGTAAATGTGAAGGGGGTACAACCTGAAGAACAATCATTCTTAGCAAGTATATTTATTTCTTGGTTCCCGATGATACTGCTTATAGGTGTATGGATATTCTTCATGCGTCAAATGCAAGGCGGTGGCGGTAAAGGCGCTATGTCATTTGGTAAGAGTAAAGCCCGTTTAATGAGCGAAGATCAAATTAAAACCACGTTTGCAGATGTTGCTGGTTGTGATGAAGCGAAAGAAGATGTTACCGAATTGGTAGACTTTTTACGTGACCCTTCTAAGTTTCAAAAGCTTGGCGGTAGTATTCCTAAGGGCGTACTAATGGTTGGTCCTCCTGGTACTGGTAAAACGTTACTTGCAAAGGCTGTTGCGGGTGAAGCGAAAGTACCGTTTTTTACAATTTCTGGTTCAGATTTTGTTGAAATGTTTGTCGGTGTTGGTGCGTCACGTGTACGTGATATGTTTGAACAAGCTAAAAAAGCGGCACCTTGTATTATCTTTATAGATGAGATTGATGCGGTTGGTCGTAAACGTGGCGCAGGTATGGGCGGCGGTAACGATGAACGTGAGCAAACACTCAACCAAATGCTAGTAGAAATGGATGGTTTTGGTGGTAACGAAGGTATTATCGTTATTGCGGCAACTAACCGACCAGATGTTCTAGACCCTGCATTACTTCGTCCAGGTCGTTTTGACCGTCAAGTAGAAGTAGGTTTACCTGATATACGTGGTCGTGAGCAAATACTTAAAGTACACATGCGTAAAGTGCCATTAGGCGATAACGTAGAAGCGGCTCTTATAGCACGTGGAACACCAGGTTTTTCTGGCGCTGATTTAGCGAACTTAGTAAACGAAGCTGCACTTTATGCTGCACGTGGTAATAAACGTGTTGTAAGTATGGCTGAATTTGACGCTGCTAAAGATAAAATCATGATGGGCGCAGAGCGCAAAACCATGGTGATGAGCGAGCAAGAAAAAGAAATGACAGCATATCACGAAGCAGGCCACGCAATTGTGGGCCGTATGGTTCCTGAACATGATCCAGTTTACAAAGTATCTATTATTCCACGTGGCCGTGCGCTAGGTGTAACAATGTACTTGCCTGAACAAGACCGTGTTAGTCATTCAAAAGAACTTTTAGAATCAATGATTTCAAGCCTTTATGGTGGCCGTATTGCTGAAGCGCTTATTTATGGTGCTGACAAAGTAACAACGGGTGCAAGTAACGATATTGAGCGCGCAACTGATATTGCACGTAAAATGGTTACACATTGGGGTTTAAGTGAAAAGCTAGGTCCATTGCTTTACGCTGAAGATCAAAACGAGATGTATATGGGTGGTGGCGGAAGCCGTGCATCTAGTATGTCGGATGATACTGCTAAAGTAATTGATGCTGAAGTACGCTTGTTTTCAGATCGTAACTACCAAAGAGCAGAAGAAATATTAAAAGAAAATATTGATATTCTTCACTCAATGAAAGACGCGTTAATGAAATACGAAACAATCGACGCTAAGCAAATTGATGATTTAATGGCACGCCAACCAGTGCGTGAGCCGCGCGATGCTCATGACCGCCATGAAGCTAAGCCGGTAAAAGAGCAAGAGCCAGTGCTTGATGAAAGTCAAAAAGCGGATGATTCATCGAAAAAAGATGAAACAAACCTTGATGATAAAGCTGAATAATCGTTAAAATAGTAATGAAAGCCCCGAATTTCGGGGCTTTTTTGTATCAGCTATTTAGAAAAAGAATAAAGGTTGACAATGACTAATATATTAAAGCTTCCCAGAGGACGTACGCTCAATATTGAAAAGCCTGTTATTATGGGAATATTGAATGTAACGCCAGACTCATTTTCTGACGGCGGGCAGTTTTTAGACCCCAAAATAGCGCTAAAGCGCGCAATGCAATTATTAGATGACGGTGCGCAAATTTTAGATATAGGGGGAGAATCTACCCGCCCAGGCGCGCCAGATGTGAGTTTAAAAGATGAACTTGCCCGAGTAATTCCTGCTATTAAAGCGATACGTGAGTACAGTGATTGCGTTATTTCAATTGATACTAGTAAAGCGCAAGTTATGGAGCAAGCAATACTCGCTGGGGCAGATATAGTCAATGATGTAAGAGCTCTACAAGAAATAAACGCCTTAGAAACGCTTGCGCAGTATGAAGATGTAGCAATTTGTTTAATGCATATGCAAGGGCAACCCCGCAGCATGCAGTGCGCACCTCATTACGACAATCTGTTTGCAGATATAAATATGTTTTTTAGTGAACGTATTAAAGCATGTGAAACAGCAGGGATTAAGTTTGAGCGACTTATTCTAGACCCTGGTTTTGGATTTGGAAAAACACTTAGCCATAACTATCAAATATTGGCTAAGTTTGATGATTTTAACAAGTTAGGTTTGCCATTATTGGCCGGATTATCTCGTAAGTCGATGATAGGTAATCTATTAAATAGAGAAACAAATGAGCGATTAGCGGGCAGCTTAGCGGGTGCGTTAATCGCGGCGCAAAATGGCGCAAAAATTATTCGTGTACATGACGTTAAAGAAACCGCAGACGTACTTGGTGTATATCAAGCCTGCGAGAAAGGAATTGCATAATGAAAGAAAGAAAATATTTTGGTACTGATGGCGTACGTGGTCTAGTAGGAACGCCACCTATTAACCCTGAGTTTGCAATGAAGTTGGGTTGGGCTGCAGGGCGCGTATTATCTCAAAGTGGTACTAAAAAAGTCATTATAGGTAAAGATACGCGTATTTCGGGCTATATGCTTGAAACCGCACTTGAGGCTGGTTTAATTGCCGCTGGTATTGATGTTGTATTACTGGGTCCAATGCCGACACCTGCAGTTGCGTATTTAGCGCAAACATTTCGTGCTGAGGCAGGTATTGTAATTAGTGCCTCACATAATCCGTATTACGATAACGGTATTAAGTTTTTCAATGGTCAAGGCTTAAAGCTTGATGATGCAGTAGAGCTTCAAATTGAAGCGATGCTTGATGAGCAAATGACATGTGTTGCTTCAGATAAATTAGGCAAAGCTTCGCGTTTAGTTAGTGCAGACGGCCGTTATATAGAGTTTTGTAAGAGCCAGTTCCCCCAAGGGTTATCTTTAGAAGGGCTTAAAATTGTTGTCGATTGCGCAAATGGCGCTACATACCATATAGCTCCTTCTGTCATGCGCGAACTTGGCGCTGAAGTTATAACACATGCATGCGAGCCTAATGGCGTTAATATAAATCATGAATGTGGCGCTACTCATGTAGATACCCTTAAACGCAAAGTGCTTGAATTTAAAGCTGACGTAGGTATTGCATACGATGGGGATGGCGATCGTGTAATGATGGTTGATCATAATGGTCGTGTATTTGATGGTGACGATTTAGTTTATATTATTGCTTGCCAAGCTGCCGAAGATGATATGTTGGGTGGAGGTGTAGTTGGCACTGTAATGTCTAACATGGGTCTTGAAAATGCTTTAAAAGCGAAAGGTATCGAGTTTGCTCGCAGTAAAGTGGGTGACCGCTATGTAATGGAATTACTACAGCAAAAAGGCTGGAAAATTGGCGGTGAAAGCTCAGGCCATGTATTAAATTTAGATTTAATTAGCACGGGTGATGGCATTATATCAAGTTTGCAAGTACTTGCAGCTATGGTTGCTCAAAACCGTACACTACAAGATTTGGGTGCTGGTTTTACTAAATATCCAATGAAAATGATTAACGTGCGCTATACCGCTGGAACAGATCCGACAAAAGCGCCAGAGGTACTTTCAGCTGTAGCAGAAGTTGAGCTTGCTTTAGGCGACAAAGGCCGAGTTTTACTGCGCAAATCAGGTACTGAACCTGTGGTTCGTGTTATGGTTGAAGCCGAGCAAGAAAAAATTGTAATAGACAGCGCTCAAAAAATTGCAGCTGTTGTAGAATCTATGAGCAAACAGACTGATTAATAACAATAACCTCTTGTAACTTTGGGCGAGAAAAGTTAATATCTCGCCCGCTTTCTAATGTGGAGTGGAAAATGGCAATACGCAAGGCGATGGTCGCAGGCAACTGGAAAATGAATGGTTCGTTAGAGCTAGTTAAACAAATGTCTGATGCTATTAACGACGTAAAATCACAAGAGATGGACATTGTTTTATTTCCTCCATTCCCACTTGTACCAGCGATGATAGCTAGTGGTGTTTCTACAGGCGCTCAAACTGTTTCTGAAAATACACCTGGTGCGTTTACCGGTGAAGTAGACGGACAGCTTCTAAAAGATTTAGGTGCAACTTACGTACTCGTTGGTCACTCTGAACGCCGCAGTATTTATAACGAAAGTAATGAAACTGTCGCTGAAAAGTTTGCTAGAGCACAAGAAGTTGGGTTAACACCAATTTTATGTGTTGGCGAAAGTGAAAGTGAGCAAAAAAACGGTCAAACCGAACAAGTAGTTGCTGCACAAATTGATGCAGTAATTGAAAAATTAGGTGTAGCAGCACTGAAAGATTCTGTGATAGCATACGAGCCCGTTTGGGCCATAGGCACAGGTAAGACTGCATCGCCAGAGCAGGCACAAACTGTTCATAAATTTATCCGTGATAAAATTGCTGTACTTGATAGCACTTTAGCACAAGGGCTTACCATCTTATATGGTGGTAGCGTTAATGAAAAAAATAGCGAATTATTATTTGCACAAACAGATATAGATGGCGGCTTAATTGGCGGCGCAAGTCTAAAAGCAGAATCTTTTTCTGCAATCTGTAACAGTGCAAAAGGGACTGTATAAGATGTACGAAATTTTATTAGTAGTTTATTTAGTTGTGGCTTTAGCTCTAGTTGGAATGGTTTTAATTCAACAAGGTAAAGGCGCAGATATGGGTTCTTCATTTGGCGCTGGTGCATCAGGCACGGTTTTTGGTTCGTCAGGTGCTGGTAACTTTATGACAAAAACAACCACAAGCTTAGCAACAGTATTTTTTGTTTTAAGCATTGTGCTAGGTAACCTAACTGCAGGTCAAATTAAAAAGACTGACGAATGGGAAAACCTAGAAGCAGCTCCTGCAGTGGAAACTGTAGTTCCTGTTGAAGAAGATGTTCCGGTAACATCTACTAAAGAGCAAAGCTCTGACGTACCGAACTAATTTAGCGTAATGTTATCGTTAAACGATTTATACTCCTCAAATAAATCATATGTTTAACAAATAAGCGAGAGCTTAAAAATGCGGATGTGGTGGAATTGGTAGACACGCCACCTTGAGGGGGTGGTGCTTTCGGGCGTGGGGGTTCAAGTCCCCCCATCCGCACCAAATTTAGAAACCAGTAACAGAAATGTTACTGGTTTTTTTGTGCCTGCAATTTAAATTGAATGTTATTTGTACTTTCTTTTTTAAAGGGCAATTAGTTATGTAGAATTTTGAATTATTTGTAAAAAAAACTAGAAATATTACAAATTTAGTTAACACTTATGAGTAATAAGCCGATAATAGATTTAGACAATAAAATAAGCTATTCACAATGGCTTCAGGCTTCTCTTTTCAAAATCTCAGCATAAGTAAAAAAATACATGCGATTACGAGTATTGCTGTCGTTGCATTTTTAGTGATTGTTCTGATCAACTATTTTGCTATGAATGATAATAGAATTGCACTTGATGAAATGGAAAAATCATCCTACAAAGTTGTTAAGTTAACATCAGCTAATGTTGGTATTTTAGAGAAGCTGGACGAACTTTACACCCAAGCCGTACATTTGGTGAGCAAGATTTAGTCGAGAAAGCATCTGACACATACAAGCAACTTGAATTGAATATTATTGCGATAGAAAAAATAAATGCCTCTTACATTCACAGTGACACTAAAGAGCAGCTCGCAAATTACGAAAAAATATCAGCGACTATCGCAAATGGCATGGTAAATGGAACAGCAGATTTTAGTAAAATTCAACAACAAGCACAGAGGAAAACAGCGCTTTATAACGATGTCCTAGAAAAGTTTAAGGCAGCACAAGTCAAAGCTGACGATCGTTTTTTTGAACTTGTTGCAAGCACAAAGGACCGCTCTGATTACGCCCTTACGTTAATGTTAGTTGTTTCTATTGTATCGCTTATTTTATTGCTCTTTATGGCTATTTGGATAGCTAAGCGAATTGCTTCTTCGGCAAGTGATGCGGCAAATAATTTAAGCTTATTAGCAAGCGGTAAAGGCTCGCTAAGCACTAAATTGACAGTTAACTCTGAAGATTAAATAGGTCAAGTATCTATAAACTTCAACTCTTTTATTGGCATATTGAAAAAAACGGTGTTAGAAATTATCGCGGTTTGCGAACCGTTAATGGAAAACTCTACTCGCTTAGTGCAGGGGATGGAACAAGCGGAGCGTGCAACGACTAAACAAACCACTGATGCTGAGATTGTAAAGCAATCAATGGAAGAGATGAAACAGAGTGTAGGAGATATCTCTCAATCAGCTGCAAGTGCTTCTCATGCAGCGCAAACGGCTGAGAAAGAAGTTGAGCAAAGTAGAACTCAAGTACAAATTGTAGTGGTAAAGTAATTTTGGCCACCCATTAAGAAAGAAATGTTATGCTGATAAGCATACAAATTTGGGTGAAAAAATGACGAAATTAAAACGTGCAACGTATTCTGCAGCAATCAAATTAGAAACAGCTCAGCTTGTAGTTGACCAAAGTTATACTCAAGAAGAAGCAGCCAAAGCGATGGGTGTGGGTAAATCAACCGTTAGTAAGTGGGTTACTCAATTAAAGCAAGAGCGTAATGGCCAGCCACCATCGGCTTCGCCAATGACGCCCGAACAAATTGAAATCCGCGAACTTAAAAAGCAAATCCAACGCATCGAATTAGAAAAGGATATATTAAAAAAGGCTACCGCTCTCTTGATGTCCGACTCCCTGAACAATTCTCGTTAATTGAGAAACTAAATCAACGAAAGCGTTACCCAATTAGCGTGCTGTGTAACGTATTCAATGTGCATCGTAGCAGTTATAAATATTGGGCTATAAGGGATACAACGCCGACACCAGAACAAATAAGGCTAGAGGCTGAAGTTAGAGCAATACATGCAATGAGCGGCGGCTCAGCTGGGGCGCGGACAATCGCGGCAATAGCAACGAACAATGATTTTGAATTGAGCCGTTATCGTGCTGCTAAGCTAATGGTTAAATTAAAGCTTGAAAGCTGCCAAGTACCTCAACATTCATATAAACGCGGCGGTAATGAGCACCTTGAAATTCCAAATCTGCTTGATAGACAATTTGATGTTGTTGAGCCAGATACCGTGTGGTGCGGTGATGTGACGTATATTTGGGTAGGTAATCGCTGGGCTTGTTTAGCCGTTATTATTGATTTATTTGCACGTAAAGTAGTTGGCTGGGCCATGTCGTTGTCGCCAGATACTAATTTAACGCTAAAAGCGCTTGAACTCGCGTATGAAAGCAGAGGAAAACCGACAGGACTGATGTTTCATTCAGACCAGGGTAGTCACTATACCAGTTTAAAATATCGTCAACGTTTATGGCGCTATAAAATCAAACAAAGTATGAGTAGGCGTGGAAACTGTTGGGATAATGCACCAATGGAGCGATTTTTTAGAAGCTTTAAAACGGAATGGATGCCAAAGGTTGGATATGGAAATTTTATAGATGCTAAATATAGCGTTAGTGATTATATCAACGGATATTACAACAGCGTTAGGCCGCATCATTATAATGCCGGTTTAGCGCCAAATGAATCTGAGGTTAGATATCAAGATTCTAAAACTGTGGCCAAATTTTATTGACCACTACACCCTGATGAATTAGGCACAACCGTTGCAGGTATTGAATCAACTTCTTACTCAGGTTGGGGCACATCGTTCTCGGCTGATTGGGCAATTAACGATACTTATACTACTAAGTTTATCTCAAGCTACCGTACATCTGAGTATGAAGGTGGCCTAGATGACGATGCATCACCTTTAAACTTATCTGAGTTTCCAGAAGAGGGCGGAGCTGATCAGTACTCGTTTGAAATTCAACTAAATGCAACATTTGATAATATGGACTTTGTGTCAGGCCTTTACTTTTTTAATGAAGATGGCTTTACACGTTCAGGCCCATTTGTATTCAGCCCATTTAATACACCCAATGGCTTATTGAATGACGGAGTAACAGAATCATTTGGTGGTTACGGCGATTTTGAAATTAACCAAGAAACTAATTCTTACGCAGCCTACTTTAATGCAAGCTATGATTTAACTGACGATTTAACCGTTGGTGGTGGTCTTCGTTATTCAAAAGATGAAAAAGATGCAAATGCTATATTCCCATCATTTCCTACTCGTAAGTATGTAAGTGCAGATTTTGATGCAGTTACCTGGGATGTAAATGCATCTTATCAGCTTAGTAATAATATGAATGTGTATGGCCAAATTCAAAAAGGCTACCAAACAGGTGGTTTTCCACCGCGCCCATTTGGTGGACCAGACCAGTTTGTATCATTTGACGAAACGAAAGCGGTTAACTATGAAATGGGTCTAAAAGGCCAAGTACACGAAAATGTATCTATGATGCTTGCGGTATTTGTGACTGATTACACTGATTTAGCATTACCGTTTTCAGACCCAACAGCAGGTGGCGGTTTCGTAACAATTGTAGAAAATGCGGGTCAGTCTAAAGCACAAGGTATTGAGCTTGAAACAACCGTCGCTATTACTGATGACTTTACTATTCGCAGTGCAGTTGGTTATTTAGATTCTGAAATAACAGAAGTGGCTGAGGGTGTACAAGGTATAGGTAAAGGCGATTCACCAGCACTTACACCACGCTGGACTGTCATGGTTGCACCTTCTTACTTTATGGATTTAGAGAGCGGCGCAACACTTGCATTTAATGCTAACTATTCGTACCGAAGCGACATGCAAGGGCAATCAGTTTATAACCAAAGTGAGACAATAGATTCACGTGAACTAGTTGGTTTTAATATTTCCTACACTAATCCATATGGCGATATGGAAGTTACACTGTATGGTGAAAACGTTCTAAACGAAGTTTACGATGTTGGTCGTCTACAACAATCAGGTTTTGTTGGCGTAATGCGTAGTAATGATCGAAGTGAATTTGGTTTGAAATTCAAAAAAGACTTTGAGCTATAAACTAAAATCAAGTAAATAAAATATAATGTAATTGAAGTTTATTTTGCATAATAAAGGCCGAATCATGCTGTGATTCGGCCTTTGTGTATTCAATAGTAAGGTTATTATTTGCATCGTTTAAATTCCTAATTTTAATTGCTGATTTAAAACAATCCACATCCCCATTTTTGAGTGTTTGTATTAACTAAAATGCGCCTTTTTAGTTTGTGTAAAGGCTAGGTTGTTCGCTACAATGGCGCCTCTTAATTGCCAAACGGACTCTGTAATGAAAATTCTTGCCGATCAAAATATGCCTTTAGTTGAGCAGTACTTTGCAGACTTTGGTGAGGTTGAGCGTTTTGATGGTCGTAAATTAACGCCTGAACAATTAATAGATGTAGATGTTCTTCTTACTCGTTCGGTGACAAATGTTAATCATGAACTTTTGGTACAAGCTGACAAGTTGAGCTTTGTAGGTACTGCCACAATCGGCATTGACCATATTGATACGCAATTACTGCATGATAGAAATATTGCTTTTACAAGTGCACCTGGTTGTAATGCGGTTGCTGTAGCTGAATATGTAATTAGTAGCTTATTTGCATTAAGCCAAGAAAATGCGCGTCCATTGTGTGGTCAAACAATTGGTATTGTAGGGATGGGCAACATTGGTACATGTTTGGCGCAAAAATTAAAAGCATTAAACGTAGTTGTACTGCTGTGCGATCCGATTAAGCACGAACAAGGCTTATTACAAGAGCATGTAGCGCTTGATGAGTTATTAGCGCAGTCAGATGTTGTTACTTTTCACGTTCCCCTTGTTAAAAGTGGCGAGCATAAAACACTGCACATGATGGGTAAAGAGCGTTTAAAGGCACTTAAGCCAGGAACCACGCTAATTAATGCAAGCCGTGGCGATGTAATTGATAACCAAGCATTACTTGAGGTAATGGAAGCTGGGGCTGATTTAGATTTAGTACTTGATGTATGGGAGAAAGAACCCAATATTTTAACTGAATTACTAGAGCATGTTCGTTACGCTAGTGTGCACATTGCAGGGCATACACTTGAGGGGAAAGCTCGTGGTACACAAATGTTGTATCAAAAACTGTGTCAGCTCAAAGGTGTTGAGGCGATTAAATCGTTGGATGATTTTTTACCAACACCAGCCATTACAAATGCAACTGTTACGCAAAGCCTTAATGAGCAAGATATTGCCCGTTTAGTGCATTTAATTTATGACGTTCGCCGCGATGACGGAATATTACTTCGTCGTCTAGAGAGCGACGGCTTTGATAGTTTACGTAAAAACTATCCTATAAGGCGAGAATTTAGCACCTTATTTCTACAAGGTGATAGCCCACAATTAGCAGCACTTAGCCAGCTTGGCTTTAGCATAGCTGAATAATTATTTAACTAACGATGTTGTTTTAATGTCGTTTATAGAGGAAGAAATATGTCGCAAAAATATAACGTTGCCGTACTTGGCGCTACTGGTTTAGTAGGCCGTCAAATCATTGAAACGCTAGCAGATCGTAAGTTTCCTGTTGATCAGCTTTTTTTACTTGCTAGCAGCCGCAGCGCAGGTGAAGATATAAAGTTTCGTGGTGAGACCATTGAAGTACTTGACGTTGAAGGCTTTGACTTTAGCCAAGCGCATATAGGTTTGTTTTCTGCTGGTGGCAGTGTATCTGAAAAATATGCTCCTATTGCTGCTGAAGCCGGCTGTATTGTAATCGATAATACATCGCACTTTAGAAATGATTTTGAAATACCACTCGTGGTGCCAGAAGTTAATGCTTCAAGCCTAGCTGATTTTAGAAATCGTAATATTATTGCTAACCCTAACTGTTCAACTATTCAGATGATGTTAGCACTTAAACCAATTTATGATGCTTACGGAATAGACCGTATTAATGTATCTACTTACCAAGCTGTATCGGGTGCAGGTAAAGACGCGGTTGATGAACTTGCAAAGCAAACAGCTAATTTGATGAATGCACGTCCTATGGATAATAAAGTATTTCCAAAGCAAATTGCATTTAACGTTATTCCTCAAATTGATAGCTTTGAAGATAATGGCTATACGCGCGAAGAAATGAAAATGGTAAACGAAACTCATAAAATTTTGGGTGATACCACTATTGCAGTGAACCCAACGTGTGTACGTGTTCCCGTATTTTTTGGGCACTCAGAATCAATTAATATTGAAACGCGCATGCCTTATGACTTTGAACACGTTAAACAACTTTTAAAAGACGCGCCTGGTGTCGAGCTAATTGATGATGAAGGTGACTACCCAACAGCAGTGTCTGACGCTAGTGGTAACGATACTGTGTATATAGGTCGATTACGTGCTGATATTTCTCATCCTCATGGATTAAACATGTGGGTTGTAAGTGACAACACTCGTAAAGGTGCTGCAACTAATAGCATTCAAATTGCAGAAGAGCTTATTGCCAATTACATGTAATAGTTAATTGCGCTAAACATGCTTTTGAAGCGGTAAACAGTAGTTGTTTGCCGCTTTTTGTTTATATGGCTTGTCAAATTTTTGCCGTTTAATTTTAAAAATACAAAAACTGATTGATAACACTCAATAAATTAATATTTATAAAGATGTTTTAAGGCATTTATTTTCAAGGTGTTGCGATGGATATTACGCTCTAACTGGTTTATAGTTTGTAATTGGAATAGAGCTTGCAATAAAAATAAATTGTAATAATAAATGCGAGTCAGTCATTTGGCTGATAATAGCAATAATAAACAATATTTATGCACTTAAGTTTTAGGTGTTTTATTAATATTTAAATATTAAAGGATCAGCATGCGCGGTTTAGCTACACTTATTATATTAGCGTCTGCATTGATAGTAACGCCAGTTTACTCTCAGGACAGTACCCAATTAAAGGGGCCTAAAGGCGTTGACTATGGTGCGCAAGGGCGATCAATTGGGCCAATTAAACCAACTGATACGCTTTGGCGTATAGCGGCTAAAGTGCGCCCAGACAATTCTGTCAGTATTTATCAAGTTATGCAGGCTTTGTATAACAAAAATCCCGATTCATTTTTAGAACAAAATCTTAACCACATTCAAAATGGTACCTATTTAAAAATCCCTACCTTAGCCGAAATAAAAGCTATAAATACGCAGCTCGCAAAGCAACGCTCTGAGCAAGATGATGCATTATGGGAAAAGAAAAAAAATGGCACGCTTACACAAAGCGAAATTAACTCAGCGCAAACAAAAGTAACTCAAGCGCGTAAAATTGATGTAGACGATGCTAAAAAAGAGATACAGAAAGAATTAAATGAAATAAAAACAGAGCAAGGTACTAAGCTTGTTGAGTTACAACAACAGTTTAAAAGCTCAGTTAGTAATGTAGAAGAGATTTTAGTTGAAAATAATAATCTTAAAAAACAGTTATCAGGAATATCTAAAGAGCTCGAAAACTTACGTTTGCAATTAGGACAAGACAGCGAAATTCAAAATCAGTTAAAAGAACTCATCGTTAAACAAAACGAGATTATTGCCCAACAAAAAAAACAAGAAGTAATACCAAAAGAGTCATTTGATTTTGGCTCATTATTTTCAAACCCCATAGTACTGGGCTTGTTAATGTTTATTCCTGGGTTACTGATTATTTTTGCAATCGTTATGTTTTTACGCAAACGAGCAAGTAATCAAGAAGAGCCGCAAAACGATGATGACTTTTTACCACAAACCCCAACTTATACTGGCGATGATGATTTAGGCCCAAGCTTAAATGACGATCCAATTGTACCTGACCCTTTAGATGACTTGAGTGTTCAATTAGATGATAGTCTCGAAAGTGATATGTTGCCTAATGATGATTTAGACGACGGCTTAGATGATTTTTCTGGCGACGAAAATTTACTTGATCAGGATGAGCTCGAAAGCTTGCTAAGCGATGACATTGTTTTTGATGATGAAAATACCGATGACGATGATGAGCTCGATATTTTTATGCAGCAAGGGTTTGATCAACCTTCAGATGAAAACGCTGAAGATATAGATTTAGACTTATCTGATGACTCAATTAACAATGATGAAATCCTAACTAATGACGATTTAGATAGCTTGTTTGATGAAGACGATAGTCTACCTGAGTTTGATGCACCGCAAACAAGCGAAGCTTTAGAGGATGACAGCTTAGAATCTCATGATGAAATGGCGGCTTTAAGTGAAGAGCTTGCAGATGAAGATAATTTTGATATAGATGAATTATTAGATCAAACATCAACAGAATTAGATACCTCAAATAACACTACAGCTGAACTTGATACAAGCGACGACTTTGATTTAGACGATATAGATAGCTTAATTGATGAGGCGAATGACCCAAAAAGTGATGTGGTAGATGACTCACTTGATGCAGAGTTACTCGACGAAGATGAACTTCTAGAAGAAAGCGACGACTTTGATTTAGACGACATAGATAGCTTAATTGATGAGGCTGCAGTTGATACTGCAGATGACTCATTAGTTGAGGAAAGTGACGACTTTGATTTAGACGATATAGATAGCTTAATTGATGAAGCAGTAGTTGATACTGCAAATGATTCATTAGTTGAGGAAAGTGACGACTTTGATTTAGACGACATAGATAGCTTAATTGATGAGACTGCGGTTGATACTGCAAATGACTCTTTAGTTGAGGAAAGTGACGACTTTGATTTAGACGACATAGATAGCTTAATTGATGAGGCAGCAGTTGATACTGCAAATGATTCATTAGTTGAGGAAAGTGACGACTTTGATTTAGACGACATTGATAACCTAATTGATGAGGCAGCAGTTGATGCTGCAAATGATTCATTAGTTGAACAAAGTGATGGCTTTGATTTAGACGATATAGATAACCTAATTGATGATGAAGTAAAAAATTCAGATGTAAGAGATTCAGAAATTGATAATGCATTGGCAGACTCAGTTGAGGATTTAGCAGATGCTCAAGAAGAATTAAATGTTGATGATATTGAGTCGCTTGCTTCATCATTAAATGAAGAGCCCGAGCTTGACGATGAGCCTGAACTCGCAGAAGAACCTGAGCTTGAAGAAGAGCCTGAGCTTATAGAAGAACCTGAACTTGAAGAAGAGCCTGAACTTGACGATGAGCCTGAGCTTGAAGAAGAGCCTGATCTTATAGAAGAACCTGAGCTTGAAGAAGAACCTGAGCTTGAAGCAGAGCCTGATCTTATAGAAGAACCTGAGCTTGAAGAAGAGCCTGAGGTTGTAGAAGAGCCTGCGCTTGAAGAAGAGCCTGATCTTATAGAAGAACCTGAGCTTGAAGAAGAGCCTGAGCTTGAAGAAGAGCCTGAGCTTGAAGAAGAACCAGAGCTTTTAGCAGGACCCGAGCTTGAAGAAGAGCCCGAGCTTATAGAAGAACCTGAGCTTTACGATGAGCCTGAACTTGAAGAAGAGCCTGAGCTTATAGAAGAACCTGAGCTTGAAGAAGAATCTGAACTTATAGATGTAGCGGTTGATGATTTTTCAGATACATCAGAGTCGCTTCTTGATCCTGAAGATGGGCTTGAAGAATATACAGATGATACTTTAAAGAGCGTTGATGAGCTTTTAAATGAGCTACAACAAGCGACGGATGATGACTATATAGAAACACCAGATTGGTCTTTAGATGAGCTTGACGACGATCTTGAAGAAATAGAAGTAGATCTTGGTGACGATCCGTTAGCGGGCGACGATGACTCAGATCTTACCAAAATTGAAGAGCAGCTTGATAGCGATCTTATAACGCCAAGTGAAGAGTTAGATGAATATCCTGAACTTGAATTAGACGATGATCATTCATTATTGGAGAATGAACCTTCGTTTGAGCCGCAAGAACCTAAAGAAAATGCACCGCGTGAAGAAAATGCAGTAGCACTTAGTCAAACAGAGAAAGATCTCGCAAATGCGCTTTCTGAAAATGCTAACTTAGATAGCTTAGAAGATGATTTTGATGATGAACTATTAATTGATAATGACTTCTCTGAATCAGAAGCTAAGGTTGAAGACGAGTCGTTTGATGATGATTTACTGCAAGAAATTAATGACGGAATTGATTCTGTTGAACCAGTTAGTATAGAAGAGGATACCAAACCTCTTAACCTTGATGAAGTTCAAGAAACACTAGAAAGTGAGTTGCCATTTACCCCCGAAGAATTACAAGGTGATGATTTAGACGGTGAGGCGCAGGGAGTCGCTTCCAGCCAAGCTGAGCAGGACTTATCAAATGCGCTTTCTGAAAATAATGATTTAGATAGTTTAGAAGACGATTTTGATGATGAAATTTTAATTGAAGACGATTTTTCTGACTTAGATGTTGAGTTTGACGAAGATATTTTAGAGCAAGCGCTAACTGATGAGTTATCAGACGAGCAGCAAGAGCAAACAAATGCAGAGCGCGAAGCACAGTTAACAAACTCAGATGAAGCAGGTAGCACTGATATTAGCTCTGACGATGAACTTGATGAAGAGTTTATGTCAAATTTGACGCAAACTGATTTTGATTCATTACTTAGTGAGTTAGCGGAGCCTGAAGGATTAAGTGCTGAGGATAGCAGTGAATTTGATGTCGACTTTGACAGCTTGCTAAAAGAAGACTTAGAGGAAGATGACTCATTAACTAC
This sequence comes from Pseudoalteromonas sp. NCIMB 1079, assembly GCF_040567695.1. NCBI lineage: Bacteria > Pseudomonadati > Pseudomonadota > Gammaproteobacteria > Alteromonadales > Pseudoalteromonadaceae > Pseudoalteromonas > Pseudoalteromonas sp. NCIMB 1079. Next base: position 2,834,881 of record NZ_JBEWZA010000001.1, on the reverse strand, counting down.
AAAAGAGCCACTTGTTGAAAGTAGTGATATTGATCAACTTGATAATGATGAATTTGTAGATATAGATTCATTATTAGAAGAAAGTGAAGAGGCTGAACTTGAACACGAACCTTACACCGACGTTAATATGGATGTTGGTTTGAGTGAGTTTGATGCATTACTTGCTGGTGATAACCCAACCGATGTTGATGCTGAAAGTGGTGGCTATTCAGCTAAACTAGATTTAGCGCGTGCTTATATTGAAATTGATGATTTTGATTCTGCGCTCAAGGTCATTGAGGATGTCATCAACAAAGGCCCAGAAGAAGTTCAAGAAGAGGCACTTAGTTTAAAAGCGAAACTAAAATAACAAATTGTTTTAAAAAACCCTTAATTGGTTATTCTAATTAAGGGTTTTTTTATGGATGTTAGTTTAATTATAACAAGGAAAAGCAACGCATTAATGAAGCGAATTTTATAGTATGTAATTGTTATAAAAGAATAATTTACATCGTAATTATTAAGTTATTTGATTCATTAAAATGATCATGTTTTTAATAAAAAGGGTATTACCGCACACTAATGCCGATCATTTAAGAATTAGTTAATAGCACTTGAACGATCTTCTAGGTATGTAAGAATCCGAATTCTTTTGTAGAATTCGGATTTTTTTATGCAACTTTCTAATGCTCTCGATATTATTAACAACATCAAACCTAATGACGTTGAAACACTCGCAGACTTACTCCCTTTATCTCTTATTGAAGAAGCCTATGCACTGACCGAAACCGTTACACTACGAAAAAGAAAGCTAACCCTAGAATCGATGGCTTGGTTGTTGATCGGGATGGTTATTTATAATGACAAATCGATGGCCGATGTCGTTAATATGCTCGACATTGTTGACCGCGATGGTAAGCCATTTGTTGCGCCAAGTGCTTTAACTCAGCGTCGTAAAAACCTAGGTGAAGCCGCCATGAAAGCCTTATTTGAATGCACCCAAAGGCATTGGAATAATGACGCTAATCATCCTCATTGGAATGGGCTTACCTTGCTTGGTGTCGATGGTGTCGTTTGGCGTACGGATGACTCACCCCAAAACAATGAAGCCTTTACAAAACCGACTAATACACAATACCCACAGGTCAGAATGGTGTGTCAAATGGAGCTAAGCAGCCACCTAATCACGGGGAGTGCTTTTGATGATTACAAGGTCAATGAAATAGTGCTGGCTGAAAAGCTTATAGAAACCACACCCGATAACAGTCTCACTTTATTCGACAAAGGTTTCTATTCTTTAGGGCTTTTACATAAATGGCAAACAACTGGCAGTGAACGCCATTGGCTAATCCCCCTGAAAAAAAATGTGCAATATGAAGTTATTCAAACATTAGGGCGTAATGATAAATTAGTCCAACTTAGCAGCAACCCAAGAGCAAGAAAGATGTGGCCAACGCTGCCTAACACCTTAATCGCGAGGTTAGTGACTCGAAAAATAAAGGGGAAATCATATAGTGTGATGACATCTATGACAGATCCGATGCGATATCTATCAGCCGATATAGGTGATTTGTACAGTCAACGCTGGGAGATAGAGCTTGGTTATCGGGAACAAAAGCAATATATGCTGGGCAATCGATTAACATTAAGAAGTCGCTTACCAGCGCTTGTAAAGCAAGAGCTGTGGGGAGTGTTGCTTACTTATAATATGGTGCGATATCAGATGGTAAAAATGTGCCACACATTAAAAGGTGATTATTTACCGTACCAACTGAGTTTCAATGGTAGTTTAGCTCAAATAATGAGGTTGCTTGTTGGATTACCTTATTCAACACCTGGAGCCATACCACGTCAATTAAAATACTTTTATGCGATGGCAGAAAGCCTAATTCTAGAGCCTCGAAGGGATCGAGGTTTTCCTCGTGCAGTCAAGCCAAGACCACAGCGGTACGCTAGAAATAAAAAAGCCGCTCACCTTAAGTGAACGGCATTAATTACCGCACACCTCCTTTTATTGCGTCGAGAGATAGCATAAAATGCCGTGTTCATTAGCACAGTAGGTAAAGCAGTAATTATGCGAGTAGCACTTGGAGTTGAATACAACGGCGTACGCTATAGTGGGTGGCAACGTCAATCACATGTAAATAGCGTACAACAAGAAGTAGAAAAGGCATTGTCGCGTATTTGTAATCACCCAGTTGAAGTAGTATGTGCGGGGCGAACTGATGCGGGTGTGCACGGTACAGGTCAAATAATACATTTTGAAACTGAAGCTTCGCGTGACATGGTCGCATTTACAATGGGTATGAATACCTTATTGCCTAAAGATATTGCTATTCGCTTTGCACAACCAGTTGCTGTCGATTTTCATGCTCGTTTTAGTGCAACCGCTCGCCGATACCGCTATATTATTTATAACTCTCCTTTTCGAGGAGCGGTGTTAAACGAAGGGGTTACGCATTTTCATCACCCATTAGATGAAGTTAAAATGCAGGAAGCCTGTCAGTATTTGATCGGGACACACGATTTTACATCTTTTCGAGCGATCCATTGTCAAGCGAATACACCGACTCGTACTATTCATCATTTATCGGTACAGCGCCAAGGGTGTTACGTTATTATTGATATTAAGGCGAATGCGTTCTTACATCACATGGTACGTAATATAACGGGGAGCTTGATGGATATTGGCATACATAAGCAACAGCCTATTTGGTTGAAAGAATTACTTGATTGTAAAGAACGTGCTAAAGCAAGTGCTACAGCTAAAGCTGCAGGTTTATACTTGGTTGATGTCGATTATCCTGAAGAGTTTAATATTCCTAAAATGCCTTTAGGTCCATTGTTTTTACCTGACGCTGAAATTTAGTTATGGTTGTCGTTAGTGCTTTTTATGAACACTTTTAACTACTAAGACCAGTTTTTTATACCGCGTTAGTGTAATTCATGTTTTAATTGAAAAAATTTGTCTGCTAATTGCTAATTGCTATTGGCAGGCTCGCGACACAGAACAGCATTAAGAGAGTTGCAAATGAGTTGGCTAGAAAAAATCTTACCTAAAACGACAAAATCATCAGGTCGTAAAGAAATCCCAGAAGGTGTTTGGGCTAAGTGCACATCGTGTGATTCAATTCTATATAAAGCTGAATTAGAAAAGTCATTAAACGTATGTCCTAAGTGTAACCATCACATGCGTGTTAGTGGCCGTAAGCGCCTGGAGCACTTTTTAGATGAAGGTGACCGTCAAGAGCTTGGCACACAACATGAGCCTAAAGACATTCTTAAGTTTAAAGATTCTAAAAAATACTCTGATCGTATCAGTGCAGCCCAAAAAGCAAGTGGTGAAAAAGATGCACTTGTAGCTATGAAAGGCCGATTAAAAGGCATTCCAGTTGCAGCAGTAGCATTTGAGTTCTCATTTATGGGTGGCTCAATGGCTTCTGTTGTTGGCGCTCGCTTTGTTGATGCTGTTGATCAATGTTTAGAGCATAACATGCCGCTTATTTGTTTTTCTGCATCAGGCGGTGCACGCATGCAAGAAGCGCTTATGTCGCTTATGCAAATGGCTAAAACAAGTGCTGCACTTGCAAAAATGACTGAAAAAGGTCTTCCGTTTATTTCAGTCATGACTGACCCAACTATGGGTGGTGTATCTGCATCACTTGCTATGCTGGGCGATATTAACGTTGCGGAACCTAAAGCATTAATTGGTTTTGCGGGTCCTCGTGTTATTGAGCAAACTGTTCGCGAAACATTACCTGAAGGCTTTCAGCGTAGTGAATTTTTGCTTGAACACGGTGCAATTGACATGATTATTGACCGCCGTGAAATGCGCGATACCCTTGCACGCATTTTAGCTAAATTTATGAACTTGCCTTCTACGGAACAAGAGCATAGAGTAGCGTAAATTTCAGCTTTACTGATTACACGCTATGACAAAAAAAACTCCTAGCCAATCATCAAGCCTTGATGATTGGCTTTTTTATTTAGAAAGTGTTCACCCAGCTAACATTGCTATGGGCTTAGAACGAGTTGCTAATGTTGCTAACAATATTGGCCTGTTAAACACTCCAAGTAAAATTATTCTTATTGCCGGTACAAACGGTAAGGGCACCACAGCACGCTGCTTAGAGTCGCTATTGCTAGCGCAAGGTTTCAATGTGGGTACTTACGCATCTCCACATTTAATTCGTTATAACGAGCGTGTACGAGTTAATGGGGAAGAATTGGCAGACCAATTTCATATAGATGCTTTTCACCAGCTTGAGCAAGGCCGTAAAGACACTCCTCTGACTTATTTTGAATATGGTACTTTGGGTGCGTTGGCAATTTTTAAACGCTGTAACGTCGATTATGTATTACTCGAGGTTGGTTTAGGTGGGCGCTTTGACGCCACAAATATAGTCACTCCCTTTGCAAGCGTGATCACGACTATAGACTTAGACCATAAAGAGTACTTAGGTGATACCCGTGAGTTAGTGGCTTATGATAAAGCCGGTATTTTTCGTGAAAATACTCCCGCTATTATAGGGGATTTAAATATTCCTCACACAATGACTGATTACGGCAAAGAAATTAATGCCAATATGACGTTGTCGGGCAGTGACTTTATTTTTAAAGAAAATGCTGAGAGCTTTAATTGGCAATATAAAGAACATAATCTTGAAATAGATAAGCCTGCAATACCGTGTCAAAATGCAGCTACCGCATTAACTACGCTCAGTGTTTTAAACTTATTACCAAGTGAGCAAGTTATACGAAGTTGTTTAGCTAATTTAGTTGTCGAAGGGCGATTTCAACAGTTAAGTATTGAGCCTTTAGTCTTTACCGATGTAGCACACAACCCTGAGTCGGCGCGTTATTTAGCCAATAAGTTATCAAGCTATAAAGATAAAGGCTTTAAAATTCATGCATTAGCCGCTATGCTTGCTGATAAAGATAAAGCGGGTGTATTTAAAGAAGTAAGTCACTTGGTCGATGAGTGGTCATTAGCGAGCTTAAGTGGCCCGCGAGGTGACACTGCAAGTAATTTACAAAATGCACTGCACGAATTGTCTCATCATAATACTATTAATAGCTATGATAGTGTGGCACAAGCATTGAATGTAATTTTACCAGAACAACAAAGTGATACTATGTTGATTATATTTGGTTCATTTTTTACAGTTGCTGGCGCTATTAATTACTTTAAAAAATAGAGAGGATGTCGGTGAACTCAAGTTTTATTAATCGCTTAGTCGGAACAAGTATAGTGGTGATCGCAGCAATTGTGTTTATCCCTAATATACTCGATGGCGAAAAAGTGCATTATAAAGAAGGCTTTAAAGCGATCCCAGACCGCCCTGAGTTCAAAACAATCGATCTTCAAGAGTCAATTGATGAAAATATGGCTAATGCTGAGCCACTAAAGCAAGATGAAATTGAAGACATTCAAGCTGACGATGAAGCTTTTGAGCAGCAAAGCGCGAAGGATGAGAGTGATTACGCTGTGGAAGATAAAGTTGTTGAAGCAACTATAGAACCCAAAGCTACACCAATTACAGAAGCGCCTGTTCAAGCTAAGCCAGAGCCAATTGCACCACGTAAAAGTGATGAAAACCTAACGAGTATGGCCTATGTTATTCAATTAGGTAGTTTTTCACATGTTGCAAACGTTAAAGCATTACAGGCTAAATTAAAGGCTGAAGGGTTTAAAACGTTTACTAAACCGATTAAAACCCCAAATGGGACATTAACCAAAGTATTTGTTGGTCCTTCGCTTGATAAAAGTGAATTACAAAAGCAGCTCCCCCAGCTCAAAGAGCTTACTAAATTAAATGGTAAAGTTACGCAGTACGAAGTAACAAAATAATTTTAAAAAGGCTTGTATAACAAGCCTTTTTTTATTTATTTATATTTTTTTTGTCATTATCTTTATCTCACAATACCTAGACTAGAATGTTAATTTTTTGTATTAACTACAACCCAGTAATCTCCCGTTTAAACTTGCATACTAACGATGTTTGGGTATAGAATGCGCCCCAAATTAGCGACTAATTGGTTCTTATGATCTGGGTTGATTACGCCATTATTGGCATCATTGTATTGTCTACCATCATCGGTTTAATACGCGGCTTTGTAAAAGAAGCAATGTCATTAGCGGTATGGGCTGGCGCCTTTATCATCTCTAGCTTATTTTACCAATATTTAGCTTCCTTCCTAACAACCATTTCTGAACCCCTTTTAAGAAATGCGGCGGCCATAGCCATATTATTCTTTGCGACGCTACTGTTAGGCGGTTTACTAAACTACATTTTAGGTGAACTTGTACATCGTACTGGTTTATCGGGTACCGACCGTGTCTTTGGCATAGTGTTTGGTGCTCTACGAGGCGTGTTGGTCGTGAGCGCGTTACTCTTCTTTCTTGATGCTTTTACTGGTGCACCCAATACGCACTGGTGGGGCAATTCTATTTTGATTCCAGAATTTGGCTTTGTTGTTGAATGGTTCTTTTCGTACCTAGAAAACAACTCGAGCTTTTTAAATTCAGTAAACCGTTAATCGGCGAGGATAAATTACATGTGTGGTATCGTTGGAATAGTCGGAACATCCCCTGTCAATCAGGCGATTTATGATGGCTTAACTGTTTTGCAGCACCGTGGTCAAGATGCCGCGGGTATCATTACCATTGAGAATAATACGTTCAGCTTACGCAAAGCAAATGGCTTAGTGAAAGATGCCTTTCACACTCGTCATATGAAACGACTACAAGGTACGATAGGTCTTGGCCATGTGCGCTATCCTACAGCAGGGTCTTCAAGCTCATCTGAAGCACAGCCTTTTTATGTTAACTCACCGTTTGGTATAGCGCTTGCCCATAATGGTAACCTTACTAATGCAGAAGCTTTAAAAGAGCAGTTATTCTCAGAAGCACGTCGTCATGTAAATACAACATCTGATTCAGAAATCTTACTCAACATCATGGCACATGAACTAAGTAAATCTGATAAGTTGCATTTAGACCCTGAAGATATATTTACTGCGGTAACCGAGGTAAATAATAAAGTAAGCGGTGGTTATGCAACAATTGCTATGATTATTGGTCACGGTATTGTTGCTTTTCGCGACCCTAATGGTATCCGTCCACTTGTATTTGGTAAACGTGAGACTGCAAAAGGGACTGAGTACATGTTCGCCTCTGAAAGCGTTGCGTTAAAACCGGATGGCTTTGAGTTTGTACGTGATGTTGCCCCTGGTGAAGCTATATATGTTACAGAAGAAGGTGAATTTCATTCACTTAGTTGTGCAGATAAAGCATCTTACTCGCCGTGTATTTTTGAATTTGTTTATTTTGCTCGACCTGATTCAACAATAGACCGGATGTCTGTGTACGCAACACGCGTAAACATGGGCACAAAACTAGGTGAAAAAATTGCACGCGAATGGGCTGATAAAGACATTGATGTAGTTATCCCAATCCCAGAAACTTCATGCGATGTAGCACTGGAAATTGCACGTGTACTTGATTTACCGTATCGTCAAGGTTTTGTTAAAAACCGTTATATTGGTCGTACATTTATCATGCCTGGCCAAGAGATGCGTAAAAAATCAGTGCGTCAAAAGCTAAACGCAATTGATCGCGAGTTTAAAGGTAAAAACGTATTATTGGTTGATGACTCAATTGTTCGTGGTACAACATCAGCACAAATTGTTGAAATGGCTCGAGAGTCTGGTGCTAAAAATGTTTACTTTGCATCCGCAGCGCCTGAAATACGCTTCCCTAATGTGTACGGTATTGATATGCCTTCAGCAGCTGAGCTTATTGCTCACGGCCGTGAAGTTGAAGATATTAATGCAAGTATTGGTTCTGACGGTTTAATCTTTCAATCGTTAAAAGATTTAATAGCTGCGGTTAGCCAAGAAAATCCTGAAATTACTAAGTTCGAAACCTCAGTATTTGATGGGCAATATATTACAGGCGACATTGATCAAAACTATTTAAACCGTATTGATGAGCTACGTAACGATTCAGCAAAAAGCACCCGCGAAAGTGCGATGTCTTCAAGTTTAGAGATTCACAACCAAGACGAAAACGAAGCTGATTAATAATTAGTTAATAAAAAGTCGTTACATAAAAAAAGGAGCTAATTAGCTCCTTTTTTGCGAAGGAAAGAAAGGGAACATTTCTATCAAACACGACTCTTTGTTAGCTAAACTTTACTAAGTAAACATTGGACTAACAATCCCATTTGTCCAAAGCATGGCTGTTACAGCTAAAATAATAACCAGTAATATTAATCCACACGTTACAACCGAGCTGGCATAAATAAAGCCACGCTCTTCTGGAATATGCATAAGTATTGGTACGCCGGTATAAAGTAAGTAGACCGAGTAAGCTAGTGCAATAATTCCAATACACACTACAAACCAAAGTACAGGCCAAAAGGCGGCAAGCGCCGACATAAACACAGGTGTTGCAGTATAAGCTGCAAGTTCAAGTGTTTGTGTAAATGTAGGCTTAGAGCCAAATGTAACGGCCATCCAATGAGCCAAATACGCCAATGCAAAAACGCCCGCTATTAAAGCAAAATACATTGCACCTGCAATTAATAGCGCACTATCGTGCGTTAAAAATACGGGATCGCCTGCACCTATACTCCATCCTAAATAAACAGATGAGTAATAACCCATTATTGAAGGAAACAAAGCAATCAGTAAAATATGCGACAAACTATAGGTTAAACTTTCATGGCGATTATCTATTGTTTGCCATTCTTCAAGTGGGTGAGCATAAATGCCCCAGAGGTGATTTAATATCATAGTGCTTACTCCATAAAAGGAACGTATTACTGTTTTGGTTGGTTTATTTTTATACAGTCTATGTACAGTTATGGTTCACTTATTTTGCAAAGTCAAGTTAACTCACTATTAACATTTTTGCACAGGTTAAGGCTTTGATTTATCCCAAACAAAATTTCGTGTTAAAATAATGGCATATCAAATTTATTTAGTAATGAGCAGTCAACGTGCCACATAGCCAACTTTTAGAGCCGATTAATAACTTTTTAGTGTGTACCACCCCAGAGCAATGGGTGGAGCAAGCAATTAAAAAAGAAAACTTATCAGTCATTTTAATAGATCACTTAATTTGTGAATTAAAAGCAGCTCAAAGTGCGATGTTTTTAATACGTAAATACGCGGTAGATAAAGAGGGTAGTGATGCATTACTCGAGTGGCTAAAGCCATTTGAAACGCTTATTTACAAGCGAGAAGGGAATTGGCGCGATCTGGCTGCTAAAAATAAGCTCACTAAATCAATAATTCCTAAATCGAGTTCTCCATACGGGCAAGGTCTAATCGATAAAATGGTTTTGCTGATAAAAGAAGAGCTGCATCACTTTTATCAAGTGCTCGAAATTATGGACGAGTACGGTGTAGAGTACCAAAGCATTACACCATGTCGTTACGCAAAAGGCATGCTCCGTCATGTTAAAACGTTCGAGCCCGATGCATTAGTCGATAAGCTAATAGTAGGCGCTTATATTGAGGCGCGTTCGTGTGAGCGTTTTGCAAAGCTTGCACCGCATGTTGACAAACGTTTAGGTGATTTTTATATTTCGTTGTTACGTTCAGAAGCGCGTCATTACCAAGATTATTTAACTTTAGCGCAAGAAATTGCTGATTTTGATATTACCGAACGCGTAAACTTTTTTGGTGAAAAAGAAAAAGAGCTAATTTCTACAACCGATACTGATTTTAAATTTCACAGCGGTGTTCCAATAGCGCAAAGCTAATTTTCTTTTAAGAAATTAATATACTCTGCTATTTTCTGATTGCTGAAATTGTGTTTTTTCATGATTTCAGCAATGCTTCCGTTTTCAATTATTATATCAATCCCTCTATTAAATTTTTGTAAGTACTCTTTTGCTCTGTAATTTGATTTAGAGACAACTAAATATAGTTTATGAGAAGCAAGATCTGGCAATAAGTACTCAATTTTATTCTTATCTAAATCAACTTCGTTATTGTGCTCAAGCCAATACTTCCCTACTTCTTTAGTGCCTGCGACCAAATCAATACGACCTTGTTGTAGCAAGTATAAACTTGTAGGAAGGCTTTTAGTGGATGTTATTGCCAGCTCAGTATTTCTAGTAAACTCTTGGCTTACAAAGGCATTATCTTCTGTACCAATACTATAAGGTGTTAATGATTGGACTGTACCATCGAAATTAATAGCACTCTCTTTGCGTTTAAAAATTCCTGAATGAGCAACTGCAAGTGGGCGAGAGTAGTAAAAAACTTCATTTCTTTTTAATGAATAAAAAGCGCCTAAAATAGCTGTTTTTCTCTTTTTTTCTAATAGCTTTAGGGCGCGGTCCCATGTCGTAAACTCGGCTTCGCTATTAATGCCTTGAGTTTTAAGGGCTGATTGAGTGATTTCATATAACAAACCGTTATCAGGAAGCTTTTCGCTAAAATAGGGAGGGTAGTTTTCAGTAACAATTTGCCATGTTTGCTCGCTAAATACTTTGGTAGGAATGGCAATTACTACGATGAAAATTAACAGCTTAATCATTAAACCTCTCACTATTATTCAAATATATAGTTAAATAATAGTCAGGATTTTAAACTATGCGAAAGGCGTGCTAATTAATTCTTGTGATTGAGGGGTAACGACTAAATAAGAGCCTTGGGTATACCAGTCACCTAGCACTGTACGAGTAAGCGTTTGTTCATTAACTTTATAGGTATGAACATTAGGGCGGTGAGTATGACCATGAATCATATTAGTAACGTTATGTTTGGCAAAGGTGGCAAGCACGGCTTCATCTACAACGTCTAAAATTTCGATAGGTTTATCAGCTTGGCTCAACTTACTTTTTTCACGGGCATTACGCGCTATTTTTTTACGATACCAAAGTGGCATTGCAAGCATTAATTTTGGCCACCACCAACCACGGCTTTTTTTACGAAATTTTTGATACTCAGTATCTTGAGTACACATTTCGTCGCCATGTAAAATAACGGTAGGCGTACCATATAAATCAATGACTGTTTGTTCATCGAGTAAAGTCATTGCGGCCATGTCTGCATATTGCTTGCGCATGATGAAATCACGGTTGCCATGTATAAAATAAACAGGTGTCCCACCATCATTAACGGCGCTTAAATGCTTTGCTACATCGGCACTCAGCGCTGTAATGTAGTCATCTCCAACCCATACTTCAAAAAAATCACCCAAAATATAAAGTGCATCTACATCTTTATTTAGTATATGCGTATTTAAAAAGTCAAAAAATGCAGCGCTAATGTCGGGGCGGTTTTCGCTTAGGTGTAAATCTGCAATAAAGTAAGTTTGGCGAGTCATAGGTCAGTCTTTTCGATATAAATAAAGCGGGCGTATACACATTGCGTAAATGCCCGCTGATACTCCACATTACGTGGGTAAACTTACTATTAGCTAACAGTAACGCTTTCGATGATCACATCTTCAAGAGGCACGTCTTGGTGAAAACCAGTACTACCTGTTGCTACGCCTTTTATTTTATTTACTACGTCCATGCCTTCTACTACTTCAGCAAAAACACAGTAACCCCAGCCCTGCGATGTTTCGCTACTGTGGTTTAAAAAGTCGTTGTTGTTCACGTTAATGAAAAACTGTGCAGTTGCTGAATGAGGATCAGGCGTACGCGCCATTGCTAAAGTACCTATCTTGTTAGATAGGCCATTATTAGCTTCATTTTTAATTGGGTCGTTAACTTCTTTTTGTTCCATACCTGGTACAAAACCACCGCCTTGAACCATAAAACCATCGATTACACGATGAAAGATAGTGCCGTTGAAAAAATCAGCATTTGCATACTCTAAAAAGTTTTTAACAGTGTTTGGAGCTTCTTGCTCAAACATTTTAATGGTGATGTCACCAAAATTGGTGTGTAGAACAACCATGTGTTTTCCTATATCTGGTTTAAATATTGGCGCTATTTTATCGTAGTTGGCTAAGATTAACAAAGTAGATGTTTGGTTTGTTATAAAGCGCTAGAGCAGGGGCTTTTCAAGTGGTAACATAACTGTTCAAGTAAATAGTCAAGGACTCAAAGTAAATGGTAAATATATACAACACACTCACGCGACAAAAAGAGCAATTTAAACCTATGGTCGAAGGCAAAATCGACATGTATGTGTGTGGTATCACCATTTATGATTACTGCCATATTGGACACGCTCGTACTTTTGTTGGTTTTGACGTTATTGTGCGCTATTTACGTCATATTGGTTACGATTTAAAATATGTACGTAACATTACAGATATCGACGATAAAATAATTAAACGCGCAAATGAAAATGGTGAGTCAATAAACGATTTAACTGTGCGCATGACTAAAGCGATGCATGAAGATTTTGATAGCCTAAATATGCTACGCCCAGATATTGAACCAACAGTTACAAGCCATATGGATGAAATTATCGTTATGGTTAAGCGCTTGATTGAAAAGGGCCATGCCTATGTTGCAGCTGATGGCGATGTATTGTTTGATGTATCAACGTTTGAGCAATACGGTGCACTTTCTCAGCAAGATTTAACTATGCTGCAATCGGGCTCTCGCGTTGAAGTAGCGCAAGATAAAGACGATCCACTTGATTTTGTGTTATGGAAAAAAGCCAAAGCAGGTGAGCCATCATGGTCATCACCGTGGGGTGAAGGGCGTCCTGGTTGGCATATTGAATGTTCGGCAATGAGCTCAAAACACTTAGGTGAGCATTTTGATATTCACGGTGGCGGGTCTGATTTACAGTTTCCACATCATGAAAACGAAATTGCCCAGTCGTGCTGTGCAAACAACGGCAAGTATGTAAATACATGGATACATACTGGCATGGTGCAAGTAAATAAAGAAAAAATGTCTAAGTCGTTAGATAACTTTTTTACTGTGCGTGAAGTTTTAAAAGCATACGATGCCGAATCTGTTCGTTACTTTTTAATTTCAGGGCATTACCGCAGCCAATTAAATTACTCACAAGAAAATTTAGACCAAGCGCGTTCATCACTTGAACGCATTTATACAGCGCTTCGTGATGTCGTACCGGTAGAGTGCGACTTAGAAGGCGATGAGTTTGTTGCTAAGTTTAGAAAAGCAATGAATGACGACTTTAATACACCAGAAGCACTACCGGTGTTGTTCGAACTTGCTAAAGAATTAAACCGCGTAAAAGAAAGTGACGCAGGTCAAGCTGGCAAGTTAGCGTTTATACTGCGTAGCCTTGGTGAAGTGTTAGGCGTTGCTCAACAAGCACCGGAAGCCTTTTTACAAGGTGGGCAAGATGACGACGAAGTTGCGACAATTGAAGCATTAATTGTAAAACGTAACGAAGCACGTGCTAGTAAGGACTGGGCTGCTGCTGATGAAGCACGTGATGCGCTTAATGCGTTAGGTGTAATACTTGAAGATTCAGCCGGTAAAACAACGTGGCGTAAAGCGTAAGCGTTTAAAGTAATTCACGTTCAACTAAAAAAGGGTTGCCAAATGGCAACCCTTTTTTGATTTTTTAACAGCTTAGCTGTGATACTTTTCACACGCTTCAAGTGTGTTTTCAATTAAGCTCGCGACCGTCATCGGGCCAACGCCACCTGGTACAGGTGTAATAAAATGCGCTTTTTGTTCAGCCACACTGTATTGAACATCACCAACTAATTTACCCGTGTCTAAACGGTTAATGCCTACATCGATGACTATAGCGCCTTCTTTTATCCAATCTCCAGGTATAAATTCAGGTTTACCTACAGCCACAACTAATAAGTCAGCGCGGCGAACATGCGTTTCTAAGTCTTGAGTAAACTTATGGCATACAGTGGTAGTACAACCTGCTAATAAAAGCTCTAACGACATTGGACGACCAACGATATTTGACGCGCCAACGACAACTGCATGCATCCCTTTATAACGTACACCCGTTGAATCAAGTAATGTAATAATACCTTTAGGCGTACATGGACGAAGGGCAGGCATACGCTGTGCTAATCGACCAATGTTATATGGATGAAATCCATCAACATCTTTATGTGGAGTAATGCGTTCTAAAATCTTTTCAGCATCAAGACCTTTTGGCAGTGGTAACTGCACTAAAATTCCATCAACTTCGGCATCATTATTTAGCTCGTCAATTAAATCTAAAAGAGTTTGCTCTTGCGTGTCTGCTGGTAAATCAAATGATTTGGAGATAAAACCTACTTCTTCACAGGCTTTACGTTTTGAACCAACATAAACTTGGCTTGCTGGATCAAGTCCAACAAGTACTACTGCAAGTCCTGGTGCACGTAAACCATTTGCTACACGTTCACTTACGCGTTCTGCTACAGCGCTACGTACTTGTTTTGCGATTGCCTTACCATCAATGATGTTTGCCGTCATGGGTGACCTTTAATTGGGGTTAATTAACTAGATACCGATACTCTAAAAACGAATGCATAATAAAATAGGGGTAAAAATGCTAATAAAGAAAACATACTCTTTATTTAACTCGTTTTATAATGTGCCTACTATTTTCGCAGAAAAGCATAGCAGCGCCAAGTTGCTTTTAATGTATATAACATTTGAGTTATTAAATAGTTTAAATTTCAGCCTACTATTGTAATATTTAACCATTGTGCACTAAAAATGAGCACTTGATTGGTTTTATTAAAAAAACGTTTGACCTAACCCCGTCAAATCACTATTATGCACCCCGTTGTCAACGAGGTCACTCGCTAACAATAATAAGTTTCGGCGATTAGCGCAGTTTGGTAGCGCACTTGGTTTGGGTCCAAGGGGTCGCAGGTTCAAATCCTGCATCGCCGACCATTTTTTTATAATTTTTTATAATCGAATAGCTTATTGGTAAACTATGAAGTTTTCGATGCGCCCATAGCTCAGCTGGATAGAGCAACGCCCTTCTAAGGCGTCGGTCGAAGGTTCGAATCCTTCTGGGTGCACCATTTGAAAACATGTAAATATAGCGGTGATTGTAGCTCAGTTGGTAGAGCCCCGGATTGTGATTCCGGTTGTCGTGGGTTCGAGCCCCATCAGTCACCCCATTTACAACGAATATCGGCGATTAGCGCAGTTTGGTAGCGCACTTGGTTTGGGTCCAAGGGGTCGCAGGTTCAAATCCTGCATCGCCGACCATTTTCTTAAAATGGTCTTAAACTCTCAGTTTAAGTGTTCAGTATGAAAAAAGAAGTTAACTCTTCAATGTCGGCGATTAGCGCAGTTTGGTAGCGCACTTGGTTTGGGTCCAAGGGGTCGCAGGTTCAAATCCTGCATCGCCGACCATTTTCTTATCTAATAAGAACAATAAGTAAATTCCTCTAATTTATAAATCTAAATCTGTTAGCCTATAATTCTATTAAATAATTTCTATTTTATTTTATTTAGTCCGTAGTTAGCCTGTTTTTTATTCAGTTAGTCTTTATAGTCCCTTATCTAGTCCAAATAATTGCCCCCTATACTCGACTATCATAAATATTAGGTTATAATGCCGCGTCTATTGTTTAACATAGTGCCCGAAGGGCAAAGCAGCAATGGTGTCTCATGGTAGCGACGGATGCTTTTAAGTGTGAAAAACCGCTTAAACTTTATCAAGACTCATGCAGAACACTTTGTTTGTAAAGGAAGGCGAACAGTCGCCAAAATTGAATATTGAGGTAAATCATGCAAGTTTCTGTTGAGACGACCCAAGGCCTTGAGCGCCGTATAACTATCACCGTTCCTTCAGAGAACGTTGAGACCGAAGTAAAAAAACGCCTACAACAACTGTCAAAAACACAGCGTATAGATGGTTTCCGTGCTGGTAAAGTTCCAGTATCTGTAATTAACAAGCGTTTTGGCCCTGCAGTTCGTCAAGAAGTTGCTGGCGAAGTAATGCAACGTAATTACATTGAAGCAATCGTTTCTGAAAAAATCAACCCAGCTGGCGCGCCTACATTCGCTCCTAAATCACTTGAAGCAGGTAAAGATTTAGAATTCTCAGCAACGTTTGAAGTTTACCCTGAAGTTGAAGTTCAAGGTTTAGATAAAATTACTGTTGAAAAACCAGCAGTAACAGTAACTGACGAAGATTTAGCTAACATGCTAGAAACACTTCGTAAGCAACACGCAGCGTGGGCTGATGTTGATGCAGCTGCTGGCGAAAACGACCGTGTAACAGTTGATTTCGTAGGTACTATCGACGGTGAAGTATTTGAAGGCGGCAAAGCTGAAGACTTCCCATTAGAACTTGGCCAAGGTCGTATGATCCCAGGTTTTGAAGATAACATCGTAGGTAAAAAAGCAGGCGAAGAAGTAGTTGCTGATGTAACTTTCCCTGATGATTACCACGCTGAAAACTTAAAAGGTAAAGCGGCTCAATTCACTATCACAGTGAAAAAAGTTGAAGCGCAAGAATTACCAGAATTAAGCGAAGAGTTTGCAACTAAATTCGGTGTTACCGAAGGCGGAGTAGACGCGCTTAAAGAAGAAGTTAAAAAGAACATGACACGTGAGCTAGACCAAGCGGTTAAAGCAAGCGTTAAAGACCAAGCAATCAAAGGTCTTTTAGCTAACAACGAAATCGAAGTGCCTAAAGCACTTGTTGATCAAGAAGTTGATGCTCTGCGTCAGCAAGCAGCTCAACGTTTTGGCGGCGACGCTCAAAACATGCCAGAGCTTCCAGCTGAATTGTTCCACGAGCAAGCTGTAACACGTGTAAAAACTGGCCTTTTATTAGGTGAAGTGATTAAAGCTAACGACATCAAAGTTGATGATGCTAAAGTTGAAGCATTAATCGCAACAGTAGCTTCTGCATACGAAGATCCAACTGAAGTAGTAGAATACTACAAAGGTAATGATCAACTTATGCAGCAAATGCGTAATGTAGCAATGGAAGAGCAAGCTGTTGAAGCTATTTTAGCTAAAGCAGTTGTTACTGATGTTGAAAAAGCATTTGATGACATCATGAATCCACAGCAAGGTGCTTAATAAGTCATTGACTTAAGCTCTCGCTAACGATTAAATGGCTCGTGTTACACTGTTTATACAGCGTGCCCGGGCCATTTTAGTTTTTGGCTCTAAATTTGCGAAAAACGATAACTATGCTTCCTTATAATAAGGATAAGTATAAGCGCATAAGGAATTAAATAAGTATGAATACTGGTATTACAGATCCCCTAAATGCATTGGTCCCAATGGTTGTTGAACAAACACCAAAAGGCGAGCGCTCGTATGATATTTATTCGAGATTATTAAAAGAGCGTATTATCTTTTTAACAGGTCAAGTTGAAGACAACATGGCAAATCTGATCTTAGCGCAAATGCTATTTTTAGAATCAGAGAACCCTGATAAAGATATCTTTTTATATATCAACTCACCAGGTGGTTCAGTAACTGCGGGTATGGCTATTTACGACACAATGAACTTCATCAAACCAGATGTAAGTACAATATGTGTAGGTCAAGCTGCAAGCATGGGTGCTTTTTTGCTTACTGCTGGTGCTAAAGGTAAGCGTTTTTGCCTACCAAACTCACGTGTGATGATTCACCAACCATTAGGTGGTTTCCAAGGTCAAGCATCTGACTTTGAAATACACGCTAAAGAAATTCTGTCTATTAAAGATAAGCTTAACCGCTTAATGGCTGAGCATACAGGCCAACCATTGGATATTATCTCTAAAGACACAGATCGTGATAACTTCATGAGTGCTTCGCAAGCTGTAGATTACGGTTTGGTAGACTCTGTGTTTACAAATCGCGACAAAAAGTAAGCGCTTGGTAAGCAGGACTACCTGTTTGCCACTTTGAGTTACTATGCGAAAACCAATAAATTTTGGTATAGTTAAAGCGTATTGAAATAGCCGCCAATAGTTTTGGTGGCCAACGTAATAAAATGAGGTAGCTGAATGTCTGACACTCCTACAGACGGCGACAAAAGTAATAAATTGTTATACTGCTCTTTTTGTGGCAAAAGCCAACATGAAGTGCGTAAATTAATTGCAGGCCCTTCAGTATACGTTTGTGATGAATGTGTAGAGTTGTGTAACGATATTATCAGGGAAGAGATCAAAGACATTGCTCCTAAGCATGATACGTCTGACAAACTACCTGTACCAAAAGAAATTCGTAAACACTTAGACGATTATGTTATTGGTCAAGACCATGCTAAAAAAGTATTGTCTGTTGCCGTTTATAACCATTATAAACGCCTACGTAACCAATCGACTAAGCAAGACATTGAATTAAGTAAAAGTAATATTTTGCTTATCGGCCCAACAGGTAGTGGTAAAACATTACTTGCAGAAACATTAGCGCGCCTACTTGACGTGCCGTTTACTATGGCCGATGCCACTACAT
This sequence comes from Pseudoalteromonas sp. NCIMB 1079, assembly GCF_040567695.1. Taxonomy (NCBI): domain Bacteria; kingdom Pseudomonadati; phylum Pseudomonadota; class Gammaproteobacteria; order Alteromonadales; family Pseudoalteromonadaceae; genus Pseudoalteromonas; species Pseudoalteromonas sp. NCIMB 1079. The sequence continues at coordinate 2,816,561 of NZ_JBEWZA010000001.1, read as the reverse complement.
TAACCGAAGCAGGTTATGTAGGTGAAGATGTTGAAAACATCATTCAAAAGCTTTTACAAAAGTGCGATTACGATGTTGAAAAAGCACAGCGCGGTATTGTCTACATCGATGAAATTGACAAGATTTCTCGTAAATCAGATAATCCTTCAATTACGCGTGACGTATCAGGCGAGGGCGTTCAACAGGCGCTACTTAAACTGATTGAAGGCACCATAGCTTCGGTTCCACCACAAGGTGGCCGTAAGCACCCACAGCAAGAGTTTTTACAAGTAGATACGTCTAAAATCTTGTTTATTTGTGGTGGCGCATTCTCAGGTCTTGATAAAGTGATTGAGCAACGTAGCCATAAAAATACCGGTATTGGTTTTGGTGTTGATGTTAAAGAGTCTGCAGCGAGCCGTTCTTTAAGTGATACATTTAAAGACGTAGAGCCAGAGGATTTAGTTAAGTACGGCTTGATCCCTGAGTTTATCGGCCGTTTACCGGTAGTTGCTACATTAACTGAACTTGATGAAGCTGCACTAATACAAATTTTAAGTGAGCCTAAAAACGCCATTACTAAACAGTTTTCAGTATTGTTTGGTATGGAAGATGTTGAGCTTGAGTTTCGCGATGATGCCTTAGCTGCAATTGCCCACAAAGCAATGGAGCGTAAAACAGGTGCTCGTGGTTTGCGTTCAATCGTTGAAGGTGTATTACTTGATACTATGTATGAGCTACCTTCTATGGATAATGTAAGCAAAGTGGTTATAGATGAAACCGTAATTAAAGGTGAATCAGACCCAATTTTGATTTATGAAAATAATAATCAAGATAAAGCAGCATCTGAGTAGTTTTTAAGCTATTTGATTTAAAAAGGAGCCTAAGGCTCCTTTTTTTATAATTAATTTAATTGAGTACGGGAAAATCGTTGAACTTTAATTAGGTTATCCCCATATACTTGAGTAATCTTTAAAATAAATGAAGTGCAAAGAGAAATATAATGACGCTTGAGAGAACCGATCGAGTCGAAATCCCAGTATTAGCACTGCGCGATGTAGTGGTATATCCGCACATGGTGATCCCGCTTTTTGTAGGCCGTGAAAAATCAATAAAATGCCTTGAAGCGGCAATGGATAAAGACAAACAAATTTTCTTGGTTGCCCAAAAAGATGCAACCGTAGATGAGCCTGAGCAAGATGATATTTATCGTGTTGGTACTATTGCCACTGTACTTCAGTTATTAAAGTTACCAGACGGTACAGTAAAAGTTTTAGTAGAAGGTACGCAGCGCGCAAAAATTGAAGAATTTATTGATAGCGAAGAATTTTTTGTAGCTAATGCGCAGTTTATTGAATCAGAATCAATAGATGAGCATGAGCAAGATGTGTTTATTCGCAGCGCAATTAGCCAATTTGAAGGCTATGTAAAACTCAATAAAAAAATCCCACCAGAAGTACTTACTTCGGTTTCGGGGATTGACGATCCGGCGCGCCTTGCCGATACCATGGCAGCTCATATGCCATTAAAAGTGCCTGAAAAACAAAAAGTATTAGAAACCTCAAGTGTTACCGAACGCTTAGAATACTTAATGGCGCTAATGGAAGGCGAAATAGATTTACTGCAAGTTGAGAAAAAAATACGTAGCCGCGTTAAAAAGCAGATGGAAAAATCACAGCGCGAGTATTACCTCAATGAGCAAATGAAAGCTATTCAAAAAGAGCTCGGTGAACTTGATGATGTGCCAGATGAGTTTGAAGCGCTGAAAAAGCGTATTGAAGAGTCGGGCATGCCAACCGAAGCAAAAGAAAAAGCGACGGCTGAGTTAAGTAAGCTTAAAATGATGTCGCCAATGTCTGCAGAAGCAACTGTAGTGCGTTCATACATAGATACATTAATTAATGTGCCATGGAAAAAACGCTCTAAAGTGAAAAAAGACTTAGCAGGCGCACAAAAAATTCTTGATAGCGATCACCACGGCTTAGATAAAGTAAAAGAACGCATTATTGAGTACCTCGCAGTACAACAGCGTACTAATAAGCTCAAGGGGCCAATTTTATGTTTAGTTGGACCACCAGGTGTTGGTAAAACATCACTTGGTCAATCTATTGCACGTTCTACTGGTCGTAAGTATGTTCGTATGGCACTTGGCGGCGTACGTGATGAAGCCGAGATTCGCGGTCATCGTCGTACATACATTGGTTCAATGCCAGGTAAGCTAATTCAAAACATGACAAAAGTGGGCGTTAAAAACCCATTATTCTTATTAGATGAAATCGATAAGATGTCATCAGATATGCGCGGCGACCCAGCATCAGCATTGTTAGAGGTGCTTGATCCGGAACAAAACAGTCATTTTGCCGATCACTATCTTGAAGTCGATTACGATTTATCTGACGTTATGTTTGTAGCAACATCAAACAGCTTTAACATTCCTGGTCCATTATTGGACCGTATGGAAGTTATTCGCTTGTCGGGTTACACCGAAGATGAAAAGCTAAACATTGCAAAAGAGCACTTAATTACTAAACAAGTAAAACGTAACGGCTTAAAAGAGTCTGAAATAGTTATCGAAGACAGCGCAATTATTGGCATTATTCGTTATTACACACGTGAAGCGGGTGTACGTAACTTAGAGCGCGAAATTTCGAAACTATGTCGTAAAGCAGTTAAAAATATCTTGCTTGAAAAAGACACTAAGATAGTGACCATCAATCAAGATAACCTAGAAGACTTTTTAGGTGTGCAGCGCTTTGACTATGGCAAAGCTGAAGATGGCGACCGTATTGGTCAAGTTACAGGCTTAGCATGGACAGAAGTTGGCGGTGATTTGCTAACAATTGAATGTGCGGCAGTGCCAGGTAAAGGCAAGTTAAGTTACACCGGTTCTCTTGGCGATGTAATGCAAGAGTCGATTCAAGCGGCAATGACGGTTGTGCGTAATCGAGCAGATACTTTCCGTATTAACAGCGACTTTTACGAAAAACGTGATATTCACGTACACGTTCCTGAAGGCGCAACACCAAAAGATGGTCCTAGTGCGGGCGCAGCAATGGTAACGGGTCTTGTATCTAGCTTAACGGGTAATCCTGTGCGAGCAGATGTTGCTATGACTGGTGAAATTACGCTACGCGGTGAAGTACTTCCTATTGGTGGTTTAAAAGAGAAGTTATTAGCGGCGCATCGTGGTGGAATTAAAACAGTGATCATTCCAAAAATTAACGAACGTGACTTAAAAGAGATACCAGACAACGTGCTGGCAGGTCTTGATATTCACCCAGTTACTTGGATTGACGAGGTGTTAAAGCTTGCTTTAGTGCATCCTGTTGAGAGTTTTTCGGTCGAAACACCTAAAAACCAAGAAAAAACATAAAAAAAGTGCTTTTTAGGGCTTTTCAAATCTAAACGGTATGATAAGTTAAGCACTGGTTTTCAAGCCTAGCCCTTACTGGGCCTAGGCTTAAGAAAAATATAATCATGTGGGCATTAAAAGTTTGCTCTAAAATTTTCAAAAAAGTGATGTTAGTTTAAAAAACCATCGCTCTTGATAATAACAATGAAAGAGGATGATATTGTGAATAAATCTCAATTAATCGATCAAATCGCAGCTGATGCTGACATTTCTAAAGCGGCTGCAGGTCGTGCACTAGATTCATTCATCGAATCTGTATCTGGCGCGCTAAAAGATGGCGACTCAGTTGCACTTGTAGGTTTTGGTACTTTCTCAGTACGTGAACGTGCTGCACGTTCAGGCCGTAACCCGCAAACTGGTGAAACTATCCAAATTGCTGCTGCAACTATTCCAGCTTTCAAAGCCGGTAAAGCGCTTAAAGACGCAGTAAACTAATCACTGTTTTAAACACATTAGTTATGGCGAGTGTAAAGTTACTGATTCACCACAACAGATGAGTTAAGTAACTTTTCCGCCAGTTACTTCAAGTGAAAAAGCGTATCTGGTAAGATACGCTTTTTTTACATGTGACAAGGTAAAATACCTTGATCAAAAAGAGATAAACAAATGCTTGAGAAAATCAGAGAAGGTTCGCAAGGACCTGTAGCCAAAATAATTTTAGGCGCGGTGATTTTATCTTTTGCCTTAGCAGGGATCGGTAGTTACTTAGGTCAAACCACAGAACAACCCGTTGCTGAAGTAAATGGAATTAAAATTAGTCAAACCGATTTTAACCGTGCTTACCAAAATGAACGTAGCCGTTTAGAGCAACAATTTGGTGAATACTTTACACAAATTGCAGCTGATCCAAATTACATGGCACAAATTCGTCAAGGTGTAGTTGACCGCTTAGTACAACAAGAATTGCAATCACAGCTAGCGGCTGATTTAGGCCTTCGCGTAAGCGACGAAAGTGTACGTAAAACAATTTTAGAATTACCATATTTTCAAATTGGTGAAAAATTTAATAACGACCGTTACCTACAAGTAATTCGTCAAATGAATTTTCAACCAGATGCTTTTCGTGAATATTTACGTAAAGATATGACACGAAGCCAGGTAGTATCTGCTGTTGCAGGTACAGACTTTGCCCTAGAGAGCGAGCTGAAAAGCGCAATTGCTCTTCAGCAGCAAACTCGTAGTATTGATTACGTAGTTGTAAACAAAGAGGCACTTGCCGCGAATGTTGAAGTATCAGATCAAGAAGTATCTGATTACTACGACTTAAACGCATCTCAATTTTTATCTCCAGAGCTTATCTCAGTAAGTTACATTGAGCTTAAAGCAGCAGATATCAATGTTGAATCGGTAACCGAGGATGACGTTAAAGCGTATTATGAGCAAAACAAAGCACAATACGTTGAGCCAGAAAAGCGTCGCGTATCACATATCTTAATTGATAACAGTGAAGACGATGATGCAGCAAAAGAAAAAGCCAATGCTCTTCATGCACAGCTAGAGCAAGGTGCAGACTTTGCTGAGTTAGCACAATCATCGTCTGACGATATCGTTAGTGGCGAAATGGGCGGCGATCTTGAGTGGATTGAGCGTGACGTAATGGACCCTGCATTTGAAGACGCGGCTTTCGCGCTTGAAAATAAAGGTGATATTTCTGACGTTGTTACTTCTGAGTTTGGTTATCACATAATTAAACTTACTGATATTCAACCACAACAAGTTAAAGCGTATGACGATGTTAAAGCTGACTTACGTGCTGAATTAGAACAAGCTGAAAAAATAGATGCATTTTACGAAAAGCAAACTGAAATGGGTGCACTTGCATTTGAAATTTCAGACCGCTTAGATGATGCTGCAGAAGTTGCTGAAGTGGAAGTTAAATCTACACCTCTTTTAGCACTTACTGCTCTACCAGAGCCGTTAAACAGCCCTGCAGTTGTTACAGCATTAACATCAATTGATTTACTTGAAGATAAAGTAAATTCTGAAGTTATTGAGCTTGGTGATGAGCATGCAATCATTGTTCGTATTAACGAGCACAAAGCTGCTGCTACTAAGCCGCTGGATGAAGTAAGCGAGGAAATTAAAGCGCGTTTAGTTAATGAAAAATCATCTGAGCTTGCTAAAGAAAAGGCACGTAGCTTATTTGCAGAAGTACAAGCAGGTAAGAGCTTAAACGATGTTGCTAACGAGCAAAGCTTAACACTTCGCCAAGAAGCGCAGTTAACACGTCAAAGCTACACTGTTTCACCTGCTATTGTGACTCAAGCTTTTAAAATGGCTCACCCAGCGGATTCTGCGGTAGTCGATCTCGTTAATTTAAATAATGGTGATGCAGCAATTGTTGCGCTTAAGTCGGTAACAGATGCACAAGTTGCAGCTAATATTGACCCTCAAGCAAAACAAAGCATTACTATGGCGCAAGCAAATAAAAACTACATGGTATTTATTGAAGCGCTTAAAGCCAATGCTGAGCTTAACTTACCAACGGCTACACAAACTGTTGAGTAATTAATTTTAGCTCATAAAGAAAGGCGCTTTTAAAGCTGTCTCTTGATCACAAGTCTGACTCAAGAGATTTTGCTAAATCGTAGCCTTCCAGGATGGCTTGTAACTTAAGCCATCCTTTCCATAACACTTTCACAGATGCACGCCCTGTGCGCTTGGTATCTTTCCAGCCTCCTAACTTTGCCAGTTCCTGATACGCCCATGACATATTTGGAGCAGTTTCAGGCAATGGTGTTTTTATTCTCTTTAACCACAATAACTTCCATGCTTTGGGAGATAACAGTTGTTCACAACTTGGAGAATCAGGCTGCTCATTGGTGAACTTTAGTTGCAATATTCGCGTCGCAATAAAGCCATTAATCGTCACCAATCTTTCCATGTTATCTTGGCTTTGAAGGCGTAAACTTTCGATATCCGTACCATCACTTTTCCAGACTTTATGGTATTCCTCTACAAGCCAACGGTGCTCATAGTAGGTGATGATAGCTAAGGCGTCTTCTTTGCTGGTGACTGGTTCACTGGTTAATAGGTGCCAGCTTAAGCCGTTCTTAGCGTTTCCTCGCTCTGTACAGCCGACATAGTAAACTGGGAGGGAGTGTCCTTTCTTATTGTAAGGCGCTTTGAGTGTCACTGGCGCATAGGTGATATCCAGTGTTGCGCTTCGGGCTTTTCTTCCTCCTTTTTGTGCAATGTGGATGTGTTTGGTGCCTGCACTCATCAGCTCGCTTGCAAACGCATAGAGCTTATCCTCACCTTCTTCAATATGACGACTTTGCATCGAGCGTACGACGAATCGTTGCTGCTCGGTCAGTTTATACTGCAAGTATTCGTAGATGTCCGCTTCGCGGTCACACACCGATATCACGTTCGCCATTTGTCCTTGCAGCCGCTCTGCCATCGCTCGTGACGCTGACTCCCACTTGTAACTTTCTTTTTCTTCGTAAGAAGTCGTCGCGTGTTTTTCTCTTTTTCCAATCGTGTTGATATCACGACTCCAGCGAGACTGTTCAATTAATCCCACAACTTGCTTTGTGTCTGGCGCAAACAGTAATACGCTATGAGCTAACAAGCCTCGTTGTTTTGCTCCTCGTCCGACATGACCCAAATCATCTCGAATGGAGGAATGCTTATAAATTAGTGTGGTCGTGTCTTCTAATGCGAGCAATAAGTTATGACTTTTTGCTTGTTCAACCGTGGCTTTAAAGCCTGACTCTGCTATAGCCGTTGCGTCAATATTCTCGTTGCGAATAAAGCGGTAGGCACCTTCCATATCGGCGGGGGATTGAGTGATGTTCACAAGTGGTTTTCCTGGTTCATTTGCAAGCGTTGATGCTAACTTTACCAGACGCGCTGTTCTTCTTGGATCACCTAAGTCCGATTTACCGAATTGTTGTTTTGCCCAATGAGTATGTTCGTTAATCATAATGTGCCCTCAAACAAGATTTGAAGATCTGATCATGACATTGAGATTTAGTTCAAAAAAATCCCCGCTAATTTCTTAGCAGGGATTTGTGTATAAGAGACAGCTTTTAAAGCGCCTTTTTTATTGTCTTTTAATTACCTCTGGCAATAAACTCAATCCGATTGCCGCTAGGCTCTCTTATCATCATATGTTGGGTTGGGCCGTTACCTAAGTTTTCGGGTGCAAACTCTATAATAATATTATTTTGCATTTTTAAGTGTTCATGTAGCTCGCTTAACTTTTTGAAACTTTCAACACTGAGTGCTAAATGGTGTAAGCCCACATTTTCTGCTCGATTAAACTCCACACGTTTTGCATCGTTTTTCACGCGCCATAATGTAATGGTTATTTTATTGTTTGATAAAAATTAAGCAGGATAGGCTGGGTCATTTCCTAGCGTTTTAAAGCCAAGTACATCAGTAAAAAATGCTTCGGATGCATCTAAGTTTGATACGGTTAAACCTAAATGATCAACCCCACCAACCCAATTTGTATCAGCAATAGCTGAGACTGATAGTAGGAGTAATGGGGAAAGGCTAAGTAGTAACTTTTGTTTAAGCATGAGATCTCTTGTTAATTAAATACAATTAACAAGAAGACCTAGTTAAATACGGTTACCTTACAATAAAGTTAGGTATTTATAATCTGCTTTAGCAGCTTAATAAACGCTGCGTTACTTTTGATTGAGGGTTTTGAAAAACATCTTCAGTAGGACCGTATTCAACCACTTCGCCTTTATCAAGTACAACTACAAAATCACTAATGTGACGTACTAAACTTAAATGATGAGTGATCATCACATACGTAAGGCCTGTATCGCGCTGCAGCTTAAGTAACAAGTTTACTATTTGCGCCCGTATAGAGGGATCTAAAGACGAAACAGCTTCATCAAGTACAATCACCTTAGGATCTAAAATTAATGCACGAGAAAACGCTACACGCTGTAACTGCCCCACGCTAAACATATGCGGGTAGTAGTGTTTATGATCGATTAACAAACCCACCTTAGAAAGCGTTGCATCAATCTTTTCAGTGCGTTCACTAGCATCAAGCTCAGTATTATATTGCAAGCAATCATCAAGCATTTCGCCAATGGTTAAGCCCGGGTTGAGCGATGCAGCTGAATCTTGAAAAATCATACGAATATGGCGACATTGATTATCGCGTACGCCATTATCTTCGATAATATTATTCTCGAGCAAAATTTGCCCGCTATCAGCGCTATCAGCTCCTGAAAGTAGTTTTGCCAACGTACTTTTACCTGCGCCTGTTTCGCCAATTATGGCAATGCTTTCACCTTTACCTACGCAAAATGAAATGTTTTTAAGGACTTCAAACTTTTTACGTGAAAAAAGCCCAGCTCGTACATTAAAGGTTTTACAAAGCGCTTGTACTTTTAACAGTGGCTGCATTACTTCATGTCCTTAATTAACGGAAAGTGACACGCATAACTATGCCCATGATGCTTAGTCAGGGCTGGCGTAACAACACAGGCTTTTTGTGCTTGTGGGCAACGCGGCCCAAGGCGACAGCCAATAGGCAAATGTTGCAAAGTAGGGATAGTCCCTTTGAGCGCATAAAAAGGTTCTTTATGTGCTAAGCCTTGCTCGTAGTCTGGCAAGCTTTTTAGTAATGCTTGCGTGTATGGATGGCGAGGCTGTTTGAATATTTCATGGGTTGGGCCTGCTTCAACCATTTGCCCGCAATATAAAACATGAATGCCATGCGACCAATGTGCAATCTCTTCAAGTTCATGAGAGATCATTAAAATAGACATATTTTTAAGTTGGTTTAAGCTTTTTAGTAATCTAAATACTTGTGCGCGAGTTGTGCTCTCAAGCGCTGTAGTTGGCTCATCTGCTATCAATAGCTTTGGAGTGCGGGCAATGGCCATTGCAATCATTACTTTTTGACATACGCCTTCTGAGAGCTCATGAGGGTAACTACTTAGTACTGCTTCGTGGTTTTTAATGCCCACTTTATGAATAAGCGCTTTTACTCTGTCTTTTCTCTCGCGGTTGCGCTTTAAAAAGAAACCTTTAGTTGCGACCTCTGGGAGTGTTTCGGCAATTTGGTCAAATATTTTAGCGGTTGGGTCAAGGCAGCGACTTGGATCTTGATAGATCATCGCTATATCTTGGCTTACTATTTTACGGCGTTTCTCTGGGCTTAAACGCATTAAGTCTACGCCGCGCCAATGAATGCGATCTGCTGTTATATCCCAGCGCTCGTTTAATACACCAATAATCGCTTTTGCTATTAGGCTTTTACCAGAGCCAGACTCGCCTACAAGCGCATGTACTTCGCCTTCTTTTAAGCTAAAGCTCACTCTGTCTACGGCTCTAATTACAGTTTCAGAGGTACGTAGTTCAATTGTTAAGTTACGAACATCGAGTAATTGCATTTAATCAGCCTTACGTGCTTTTAGCACTTGTCGCAGGCCATCGCCTACTAAATTAGTAGATAACACGGCTAAAAATAACAGTACACCAGGTAGTGCTACAGTCCACGGCGCTAAATAAATAAGGCCCAGATTTTCGGCTAATATTGCGCCCCATTCGGTCGTTGGTGGTTGAGCCCCTAATTTTAAAAATCCCAGTGCTGAAATATCTAATATCGCGGTAGAAAGCGCCATCGTGAATATAACCACAATATGCTCATAAATATTAGGGAAAATACCGCGCGATATTATATGCCAATTAGATGCGCCATCGAGTCTAAACGCAGTAATGTAATCTTTACTTAATTCATCAACAATTAGGTTGCGCACCGAGTGAATAAACTGCGGTAGTAACGCTAAAATAATTGCCCATACGGTATTCATTAAACCAGGACCGAGTATGGCGATTATTATTATGGCTAATAACAAAGAAGGAATAGAAAGTGTTATATCAAGCAAATGATTTAAAAAGCTTGAACGCAACCCTTTACTAATCCCTGCAAAAGTCCCCACTAATACACCAAACAGGGTCGTGATTAGGGCAGCTACAACAGAAAGTCCAAATGTATATGTTGCACCATTCATTAAGCGCGAAAGTACATCACGGCCTAAATCATCGGTGCCTAAAATAAAGCGTACATCGCCCATTTCTCGCCATGAGGGCGGTATGAGTAGTGCATCACTATGCTGTTGGTTTACGCCATAGGGCGCTAAAAAAGGAGCTGTGGCGGCCAATAATGCAAACGCCATAAATATCCATAAACCAACCAAAGCTGGGTGATTGTTTTTAAATTTGCGCCAAAATCGCGCAAGTGGCGATTTATTCGACTCTTCAGAAAATAAATTAAACTTTGCCATGGGCCTGATTCCGCGAGAGTGGATCGAATAAAGTGTAAGTAAGCTCAGCAGTAATAGAGGCTAAAATAACAAATAAAGACACCGCCATTAATCCACCTTGAATAGCTGGAAAGTCACGCTGATAAATACTATCGATTAACCATCGGCCAATACCCGGCCAAGAAAAAATAACTTCAGTAATCATCGCAAGTGTTATCAAGGTGCTAAATTGCAAACCAATTTGCTTAATTACTGGTAGTAGTGCATTACGCAGTGCATGGTGCATGATAAGTTGACGGCGGTTTAGGCCTTTTGCCCTAGCTGTTTTAATAAAGTTTTGATCCATTACTTTAAGCATAGACTCGCGTGTAAAGCGCACTAATACCGTGGTTGGATACATGGCCAGTACAATAGTAGGAAGTGTTAAATGGCGCAGTGCATCAACAAAGGCCATCCCTTTATATGGAAATCCAGCGAGAGCAATATCAATTAATATAAACCCTGTACTGGCGGGTATTTCGTAAAGGAGGCCCATTCTGCCCGACATTGGAAACCAGCCAAGTTTTAATGAAAAAACCATTATTAACAACAATGCGAGCCAAAACACAGGCATTGAATAACCTACCATAGTGACAGAGTTTATAAGTTTGTCGGGCCAGCGTTTATGATAGCCAGAGCCTAAAATGCCAGTAGGTACACCAATAACAACCGATACAATTAATGCATATACGCTTAGCTCTAAAGTAGCCGGTAGTAAGTCAATAATATGGCTAAACACGCTGTTACCAGAGGCAAATGAAAGCCCCCAATCGCCTTGAAATATTCTCCCTAAAAAGGCAATGTATTGCATAAAGTAATTGCTGTTGTATAAATATTTATCCTCAAGCTCACTATGCTGTGCAAAGTTACCACTTGGTATGCCACTTAAATTACTTAGCGGATCACCGGGAAATAAATACGCCAGTGAAAACGTAAATACGCTGAGCATTAGTATCATAAAAAAGAACAAACCAAGGCGACGTAAAATATAATCTAAGATCATTATTTTTTCCTCGCATTAGCAAGCGAAATAGCACCAAACGGGCCAAGTGTTATGCCTTCCACATCAGCGCTACTTGCTTGAAAGCGCAGGCCATGAGCAATAGGTAATAACGGCAACTCTTTAATAATTAAGCTTTGTGCATCTTCGTAGTATTTTTTACGTTTGTTTAAATCAGTGGTGTCTAGTGCTTTAGTAAGCAATAAATCAAATTGGGGATTACACCAGTTTGCAGGGTTTTTACCACTAAAAGTAGCGGTGCAACTCAGCAGCGGGCTAAAAAAGTTATCAGGGTCGGGTGTATCTGCGGCCCAACCAAGTAATACACTGTCGTGCCTATGCTCGCCAATACGTTGAATAAACGTATTCCACTCATATTCTACAATACTGACGTTAACGCCTACTTTGCGTAAATCACTTTGCATAAGCTCAGCCATTTTACGTGCGTTGGGGTTATAAATACGACTCACAGGCATAGCCCATATCGTCATATCAAAGCCATTAGGCAACCCTGCTTCAATAAGTAATTTTTTAGCAAGTTCTGGATCAAACGTAGGTATATCTTCTTGTGGCTCAAATGCCCAAGAGGTTGGCGGCAAAATAGATTGTGCGCGAGTACCGTTACCGTAATAAACCGCCTGCATTATTTTATCTACATCTATTGCGTGCGCAAGCGCTTGGCGTACGCGTAAGTCGTCAAACGGGGCACGCTCTGTATTAAATGCCCAATAACCTATGTTTAAGTTTGTTTCTTTTTCGACGTTTATATCATCGCGTTGCGCTAAAATGCTCAATTGTGCACTACTTGGATGAGCCGTTACATCGCACTCTTTAGTCAGCATTTTTGCTATGCGCGTAGTGCCGTTAGGGGTTATATCGTAAACCAATTGCTCAAGTGCAACGTCATGCTTCCAATAAAGTGGGTTACGGTAAAAGCGCACAAGATGATCTCGGCGGTATTCTTTATAAATATATGGGCCGGTGCCAATAGGGTACTGATCAAATAAGTTCTTTTGATTATTATTCTTAAGTTTCATGGCGTATTCTTCTGAAAGCACCACGGCAAAGTCGGTAGCCATATTAGCTAAAAAACTACTTTCAGGATTAAACAATTCAAAACGGACTTGGTAGTCAGACACGCGCACAATTTTGCGAATAAGTTGATCAATTCCTACACTTTGAAAATACGGGTAATCGGCATCGCCCACAAAGTGATATGGATTATATACATCGAATAATCGGCTAAAGGTGAATATAACGTCGTCGGCGTTAAAATCCCGCGATGGGGTAAAATAAGAAGTTGTATGAAACTTTACATCTTTACGCAGGGTAAAGGTAACCGATTTACCATCTTTGCTAATTTTCCAATCGGTCGCCAGCTCACTTTGAAACTCTGCCGTAACAGGGTCAATACTAATTAAGCGGTCGTATAATTGGTTAGCAATTATATCAATAGTTGAACCGGTGGTCGTGACTTGCGGATTAAACGACACAGGGTTAGCTTCAGCGCAATAAACTAAGCCTTGGTTTTTTTCTTCTATGATTTCTTCTTTGCTATCAAGGCAACCAACTAAAGTGGTGGTAAGCAAAACAAGTAATAATTTATGCACCCGCATAACCTCTGACTATTGTTGATCCAACAAGTTGTATTTTTTTAGATAACCACGTAATTGATGATACGTTAAACCAAGTACTTCTGCAGTTTTCTTTTGATTAAATTGGCTATGTTCGAGTGCTTTATTAATCATGTTTATTTCAAAGTCGTTTGAACGCTCTTTTAAGCTGCACGGAAATTGAATATCAACGGCTGAATCATTGCTTGTTTGAGTAATCGGCGGCGCAACAACAATAGGCTCTGCATTAACCGTTTGAGCCGCTACAGGTGCTTTAATACGCGCTTTTGGTCTAAATGGGCTATCGAATGGGTCTAAAATAATCTGGTGAACGGGAATATGTTCACTACCGTGGCGATACAAACTGCGTTCAACCACATTTTTAAGTTCACGAATATTACCAGGCCAGTCATAACTAAGCAGTGTTTCTGTTGCGCTTCGGGTAAAACCGCTAAACAGTTCCCACTCTAAATCGCGCGCCATGTTCATCGCAAACTGCTCAGCAAGAAGCATAATATCGTCTTGGCGTTCGCGCAGTGGTGGCAGGGTAATTACATCAAAGGCAAGGCGATCGAGTAAATCACTTCTAAATTCACCTTGCTCGGCCAAATAAGGAAGATCTTCGTTTGTCGCACACACTAAACGTGTATCTACTTTTACAGTTTGTTTGCCGCCAACACGTTCAAACTCACCGTATTCTATAACGCGCAGTAGTTTTTCTTGTACCATAGCTGAGGTATTAGCTAATTCATCTAAAAACAGTGTGCCGCTGTTAGCGCGTTCAAAACGACCTTCGTGGCGTTTGCTTGCCCCCGTAAAAGCACCGCTTTCGTGGCCAAACAATTCACTTTCGAGTAGGTTTTCGTTAAGCGCTGCACAGTTGAGTTTTACGTAGTTTTGATCCCAGCGTTTTGATAAAAAGTGTAAGCGTGCTGCTATTAGCTCTTTACCTGTGCCGCGTTCACCAATAATAAGTACCGGTTTATCTAAATTAGCCAGTTGCGATACCTGATCTAATACAGACAGAAAGCTATCTGATTGGCCGAGTAAATTATCCTGTTGGCGATATTGGCTCATATTTCCTAACTCTTGGTCATTTTTACTAACAGTTAGTGTATTTCATAAGTAGGGATAACTAAAGAAATTTGTATATTTAGTTTAACGTAATGAAAATAAAGTGTATTTTAACTTTTAAAAAGTTGGCAAGCATATTGATACTAGTTATAGCAGACTAACTAAGTTTTAATTACAGAGGTAAATGTTATGGGAATTTTTTCACGTTTTGCAGATATTGTTAATTCTAATATCAACGCCATTTTAGATAAAGCAGAAGACCCAGAAAAAATGGTTCGTCTGATTATTCAAGAAATGGAAGACACGCTTGTTGAAGTACGTTCTACATCAGCTAAAACATTGGCTGGGAAAAAAGAAATTGTACGCCGCTTAGATACGCTTAAAGCACAGGTAAGCGATTGGCAAGATAAAGCCGAACTGGCTTTAAGTAAAGACCGAGATGATTTAGCGCGTTCAGCCCTACTTGAAAAGCAAAAGTCGGCAGATGCCGTTGCTTCAGTCGCGAGTGAACTTGAACATGTAGAGTCTCATATTGAGAAATTACAGCAAGAAGTAACGACACTACAAGAAAAGCTAGCTGATGCGAAATCTCGTCAAAAAGCAATTATACTTCGCCAACGTTCGGCTGAGTCGCGCCTTGAAGTGAAAAAGACACTTGATAGCTCAAAAGTAGAAGAAGCACTTAACCGCTTTGAACGTTACGAAACCAAAATTGATGGGCTAGAATCTCAAATTGAGTCTTACGATTTAGGCAAAAAGACGTTAGCGGACGAAATTGCTAACTTACAAAAAAATGAAAAGATAGATGATGAGCTAGCCGAACTTAAAAAGAAGCTAGCTGATAAATAATTACATATAAAAATATATGGGGCCCATGTGCCCCAGCTTAAAAACATCAAAACGGATTGTCAGGAGAGGATTATGTTTGATTCAAACGTAATAATTGTACCATTTGTTATATTTATGATTTTTGTTGCTCCGCTGTGGCTAATTTTGCACTACCGTAGCAAAAAACAAGTAAGCCAAGGTTTAAGTGAACACGAGCATCGCCAATTACTTGAGCTTGCACAAAAGGCAGAAAAAATGGCGGATCGATTAGAAACACTTGAAGCATTGCTTGATCAAGAGTCACCACAATGGAGACGCAAAGTATGAGTGCCAAACGCGAATTATTAAGAGACCCACAACGCGGTAAAATAGCTGGTGTATGTGCGGGATTAAGTGACTACTTTAATATGGAGTTATGGTTAGTTCGCATTATATTTGTTAGTGCGGTACTGCTAACGGGTGGCCCATTATTTGTGGTAGCGTATATTGCAGCCTGGTTCATTTTAGATAAAAAAGAGCCTGCAACAGCGCAAACTAATAGCTCAACTAAAACTGACGATCCGCTAGAAGTAAAATTTAAAGTATGGCAAAAGGGCGAGCCGCCGCGCCGCGCATTGCAAGATTTAAAAGAGCGTTTAACGCGTGTAAATACTCGCCTTCAAGATATGGAGCGCCATGTAACTTCAAGCGAGTTTACGGTGAGCCGTGAAATTAACAAACTTTAAAGGATTTAATAGCACCTTATTTGCAGCGTGATAAATTACGGCAAATTAGGTGCAAGACACTTTATGAGCCAATCATTTGCAAAAAAGACCTTTAAAAGCATTAAAGGCAAAGCACAAAAAGCCCTTCATCGCAGTTTAGACCAACACGTAAAGCTTGCTGTAACTGGCCTAAGTGGTAGTGGTAAAACAGCCTTTATTACCGCGCTTGTTAAACACTTAACAACCCAAGCAGACGATAAAAACTTGCCTTTTTTTGATGTAATGCGCGAGCACCGCCATGTGGCCACTAAAGTTGTGCCGCAAGAGGCGTTAAAAGTCCCTACGTTTAATTATACCCGCGCGCTAAATTCATTATTACCAAGCGATGGGGTGCCTACATGGCCTGCATCTACCGAGCGTATTAATACGCTGCGCTTGGCAATAAAGTATCAAAGTAATGCAGGGCTGCGCGGCCACTTTTCGCCGCAATCAACGCTTTATTTAGATATTATTGACTACCCGGGTGAATGGCTCCTTGATTTACCTATGCTTGAGCAAAGCTATGCTCAATGGTGCGAGCAGCAATATCCGTTATTAACTCAGCCTTCGCGCGTAAACACATCAACTGATTTTTTAATGGCCGTTGAGCAACTTGACTTAAACGCTCCCGTTGATGAAAACGCACTTGCTCATATTGCTCAGCTTTATCAAAGCATGTTGGTAGGGCTTAAAAAAGACACCAAACTCGCCATGTTACAACCTGGGCGCATGCTAATGCCTGGCGACTTACAAGGCGCGCCATTGTTATTGTTTTTTCCGGTATCGGGTAAAATAAACAGTGACGATGTCGTTGCGGGTTCTAATTTAGCGCATTTAATTAAGCGTTTTAACGCCTATATAAAAGAAGTTGTAAAACCATTTTATAATGAGCATTTTAGACACTTCGATCGCCAAATCGTACTTGTAGATGTACTTAGTGCTTTAAACGAAGGGCACGAAACACTTCAAGAGCAAAGCAGTGTAATAAACCAATTACTCGCACACTTTAACTATGGTGAGTCAGGCTTTTTTAAACGTTTATTTAAGCCCAACATAGACAAAATATTATTTGCAGCTAATAAATCAGATCATATAAGTGCAAAACACCATAAAGATTTAGCACTACTGCTTGATTCGCTCGTGCATGAGCAAAGTAATCATTTAAAGTTTGATGGTGTAAAAATAGAAACCATGGCTATGTCGTCAATTACAGCAACGCAACCGCGCCAAATTACCGACAAAGGCCAAACGCTTGATTGCATTTACGGTAAACCATTACACGAGCCTGATTGGCTTACGTATTTACCGCCGCAACCTCCCTCGCGGATGCTTAATAAAAATGAGTGGCCAGCACAGGGATTTGAGTTTTTATCGTTCTCCCCAATGCCGAGCCCCGATAAACAACTAAAACATATTCGATTAGATCATGTCATGCAGTACCTGCTAGGAGACAAATTAACATGAGTGAGTCAAACCAACCATTTCAAGCAGGGCGTCGCATAGATACGCAAAGCATTGAGAAAAACGAACCCGTTTTAGCATCTGCAAAAATTATTCAGCACGGGCAAAGTGATTACGAAGAACTTGAAGATGAAGCACTAGAGCCAGAAATAGATCTGGAGCCTGTTTATAAAAAGTCAAAGTGGCAAACGCTCAAAGGTGTTTTTGCCATTAGTTTTATAGTACTGGTGCTTTTAGAGTTTGCATATTCGTTATTATTTGCTTTCGAGCAGTCAATTATTTTAGGCAGTGTTTATTTAACAGCAGTTGTAAGTGGCGTGCTGCTAATAGGGCGCTTATTGTGGCGAGAGTACCGAATGTTGCGCAGTTTAAAGCGTAACCAACTGCACCGAGTTGAAGCCGACAGGCTTTTAAACAGCGAGCAAGTAGGCGGTGCATTACCTTGGCTCGAAAAACTCAATAAACATCAGGAGCTTGATAACTTTGAAACCTTTAAAAATCAAGTAGCGATGCATCACAGCGACAAAGAAATAATGACGCTGTACGCCAACAGTTTATTAATAACCCAAGACACCAAAGCTAAAAAGCTTATAAATCGTTTTGCGACTGAATCAGCTCTACTAGTTGCCCTAAGCCCACTTGCGCTGGTGGATATGATGGCTGTGCTTTGGCGCGGTACTAAATTAATAGAACAAATTGGTAAAATTTACGGCATTGGTTTTGGTTACGCGAGCCGCATAAAGTTATACCGTATGCTGATAAAACAAGTAATGTTTGTTGGCAGTGCAGAGCTTGTATCTGACCTTGCTGCAACTGCACTAAGTGCTGAGCTTTTAGGTAAGCTTTCGGGGCGGGCAGCGCAAGGGGTCAGTGCTGGTATTTTTACAGCGCGTATTGGTTACAAAGCAATGGAGCTTAGTCGCCCATTACCACGGCTTGAAAACAAACGCAGCTTACTAAAAGGCACTGTGCAAAGCATCGCAGGTAAAATTATGAGCCGTAAAAAGGCTGATTCAACGTAGTAAAGGTAGTGGCAATATTTGTGTACAAACGTGCGCTGCACGGTTTTTACACAAATAGCCATCTGAGCATCCGGCATGCTTGCTGTTTGTAAGCGCATACGTTTTGATTGTTGAATCGCAAAAACATAATAATCAAAAAATGAGCCTACAATGAGCAAGCATCATATAAACACCCAGTGTATTCACGGACCACAAAAAGCAAACGACCCGCACGGCGCACTCACTTCTCCTTTGTATCAAACCTCTACCTTTCATTTTGAAAATGCCGCACAAGGTGCTGCGCGTTTTGCAGGCGACGAACCTGGCTATATTTATACGCGCTTAGGAAATCCCACAACTACAGAGCTTGAGCAAAAAGTTGCTCAACTAGAGAGCTGTGAAGCAGCTGCTGCTACCGCAACAGGTATGGGGGCTGTATCTGCCTCAGTACTGAGCTTTTTATCGCAGGGAGATCATCTTGTTGCCTCAAGTGCTTTATATGGTTGTACCTTTGCGTTTTTCTCGCATATGTTGCCGCGCTGGGGAATCGAAGTCACTTTTGTTGATATGACCAACGAGGACGAACTACGCGCTGCCATCAAACCTAATTCAAAAATGATATTTGTAGAAACGCCAATCAACCCCACTATGGCGGTTATTGATTTGGCACTGATTGGCGCAGTTGCTAAAGAACACAATTTAATTAGTGTGGTCGACAACACCTTTTTAACGCCGCTACTGCAATCGCCTAAAAAATACGGCATCGACATTATAATGCACAGTGCGACCAAGTACTTAAACGGCCACGGAGACGTAGTAGCGGGTATTGTATGTGGATCGCTTGAGCACATAACACACATTAAAATGACCGTATTAAAAGATATTGGTGCAACCATAAGCCCACACGATGCATGGCTAATTAATCGAGGCCTAAAAACACTCGCTATTAGAATAGAACGCCATTGTCAAAGCGCACAAACAATAGCGCAATATCTAGAAGCTCACCCACAAGTAAGCACCGTATATTACCCGGGGCTTAAATCGCACCCAGGTTATAAGTTTATTGGTAATCAAATGAAAGCCGCTGGTGGTGTTATTGCGTTTGAAATAAAAGGCACGCTACAAGATGGCGCTCAATTTATTGATAGTATGAAACTTTGTACACTTGCAGTAAGCCTCGGCGACGCTGAAACACTAATTCAGCATCCTGCATCTATGACTCACTCGCCTTATACGCCAGAGGAGCGAGCTGCCGCTGGAATAAGTGATGGGCTGATCAGACTCTCGGTTGGGCTTGAAGATGTTAACGACATTATTAGTGATTTAGACCAAGCCTTTACTAAAATTGGTTAGATGTATTTAATTGTGTACACATAAAAATAACCTGCAGGCCTTTATTTAAGGGGCTGTATTTTTAATGTGCCACAACTGTAATTTTAACTTTACGGTCCAGGTGATCGCGCTAAATACTGATGTTAGCCTATCTATTAAACTTTTCTTCACTTTTGCATAGTATGGGGTCATTCGATATTCATTAGGTTTGAGTATCACACTGACACCGATTTAGGGCTCACACCCAAGAAGGTACTTATGGCTAAAGCAAGTAAATACACATCCAAAACACCAGACGAAAATGGTGTTATACATTGGAGTGATGAAGAAAATAAAATTTGGTCTGAGCTTGTAGCGCGCCAACTTGCATGCATTGAAGGCAAAGCCTGCAACGAGTACATGCAAGGGTTAAAAAAGATTAACCTGCCGCACGACCGTATTCCGCAGTTAAGCGAACTAAACGAAGTGTTGCTGGCCACTACCGGTTGGCAAGTTGCGCCAGTACCTGCGCTTATCGACTTTGATGAGTTTTTTAGATTACTGGCAAACAAGCAGTTTCCGGTAGCTACATTTATTCGTAGCCGCGAAGAATTTGATTACCTACAAGAGCCTGATATTTTTCATGAAATATTTGGCCATTGCGCCATGCTAACTAATCCTGACTTTGCCGAGTTTACACACAAGTACGGGCAATTAGGTTACGCAGCGCAGAAAAAGGACCGCGTATACCTTGCGCGTATATACTGGTTTACGGTTGAATTTGGTTTAATGCAAACCGAAGATGGCCTGCGTATTTACGGCGGCGGCATTTTATCAAGCCCAGGGGAGACTCAGTACGTATACTCAAATACGCCAGAAATCAGCCCAATGAATGTGCTTGATGTACTGCGTACGCCGTACCGTATTGATATTATGCAACCACAGTACTACACCATAAATTCGATTCATGATCTGTTTGATATATCACAAATGGATATTATGACTTTGGTTGAGCGAGCTAAAGAGCTTGGTTTGCACGACCCAAAATTTCCACCAAAAGAAAAATTAGCCAGTTAAATATTAATGCTAAAAAAGCTAAAAGTAAGGATTTAGAATGTCTTCATTAAGTGCACAAAAATGCGAAGCCTGTCATGTAGATGCGCCAAAAGTATCTGACGAAGAGTTAGCACAATTAATTACTAAAATCCCAGACTGGGTACCAGAAGTACGCGACGGCATTATGCAGCTTGAGCGTGTTTATAAATTTAAAAACTTCAAACAGGCTATCGCGTTTACTAACAAAGTAGGCGACATGGCAGAAGACGAAGGCCATCACCCAGGTCTACTAACCGAGTGGGGCAAAGTAACCGTCACATGGTGGAGCCATTCAATTAAAGGCCTACACAAAAACGACTTTATTTGCGCAGCTAAAACAGACGACGTATTTAACGCGCTGTAAACCATACTAATTGAGCAAACCAACAAAAGCACTTACTTTATAAGTGCTTTTTTGGTTTTGGGAGGTTATTAGCGTAGGTTGGGTAGAGTGAAACGAAACCCAACGAATCTTTAATGAACTTATTTACCTCGGTGCTTTTTTTACCACCAATACTTTCTTTCGACCTAGATTAAAAAATTCCTTTTTTCTTTATACGTTTGTATTTTTAGTGATATTTTAGAGCTAATAACTAGCTTCAGAGTAAAAGTTAATGGAAAAGGCGATCAAGGATGACAAGATTTCTGACTTTAGAGATCTAGTAAATTCCAATTCAAGTTTTGTTTATAACACTTATCATAATAAAAATGGCAAAAACCAATGGAATCTAATTTGTTCTTGTATGGATTGGATCACTGTATCTATTAGGTATTTACAACATACCCCAGGGTTTGAGGAAAATATTGATGTGCGTGTAATGCAGATGTTTTCTTTAATTTCTGCAATAGATCTCGTTTCAGAAGCAATAACCCAACTACACCGAGTGTTTATAAACCCGAGGACTCTGCCTTTCTTCGGCGAAAAGGAGTGTTTTACAAATCGTTTATTTGATGAGGACGACAACAGCTACTTCAAATCAATAAGAGCGTCATTTGGTGCTCACCCTGTAAATTTGAATCATTCAGACTGTAAAAGGTTTGCTAGTTGGCCTTATGATGACCACATGGATAATGATGAGCTTACTGTTAACTTATACAGCAATAAAGTGGGTGAGAGTGATTTAGTTATGGTTCTTAACTCTAACGAGCTGTTTTGCTTTCTTCTTAAGAGGTATGACTATCTAGATGTTTTATCTCAAGCAATAACAAAATTATTTAACGATTTTAAGCTGAATTTAACTAGGCAACCTATAGAAACTAAAGCATCCTATTTAGAGCAGTTATATATTTTAAAAAATGAGTCTGAGATAAGATTAAACAATGATTATTATAATGATGTTATTGATAATTTAATTATGGTTTACGAAGCCGAGCCTTTAGAGCCAGATCTTGAAATTAAGGCTGCTAATTACAGAAGGTCGTTAGAGTTATTAATTGATGAACTAAAAATAAACCTCCAATTGATGAATATTATAGATTTAGATAATGACGGACTTCTTGAGCCTAAATCAGATTTAAGTCGAAAGCTAAGTTATGAGTTAGGGAAGTTTTACAGTTGGCTGCATGAGAGTCGCTATGATCCTTTAGCTAATTATTACCTAAAAAGATTTAATGAAGAAACAGACTACATATATGACTTTAAGATAGAAGATCCAGTTAATACGTTATTCATTAAGGCAAAAATAATGCTGCTTGATTGAGAGTTTATTGCCATAAACAAAAAAGCTCTAAACCCAAAGGGCTTAGAGCTTTTCTATGTACAATTAAAGTTTAGCAAAAACACTTTAATTCAACGTATCGTTGGGTTTCGTTTCACTCAACTAACCTACGTGTTACTCATCAATTGAGCGTAGTAGGTCGTTTATGCCTACTTTTTCACGTGTTTGCTTATCTACTTTTTTCACGATAATTGCAGCGTATAGACTGTGGGTGCCATCTTTTGACGGTAGTGCGCCAGGTACAACTACTGCGCCTGCTGGTACGCGGCCGTAGTGAATTTCGCCAGTTTCGCGGTCATAAATACGGGTGCTTTGGCTGATGTAAACGCCCATTGAAATTACCGCGCCTTCTTCAACAATTACGCCTTCAACAATTTCAGAACGTGCGCCAATAAAGCAGTTGTCTTCAATGATAGTTGGGTTAGCTTGTAGAGGCTCTAAAACGCCGCCTATGCCTACGCCACCTGATAAATGTACGTTCTTACCAATTTGTGCACATGAGCCTACAGTCGCCCATGTATCAACCATGGTGCCGTCGTCAACATATGCGCCAATGTTTACGTACGATGGCATAAGTACGACGTTTTTACCTACAAAGCTGCCTTTACGCGCTACTGCGTTTGGTACTACGCGCATACCACCTTGCTGAAATTGCTCTGGCGTGTAGTCGCTAAATTTAAGTGGTACTTTGTCGTAAAATTGGTTTACGCCGTCGTTCATTGGTTGGTTGTCGCGAATACGAAACGACAGTAATACTGCTTTTTTAAGCCACTGGTGTACAACCCATTCACCTGATATTTTTTCGGCAACGCGTGCTGCGCCGCTATCAAGTAAATCAAGTGCGTCGATAATGGCTTGCTTTACGTCGCTAGATACTGTGCTTGGGCTAATGCTATCACGGTTGTCCCATGCGTTTTCGATCATCGTTTTTAAATCTGACATGTGTGTCCTCTATTCTGTTTCGGCGTTGAATTTTTTACGTAATGCCTGATGAATTTTTGCTTGCTCTTCATCAGTCAGCGCTTGGTATTCGTTATTAGATACAACAAAGAAATCCTCGGCACGTTCACCTACCGTTGTAATACGGGCAGCGTGAATGTGTAGTAAATGCGCTTGGAAAACTTCGGCTATTTTGGTTAGTAAACCTTGTATATCGACGGCTTGAATTTCTATTAAGCTACGGTCTTTGCGTGCATGTGGGCGCAACACAATTTTAGGTTTAATATTAAAATCTTTAAAGCGTTGAGAGCGGCTCTTTTTAAAGCGAATTTTTTTGCGTGGATCGCTAAGTGCTTGCTCAAGCCCGCGTTTAATTGATTGCGCTCGACCGCTCGCTATAGGGTCGCCACTTACTTCAAGTATTACAAAGCTAAACAGGACGTAACCGTCTTTTGTGGTCAGTACTTGCGCGTGTTGTATTTGTGCTTTTTTAGAGCCAATTACACTCACTAATCTCGCAAATAGCGCACCAGAGTAGGGGCTGTATACAAATACTTGTGTACCCCCATGCATTGCTTTGTTAGATACAATTACACTGGGTTGGCTTAAATCGGTGCTGCTTAATAAATGCTCACTTTGCCACGATATTTGTTGTTCGCTAAAGGCGGTAAAGTAGTTGGCTTTAAAGCGACTCCAAATTAAATCAATTTTATTCTCAGGGTAACCTAAGTTGAGTAGACGTTGTTTAGCTTGGTGCTTTTTATCGCGAATTTGGTCGCGTTGATCCATTGGGTTTTCAAGCCCTAGGCGTAATGCGCGCTGCGTGTGCAAGTACAATTCACGCAGTAGGGTGTTTTTCCAATCGTTCCATAAGTTGTCGTTGGTTGCACGTATGTCGGCAACGGTTAAACAATATAAATAGTCGAGTTGGCGCTCTGTTTTAATACGTGTTGCAAAGTCTTTTATTACAGCAGGGTCGTTAATATCTTTACGCTGCGCGGTAACCGACATAAGTAAATGGTTACTTACAAGCCATGCTACTAATTTCGAATCAGAGGATGAAAAACCATGTAATTTAGCAAAGGCTATAGCATCAACAGCGCCAAGTTCTGAGTGATCTCCCCCTCGGCCTTTAGCAATGTCGTGAAATATACCGGCTAAATAAAGTAGCTCTGGTTTGTCCATTCGAGTGACTATTTCACTACAAATAGGAAACTCGCTAATGCCTGTTTTATCAAAGTATTCGTAAATATTTTTGATTAATTTGTGAGTATGCTCATCTACGGTGTAGGCGTGAAACAAATCGAACTGCATTTGTCCAAATATATTACGCCACTGCGGTAAGTAGGCGGCAAGCATGCCGTGCTTGTGCATAAGCGTAAATGCGCGGCCCATACCATTAGGGTGTTTAACTAAGCGTAAAAAGGCTTCACGACAGGCTGCATAATCTTGTAAATCCCCCAATAAACGACGGCGTACTTGGCGAATTGTACGAATAGTGCTTGGGTAAATATGCGTTATTGTAGGGTTGTCTGCTATGTGCTCAAACAATACAAAAAGTTGGTCACGTCTAAAAAATACAGATGGATCTTTTACGCGTATTTGATGACCCACTTGCTCAAAGTTTCTGTCGAGTACTATCACCGTTTTTTCACTACTTTCGGGCATGATACTTTGCTCAAAGTATGAAAGTAGCATTTGGTTAAGTTCACGAACGCGGCTCATTATTCTAAATAAGCGCTTCATCATACGCTCAACAGAGGCTTTACCGTCGCTACCAAAACCTAAAATTTCGGCGGCTTGTGGTTGATGATCAAACAATAAGCGGTTTTCAGCCCGACCTGCGGCTAGATGCAGTGCAAAGCGAATATTCCATAGGTTCTCAAGGCACTCTGAAAGCTCTTGAAACTCTTCATGGGTTAAGTAGCCGTGACTTATTAACTCTTGCAGAGTTTCGGTTCTAAAGTGCTTTTTTGCAACCCAAATAATGGTTTGCAAGTCGCGCAGGCCACCGGGGTTTTCTTTAATGTTTGGCTCAAGATTATACGCGGTGCCGTGGCACTTTTTGTGACGTAAGTTTTGTTCTTGAACTTTGGCAGTAAAAAACTCACCGGAGCGCCATACGGGTGTTTCTAGAATATGCGTTTTGAGTTTTTCAAACTCAATATGATTACCAAAAATAAGGCGGCTTTCAAGTAAGCTGGTGGCAAAAGTAACGTCTTCACGTTTTTGATCAATGGCTTGTTCTATAGTGCGCACGCTGTGACCAATCTCTAAGTTGAGATCCCATAGCATGGTGACAAACTGGCCTATTTTTTCGCATATTTCTTCGCTTGGCGGTTTAGTTACAAGCAATAAAAAGTCGATGTCGGAGTAGGGATGTAGCTCCCCTCGTCCGTATCCGCCTACTGCTATTAATGCTAAATCAGGTTCGCACGCTAAGTCGTAAACATGAAAAAGCTTAATTAGTAGGCGGTCAATAAACTCAGCCCGGGCATTAATTAAATTCCCAACCGGTTGTTTAGAAAATTCGTTATGTAACCATTTATAAAAATAGCTAGAACAATCGCGATAATCACTAAGTTGCTCAGCATCGCTGAGCAACTTTTTTACTTTGTTGGGTAATGCCACGTGGGCTGGCTCCTAATTTCTTATTTATTATTAGTGTTCTATGATCCTGTCGATAGTATCATCTGATCGTAGCGTTAAAATTTCAACACCATTTTCAGTCACTAATAAAGTATGTTCCCACTGTGCAGACAAGCTGCGGTCGCGAGTTACTACAGTCCAATCATCTTTAAGTAGCTTACATTGGCGTTTACCCGCATTAACCATTGGTTCAATTGTTAAGCACATGCCCGCTTTTAGAGTTTCGCCAGTACCCGCTTTACCGTAGTGCATTACTTGTGGTTCTTCGTGAAATCCTGCGCCAATACCGTGGCCGCAATATTCACGAACAATAGAGTAATTAAAACTTTCGGCATATTTTTGAATAGCAGAGCCAATATCACCTAAGCGCACACCTGGTTTTACCATTTTAATAGCAAGGTATAAGCTTTCTTGTGTTACTTCTGAAAGACGCTTAGCTTGGATGTTTGGTGTTCCAACCTGGAACATTTTAGAAGTATCGCCGTGGTAGCCATCTTTAATGACTGTTACGTCAATATTTACGCTGTCGCCTTCTTTTAATGCTTTGTCATTTGGAATTCCGTGACAAATAACATGATTAACTGACGTACAAACTGATTTTGGAAAGCCATGATAATTTAACGGAGCAGGGATTGCTTGTTGCACATTAACAATATAATCATGACAAAGTGTATTTAGCTCATCGGTGGTAACACCCGGCACTACATGAGGTCCGATCATTTCAAGTACATCGGCCGCTAAGCGCCCAGCTACGCGCATTTTCTCTATTTCTTCAGGGGTCTTGATAATAGCGCTCATTGAGGCTCCAAAGTTGAGTTTCTAACATTTATCGCCGAACAAATTTTGCACGCGACGTTGAGTATTTAATTTTAATATGGTATAAAGCGCGCCGTCTTTTTACAAATAAATTCTTAAATGATTTTTTGTATTTAAGGCAAACACAATTTTATTTTAACACACACACGTATCGTCACATACACTTGGGTGCATTTGAAGTTTAATTACTTCGGTGTTGGTGCTATGGGATATGTGGAGGCCTAACCCTAAACAACTATAGAGGATCTATAAAATGGCAAACGTTTCAATGCGCGATATGCTTCAAGCTGGTGTTCACTTTGGTCACCAAGCACGTTACTGGAACCCTAAGATGAAGCCTTTCATCTTCGGCACACGTAACCGTGTACATATCATCAACCTTGAGCAAACTGTACCAATGTTCAACGACGCACTTAAGTTTTTATCAAGTGCTGCAGCAAACAAAGGTAAAGTTCTTTTCGTTGGTACTAAGCGCGCAGCAAGCGACGCAGTTAAAGCAGCTGCTTTAGAAAGCGATCAGTTCTTCGTAAATCACCGTTGGTTAGGTGGTATGTTGACTAACTGGAAAACTGTACGTCAATCAATCAAGCGTCTTAAAGACCTTGAAGCACAAAGCCAAGACGGTACTTTCGAGAAATTAACTAAGAAAGAAACGTTAATGCTTAACCGCGAAATGGAAAAGCTTGAAAAGAGCCTTGGTGGTATCAAAAACATGGGCGGTCTTCCAGACGCACTTTTCGTTATCGATGCTGACCACGAGCACATTGCTATCCGTGAAGCAAACAACCTAGGTATCCCTGTTGTTGCAATCGTTGATACTAACTCTAACCCAGACGGCGTTGATTACATCGTTCCTGGTAACGATGATGCTATCCGTGCTGTAAGCCTTTACACTAGCGCTGTTGCAGCTGCTATCACTGAAGGTCGCGAGAATAACATCGTTGCTCAAGCTGAGAAAGACGATTTCGTTGAAGCTGAGTAATTAGCTATCATCAAGTCTTCATCTTTTTAAGGTGAAGACTTGTTATTCTTGTAGAGCGGGTAACCCGCTTATCTAAACCAGATTTCAGATTTGAGGATTTACTAATGGCTGTAACTACTGCCCTAGTTAAAGAATTACGCGAGCGCACAGGCGCTGGCATGATGGATTGTAAAAAAGCGTTAACTGAGACTGATGGCGACATCGAGTTAGCGATTGAAAACATGCGTAAAAGTGGCGCTGCTAAAGCTGCTAAAAAAGCAGGTAACATTGCTGCTGAAGGTACTATCATCATCAAGCAAAACGCTGGTGTTGCAGTACTAGTAGAAGTTAACTGTCAAACAGATTTCGTTGCAAAAGACGTAAGCTTTTTAGCATTTGCTGATAAAGTTGCTGAAGCTGCAATTGCTGACACTCTTACTATCGAAGACTTACAAGCTAAGTTTGAAGAAGACCGTGTTGAGCTAGTAACTAAAATTGGCGAAAACATCAACGTACGTCGTCTGCAGTACATCGCTGGTGAAAACCTAGTTGAGTACCGTCATGGCGACCGTATCGGTGTTGTTGTTGCAGGTGTTGCTGATGAAGAAACACTTAAGCACGTTGCAATGCACGTTGCTGCTTCACGTCCAGAGTACTTAACTCCTTCAGACGTACCAGCTGACGTTGTAGAAAAAGAAAAGCAAGTACAAATCGAAATCGCGATGAATGAAGGCAAGCCTGCTGAAATCGCTGAGAAGATGGTTGTTGGTCGCATGAAAAAATTCACTGGTGAGGTTTCTCTTACTGGTCAAGCTTTCATCATGGAACCTAAAAAATCTGTTGGCGATATTCTTAAAGAGAAAAACGCAACAGTTACTGGCTTTGTACGTGTAGAAGTTGGTGAAGGTATCGAGAAGAAAGAAGAAGATTTTGCTGCTGAAGTTGCTGCTCAAATTGCAGCTGCTAAAGGTCAGTAAGATTAACTATTTGTGATGCAAAAGGAAATTAGATGCAATTAAAGTACTATTTGGTTTTGCTTCACAGCTAGAAATTCTTTAAAATAACCGCGCTTTTATGTTTAACATAAGCGCGGTTATTTTTTATCCATAATTCAATAAAAGTTGGCCCCTATACTATGACTATCAATCGCAAACCTATTTTTAGACGTGTTCTTCTCAAATTAAGTGGTGAAGCTTTAATGGGAGACGAAGGCTTCGGCATCGACCCTAAAGTTTTAGACCGTATGGCACAAGAAATTAAAGAGCTAGTAGAGCTTGACGTAGAAGTGGGTTTAGTTATTGGTGGAGGTAACTTTTTACGCGGTGGTTCACTTGCAGAAGCTGGTATGAACCGCGTAGTAGGCGACCACATGGGTATGCTTGCAACGGTTATGAATGGCCTTGCAATGCGTGATGCGCTACACCGTGCATTTGTAAACTGTCGTTTAATGTCGGCTATTCCGCTAAATGGTGTATGTGACGCTTATAACTGGGCTGAAGCAATTAGTTTATTGAAAACTGGCCGCGTTGTTATTTTTGCAGCGGGCACCGGTAACCCATTTTTTACTACCGATTCTGCAGCGTGTTTACGCGGTATCGAAATTGAAGCGGATACAGTAATTAAAGCGACTAAAGTGGATGGCGTGTACAGTGATGATCCTGTTAAAAACCCAGAAGCGACGCTTTACAGCCACTTAAGCTACAATGAAATCATTGAAAAAGAATTAAAAGTTATGGATTTAGCGGCATTTACTCTAGCCCGCGATCACAATATGCCATTGAGCGTATTTAATATGAATAAATCAGGCGCGCTAAAACGCGTAATTATGGGTGAAGAAGAAGGAACACTTATTTCTTCACAAGCCTCAGATGAAATAATCAAATAATTAGGATTAAACCGTGATTAACGATATTCAAAAAGACGCGCAAGCGCGCATGCAAAAAAGTGTAACTGCACTAGGTAGCCAATTATCTAAAATTCGTACTGGCCGTGCACATCCTGCAATCCTAGATGGCATTATGGTGTCGTACTACGGTGCACCAACGCCTTTAAACCAAGTTGCTAACGTAACAATTGAAGATTCTCGTACACTTGCTATTGGTGTATTTGATAAGTCTTTAGCGCAAGCTGTTGAAAAAGCAATTATGGCGTCTGACTTAGGTTTAAACCCTATGTCGGCAGGTACTGTTATTCGTGTACCACTTCCTCCACTTACAGAAGAGCGTCGTAAAGACCTAATCAAAATTGTACGTGGCGAAGTTGAAGGCGGTCGTGTTGCTATTCGTAACATTCGTCGTGATGCTAATGGTGATGTAAAAGGTTTATTAAAAGATAAAGAAATATCTGAAGATGAAGCGCGTCAATCAGATGATGCGATTCAAAAACTTACAGATAAGTTTATCAAAGAAATGGATACTCTATTAGCTGCTAAAGAAGCAGAGTTAATGGAAATCTAAGTAGGGCCTGTTTATCTTTTAAGGTAGAGTTTGCAGTAGTGTGTTTGGTTTTAAGGCAAGGCAGAGCCTACGTAGTGAGGTTATTCCCCATTATTAGGCGATAGCAATGCATAAAATCTAATAACGCGCTGCCCAAAGGGTTCTGCCTAGATTGAATAAATTACAATCCTGAAAGGTCGACAGGACCTATTAAAATTATTAGTTTTGAAACGCCGTCTAGGGTATACTAGGCGGCGTTTTTTTATGGAATACTCGATATTTATGGTTCTAGATGCTGACACAATTTCACAGCAATGTTTACCTAAACATGTTGCTATCATCATGGATGGGAACGGACGTTGGGCACAAGCTAGAAATAGACCTCGTGTGTATGGGCATAAAAAAGGAGTAGACGCAGTTCGTCAATCTGTTCAGTTTTGTACTAAATTAGGGATACAATCGTTAACCTTATTTGCTTTTAGTAGTGAAAACTGGCGCCGCCCTGAAGACGAAGTAAACACTTTAATGGAGCTTTTCTTATTTGTTTTAACAAAGGAAGTTAAAAAGCTTCATAAAAACAATGTAAAACTGACCATTATTGGAGATTTATCACGATTTTCTGAAGGATTACGTAGCAAGGTAGACGCTGCGCATAAGCTGACTGAAAATAATGCCGGATTGCGCTTAAATGTTGCAGCTAATTACGGTGGTCGTTGGGATATGGCTAACGCGGCTAAACAACTTGCTTTGCAAGTTGCGCAAGGCACACTCAACGCAGAAGATATTACAGAAGAGCGCTTAGCACAGCATATGAGCATGGCAGATCAGGCTGAACCTGATTTACTTATTCGCACTGGTGGCGATGTTCGTATTAGTAATTTTTTACTATGGCAAGTTGCTTATGCAGAACTTTACTTTACCGAGACACTTTGGCCTGATTTTAATGAAGCAGCATTTGCTGAGGCTATAGCGTGTTACGTTGCCAGAGAGCGACGTTTTGGTTGTACGGGCGAACAAATAAAACAATTACTCGCTCAAACCTAAATAGAATAAGGGTCACATTTTGTTAAAACAACGAATTTTAACCTCACTTGTGCTTGCACCATCGGCATTAGCTTTGGTTTTTTATACACCGCTTACGTTATTTAGTTACTTTGCCGGTGCAATAGTATTATTAGGCGCATGGGAATGGTCTGCGTTTATGGGTTTATGCGATAAGCTCAAACGTGGTGCTTTTGTTGTATTGATTGCAGCCTTACTTGGCCTGCTTAATTTACATTGGCCTATTGAATCACTATGGGAAAATGGCAAGCTAGTAGGTGATGCAAATTACGTATTTACGCTTTCGTTTGCTTGGTGGATTGTTGCTAGTTATTTAATTTGGCGCTATCCAGAAATCGCTAAAGCGTGGAATGAAGGTTTAGTAATGCGCGGCATTGCAGGTTTATTAACACTTGTGCCGTTATGGCTTGCACTAAATACGCTGCGCAGTGCGCAATATGCTGAATCAACACATTTTGGCTCGGTACTGATTTTAGTCGTATTGGGTATTGTGTGGAGTGCAGACGTTGGTGCTTATTTTTCAGGTAAGAGCTTTGGTAAGCATAAACTTATGCCAAAAGTGAGCCCTAATAAAACAATTGAAGGGTTAGCAGGCGGTGTAGTCGCTTCTATCATTTTTGTTTTAGCATTTTGTCACTTTACCGATGTTGATTTAGGTGTTTGGCCTATCTACGCGATAATGACTGCATTTATTGCATTGTTCTCTGCGGTAGGTGATTTACTGGAAAGCATGTTTAAACGTGAAGCCGGTTTAAAAGATAGCGGCCGTTGTTTACCTGGGCACGGCGGTATTTTAGATCGCATTGACAGCTTAACGGCTGCAGCTCCAATGTTTGTAATGTGCTATGCGTGGACTCTTAGTTTATGAGCCAAAAGCAATTGCTGGTTATTTTAGGCGCAACAGGTTCAATTGGTTTAAGTACACTAGATGTTGTATCGCGCAATAAAGAGTTATTTGATGTTTTTGTTTTAGCTGCAGGGCAAAACGCAAAAAAAATGGCTGAGCTGTGTATTGAACACGAACCACTTTATGCGATTATGGCTACCCAGCAAGCCGCTGAGCAGCTATCTGCTTATTTAGCTAATACACAATGCCAAACGCTTGTTATGCACGACGAGCAAGCAATGTGCGACTTATGTGCTCACTCAGATGTTGATGTCGTGATGTCGGCAATTGTAGGTGCAGCTGGTTTACTGCCAACATTAAGTGCAGTAGAAGCAGGTAAAAAAGTACTCCTTGCTAATAAAGAATCGTTAGTTATGTCAGGTCAGTTGTTTATTGATAAAGTTAAACAACATAAAGCGACCTTGCTGCCAATTGATAGCGAACATAATGCTATTTTTCAATGTCTACCTTCTTCGTTACAAAATGCCAAAGGCGATCAAAATTTACAGCAACATGGCGTAAGTAAAATTTTGCTAACCGGTTCTGGTGGCCCGTTTTTAACGCGCGATATAAACACACTAAAAGATGTAACTGTAAGTGAAGCCGTGGCGCATCCTAACTGGTCGATGGGTCAAAAAATATCAGTAGACTCGGCCACTATGATGAATAAAGGCTTAGAGTTTATTGAAGCTAAGTGGTTATTCAATTGCGACACCAGTGATATAGACGTAGTGATTCATCCACAAAGTATTATTCACTCAATGGTGCAATATCATGACGGTTCTATTTTAGCGCAAATGGGTAACCCTGATATGCGCACGCCAATTGCCCATGCACTTGCATACCCGGAGCGAATTAATGCAGGCGTTAAACCGTTAAACTTCTCTGATATATGTGATTTCTCATTCACCAAGCCTGACTTTTCTCGCTATCCAAATTTACAATTAGCGATTGATGCGTGTAGTGCAGGGCAGGGCGCGACTACAACGGTTAATGCTGCAAATGAGATAGCAGTAAGTGCATTCTTAAACGGTAAAATTGGTTTTACTGATATATACAAAATAAATGCACAAACGCTTGAAGCTGCAACGTATACCAATGTACAAAGCTTAGATGAAATTTTAGAGTGCGATAAATTAGCGCGTATTAGCGCTTCAGAATTTATAACAAAAGTGGCGCATTAATATGTTTGATTTTTTTTGGAATCTTGGCTCATTTATTTTAGCGCTTGGTATTTTAGTGGCCATACATGAATATGGCCATTTTTGGGTTGCACGAAAAATGGGCGTTAAAGTGCTGCGTTTTTCAATTGGCTTTGGTAAGCCATTGTTAAAATGGCACGATAAATATAATACCGAATATGTGATTGCGGCTATTCCATTAGGCGGTTATGTAAAAATGCTTGATGAGCGTGTTGATGACGTGCCGGCAAACCAACGTCACTTGTCGTTTAACGCTAAATCTGTACATGCACGTATTGCCATAGTTGCAGCGGGTCCAATGGCCAACTTTTTGTTTGCCATTTTTGCTCTTGCTGTAATGTATATGGTGGGTGTGCAGTCGGTAAAGCCTGTGGTAGGTAGCATTACCGAGGGTAGCCGGGCAGAGCAAGCGGGCATTATGCCTTCTCAACATATTATAAAAATTGGTGATGATGATATAACGACATGGCAAGATGCCACGTTTGCACTTATGTCTAATTTAGGTGAAGAAAGCGTTGAAGTGATAGTGCGCGATAAAAACCTTCAACCACGTGTTAAAACGCTTAATTTAGAGGGGTGGAAACTAGATCAGCAAGACGTGCCACCACTAAGCTCGTTAGGTATTGTACCGTTTAGACCTCAAGCCACTTTAACAATTGCCGCGGTGACTAAAGATTCAGCTGCAGAACACGCTAATTTACAAGTTAATGACAAAATTTTGGCTGTAAATGGTGAAACAATAAGCAATTGGCAGCAATTAGTTAATCTTATTACGCAATCAGCTAACAAATCTTTACAATTTAGTGTAAAAAGACAAGATACTATAAAAGCCATTACAGTAACCCCTAAAGGGCGCATTGATAATAACGGTATTGAGCAAGGCTTTTTAGGCGTTGCTCCTGTTGTACAGCAATGGCCTGATGGTTATGTAGAGACTAGACATTACGGCCCGCTCGATAGTATCGTGCGAGGCACAAAAGAAACGTGGCGCTTAATTACACTCAGTTTTGATATGATTGGTAATTTAATTACAGGCCAGGTTTCGGTTAAGAATTTAAGTGGCCCCGTGGGCATTGCAGTAGGCGCTGGAACTAGCGTAAGCTATGGGTTAGTGGCCTTTTTAAGCTTTTTAGCCTTAATAAGCGTTAACTTGGGTGTATTTAATTTATTACCCTTACCAGTGCTTGATGGTGGACACTTAATGTATTACATAATTGAACTTTTTCGTAAAAAGCCGGTCTCTGAAAAGACACAAGAGTTTGGTTTTAAAGTGGGCGCCTTGTTGCTCATTTTTCTAACATGTTTCGCTTTGTTCAATGATGTATCGCGTTTGTAGTTTTACAGCGTGGCAAATTACTAATTAGAACACGATTGTAAAGCACCACTTTAGTAGGGTGTTATGCGGTAATACAGTTGTAAAGGATAAAGATAATAAAATGGCTATAAAAAAACATTTGGCAGTAACAAGTTTATTGGGTGCAAGTTTTGCAGCCCTAGGCCAAAACTCCTTTATTGTTGAAGACCTGAAAGTTGAAGGTTTACAGCGTGTAGCACTTGGTGCAGCGCTAACACATATTCCTATTAACGTAGGCGATAATGTTGATGACTATACGATTTCAAAAACAATAAAGTCACTTTATCGTTCTGGGCACTTTGATAACATAAAAGCCCTTCGTGATGGCAACAACGTTATTTTTAAAGTAACGGAACGTCCTACCATCAGCTTCATTGAGTTTGAAGGCAATAAAGACATTAAAGACGAGCAGCTTAATGAGTCTCTTGATCAGCAAGATATTCGCCAAGGTGAACCACTTGATAAAACCGTTATCGATAGTATCGAAAAAGGTTTAGTTGAGTTTTTCCACAGTATTGGTAAATACAACGCTAAAGTAGATATCAGTATTACTAAGTTGCCACGTAACCGCGTTAAACTTAAGTTAGAGTTTGATGAAGGTGATGCTGCTTCTATCCGCCAAATTAACTTAGTGGGTAATGAACTTTTTTCTAATGAAGAGCTTCTTAAGCTTGCTGAATCTCAGCAAGATTTACCTTGGTGGCAGTTTATGGGTAGCGACCGTTACCAAAAGCAAACCATTGAAGGCGATTTAGAAAAAATTCGTAGTTATTATTTAGACCGTGGTTACCTACGTTTTAATATCGACTCAACGCAAGTTTCAGTGAGCCCTGAACGTGAATCAGTTTACGTTACAGCTAACTTAACTGAAGGCGTAAAATATAAAGTTAAAGGTTTTGACTTTATTGGTGACTTGCTTGGCCGTGAAGACTTAATTAAAAGTGTTATCCCACTTAGAGCGGGTGAGCTTTATAACGGTTCTGTAGTTACTTCATCTGAAGAGTTTATTAAAAGCTACTTAGCACGTTTTGGTTACGCTAATGCTGAAGTGCGTACAATTCCAGAAATTGACGACGAAAAGCAAGAAGTACAATTAACACTATCGGTTAATCCAGGTAAGCGTGTATACGTTCGTCGTATTATTGTTGGCGGTAACCAAAATACGGCAGATGAAGTACTTCGTCGTGAAATGACACAACTTGAAGGCGCATGGTTATCTAATCAAAACCTTGAGCGTTCAAAACTGCAAATTCAACGTTTGCCTTATATGGAAACTGTTGATTTTAACGTAGTGCCTGTACCGGGTGTGGATGACCAAGTAGATGTAGACTTTACTGTAAAAGAGCAATCTGCAGGTAGCTTTAATGCTGGTCTTGCTTATGGTTCTTACTTAGGTCTGCAGTTTAATATTGGTGTAACAGAATCTAACTTTTTAGGTACAGGTAACCAAATTGGTTTAAACCTTAATACGTCTACAGGTTCTGAAAGCTTAAGCTTATCGTACACAGACCCATACTTTACGCCAGATGGTGTATCGCAAGGCAGTAGCATCTTTTACAGAAACTACGATGCAAGTAAATTTAGCCTTGTTGAATATAAATCGAAAAGTTATGGTTTAGGCACAAATATTGGTTTTCCAATTGATGCTGTAAATCGTGTTAACTTTGGCGCCCGTTGGATTAAAGAAGAGCTTTCGGATATTGCAGAGTACGAGCAAACGCGTGTACTTCGTGAAACATTCTTAGATCCAGATAACCCAGATGCAGGCTTTGACTTTACTAAGTATGAGCTGAGTGTTGGTTGGTCGCGTATCACCGTTAACCGTGGTTTATTCCCAACAGCGGGTTCGCGTCAAACTCTAAACTTAACAGCAACAACGCCTAACTCAGATCTTCAGTACTTTAAACTGAATTACGATTCGCGTTTTTACTGGCCTATATCAAATGACCACCGTTGGGTATTCTCGACGCGTGCAGCACTTGGTTATGGTAATGGTTATGGTTCTACAAACGGGTATGAGCAAACACTTCCATTCCAAGAGTACTTCCGTATAACGGAAATGGAACTACGTGGCTTTGACCGTAATACAATATTACCACGTGCTGTATCGCGTATACCGCAGTCTATTCCAGGTACGCCAGGTGCAGACGGTACTACAACCGGTAGCATTGGTGGCGCATCAGAATTTGATATTCTAGTGCCACAAGGCCGTATTGGTGGTAATGCTAAAGCAGTGGCAGGTATGGAGCTAATTGTTCCTACGCCATTCTTAGATGAAGAAAATACCAGCTCTGTACGTACGAGCTTCTTTGTTGATGCTGCTAACGTATGGGATACAGAGTTTAATGTAGACCGTTTCCAAAACCTAGCACCAGATGAGCGTGCTAAATTAGATGACTATTCAGACCCTATGCGCTTTAGGGTGTCAACCGGTCTTTCATTACAATGGATCTCTCCAATGGGTCCAATGCTGATCAGTTTTGCGTATCCATTGCAAAAAGAAGAAGATGACGATACGAAAACCATCAGCTTTAACATTAGTAACACTTTTTAAAGGAGTTTTTTATGACTAAATTATTTAAATCAACAGCTGTAGCAGTTTTAGCAACTTTAATGATGGGTACTTCTGCGAGTGCACTTGCACATAAAGTAGGTATTGTTGACATGCAAGAAATCTACAAGCAAATTCCTCAAATGGCTAAAATTGAACAGTCTTTACAAACTGAGTTTGCTGAGCGCCGTCAAGAGCTTGAAAAGCTACAAGGCGATATTCGTTTTGAAGCTGAAAAATTTAAACGTGAAAGTACAACTATGAGCCAAGCTCAAAAAGATACATTACGTGAAAAAATTCAGGGCATGCAAAAAAATCTTGCTGAACAAGGGCGTCCTTTAGAGCAAGAAATTAAAGCACGTCAAAACCAAGAGCTTGCTAA
Organism: Pseudoalteromonas sp. NCIMB 1079; assembly: GCF_040567695.1. Lineage (NCBI taxonomy): Bacteria > Pseudomonadati > Pseudomonadota > Gammaproteobacteria > Alteromonadales > Pseudoalteromonadaceae > Pseudoalteromonas > Pseudoalteromonas sp. NCIMB 1079. The sequence goes on along the minus strand of NZ_JBEWZA010000001.1, from coordinate 2,778,806 downwards.
AGTTCAAGGTGTAATCATCAAAACAATTGAAGAGATTGCTAAAGATGGTGACTTCGACGAAGTTAAAGTAAAAGACACAACAATTTACTTTAACCCTAAAGAAGTGACTGATCTTTCATCTAAAGTTGTAGCCGCTGTTAGTAAGAAATAATCACTCTATGCAAAATTATACGCTTTCGCAAATTGCGGAACTTCTAGGCGCCGAACTTCAGGGTGATGGCGCTTTAGAAATAAAAAAAATAGCGACACTTGCAAATGCCCATTCTGGGCATATTGCATTTTTAGCGAACTCAAAATATCGCACGCAACTTGAGACCACTCAAGCTAGCGCTGTAATAGTAAGCCAAGCCGATGCAGAGTACTTTAGTGGTAGCAAAGTTATTGTTGCTAATCCGTATGTAAGTTACGCAAAATTAGCGCAATTTATGGATACGACGCCACGATCAGCATCTACAGGTATTCATCCAAGTGCAACTGTTCATTCAACAGCTATTGTTAGTGACAGCGCCGCAATTGGTGCTAACGCAGTCATTGAAGCTAATGCAGTGATTGGTGACAACGCGCAAATTGGTCCGAACAGTTTTATCGGCGAATGTGTTAAAATAGGCTCTGGCACTAAGCTTTGGCCTAGTGTGACTATTTATCACGATGTTGAAATTGGTTCAGATTGTTTGTTTCAAGCAAATAGTGTTGTAGGTAGTGATGGGTTTGGTTATGCGAACGAACGCGGGCAGTGGGTAAAAATACCTCAGCTTGGCTCTGTGATCATAGGTAATAAAGTTGAAATAGGTGCAAGTACCACAATCGATCGTGGCGCACTGGACAATACCATCATTCATAGCAATGTTATTATCGATAATCAGTGTCAAATAGCGCACAACGTTGAAGTTAATTCAGGCACCGCAATCGCGGGCTGCACCGTACTTGCAGGAAGCGTTACCATTGGTAAAAACTGTCAAATTGGTGGCATGGTTGCAATTAATGGTCACATGTCTGTATGTGATGGTGTTATAATTACCGGCATGAGTATGGTGACAAAATCAATCACCGAACCAGGTATTTACTCATCTGGTATGCCCCATACAACAAACAAAGAATGGCGTAAATCAATAGCTCACTTGCGTAACCTTTCAGACATGAAATCTCGTCTTAAAGCGCTGGAAGCATTGGCTAAGTCATAACGTTGAACACTAATAAGGATGCTATTTTGGCAAACGAATTAAATAGCCTTGATATTCAAGAAATTTTAAGTTTATTACCGCACCGTTACCCGATGCTATTAATTGATCGTGTTATTGATTTTACACCTGGCAAGTCTTTACATGCTATTAAAAATGTTTCTATAAATGAACCAATTTTTACTGGGCACTTTCCAAATCAGCCAATTTTTCCTGGTGTGCTAATATTAGAATCAATGGCGCAAGCAACGGGTTTATTAGGTTTTAAAACAGTAGAAAATCGTAGCGAAAACGAATTGTATTTGTTTGCTGCTGTTGATAACGCACGTTTTAAACAACCTGTAATTCCTGGTGATACAATGCATCTTCATGTTGAGTTTTTAAAAGAACGTCGCAACATTTGGAAGTTTGCTGCAGAAGCTAGAGTCGACGGCAAAGTTGTATGTAGTGCCGAAATTATGTGTGCGAGAAGAGAGTTTTAATAGTGATCCATTCTACAGCAATAATCGAACCTGGCGCTAAACTAGGCAACAATGTCTCAGTTGGTCCGTATAGTTATATTGGCAATGATGTTGTTATCGGTGATAACTGTATTATTGAGTCTCATGTTGTTGTTAAAGGGCCATCAACTATTGGCTCTGGCAATCATATTTTTCAGTTTGCGTCTGTGGGCGAAGCCTGCCAAGACAAAAAATACAACAACGAGCCAACCACATTAATCATGGGTGATAACAATGTTATCCGTGAATGTGCCACTATTCACCGTGGTACAATTCAAGACCAAGGCGTTACTAAAATTGGTAGTAATAACTTATTTATGGCTTATACACACGTTGCACATGATGCAGTAATTGGCGATAACGTAATTTTTGCTAACAATGCAAGTGTGGCCGGCCATGTACATGTAGGCGACTGGGTTATCTTAGGTGGTAATTCGGGAGTTCATCAGTTTTGTAAAATTGGTGCACATGCCTTTATTGGTATGTATTCAGGTGTTAACAAAGATGTACCACCTTTTGTTACTACCATTGGTATGCCAGCAGGTCCTGCCGCTATCAATAAAGAAGGCATGAAACGTCGTGGTTTCGAAAGTGATGAAATTATGGCTGTACGCCGTGCATACAAAGCATTTTATCGTAAAAGCTTCGGTGCAGACGAAGCGATTGAATCGCTTAGTGAAGATGCTGCAAAGTACCCTGCTGTGAAATTGATGGTCGACTTTGTTAAAGGTTCTGAGCGCGGTATTGTAAGATAACGGCTTCTTAATTAAAAAAACCACCTTAGAGAAATCGAAGGTGGTTTTTTATTATTAAAGTTTACTGTCGCGTTAGTTCAAACATTTGATTTTCAGATCCAGCGCTGCAAGTCCATTGCAATAGATTTGCTCCGTCATTTGCTTTATTTCCCTCAATATCAAAACAAAGTTCACTATTACGATTTATTATCCGCCATTTTCCTGTACCTGCGGCTTGGAATCTAAATTGTTGATTATAACTACCGGTATATGTGTACAGAGCAATGTTTGCACCATTAACCGTTGAGTTAGCGGCTACATCAAGGCCCTTCGATGGAGCATTAACTGGTGAAATTCTATGCCAAATACCATCGACCGTTGATATATTGAATTTTTGACAATCGTTATTTAACCATGACCATTGCGATATGTTAGCACCATTGCTATTTGCACAATTAGCTACATCAAGTGATTTAGCACTGTGCTTAGGTGTAACCCTGTATACGCCATTAACTAGGGTATTAGTGACTGAACTACCTGAGTCGTTATAGCCATTGTAAACCTCAAATTCAGCAACTCTCGGTGTTGAGTTTGAAGAGTTAATAACAAAACTGACTTTTGACAAATTTACACTCGAAAAGGTGATTACATTAGGTACAGCCCCGCCATTAGCGAGCGTTGTGCCTGTATCGTAATTAACCAGCGACCATGAAGTAATATTTCCTTGAGCACCTGACGCTTCAATAATCTTTACAGCATTAATTGTCGTATTTAAGTTTTTAATATTTATTGTGCCAGTAGATGAATTTGGCGACCAGTAAGTGGATGTATCTCCATCTTTAACATTACCATAACTTGTACCGCTGGCTTTAGAGCTGCCATCTACACCTGCAGCCAAAGCAAGATTTTCCCCTGAAGGAGTCGGCTCAGGTGGATTTGTTGGTTCAGTAGGCTCAGTTGGATCTGTGGGCTCAGTCGTACCACATTCACCATTGGACTCTTTTAAGCCCTTATTTGCACCTGCGGTTGCTGCAATAATTGCAGGAACACACTGAGTATTATCCAGTTGATAGTTATAAGGTATGCTAATAGAAGTAGTTGATGAAGGATTTGGGCCTGCTGGGTGAAGCTTACTTTCATCTTCAGACCAATCAATATTGTCCCAGATATTACCGCTTACTTGCCAATATCCCATATCGTTAGTGTAAAAAGTACCTAGTGGGTCTTTAGAGTCTTGAAAGTAGTTATTTTCTGCACGTATTTTACCACCTATGCGTGGATTCATCCCAGATGACTGTATGCCACTATAGTAGTTATTATAAGCATGGGCTGTTGCATGTCTGAGTAAGGGGGTTCGTGAATTTATATTTTGATAGTAGTTATGATGGAATGTTACAGGGCCATTAGCATCATCGCTGTCGCTCGAGCCAACCAAACCACCTCGACCTGAATTACGCAAAATGCTATAAGATAAAGTTACGTATTTTGTATTATTTTTCATATCAAAAAGTGCATCATAGCCACTGCTTTCACCACCACTTGCTTCAAGTGTTACATGGTCAACCCATACATTTCGAACATTAGATTCCATACCAATTGCATCACCTCCGTTTGAGATTGGTGAGCCTGATTTTTTTACATTTCGTACATGAACATTTTGAATAATAATGTTTGACGAAGAACGAATATGGATACCGAGTTGGTCAAATAAAGCACCACTGCCAACACCAATAATAGAAACGTTACTAATTTCTTTTAGTTCAATTAAGTCAGGACCAGTGTTACAGCTATCACCAGATACCTTGCTTGTATTACCATGATTAATTGTGCCTTCAACTTGAATGATAATTGGTGTATCACTCGATGCACGATTACATAAAGCTTGGTGTATTTGGGTTCCTGTTGTTGCATATACTACATCACCACCGGCACCACCTGTTGTATTACCGTTTGTTGAAGCATATCCAGATGCATTTGCAGCTAGGGCACTGCCGCCATAAATTGCGGCTAATATTGCAGTTGTGTGTAAAGAGTATTTTAAAATATTAGTTTTTTTCATTTTAACTCCAATTAAAATGGTTTTCAGTGTAAAAACTTTTGTATTTAAGACTGCAGTGATCATTAACAAGTTTTATTCTTGAACTACAAATGCCACCGGTGGCATATTCACTTTAAATAATAATAATAACAATAAGTAAAAAGGATTAGATGAATCGATCTTTTTTGTAATAATTAATTAACAATAAAATAACGTATAAATATCATGCATTTAAGAAAGTGTGTATATTTGTAATCACAGTATTTTTTTGTAATCGATTAAGAAATACTTCATTTTGGGCCTGTTTATCTTTCGAGGCTGAACTTACAGCAGTAAGCTTGGTGTTTAGACAAGACAGGGCCTATGTAGTATGGTTATTCTCCATAAATAGGCGATAACGTAGAATAAATGGTAAACATGCGCTGCTCGTACGGTTTTGCCCAGGGGCAATTTAATTTGTTAAATTGCTCAAAAATTTATGCAGGTTGGTTTAAGCAGTACTGTTTAACTGAAAAAACTAAAAATGGAATTGTTACTTAATCTGAACCCTGGTTAAGAAGTTTACTAACGTATTGAGTTATGGTGATATTTAAATTTATTATCCAGAGTTCAGGTTACTTAGTGAAATTGCCTTTTATTTTCTGATGTTAAAATAGTGCAGATGTAGGGATTTATTCAACCTGAACCCTGGTTAAAGGATTTATTATCCAAAGTTCAGGTGACTTTAACTAAAACCGAGTAGTGAGCGCAACATAGTTGGGATAAGTGCCAATGAGCTCTTTATGAGAGCCTTGTGCGACTACTTTACCGCCTTCCAACCATACAACATTATCCATTTGAGCAAGTAGAGCGGGATCGTGCGTAATTGTGAGCACGCTCGCGTTATTCATAACATGCATTATTGCTTGCATTACCCCTTGCTTAGACTGATTATCAAGACCTTCTGTTGGTTCATCAAGAACTAAAATAGCCGGACTTTTAAGTAATGCTTGTGCAATAGCTATACGTCTAGACTGACCTTGCGACACATTACGCCCGCCAGTGCCTAATCGTGTTTTTAAACCTTCTTTTAGTTCATTAAACCATGGGCTTAATTGCGCTAATGAGAGCGCTTCAATCATTTGCTCTTTAGTTGCATTTGGCGCGGCATAACGTAAGTTTTCACTTAATGTTCCATCAAAAATATGGTGCTGCTGAGCTAATATATTTATCACACTTGCGCGTATATCATTATTTAACGAATGTAAGTCAACAACGCTATTTTGATTGTTTAGCGTTATGCTGCCTTGTTGCAAAGGCCATAAACCAGTAAGTAAATTTACAAGCGTCGTTTTACCGCTGCCGCTTCTACCTACAATTGCTACCTTTTGCTGAGGCATTAGTTCAAAACTGATATTAGTTAGCGCTGTTTGTTCACCATATTGGTAGCTAATATTGTTAAGTACTAACGTGTGATTTTGCGCGCTAAAGTTTTCATCAATGTCTACATGTTTACTTTCAATTTGCGAACTAGCTGCTTTATCTTCAAGTGTAAACAATCGCTCTGCTGCTTTTAAAACACTTGGAAGCTCTATAAACGCGTTGGGTAGTAGTAATACGCTTTCAAAGCTTGCCAGTACAAACAAACTTAACATAGCAAGTTCTACATTTACCATACTGCTTGCGTAAACCAGTGGGACAATGGTTACTATGCTAGCAAGCATGGCTAATTGAACAACCAACAAGCTTAATCCATCTGAGTTTGCCAGTGCTTTGTGGCGAATAAATAATTGCTGATTGTACTGCTCGCTTAATTCGTCGCACTTATTAAGTTGCTGCGAACGGGCTTGATAAATACTAAGCTCTCTAAGGCCTGTAAGTGTATCTGAAAGCTCAGAGCGAAGTTGTGCACTCAGTTGTGTTTCTTTATGGCTGTTTTTAGTGAGCTTTGCGCTGAGTAGGGCAGGTATAACCACACCAATAAGTATAATGCCAGTAAAGCAAATAAGGGCGACGTTGCCATTATAGGCCGACATAAACAGCATGATGATTGGCACACTTAAAAGAGCGACCAGCATAGGAAGTAAAACGTTTAAATAAAATTTATCGAGTGCGTCTACATCGTTTTGTAATCGGTTAACTAAATCAGCGCTGCGGCTCATTGCTAAATCAACATTGTTAAGCTTACTTAACGTTGCAAAGACATTGGTACGTATTTCACTTAGTAATAAAAACGTGGCGTTATGAGTAACTAGGCGTTCGCCATAGCGCGATGCTGTTCGCACAATTGCTAAAAAACGAATCGTGCCGGCAGGAGTAAAATAATTCATTTGTACGCCCGCAATACCAGCAGCGGCCATTGATGCTAAAAACCAGCCAGATATAGCCAACAGGCCCACATTAGCTAATACCGTAATCGTTGCTAAAAATGTACCCAATAGCATAGCTTTGTAATGAGGAGCACAAAGCTTTAATAAGCGAATAAAATTACGCATGCGCCACCCCTTGTTCAGCCGTTTTTAGTAAGTCAGCAAATGCACCATTTTGCGCTGCAAGTGTTTCAAAGTGACCTTGCTCAGCTATTTTTCCATCGTGCATCACAATGATATTGTTGGCATGTTTAACGGTAATTAATCTATGGGCAATAACTAACACTAAGTTGTTTTTAGCATATTCATTAATAGCATCTTGAATAAGCAGCTCTGTTTGGCTATCAAGGTGCGCAGTGGGCTCATCAAGCACTAAGACTGGTGCTTGTTTTATAAATGCGCGAGCCAGTGCAATACGTTGTTTTTGACCGCCAGAAAGCCCTTCGCCTTGCTCACCTATCAGCGTGTTAAAACCATCGGGTAGGGTATTAATAAATTCAAGCACACCAGCTTGTTTTGCCGCGTGTTCAAGCTCTTGCTGTGTGGCAGTGGGTTTGGCCAATTTAATGTTGGCAGCAATGGTGTCGTAAAATAGCGTCGCTTGTTGTGGTATCCATGCAATATTATTTTGCAAGTAAGTAATATCGGTTGTACTTAAACTCTGATCATTAATAGATAGGTTGTTAATCACCTCAGGGTGAAACCCTAATAGACAATCAAACAACGTACTTTTACCTGAGCCACTACTGCCCACAACTGCAATTAAGCCTTTATTTGGCAATGTTAAATTTATATTTTTAATCCCTTCGTTACTACCAGGGTATATAAAATTAAGGTCGGTAATACTTATTGAATTAATTGTATTTAAAGTTAAATTGTTTTCAGGTGCGCTTGTAGTTACTGACGCATTTTCGTCACTTGGCAGTGGGGCATTTAAAATCGCAACCATATCGGCCGCCGCACTAATACCTTGTAAACGTGCATGGTAATGGCTACCTAGCTGGCGCAGTGGTAAATAAAATTCAGGCGCTAAAAGTAGCACCACAAAGCCAGTAGCAAAATCAAGAGTGCCAAAAAACAGTCTAAAACCAATAATTACTGCGACTAATGCCACGCTAATGGTGGCTAAAAACTCAAGTGCAAATGATGATAAAAACGCGATTTTTAAAACATCGAGTGTAGCGTGTCTAAAATCATCTGAAATTTTAGCTATTTGTTTAAGCTCGGTACGTGTTGCATTAAATAGCTTGAGTTGAGTTAAACCTTGTACGCGGTCAAAAAAGTAATTGCCCAGTACAGCAAGTTGCTTCCAGCGTTTTTGGTTTAAAGCTTCGGCTTTTGAGCCTACTAAAATCATGAAAAAAGGAATGAGCGGGGCGGTTAATAAAAATATCAGCCCAGCTTTATAATCTGTCGGAAAAATAACAACTAATATTGCCAGCGGAATAAGCGCGCTGTAAGCAGCACCAGGTAGGTATTTAGCATAATAGTCGTGGAGTGCTTCTACGCCATTATGTAGGGTATTTAATGTAGCGCCTTGGCCGTGTTGTTCTATATAGCTTGGCCCAAGTAAGCTGAGCTTATTTAGAAGTGTTTGGCGCATAGCCGATTTTATTTTAAGTGCAGCATATGCACTCAAGCGTTCGCTTAACGCTAAAAACACCGCGCGCAATAAAATAATGCCTGCTAAGGGCCATAATAAATGAGTAACTTGGGCTAAATTATTACCTTCAAACATAACGTTGTGAATAGTTTGCGCAAGTAAATAAGCACCTGCAATCATCAGTAATGCGTTAAAGGTACCCAGTGCTATGCTTAACTTTAACCACACTGCAGCGGGTTTACTTTGACGCTTTAAAAAAGCGCGCAGTGATTGCTGCTGCGCGCGATCTGGTCGGGGGTTAGTCGTCATCTTTTGTGTTGTTAGCATCGTTTAATAAATCGTGCATGGCTTGTTCATCATCAGCAATGCTGTTTTTATTTTGATGAAATTCGTACCACATTACATTTATTACACCTAAGGTACAGGCCAAAAGTACACCTAAAATCCAAGCGAAATACCACATAGTTTAGTCTCCTTAGTAGCTACCGTGAGTGTTGTTTTCAATTTCTTCAACCGTTACTCTGCGCCACATTTTTACATAACACCAAGTGGTGTAAGTTAAAATAAGTGGAACAAAAATACACACTGCAACAAACATTACATTGAGCGTTTTATGGCTCGATACCGCATCCCAAATTGTTAAGCTAATATTTGGATTGTTGCTTGATGGCATAATAAATGGGAACAGTGAAACACCGGCCGTCATAATCACGCCAATTAACATTAAGCTTGTTGAAATAAGTCCAAGTGCTGGTTTGTTCGATTTAGAAAACAATAGCGCACTTAGTGCCATTACAAACGCTAAAATAGGAAAGGTCATAGTCCATGGGCGTTCACTGTAATTGCTAAGCCACGCGCCTTGGGCTGTTGTTACTACTTTAGCTAATGGATCTGCATGACTTTGTGTATCAGGCATAGATACAATTTGGTAACCCGTTAAATTAGCAACCCAAAAACCAGCGCCTGCAAACAGTATAATAAACACAATCAGTGAATAACGACCATATTGCCCTGAGCGTTCTGCTACTGCATCAGCTGTACGAAGCTGTAACCACATACCAGCATGAGCAATTAGCATAGTGATACTCACTAAACCAGCAAGCAAACCAAACGGGTTAAGTAAACCAAAAAATGAACCTTGGTAGCTAACACGCATTAAGTTATCAATATTAAATGGTACGCCTAAAAATAAGTTACCAAAAGCTACACCAAAAACTAATGCTGGAATTGCGCTGCCTGCAAGCAGACCCCAATCCCAGTTATTACGCCAGCGTTTTGAGTCTACTTTACTGCGGTAATCAAACCCTAGTGGTCTAAAAAACAAAGCAAATAGTACTAGCATCATGGCAAAGTAAAAGCCCGAAAATGCAGCTGCATAAACCATAGGCCACGCCGCAAATAACGCGCCGCCTGCCGTTATAAACCATACTTGGTTACCATCCCAATGTGGGCCAATTGTGTTTATTACTGTGCGGCGCTCTGAATCTGTTTTACCAACTAGGCGAAGCAACATAGCAACGCCCATATCCATACCATCGGTAATAGCAAAACCAATAAGCAGCACACCAATGATCAACCACCAAAGCATTTTTAATGTTTCATAATCAAAAATCATGATTGCTCTCCTTCAGTTTTATCCGCTTTGTTTGGTAATTCAAAATGATACTTACCAGTATGTAGCGAGCTTGGCCCTTGCTTAACAAAGCGGATCATCAGCCAGCCTTCCACAATGGCTAAACCAGTATAGAAAACAATAAACCCAGTTAAGCTAATTAAAATATCGTTTACTGTTAGTGACGACGTGGCTAAAAAGGTCGGCAGTATTTCAGATATAGCCCAAGGTTGACGACCATACTCGGCAACAATCCAGCCAAACTCAATCGCTATCCAAGGTAGTGGAATACTCAATACGGCAGCCCATAACAACCAGCGTTTTTGCTCAATAACGCGGTGTGCGTTGTAGTAAAATGCCAATATAAATACACCTAGCATGGCCACACCACAGGCAACCATAATCCTAAATGACCAAAACATAGGGCCTACTTTAGGAAAAGAGTCTTTAACAGCTTTTTGAATTTGTTCTTCAGTAGCATCTACAACATCAGGTGTGTAGCGCTTAAGTAGCAAGCCATAACCTAAATCATCTTTTAGAGTATTAAATTTGGCAATATTATCTGGCGTATCTTCACCGCTTCTGAGTTTTGTAAGGTATTCATAAGCAATCATACCGTTGCGAATACGTACTTCATGTTGTTTTTCTAGGTCGTTAATACCCGTTACTTGCTCATCTAGTGAGCGCGTAGCAATTAACCCAAGTGCGTAAGGTATTTTAACCGCCGCATGTGTTACTTGCTCTTCTGAATCAGGAAAACCAAATGCGGTAAACGCAGCCGGAGCTTCTTCTGTGTGCCATTCGGCTTCAATTGTGGCAAGTTTCACTTTTTGGACTTCGCCTACTTCGTAGCCTGATTCGTCACCGAGTAAAATTACACATAAAATTGACGCTAAACCAAAGCCCGAAGCGACTGAAAAAGAGCGTTTAGCAAATGCTAAATCACGGCCTTTTAATATATACCAACTGCTTATACCCAATACAAACATAGAGGCAGCTACATAACCTGCCGATACAGTATGAATAAACTTAACTTGGGCTACAGGGTTAAACACAAGCTCTGCAAAACTAGTCATTTCCATGCGCATGGTTTGATAGTTAAATTCAGCGCCTACTGGGTTTTGCATCCAACCGTTGGCAATTAAAATCCACAGCGCCGACATGTTAGTACCAATGGCCATTAAAAAGGTCGCGCCTAAATGTTGGCGTTTAGAAAGCCTGTCCCAGCCTAAAAAGAACATACCCACAAAGGTCGATTCTAAAAAGAATGCCATTAAACCTTCAATAGCCAGGGGAGCCCCAAAAACATCACCTACGTAATGGGAGTAATAAGACCAGTTAGTACCAAACTCAAATTCCATGGTAAGGCCTGTTGCCACACCAATTGCAAAGTTAATACCAAACAATTTTCCCCAAAACTTAGTCATATCACGATAAATTTCGCGACCGGTCATAACATAAACCGATTCCATAATAACTAAAATCCAGGTCATACCTATTGTTAACGGTACGAATAAGAAATGAAAGAGAGCGGTAACAGCAAACTGTAATCGCGATAGATCCACAAAGGTTTCATCTATCATTATTGACTCCTTGAGAGTGACGGATTAACAGGGCAACATTTTATTGGCAAAGTTAAGGTTTAATAAACTTTCAGTAATTACTGAAAGTTTATAATAGTATTTACGTTTGTGCGATCTTTGTCAACATACATATTAGTAAAGCGTAATATATATTTCCTATGCTACATCAGTATTAAAAACAAACAACATAAAGCCTTAACTTAGGTAATAAAAAACCAGTTATTTAAAGCGTTTAACCAAACAGTAAAACACGGTAAACTAACAAGCATGAACGCCTGGTTTACTTGTGAAATAAAATCAAATGAATAAAGATAAAAAACAACTACGAATTGGTATTGTGGCAGGTGAACTGTCGGGCGATATTTTAGGTGAAGGTTTAATTAAAGCCCTTAAAAAACATTTTCCGGACGCTATTTTTGAAGGAATAGCAGGACCTAAAATGCAAGCGCAGGGCTGTAAAACACTTTACGACATGGATGAGCTTTCGGTAATGGGGCTTGTTGAGGTGCTAGGGCGTTTGCCGCGTTTGCTTAAAATACGTAAACAACTCGTGCAGCATTTTGTAGATAACCCACCTGATGTATTTATTGGTATAGATGCACCCGATTTTAACTTACGTGTTGAAAAGCCACTTAAAGATGCGGGCATTAAAACAGTACAGTATGTAAGTCCGTCTGTTTGGGCGTGGCGCGAAAAGCGTATACATACAATAAGTGCAGCCACTAACTTAGTGTTAGCATTATTACCATTTGAAAAAGAATTTTACGATAAGCACCAAGTGCCATGTACATTTGTGGGGCATACCTTGGCTGACGACATTGCACTTGAGCACGACGATACTAAAGCACGTGAAGAACTCGGCTTAAGCCTTGATGACAAAGTCCTGGCGCTACTACCCGGTAGTCGAGGCTCTGAAGTTGGTTTGCTAAGCGAGACTTACATTAAAACAGCCGCAGAGCTGCAAGCTAAAAACCCCAATCTTAAAATTGTGGTGCCACTGGTTAACGAAAAACGCAAAGCGCAGTTTACTGATATATTAAACGCTACCGCGCCAAACCTTAATGTTAACCTGCTTGATGGACAATCAAAATTAGCGATGCAAGCTGCTGATGCTATTTTATTAGCGTCGGGCACTGCAACACTTGAAGGTATGCTTTATAAAAAGCCAATGGTAGTCGGTTATAAAATAAAGCCGTTGAGCTATTGGATTTTTAAAACCTTATTTACGTTTAATATTAAGTATTTTTCGTTGCCTAATTTATTAGCCGACGAAGAGTTAGTGCCTGAGTTTTTACAAAGTGAGTGTAATGTGGCTAATTTAACCAATGCGCTTACTCCTATGCTTAATACAGATAACAAAGAGCTAAAAGCACGCTTTTTAGCTATTCACGAAAAAATTAGATTAAATGCCAGCGAACAAGCAGCCAATGCTGTGGCGGAGTTAATAAATGCAAATTGATAGACCCAATGTATCCTTAATTGCTGGTGTAGATGAAGTAGGGCGCGGCCCGCTTGTTGGTGATGTAGTCACTGCCGCCGTCATTTTAGATCCCACTAAACCAATTGCAGGCTTAGCAGATTCTAAAAAACTAACGGATAAAAAACGCCAAGCACTTGCAATTGAAATAAAAGAAAAAGCATTGTGCTACGCGTATGGACGCTGCAGTCCAACAGAAATTGATGAGTTAAATATTTTGCACGCAACGATGCTTGCCATGAGTCGCGCAGTGGAGGCATTAAGCACACAACCTGAATTTGTATTTATAGATGGTAATCGTTTGCCAAAACTCACTATGCCAGCACAAGCTGTTGTTAAAGGTGATAGCTTAGTGGCCGAAATTTCAGCAGCGTCTATTTTAGCTAAAGTAGCGCGCGATGACGAAATGCTTGAGCTTGATAAACGCCACCCAGAATATGGTTTTGCAGGGCACAAAGGGTATCCCACTAAAGCGCACTTTGCAGCGCTTGAACAGTACGGTGCAATTGACGAGCATCGTAAAAGCTTTAAACCTGTGCAGCGCGTTTTGGCGCAAGCCAATGGTGAGGGCTAAGCATGGCTGCTCCTGATTTTGTTCATTTAAGAGTTCATTCAGACTTTTCGATGGTTGATGGCCTTGCTAAAACAAAGCCAATAGTCGCAAAAGCGCAAGAGCTGCAAATGCCAGCCATTGCAATTACTGATCAAATGAACTTTTGTGGTTTAGTGCGTTTTTATGGCGCCACGCATAACGCAGGTATTAAACCTATAGTGGGTGCTGACTTTTGGGTTCGTAGCCCAGAGTTTCCTGATGAGCCAAGCCGCTTAACCATATTAGCCAAAGACAACGACGGCTATAAAAATATTACCTTGCTGATATCTAAAGCGTATCAGCGTGGGCATGTATTTCATCGCCCTGTGATTGACCGCGAGTGGTTAGTTGAGCTAAAAGCAGGCTTAATTATTCTCTCAGGCGCTAAAGACGGTGACTTAGGTAAAGCGTTATTAAAAAATAATCCGACTGTAATTGAATCGGTTGTTAGTTTTTATAAGCAGCATTTTAGCGATAACTACTACCTAGAGCTTGTTCGCACCAACCGACCGCTTGAAGAAGATTACTTACACATGGCGGTAGAGCTTGCTGCTAAAGAGCAGCTACCGGTTGTAGCCACCAACGAAGTGGTGTTTTTAAAGCCCGAAAACTTTGAAGCGCACGAAATTCGTGTTGCTATTTTTGACGGTTACACGCTCGATGATAAGCGCCGCCCTAAACGGTTCTCTGAAGAACAATATCTAAAAACACCTGAGCAAATGGCTGAGTTGTTTAGCGATATTCCAGAAGCCCTACAAAATACCGTAGAAATCGCTAAGCGTTGTAATGTAACTGTGCAATTAGGTACTTACTTTTTACCTGATTACCCAACCGGCTCGCTTAAAATTGAAGACTTTTTAGTTAAAGTGTCACAAGACGGCCTAGAAGAGCGACTACAGTTTTTATTCCCCGACGAAGAAGATAGAAAAGTAAAACGTGTTGAATACGATGAGCGTCTTGCAATTGAGCTCGGTGTAATCAACCAAATGGGATTCCCAGGTTACTTCTTAATCGTAATGGAGTTTATTCAGTGGAGTAAAGATAATAATATTCCAGTTGGACCTGGTCGTGGTTCAGGTGCGGGTTCGTTAGTTGCGTACGCGCTTAAAATTACCGACCTTGATCCACTTGAGTTTGACTTACTCTTTGAGCGATTCTTAAACCCTGAACGTGTATCAATGCCCGATTTCGACGTCGATTTTTGTATGGATAGACGAGACGAAGTAATTGATCACGTGTCGGCTTTGTATGGTCGAGATGCGGTTTCGCAAATTATTACCTTTGGTACCATGGCTGCAAAGGCGGTAATACGTGATGTAGGGCGAGTGCTTGGCCATCCTTACGGGTTTGTTGATCGAATTTCAAAATTGATTCCGGGTGACCCCGGGATGACACTTGCCAAAGCATTTGATGTAGAACCGCGCTTGCAAGAAGCCTACGATGGCGACAATGAGGTAAAAGACTTAATCGACATGTGTCGCATCCTTGAAGGGTGTACACGTAATGCCGGTAAACATGCGGGTGGCGTAGTAATATCGCCAACCACTATTACCGATTTCGCTGCGCTTTATTGCGATGACGAAGGTAAGTTTCCAGTAACACAGTTTGATAAAAACGATGTAGAAACAGCCGGCTTAGTTAAGTTCGATTTCTTGGGTTTACGTACACTGACTATATTGCAGTGGGCGGTCGATATGACCAATGTGCGCATGAAGCGCCAAGGTAAAGACCCCGTTGATATAAACACCATTCCACTGGATGATAAAAAAAGTATTGAGTTGTTACTTCGCGCTGAAACGACCGCTGTATTCCAGCTAGAGTCGCGTGGTATGAAAGACTTAGTACGCCGCCTTAAGCCCGACTGCTTTGAAGATATGATTGCACTTGTGGCTTTGTTCCGACCAGGTCCACTGCAATCAGGCATGGTAGATAACTTTATCGACCGAAAACTGGGCCGCGAAGAAATCTCATACCCAGATGCGCAGTATCAGCACGAAAGCTTAAAACCAATACTTGATCCAACCTACGGCATTATTTTGTATCAAGAACAAGTAATGCAAATTGCGCAAGTACTGGCAGGTTACACGCTAGGTGGCGCCGACATGCTGCGTCGTGCTATGGGTAAGAAAAAACCCGAAGAAATGGCAAAGCAGCGTTCAACATTTGAAGATGGCGCAAGAAATAACGGCATTGACGGCGAGCTTGCGATAAAAATCTTCGACTTGGTAGAAAAGTTCGCAGGTTACGGTTTTAACAAATCTCACTCAGCAGCTTACGCACTCGTATCGTATCAAACATTGTGGATGAAAACGCATCATCCTGCAGAGTTTATGGCTGCTGTAATGTCGGCCGATATGGATAACACCGACAAAATAGTTATTTTGGTGGATGAATGTGAAAACATGAAGCTCACCTTATTACCACCAGACGTAAATGCAGGTGAGTTTAAGTTTACAGTAAACCTTGAAGGTGAAATTGTTTACGGCATTGGCGCGATAAAAGGCGTAGGTGAGGCTCCGGTTGAAGCAATTTTAGAAGCGCGTGCAAAAGGCGGCCCATTTAAAGATTTATTTGATTTTTGTGCCCGTGTTGATTTAAAACGCTTAAATAAACGTGTTACTGAAAAATTAATTTACGCAGGTGCTTTGGATCAATTAGGACCAGAGAAAACCCAATCTGGGCGTGCTACATTACTAGCCAGTTTAAAAGATGCTATGCGTGCGGCCGATCAACACAACAAAGCTGAGCAATTAGGACAAAGTGACTTATTTGGTTTATTAGCCACTGAGCCTGATGAAGTTGAACAAGCTTTTATTAAAGCCACAGGGCTTACTGATAACGAGTGGTTAGATGGCGAAAAAGAGACGCTAGGCCTTTATTTAACTGGGCATCCAATAAATCAGTACCGCCGTGAGCTTAGGCATTACACTAGCGGAAAAATAGTTGATTTACAGCCAACTAATCGTGATGTGTTTGCAACGGCAGCTGGTTTAGTTATTGCTTCTAGAGTATTAATTAATAAAAAAGGAAATCGTTGGGCCTTAGTAACTTTAGATGACAAGAGTGCACGGATTGATGTACGCTTGTATTCAGACGAGTTTGAAAAGTACCAAGATATGCTCCAAGTTAACAATATCTTGGTAATATCTGGACAGGTCAGCTTTGATAACTTCTCCGGTGGTATTACAATGACCGCCAGAGAAATAAACACCATTGCTCAAGCGCGTGAAAAGCGTATTAAAGCGATTAAAATGACGCTGAACATGGTGCAAATCGAGGCAGGTTTCTTCGATAAATTACAAAAAGTACTCGAACCCTATAAAATGGGAACGTGTCCGATCAAGGTTTATTACCAACGTCCAGATGCGTTGGCGCAATTAACTCTTGGGATCGAATGGTGTGTTACGCCAAGTGACGACTTAATCCATAAGTTATCACTAATGGCTGCGCAAGATGTAGAACTAGAATTTAACTAATTAGGTAGTTTAGAGCATGAGCCTCAATTATCTTGATTTTGAGCTTCCAATTGCAGAATTAGAAGCAAAAATTGAAGAATTACAAAGTATCAGCCGCGCTGGCGAATTAGACCTTGAGTTAGAAGAGGAAGTCAGCAAATTAAAAGAAAAAAGTGCCAAACAAAAACAGGAGATTTTTTCTAATTTAGGCGCTTGGCAAGTATCACAGTTAGCACGTCATCCGTTGCGTCCTTACACTCGAGATTATATCGAGCGCATTTTCACGGAATTTGACGAGTTTGCTGGCGATCGTACTTTTGCTAACGATCCAGCTATTTTAGGTGGCATTGCGCGTTTAGATGGCGAACCGGTAATGGTTATTGGCCAACAAAAAGGTCGTGATACTGCTGAAAAAATTAAACGTAACTTTGGTATGCCAAAGCCAGAAGGTTACCGTAAAGCATTACGCTTAATGGAAATGGCTGAGCGTTTTAAAATGCCAATCATGACCTTTATTGACACACCAGGTGCATACCCAGGTGTTGGCGCTGAAGAGCGTGGTCAATCTGAAGCAATCGCACGTAACTTAAAAGTAATGGCGTCACTTAAAGTGCCGACAATATGTACGGTTATTGGTGAAGGCGGTTCAGGTGGTGCATTAGCGATTGGTGTTGGCGACAGAGTTAACATGTTGCAGTACAGCACTTATTCTGTAATTTCGCCTGAAGGTTGTGCGTCTATTCTTTGGAAAAGCGCTGACAAAGCACCGCTTGCAGCAGAAGCAATGGGTGTAACCGCAGAGCGCGTTAAAGAGCTAGACTTAATCAACAACTTAGTTGATGAGCCACTAGGTGGTGCACACCGTAATTACGATGCAATGGCACGTAACTTAAAAGTACGCCTTAAGCGTGACCTAGCAGACTTACAAGCGCTTACGCTTGAAGAAATGCTTGATCAACGTTACAAACGTTTAATGTCGTTTGGTTATTGCTAAATACATTAATTGTTAAAAAAAAGCCGCTTATGCGGCTTTTTTGCTTTAAAATGTTCAGAGTTTTTATATAAAAGTGCGGCCATATGCATACAACAGCAATTTATCAGCAATTAAAAAAATCACTAAATAGCTATATTGAGCAAGGTAACACTGTTTTTACTGTGGCGCTTTCTGGTGGTGTTGATTCTGTGGTGTTGCTGCATTTAATGTGTACTTTAAGAGCCGATAACCCTGCAATTGATGTATCGGCTATTTATGTTCACCATGGCTTGAGCCAGTATGCCGATGACTGGCAACGCTTTTGCAAAAACGTATGTATTGAGCTTGATGTGCCTTTTAAAGCCGCAAAAGTTGTAATTGAGCAGCAGTCGCGTACGAGCCTTGAAGCCCAAGCTCGCGATGCACGTTACAAAGCACTTGATGAGCTAAGCCCACAAGGCAGCATTGTTTTATTGGGCCAACATTTAAACGACCAAGTAGAAACGTTTTTACTGCGCTTAAAGCGTGGCTCGGGTTTAAAAGGGCTTGGCGCCATGCACCAAGCGCGTTTGCTGCAAAGTGGCCGTGTATGTTTTAGGCCATTGTTAAACGTAAAGCGAAGCGATATAGAAGCGTTTGCAGCGCGCTTTAGTATTAACCACATAACTGATGACTCAAATACAGATGAAAGTTTTGACCGTAACTTTTTACGCTCAAAAATAGTACCTGTGTTAGCCGAGCGCTTTACTGGGTTTGAACAATGTACAGTACGAAGTATTGAGCTACTACAACAACAGCAAACATTACTTGATGAATATACTCAGCTTGATTTAAATAAGTGTATTAACGAGCACCAAGCACTGTGCATTAGCCAAATAAACGAATACAGCGCAGCGCGTATTGCAAATATAGTACGTGCGTGGCTTACATTATTTACACAAGTCATGCCATCGCAAAAGCAGCTTGAGCAAATTATTAATCAAGCAATGTGCGCAAAAAACGACGCACAAATGCGTATTGATTTGCTCGATGGGCAAATACGTCGTCATCAAGGTTATTTGTATTTTGTAACACCAAATGAAGTATTAACTGATATTGAGCTGAATCATTCGCAGCTAAAACTTGCAGACGGGCGCTTATTAATTAAAAGCATTGGTTTTGGAGTAAGGCCTCCACACTCAAATGAGCAAGTAATAGTGCGCTTTAATTGCAATAGCGCACGTATTAAACCACTTAAAAAGCCTGGAAGTAATACAGTTAAGCATTGGTTTAAAGATGCAAAAATAGCGCCGTGGCTACGCGCCAGTGTGCCACTTATTTTTTATAATGATGAATTAGTTCAAGTGGTTGGTTGTTTTATAAGCGCTAAGCATGTTGATGAAAATGGTATTTTTTGGGAGTGTAAATAAATGAGTAAACAGCCGCATGTTGGCTTATCGTTAGTAACAAAAGCGCCAATGGGTATGCTAATAACAGCGCTTATTGCTGTTATCGCTAATGTTTTACTTGAGTTAAATATAGTCACGTTAGGTTATGCAGTCGCTGGTGGGATTGCATCTGCAGTACTTTTATTAGCTTATTGGTTAGGTAAAGGTGGATTGTTTTTTATTTTAGGCGTGAGCCTGCCACTGCTTTTAGTATTATTTACACCGCTTGCTACTATTACTGCATTACTTAATTTAATTAGCGGATTCTTTTTTGGATTCTGTGCTGCGTTGTTTATTTATAAATTGGTAAGTGCAAAGCCTAGCGGGGGAAGCTAGGCTTTTTTATTTAATGCAGTTAAGTAAAGGCTAATATGCTTTTGCGCAGTTTCTACCTGATGCCTTTGCTTTGTATAAACCTTTATCTGCTCGAGCAAATATCTCAGTTTCGCAATCTTGGCTGTTAGCTAAAGTAAAACCAATACTGGTTGTTACTTTATACTTAGACATTAATGGCGATTTTCTTACTAAGCACATTATCCGCTCAGCAATCACTTTATTAGTTGTAAACTCAGGGTCTTCAATAAGCAAAGCAAACTCATCACCACCAAATCTAAATACCGAATCAGTGCCGCGTATACTACTACACAGTACTTTTGAAAATTCTTTAAGTGTATCGTCACCAATTTTATGGCCGAAGTTGTCGTTAACTTGTTTAAAGTTATCTAAATCAAGCAACATTAAACTAAATGGACGTTGATAACGGCGACAGTTTTCAAGCTTTTGAAGTAAAAAGTCATTAAATTGACTACGATTATTTAAACCGGTTAACGCATCCTTTGTGGCAAGCTTTAGTACGCGGCTATACATCATCGCATTACGAAGTGGATAAACCAGCGCAGTATGTAATGTATGTAGCTTTTTCTCAATGGCTTGACCAAGTGGGAATTTACTAAAATAAATTAGCTGCCCTAAGTGGTCTTTATTAATCGCTAAATCAAAAATATAGGGTGTACTATTTGTATCACTTTGTGATGTTTGAGCAGTACCTAAAGTTGATTGAAATTGCAATCCAGAAAAATTGAGCAATTGTTTTGCAAATTTAGCGTAAATAGCCAGAACATCCTCGATCACTAAGCTTGTTTGTAGCTCTGCGACGAGTTCATGCGTTTCAGTTATTTCATTTGTAGGTGAGTGTTCAGCCGAAAACGGCAAAAAATCACCGCGACCAGACACACGCTGCGTCAAAATATGGACGTTTTCCATTAAATTCTCCCCCGAGGGTGTTACTTTGCAATAACCAAGCTATTTTTGTGCCATATTTTAAAATTGCATGAAAAACATATGGTTGTTATATTTACTTACAAGCTACTAGTTTAATTTAAACGCGAGGCTGCATTTGCAAAGTATTAATGCTCAAATTTTTGGCTTATTAGTCGCGGCAGTTCTTTTTGTGTGGTTTTTTAAGCGCATTGGCTTGCCGCCTATTTTAGCGTACCTAGCAACGGGGGTTTTAGCCGGTAGTCATGGTATTGGCTGGCTTGCACATTCTCACGAAATAGAGTTTGTAGCTGAACTGGGTATTGTGTTTTTGTTATTTAGTTTAGGGCTAGAATTTTCTATTTCTCGGCTAATGGCAATGCGCAACCTAGTATTTGGTTTGGGCTCATTACAAGTAGGTATAACCAGTTTACTCTTCATTATTATTCTATATTGCTTAAATTTTTCATTACTCACCAGTTTTACCATCGGCACAATTATGGCGCTTTCTTCAACCGCCGTAGTTGTTAAGTTATTAAAAGAAACGGGGGAGCTTAATCAACGCCGTGGGCAATTAGCCGTTGGTGTACTGCTTTTTCAAGATATTGCTGTCGTTCCTCTATTAATAATACTTCCTTTATTTGCATCAAGTGACTCTCAAAGTATTGGCTGGGCTTTAGCGTTTGCCCTAAGTAAAGGTGCATTTGTATGTGTGCTGCTTTGGGCAATTGGTAAATGGGTATTGCCCATTGTGTTTAAAGAAATAGCGCAAGTACGAACCGATGAGTTATTTGTGCTTACCACCATATTAGTCGCGTTGTTTGCAGGCTTTTTAACGTATATGTTTGGCTTGTCTATGGCGCTAGGTGCTTTTTTAGCCGGAATGATGTTAGGTGAGAGCCATTACAGGCATCAGTTAGAGGCCGATATACGCCCATTTCGCGATATTTTAATGGGGCTATTTTTTGTTACTGTTGGTATGCAGCTAGATATTTTATTTGTACTAGGGCATATCATAATAATTATTGGTGCCTTGCTGGGTTTACTGGTATTAAAAATTGCAGTGGTAGCCTTTAGCGCGCGGCTAATGCATGAGCGAAACCAAGATTCACTCGCCTGTGGCATTATGCTGTGGCAAATGGGGGAGTTTGGCTTTGTACTTATTGCACTTGCTGGCCAGCATCAATTATTAAACTCAGAGCAAGCTTCATTTTTAATTGCCCTTGGTGTGCTTTCAATGGCATTTACCCCATTTTTGATTGATAAAACGCCATTTATTTTAAAGCGTTTAGGCATACTCGATCGCCCAAGTTTGGCGCTCGAGAGTGAGCCACAAAGTAGTACGCTCTATAGCGACCATGTTGTTATTTGTGGTTTTTCGCGAGTTGGGCAAACTATAGCGCGTTTTTTAAAGCCCGAAGCAATTGACTATGTTGCGATTGAAAGTAACCCAATTATAGTACAAGAAGGCAAAGCGGCGGGTGAACCTGTCATATTTGGCTATGTTAAACAAAAAGATATTTTAAAGTGCGCAGGAGTAGAGCGGGCTCGCTTGGTTATTATTACTTTTACAGAGTTTGATCATGCACAGGTTGTTATTGATGCCATAAAGCAAATAGCACCCAATGTTAAAATACTCATTCGTACCCGTGACGATAGCCAGCTAGATTATTTAAAAGCGCTAGGTGTAACCGAAGTAGTACCAGAGTCGTTAGAGGCAAGCTTAATGCTCGTGTCGCATGTGTTGTCTATGTCGGGAGTACCGATGACGCGTATTGTAAGAAGAGTAAGTAAAGAGCGTCGTAATCGTTATCCGTTAATGCAAAGCTTTTACGCAGGCTATTTTAAAGATAGCGAAGATACATCAAGTGACCGGTTAGAGTACTTACATGTGGTTGCTCTGCCTGATAAAGCCTATGCAGTTAATAAAACAATCGAAAATCTAAATTTAGAAAAACGTCGGGTACTGGTAAAAGCACTGCGCAGAGAAGGGGCCGAAATAGACACGCCATCGGCACAAACAATCTTATTGGCTAATGACGTTTTAGTGTTACAAGGTAAACCAAGGCGTGTTGAGCGGGTAGAGCACTACCTGCTCGACGGAATAGAATAACGTTTCTGTTTGGGCTTAATCTAGTTCTAAAAACTTGCGTATCTCCGGTAATTTTTTCATACCGTCTTCATAGCCAATTTGCATTAAATGCTGGGTGTAGCGTTTTTCAAACAATAGATAACTGGTTAAGCTCGATTGCGAATGTTTTTTAACACCTATGGTACGTAGCAATACTTTAATAGCCCATGGCATATCGTCGTAATACTGCGCTGCAATTGCGTTAAAGTTTTGCGATGGGTTAATTACAAAGGTATCTATTTGTTTAAGTTCTTGATGTTTATCACGAGCGGGTAATAGCCCTAATGTTCGGTTAACACGAGCCAAACGCTCTAAATCCGATTGCATAGTGTCGGTAAATACACTGTCTAGTAAATGCCCCGCAACAGCAGAGAGTCCAGGATAATGTGGCGAATAACCCGGCGGGTGTAATTCTTTAGGTTGGTCTACCCCAATAATAAATATTTTTTCAGCGCCTAAATGAATCGACGGACTCAGCGGAGAAAGTTGATGTATAGAGCCATCACCAAAGTAATGGTTATAAATATTTACACTTGGAAACACCATAGGAATGGCACTTGATGCCATTAAGTGCTCAACATTAATACGAGTTGCGCGGCCTTCGCGTTTAGCACGTTGCCAAGATGTTTGTGTATTAGATTGAAAAAATGCAACCGAGTCACCCGTTGTATAACTTGAGGCTGTAATAGACAGCGCATCTAAATAATTACGGTGTAAATTGCGCTCAATGCGGTGTAAATCTAAAATCTCGTTTAATAAACTACGCAGAGGGCGGTTATTTAGCAGACTCGCTGGCGGGTGGTTAATATGCTCTGACTGAAAGCTCGTTAAGATATTGCGAGCAATATGACCAAACACGCTTAAAAAGTCACTTTTATAGACCATAGAGGTTGAAAAGTTTTTCCAAACTGATTCGAGCTTTCGTACAGCCAAATGCGCACAAGAAGCGTAACATGCCAATGCAGCTGAGTTAATAGCGCCAGCGGAGGTGCCATTTATTACTCTAAATGGCAATGGAGCAGTACGAGGCATACTATGAGCTAGCGCTTTTAGCACACCGACTTGATAAGCTGCTCGTGCGCCACCACCTGTAAGTAATAAGGCGGTTTTAGGTTTTTGTGGATCAACTTGCTTGATTTTCATATTGGTGGTTAAACTGTTCTACATCTTTACTTTATTTATTAACTGTAAGTCTTTAAGCTAGAAGAATCAAAGGATAACTGCCCTAATGCTTATTATATTATTTAATCACCCAATTTAGTAGGTAACTTACTTTGCTATAATTGCCGTATTATAAAATGTCATAGTATTTGTGTAAGAATGAATTTAATCCACTTAGCGTACTCTAAGTGATATCGCATTTTAATTTTTATGGAGTTCGTATGTCAGATAAACCAGAAGCATCAGATGTTCAAAAACGTCCACCTAATAACAATATTCTTTTCGCCGTTATTATTTTAATAGTCGTAGCATGTGCGGCCGCCTTCGTATTGCTCACACCAAGTGACGAGCAAGAAACACGCACTGAGGTAGAGCCCGTAGTTAAAGAGCAACCTATGATGGAGCTTAAACCCGAGAACGACCCAGTGGTAGACGCGCCATCTGTAATGCCAGAAAAACCAGCCGAGCTTGAAGTACCAGTACAAAGCCCGAGTGAGCCGGAGCCTGAAGTAGAGCCACTACCAACACTTAACGAAAGTGATGCAGTTGTGGTTGCTAAAATGGATGAGTACCTAAGCGACTCAGTAATGAGCCTAATGGTGACTGACGATGTAATTCGCCGTGGTGTTGTATTTGTAGATAACCTAGCTAAAGGTAAGGTAGCTAAAAAGCACACGCCTGTTGTACAGCCAGAAGATAAATTTAGCGTTAATGAAGGGGATATCCTCACAATTAACCCTAACAGCTACGAGCGTTATACCCCGTATGTGAAAATATTTACTAGTATGAGTGCAGCGCAAGCCGTTCGCATGTACGAAGAGTACAAGCCACTTATAAATAATGCATACAGTGAAATTGGTTACGGCGATGACGAGTTTAATCAAACGCTAACCGATGCAATCGATTTATTACTTGATACGCCAGAGCCTGAAGGTGACTTGCCGTTACTTCGCGATTCAGTGACGTATCAGTATGCGTTTTCGGAGTGGGAGCAATTACCTGCTGCGCAAAAACAGCTTTTACGTATGGGTCCAGAAAACATGAAAAAAGTAAAAGCAGCACTTCGTAATATAAAAGCGCAGTTAGAGAACAATTAATACGCACTAAAACAGCTAAATACGTCGCGATTGTATATGAAGTATGCAATCGCACTTTCTTTTTAGATTATCCCTTGAATAACAGAGCAAAAGTAGAGATAATCTTTCCCGCGCCAACCAAGGCCCTCAATGGTAGTCTTATTGGTCCTCTCGCAACACTAGCAGGCGAACCTGGTCAGGCCCGGAAGGGAGCAGCCACAGTTTGTGACGTGTGTGCCGAGATGTGGCTGGTAAGACTGCCACCCAAATTCCTCATTTGGGTGTTTAAACTAATAAATTTATCTCTTCAAAATAATTCATCTTATTTAATAATACGATTTGTTCATAGATTACTTTATAAATTTCCTTATAGATTTTTGTGTCGTTTTTGTAAAAATTATTACTAATAACCACATTATAGTGTTTACTAAAAGTAAAATAACCTCCCTTTTAAACATTTTGTTCATCCTCGATTCGTAAATACGACTTAAGTCTAGATTGTGTAGTACGAAGTTAGGATTAGAATAATGCCAAATTTAGAAAGGGGCTCAAAATGAACTTGGAACGTATTCGCAATAGTAATCTGCATAATAAAGTTATGTCTGCTGAGCAGGCAAGTCTGTTTATTAAAGATGGAATGACTGTAGGGATGAGTGGCTTCACTCGTGCCGGAGAAGCTAAAGCAGTACCCAGAGCATTAATTGAGCAAGTCAAAAAAAATCCTATCAAAATAAATTTAATGACGGGCGCATCATTAGGTAATGATCTCGATAAGCTATTAACGGAAGCGGGCATTTTAGCGCGTCGTATGCCTTTTCAAGTAGATAGTACTTTGCGTAAAGCGATTAATAACGGCGAAGTTATGTTTATTGATCAGCATTTATCTGAAACGGTTGAGCATCTACGAAATCATCAATTAACCATGCCTGATGTAGCTGTTATTGAAGCCGTCGCTATTACCGAAGAAGGGCATATTGTGCCTACTACATCGGTCGGTAACTCAGCCAGTTTTGCTATTTTTGCCAAACAAGTCATCGTTGAAATTAATATGCTGCATAACCCGAATCTTGAAGGTTTGCACGATATATACATTCCTTCGTATCGTCCTACTCGCCAACCAATGCCGTTAGTTAAAGTAGATGATAGAATTGGTAGTACTGCTATTCCTATCGATCCTGCAAAAATTGTTGGTATTGTTTTTACTAACCAAAGCGACTCGTTTTCTACCGTTACCGACCCAGATGAAGACACCGCATCTATCGCGCGCCATTTAGTTAACTTTTTTAAAGATGAGGTGGCTCAAAATAAATTGCCAGCTAATTTAGGTCCGCTACAAGCAGGCATTGGCAACATTGCAAATGCGGTAATGATGGGATTACTCGACTCTGACTTTAAAGACCTAACAATGTACTCTGAAGTACTACAAGATTCGACGTTTGACTTAATTGACGCAGGTAAGATGAGCTTTGCATCGGGCAGTTCAATTGTGTTGTCTGAGCGTTGTAACGCACAAGTATTTAATAATTTAGAAAAATACAAACACAAGCTAGTGTTACGCCCTCAAGAAATTTCGAACCACCCTGAAATAGTGCGCCGTTTAGGTATTATTGCAATAAACACTGCACTTGAGTTTGATATGTATGGCAACGTAAATTCAACGCATGTTTGTGGTACACGAATGATGAATGGTATTGGCGGCTCTGGTGATTTTGCTCGTAATGCTCATTTAGCAATATTTGTGACTAAATCGATTGCTAAAAATGGCGCTATTTCAAGCGTAGTGCCTATGGCGAGCCACGTTGATCATAACGAGCATGATGTTGATATATTAGTAACTGAGCAAGGTTTAGCTGATTTACGCGGTTTAGCACCACGTGAGCGTGCTGTACAAGTTATTAAGCATTGTGTGCACCCAGAATATCGCGAAGCGATGTTAGACTATTATGAGCGCGCTTGTGAGCGTGGCGGGCATACCCCTCATTTACTAGAAGAAGCGTTTAGCTGGCATATTCGTCTTGAACAACAAGGCAGCATGAAAAAAGTATCTGTAACCGATGCTCAAGTGCAACTGTCTGCATGAGCATTTTGGTTTATTAATATTGAATTAGTAAGTTTTATACTTACTTTTGAACCGCACTAGTGTCAGCTCAATCAGCTTTGATTAGTGCGGTTTAATAAAAACTTTAAGCCCAAAATAATTTTATACCTACTCTTTGCATACCTTTCCCAGCCACCTTTTATTATTTTATTTACTTAGGTTTAGGTGCTATTACCGTTATTAAGTGTGTAATGTGTTTATTAAAAAATAGAGATGCTTAAATGGCGTTTGACAGAGGGTTAGAAGAGCGACCTTACAGTAAAACTAGTTAAGGGCTTGGTTTATATTTTGCCTGAAGGTTTTGAGTCTGATTCTGATTTAGCATATTGGGTAAATACGTGCGTTAACTTTGTAGAGTCTTTACCGCCCAAACCTTTTAAAAAACGACCCGCACTTAAGTAAATTAGCGAAGTATCACCTTAATTAAAATAAGCACTGCAATCAAATTACTGGCGCTATGAGTATGAATACTGCATAATTGAGCGACTGCTCACTTATGCGTTTTTTACTTATGTATGATTCATACTGTTTCAAAAGACGCTTTAAATTTTTTAGTAAATAAAAGAGAGAATGTAATGATTAAAGTAAGCGTATTATACCCAAATAATGAAAGTGCTACTTTCGATATGGACTACTACTGTAAAACACATTTACCCCTAGTTGCAGAGTTAGTTGGTAAAGCGCTTATATCAAGTAGTGCAGATGCAGGTTTAGCAGGTGGCGCACCGGGCGAAGCGCCAACTTATATTGCTATGGGGCATTTAGTGTTTGAATCGGTAGAATCTTTTCAGCAAGCCTTTGCACCTCATCAAGAAGTAATAGCGGCTGATTTAGTTAATTTTACTAACGTGTCTCCAGTAATTCAAATTAGCAATATTGCTGGGTAAATTACACGCTAAAACTAATTTAAGAATTACTTAATAACCCCTACTGTATTTAATACAGTAGGGGTTTTATTTTAACTGCAATAAAAGGGCTAGCGCTCTGTTTTAAGTAATATTAGTTCTAATATTTAGATGTATTAAACCCGCCCTTGTGTTGATTATGAAAATGATAAAAGTTATCATTTAGATTGTTGGATATCTACACTTCTCCCAGGAATTATCATGTTTAACCCTAATTATTTGGCATTAAGTATTGCTGCGTCTTTATCTGTTTTTTCTAATATAGCTTTTTCACAACAAAACGACGATATTGAAAAAATAGAAGTAACTGGCCGTGCCCAGCAATTTTACCTAGAAACCGAAAGTAAAATTGGTACTAAAACGGATTTAGATCTTATTAAATTACCGCAATCTGCGCAGGTATTAACCGAGCAACTTATTATTGACCAAGCCGCGCGCGACATTACCGATTTATACCGCTCTATTGCGGGAGTGAGCGAATATAGCTACTCAGGCGTAACTTTTCGTGGTTTTAGAGATGACGCAAATGTATTTTACGATGGTGTGCGTGGCGACCCATATTCGGGCTTTGGTGTACCGCAGTTATTTAATGTTGAACGTGTTGAAGTATTAAAAGGGCCTGCCTCTGCTTTGTATGGCGGTGGCGAACCTGGTGGGATGATTAATTACGTAACCAAAAAGCCAAGCTACACACAAAAACGCGAACTAAAGCTTACTTTGGGTAACTACAACACCCGTGGTGCATCACTCGATATGACCGGTGGTTTAAGCGATACAATGGCTTATAGGTTGGGTGGTTTTTATGAAGAGCAAGACAGCTTTCGTAACAATGCAGACTCAAAAAACACCGAGCTAACAGGTGGATTGTTATTTGATTTAAGTGATTCAACAACCCTAACCACAAGTGTTGACTACATTAAACAAGACCTAGGCGGTAACCGCTTACGGGGCGTACCGGTAGATGACAACGGTAACTTTTTAGTTGACCCAAGTTATAACGCTAATGAAGCGGTTGATTATCAAGATATGGAAGCGTTGGTGCTTCAAGCAGAACTTAGCCATTACTTTAGTGATGATTTTTCTGTAAGTAGCACACTGCGTTACATGGATAACGAACGCGATCAAGGCTACCATGAGTCGCAAAGTTGGGTAGATGTAAATGGTGATGGCGAAGCAAACATTGATGACGAAACCATCAAACGAGAATACCGTAAGCAATTTCGTGCCAATAAAGAAGCAAGTATAACCACCGACTTTGTTTATAACTTTGGAAAAGGACAATTAACCCATCAGTTTTTATTTGGTGGTGATTACCACACCGTTGATACCGAATATGACTACTTTCGTGCCCGATATGAGGCCGATGGCGTCGCTAATTTAAATATTTTTAATTTAAACTACGGTGAAACCGACCCAAGCACTTATAACCTCACCGACATGAACCGCGATGGCGTTGATACCGACCGATTTGGTGTATATGCACAAGACGTAATTAGCATAGGCGAGCAGTGGACAATAATTGCAGGTTTACGCTATGACCATTTTAAAGAGTTTAATCAAGAAACTGGTTTTAGTTACTCAGATAACGATATAACGCCGCGCGTTGCTGTTACTTATCAGCCAGTAGAAAACACATCGGTATATATTAACTACTCAGAGAGCTTTAACCCTACATCGTCAGCCGACCAAGAAGATGTAGAAGGCGAAGGTAATTTAGAACCAGAAACCGGCAAGCAAACAGAGCTGGGTATGAAAAACCAATGGCTCGACGGCAAAATTATGAGCACCTTTGCAATTTATCAAATTAATAAAGAAAACGTGGTAATGAGCAACCCTGACGATACGGGAGCTGGAGATGGCATTGCTGCACTTTTAAATATAGGTGAAGTAGAAAGCCGAGGGTTTGAAACAACTTTAGTCGGCGATTTATCAGCGCACTGGACCGTAACGGCTAACTACGCATACAACGATACGCAAGTGGTAGACGGCGTAACGGGTGATACGCTTTCAAATACATTTGGAGATGGTTCGCGCTTTGCTAATGCACCACGCCACCAGGCAGGTTTATGGACTCGCTACGCTATTGATTCAATTGACTCATCAATTGCCTTTGGTGCAAATTACGTAAGTGAGCAACTGAGTACCGGTGGTCAAAAAGTAAAACCATTTACCGTATTTGATATGAGCTGGACGAGTCGCTTTGACAACGTATTGCTGAGTGTAAATATTAATAACCTGTTTGATAAAGAATACGCGGTTAGTGGCTTTACTGAGCGAAACGGCCACTTTCCCGGCAGCCCTCGCGAAATTATTGGGCAAATAACCTACAAGTTTTAATACTTATTAGCGCGAGAGTTACTCGCGCTTTGCTTTAAGTATCGCCTTGCACCTTTTTATCACTATTAAATTTAGCGGCCTCTTGAGTCGTGTTAATAGCCGTAATAGGGAAGGGAATTACAATACCTTCTTTTTTATAGCGTTTATGCAAGGCTTTTATAAAAGCAGATTTAACCCAAAAGCGATTAAAGTATTCTTTAGCTCTAAGCATTACCGTAAAGTTAATGCTTGATCTATCAAAGGTATTGTAATCATCAACGCCCCATTCGTGTGAAATAAGTATTTCACGAGCCACTTCAAGTGTTACTTGCTCAACAAATTCTAAATCTGAATCGTAATGCACACTTATATCAACAGGCATGCTTAGCTCTTTTTCAGGGTAAAAGTAATTAATAATACGCGATTTAGATAATTGGCTATTAGGTATAATAATCATATTGTTGGGTAGCATTTTAACCCATGTAGAGCGCCAGCCTATATGATCAACAAAGCCTTGCTCCTTAGATTCAAGCTCAATAAAATCACCCACCCTTATAGGTTTATCTATTACTAGCTGCACGCCAGAAAAAAGTTTTCAAGGGTAGGTTGCAAAGCAAGAGCAACAGCCAGTGACGTAATACCTAATGAGGCAATAATTGGCGTAATAGAAATACCTAACGTGCCCATTAATACCACTGACGATAATGTAACGCGTATCACGCCTTTAATTATGCTTTTTGAATTAAAAACCACGGCAGATTGTTTACCATAGTAATTAATAGTGCCAATAATAAAGCGGTCTAAAAACATAATAAGTGCAAGCAGCGCTAATACAATATTAATGCTATTAAAAGGGATCTGCTGAGAAATAGAAGTACTAATAATGAAGGTGTCGTGCTCTAAAATGGTGAGTAGCACAATAATTGTGCACAGTGTTAGCGGCTTAGATATTGACTCTATTAGTAAAGTATCGAATATAAATTTGGTTTTTGAAGTCCATTTTTTTAGCCAGTACATTACAAAAAACGAATTAAAAACAGTAGTATAGCTATAAGTAAAAGAGAGGATGCTGCGCTTAACCAAGGTGTGCTGTTAGAAAATTCCAGCGCTTTATTTAGCATAACTTAAACCTGTTCAATATAGTTTTATATATATTGCAGCAAGTTATGTACCTTTGTTTGGGTAAAGTAGCTGCCGAGTTTAGTCGGCAGTAAGTATCATACTTTTTTGGCTAACCACATACCGCCTAGCACGGCTGCAAAAAATAATAAAAACTCCATTTTAAGAGACACCAATTGAACCAAACCAGGCCCTGGGCATATACCACTTAAACCCCAGCCTAAACCAAAAAGTACTGAGCCGATAATTAAGCGCGCATCAATATTTTTTAAATTACTTAAATTAAACGTTCCTGAAATAAGTGGCTTCTCTTTTTTTGCAACCCATAACCATGTAAGCATCATTATTAGCATGGCAACAGCCATCACTATAATTAAGCTTGGGTCCCATTGGTTTCCATAGGTAAGAAAGTTAATCACTTTAGCAGGGTTTGTCATCCCGCTAATAATAAGTCCTAAGCCAAATATAAAGCCTATAACAACCATCATAATTGCTTTCATTATTTATCCTACAAGGTTTGCTGTAATGAAGGCAACAAGCATAAATGTACATGTTGCAACCCAAGAGCGAGTAGAAAAGCGCGACATGCCACACACACCATGGCCACTTGTACACCCATTAGCTAACGTTGTACCAGCACCAACTAAAAGCCCTGAAACAACAATAAGCCAAGGCGGCAACTGCAATTCGCCCTCTAATAAAGAAGGGGCAAATACTCTTACAGCTATACCTGCCAACAACAATCCTAAAATAAAGTATAACTGCCAACGCGAGCCCGAATTTGCTTTAGCAAATACAGACTTAACAATGCCCGATATGCCTGCAATTTTTCCGTATAAAACCAGTAATAACGTACACGCTATACCTATTAATGCACCGCCTATTGCAGCCGATACGGGGGTGAATTCTGTTACCATTTTTTAAATTTCCCAAACAATAGAAACACCTAAACCGGTTTGTTTCATTTCGATTGATAATTGTTGATTAGGTGCTAAGTAGTTAGCACCCGTTACTTTTTTAGCTGGCGAATAAAAAGCCATAGCGTTTAATTGTACCTTGTTGGTAAAAGAATGGCTAAAGCCCGTTGTAAAATGCCACTCTTGAACGCCCGGCGCTAAAATATTTAATATAACTTGTGACGAAGGAATAGGTTGCTCGGTGTAAGACACCCCAAAACGAATTTTTTGTTGCGATGTACGCTGCCACTGATAGCCAAGCTTATAAATAGTCATATCGTTCCAGCCAAACCCAGCACCTGCGTTAGCTCCTAAAGGCGCTGACATCAAGTTATCGACTGGGTTTGAAATACTTTTTACTTCGCTGTAATTTATTTTTTGCCAATCAAATACTACCTGATTACTAGGTGTAAGTTTATAAGCTGCACCAATTTGAAACGAACTTGGCAGATCAAATCCGCCTTGCTCTGCAAACAAACCTTTATAGCTATCAAACTCTTCCATAGACACTGATGAGCGGTAACTTGCGCCTAAACTAAGCGATGAGTTAATTGCATGGCTTATCCCTAATTGAACACCAAACCCCGTACTTGTATCAGTACCATTATTTGTAAGCGCTTCTGGTGATTGCGAAAAAGGAGCAAAGTTTCCAAGCCCTTGCGCTTCAAATTGTTGCACTACGTAAATCGGGGATACACCAAGGCGTGTTTGTTCATTCAACTTATAGCTTACTGTTGGGCTAATAAAGAGCTGCTTTAAATCAACGCCAGCCGTTCCACCATAAAAAGTCCCTTCAGGAGCGGACTCTGCGTCGTACTCAGAATTCATACCGCCATTGCCATACACTAATAAGCCAATATTTACTTTTTCATTTAATTGGTGGCCAATAGCAAATTCTGGAATGGCGAATACGGAGTTGTCGCTTTTTTGTGTTTTTGCTTCAAGATAAAAAGCGTCAGGGTAAAAAGTATCTACTTTCGATGCCGTGTATTTTCGCTCAGGTGAAAAAAGCTCTAAGCCCAGTGATAGCTCTGTTCCTTTAGGTAAAAAAGTTGCTGGATTATTAGCGCCAGACATTAACTCTTCTGACAGCGCTACACCTGCACCAGCCATGCCTTTGTGGGTCATGCCATAGCCGTGAGTAAAATAACCATTAGTAGCAAATGCACTGAACGAACCTAACGCGCACGTTAAAGCTAAGCCTGAAATTAACTGTTTTTTCATTTTAGTAAATACATAAAGTTGGAATGGGCGGACAATAGCTAATTTTTGATATTCTAAAAAGGAATTTAAATAGATTAGTTATAATAAAAGGTAATACGGCAATGGTTATAAAGTTAAAATAAATGAGCGTAGATTGCCATTCAACCTTAGCTTAAGTTAAAAGGTTCGCTAACGTATTGAGCTGTAGTGATATTTAAGTATGCAATCGGTAGCTATACGCTTTGGTATTAAAAGTGTGCTGGTAAAAGGAGCGTTTACGTATTAACAGCAGTTTAAAATATATTTATTAATTAACGTTTAGCTCATCCAAACAATCACTCTTAAATAACGCCATTGTATGTAAAAGCAAAGCGGCGATTAATATCACCGCTTTTAAAAATTACATAGATTCGAGCGTTTTACCGCGTGTTTCTTTAATGTATTTAACAACAAAAAATATGCTTATAAGTGCCGATAACGCATAAAAGCCATAAGCACCGGCAAGGCCTATATTGGCAAGCATAATAGGGAAGGTCATGGTAATGGCAAAGTTAGCAATCCATTGTGCGCTAGCCGCAACAGCAAGCGCTGCACCGCGAATGCGGTTATTAAACATTTCGCCTAATAATACCCAAACTACAGGGCCCCAACTTAAGCCAAAAAATACCACAAATAAGTTAGCCATAATCAGCGCAAACGTACCCATGTTATCGCTAAGGGCAAGTTTGCCTGCTTCATCAAGGCCTGCACTGCCAAATATATAAGTAAGCGCGCTTAAGCTAATAAACATACCAATACTGCCTACAAGCAGCAGTGGTTTACGGCCAATTTTGTCAACTAGGGCAATGGCAATAAAGGTTGATACAATATTCGTTGTGCCTGCGAGTACATTTATAAATAACGATTGCGACTCGTCAAATCCAGCTGCTTGCCAAAGCTCAGAGCCGTAATAAAACACCACGTTAATACCCACAAATTGCTGAAACACACTCAGCGCCACACCCACCCAAACAATTGGGTGTACTTTTTTACTGTTATCAATAAATAAATCGCGAATACTTGGCTTTTTATCGCTATGCAATGAGCGTTTAACATCGCTTATTTGCGCATCAATGTTGTCGTTCGATATTTTACTAAATACCGTTTTTGCATTATCCACTTTACCTTGCGCCACTAAATAACGAGGCGACTCAGGAATAAACAACACACCCACTAAAAACAACACAGCAGGCACAAGCTCAGCCCAAAACATCCACCGCCAAGCGGCTATATCAAGCATTAAAATATTTTGCGCACTGCCTGCTGCATCAGCAATTAAGTAGTTACTTAAAAAAGCAGCAAATAAACCCAATACAATAGCGAGTTGTTGTAGTGTAGCTAAACGGCCACGTAGTGCTGGTGGCGCAACTTCTGCAATATAAGCAGGCGCTAATACTGATGCAGCACCAATACCTAAACCACCAAATAAACGGTAAAAAATAAACTCCGCAGAGCTTTCGCTAATGCCCGAACCAAATGCACTAATGGCAAAAATAATAGCGGTGATGATCATAATTGCACGGCGACCAAATTTATCAGCCAGCGGCCCCGCAGCAAGCGCACCTAAAGCACAGCCAAGTAACACAGACGCTACGTTAAACCCCGTAGCCACACTGCTTGAATTAAAAGCATTACCGAGTGCCGACACCGTGCCGTTAATAACGCCCGAGTCAAAACCAAATAAAAAGCCACCAATAGCAGCCACAGCCGATATAAAAATTACGTAAATAAGAGAGGTATTTTCAGCTGTGTTGGCTGAGTGGGAAGGCGGTGTGTGCGTTGTCATTATATGCCCTGAAAGTTAAATTGAATATAAAAAAGCATAATATCGTAAAGCGTTATGGTTGAATATGCTTGTGCGGGTATAAAGGGGTTGGTGAGTATAAATTGAGCCATTTTTAAAGGCTTTAGTTTAAGGGCTTTAATTTGAAGGTACTAGCTTAACGGCGTTAGACTCAATACTTTGAAATTAAGTAGCGAATTTTAAATAACAAAAACTAAATTTCAATAAATAATATGCACTTTATGGAAAGTGCCTGTTGGAACAATATTACTGATCTGTACCTTTAAGTGTGCTTTTGCAATTACATAAATTGATTGGAAGTTAGGTAATTGTTTACAAGTGATTATTTGGTGGTTAAGGTAAATGCATTGAATATAGGAACATTGTAGGTTTATAAAACGACAAATGTCGTCGATTAAGTTGTTAAGTGTAAAAATTGTGAATATAGGTATTAGTTTGCTTAGAAATAAAGAACATGTGGTAGCTAAGTCTATAGAGCTAAATGACTTCAAAATAGGTTTTGAATTCGAAATAGACTATTTAAAAAAGTATGTAGATCGTTTAGCAGAGCCAGTCAATGATATGTTGGATTCATTGGAATTTGAACTAGCAAGTAACCTTGACAGTAACCCTGATTTAGCAGAGCAAATAGATGAGTCTTATTTCATTGAAGCAGCAAAAATTAAAAGTTATTTTTATAACTCATTAATCGTTTTGACATATACAGTTTATGAAAGCTCATTACAAAAACTGAGTGAGCTTATTAAGTTACAAACGAGTAGTAAGCTCTGTTATACGCAATTAAAAAATAGTAATGTATCTGAAAAATCTCTCCTTTTTATCAAACTACTTACTGGTGTTTGTGGTAAAAGTGATAACGCTACTTACAGTAGATTACGAGAGTTTCAAAATTTGAGAAACAAAATAGCCCATCAAAACTCCCAAGTTCAAAATTTAAATGAAACAGAAAGGCACGCTCAATTAAATACTATGCGTATAGCATTCAATCGTGGGCTAAGGGATGGAGATGAGCCGAAGCTTATTGTTAATTTAGATTCAGGAGATTTTTCTATTAATTCTTCTGAGTTAATCTTTGAGTTTATAGGTTTAGTTGAAAATAATGTTTTGCGTATTACTTCTGAATTAAAAGACATTGTGTTCACGGTAGAGCAGCACACATAGCAAGCAATTTAAATGTAACAAAACAGTTGGTTATGTTTTGTTACTCTACAAGTTTAGCTAACAATGCGTGTCTGCTTAATGTGGGCGTTAGATTATTCGGTTTCGAATTAAGGATTGAGTTTATGTCACATAAGACATCGGACGTTTTTGGTGTGAAGAGCACATTAATTAAGTCGTATATAGAAAGAAATACAGTAGACGAAAAATTTAAAAATGCTATTCAAGATGGTAATGAAGTGATTGTTTATGGATCTTCAAAGCAAGGTAAAACTTCTCTAATTTTAAAACACCTCGATGAAGAGCAATACGTAAAAGTTGAGTGCTCACCTCAAACGCAACCGGTTGATATATATAAATCCATATTAAGACAGCTAAATATAGGTTATATAGAGTCTGAAACATCAGAAACCGCTAATGAACACGGGGGGAAAGTCGGTGCTGGTTTTAAAATAAAAATACCATTTATAGGTGATACAAGTGCATCAGCTGAAGTCTCAGATAAAATATCAAATAAGCGAAATGCAACAACGATGTTTGTTGAATATAATTTAGCACTTGCTCAAGATGTATCTGAGCTGTTGAAAAAATCAGGCGTTGATAAATTTATTGTTATTGAAAATTTTCATTATCTAGAGCTGTCAGTTCAGGAAACGTTAGCTTACGATCTTCGTGTGTTTCAAGATCATCATTTAATCTTTATTGTTCTTGGTATATGGCGAGAAGCAAACAGGCTAATTCAATTTAATGGCGATCTACTGGACAGGATCACTGAAGTACCTGTTGAGCCATGGGAATCTTTAGATTTTCAAAGAGTAATTGAAAAAGGAGAAAAATTACTCAATGTTGATTTCAGCGAAGTCAGAGAGCAATTGATATCTGATTCATTTGATAGTGTAGGTGTAATACAAGAAATTTGTAAGCATTGCTGCATCATTGCAGGTGTAACTAGTACAAGTGAAGACAAAGTAACTATTACACAAGATATTTTGAACGAAGCACTTGAAAGAAAGGCTCAAGATTATGGTATACGCCATATAAGAAACTTTGAAGCGTTTGTTGATATCGCTCGCAGAACTAGTAATCAAAGTGGTAAAAAGTCACTTGCCTTCCCATATTATTTTATCAAATTATTGCTTACGCATAGTTTTGAAAACATAGAAAAAGGTTTATCCAGAGCTGTTTTGCTCGAAGAAATACGAAAAATACACCATAGACCTGACGATGTTCGCTCCGGAGATCTTGGTGCATTTTTACATAACCTAACAGAGCACCAAATAGTGAAAAAAATTCAGCCTCCATTCGTTGATTATGACCGTGGTGGTAAAATGTTAAAAGTCATTGATTCATCTCTATATTTTTTCTTAAAACATTGTGATAGAGAAGAGATTCTAGAAGACATACCGAATCCGCTCGAAGATTAATAATTTAACAAGTGCACTAACCTCATTAGCGCTAACTCACAAACAGCATTAAAAATATTTATAGCACTATTCATAGTGCTAAATCCTCCCTAACCCCTGACTTACAACTCAAAGCTCTCAAAGTATTCTTTTTGCAATTCTATAGTGAGTGCCTTAGGGCGAATGCCTTGTACTAGGTTGTATACCTCTTCTTTTGTGTAACCTGCCGAATTTAAAATAAGTGCAGCGACCAACCTTGTGCGGCCAGTGCCGCCTTTGCAATGTATAGCAATGGTTTGTTTTTGTTGTATGGTTTGTAGTATGTCGGTTTTTAAATTCAGTGCTTATCGACTGTACATTATTTTTATATGTCTAATATAGCCATTACTGATTACAAGTTTAAGATTGAATAATAAGCGCAAATACTAGATACTGTTTTTATATACAGTTATGGCGATATTATGAAAAAAGAATTACCAGCAAAATACTATTTAGCGCATTTTAGAGAGCTTATTGAGTTTGTAACTAGTAAATGTATGCATTTACTTGAGCCCAAACACAGCGAATTTATTAGTAAAATTAACCAGCTAGATGAGCAAAGCCAGTGCATGTTGGCGCGGGTGTATTCACGAAAGCCTTATTTGGTGCAGGCGCAATCGCTTAATTATGAAGAAATAACATCGCCGCATCAGGCTATTTATACGCTAAAAAAAGCGGGTATTTTATTTGAGCCAAACGAGCAGCATTACCAGCAGCTTTTAGCGCACTTAACTAAGCCTTCTCTGGTTGAGTTGCTAAGTAATTACAGTGAGCAAATAAGCTTTAAAAAAAGCGCCGCTAAAGGCGCGCTGGTGGATATTGCGCGTGAGTTTTTTAAAGCATGCCCACAAAAGCTTGCGCCACTTTATAGCCAGTATGTAATTAATAACCGCAGTGATTACTACGAGTATTTTGAGTTTTTATTTGCAGGTAAACTAAGCAGTGGTGATGTGAATCATCAAAATCGTTTTGTAATGCGAGATTTAGGCTTAACCGCTACGCGCGAAGGGCACAGCGAGAGCTTGTCGCGCTTTGAAACACTTGACGAAGCACAATCAAACTATTTACTAAACCGTTACCGGTTAGCATTTAAAAATATTACAGATGAGAGTGATTACGTTGCTTTAGCGTCGCAGGTTTTAGTACAAGCTGCACATGGTGCGATAGCCGTTGCATTAAAAAATAGATTATTAGTTAGGCTTTATAGACAGCTAAAAGCAGTTGATAGCGAACTTGCTTTTAGTTTACTTGAAGGGTGCGTGGATGATAGTGAAGCACAAGAAATTCAAATAAGAGAGCAATACAGGCTTGGCAATAAAGAGTGGGTAAAAGCTCGATTAGAAGCCATTATCGAAAACCCCCTTACTGATGATTTACTGTATTTTGCTGACGATTTTTTAATGCGTAAGTTTAATAAAAAAACACGTTCGCGTTTAAGTGCCATGCTTGCCGATACTCAGTGCGTGCTAGAAATAGATGAACTGTACCGAGGTGAAGTAGAGCAGGGCGTAAACGATTATTATACTCGCCAAGGTATGCAGGTCTTTAATACCGAAAACACGCTTTGGCAAAGTTTGTTTGGTTTAGTATTTTGGCACGAGTTATTTGTGGAGTCGCCTTATCCGCCATGCAATGAGTTTGATATTTATCCGCAGGTGTTAAGGCTTGGTAATTTTTATGGAGCGCAGCAAACACAGATAAATGAGCGCTTAGCTCAGTGCCAAACGTCGCAAGCATTACTTAATTTAGTATGCAAAAATGCAGCGCAATACTTTGAGCAACCTAACGGTTTGTTTAGGTGGCGCAGCAATTTATTAGAGCCACTAGAAGCGCTTATTTTAAACAGCCCACTTGAGGCACTAATTGCGCACTTAACGGCTATGAGCAAACATTATTTACAGCTAAAAGACGGCTACCCCGACTTAATGGTGATAAATAATGGCCAAGTACATTTTGAAGAAGTAAAAGCACCGGGCGACAAACTTAGGCGCAACCAACTAACCACTATTGATAACTTAAAAAGCGTGGGCTTTACAGTGCATATTGCCGCCGTTAAATGGTTTGTAGATCCTAACCGTATTTACAGCGTGGTTGATATAGAAACCACGGGCGGCTTAAAAGGCGGCAACCGAATTACCGAAATTGGCATCGTTAAAGTGCAGCATGGTAAAGTAATAGATACTTGGACGAGCTTAGTTAACCCCGAGCGCCATATACCTGGCTTTATTACGTCACTAACTGGTATAAGCGATAGCATGGTTTACAACGCGCCTGTATTTGCAGAGGTTGTAAAGCCACTATTAGATAAACTCGCAGGCAGTATTTTTGTAGCCCATAACGTTAATTTTGACTACGGCTTTATTAAAAAAGAATGCGAGATGGCAGGGCACTTTTTTAAAATGCCAAAAATGTGCACCGTGGTTGAATCGCGCAAAGCGTTCAAAGGATTAAAGTCGTATTCGCTGGGTAATCTCTCATCGCATTTTAATTTAAATTTAACGAGCCATCACCGCGCACTTGCCGATGCAACGGCTACTGCTGAGCTATTGTTACTTATTCAGCAATCCCAAAGTAGTGAATAAACAGTAAATCTTAACTTAAGAAGTAGTATAAATTAAAAGCACTTAGCTTGTTTTAGCTAAGTGCTTTTTTCGTGGTAAAAAACCAGTAACCAACATAGTGCCTACAATTACAAATAGTGCGCCTAGTAATGTATTTGGCCCTATTTGCTCGTCTAAAAATAAATGCCCCCAAAATATGCCAAATAATGGAATTAAAAAGGTGACAGTGAGTGCTGAAGTTGGGCCTATATCGTCAATAAGTTTAAAAAATAATATATACGCAAGCGCGGTACATACTACGCCCAGTACTAATACACCTAGCATAACGTTGGTGCTTGGTATTTCTCGTATTGGCATAAATAAGATAAGTGGCAATACCATAAAACTCGATGCCCACATTGAGCCATGGGCGTTATCAAATGGGGCCAGTTTAGGCGCGTTTTTAGTGTAATGCGATGCAATGGCATAGCAAAGTGATGCACTTAATGCCGCTACTATGGCCAAAATTGATTGGCTATTTAATACAAAATGATTTTGCCCAACAAGTATTGCAACACCTATCAAACCCAGCAGTAAACCAAGCACCATACTTTTGGTCGGCTTTGTTTTTGTCCATAAAATTCCAACTACAACACCCCATATTGGTGTTGTAGAATTTAAAATTGAGAGTGTGGATGCGCTGATAGTTTGAGCTGCGTAAGCAAAAAATAAAAACGGCAGAGCTGAATTAAACGCGCCTATAATAAAAAAGTGTTTTTTGTGTTCAGTAAAGGCTAAGTGGCGCTTTAAGTACAACGCCACAATAAAGAGGGTAAGTGCGGCAAAGCCTACTCTAAACTCAATTAATACCGCAGGCCCTAAACTATTGGCGGCCATTCGCATAAATAAAAAAGAAGCGCCCCAAATAGCGGCCAGAAAAAATAATCGCAGTAAGCTTGCTAAGGTCATGATAGTATTTTAATTATGCTGATTGGTTTTTAGAATAACAGGGTTTATAAAAAGTGTAAGCCATATTCGGAACCGGCATATAAAAATAATAAATTAAGGATAAGAATGAAAAAGTTCTCAGTAGCTGCAGGTTCATTAAAGCAACAGTAGCAATTTGGTTAAATAGTTCCTTTATTAAACTGCATCGGGTTTAAAAGCACAAAATGTAAGTTGATTGTGAGAAATGCGAAGGGACTGTAACAACTTATCTAATTGAGTTGGTTGAATAAAACTAACTTTCGGTTTGCTTCTTTTCAAAGTCGCTTTTAACTATTTCAAGTGCTTTTAGTACTTCTTCTGGAGCAACATCGTGTTGCTCTAGTATCATAATTAAATCTACTGCAAGTTTAATATGTGTAGGGGCTTGATCAAGTGGACTTGTCATTTAACTCTTTCTTTTTTGATATTTGGCTAATGGCAACATTTATTGCTGTTTGTACACGTTGTTCCATATGTATGCGTTCTGATTGCGGTAAATAAAACGCCATATCTACATCGTAGCGAATATATCGTGGCGGGAGCTGATTTAGTACCGTACAACAAAAGTCAGCCATTACATCTTCATCATATTTTTCATCAAGTTTAAGTTTGATAACTTCCTCGACTACAATCTTTTCGTAATAGTTGTGTATGTCTTCGTGTAATCGCATATTCCCACCGCTTTAAAATAATCCGTTTAACTGAGTCTATACTATGGCTTGCTATAAATCGATAGCAGCTTTAAATAGTTGTTTATGAACATTAATTAGTGAACTCAAATTACGCTGATAACCGCCACCTAAAGCGCACATTAGTGGAATTTGTTGTTGCTTACAAAAGTTGAGAGTAAAAAAGTCGCGCTTATATACGCCATCTAGCGATACATCAAACAAGCCTAACTCGTCTTTTGTGTAAATATCAGCACCTGCATTATACAAAATAATATCAGGATTATGAATGCGCACGCAAAAATCGAGTGCTTGCTCTAATGTAGTGAGGTACTCAGTGTCGGTTGTTTTAGCGGGCAATGCAAAATCGTAAGTAGACTCTTGCTTATTACGAGGGAAATTTTGTTCACAATGAATTGAGCAGGTAATAATTTGGTCATGATTTTGAGTGATTTGTGCTGTGCCATCGCCTTGGTGTACGTCGCAATCAAAAATTAAAACAGTGTCGGCTTGCTCTGTATTTATTAAATGTGCTGCTGCAATAGCTAGATCGTTAAAAATACAAAAACCGCTGCCGTAATCACTGTATGCATGATGATAGCCACCACTTAAATTAGCCGAAAAACCATGTTTTAGCGCGTGTTCACTACTTTGGATGCTTGCCCCAACTGATAGTAATGTGCGCTCTACCAATTCATTTGAATAAGGAAAGCCCATTTTTTTAATGGCTTTATTGCTAAGAGTGCCGTTTAAAAAGTTATTTATGTAAGTTTGATTATGGCATAGCGAAAGCTGAGCAGGTGTTGCTTTTATAGGTGAAGTAAAATTATTGGGCGTTAAGCCTAAGCCTTCAATTTCTGCTTTAAGCTTTTGGTATTTTTGTATTGGAAAACGATGGCGCTCAGGAAGC
This sequence comes from Pseudoalteromonas sp. NCIMB 1079, assembly GCF_040567695.1. Taxonomy (NCBI): domain Bacteria; kingdom Pseudomonadati; phylum Pseudomonadota; class Gammaproteobacteria; order Alteromonadales; family Pseudoalteromonadaceae; genus Pseudoalteromonas; species Pseudoalteromonas sp. NCIMB 1079. Next base: position 2,735,516 of record NZ_JBEWZA010000001.1, on the reverse strand, counting down.
GTTAAAGCAGAATATAGCGGGTGGTAAAAAAGCTGCATCAGCGTAACTGTTGTTTTTCGACTTGTTGAATTTTATCTTCGGTGGCAGAAATTGCTTTTCTGCAGCGGCCTAATCGAGCGTGTGTGCTTAATATTTCAAGGTTAAGCTTTTGTGCTTTAGCTGGCGAGGCTTTATCCATTTGCATTTTACGCTCTTCAATCATGAGCACTAAACGGCGTTCAAACTCATGGTTTTGTTTTAATTCGTCGTAAAGCTCGTGCGATGATTGCATTATTTTTTGTACCGCTTGCTTATAAACGGTTTGCTTAGGGCGTGGTTTATAATGGCTTTTGTTTTCTTTAACCCAAATAGGCGTTGATTTAATAACATTGAATACAGCTTGTATTTGAGCTGCAATACGCTCAAGCGCGTAGGTATAAGCATGGCGATGCTCGCTTGGCGGTAACCTCGAAACTTCGTCTTCTATTTCTATTACGTAATCGACTAGGTTCATGCTTTTGGTACTAAAAACTGCGCGGTCAAACAAGCTAGGTTGTGCTTGCATATAACGATTTTTAGAAAAAAGTTTAGCTTTATCAAATTGCTCAGCTTGTTGTTTTAGCGTTGCAACTTGTTGACGTAGTTTATCTAAAGCCATTGAGTGCATATTAAAAGTAAGCCTCGTAAATTAGTTTTAATGCTAAAAGTATAACCATAGTATTAAATACTGGGCGAATAAATTTGCTACCAAAACGTATTGCTGAATGCGCCCCAAACCATGCGCCTAGCATAATAAAAAAGCCCATTGTTATGCCAAGTAAAAAGTTTACATGGCCGAGTGCAACAAAGGTGATAAGCGATATAAAATTAGACACAAAGTTCATTGAACGCGCTAGGCCACAGTTGAGTAGCAGGTTCATTTTATAAAGCATGCCATTAGAAGCAGTCCAGAAAGTACCCGTACCTGGGCCTGCTAAACCATCAAAAAAACCTAATGTTAAACCTTGTAGCCATTGTTTTATTTTCATCGCTTTGTTTAGTTTAGGTAGTTCATCGCCTTCGGTAGTACTTAAATTACCAAATAAGCTATAGCCAGCAACTAAAATAATAATAATCGGGAGTAGTTTGTTTAAAAAATCGATACTTAAATGATCAACAATAACAGTACCTATCAATGCACCTATTGCGGTAGCAATAATAGAGGCTGCCCAAAACTTAGGACTAAATAAGTTCTTTTTATAATATGTATAGCTTGCCGTTAACGAGCCAAAGCTAGCTGCTAGTTTGTTAGTGCCTAATGTTAAATGTGGAGGTAAGCCAGCAGTTAATAAAGCGGGTACAGTTAACATGCCACCGCCACCGGCGATAGCGTCTATAAAACCTGCGGCAAGTGCAACAGCACATAAAACAGCCCAGGTTGTTGGATCGAGTGCGAGTTCAAACATTAATAATCTATTTGTCTTTTAAAAGGTGGTAGGGTGTCGAGCATGGCTTTACCGTATCGCTTAGTAACTAAGCGCCTATCGAGAATAGTAATACAGCCTTCATCACTCTCTTTTCGCAGCAGTCTACCACAGCTTTGTACCAATTTCTTTGCGGCGTCTGGCACGGTAATCGTTAAAAATGGGTTGCCGCCTTTGCTTTGCACAAATTCTGCTTGCGCTTCTTCTATTGGCGAAGTAGGGACCGCAAACGGGATTTTAGTAATTATTAGGTTCTCTAAATATTTACCAGGTAAATCAAGGCCTTCTGAAAGGCTTTGTGTTCCAAATAAAATACTGCCTTTGCCTTCGTCTACATTTTTGGTGTGTAACTTAAGTAAAGCTTCTCTAGACATCTCACCTTGTACTAATAAGTTAAAACCTTTTGTTCTAAGAAACTTTGTTACATGGTCCATTTGCCAGTAAGAAGCGAATAGTACAAGGTTCGCTTTTTTATCATTTAAGTACTCTGGTAAAGTTTTAGCTAAGTGATCACTAAAGTCTTTATCGGTTGGTTCTACCTTAGATACCGGAATACGTAAAGTCGCTTGTTTGGGGTAATCAAAAGGAGAAGGTACTTTAATAAATTTAACGCCTTCTTCTTTAGCAAGCCCTGTTTCGTAAGCAAAGTGATCAAATGAGCCCAGTGCACTTAATGTAGCAGAGCACAAAACAGCGCCCGCGCATTCGCGCCATAATTTATCTTTTAAGTAATAACCGACCTCGATAGGGCAGTCGCTTAATAAGTGATCGTGATGGCTTTTATATTCAAGGCGCTTTATCCATCGTGCATGAGGAGCACCTTCGCCTTTTTTTGCATAACTAAACCATAGTTTGTTTAGTTGTTCTAAGCGGTTTATGTATTGACCGCTTTCGCCTAGTATTGGGTCGGCAACGTAAGGTTTTATGTCGCCATCGCTAACATCTTGGGTTAGCGTGTCGTGCATTTTGTTTAAACAGCGCAGCGCATCTTGCGTGGCTTCGCTTATATCTTTTGCTTTACTGTGCAGCGATTCTGGAATTTCACCGTGTTCAAAGCGATAAGTATCGTCTTTTGAGTATTCAAAGTCGGCATTATCAAGAATATCGCGAACTACTTTTAAATCTTTATTCGCGTCATTAATACTGTCGCAAAGTTTAAAGTTTTGCCCTATTGCTTTTTGCCCCACTAAAACCTTCGCCATTTTCCCGCTAAACTTGGTGAGCTTATCAAGCCACTCTATTGTGCCTTTAATTGTTGCAGCAGCCGATGAAAAGTCGCGTGTTATATGTGCTAAATGATGCGCTTCATCAATAACGTAAATAGTATTGTCGGGCTCTGGTAAAATTTTACCACCGCCTAAGTCTAAATCAGCAAGTAATAAAGAGTGATTAATTACCAGCACATCCATTTGCATTAATTGATTACGCGCAAGCTGAAACGGGCACGTTTGGTGTGCTTTCATTTGGCGTTGGCACGAATGTTTATCGCAGGCTATTAAATTCCATACTCTGTCGGGTACGGTATCGGCCCAGCTGTCTCTATCGCCTTGCCATTTTTTATTTACATAAGCGTTATATAACTCATTCAAGCACTTGGTTTCCATTGCGCTCAATGGTGAAGTAAGCGTTGGCATAAAGTCCATTTGTGTTTGGCTATCGCCGTTTACAGCATTATGTAATTTGTGGGCACAAATATAACGATGGCGACCTTTTACTAAATCAAATTTAAAATCGAGGCCTGAATGCTTTTTAAAAAATGGGAGCTCTTTTGCTATTAATTGTTCTTGCAGTGCAACGGTTGCGGTAGAAATAACTAACTTCTTTTTTTGCGCTAAGGCAAGAGGCAACGCGCCTAAACAATAGGCAAGAGACTTACCGGTACCAGTGCCTGCTTCAATTACGCAAATGCGCTGCTTTTTATGGTATTCGCCAGCAAGTGTTTTTGCTATTTCGGCTACAAGATAATTTTGACTGCTACGAGGGCGATAATCTTTTAGGTTACTAGCCACATGCTGGTGTACTTGCCTAATTGTTTTTTTTAATGAGCTCGATAGCATGTGATGATTACCTAAAGTATGTATATAATTACAGTGTATATATTAAGTGGGATCGGACATTGACACAAGCAATCTATCAGGGCTTTATTTTATCAAGGCAACAATACTCGTCTAAAAACAGGCAGGACCTTACTTTGTGTTATTGGTTAAGCTCTGAGTATGGGCCTATAAAGGTGGTTGTTGAAAACCAGCAAGCCGTATTTTTTATTGCGCAACAACAGCAGCCTCTTGCACAAACGTTATTAGCCAAAGCCAAAATAAAGGTAAGTTTTAAAGCGGTTAATATGCGCCACTTTAGTGGTGTTGACTGCACAGCTTGCTATTTTAACGACAGTAGTAGCCTTTATAAAGCAAGAGCCCAGCTTGAGGAGCAAATAAATATATACGAAGGCGATATTCGCCACAGCGACCGATTTTTAATGGAGCGCTTTATTAAAGGCGGAGTGTGGGTAACTGGAGAGGCGCTACAAAAAAATGGCTTTATCGAAATTACTCAAGCAAAACTAAAAGCTAATCCAAACTATACGCCACAGCTTGCGTCGCTTTCATTAGATATAGAATGTAACGCAGAAGGCGTGTTGTTCTCGGTTGGATTAGTTGGTAATGGCCTAGATTGCGTATTAATGATTGGTGAGCCACAGCCTCACAGTAACGCATTTCATATTGACTGGTGCGTTGATGAAATAAATTTACTGCAAAAATTACAGAGCTACATTACTAGTAACGATCCGGATGTGATTGTGGGTTGGAATGTAATTGAATTTGATTTTAGCGTACTTAACGCCCGCGCAGAGGCATTAGGACTGGTGCTTAATTTAGGTAGAGATCAACAACCTTTAACAATTAGAACGGGTCATTACACCCGGCTTACTTTACCTGGGCGCAGCGTAATAGATGGTATAGATACACTAAAAAATGCCACTTATCATTTTGACAGTTATTCGTTAGCTAATATTTCTCATAAAGTGCTGGGCGAGTCTAAGTTAATTCAAGCAGATAATCGCCTTAGCGAAATTATTCGTCAATTTAATCACGACAAGCTCGCACTTGCCGCTTATAACCGCCAAGACTGTATATTAGTAAATAGGATTTTTGTTAAGTTAAAGCTATTTGAATTTGCCATAGTAAGAACGCAACTTACGGGGCTTGAACTAGAGCGTATGGGCGGCTCGGTATCTGCATTTACCAACCTATATTTACCCTTATTACATCGCAGTGGCTATGTTGCACCTAATTTAGGCGAGCATGGCTTATCGTTTGAAAGCCCAGGCGGTTATGTAATGGAGTCGACACCTGGTTTATATGAAAATGTATTAGTGCTCGACTTTAAAAGCTTGTACCCGTCAATTATGCGCACTTTTTGTATTGATCCATTAGGCCTTATAGAAGGGCTAAACTCTCCCGAAAGTGCGGTAGCAGGGTTTAACGATGCACTTTTTTCACGCGAGCTGCATCACTTACCTAAATTAATTAAGCACTTAACCCGTACTCGCCAAAAAGCCAAAGATACCAACCAGCCAATGCTTTCTCAGGCAATAAAAATAATAATGAACAGCTTGTATGGCGTATTAGGCTCTAAAGGTTGCCGATTTTACGATCCCAGGCTCTCAAGTTCAATTACACTTAGGGGGCACGAGATCATGCAAACCACCCGAAAATGGATTGAAGAGCTAGGTTATGAGGTTATTTATGGCGACACAGATTCAATATTTGTAAAAGTAAATGAGCGCTTAAATGCCACACAGTGTAATGAAATAGGTAATGATGTGATGCAAGTTATTAACAAACGCTGGTCTGATAGCATTAAAACTCGCTTTTCGTTGACCAGTTATTTAGAAATAGAGTTTGAAACCCATTACAGTCCATTTTTTATGCCAACCATAAGAGGAAAAAAAATAGGCTCAAAAAAACGTTACGTTGGCCAAATTGATAAAAACAACGCCAAGCAGCTCATTTTTAAAGGAATGGAAACCGTGCGCAGCGATTGGACCCAGTTTGCACAAGAGTTTCAAACCGAACTTTTTAAAACATTATTTGATCAACAATTTGAAATAGAGCAATTAAACGACATTATAAAAAGCTACACTAAAAAACTATACGCAGGGGAGTTTGATAAAAAACTTATATACCGTAAACGTTTAGGCCAAAATTTAAGTGACTATGTAAAAAATATTCCCCCGCATGTGCAAGCAGTAAAAAAATATAAAGCGAATAACCCCGACTTTGATGTAAAGCGCGGCCAAATAATAGAATATGTTTATGCTATTAATGGCGCTGAAATTTACAATGGAAACAACACCCTCAATTACCCTCTTTATATACAGCGTCAGCTAGAACCAGTTGCCGATATGATTCTAAGCGCACTTGGCGTACAGCCAAACTCAACCCAAAGTACTTTATTTTAAGCTTAATAATCAGTAAAAAATTAAAGTGTAAAGCTGATTAAAGAAGCTGTTTACAAACATTCACATGCCGAAAGTTAACAAGTATGATTTTAATTAAACTACAGCTAAAAATAACATCAAAGTAAATTACTTTCAAAACAACAGGTTATTTTATTAATGGTTATTACAGTATTAAAAAAGAAGTTGAGCCTCTTTTAGGTGACACTGACTTAGCTTATGATTGCTCTGGTGTTATTAGTACAGATTGTTTTGCATCACCTAAGTGGCGTCATACGTCTAACATAAATTATCTTCGTGATGATTGGCGTGTTGGTATGAAATGGCGTTATTACGGAGCGGTTGATTATGAAGGCGCCGCAGATGTTTCATTAATTGATAATGATGGTATTGGTTCATATAGTTTTATTGATGTATCAGGTAGCTACTCATTTACTGAGTACCTTACTTTCACTGGTGGTATAAACAATATTTTTGATAAAGAACCTCCAATGGTAGGTAATACAGTTGCATCGAATGCAAATAATGTAGCTGGCTTTTATGACACATTAGGTCGATTTGTTCATGTAAGCTTTAACTTGAAGTTCTAACATAAAATAAAATTAATTATTAAAAAGCCCATAGTTATACTATGGGCTTTTTTTATGTAGATGTATTTAATTGGTGTTTTTTTAGGTGGAATTTAGTAACACCGTTGTAAGTGAATGTGAACAAAAGGGCTTTTAAAGTTAAACAACTGTTGACCTTATGGTTCGATTGATACTATTATTCTATTCAAAATAGGTTACATAGCATTTACTGCTGTCCTATTTTTTATTAAAACAACGAAAAAATAAAATAGTATTCTTGGGAGAATCAAATGTTAAATAATCAAGTTTCAAAAGCTGTTCGCTTAGCGATTGCTTTTGGTGCAGCATCTACAGCTATCTTTTCTGCAAACTCGATGGCTGCTGACGAAGGTGTTGAAAAAGTAGAGCGTATTCAAGTTACCGGTTCACGCATAAAGCGAACTGATATTGAAACAACTGTACCAATTACATCAATTGGCCGAAGCGATATCATTCAAATGGGCGCATTGAATGTAGCCGATGTATTGAATCAGTCACCGGTTACTATTGCTGGCTCAAACCAATCAAATAGTGCATTTGGTACTACGGGTGTGGGCTTAAATACTACGTCGCTACGTAATTTAGGTTCTTCAAGAACATTAGTGTTAACGGTCGTCGCTTTGTATCAGGTGTTTCACCTTCAAGTGGTTACGCAGTTGATTTAAACGCAATTCCAGCATCAATGATTGAGAGAATTGATATTCTTAAAAGTGCTTCTTCAGCAGTTTATGGTTCAGATGCTGTTGCAGGTGTTGAGGTTAATGCTCAAACAGGTATTTCAGATGAATCCGATCGTGAAAAATACTCTTTAAACCTTACGGCTGGTAATACATGGGATTCAGGTAGTGTTACAATTGCGGCTGGATATGATGACGATAAAGGCCTTAAATCATCTGACCGTAATTTCTCTAAATATGACCAAGCTATATTTTTGAACGATGAAGGTGGTGAATATGTAGGTGTTCAAAACTCTTCATACCCACCTCAAGGCCGTGTAGGCTCATATAATGCAGATGGTACACCATATGTAGGTGATGAGAATTCATTCAATCGTGCTTCTTACAGACAGTTAGTGACTCCGCTTGAGCGTAAATACGCAGCAGTTAACTTTAAACAAGATATTTCAGATAGTGTTCACTCTTTCACTGAAGTAAACTGGAATTCATCTAAAACATACAACTCGACTATTGAACCTACTCCTTTTACTACGGATGATGTATATCTACCTTCACGTGGTGGCGTTGGTGGTATTAAGCTGGGAAGCCCTCTAGTTCCAGATCTTTTACGTCAAAATTTAATGTCTGATAATCCTGATTTGACAATGGATGATAATATTCCAACGTTAGTTCGCCGCATGGTTGAGTTTGGTGCTCGCTCAACAGATTTAGAGCGCGATACTATTCGTATTGCGACAGGTATAGATTGGGAAATTAATGATAACTGGCTTTTAAACTCATATATATCATGGGGTAAAACTGACCAGCGCCAAGAAAATGGTGGTCAAATAAATGTTGAACGTGCTGCAAATGCATTAGATGTATATACTAATGCAGAAGGTAACGTTCAATGTTCTAATGATTTAGCAGTACTTCAAGGGTGTGTGCCTTTAGATTTGTTCGGTGCAGGAACTTTGTCTGATGAAGCCGTTGCATATGTAAGATCACCTGCAAAATCTCAAGGTCAAGTTGAGCAATTTATATTTTCAACAACCCTTTCTGGTGAATTACCAATTGAGTTAGATGGTGGTATGGTTGGGCTAGCTGTTGGTGCAGAACATCGTCTTGAAAAAGGTTCATACTCTCCAGGTGATTTAGCGCAAACTGGTGCTTCAAGTACAAATAAATCTGATCCTACCAATGGTAGCTTCTACACTAACGATGTTTTTGTTGAGACTGTTTTACCAGTTTTAGAAAATGTTGAACTAGATTTAGCCGCGCGCTATTCAGATCATGAAATTGTTGGTGGACAAACAACATGGAATGCAGGTGTGCAATACTCTCCTACAGATACAGTAAAATTAAGAGCATCAGCAGCGAGAGCTATTAGAACTCCAAATATTGCTGACTTATTCGGTGGTAGAGGCGAAACATTTGCAGGTGTTGCAGATCCTTGTGATGCAATCACTGCATCATCAACAGGTAATGTAGCGGCTAACTGTCTTTCTATCGCTTCAGTAGCTAATAGAGTTGCTAGTGAAGGCGCATTCAATTTAACAACTATTGAACGTCAGAGCACTGGTGGTTATATTGGTGGCAATGAAGAGGTAAAAGAAGAAACATCTGATTCATTTAGTGTTGGCGCTATTTGGCAAGTAACGGATGAGTTCTCATTAACGCTTGACTACTATGATATAGCTGTAGATGACGCTATTGCTACCACTGGTAGAACAACTGTATTGAACCGATGCTACGGTGTTGATCCATCTGACTTCGATGCTACATGTGGTGGGGCAATACGTGATACAAGAGGTGCTTTGACAGAAGTTAGTTCTGGTACAAGTAATGAAAATGATTTAAGCACAAAAGGTTTAGATATAGAGTTAAGTTATAAGCAAGAATTTGCTTACGGGCAATTATCAGCTGACTTGATATGGAATCATTTGTATGAGTATGTTGAAACATCAATTGAATCTGGTGAAGAGATTGATTACAGGGGTGAGGTATTAACTCCTACTAATCGTGCAAATTTAAATTTAGGCTATGCAGTTGATGACTTTGCAGTATCATGGCGCATGAAGTACTGGGCTAGCTCAAATGATAGTAATATTGAAGGAAATCAAAACTTCTCAACGGGCGCTCCGTTAGATAAGTTTAATCGTTTCCCGACTGTTATTTATCATGACCTATCAGGTACTTATAACATCACAGATGGAACAGATGTTACTTTATCAGTTAGAAATGTTTTCGATAAGCAACCTCCTGTAGCAAACCAAAGTTCAGTAAGTGGAGCATCAGGTATAAACACTGTTGGTGAAGCTTATGACGTAACTGGTCGTTACTTCCAATTGAGTTTTACTACTAAATTCTAATTGTTATTTATATAAGAATGATAAAAACCGCGATTTTAATCGCGGTTTTTTTATGAATAAATTTTATATACTTTAATAAATTATGTGCCGTAGTTATTTTTGGAAAATACCCTTATACTTAAAAAGAATATTTAAATAAGTCCAATCATATAATTTAGCGAGATATAAATGAAAGAAGTCCGATCTTTTATTAAAACAGCATCATTAACAGAGCTTGAAAAAGCTCAACAGCTTATCAATGATGCAATTTCAAAATATACCCAGCAGCAAAAAGCGAAACAGGAAGTTTTGGATCTTTTAAAAGAAAAAGGACTTACGCTAGAAGATTTACAAGATGGAGCATCTGACAAGCGTACTAAAGTTAAGCCTAAGTACCGTATGGATCTTAATGGTGAAACTATAGAATGGACAGGCCGTGGCCGTCGTCCTAAAGCGTTTGAAGGTGTTGAGCTTGAAAAGTTTTTAGCTTAAAGCTAAATATAAGAGAAGCTTCGGCTTCTCTTTTTTGTTTACCTCTCAATAAAATATAATTAAAGTCTAAATGTCATAGCAGTAATTTGCTAAAATCCCCTTATTAAAATCTATTTGTTTTCCCATGAGCTATAAACTAAGACCTTACCAACAAGAAGCCGTAGAACGTACCGTTTTACACTTTAGAAAAACCAATGATCCCGCAGTGATAGTATTACCTACTGGTGCGGGTAAAAGTTTGGTAATTGCTGAGCTTGCGCGTATAGCTAAACAAAAAATATTAGTACTGGCGCATGTTAAAGAGTTAGTAGAGCAAAACTCACAAAAGTATAAAAGCTTTGGGCTTGAGGCGAGTATATTTTCCGCAGGACTCAAAGAGAAGTCGTTAATCCACCAAGTTACTTTTGCCAGTGTGCAGTCGTTATCGCGTAATCTAAATAAACTTAATGAGCACTACTCATTACTTATTATTGATGAGTGTCACAGAGTAAATGGCGAAAAGAAAAGCCAATACGGAAAAGTTATTAATGCACTTAAATCTCACAACCCTGAATTAAAAGTATTAGGTTTAACCGCGACGCCTTACCGATTAGGGCTAGGCTGGATTTATCAGCATCATTACCATGGCTTTGTGCGTGGCAATAAAGAGAGTCCATTTAAAAGCTGTATTTTTGAATTACCGCTGCGCTATATGATCAAACATAACTATTTAACGCCCCCTAAAGAGGTTGATGCTGCGATTAGCCATTATGACTTTTCATCTTTAACTAGCAATGCATTTGGACAATATAGCAATGAGGATATGAATGCGCTGTTAAAAAAATCGACCCGAGCAACTCAAACAATTTTACAACAGGTTATACAATACAGTGAAAATCGTTACGGCGTGATGATTTTTGCAGCTACGGTTATGCATGCACAAGAGATAATGACTTATCTACCAGAGGATCACAGTGCGCTGATCACGGGGGATACCCCGAATAGCGAACGCGATAAAATAATAAAGCAGTTCAAAGCTAAACAGTTAAAATATTTAGTAAATATATCAGTATTGACGACGGGCTTTGATGCTCCCCATGTTGATTTTATAGCTATTTTACGCCCAACGGAGTCAGTAAGTTTATACCAGCAAATTGTCGGTCGAGGCTTGAGGTTGGCAGAAGGTAAAAACGATTGTTTAGTGATTGACTATGCGGGTAATGGCTTTGACTTATTCTACCCAGAGGTTGGAGATAAAAAAGGCGATAGTGATAATGAACCTGTGCAGGTACTTTGCCCAGGTTGTGGGTTTGCGAATATATTTTGGGGTAAAACAGACTCCACTGGAAAAGTAATAGAGCACTTTGGCAGGCGTTGCCAAGGCCTGTTAGAAGATGATGAAGGTAGAAAAGAGCAGTGCGATTATCGTTTTAGGTTTAAAGAATGTGAGCAGTGCGGCGCCCAAAATGACATTGCGGCACGTAAATGCCATGATTGCGGCGCGGTAATGGCCGACCCTGATGATAAGTTACGTAATGCATTAAACTTAAAAGACGCACTTGTGCTTCGATGTAGTGGGTTATCGGTTACTCAAATTAAAGATGAACTTATTAAAGTAACGTATTTTGATGAAGATGGCGCAAGTTGCGATGAGGTATATAATCTCGCAAATAAAGGCGGGCAATTTATATTTAATAAGCAATTTGGTCTACGAGTAGGGCTTGGACAAACACCTATTAATTTTAAAACTGCAGCGCAAGTAGTAAGCGCACAATTTGAATTAGTACCACCAGATTTTGTTATTGCACGAAAAAGCAAAAAGTATGGTTGGAAAGTGGCTGATAAGCTATTTGACTATAAAGGTAACTTTAGAAAAGCAAATCAGTTAAGCCGCTAAGCTTAACTGACAGGATATTTTAAACGAAAGGTAATTAAGCTTCTTCACCGTCCATTAATCCCCAGCCGTCGCCGTAGCCATTAAAGCTATTAGCAATGCTTTCAATGTATTGCTCTGCTTGGCCTAGAAGGGTGTGCTCTGGCACCATTTGTACTTGAGTGATTACTTCCCAAACGCCAGTGTCTTTACATTTTTCAAGTTCGGCATTTTGAACTAATGCATCAGAGACTATTTCCTTAGCAAATTTTTCAGCATCGGCTTCTTGTTCAAATAAAATAAAAAAATCGACTTGGTGCATTTTATTTAAATCAATGCCAGCAGCGGCTATTTCGGCTAAAAGTTGGCCGTTATCATCATCAGGGAATTGCATTAAAAACTCATTTAAAATTAATTTTGTATTCGTAAGCACTATTGTAACTAAAATATTGTCTTAACGCGTACTAATTTTAATTATGCTGATACTTATTCAAAGTTAAATTTACGCGTTAGATTGCCAATAAGTTAATGTGTTGCTCATTATGGCTATGCTAGTATGCTTTTAATTCGTCAATTGTATATTTAAGATATTAAAAGTAAGGATATTTACTTGTTTATTAAGTTTTTACGTTGCATGTGTGTTGTGAGCGCTTTAATTGCGGCAAATAGCTATGCGGAAGAAAAAGTCATAGAAGATTACGAAATTGAAGGGTTAAGTGGCGATTTAGAAAATAACGTCGCACTTTACCTTAAGCAATTAATTGGTGAAAAACCCACTCGTACACTTCGCCGTTATGCTCAAAAACAAGTACAAAATAGCATCAAAGCACTTGGCTATTATAGCCCGACCGTCGAGGTTATTTATGATAAAGACGACAGCGAGCTAATTGTTAAAGTTGAACGGGGGCCTGCAACTCGCATAGAAGCAATTAATATTACGCTAAATGGAGAGGGTCAAAGCGATACTCAATTACAGGCATTGATTAAAAGCAATCACTTAAAGCAAGGTGATGTTTTAAATCATGGTAGATACGATTCTGCTCATAAAAAAATAGAATCTATGCTACTAGAGCTTGGTTATTTTGATGCTAAGTGGCCGGCGCGCAAATTAGAAGTGTCGCTTAAAAAAAATAGTGCAGTTATTACTTTTGTAATTGATACTGGGGTTAGATATCAGTTTGGTGATATAAAAATAGCTAGTAATACGCCTGCTGAAAAATACATACGCTCGCTTGCGCCTTTTACTCAGGGTCAACCTTATAAATCAACACATATTGCTGACTATAATTTGGATTTATCAAGCACCCCTTATTTTGCAAGCGTGCGCGTTTACGCCGATATTGCTGCGCGTAAAAATGGCCAAGTACCTATTAAGGTAGATGTGTTGCACAAGCCTGCAAATAGCTATGAAATTGGCGGCGGTTTTAGTACTGACTTAGGGCCCAAAGTGCGTTTTAAATGGAGTAAACCGTGGATAACAGAAGACGGCCATTATCTCGAAACTAATTTAAATGTGGCGCAAAAGCAGCAAGATATTTCCATGGCTTATACCATTCCAGTTGATGATCCGAATGATGATTTATGGCGTTTTTCTGTCGGATATAAATTAGAGGATGAACTAACAAACGATACCTACAGTGAAATACTCACGGGGCAAATTCAGCGCCAATGGTTAACCGAAAATAAGTGGGTGCGTACTGCATTTTTACGCCGCGACCAAGAAACCTACCGCATCGGTGATGAGGAGGAAGAAAGCACAGAAATGTTAATGCCGGGCATTAGCTACGCCCGCAAAAAATCAAAAGGCGGCACGACTCCATACTGGGGAGAGCAGTGGCTTATATCTGCTGAGTTTGGCTTAGATGATGTGCTTTCGAGTACTAATCTGATTAGGGTACAAATGCAACATGCGTGGTTACGTACTTACTTAGATAAGCATTTAGTGTTTTTAAAAGCAAATGTTGGTGCAATGCTTGTTGATGATATTGAAAACGTACCTTACTCACTGCGCTTTTATGCAGGTGGCGATCAAAGTGTTCGTGGTTTTGCGTATCAATCAATATCGCCAGAAAATGATGATGGCGACCTCATCGGTGGTAAATACTTACTAACCAGTACAATAGAGTACAACTATCAGTTTGCTCAAAACTGGCGCGCAGCTTTGTTTGTTGACGGTGGTACTGCGACGAATGATTTTTCTGATGATTTTGAAGTAGGCGCTGGTTTTGGTTTTCGCTATTTAACACCCGTTGGCCCAGTGCGTATAGACCACGCTTGGGGATTAACAAAAGAAAGTAAAAGCACACGTTTAAGTATTACCATAGGGCCAGAAATTTAATGTCAGTATTAAAAAAGATAACAGCCGCCGTAAGTGCTATTTTTGTCACGTTAGTTGTTGCACTATTTTGTTTGTTATTTACCGCACCCGGTAATCAATTTATTGCTTATAGTGCAAACAAAGCGGTAGATGGGCTACATATTGAAATTAAAGATGGCCGCTTTATTTATAATGATGCCTTTAATGTGCACTTTACTAACAATGGGCTGGATTTTAATGCTCAACAATTGAAAATTGATTTGTTTTGGTGGCAGTGCGATGGAATTTGTATAGATAACTTAAGTGCTAAATCTATAAATTTAACATTACCAAAAACTGCAGAGTCACAAGAAGAAGCCCCGATAGAGCCGCTTGAAAAAATCAGCTTACCTTTTAATATTGCTGTAAAAAACATTGCGATCAATAAATTTACTCTAGAGCACCCAAGTGCAAACGTAAGCGTTAATCACTTTAAACTCTCAGCAAAAGCAGAGGGTTCAAAGCTGACGGTTAAAAGCCTGAATATTCCCACCATACTTGTTGCTTTAAAAGAGCAAGAACAAGATGCGAAAACACAAACGGCGCAAAATACTCAAGCGCCTTTAACGCACCTACCCGCATTACCTAATATAGAATTTACTTCACCACTTGATTTAGTTGTTGAAGACTTTGAAATAGCTAACATTACGATTGAGCAAAACGAAGCCCAACATGTTATTGAAAACATCTCGCTGCAATTAAGTGTGGAAGATGCGGTTATTAATTTAGAGTCATTCTCAGCAAAGTATGAACAGTGGCAGCTTAATACGCATCTTAACGCTGAGCTTGCAGGGAATTTGCCCGTGAAAGGGGATGTTGTTTTACAAAGCGACGAGCACCAAGCCAATTTGCAGTTGAATGGTGACTTGTCAAATCTAAACTTAAATTTAGAAACGCAGGGGCAATATCCACTTAGTTTAACGGCAACGGCAGATTTAAAGCAAAAAAACTATCCGTTTGAGTTAAATGGCAAAATTAAACAGTGGCTTATTGATGCACAAAGTAATGAGCTTAAAGTGCGAAATGTAAGCCTCAATGCACAAGGTAATGCCGACGATTACCAGCTTAGCCTACAGGGGAATAGCCAATTAGGCGCGTACCCAGCTGTTGACTTAAATACCCAATTAAAAGGCAGTCTCACCAAAGCAACTTTACAAGCGCTAAGCATTAAAGCAAACGAAAGCAGTGCAACTATAAAAGCCAATGTTGATTGGCAAAAAGGCATACAGGCTAACTTTAATGGCACGCTTGCTAACTTAAAAGCGCAGTACTTAACTGATGCCGCTACCAGTGATATTTCGGGACAGTTTAAAGGCTCGTTTAATGCAGCTGACGACAAGTGGCAGCTGCAAATGAATAATACAAAGTTAAACGGATTACTTAACGACGTGCCACTAGAATTTGCCTCGAACTTTAAGCTCGACAACACGTTAAAAGCTAATATTGATAGTTTTTATTTAAGTAGCGGCACCAATAAATTAGCACTAAGCGGGCAAGTTGATGACACTTGGCAGGTTGATGGCAAAGTAACGCTAAAAAGTGATGAAAAAGCTAATATTCCATTTACTGCTGACGGCAACGCAAATTTAAAGGTAAGGGGGGAAAGGTTAACGCCCTCTGTTGATTTAGCGCTAATACTCGATCGCTTTATTTTTGATGAAATAAACATTAATAAATTATCAGTAAAGGGGCAGTTAGATACCGCAGCCGATTGGCAAACTGATGTTTCGGTAAGTGTTGGTTCGGCGCTTGTAGCCGAACAGCAAATTAATAGCGTTAAAATTGATATTAGCGGCGACAAAACAGATCATCAACTTACGGCATCTGTAGATGCTGAGCAAGGCAGTGTAGAGCTTGAAGTTAATGGCAAAATTAATAATACCACTTGGAATGGCGAGCTTAGTAATGTAATGCTCAGCGATAAAAAGCTTAGTTTTAGTAATACTAAAAATATTGCCATTATGGTTAATACGCAAAGTGGCGACTTTGATGTAAGTTCACATTGTTGGGCATCTGAGCAAAGTAAATTGTGCATAGACACCTTAGCGCAGTCAAAAAACCTCGGTCAGCTAAATGCTAAACTAAGCAATTTAGCTCTTGAGGAGCTTAAGCACTTTTTACCTAATAGCATTCGTACTCGCGGTAATATAGCGGGCGATGTTGCACTTAATTGGCAAAGCGGTGCGCTTAAAACATTACGCGCAAATATCGATTCTAGCGACTTAGAAGCGGTGCTTACCTCGGAAGAAGATCGTTTTAAATTACCAATCGAAACTCTAACTGTTAGTGCATTTTCAGACTCTCAAGTTGGCAAGCTTGAAGCTAATTTAGAATCAAGTGTGCTTGGTAAAATAATCACACAAATTGATATTGACGACATACAAAATACGCAAGCGCTTAACGGCACTATTAATATTGATAAAATACTCCTTTCAGACTTACAACCATTTCTTGAAACCCTCGAGCAGTTAAAAGGTGATATTAGCGGAAAAGTCGCGTTAGCAGGTACGTTAAAAGATCCATTATTAAATGGCGAGCTTAATGTGAGCGATATTAGTTTAGAGGGCGAGCAATTACCTATAGCGCTGCAAAAATCAAATATAAACGTATTGTTTGATAAAACAACAGCCACAATAAAAGGCAACTTAAACGACAATCAGGGCGGTAAAATAAATCTCACCGGTGACGTTGATTGGCAAGGTGCGCAACCTGCTGTAAATGTGGCGGTAGTTGGCGAGCAGTTTTATGTACGTGCGCAGCAAGGGGTTACTTTTAAAGTATCGCCGGATTTAAAAATAGGCTTGGCTAATAATGCACTCAAGCTTGCTGGTGAGGTAGTTGTGCCTTACGGTCGTATAATGATTGAAGAGCTCCCAGAGGGCGCAGTGCAAGTTAGCGATGATGAAATTATTGTTGATCAAAAAACCGAGGCCACCGAAACAGTTCCGTTTGATTACGACATAGATTTAAAAGTGATTGTTAAAAACGATGTAAAAGTAGAATCGTTTGGCTTGGAATCAAAAGTTGCGGGTGATTTAGCGATAAAAATAAGTCAAGGTGCACCAATTATAGCCACAGGTGAGCTTAACTTAATTGAAGGTACTTACTTAGCCTTTGGGCAAGATTTAATAATCAGCACCGGGCAAGTAGGTTTTAGCGGTTCAATTGAACAACCATTTTTAAATATTAAAGCAATACGTAACCCAGATACGACTGCAAATGGTGTCATTGCAGGGGTTACGCTTACGGGTAATGTTGAACAACCAACGCTTAAAATATTTTCTGAGCCTGCGATGGATCAAGCACAAGCACTCGCATATTTACTTAATGGCCAACCTTTAGGCGATGGAGAAAGTTCGTCAAGCGATGCTATGCTCACACAGTTATTACTTTCTCAAGGGGTTAGCCGCAGCGAAGGGGTTGTTTCTAAGGTAGGTGAAACCTTTGGGTTGTCAGATGTAAGTTTAAGCTCATCAGGTAGTGGTGATAGTACCAAAGTAGAAATATCAGGATACGTAGCACCCAGTTTGCAAGTTAAATATAGCGTGGGTGTATTTGATTCGCTCAGTGAAGTGGCTGTGCGTTATCAGTTACTTTCACAGTTATACATAGAAATAACAAGCGGCCTATATCAAAATGTTGATGTGCTATATAAGTTTGATTGGGAATAACCAAAACTATAATAATTATAAGGATATAAGCGATGAGGAAAATTATATTGCCAGCTCTGCTTAGTGTTTTATTGAGCGGTTGTGCTCAACAACTAGGTGATGATTTTGCTAAACAAGAGCTACCTTTATTGAGCGCGAGTGAGGTAATTGCTAGTGCAACAGATAATGACTGGCGAGTAGTGGATGCTCAAAATATTTTAAAGGTAACGCTGCCAACGGGCGATGCGTATATTGAACTTAATGAACAGCTTGCCCCAAAGCACGCTCAAAACAT
This sequence comes from Pseudoalteromonas sp. NCIMB 1079, assembly GCF_040567695.1. NCBI lineage: Bacteria > Pseudomonadati > Pseudomonadota > Gammaproteobacteria > Alteromonadales > Pseudoalteromonadaceae > Pseudoalteromonas > Pseudoalteromonas sp. NCIMB 1079. The sequence continues at coordinate 2,717,355 of NZ_JBEWZA010000001.1, read as the reverse complement.
TAAAAAGTTAGCGCGAGAAGGGTTTTATAAAAACACCAGCGTTTATCGGTTTGTTGAGGGTTTTGTAGCGCAAGGTGGCGACAGTTCGGGTAAAAAGTTAATTAAAACTGCAGATAAAACAGTTCCAGCTGAGTTTTATTTAACAACAAACAAACCACTTTTAATTACTGAGCTAAATGGCGACGGATATGCACCAGTTACCGGCTTTTTAAACGGCTTTGCAGTAGCTCAAAACTCAGCACATACGCAAACATGGCAAGTGCATTGTAGTGGCGTGTTTGCCATGGCGCGCGACAACGATAAAAATAGTGCGAGTACGGAGTTTTTTGTAACAATAGGGCAAGGCCCGCGCTACCTTGATAAAAATATTACGGTGTTTGGTCGATTGCTCGAAGGTATAGAGCATTTTAACCGTTTAGCTCGCACACCAAGTGAAGGTAAAGCATTTAACCCAATTACCAATATACAAGTACTTGGTGATGTACAAAGCGATAAAAGTATATTTAAAGTGATGAAAACAAACTCACCGGTGTTTAAAAACTTAATAAATGCTCGTAAAAACCGTGTTGAACCATGGTTTGTTAAAGCACATAACTACGTTGATGTGTGTGGTATGCCCATACCCACTAAGCGCGAAGTTAATTAAAGAATGTAAAAAGGAGCCTAGGCTTAATGCCGATCAGTTAAGAAAATGACCGGTTGACCGATCCAAACGATCATGCAAAATCCGTAGTTAGGAAATTAACTACGGATTTTTTTTGTGAATATAGAACAAGCACTGCAAGCAACACTTGAAGAAAGCAGCCGATACCATACCTTTGAAAAATTATCAGAAATTCTTGACCCTGAAATCATTGAACAAGGCTTTCAACAAGCTGGGATTGCAACCGTTCGTAAGCGAAGGTTACCGCTTGAGGCTGTTTTGTGGTCAGTTATTGGCATGGCATTGTTTCGAAAAGAATCAGTTTGGAATATCGCTAATAAGCTAGATATCATGTTACCTGGCAAGAACCCACTCGTTGCTCCAAGTGCGATGGTACAGGCGAGACAAAGGTTAGGTGATGATTCCGTTAAACACGTTTTCAATAAATCTGCTCAATCAATGTATAAGCAACAGTCATTCGAAACATGGAATGGTTTGAACCTATTAGCTGTTGACGGTGTTGTGTGGCGAACAGCCGACACGCCTGATAACCGTAAAGCCTTCTCTTCTGGTAGCAACCAATACGGTGATACAGCCTTTCCTCAAATACGCATGGTCTGTCATATGGAATTGACCAGCCATCAACTTCTCAGTAGCGAGTTTGATAACTATAAAACCAACGAGATGAAATTAGCTGAGCGTTTAATTGAACGTACACCAGATAATTCACTGACTATGTTTGATAAAGGATATTATTCTTTAGGCCTGTTAAATCGTTGGCACCAAACTGGGAAGATGAGGCACTGGCTGATACCAGCAAGGCCCGACTTACAGTATGAAATCATCTCCAGCGCGGGTAAAAATGACCATATCATTGAATTGAAAACCACAAAGCATGCACAAAAAAACTTTCCCGATGTTCCTGAAACGATTAAAGCGAGATTAATCAGCAAAACAATAAAGGGCAAAAGCTACCGTATATTAACCTCGATGACGGATAGATTGCGTTATCCAGGTAATGAAATTGTTGAATTATATTGTCATCGTTGGGAGATAGAACTTGGGTTTAGAGAAATCAAACAAACCATGCTTGATAGCGCATACCATTTAAGAAGTAAGCGTCCAGACATGGTGCGTCAGGAGCTATGGGGCGTGTTACTCGCCTATAATTTAATACGAAGAATAATGACGATGGCGGCGACAGTTACAGGGATATGGCCTAACCAGCTTAGTTTCTCTAGCAGTTCGATGGCTGTCATTCAGTATTTCTCGTCAGTATCTATAATGAGCCCAGGGAACATTCCAATACACTGGCAGCACTTACTCAATACACTGGTCTTATTTAAGCTTCCAGCTAGACGAGAGGATAGAAGATATCCCCGATGGGCTGAGGGATCCCCACTTTATCCTGCGGCCTCTTTTTCGTAATTCAAAATAAAGTTTTTTAAACTTTTTTCTATATAGCTTTGTGTAATACGTCTCTTACATAGCTTTATGACTTGCTTGGCTAAGGTTAAAAATGAAAGAACTCGGCGATTCTTAACGCTATTTGCTTGAAATTTTATATGCCACTTTCTTTTTTCTGCTTCACACCCTATAAACCATAACGCAGTGCTCGCTATTGTGGCTATCAAGCATAATATTCCTATTCTATTTATGCCGGTGCTTTTACTAAAACGCCACGAAAAACCATATCTCAAACTTTTGTCATCGCGGAAATTTTGCTCTATTTGCATTCTTTTACTATATAAACCAACTACTCGCTTACTCGTCATTGTATTGTCTGATGTCGCGAGTAACCATGGCTCTTTAGCTAAGTTTTGATACATTTTTGTATCTTTCGTAAATCTGCTTTTTCCTTTTCTTCCTTTATTTTTTCCATGATATACGTGTAAAAATGCATCGCATGCTGTCGGGCTGGACTGAGTTAGTCGTGCTTGACCTAACGCCTTAGGTATATCGCTGGCACCAGTCCTAAGTTGTTTTAATGTATGCCATTGTGATTGCATGGCTAGTTTACACTTCATTGAGCCTCTTAATCGACCTATCATATGCCAACCAAGTTCGCGTACTTTACTATACCAAGGCGTAAGAAAGCCGCCGTCTGTTACAATATAGACACTAGGATGTCGTCCAAGCACTTCATAAAGTTCATCTAAAAACAGGCTGTTGGTTGCTGGGCTATCAAAATCCTTCTGCTCAACAATCATGTTATAAATCACGATAGAGCGCCCATCCACAAGTAAGCTTGCTCGCAGTAAGTGATAGTCGTGACCACAGGCACCGCTCCAGTCAACGGCAATTGCAAGCATGGGTAAAGAGTCAATAATAGGATGAGCTAATGCTTCATAGATAGCGACCCTTTCATTGTAGAGGTGAGTATTTTTTAAGAAGCGATCAACGCGTTTTATTTTATGTTTTACATCCACAGCGCCAGACAAATTTCTGCCGATTTCAGTTAAGGTAAGTTTATTGCCCGAAATTAATGCATTACTGCAGCTTAGTAATGTTTTTACTCTGGCATTATTGAATGGCGCTAATGCATGTTTAAAGTACTTATGGCAAACTGATGTCTCAGGCATAGCAGTTGTGACTTATGTGGGTTGTGGTGATTTACATAAGATCATAAATTGCTGTGCCTGTCACGTTTTGGGGATTCGTCAGCCCGATGGGTTAAGCCAAAACCATCTAAGTATCCCCATAAAAAGAAAGATGCCAGTCAGCTTAACTGACTGGCATTAGCCTCAAGGCTCCTTTTTTAATACGAGGGTCTGTTGAACTTTGCGGATTGAAATTTGTTCAATCTAGGAGCTATTTAATCGCGGCGCGAGGTTTGTAACCTAGTGGGCTAAGTAAAAACCGAGTAACAAAGAGTGAATAGCCCCTAGGCAGAACCCTTTGGGCAACTCCTGTTTGGCATTAATGCTACGTTATCGCCTATTTATGGGGAACAACCACACTACTTAGGCTCTGCCTTGCCTAAATACCAAACAGGCTGCTGCAAATTTAACCTTGAAAGGTCAACAGACCCTAATATTCCAGTTTAAAACAACCTACTGACGATTAATTTTAACTGCAAATGGCGTATCGTTATAATGCGTAGAGCGATACGGGTTTATATCAAGCCCACCGCGACGAGTGTAACGCGCGTAAACCTCTAACTCTTTAATATTAAGTTGTGTTGTTAAATCGCTATAAATACGCTCAACACACTGCTCATGAAATTCGTTATGCGTTCTGAACGAAATTAAATAACGCAGTAACGATTCGCGGCATATTTGCTCGCCTGTGTATCGTATAATCACACTTGCCCAGTCAGGCTGAGAGGTAATTAAACAGTTCGACTTAAGTAAATGGCTATAGAGCGTTTCTGTTACTACGTTATCACTTTTTGCTTTAAGTGAATTAGCATCAATATCGTAATTATTAATCTCAATATCTAAGTCATCAATACATTCACCTGGCAGCGCCGTACACGGTAAGCAATTGTAATCATCAGGATTATATAAAGTCACTTTGACAGTGCTGTTAACCGCGTTTGATAAATCATCAATTAAATGCTGTTTTACTATATCAATGCTTTCAAATCGGGTTTGGTTAAAGCTATTTAAATAAAGTTTAAACGACTTTGACTCAATAATATGGCTGCTTTGGCATTCAAAGGTAAATAAGGCTACGGCAACTTGCGGTTTACCTTTATTGTTTAGCCATGAAAGCTCGTAACCAGTCCAAATGTCTTGGCCTTTAAATGGAAGCTCTGCTTCGTCAATATTTAAAGCATCACGATTTAGTTTGCGCGCAATAGGGAAAAGCAAGCTTGGCGTGTACACATCTACATACTCAGTAGATTGGCCTAATACGCTACCTTTAAGGTCTGGAGAATTGCTGTAATCTGTCATGTTTGCTCTTAAATAGTTACAATAGGGACATTATATCTAATTTAAATGAGTTTCACAGTATGTCTGTTGCATTGCTTATAGAACAACTTCATCAAACATTTAGCGAAAATATCCTGAAAAACACTACAAAGTACCCACTTATTGCGCATGACGAGCAATGGCCAAGCCCATGTGAAGTTGGTGAGGTTGACGAGCAAGGAAACATTCAATGGCAGGGCGCGCGTCAGCAACCTGCAGGTTCGCTTAATGATTTAGCCAGCGCACTTGAGCTTGATTTCCCAAAAGAGCTTAGCGAGCTATACGGACATATGTACGGTGGAAGTATTTTAGCAAGTATTGATGGGCATCAGGTTGAATTACTACAAGCATGGAACGAAGAAGACTTTAATTTGCTACAGCAAAATATAACGGGCCACGTTTTAATGAAACGCAAGCTCAAGCAGCCAGAAACAGTATTTATTGGTTTAACAGATCAAGATGATTTACTAGTAAGTGTATTGGTGCACACTGGTGAAGTATGTTTAGAGTTTGTCGGCAAAAAAACACACCATGCACTAGCGCCTAACATTAATGTTTTTTTAAAGGCATTAGAGGTTTAGAGTCTATTCAACAATCAGCTCGGCGCAGCTAGCACCAAGCTATTGTTGCTCATTAATTTAGTGTAATTACTGAAAATCCCACGATATATTAGACACTAAGCCACATGGCTCACACCTAAAGTCGAATAACCCAAACCACGATTCAGGTAATTTCCAGTCGCCATTACAACTAGGGCATTTTCGTTCAAGTTCAGACGCTTTATCTACGCCGCCTACACGGTATAAATAATAATAGGTTGGCTTTTTAGTTAAAAAACTAATTCGCTTTGTTATGTCTTTTCCGCGTCTATATAGGTCGCTTTGAATACTCGATATTTCTTCAAGCGCCGGAAACTCACAACGGGTTGCGCCATTAATTTGAATTTGATCGCAGGCTTGCCAATCTTCTTGCCATTTTATAAGCGTTTTATAGTCACCATTAGCAATTGCCGGAATACGAAATAGCGGCACAGGCAAAAAGTCATCACCACAATAAAGCGGACTGCACGTATGCACATAGGTTGTATATAAAATATAACTTGATGGTTCTTTGCAGCAATCAGCGCCGTTGGAGTGAATATCTTGTCCAATCACTTTTACTTTTGGCGCAAGTAGCCCAGCACTATGTAATTTTTCGATACTGTGCTTAACAAACGGGCTGTTATTTAGCGGGTGCATTGCATCTTCAGTAGGGCACATTACGCGGGTAATAAAAAATCCATCTTTTAAAACGGTTGGAAATTCTTCCCCCATTATTTGACCATTAAAACGCAGTGCATTTACTAAGCGATTTATTGCTTGTTCGGCTTGTTCTAGGGTGGTGTCTTGGTAGCAATCAAAAGTTAAATCAACAACGAACATTTATAGTCTCAAATTATTTTTGTTCTAGCAGCGCAAGAAGTTTATCGAGTTTTTGCTCAATTCTATCTAATTGACTTGTTTTAAGCTCAGTACTATCTGACTGCTGTGGGTTTCTCATGAAGTTATTAATTGAATCAGGATTGTTTTTATATTGGCTTACTGCTGCAATAATCATCGGCATTGGAACCGGTTGCGCCAAACGGCTTTTAGTTAGTGCTACAGTAGGGGTTTTGCCTTCATCAAGAAGGGCTTTGATTGCATCAAATACAACTGAATTCATTAGATATATAACTCTTTAATAAAATAAATACGCAGCATATAAATGCTGCGCAGATGCTATGTTAGCAATAAATAAGGGAGGGTACATTAAATAAAATTACTTACTTTGACGAATGCGTACATCTAACTCGTCAATTACTTCACTCCAATCTCCGTCTTGTGCAAGGGATTCAGCTAAAAAGTGCTGTTGTGCCTCATCCCAAAAAGAAGCTTCTTGGAGTAATGTTGTGTCTTTTAATTCATGTGAGGCAATAAATGCATCTATTTGCTCATCACTATTTGGTAATCCAAGCTGTGCAAAAAGTGTGTTAATGTCGTGTTTTGTCGTATCCATGATATTGCTCCTTTAAATGAATGAAAATTCATACTAGTACCTAACTGTACCTCCTGCTAGTTAAACTCTCGCTGAATTTACGGTTAATAATTTTAGGTATATAGTTAGGTATAAAGTTAAACAGCCTATAGCTAAAATAATAGAGGAAATACAATGAGTGTAACCACACCAGCTGAGACGTTCAGCGTACAGTATTTAGCCGCAGAAGATATTAGCACTGCAGCGAGCCTAATTTATCAGGCTTATCATGACGATCCTGTATTACAAAACATGCTTAGCTACAATGACGAAAATAAATCAGTATATGAAAAAAAATTACGATCATTAATTCGCGAAGAGCTCAGTAGTTTTTGGCAAGAAAAACAGCCACTAATTGGTTTATACCGTAACGATAAATTAAAAGCAGTAGCGTGTGTATTTGAATCCAATAGCCAATTACAAGCGCAGCGTTATTGGCACTGGCGTTTAAAATTAATGCTGAGTGCTGGCTACTTACAAACAAATCAATTAATAGATAAAGAACAAACGATTAGAGATGCCCTTAAACAAAAGGGCAATTATTACTTTTTAGCTTTTATTGCCGTAGATCCGCATTTTCATGGGCAAGGCTTTGGTCGTTACTTGCTACGCGGGCTTGATGACTTAGTTAAATGTAACGCTGAGTCAACAGGGATGGCTGTATTTGTAACACGTAAAGAGCACATTGAATTTTTTAAAACTGAAAAGTTTGAAGCATTTAAACAGCTTACTTTTAACCAAGTAGAGGGCGAGTTACTGTTTAAATAAATACTTGAGCCAACTATTTAAAATTTTTATGTAAGCCAATGCGCCCAAACGGACATAAGACCGTGAGATATATCTCACATCATCGTGAGCATTGTCACTTAAAGGCTACTAATAAGTAGTCTTTTTTGTTCTAAGTTGTTGTTCTTAATTGCTTATTTTGTCTTTTCATTTTTGTGACGTTTATTTATTTAGTGTTAAGTCCTATTTCTCCCCCCTGATTGCTTTAAACTTCTCTTTGTCAAGACGACATAGCTCAATGATTGAGTTAATGCCAAGGATACGGAATAGGCAACATAGCGGACGCTAGTAGGAAGCAGAAAGGACAAGCTAAAACGGATACAAGGAAGAATAAGGAAGTGCATGAAGCACTTAGTAACTAGGAGTTACTTTAGGATAATCACGGATGACGCTACAGGAAGTAGCAGGAGCGTTAGTTTACGCAGGATAGCCAAGATGGCAAGTGGACATTGCAGGATGCAAAAGTGGCAGGAGCTACTTTAAAGGATTAACAGGGATGATGCTACGGGACGTAGCCAAACGATAGATTTCGTGGGTTTGCCAAGATGGCTATGGATATTGCAGGATGCAATGTGAGGGTAAACAAGGTTGTTTACTCGTTCAGGGGATGATAATACGGATTTAAGATAATGGATATCTAGCAGGATGCAGTCCAATTGGGGCGTAACTTTAGTTACGCCTTAGTTTTTTGTGTTGAATTAAATTTATTAATTTAAGACACACACTCTTAAAGTATATTAAGTTTATATTTTATGCGGTGGAACAACCACACTTTTCAAAAACTCATTCTCCATAATTAACACACCTTGATAAGCATTTTCACCGTCGCTTGAAAACTCAAATATAAATTCACTTTTAATGCCTGGCTTGCCGCTCTTTAAAAAACCAAAGCGGCGTTTTGTGCATGCAACACTCATCAACTGCACCTGCAATTGCTCACTTTGACGTTTAGCATGAACGTTCGCCGCTTCAGCAACCTTTCGGTTAAGCCAAAATAAGTAAATTACACTACCAATAAGTATGAACGTCCATAAACTTGCCATTTAAGAGAATAACCTTCCAATTGCACGCGCGAGGGTTTCGCTACGATTTTCTTTACGTAATAAGCCTAATAAATGCGGGCGAATAGTTGGTATTGCAACTAAGTCAGCAAAAATACTTGGAAACAATTCTTCAATTTTTTGATGATGCGCGCAATTATCCATAAATACATGTAAGCGTTCAGGGTTTTCTAATTGTTTAAAACACCGCCCAGCGATTGTTAGTAACACGTCAGAGTCGTGCTTCACTGGTGAGCTTAGTACAGTATCAACTAATTGAGCGCATAACCCTTGAGCTTGACCTTTTGAAGCTGATCTTAGTGCTGCGGTTATAGCTAATGTATCGTTATTACTAATTGCGGTCTGTGTGTAATCAACAAGTAACTCACTCATTGATGTTGGTATTTCAACGTGTTCAAGCATGGCACTGAGTGGTTGTAGTACTTCAATAGGTAAATGCGCCCATGCTTTTTGCAGATTACTTAAGTTTGTATCGCTGTCTAAGCGTAGTGCAAAATCGGCAATACCCTGTAGTGCAACACTTTGCCAATTATCCAAACCAATTTTACCGCTAAAGTACAATTGTGCATGCTCGTAATACTGCGATGCAGGCTGTTTTAATAGTACTTTTACTTGGGCGTTAAATGCCGCTAATTTATTTGCGTTTGGTGTAAAAACATAAGGGTTATTATCAAGCTTTCCATCGGCTTGCTCGCCTGTAATTTCAGTGCCTAGCGCTTGAATAACCATATCAGCAAAGTGATCGCGACTAGCACTTACCAGCATACTTTGCTCATCAAGGGGGAATTTTAAAAACCATACATACGGTTCTTTACTGGCTTTAGTATCCCAAAATTGAATAGCGAGCCATGCATGACCAGCAAGTGGATAAGGGTAAGGCACTTGAGCTTGTTCAATAGCTAAAAATTGGTTTTTATCAAGCTTAGTAATGTGCCTGCCAATATCAAAAGCACGCCACTGAGTACCCGCACCATCTAAAAGCTGACCTAATGTAGCTATTTGATCACTCATTGTTTTCTCAACTGTTTTTACTGCAAAATTACATTAATTATACGTCATAGCCGCTTGTGAGGGAACAGGGTATAATTGCATTACATATATAAAAGAGGGTGGTTATGTACCAGCAAACCCAAACTTATTTAGTGCAGCTAACGGCACTTTTACAAAAACACGCGCTTTGGCAAAGTGAGCCAATAGACGCTGAGGCACTGCTTTCAAAGACCCCTTTTTGTCACGATACAATGGCATTTGAGCAGTGGTTACAATTTGTATTTATTGAAAAAATACAGCAATTAATAACACATAGGCAACCACTGCCGCGTAACTTTGCTATTGCCCCTATGGCGCAAATGACACTTGTGAATAAAGCCGGAAGCGATGAAATTATTGAATTACTAACAGCCCTTGATACCTTTTTAGGAGAACCGAATGAGTGAGCGTCTAGCGCCTATTGAATATGGCGAGCTGACTATTTTGTATCAAGATGAAAACTATGTGGCAATAAATAAGCCTTCAGGTTTATTAGTGCATCGCTCGTTTTTAGATAAACACGAAACCCAGTTTGCTATGCAAATGTTGCGCGACCAGCTAGGTCAACATGTATTTCCAGTACATAGGCTCGATAGACCTACGTCGGGCGTATTACTGTTTGCATTGAGCTCGGAAGCTGCTCGCGATATAAACCAGCTATTTATTGAAGGTACTATTGCTAAGCGCTATTTGGCCTTAGTGCGCGGCTTTGCGCCAGAGTCAGTATTTTTAGATAAACCACTTAAAGAAGAACTTGATAAAATAGCCGATAAGTTTGCAGATCAAGGTAAAGCACCGCAAGAAGCGCAAACCCAGTTTAATTGCTTGCACCAAGCTGCATTGCCTATTCCTATAGGTAAGTATCCAACAGTGCGTTACTCGTTAGTTGAGTGTTTTCCAAAAACCGGGCGCAAGCATCAAATTCGTAGACACTTAAAGCACTTATCACTGCCTATCATTGGGGATGTAAATCACGGTGATAACCAGCATAATCAATTTTTTAGGGATCATTTTGAGCTAAGACGCTTAATGTTATTTGCAACAGAGCTTAGTTTTGTGCACCCTTATAGTAATGAATCAATAACAATTAAAGCGCCACTAGGTGAAGACATGCTTGAAATATGTAAGCAGCTAGGTTGGCCAGAGCAAGAAAAGGATTATTAATGGCACATATTAGTATTTTTGTAGGCAGCGTTAGTGGCGGTGCAGAGCGTTTAAGCGATGAAGTTGCAACCACAATAGAGCAAGCGGGTCATACTGCTACAGTAATTACTGAAGCATCACTTGATGATATAAAAAATGCATCGCATATTTTAATTGTTACTTCCACAACAGGCCAAGGTGATGTACCGAGTAATTTGGCCGGATTGTACTTTGCAATGAATAGCACTTTCCCAATACTTACAGATAAACCATTTGGTGTAATTGCAATGGGTGACAGATGTTACGGCGATACATTTTGTGGAGCAGGACGTAGCTTTGACGAGTTACTACGCGATTTACAAGCAAAGCCTGTGGGCAACCGCCTAGAAATAGATGCATGTGAAGATTTTGAACCATGGCCAGTAACCGAGCCTTGGTTGAAAGTATGGCTAGAAAAACTACCTGCTTAATTTTTATTATCCTGCCTGAGTATAGGGGAAAATAATTGAATAAAAACGTCTGAAATAATTTATTAGGCGTTTTTATTTTAAGAGCCAGTCTTCTTTGAGCATATAAAACCACTGACTCCAAACAATTTTTCACTCCATCTCTATTTTTATTTAAAACACACTTATGTGAAGTAGCATATTATCGAGTTTTCTAATAACGCTTAATCAGTTCTATCTTTAAGCTTACTAAATCTTCGATTATACAATTTCCAGACTTCGGTTTACGTGTCACTCAGATATAGGCCAATGTAGTATTAGCTAATGATGGATATTTATTAAATGCTTTTGGTATCAAGCTTTTGCTCAACGACCTCTATACATTTATACATGACCAAATTTAGTTGACCACCACACAAGGCAATTAGGGACATTAAAATGAAAGTGAATATTTAATTGGGGATTACTTGATTAGTCGATTTAATGAAGCAGCAATACAGCGGCAATGTCTTGTGATACTGCCGCCAGTAATCATTATTGAGATAGTATTAAGCGAATACTTTACTTATTAACCTTACCCTTAAGAACATAAATTTCACCATCGAAACTGCCTTGAATAGTCAGTCCTTGGCTTGCCAACTCTTGCAAATATTCAACATGATCATCAGTGATATGCTGGCCTGGGACTAAAAGCGGTATGCCCGGTGGGTATGGAGTAACTAAACCTGCACAAATACGGTTGTTACTTTTGCTAATAGGCACAGATTCGCGGTCGCCATAAAAAGCATCGCTTGGAATACACGCTAAGTCTATGGCTGGTAAATTTTCAGGTAAGCGAGCTCTACGCGTCGATTTCGATAGTTTTACTTTACCGCTGTCTAGCTTTTTCAATGCATTGTACAAACGAATTATTTTTGAGCGCGTGCCGCCAAGCGTCAGTAAAACCAAAATGGTGCTGTGTGTGTATTTTTCTATCTCTAGCCCAATTTCATCCAGTAAGTATTTATGAATATCTTTTAATGAGTATGGTAGCTCACTAATATCAATAAGGATTTTTAATGGGTCGTGACCCATATTATCACCACTAAAGTGCGGAAATATTTCCATAAAGTCTTGCTTAGCTAATACTTTAATTTGCTTAAGCGAGGCCATCTGTTGTTTAAACTCCTCAACATGATTTAGCAGCGCATTGAGCAGCTTATAGCCTTCCATCTCTAATTGCTTTTGGCATACGTCAAGCGATGCAATAAGCTGATATTTAGGCGATGTACTAGCGTAGATACTATAAATCTCTCGAAAGAAATCGGCATCAAAATCGGGGTCGTTAATATGAATATAAGACGCTTGAGAAAACGCCGATACTACTTTATGCGCCGAATGCGTAATGTAGTCAGCCCCTGCATGTATCGCAGAATAATGACGAAAGCTAGGATGAAACAAAGAGTATGCAAACCAGGCTTCATCTATAAACACCTTAATACCATATTGATGAGCATAATCTACCACTTGTTTCAGGTCGCTAAGTAGGCCGTCGTAAGTACAACCGGTAAGCACTAATAATTTAGCATCAGTATTGTTTTCAATTGCCAACTTGATGTCGGCCAACGATGGTGGTGCGAAAATGCCATATTTTGGATTTAAGATACTCGCCAAATAAATGGGGTAACTAGCTGATTGCAAGATGCCATAGTGTACGGACTTATGGCAATTACGGTCGACAATTACTTTATCTCCCTTACGCAGGAGCGTCTGCAAAATGATTTTATTTGAGGTAGATGAACCATTTGTAACAAAGTAGGTGTGCTTAACTTCAAACGTCGCCGCTGCTGATTCTTGAGCGCGACCAATAGTATTGGTGCTGTCTGACAATGAACCTAGCGAGTCTACCGAAACCGACAGGTCGCCAACAAATACATTGCGGCCGTAAAACTGATAAAAATCTTTGATGTAAGGTGAGTTTCTAAAGCTAGAACCCCCACTATGACCCGGTGTATGCCAAGAGTCGTTTGCTTCACCAACGTAACGACGATACGCCGTCCAAAATGGCGTTTCAGAGCGGTCGTCAAAATCGTTGATCATATAACCTAAAATCGCTTCTGGGTCAGAAATTACTTCATCTTTAAAAAAGAATGATTCGATTTCTTCTGATTCGTTTACGATCTCCAGCCCTTTAGTGTCGTCGCCAATAACATAAACCGGCAGCTCGAGACGAATTGCCTTTAAATCCTCGATAAAGCGGCTATACATCCGCTCACCCACTTTGTTGTGCATATCCCAGCTTAGAACTACGGCTTGAATATCACCATCTTCCTCTACATGTTCCAACGCGCGTTTAAGCTCGAGGCATTCAATAATATCGATATGAATATCGTCTCGCTCAAAGTTAGGAATGGTCTTTGACAGATTCGTTGAAAGCCCTTGTAAGGTGGCTGGGTCTTGTTCAATTATCAAGATACGAAGTAGAGGTAGCATAGAGGGTTTCGCAATATAATTTTATAATGTTCACTAGCATAACTAAAGGAGTGAGCGTTGTGAAATTAATACTTTGATAATGTTCTAATAATTGTTCTATTTCATTGACACGGCTGTTGAAATTTTAGGATTAAAATTAGTTCAATCTAGATGATATTTAATTGCGGTGTGGGGTTTGTAACTTGTAGTGGCCACATAAAGCGGCCAAGAGGTACTTTATGGTTGAAGAGGGATTTTAATACTTCTAAACCGTGTATCCATTAAAAATTTATTTATGTATTCATTCATATAAAAATGAGCATCTTTTTCAAAGTACCACTCATTACCATCATGAAGCTTTTGGAATTGCCCTAAATCATACTTAGAATGGTACGCTAAAGAAAATTCTGAACTGAAGTTAAATAATTCGGTTTTGTCATCACACTCATCTATTGTGTCACTACCATCGTTATTAATATAACCTTTTACAGTAATAAAATAAGATACTTCATATATTTCATCTTTGACCGCAGTAATTTTTGGTATAGAAAGCTCGATAGTTACAAAGCCATCACTGTTAGCTACGTTTAAACTTTCGATTTGCTCAGATTCTTTGAAAACAAAAGAGGATATTTTTTTTCCTGCAAGATTAATGGCTTCTAACATTATTTTCACCTTTCAACGTTGTGTGAGTAGACCTAAGCCAATCCATATCTGCATGAATAGGTAATCTAGTTAACTCTTTTACTTCAGCAGCTGAATTAATTGTTAAATTAATATTGGTAGTATTAGATAACCTATTTTCAATAGACTTTGATACGTATTGGTTTAATGTTTCTCCGCATGCTGTTGCGGCATATGCTGCTTCTTTATGAAGCAGGGGCGTAACTCGAATATTGAATGACCCTTTAAAAGGTTTATCAGGTTCTTTTCCTAGGATTTTACAAGTGTCTAGGTAATCATCAACAGAGTTATGAAACTCATTGATTAATTCAGGTAAAGTATCTGCACCAAAAACAATACTATCCCTGATATGCTCGATACGTCCTACAAGACACTCATCTTCAATTGAAAAATCAATTGAAGCTAAATAGCCTTTATATGATATGGATTTATTGCTCATTACGATAATCCTTTATTAACTGAATTGCTTCTTTAATGACATACTGTTTCACTTCATTTCCAGGATGAGGCTCATGCCAGCTGGCATAAAGGCTCATTTCTTTATTAATAAATTTTCTCCTAGAACCACTCCCTTCAAGAATTTCAAAGCCTAAACCTTCCATAATTGAGCACAAATCTTTCCAAATAAATGTTTTAGGCTTGGTTAATAATTTTGCGATTAACTTTTCTTGTTTACCCATAATATAGATGTCCATTCCTGAGGGTGCAACTATATATTAGTTGCAAAATATGTCAATTAGTTCATTTTTATTCAGTCTTATCTTTAAACTCACACAAGTCTTCAATAATACAGCTGCCACATTTAGGTTTACGTGCTACGCAGGTGTAACGCCCGTGCAGTATTAGCCAATGATGCACGTCCACTTTAAATTCTGCAGGTACTACTTTTTCAAGCTTTTGTTCAACAGCAACTACGTCTTTACCCATGGCCAGCTTGGTACGGTTAGATACACGAAATATGTGTGTATCTACGGCTATTACAGGCCAGCCAAAGGCTGTGTTGAGTACAACATTAGCGGTTTTACGGCCAACGCCTGGTAGGGCTTCTAATGCTTCACGATTTTCTGGCACGATGCTGTCATGTTCATCCACCAAAATTTGGCACATTTTGTACACGTTGGCAGCTTTAGAATTAAATAAGCCAATGGTTTTTATATAATCACGCAGTGTGTCGTGACCTAAGTCTAAAATGGCTTGTGGCGTATTAGCAACAGGGAACAACTTTCGAGTGGCTTTATTAACGCCTACATCGGTTGCTTGTGCTGAAAGAGTTACTGCTACGAGTAACTCAAATGGGCTTGAATATTCAAGCTCTGTAACTGGATGTGGATTATCGTCACGCAGGCGCGACAGTATTTGGTGACGTTTTTCTTTATTCATGCAACTTAAAACGTATTAGTGCTAATTGTCGCTCTAATACGTTCTCCCCTTAAGTTAAGCTAGTAACACGTGCTCGAGGTCCTTTTTCAGCCTCTGGCGGTGCAACTTGTTTTGATTTTATTTGTGCGTCAATTACGTTTTTTGCAGCAATAAGTAGCCCAAGCCCTAAAAAGGCACCTGGTGGTAAAATTGCCAGTAAAAATTGGTTATCAAAATTAAATACTTCTATGCGCATGCTCTGTGCCCATGGGCCAAGTAATAAGTCGGCTCCGTCAAACAGCGTACCTTGGCCAATTAATTCACGCATTGCGCCTAAAACAACGAGCACAATCATAAAGCCTAAGCCCATCATTAAGCCGTCAAATGCTGATAAATGAACAGGATTTTTAGAGGCGTATGCTTCGGCGCGGCCAATAATGGCGCAGTTAGTTACAATCAACGGAATAAAAATTCCCAATGATTGATATAAACCAAAGGTGTAAGCATTCATAAGTAATTGAACTATTGTTACAAAGCCCGCGATGATCATTACAAATACAGGTATACGAATATCTTTTGGCACCCAGTTACGCACAATTGATACGGTAACATTTGAGCCTATTAGTACGAGTAAAGTTGCTAAGCCTAAACCTAATGCATTTGTTACAGTTGAGGTAACGGCAAGCAGTGGACATAAACCTAAAAGCTGTACAAGGGCAGGGTTATTTACCCATACACCTTCTTTGTATAATGTTTTTAACTCACTCATTTAGCTACCTCCATACATTCGGCATTAGGTGCTGCAAAAATATCATCAAAATTAGTTTGTGCGAACAATACGGCATTTTTAACAGAGCCCACAACAGCACGTGGCGTTATGGTTGCGCCTGTAAATTGATCAAACTGGCCGCCATCTTTTTTTACAGCCCAGCGAGCGTCTTCTTCGCCTTCAACCGTTAAGCTTTTAAATATTGTGATCCAAAGTGATTTTTTAACTTCTACTTTGTCGCCTAAACCAGGAGTTTCTTCGTGTTTAGTCGTACGAACGCCAGCAATAGTGCCATCGCTTAATACCGCTGTTAATAAGTTAATATCGCCACTGTAGCCGTTTGGCGTAATATGCCTAATAACAACAGCGACTGGTTTATTGTTTTTACGAGCACGGTAAATTACTTGATTTGCGTATGGGCCTAGTTTTTCGTCAGTAATAACTACGCAATCTTGTGATAATTGATTGTCGTACGATTTTGGGTCGAGCACTTCTTGTAGTTGCGCAGTAAGTTGCAGTTGTTCTTGCTCTGCAATTTTATCGGCAGTAAGCGCGTTGATAGAGGCAACTAAGCCAGTTGTTGCTAATGCAAACGCAGTTAAAATAGCACCATTTTTAGCCATTGACGAAATGATCATTTTACTGCTCCATGGCCATAAGTACGTGGCTGTGTGTAGTAGTCTATTAGTGGCACTGCAATATTAATCAGTAATACGCTAAATGCGATGGCATCAGGAAAACCACCAAAGGTACGAATTAAATAAATTAGTAAGCCAATTAGTGCGCCATAAATTAAGCGCCCTTTGTTAGTTGTTGCTGCAGATACCGGATCGGTTGCTATAAAAAAGGCTCCCATCATAGTGGCACCACTTAATAAGTGAAATAGGGTGCCCGGCTCTGTACCTGGTGATGCGATATAACCAATAGCACTACATACAGCTAAAGTTGCGATAAAACTGACAGGAATATGCCAGTTAATTATTTTTGCTTTTAATAAGTATAAACCACCGGCTAAAAAGCCTAAGTTAACCCAGGCCCAACCAAGGCCAGCCCATTCGTTAAATATTGGCTTTTGCATGCTTTCGGTAACGGTTAAACCGTGTGCTATGTCTGTCTTAACAGTATCCAGCGGTGTTGCCATTGTTAGGCCATCAACCCCTGCACGTACTTGATCTAGACTAAACCCAGAGGCCGTAAAATCGGTAAATATTAGCCTTAGCTGATCAGCAAAGCCTATTGGCGTATTTATTAAATCGCTAACAGGCAACCATGCGGTCATTTGCACCGGAAAAGAAACTAACAGCAGTACATAAGCCGCCATTGCTGGATTGAATAAGTTAAACCCGAGGCCGCCATAAAGCTGTTTAACTATAACAATAGAAAATAAACAGCCAATCACGATTATCCACCAAGGGGCAAGTGGTGGAATACTCAATGCCAATAACACGGCAGTAAGCCACGCACTGCCATCACTTAATGCAGGCCAAACAGGGCGCTTTCGTATTAGCATTATTGCAGCTTCAAATATGCTTACAGCAACAAGCGCTAGTACTAGTTGAATAAGCACACCTGTACCAAAAAAGAAAACTTGAGCAATTAGCCCAGGAATACACGCAGCAATAACGCTAAGCATTAATCGCGTTAACGATTTGTGGCTGTGATTATGCGGTGAACTGGCCATGGTTAGTTTCATGACTGATTATTTCCTTCTTTTTGTAACTTTTTAGCTTTTGCTCTCGCAATTGCAGCAGCTACGGCGGCTTTTTTCTTATCGTCGGCTGATTTAGGTTTATCTGCGTTAATAAGATCTGATGAGTCATCGGTGTTACTTTCTGCACTCTTAGGTGCTGCGCTATCAACTTGTAGCTGAGTTTGCTCGGTATCTTCTAGTGCTTTAGCTGCTTTTTTAGCTTTAGCGCGGGCAATAGCCGCCGCTACCGCTGCTTTTTTGTCATCAACAGGGGCATCAGTTTGTGGTTCTTCACTTGTGGTTTGCTCGGCTTCTTCTAATGCTTTAGCTGCTTTTTTAGCTTTAGCACGAGCTATGGCCGCCGCTACCGCTGCTTTTTTATCATCAACAGGGGCATCGCTTTGTGGTGCTTCATTTGTTGATTGTTCAGCGTTATCTAATGCTTGTGCTGCCTTTTTGGCTTTAGCACGAGCAATGGCAGCAGCTACCGCTGACTTTTTATCATCAGCAGGGGCATCGTTTTGTGGCTCTTCATTTGCTTGTGCTGCCTTTTTGGCTTTAGCGCGAGCAATGGCTGCAGCAACTGCTGATTTTTTATCATCAACGGGTGCAGTCTCGGCCGATTCATCTGTTTGAGATTTTTGCTCTTTATATTTACGCGCTTGTTCTTTACGTAGTGCGCGTTCTTTTGCTACTTCGCTGTTATCTGGCTCTAGTTCTTCGCCTTGTTGCTTTTTAGCTTTAGCGCGTGCAATAGCGGCAGCAACAGCTGATTTTTCATCGCCGTTATCTGATTTATTTTTAACACGGGCTAGTGCCTCAGCTACTTTTTGTTTTTCGTCAGCAGATTTAGCCGCAGGTTTACGTTTATGGCGGTTTTGGCGTTCTTCTTGCTCACGCTCTAAACGTTCTTTTCGGGCGTCAAAACGCTCTTTTGCTCTGTCGGCTTTAATTTTTTCAGCTTGTTGTTCTTTAATTTCAACTTTGGCTATACGGTAGTACTGTACAAGAGGGATTTCGCTTGGGCACACATAGGCACAGGCACCACATTCAATACAGTCAAATAAATTGTGTTCTTGTAGTTTGTCGTACTCTTTTGATTTAGCAAACCACTGCAATTGTTGTGGTAATAAAGAAGCAGGGCAGGCATCGGCACAGGCGCTACAACGTATACAAGCTTTTTCAGGGCCGGGCTCCGCTAGCTCTTTATGATCAGGCGCTAAAATACAGTTAGTTGTTTTAACTATGCCAATACGTACGGTGGGTAGCGTAAAGCCCATCATTGGGCCGCCCATCACAACACTTTGCTGCGGTACAGGCGAGAAACCTTGGCAATCAAGTAAATGCTTTATTTCAGTACCAAGTAGTGTCCATACATTTCCAGGCTTATGAATAGTATTACCTGTTACTGTAACTATGCGCTCAATTAGCGGTTTGCCTTCATAAACGGCCTGTTGTACGGCAAACAAAGTCCCGGTGTTATGCACTAAAATACCAATATCGGCAGGAATACCAATGCTAGGAACTTCACGGTTAGTAAGTAATTTAATTAATTGCTTTTCACCACCCGATGGATAAATAGTTGGCACCGTTTGAATAATAATTTTTGAGTTATGCTCAGCTGCTTGCTTCATTGCTGCAATAGCTTCAGGCTTGTTATCTTCTATACCCACAATGCACAGTGTTGGGTTTAAAAGTTGCTGCATTATTTCAATGCCTTGGATAACTTCTTTAGCGTGTTCGCGCATTAAAACGTCATCGGCAGTAATATAAGGTTCGCACTCAACTGCATTTACAATCAAAAATTCGATAGGTTGCTTGGTATCTGCTTTTACATATGTAGGAAAACCAGCACCACCCATACCGCTAATACCGGCTTGATGAATAATATTTATAAGCTCGTCATGACTAAGCTCAGCAGGATTTTTATTTTTATTTAGAGCTACCCATTCGTCTTTGCCGTCTGGTTCAATAATAACACTTAGTTCAGGCAGGGCCGATGGATGTGCTGATGGCATAGGTGCAATATCAGTAACCACACCAGAGCTTGGCGCATGCACAGGTACCGACCAGTTAGCAGCAGGCTCTGTTAGTGGTTGGCCTTTTAATACGTGTTGGCCTTTTTCTACAAGTAACTTACCATTTGCGCCTATGTGCTGCTTAAGCGCAACAATGAGTTTGTCGGGCAAAGGTAGGCGAGTGATACTCGCACTATTAGAGAGTGATTTTTGTTGTGGTGGGTGTATGCCGCCAGGAAATGCCCACACGGTGCCTTTTTTTATTTGTTCAAGTAACTTGTCCACTCAAACCTCTAATCTATTTGTGTAACAGGAATAGCGTCTAGCTGCCATTTCCAGTTTTGTTTAGTTTCGGCTACAGGCAGCATATCAATGCAATCTACAGGGCAAGGCTCAACACATAAATCACAGCCAGTACATTCATCAATTAACACGGTATGCATTTGACGAGTTGCGCCTAAAATAGCGTCAACTGGGCAGGCTTGAATACATTTGGTACAGCCAATACATTCATCTTCGCGAATATAAGCCACTGTTTTTACAGGTTCTGCTTGCTCGCCACCGGCAAGTGGTTTTTCATCAACCCCCATTAAGCCGGCAAGCTTTTTCATGGTAGATTCGCCGCCTGGTGGGCATTTATTTATTTCATCGCCATTAGCTATGGCTTCGGCGTAAGGGCGACAACCCGGGTAGCCACATTGTCCGCATTGAGTTTGCGGTAAAATAGTATCAATTTGCTCAACAATAGGGTTACCTTCAACGCGAAAGCGAATTGCTGCAAACCCTAAAATAAGTCCAAAAATGAGTGCTAGCGAACCAATCGCTATCAAGGCATAAAACAAGGTCATATTAAAACTTCACTAATCCAGTAAAACCCATAAACGCCATCGACATTAAGCCTGCAGTGATCATTGCAATAGAGGCGCCTTTAAAAGGCGTAGGAACGTCAGCAGCTGCTAAACGCTCTCGTAGTGCTGCAAACAATACAAGCACTAAAGAAAAACCAACAGCAGCACCAAAACCATATACCGCAGATTGTAAAAACGAATGATCTTCTTTGATATTTAATAAAGCAACACCTAATACCGCACAGTTAGTGGTGATCAGCGGTAAAAATATGCCTAATAAACGATATAGAGTAGGGCTGGTTTTACGCACAACCATTTCGGTAAATTGCACTACAACAGCAATCACTAAAATAAAGCTCATGGTACGCAAAAATTCGATATCCAGAGGGATTAAAATATATTGATTAACTAAATAGCTAGTTACAGAGGCAAGCGTAAGCACAAACGTGGTTGCCAAAGACATACCAATCGCTGTATCAAGCTTACCTGATACGCCCATAAACGGACATAAGCCTAAAAATTGTACTAATACAAAGTTATTGACCAGAACGGTTCCAATCAATAACAAGACATATTCTGTCATGTGTGCCTCACGCTATTAAAGTCCTGCGTATTATCCTTTTTTCTGCCTCGATAAACAACATTTGCGAGCTGTTATCAGTTAAATAAACGTCAGGACAAACATATTGATCACAAGGCTGTAAAATTAATGTGATCTTGATGTAAGGATAAAATAGTAGAAACAAAAAAAGAGCAACGAATGCTCTTTTTTGTATTAATTGAAAACCTGATTAGATGTCTTTAGGTTTTTCTATGTAATAACCTTGCACACCATCTAAACACAAAGTTTCTATAATGTGCTTTTCTTCTTGGCTCTCAACGCCTTCAGCAAATACGCTAACACCAATACGGTGGGCTAAATCAACCATTAAGCGCATAAAGTACTGATTGTTTTTATCGTCTTCGAGGCCGCGAGTGTAACTTGCATCCATTTTAATAAAGTCAGGTTTTAAATCGCGGAAAAACTTAAATGAAGTTAAGCCAACACCAAAACGTTCAACTGTAACGCGTGCGCCAACACGGTGAACCATGTCGATAAAGCGTTTACTAGCTTTGATGTTTTGCTGTAAACCAAACTCGCTTACCTCAAATACTAGTTTAGATGCAATATGCGTATCTTTCAATAATCGGCGCTCTAGCCAAATTACAAACTGATCGTTGTGTGCACTTGAGGCTGTTACGTTTAAACCAAAAAACTTTTCAGATAAATTACGGCTTTTAACCTTTTCAAGAGAAGAGTCGATGATTAAGCGATCAATTTCTATTGCCATATCAAGCTTTTCGGCCATTGCTAAAAAAGAAGCGGTAGGCAGTACTTGATTGTCTTCTGTTTTAAATCGAACTTGTACTTCAGCGTAGGCTTTTATGCTTTTACCAAGCGGCATAATGTTTTGCATCACTAAATGCACACGCTTAGATTCAATAACTTCCTTAATAACCTTACGCCAGTTTTGATTACCAAACCCCGCACTTACGTTATTAACTAAATCGGTTTCGCGTTGTACGTGCCATGCATTAACTTGCTTTGACTGCGCCATGCTCATCGCGTTATCAACAACAGAAAGCAGTTCGCCTAACGGTTTACCTTTTTCGTAACCCACAATACCCGTATTAGCTACCGAGCTTAACTCTTGGTTTTGTTGGTACTGCGTGAAGCGCGATTGCAGGTTTTCACCAAAGCGCTCAGCTTCTTTTAAAGGAATGTGGGGGAGTACTACCGCAAAATCAGAGCTGTTTAATCTAAATACTTGGCTACCCGTGTAAGTGCCGCTTATGTGCTTAATAATATCAGCAACGCCTTTAACGTACTCGTCACCTTTTTGATAACCACGGCTTTGGTTTATAGCTTGTAGTTCGCTACAACGAACCATAGCTAAAGAGCCAAATGTACTTTGCTCAGTGTTTTCAATATTTTTTTCGTAGTACTCAACAAACATATTACGATTACCAAGCGAGGTAATTACATCTTTGTACGCTTCATGCTTGATAGTCATAGCAGCGCTTTGTATGTCTTCGTTTTTGTTTTTTAAAAAATGTGATAACCGATTAAAACTAGGTACTAAATCTTTTCCCATTTTTTTCAATCGAGTGCCATCTAATGCTGTTTCTAAATCATTATCAAGTTGGTTTTGATTGATATAAATATCGATAATGTCAGCAACTGTTGTACTTATATTTTTATTTAAATGATAAAAAATAGATTTCATTAGAATTATTGGAATAATAACTAAAATAGCAGAAATCAAAATAACAATAAAAAGGGAAGTTTGTAGCTGCGACGCTAAATGCTCAATGTTAAGTACAAATTCAACTTTTATATCTGCGGCATCGTTTACAGCAAACTGTGGGCGTACAGAGTTAAAGTTAGAGAGTACAAAATCAGCAAACATTGGTAATTGAGTAGGGGGGTTAATGCTAAATACTTCAGCACCTTGGTAATCTCTTAGAGTAAAGCTTGAAAACGTATTACCATCTGCAATTGATTGTTTTAAATTTTGAGCAGAAATATCGTCTAAAGAAAGGTCATTAATATACTTAGTAACAGTTGTTTGTGCATTTTTTTGTGCATCACTTACCGCAGTATCAAAGCTTATAGATATGAAGTAGCTTCCTGCTGCAACACACAATAACCAAGAGATAATTTGTATAAAAATAAGTTTTTTAAATCCAGCCATGTTTTCAGTCTTTTAATGATCAAAAGGTAAGGAATCAAGTCCTTGATTAATAAACTAAGTACAGCGCATTAAAGAATTAAACTAATGCTTTAGTTATATAAGGAAGAGTAGTGGAAATAGCTTTGAATGTCTATGAAATTCTTAGAATTGGCTCCCCCTCCCCGACTCGAACGGGGGACCTGCGGATTAACAGTCCGTCGCTCTAACCAACTGAGCTAAGGGGGAACTAAAGTACTGATATTATTATGATGATTTGGCTCCCCCTCCCCGACTCGAACGGGGGACCTGCGGATTAACAGTCCGTCGCTCTAACCAACTGAGCTAAGGGGGAACTACATCATAAACATAAACTTGGCTCCCCCTCCCCGACTCGAACGGGGGACCTGCGGATTAACAGTCCGTCGCTCTAACCAACTGAGCTAAGGGGGAATCGTTTATGGTTGAAAAACTTGGCTCCCCCTCCCCGACTCGAACGGGGGACCTGCGGATTAACAGTCCGTCGCTCTAACCAACTGAGCTAAGGGGGAAGCGTCTTGCCTTTCAACGGGGCGAAATATTAATGATGGAGCCGCAAAGTGTCAACATATAAAAGTCATAAATTGAAAAAAGAGGTTTATTCGTTGTTTTTGTGTTCGATCTGCGTGATTTATAGCTCTATTAAAGCTGTTTTTTTAAGAATTTAAGAATACTAATGCGAGTTTTATTATTGTTGAGTCTTTAAATTGGTTAAATTAAACACGCCATTAAAGCCACTTGTAATTAAAAAACAACTCAAAAACATAAAATTTCATTTTTTACTTTCGGGTATTCTTCGTATTTATTTACTTTTTTATTTTAATTTTCTAAAAATATACCTACACGAATAGTCATAAAAGTATTTTCCCTCTTAATAGTGATCCAATTTTGATCTATAAATTGAGTATTTATTATCTTCGCTAAAAAATAGAACAATCAATAACTTAACTTTGTATTAAACGTTTTTTATTTACTAACGTATAACTATGTTAAGAAGAAAAATTGGCAAGCTTGCTTTTTCAGTGTGAGTTTATATAAATGCCACAATTAGCAAATCAACAATTTGCTGGACCTCAGCGAAAATTGCGAGTCTCTCAAGGCCTTTATAAATGCGGCTTTGAATGAGTTATCCACGGTTTCTGTGGATAACTCTGTTTATGAAACTTTAAGAACATCATCGGCACCAATGTTTTAGGGTGCTACAACGATTTCAAGCTTTTAAATCACTATTTTTTATTCATTGTAAAACAGTAGGTTATGTTTTGGTGGCTAATAGATGTAACTCCATGAATGAATTTTTTCGTAACGATAAACCAAGTAGTTGCTTTGTGTAAAAAAGCATCAGATAACACAGGGTGTTTGTAATAAAAGTTATAAAAATGTGTTTTAATTGTTTTTTGGCGTGTTTAGGCTCTATTTTAACAAAAAGATGTAAAAATCAAGTTTTACTATTTTTTAGAATATTTACTTCCGTAATTACATCAATTGTAGTGATAAATCCGTGGCTTGAACTGCCTTGATGCTTTAAAATGATTCGTTCAGTAAAAAGAGGCCTATTTATTTCATGCGCGCAATTTCAAAATCTCAGACTCGCCCAGATTTACTAAACGATCCTATCTTGCCTACATTAAAGACGATGACCATACCGATGATATTCGGCATGATCACACTAATGATGTTCAATATTGTAGACACCTTTTTTATAAGCTTACTTGGCACCGAACCACTAGCTGCCGTGAGCTTTACATTTCCGGTTACTTTTACCGTTATCAGCTTAGCAATAGGGCTGGGGATCGGTACATCAGCAGTAATAGCGAAAGCGCTCGGCAGTAATAAAATTGATGAAGCACGTTTTGATGCCAGTATTTCTTTAATGGTTGGTGTGGTTCTGGTTATTGTGTTGTCATCTGTTGGATATTTACTGATTGACCCCATATTTACTTTGCTAGGAGCGGGCGCGCAAGTATTGCCGTTAATACACGAATACATGAATGTATGGTTTATCGGTAGCGTATTTTTAATAACCCCAATGATTGGTAATTCGGTACTGCGTGCCAGCGGTGATACCAAAACGCCAAGTATAGTAATGGGCGGAGCAGGGCTGATAAACGCCGTACTTGACCCAATACTTATATTTGGCTTTGGGCCGGTACCCGCGTTAGGAATTCAAGGCGCTGCCATAGCAAGTGTTGTTGCATGGTCGGTCGCTGTGGTTATTATTTTATATATATTAGCGGTTAAAAAACGTTTGTTGAGTCTCAAAGCGGGCAAGCAAACTGTAACTGGCGCTATTCGTAAAATATTAAAAATTGGTTTACCTGCTGCAGGTGCAAATATGCTTACACCCGTTGCAATGGCGGTAATGACCGCCTTAGTAGCGCATCATGGGCCAGAAGCCGTGGCCGCATTTGGAGTAGGAAGCCGGATAGAATCTATTGCAAGTATTTTAGTGCTTGCGCTATCGATGACATTACCGCCATTTGTGAGTCAAAACTTTGGGGCTGGCAAATTATGCCGTGTTAAAGAAGCGTATACCGGCACACTAAAATTTGTGATGGTATGGCAATTTGCCATTTACGTATTACTAATTGCATTTTCAGGTGTTATAAGCCAATTATTTGGTAAAGAACAAGCCGTAATAGATGTAATTAAGCTCTTTATTTATACCATCCCACTAAGCTATGGCTTACAAGGGGTGATCATATTATCAAACTCATCGTTTAATGCTTTACACAAACCAATGAACGCATTGGTACTGAGCGTTATTCGTTTATTCATATTTTATGTACCATTTGCTTATATCGGCAACGAAATAGCCGGATTATTAGGGTTATTTATAGGCGCTGCCATAGGTAATTTATTTACAGCAATAGTGGCATATAAATGGTTTATGAAAAAACTAGAAGCGCTGAGCGGCGAATCGTTACAGGAGTGCAATAATTGAGCGACCATTTTCAGTTAAAATCACATTTCAAACCAGCAGGCGATCAGCCTACCGCCATTAAACAGCTATGCGAAGGTTTAGAAGCGGGGCTTGCACACCAAACGTTATTAGGTGCCACCGGTACCGGTAAAACCTTCACCATGGCCAATATTATTAGCGATTTAAACCGTCCAACAATAATAATGGCGCACAATAAAACATTGGCTGCGCAGCTATACGGCGAGATGAAAGAGTTTTTTCCTAAAAACGCGGTTGAATACTTTGTATCGTATTACGATTACTACCAGCCAGAAGCCTATGTTGTATCTAGCGACACATTTATTGAAAAAGATGCTTCGATAAATGAGCACATAGAGCAAATGCGTTTAAGTGCGACCAAAGCATTGCTTGAGCGTCGCGACACCATTATTGTGGCATCGGTATCGGCTATTTATGGTTTGGGTGACCCTAAATCGTACATGAAAATGATGCTGCTTTTAAAAGTGGGCGAAAAAGTCGATCAACGCGATATGCTACGCCGCCTTGCTGAAATACAATATACCCGCAATGATATAGATTTTAGCCGAGGTACATACCGCGTACGTGGCGAAGTAGTTGATATATTCCCAGCTGAGTCAGACACTTTTGCTGTACGTGTAGAAATGTTTGATGATGAAATAGAACGCTTAAGTATTTTTGACCCGCTTACCGGTGCTATTGAAAAGCACATAGTGCGCGCTACTATTTATCCTAAAACGCACTATGTTACCCCGCGTGAAAAAATACTTGGCGCTATCGAAAAAATAAAAGAAGAACTAAAAGAGCGACGCGCCCAGTTACTCAGTGCAAACAAATTAGTAGAAGAGCAACGTGTAGCACAGCGAACGCAATACGATATAGAAATGATGACCGAGCTTGGTTATTGCTCGGGTATAGAAAACTACAGCCGCTATTTATCGGGGCGTACGCCAGGCGATCCGCCGCCAACATTGCTTGATTACCTACCTGATGACGCATTAATGATTATTGATGAATCGCATGTAACCGTATCGCAAATTGGCGCAATGTATAAAGGCGACAGAAGCCGTAAAGAAAACCTTGTTGAGTATGGTTTTAGAATGCCCTCAGCAATGGATAATAGGCCACTGCGTTTTGAAGAATTTGAAGCCATAGCACCACAAACTATTTATGTATCAGCAACGCCTGGCGACTTTGAGTTAGAGCGCTGCGCGGGTGAAATAGCAGAGCAAGTAATTCGCCCAACAGGGCTGCTCGACCCACTTATAGAAGTACGCCCTGTGGGCGATCAGGTTGATGATTTACTCTCAGAAATATACAAAAGTGTGGAGAAGGGCGAACGCGTACTGGTAACTACACTTACTAAACGTATGTCTGAGGATTTAACAGACTACCTAAGCGAGCATAATGTAAAAGTACGTTACTTACATTCAGACATTGATACCGTTGAGCGCGTAGAAATAATTCGTGACTTACGAGCTGGCGTGTTTGATGTGTTAGTGGGCATTAACTTACTGCGAGAAGGCCTTGATATGCCAGAGGTGGCACTTGTTGCCATACTTGATGCTGACAAAGAGGGTTTTTTACGCTCGGCTCGCTCGCTGATACAAACTATTGGCCGTGCTGCTCGTCACTTAGATGGCCGCGCTATTTTATATGGCGACAGAGTTACAAAATCAATGGCAAAAGCCATGGACGAAACAGCACGCAGGCGCGAAATTCAGCATGCATATAACGTTGAGCACGGCATAGAGCCTCATGCTCTGGCTAAAAAAATACTTGATGTAATGGATGTAGGCGAAGAAGCATCCCCTAAAGACAACCTTAAACTTATTCGTAAAGAGTCTAAAAAGGTTCTTAGTGCGAAAGAAATTGCCGTGCAAATTAAGCAGCTTGAAACCAAAATGCATGCATACGCAAGCGACCTAGAATTTGAAAAGGCGGGCTCTGTTCGCGATGAAATACATGAACTACAACAACAGTTGATTAATTAAAAATGACAGCAAACTTTACACCTCTTATTACTGCGCTTGAAGACGCGCCAATTTTAAAAAATGAACTGTGTCGTGTTTTTCATGGCCGAGGCCACAGCGTCGAAGCATTAAGCCATATTAATTTAGACTTTTACCCGCCAAGTTTATTTTTGGTTTCGTACGACGAAATTGACGAGCAAACACTAAGCGAGCTCACCAATGCTGTGTGGCAGTGGGCGCAACAAAATCAGCCTGAGCTTATTACGTCACTTGTGTACCAGCAACGTGCTGGCGTACAAAGCCAAAACACCGTGGTTTATGGGCAATTACCTAACCCACATGTTGTAACTGAAAACGGCATTCGTTTTTTGGTTGATTTACAGAGCCGTCAAAATACCGGAATATTTCCCGATATGCGCAGCGGCCGTGAATTTGTAATGGCTAATAGCAAGCATGGCAAAGTGCTTAATTTGTTTTCGTATACATGTGGGTTTTCGCTTGCTGCAATGCAAGGCGGGGCAGATCATGTGATGAATATGGATATGAGCAAAGGGGTACTTAAAATCGGTAAGCAAAACCATCAACTAAACGGTTTTGAGCGCGGCGTCAGTTTTTTACCTCACGATATTTTAAAATCGTTTGGAAAACTAAAAAAAGCAGCCCCGTTTGATTTAATAATAGTTGATCCGCCAAGCTTTCAAAAAGGCAGTTTTATATTAACTAAAGATTATCAAAAAGTGCTGCGCAGGTTGCCAGAGCTACTTTGCGATAGCACAAAATTATTATTGTGCGCTAATAGTCCAGAGCTTAGCGAAGAGGCGTTTAAAGCATTAATAAACGAGCACACCCAAGGCGCAATTGAATTTGTTGAGCGCCTAGCCCCCACCGAGCGTTTTATTGAAGTAGACAACGACAAAAGTTTAAAAGCGCTTGTCTATAAAACGTCACAAACACCTGCTTAAATGAAGCTCAGTAAACGCCTAACTGCCATTGATAAATTAATTTCGCAGGATCACGATATTATTTGGGATTGTTGCTGCGACCATGGTTATTTAGGCATGGCGCTATTAAAACGCGCAGCTGCAAACCAGGTTATTTTTGTAGATATAGTCGCCACTTTAATGAACGACTTAGAAGCGCAATTATCATCTATTAATAAATTACAAAAAACCTGTGATAAAAATCCGCAGTGGCAGGTCTTATGTCAGGATGTAGGCAAAATTGAAATAGCTCAAAGTAAAAGCCAAGTAGTTGTAATAGCGGGTGTTGGTGGTGAGCTGTTGTTAAGTTTAGTACAACAAATTATTGCTAATAACGCAGTGGAACGTTTAAATAATGTTCGGTTTATTTTATGCCCAGTGCATCACACTTATAAGTTGCGAGTGGGTTTAAAACAACTCGGTTTAGGGCTTATAAGTGAACAAATAGTTTACGACAACAAACGTTTTTATGAAGTGATTGAAGTGAGCTTTAATATCAATAATGAGATTAGCCATACAGGCAACAAAATGTGGGACTTTGCTAGTACAGAGCACGCTATGTACCAACGACAACTCATAAATCATTATAATAAAATGCTCAATAAAGATAAGCCATACTATCAAAAAGTTATAACAGACTATCAAGAACTCACCGATAGTTAAAAAAGCCCAAAAGTAGGGCGTACATGTGATCTAATTACGACATTGACGACGTAATGTGTTCATAGTTTATATCGCACAACGCGAGTTTATTTGGTTTATTTATGTCAGATAACAAGAGTCACATTAATCATTTGCTTAGCAATGAGCAAAAATGGCAACACAGTTACGAGCAACCTATTTCTTATGCACCCCTTGTGCAATTAGCTAATACTAGCTGGGTGGTGCCACAGCATTTTTTACGTTACAAGCACACGCTTCAAAGCGTAAACGAAATTCTTGAGAGTATTGAGTTTTCGGCTCACTTTAGAGTGCTCGCTGCACAAAAAGGTGAAGAAATTTACCTGCAAGTAGCAGTGCTGAGCCCCGATAACTACCAAAAAAGCGCATCTACTAATGAAGCCAAAGCTAAAAAACTATTATTTGGCAGACGCTGGATTGTAGAGGAAAACTTACCTACTTCAGAACTTATTCAAACCGCATTTTTAGCGTTAAAAGTAGCGCGAGAACATGAAGTAAGAGAACTTTTTCAGTTAATGCAAAGCGGCGCAACAAGCACGCCATTTAATAACCATCACGATTTACCTGTAATGGCGCAAAACCCTGAACTTGTTAAAAGCGAAACGGTTACAAGTAACGTTGATGAAGTGCTTAAACGTATTGTATTTGCAGGAAAAAGTATTGAGCTTAAAAGTCAGCAGCAAGTAGCCGAGCAACATTTATATACTGTTGAGCTGTTGTGTGAGGATTGCCAGCTTAGTGAGTTTAATAAAAAAACGATTGCGTTTTTAACAGCAGACTCATCCGCTAATAGTTTTTTACACGGCTTAATTGCGGCATTGGTGGCTACAAGTAACGACTACGTAAACGAGCAGTTTAAATACAAAGGTTTTGCCCGTTTTAGTAAGCACGTAGTGGTTGAACAAATAGGTAACCTAAGTATCGCCATGCGCTCGCCAAGCACCGTAGGGCTTTGCTCTATGGGTAAGCAACATGCTAATCAGTTAAACTTTGAGATAGACAGTGGGCGAGCACCACAGGGCTGCGGGCAAGCTATTGGTGGGTTTTTAGCTGCTCACGGCATTGAGCAGCCAGAAAATGCACATTTATATCCAAATTACCTATAACAACTTAAAGCTTATTAATTTCATCTTTAACGTTAAAGCTTGAATCAGTAACAATAGCCTCAAGTGTTTGTACACGCTCTTTTAATGCAAGCACTTGTGCGTTTGTTTCAGCTAATTGTTTATGGGCATCGCTGTTGTTGTTTTGCATTTTATGCTTAAACTCAAGATGCTTTTTATACATATCGTAAACTACTCCTGAGCCAACCGAAATTAGCACAATAAGTACAATCATCGTAGTTCCAGACATAACCTCATTCCTTATCATTTTATTATTCGTTTATGGTTAAAGTATAACCTTTAAGCGCTTTTGATAAAGCTGACAATTGTAACTTAATTTGTATACTTTATTTAATTCAACTTTGAGCGTGTTCATCATTTATACACTTCAGATATTGTTTAATGGCTAGGGCGTGTTAATCTTTGTGGATTGAAATTTGTTCAATCTAGGGGCGATTAAATCGCGGCGCGAGGTTTGTAACCTAGTGGGCTAAGTAAAAACCGAGCAACAAAGAGTTAATTGTCCCTAGAAAGAACCCAAAGGGCAGCGCATGTTTGGTCTTTATACTGCGTTATCGCCTATTTATGGGGGATAGCCACACTACATAGGCTCTGCCTTGCCTAATAACCAAACATACTGCTGCAAATTCAATCACCAAAGAACAACACGCCCTAATCACCACATAATAAACATAATTTAGTCAATACAGTGAGTTGCCATGTTAAATAATAAAATTCCACCGGTTATCGTTGTGCTGTTTTTTGCAGGCATAATGGCGCTTATTGCGCATTACAGTGTTATTGATTTCACCGCCTTTATTACCTACTTAGCAGCAAGTTTGGTCATTATTGGGTGTGTTTTTTGTATTGCAGGGGTGGCGAGCTTTAAAATAGCAAACACCACAGTAAACCCAAATAAACCTGAGCAAGCGTCAAAACTTATTACGAGCGGCATTTATAAAATTTCGCGTAACCCAATGTACGTGGGTTTTGCATTTATTTTAGCAGGGTGGGGTGTTTGGTTAAGTTCCTTGTGGGCGCTTTTATGTATTATCGGGTTTATTGCGTATTTAACGTTTTTTCAAATAATACCCGAGGAGCGTGCGCTCACTAAATTATTTGGTGAAGAGTTTACCGCCTATAAAGCGCGCGTAAAACGCTGGCTGTAATCAATACCATTGACTTAAAACCTGACAAACAAAAAAGGCTATCGATGATAGCCTTTTTTGTTTGCAGCAATTGTATTACTAATTAATTGCGGCTTATTCGTATTCTAACGGGTCTGTAATGTTATTTAGTGCAAATGCTTCAAGGCGTTCTTGGCAGGCGCCACATTTACCACAGGCCTTTTCACGGCCGTTATAACAGGTCCACGTTTGGCTGTAATCTAAACCCATTTCAATACCGTCGGTTAAAATACCAATTTTAGTATTATTTAAATACGGGCTAAAAATTTCTACCGCGTCGTAGTTCGCAATACGACACACATCATCCATTTTTTGCACAAATTCAGGACGGCAATCAGGGTAAATAGCATGATCCCCAGAGTGAGCGCCGTAATAAACTTGGCTAGCTTTAAGTGATACCGCGTAGCCAACAGCAAGCGAGAGCAAAATCATATTACGATTAGGTACAATCGTACTTTTCATGCTTTCTTCTTCGTAATGGCCTTCAGGCACATCAATATCATCAGTAAGTGATGAGCCACCAATAAGTTGGTTAATCGCCGAAATATCAACAATTTTATGTGGAACGTTTAATTTTTCACACACACTTGCCGCTACTTTAAGCTCTTTTACATGACGCTGACCATAGTCAAATGAAAGGGCATATACATCATGGCCTTGTTGCAGGGCTTTATTTAATACGGTAAATGAGTCCATACCGCCGGAATAAATAACAACTACTTTTTGCGTCATATCTGTTTTGCTCTTAGTTTTAATAGAGGTTTATACCAGGGCGCGATATACTACACGGCCGCAGCTTAAATAACAATTTTTGCACAGCGCTTTTTGGTTTTTTAATAGTAGCAATTTGGCTGCTAGGTAGTAAGTGAGATCTCTTTTGTACAAAATTAATGAAGTGTTTGAAACCATTCAAGGTGAAGCTAGCTTTACTGGCACACCCTCAATATTTTTACGTCTGCAAGGCTGCCCAGTAGGTTGCTCTTGGTGCGACACCAAGCAAACGTGGGATGTTGATAATGTATATAAAGTATCGCTGGATGAAACCGTAGAAAAAAAAGCCGACTCAGATCATTGGGCTAACGCCAGTGCAGAGCAAATTTTAGCTTTGTTTAAATCACGTGGTTACACCGCAAAGCATGTAGTAATTACCGGCGGCGAGCCATGCATGTTTGATTTAAATCCAGTATGTAACTTATTACACGAACACGGTTTTAGCACACAAATAGAAACCAGCGGCACGTTTGAAATACTCGCCCCAGAGCAAACATGGGTAACGGTATCGCCAAAAATCAATATGCGCGGTGGTTATGAAGTACTTACCAGCGCTATGAAGCGTGCCAACGAAATTAAACATCCCGTTGCCATGCAAAAGCATGTAGAAGAGTTAGAAGAATTATTTGCTAAAACAGGCGTTAATCCTAAGCTTGTTTATTTGCAGCCAATTAGCCAAAAAGTATCAGCAACAAAATTAGCAATCGACACCTGTATTGCCAAAAACTGGCGCCTATCAATACAAGTACATAAGTATTTAGGAATTAGTTAAAGCCAGCTTAAAGTTATATTACGTATGTTGGGTAGAGCGAAGCTAAACCCAACAAACCTCCACTTCCACACCATTTTCTAATAACGTTTATAGTATTTAAATACGTAGGTCGTGTACTTAGCTCGGATAACCGAAGCGCCATACGACAATTCTTAATTACATCGACTTTAAAGCTCATATCTTCTTCGCTAATAGCCATAACTAGTTTACTATGCGCGACTTAAAAATATTCTACTACTTACCACTAGGCTTATATGTCCGCAAATGCGCTTTACACCGACCTTTCTGATTACTACGACTTAATGTGTGCAGATATTAATTATCAAGCCCAAAGCAATTCTATTCACAGGCTGCACCAAATTTTTGGTAATGGCGCAAACACCCATCTCGATTTAGCGTGTGGCACCGGCCCGCATGTGCGCCACTTTATTGATAACGGTTATAAAAGTAGTGGGCTTGATTTAAACCAGCCAATGCTAGATAAAGCAAAAACGCGTTGCCCAGAAGCGCAATTTTCGTTGCAAAACATGAGTGAATTTAAGGTAACCGAGCACTTGGATTTAATTACCTGCTTTTTGTATTCAATCCATTACTGCGACGGCATTAATAAGCTAAAAGAATGCCTTGCCAGCGTACACAGCGCATTAAACGTAGGTGGAATATTTTGTTTTAACACGGTTGATAAAAACAAAATCGACAGCGATTCATTTGTAGAGCACACAGCAACAAGCGAAAATAGCTTCTTCACATTTCGCTCTGGCTGGCACTATAGTGGCAGCGGCAGTAAACAGTTATTAAAACTCAGCATCGAAAAAACCACCGCAGATAAAACACTCGTATGGCACGACGAGCACCCAATGGTCGCTTTTAGTTATACCGAGCTGAAAGAAGCCCTAAAGCCGTACTTCGAAATCCACATATTTGAACATGACTACGACAAAATAACCCCATGGGCAGAGCGCTCAGGCAACGCCATTTTCGTCTGCGTAAAAATTTAAGGCGAACATTCATCAAGAAGAGATAAAAGTTTGGGTAGAGCGCAGCGAAACCCAACGAACCTCCAATACCACGGCCCAATAACTCCGCATTATATATTTGAAAGCGTAGGTCGGATAAGCGGATCGACATCAGACACAGTAACCTATTTGAGTTTCGGCGCGTAAAATTCTGTATATTAATTTCAGTTTTATCGACTCTAAAATATATGCTACTTTCAAATAGTGGATTAAATAATGATAAAAGGAATTTAAAATGGAACTCTCTGCATCAATTCTTCTACTAATAATTACCATATTGATTTGTCTTGGTTGGTACAACCATACAAAAAATTTAAAAATACAGTTTAAAAAAAATATTAAGGCATTAACTGATTCTTTAGCTTTAGCGCGAGAAGAAGCTAAAAAGCAATCATTGAAAAATAAAGAACTAACTGAGAAATATAGCCCAATCATTCAAGCTGAAGCTTACTCTCAAACTTTATTAGATGAAGCGGAACTAAAAGCAAATGCTATAAAGCAAACTGCTGAAAATTTAGCTAATGAAGTTAAAAATGAATCTATTACTTTAAGTGAGTCATTAAAGGAACAAAGGTTAGAGGGGAGCTTAAGACTTAGAGAAGCGAAGGAAAAAGCAGAAAAAATTAGGTTGGATGCTAATCAAGAAGCTGACCGTATTACTTTATTCGCAGAGCAAAGGGCTAAAGAGATTGCGGGTGATGCTTATGAAGCGAAAGAAAAAGCTAATACCTACGAGCAAGCAATAAAAGCAATGCGAAATACCATCGAAGGCTATAAGGACGACTATATCATTCCTAATCACTCAGTTTTAGATGATTTAGCTGAGGATTTTGGTCATAAAGAAGCTGGAGCAGAGCTAAAGTCAATACGACAAAATATTAGACAAATGATAAAAGAAGGATTTGCTGGAGATTGTGACTATGTTGAACAACATAGAAAAACATATGCAATCCATTTTGTAGTAGATGCATTTAACGGTAAAGTAGATAGTGCTTTATCTAAAGTAAAACATGATAATTTTGGGAAAATAAACCAAGAAATACTAGATGCGTTCGCATTAGTTAACCACAATGGCGTTCCTTTTAGAAAAGCTAGAATTAATGAAAAATACCTTAATGCACGTTTAATCGAACTAAAGTGGGCTGTAGCTACAAGTGAATTAAAAAAAATCGAACGTGAAGAGCAAGCAGAAATTAAAGCTCAAATTAGGGAAGAAGAAAAGGCTCTAAGAGATATTGAGAAAGCAAAGAGAGAAGCCGAAAAAGAAGAACGCTTACTTCAGAAAGCTTTGAAAAAAGCACGAGAAGAACTTTCTACTGCAAATGATGAGCAGCGGGCCGATTATGAAGCGAAATTACTTGATCTAGAGAAACAATTAAAAGAAGCGGAAGATAAAGGTCAAAGAGCTATGTCGATGGCACAGCAAACCCGAAGAGGGCATGTATACGTAATAAGCAATGTAGGCAGTTTTGGTGAAGAGGTATTCAAAATTGGTATGACCCGAAGACTTGAGCCTATGGATCGTGTCAAAGAACTGGGCGATGCTTCTGTTCCTTTTTCCTTTGATGTTCATGCGATGATATTTAGTGAAGATGCGCCATCTTTAGAAAAAGAACTCCATCGCCGTTTTGATATTTACTCAGTGAATAAGATAAATTCAAGGAAAGAATTTTTCAAAACTACAATATCAGAAGTTAAGAAAGCTGTAGAGGGCAATGGGGTTAAAGACGTTCATTGGACTTTAAAAGCTGAAGCTTCTGAGTACCGTGAGAGTTTAGCAATAGAGAAAAACTTACAATGTAATGCGGTTGCTTAACTATTTCTTATTTAGTTTCATGTATTAATACAGAGTAGGTGAATTAGTTTTTCTCATCAATTTCTTTCCCGCAATTATAACAATTGTTAGTGGGAAGCTTATAACTAGAAATAGAGCGCATTACTTGGTTTTTCTTACAGGCAGGGCAGGCGTAATTAATTACAGAGATTATAAGCGCAATAGCAAAAACGAAACTACCGATATAAAACGGGTTTGAGTAAAATTGCATACTTGGCTCTGAAAAATTAAAACCGATAATACAGATGATTAAGGCAGTTAAATAAAGTTTAAATTTTAGTCTTTTATTTTATTCAAGGTTAAATATCCAATTGGCAAGGTGCTAATAATAAGTGCTTTGGCAGTTTTAACAAATTATCTACTCTATTGCTATTTAAGTTTTATATAGCGCAAATGTATAGACATAAAAAAAGCGTTGCCCTTGAGCAACGCTTTTCTGTATTTTTCTAGCAGCGAGTAACTTACTCTGCCGCTAACTTACTCAGCCACAAACTTATTCTGCTGCTAAATAATCCAAAACCACTTGGTGGTGATCTTTAGTTTTAAACTTATCAAATAGGTGTTTAATTTTACCGTCTTGGCCTACTAAAAACGTTAGGCGGTGAATACCATCGTACTCTTTACCCATAAACTTTTTGTAGCCCCATACACCAAATGCTTCAGCAATGGCGTGGTCTTCATCGGCTAATAGGTCAAAATTAAGCTCTTTTTTAGTTTCAAAGTTTTTAAGGCGCTTAATTGGATCTGGGCTAATACCTACAACGCGGGTGTTAAATTTAGCAAGCTGTGCTTGCTCATCGCGTAGGTTTTCGGCTTGTACAGTACAACCCGGCGTTGACGCTTTAGGGTAAAAGTACACAAGCACTTGCTGCTCTTTTAACAGCTCGCTTAATGTTACTGTTTCGTCGTTTTGGTTTTGTAGGCTAAAAGCGGGTGCAGTATCGCCAGCTTGTAATGGACTAATTGTGTTCATGTTTAGCATCCTTAACGAATTCGTTTAAAAATATAATCTACGTTTAGTGTATGAGAAAGGCTCTCAAAACTAATTTTAAATTGATCTATATCTACATCAACAGGTATGTTGAATTCAAGTTCACAACGCATCTTTATGTTGTCTTCTTGGGAATAAGTGTCTGACTTAAGTGAGCAAATACTAATATTATTGTCTGCAAAAAAGCGCGTTACTTTGCTCAATGTGCCAGGGGTGTCTATGCCAGTGTATTCTAGGGTGTAACCTGCACAAAATTCGCTAGGAGTATGACTCGCTGTGCGCTTCATCATGGTTAGCAGGCCAAGTTCCATGGCTTTAGTTGGCAGTACGTGCTCTATGCGGCTTATTGCCGACATGTCGCCGCTAAGTAGCATTATGAAGGTAAATTCGCAGCCTAAAATAGCAATACGGCTGTCAATAATGTTGCAGTGGCAATCGCTAACGAGTTGGGTTAGTTCACTTACAATACCGGGTCTGTCTTCGCCAATCGCTGTTAAAACAATTTGATGATTTGAAAATGCAGTCATGAGTTCAAATACCTTGTTACTTGGATTATATCAACCGAGTTGGCAACACCAAAAATACACACGAGAAGTTGCACGGCGGCGAAGTTTAACACAAAAAGGGCTCTAAACTACAGCACACGCTAATTAAGCGCTTTTAAAGTGCGGTGTTTCTTGTTTTTACTGGCACGGGAAAGTACCATAGCTAAAATTTGCTTATTTGCGCTTAGTTTTATTGCTAAGTTGAAGTGCTGAACTTTATTGCATTTAGGCAGCCAAATAATAAATGTAAAGTTAATATTGATTTTACACTGAACCAAATCGGCATTACCCACTCATATATTTGTTAAAACAATTAAAGGGTATGCTAAGGAGAAATATCTGTGCAGTATTGGATCCCAAAAGCACTTGCAGTAAGTGTATTGGTAAGTTTATCAGGGTGTAGTGTATTTATTAATAAGGCACATGACGAGCGTAACTATCGTACGCATGAGCCTGTAAAAGCACCAGCGTCGTTATCTCAACCAGCTCAAGACCCAGTTTATAAAATGGATGTAGGTCAATACGACAATAATCCTGAAGCTACAAATTACCGCCCACCGGCACAAGTATTAACAATTGCTAAAGGCAGTTGGGTAGAAGAGACAGATAAACAAGCGCGTATTTATTTTGATAAAAACGATGGCATTGCTGATTTAGATGAGTTTCTTTGGGATACGATTAAATCTGTCCTAGCTGATAATAATGCGGCAACTACTAAAGAAGACAAGCTACTAGGTACTATTGAAACTGATTGGTACTCAATCATTAAAACTGAAGAAGGTTTTTGGTGGTGGGGCGATGAAGTAAACGATGATTTAGAAAAGTTTAGATTCACTATTGAAGAAAAGTCTCATCAACGCACTGCGTCTTTACGTGTGGAGCTGATTGATTTTAAAGGTGATAAAACGCTAACAGACTTACTCAAGCAGCAGCTAGAAGTACGTGCACTTAACCAAGTAGTGAGCGAGTTTGATTACCGTTACCGTCAACTTGAAGTTGATATGCGTAAACGCCAAGGTATTATTTCTCTTGAAATGGGCTTTGATAATAAAGGTAATGCAGCACTTGTAACTGAGCAATCTTACGAAGCTGTGTTTGACCGTTTCTCTGGGTTTTTAGAGCGCTTGTCGTTCTCTATTGTTGAAATTAACCCAGATACGGGCTTAATTACTGCAGATTACACTAAACCAGAAACAAGCGTTTGGGATTCAATTTGGGGTGATGACGTAGCTCAACTACCTATTGATGAAGGCCAATATCAAATTTTAGTAAGTAAAACTAAAGAAGGCGGTACTAGCTTAACGTGGATGGATGATAAAGGCGAAACGCTTGAGCCAGGTACTATGAATGGTTTACAACAAGCATTAGAAGCAGCACTCATTCAGCGCGGCATTAAAATTTAAATAATAATAAGTTTTACCACAAAAAGAGCGCTATGCTCTTTTTGTGGTTTTTATAGGTTAAACAACATGTCTCAGCTACCTGAACGTTCACACTATACGTGGCGCACTTGGTTTACTTTTTTGGTTCCTTCGTTAATTGGTGTGTTTTTATTTATGACACCCATAAGTACCTCGCAAGGGATGACCATTCCTATTGCCGTTATGGCAAAAGCGGTTCAAGCAATGATGCTTGGCTCTGCTCAAGCAATTATTACCCTCATTATTTGTATTACAGGGGTTATTTCTGTAATTACTAAAGTGTTTAAACCCGCCGCTATATGTAACTCACCTTTGTTAAAGCATTTATTTGATGTGAGCTGGACATGGCTGGTGGTACGCTTATTTGGTATGGCGTTTGGTTTAATGACGTACTTAAGCCTAGGTAGCGAGATGATTACCTCGGCTAATACTGGCGCGCTGGTACTAAATGACTTATTGCCTGTGTTGTTTTCGGTATTTATTTTAGCGGGCTTATTACTGCCGCTATTAATTAACTTTGGTCTATTAGAGCTTGCTGGTACGTTAATGACCAAAGTAATGCGCCCTGTATTTGGTGTACCAGGTAGAAGCGCGGTTGACTGTACTGCATCGTGGTTAGGTGATGGCAGTGTGGGTATTTTGATGACTGCAAGGCAGTACGATCAAAAGCACTATACACAGCGCGAAGCGGCTATTATTGGTACTACGTTTTCAGCGGTTTCAATTACATTTAGTTTAGTGGTGCTTGGGCAAGTTAAACTTGAATACCTATTTGCACCGTTTTACGCAACGGTATGTTTAGCCGGTATTGTTGCCGCTATTATTGTGCCGCGATTACCGCCACTGCGCTTTAAAAAAGATTTACTTATTGATGGCACTGAGCCAGATAGAGACGCTGAAACAATTCCGGGTCATAAAACTTTATTTGGGCATTCGTTAGATGTTGCATTAGCAAAAGCTGATAACTCAACGGGTGTTAAAGGCACTATAAAAGAGGGCGTACATAATGCGCTTGATATGGTGTTTGGTGTATTGCCAGTAGTTATGGCGGTAGGTACATTTGCACTGATCATTGCTGAGCATACGCCTATATTTCAGTATTTAGGTATGCCGTTTGTGCCATTTTTAGAGTTATTACAAATACCCGAAGCAGCCGCAGCGTCGCAGACTATTATGGTTGGTTTTGCTGATATGTTTATTCCGTCAATATTAGCAGCAGGGACTATTGAAAGTGATGTAACGCGCTTTATTATTGCCGCAATGAGTGTAACTCAGCTTATTTATATGTCTGAGGTGGGTGCACTTTTACTTGGCAGTAAAATACCGGTAAACATTTTAGAGTTGTTTATTATATTTATTTTGCGAACGCTAATTACTTTACCTGTTATTGCGCTAATGGCGCATTGGCTCGTAGGCTAAATTAACGAAAATATAATTAAGCGGATTGGTATTATTAAAAAAGCCCTGATTAATCAGGGCTTTTTTGTGTCTGTTGTATTTTTTATATTGGCGTTGGATTTTATAAACTCCTGTTTTGCAGAGAGTCTAATTAGCGCAATATTACCAATGATAATGGCAAAAACAACAGCGACAATAATTACAATATGCCAAATTTGCATCGCAGTATCACCTAATCTTTGGTACGTTTAAGTGTGACCGCTTTGCGCTATAACAGCAATTAAATTACTCAAAATACAATCAATAACTTTAAACACAATCAATAACGTTAAAAACGTCTCGCTACCGAAAGCGTTAAAAAGTTCAGCCCAGGGTTTGGCTCTTTAAAGCCAGCGTTTGAATAGTGAATAACGCGAAGAGCAACATTGGTGCGGCCAAAATCGGCTACAAGCCCTATGCGGTCTTCAAACTGGTAGTGAGTACTTATGTTTTTACCGGCAAACTGCGTTTCATCAATCAGTGATACACCAATGCCTGCTTCTACATAAAATGGGGTGTTGTTAAAACTAAAAGCAGGAAATTGTAGTACAGGTGACATAGCAAGTACTAGGTTTGATTGTGTTTCATCGCCGTGGCGGTATTCCCACATGTTTACGCTGGTTTCAAAGTAAAAGCGTGCATCACCAATAATGTTTTGCATACCAGGTGCATGATACTGATACGCAAGCTTAACGCCGTTTACGTTACCTTCGCCTTTGAGAAAGTCAACGGCATAACCGTGGTCCGATTGAGCAAAAGCAAGCTTGCCAAAAAGTGAAACTACTAATACAAAAGAGATAATAAGTGTTTTAAGTGACGTTTTCATAGGTGCCAAATGTTTGTTTGATTTAAGTTGATAACTAAATGATAAGGGCGGCCTGTTAACAATTACAATGAGGACAAAATGCCGGTTGTATATGAGCTGTTAATAGAGCTTTCTAACTGCTTGAATTTATTTTAGTTATTCAATTGGTGCTAATTGGGCATTAATAAGTTGCTTATTTGTGCCTTTTTTATTGCGTATAGTTCGCGTAAATTACAGCCATCTTAATCACACAGACATATACAATTATGAAACTCTTTAAACTATTCGTTTTAGCCACTGCTTTTTTTAGCAGTTCGTTATTTGCACAAGCTCAGCAATCACCAGATCAGTTACTTGAATCGGTAGCCGACAAGCTTTTTGCAGATATTGGTCAAGTAAACTCAAAAGGTACAGCCAGCAAAGACGCGATGGCTGCCATTGTTGAAAAACGTTTAATGCCACATATTGACGTTAAGTTTGTGTCGTTTAAATTATTAGGTAAACACATTAAAGGTATTGAGCGCGAGCAAGCTGTTCAATTTATAAATGCAGTAGAGCATTACTTAACAGGCACATACGCTGGTGCACTAATGAAGTATACGGGTCAAAAAGTAGTATTTGAGCGTAATAACGCAAAAAGTGACTCTGAGTACGCAACAGTTAATACGCAAATTATTGAGCCAAATGCGCCTACTATCGACTTAAGCTTTAAGCTTCGTTTAGGTAAAAACAATGAGTGGAAAGTATACGATATTGTTGCTGAAGGCATTTCACTATTAAGTGCTAAACAAAAAGAGATTATTCAACGCATTTCTGATGTGGGTTTAGAGCAAGTTATTAGCGAGTTAAAAAGTAAATAGACTATTTGTCTGGCTCTGATTAAGCCCAACTCCAACCTCAAAAACGGCCAATTACTTATGTACTTGGCCGTTTTTATATTTTTGCTAAGGACAATACCAATCCACAGGAATACTTAATCATTTAGAACAACTAAATAACGAAATTTTTGCCTTGCTATCACACGGTTTTCTACCTCAAAATAAATCACTTAATTAAGCGAATTGGTATAATCCTAAAGGATTGTTGTTATTGCGTAATTTTGCGCTAGCAGCAAAACAAAGGTGTGCTAGAATATCGGCACTTTGATTAAGCGTGGTGTCAGCTTAAAACTGATATAACTTACCACCCCCAAGCCACACTGGAGTTGTGTTGTTTTAATGGAAAATGTACTGATTTGGCCAAAGGAATACCCATTACTTATTAAAGGACTGGTAGAACAAAACGGTGCCTTTATTTTAGATGCTTTGGAAGCTTGGCCTGCTTGTCGTTCTACAAATGAAGACGATGGTGTATGCACCACCGTGCTGCCACCTATTTATTATTTGGCATGGCTA
The DNA here is from genome assembly GCF_040567695.1 of Pseudoalteromonas sp. NCIMB 1079. Taxonomy (NCBI): domain Bacteria; kingdom Pseudomonadati; phylum Pseudomonadota; class Gammaproteobacteria; order Alteromonadales; family Pseudoalteromonadaceae; genus Pseudoalteromonas; species Pseudoalteromonas sp. NCIMB 1079. The sequence continues at coordinate 2,673,858 of NZ_JBEWZA010000001.1, read as the reverse complement.
ACCCCGCTGGAGCCATTTGAAGAATGTTACTTTCAACATATCTCTGAATATGACGAAGACGCACAAGCGTATATTAGTGCGGTTAAAAGCCATTACTACGATAATGAATACACCCCTGAAAGCTTAGTGCTTATGCTGTGCCAGCGCCTTGAAAAATACGCAAGCGTGGCTGCACAAAATACCATAGATACGCCACTGTCTTTAGTTGATTTATTTTTTAGTAAACGCTACTTCACCTTAATTGAGCATGCGTTAAATAATAAAAGTAAACTCTCGGCAAAGGACACATTAGCGCTTTGGAAGGAAGTTGATTTTAGAGAGCGCCTAAGTGCGTTTATTCCAGAGTCTATTGCTGATTTAGATACTCTTTCTGAACTTGCCAGCGAAAAAGTAGCTGCGGGTAAAGACTATTTTACGCTGCTGACGCAGGTTTCTCCTGATGTTGACTCTGTTGTTCTCTTAGAAAAAGCTTTGCTTACTCATTTACGTAAAAAAACAGCTAAGCAAACAATGGCTATGCGTTTTATTGAGCAAGGCGCTACTGGTGTACTTGCTGATGAAAACAATAAAACAGCCTTTATGTGGGCCGCCGAAAAAGGCTTTGTAAATGTGGTTGAAACGCTACTTGCAAAGCAAGACAAAAAAGCGGTTGATAATTTAGGTAACACAGCACTTCATTACGCTGTATTTGCTAAAAATGAATCGTTAATGGTGCTGCTTATTAAAGCGGGCTATAACTTTAGAGCGCGCAATAAAGAAGGTTTAAGTTGTTACCGTTTAGCGGTAAGTATAAAAGCCAATAACTTAGTTAAATGCTTAGAGCGTGACTTTGGTATTAAAGAGCTTTCGCCAGAAGGGCAGTTCGATCGTATTAAAAAAGTACATGTGCTGCACGCTATCGTTACTATATTGCTGCCTTTGCAGTTGTTCTTCTTTTTTGATGAAACCCTCTCCATTAAAAGTGAGCTGACGCTGGGTTTAACTATGACTGCAGTGATTTGTTTTTTCTTTGCGACCACTTTAAAACGCTGTGCGCTATATCCACATATTAAACACCCTTGGGGTTTATTTGTGCTTAGGGGCTTTTCGTTTATTAGTTTAATTGCTCAAATAGGGTTGGCCAGTATTGTGGTGCTAGCTGCCTTGAGTGATTTAGTTTAGTCATTTTTAAATAGTTAATAAAAAACGCGCTTAAAGTAATTTAAGCGCGTTTTTTTGTATATAGCGTTTATGGTTAAACCTTATTTACCGTGCTCATTTGCTGCTTTTTCTTCAGCTAATTCTTCTTTAAGCTTACGGATTTTTAAACCTTGTTCTTGTCCGCGATGTCTTGCGTAGTAAGTACAGCCAATAAACATAAATGATGCAAATACCAGCTCTAACAACACCCAAATTAACTCATCTGGCGCAGCCCACAGCATGGTAAGACCGTGGATAAAATAAAGCATTACAATAAAGTTAGCCCACGCATAGGTGTATGTGTTGTCTTGAATTATGCCTCTTAGCGGCAGCAGTAAAGGAATGATAGGAAAAAACAATGACACCCAACTAGTATTACCGTCTAGAGGGGGTACAAAATACATCCACAAAGGGATCAGAATAAGTAAACCAACATAGCCAAATAGTGCTGCACGTTGAAATTTTACCGTAATCGGCTTTTTAGCTGGGTTGTCAGCTGTATTCATTTAAGTTTTCTCGCAATGTGAGTAAGGCGTTTACCAACGCTTTGGCATATTTTAATTTCGTCTTTACTTAGCTGTGCACTATTAGCGCTGCCAGCGACGTGTGTTGCACCATATGGTGTTCCACCGGTTTGTGTTGCAAGTAGTTCGGGCACATCGTATGGCACGCCCATAAGCATCATGCCGTGGTGTAATAGTGGTAAAGATAAGTTAAGTAAGGTTGCTTCATTTCCACCATGCATACTACTTGATGACGAAAATACACACGCTGGCTTATCGATTAATTGGCCTTTTAACCACAGGTCGCTGGTGGTTTCCCAAAAGCTTTTTGCTTGAGAGGCCATCATGCCAAATCGAGTTGGTGTACCAAACGCTAAACCATCGCAATTTATTAAATCATCTTTGGTGATCACGATATCGTGCGCATTTTTAGCTACAAAAGTACGCAGCAGGGCGGTTGCACTTTGTTGCTCTATCGACTCTGCTATCTCGTGAGCCATTGCTTCAACTGAGCCGTGGCTTGAGTGATAAAGCACCACTATGGTTGCACTCATTATAAAACGCTTAGTACGTTTTCTGGTGGACGACCAATCGCTGCTTTATTGTTATTAACTACGATAGGGCGTTCAATCAATTTTGGGTATTTAACCATAGCGTTAATAAGTGCGTCCTCATTTGTTTCATCTTTCAAATTAAGCGCTTTGTAGTCATCTTCTTTGGTGCGCATCATTTCACGTACGGATGAAAAACCAAGTTGGATTACAAGCGTTGAAATTTGCTCGTGAGTAAGAGGGGTTTTTAAATACTCTACAACACTTGGCTCTATCGCTTTACTTTGCAGTAGCGCTAGCGTTTCGCGTGATTTAGAACAACGTGGGTTGTGGTAAATAGTGACAGACATAAAATGATTCCAAAGTGTGAATTGCGTCTATTTTAGGGTAAGCGCTTGCAGACTTAAAGTCTTGCAAGCTCTTTTTGTAAAAGTCGATACTGGGTAAGTAGTGCTTTTAAACGTTGTTGCTTTACAAGTTCGGTTGGCTCTACGAAGTTAAGTGCTTTTTGTACTTCGTCTGCGGCTTTTAAATAAGCACCGTATTGAGCCAATACATCGGCGTTCGCTTCGTGATATGAGGCTAATTTATCTTGTTTTTTATACGCATCAGCAAGAAGTTGCTTGCCTAGGTTGTGATCTGGCTTTTCGAGTAAAAAACTCTTCAAAATATTTTCGGCTAGTTCATATTGCTCAGCTTCAAGTGCTGCGTTGGCATAGTTAAGCGTAATTACCTGATTATTAGGGCGATACTGATTTAAATCGGCTAAAAATTTTACGGCTTCATCTGCCTTTTTTTGCGCGATGAGTAAATCGGTATGGGTATCTATATAAAATAGGTTTTTAGGATCGTTTTTTAAAAGCTCATCTAGTATTGGGGCTGCTTCATCAAGCTTTTTTTGATCAAGTAAGCTAATAGCTAAACCGTACTTTAAAGCGGTGTTATCGTAGCTATTTTCGCGAAGTCGTTTTCTAAATAGGTCTTCGGCGTTTTCTGGTTTGTTGTCGTAGCGCGCAAGCACGCGGCTTTTAGCTAAATTAAACTCAAGACTGGCACTCATATGACGCACAGGAAATTGCTCTGCACGCAAACGCACATCTGATACTCGGCTCTCTGGTAATGGGTGAGTAAGTAAAAACGCAGGTGGTTTATATTTATAACGAATTTGCGCGGCAAGTTTAGTTAAAAATTCGCTCGATGCACGAGCATCAAAGCCTGCATTGTTAAGCGTTTGCATGCCTATGCGGTCAGCTTCTTGCTCGGCTGAGCGACTATGCGTTAACTGACTAAAAGCAGATTGTGTTTGGCTGGCAGATATAATGGCAATACCCGCATCTGGTGCAACAACGGTTGCTAATATTCCGGCTATCATACCGGCAATAGTCAGCGCGCTGTTATCTTGTTGTTGCTGTATTCTTCGGGCTAAGTGGCGCTGTGTTACGTGAGCAATTTCGTGACCAAGCACTGAGGCAAACTGACTCTCGTTATCGGCTTGGGCTATTAACCCTGTGTGCACACCAACGTGTCCGCCATAAAAGGCGAAGGCATTTATTTCCGAGTTGTTTATCCAAAAAAACGAAAACGGAAAGCGTACATCGTTAGCATTAGCAACAAGTTTACGGCCAATAGTCGTGAGGTATTCATCTAGCACTGGGTCATTTATTACTGGTGATGAGCCTCGTATTTGCATCATCATTACTTCGCCAATGGCTTGTTCTTTTTCGAGTGGCAGTGCTTGTAATGCAGAAGTTCCTAAATCAGGAAGCGTAAAGTTGGTTTGCGCTTTTAAAGGTTCGCTTATTAATAAGCTAAACGTAAGCGCAGCACTGCATAAAGTGATAAATGCTGATTTTAGCTGCATTTTATTCCTTGTTAATTTGTTCGCCAATTGCAATTTTGGCTATGTCTATTTCGTCACTGCTTGCACGGCTGTCTTTTTCGCACAATTGGTATAGTTCTTTTATTGTGACTCCATCAAGCTTTACAACGTTCAATTCTCGCTGCAAAAAAGTAATAATTTTATGTACTACCTTGTGAGCATGTAAAATAATGGCTTTATCTGCTTTGTCGCCTCGTTCGAAATAAAAGCCAATAAACTTATGTAACTGACTTATTCTGATCAAGTTTTTCATTGAATGTGGGTCCCACACTCTAAATTCCATAAAGCGATTGTTTTTTATGTATTGATCAACAATAACATCTTTAGCATAAGGCTGTGCCCATAACTCAAAGCCTCTGTCTGTAAATACTTGGTGCAGCGCAATACGTGGCTTATGTTTGGTATGTATTTCACCTAGGTTATCTTCATAGCCTTCTAGTAAATCTAAGTTCCAATTGCGTTTATCTAAAAGTTGTTTAACTGCATTGTCGAACCCATGATCTAAAATTCCTTCTGATTCGCTTATTGATGAGGCAACAAGGTGATAAAAAGGAGGTAGTTCGCCCCAATTAATCTGCTTTTTAAACCAATTAATCTCTTTGAGTGTTGGATTACTTGGTAGTTGCGCTTTATTATGCGTGCCAGGCATTAACTTATCCTTACTGCTAGTTATGTTATAAGGATAAACTATTGCAGGAATTGTTTTAACAAAAAGTTACAACGGTTTGAGTATATAAATACATAGACCGTAAATATGCGACTTATTATTCATTTACTATACGGATAAAGTAGTTATGGTAGAGCGCGATTTAAAAGAGTTTAAGTGTCCTCAGCAATTTGTGCAGTTTAAGCTTGCGCTTCGAAGTGCACAGTCATCAAAACAACGCATCACTTTTAGTCTTAATAGAGGTGAAAGTGCGAACGACATTGAACGTTTTTTGCAAAAAAATGCTTATAGTTACAATTTTGATAAACAACGTGGGTTGTTATTAGTGGAGCCATTACATGTTTGAATACGTAAAAACATGGTACGAAAGGAAGTTCTCGGATCCTCATTCGTCTACCTTATTATTTTTATTATTGGTATCAGTTGCCTTACTTTACTTTTTTGGCGCGTTAATTGTTCCTGTGCTTGTTGCACTGGTTATCGCTTATTTACTAGATTGGCCGGTTGTTCATTTAGAGCGTGTTGGCTTAAAACGTTTTACAGCAACAATTATTGTAATGTTGATATTTATTAGCATTATGCTCACCCTTATTTTAGTTATTGGCCCAGTGCTTTGGAAGCAAACCAGTAACTTAGTGCAAGAAACACCGCATATGCTAGAGCAGGGGAAGTCTTATTTAATGGCTTTACCTGAACAATACCCAAGTTTAATTAATATAGAACAAGTACAAGCAATTGTTGCAACCGTAGAAGCTAAAATTATTGAGTTTGGTCAAGCGGTATTATCGTTTTCACTTACGTCTTTAAAAGATGTTGTTGCTTGGCTTATATATTTGGTACTTGTGCCGTTACTGGTGTTTTTTATGCTTAAAGATAAGCTGGAGCTGACAGGCAGTATAGCTAAACTGATCCCGCAGCAACGACGCTTGATTTTACAAGTGTGGAACGAAATGAACCAACAAATTATGAATTACATTCGCGGTAAAGTATTCGAAATTTTAATTGTTGGTGGTGTGTCTTTCATCGCATTTACTGTTTTAGATTTGCGCTATGCAGCTTTACTTGGTGTGCTTGTTGGCTTTTCGGTATTAATTCCATTTATTGGCGCGGCACTCGTCACTATTCCGGTAGCGGCAGTTGCACTGTTTCAGTTTGGATTAGAAACGCAGTTTTGGACCATTTTAATTATTTATGGAATTATTCAGGCGCTTGATGGCAATGTACTTGTACCGCTGTTGTTTTCTGAGGCAGTTGATTTAAATCCGGTATTTATAATTGTCGCGGTATTATTTTTTGGTGGCTTATGGGGGTTTTGGGGCGTATTTTTTGCCATCCCGTTGGCCTCATTAGTAAAAGCGCTAATAACAGCTTGGTCGTCAACGCACGAAGAGATCAGCAAAGAGCTCAGTGAATAGTTAAGCAAACAGACTTTTAGTTTAAAAAAGCATAGTAAACGCACCTCTAGTGCTAATTGATTATTACTCATTACCTGTAAATTTATGTACTATTGGTAATAAGATATATTTTTTAGTAATAAGGTGCGTTTTTTAATGTCTGAGTTTTTATTGCACGATGAGCCAGTAAAACAAGTTTACCTTGATGCAAATGCAACGACCCCTGTGTTGCCTTGTATTGCTGATGTTGTTTCTCATACCATGCAAATATGTTTTGGTAATCCTTCAAGCCCGCACATCACAGGTATTCAAGCCAAGCATTTATTAGAACAAACACGTCAAAAGGCACGCACGGTTATTGGCGCAACTAATGGCGATATCCTATTTACCTCTGGTGCAACGGAGGGTATTCAAACTGCGGTGGTTTCTACATTAATTAATGCTAAAAAGCAGTCTATTAAAAACCCTGTATTATTATATGGCGCTACTGAGCATAAAGCGGTGCCAAATACACTCAAGCACTGGAATAGCGTACTTGACGTTAATGCTGAGGTGCTTGCTATTCCGGTTGATAGCAACGGTATTTTAGATTTAGATTTTATCGCAGAGCACATTAATAACGCTTTGATGATTTGCACCATGGCCGTTAATAACGAAACCGGTATATATCAAGATTTACCCGCTATTGAGCAGGTAATTCGTAGCCGTAACAAAAATGTATCGTGGATGGTGGATTGCGTACAAGCACTCGGTAAACAAGCGCTCGCACTGAGTAATACAACTATTGATTACGCTCCTTTTTCGGGGCATAAGCTTTACGCACCTAAAGGTATTGGCTTTTTATATATTCGTAGTGGCAGTGCGTATACACCTTTTATAGCGGGTGGCGGTCAAGAAAGTGGAATGCGTTCAGGCACCGAAAATCTACCCGGTATTGCAGGGTTAAATAAACTATTTAGTATGTTGCTTGATAAATCAGACGATACATTTAAACCAATTAGCATACTTAACTCTTATCGAAGCCAGTTACAAAGCGCGATAAAAGACACCTTTGGTGATATTACATTCAATCATGATTTTGCTTATAGCGTGCCTACCACACTTAACTTTGCGGTAAACGACTTAACGAGCAAAGAAGTGATTGATTTATTTGATGCTGCGGGCATTCGCGTAAGTGGTGGCTCGGCTTGTAGTACGGGCGCATCAACAAGTTTTGTTTTAGATGCAATGGGTGCAAGTAAGTGGCAAAGCGAAAACGCGATTAGGCTATCATTTGGACCTGCGGCAACACAACACGATATTGATGATGCTTGTGTGCGTATTCGAGCTCTTAAAGCAATACTACAGGCTAACTGTTTAATTGTATCTGATAGCACCACACCACAACAAGAAGTGTGCGCACTTGGCCTTACTCAGTTTAGGCACCAAGGAGCATGTAGTTGGCTTTATGTAAGCGATGATAAATACGCAGTTATAATAGACCCGATTATTGAGCTTATTCCGCGCTTTGAAAAAATAGCTAATACACAAAACTTAACTATATCAGCGGTGCTTAATACACATCTGCATCAAGAGCGAGAGTCAGCGACTAATTTATTAACCAGTGTTCTTGCATCAAGAGTTGTAAAAGGTGAGGTTGATGCTTTAGGTTGGCCACTAAATGCAGAAAGTATTAGCTTAGCAAATGACGTACTTGAAAAAGTAGCGACACCTGGGCACAGCAAAGATAGCGTAAGTTATTTATTAAAAAATAGTAATGGCGAAACGCGTTATTGTTTTTGTGGTGATTTAATTTTGCCTGCAGGGCTTGGCAATACATCGCTTATAGGTGGGGATGCAAAAGCAATGGCACGCTCTATTTTAGCAATAAGCGAGCAACTTAATGGCACCAGCATTATTTGCTCAGGGCACGACTACCAACAATGTTTTGCCATGAACTGGGCTGTACAACAAAACCAAACGCCATTACTCAATGCGTTAGTAAGCGGCAGTATTTCAGTTGATGAATTTACTATACAAAAGCAGCAGCACGACGCTTCAAAGCAAGTAAATAACACGCAATTGTGTGGTTATGTAAATGCATTGCCTGAGATTGATACACAGCAATTAAATTTTGATGACGCTAAAGCAATGTTAAACACCAGCGATGTGTATTTAATAGATACTCGGGAGCCGTATGAACATGGAGCAAATAATGTTGCTCAGTTATTTAATACGCTAGATGAAAAAACATTAAATATACCGCTTAGCAGAATGGCAAATGCGGTATTTGAAGGGCAGTTAAGTAAAAATAACAAATATATTTTATTATGCCGCAGTGGTAACCGCTCAAAGATTGCTGCGAGCAATTTAATGCAGCTAGGATACAAAACGGTTTATAACCTAAGTGGTGGGCTAGCGCTTAGTAATTAAGCAAAGATTTTAATTTATACAAAATCGGCTTTAGAGCCGATTTTTTGTTTTTAAGGTTTAATTGTTTGCAAGGCAAACAATTACAGTAATTAGTGAATAACTATGAAAAGTAATTAGCAGCGCTTATAAAAATTCATTAATATTTCATTTTGATTGATTAAGCTATGCCGTTGCCTTTAAAATTACAGGTAAATTAATTTATAAAATTTTTATGATACCGGTGTCAAAAGCTAAAAATTGCGTTATCATCTGCACATAAAATTATAAAAACAGCACTTTTTTTGCATTTTTAGTTATACTATTTGCGCTTTAATTTAGTGTGAATAAGTAGTAATAAGAGTTTTTCTTTTATAAAAAATATTTTTAAATCAATTGATTGAAAAAAATAGAGGATATTTCCATGTCTAACCGAACGCAACTAGCAAGTTGGCAAGCACTAGAACAAAGTGCAGCTAAGATGAAACAAACACATCTAAAAACGTTATTTGCACAAGATGACACGCGCTTTTCTCAGTTTTCTACTCAAGTACCAGGCGTATTATTCGACTATTCTAAGCAACTTATTGATAATGATGTTTTTGCTAACTTAATGTCGCTTGCTAAAGAATGCGATATTGCATCGTGGCGCGATAAAATGTTTAGCGGTGAAAAAATAAATATCACTGAGGATCGCTCAGTTTTGCATACGGCACTTCGTAATCGTGCTCACACTCCATTAATTGTTGATGGCGAAAACGTGACACAAGCCGTAGACAACGAGTTAGCTAAAATTAAAGTGTTTGTAGAAAAAGTTCGTAGCGGTAAATGGTTAGGCTATACCGGCAAAGCGGTAAAAGATGTTGTAAGTATTGGTGTTGGTGGTTCTAACCTTGGTCCACAAATGGCAACTGAGGCATTAAAAGCACTTGCTGATGATACGTTAAATGTTCACTACGTATCTAATGCTGACGGTGTACAGATTTCGTCTATATTAAAAGCCATTGACCCTGAAACAACATTATTTGTTATTTCGTCAAAAACATTTACTACGTCAGAAACCATGACAAACGCAAAAACGGCGGTTGACTGGTTTTTACAAACAACAAAAGATGAAAGTACAATTGCAAAGCATTTTGTTGCAGTAAGTACAAATTTAGAAAAAACGGCAGCCTTTGGTATTAGCGACGAAAACGTATTCACTATGTGGGATTGGGTTGGCGGTCGCTTTTCACTTTGGAGTGCGATAGGCTTACCAATTGCTTTATATTTAGGCTACGACGCCTTTGAAGCAATTTTAGAAGGTGCGTTTGAAATAGACGAGCACTTTAAATCTGCGCCGTTTGAGCAAAATATACCATTAATTATGGCATTGCTTAGTGTATGGAACACGAGCTTTTTAGGTTATACAGCGCAAGCTATATTACCGTACGATCAAGCACTGCATATGTTGCCTGCGTATTTACAGCAAGGCGAAATGGAAAGTAACGGTAAACACGTTAACTTTGCAGGCGAAACGGTACCTTATACTACGGTTCCAATTATTTGGGGCATGACGGGTATTAATGGTCAGCATGCCTTTTATCAGTGTTTACACCAAGGTAATGTAATTGTACCTGCAGATTTTATTGCATCAGTTAAGCCACAAGTGAATGTTGATAAGCATCACGATATTTTATTATCGAACTTCTTTGCACAAACAGAAGCGATGATGAGTGGTGTAGATGCAGCGCAAGTTACAGCTGATTTAACCGCTAAGGGTAAATCGCAAGCAGAGATTGATGAGTTATTAAATCATAAAATTCATCAAGGCAATCGTCCTACAACGTCTATGCTATTAGATACAGTAGATGCTAAAACAGTGGGCCGTTTAATTGCACTGTATGAGCATAAGATATTTTGCCAAGGCATTATTTTAGAAATATGCTCGTTTGACCAATGGGGTGTAGAGCTGGGTAAAGGTTTAGCATCTAAAATTGAGAGTGAACTCACTGATGATAGCGTGAAACACGCTCATGATAGTTCTACAAACGGCTTAATGGCGTACTATAAACAAAACCGTACGCAGTAAAAAATTCGCTTACGCAAGTAAGTAAACCGAGTACCTTTGAACGGGTAGCGCTGGAGTGCTTAGGGTCTGTATTTTTGTGAGAGGAGATACAGGGCCCCTAAGGCTCATTTAATAAGCGCAATGATAAACAATAATAAATCATCGATACAGAACAATTCAGCAGGCTTTTATTTAAATACAGCTATAAAAGCCATCTAATCTAGCAATAAATAGGCATACCCGCGCATTTACAAAATGTACTGGGTATCACAACGTAGAGAGTAACTATGCTTAATCCTTTTGATATTATAATTTTTGGGGGCGGTGGTGATCTTGCGTTACGCAAATTGCTACCTGCAATGTACAGAGCATATCAAGAAGGTAATTTACCTGAAGGCTCACGTATCCTACCAACAGTGCGCGAAGAATCGAAACGTGCTGAATACATAGAAACAGCGCATAAAGCATTACAAGAATTTTTAAGCAAAGGTGAGTTTAACGCTAAAGATTGGAAAGCGTTTTCTACTTTTTTAGTGCCAGTGGTAAGTAATGTTACAGAAGCAGACGACAACTGGGATGTGCTAAAAGGCATTTTAGATGAGCACGAAAGCACTAAGTCTCGCGTGTTTTACTTATCACTTCCGCCTGCTGTTTACGGCACGTGTTGTGAAATATTATCGACTAAAGGTTTAATTACACCTACATCACGCGTTGTTGTTGAAAAGCCAATTGGTTATTGCGGTGATTCTGCTGAAGCAATTAATGGAAAAATTGCAGAGTTTTTTAATGAAGAACAAATTTTCCGTATTGACCATTACTTAGGTAAAGAAACAGTACAAAACTTAATGGCGCTGCGTTTTTCAAACTCATTGTTTGAAAATATGTGGGATGCTAAATCTATTGATAATATTCAAATTAGCTTATCAGAAACGGTTGGCCTTGAAAGCCGCGCTGGTTTTTATGATAAAGCCGGTGCACTTCGTGACATGGTTCAAAACCACTTATTACAACTACTTTGCTTAGTTGCAATGGAGTCGCCTAATAAGCTTAACGCTAACAGCATTCGTAACGAAAAACTAAAAGTATTAGAAGCACTTCGCCCGCTTGTAGATGGTGATGTTGATGAAAATATTGTTCGTGGTCAATACGTACCAGGTGACTTAAACGGTAAAATTGTACCGGGTTACTTAGAAGAGCTAAATGAAGGTTCTAGTAAAACAGAAACGTTTGTAGCTATTCGCGCGCATATCGATAACTGGCGCTGGGCAGGTGTTCCATTTTACCTTCGTACGGGTAAACGTATGGCTAAGCGCTGTGCAGAAATTGTGGTTGAATACAAAAAAGTATCTCACAATATCTACGAAGATAACGTGGGTAATATCGAGCCAAATCGTCTTGTTATTCGTTTGCAGCCAGAGGAAACAATTCAACTAACGCTTATGTCTAAGCGCCTTGATAATCTTCAAATGCAACTTGAGCCAGTAACAATGAATATTGAGCTTTCACAAGCTTACAGCAATGGTTTCCACTCAGATGCGTACAAACGTTTAATGCTTGATGCCGCTGCTGATAACCCGTCGTTATTTATTCACCGTGATGAAGTTCGTCAAGCGTGGAAGTGGATTGATCCAATCATCGACCGTTGGCAAGACAAAGGTAAGCCTGCGCTTTACCGTGCTGGTAGCTGGGGACCTGATGATGCTGATGAATTATTGGCAGAAAACAATCATGTATGGTTTAACACAGGCGATAAGGTATAAGCATGGCAACACTAGTTGAAAAGTTTTTTGATGATAAAGACGCGTTAACAGCTGAGCTTTCTGCAACGCTTGAGCAATCATTACGTGATGGCATTAAAAACGATGGCCGTGCTGTATTAATGGTGTCGGGCGGCTCGTCTCCTGCGCCCGCTTATAAGCATTTATCAACACTTGATTTAGATTGGCAACATGTTGATGTTGCTATGGTTGATGAGCGTTGGGTAGACCCAAGCCATGAAAAAAGTAATGAAGCATTTATTAAAAGTACTTTATTACAAAATCATGGTAGTGCTGCAAACTTTATTACTATGAAGAACGCTGCAGCAACGGCTCAACAGGGCGCACAAGAGTGTGAAGCGGCTTATAGCGAGTTAAAAAGCCCATATGATGTAACTATTTTAGGTATGGGCCCAGATGGCCATACAGCGTCGTTATTCCCAAATGCAGACGGTTTAGAGCATGGTTTAACAACTGAGCAAACAGTATGTGCAATTAATGCGATACAAAGTGATGTGACGGGTAGTATTACTGAGCGAATGACGCTTACGTTAAATGCCATTGCGCAATCTAAAGTGGTTAAGCTTTTAATTAGCGGTGAAGAAAAACTCGCTGTTTATAAGCAAGCAAAAGCGGGCGGCGATGTTAATGACATGCCACTTCGCGCTGTGCTTAATCACCCAAGTATAAATATTGAAGTATATTGGGCGCCTTAATTTAGATGCCAATTTAACTTTTAAAGGCCGCTTATATAAGCGGCCTTTTTTATTTGCTTAAATTTAAGCCCAAACACTGCAAAAAAATAGCTTTGAACTGTTAACCAATGTTAATGAATAGCTTTGATTTGTATTAAAATCAACCACGAAGTGTGTTGTTTTTGAACAAAATTTATGAGTTTGAGCTGTATGTTTTTTAGCAACGTTCAGATTTAGTTAAATTTTATTTTTTCATGGTTGTTGTCATAAAAGTTTCCCTTCCTTTTTTAGCTCAAAAGCATTAGCCTAAAGGCATTAACAATGAAACATATAAATTAAAATAAACGGAGCAGTAACATGGCGGAGCAACAAGTACAGCCTTTACACAACGAAAAACATGCCAACACTAAAATTCAAAACGGCATCAATGTAGAATTCATGAAAACTCAACACTTAGTGCCAGTAGTTGCACATGAATTTGCACGTGTAGCAAACGAGTTTCCAATGTCATTCGTTAAAAATAACGAAACCGGCACTTTTCAAGCAGTTGCTATGTTTGGCTTAGAGCCAGGCGAAAACCTTTTTGTAGAAGATGGTAAATGGACTGCAGCATTTGCACCTATGGCATCTACTCGTTACCCACTGGGTTTAGTTAAACACCCAGATCAAGATCAATACGGTATCGTAATTGACGAAGCAAGTGCGCTTGTTGGTGAAGACGAAGGTAATGCATTATTTGAAAACGGCGAAGAAACAGATTACCTAAAACGTCGTAAAGAAGCGCTAGTATCATTTATTGAGTTTTCTCAAGTAACTGAAGCGTTCACTAAATTCCTTGCTGATAAAGAGCTGCTAATTGCGCAAACGCTAACAGTAGACATTAAAGGCGAGAAAAAAGACATCAACGGTATTTACCTTATCGATGAGAAAAAACTAAACGAGTTAAGCGATGCTGATTTCTTAGAGCTTCGTAAACGTGGTTACTTAGCACCAATTTACTCGTTCTTAACGTCTACTCACCAAGTAGCACGTTTAGCGCGTTTAAAAGCTAAACAAGCTTAATTACAAACACGTAAAGTTTTAAAAAGCGCCTTAAGGCGCTTTTTTTATGCCATTAAACTCACTTTAGTTGAAATTAAGTCCGTAACCATTCACATTAGTTTATAACTTCCCCATAAAAGAACTCATTATGAAAACACCATTATTAGCGATTTTTGCGAGCAGCTTTGTTGCTTTAAGTAATAGCGCAGTAGCTGCAGAGACTCCTTTTGCCATTGCGATTCATGGTGGGGCAGGGACAATTGAAAAAGCACGATTTACACCCGCTCAAGAAAAAGAGTATCGTGCAAAATTAACGCAAGCAGTAGAGACAGGTTATAAAGTATTACACCAAGGCGGCGAAAGCTTAGATGCGGTAATTGCAGCAATTGCAGTATTAGAGCAATCCCCTTATTTTAATGCAGGGCGTGGAGCGGTATACACCTACGATGGCGAGCATGAGCTTGATGCATCCATAATGGATGGTCGAAACCGTGAAGCAGGCGCAGTTGCGGGTGTAAAGCATATTGAGAGCCCAATTAACTTAGCACGTTTGGTAATGGATAACTCTGTACATGTAATGCTTAGTGGGCAAGGCGCTGAAGAGTTTGCTAAAGAGCAAGGTGTTGAGCTTGTCGAAAATAACTTATTTGATACCGAGCCTCGTTACAAAGCGCTTTTAAAAGCAAAACAAAAATTAGATAAAGCCAAAGCAACCAGTAAAGAGTACCAAGCCGCGCACAAAGCATTACCTAACTCTTACAAAATGGGCACGGTTGGCGCAGTGGCGCTTGATAAAAATGGTAATTTAGCGGCAGGTACATCAACAGGTGGTATGACCGCAAAACGTTATGGTCGTGTGGGGGATGCACCGGTAATTGGGGCCGGAACATTTGCTGAAAATGAATCGTGCGCGGTATCGGCAACAGGGCATGGTGAATACTTTATTCGCTATAACGTAGCAAGCGATATATGTGCGCGAGTTAAGTACCAAGGTAAAACCATTGCTGAGGCAGGGGATGAAGTTATAAACGGTGTGCTTAAGCCTATTGGTGGCACAGGCGGCGTAATTATTATTGATACAAAAGGTAATATTAGCTTACCGTTTAATACCTCTGGCATGTATCGGGCAAGTAAATCGAATACTCAAGCGACCTACGTAGGCATTTTTAGTGACGAATAAGCCAACGTCATTTAATTTATTCAATGTAGTTAGCCCTGAAAATAATTGTTTAAAATAAATTTATTATTTACAGTTTAGTTCAATAGCAGCGTTTATATAACAAACAACCCCGCGTTATGCATTTTGTAGGATTAACCCCAGCCGTTTAATTTGATACAATTACGGCTCTTTAACTAATTTTATAAGGTATGCGGGTGGTAAACCTAGGTCAGTTGTTTGGCGAGCTAAAAACGTGCTTAAAAAAAGATCAATTCATTTTCAAGAAACGCTTACATGGCGTAAAAAAAATAACGGATGAAAACAAGCATGCCAACGCGCTTGAAAAAATAGCGGCTGATATAACCCGTAGCCAAGAATTACGCGATAAACGCTTAGCTGGCCTCCCTAAAGTGACTTACCCTGAGCAATTGCCGGTAAGTCAAAAAAAGGAATTAATTAAAGACGCCATTGCAAATAACCAAGTGGTTATTATTGCCGGTGAGACGGGCTCAGGTAAAACAACGCAAATACCTAAAATGTGTTTAGAGCTTGGTCGCGGTGTTGATGGTTTAATTGGTCATACGCAACCACGTCGATTAGCAGCGCGTACTGTGGCTAATCGTATTGCTGAAGAAATGAAGTGTGAACTTGGTCAGCAAGTTGGCTTTAAAATTCGTTTTAGCGATCAGGTATCTAATAATACGTATATTAAATTAATGACCGACGGTATTTTGCTGGCTGAAATTCAGCAAGACCGTTTTTTAAATCAATACGACACGATTATTATTGATGAAGCGCATGAGCGTAGTTTAAATATTGATTTTATTTTAGGTTACTTAAAAAACCTGCTTCCAAAACGCCCTGATTTAAAAATAATAATTACCTCAGCGACTATCGATCCTGAGCGTTTTTCAAAGCACTTTGATGATGCGCCCATTATAGAAGTATCGGGTCGTACTTTCCCTGTTGATGTGCGCTACAACCCTATTACTGATATTAATAAAGATGATATGGAAGCGGAGGGCGATCAGCTACAAGGTATTTTTGATGCCGTTGATGAGCTGTGCGCTGAAGGCCCTGGCGATATTCTCATATTTTTAAATGGTGAGCGTGAAATACGCGATACCGCAGATGCACTTAGCAAGCGTAATTTAAAACACACCGATGTATTGCCACTTTACTCGCGTTTATCTAACGCAGAGCAAAACCGTATATTTGCGCCGCATTCTCGTCGTCATATTATTTTATCGACTAACGTAGCCGAAACGTCACTCACCGTGCCGGGTATTCGTTATGTAATAGACCCAGGTACTGCGCGTATAAGTCGCTACAGCTATCGTACAAAAGTACAGCGCCTACCAATAGAGCCTATATCGCAAGCAAGCGCTAATCAGCGTATGGGTCGTTGTGGACGTGTTGAAGCGGGTATTTGTATTAGGTTGTACTCTGAGGATGATTTTTTATCGCGCCCAGAGTTTACCGACCCTGAAATACTGCGTACTAACCTTGCGTCTGTTATTTTACAAATGTTGGCGCTAGGGCTTGGTGATATGGCGCAATTTCCGTTTGTACAAGCACCAGATAGCCGCAATATTAATGATGGCCTAACATTGCTTGAAGAGCTACAAGCGGTCAAACCAGCTAAACGCGATAGTAAAACCAGCCTAACGCAATCGGGCAGAGAGCTTAGTCGATTACCCGTTGATCCACGTTTAGCAAAAATGGTGCTAACAGCCCATAAACTTGGCGCATTGCGTGAAGTGATTATTATTGTGGCGGCGTTGTCTATTCAAGACCCACGTGAACGCCCACAGGAAAAACGTGCTGCTGCCAATGAAAAACACGGTCGTTTTGATGATCCAGATTCTGATTTTATCGCTTTTTTAAACTTATGGAATTACCTAGAAGAGCAGCAAAGCGAGCTGACTAATAGCCAATTTAGAAAGTTGTGTCAAAAAGACTTCTTAGCCTATATGCGCCTGCGTGAATGGCAAGATATTGTTTATCAAATAAGTACTGTGTGTAACGAAATGGGCATGAAAGCAACCAGCCAAGCGGCTGATGGCGAACTTGTTCACAAAGCGTTGTTAAGCGGGATGCTAAGCCATATTGGCTTTAAAGATGAAAAACAAATATACAAAGGCGCACGTAATAGTCAGTTTCATATTTTTCCGGGTTCAGGTTTATTTAAAAAGAGCCCTAAATGGATCATGTCAGCGGAGTTGGTAGAGACCAGTAAGTTATATGCCCGCACAAATGCAAAAATAGACATTAACTGGGTAGAACCATTAGCACAGCACTTAGTTAAACGCAGTTACACAGAACCTCATTGGGAGAAAAAGCCTGGTGCGGTAATCGCGTTTGAACAGCAAACTTTATACGGCTTACTTGTTGTAAATAAACGCCGCTGTGTTTATAGCAACATAGACCCTAAAGTGAGTCGAGAGCTTTTTGTGCGCACTGCATTAGTTGAGCAAGAACTGGGCTTAAACGAGGGCTTTTTAGCGTTTAACCGTGAGCTAATAGAAGATATTCAAGTTCTGGAAAATAAGTCACGTCGTCGTGATATTTTAGTTAATGAGCAAACGTTATTTGAGTTTTACGATAAAAAAATACCCAAAGAAATTAACAACCGCGCTGCATTTTTAAAATGGTATAAAACACAAAAACAACAAAATAAGCATTACCTACACATGACTCGTGAAGAGCTAATGCAGCATGGTGCAAGTAATATCACTGAGTTTGACTACCCTGACACATGGCAGCAAGACAATATTATATTGCCGCTTGCTTATCATTTCGACCCAGGCCAAGCAGTTGATGGCGTTGCGGTACAAATACCAGTAGCGCTTTTAAATCAAGTACAAGAAAGTGGTTTTGACTGGCACATACCTGCATTTAGGCATGAGCTAATAAGTGGGCTTATAAAGTCATTGCCTAAATCGCTTCGTCGTAATTTTGTGCCAGCACCAAATTATGCTGATGCAGTGCTGGCAGCTATTGAGCCAATGCAAGGTAGCTTAATAGATGCTTTAGCCACGCGTTTATTAAGAATGACAGGTGTGAGAGTTGATCCTGAGGCGTGGGATTTAACCGCGCTTGCACCGCATTTACGATTACAGTTTGAAGTACGTGATGAGAGCGATAAGTTACTTGCACGAGGACTTGATTTAGCCAAGCTCAAAGCAGAGCTGCAAGGTGAAGTAACCGAAACACTGTCTAAAGTAGCCGATAAAGGCATTGAAAAATCAGACCTAACACAATGGGATTTTGGTGAGTTACCCGCTTCATACGTTAAAAAGCAAGGTCAATATGAGATAAAAGCATACCCTGCGCTGGTGGATAAAAAATCAGCCGCTGCAGTGGAGCTTTTTGATAGCGAAGCAAAAGCGCAGCAAGCACATCAACAAGGTTTGCGCCGTTTAGTACTATTAAATGTGCCATCGCCAATTAAGTACTTACAACAAAACTTACCGAATAAGGCAAAGCTAGGTTTGTACTTTAACCCATTTGGTAAAATAGCTGATTTAATTGATGACTGTATTGCCGCAGGTGTTGATAGCTTATTAGTAAAACACGGTGATATACGCGACGAAAAAGCATTTGAAACAGTAAAAGAGCAAATACGTGGTGAGCTGGGCGATGCCGTTGTATTGATTGCAACGCAAGTTGAGCAAGTATTAAGTATTGCTCATGCGCTGCATAAAAAAATGAAAGGGCGCGTTGATTTAACCATGATAACCGCGCACGGCGATATTAAGTCACAGCTTGAGTCACTTATATTTAAAGGTTTTGTGAGCGCGCATGGCGCAGATAAAATAGCGGATTTAATTCGTTATTTAAAAGCGATTCAAAAACGTTTAGAAAAGCTGCCTGTGGATCCAAATCGTGATAGGTTATGCGTACTAGAGCTAGATAAAGTTGCGCAAGAGTATAAAAAAGTAGTTAATAAAACGCCTAAAGGGTTGCCTATACCACAAGAGGTAACCGCTATTTTTTGGATGCAACAGGAGCTTAGAGTGTCGTTATTTGCTCAAACACTAGGAACGCCTTACCCAATTTCAGCCAAGCGGGTACTTAATGCGATAAAAGAGATAGAATAAAACTTGCATTTTCTATTAAGCTTAGTACCTTAATAGAAGGATTTATTTTTGTTTTGAAAAGGAAGCGACATAGTTATGTCCTCATCGATTGAACATAAAACAAAGCGACTTTTAGTGGTAGATGACGAGTATTTTAATTTTGAAATGCTCAAAGCCGCACTAGCGTCGAAATTTGATGTTAGTTACGCAGATTCAGGGCAAAGCTGCCTTGCGTCAGCAATTGCGAGTCCGCCAGATATAATTTTGCTTGATGTTTGTATGCCTGGTCTTGATGGTTATGATACATGCCGAATGCTAAAGCACACACCTGAAACAAAAAATATTCCTGTTGTTATGGTATCGGGCCTAGAGTCCCCATCTGAAAAACAAGCAGGGTTTGATGCTGGTTGTAACGCGTATGTTGTAAAGCCATTTTCAGTGGGTGCTTTGTTGGAAGAAATTAACACGGTTGTTTAGAGGTAACATATGTTTACTGATGATAAGCGAAATTTTAGACGCATGCAGATTAACACTCCTGCAAATTTAACAACGATAGAACCAATAGCGGGTTTAAGTTTTGCCGCAGAGTGCGTGGATTTAAGTGCAACAGGTTTATCAATTCATTTAGATGAATTGCTTGAACCTAATACCTTACTGACGGTGAACATTGATTCGACTCATCCAAGTATTGCGCCTTTAAATGCAACAGCAAAAGTAATACGTGCCAGCAAAGAAGATGATGGCACGGTAACAGCAGGTCTTGAAATCATTCAGTTTAACTAAATCGAATTCAGTTAAACTAAATCGAATTCAGTTAAACTCAATAGTAGATATTAAAAAACCTTACAGATTAAGCCTTTTAAGTAAAAGCCTTCAGGGTAGCTGCCAGCAATTGGGTGATCGGCTGCCTGGTTTAATCGCTCCATTATCAGTAGGTCTTTACCTGCATCAAGTGCTGCATCGGCTACTACTTTTTGAAACAGGTTTTGTTCCATTAAACCAGAGCATGAGAATGTTAATAGTGTTCCGCCTGGTTTTAGTATTTGCATGGCAATCATGTTGATATCTTTATAGCCACGACACGCGCCCGTTAGCTGCGCTTTATTATCAGCAAATTTTGGTGGGTCCATTACGATGGTATCAAACTGTCTACCTTCGTCGCGGTATTGGCGTAATAATTTAAATACATCCTGCTTAACAAAGCTCACTTTGTTTAAATCTAAGTTATTATGCTCAACATTACGTTTTGCTGTATCTAAAGCGGGTTGCGATACATCTACGTTAGTTACATGCTCACATCCACCACGCAGGGCATACAACGAGAATGTACCTGTGTAACTAAAGCAGTTAAGGACCGTTTTACCTTTTGAGAAGCGCTCAAGTGCAGCACGGCTGTCACGCTGATCTAAGTAAAATCCTGTTTTGTGACCTTCAATTATATCAACTTCGATTTTTAAGCCGTTTTCTTCAATAAGCACAGGCTCTTTTGGTTCATTCCCCCAAAGTGCGCCTTTAATTGGTTCTAAGCCTTCTTTAGTACGTACATCTACGTCAGAACGCTCATATATGCTAGAGCCGGGGAAAATAGACATCAATGCGCCTACAATCTCGCCTTTATGGCGCTCGGCACCGGCGCTTAATAGCTGGCACACTAATACGTTGTCAAATTTATCTATTGTAACGCCTGGTAAGTAATCAGACTCAGCAGCACATAAGCGGAACCCCGTTAATCCGCCTTCTTCAATAACTTGACTACGGGCTTCTAATGAGCGACGTAAACGGCGTTCAAAAAAGTGTTGATCGATGACTTCTTTTTCGTCAAAGCTCCAAACACGTGCACGAATTTGTGAGTGAGGGCTATATGCAGCAGTTGCTAAAAACTTACCTTCGCTGTCGTGAATCGTTACTGTGTCGCCTAATCCAGGTTTACCTTTAATTTTTTTGATGGCTTTTGAAAATAACCAAGGGTGTTTTCTTTTTAATGATTTATCGCGACCAGCTTGTAGGTAAACGGCAGATGACATAAGGCTTCTCAGTAGTAATAAATAAGCGCTGTATTTTAGTCAAGCAAGGAGCAACATACAATGAATGTTTTGCAAGGGGGGCATAAAGCACGGTAAAGTACGGATAATTCATTGATTAATTAGCTTTTTGGAACCTAACTTTGCCTGACGTCGCTTTAAGCCCTGATTTAGAAATACTTAACTCACAATGTAGAGGGTTTATCGCCTCTTTAGTGCATGCCGATGTTGCTCATGACATTACTCATATAGAGCGAGTGGTGCGCGTTGCAATACAGTTATGTAATGCGGAGCAGGCAAACATGTCAGTAGTATTACCTGCAGCGTGGATGCACGACTGTGTGGCGGTGGCTAAAAACCACCCTGATCGTACAAAAGCCTCTACTATGGCAGCTGATAAGGCATTGGAATTTTTAAAATCGATTAATTATGACGAGTCACTTTTTGATGAGATTCATCATGCAATTGCAGCACATAGCTTCAGCGCAAATATAAAAATTAAAACAGTTGAAGCGCAAATAGTACAAGATGCCGACAGAATGGATGCATTGGGCGCTATTGGCGTTAGCCGGTGCATGAAGGTTGGTGGCTCAATTTCTCGGTTATTATATAACCCAAATGACCCTTTTTGTGTTGAACGCGTGGCTGATGATAAAACATACACGCTTGATCACTTTTTCATAAAGTTATTACATGTTGCCGATAGTATGAATACCCCATCAGCTAAAGCAGAGGCGAATAGACGAACAAGGTATATGCATGAGTTTTTAGAGCAATTAAAGTCAGAAATTGGTGAGTAACGTGAATAATACAAGCATACCGAAATTATCAGGCATTGATCATTGCCATTTAAATGTTGATAACTTATTGAGTGCCGTTAATTGGTATGAACAGGTTTTAGGTTTTAGCGTAGTGCCAGAGCTTACCTTTTGGAATGAGCATGGGCTAGGCCCTTTAACGCTTGAAGATGCTTGTTCAACCACTCGTTTAGCATTGTTTGAAGGAGAGGGGCGCAGTAAAGGGATTGCATTTTTGGCCTCAGGGGATCAATTTATTCAATGGCGTATTCATCTTGAGAGTTTAAATATAAAAGTAGTTTTAGCAGATCATGGTGTAACGTTTTCTATGTACTTTAAAGACGAAAGTGGCAATAGCCATGAAATTACGTCACATGACTATCGTTATATAAAATCTTGTTACCCAAATGTTGAGCTTGGCTCTCACAGTGCTAAAAAGAATTAGCTTTCTTGATTTGCATTTTTTATAGCAATAATATCGTATAAGTTTTTTACTAATAGCTCGATTAGAGCGGGATCGAAATGAGTTCCTGCTTGCTCTTGCATATGCAAAACTGTTTTCTCTACGCTCCAAGCCTCTTTGTAAGGGCGTTTTGAGGTAAGTGCATCAAATACGTCAGCTATAGCAACAATTCTACCTTCAACTGATATTTCCTCGCCTTTGATCCCGTTAGGATAGCCTGAGCCATCCCATTTTTCGTGGTGTTCAATTGCAAGTGTATGTGCAAGTTGTAGTAAAGGAGATGATGAGTTTGCTAAAATTTGCGCGCCAATGGTGGCGTGTTCTTTCATATGATCAAACTCTTCAGAGGTTAACTTTCCAGGTTTGAGTAGGATAGCGTCAGGAATACCTATTTTTCCTACATCGTGCATTGGGGCGGCTTGACGTAGAAGTTCTGCACGTTGTTCATCCATACCTAGCGCTAACGCTAATACTTTACTGTATTGGCTCATGCGCACTATGTGTTCACCCGTGTCGGTGTCTTTATATTCCGCTGCACGGCCTAGACGTTCTACTAAATCTACATGAGCTTGCTTTAATTGCTCTGCTTGTACTAGCGACAAGTGAGTATTAACCCTTGCTCTTACAATGGCAGGGCTTATTGGTTTAGTAATATAATCTACTGCGCCTAACTCAAAACCTTTGTATTCATCGCTTTCATCGCTAAGCGTAGTTACAAAAATAATTGGGATGTGTGATGTTTTAGGATTTCTCTTAACTATTTGGCACACTTCAAAGCCATTCATATCTGGCATCATTATGTCGAGCAAAATTAGCTTTGGTAGTTCTTTTTCAAGTAGTGCTAGTGCGGCATCACCCGATTTAGCAAACGACATACGATATTGATTACCTAACACTTCGCGCATTACTTTTAGATTTGCAGGCTCATCGTCAACAATTAATACCCGTGGCCTATCTGTCGTAAAATCCATTAATTAATACTCATCGTTTGTTAGTTTTTCAAGTAAGGTTTCAAGTATTACGTGTGCTTTATCAAAATCAAATTCATCAAAGGCTTCGGCTATATCATCAACTTCATTTTGAAAGGTAGAAGGTGCGCCGCGTTGCAACTTTGCGAGTAGTTCATCATTTAATTCTGCGTTTTGCGCATCTTGATGAAGTGTTTCACACAATTGCTTAATCTCATCTATTGATAGAGTGTCTGAGCTATTATCTTCAGGCTTGCTATTTGGCTCATCGCAAGTATTTGATGACAGCAGTTGCGTTATAATAAGTAGTTCGCTTTTGATATCGTCTAAAAGACTAATAACTTTAGCATCACTTTGCTTGTGCTCTAAATCGGTTAATAACTTCATTAACGTTGTTAGCCCTAAGTTACCAGCAACACCTTTGAGTGTGTGAATGAGGCTATCGACATCTTTTATGTTTGATAATTTATCATTAAATAATCTCTCAAACCGCTTATCACTAACAAACTTAGTAATCTCTGTAAGTTGCTTACACTTAGAACCCCAAAGTGCTAATCCTTTTTCAAAATCTATATGCTGCGCTTTAGGATCGCTTTGCGATATAACCATTTCTTTGGCAATACCAAGCCCCAGCACTTGCGCTATTTCTTGGTTAAGCTGATTTATATCGACGGGTTTGTTTGCAAAGCCATTCATGCCTGCTTTTTTAGCCGTAAGCTTATCTTGCTGTAATACGCTTGCTGTGAGCGCGATAATTGGCGTGTACTTAAGCTGCCTTTGGTTTTCTATTGCTCTTATTTTTTGTGCTGCTTGTATGCCATCACACAAGGGCATATGTATATCCATTAATATGACATCAAAGTCTTGCTCTTCAAATACTTTAATCGCTTCAAGTCCGTTTGACGCTTTGGTAACTGAATGCTGATCGCGTGACAGAAGCAAAGACAGTAGTTCTGTATTTTGCTCTATATCATCAACTACTAGCACTCTAAGTGCAGGCAGTTGGGTGTGTAGACCATCAAAATAATCTATTTTAGATTCGTCACCTAAAGTAAGCGGCAATGAAAAGTAAAAACAGGTGCCTTTACCTAGCTCACTTACTAAGTTTATTGTTCCGCCCATAAGCTCTACAAGTTGTTTACTTATGGTTGTACCAAGGCCTGTACCACCAAAGCGGCGAGTAGTAGTGCCATCGGCTTGTTCAAAAGGTTGAAATACAGCTTGAATACGATCTTTTGCAATACCAATTCCGGTATCTTGCACTTCAAAAAACAGATGCTGATTTTGTGTCATGCCAACGGTGACCGTAACAGAGCCTTCTTCGGTGAACTTAATCGCGTTACCAATTAGATTAGTGAGTACTTGTCTGAGTCGATCTGGGTCGCCGTAGTACGTAGAACTTACTGATTCTTTAATATGGAGTTTAAGTTCTAAATCTTTCTTTTTAGCCTCTAACCAAAAAGTAGAAATAATACTGTCTATCACTGGTTTTAAGCTAAAGTGGACTGGCTCAATGGTGAGTTTACCGCGTTCTAGTTTTGCAGAGTCAAGAATTTCATTTAACAATCTTAGCAATGAACGCGCTGCATTATTTACGGTAACCAAGTGCTTTTGTTGTTCTTGATCAAGTGGGGTATCCATTAATAGATCGCTAAAACCTATTATAGAATTCATTGGGGTGCGTATTTCATGGCTCATATTAGCCATAAAAGATTGCTTTGCATGAGCAGCTTCTTCAGCTTTAAATTTAGCTTGCTCTAGTTTTTCTTCATATTCTTTGCGTTCAGTAATATCGACTAAAACACCATCAATCCACTTTGGGTTGCCTTGAGCATCAAAGTTGATACTCCCTTTATCTAACAACCACAAAATTTTACCATTTCTATGTCTAATTCGGTATTCAATAGAATATTGAGATTTTGCATCAACAGCTTTAGTGACTTCATCAACTATTTGTTTTTGTTCTGATTTCAAGACCAAGTCATTAAACTCGATACAATGCTCTGTAAACTCATTTGGGTTATACCCTGTAAGCTCAATTATATTTGGACTAATAAATAACATAGTCCAGTTGTCATCAAACTTGCATCTAAACGCTACTCCGGGCATGTTATCGATAAGAGAGCGGTATTTTTGTTCTTTCTCTTCTAAACTTTGCTGCAAAGCGCGTTGTTCGGTCAAGTCGGTGATAAAGCCAACATATAAAGGGTTATGGCCCGGCTGATTTACTTCGCCTATACCTAAGCGAATAGGAAAAACATGTCCGTTCATGTGTTTTGCATATACATCACGGTTTATGCCTATTATTTTACCTAGATCAACATTGTGAGCATTTAAGAGGTATTCGTCGTGGTGCTTGGCAATGTTATCGTCCATTAGCATTTTTACGTTTTTGCCTTGAACTTGGTTTTCTTGCCAGCCAAAAATTTTACTTGCGGCTTCATTAAAACTTAAAATAATACCAGTATGGTCAATGGTAACAATGCCATCTATAGCGGTGCCTAAAATAGCATTTAGACGGGATTCTTTTGCCGACTTATCCTCAAGTAGCATGCGATAGCGAACCATACCATTTATTACACCAACCACACTTGTAATCGCGATAGTTGCTGTGGCGACTGCAATGGCGATAAAAGTTAGTCCTGCGGTTGCGTTAGCATCATCATAGATTAGTGGCGATGTAGCTACAAAACGTGTAGCGGCCATACCCATATAGTGCATACCAGCAACAGCACACCCTAAAATAACAGCGCTAATTGAGTTATTTTGAAGAGGTGATAAAGAGGGTAAAAAACGCTCAAGATTAAAGCGACTGTAAAGGGCTATAAAGGACAGGGCTACAGCAACAATGATTGATAACGCAAATATCAATGGATCATATCTAAGTAAAGGAGCAAGATCCATTGCAGCCATGCCGCTATAATGCATAGTGCCAATGCCGGCTCCTAGTAACACGGAGCAAATCGACAATACTTTTAGATTCCCTTTACTATTTACTAGCATTGATACAGCGTACTGACATGCTATAAATGCTGGTATAAAAGAAAGGAGAGTGATTGTTGGATCATAATCAATATTAGTACACAGTGAAAAGGCAAGCATACCAATAAAGTGCATACTCCAAATACCAGCCGAAAAAACAGTAGCAGCGGTCACATTTGCTAAACGTTGGTAGCTAGGAAATTGAGTTTCTTTTGCGAGATCTATAAGTCGAATGGTGAAAAAGGCTGCAAAAATAGCAATTAGCAATGACATTGTAACTAATAGAGGATCGAAAACGCCATTAATGATTAAGCTAGGATCTTGGTCTGTGATAAAAAAAGCTGATAACATAACGGCTCAAAATATAATCTTTATTTATCAAGTTTAATCTAATTAATTAATAAATAAACCGTTAATTCAATGAAGTGAATAAAGTAACGAATTTATTACTTTTCGTTTTCTTTTATTTATCAGGGATTAGTTTTTTAGTTGGTGTTTTTTATTCTAATGTATTGCCTTTAACGGGGCTAAGTTAGATTTATATGATCATATTTAAGTTTCTATCGAGCAACATTAAGAAAGCTAATGAATTGGCTTAACTAAGCGAAAATTACACTTTATTTGGTTTTATTAGTTGCTGGTGAATTTTCTCGTAGCAATATCATTAATGAGTATGAAAGTGTTTGAATATCAGTTAAAGAAAAGTATAAAACGTAAAACGGTTGCCATTAAAGTACATAACAAAAAGGTGACTGTATATGCCCCTCAGTTTGTTAGTAATAAACACATCCAAGAATGGCTTTTTGATAAGCAGGTGTGGGTAAATGCTCAATTAACTAAACAGCACAATATTGCTGATAGCAGACAGAACCCGCTCAAAGACAAACAAATTTTAATCTTTGATAGTATTGAAAACATAGAGTTTAAGCAAGGTACTAAGTCCGAAGTAATAAACAGTAACGACAGCTTGCTTATTACGCACTCTTCGCGCGTTAAAAATACTTCGCAAAAATATCAGCAACTTCTTGAAGAATATTTAAAAGAGCAACTAACTGCATATATAGAAATGCGTTTAGCGTACTTCTGCGCACAAATGGGTGAAGAATTACCTACGAGTCTAAAAGTAGCTATTTATAAGCGAAAGTGGGGAAGTTGTAATAGTAAGCGAGAGCTAACATTTAATTTGCATTTAATCGGAGCGCCTTATCATGCTATTGATTATGTGATTGTCCACGAGTTAGCGCATTTACGTCACTTAAACCACAGTAAAGCTTTTTGGCAACACGTTGAGTGTTTTTTTCCTAATTATAAAGCGTCATCAACATGGCTAAAGAAAAACAGTATGAGTTTACAATGGGTATTTTGAAGTTAACCTGAATATAGGAATATAGGAATATAGGAATATAGGAATATAGGAATATAGGAATATAGGAATATAGGAATATAGGAATATAGGAATATAGGAATATAGGAATAGTAGAGAAGTGGTGGAGGGAGCTGGATTCGAACCAGCGAAGGCTGAGCCGTCAGATTTACAGTCTGATCCCTTTGGCCGCTCGGGAACCCCTCCACACTAATTTTATTGCATTTGGCCCCACTTAACTTAGCGGTAAGAAAAGTGGTGGAGGGAGCTGGATTCGAACCAGCGAAGGCTGAGCCGTCAGATTTACAGTCTGATCCCTTTGGCCGCTCGGGAACCCCTCCAATGCAACGGCGCTGATAATAGCAAATTGCGTATTTAAGTAAAGAAAAAAGCTAAAGAAAATTGAAATAAAGCCGATAAATATCTATCAGTTACCACAATCGACTAAAGACTATGCAAATAGATGATTTGTTAATCACAGAGAGTCAGTTAAACAGTAGGCTCAATAATAGTGTGCATGAAAATCGTCGTGGCGAATTTTCTCTATTATTAGCGATGCTGTCACATGACGCACTCGACTTTAGCCAATTTCATTTACCAAAAACTGAAATAGATAATTTAGTTATAGAAGAAGAGGCATTAAGAAAGCAATTTGGCGCAGGTCCAAAGCAACTTTTAGCCCCTGATGAATACAATATGTTGGTTGGACAGTTTAATGCATCATTAATATCTCAAGAAGGGGAGCGCTGCGGTATGACAAGTATTAAGCTAAGACAGTGCTTAAAGCCTGAACCACTTGCGATTAGAAATGATGATAAGCATATTCCACTTAATATAATAGATAACTGTGAGCTTGCTGTCAGAAGAAGAATTAAAAGCGAACAAACACAACTTGCTAATCCTCCTATAGATGCAGCTGCTTTTTACGACAGCCTTAATAATGATGCAATACATCAACCACTTCAGCTTATTGCGGTGTGATATATGATTGTAATAATCATCAGTTAATATATGCTTTATAACGGGTCTGCTTTATATATTTGCTAATAATTGATTTAATGAAAAAAAAGCATCCAAAAATTAAATGCAATTGCTATAATGGCGTCAAATGGTATGACATGAAATGCCATTATCATTAAACCAAGGTAATTAGGAACGTAATGAAGAAAACATTCACGCTAAATCACGAGAAAATCAAATACCCTCGTATGGTTGATGCTGCAAAGCACGAAGTGAAAAAATATTTGAAAAGAGAGCGTAATAAAACGCTACCTGAAGATGCTGACTATTGGGCATTTGACTGTAAGTTTGGTAACACAGCTGAAGATGCGCAAGTTGTGCACGTTGCTGAATTAAGTAACCAAATTGGCGAAATTGAAAAGCAAGGTTTGACCTCTTTCTACGTAGAGATTTTAGCTCGACCTGCTCAACGTCAGCAATTAGATTTAGATGATGACGAATAATACTTAACTAAATTAAGTATTCAAAGTTATAAAATGAGTCCAAGTGGCTCATTTTTTGTTTTTATGCAGTAAAGATTTACTAAAAAGTATTTTTATTAGTAACCAATAAGTAGAACCCCTCTTAATTAACATTTGCATAACAAAATGTGATGCTATAGGCTGTTTTTAATTAAAAAAACAAAACATTTTTACTATGCCAATAAATTACTCTGGCCATCAATTAAAACTAAGTTTAAAGAATTCTAAAGTACTTATAGTTGACGATCAGTTATTAAGCTTAATCGTATTAAAAAAAATATTATCTGAGCATTTTAATGTGACAACAGCTGGAAGTGGTGAAGAAGCAATTGAAATTTGTAATGTAAATGTACCTGATATAGTCCTACTCGATATTAATATGGGTGGAATGAGTGGTATTGATACATGTTTAAAATTAAAAAATAATACTAAAACACAGGATATACCCGTTATTTTTGTTACATCCTTTGAAAACGAAGAAGAAGAGTGTTGGGAAGCCGGAGCTGTTGATTTTATTAAAAAGCCGATTATAAAAGAAACACTATTTAGAAGGGTTCGTGCCCATATAACGTTAAAATTACAACACGACTTACTCAATCAAAAAGTATTTTTAGATGATTTAACTAAAGTATTCAATCGCCGTTATTTTGATGCACATTTTTCTAAAATGGAACGAAGCGCCTTACGAGAAAAAGTTGACTATGCACTATTACTCATCGATATAGATTACTTTAAGCAATACAATGATATCTATGGTCATGTGCAGGGGGATACGGTGTTAAACCTAGTAGCACAAACTATTACTAATAGTTTGCAAAGGCCAACCGATTTTGTTGCGCGTTATGGCGGCGAAGAGTTTGTAGTTGTTTTACCGCATACAAGCACCGAAGGTGCAATTTGTGTTGCTGGTAAAATTAAACAAAATGTGGTCGATTTAGGAATATTACACAAATATTCAGAATATAACTTTGTGACTATTAGTATTGGCGGTGCAACCCTACAACCATACGTAAATAACAAAAACACGTTGCAGATCGCAGATGAAAAAATGTATGAGTCTAAAATGCAAGGGCGTAACAAAGTGTGTTTTTAAGTTTAGTTAGCTAATAAATTGCTCTGCCGCTTAAAAACACCTTTTAGGTGATAAATACTAAATAAGATTATTTATTACATGCTATGACATTTTTTGTACTTTTTATTACTACCGCATGGGCAGTCATCATTTCTGCCTACTTTAATATCTTCAACAGGATATATAGTGCCATCTAAATAACGCCATTGAGTGTTTTCTTTAATAAACTGCGATTTTTCGTGAAGCTCACAAAATAAGTTTTGATAAAAATATTGGGCTTTAAATTCTACAGTTCCAGTATCGCCATCATGGCTTGAGTCAATTAAATCAAGATTTATAAATCGACAGCTGTTAGCAAAATCATTGATTTCTTTAACCGGATTCTCAGCTTGTTTTTCTTTTGCGTAGGTTTGATAAACATATTTTGCATTTTTAATAACATAAGCGCTGAATCGTGAGCGCATAAGTTGTTCAGGAGTGTCAGTTTGCATAACAGATAAGTGAAGCGGCTCGCAGCAATCGGCATAATTGTGCCCACTGCTGCAAAAACATAAAGTGGTATTGAGTGAAGTCATAATAATAGTACAAAGTCTAAAACATTAGTTTAACAAGCTTATTGAGCGAGTGGTATCTCTGTTGTTTGTGCGTTTTTAGTAAAACAGTATAGTTTTGTATTCGTTTTACTTAAATCGAACGATAGATTTGTAAGTAGTTGGTTATTAACTATATCGGTCCAGGTGATTACCGCTGCAAAGTTTCCATTATGTAATGCAGAATTTAATACATACTCTAGATTTACTAGGTGCTTCTGTCTAATAACAAGTAATTTACTTGTATCAATAGAGCATGAGTCAAGTAAAGCTTTGCTCGGTACATGATCTGGCGCAATTAATAACGTCCATGCATTAGAGCTATTGTATTGGTGTAATACTTTTAAAAGCTCAAAGGTCGCTGAAATTTCATCTTCAATTTGGATCAAATTTACGCAATCGCTTTGCTCGTCTTGTTGGTAACTTTTAACTGTTCTTACGGTAATAGGCTGTAACATAATTTCACTCACTGGGTTTTTATACAGTATTCATATACAGTAGTTTATACAGTGCTTTCGTGCAAGCATTTTATGCTATTTATTTGTACAGTTATTCAGCTTTTGATCATTGTTTTTTGTTTTTAAATCTATAATTCTTTATTAATCAACTTGTTATAGGCTTGTTTTTGAGGGGGTATTTTTAAAATAAATTTTTGAGTCATGTTTTCATTTGTGGGTTTTATACTGTGTAGGAGTATCTTTGTAACTATATACAGTATTTTTCAACACTGTATACAGTACTTATAACTTAGTTAGCTTATGTGTTTTCACTCGTGCGAGGGATCATATGACAAAACTGGAGTTGGTGAATTTGTTCGTACAAACTTGCTGCATAACATTGAGCATCTTTAAATCGCTTAGTTTCGATATGTTTGCGTATATCTGTAACCGCTGCAGTGGCAGGTGCGTACCCTTGGCTACTCGCTAAGCTCAACCACGCTACAGCATGAAATACACTTTGTGGCACGCCTTCACCTTTTACAAAAAATAAACCTAAATAAAACTGTGCTCTATGGTTTCCTGCCATTGCAGCAAGGCGCATCCATTTTGCAGCCAATGGAGCTTGATTATTTTTTAAATAATATAGGGCTTTATTAATAGTACTTTGCTCATCTTTTTTATTATCAATGGGCGCGGGGCTGCTTTCTGGTTGAGTAACAAAACCTAAAATGTTGTCTAGCTGTTGCTCTAAGTCTTGCTCACAAGGTGTTGTTTTAAGCATATTGGTTCATTTATTATTTTAACTACTTTAACAGTTTAGTATATAGCAAGGTAAAATGTCCTGTAAAAGATAATTTTTATGTTAAAATCTCGTCACTTTTTACTATCACAAGTTTATTATGTTTGAAGCCTTATTTAAACTCAGCGAAAATAATTCAACAGTTAAACGCGAATGCGTTGCTGGCCTAACTACCTTTATTACTATGGTATACATTGTATTTGTAAACCCGGCTATGCTTGCTGAGGCAGGGATGGACCAAGGGGCTGCATTTGTAGCTACCTGTATAGCAGCTGCGATAGGCTGTTTTATAATGGGTTTATGGGCTAATTATCCATTAGCATTAGCGCCTGGCATGGGACTAAATGCTTTTTTTACGTATGGCGTCGTATTAGGAATGGGTTATACCTGGCAAGCCGCATTAGGGGCTGTTTTTATGTCGGGTTGTATATTTTTATTTTTAAGTTTATTTAAAGTCAGAGAATGGATTATTAATGCCATACCTCTGGTGCTCAAGCGAGCTATCGCAACAGGTATTGGTGCTTTTTTAGCCTTAATTGCCCTTAAAAATGCAGGCATTATTGTCTCAAGCCCAGCAACACTAGTGCAATTGGGCGACATTACTTCCCCAGGCCCATTATTAGCTATATTAAGCTTTTTTGTAATTGCAGCGCTTTTATACCGCGATTTTAAAAGCGGTGTACTTATTAGTATTTTATTAGTGACAGGCATTGCACTAAGTTTAGGGCTTGTTGAATATCACGGTGTTATGGCTATGCCACCATCAATAATGCCTACTTTTATGCAACTAGATTTTGCCGCCGCTTTTGATATATCAATGATGAGTGTTATTTTTGCATTCTTGTTTGTCGATCTTTTTGATACTTCGGGTACATTAGTTGCGGTCACTCAAAAAGCTGGTTTAGCTGATGAAAAAGGTAACATGCCTCGTTTAGGGCGTGCACTAAGTGCTGACAGCTCTGCAACAATTGCAGGTGCGATGCTAGGCACGTCTACGACTACATCGTATATAGAATCGGTTGCTGGTGTTTCTGTTGGCGGACGTACTGGTTTAACGGCTGTAGTTGTAGGTATTTGCTTTTTACTAATGATGTTTTTTGCACCGCTTGCACAAATGGTACCGGCTTATGCTACGGCAGGTGCTATTTTATATGTCGCTGTACTGATGCTACAAAATTTAAAGTTTGTAAATTGGGATGATATGACCGATGCAATTCCTGTTACTGTGGTATTACTAATGACACCATTAACGTTTTCGATTGCGCACGGTATTGCACTTGGCTTTATATCTTATACAGCGGTAAAAGTATTGTGTGGTAAGCAAGATCAAATCAGTATTAGTGTTTGGATATTAACAGCCTTGTTTGTTTTCAAGTTTGCATTTTTGTCTTAATGACTAACAAAGAGACAAAAAAGCCTGCACAAATTTAATTTGTGCAGGCTTTTTTAATACTTATTTTTAGTATAAAAACGCTACCATTTCTTTTTAGGAGCAAACAATATATCTAAGTCGTCTTGCTCTTCTTCTGTTTTCTTTTTAAGTGCGCTTGCATTAGAAGCTCTTAGTTCAACACTAATTGCTTCTAAGTAACCTTCAACTTCTTGGCGTTTTGTTGTTACATATTCATCGGTGTATGTAACTGCATTGAGCGTTGCCTGTGCTTTTTCAAAATACTGCCTTGCAGAGCCAACCATACTCGCTGAGCGGGCAGATAAGCCACGTTTTATTTGGCTTTCGATATTAATACGCAGTTGTAGTTTTTCAAGACGTTTATCTTCTAAAACAAAAACTTGGCTATCAATACGACCTTTATTATGTTCAGAGCGTAAAATTGAGCGTAATTTTTTAATACCTTGAATTAGGCCAACAAGCTGCTTGTCATTACTCGGTAGCGTTAGGGCTTCACTGCTGTTGTCTAGAACTGCATTGGTGAGGTGCGTTTTAGCCTCACCTAAGCGGCTTTTGAGTGCTTTGGATGTTGGCGAACTAGTAACCATCGTGTTTAATGCTTCGTAAATACGGCGTTGCAATACACGGATTATATTTTCAGAAAGAGGTATATTGGCACTATTCATTAGTGCTTCTTCTGTTTCTTCTATTATAGCTTTTTGTTTTGTTAGCTCTTTGCGGCGTTCCGCTTCTTGTTTTTCTTTGTGTTGTTGTACAGCACTTACCCAAAGTGCAATCACAATCAATGCAACTATAAGCACTATTATAATAGAAACGATCATGGTGTAATTCTCGGACATATAACCTAATTATTTAATCTTACATTAAATATACGTTAACAGGGTAGCTTTGCGCCGATTAACTTAAAAAATACACCAAAAAATTGATAGGTTGAGCTCTTTATAAACCGTAGTCACCCTAAGGGCTTATAAACTAAAGCTGAATAAACATCGCTACCTCAAGCATATTTATTATGCTAGCCTTGAGCTCTAATCAGATAATTGCACACCTAAAGACCTAAAGTGATATTTTACGCAAATAACACTTGGTTTTAAGCGGTATTGCCTTTATAAATAATATGAATAATAACGTTAAAATTTGCAGCCATGAAATTACAACAACTCAGATACATCGTAGAAGTACAAAATCATAAATTAAATGTTTCAGCGACTGCTGAGAGTTTATTTACCTCGCAGCCAGGAATTTCTAAACAAGTACGCATGTTAGAAGATGAGTTGGGTGTACAAATTTTTGGTCGCAGTGGTAAACATTTAACGCATGTAACCGGTGCTGGCGAAGATATAATTAATATTTCTCGTGAAATACTCTCCAAAGTAGAAGGTATTAAAGCCGTTGCTAATGAGCATACGTTACCTGATCAAGGTAAGTTAAATATTGCCACAACACATACCCAAGCCCGTTATGCTTTGCCTAACGTTATTCAAGGGTTTATGAAAAAATACCCTGCGGTATCGCTTCATATGCACCAAGGCACTCCACAGCAAATATCGGATGCTGCAGCACGCGGTGATGCCGACTTTGCTATTGCAACAGAAGCACTGCATTTGTATTCAGATTTAGTTATGTTGCCTTGTTATCATTGGAATCGCAGTATTGTTGTTGCTAAAGACCATCCGCTCGCTAAAAAGGCAAATAGTTTAACTGTTGCTGACATTGCCCAATATCCACTCATTACATATGTATTTGGTTTTACGGGCCGCTCAGAGTTAGATAAAGCATTTAGCGCACACGGACTTGAGCCACACATTGTATTTACTGCAACCGATGCTGATGTTATAAAAACATACGTACGACTGGGTTTAGGAGTTGGTGTTGTCGCTTCAATGGCGATAGATCAAGTGAGCGATACCGATTTAGTGTGTATTGATGCAAGCCACTTATTTGAAGCAAGCACGACCAAAATTGGTTTTAGAAAGGGCAGCTTTTTACGTACTTATATGTATGATTTTATTGAACGTTTTGCACCGCA
Organism: Pseudoalteromonas sp. NCIMB 1079; assembly: GCF_040567695.1. NCBI lineage: Bacteria > Pseudomonadati > Pseudomonadota > Gammaproteobacteria > Alteromonadales > Pseudoalteromonadaceae > Pseudoalteromonas > Pseudoalteromonas sp. NCIMB 1079. The sequence continues at coordinate 2,638,097 of NZ_JBEWZA010000001.1, read as the reverse complement.
CTTAACTAAAGAGCGCGTAGAGCGAGCAAGTTTAATGCGTAACCAAGACGATGTAGATAAATTATTTGCAGATATAGAGTTACCGGTTAAATAAGGTGATTACATTGAACGAACAATAAAAAAGCTGCCTATTTTAAATAGGCAGCTTTTTCTTTTTATAGCGAGCTGATTAACATTCGATAATATTAACTGCTAATCCACCGCGAGCGGTTTCTTTGTATTTGGTTTTCATATCGTTGCCGGTTTCAAGCATGGTTTTAATCACTTTATCAAGTGATACCTTTTGCTCGCCACTGCCACGAATAGCTAAACGTGAGGCATTAATTGCTTTAATCGCGCCCATTGCATTACGTTCAATGCACGGTACTTGTACTAAGCCACCAACAGGGTCGCACGTGAGGCCTAAATTATGTTCCATACCAATTTCTGCTGCGTTCTCTACTTGCACAACATTGCCACCAACAATTTCTGTTAATGCGCCTGCAGCCATAGAGCACGCAACGCCAACTTCACCTTGGCAACCTACTTCAGCACCCGATATAGAGGCATTCTTTTTATATAAAATACCAATAGCAGCAGCCGTTAATAAATAACGTGTGGCTATATCGCGGTCTACTTCTTTCACAAATGTGTGATAGTACATAAGCACAGCCGGTAAAATACCCGCAGCACCATTAGTTGGTGCGGTAACTACACGGCCACCTGCCGCATTTTCTTCGTTTACGGCAAGGGCAAATAAATCAACCCAATCCATTGCACGAAGTGGGTCGTTACTGACCTCTATATTTAGTTTTAAGTATAGGCTTGGCGCACGGCGCTTTACTTTTAAGCCGCCAGGTAAAATACCTTCGGTACGCATACCACGCTCAATACAGGCCATCATTACTTTCCAAATATGAAACAGCGTGTCTTTTATTTCATCTTCAGTGCGCAGTGTTTTTTCGTTCTTCATCATCAAGCTTGAAACACTAAGCCCTGACTCTTTACACATCTCTAGTAGCTCTTTTGCGCTACTGAAAGGGAAAGGAGCTGGGTTTTCTTCTCTAATATCAAGGGCTGCTTGTTTTTCGTTTTCAAACTCTTCATCAGTAACAATAAAGCCACCGCCAATAGAGTAATATACTTTGCTGTAAACTTTTTCGCCGTTGTTTGAGGCGATAATTTCCATTGCATTAGAGTGCTTAGGCAGCGTTTTGCGACGATGAAAAACAATAGCGCCTTGTTTTGGAAACTTAGCTTTGTGTGTTTTGTTTAAATAAATAACCTGATCTTGTTCGATAGTGGCTAAAATGTCGTCGACTAAATCGGCATCTATAGTTTCAGGGTCATAACCGGCTAAACCAAGAATTACGGCTTTACCCGAGCCATGGCCAACACCTGTTTGTCCCAAAGAGCCATAAAGCTCTACTTTAATATCGGTAACATTTGCTAATAATTGTTGTTCTTGTAGGTCATTAACAAATAAGCGTGATGCGCGCATTGGGCCAACGGTGTGTGATGACGAAGGGCCAATACCAATGCTAAACATATCAAATGCACTGATCATAATGTGTGTCTCTACTTTGTTTTATCAGCTCGAAGCTGCTCTTTGAACGGTCGAGCATGATAACGTGGAATTGTGATTGTGTAACTACTAATAACGAAGATTTAAACTGGTAAGGCGAGTTGTTTTGTAAAGTTTTTTATAATGTTTGCCGTCGCACCCCAAAGTAAACCATGCGGCGTTTTAAAACCTTGCAAAATAACCGTTTTCCCAAATCGTTGAAAAGGTAAGGGTTGCCAGTTAGCTTCGTTATTTAATTCAGTGACCGAGAGCAAAAAGCTCGCTTGTACTTCATTATAGTCATTTTCCCAGGTGGTGTCTTTTTTGAGTAAACCTACATAGGGGCTAATACTAAAACCCGTTAAGGTTGAATACTCAGGTAAGTGACCTAATACATTAACGTTGCTTTGGGCAATATTTAGCTCTTCTTTTAGTTCGCGAAGGGCTGTGGTGCGAAGGGTAATGTCGCTTACTTCAAACTTGCCTCCGGGCAAACAAATCTCCCCAGGGTGATGGTGTAAATAAGTAGGGCGTTTACACAGTAAAATATGTGCATGATTATCTATATCAATAATTGGCAGCATAACAGCGCTAGCACGTTTTTTACGCGTGTCTTTTAACTGGTTTGGCGCAGCTGTAGGGCTTAACAGAAACCGCGCCATAATGTGTTCACTATTCAAAGCGACCTACTGTTTTAATAAAGGGAGGATTTTATTTACTTTATCGTAAGTTTCTTGATATTCCAATTCGACTTTAGAATCAGCGACTATTCCGCCACCTGCCCAGCAGTAAATTTGCGCTTTGTGGCACACCAAGGTGCGAATAGTGATACTGGTGTCCATGTTTCCACACGCACTTAAATAACCAATTGAACCACAATAAATGCTGCGGCGATGTGGTTCTAATTCTTCAATTATTTCCATTGCTCTAATTTTGGGCGCACCGGTGATTGAGCCTCCCGGAAAAGCCGCTTTTAGCTGATCGACGGCTGTTTTACCTTCATCAAGTTCAGAGGTTACCGTGCTTACTAAATGATGCACTGCCGGAAAGCTTTCAATAGCAAAAAGGGAAGGGACGTGAACGCTGCCAGGTTTTGCCACTTTGCCTAAGTCGTTACGCAGTAAATCAACAATCATTACGTTTTCAGCGCGATCTTTAGCTGATGCTGCGAGTATTTGGGCTTGGCGTTGATCCTCCAGCGCATCCGCTTTTCGCGGCAGTGTGCCTTTAATAGGTTTGGTTTCTACAACGTTATTATTTACAGATATAAAGCGCTCAGGGGAAATTGATAAAATTGCCCCTTGAGGGTGATTTATAAAGCTCGAAAATGGCGCTTTATTTGCCTCACGCAGTTTAATATAAGCCGCCCAAGGGGAGCCTTCAAACTGAGCGTTAAAGCGCTGCGCTAAATTAATTTGGTAACAATCGCCACTTTTTAGATACTCCTCAATTTGGGCAAACTTTGCAGCGTATTCGGTTTCGCTCATATTTGATTGCCAGTCGCTGTTTAGGGCAAAGGACTGCGTATTAACTTGGGAGTTAGCGTGCGTATTTAAGTATTGCTCATAAAGCGCTAATCTATCGGTGTTTGGCTGCGATACATAAAACCAGCTTTGTTGCTGTTTGTCGTAAATAAGGGCATCTAAGTAAAGGCCAATAGCCATTTGGGGAAGATTAATGTCTTCAATAGCACGAGTGGGGATGTTTTCAATTGTACGCCCTAAGTCGTAGCCAAAGTAGCCAAGCCAGCCGCCGTTAAAGGGTAAATCGTAATCGGCTTTTGTTTTAGCAAGATGCGAAAGCTCATTATTCATAATTTCAAAGCAGTTATCACTACTTTCTATATTATTTAAAAAGCTTTTATTATTTTTTACTTCAAGGGTACTTTGCGGCTCAATAGCAACAATATCAAAACGACTGTTTATATGATTACTATTTGCAGAATCTAATAGAATTGCATAAGGCAAATGTGAAAAATGCGCAAAAACGTCAATGCAGTTTTGTGTTATGCCTAATTTAATACAATTTTTTTTATTGTTTAGCATTTACTGCCCCTTTAAGAACTGGCTCGAAACGGGCTGGGAGGGTATCATAAGTCAAATTTTTTGGCAGCACTAAGCTGCAAAAAACAGTGCAAACCACCGTCACCGGTTTGATTTAGATTACGCGACAACGCGTAACGGTAACTTAAGGAACCACTATGAGTACAATTTGTCAGCAAGACTTTATTGATAGCATTGAAGATGCATTGCAATATATTTCGTTCTATCACCCACTTGATTTTGTTCAAGCACTCGAAAAAGCGTACAACAAAGAACAAAGTAAAGCGGCTAAAGACGCCATTGCACAAATTTTAATTAACTCACGCATGTCGGCTGAAGGCAAGCGTCCACTTTGCCAAGACACCGGTATTATTACCTGTTTTGTTAAAGTAGGTATGGATGTTAAGTGGGATAAAACAGATTTAACCGTTCAACAAATGGTTGATGAAGGTACTCGTCGTGCATATTTGAATCCAGATAACCCTTTACGTGCATCTATTGTAGCAGACCCTGCTGGTACGCGTAAAAATACTAAAGATAATACGCCTTCGGTTGTGCATATTGATTTAGTAGCGGGTGGAAAAGTAGAAGTAATGGTTGCGGCTAAAGGCGGCGGCTCTGAAAACAAAAGTAAAATGGTTATGTTAAACCCGTCAGATGATGTTGCTGCATGGGTAGAAAAAACACTACCAACAATGGGTGCTGGTTGGTGTCCGCCAGGCATGCTAGGTATAGGTATTGGTGGTACGGCTGAAAAAGCAGCAGTAATGGCTAAAGAGTCGTTAATGGATCCGGTTGATATCCATGAATTAATGGAACGCGGCGCAGAGACAACTGAAGAAAAACTGCGTTTAGAAATTTTTGACCGTGCTAATAAATTAGGTATTGGCGCACAAGGTTTAGGCGGTTTAACAACGGTTGTTGATGTTAAAATTAAAACAGCACCAACGCATGCAGCTTCAAAACCTGTAGTAATGATCCCAAATTGTGCGGCAACTCGCCATGTACATTTTACGCTTGACGGTTCTGGCCCTGCTAATTTAAAAGCACCTAAACTAGAAGATTGGCCACAAGTAACATTTGAAGTGGGCGAAGGCACACGTCGTGTTGATTTAAATACACTGACTAAAAAAGATGTTCAAGAATGGAAAATGGGTGAAACCGTTTTACTTTCGGGCACTATTTTAACAGGTCGTGATGCAGCGCATAAACGTTTGCAAGATATGATCAACTCAGGTGAAGGTTTACCTGAGGGCGTAGACTTTGATAATAAATTTATTTATTACGTAGGCCCAGTGGATGCGGTACGCGATGAAGCAGTAGGTCCTGCTGGCCCTACAACAGCCACTCGCATGGATAAATTTACCGATATGATGCTAGAAAAAACAGGCATTGTAGGCATGATTGGTAAAGCTGAACGTGGCCCTGCAACGGTTGAGTCTATTAAAGAGCATAAATCTGTTTATTTAATGGCTGTAGGCGGCGCAGCTTACTTAGTATCTAAAGCGATTAAAAAAGCACGCGTAGTTGCTTTTGAAGATTTAGGTATGGAAGCTATTTACGAATTTGAAGTTGAAGATATGCCAGTGACCGTTGCAGTAGACAGTGAAGGCGCCAATGCGCATACACAAGGCCCTGCTATCTGGAAAGCTAAAATTGAAGAGCTTGATAGCAAGCTAAAATAACGTACGTTTTGTATTTTTAAAAAGCGAGCCTAGTGCTCGCTTTTTTGTTTTTTTAAATAGAGTTATTAGTAAGTTTACAGCTCTGACCAGTTTGCGAAAAAGCTCACTTTTTACTGGAAACCTATAGGCAGCGGTACGTAGCGGCCATGTAGCACTTGTATATTAAACTTTACATGCAACAATTGTATTACGTTCACGTAAACGTAAGTCGGTGTGGTTCTTATATTTATAGTATTTAAAACTTAAAAATGACGGTTTTGTAAATTTTTTATCTATATAAAAGTTTTAATTGGGTTATTTAATTTAAGCTTAATGTTTTCATTGGTTTTATCATCTGTGAGTATAGCGAACACGCATATGAAGTGATAAAGTCTCGGCAATTTCCAGCGCGCATACCCTCTCAGGGGTTAACTATTTCGGAGTATTTTAAGTGGCTGTGTTTAATCGAGTTGAATTTGATAACCATGAACAAGTGGTTTTTTGTTCTGATGAAGAGTCGGGTTTAAAAGCAATTATTGCTGTACATAATACCAACCTAGGTCCTGCAGTTGGCGGATGTAGAATGTGGGATTATGCAAACGACGAAGATGCTGTTTATGACGTGCTACGTTTATCAAAGGGCATGACTTATAAAAATGCAGTTGCGCGCTTACCCTTTGGTGGCGGTAAATCTGTAATTATAGGTAATGCGAAAGAAATTAAATCTGAGCAATTATTCCGTGCATTTGGTCGTCAATTAGAGCGATTAAATGGCAGCTATTACTCAGCAGAAGATGTAAACATCACATGTGCTGATGTAGCTATTATGAATAAAGAAACTAATTACGTACTGGGCCTTGAAGGTAAAAGCGGTAACCCATCGCCATTTACAGCATACGGTACTTTTTTAGGAATTAAAGCAGCGCTACAGCATCAACGTGGCCATCAAAATTTTGCAGGTGTGAAAGTGGCTGTGCAAGGTCTAGGTGCTGTTGCTTATGGCTTATGTAAACATTTACATGATGCGGGCGCTGAGTTGTTTGTAACTGATATTAACCAAGCCGCCATTGATCGTGTAGTAAGTGATTTTGGCGCAACTGCGGTTGGCATTGATGACATTTACGACTTAGATGTTGATGTTTATGCACCGTGTGCACTAGGCGCAACTATTAACGATTTAACTATACCGCGTTTAAAAGCGACTATTATTGCAGGCTGTGCTAATAATCAGCTGGCAGAATCTCGCCATGGTGAAGTTATTCGTGAAAAAGGCATTTTATATGCACCAGATTACGTAATTAACGCCGGTGGTATTATTAATGTTTATTACGAAACAGCGCCAGATGGTTACAGTGCAGCAGCGTCTAATAAACATGTTGAAGGTATTTTTAATACGTTAACTGAAATCTTTGCCCGTAGCGAAAAAGAGCAAAAATCAACGCATTTAATTGCTGACGAATTAGCGCAAGAGATCATTAAAAACGGTCTGTGATCTAAGTTCTAATTTATATAAGGGTGTGCAATTGCACACCTTTTGTTTATCTGTAAGTTAATGCAATTGTTACTGAACAGCGGTACACTTTATTTTTAATTTTGTGCGGCAAATTATGACTCCCTCAACTTCTCTCATGCAGCCTATCGATTTAGATAATTGGCCTAGAAAGCAACACTTTGAATTATTTAAACACTTTTCTCAGCCTTATTTTAATGTGTGTGTGCGTTTAGATGCTCAAGCACTTTACGACTATTGCAAAACCAATCAATTTTCTTTTTTTCAAGCATATGTATATTGCACCTTAAAAGCGTGCCATGAGTACGATTCAATAATGCTACGTATAATAGATAGTAAGCCATGGCTACTTAACAGTGTTCGCGCAAGTGTGGTTGAGTTGTCTGAAAACGATACGTTTGTTTTTAGTTATTTTAACAGCGCAAGCGATTTTAAAGAGTTTGCAAATCATGCAAGTGACGTAAGCAAAAAAGCGAAATTACAGCCGTTATTTTCTGATGCATTTGCTCAAACAGAAGGGCAGGCCGACTTAATTCATATATCTGTTTTGCCGTGGCTGAATTTTAGTGCGTTTTCGCATGCATTTAGTGAAGGGGAGAGTTTAGGCATTCCTAAATTTGTATTTGGTCAGTTTGATAAACACACAGGTACAATACCTTTAGCTATCGATGTACACCACTCATTAATGGATGGTTTGCACGTAGCGAAATTTATAAACACATTGCAGGGTACATTTGACTCCTTTTGCAAAGGTTAACTTTAAACACGTCATTTAACGGTAGTGCAAAGCAGTAATTAACCTGAACTCTGGATAATAAATCTATCTCAAGCAGCTATTTTTAGCGCTAACTGCGTTGAATTTACTTGCAATAGGCCCGCTATTGACGCGTAAATTCGCCTTGTTTCCACTGAAAATCTCTGGCTAGAGAAAATAAATTTAAATATCAACATGATCCAATACATTAGTAAATCTCTTAACCAAAGTTCAGGTTAAGTAATCTATAAGCAATGCGATGTGAATTACTTTATATTCAAATACATAACCTTATATGCTTGAAAAGCACGTGTGCTGGACATATTTATATACCATACCTTAGCTCAGGAAATCCCCATGATAAATGGACTGTTAATTGTTGTTTTAATTCTTTTTGTGGTGATTTTCTGGCGTTGGCCATCAATTCAAAACCGATTATGGCGCAGTAAATATAAAGACTTTGCTTTAAATTCGCAGCAAAAAGATATTTTACTGCGTTGCATGCCCATCTATAAAAAAATGACCGATGCCGACAGAGAAAAGTTAGAGCGACACATAACGTGGTTTTTAAATGAAAAACGATTTGTCGGTTGTGATGGCTTAAAGTTAACGTCTGCAATGAAGTTAATTGTTGCCGCCGATGCGTGTGTATTAGTGCTTAATAAACCGTGGCCGTTATATAGAAATGTAAAAGAAATTTTATTATACCCCAGTGCTTATTATGCTCCGCAATCAACTCGCGATAGTGCAGGACTTGTGAGTTACCATAATACGGTAAGACTAGGCGAGTCATGGCCTGGCGGCACACTAGTACTCAGTTGGCATGACGTGCTTGAAGGTAACCGCTTGCCAAGTGATGGACATAATTTAGTTTTTCATGAGTTTGCGCATCAACTCGATCAAGAAACAGGTAAAACAACGGGCACACCCATTTTAAAAAGCTCAGCAGATTACAAAGAGTGGGGCCGAGTATTTAGCCGTGCTTTCACCCAGTTAAAAAGCCATGTTGCTTATAGCATGCCACACGTTATTCACAGCTATGGCGCAACTAATGAAGCTGAGTTTTTTGCTGTACTCACCGAAACTTTTCTCGAAAAACCCGCAGAGCTTCGCCGATACGATCCTGAAATTTACAGTATGTTAGTTAATTACTATCAATTTGACCCTATTGTTTGGCATTAAACCTACATAAACCGCGCTTTATCATATAACGCTGGCAAGTTGCGTTTGTTTTTGTTGCAATCATGTGAAATAGTTTTTACTGCAACAATAACAAGCGAGAAACGCATGAAAAAAATGCTTCATACAGTATTGGCGCTGTCGGTGTCATTAGCGATAGGGCAGGTAAATGCCGCTGAAAAAGACGAACAAAAATGGCAAGTAGATTCACCAAAAGGGCAATTTGTTGACGCTGCAATTAGCGTTGAGCAAGGCACATGGATGAATATAGATATTAGCCCTGATGGTAAAACTGTGGTGTTTGACTTACTTGGCGATATTTACACTATGCCAATGAGTGGTGGTACAGCTACAAAGCTCACCTCTGATATTGCATGGCAAATGCAACCACGCTTTAGTCCTAACGGCAAAAGTATTGCGTTTACCTCCGACCAAGGTGGCGGCGATAACATTTGGATAATGGACTTAAATGGCGAAAATCAACACGCTGTTACCGATGAAACCTTTAGGTTATTAAATAGTCCTGCATGGAGTCCTGATGGCGACTACTTAGTTGCGCGTAAACACTTTACAGCTAGCCGCTCATTGGGAGCAGGTGAAGTGTGGTTGTATCACAAAGCGGGTGGCAAGGGCGTACAGCTTACAAAACGCGAGAACGATCAAAAAGATTTAGGTGAGCCAATGTTTTCACCGGATGGTCGTTATGTATACTTTTCGCATGATGCAACACCCGGTAAAACCTTTCATTATTCAAAAGATTCTGTAGCGGGTATTTATAAAATTAAGCGCTACGACCGTGAAACGGGTGAAATTGAAACCATAATCGATACGATGGGCGGTGCTATTAGGCCTACACCGTCACCTGATGGAAAAAAACTGGCGTATATAAAGCGTGATGATTTTCAAACTAGTCTTTATTTATATGACTTAACCAGCGGTGAGCACACTAAGCTTTACGATAAGCTTGAGCGAGATATGCAAGAAACATGGGCTATTCATGGTGTATACCCAACTATTGCATGGACACCCGATAATGAAGAACTGGTATTTTGGGCTGGTGGCACAATTCACAAGCTAGATGTTGCAGACAGATCTGTAAAAACCATTCCTTTTAAAGTGCAAACAAGTAAAAAAATTCAAAAAGCGGTGCGCTTTACACAAAACTTAGATACTGATGAGTTTGATGTAAAAATGCTGCGTAATGTGCAAGTAAGCCCAGATGGCGAAACGGCAATTTTTGAAGCGCTTGGGCATATTTATAAACGTGATTTAGAGTCGGGTAAAATTAAGCGTTTAACAAAGCAAACTGATCATTACGAATTATTTCCACAGTACTCTCGCGATGGTAAAAAAATAGTTTACACCACATGGGATGATAACAAACAAGGGTCTGTAAGAGTGGTGTCTGCGCGCAGTGGCCGTGGCGATACAATAACTAAAGAGCCTGGTAAATATGTAGAGCCAACGTTTAGCCCAGATGGTAAAACGGTTGTTTATCGAAAAGCTACTGGCGGCAATATTTTAAACCCTAAGTGGTCACTTAATCCGGGGGTTTATAGCGTAAGCGCTAAAGGCGGTAAAAGTGAACTTATTTCAAAAAGTGGTTATCAACCACAATTTGGAGATGCAAGCGATCGCGTTTTTATAATGAGTCCTTGGCCAAAACCAACGCTTAGCGTAGTTGAGCTTGAAAGTAAAAAAGTTCGCAAACTGTACGAGTCAGAACATGCGACAGAATTTAGAGTATCACCAGATGGGCAATACCTCGCTTTTGCTGAGCGATTTAAAGTATTTGTAACGCCGTTTGTTCAAAGTGGTAAAACAATTAATATTGGGCCTAAAGACAGTCAATTCCCAATAGAGCAGTTATCGGTACGTGCTGGTGAAAACATTAGCTGGAGTGCTAAGAGCAACAAACTTTACTGGACATTAGGGCCTGAGCTTTATCATGCAAGCCTTGAAGGGATGTTTGCCATTAACAAAGCTGAGGATGCCGACTTTAAAGTGAAAAGTGGCGATAATATCGGTTTCAGTAAAAAAATGGCAGAGCCTAAAGGCATGATTGCGCTCACGGGTGCAAAAATTATTACTATGGATGACGAAAAGGTTATTGAAAATGGTGTAATTATCACTGATGGCAAGCATATTAAAGTAATTGGTACAGCCAGTGAGATAAGCATCCCTAAAGGTGCTGAGGTTATTGATGTAACAGGCAAAACAATTATGCCTGGTATTGTTGATGCTCATGCACATGGCTCGCAAGCAAGCGGTGAAATTATACCTGAGCAAAACTGGAAAAACTTTGCAGGTTTAGCGCTGGGTGTAACTACAATTCACGATCCATCAAACGATACCTCAGAAATATTTACCGCAAGCGAAATGCAAAAGGCAGGCATGATTGTTGGTCCGCGTATTTTCTCAACGGGTACTATTTTATATGGCGCAAATATGCCAGGTTATACGTCGCATATTGACTCGTTAGACGATGCTAAATTTCATTTAGAGCGCCTTAAAAAAGTAGGGGCGTTTAGTGTTAAATCGTATAACCAGCCACGCCGAGAGCAGCGCCAACAAGTTATTGAAGCAGGCCGTGAACTTGAAATGATGGTTGTCCCTGAAGGTGGCTCATTATTACAACATAACTTAAGTATGATTGTAGATGGACACACAGGTATTGAGCATTCAATCCCTGTAGAGAACATATATGACGATATAAAGCAGTTATGGTCGCAAAGTGATGTTGGTTACACACCAACACTTGTAGTGGCTTATGGTGGCATTTGGGGTGAGAACTACTGGTACGATAAAACTGATGTGTGGAATCATCCACGTTTAAGTAAATTTGTGCCAAAAAATCAATTATTACCACGCTCTATGCGCCGCATTAAAGCGCCCGATCATCACTATAATCACTTTAATAACGCACGCGTTGCTGCTGAGCTGCAAGACCTAGGTGTATTAGTTAACTTAGGTGCGCACGGTCAGCGTGAAGGCTTAGGTGCACACTGGGAGATGTGGATGTTTGCACAAGGCGGAATGACACCGCTTGAGGCAATACGTGCATCAACACTCGATCCGGCTAAGTATTTAGGACTTGATAAAAACGTAGGCTCGCTTGAAGTGGGCAAACTGGCTGATTTAATGGTTATAGATGGCGATCCGCTTAAAAATATTCGAGATTCGGATAAAGTAGATTACACCATGATCAATGGTCGACTATTCAATGCAGAGACAATGAATGAAGTGGGTAAAAAAGAACGCGAACCATTTTATTTTGAAGAACTGTAATTTATTTTAAACTTTTTAAAGCGGCTACATAGCCGCTTTTTTTAGCCTTACACAACTTATAAAGCTTTATGTTTTTGGCAAATAACGGATATAAAAAAACCGCTTAACGCGGTTTCTTTTAAAAATCATAAATGTTGATTAAACAACACCGCGCGGTAAGCGACAGTCATGATCTTTACGAGCTAAAATTACAATCCAAAGTTCTTCCGCTGTGTAACCTTCTTCATTTTCGGTAACAACAGTGAATGGCGCTTTTTTCTGTGCTTTAACAGGAGCAGCTGCTTTTGGTTTTTTCGTTTTAGTTGTTTTACCAGAGTTTAATTTTTTAGTAAGCTCTGCTACGTCAGCTAGGCGTAAATTTTTACCGCCATCAATGCTGTACCAACCAGGTTTGGTTGTGATTTCAGGTTTTTTACCATTGGCAGTTTCGTACGCTGCTTCAAAGGCAGATAACACTTCTGTTTTGTCTAGTTTGCTCATCAGAGACCCTATACGTTGTGAACACAGATAAAGAAGAGGTATTTATACCTATTTTAAAACAGTTTTTCAATTTTTTGCGATTTTCCTTCCATTTTAGGCCTATAAACGCCAAAATTTGCACAAAATTCAGTGCTAAGTAAGGTAAGTTGTATGCAACGTAGAGAATTTAACCAACTCCTAAATGACATTTTGAAACCTCATTTAATAAAAGATTTTTGCCCAAATGGTTTACAGGTCGAAGGTAAAAACGAAATTAAAAAAATTGTGACGGGTGTAACCGCAAGTCAAGCTTTAATAGAAGCTGCCATTGAGCAACAAGCAGATGCTATTTTGGTTCATCATGGTTTTTTTTGGAAAGGGGAGTCTCAACCAATAACGGGTATGAAAAAGCGTCGCATAGGCGCGCTACTAGCAAACGATATTAATTTATTCGGCTATCACTTACCACTCGATATTCACCCAGCAGTTGGCAATAACGCACAACTTGCAAAGTTATTAGATATTGAAATTGAAACAGGGCTAGAGCCAACTTCAAATAGCGTAGCAATGAAAGGGCGTTTAAAAACACCATTAAGTGGTGAAGATTTTGCAGATAAAATTGCAAAAGTGCTTAATCGAACCCCGCTCACAAGCTTAGTACGCTCAGCTAAAATAGAAACCATTGCACTGTGTACTGGTGGTGGGCAAGGATATATTGACTTAGCAGCAGAGCAAGGCATTGATGCTTATTTAACGGGTGAAGCATCGGAGCAGACAATTCATAGTTCTCGTGAGCAAAACATTGATTTTTTTGCAGCCGGGCATCATGCAACAGAGCGCTATGGTGTAAAAGCACTAGGTGAGTTACTTGCTCAAGAGCATGGTTTTGATGTGACATTTATAGACATAGATAACCCAGTTTAATTAGGCTATATAAGTTACAGCGCCTCTGGATCTATCCAGCGGCGCAAACTTATCCATATATTTCCTACTACTTCGTGACTGTATTGCGTAACCACAAGTAAGGCATGAGCATTGGGAATAAACTGCTTGCTCCATGGAAGTGCAGCAAAATTATGATAATCAGTGGCTGCGGTTATGACTTCAATACCTTGAGCATTAAATAAGTCTTTTGCGCGTGGCATATGCAGTACAGATGTTACTAGTGCAACTTTAAAGTCGACTAATTTTGATGCCAGTAATTTAGCTTCTTCACCTGTGTCCATTGCTTTTGGATTTTGGAAAATACGGCTCTTATTAACGCCTAAACTAATTGCCGTTTGATACATAAGCCCGCTATTAGTGGTATTTTTATAACCCCCGCCTGAAACTATAAGCTCTGCGTTAGGGTAGTGCTTTGCCAGTTTTACACCTTCTACCAAGCGCGTTAGCGCACAATTACCTAATTGATTATTAGCACTGAGTGCAGGATTTGGGTTTATATCGCAACCTAGTACAACTATTTTGTCTATTTTTGGATGCTTTAGAGTATTAAATGCAAGCGACGCAGGTTCATTATTTTGGATAATTAAATTGGCGATAAAGGGTGTGCTCAATGCAAGTAATACAATTAAACTTAAAGTAGACAAAAAGAGAGCTGATTTGCGGCCTTTAAATGCCAGTAGGAGCATCAGACACGCAAATAAACCAAATAGAGGCAGTGGCATAAGTAAACCACCAATCATTTTTTTAATAACAAACATAAGAGTTAAACGCTGTAGAGTTAATTACAGCGATATTACTTATTATATTGATGATTATCGACCGTTATTTAGCTTACAGGTATTTAAAAAGTGACGATAAACAGGGTTATCTTTCATGTCTTTTTTCATCGCTAAATACATAGGGCGAGTAAGACCAAGAGCGCCCAAAGGAATTGATTTAATTAAGCCTTGGCTTTCATAAGGTGTAACTAGCCAATCAGGTAAAGCGGCAACGCCCATTCCAGCACTTACTAGTTGAAAAATAAGTAGTCCTTGGTCAACCGTTTTTAATGTACCGTCAAAACGAGCATTTTGAATGAAATGCTTAAATATATCTTGGCGTTCACGCGGGATAGGGTATGAAATAATAGTTTCGTTTTTTAAATCAAGCGCTGTTACATACGCTTTTTTAGCAAGTTCATGATCCGGCGCCACAATAAGCTTCAATTTAAAATCAAATAAGTGCGCGTATTCTAATGTGTCGGGTTCGCGTATGTCAGACGTTAAAACTAAATCGAGCTCATCGCTTAGTAAGTCAGGAATAGCGTCGTAACTAAAGCCACGTTCATAATCAATTTTTATATCAGGCCAAAAGTTATTAAATTCTTTAATAGTAGGTAATAACCAATGAAAACATGCATGGCATTCCACGCTCAAACGTAGTTGAGAAATAGGCTGGTTTAAGCTTTCTTTTAAACGACATTTAGTCGCTTCCATTTTTGGCAATATTTCGTGAGCTAATTCAAGTAATAGCATTCCTTGAGGGGTAAAGCGGACTGGTTGAGTTTTACGCTCAAATAATTGGCAATCCAATTTATTCTCTAAATCTTTGATTTGATGAGATAAAGCAGACTGTGTCAAAAATAACTCTCGTGCTGTATTAACCAAAGATCCTGTTTCTTTTAGGGTTGCTATGGTTTTTAAATGTTTAATACCAATCATCTTTAAAAATTCTCATGGGAAAAGTGAGTTCAGCTCAGATTAATTACATACTACGCCTATATAAAAAACGTTTCAACGTCTAGATGGCTAAAACTATGCGTTTTATTGCAGTTTATCGCTATGAATCGTGAAAATATTAGAGTTAGTAATGATAAAAGTCATTTGAAAACTGGTTTGATGAGTTTTAGATGAGTTTGCTTCATGTTGTATTTTAAATATAACGATTGCTGTGCGTTTTAGCTCAGCGTGAGTTTTAACCATGCTGATAACGGTATGAGGTGAGGTTTGTTGAATGCTTACTTTAGATTGTGCTTTAAAAAATAGAGTCGTTTTGCCTTATAGCTTAAGTTTAGCTCAATGGGAGAGTATATGCGTAATACCTAAGCCAGCGACCTACTCGCTGGCTCTTTTTATAAGGGTTTATTAATTAGTAATATGGCTTTTTTGGCAGTAACAGGTTTTGATTTTAAAAAGCCTTGGCCATAGTCGCACGCGGTCGATTGCAAAATAGTTAATTGCTCAACTGTTTCTATTCCTTCAGCTACAACTTCAAGTTTTAATGATTGCGCAAGTGATAAAATGGCTTCAACAAGTGGGTTAGTAGAATCCTGTAGATGGTCAATAAAGCTTTTATCTATTTTTAAAATATGAATAGGCAGTTGGTGCAAGTAGCCTAGTGCTGAATAACCTGTTCCAAAATCATCAAGACATAATTTTACTTTTAAAGGTGAGAGACCTTCAATTATTTGAGTGGCGAGTTCTAGATTTTCTATTAAGCCAGATTCGGTAATTTCTAAGCATAAAGAACCTAGAGGTAATTGGTACTTATTATAAATGGAATGTATTTGCGCTACAAAATCGAGGCTTGCAAAGTGTCGTGACGATACGTTAACGGTGACTTTTAAAAAGCGATGGCCTTGTTGGTGCCAATTTGAAATATGCTGGGCCGCCAAATCAAGTAAATGTAAATCAAGATTTATAATTTGCCCTGTAGTTTCAGCTATCGGTATAAAGTCATTAGGGGGTACAAACCCTTTTGTAGGGTGGTGCCAACGAACAAGTGCTTCAAAGCCGATAACTTCACTGGTATTAATTGTGAAAATTGGCTGAAAATAGAGTTCAAACTCGTTGTGTTCAATACCGTGTTGTAAGTCGTTTTCGATATCGGCATGGGTTTTAAGTTTTTTACGCATCATGTTATTAAAAAACTTAACCTGGCCACGTCCGGTTGATTTAGCTTCGTACATAGCAGCATCAGCTTGTTGTAATAATATATAGGCTTTATCGTCAATATTATCGCTGTAAGCTATGCCAATACTTGTTGAAGCTTGTAATAAATGACCATCTACACTTAAGGGTTTAGAAAGTGCCGTTTGTATGCGTTTTAATGCTTCACTGACCTGATTTTTATGGGTGATATTTTCCATGAATATAGCAAATTCGTCACCCCCTAAACGTGCAAAAGTATCGGTATTACGGACGGTGTTTTTAATGAGTTCACAAATTTTAATTAAAAAGTGGTCACCTACCTCGTGGCCTAAAGCGTCATTTATACTTTTAAATCGATCAAAATCTAAATATAAAAGTGCATGGCTTGTGCTTTTTTTAGCACGGGATAAACGTAAGATAGCGTGTTGTATCCGCTCAATAAGTAAAGAGCGGTTAGCAAGGCCTGTTAGTTCATCATGAAGTGCTTTATGCTCTAGCTCTTGACGGGCTAATTGCCTGTCTATTGCCATGCTTATTTGGCGGCTAACATAGGTTAATAGAGCGCTATCGTGTTCGTTATATTGCAAATTTTTATCATAGCTTTGAACAACAATTACACCACTTATTCTTTCATTTGTTTTAAATGGAACGCCAAGCCAGGATTGAGATAACCTACCAACAAGTTTAAAGTCGCCAGCATTAATGTGTTGCTGATATTGTGATTGGTTAAGTAATAAAACACGATCTGATTTTAATAAATAGTAAGAAGCCGTATCTTTTAGCTGCTCTTTTGAGATTTTTTTATGGGCATGACTTTGAATCCCTTCTTCAACTATATAAACCAGATCAAGAATATCAACTTGTTTATCGTACAAAGCGATAAAGAAGTTATCAGCAGGGAGTAAGCTGTTTATGATGTTATGGAGTGCTTCAAAAAAAGTGTCTAAATCACTGGCTTTGTAGGTAAGGTTAGCTATTTGTAATAGGCTATTTTCTAACTTTTGAGCATTGTTAAGCTGCTCAACTGTTTGCTGTAAGTTATTTACCGTATTTACTTGGTTTATTTTTGCACTAAGTAAATGAGCAACCGTTGTTAGTATTTCAAGGTGAGCATTAGTAAAGTAATTTTTGACTGGATGCTCACAATCGATAACACCTAAAACTTGCTCCTTATATATAAGAGGAACACAGAGTTCTGATTGAGCAGGGCGATTATCTGCAATATAGCGACTGTCTTTAGTTACATCATCAATAATGACTGCTTTACTTGTACTTGCAACTGCACCCGTAATGCCCTCACTAAAGCGAATTATTTTACGCCCAGCTTGGTATTTATCCCGTGCATGAGCAATACCCATAGAGGCGACTTGATTTAATGTATTAGTGTCTCGATCTGCAAGGTAAATAACGCAATCAACAAATCCTAAGCGGTTGACTACATGTGTTGTAACGTACTCAAATAGCTCATCGAGTGTGTCGAGTTGTAATAAGCTAGATGAAAACTGATTTATAATACTCAGTTGATCTGTTTTTATCTCAAGCGCTCTAGTAGCATCAGTTTTATAAGACATAGGCAATTTATATTGTTCTTTTTATTTTTAAATTCGCAGTTAAGTTAACCTAATTTTGGGTTTTTGTACAAATTAAAGCGATGAGTGGTTTCATACACTGTAAAGTTTTAATATAGCGAGTTTTAATTAATCATAAATCATTACAATAAGCTAATAACATTGAATTTGCTCATTGTGCTTTAAATAGTACCTCAGTAATTTTATCCATATAAAAACTTTATTTTTAATAAAATCTTTACTCGAAAACATCATATGCCTATGATCGGATAAATTCAGCCGTGGAACAAAGTAATGACAAGTAATAATACAAACTCTGTAACAACCCTTACTATCACTCGCCCTGATGACTGGCATGTACATTTACGTGATGGTGACCAGTTAAAAGACACTGTACGCGATATTAGCAGATACATGGGCCGCGCTATTGTTATGCCAAACCTTGTTCCGCCAGCAACGTGCACAGATACGGCATTGTCGTACAGAGAACGCATTATGTCTGCAAATCCACAAGGCAACTTTGAGCCATTAATGGTTTTGTATCTCACGGATAAAACTACACCAGATGAAATAATAAAAGCTAAAGCGACAGGTAAAATAGTAGCAGCTAAGCTTTACCCTGCTGGCGCTACCACTAATTCTGACTCGGGTGTTACATCAGTAAAAAATATTTATCCAGTTTTAAAAGCAATGCAAGAAGTAGGCATGTTGCTGTTAGTGCATGGGGAAGTGACAGATTCGT
Organism: Pseudoalteromonas sp. NCIMB 1079; assembly: GCF_040567695.1. Lineage (NCBI taxonomy): Bacteria > Pseudomonadati > Pseudomonadota > Gammaproteobacteria > Alteromonadales > Pseudoalteromonadaceae > Pseudoalteromonas > Pseudoalteromonas sp. NCIMB 1079. The sequence continues at coordinate 2,619,494 of NZ_JBEWZA010000001.1, read as the reverse complement.
CGATTGATATTTTTGACCGTGAAAAAGTATTTCTGGATACAATTTTAGGAGATGTAGTAAATGACTTTCCTGAGCTTAAAATTGTACTCGAGCATATTACGACTAAAGATGCAGTAGAGTTTGTTGTTAATGCACCTAGCAATGTAGCGGCAACAATTACAGCGCATCATTTGCTTTATAACCGCAATCATATGTTAGCGGGTGGAATTCGCCCACATTATTACTGTTTACCAATTCTCAAGCGTAACATTCACCAGCAAGCATTAATGGCTGCAGCAATAAGTGGAAATAAAAAATTCTTTTTAGGAACTGACTCTGCACCACATTATAAAGATAAAAAAGAAGCTGCTTGTGGGTGTGCTGGTGCATACACGGCTCATGCCGCTATTGAATTATATGCTGAAGCATTTGAGGATGCAGGAGCTTTGGACATGCTTGAAGGGTTTGCAAGCCACTTTGGCCCTGATTTTTACGAATTGCCGCGTAATACAGATACAATTACATTACAAAGAAAGCCGTGGAAAGTACCTGCAAGTTATACATTGGGCGACTCTGAAGTTGTGCCTATAAAAGCTGAAAATACAATGGATTGGTCTGTCGAATAACCAATAATATATTTAAATCTAAAGCCGCTTAATTTTTAATGCGGCTTTTTTGTTTGTGCTTTTGATATTATTGAGGCGTAATTCGATGACAGGGTGGTTGTAGGTGGCTTTTGATCTCGCTTACAGCAATAAATATTACAATAACACTTATAGTTTTTGCTTGTAAATTAGTCAGTTAAAGGCGATTTAAAACAAATTTATATTTTTAAGAAATAATTCCTAATTAATAGAGCGAAAAAAAATATAATGTGTTAATCTTACCTTGCTTTGAGTTTTTATGTATTGAATTTACGGATATTGTGCTGCGTTTAAGGTTACCGGTTAGGTTATTACTTGTTCCTGTACTGTACCTCCATATTTTTGAGCATTGACTCAGGGAGGATATTGCCATAATAATATGGCTGAATTTTAATTATTGACTTACAGGAAAATTTAGTATGTCGGTTACTGGTAAAGTAAAGTTTTTCAACGAAGCTAAAGGCTTTGGTTTCATTGAACAAGAAAATGGTCCTGACGTGTTTGTACATTTCAGCGCAATCACTGGTTCTGGTTTTCGCACTCTTAGCGAAGGTCAAGCAGTGACATTCAGCATCAAACAAGGTCAAAAAGGCCCTGAAGCTGAGAACGTAGAAGCAGCATAATTTATTATGTGAACTCTAGTTCATCTTGGTGAAGCAGGTTTCTGTTTCACCATAATTCCCCTTCCTTAAATCTATTTATTTCATACCTCAAATTCTCCTTTTTTTAAACTTAAAAAACTACTCAAACATTCTATCTTTGCAAAGCTAAACAACTAATAATCTAACGGACAAAACAATCCTCTAATACTTTTAAAAACCATTCATAAGAATTTATTCAATGGGCCTGATACCAGCTTAAATAAAATCGATGCTCAATATCAATCCATGCAAATTCTGTTTCAAGCTTACTCTGTGTGACGAAGGCTACTCATTGATAAGGGCTTCTAGGTGCTTCTATTACTTTATTATGTGAACGTAAAGCTTCATTTATAGTGTATTACTAATAAAGTAGGGTAACTCTTCATGATTAACTTAATTACTGAATTAACCTTAACGTTAAAATAGTATTAAAGAATACTTTAAAGCGGTAAATACAACCTGTTTAATTATCAAAAGCTTTTATGCTGCTAAAAGAAATGCATTGTTGAGTTTATTATTACTATTTATGGAAAAACATGTTTTAAAATAGTTTTAAAAGTAACGTATATAAAGCGTGAGTATCCGATATTAAATATTATCCAGTGTTGTTTTTTTGTGCGACAAATGGTTTGTTTTTTCAGATGAAGTGTAACTGAGGTGATAAAACACGATAAAATCGTGTAAAAAATAACTTTTGTTATATCAATTTATATTTTTTTTAGTTTTTTTTCAGTGCGAATTCAGCTTTAGCTAAATGTTGCAATAATGTTGTTTTATGTCAGTGCAATGCGAATAAATACACCCCTTAAAAGGCTTTAATAGAAATATTAAGAAAAAGCTTCGTTGCAATAATGTTAACTGTTGTGGGCTGGTACTTTCGTTTAAGCATTAACTTAGCTATTTATTTACTGAGATTAGTAAACATCAAGTTGACAGCGCTAATTGCATTTAGCATTATTGAAAGGTTGATATCTATTAAAAGATATCAGGGTTGTTCTCCTCGGAGGATAATTAAATTATAAAAGTAACATTACTTAATTGGTTGGGAACTATGTCTGTTAAAATCAGAAAGAGTCTTGTAGCAACTGCGTTGGTTGGCGCATTTGCATTTGCAAGCAGCAATGTGATTGCAGATCCTTTGAATGACGTGCAAAAAGCAGGTCAACAAATTCAAAAGGCTGCGGTTAAGTCTCAAACTAAAATTGACAATGTATATGGTCAAACTCAGGAGCTAATCGCTGAGTACCGTAGCGTTGTTGATGAGACTGAACTTATGAAAGTGTATAACGATCACGTGTCGCGCTTGGTTGATAGCCAAAACGCTTCAATTGAATCGTTTGATCGTCAAATCGCGACTATTGATAACACTAAACAAAACGTTGTGCCTTTGATGTATCGCATGATCGATACGCTTGAGCAATTCATCAAAGCGGACGTTCCATTTAATCTTGAAACGCGTTTAGGACGTGTTGAAAGACTACGTGAGATCATGGTTTCTGCGTCTGTAACGACGTCTGAAAAATTCCGTCAAGTACTTGAAGCTTACACTATTGAAACAGCATACAGCTCTCTTGTATCTGCTTCACAAGGTACTCTAGAAGTTGATGGTAAAAGCATTAACGTTGATATCGGTCAGTTAGGTCGTATCACTTACGTTGCTCAGTCTTTTGACTTGAAACATGCTTGGGTGTGGGATAACAACACTAAACAGTGGAAAGAATTAGGCGAAGAATACCTAAAACCTGTTAAAGAAGTTATTCGTATGGCGCGTAAGCAAGCGACATTAGAACTTGTTAAACTACCTATCTTTGGCGCGGAGTAATCAATAATGAAGAAACTATTTAAAGGTTTTGCTGTTGCAGCAGTACTAACTGTTTCTGCAGGTACCGCGCTTAATGCACATGCAAATACTGGAGCTCTAGATAAAATTCTTGAGCAAGTAAAGCAAGAGCGTATCTCTGAAGGTAAAATCAATAAGCAACGTGAGCAAGAGTTCTTATCAGAACGTGCTGACAAGCAAGCATTACTTAACAAAGCTAAAAGCCAACTTGCTTCTGAGAAGTCTCGTGGTGAAAGCTTAACTAAGCAATATGCACAAAATGAAAACACGTTAGCTGAAAAAGAAGCAGCTCTTCAAAGTGCTCAAGGTACTTTGGGTGAGATGTTTGGTGTTGTACGTCGTGCAGCTCAAGACGCTATCGGTTCTATCGAAGCATCACTAGTTAGTGCTGAGAAACCTGGCCGTGCAGAAATCTTACGTTCGTTAGCAGCTGCTAAAGAACTTCCAACTGTTCGTGAACTTGAAGAACTTTGGATTTCACTTCAAACAGAAATGACTGAATCAGCTAAAGTTTCAACTTTTGAAACTGAAGTTGCTGGTCTTGACGGTAACCCGTCAATGAAGAAAGTAACGCGTATCGGTAACTTTAACTTAGTTACAGACGATGGTTACTTAATTTATTCACCAGAAACTAAGTCTATTCAGCCTCTAGGTAAACAGCCTGATAGCTATATTTTAGACGGTATCACTGATCTTGAAAATACATCACCAGATAACTACGCTGGTGTTTATATCGATCCGACTCGTGGTGCTATCTTACGTATCAACACTCAAAAAGCGACACTTATGGAATACTTCCATCAAGGTGGCGTAGTTGGTTATATCATTACAGCTTTACTAGCTTTAGGTATGCTAATTACTCTAATTCGCTTTGTTGACCTTACACTTACTACTAGTAAGATTAAGAGCCAGCTTAAAAATGTTGCTACACCGAATACAAATAACCCACTGGGTCGTATTCTTAAAGTGTACCATGACAACAAGAACCAAGATGTTGAAAACCTTGAGCTTAAACTTGATGAAGCGATTCTACGTGAAACGCCGCGCATCGAAGCTGGTATCAACATAATTAAGATTCTTGCTGCAATCGCACCGTTACTAGGTCTACTAGGTACAGTAATCGGTATGATCTTAACGTTCCAAACAATCACATTGTTCGGTACGGGTGATCCGAAGATCATGGCAGGTAACATCTCTCTAGCACTTGTAACTACAGCGCTAGGTCTAATTGCTGCATTACCACTAATTCTACTTCATGCTCTTGTAGCTGGTCGTAGTAAGTCGGTATTACACATCCTTGATGAGCAAAGCGCGGGTATCGTTGCTACTCACGCGGAGAAGGAGAAAGCCTAATGCTAGTCCTGATGGAGATATGGGAATCTATCAGGGATTTTGTTGGCACAGGCGGCCAGGTTTTATACGTGGTCGCGATAGCACTCTTTCTTATGTGGGTTTTAATGATTGAGCGCTATTGGTTCCTACTTGCAGAATTTCCTCGCACAGCGAAAGAAATTGTAGCAAAGTGGGATGCCCGCCAAGACACTACGTCTTGGTACGCACACAGAATCCGTGAAGCATGGATTTCTGAAGCGTCTGAAAAATTAGATCAGCGTATGTTGTTGATTAAGACATTAGTAGCTGTTTGTCCTTTAATAGGCTTACTTGGTACTGTTACTGGTATGATCTCGGTTTTTGAAACCATGGCCAACCAGGGCACAGGTAACGCACGTTTAATGGCATCAGGTATTTCAATGGCAACAATCCCAACAATGGCTGGAATGGTTGCGGCACTATCTGGAGTATTTTTTAGCTCACGTCTTGAGACAAAAGCTAAAATGGTGAAAGCCAAACTTATTGATAGTATGCCTCATCACTAGAGAGAGAATTAAATATGGCACGTAAACAACGTTTTCGTGAAGAAGAAGAAGCAGCGGTTGATATGACGCCAATGCTTGACATCGTATTTATCATGCTTATTTTCTTTATCGTAACTACATCGTTCGTTAAAGAGGCTGGTATCGAGGTCAATAAACCAAAAGCTGCCCAAGCTACTAAGCAAAAAAATGCTAACATTTTTATTGCTATTCGTAGTAACGGCGAAATCTGGGTTGATAAACAACAAATTGATGTTGAACGTATTTCAGCAAAAATCGAAAGTTTATTAGCAGAACAACCTACTGAAGTTGTAATTTTGCAAGCTGATAAAGAAGCAAAACACGGCGTAGTGGTTAAAGTTATGGACCAGATTAAAGCGACGGGTGATAACCTGAGAATTTCAATAGCTGGAGATCAGTAATGATTCGTTTTCTGTTTTCACTGATTGCAGGTGGGGCAGTTACTTTCGGCTTGTTCTACTTCATGGCATTCCTCATCTCTGGTGGGGCTGACCGTAATACGGAACAAAAAGAGCAGATCATAGTCGAAATAATGACGAATCCGCCTGAATCTAAGGTGCAGGAGAGGAAGCGTGTACCGCCTCCTCCTCCGCCACCGCCAAAGCAGCCGCCTAAACCGCAGCCGCCACAGCCGGAAAATAATAATCCAAATCCTGGTGCTATGTCATTTAATATGGGAAGCATTGATGTTGGTAGTTCGGCAGGTGGACTAAGTGGTCCTGGTGCATTTGGACGAGATGGTGATGCGACACCTATCGTTCGTATAGAACCAAAATATCCAACGCAAGCAGCACGTGATGGTAAAGAAGGTTGGGTTCAACTTTCATTCACAATTGATGAGCTAGGTGGAGTAACTGACGTTGAAGTAATTGACGCAGATCCGAAACGTATCTTTGACCGTGAAGCTAAACGTGCACTGCGTAAGTGGAAGTACCGTCCTAAGATCATTGACGGAAAACCACAGAAACAACCAGGTTTACAAGTTCAATTAGACTTTAAACTTAACCAAGGCAATTAAGGAGGCGAGTAATGAGAAATTTTTCTAAAGTAACTGCTCTTGCAATTCTTATGTCTGTGTCGGGTGCTACTTTAAGTGCATCTGTTTTAGCAGCGCCGGATTACGCAAAGATTGAAGAGCGTAAAAAAGCAAAAACTAAAATCATGGGCGAGCGTACTGGTAAAAAAGTAATTAAAGCATTTGATTTGTACAACGAAGAAAAAGTTGATGAAGCAATTGTTTTGCTTAGAGAAATCGAGCCTTCGAATGACTTTGATAAAGCGACCGTAAATCGTTACTTAGGTAGCATGTACGCTCAAAAAGAAAAGTATGACGAAGCGATCAAGTACTCTAAGCAAGCCGTTGCACCTGATGTTTTAAACTTTGCTGATCAAGAACAAACTCTTAAGTTGTTAGGTGACTTATACGCTGGTACAGAAAAGTTCCAAGAAGCTAAAAAAGCATATGTAGCTTGGATGGACTTTACCGGTGAAGAGGACCCTACGGTTTATACACGTATTGCTCAAGCTAACTATCAGTTAGAGCAATACCGTGATGTTTTTGAACCAGCAGATAAGGCAATAAAACTTCAAAAAGAGCCTAACAAAGGCCCTTACCAATTAAAACTTGGCGCATACTTTGAGCTTAAAGATTATGCAAACATGGTTAAAATTGGCGAAGAAATTGTTCGTGTATGGCCTGATGATAAAAAAGCTTGGGTTAGCTTAGGTAAGTATTACCTACAAACTGAAGATTATTCTAAAGGTTTAGCAACTATGGAAGTTGCATACAAGAATGGTTACTTTGAAAATGAAGTTGAGTATAAAGTCTTATCTAACTTTTACTCTCTAAATGAGATCCCTTATAAAGCAGCTGTAACGCTAGAAAAGGCCATTAAGAGTGAAAAAGTAAAACGTACAAAGCAGAATGTTAGCGCGATTGCGAGTAATTACCATCGTTCTAAAGATTTAGAAAAAGCTGCTAAGTACTACGAAGATGCTGCTAAATTTGATGACGACGCTGAGCTTTACCGCAAAGCTGGTTCATTACTTTTACAATCTGAAAAATTCAGTGCTGCTATTGTTCGCTTGAACAAAGCATTAGAGCTTGGCTCTGACAAAAAAGGCACAATTTATTCAGATTTAGCTGAAGCGTATTACTACCAAGGTAAGTATAAGCAAGCATATGCTGCAATTACTAAAGCTATGGATGACCCTCGCACACGTAAGTTTGCAAAAGGTTGGTCTACATATATTAAAGATAAAGCCGCTCGCAACGGTGTTAAAATTTAATTTTAATTAGCTTAAGCAACTTATAAAAAGCCCCTCTGGGGCTTTTTTTATTGGAACTACTATGTATAAAAAGCTCTTTTTATCATCACTACTGTGCCTATTTTTAGCTGCATGTTCAAAGCAGCCTCAACCTTATGAGTCGTTTGAGGACGCACAAGTCGCTTTAAAAGCTTTAAACATGGCGCTTGTACAAACAGGTGCTACTAAAGGCAATAACATTGAAAAAGATCAATTGGTTTTCTCTGATGCTTACTTAACAAAACGCCATACTATTTATCAGAGCCTAATGGGTATGGAGCTTAATCTAAATCAAATTGCGCAAGTAAACTATTTGGTAATTGCAGAGCGTTTCCCTGAACGCTACTTTAATTGGCCAGCCCAAGTAAATGTTTTAGAAAACATGCTCGCTTTTGAAGGCTCAAAAAACACACCGGATAATGTTATTACTTGGCTCAAGTTAACCCAAGATACCCTAGACAGTGCTCAACAAAGCAATTTAAAGCTGAACAAGGTTGAACTTACATTGTTACAAAGCTATGTATTAAGTGCGATAGCAAGTAACCATGTTCAACCAGCGCTTAAAAGCCATATAAGAGCTTTTAGCGATTATTTAGCTAGTTATAAACCAAGAGGAAGTGTGGGTCTAAGAGGTCTGCCAAATGGCACTCAGTGGTATCAGAGCAAACTTAATTACTTTAGTGGCGAAGTACATTCACCGTTAGAATGGGTTACTCTTTTAAACGAAAAAATAAAAGTATTAGATCGTGTTACATTCGACAATAAGCTGCCAACTTCTCACCAAAAATCGTTTTTAGTTCAGTATTTATCTGATGAAAAATTAATAGAAGGCTTAGATTGGCAGGCTAACTATCAAGACTTACCTGTAATGGCGAGCGCTATGGATATGTCTAATAAAGATAAAACATTGATGCTTGCGATGATGGAATCAGATATAGGTATTCACTACCATGCGTGGACTTTGCCTCAAGCAAAGGTAAACCTTATAAAGCGCCTACAAATGAGTCCAGAAGAGGCCCAGTACTTGGTTGAAGATATAATTCTCTACCCAGGGCAATCATTTAGCTTTATACAACACATTATATAATGATTTGAAAGTGCGCTTATTGTGCGCACTTTGTACATCGTTGAGTTGCGGGGTCTAGTTCAAGTGACTTAGCTGATATTTTTTCTTCACAATCACAGCAGTAGCCATACTGGCCAATTTCTATTTGACTTAGTGCGGCTTCTAGTTTGGTCATGCGACTGATCAAAAGTGCATACTCAGGGCCTAACTTCTCTGCTGCGCAGTCTAACCATTCATTATTTGCTGTATCAGCTAAAATTTGTATTAAATGGTGATGTGCAGGGTAAGCTGATTTAGAAAGCATGGTTAATATATTTAATTTAACTTGTGCTATTTCATCGTTAAGTCTTTTTTGATGATGCATTATCAGTACAACCTTATTAAATGGGCTTTACGTTATACTGATATTATCTAGAGTCTTTAAGTTAGTCGTTATGATTTGAATCAAGTTGAGGTGCTTTGGCATATTTATTTAATACGCTCGCCACATCTTCTTTACTTTTTAAACGTCTGATTTCGTCAAACAAATCGATAGCTTGCGGGTACTGGCGTTTTAGATAACCAAGCCATTGTTTAGTACGTGAAGCAAAGTATTTTTCATCCTTCGCGGGGTCTTGATGAATAGCTGAGTGAATTAAGTGATAAATAATATGCTCCCACTCAAGGCTATCATATTGCTCATTATTTACATGAGCTTTAATTTTTTTTGCTAAATCAGGGTGCGAAAGGGCGCCACGACCAAGCATTAAATCAGTGCACCCACTTCGTTTTTGACAAAGCATTGCGTCCTCTACTTGCCAAATTTCACCATTGGCAACAACGGCAATATTCTTACCTTTTATTATTGGTGGAATTTTTTCCCAATAAGCTGGCGGGTTATAACCATCTCGTTTGGTTCTGGCGTGAATAGCTACACTATTTACACCTGCACTTACCACAGCATCAACAATTTCTTGGCTGTTACTGTCATCATCAAAGCCTAAGCGAATTTTTGCACTTACTTCATGTTCATCATCTACAGCATCTCGGACTGCTTTAATAATCGTATACATATGGTCAGGGTCTTTAAGCAGTACAGCCCCCCCTCGGCTACGATTAACTGTTTTTGCTGGGCAACCAAAATTTAGGTCGACCCCATGGGACCCTAATGCGATTGCTCTTATTGCATTTTCGGCTAACGGATTTGCTTCTTGACCGAGTAATTGAACACGCACAGGAGTACCTGCTCGCGTAAATCCATTATTATGTAGTTCAGGGCAAAATCGATGAAAAACTTTATCAGGTAAGCATGTTTCAACCACTCTTACAAACTCGGTAACGCACAAATCGAACCCACCAATGTCTGTGAGTAATTGGCGCATTTTAAAATCAACGACACCTTCCATAGGTGCTAAAACAAGTTTCATAAGGTGATTAATTTTGATAAAAAACTGGACGCATAGTTTACCTGTAAATCACACATTGATAAATCTGTAATTACCAACCATATTTAATGTAGAAACCGCAAAAGTAAATATTATGAAAATAAATGAAAGTTTTTATTTTTGTACGGGTCTACTAAGCATACAAGCAATTTAAAATACATTTTTATTGCTGAGATTTACAATACTTGATTAAAGAGAGTCACAAAATGAATACAGTTAAAAAAAATACAATCGCGTTAACTTTAGGTGCAGTAGTTGTTGGCTCTGGAAGCTTTGTATCTGCAGATGTACAAGCCAACCCATTTGAGTTTCAACAATTAGTGACAGGTTGCCAACTAGACGCTAAAGAAGGTAAGTGTGGTGAAGGTAAATGTGGCGGCGATGCTAAAGATGCAAAAGCTAAAGCAGAAGGTAAGTGCGGCGAAGGTAAATGTGGCGGCGATGCAAAAGATGCAAAAGCTAAAACAGAAGGTAAGTGTGGCGAAGGTAAATGTGGCGGTGATGCAAAAGATGCAAAAGCTAAAACAGAAGGCAAGTGTGGTGAAGGTAAATGTGGCGGTGATGCAAAAGATGCAAAAGCTAAAACAGAAGGCAAGTGTGGTGAAGGTAAATGTGGCGGCGACGCAAAAGATGCAAAAGCTAAAACAGAAGGTAAGTGTGGTGAAGGTAAATGCGGCGGCGATGCTAAAAAAACTAAAAAAGAAGGTAAGTGCGGCGAAGGTAAATGTGGCGGTCGTTAATATCTTATTCTAAATAAGTTATGCTAAAAGGGCCTTAAGGCCCTTTTTGATAAGTTAGAGGTAGTTATGACACAAACTCAAAGTAAAGATTTTGGGATGGTGGGCCTTGGCCTACGACGAGAAATGCTTGATGAACTGCTTGAACACGTACCTAATCAAGTAGATTTTTTGGAAGTTGCGCCAGAGAACTGGTTAAAACTAGGTGGACGCTTTAAAAAGCAATTTAGAACATTAACAGATGCAAATAATTTTGTGTGTCATGGATTATCACTGTCTATCGGTTCTCCCGAACCTCTTGATGTTGAATTTGTTAAGTCTTTAAAAGTGTTTTTTGAAGAGCACAATATAAAAATTTTTAGTGAGCACTTAAGTTACTGTTCGGGTACAGGGCATATGTATGACTTAATGCCCATTCCATTTACACAAGATGCTATAGCACATGTTGTTCCTCGTATTAAACAAGTTCAAGACATACTAGAGCAGCAAATTGCGATAGAAAATGTTTCCTATTATGGCGCGCCTGGACAGCAATTATCAGAACTTGAATTTACGAATATTATTTTAGAGCAAGCTGACTGCAAACTTTTACTTGATGTGAATAACATTTATGTTAATTCGATAAATCATGGCTACAACGCGCAAGCATTTTTAACTGGGTTACCTTCTAATCGTATAGCCTATGGGCATGTTGCTGGCCATTATAATGAGGCTGATGACTTAATTGTTGATACACATGGCGCTGATGTGATTGATCCTGTTTGGGAGCTACTCGATAAAGCATACGAAGTGCATGGCGTATTTCCAACCTTGCTTGAGCGCGATTTTAATATTCCTACCATGAATGTTTTAACCAAAGAGTTAGATATAATTCATGATCTACAGGCTAAACACTTTGATTCAACTGTTTCAAAACAACGAGCTTAATATAAGCCTTTATCAACATTAAAAGAGTGCCTAGTTATGAGCTTTATTGAAATACAAAACGAATTTATGGCGCATATTCGCGAGCCTCAAAAAAATAAAAAGCCCAGCGGTATCGAAGACAGGCGTATGGCTATTTATCGCGACCTATTTTTTAATAACATTGAAGGTTTTATATCATCAGGTTTTCCGGTATTAAAAACGTTATATACCCAGAAGCAATGGCAAGCCCTCGTACGCCAGTTTTTTAGCGAATATGATTGTCATTCGCCGTACTTTTTAGACATAGCAGGGGAGTTTATTAATTACTTATCAAGTGATTATAAAATGAAAAAATACGATCCCGTGTTTATGCTAGAGCTTGCCCATTATGAATGGGTAGAGCTAGATGTATCCATTGCACACGAAGATGAGCAAGAGAAAAAATTACAAACAACAGCGCTCACTAGTTCAGCTTTATATTTATCGAAAACGGCAAGAAATTTAAGTTATCAATTTCCGGTTCAAAATATTAGCAATCGCTTTAAACCAAAAGAGCCATCACCTCAGCTTAATTATTTTGTTGTATATAGAGATGAAGATGATGACGTTCAATTTCTGGCTACGAATGCGATGACAGCTTTGCTATTGTCAATCATAGAGGCAAGCGAAGGCGCGACATTTGACAACGTCTGCCAACAGGTATTAGCTCATGCACCACAATTTAATGCAGAGCAAATTACTCAAGGTGCACTGGTTACTCTTAATGCTATGGTTGAACGAGGGGTAATTGTGACAAAAAATCAAGACTAAGGTCTTTATTGATGATTTTACATCGTCTATTATGGCAGCCTTATTTGCCGTGCTTAATAAAAGGTTGTACCAATGTCAGATGATAAAGACTTTAAAGATCCGTTCAACGCTACTTACTTTCTTGCTTTTTTAGCTGTATTTGCAGGGATTGGTTGTTTAAATGCAATATTAGGCTGGATCACTAGCTTAACGTAAAATGTATAGCGTGTATTAAGGCTGTTGCTAACTTCAGCCTTGAACCACTTTATTTTAATTACCCCGTCCATATTTAATACTTCTTTTATAATAACGCCAAACTCGCAATTAAAGGTTAGTTAAGGTTATAATCACCTGCTTTGTAATATAAACAATTGAGCAGTTAAAATTATGACTCAAGTAACACCAGCAATTATCAAAAACAGCATAACTACAATTGCTGATTATCCAAAAGCGGGCATTATGTTTCGCGATGTAACCACTTTAATGGCAAATCCAGAAGCCTTTAAAGCAACTATTGACGCGTTTATCGCAGAATATAAAGATCAGGGCTTTACTAAAATCATAGGCACAGAATCACGTGGTTTTATTTTTGGTGCGCCATTGTCTTACGCGTTAGGCATTCCGTTTATTCCAGTACGTAAACCAGGTAAGTTACCACGCGAAGTTATTCGCCAAGATTACTTACTTGAGTACGGTGAAGACACGCTAGAACTGCATGTAGATGCAATTGTACCTGGCGACAAAGTATTACTAGTTGATGACTTATTAGCAACTGGTGGCACAATTGAAGCCACTGCTAAGTTAGTTAATAAACTAGGTGGCGAAGCCACAGATGCAGCATTTGTTGTATCACTACCAGAACTTGGTGGCGAGCAGCGCATCAAAAAAATGGGTATTAAAATCCTAAAATTGGTTGAATTCGAAGGCGAGTAATCGATGAGTTATCAGGTTCTAGCGAGAAAATGGCGTCCTCAAACCTTTCATGAATTGGTTGGGCAGTCTCATGTTAAGCAAGCGCTTGTAAATGCGCTTACGCAAAATAGACTGCATCACGCTTATTTATTCACTGGAACCCGCGGTGTAGGTAAAACCACCATTGCACGTATTTTTGCTAAAAGCTTAAATTGCGATGAAGGTATATCTGCAAATCCGTGTGGACAATGTAGCAGCTGTTTGGATATAGAAGCAGGGCGCTACATTGACCTACTCGAAATAGATGCGGCTTCTCGTACAAAAGTAGAAGACACTCGCGAAATACTTGATAACGTTCAATATGCACCAACTCGTGGACGTTATAAAGTATACCTAATCGATGAAGTTCACATGCTTTCTAAGCACAGCTTTAATGCGCTTTTAAAAACGCTTGAAGAGCCACCAGAGCATGTGAAATTTTTATTGGCGACCACCGATCCTCAAAAATTACCAGTTACTATTTTATCTCGCTGTCTACAATTTAACTTAAATGCCTTGTCGCAAAGTGAAATTAAAACACAGCTTGAACACGTACTTACTCAAGAGCAGCTTAGCTTTGATACCGATGCACTTAGCATTATTTCAAAAGCCGCTGATGGCAGTATGCGTGATGCACTTAGCTTAACCGACCAAGCTATTGCGCAAACAAATGGTGATATTAATAATCAAGCAGTACAAACAATGCTTGGTTTAATGGATACTCATTATAGCCAAAGCTTGCTTGCAGCATTACTTGCACAAGATGGCGCTGCGTTAATGGATGAGATTGCGCAGGTGGCAAGTCGTAATCCTAATTATGTGGCATTGCTTGATGATTTAATTGCACTTACGCATTTGACACAACTAACCCAGTTAGTACCTGAAGCGGCAGGGCTAGATGAAAAAAATGTAGATTATATTGCTCATGTTGCACAACATACGAGCCCACAACAAATTCAAATTTATTATCAGTTACTGTTAAATGGTAAAAAAGATTTACAATGGGCACCAGAGCCTCGCTTAGGTTTTGAAATGATAATGCTAAGATTATTAGCATTTAAGCCTTCAGATGTGCAACAAACTGTACACACAGCAAACGAAGTGCCGGCCCCAAATAAACAAGGCCGCGCAAATGCACTGCGAGATATATTAAATAAAAATAAAACATCGCAAAACACCGTAGCTGGCCAAAGCAGTGCTCCAGTAAATAATATTAAGCCAGTTAGCAATGCAGAGCAGCCTAAAACCGTTGAGATAGAGCCTTCAGCTAACCCTGCCGCTCAGTCATCAAATAATGAAGTCGTGCAAAGTAATAATGAGCCTGTCCAAGTTGCAGTAGAGCAACCAGTTCAACAAAGTGAAAACGCTTCAAAGCAACAGGCTTTAGCTAAAGAGCAACCACAAACCAATGTTGTTTCAGATGCTCAAGCCCAGCGACAAAGTGAAGATGAAGCTTATATGCTCCATAGTGATGCTGAACAAACGCTGGCCTCGCAATTTGACGATATAATGAGTAGCGCTGTAGATCAGGGTTTTAACCCTGCACCTACTGCAAACTCAGAGTTTTCACCAGAGCCCTTAACAAATCACAATGCAAGTACGCCAATAGCTGAACAAGAAGCGCAGGCGCAATCTGCCATTGCTCGTATTTTACGTGACAGAAACATATCCGGTGCGGGTAGGTTATCAAGCAAGAGTACAAGCACCTCTGCAAATAATGTAGCAGCGCAGCCAAACCAAGCGCCCGCTAAAAAGCCTGAACACCAGCCAAGAATGCCTAAAGCTCAAAGTGTTAACCAAGATAGCACCGCTGAAAATACAAACGAGCTCAACAGCGTTACAAACGTAGCACCTAGCGATCCCCCACCTTGGGTAAATGATAGTGCAGGTGCAAGTGAAAAAAAGCATGAGCTCCCACTAACAGGGAGCGAAAGCCAGGCACATGGTCACGCTAATACAAAACCAGCACGAAAAGTTGATTTTAAAGAAAAGCATCAAACAATTACCGAAAATCTAGCGCCAGAGCTACTTGAGCAAATAAACCCTCAAAAAGTACCTGAAGCAGCGCCCGAGGAAATTAGCATTCCCGTGCCTGATGATTTTCAAAGTCCAATTAGTGAAATTAGATTTGCACATCAACAAGATGAATGGGCTTATTTAATTAAACGTATGGGACTGGGTGGTCGTATGCGCCAATTTGCGTTGCATTCAATATTTACCAAGCAAGGCAACAGCTTACATATAGACGTTGATGAATCACAAAAGCATTTAGATACACCGATGCTTCGCCAAAGATTAGATGCCGCATTGTCGAGTATTTATGAGCATAACGTGTCGTTAAGTATTAATTTTGCTAAGGGAGTTATTGATTCTCCTTATCTTATTCAGCAAAAAATAGATGCAGGACGTCATCAACAAGCAATCGATGTGATCACATCGGATGAAAACATAGTACAATTTCAGCAAGTATTTAGCGCCGAAATTGACGAAAACAGTATTCAGGCATTGTAATTACTTACAATCGCCCTTATGTTCATGTTAATTAATGTATTAAAAGAAAGAGAGAAAGTTATGTTTAAAGGTGGAATGGGCAACATGATGAAGCAAGCGCAGCAAATGCAAGATCGCATGCAAAAAGCCCAAGACGAAATCGCAACTCTTGAAGTTGTTGGTGAAGCCGGTGCAGGTTTAGTTAAAGTAACTATGCTTGGTAACCACAATGTACGTCGTGTTCAGCTTGATGAAAGCTTGATGGAAGACGACAAAGACATGATTGAAGACTTACTTGCAGCAGCATGTAACGATGCTGTTCGCCGTGTTGCAGAAGAAACACAAGAGCGTATGGGTAAAGTAACTGGCGGTATGCAATTACCACCAGGTATGAAAATGCCGTTTTAAGTCAATAATGCAACTTTCAGATAGTTTAAATCAGCTTATAGAAGCACTGCGCTGTCAACCGGGCATTGGTCCAAAGTCAGCGCAACGTATTGCTTTTCACCTGCTTGAGCGCGACCGAAAGGGAGGCACTCAGCTGGGCAATGCACTCACTAAAGCAATGACCGCCATAGGGCACTGTCAGTCTTGTCGTACTTTTTGCGAACAAGCTCAGTGCGATATTTGTTTAAGTACAAAACGCCAAGACAGCGGTATATTATGTGTTGTTGAATCGCCTACTGACGTACTTGCCATCGAGCAAACAGGTCAGTATTTAGGTCTATACTTCGTATTAATGGGTCACTTATCGCCAATTGACGGTATTGGTCCTAAAGAGATTGGCTTAGATGTTTTAGAGCAAAAGCTTGCTCAAGGCGATATTAATGAGGTTATTTTAGCGACTAACCCTACCGTTGAAGGCGATACTACCGCACATTATATTGCTCAGCTTTGTCATAAATACAAAGTAGGCGCTTCACGTATTGCCCATGGTATTCCTGTGGGAGGTGAGCTTGATTTAGTAGATGGTAGAACACTTATGCATGCCTTTAGCGGCAGGCGCCTAGTTACTCAAGACTAGCTCTAAGTCACTATTTGAAAACAAATTACCAAAGCCTACATGATTAAATCATGTAGGCTTTTTCGTTTTTAAGGTAAGCTTAAAAACAATCTAATTTATTTTTGGGCTATGTCTCTAATTAGTAAGGAATACAATGAAAGATAACCAACCCTATCAAGGTGCATTACTCGGTAGTAAGCGTTTTTTACCGCTTTTTATTACGCAGTTTTTCTCAGCGATAAACGATAACGTGTATAAGCAATCAGTGCTTATTCTATTGATATTTCAGGCTGCAACGCTTGCAGATGGCGCACTTTATTCAAATATTGCTGCTGGGTTATTTATTCTTCCGTTCTTTTTATTTTCAGGGATGGCAGGGCAGCTTGCAGAAAAAACAGAAAAATCCAAACTAATCAGAATCGTAAAACTATGTGAAATCCCTATTATGGTTGTTGGGGCAGTTTCTATTTTAACGCAGTATGTGTGGCTAATGTTAGCCACCGTATTTTTAATGGGCGTGCAAAGTGCGTTTTTTGGTCCATTAAAATATTCTATTTTACCGCAGCACGTAGCACCTAATGAATTAACAAAAGCGAATGGTTTGGTTGAATCAGGCACGTTTGTGGCGATACTAATGGGTACAATTTTTGGCACTTATTATATTACTCAATCAGTAGGGCCTACGCTTATAAGTATTGCAGTATTAGTCTTGGCCGTGATGGGTTATGTGAGCAGTCGCTTTATACCCACTAGTGAAGCAAACGAGCCTAACTTAAAATTTACCTATAATATATTTTCATCGACAAAAAACGTATTTTCAGCACTTAATTCGCAAACAGAATCGGTTGGTAAATCAGTCCTCGGGATCAGTTGGTTTTGGTTAATTGGCGCCATCGTTTTAACGTCCCTACCAAATTATGTAAAACACACAATGGGTGGCGATGAACTGGTTGTAACTAGCGCACTTGTTGTGTTTTCACTAAGTATTGCTATTGGTTCGTTACTGTGTGAAAAGCTTTCCCGCTCTCGAATAGAATTAGGAATTGTGCCTTTTGGCGCTATCTTAATTACCTTGTTTTTATACTTACTGAGCCAAGAGCCAGCCATTAGCTCTTATTTACCTCAACACCCTGAGTTAATGACGCTTCAGGAGCTATTAAAAACAGGCGATATGGTGTGGCACTTTGTATGGATGGCAGGCATTGGTATTGGCTCTGGTTTTTACACTGTACCGCTGTATGCGCTTATTCAACAGCGTACTGAAGAGTCGAGTCGCTCACGAGTTATAGCGGCTAACAATGTATTAAATGCACTGTTTATGGTGGGCAGTGCTGTTTTAAGTATTGTAACGCTGTCTGTTTTTCAGTGGAGTATTTCAGAGTTGCTACTGTTACTTGCTGGGCTAAACTTACTTATCTCTGTTTATATTTATACCAAAGTACCAGAGTTCTTTTTACGATTTATTATATATATTTTAGCTATTTGTATGTACAGAGTGCGTACAAAAGGTGAAAGTAATATACCTGATGCAGGCGCTGCGGTTGTCGTGTGTAATCATGTCAGCTTTGTTGATTGGATGTTTATTTTAGCCGCATCACCAAGGCCTATCCGGTTTATGGTATTTGCCCCTATTTATTATTCGCCGGCCCTACATTGGTTATTTAAAATGGCTAAGGCTATTCCCATTAACAGTGAAAAAACCAATCCAGAAGCGTTTAAAAAAGCCTTTGACGAAGTAGCTGCTGCGCTTAATAAAGGCGAACTTGTTGGTATTTTCCCTGAAGGAAAACTAACCAGTGACGGAACAGTGGATATTTTTCGCCGTGGAATCGAGCGCATTATTGAGCGCTCACCTGTGCCCGTTATTCCTGTGCACTTAGGTGGTTTATGGGGCAGCATGTTTAGCCGTAAAGCTAAATGGCAATTACCTCGATTAAAATGGTCTTTGGTGTCGGTTGCAGTCGGTGCCCCGATTGCTGCTGATAAAGTAGTAGCAGATGATTTACGTGAAAAAGTATTGGCTTTAAAAGCGCTTCATTCAAAAGATAGTGACTAATTTAATGATTAACTTAATGGCTAACTCAACATCGCAAACACCTTCAGAACAACCCCTTATAATTGATGATTTTGTAGCCCCTAAGTGCGACGGGTTTATTGAAATATTATATCAAGATGACGATATTTTACTGATCAATAAACCCAGTGGACTATTAAGCTTATCAGGTAAAAATCCGCTTAATTGGGACTCAGTGCATTACCGCTTAGTAAATGGTCAAAAGGGCTTAACAGCTGCATTCGCAGAGGCTAAGTTACCGCATCGGCTAGATTTGGGCACATCGGGCATTATGATTGTTGGATTAAACGCGATTGCGTCAAAGCACCTTAATAAGCAATTTCAGGCACGCACTATTCAAAAGCGTTATGTTGCCATGTTAGAGGGATGCTTGGCTGTTGATGAAGGGCAAATTACTGCGCCAATTGCAAAAGATAAACTGCTTTTTCCGCGTGTTAAAATTTGCCAATCGACAGGTAAAACAGCGGTGAGTGAATATAAAGTACTTGAGCGGCTCAGGCAGCCGTGCAGAACCTTAGTGCAATTTACACCTATTACTGGGCGTACTCACCAATTAAGGATACACAGCCAGTTTATAGGGCATCCAATTTTAGGCTGTGATTTATATAAAAGTGCGCAAAGTGAACATATGGCAGGGCGGTTACAATTACATGCAAGCGATTTATATTTTGAGCACCCCAGCAGCGGCGAGAGAATCCATATTAACTGCCCGCATTCGTTTTAAACAAATTAATGGTTCTTTGTTTTCGTTTCACCTTTTTTAAATTTTTCCCTTGAAGTTCTAACACCTCACCCCATATTAAGTGCATAACGCAGACACTTTGCAAATTGGAGATATATAAATGACTGCAGCACAAAAAGAAACATTAGGCTTTCAAACAGAAGTAAAACAATTATTAAACTTAATGATTCATTGCCTTTAGTTATATTCCGCTATATATTTTTATCCTCCTATAACGACCTTTATCATCTAAAAAACAACAACTTACACCGTTTTTAATGCCCTCTATCTACCGCTAACAACCTTTGTAAGCCGCTATTATTGGTGACTTTTGTGTCCTAAGTTGTGTACCATTTTAAAGTTGACCCTTTTTTTGGTCACATTTGGTACTCAGAGTCGGAGCCTCAATGAACATTACAGCAGCTAAACTAAAGAGCTTAAACGGTAAAGAGTATACCGGTAAGCCTGAAATAACAGACGGCGATAACCTATCGCTTAGGATCTCCCCAAGGGGAAAGATCTCATTTCAAATACGCTATCGAATTAACGGTAAGCAAGTTAGGTATAAATTAGGCACCTACCCAGCAATGACACTTGCACAAGCACGCGAAGAATGCGCAGCACAAATGTCGTTAGTAGATAAAAATTTAGATCCTAGAAACATGGCGGCAATAAAATCGGTTGAAGCTGAATTTATCGAAAACCCAACTATTTATAATTGCTTTGATTATTGGTTTGAAAACTATTGTCTGCCTAAGCGAGATAACCCGGAAGGTATAAGCACAAGAATAAGATCATGTATAAATGACACTTGGGGCAATCAATATGTATCACTAATGGATAAAACGCATTTTACAGCGTTCTTTAAGTCGATGAGTGATGTATCAATCGAAAAGGGTAGAGGTAAGGGCTTTGCTTTTACTGCGATTATTGAGATTAGATCGATATTTCGTTTTTGCATTCGCCAGGGCTTTATTAGTAACTCGCAATTTGAAGCATTAAGGCCAAGCGACTTCGCTAGCGATTATGCTTCGCGTGAGCACTTTTTATCACTTAAAGAGTGTCAATTAATTTGGTCAAACATAGATTTACTAAATATAACTGATAGAAACAAAGTTCTTTTACGTTGTGCAATGGTGTTTGGTTGTCGTATAAGCGAGCTATGCAGCGCGAAAAAAACAGACTTTGATTTAGATAATAAACTTTTCACTACGCAAAGAGAAAACACCAAAGGGGCTTTGCACTCTATTATTAGGCCCATACCGGATGATCTTATTAAAGACCTGGAATATTTAAAAGCTCAGTCGCCGGCGTTCGTTTATATGTTTCCTAACCGTGATGGGGATCATCCCGCTAGCGGTTCAAGCGTGAGCCAAATATCTAAGCCTTGTTACGAGTCTATTGAAGGTGTTGCGCCGTTCAGAATGCACGATTTAAGGCGGACTATATCAACACACTTAACTGATGCGGGATGCCCTTTGCAGTTCACTGAGAAACTACTAGGGCATAAGATGAAAGGGGTATTGGCGATATATAACAAATCGCCAATGTTAGAAGGTTTAACGGAGTGGGTTAACCGTTGGGTTGTCATGCTGAAAGGCGGGTAGTTTGATCTCTAAGCGCTTGGCGATGCTGCTCAACTATTTCAGTGTCCCAGCGCTTAGGCTTTCCAATGATTGTTGCCGGCGGGAATTTACCGTCTTTTTCCCATTCTAAAATAGTTTTAGATTTAACACCGAACAGCGCGGCTACGTCTTTTGTTGCTAGGTACTGGCTTGTTGGTAAACTCATAAATCACCTTCTTGAGAGTTGAAATTAACTGGTAGCATATCTGCATCTGTTATATTGCCGCTTTGCACTGTGTTTACTTGTGTTAGCCAATTGCTAGCAAACTCAAGTGTTGCTTTGTTTGGCCTTAACCCGCCTTTTGGTGCTGAACATAAGTGCGCGTTCATATCTGAGTCTTGCGCGATCAGTCCGCCTCTACCGCTTTGGTGCAAGTAGAGAAGTGTGCGACCTTCAAAGTGTGAGCCATCTTCACGCTCTATTTTTATAGCTTGTGGCCATATAGTTAAATGGTGTTCGCCATTGTGGTAAAGGCCAGTGCCGCAACTGCGATCTAGGTCATTCCTTAGCTCGACAACAGTGCTAACAGCCTTAGCTAGCGCAATCTCAAGCTTTTGATTTTCATTGCGATATTTCTTATTGTCAACCTCCAGTTTTTTAGCGCGTGTTTGCGCTTTTTCGTTTGCTTCTTTTTGGCGCTTGCTTTGCTCTTTTAGCTTTTTAGGGTTGAGCTGGTTTAATTCGGCAACTTTCTTTTGTGCCGCTTTAAGTTGTTCGTGCAATCTGGCGTTCTTAATTTCCAGCGATTCGACTTCTTTTTTTAGCGCAGTTTGTTTTTTTGCAATGACAAGACCATCTTCCACCGCTTTAGCTGCTTTGTTAAGATCGATATTGTTTTGATTAATATCTTCTTTCAACTTAGTTGTTAAACGCTTTTCAGCTTCTAATTTAGATTTAAGTAAAGCTATTTCATCTTGCACGTTAGCTTTGTATATCGCGTGGATTTGCTCTTGTTGCTCAATTTCTTTCTGTTCTTCATTGTAAGAGTGGATAAAGCTAGTTAGTAACTCGCTTGAATGTAGTGATGCTTGCATTTTATCTGTCCTCATAATTTTTTAGACGCTGGCTTTCTTTACTAGCCACTTCAATGCGTGGTTTTAAAAGCGCTTGATTTGCTTTACCTATAACGCTATCTGTTAGATCAAGGCCTTTAAAGATCTTGGTTTTGCTGTGTTCTTCTTGAATTATTTGGTTGCGCTCAAAGTCCCGCATTTCAATAACTTCATCAAAGTGTTCTTCACAAGAAATAGCGCCTCGATATTCGTATGCTTCATTTGCTCTTAGCTTAGCTTTGCATTTTCTGCATGTGTAATTGCTCATAAATCACCTATCTAGCCGGAGCAAGGGAGTCGGTAGTTAAGTCCCATTGCATTTTACAATTTCTTATTTCACTTGCTCGCTTGCGTATGTTTTTTGCTTCATGCCCCGTTCCGTAGTTTAAAAGCCAAGAATTTCTACCTTCATGATCTTTTGGAAGCTGTAAAATTAAGCCCTCAGCATGCTTAACACGGCTACATTTAGATTGCTTTTCAGCAGAAGTAAGTATTATTTTACCTTTAGTCATAAATCACCTATGCTAATTTTTTATCAAAGTCAGGGTTCATAGCTCTATAACAAGCCGACTTCATACAGCCTTTGGCATTGTTAAGGGCTTTGTTTAATTCTTCGCGTGTGTCCGGTATGCGACACTCAAAATTGCTACGCTCAACACCGTTGAAAAAATCCCACTGAAAACGTGGTTCATCTGCGCTTACATCATTAGCGTAAATAGTCACACGGTAACCTACGCTTTTTTCCGGCACACAATTAGCGGCATCCTTTAACAAATCAGCCAAGTAGTCTTTATGCGATACGTTAGGCTTACCGCTTTGAAGTAGAGCCCAGGCGAATGAATAAACGTATTCGTTTAAATCCATTTCACCGCCTTTTTGCTCTTTTAATTTAAAGCCATGCTGTAGGGCTAGGGCTTTGATTTTTGCATTGTTCATGCTGTCGTCACCTTGCTTTCATTTGTTGCCACTTTATGCACGCACTTGGTATTGCCATGCGCGCCACAGCCGCCTTTTATTTTGTGTTTACCGCAAAGCGCTATTGCCTTACCCGCTTTACCAAGAACACCATTCACATTGCACTGATAAATAACTTTGCTCTTATTGCTCATGCTCGCTAGCTCCGATTTAGGTTTAAGCGCATACCAGGTATGCGCTCTGCGTTTAACTTGTGGTTTCATTAGGCTGCTTTTGCCTTTTTATTAAGCTTGCCTACTTCATTACCCCAAACAGCCCAGCCTTTAACGCGCTTGCGAGAAAATAACTCGATGCGTGGCACATCACCGGCCAATTCAACGCAAGCTTCTCTAAACTCGTTTGGCTTTTCACTGTGCTGACCTATTTTAAAAGTGCCGCTAAAAATGGTGTGCTTTAAAATTTCATCTAAACTTTCCGGCTCGTAAAATCCAACCGCACGCACTGAACGGCTTGCTACTTTCGGCTTGCCCTTAACTGCGATAATGGCCGACTCGCTACCGGCGCGAGTCCAAAAGCCCATACCAAAAAACGGGTTGTTATTTACAGTTAGCTTGTTCCATACAAAGCCATTCATATTTTTAAGCGTAAAGCCCCATGCCTTAACAACGTCCAGGGCTTCTTGTGGCATTGAACCTACGTACCACATAACCAATATGCAATCGTCCGCCGCAATATCATCAATAGGCATAGCTTTTAGCTCGTCTACGCTCATTGTTGACTTGTAGTGGTGTGCTGCGCCGCTTGTCATGCTTCCGCCTGTTTTTTTATTGCCAAACTGCCAAGCAGGATCTGCGTAAATCAAATTAAACTTTCGGCCCTTTAGTTGTTCAAACATGGTTACTTCCTTACATGCACATTAATAAAGCGGGGTATTGCAAGCCGATTGGCGCGAACGGAATATCGTCGTCATCAAAGTTAGCACCTGGACCCATAGGGTTAGATGCGCCGCCTTGTTGACCGCCGCTCATGTATTGGCTATTGCTAACACCTTGATTCTGCTTTGGGGCAAAACCACCTTGTTGCTGTTTGTTTTGACCTTGGTTGTTGCCTTGGTAATTATTATTACTATTGTTGTAAGAATTATTACTTTGGCTGTTTTGCTGGCCTTGATTGTTGTTAGCTTGGCCTTGCTGTCTTTGTCCAAGCATTTGCATTTGGCCTGTGAAGCCATCAACAACAATCTCTGTGGTGTACTTTTCCTGCCCTTGCTGGTCGGTCCACTTGCGAGTTTGTAATTTACCCTCAACGTAAATTTGTGAACCTTTGCGGCAGTATTCGCCCACAACTTCCGCTAATTTTCCAAAGAAAATAACGCGGTGCCATTCGGTTTTGTCTACCATTTGGCCTGTGTTTTTATCCTTGTAGCTGTCACTAGTTGCAAGGCTGATTTTTGCTACTGGATTGCCGTTAGGCATGTAACGCACATCAGGATCTTCGCCTAAGTTGCCAATAAGAATTGCTCGATTTATACCTCTAGCCATGATTTACTCCTTATTTAATTAAAACAGTGCGCTGGCCTTTATAGTCAGGCGCACTAACTATGCCGTTATCTTCAAGTTGCTCAATTAATCGCGCAGCGCGGTTGTAACCTATTCTAAATTTGCGCTGTGTTCGTGATATGGATACCTGGCCTTGCTCTATGGCAAACGCTTTTGCTTCTTCATAAAATGCGTCATTGCCGTTGCTGTCTTTATGCTTTGCATTGTGTTCGGCAATTAATGACTCGTTCCCATCGTCTTGTTCGCTACTACTCAAACCGCTATCAATAAGCTCGGTAACCAGTTGAACGATTTCGCCAGCGACTAAACAAAAGTCAGCATCAAGTTTGATAGGCATATCTTCATTAGGTATGTCGGCATTTTCTTCTTTGATGGTGTCTGAGTAATTAACTTGCTTAATAGCGCCATCGTTTTGAAGGTTAAACTTAATTCTATCGCTCCAATTAAGCGCTAGCTTGGTAACTCGCTTACCTTGCTCTAAGTGTGTTTTAACTTCATCACCATCAAGCTCATGGCCTTTAAGCTTCACACTTGAGCCGCTATCATCTGCGTGTTGCATTTCTGCGTCAGAGCCAATAGCAAAGCCTTTAGGGGTGCTAAAGTTAGTAAGCCAATCTGTTAAAAATACGTCTAGATCGTGGTTAGCAAATGCCGGTGTTATTGGTAATGAGCCAAGTGATTTGCGTAGTAGGGCGGCTAGTTCTTCTGCTTTATTAAAGCTTGAGCTGTTAATCACTAGCAGGCCGCTATCCATATCAATGAAAGCGTATTGCAAGTTTGATTTAGTAAACGCCTGTGGCAATAGCGTGTGTAAGGCATTTTCTTTTAATTCGTCACGCTCTTTTTTTCTTACTGTGCGGTTTTCTTCAAGCTCAATTTGCTCTACTTTTTCAGCTACCATTTCGTTAATAACGGAAGCTGGTAGGATCTTTTCTTCACGCTTGGCGCAAACTAAAATTCTACGGTTAGAAAAATGCGCTAGTGACTCGCCATGTTTGCCAAACGCTTTAGTCCAACCAAAAGTTGATAACTCTTGCTGTCCGCAATGACGAAAAGTATCTTGCTCAAGCGCTTTGTTAAATTCTTCGCATTTAAATTCAGCATCTTGCTTGAATTTGTAAATTACTAGATTTGTGAAAAACATATAAAAACCTACTTAGTTGTTATTAAAACGATGATGGCAACCACTAAAACGCGAACGCTGTTTGCTGCTACCATCTTTATAAAATCTCTGCGCTTCTGCTTTTCCTGTGCGCTTGAGCTGTTTCCGTTTATTGCCATGTAGTCGTGCATCATTAATAGTGATCCCAACGTGTTTCGTAATCGTCAGCATCAAGCCCTTGGTCTAGCTCTATCTGACCTTTCATTGCGTACACATTGAAAAGTATTTTTTCCATGTTATATAAGCGGCCCATAGCTAATGACTCGCCAGCCTTTTTATCATCAACTTTAATGCTCAAAATTTCGTACTTGCCCGTTTCCTCGCCTTTACTTAGATGCAAGTCAAAGGCGCAGTTATACTTTTCCTTGTCTGCTTCTTTATCTATGTAGACTGATAACCAACGGCTACTATTGGAATATGAATCTTCTTCTATAATTAGCGTTATCTCACCTTCTGGCTCGTTATCCTCTTGCGCTTCTTTAACTAGCGAATCAACAATGTAAGAAAGCGTTATTTTTTCTGGCACTTCGGCTAATATTTCTGCAAGCTCTTTATCTAGCACCTCGGTTAAACGTGAGTCGTAGAATCCTTGCGCCGCAGTTTTCAGGCGGTTTAAAACAAAGTCGTGATAAGTTGGCAAGTCGTCTAAACTTTCAATTTGCGGCATAATTGCCTTGGTCATTTTTTCTTTTAGCGCCTTGCCTAAATCGCTGTAGCTACGAAAAACATTTTCTGCAGTATCTTCGATAAGCGAATCGACCTTTTTGCTTATTGCCACTTCTAGCGCACCAGCTTGAATTTTTTCATTTAAAATACGGCCAAACATTTCTTGAACTGTTGTGCTGCTTGGATCGATTGTTGGTTCAAATACTTTTTCTTCGTTGTTGCTCATTTTAAATCCTTACGCTGCGCGCTTAACTTTTGCTACTAATGGGATACCGCCGGCGGCTTCAATTATGTTGTGTATCTTTTTACACACGTTATAGGCTTCAATTCTATTGCGAGTGAATTTACAGCCAGGCAACGTCCAGCCTTCTGAGCCCTGGAGCTTAGACGCTTTAACGATGGCTAGGCCAAACTGAATATCATCACAGCGTAAATGCTCGACCATTCTTAATTGTGGAGCTCTTGAATCTTTCATATAAACCTCGGTTAAAAGAGCTGCGCCCGTAGGCGCTTGCTCGGTCGGAGTTGGAAACTTATGCTGCGTGCGCTTTGTTTAAGCGCTGCTCTAATACTTCGATGTAGCTTTCTGCTATGTCTAATTGGTCACAAACACGGTCTAGCTCGTCATTGTCTGCGCGGTCCTGGCTGCTAGGCCATAATGAAAGAGGCGTATAACCTGTAGGCGCGCTTGTATTTTCAAACACTGCTGACTTAAACTCATTGCCAAGCAAAGGCTCGTCTTGGTCTAACATGCGGTTTACTTCGGTTAGCGCTTCATGCTCTTGCTGTTCAATAGGTGCGCTTTGCTCAACCGGTTCTTGGCTTACTTGAGCTTGCGGCTCTGGCGCTGCAGTGACGGCTACAGACTCAAGTTGTATCTTTTGTTGGTGCATCATTTTTAGCTGTTGAATAACTTGAGCTAACACTTGAATAACTTCATCAAGGCGATTACCAAATTTTTCATTGGTAGGCGTGAACTGGTCTAACTTCTCAATGCGAGCGGCTATCTCTGCGCTAGATTTATCGAAGTAATTCATTGGATCATTGCGAAGGTTGTTAATGCGTTCGCCAATTTCTTGCGCTTGCTTTTGTAAGCGCTCTTGCTGTGCAATGGCTTCTTGCTGAATGCGTAACTGCTCGCGCTCTGCTGCTACCGCTTCTGCTGCTTTAGCCGCTTGATACATGCTGTTAAGCGCTTCAATAATGTTTTTCTTGGTGTCGATAGCTTCGTGAATAAGCTCTTTGTCGAACGCTTCGGTATCAACAAGATCAACGGCCTCGATTGTGTCAGCAATAAACTGTGAACCTTGATTTTTGCATTGGTCAACAAAGCTGCTCATTTGCGCTATTTCTTCACGCTGCTTATTTAAAAATACTTCACGCTCTTTTGCGATGCGTGCGGCTTCTTCTTTGCGGCGTTTATCTTCTGTTTCAAACGCTTCAATGTAAGGAGTGTAAATTTTATCAATGTCACCGATCAGCTTGTCGGCATACTCTTTAACTTCGGCGCAATAAGCCTTACGCTTCTCGTCTATCGCTTTTGTAATTTTGTTGCGCTCAGTTCTGATTTTGCGCGCTTCTTTAAAGTCATCATCATTGCTCATATCAAGCTTTAACTTACGTGGGTACTGCTTGCGTAAATCTTTAAGCGTGGTTTCTGTTACGCTTTCAGAAAAAACAAACGGTATAATTTGAGTTGATTCAACTAACTCAACTAATTCGCCGTTAACTTCTTTTTCAATTTTATTGACAGTCATTTTCTATACTCCGTTTTTAAGTTTGTTTAGCGCCTCTGTATGCGCTTGGTTGACTTGAGCTACAAAGTTACTGCTATCTACTTTGGTTGCTCGACAATGACCTTTTAGCTCTTGTAATAAGTGCTTATGGTTCAAATTTAATACTGATTCGTTTTCCGCAGTTACAATGCGATCTTTGATAGATTGATTAAGCCAGGCGTGAAACTTCTTGTTTTCGTTCAAGGTGTTTTCTTGCTCTTTAGCTTCAAGCTCTGCTTTTTTGCGATCTTTTATTTCAATTGCTTTATCGCGTATATCAATGCGATTAACGACAGCGGCAAATTTATAAGCCTGCTCGTAATGTTCGCGCAGTGTTAATAAGCTGGTTGCTTGCTCGATAGCATCTAGGTACTTATCAAACTTAGCTTTAGGTAGCGCCCAATCAGGTAATTCAGGCGGGAACCACTCTGCACTCATGCGAGGGCCGTTTTTATTGCTCTTATTAAGCGGTATGTTGATAAACTCGCCGTTAGCTACAAATCGGCTTTCAACCGGTGCACATGTTGCAAACTCGGTGTCAAGTGAGTAAAGGTAGCGACCAATGCCAAATTGCACCGCTGTACGCTTCATAGCGCCAGATAAAGCACCTTTTAACGATTCAATTTGCGAATACTCTGAACCGTCCCATTTAGTGATCCAGTTATCGCCAAAGCGAACACTTAAACCACACAAGTAGCCTTTGCCGCCCGCGGCTTCTTTATATTCGTTTTTCCATCCATCAATGCCGACAACATCGTCTAAGCGTTGTTGAATGGCGCGGTTAGTGATGTAAGGGATAACCATTACCCAAGGCTTACTCTTGCCAGATACGCCACTTTGTTGAACGCGCCATTCAATATCGTGCGCTTCAAATGGGTCGGCTAATAAGCGTTGGATCTCTGCTGATGTTTTTGCGTTGCTCATTGGTCTAGCTCGCTAGTAGAGTAGGTAGGGTGTAAGTGCCTATGCGCTTGCTTTCTCTTGTCGCATCAAGCACTTTTTTTAATTCTGTTGCCGCATTTTCTTCGTTAAGCATTGTTAAGAAAGACTTTTCACACTTGCCGTCAACATAAATAAAAACACTAATAGATGGGTCATTTGCATTAGTAACAACGTTTACATGCACGCGACTTCTAAAGTTGAATGATTCAGCCGTAAGCGTTGCTATAAGCGTTTTTACTTCAAGTGATAATCGACTAGGTATTTGAGAATTGTTATCCATTCTTGCCTCAATGTTTTCTTTTGGAAACTTTCAAGCAAGTTTACACAAGGAAACCGAAAGGTCAACAAAAAAGTTTCTTAAAGTTAACTTTGAGGTGAAAAAAAAGCGCCTTTGTGTGGCGCTGTGTATTTTTGTTAGGCTTTAAGGTAGGTTATTTAATTATATTTCTTTTTAAAGCTTCTTCTAAAAGCTCTCTTTCTTTCTCGCTCAAATCACCGGTTACGCACTGTTCTAATGATTTTAGTGCCAAGCCACTAAGATTACGCGCCTCGCAATTGTTAGCAGGCTCATCCAGCTGCTGCATGATCATCTTATTGTATTTATCATTCACTGCTTCAAGCTTATCTCTTTCGCTTAAGGCATGGCCTGACAAGATGACAAAAGATATAAATAAACTTAAGTTTTGGAATAGATGATAGTTAAATTTACTCTTAAATATTAGGGGTAATGAGGCCACTAAAATTGGGGTAGCCACCATTGCAAAAGAGGAGCCAAGCCAAGCGGTCGCCGCCTCAATAGAGTTTAGGTTGAAGTTGTTTATAATTAGCGAACTGGCAAGAGGAGCGGCTATGCCTACAAATATTTTATCTTTCATCATTAAGCCTCAAAAGTCCTGTATCACTTGCTTAACAACGCCGACTATTGTGCAGTTTCCGTTGATAGGCATTGTCGGATAGCTAGAATTGAAAGGCTTTAAGTATTTAGATCCGCCGTCTATAACAAGCTGCTTTAGTGTCGCTTCTTCGCTGTCGTCAAGCATAGCGACAACCACTTTACCATGTTCAGCTTGGAGATTCGGATCAACAATGATAACGGACCCTTCCGGTATAGATTTGCCACCGCTGCTACTGGTCATGCTGTCGCCTTTTACACGCAGCGCAAAAGAATTTTCGCTTACATTTGCCGTGTGCTGGTAGTAAGTCGTACCTAGATTTTCCCTAATCATGCTCACATCAATTTCTTTCCACTTGCCAGCCTGAACCCATGATATAAGGGGCGCTTTGCCTCTTAGGTCTGGACCTAATTCCAATTCAATATTTTTTTCCGGTGATCCTTTCCCTTCAATTAACCAGGAAACATTGCAGCGCAAAAAAGCAGCAAGTTTAACTGCGTTCTGACCTTTTGGCGTGTTTAGCCCGTTCACCCATTTACTAACAGTGCTTTTAGTTATTCCTAACCGCCTATGAATATCAGCCGCTTTTATGCCGCATTTTTTCATTTGGTTGTTGAGTCGATCTTCAAATGACATATTTTTTATTTCTGAGTTTATATAAGTAAACATAATAGTCTTATTTTGGTTTCTTTTGGTTGACATAAGCAGCGAGCAAGGCGTACACTTTTGGAAACTATTAATGTATAAGGTTCCCAATATGAGAACGTGTGACGCTATCGACTATTTCAACGGAGATCGCAAAGCACTAGGCGAGGCTTTCAGATTTCCAGCAAACAAAGCAACAATTAGCAAGTGGTTTAAAGCTGGCTTCCTTCCTTATGGCCGCGCATTAGAGCTTGAGAAGGAGACCAAAGGGAAGCTAAAGGTTGACTACTCTTGCTACCCAACCGAACAACAAACCGCAGCATAGGAAAACTATAAATGCTTTTATCTAAAAATAGTACGTGCAAAAGCTCACCAAGTACCCGTTGCCCAATGGCGGCGGCAGCTAGCTATGTAAGCGATCACAATATATCTGATATTGCTCGCAAGATTGGTGTTGGTGAAAAAATACTAATCAACAAGCTAAACGACAACTGTGACTCGCACCACCTTAATTTGCAGCAGGCGGTTGCGATTGGTGATGTAACAAATGATCACCGAGTTTTAAATGCGTGGGCTTACAGCCTTGGCAAAACAATTATTGACCTGCCGGACGTAGGACTTTCAGAAGAAGAGTTTGCCGATCAGGTTTTGAAAGTTGGCGAAGCTAGCGGCGGTTATTGCAAGGCAATTCGACTGGCTAGAGAGGACGGCATTATTGAACAGTCGGAATTTAACGATATACAGAGCAAAGCGCTTGAGGCGATTGTGTCTATTTTGCATGTAACAGCAGAGCTTGAGCAAATGGTTCGCCCTGGCCCATCCACAAACCCACCAAACAGCCCTGCAAAAACAAATTTAAAGGTTGCTTCGTAATGGCTGATCACGCAGACGTAGCGCAATTAGAAATAGAACAAGCAGAGTCACGCTTGATTGCCAACTTAAAGCAGCCGGAAGTTACTCCGACAGATGATTGCATTGAATGCGGTAATGAAATTCAAGAGGCCCGTAGAAAGGCTATTAAGACCAATTTATGTATTGGTTGTGCAGAAATGCGCGAGTTACGTAGTAGAAACTACGCAACTCGCAGGTAAAACAAAACCCGCATCAGCTTAGGAGGCACGATAGCGGGTTTCAATTTAGCGAGATAATTATGAACAATTTAGCAGAAGTTTACAAGTTCCCTGATAAACGAGGGGACGAAATTAATCAACATGACACAGGTGGTTATGTGAAAGCAGATATTGAGCAAGGTTATGACAGGCTAGCCCAAAAGCTAACTGACACACTTGCAAATCCACCGGTAAAGCTAAGCGCACGCGAGTATCAAATTGTATTTGCTGTGATCAGTAAAACGTACCGCTGGCAGAAAAAAAATGACTGGATCACGAATACGCAAATTAGCAACTTGACCGGAATTGACAGCACAAATATCGGGAAAATAATTAAAGGTTTAATTGCTAAAAAAGTGTTATTTCGTGATGGCAAAAACACTGGAATTAACCCTGTTGTTAGTGAGTGGCAGGAAATAGGAACTAGTCAAAAACAACTAAAAACTAGTCAAAAACGACTAGTTAAAAATACCCCTAAAACTAGTCAAAAACGACTAGCTAACTCGTCAAAAACGACTAAAAAACTAGTCGAAAATGACTGCCACATAAGAAAAAAAACTAATACAAAAGATAATATAAAAAAAATAAACAAAAAAAGTCTGCTTGAATCTTTAGATTTTTCTACTTGGCCAGCCATGCCTAGCAATCAAATTTTTGATGACTGGATTGCTATGCGTAAATCCAAAAAAGCGAGCGTTAGTCAAACCGTGATTAACAACTTTGGGGCTCAGTTTCAAATTGCTTTTCAAAACGGGCTCAGTGTCGATGAGTGTTTATCCGAGTGCATAACGCGAAACTGGCAGGGTTTTAAATATTCTTGGATAGCTAACGCGAACCAAACTCAATATTCAAACACTGACCAACGTCAATCAAACAACATTGGCGATCAGCTGGCTTACTTGCAGGACTCACTTTCTCACATTCCTTCACCACATGACGACGAGGTGTTGTGATGAATAACCAGTTACCAACAATCCAGCATGGCGATAAGCCACAAGCAAACAGCGTGCTTATTAAAATCATTGGTGACGAAGTGTTACCAGGACTTAAAGCTTACTACCCAAACAGCGATTTTAATTGGCGCGGTAACCTAGCGTTATTTGCAAATGAGTACGCTAGCCAGCTTTACGGTATGGGGATTGTTGCTAAGCACGTTCGCATGGCGCTTGATGCTGCCCGATTAAGATCAGCAACGGAACGACACGCACCAAATCCTATCGAATTTAAAATTTTATGCTTGCAGGCACGCGGAATGCCAACACTAGAACAGTGTATTGCTGAAATGAACGAGCAGCGCATTAAAAATTACGGCAAGGATAAAGAATGGTCGGAGCCTTTAGTTTATTGGCTTAACCAGCAAATCGCAGCAGCTCGCGCAACGCTAGCGGATAGCTCATGGCAAAAGATGGCTAAGGACCGATATACAAAACTTGCTGATAAGTACGGCAAGAATGAGTTAAGT
The DNA here is from genome assembly GCF_040567695.1 of Pseudoalteromonas sp. NCIMB 1079. Taxonomy (NCBI): domain Bacteria; kingdom Pseudomonadati; phylum Pseudomonadota; class Gammaproteobacteria; order Alteromonadales; family Pseudoalteromonadaceae; genus Pseudoalteromonas; species Pseudoalteromonas sp. NCIMB 1079. Next base: position 2,586,221 of record NZ_JBEWZA010000001.1, on the reverse strand, counting down.
CCGATACCGCTAAAAATCGAGTTTAACGAGCCACCGGCTTACTTGAAGTATGTGGGTTAATTCATGGCTAAATCATACGAGCAAGATCAAAAAGAATTTATTAGAGCGCTAAAAGAAATTTTAGGTGTTCACTATCAATCGGCCCTGGCAGATGCGAAGCAAGCAAAGGCCGCAGCTTTACAGGGAATTAAAAACCCGACACCAAAGCAATTAGGCTTTGCAACAGCAGAAGCTAATCGCGCAATGGCAAAAGCAGCTAAAGCGTGTGGAGTTGATAGCGTACCGCAGTACATCAAGGACCAAAAAGAGGCCGCAAAAAACAAACATGCACAGCGTAACAAGTCGCACAGCCAAAACAGGCAAGCGGCTAATCGTATGCAAGACGTTAAAGCGAGCCCTGGCAACTTCACATCAAAGAAGGTGCCGGCTAATCAAGGTTTCTCACTTAACGAGCAGCTAGAAAAAACATTCAACAATGCAAGAAAAACAGCTTAGGAGCTAATTATGACTATCAAAAAAAGCACACTTACTCAGTTATCACCAGCCGGCGAGGTTTTTTGTGATGGGTTTATCTCAAACTCAAAAGCGCAGGCATCAAAAGCGATTAAGGACGGCGCAGCGGTAAACCATGATGCAGCATTTGCCAGCTTAACTAAGTCCGCCGCTGTATTAGCTGAAAAAAATTGCTTAGACCGTCAAGTGCGTGATGCGCTTATATCAATTGGCGCACACATTTTAGTGCAAGCTCAAAAAGAATTAGTGCAAGCTCAAAAAGAAGCAGTAGCAGCACAAGAGAGCGAGACAAAGGCCGAACCAGCTAAAAAAGCAGATAAGGCCGCGTAATGGCAAAGAAAGTAGTAACCACTACTAACGCCCAATACTTCATGCCTCAAATAGGGCAGGCGGTAAGGGCGCTTTTAAAGCAAGGCAAAAACGTTGTCATTGAGTTTAAAGAGCATAAAGCTAAGCGCTCTTTAGCTCAAAACAGACTGCTTTGGATGTGGAACCAGATAATTGCTGATTATTTTCGTGAGCACTACGGGCAAGAAAATAGCTCAGAGGACGTACACGAAGTATTTGTGCGTAGAAAGTTTGGTGTAAAAGTTATTCAAGCCGGCAACGAGGAACCAATTATCGTGCGCAAGCGAACGCGCAAGCTAAGCACAAAAGAGTTTTGCGAGTATCTAAATTGGTTAGAGCAATACTGCGCTGAATATTTAGAGCTTTTACTACCACAGCCGGACGATTTATATCACTTGGCTATGTACGGGGAGACAAATAATGTCAGTCATTAGTAAAAAAATAAGAAATAGTGCACGCGGCCAGCAATGCCAAGTGCGTATACCTGGCGTATGCAACCGCAACCCTGAAACCGTAATACTTGCACACGTTGGCAAAGGCTCAGGTATGGGCCAGAAGTGTGATGATATTCACGCAACTTACGCATGCTCAGCGTGTCACGATGTAATTGATGGCAGAGTGCGAATAGGGGATCCAAGAATAAACCGGCTCTATGCCTATGAAGCCATGGTTAGAACGCAAAAGCTTTTACTAGAGCAAGAATTGATACAGGTGGCTAAATGAATTTAACGATAGGCATTGATCCCGACTTTGTAAAAAGCGGTGTTGCTGTTGTCCAGGGCAAAACAATCATTCACCTTGAGTCGCTAAGCTTTGTCGATATGTTTGAATACATAGCCGCAGCAGGGCCAAAAGAGAATATTTTAATAAAATTAGAGAACCCAAGCGCTATAAAGCCTCTTTTTGGTAAGAAGGTTCAAAACAGCCGCGCTGTACGCGAAAAGATATGCCAGGACGTAGGTAAGTGTAAAGCGACAGGCTCACTAATTCAGCAAGTATTAGAAAGCCAGGGCTATCAAGTAAAACTGATTACACCACTAAAAGGCCCGGTAAAGCGAGAAGCTAAAAAAAGCGATAAGTATTTCAACCAAATTACAGGTTGGAAGGGCAGAAGTAACGAAGATAAGCGCGATGCCGCTTTGGTGGCGCTTTATGGATGATAAACCGCTACAACTAAGAATGACTCACGCACAGCATGTTTATGGGTGGATGCTAAAGCGGGGCGGGATTGAAACTTACGACTTATCTTGGCCGTGTTTAGCGCTTGAAGGTTTACTTGCTAAACCCGCAGATTTTAAGGCTCACAGCGAAGTTACCGCTATATTTAAACGCATGGGAGTGAGATAATATGCAACCAATTAAGCTACTTGCAAAGCTTACAACTAAAACGCTTAACCTCACTGGTACATTTGGTGGAAGTGGACAAGATGTTATTGATTGGCGAACGGCAGCCCATGCTTTAGCAGGTTTGCCATCTTGCCAAACTAATTGGGCTTACTTTCGCTATGTGGGTGAAGAAACGCGACTTAACCGTGTTGTACGCTCGCTTACTATGCACATAACGTTATTCGTAAAGATAAAGCATTACAAAGTTAAACCGGAAACACTAAACGGTATAGTAATGGCTGCGATACATGAATTTGTGCAACCTGTATGTGGTGAGTGTGATGGTAGTGGTTTAGTGCCAGGGCAAAAGGCGAATAACCTAAACGCTGAAATATGTATTAAATGCCATGGCCGGGGCAGAAAGACAGTATCAACCCGCAGTAGATGCAAGATTATAGGTATCGGGCATAAAAGCTACACTGATAGCCATGATGACATTACGAAAGAGCTACTGCGTTTAATAGCCTGCTGGGAAAGCGATATATTTAAGAATATACGCGTAAAAATGGAGGACGTTGCTTAGTGTAAGGTATTTGGTTGGAGTTAGTTCTAATCTAAACATTGCGTACTAAGAGTATTTCCGCAAATTAAAGTGCGCAATGTGCGCACTCCTAAGTTGTTGATATTTTTATAATAATAAAAAATTAACTATACTTGCTACGCATATGAGCGATTAAATACGTATAATGCGCAGCTTTAAGTTGGAGTCGCTTAAATCTGTTTTCTTGTTCATTTGATGAATAAGTTTGGGTTTCATTAATTTTTTGGGGTTACCCAGGCAGCTATGAGCGAGAACTGGTCATTTATAGTTAATTGCCATTAGCTAAGTAAGACTGAGAGGATACTTTTCTCTTTTTTACATGTTTATATAAACTACAGAAAGCATAATATTTATAACTGGCAATAACTTAAACTGTTTGTTATTAATGTAAGTTCACAAAATAAGGACGTTTTCGCGGTAAAATGGGGAAAGTGTCCTCTGATAAAGTTGTTAAATTACTTTGGAGTAATATGGAACTCAAAGATTTTATTAAAGAGGCAATTAAAGATATTTCTGAGGCAATTGTTGAGTGTAATGACGATTTAAATGAAATAGGTACAATTGTAAATCCAAGAAGAGTCTTAATTGAAAAAAATGCTAAAGACAATTTAATCGGTTATATGACGACCCCTCGTGATGATCCTGATCCGAACTATTTAAGACCTGTTCATATGATTAGTTTTGATATGTCAGTTTCTACTACTACGAAAAAAGATGGGAAAGAGGGGATTGGTGTAAATGTGGTGGGTATTAAACTGGGCAAAGATAAAACGGATACGAATTCCGATAATACAGCGAGTCGTTTAAGTTTTTCAGTGCCAATTGCACTCCCAACGCATAAAGCATAATTTAACAACACGTCCTTAGGTGGACAGCAAGCGCTAAAGCTCATTTTCCACCGCAAATTTTAACAGCGGTGATCCTTTACTTTTCAATGCGGTTAAGTAAGTCGATTCATCGTAGGACGTATGTGTTTTTCAGCACCTAAATAGGATTCGTATCCACTTAAATGCCAATGATCTGATGATGGTATTATGAGGTTTTCCTTATGCTTCTTGCTGCCGATAATATGCTTTTGCCCAAAATGAATCACGGAAGAAGCTGAGTTATGTAGACAAAATGAAAGTAAATACGTAATGGCAACTGTATTGCCTTGTTAATAATATAGAAAAGCTGCAAAACACGATGCATTAAGGGGAAGCCCTTTTAACCTAAAATAAAGCCACTGAAGTACCCGTAACATCTTAAAAAACGCCAATTAAAACAACAGTAAACCCTTTTTATATTCTGCATAACAGTACAGTAATAGGTTGAACCAAAATAAGAATTCAGCTATGGTTCATCAATAAAAACAAGTTATTCTACAGGCTCGTTAGATTATCAATCAAAATATGGAGATAAAAGGTAGTATATGAAAATTAGAGTAGGATTTATTATTTGTTCACTTATTCTTTCAAGTAATGCTATGGCAAATGGAAACCCTGATTTTACTGCTTTTGCTTTAAAGCAAGCAAATTCAAAAGGGTTTTATGGTTGCGATACAGCAATAAAAACCACGTTTCAATTTGCTTCGGGTACTGATATAAGAGTTTTTACAGATCAATTTGATGAAACTAAAAGTGATTCATTAAAGCTCACTGGTATATATGGTTCAAAAGGAGACACTGTTTATTTAGAGGCTGAATACAGAGTAAAGGACTCTAAATGTTATGTTACCAAAACATCTATGATTACTTCTTTAAAATCATGCACTGCATATGCAAGTGAAATGAAAGAGTTTAATTTTGTGGCAGAAACAGGTGACTACATAGTGTTGCAAAACAAAGGCAAAGTTCCTATGTTTCTTAAACCATTAGCTACTTCTTGCGTTGTCACATTTCAAAATACGCTAACTTTTTAAAAATAATCTAGCAGAGATTATGGCGTCAATAGTTAATTTATAACTTTTGGCGTTTCCCATAAAACACCACCTCTACGGAAAACATTTAATTTTTTACGTTCAATGTCCTCAAATGAAAAACTGAATGTCATAGCTCTGATTAACTGCGAAAATAGTAAACTTAACTTTAGGCTAACTTTTTCTATGACGATGCCAATATAATCGGTTTATTAGAATAATTACCGCTAAGTTTATGATATAAAAATGAAGAATATAAATTCTAGCGATTCGCTTATACAGAATAGAGCATGAAGTAAGGATATAACCATGCAAGATAAACTCACCAACATAGAAGTTCAGCCTGTAGGGTGTGGCGAACATTGTCATTTTACACTGCGCATAGACACTAATTCAGAACATCTCGAAGCATATTTCAATAAAAATGACACAAAGGTAACGCTTGCTTATAAGCTTAGGGGTTTGGCTGATAAAATAGAGGGCGAAGAGTAGTGGAAAAGTTAGGTTCTTGGGTTAAATGTGTATCGTTTGTTTACGTATTGATTCTTTTTTTACTTCTATTTTTGTATGACGCTTTTGTTCCTACTGGTTCATGGGGGTCATTTAGTGATGTAGCCATTGCTGCTTTCACGTTTTTAATATCTTTAGCGACTTCTTTGCTATTCATTGCGGCTTGGTTTGCAGGTAAATCATGGAAGGTTGAAAGGGAGTTTGACCAAGCTTCAGAGGTTATTGGAAAATTTGTTCACTTGTACTCCCATTACTTAGATGCAAGGGATTTACAAGTTAAAACATTTATTTACCTAGATGAAATTAAAGATTCAAATTTAACAGAAGCTGAGTTATATGAAAAGCATAGTGGAAATAAGATTGAGTTAAATAAGGCTATTGATAAGCTAAGATCTCAACTAGCAGCTAAATCGAAAGCAATGGCAAGGGCAGAGCAAGATTATCAAAAGGTCATACTTACTATAGATGCTTTAGAAAAAGACATTTTAATTATAAGTATACATTTTGAAAGGTCCAAGGCTTTAATTTTGCAAGAAAAACTTCATGACCTAAGAAAAGTCACAGTCAACTTCCATGATAATTTTAATAAGAGGTTTGCAATTATATCCAAGTCACTTCTTGGCACAGAAAGAAGTTTACCTAAATTGATTGAACCTGAATCTTTTAAAAAATATGAACAGTTTGATGATTTTTTAGATGTTTTATTTAATAGAGATGATTAGAGGAAAGTATGGCTCTAATAATTAGTAACTTGAACAAGTTGAATAACTACACCGACTTACCTAGCGGCGTATCAGGCTTAATCGAAAAGAATAAAGATGCTACTTTTTACGGTATAGCTAGCGGCCGCTCAATGGAAGGTGTAGGTATATTTGATGGTGATGTGCTTTTGATTGATAGAAGCTTGAACGTTGAGCCTGGTGACGTAATAGTTGCTGTACTAAACGGTCAGTATGTTTGCAAAGTAGCAGACCTTAAAAACAATCAATTACTGTCTGCAAGTGATGAATACGAACCTTACGTACTCAAAGGTGGTGACGAATTCACTTTAGAAGGTGTTGTAGCCAGCTCTGTGCGCATGCATCGAGGAAGTATAAAAAATACTATTTAAGGTAAAGCTATGTTGTTTAAAGTAGAAGTTTGGAATGAGAATAGAGACAGTATGCAAACCGTGGAATTAGGGTTTGTGCTTTGTGGCTGGGGAATTGGTGGAACTGGATCTATATGGGACAACAAAGACGCTAGCCCTGATGGTGATGAGTTATTTAAAATGTTACGTAGTAACTTTTATACATACCTACCAGAGCAAGCTCCCGATGTTTTATTAAGTATATGGGAGTCTATTGATTTAGGGAAAATAGATTACGAAGAAGCGGAAGCACGTTTAGCTCAATTGTTTAATTGGATTAATCATTGTCATATATCAAAACCAAGGTGGGATGATTAACTTGCAACCCCCCCAATACTGATATACTATTTCCCATATTGAAGAAATCCGCTTAGTTTATGACTGAGCGGATTTTTTTTGTGTCTATATTCTTTAGTTAAAATTACCATGCTACTATTTATCCTTCAGTTAATTAAAGGGATAGTATGCAGAAAATAGATTTTATAACCTTTGTTGCCGTTATCTTATGTATTTTTGCTGGGGTTATTATAGGGCAAAGCTTTACTTTTGAAGTGAAGCTAAGTGATCTAATAGCTCTTACAGCAACACTTATCACTTTTTCATTTGCCTACTTTGGGTTCAAGTCGAATAATGCTCAGTATTTAAATTCGATTACGCCGATAATCAATAAGTATGAATCTGGACATAGCAATAATTATACATATGCTATTTTTGTTAATAATCATGGAACTGGCCCGGCACTCAATTTCAATGTTGACATTTTGATAGACAATGATAAATATTCATTAGCAGGCTTTCTAAATTTATTAGTTGCGCATTGCGGGAATATGGAAACTAGGTATAGTCATCCTGCAGTATTAGCAGCAAGTAAAGAGCATGAGGTTTTAAGCCTTAAAGCAAAAGATCAACTTCAGTACATTAAAGTACATGATATGTTGAAAAAATCAGAATTCATCATACAGTTTACTTCAATCCAGAAACATGAATTCGAAGAAAAGTTTTTATTAGGCTTTCAATAGAAATACTCCTATTTAACACGCCCGCTTTTAGCGGGCTTTTTTATGCGTGAAACAAAAGGCCAGCTATGAAACTTGTACTTAAACGCTTTCCAACTCCTAACGGTATATTTGGCACGTTTGGTGAGTTGTATGTAGGTGATGAGTTTATTTGTTACACAGTCGAACGCGAGTGGAATAACAATAAACCTTCCGTTTCCTGTGTTCCTTGTGGAATCTATGAGCTAGTGCCTCACGAAAGTCCAAAGCATGGAATGTGCTACGCGCTACAGCAACAAAGTTTAGGCGTAACTATCTACGGACCGTCATTACGCACACACATTCTTATTCATGTTGCAAACAAAGCAACCGAATTGGCAGGCTGCATTGCACCAGGAAAAGGCCTTGGCACTGTTGGCGATGAGTGGGCAGTTTTAAATAGTGCTGGCGCATTCAATGAGCTAATGATTTTGCTTGATGGTAAGCCTGCAACATTGGAGATAGTAAACGCATGAGCAATATATTAACTAAAGCCGTTGATTTTTTTAGTGGCGGCTTGGGTTCGTCAGTTGTTCAGGCTGTTAAGGATTATTACCCACCAAGCATGAGCGAGCAGGAAAAGGCTGAATTAGATTTACGTATCAAAACTTCGGTTGATGAAAATGCATTAAAAGTTCAAGAGTTAGTTATCCAGGAGCAAACGATTTTTAACAATCGCATTGCTGAACTGGAAGGTACTGCTAAAGATTTAAAAGCAGTGCCGTTACTTGGTCCCTTAATGCTTTTTTTACGCGGTTGTCAGCGCCCTATTTGGGGTTATGCAACTCTGTACATGGACTTTAAAGTTTTCAGTGGCAGTTGGGGGGCATTAAGCGAACAGCAGGAAGGTGCTCTTTATATAATCAATTTACTTGTGCTTGGATTTTTGTTTGGTGAGAGAGCAATTAAAAACGTAACACCGCTTATTGAGCGCATGATAAAAGCCAAGACAGTTAAGGAAAAAGACAATGCCTAACGAAACAGGGCCAATATTAAAGGGTTTGATTGACTTGGGCCTTGGTTACGTTTGGTTTCTATTGCTTGCCATTTGGGGTGGTACAGTGAATTACATTAATCGTAGAAAAAGCGATAAATTACCTTTTAGCGTTGTTGAACTTATAGGTGAATGGGCTGTTAGCGGCTTTGCAGGAATAATTACAGTATTGATATGTCAGGAAATGGGCATGTCAGCCACTATTACAGCTGCTACTGCAGGTATATCAGGGCACATGGGTGGTAGGTCAATCTTTTTGCTAGAGCGCTATTTTCAACAGCGCATTGGCATCAAGGGCGGTAACGGTGACAAGTAGTGTCAAAATGGGACGATTTAAGCGAGCTATTTCTAAACGAGCATGAGCTAACCGGTATTGGACCACGTGACTTTTGCGAATCTAATGGGATTAACTACGCCACTGCTAGGCGTTACATAAAGCTACCTAAAGCTAATTTAAAAAACATACCAAAAGCTAAAGAGCGTAAAACTAAGGAAGGAAAGCAAAAGCCGGGTGTTAAGCCCGGCAGTAGAAATCTGCATTTAGTTAAGCATGGCGGATACACAAAGTATTTCAATAACGATATTAACGAACTCGTTGAAGCCACATCATTAGAGGATGAGCTAGACCTCTGTAGATCACGCATTCATTTAGTAATGGATGCTATTCATGGTATTCAAAAGCTATTAGATGATCCCGACACTAATAACGAAGCAAGAACGCGGCTCTATGAGTCAATGTTTAAGGCTGAGAATGCACTTGATAGGAACGTTCAGCGCGTTGAGTCGATAATTAAAACGCTGTCTAGCCTTGAAACAGATACGTTGGCACGCGGCAAGTTGATTGCTGAAACGTCACGCATTAAACAACAAACACAAGCGCTGGTTAACGCAACCAAGCGCGGCAAATATCAAGCAGAAATTTCAGAGCATGAAGCAGCTAAAGCACGCAAAGAAGCTGGCGGCACTAGTAAGCTTGATGATTTCATTGATAAGCGCACAGGCGGTTTAGATACCGTGGTTAGTCAGTAATGCAACCCAAACTAGCTAAATACCCTAAAAGCACCTGGTTAACACCAGAAGAACGCTTTGAACTAGACGAAGTTGAGCTATTAGAGCGTTGCGAGCCATACCTTGATTGTTGGTGGTGGCGAATAAACAACTTATACATCATTGCGGACGAGAAAGGCCGTGAAGTTTTATTTCGTTGTCGTATAGCGCAAACCGTGTTGTTTATGACGATGTGGTTTTTAAACATCATCTTAAAAGCGCGTCAATTGGGGTTTAGTACAGCAATACAAGTTTTTATCCTGGATCATGCCATGTTTAACGACAACAGGCAGTGCGGGGTAATCGCCCAGGGCAAGGACGAAGCGGGGGCAATATTCTCATCAAAGATATTGTATCCCTACGAGCGACTACCAAGTTGGTTAAAAACAGGTAAGCGCTCAGTTAAAAGTAAAACTGGCACCGGCATTAAGTTTAATAATGATTCATGGATTCGAGTTGCTGTTTCTTTCCGTTCGGGAACACTGCAGGTTTTGCATGTATCTGAATACGGCAAAATATGCGCTAACTACCCATTACGAGCAGACGAGGTTCAATCGGGCTCACTGAATGCGGTACATGAAGATTCTTATATTTTTATAGAGTCAACAGCAGAAGGCGCAAGCGGCAATTTCTTTGATATGTCAGTCGATGCGATGGAACTATTAGCGTCAGGTATAGATTTAGGTCAGCAGGACTTTAAATTTCATTTTTATCCTTGGTTTGATGATCCTAAGTATGTAGCCGCAGTACCACCAAGCGGTTTAAAGCTATCAAAGGAAAAAGCCAAATACTTCAAAGCGGTTGAAAAAGCTAACGGCGTAACGCTCACAGACGAGCAAATTAGTTGGTACATAGGCAAGGAACGCAACCAAAAAGGAAAAATGAAGCAGGAATACCCATCTACACCGATGGAGGCATTCTTAACATCAGGCCGCAAAGTGTTTGATAGCGAAGATTTGATGCGCGTTGAAGGTAGATGCGTTAAGCCATTACTTGTTTATGATCTTGAGCCATACACCGGCAAGCGTAAAAAAATGAACGGCAAGGTTAACTTAAGCGCCAAAGGTGGCGATACGCTGGCTCAATCAACACTTGGTTACCTTCTTGTGTGGGAATTGCCGGACGAAAACGAAGATTACGCCATAGGAAGTGACGTAGCAGAAGGACTTGAACACGGAGATAGAAGCTCATTAGACGTTGTTGCCAGATCGGACGGGCGACAGGTAGCACATTGGTTCGGTCATATAGACCCTAAGCGGTTTGCACACATAAACAAGCATATCGGACTTATGTATAACAAGGCCTATATCGGCATTGAGCGAAACAATCACGGTCATGCAACACTTCAAGAGCTTGTTGAGATTTACCCAACCAGCCGGATTTACACGGAAGAACACATTGATCGTGAAGATACGGACGAAGAAACACGCAAGGTAGGCTGGCATACAAGCGCACAATCAAAGCCAATTTTAACGAGTGGACTTGATGAACTGCTTACTCACGATAAAGACGGCATTGTTTGGCGCGGCACAGTTAACGAGCTCAATACGTTTGTTTACGACAAAAAAGGTCGAATGGGCGCGCAACCAGGCGGCTTTGATGACCAAGTAATGAGTTATGCAATTGCACAAGAAATGCGAGTAAGAATGCCTAAGCGACTAATTAAAGATAATACACCTGCACCACATAACCCTAATCATTGGATGGCACGATAACAAATGGCTGATCACGTAAAATCAAATAAAGACGGCTTTACGCTAGATAAGCTGTTAACGCTACTAGGCGACATAGATAGTCAACCAGATTGGCGCACAGCAGCAACTAAGGCTTGCGCTTATTATGATGGCGATCAATTGTCTGAGGATATAAGAGCGGTACTTAGACGCAGAGGTCAGCCAGAAATAGTGCACAACATGATTGGGCCTACTATTGATGGCGTGCTTGGTTTAGAAGCTCGCTCACGCTCTGATTTAATGATTGTGGCCGATGATGAAAACGGCGAAGAACTAGCAAAAGGCCTAAATGAGAAGTTTAAGGACGCTTGGCGTTTATCTCATGCTGATCGCGCTTGTTCAGATGCGTATGCTAGTCAATTAAAAGCCGGCATTGGCTGGGTAGAAGTAACAAAAAACCCTATTCCTTTTGCCGCACCTTATCGTGTTAAGTTTATTCACCGCCGCGAAGTGTGGTGGGATTGGAACGCACAAGAGGCAGATCGCAGCGATGCACGTTGGATGCTGCGTAAAAAATGGATGGATCTGGACGAAGCGCTTGCAACTTTCCCTGATCACAAAGAGATTTTAAAAAACTCAGTTAATTTGTGGGAAGATTTTTACAATACAGTTGATAAAGAGCACACAGAAGAACACGCGTTACATTCAGCATGGCACGACAGTCAAAGTTGGACACGCGGACAAAGCGAGTGGCTAGACCAAACTCGTAACCGCGTATTACTGCAGGTTATCTACTACAAAGTATGGAAGCGTGCACACGTTATCAAAATGAGTGACGGGCGTATTATTGAGTACGATAAAAACAACCAGATACACCAAGCGGCAGTGAAAAGCGGTAAAGTACAACTTGAGTACGCTTCTTTCCCTAATGTTCGTGAAGCATGGTTTGTTGGCCCTCATCGTATTATTGATAGACCTAGTGAAGCGCCAGGCGGAATGTATAACTTAATACCTTTTATTGGCTACCAAAAAGATGCAAGTGGCGAGCCTTACGGCCTTATTAGTCGAATGGTGCCAGCGCAAGACGGTATTAATGCGCGTGTTATACGCCTTAACTATCTACTGCAAGCACGCAGAATTGTTGCTGACGAAGATGCTACACAGCTAAGCAACTCACGATTAAAAGAAGAAGTTGAAAAGCCGGACGGCTATATACCGCTAAACCCTGAGCGTAAAAACAAGATAAAAGCCTCTGACGCGTTAAGCATTCAAAACGATGTAGGCATAGCAGCGCAGCAATTTAACCTCATGCAAAACGATATGAAGTTAATCCAAGATACAGCCGGCGTTTATAATTCAATGCTAGGGCAAGATAGTAACGCAACAAGCGGTGTTGCTATTTCTAACTTGGTTGAGCAAGGCACTACAACACTTGCTGAATTAAACGATAACTTCCACTTTTCACGTAACAGAGTAGGCGACTTACTACTTGCTTACATTATCGAAGCGTTAAAACCTCAAAACAACGTGCAGGTAACTGTTAATCGTGATGACAAGGCCAAGCGCAAGCAAATTGTACTTAATCAGCCTAACGAAAATGGCAAGCGCAATAACGATGTTGCACGCTGGAAAGGTCACTTAGCATTGGCGCCGGTTAAAGCTACGCCAACGTATCGCCAGCAGCAAGCAACGCTATTAAGCAATGTAATGGCGCAAATACCGCCAGAAGCACAAGCAGCAACAATGCCTATGTTCGTTGAACTAATGGACCTACCAAACAAAGAAGAATTTTTAGCGACTCTACGCCAGGCGTTAAACATTCCTAAGCCTCAAGAAGATATGAGCGAAGAAGAACTTGCACAAGCACAAGCCCAAGCTGAAAAAGCACAGGCTATGGAGCAACTACAAATGCAAGAAATTCAAGGCAACCTTGAAAAGCTAACTCTTGAGCGGGAACAGCTAAAAGTTAAGATCATCGAATTACAGAAGAAAACTGAAACAGAAGAAGTTAAAGACGACAAGTTGATAGCTGAAACTGAAAAGATTTTAAGTGAAGTACGCAGAAGCAATGCTGAAATAGCGGCGATGAAATCAAACGTACAAGCAAACATTCAACAGCAACTAGACGCAATACAGGTGTAGCAATGAAGCAGCTAGAGAGCATAGACCACATACCAGAAGGTCACATTGAACAAATACAAGCCATTGCAAAAATGTGTCACGAAGTTAATCAAGCTTACACAGCGGTAATACGTGAGCCATTAAAGCATTGGCATGAGCTAGAGAAACCAGAAAAAGACGGTGTTATTGAGCATGTGGCGTTTTTAATTATCAACATCGATGCTGACGCTAAAGCATGGCATGACGCATGGGTGGCAAAAATGATTGTTGCCGGCTGGAAGTATGGACCTAAACGCTCAATCAAAAACAAAACGCATGAGCACTTAAAGCCATTTCACCACTTGCCAGAAAAACAGCAAGTCAAAGATGCGCTATTTCATAGCGTAGTCAAGCAAGCCATTCACGCGGAGCAAGATAAATGAGCAATAACCACGTAGAAAGAATGAAAGACGAACACAAAGAGCTAACCGTTAAGATAAAAGCACTTAACACTTTCATTCATAGCAATGAGATATTTAAAACGCTTGATGATTTGGAGCAGGCGAGAATGATTAAACAGGCTGGATTTATGGAGGCTTACGCCGAAACGCTAGCAAGCAGAATATGGGCCAATCAATAGGCCGCATAAAACACGTACTACGCAGAAATGAAGCCGCTTTGTTAACTCAAGGCGGCTTTTTTGTGCGATGCACAAACTCGCAAGGGCAGCGATACGCCTAAATTTTAATTTTCGTAACCATACGTTAAATGGTCGATGGGGTAATAAAGTGGACGAACTAGACGAGATATTAGCAAATGGCACTGATGAAGAAATCGAGGCGGCACTAGCTGGTCTTGATATTGATGGTGACACATTATTTGGTGGCGAAGATGGCGAAAAAGAGCCTGTAGTAGAAATCAAACAAGAAGCACCAGCGGCAGAGCCAAAGCAGGAAGTAAGCGAAACACCAGCTAAAACAGACGTAGAAGGGGAGTCGTCAACCAAAGAAGGTGAAGCACCAGAAGGTTTTGTTGAAATCGATGGCGAGTATTACGTAAAAGCAACGGACGTAAGCAGCAAGAACGGTCAGCACAGTTTACCGTATGACGTACTTGTGCAAACGCGAGAACGCGCAGCAGCAGCCGAAGCCGAACGTGAAAGACTAGCCAGCGAAAAAGCGGAGCTTGAAAGTCAGTTTGCAGAATCTAAGCGTGTGGCAGAGCTACACAGCAGCCAGTTAAAAGAGGCTGGAATAGATCCACGCAAACTACCAGGTGAAATGCTTAAAGATCCTGAGCTAATGGAACGCATAAAGGACGAATACCCGGAGCTAGGCGAATTAGTTAGTGAACTTGCTAACCAAATTCAGCAATACGGCACCAAAAACCAGCCAGCACCACAACAACCACCTTCACAAAATGAAGTGCAAGACGCGTTTTCTAATTCACAGCACTTAAAACAGTGGATGGAAAGTGACGTTGATAAGTGGGATATGGCAAAGGTTATTGATGACAAGCTCGCAAAAGACCCATCGTTTGCAAACAAATCTGTAGCAGAGCGATTTAAAGAAGTTGAAAAGCGCGTACAAAGCGCCTTTGGTGAACAGCACAAGCCTAAGCCAAGCAATGCAAACTCTGCACCAATCCCAAATACACCCACTGACGTAGGCTCACAAGCCAGCGATCTGAGCGCTAATGCAAACTTACTAGACAAAGATGCTGCGACTATCACAGCAGAAATGGAAGGTATGACCGAAGCGCAAATTGAAGCGATGCTTGAGAGCGCGTCAGATTTTCTCTAGGAAATTAAAATGAGCACAATTACAAAAGCACAAGCGGCTAAAGCGTTTGGTGCTGCCCTGTTTACACATACACGCCGTCAAAATACGTTCGTGAACATGCTAACCGGCTCTGCACCAAAATCGGCTAAAGCTGATATGGCCCACGGCAAAAAGCAAAGTGAAAAGGGCGCGCCAGTGGTTATGATTAACGACTTGCAAAGCCAAGCCGGTGATGCGGTTGAAATGGATTTATTCCACAACCTAAGCGGCTTACCAACAATGGGCGATAAAAAACTGGAAGGCCGAGGCGAGAGCTTAAGCAAAACAGTATTTGAATTGCGCATTGACCAAGGCCGTAAGATGGTTGATAGCGGTGGTAAAATGTCGCAAAAGCGTACTAAGCATAACCTGCTTAGCACTGCTAAAACACTATTAGGTAACTACTACAACGATCTGAAAGATGAAGTTGCTATGTACCACCTGGCCGGTGCGCGTGGTTCTTTTGCACCGGACGATATTATTATCCCACTTGAAGATCATGAAGAATTTAAAGAAATCATGGTTAATGACGTTACGGCTCCAACGTATGACCGTCACCAGTTTGGCGGTGATGCGACAAGCTTTGAAGCGATTGATGCTGCGGATATTATGACGCTTGAAAAGCTGGACGATTTAGCGCTTATCTTAGAAGAACAAGCTAACCCAATGAAGCACATTAGCTTTGAAGCTGACCAAATGGCTAACGAGTCGCCGTTCTTCTTGTTATTCGTAACACCGCGCCAATGGCGTGACCTTTGGGCTTCTGCGACTGATAAAAAGTTACAAGAGCTACAATCACGCGCTATTAAACGCGGCCAAGGTTTTAATCACCCGGTATTTAAAGGTGATGTGATCATGTGGCGCAACATTCTTGTTCGTCTATACAAGAAACCTGTACGTTTCTATGCAGGTGATAAAGTGACTGTATCGAACAACGATAAACTGGCGACAACTAAAATTGTTGAAGCGGGTACAACTATCGATCGTGCAATCCTTCTTGGTGGTCAAGCGCTTGCGAATGCTTACGGTAAGTCTGATTCAGGCTCGCACTTCTCTATGACTACAGAGAAAACCGACCACGGCAATGCGAACGAAACAGCTATCGTATGGATGAATGGTTGTAAGAAAGTACGCTTCTCTGACAAAACAGGTCGCGTAAACGATTACGGAACGATGGTAATTGATACGGCTGTATCTCTACAGTAAGCCCTTTATGCCGGAGCAATCCGGCTTTCACTTTAATTTTTAGTAATTGGATAAAATTATGAAAGAAACATTTTATAAAGGTGCCGCTGGTAACCTATCGCTACACGTAGCAACGATTTCACTTGCTGCCCTAGCCGTTGAGGCTACAGATATTGCTTCAGATGGCTTGCCTATTGGTACTCAAATCACTGGCGTTCGTATTATTAACGATGCGCTAGGTACTGACACTGAACTAACAGTTCAGGTTGTTGATCATTCAGGTGGTGAAAAGGACTTAGCCGCTTTTAATACTGCTAGCGCTGGTAATGCAGGCGAATTTATCAAGCCTGTTTATATTGGTGATGAAGGTCCAAGCGACTTAGCTGTTAAAAATACGGGTTCTTCTGCGGCAACCGGAGAAGTTGTACTTCAACTAGAGTACCGCTACAAAGGTTACTAAGCCTTTTCGGTACACGTTTAAATAAAGCCTCGCTAATTGCGGGGCTTTTTTATTGGGGAATATCCATGAGCAATACAACAAATATCGTTTATATCGGTAAGAAGCCTTTTAAAAAAGACACCGTATGTAATACCCGTACTATTTTCAAGCAAGGCGAGCCAACGGCTGTACCGTCTGAGCTTGTTCAACGATTCTTAGACTTTAACCAAGTTTGGGTTGCTGAAAAAGATGCTAAAGCCTTTGTCGAGCGTCAAAAGTTCTTAGAAGAACAGGCCGAAAAAGAACGCATTGCACGCGAAGAAGCTGAAAAGCAAGAAGCGCTTGATGCAAGTATGTTAATCACCGTTGATGGCGAAGAAATTGACTTAGGCAAGTACAGCTCAAATCAACTTAGTACATTCGTTGAAGCGCACGACTTAACTATTGAAGGCGCTAAAAAGCCAGTACCAGCATACTGCAAAAAAGTACGTGATGCGTTCCGCGCTTCTGTTGCTGACGAAGATACAGACCAGGGCGAATAGTCATGGCGCAATTATCTAGCTTGATCCCGTTAGTTCGCGAACGCTGCGGGGGCGTTCTTGATCAGATGGCGAGAGACCAGCTAGGTCGCGCCTATCAAAAGTTTTGTTATGAGTCTCGTTTTTTAGCTCGCACTCAAGAAATTGAGAAAGGGCAAAGCGGGGAGCTTAGCATTGATAGTGATCACGTATTTGTAAGTGTTGATTTTGTTTTAGATGCCAATGGTAACGAGCTAAAAAGCTCAGATGACTACTTGGTATCGCCAAATGGCACTGTAACCGTGATCAGCACATCGCCTAAAGTGCGTGTGTTTTACCATATTGCCCCGCAATTCCTGCTACCTAATGACTTTGAAGCGGATAACACGATAGTTAACCGGTGGGCAGATGCTATCGCAGATGGTGCCGCGTCAACTTTGTTGATGATGCCTAATACTGCATGGACTGATCTGGCAAAGTCTGATTACTTTAAACGCCGTTTTACCGATGGCTACCGCGATGCTTTTCAAGTTGCTATCGAAGCACTAGACGAGCAAAGACCTACACAACAAAGAGTGTTTTACTAATGGCTATTATTACATCAAACGAAATCTTACAGCGCGTAAATAAGTTGTTAAACGATCCGGGCTTCACTCGCTGGCCTAAAGACGAGCTATTGAATTACTTAAATGACGCACAGCGCGCCATTGTACTGCGCCGGCCTGACTCTTATACCGTGGATATTGACGACTTTGCGTGTGTTGAAGGTGTTAAGCAATCGCTCCCAGCGGATGCCTTAAAGCTTATTGATATTCCTCGCAATGAATCCGGTAAGGCTATTCGTGGTCCATACAACCGACAAGTATTGGATGATAACTACGATACGTGGTACGCAGGTAAAACAGCGGTAGAGGTAGAGCTTTACATTTATGACGAGCGAAACCCTAAAACATTTTACGTTTACCCTGGCGTTGTTGCTGATATTAACCTAACCCTTGTTTACTCTAAAGCGCCACCGGCTATTGATACCGCCTCCAATGACTCAGGCGAAGTAATTGCGCTTGATGATGTGTACGTAAACGCAATCATTGAATGGATTTTATACCGTTCATACATGAAAGATGCTGAATATGCAGCCAACCCAAATAAGAGCCAAATGCACATGAACGCATTTAGAAGTCAGTTAGGCGAGAAAAGCCAAGCAGACGTTGCAATGATGGCGCAAGAGAAAGGAAACTAACATGACAGCAAGCGCAGGCGCGTGGTATCGCGTAGGAACAGTAAGCGTAAAAAATAATAACGCAGCAATTGTAGGTGTTGGTAGCAATTGGCAAAACGATTTTATTGCTATCGCCATTGGTGACGCGTTCACAATTGATGCAAAAACTTGGTATGAAGTCATAGCCGTTAATAGTGACACAAGTATTACACTTGATCGTGGCTTTGAAGGCTCAACAGCGAGCGATGTTGAATATGCAATATTAAGAAACACTTCGGGAACCATACTTACACGTATTGCAGGTCAAATAGCGGTGCAGTTTAACCAAAAGCAATTGTTTTTAGATGAATTACGTAATTGGTTAACGTCAGATGATGATACAACAACGCTCACTGATAGTCATGGAATTGCGCATGTTGTTAAAACGGTCAATAAGATACAAGCCCTAACTGGAACTGCTGCAACAGCAGACTTAACAACCAGCCCAACAGACACCACCCCTGGTAGGGCGCTAAAAGTTGGCGACTTCGGGGTTGGCACTACGGTCGGCATATCTTTTGCTGGTGAGGATTTAGACCTAGTAAGTGCTGCTCTTTCTGGTTATTACACAAACACCACATTGAACACCCCTTTTGCTAATACGTTTGGGGCGTTTTCATTTATACCAATTGGTACTGGTGGTGTAATGGTAGCCATAAGCACATCAAGCGAAACAATGTTTTATAGAGCCAAGGTTTCTGGCTCTTGGCGCCCGTGGCAGGAATTGTACAGTAGCAAAAACACCAACTTAAATGACTTTACGTTCTCCCAAGGTGATGTCAAGTCTGCTTACGTTAGGGGTGGTATTAAATTACTAGTTGATTTACCTACAAGCTCGTTTACATCACCTACCAGCATAACCGCGACTGGCACATTTAGCATTATAGACATATCCAATGGTCAAACCGTTTTTAGTGGGTTAACACCAACAATAGACTCAATCTCATCACCAAAAAACCTAGTCGTCTCTTTTTCTGGTGCTTTCGATAGAACTCTAAACTACATAATATCCGCTGATGCGGGTGGTGCAACTATTAAGGCGAACTTCTAATGTTAAGATTCATAGATGAAAAAGACTTTTTGTTAGTCGATAAATACAAGCAAAACGAAGATGGCTCAGTTGGATGGTCTTATAATGATGGTGTGTCCATTCACAGTGGCTTTTTACGTGAAGGCATGAGCAGAGATATTCAAGTTCAAAATGGCGCAGAACAAGTGAAAGTAGGTGAGCAATTGGCTTTAGACAGCGAGGGCTACAATAAGCTAGATGACGATGGACTGCCGTTATTCGAGCCTGTTTACGAAGAACAACCAAAGTACGAAACTGAAATAGTTGATATTTGGGCCAAGTTTCAATCTATGATAGCTCAAGGCAAGGTAGTCGTTGATAATTCTCACTTGGTAGACGAACTAAAGCTTACAGCAAAAGGAACGATTAATTCGACACGCGATAGACTAAACAATTCAGATATTGAATATGGTGATCATATATTCCAGGCCGACTCAATATCAAAAGGCGATATTATGGGTGCCGTAGTAACTGAAACAGACACTCTTTGGCTAACGCGTGAAAATGAAGAAGTTGAAATGTCAGCTGAGGATATGAAAGGCCTAGGCATTGCTATTGCTAACCGCAAAAAGTTTTTAGTTTACAAGGCGCGCCATTTTAAAGATGCGCTGGACGCACTAAGCGATGAAGCTAGCATAAAAGACTTTATCAACAACTTAGATTGGAGTGCTTAATATGCGCGTGATATTTTGCACAAACAACATGCCGTTTAGTTTATTGATAAAATTAGTCACTTGGTCACAGTGGCACCATTGCGGCGTGATAGTAAAAGAACAGGGTATTGACTACGTTATTCACGCAAAGGCTAGAAAGGGCGTGATAAAAGAGCCGTTAGATAAATTCAAGCTAGATTACCCAAACCATGAGATCCGCATTATGAATGGCGAGTCTACAGATGCCAATGAGCTATTGGGTCACAAATATGATTTTGGTGGCGCTATTGGTCATTACTTTAGCGCATGGAACGATCCTGAAAAGTGGTTTTGTTCTGAGCTTGTCGCTTACTGTCTTGATTATGTAAACCTAGATTTTGTAGGTCGATTCACCCCGCAAAGATGCTACTCACTTAGCCTTCCTATTGAGTAATAAAAACAAAGTCACTTAAAATTAACCGTAATTTCAAATAAGCGATTCCTATGCCTGCAATATCCGTTAAAACTTTTGCCGGTGAACGGCCTAAAGTCGATCCTCGTTTACTACCTAATGAATCATCCTCTAAATCATACGGTTGTCATTTTGATAATGGCAACCTTTCACCTTTAAAACTCCCAGCACTTACCGATATATCTCTAATTCCAAACGCCAAAACAATTTACCAGCACTTAAATGAATATTGGTTTGCTTGGGACAAAGTGGTTAACGCTGTTGCAAGCCCAATTGCTGACGATCCTTGGCAGCGTGTTTACTTTACAGGCGATGGCTACCCTAAAGTAACTAACAACGCTATTTTTAGCGGCTCCAATATGCCTGCTAGCGCTTACCGCCTTGGCGTTCAAGCGCCAGAGATAGCAATAATAGCTGTTGTTACCGATGCGGCAACCGATGAGATAGATCCTAACGATGATGAAACGCGCTATTACACGCACACATTTTTAACCGAGCAGGGCGAAGAAGGGCCACCAGGGGAAGCTTCACAGCGCATTGATATTAGATACCCTGACGAAGAAGGCACATACGTAACGCTTGCTTTATCACCGCCAAATGTAAACGCGTCAAATATAACACACCGCAGAATATACAGAACAGCGACCGGCGGGGGCATTGCTGATTATTTATTTGTGGCAGAGATACCAATATCACAAAACCAATTTGTGGATAACATTCCAACGGACGAGCTAGGTTCATCCCTTGATACCTACGACTATGAAATGCCAAACGAAAACATGAAAGGCTTAACGTCTATGGCAAACGGTATATTGGCAGGATTTTTTGATAGCACTGTTTGTTTTAGTGAGTCGTACCTTCCTTATGCTTGGCCTAGCGCTTATCAGCTAACGACTGAGCATGAAATAGTAACCGTTGCCGCACTTGGCAATACGCTAGCTGTGTTAACTAAAGGCTATCCATATTTATTTAGCGGCATAACGCCTGACTCAATGGCCGGCCAAAAATTAGAGTCTAACCAATCGTGCACAAGCGCTAGATCTGCAGTCATTGTAAATGGCACGCTTATCTACGCTAGTCCTGATGGTTTAATAGGATTAACAAGCGGCGGCTTAACTATGCTAACCAATCAAGTTATTACGCGTGAGCAATGGCAAGAATATGAGCCAAGCACTATTGAGGCTTATCACCAAGAGGGGCGTTATCTTGCTTTTTACGGTGAAAACTTAAATAAAGGTTTTATGTTTGATCCTGCTAATGGTGACTTTAGGCATTTTACATTGGCGGCAAATTGCGCCTATAACAGCCTAGAAGACGATGCTCTTTATCTATGTGAAAACGGTTCAGTTAGTAAGTTCAATGAAGGTTCGGAGCTTATGAGCTACATATGGCGCTCTAAGGAGTTTTCAGCTAACGACCTAAGCTTTGCGTGCGCAATGGTCAAAGGTGTTAATACAGAGCTTTCAGGGCTGAGAATTTACGCCGATGAAGCAGAGGTATTGCACTTAGAACCCGGCAATATACCTAAGACAGCATTTAGGTTACCGCCTACACGCGGTAACTCATGGTCATTTGAGGCATACGGGAAAGGAACGATCCACAGCGTTTCTATTGCCACAACTATGCGCGAGGTTGCTGCTTAATGGCAAAATTAAAAAAAGGCGTTTTCCCTGGTATCGTCCGGCAAGGAAAGCAAAAGCCGGCTGATAGCGCCATGGCCGAAAGCATTGAGATATTAACAGGGCAACGCGGTAAAGGCGACAATCGGGCGCTATTGGTTAGTGATCTAGTTAACCTAGATGATATGAAGCGTAACGCATTGATAAGTAGCGCAAGAGGTGGCAATAATGACGGTGGCTTACCCATAACCACCGGAGGGGTTGAAAGGCCGCACGCACCTGTAAATCTAAGTGCTACAGGGGGCTTTACATTTATTGCCGTTAGCTGGGATCATCCAACTTACAGAGGTCATGCCTACGCTGAAATATGGCGCAGTGAGACAAATTCATTTGACAGCGCAGCGCTTATAGCAACCGAAGTAGCAGATATATTTAGCGACTCTGTAAATATGGGGGCTGAGTATTATTACTGGGTTCGCTTTGTAAATGTTGCTGATATGAAAGGCCCAACACAAGGCGCGGCGGGTATCTTTGCAAAGACACAAAAGTCAGCGGAGCTAATACTTGGTGAAATTGGTGGGCTTATTGAGAAGTCTCATTTAAGCATTTTTTTATCTACCGCAGTTGATAAAATACCAGGGCTGGAATACCTAATTGAAGATGTTGCTTTTAATGAAATACCAGCATTAAAAGTAGATATAGATAATTTTGATTTAGACATAGACGAGTTGCGAGCCGATGTTGACCAGCATTTAATTGATATTCCAAGCATACAAGAGCGCATAGAAAGCCTTGATGTTATTACGGAGCAGGCAAAGCAAGATGCTGAGGATGCTATAGACAGGGTAGCCGCTTTAGATTTTGATACAGATTCATTAGCTAGGCAGTTAATCGAAAGCGCACTTATAGGCGATCTTAATTGGGAAGCTAACGCAGTTAAGCTCTATGAGTTTGAGTCAACATTAGGTAACGTTAATGCAAGGATTGAAGCTGAGTTTTTAACAAAGTCAGAAGCAAACGAAGCGATAGCAGCCGCCGCAGAAACTATACAGGTAATGATAGAGGAAAATGGAACCGCGTTAAGTGGCGACATTGCAAATACCTATTACACCAAAGCAACAGCCGATGAAGTCATTGCAGCCGCTACCTCAACACTTAAATCGGCCATTGAAAACCCCGAAGGCGACAGCGTAGGCGCTACGCTATTTAACGATTACTACACATCAACTGCTACAGACAATGCAATATCAGCTTATGGCCTACAGTTAAAAAGCGAGATAGAAGATCCAGACGGGGAGAGCTTAGGCGCACTTATAAAGCAAGACTATAGCACCACTGTAGAAACTAATTCAGCAATTAGCCAAGCAACAACACAGCTTAAAACAACGATAGACGAAGAAGTAAGCGCGACACTCACGCAAGATTACTACACCAAAGTAGATGCCAATAACGCAATAGCATCATCTGCTCAATTGCTAAAGTCAGAAATTGAAGATCCTATGGGTAACAGCATAGGCGCTACGCTATTTCACGAATACAGCACAAAGGCAAGCGTAGATGAGGCTGTATCTAGGGCTATATTTCAGGTTAGCAGTGAAGTCGAGCTTGCTAGTGAACCGTTAGCAAAAGCTGTTATTGAAAACGCGCTAGCTAATGATCAGCAGGCAGACCAACAAAGAATTGTTACCGCCAGCATACTAAGGACTCAAGAGGCTACAACCAGCCAAACAGAGGCGTTAGCGCAATCAATCACGGTTATTGAAACAAATTTTCTCGAAAGCGAATCAAAATTAACGCAGTTAAGCGCGGCATTCTCTGACGCGACCAGTTCAACAGCAAGTGACATTTTACAATTAAATACAAAGGTAGATGAAAACAAGACATTTCTTGAGGTTAATTATTTAACTAAAGTCGATACAGAAAGCGCCATAAGCCAAGCAACAAGCACGCTACAAAGCGCAATAGAAGGGGCTACCTCTGATATTTATGATAATTTTTTAACTACTGTAGAGACTAACCTAGCGATAAGCCAAGCGACCACAGTATTAAAAAGTGAGATAGAAGATCCGCAGGGTAATAGTATTGGGGCTACCCTATTTAATGAGTATGAAACTAAAGTAGACGCGGAGCAATCAAGCGCTTCAACAAACCAGCAATTAAGGGCCGAGTATGAAACAAGCGCTATAGCCGTAATAGAAAACGCTTTAGCTAACGACTTGGAGCAAGAAAGAAGGACCATATCAGAGGCAGATATAATACAAAGGCAAAATGTTTTTGCAGATGAGCAAAGCGCTTTTGCTGAGTCATTAACTGTTTTGAATGCCGCGCTTGGCGAAAATAACTCAACACTTTATGAGTTACAAACAGTATTTGCTAGCAATACCGAGACAACCGCAGAGCTAATAGAAAAGCTAGATAGTGATATTGCTGGCGTTTCAGCTGATCTTTTGAATAACTACTTAACTAGCGCAAAGGTAGGCGAGGCAATAGCTAGTGCTGATACTGCGCTACGTGCAACTATTGAAGATCCCGAAGGTGATAGCATTGGCGCTGATTTGCAGCTTAACTATTACACAAAAACGGATACAGAAAGCGCAATAAGTTCGGCAACTAACGTACTCAGGTCACTTATCGAAGATCCTGAAGGTGATAGTATTGGCGCGCTTCTTATTAGCAACTACACAACAAAAACGGAATCAGATCAGGCAATAGCAACGGCTTCTGAGACATTGCTATCAGAGGTGGGCGGGGTTCGTTCCTCTTTACAAACAGTAAGCGAGACAGTCGCCACTAATAAGGGTGAGTACAGCGCGTTGTGGGGGGTTAAATCAACTGTAAACAAACTAACAACGAGTGTCGGCCTAGTTAATGATGGTGTTGAACCTATATTCGCAGTTAAAGGCGCTAAGCTTGCGGTTATTACGGATCAAGATCCTACCAACTTAACACCTGTATTTGCTGTGTCAGACGGCAAAACCGTGATTAATACCGCCATTATTGATGAGGCATTTATTAAAAGCCTAGTTACTGATGATTTACTTGCCAATAGATTACTGGTTGGCTCAAGACTTACAACACCGTCAATTAACTACAATCCAAGCAACGGCGCCCGAAGCGGTAACTTTTCAATTGACCCGAACGGAAACATGCTTGCCAAAAGCGCAACTTTGGAATCAGTAACAATAAAGGACAGTAGCGGCACTGTTGTTATGTCATCTACCGGCGCTGTTATATGGGACAGGGTTTCGGGTAGCGGGAAACCAGCAAGTAACGCTGATGTAACAGCGCAAAATAAAGCGCTTGGCATAAGCATTGAAGATACGCGATACGAAAATCACACGCCCAATTGGTACCGAACGGTAAAAGGTGTAGGTGAATTTACCGAGTTAAAACAACGGTCTCAGATCGGCGCGCCCGGCGGCGGTGTGTATGGCACATTAAAAACAATTGTTGGCTGGACTACAGATTCAGGAGGAAGAATAACCCAGTATTTCTATAGTGACACCGGAACATACAAAAGGCGTTCAGATGGGAATGAAGCATGGACTGGATGGATTAAATCTTTTGACGAAAATAACAAACCGTATATTTCAGATATACCCGATGCAGGGCCGTTCGCGGGGCTTAGTAAAATTTTGAGTTCTAATGTAACTACGTATATTGCCAATGGTGCCATAGGTTCAGCTCAAATAGATCAGGCGTACATAAATCAGTTGTTTGGTAATAACGCGAGCTTTTACGGCACTGTATATGCCCAAAATATAGATGGTGATGTATATGACGCGAAAGCAAAAGAAATAAGCTCCGTATATAGCACCGACACAAACGATACTGTTGTGACATTCACCGTATCTGCTCTACCTTTTGCAAGAAACATTGTTATATCAGGACTGCAAGCTAACGGGCAAGGCTATGATTCATCATCAACATTCCAAGTTACCGCGTCACTTTACGCAAGTGGATCATCATCCGCAGTGGGCTCAAGCACATGGTCAGGCCGTGGTGATGGGTTCTTGTCGTCTGTACTCCCCGCCTTTGTAACAACGCTACCGGCGAACACATCAAGAACATTCACCGTCAAGTTTGCTAGCGGAAGTAATGATACTTACATAAATGGAACAGCAATATGCGCCGCTTTTAAGGACGGCTCTACAATTTCATAATGGATAAACCCCCCAATATAGGTTAATATTTTATCACAATGGAAAAGTCATACCTGCAATGCGTATCATGGGATAAACACCGTGATCGGCTTAAAGAGCCAATAACTCGAATAGGTAATATTGCAAACGACCCACACCTATACCAAGAAATCGACAAAGCCTGCTCAAACGAGTGGGCTTTTTTGTTTTTGGTGCCGGATGGTTTTTTTATTTTGCGCCCTCGCCATATTGAAAGCCAAACGTTTATCGAAATAACAGTAGCGTCTTGCCACGGCGGGAATGCTACGCAGCGTTACCTACATCACATCATTAGACTTGCTAAGTGCGGCAAGGCTCAATTTATCGAATTTGCAACCGCTAGACGCGGGTTTAACAAAGTAGCTCCCTTGCATGGCTGGGCTCACGCTGGCGTGCGTGATGGTTTAACCGTGTGGCGACACTTTTTAGGGGATTAAGATTCATGGGTAAGTCCAACGAAGTCAAAGAAACAGAGTATGAGAAAGAGCTTGCCAAAGTATACGGCGAAGAATGGGGTTACTACCAAGACAGCATTGTACCGTTTGAAAACCAAGTTATTGACGAAGCAAAGCAAGCCAATGACGCAAGCGTTTACGATGACATAGCCGAGAATACAAATCTTGGTTACAAAAAATCGTTTTCAGAAGCCAGTAATAACGCACTTTCAAGTATGGAAGCGAACGGCATAAACCCAAATAGCGGCAAGTTTAAAAACGTTGTTAGTGATATGGCCGACAACGAAGCGTCAGTAACAAGCGATGCAAAATCACGTTCACAGGTTGCAGGGCAGGAGCGTTACACAGGCAAGATGGCAAATGTAATGGCTATGGGGCAAGGGCAGTCACAGGAAGCGACAGCAACGCTTAGTGATATAGCTGGAAGCTCACAGCAAAAAGCATTTAACGATGCAAATAACAGCAGACAACAAAGCGACTCTATTTTAGGTGCGGCTGGCGCGGTAGCTGGTGCGGCAGGCAGTTATTACAACAACTTACCAGCGGAAACCGGCCTTGCTGATATGGACAACGTCATCACTGGCACGCCAAATAACGACCCTAACAACTGGACTACATAGGAGAAATCTATGGAAGAAGAATTTGATTACGACATTTACAGTGTTGATAGCTCTGATATTAGAACCGATAAATATCAAAACGCTTTAGCCGATCTAACGCGCCAGCAATTTGAAGATTATAAAACGCGCTTCTTACCGGTCCAGGAGGAGTTATTTGGTTTAGCGACAAGCGACAAGTTGCTAAATGAACAGATGGTTCGCAATGAAAAAAATATAAACACCTCTTTCAATCAATCAAAGGTGGCCGAGTCTCAGCGCATGGGGCGATACGGCTTAACGCCAGATGAAACAAAGCAAAGCAGCGCCAATACAGGTTTATTAAAAAGCCTTACAACGGCCTCTGTAAACAACGAAACACGCGAGTCAGTAGATGATTTGCAAAACTCAATTTTAACGGGGCAAGGCGGCGCGCCTAAGTCTCTAGCTGATATAGGTGGTAAATAATGGCTTATTCAATCATGCAGGCTGGGCAGAGCACAAAAAGCAAAGCCACAGGTTCGCTTAAATCTCTATCTGATATGGAACAAAACCGCGATATGACTAACGAAAACTTAGACCAGCAGCAGAAAAGCGCACAAATGAGCGGCGCCGCTTCTGGAGCAATGATTGGCACTCAAATAATGCCTGGCTGGGGAACAGCTATTGGTGCGGCGGTTGGTTTTGTTGCGGGTTCACTTTAAGGGGTAATGTATGGCAGGCGCATTTGTAGATGGGGCGTTAAAGGGCTTTGAAATGATGGAACGCCATCAAGCACGCAAGGACAATAAAGCTCGCCTTGCTGATATGGATAAGCGAAACGATCAGCGTTATCAAGACGGCCTTGATAGACAAGCTCAGCTTGATAATGAGCGCGTTCAAAACCGCAAGCAGGACGTTAAGTTTCGTGAAAACCAAGCTAATCAAAATAGTGAATATCGCAATAAAACACTAGAAGCTAACCAGCAACAAAGGCAGTGGGAGCAAAACTATAAAACGCAACAAGATATATGGGAAAAAGACCAGCCAGCAATACCTTTAGCGTGGCAGTCATTCAGAGAAACAGGCCAAATACCGGAAGATTTAAACGATGTGCTTTCGCGCAACAAAGGCATGGACCCGCGTACTTACATGAAACCTGAATATCGTGAAGCGGTAAAAGGATTAAGCACAAAGCTTGATACCGTTATTAAAAGTGGAAATATGGCACAAGCCAACTCCCCTGAAACCATCAAGCTATTTGATGGCGTGTTTGGCGACAAAATAAAAGCGTCCATTGGCCAGTATGACGAAGCTGTAAAGTCAAAAATTGCTAATGTTGAGTTTGCTGGTTTTGTGCCGGCAGAACGTGAAGATGGAAGCGTAGCCCTGGCGTTACAAGTTACCTATGAAAATGGCTCAAAAAAAGTAAAGCCAATGACTAAGGGCCGAACGTCTGAGGGCGATGATCCTGTAATGACCTACACGCCTAAAGAGCTAGTTAGCACCATCAAAACACGCGCAATGATGGCAGATATGATAGAGCGCCCGGAATATTGGGACAAAATGGGGACCGAAGTTGCTGCAAACTTTGGCCGTGGCACAAAAGCCAGCTCAAGCCGTGGAAGCAGCAACGATTACCAAAAACAACTTAACTCTATTCAAGATGAAATGACCAAAGCACTTGCCAAAATAGAAAGTGAAGGAGTGATGGTATATCCAGACGAGACAGCACGAACGGCGGCTAAAAAGCGAGTATCAGAGCTATATGAAAGCAGAGTTAACCAGTTGAAAAAAGCTTATGGCGTTGAAGTATCTAGCGTTGAAGGCACAGACAAGGGGGTTGATCTAGAAGGGCTTAGCGATGAAGAATTACTACAACAACTTACCGGTGCGTTAGGAGCGCAATAACATGGCAGATAAATTACAACTATTAATTGAAGCTAACGAACGCGGGCTATTAAAAGGCAAGCATAAAGCCATGTATGATGAAGCACTGAACCGTGGCCTTATAAAACCAAGTAAGCCAAAAGCCGAAGGTAGCTTATCTGCAGCATTTGGCGCAGGCGTTGATAAAGTACAGGAGCTAGGCTATCGAGCGGTTAAGGGCTTTACTGACGTTGGTGTGCCAGAAGAAGAGCAAACAGACGCAATAGGCCGCACTGTAGGTCAGGGCGGTACATTATCTAAATGGGCTCAAAAAGGGATTGATCGCAATGTTGAAGAGCAGCAAGAATACGAACCAACAGTTAAGTCATATAAAGACATTGATGGTCTTGGCAGCTTGGGCAGTTACACCGGCGAGCTAGTTGCAGGTTCTTTACCTTATATGGCTGGCGCGGCTACCGGTGTTGGCGCGTTTGGTATGGCTGGCGGTTTGTCTAACGAAGCATACGAGAAACAACCAGAAGGCGAAAAAGACGAAGTTAAAGCGGTTGCGTCCGGTGCCGGCCAAATTTTACTTGAGCGATTAGGTATCAAGGTGAGTATGGGCCAACTTGGTAAAGATATTTTAAAAGATGGCGTAGTCGAAACCGCAAAACGCATGGGTAAAGGTGAGCTTGTTCAAGCTGTGCGTGATCCAAACTTTGCTAAACGTGTGCTAATGAGTGCCGGTGCAGAAGGTTTGACCGAAACAGGGCAAGAAGCATTAGCGCAATGGGGCGCAGGTAAAAGTATTGATGAATTTGAAGGTTTAGATGAGGCTTTTGTAGGTGGCGTACTGGTCGGTGGCGTGATGCGTACGGGTTCAGAGACAGCGCAAAAGGTTATGGGTTACCAACAAAAGTCAGCCGAAGCAGTTAAAGACGGCGTTGATCAGCTTGTAGAGGCAGGCGCAGCAACAGAAGAAGCAATTGAAACAGTTAAAAAGCAGCAGTTTGACTCAGCAATAAAGCAAGGCTTTAAAGAGGTTGAAGCCTCAGCGATTGTTGCCCGTACCATGAAAGAAAAGTTTGGTATTGATGATCCTGTATTTACAGCGGCGGCAGAGCCAGCGCAGCAAGCGGGACTACAAGCAGAACAAGCTCAAGCGATACCAGAAGATACGCAAACGCCAGAATTTAAAAGTGATGAAGTTGATTATGATGCACCAACAGCCGCAAGACAGGCAGGCTTTGATGAAACAGTAAAATCGGCCGGTCAGTATGGCGATATGCTTACAAGTCCCGCACAGCAATCGTTAAGGGATTTAGATGCAGGTAATAATGCGCCTACAGTAGATGAGCGAGTAAAAGCAGCCGCATTTGATAAATCGCCAACGCCAGAAGATCGTTTTAGCCCGATTAAATACCAGCATGAAGGCGAGTTGTTATCGCAGGAAGCACAGAACGCGCAAAACGTGCAAGGCATAGACAATGCACCTATAGACGGCCAAGTAGTGCCAGAGCAAGGCAAACTACCAACGACAGAGCAAACTAAAAACCGTGAAGTGCGCGAGCAAGCACAAGCTGATCTTGAGTCACAGCCTAAAGGTATTGAGCTAAAGGATATTATTTTTGGTGAAGATGGCCGACCACAGCAGCGCGCAGCAGAGCAGGTTAAGCAAGCCGGTAATGACTCGCAAAACTTATTACCACAAAAAGATATTATCTTTGCTGATAACGAAAGCGGCGTTAACGTGGCTAAAAATGGTGAAGTATTTAAAACCAAACGCGATGCGCTATTAAGCAAAGAAGCGCGAGCAGCACGCAGAGCCGGCCACAAAACAAAAGCTGTAAGTTTTGATAATGGTTTTGGCTGGAAGATTAAAGGCGATGATGGCACCAAGAAAGATTCAGAACAGGCAGCAGCGGAGCAAAGTCCCGAAACTGATATGGTTGCGCAAAATGAACAGGGCGATCAAGCGCAACCAGCCCAACAAGCAGGTGAAGCGTTATCGCTAAACGTTAGTGCGGCACCTGGTAAAGATGAAGAAGATGATAAAAACATCGCTGTTAATGATAAGGTTGACGGCGTTCAAGTTATCGACACGCCAGTAAGTGAGCTATCATTATCTAAAGATATTCCGCAATTCAAATCGGGCTCAAATTCTGACGGTGTTGTCGAACCGTTGACAGGTAAGTTTGATCCAGTGGGTATGTCACCGGTTCAAGTTTGGGTGCGTGAGAATGGTAATAAAGAAATAATCACAGGCCGTCACCGCTATGATTTAGCGAAACGTGATGGTGTTGAAAATATACCGGCGCAGTATCATTATGAGTCAGATGGCTTTACCGCAGAAGATGGTAAGCGCCTGGACGCAATATTAAACATTCGAGAAGATAAAGGGCAGGTAGAAGATTATGTTGAACTCTTTAAACAAGACGGGATCACAGAGTCAGAAGCAAAACAGTACGGATTACTCGACAGAGCAACAGGGCGAACAGCCTTCAAAATCGCAAATAGTGCGACTAATGAAACAATTGAAGCACAGAGGACAGGGCGGATCAGCGCCCAAGCAGCCGAAGCAATAGCCGAAGCTGCGCCAGGAAATGAACGTTTGCAAATATTGGGCATTAAATCAATTGCCGATGATCAGCGTTCAATTACTTTTGTCAAAAACTTAATTCATGCAGTATCAGCGTTAAATACAAATCAAGACCAAGGCGGTCAGAGTGGCGATCTGTTTGGCTTTGATGATTCAGCAATGCAAGAAGCCGAGCAAATGGCGAAGGTGGCCGCAGCTAATCAGCGCGATATTAGAAATCGTTTATCTGCTATCCGTGGAGCGGCCAATAAACCTGAAATAGCTAAAGCCGAAGGTATAAACGTCAAGAACCCTAAAGCCTTGAAAAAGCGCACAGACGAGCTAGCAAACGAAGTTAAAGCATGGGATAACTGGCACACCAACCCTGAAATGGTCCAACAAATACGCGATTCAATATCCGCACCTAAAGATGGAAAGTCCGCACTTAGTACCGCACCTATTACAGAAACTGCAGCAGAGCCAAAATCTACAGAGAAAACGAACGATCCGGAAATCCCAGATAGTTCAAATCAGCAAATTAAAAAAACAGAACCGCCTAAGAGCGGTTTTTCTTTGCCTGAATCAAAGAGGCCAGAGCAACTTAATAGCGACACGATCCCAGCGGAAAATAGTCAAGCAACAGTGAAGCAGCCATCAAATAAGACAGAACAAGCTAGCCTACAAGAAAGCATTGATGACTTTGGTGAAAAGCTAGGCGGCGCACGTAAAGATGCATGGGGTGGTTTTAGTGAGGCAGTACAAGATCAGAAAAGCACGACTGAGTTACCATTAAGCAAAGCATGGCCTGAGCCTAATTACAAAGAGCTTGTAGAAAAAGGAGCTAATGCGGAGTCAGCAGCGCTAATTGCTGCAATGAGAAGTGAAATACCATCAAAGCCACGAGTTGCTCGTAAGGTTGCAAGATGGGCTGAAAAAGTTAATACGTTAAAGTCATTTGCCGCAGACTTAATGAATGGTGATCGTAACGTAGCAAGCGTTATGCAAAGAATGCGTAATCATAGCTCAAAGCTAGCCGCTGTTGTTGACGCTATACCTTCTATTGCAAAGGCTGATATTGACACCTTAAAAAACGTTGCAGATTACCGAATTTCTTCTGGTAGTTTTTCTATATTTGGCGGTAAAACATACTCGCCTAGCAAGGTGTTTTATTTTATAGAGCGTAATGGGCGCCCCGTTTACGATGGTGCAAGTGAAACGTTAAGTGACGTACAGGCACTGCTAACTAAAGTAATCAAAGCCGAACAGACTGACAATGCTAATGCGACAAGTGGTAAGAAAAGCAAAATAAGTGTTTACCGTGATCGATACACTAAAGATATTTATTTAGGGTGGAAAGGTGCAGGTGGTGTTTTAAAAATAAAGTCATTTGATGATTTAGGTGCAGCCAGAGATCACCTTAAAAATAATCGCGAAGAAGTCGAGCAAACGCTACAGAAAATAAAAGAAACACCTAGTATGCGTAAGCCGGTTAATGCCGAACGCATAGGGCCAGAACGCTATGCTGAAAATGTAACGCCTGATACGTTTGGTGAAACGTTTGGCTTTAGAGGTGTAGAGTTTGGTAATTGGGTAGAACAAGCTAAGCGCCAAAAGAATCTAAACCAAGCTTACGATGGATTAATGGATTTAGCTGAAGCATTAGACTTACCACCAAAAGCATTAAGTTTAAACGGTAAGCTAGGGCTCGCATTTGGTGCGCGAGGTAAAGGTGGAAAAAATCCTGCAGCTGCACATTACGAGCCAAACAGCGTTGTTATTAACCTTACTAAAAAAGCCGGTGCAGGTTCTCTAGCGCACGAATGGTGGCACGCACTGGATAACTACTTTGGTAAGCAAAGGCCTAACACAGAGTTTATAACGGAGTCGCCATACACACTATCCACAGATGAAATTCGCCCTGAAATGGCAAACGCTTTTAAACATGTAAGAAATGCCATCGTGCAAAGCGGATTGCCTGAGCGCTCAAAGCAATTAGACACCAGGCGCTCTAAAGCTTATTGGGCAACGACTATCGAAATGACAGCGCGATCATTTGAAACTTACATTATAGATAAATTAAAACAGCAAGGCATAACTAACGACTACCTTGCAAATGTAGTGCTTGATGAAGCGTGGACTGCTGCGGAATCGCTAGGTTTAGAATCAAATAGTACCTATCCATACCCAAACAAAGCTGAGCAAGAAAAAATAAATCCTGCTTACCAAACCTTGTTCGACACAATTGAAAGTGAAAACACCAGTGAGGGGATACGATTATTCTCAAAATCGAAGCCCGGTAAAAAAGCTAATGGCGTAAACGCCAAGCAAGCGCAAGCGATAGCAGATGGCTTCATAACGTCACTGAAAGGCGCTAACGGCATAACTGTTAATATCCTAGAAGATACCGCCACCGCTGAAAAGCTATGGCGCATGAGCTTGGACGGAGCAACAGTTAAGGGCGCTTATAGCGAAATATCCAATACTGTTTATGTTATTGCTGAAAACATTGATAGCGAAACAGACTTAAAACAAACGCTAGCACATGAAACTATTGCTCACGGCGGTCTTGATACTGTTATTGGTAAAGAAGCTAAGCAAGAATTTATTGATCGTATTAAAAAGACCAAGGGCCGTAAAGCGTTTGAGAAATACTGGAAAGATGCGAACAACGATTATTGGGATGCAAGCGAGGACGTTAAAGCAGAGGAAATTTTTGCACGCTTTGTAGAGAGCGAACCCAGCAAAGGCGAAGTTAAGTATTGGTGGAATGCGTTAAAACGCTTTATTCGCAAGCAGCTTGATAAGCTTGGCGTTGTTTATCGTGAGGATGATGAAATAACAGCAATGCGTGAAATGCTAGAAAGTATAGTGAAGGGATTTAAAGCACAGAGGGAAACATCAAGCAATCAAGATGCTAGTTTGGCCTACAGTCAATCAGGAAAAAAATTAAGCAAAAAATCACAAGGGTTTAAAGGTGAAATAGGTAAGCCATTAAAAGCGAGCCTAGTAAGAAAGCCACTTGATTGGATAATAGATAACATAGATAGCTTTGCGCAATCTGATATTGAGTCAGTGTTAAATCAAATTGACTCTAACGGTGATTGGAAGGGCATTGACTCATTCACAGCTAAGAAAGCGTTAAAGTCGCTTACATCTGATTATTCAGCGCTTGAAATGCAAGTAAAGAAAAACGGTTTAAATGTTCGCGATGTTGAGCCAATTATTGCGGAGCTTGACGCTAAATCAAACAACTTCTTTAGCAGTGACTATTCCGAATTGTGGCCTAATATGAAAGACGAAATTCTAGGCTATCTTGAGCGTGATGGTGTAAGCGATTATGAAGCTCATCAATTATCAGGGAGTACAGAGCCATTTAAGTTTAGCCGCACCACAGACGAAGATACCCGCACAGCCAAACAAAAGCTTGGCCTTGAAGAAAAAGCAGCGAAAACTTTTTCAGATATAGCTAAAGATAAAGTTAACGAAACAGTTGATACATTAAAGAGCTCGCCGTTTTGGAACCGATTAAACGAAGGGATATTTGATGGCTTGTCCGGTATAAAAAATGCCGAGATAGCAGCCGGAGTAACTGATCCAAACAGGCAGGGTTATGTAAGTGCACGACTTGCGTCAGGCTTGGCCGATGTTCTACACGGTGTATTTAACTTTGGTGCGCCGCAATGGCGTGATGGGATAGTACAGCGCAAAGCTGGCACTAAAGGTTTGTTAGAAGTATTTGGTATGGTTGGCGATGATCTTAACAACTGGCTTGCATGGATGGGCGCGCACAGGGCTGAACAGCTAAAAGCCCAGGGCAGAGAAAACAACTTAACCGATAGTGATATTGCAGAGTTAAAAGCGCTTGCCAATGGCAAAGAACGCCTATTCGAGCAAACGCGCTTAGAATACAACAAGGTCAACTCAGCTATTCTTGATATGGCACAGGAAGCCGGATTATTAAGCGAAGCCCAGCGATCAGGGTTTGACGAAGAATACTACGTGCCATTTTTCCGTGATATGGGTGAAACAGATCCAGAAATGGACGACATAAAGCGCATGATAGTGGAGCCTCATACCCGCAAAGGTATTTCAGGGCAGTCGGCACAACTTAAAAGCTTAAAAGGTGGTACGCAATCAACTAAAGATCTACTTGAGAACATTATATCTCGACAAAGTACATTTATTGATGCGTCATTAAAGAACAAAGCAATGCAAGAGGTTGTTAATAATCTTGATGGCACTGACTATATGAAAGCTGAATCAAGCGAAGATATAGCCAGCCTAAGCCAACAGGATTTAAACAAGCTTGGTAAAGTTAAAGTGATGGTAGACGGCAAGCCACAGGCTTATGTTGTTAGCGATCCAGCGTTGCTAAGAGCTTTAATTCAAGTAAATGATGTAGGTAGTCAAAGCCTGTTTAACAGGCTTGGAAGAAGCGCTAAACGCTTTTTAACAGCAGGTATAACACTGTCACCAGATTTTATATTTAAAAACTTCGT
The DNA here is from genome assembly GCF_040567695.1 of Pseudoalteromonas sp. NCIMB 1079. Classification (NCBI taxonomy): domain Bacteria; kingdom Pseudomonadati; phylum Pseudomonadota; class Gammaproteobacteria; order Alteromonadales; family Pseudoalteromonadaceae; genus Pseudoalteromonas; species Pseudoalteromonas sp. NCIMB 1079. The sequence goes on along the minus strand of NZ_JBEWZA010000001.1, from coordinate 2,549,880 downwards.
GCGTGATGCCGCTCACGCTTGGATGATCAACAAGGATGGCTTTAAGTTTGGCAGCGATAGCATAAAAGGGCTTAAAAAAGCGTTTAAAGAAGATGAATCGTACCGTGATTTAATATTCAGCGGCGCAGCGTTTCAGGGCGGTTACATTCATGGCGCCGATCCAGAAGCAGGCGCGCAGCAAATGCGCAGAGCCCTAAGATCCAAAGGATTAACAAGCAAAGAGGTAGAGGGTTACATGGCGACTGTTGTAACCAGTGGCGCTACTTTATTAGAGAAGTACCGTGGCATTAGTGACAAAGTTGAAAATGCAAACCGATTAAGCACGTATGAAGCGGCTATTACTAACGGTAAAAGCAAGCGACAAGCTGCTTATGAAGCCAAAGATTTAATGGACTACAGCTTAAAAGGTAACTTTAAACTGATCGGCACCATGATTGATATGTTGCCATTCTTTAATGCGCGGTTGCAGGGTATGAGCAAGCTTGTTCGAGCGGCCAAAGCAAGCAATGACGATAGAGCATTGCGTGTACTAAGCGCTAACTTAGCAATGAAAGGTGTTAAAGTGGCCGCGTTTAGCATGGCGCTTGCGGCAATGAATGATGATGATGAAGATTATCAGCAGTTGCCAGATTGGGATAAGGATATGAACTGGCATATTTTCGCAGATGGGGAGCACATAAGAATACCGAAACCGTTTGAGCTAGGCATTGTTTTTGGCACGCTACCAGAGCGCCTATTCCATTACGGAACAGGAACACAAACCGATAAGGATTTAGGTAAGTCGGTTGCCAATGCGGTATTTAATACAATGGCATTAAACCCAATACCACAAATGGTATTACCTGCAGCAGAGGTTATGATAAATAAATCATTCTTCAAGGGCTCGCCAATTGAAGGTATGGCAGATCAAAACAAGCAGGCAGAGGACCGTTACAACGCTTACACAAGCGACACGGCCAAAGCAATTGCTCAGCAGTTTGGCGTATCACCTAAAAAGGTAGAGCATTTAATCAAAGGCTACACAGGTACAATTGGCGGTTACGTATTGGGCGCAAGTGATATTGTGGCTCGTCAAATTATGGGTAAGGAGTCGCCAGAAACACCGGTTAGTCGTTACCCTGTAGTCAAGGCGTTTTATCAAGGAAGTGGGCCAAAAACCAACACCAAATTTGCAAATGATTTTTATGAAGCCCTGGACGCGGCAAACCAGGCTTACGGAAGTTATAAACGTGCAATGGAGTTGGGCGACACTGCAAGGCAGCAAGAGCTTATAGAAAAAGACGGTAAAAAGTTAAAGTCTAAAGCAACGCTTGCTAAAGTTCAGCGCATGATCTCTAAATTACGAAAAATGCAAAAAGCGATAAATGATAATGACAAATTAGACGGGAAACAAAAGCGCGAAAAGCTTGACGATGTTCAGCGCAGAATTAACGCCATTTATCACAAAGCTTATGTGACTTTGAATTTAGGGGAGTGGTAGAAATAAAAAGCCCTCAATTAAGAGGGCTTTTAACAGAGTATCGGATCAATCAACCTACCATATTAAATTAGAGACAAAGATAAGTGCGCCACAGCATAAGCCAAAAAACAATGCGAAGGCTTCTTGTCTTTCACGCCATGCCGCAGAACCCATATTTAGGAACAGCAAACTAAGCAACATAACCGGCAAACCAAGAAGCCAAGTTAAATTGGTTCCAATTGATAAGCCAATGATCATCCCTAGCAGCATCGCAAATATGTGCATCTTAAAATTGCTCTTATTAATATTGCGTAAATAAGCTATATTAGGTTGATCGTTAAGTCTACGAGAAATTTATAACTTGCCCTTGAATTGTTCATCAAGCAGCACAATATTCTACACATGTTAGTTGGTCCACATTCGATGTAAAATTTGAATGAGTACCAAAGTGTGTACCAAAAGCTTAAAAGGCAACGTTATGACAGAAGAAAAAAACATTACAAAACATGAGTTTGGCACCGATGCCGGCAAGATACTAAACTTAATGATTCATTCTCTTTATTCTAATAAAGAGATATTTTTACGCGAACTAGTGTCAAACGCATCAGATGCGGCAGACAAGTTACGCTTTTTAGCATTATCTCAAGGTGACCTTTACCAAGGTGATGCTGATTTACGTGTACGTATTAGTGCAGATAAAGAAGCAAATACAATTACCATTTCAGATAATGGTATTGGTATGACGCGCGATGAAATCATTAGCTCATTAGGTACTATTGCAAAGTCGGGTACTGCTGAGTTTTTCAAAAACTTAACGGGTGATCAAAGTAAAGATTCACAATTAATTGGTCAATTTGGTGTTGGTTTTTACTCAGCATTTATTGTTGCTGATTTAGTAACTGTTCGTACACGTAAAGCCGGTGAAACAACCGCTTACGAGTGGGAATCTCAAGGTGAAGGCGAATACACACTTCAAGAAATTGAAAAAGAAGGCCGTGGTACCGACATTATTTTACATCTTCGTGATGAAGAAAAAGAATTTGCTGATGACTGGCGCCTACGTAGTATCGTTACTAAATACTCTGATCACATCTCAACGCCAGTACAAATGTTTAAAGCAGAAGTGCCAGAATCTGAAGGTGAAGACGGCGAAAAAATTCCAGCAGTACCAGGTGAGTGGGAAAGCATTAACCGTGCAACTGCATTGTGGACACGCGATAAATCAGAGCTTTCTGATGATGAATACAAAGAGTTTTACAAGCATGTAAGCCATGATTGGGAAGAGCCACTTAGCTGGGCACATAATAAGGTTGAAGGTAAAACTGAATACACTAGCCTTTTATATATTCCTAAAAAAGCACCTTTCGACTTATGGAACCGTGAACGTCAAAGTGGTTTAAAACTTTACGTACAACGTGTGTTTGTAATGGATGATGCTGAGCAATTCATGCCAAGCTACCTTCGCTTTGTAAAAGGCTTACTAGATTCAAACGATTTACCACTGAACGTATCTCGTGAAATCCTACAAGACAACAAAGTAACGCAAGCTATTCGTAAAGGGTGTACATCGCGTATTATTAAAATGCTTGAGCGTATGGCTAAAAACAAAGCTGACGATTACCAAGTATTTTGGAATGAGTTTGGTCAAGTAATGAAAGAAGGCCCAGCTGAAGATGCTGCAAATAAAGAAGCTATTTGTAAGCTACTTCGTTTTTCTTCGACACACACTGACTCAGAAACACAAGATGTGTCGCTTGAGCAATATGTTGAACGTATGAACGAAGGCCAAGACAAAATTTACTACGTAGTAGCTGATACATTCACCGCTGCGAAAAACTCACCGCATTTAGAGATTTTCCGCAAAAAAGGCATTGAAGTATTACTATTAAGTGACCGTGTTGACGAGTGGATGATGAGCCACCTAACTGAATTTGCTGATAAGCAACTACAGTCAATCACACGTGGTGACTTAGATTTAGGTAAGCTTGACGACGAAGAAACTAAAAAAGCGCAAGAAGAGTCTGAAAAAGAAATGGCTGGGCTTGTTGAACGTATTAAAACAGCACTAGGTGATGACGTTAAAGAAGTGCGCTTTACGCACCGCTTAACAGATTCTCCAGCATGTGTTGTAAGCGACGACAACGACATGAGCTCACAAATGCAAAAGCTAATGGAATCTGTTGGTCAAGCAGCCCCTGAAGCAAAACCTGTGTTTGAGCTAAACCCAGAGCATCAACTTGTGAAGCACTTAAATGACGAACAAGATGAAGATAAGTTTGCGCAGTGGTCACACGTTTTACTAGATCAAGCACTACTTGCAGAACGCGGTACACTTAAAGATCCAACAGGATTTGTTACTCGCTTAAATAAATTGATGCTTGAACTAAGTAAATAAGCAAATAGCTATTTACTCAGTTAATAAAGTATAAATTATGTACTTTAAATAAAAGGGAACGTGTGTTCCCTTTTTTAATGCCCTGTAAACACCCCAACGGCTCATCAATTAGTATAAGTTGCTTGAGTATCGGCGGCGCTTGTGGAAGAATTCAGGCTTTAAAATAAATATCCATACTAGGGGACAATAATATGCGCATTATTCTTTTGGGCGCGCCGGGTGCAGGTAAAGGTACTCAAGCTCAGTTTTTAATGGACAAATACGGTATTCCACAAATTTCTACTGGCGATATGTTACGTGCGGCAATTAAAGAAGGCACGCCACTGGGTCTAGAAGCAAAAAAAGTAATGGATGCTGGTCAACTAATTTCTGACGATATTATTATTGGTTTAGTTAAAGAGCGTATTAATAAAGCGGATTGTGAGAAAGGTTTTTTACTTGATGGCTTCCCGCGTACAATCCCGCAAGCGGATGCAATGAAAGAAAATGGCGTAGTGGTTGATCACGTTATTGAATTTGACGTGGCTGATGAAGTCATTGTTGAGCGTATGGGCGGACGTCGCGTTCATCCTGGTTCTGGTCGTGTTTACCACGTTGTTTATAATCCACCAAAAGTGGAAGGTAAAGACAACGAAACTGGCGAAGACTTAATTGTTCGCGCTGATGATACTGAAGAAACAGTACGTAAACGTTTAGGTATTTACCATGAGCAAACTATGCCATTGGTTGATTACTATCAAGCAGAAGCGGCTGCTGGTAATACTCAATACCATAAACTAGATGGTACACAAGCTGTTGAAACTGTCAGCCAACAACTTGGTGAACTTTTAGGTTAATTATAAAAGCACATTAAAAAACCGCCAATTGGCGGTTTTTTGTTTTAAGGCTATTTAGCATTGCTTAATTAGTGCTACTTAATGGACTTTACAGTGTTTTAAGTTTCTCAATTACGCTGTTGTATTCTGGTTCAGTTGAAAGGCTACTAACTAACTGTTTATAAATGACGTTATGGCTTTCATCTAAAATAAATACCGTTCGCGTTAGTAAGCCCATATCTTTAATAATCAATCCGTATTTTTGACCAAAATCACGCCAAACAGAATCTGATAACGTAGTGATTTTATCGATATTTTCAGTTTTGCAAAAACGCTTTTGAGCAAAAGGTAAATCAGCACTAATTGTTAGCATAACTACACCTGGGAATTGTGCGGCTACCTTTTCATTAAAATGCTTAGTTTGCAGGCTACAAATGCCGGTATCTAGGCTGGGTACTACACTTATTAATACAGCTTGGCCTTTGTAATCCTCAAGTGTCACTGGAATAAAGTTGTCATCAACAACTTTAAAATTTGGTGCACTATCTCCCACTGAGATACCTTGACCTAATAAAGTGACAGGTTTGCCTTGTGCGGATACTTTTCCTGCATCAAGCGTGTTTTCTGGATAGTCGGCTGCAATAGCCACAGAGCAAAATGCACTCAAAGCAAAGACAAGTGAACGTAACATAAGGTATTTCCTTTTAAATTAACGCAATGGGCGTCAGTGTATTATACTGCGCTATAGTAACCAAGTGATTAAACCTGCTAATAGAGTAGGTATAAGCTCTGCGATATAAAAATTGTAACTGGGCTAAACTTTGATTAACATGGAGTTACAAAAGATATCTTTAATAATAAAAATAAAAACCTTTATACAATGATTTTAATGCTCATGACGGGTTTAGAAACAGAGAGATAATATGTCAACATCAGTATTAATATGTGATGACTCAAAATTAGCTAGGCGTCAGTTAGCTCGTTCATTACCTGAAGATTGGGACATTAAAGTTGAATTTGCACTTGACGGCGTTGATTGTATAAAGCAAATAAAGTTAATTGAACCAGAGATACTTTTTCTCGATTTAAACATGCCAGAAATGGATGGCTATGAAGTATTAATAGCTATGAAAGAACAAGGGCTTAATATACTTACTGTTGTTGTCTCTGGTGATATACAACCAAGTGCACACCAAAGAGTGCTTGAGCTGGGTGCTATCGATTTTATTCAAAAGCCATGTTCCCCAGAAAAACTAGCCAGCATAATTGAACACCATGGAATTAAAGACAAAGCCATGCGTGAACGTTTCTCTCATTCATTAGGAGAGCAAGTTGACCCTGATGTACGTGACATATACCAAGAGCTCACTAACGTTGCTATGGGCCAAGCAGGGGATTTACTTGCACGTCTGCTTAATGTGTTTGTAAAGCTTCCAATTCCGAATGTAAATATTTTAGAAGTTAACGAACTCGATATGGCGCTGCGCTCTATTGATAATAACGCAGCTACATCGGGTGTGTGCCAGGGCTTTATTGGCGGTGGTATTTCGGGCGAGGCGCTATTACTTTTAAATGATTCAAGCTTTAAAGAAATCGCTTCATTGATGAATTATGATGGCGAGTTAAACGATAAAGTTGAACTTGAGCTGCTTATGGATATTAGTAATATTTTGATAGGCGCTATTTTAACAGGCCTTTCAAAACAGCTCGATATGTCATTTAGCCAAGGGCACCCGATTGTACTTGGTCAACACAGAGACGTATCTGAGTTGGTTAAATCGAATAAATCACGTTGGCAGCGCACCCTTGCTATAGAGATTAGTTACGGTATTGAAAACCATGATATAAATTGCGATCTCATGCTGTTATTTACTGAAGATTCACTTAAAACTTTGAAATACAAAGTTGCTTACCTATTAGAAGATTAAGTTATGGCCGCTGATTTAGAAATGAATGAGATCCATTGGTTAATGGATATGTTTAATACCGTTGATGTAGGCCTTGTGGTACTCGATAGGGATTATAAGGTGTGTGTATGGAATGGTTTTATGGAAAACCATTCAGGGCTTCTACCAAGCGCAGTAAAAGATAAAGATCTATTTGATTTATTTCCTGCAATAGACGAAAAATGGTTTAGAAGTAAATCTGAGTCGGTTTTTGTATTAAAAAACCGCTCTTTTACGATTTGGGAGCAGCAGCCATACATTTTTAGGTTTAAAAATTATCGGCCTATTACTGGTAAAGCTGATTACATGTATCAAAATGCGACATTCATCCCTCTTACCAATACGATGGGCGAAGTGAGCCACATTTGTATTATTTTGTACGATGTGACCGATGTTGCGGTAAATAAAAAAGAGCTTGAAGAGTTAAATAAAAAATTAGAACAAGTTAGTCAAACAGATAGTTTAACGCAGCTTGCAAATCGTGGGCATTGGGAAGGTACGCTACGCCAAGAGTTTTTGAGGGTTAAGCGAAGTGGTAGCTGTAGTACATTATTAATGTTTGATATTGATCACTTTAAAAAAATAAATGATGAATATGGGCATAGTTGCGGCGATGAAGCGCTCCGTCATCTATCAAACTTATTACGTACAACGCTACGCGAAACAGATATAGCTGGCCGTTACGGTGGTGAAGAGTTTGTAGTAACTTTACTTGATACTGATCAAGAGGGGGCGACTATATTTGCTGAACGTTTAAGAGTACATATAGAGTCAAATCCAGTTAAGTATAAACATTTTGAAATAAAAATGACGGTGAGCATCGGCTTTGCTGGCAATAGTAATGATTTTAAAAATCATGAGCGTTGGATAGAAGCTGCCGATAAAGCGTTATATCACTCAAAAAATACAGGCCGAAACAAGGTGACAGCCTATACAGATATAAAAAATGACGCTTAAGCGTCATTTTTTATATCTAGAATTTAGGAGTAAACAATACTGTATTTGTATAGTTTGATGAGCCAATCCAATCAGTATGGAAACCAATCAATATGAAAAGCCTTATTGTCCCTTACTATTGTGTTGTATGGCGAGAGTCATCGACTGGACACTGACCAATTATAGAGTCTTCACCAGAACTTGACTCCTGTTCTAGTTTTACTTTAAAGCCCCATAATCTGTAAAGATGCTTAAGCACTTCCTCGTGCGAGTTTGCTAAAGGAATATTGTTATGAGGTACATAGCGTAGGGTTAATGAACGGTCACCTCTAATATCAACATCATACACTTGAATGTTAGGCTCATGATTACTTAAATTGTACTGCGCTGAGAGTGCTTCTCTCACTGCCTTATAGCCGTTGTCGTTATGTATTGCGCCAATCTCTAAATGGGGATTATTAGTATGGTCAATAATAGTAAATAATTTAAAATCACGAATTAACTTAGGCGATAAAAACTGGCTAATAAAACTCTCATCCTTAAAGTTTTCCATTGCAAAATGCAGTGTATCTAGCCAGTTACTACCTGCATATTCAGGAAACCAGCGTTTATCTTCTTCAGTTGGGTGTTCACATATTCTGCGAATATCAACCATCATATTAAAGCCTAAAGCATATGGGTTAATGCCTGAATAATATTTACTGTTATAAGGTGGCTGATAAACTACGTTGGTGTGGCTTTGTAGAAACTCTAACATGAAAGAGTCGGTGAGCTTTCCCTCATCATATAAGTGATTAAGGATGGTGTAATGCCAAAAAGTTGCCCAGCCTTCGTTCATTACTTGAGTTTGTTTTTGTGGGTAAAAGTATTGCGAAATTTTACGTACAATACGTATCACTTCACGTTGCCAAGAATCGAGTAATGGGGCATTTTTTTCAATAAAATACAAAATATTTTCTTGAGGTTCAGAAGGGAAATGGCGGACTTTCTTTTTGGTTTCTTGCTGTTGCTCAGGAATAGTTCGCCATAATTCGTTTACTTGCGATTGAAGGTAGTCTTCGCGCTCTTGTTGGCGTTTTTGCTCTTCAAATAGCGATATTTGTTGTGGACGTTTGTAGCGATCGACCCCGTAATTCATTAATGCATGACATGAGTCGAGTAGGGCTTCTACTTGTGTAATACCATGCTTTTCTTCACAGCGGCTTATGTAGTTTTTAGCAAATACCAAGTAATCAATAATTGAACCTGCATCGGTCCAGGTTTTAAATAAGTAATTACCTTTAAAAAATGAGTTATGTCCGTAACACGCATGTGCCATTACAAGCGCTTGCATAGGTAGGGTGTTTTCTTCCATTAAGTACGCAATACAAGGGTCTGAATTTATCACTATTTCGTAAGCGAGACCCATTTGTCCGCGCTTATAATTTTGCTCTGTTTGAATGAACTTTTTACCGTACGACCAATGACTGTAGCCAATAGGCATACCAACACTTGAGTAAGCATCCATCATTTGCTCTGCGGTTATCACTTCAATTTGATTAGGGTAGGTGTCTAACCTATAGTGAGCTGCAACACGAGCAATTTCACCTTGGTACTCATCTAATAAATCAAAGGTCCAATCTGGGCCATCACTCAATCGTTTATCATTCATAATGTTACCTCGCTTTTGGCTATGCAGAGTTTTGCTGTTGACGACCTTTTTTAAATAGCTCCCTAAAAATTGGGTAAATATCTTCAACGCTTTGAATATGCTGTATGGCGAAATTATTATGGCTGTGTGTTATAGATTCATATTCGCGCCATAGGCTTTGATGAGCACGAGTGGTTATTTCAATATAAGCAAAATAACGTACAGCGCTTAAGAGCTTATTACGTAATATTTCACCACACTGCGGGGTGTCGTCCGCCCAGTTATCGCCATCAGAGGCTTGTGCGGCGTATACATTCCACTCATTTGCGTGATAACGCTCTTTTATTATTTCGTTCATTAATTTAAGAGCGCTCGAAACAATAGTGCCGCCAGTTTCTTGGGAGTAAAAAAACTCTTGTTCGTCAACTTCTTTAGCCTGTGTGTGGTGGCGAATATAAACAACTTCTATGTCTTTATAACTGCGCGTTAAAAATTGATAGAGCAAAATATAAAAACGCTTTGCCATGTCTTTTGTTGGCTGATCCATTGAGCCTGACACATCCATAATACAAAACATCACGGCTTTGCTGGTGGGGTGAGGGCGCTTTTCGTAATTACGAAAACGTAAATCGTAGTTATCAATAAACGGAACCGACTTAATTTGCACTTTTAATGCTGCAATTTCTTTTTGTAATAAAGCAATTGCCGCTTTATCGTTATGTGGACCAGCAAGCAACGCATCAAGTTGTTTTTCAAGCTCGACTAGTCGGCGTTTTTTACCTGCACTCATGGCAACACGCCGTGCAAGCGAGCCTTGAAGAGAGCGTACAATGTCAATATTACTTGGCATGCCGTCGCTACAAAAACCTGCGCGATGGGTTTTCATTTGCACTAACTTATCAAGCTGGTTCTCTTGTAAGTTAGGAAGTTCTAGATCTTCAAACAGTAAATCAAGGTATTCATCTTTTGATATTGAAAATACAAACTCATCTTGTCCCTCGCCCGAATCGCTGGCGTCACCTCCACCAGTACCACCGCTTTGTCCGCCTTTAGGGCGCTCAATTTTATCACCTGTAGAAAACTGATCGTTACCAGGGTGAATTTGTTCTCTATTACCGCCTTTTCCCTGATGAAATGTAGGTTCGCTGATATCGCGTTGTGGAATAGAAATACTCTCACCAGAGCTTGAATCGGTAACGCTGCGTTTGTTAATCGCATCTGAAACCGCTTCTTTAATTTGTTTTTTATAGCGCCTAATAAAGCGCTGGCGATTAAGCGTACTTTTATTTTTTCCGTTTAAACGCCTATCTATAAAATGCGCCATATTGACCTCCTAAATACTACGACTATGAAGGTTATTGCGATTTTCTAACCCGTAAATACCACTCAGAAAGCAAGCGAACTTGTTTTTGTGTATAGCCTTTTTCGACCATACGGTTCACAAAGTCTTCGTGCTTTTGCTGATCCTCTGCAGACGTTTTAGTATTAAACGAAATAACGGGTAGTAAATCTTCGGTATTAGAGAACATTTTTTTCTCAATCACCGTGCGTAGTTTTTCGTAGCTTGTCCATAGTGGGTTTTTACCGTTGTTGTGTGCACGGGCACGCAGTACAAAGTTCACTATTTCATTACGAAAATCTTTAGGATTAGAAATACCCGCTGGCTTTTCTATTTTTTCAAGTTCAGCGTTTAGCGCTGCGCGGTCAAATAGCTGTCCTGTATCGGGGTCGCGATATTCTTGGTCTTGTATCCAAAAATCTGCATAAATAACATAACGGTCAAAAATATTTTGTCCGTATTCCGAGTACGATTCTAAATAAGCGGTTTGCAGTTCTTTACCTATAAACTCGACATATTGTGGAATTAAATAGCCTTTTAAAAAGCTTAAATAACGCTCTTCTATTTCACTTGAAAATTGCTCGCGCTCTATCTGTTGCTCAAGCACATAGAACAAATGCACCGGATTTGCAGCAACCTCAGTGGTATCAAAATTAAATACTCTTGATAGTATTTTAAACGCAAAGCGGGTAGAGAGCCCTGTCATGCCTTCATCAACACCTGCGTAATCACGATACTCTTGATACGATTTTGCTTTAGGGTCGGTATCTTTTAGAGTTTCGCCATCGTATACCCGCATTTTAGAATAGATACTTGAATTTTCTGGCTCTTTTAAACGTGATAGCGTCGTGAATTGCGCCAATGTTTTAAGTGTACCCGGCGCGCATGGCGCGTTGTATAGCTCGCTGTGCTCAAGTAATTTGTCGTAAATTTTAATTTCTTCAGTTACACGTAAGCAATAAGGGACTTTTACAATATAAACACGGTCTAAAAATGCTTCGTTGTTTTTATTGTTTTTAAAGGTTTGCCACTCAGACTCATTCGAGTGAGCGAGGATCATGCCATTAAAGGGCAGGGCACTAATGCCTTCTGTGCCGTTATAGTTACCTTCTTGGGTTGCGGTAAGTAAAGGATGCAGCACTTTAATAGGCGCTTTAAACATTTCTACAAATTCCATCAGCCCTTGGTTAGCTAAACATAAAGAGCCAGAGTAGGCGTATGCATCAGGATCGTTTTGGGCAAAGTGCTCAAGCTGGCGAATATCGACCTTACCAACCAGTGCTGAAATATCTTGGTTGTTTTCATCTCCTGGTTCGGTTTTGGCAATGCCTATTTGGTTTAAAATAGAAGGGTAGCGTTTAACCACTCTAAACTGGCTAATATCACCATTGAACTCTTTTAAGCGTTTGCCAGCCCAAGGCGACATAATGGTTTTTAAGTAGCGCGGTTTAATACCGTACTCTTTGCTGAGTACGTCTGCATCTTCGATAGGATCAAACAAGGAGAGGGGGTGGTCGTTTACAGGAGACCCTTTAATTGAATAAATAGGCACTTGTTGCATTAAATATTTTAGTTTTTCAGCAATGGATGATTTACCCCCACCAACAGGTCCAAGTAAATAAAGCACTTGTTTGCATTCTTCTAGCCCCTGAGCCGCATGTTTTAAATAAGAGACTATTTGCTCAATGGCGTCTTCCATACCATAAAAATCAGCAAAGGCAGGGTAGCGCGCAACTACTCTATTTGAAAATAATCGACTTAGTCGTGCATCCGTTGCGGTATCTACCATGTGTGGTTCGCCAATTGCCATGAGTAGGCGTTCTGGTGCGCTGGCGTAGGCAGACTTATCGGTTTTACAAATCTCAAGAAATTCAGCGATACTGTATTCTTCTTCCTGTGCCGCTTCGTATCGTGCTTGGTAATGCTCAAAAATCGTCATAATAACCTCCGAAACCCGCTGTAAAAAGGTGCTTACCTTTTAAAGTCTAGTCACGAATGTGTATTTTTGTGCAATAAAATTAAAAATTTAAGTGAAAAAAGATCATGTTACTAAAAGCGTTTTATTAAATGATGAGACGCTTAGGTGTGATAAACAAGAAACAAAAAAAGACGCCTAAGCGTCTTTTTTACATTAGCGTTTAAAGGCTAATTAAGCGAAGTTAGCGTTCGCGAATTCCCAGTTAACAAGCGACCAAAAACCTTTAAGGTAATCTGGACGAACGTTACGGTAATCGATGTAGTAAGCGTGTTCCCATAAATCCACTGTAAGGATTGGAGTAACGCCATCATCAGTTAATGGTGTAGCAGCGTTAGATGTATTAACGATGTCTAGTGAACCATCAGCAAGCTTAACTAACCACGTCCAGCTTGAACCAAAGTTATTTACTGCTTTGTCATTTAATGCATCTTTAAACGCATCAAAAGAACCCCATTTAGCGTTGATTGCATCAGCAACTGCGCCAGTAGGCTCGCCGCCGCCGTTTGGAGATAAGCTGTTCCAGTAAAAAGTATGGTTCCAGATTTGTGCTGCGTTGTTAAATACGCCGCCTTCTGATGAACATACGATCTCTTCTAGAGATTTGTTTTCAAACTCAGTACCAGGGATTAAACCATTAAGCTTAACCACGTATGTGTTGTGGTGTTTGCCATGGTGAAACTCTAGCGTTTCTTTTGAAATATGTGGCTCAAGTGCGTCGATTGCATATGGTAGTGACGGTAGTTCAAATGCCATTTTTTTATCTCCATCTTCTTTGGTTGATAGTCCATTTGGTAATACGTAATGCCTGTTGAAACAGAGCAGTTACCTATACCAAGCGGTAATATAGTGTTACTATAATTGTTGAGTATTTTACTCAAGTTTAAGCAAACAGCAATGCTATTGCGAAAGACTATTTCAATTGCGGCTTTATTTGCCCATTTTAAGTTATATATTTGTGGTCACGATGAGTTATTTTCAAGACCTAAATATATTTAGCTATCGTTACTTTGAGGTTGTAGATGGAAACCATTGATAAAATTAAACAGCAAATTTCAGAAAATCCAATAATCCTTTTCATGAAAGGGTCACCAAAATTACCAAATTGTGGTTTTTCTTCACAAGCATCGCAAGCGTTAATGTCATGTGGTGAACCATTTGCATACGTTGATATTTTACTTAATCCAGACATTCGTGCTGAGCTTCCAGCATACGCAAATTGGCCAACATTCCCACAACTTTGGGTAGATGGCGAATTAGTTGGTGGTTGTGACATTATTATCGAAATGTTTCAACGCGGTGAATTACAACCACTGATTGCAGAAACAGCTGCAAAGCATAAACCTGCAGACGCTGAATAAGTGTTTAGGCTAAAAAAAGCTGCAATTTGCAGCTTTTTTATGTCTATAAATAATTTACGGTTGTTGCTTATACGCTAAAAGTAAGGAGTGATAAGGCAGCTTTACTAGGCTTTTACTTAGCTTTCAAGGCCACAAACTTCAGAGCGCGATTGAATCGCCCCTAAATTGGATAGGCTTTCAGCCTTAAAGTTAAACAACTCTCAAGGTAAACTTACAAAAACACTGATCCCGCCGACGTCCCGATTGTGTAGACTAATTTGCCCATGATGAGCTTCAACAATTTCTCGACACAGTGCCAACCCTAATCCACTTCCTGCCACCTTGGTAGAATAAAAAGGGATAAGCGCACTGGCCATAACCGTTTCACTCATACCTTTTCCTTGATCGCTCACATTAATATGAGTGCCGAGGCTATCTTGTGTTATTTTTAAACTAATATGCTCTGCTAGCGACTCTGATTCATGTGCGTTTTTCAACAGATTAATGAGTAATTGCTCTATTTGGGTTTGATCGGCTCGTGTGGTGATTTCTTTTTGAAGGTCGCAATTAAATTGCCATTGGCTTTGTAATTGATCGAGTAATGAATGCCAATCAACCGTTGTTATTTTAGGTGGTGGTAGTTTAGCAAACTTACCATAGCCTTGAACGAACTCGTTTAAATGCTTTATCCGCTCTTCAATGGTAGTGAAAACGCGTTGTAAACGAGGTTCATCCACTTTCTGCGTTAACAGCTGTGCACTATGTAACATGGATGACATAGGACCTAGTGAGTTATTGAGTTCATGGCTAATGATCCGAATAACCTTTTTCCAAACTTCAACTTCTTGGCGGCTCAATTCGCGGGTCAATTGTTTAAATACAAACAACCTGTGGTGCTGGTTGTTAAGCAATAAGCGACCCATTGAAAGATGCCATGTTTGCGGTTCTTGTTCTGCTTTATCGAGAATAAATAAACCATCTACGCCTTTATTAACGGCATTAATTATTTGCTGTGGAGCTTTAGATAATAATAATGAGATTTTTTCGCCTTCAAGGGCTGTACTTGCATTAAAAAAATCCCTCGCACTATGATTACTATAAACAATAAAATCATTATCATTCACCAATAATACAGCTTGAGGGGAATTTTGTAATACCTTATCAAGCATCAACTCTCGTTGGTAAACCCATTGTTTTTCTTGTCTTAATTGCTTTGCAGTTTGGTTATAAAGCTGGCACAAATGACCTAATTCATCATTATGGCTATAGGCCAGTAACGCAGCAACAATTTTACCACTGGCGGCAATGTCTCGAATGAGCGCTTTAACATGTACTTTTGCAATCTGTACTTTTGAGCGGCTAATAGAGCTTTTAGCGCTATGACTCGTTAAAAAAATATAAGCAACTGTAGAGACCACAATGAAAACAATCGCAGTGATTATCGCGTATTTTTTATAGCTTATAGGTGCCTTTACTTGTACGTCTTGTGCGCAGGTATCTTTAATCATTTAATTCCCCCTACATTGCTTTTATGTATTTTTCGCACAGCAGTAATAAAGTTGCTGTGCAAATGGCGGCAATAGGAGAGAGTAAAAATAAGCTTAGAGTAAACATGGTAATTCCAATTAGCGATTATATGTAAAGCTATACGATTAATATGCCAACTATTATCGCATTGATATTAAAGTGCTTTTTATTTTTTTTCTTGAAAATGATGTCCGCATCGGACACCGCTTTAAATAAAAATTCACTATTAATGTACAAAAAAGGACATGAACTTTCATAACTATACTAATGAGCAGCAATAATCGGGAGTGTTAAGCCATTAAAGTAATGAAATAGCATAAAACTATCTAAATGTTAACTGAATAGCCCTTCATGTGTTGAATACTTATTCACTTTTGCTTGCCTTTACGTTTACGTAAGCTGCATCTTTAGGTGCTTGTGTTTTTTACAATATGTTAAACTTGACACTAGTGTCATGAAAAAATAGTGGTTAAAATAACGCTAAATGTTAAAAATAATGATAAAAAGAAATCTTGCTATGAAGTGAGAAATATTCAAGAATGTGAATATGTATTCAAAGTGATATTGACTCTATTTAAGATAGAGGCTAGTTTTGTCCGTCTGTTAGCAAATCGTCGAGCAGTTCATCCACGCTAACAGTGCAGCAAGGGGAGGGGTCTATGTTATACGACTCAAAGTTAGAAAAAGAAAATTGTGGCTTTGGCTTAATAGCCCAAGTTAATGGTCAAGCTAGTCATAGGCTTATTCGTACTGCTATTACGGGGCTTGATCGCATGCAGCACCGTGGCGGTATATCTGCCGATGGTAAAACAGGTGATGGCTGTGGTTTATTATTACAAAAACCAGATAGCTTTTTCCGTGCAATTGCCAGTGAACATAATTGGCACTTAGGCAAAAACTACGCAGTGGGTATGATATTTTTAAATTCAGACCCTGTTTTAGCACAAGCTGCAAAACAAATACTTAGCGAAGAATTAGAAAAAGAAACGCTAAATATTTTAGGTTGGCGTGTTGTACCAACCGACCCATCTATGTTGGGTCCTATTGCTGTACAGCAATTACCAGGTTTTGAACAAATTTTTGTTAGCGCGCCAGAAGGTTGGCGTTCTAAAGACTTAGAGCGTCGCTTATATGTAGCACGCCGCCGCGCTGAAAAGCGCATTGTTGATGATGAAGCTTTCTATATCGCAAGTCTATCTGGTTTGGTAACTATCTATAAAGGCTTAATGATGCCTGCGGATTTACCTAATTTTTACCTAGATTTAGCTGATATTCGTATGACGAGTGCGATTTGTGTTTTCCATCAGCGCTTTTCTACTAATACTCAGCCGCGTTGGCCTTTAGCTCAACCTTTCCGCTATTTAGCACACAATGGTGAAATTAATACTATTGAAGGTAACCGCCAGTGGGCACGCGCACGTTCTTATAAGTTTGCGTCACCGCTTATTCCTGACTTACAAAGCGCAGCGCCGTTTGTAAACGAAACCGGTTCTGATTCATCAAGCCTAGATAATATGCTTGAGCTATTTTTAGCTGGCGGCATGGATTTATTCCGCGCTATGCGTATGCTCGTTCCGCCTGCATGGCAGAAAAACCGTGCAATGGACGACGATTTACGTGCATTTTACGACTTTAACTCTATGCATATGGAACCATGGGATGGCCCGGCAGGTATTGTTATGTCGGATGGTCGTTTTGCGGCGTGTAACCTTGACCGTAATGGACTTCGCCCAGCACGTTATGTAATTACACAAGATGGTTTTATTACGCTTGCATCAGAAGTGGGTATTTGGGATTACACTGCCGATGAAGTGGTTGAAAAAGGCCGTGTTGGTCCAGGTGAATTATTAGTTATTGATACTAAACTTGGCAAAATCTGGCACTCGGATGAAATCGATCAGGATTTAAAATCTCGCCATCCTTACAAGTCATGGCTTGAAGAAAACGTTAAACGTTTAGTTCCATTTGAAGATCTTACTGAGCAAGACGCTGGTAATCGCTCATTTGATGACGAAACGCTAGCTAAATATCAAAAAATGTTTGGTTATACCAACGAAGAGCTTGATAGCGTTATTCGTGTAATGGGTGAAAACGGCCAAGAAGCGACAGGCTCAATGGGTGATGACACGCCATTTGCTGTGCTTAGTGAAGGGCATCGTTCACTTTATGATTACTTCCGCCAAAAATTTGCGCAAGTAACAAACCCACCTATCGATCCACTACGTGAAAACCATGTAATGTCGCTTGCAACCTGTATTGGTAGTGAGCAAAACGTATTTAACGAAACAACAGGCCACGCTAAGCGCCTACAGTTTGATACACCAATTTTAATGTACGCAGATATGCAGCAGCTATTAAATGCTGATGAAGCGCACTACAGCTACTGTAAAATTGATATTACCTACACAGTTGAAGAGGGTTTAGAAAACGCGGTTACGCGTATCTGTGACCAAGCACAAGAAAAAGCAGCTGCGGGCTGTATCATGCTTATTTTAACTGACCGTAACTTTGATGAAATAAATTTACCAATTCCAGCTGCTATGGCTGTAGGTGCGGTACAAAAACGCTTAGTTGATAACAACTTGCGCTGTGAATCAAACATTATCATTGAAACTGGCAGCGTGCGAGATGCGCACCAGTTTGCTGTGCTATTAGGTTTTGGTGCTACGGCAATTTATCCATACCTTGCATATGAATCGTTAGTTGCGATGAGCGACAGCAAAATTATTGATAAGTCGTATTGCGAAGTGACCCTTGCTTATCGTAAAGCCATTAATAAAGGCTTATACAAAATTATGTCTAAAATGGGCATAAGTACGGTTGCGTCTTATCGTTGTTCAATGTTGTTTGAAGCGGTGGGATTATCTGATGCGATTATTGAAATGTGCTTTAAAGGCGTTGCAAGTCGTATACAAGGTGCATGCTTTACCGACTTTGATGACGATCAGCAAAGTTTGCACAAACTTGCTTTAAGTAAGCGTAAATTATTAAGCCACGGTGGTTTATTTAAGTACGTTCACGGTGGTGAGTATCATGCTTATAATCCAGATGTTATTCAAACACTGCAAAAAGCGGTTCGCTCAGGTGATTATAAAGACTACAGTGCATACGCTGATTTAGTAAATAATCGTCCTATTGCGACTTTGCGCGATATGTTAGCGCTTAAATTACCAGAGCAAGGTATAAGCATTGATGAAGTAGAGTCTGCAGAAAACCTATACAAGCGTTTTGACTCAGCAGCAATGAGTATTGGTGCGCTATCACCAGAAGCGCATGAAGCGCTAGCAATTGCAATGAACCGCTTAGGTGGCTGTTCAAACTCTGGTGAAGGCGGTGAAGATAAACTGCGTTATGGTACAGAGAAAAACTCGCGTATTAAGCAAGTCGCTTCAGGTCGATTTGGTGTAACGCCTCATTACTTACGTAGTGCTGACGTTATTCAAATTAAAGTAGCGCAAGGTGCAAAACCAGGGGAAGGCGGGCAATTGCCGGGTGAAAAAGTAACGCCGTATATTGCTAAGCTTCGTTATTCGGTACCGGGTGTTACATTAATTTCGCCACCACCGCATCACGATATTTACTCAATTGAAGATTTAGCACAGCTAATTTTCGATTTAAAACAAGTAAACCCTAAAGCACTTATTTCTGTAAAACTTGTTTCAGAGCCAGGTGTGGGAACCATTGCAACAGGTGTTGCTAAAGCATATGCCGATTTAATTACTATTTCTGGCTACGATGGCGGTACAGGCGCAAGCCCACTTACTTCTGTTAAATATGCGGGTAGCCCATGGGAGCTTGGACTTGCTGAAACACAGCAAGCACTAGTTGAAAATGGCCTTCGTCATCGCATTCGCCTGCAAACAGATGGTGGCTTAAAAACAGGTTTAGATATTATTAAAGCGGCAATTTTAGGTGCTGAAAGCTTTGGCTTTGGTACTGGTCCAATGGTTGCCCTTGGGTGTAAATACTTACGTATTTGTCACTTAAATAACTGTGCGACCGGTGTTGCAACACAAGACGAAACACTTCGTCAAAAGCATTATCACGGCTTACCAGAAATGGCGATGAACTACTTTAAGTTTATAGCGCAAGAAGCGCGTGAAATTATGGCTAGCCTAGGCGTTGCAAATTTAACTGACTTAATTGGCCGTTTAGATTTATTAGAAGAAATTGAAGGCAAAACTGCAAAGCAGAAGAAAATTGATTTATCGTCTGTTATTGCTCAGCCGAACAACCCAACTGGCGAAACGCTTTATTGTAGTGCGCCTAACAGTTCGCATTACCTAGGTAAGTTAAACGAAAGTTTATTAGCTAAAGCGCAAGAGGCAATCGATACGTCAAGCGGTATCTCGCTTGTGAGTCGTATTTGTAATACTGACCGCTCTGTAGGTGCAATGCTTTCGGGTTATATTGCTGATAAACACGGTAATCAAGGTATGGCGGCAGACCCTGTAGCAATTGAATTACACGGTACGGCGGGTCAATCGTTTGGTGTTTGGAATGCCGGTGGTCTTGAAATGACATTGGTTGGCGATGCTAACGATTACGTAGGTAAAGGCATGGCTGGTGGTAAGTTAGTGATTCGTCCACCTCTTGGCTCATCTTTTGAAAGCCATAAAGCAACCATTGCCGGAAACACATGTTTGTACGGCGCTACAGGCGGAAAACTGTTTGCAGCGGGTTGTGCCGGTGAGCGCTTTGCAGTTCGTAACTCAGGTGTGCAAGCGGTTGTTGAAGGTGTAGGTGACAACGGTTGTGAATACATGACCGGTGGCGTTGTGTGTGTACTTGGTAATGTAGGTGTTAACTTTGGCGCGGGTATGACCGGTGGTTTTGCTTATATTTTAGATGAGCGAAATGATTTTGAAAAACGCATTAATCCAGAGCTTGTAGAAATAGTAACACTAGACGAATTAACGTCGCATCAAGAACATTTACGCGGCTTAATTGCTGAGCATTTAGAGCTTACGGGTTCGTGCAGAGCAGAAAGCATTTTAGCTAACTTTGAACTGTACTTACCGATGTTCAAATTAGTAAAACCAAAATCAAGCGACGTAAAAAGTTTACTCGGGCATCGCGCTCGCAGTAGTGCCGAACTACGTGTTCAGGCGCAATAAGGGGGCAGTATGAGCGAAAATGTATATCAATTTATAGACGTGCAGCGTGTAGACCCACGCAAAAAACCAATCTCGTCACGTAAAAAATCTTTCGTAGAAATTTACGAACCCTTTTCAGAGAATCAGGTTAACTCACAAGCTGATCGTTGTTTAGATTGTGGTAACCCGTATTGTGAGTGGAAGTGCCCAGTACATAACTACATTCCACAATGGTTAAAGTTAATACGCACAGGTCGTATTATAGAGGCAGCAGAGCTTTCTCATCGTACAAATAGCTTACCAGAGGTTTGTGGGCGTGTTTGCCCACAAGACCGTTTGTGTGAAGGTTCGTGTACATTAGATGAAGAGTTTGGTGCGGTTACAATTGGTAATATTGAAAAATACATTACCGATGAGGCATTTAAAATGGGCTGGAAGCCTGATATGTCTTATGTAACTTGGACCGACAAAAAAGTAGCTATTATAGGTGCAGGCCCAGCTGGTTTAGGGTGTGCTGATATTTTAGTTCGTAACGGCGTAAAACCAGTAGTGTTTGATCGTCACCCAGAAATTGGCGGACTACTCACGTTTGGTATTCCTTCTTTTAAACTTGAAAAAGAAGTGATGCAAAAGCGCCGTGAAATTTTCACTGAAATGGGCGTGGAGTTTAAGTTAAATGTTGAAGTAGGTGTTGATATTACGCTTGATCAAATTTTAGCTGATTACGACGCCGTATTTTTAGGAGTTGGTACGTATCAAAGTATGCGTGCAGGTCTTGAAAATGAAGATGCACCAGGTGTTCACGATGCACTCCCGTTTTTGATTGGTAACACTAACCGTGTAATGGGCTATGACGAGACTAAGCAGCCGTGTATTGATATGGCTAACCAAAAAGTCGTTGTACTTGGTGGTGGTGATACAGCGATGGACTGTGTGCGTACGTCTATTCGTCAAAATGCTGCAAAAGTAACGTGTGCTTATCGTCGTGATAAAGAAAATATGCCTGGTTCTAAACGTGAAGTTAAAAACGCCAAAGAAGAAGGCGTTATATTTACCTATAACGTTCAGCCTAAAGGCATTGTATTGAACGATAAAGGTAAAGTAACTGGCGTTAGAATGGTTAAAACTAAATTAGGCGAACCTGACGCAAATGGCAGAAGTCGTGCTGAAGAAGTACCTGGTTCAGAGCATGTGATAGAAGCTGACCAAGTTATTATGGCATTTGGTTTCCAGCCTCACAAAATGGATTGGTTAGAAAAATACGATGTAGAAACAAACCACTGGGGCGGCATTAATGCACCAGAACAGGGGGAATTTACACATCAAACAACGAACCCTAAAATATTTGCTGGTGGCGATATTGTGCGTGGTTCAGATTTAGTGGTAACCGCTATTTTTGAAGGACGTAATGCTGCAGAAGGTATTATGGATTACTTAAAAGTTTAGTTGTTCGTATTAATAAAATAAATAAGAAGCAAGCCAACTGGCTAATGCCGATCATTTAAGAATTAGTTAATAGCACTTGAACGATCTTCTGGGTATGTAAGAATCCGAATTCTTTTGTAGAATTCGGATTTTTTTATGCAACTTTCTAATGCTCTCGATATTATTAACAACATCAAACCTAATGACGTTGAAACACTCGCAGACTTACTCCCTTTATCTCTTATTGAAGAAGCCTATGCACTGACCGAAACCGTTACACTACGAAAAAGAAAGCTAACCCTAGAATCGATGGCTTGGTTGTTGATCGGGATGGTTATTTATAATGACAAATCGATGGCCGATGTCGTTAATATGCTCGACATTGTTGACCGCGATGGTAAGCCATTTGTTGCGCCAAGTGCTTTAACTCAGCGTCGTAAAAACCTAGGTGAAGCCGCCATGAAAGCCTTATTTGAATGCACCCAAAGGCATTGGAATAATGACGCTAATCATCCTCATTGGAATGGGCTTACCTTGCTTGGTGTCGATGGTGTCGATGGTGTCGTTTGGCGTACGGATGACTCACCCCAAAACAATGAAGCCTTTACAAAACCGACTAATACACAATACCCACAGGTCAGAATGGTGTGTCAAATGGAGCTAAGCAGCCACCTAATCACGGGGAGTGCTTTTGATGATTACAAGGTCAATGAAATGGTGCTGGCTGAAAAGCTTATAGAAACCACACCCGATAACAGTCTCACTTTATTCGACAAAGGTTTCTATTCTTTAGGGCTTTTACATAAATGGCAAACAACTGGCAGTGAACGCCATTGGCTAATCTCCCTGAAAAAAAATGTGCAATATGAAGTTATTCAAACATTAGGGCGTAATGATAAATTAGTCCAACTTAGCAGCAACCCAAGAGCAAGAAAGATGTGGCCAACGCTGCCTAACACCTTAATCGCGAGGTTAGTGACTCGAAAAATAAAGGGGAAATCATATAGTGTGATGACATCTATGACAGATCCGATGCGATATCTATCAGCCGATATAGGTGATTTGTACAGTCAACGCTGGGAGATAGAGCTTGGTTATCGGGAACAAAAGCAATATATGCTGGGCAATCGATTAACATTAAGAAGTCGCTTACCAGCGCTTGTAAAGCAAGAGCTGTGGGGAGTGTTGCTTACTTATAATATGGTGCGATATCAGATGGTAAAAATGTGCCACACATTAAAAGGTGATTATTTACCGTACCAACTGAGTTTCAATGGTAGTTTAGCTCAAATAATGAGGTTGCTTGTTGGATTACCTTATTCAACACCTGGAGCCATACCACGTCAATTAAAATACTTTTATGCGATGGCAGAAAGCCTAATTCTAGAGCCTCGAAGGGATCGAGGTTTTCCTCGTGCAGTCAAGCCAAGACCACAGCGGTACGCTAGAAATAAAAAAGCCGCTCACCTTAAGTGAACGGCATTAAAGCCAACTGGCTTGCTTTTTTTATTGTTTTATTCGAATGTAATGTCAACGTAGTTAGCCACAAACGGTATTATATTAATATCACCTGTAGCGTCAAAGACTTCGGCACTTTTACCAAATTGTTTTTGTTGCGCTAGGCGGAATTGTTCCTCTAGATACCGGTTTCTTGCAGTCGCTTGCGCTAATTTTTCAGCGTGCTCTGCCAGCAGCTTTTTAAGCAAAGCCGGATCGTCTGGAAGGCAGTTAACATCAATATTCATCCTTCTATTTTATAATGCTTTTTACCGTAAACTAGCTTAATGCGATGGTTAATATTGATCCCGCGACGATCTAAATAATGCTAGCGTTTTCGATGTTGATTTGTTGATGCCCTATGACATCATACCCAGATAATAACCAGTGTAATTGTTGCTCGGTTAAGTTTAGGGTGTCGGCGCTGAGGTTTTTCGGCCATTTAAATTTGTGCTTATCGAGGCGTTTATACCACAGGGCAAAGCCTGTGTTATCCCAATACAATATCTTCAGCTTATCTCGGCTTTTATTACAAAAAACAAACACGGCACCGGATAGCACTGACAGTTCGAGTTCACTTTCAACAATGGCCGCTAAGCCATTAATGGATTTTCTGAAGTCGACAAACTGATTGCAAAGGTACACGTCGGGCACATCAATAAACATGTTCATGCTTGCAGCGCCTTTATTAAATTAGCCACCCATGTAGGCTCAGATGAGGTTGGTATAGTTAAATGAGTTTCACCATGAGATAACGTGATTGAGGCATTCACTTTATGGGAAATGGCTTTGTTTTGCACTTTCACCAATTTAGGTGCTTTTGCAGCGTCTTGTAACTTAGACCGATATTTATAAAAATTTGAAGTGGGTAACATGTTTTCTTTACAAAATGCGACAATAGATAAGCCGCTGGTTTGTTGCTGCTCAATCAATTTTTGCCAGTCATTAAGGGTTCTTTTTTGCATAATACCTCCAGTAGAAACTGACGGTATTTTCAATTAATTAAATCCACTCTGCTAGGTGTCGTTGCTCGGACGCTCACGAAATAGTCGGGCTTTTTTACGTCTGCAGAAAAGTGAAATGCGCGCAATTAACACACACTCACATCAACCCCCATCACGTAGGTCGACGAGCGTAGCGGCTCCCGACACAAAGATAGTGTAGCATTTCACTGTGGCTCTCCACAGTTGTGGGCATTACGACATTCTACTGCGTAGCGCGCAGGCTACAAATTGTAGAGAGCCCGAGTAAAAATAGTCGGGCTTTTTTTACGTCTGTAGAAAAATGAAATATGCGCAATTAATGTATACCTACAGCAATGCCCATCTCGTAGGTCGGGCGAGCGCAGTGACTCCGGACGTTAATTTAATCTTTTTTACTTTCTATAAAAGCTAATTACTCTCATTTCCTTAGATAACAAATTTAATTTTGCTTTGTTACTGTCTTTGATTTAGGATCAAATCAGTTTAAAACCAAGAACTAACAGCCTGTGTATAGATTATTAATTAGCGCCATATCCATTTTATTTTGTTTTTCTGTGTCGGCAGTTGAAGTAACTGATCTATATCAAGATATTTTAAAAGTAGATGACAAAACACGAGATACTCGCTTAACTGCGAGTCGTAAAGCTTTGCTTAATGTTTTAGTTAAAGTAAGCGGTGATGAAACTGCGGATCAAAATAAATTAGCACAGCAACGTACTAAAGATATTTCTGATTATATGCTTAAGTTTGAATATGACGAGAGAGCAAATGGACAATTGAAACTCGTTGTTAAATTTGAAGCTCGAAAGATCAACGCGCTAATCAAAGAGTTAAACTTACCTTTATGGGGAGTACAACGTCCATTAGTCGCAATATGGTTAGGTATTGAAGACAATTGGCGCAGAGAATTGGTAACACAAGAAAGTTACCCGCAGTTAGAGCAGTTAATTTATGACAAAGCAGGGCGTCGTGGTTTACCTGTCGTTGTTCCATTACTTGATTTACAAGATCGACGTCTAGTAGGTGTTCCTGAGGTGTGGGGTAACTTTTCAGAACCAGTAGAAGAGGCCTCTAGACGCTACAGCGCTGAGCGAAGTATTACAGCTAGAATGTATAAAGAAGCAGATAGCGAAAATTGGATTTTAGATTGGCGTTTTACTAATGATGATCAATTTGATTCAAATCGATTAACTGGTGATAAACAGCAAATAGTGAGCCAGATGATTGACACCTTAGCGCGAGGCCTTGCAAGCGAGTATGCAATTGATCCAAATGCTTATTATGAACAAGCAACTGCTACGCTCACGCTAAAGGGTACACAAAGTTTTGTTGATATAGAATTAGCGAAACGAAGGTTATTGAGCCTGAGTGTTGTTACGCAAGTCAAAATTGTTCGTAAAACACCGGAATTTGTTGAATTTAAACTAAACCATACTGGTAACTTGAGTGATCTTAAAAAAGGGTTAGGGCTAGACTCTTCATTTAAAGATTATGAGGATCCACGCGCATTTTATCATGTTGTTGATAAAAATAGCTTAGAGTATCAATGGGTAACACCATAATGCTAATGTCTGAGCCGATGCAAATGGCACTACCGGTTACTTTACCGGATGACGAAACATTTGCATCGTATTTTGGGGGAGAAGACTCTTTGGAGGTTAATCACCTAAAAGATAGCTTTTCCAAATTAGCAAAAACGTTTCAGTATACATACCTATGTGGTTTAGGTGATTCGGGCAAGTCTCACCTTTTATATGCAACCTGCATAAAAGCACAAGAGCGTGGCTTATCTAATATGCTGCTGTCTATGCGCGAAGTAATTGACTTTGGACCTATGGTATTAGACGGTTTAGAGGCGCTTGATGTTCTATGTATTGATGATGTGCATTTAGTTGCAGGGAATGATGCGTGGGAAAAAGCACTATTTAACTTTTTTAACCGGTTTAACGAACCCGGTAAAATGCTAGTAGTAACTGCTGATTTACTTCCTAGCATGCTCAATATATCTCTGCCTGATTTAGAGTCTCGTTTAACGTGGGGAACAACCTTTCAAATTCGTTCTATGAGTGATGACGATAAAGCACAAGCACTTGTTAAGCGCGCTCACATGCGCGGCCTTGAATTAAGTGACGAGTGTGCACGCTTTTTATTAACTCGTTTAAGCCGTGATATGCGAGCTTTATTAGATGTACTCGACAAATTAGATCATGCATCTATGGCTGCACAGCGAAAATTAACTATTCCTTTTATAAAATCAACGTTAAAGCTGTAGTAGGTCTAGAATCTAGACCCTGCTTTCAGTTATCATAAGCTATTATCAGAGCGTGTTTACCTTTCCTGATTGGAATTTGTTTAACTTAAGGGTGCTTTAATCGCGTCGTGAGGACATTAGCATAGTTTTTATATGCAAAACCCGAACAACAAAGAGAGTAGCCACAAGATAAACACTTTGAACAACACGTGTTTGGTCTTTATTTAGCGTTATTGCATGACTTATGTAGAAACTACAGCCCAATGCCTAACCCTATTTATTTGCCAATCACACAGTTGAAAGCAATCTTGAAAGGCCAACACGCTCTTAAGCAATCACCTTCTGTGAAAGATCAGGTATCGAATGAACTTAGAAAACATATTAGCGCAAGCACTTGAGGCGGTAGCCAGTGCCAGTGAAATAGCGCAGTTAGAAGATATCAGGGTTAATTACCTTGGTAAAAAAGGCGAAATCACTAGCTTACTTAAAACGTTAGGTAAAATAGCACCTGAAGAACGTAAAGAAGCAGGCCAAGTTATAAACCAAGCCAAACAGGATGTACAAGCTGCTATTAACGAAAAGCGTGAATTGCTTGCAAGTAAAGCACTTGAAGAAAAGCTAGCTGCTGAAACTATAGATGTAACTCTACCAGGGCGTGTTATGCCTACTGGCGGTTTACACCCTGTTACGCGCACTATTGAGCGTATAGAAAGCTTTTTTGGTGAGTTAGGTTTCGAAGTTAAATCTGGTCCAGAAATCGAAGACGATTTTCATAACTTTGATGCGCTAAATATCCCTGAGCATCATCCAGCACGTGCTGATCACGATACCTTTTATTTCAATCCTAAATTAGTACTACGCACACAAACCAGTGGCGTGCAAATTCGTACTATGGAAACTGAGCAGCCACCACTGCGCATTATTTCACCTGGACGTGTATACCGTAATGATTACGACCAAACACATACACCAATGTTCCACCAGGTTGAAGGTTTAATGGTTGATACCGATGTTAGCTTTACTGAGTTAAAAGGTATTTTGCATGATTTTTTACGTAACTTCTTTGAAGAAGATATGGAAATTCGTTTCCGTCCTTCATTCTTCCCGTTTACAGAACCTTCGGCTGAAGTAGATGTTATGGGTAAAGACGGTAAGTGGTTAGAAGTACTAGGCTGCGGCATGGTACATCCAAATGTACTTAAGTCTGTGGGCATTGACCCAGAAAAATACACCGGCTTTGCCTTTGGCATGGGTGTAGAGCGTTTAACTATGTTGCGCTATGGCGTAAACGATTTGCGTGCATTTTTCGAAAATGACTTAAAATTCCTGAACCAGTTCCGTTAAGAGTGAAACAATAAAATGAAATTTAGTGAAAAGTGGTTAAGAGAGTGGGTTAATCCTGCTATTGATACGCAAGCTCTTTCGGAACAGCTTTCAATGGCTGGTCTAGAAGTTGATGGTGTTGAGCCTGCTGCTGCCAAATTTAATGGCGTAGTTGTTGGTGAAGTTGTTGAATGTGGGCAACACCCTGATGCAGATAAACTTCGTGTTACCAAAATTAACGTAGGTGGCGATGAGCTACTTGATATCGTGTGTGGTGCACCAAATTGTCGTTTAGGTATTAAAGTTGCTGTTGCAACTGTGGGCGCTGTACTTCCTGGTGACTTTAAAATTAAAAAAGCCAAACTACGCGGCCAACCTTCAAACGGAATGCTATGTGCTTTTGTTGAGCTAGGTATTAGCGAAGAAGGCGACGGCATTATGGAATTGCCAAGCGATGCACCAGTAGGCACTGATTTACGTGACTACCTAGGTCTTGATGACAATATTATTGATGTTGATTTAACACCAAACCGTGGTGACTGCTTAGGTATAAAAGGCCTTGCTCGTGAAGTAGGTGTTTTAAATAGCATTGACGTAAATGTATTAGATATCCCAGCGGTTACGCCAACAATTGATGACAAAGTATCAATTGAGCTAGTTAACGAAGATGCATGTCCTCGTTACCTTGGCCGTGTGATAAAAGGCATTAACCTTGATGCAGAAACACCGCTTTGGATGGTTGAAAAGCTACGTCGCAGTGGCGTGCGTTCAATCGACCCAGTAGTTGATGTTACTAATTATGTATTACTTGAACTTGGTCACCCAATGCACGCGTTTGATTTAAATGCGATTGAAGGTGGTATTAAAGTTCGTAGTGCAAACGCAGGTGAAGAACTTGTTTTATTAGATGGTAATACCGCTAAATTAAACGACACAACACTTGTGATAGCCGATCATAATAAAGCACTTGCAATTGCAGGTATTTTTGGTGGGGAGCAATCAGGTGTTACAGATAAAACATCTGATATATTACTTGAAAGCGCATTTTTTAATCCTGTAGCAATTGCAGGGCAAGCACGTAGCTACGGTTTACACACTGATGCTTCACACCGTTATGAACGCGGTGTTGATTTTGCTCTGCAACACGATGCAATGGAACGTGCGACAGCACTTCTTATTGAAATAGTAGGCGGTCAAGCAGGTCCTGTTGTCGAAGCTGTCGCAGCTGACAAACTACTAAAAGTGACTGAAGTACGTCTTCGTCGTGCACGTTTAGACCGTGTTATTGGCCATCATATTGAAGATGCTAAAGTAACCGATATTCTTACGCGTTTAGGACTTGATGTAAAAGTAGAAAATGATAGCTGGAGTGCTGATGTACCAAGCTACCGTTTTGATATTCGCATTGAAGAAGACTTAATTGAAGAAGTAGCACGTGTTTACGGTTACAACAGCATTCCTAATGTTGCGCCAACAGCAAAACTTAAAATGACGACACATAACGAAGCAATGATTGCGCTTAGCAAGTTCCGCAATGCGTTAGTGACTCGTGGTTACCAAGAAGCAATTACATACAGTTTTGTAGACCCTAAGGCACAAGCTATTTTGCATCCAGAATGTAAAGCAATGGTATTACCGCACCCTATTTCAATTGAAATGTCGGCAATGCGCGTAAGTTTAATGCCGGGTTTATTAGCGTCTGTAGCGTATAACCAAAATCGCCAACAACCTCGTATTCGTTTATTCGAACATGGTCTTAAATTTATAAGCGACGAAAGTGCAGAAAACGGTGTTTACCAAGTACCGGTTATTGGCGGTGTTATAACAGGCCTTGTAAATGGCGAACATTGGGTTGAAGAAAAACGCAATGTTGATTTTTACGACCTAAAAGGTGATGTTGAAGCCTTACTTGCAATTACCAATGACATCACTCGCTTTGAAATTAAAGCCGAGCAATCAGATGGACTCCATCCTGGTCAATCAGCAGTAATATACGTTGATGGCAAAAAGGTTGGTTTTTTTGGTGCTTTACATCCTCAAGCTCAAAAGTCGTTAGATATCAACAACGCAACTTTTGTTTTTGAAATTGAAATGTCAGCAATAGAAAAAAGAAATTTACCGCAAGCCGAAGGGGTGTCTAAATTCCCTTCAAATCGCCGCGACATCGCGATTTTAGTGGCAGACAGCGTTAAATCTGGCGACATTTTAAGCGTGATCGAAAAAGTTGGCGGAAATCAATTGGTTGACCTAAACTTATTCGATGTGTATAAGGGCAAAGGTATTGAGCCAAATTATAAGAGTTTGGCGATTGCTCTAACACTGCAAGCGGTTGATAGAACACTCGAAGAGAAAGATATCAATCTAGTAGTTGATAACGTGGTGGCCGAATTGGCCGAACAGTTTAATGCATCGTTGAGGGACTAGATATGGCGCTTACTAAAGCCGACATAGCTGAACACCTATTTGAAAAGCTCGGGATCAATAAAAAAGATGCCAAAGATTTAGTTGAAGCGTTTTTTGAAGAAATCCGCTCAGCGCTAGAAAAAGGCGAGCAGGTTAAGCTCTCTGGATTTGGTAACTTTGATCTTCGAGACAAAAAAGAAAGACCAGGCCGCAACCCGAAAACAGGCGAAGATATTCCTATTTCGGCACGTCGCGTGGTGACTTTTCGACCAGGTCAAAAGCTTAAAACCCGCGTAGAAGTGGGCACAAGCAAAGCAAAATAAAAAAAGGCAGCGTAAGCTGCCTTTTTATTTGTCTGAATAACCTAGTTATTAAATTATACCAACCTGCATAAATCTTTGATCAATTTGACGAATTAAATTGCACTGTTACGTCGTTAAAAATTTTTATTTAGAACAACTAGATACAAAAATTTTGCCTAGTTCTAGCGTAATTTCCTTAACATTAAATAGACCCCATACATAAGCCGATTGGTATTAGGTTATTTTTGCGGTTATAAATTAAAACTCTCGAGGAGATACAAAATCACCTGCCATTATTTGCTGAAATGTTTGCTCTGCAAGTACATCTAGGCTATCTAAGCTTTTACCATTTGCGACTAATTTCTGCTCAATTTCAAACACATCAATATTTTCAATCCCCGACATTTGCGCTACTTTAGAAAATATATATGCGTGCTTAAACTTATCATGTTTATAAAAAAGACTAATAAGCGATGTATACACTTCTGGATTCGGTATGTTGTCTTTTTTATTGAGCTCTAGAGTTTTATAAAGTAAATCAATGGTTTTTTCATCATCAAATTTAATATAGTACGATGCTAAAAAAAATTGCATTTCGGCACTTTGCGTTACACTTTTATCATTTTCTATAGCCAATAATTTAGTCAACGCACTTTGGTTGTTATTTCGTGACCATTGGTAGTAGAGCAAACCTGGATGGTTTGTATTTTGGGTATCTTGATATAACCGAGTCATTTCTTTAATACTCGTTAATTGACCATCAATACGTGACGTTTTTTTAGCTTTTAACTTAATATGTTCAATTTTAGCGGCCAAAGTTATGCATTGGTTATAAGATTCAAAGTCCTTGAGTAATTGGTATTTATTTTCATCAGTAGGGTCTTTGTATTCTATGTAGCGTTTGATAATTACATCAGAACGCTCATCCTTGCAGTGACTGTCTTTGTTTAAGTCGCTACAAAAGCCAGGTGTTTCTTTGCACACTTGTGCGAGTGTTAACGGCTCTTCACACCCTGCCAATGTTAGCAAACCCAATAGTACACTTGCTTTTTTAAGCATTCCTTAACCCCAAATGAATATTTACTTTGTTATTCTAACGCAATCATTTAACGCCTAACAGTAGAGAATAACTTCAGTTTAAATTAGAATAGCCCTGCCTGAAGTGCATTACTCTCAAAATATAGTGCATTTTTAAAGGCTATCCGTTCAAAATGATAAACTTAGGTAAATAAAATGACCTCATCTCACGAGTTAGAATACACAAATAGTTGGCAAGAGCGCCAAGATTACGCAGAAAGCATGCAACCAATTATTGGTAAGCTTTACCGTAATCGTGGTATCGAAATCGCTGTATATGGCCGTCCTCTCGTAAATGCCAGTACTATCGATATTATCAAATCTCACAAAACCGTTGCTCAGTTTGAAGGCACTAAATTACGTTTGCGCGAAA
This sequence comes from Pseudoalteromonas sp. NCIMB 1079, assembly GCF_040567695.1. Classification (NCBI taxonomy): domain Bacteria; kingdom Pseudomonadati; phylum Pseudomonadota; class Gammaproteobacteria; order Alteromonadales; family Pseudoalteromonadaceae; genus Pseudoalteromonas; species Pseudoalteromonas sp. NCIMB 1079. Next base: position 2,517,788 of record NZ_JBEWZA010000001.1, on the reverse strand, counting down.
GCTTCCCATTTTTAGAAGCTATCAGCAAAATGGAATTAAACTCAGCACGTATTGATATTGGTAAGCTTGCATATAGTTATTTGTTCACTGAAGCCCCAAAAGGTCGTTCAGTAGAAGAGTTTGTAAAAGATGAACTTGCAGAAATAACAGACTCACCAGCGAAAGAGCCACGCGATGTAGTATTGTATGGTTTTGGTCGTATTGGTCGTTTATTAGCGCGTTTATTAATTGAAAAATCAGGTCCATATTCAGATTTACGTTTGCGCGCTATTGTTGTGCGTGGTGGTAAAGATGGGGATCTTGAAAAGCGTGCAAGCTTACTGCGTCGTGATTCAATTCACGGTCCATTCAATGGCTCAATCACGATTGATAAAGAACGCAATGCAATTAAAGCTAACGGTAGCTACATTCAAGTTATTTACGCTAACTCTCCTAGCGAAATTGATTACAGTCAATACGGTATCGACAATGCATTAATTGTTGATAACACAGGTATTTGGAAAGACGAAGCGGGCCTTGGCCAGCATCTAGAGTGTAAGGGAGCTGCAAAAGTATTATTAACAGCTCCTGCAAAAGGCAATATCAAAAACATCGTATATGGTGTTAATAACAAAGATATATTACCTGAAGATAAAATTGTTTGTGCAGCAAGCTGTACAACTAATGCAATTACACCAACGCTTAAAGCATTAAACGATAAGTTTGGTATCAATAATGGCCATGTTGAAACTGTACACTCGTACACGAACGATCAAAACCTTATTGATAACTACCACAAAGCAGAGCGCCGTGGCCGTGCCGCAGCACTTAATATGGTAATTACTGAAACAGGTGCTGCAAAAGCGGTTTCAAAAGCATTACCAGAGCTTGAAGGCAAGTTAACAGGTAACGCAATCCGCGTACCTACACCTAATGTGTCGCTAGCTATTTTAAATCTTAACTTAGCAACAAGCACATCAGTTGAAGAGCTAAACGCATTTTTACGCGATACAGCACTTCATTCAGACTTACGTGATCAAATTGATTACACTGCATCAACGGAAATTGTATCTACCGATTTAGTAGGTAGCCGTTACGCAGGTGTTGTTGATTCACAAGCAACAATTGTTGAAGATAACCGTATTGTTTTATATGTATGGTACGACAATGAGTTTGGTTACAGCTGCCAAGTAGTACGTTGTATGCGCGATATGGCCGAAGTGTCATTCCCAAGCTTACCTCGCTAATTTATTTGCAGTGACTTAAAAGCCAGCATGTTGCTGGCTTTTTTGGTCGTGTTTTATTTTTAAAGCGTATGCCTTGTGATAGGCTTTAATTAAGAAAGTGCACATTCGTTTTACTATTTATAAAATAATGTCAGTTCTGTGAATTAATAAGCAGATAAACTTATTCAACCTAAAGGTTTTTTCATGAAAATCAGCAGCAATTTCGACAGTGGTAATATCAAAGTTATTGAAGCCACCGATCCTTTAAATATTCAATTAGAAATTAATAAAGATCACCAGTCTGAATTTTATCAGTGGTTTCACTTTCGTCTTGAAACAACACCTTACCAATTGCATAAGTTAAATATTAATGAGCTTGATAAATCAGCTTACCCAGATGGTTGGGAAGGGTATCAAGCCGTTGCATCATATGACCGCCAAACATGGTTTCGTGTACCATCAAGCTATGAAAATGGCACATTAAGCTTTGAAATTGAACCAGAGTGCGGCAGCGTATATTTTGCTTACTTTGCGCCATACAGTTACGACCGCCATTTAGATTTATTATCTTGGGCACAAAGCCAAGGCGCTTGCCAATTAATAACGCTTGGTGAAACACTCGATGGCCGCGATATGAGTGTGCTTAAAATTGGTGAGCCAAGTGAAGACAAGAAAACCATTTGGATCACAGCACGTCAACACCCAGGTGAAACAATGGCGCAGTGGTATGTTGAAGGTCTACTGCACAAACTTCTTGATGACGAAGACCCACATGCAGCTGCGCTCTTATCAAAAGCAGTATTTTACGTTGTGCCAAATATGAATCCAGACGGCAGCGCACGCGGACATCTTCGTACTAACGCTAAAGGTGTTAACTTAAACCGTGAATGGCAAACACCAAGCATGGAAAATAGCCCTGAGGTTTACTTAGTGCTTAATAAAATGCGCGAAGCTGGCTTAGATATGCACCTAGACATACACGGCGATGAAGCTATCCCATATAACTTTGTGGCAGGCAGTGAAGGTATTCCAAGTTACGATGAACGCTTAAAAGGCTTAGAAGATAGCTTTAAAGCTGCGCTTTTAACTATTACACCAGAGTTTCAAGATGAGCATGGCTATCCAAAAGATGAGCCAGGTCAAGCTAACCTTACGGTAGGTTCATCAGCTACGGCTGAAGAATTCAAAGCATTAACGTACACAATTGAAATGCCATTTAAAGACAACAACGATTTACCTGATCCAGATTATGGCTGGTCAGATCGTCGTTCGTATCAATTTGGTCAAGATACATTAGCGGCTATTGTTAATGTTGTTGATGATTTAAGATAAAACGCTTATCTAAATGGGTATCAATAGTTTTGATACCCTTTTTGCTTTTAATAAAACCCTTTGTATAAAAAATAATCATGTAGCAGCTTTATTCTTAAAACGTTTTCAACGCTTCTTCGCTGCGTATCATCACCGTATCGGTACAAATCAATCTACTTTCATTTAAATACTACGGATGTAGTGCCTTTCGCCAAGTGTGTAATTATATATTTTGAAAATTAAGTGTTAACAAAGTTAGGTTACTTAAGTTAAGATTAATTAAATCATGAGTCGGGACGGGTGAGGTAAAACCTTATTTCGTAAAGCTTATGTAGCGAAGTAGCTAAAGCAGAGTCTCGTAATTAAAAATAATAAATATAACTATAGAGGATATCCATGGAAGCTTTTGTAAGTGCTGTTAATGATGTTGTTTGGAGTAATGCACTCATCTATTTATGCCTAGGCGCAGGCTTGTTTTATTCAGTATTAACTCGATTTGCTCAAGTTAGACATTTTAAAGAAATGTGTAAGTTATTATTTAGCCCTAACACGTCTGATAAAGGTATCTCATCTTTTCAAGCCCTTGCAGTCTCGTTATCTGGACGAGTAGGTGTTGGTAATATCGCAGGCGTTGCAGCGGCTATTGGTTTTGGCGGGCCAGGCGCAATTTTTTGGATGTGGGTTGTTGCTTTTTTAGGCGCAAGTACCGCATTCGCAGAGTCTACTTTAGGCCAAATTTATAAAACAGAAGAAAACGGGCAATATCGTGGTGGCCCAGCGTATTATTTTGACCGTTGTTTAGGGCAAAAATGGCTAGCTGTTTTATTTGCTGTTTCGGCAATTATTGCCTGTGGTGTTTTTCTACCCGGTGTACAAGCAAATGCGGTAGGTAATGCGTTTACCCAAGTGTTTGGCAATGGCAACATGGTTTCTACTAGCTTTGGTGATGTAGGTAGCTTTAAATTAGTCGCTTTAGCAATCATCCTTATTGTTTTAGCGTTTATTATTTTCGGCGGTATAAAACGTATTGCGAACTTTACGCAAATAGTAGTGCCATTTATGGCACTGGGTTACATCGTACTCGCACTAATCGTGGTATTTTTAAATTTAGATAAAGTGGGCGATATATTTTATTTAATTATTAATGATGCATTTACTGCGCAGGCAGGTTTTGGTGCTGCTATTGGTTGGGGCGTTAAACGTGGTATATATTCAAATGAAGCTGGCCAAGGTACTGGGCCTCATGCAGCAGCTGCAGCAGAAGTTGATCATCCAGCTCAACAGGGTTTAGTCCAGGCTTTTTCTGTTTATGTTGATACCCTCTTTGTATGTACTGCAACAGCATTAATGATTTTAATAACGCAGCAATACAACATTGTGGGTGAACTACCAGCAGGGCAATTTATTGTACAAAATGTAGATGCAGCGACTGAAGTAGGATCAGCAGCCTTTACTCAAATGGCTTTATTTAGTGTATTTGGCAGCTTCGGACAAGCATTTGTCGGCATTGCATTATTCTTCTTTGCCTTTACCACAATACTTGCTTATTACTTTATTGCAGAGACAAACATTGCTTACTTAAATCGTTACTTTAAAGGCAATATCCCGCTTGTCCTTGTGAAATTTGTGATTATGTTCATGGTTGCATACGGTATGGTTAATAATTCAGGTTATATCTGGACTATTGGAGATATTGGCGTTGGCTTAATGGCTTGGATTAACATATTGGGTATTTTAGCTATTTTCTTTGTAGCTAAGCCAGCTTTGTTATGTTTGAGCGATTATGAGGAACAGAAGAAAAAAGGCGGAAAAATCACATTTGATCCAGTTAAATTAGGGATTAAAAACGCCTCGTTTTGGGAAAAGCGTCTAGAGAAACAGTCAAAAGACGCTGAGTAACTAAACTTAGTGGGCAACTTATAAAATTATAGCCCCTAAATCAGTTGTTGGTTTGAATTCAAAAAAGACAACGAGAAATAAAACAAGTACAATAAAGGCGCCGAAAGGCGCTTTTTTTATGCGTAGTATGGAGAGAAGTATGGCGATTATTCGTTGCCCAAAATGTGCAAAATCAATTTCAGATAAACATAAGCAATGTCCTCATTGCGAAAGCAACATTGCAGAGCTAAACGACGAGCAAGTTTTACAGCTTCAGCGCGAACAGCGAATTAAAAAAAAGCAGATGTTTATAAATCACTCCTTTTTGGCGCTTATCTTATTTTTAGGTGGTTTTTTCTGTTTGTACTTTTTACAACCGCAAGAAGAAACACTTCAGTGGTATGCTTACACTGCTGCAATAGGCATAGGCTGTATCTGGTACCTTATAAATCGTATTATTTTAGTGACTCTAAAAAAGAAAAAATGACATGAATATTGACAATCTTGTACAAAATATTACTCCCGAATTATTCGAACGCTTACAATACGGTGCTTCTACTGGCAAGTGGCCAGACGGTACCGTTTTATCAGATGAACAAAAGCAACAAACAGTGCAGTTGGTTATGTTGTATCAAGCAAAGGTGGCTCAATCAAACGAGCAATTTACGATTGGTGCTAATGGTGAAATGATCCAAAAGACAAAAGCTCAACTACAAAAAGAATTCAAATCAGACAACGAAATAGCTAGGTTTAGTGAACATGATCTTTAAGCACCTTTTTACACCTAAGTGGAAACACCCAAAGCAACAAGTACGTCTTGATGCTATCGAAAAATTAGACATTGAACGTGATGCAACCATATTAAACACGTTAGCACTTGAAGATAGCTCAGCTGAAATTCGCCGTAAAGCGCTGCAAAAGGTAAATAATTTGCCGCTATGGTGGAAAGCGTATAAACAAGATCAAGCATTAAAAGATATAGCAGAGCTGCAAATATCTAATGCTGTTTTAAATAGCGAAAGTACACTAACAGCGCAAATCAAAAGTGAATACATAGAGCGTTTTGCACCTGTTAAAACACTCGAAAAGTTAGCATTTGCAGAAAAAGAACTGCAAGTACGCGTTAAATTATTAAAACGTTTAGCAAATCCAAAATTAGTAGAAAAAGCATTTAAAGAAGGTGGCGAAGAGCTACAAACTCAGTTAGTTGAACTTGTTATTACCCATCAACTAATTAAGCCATTAGTAAAACATGCCAAAGGTGATGCAAAAACAGCACTTGAAACGCATATTGAAAATGAGCGTTTAGCAATTGAAATGCCACTTCAGGTTGAAAGTGCAACACGTGTTATTTTAGCTAAGTTAAATGCTTTACGTGAAAAAACAGATTTTGGTGTTGTAAATTCACAAGCCGGCGAATTAATGGCCCAGTGGCAAGCACTTGAGCTTAAATGGTTAAGTGATGAACGTGTAAAGCTTCTTGATGAAAAATACACTTCGATTACCACTAAGTTAGATGCACACATTGAACAGCTAAAAGCGGTACATGACAAAGAGCAGCAGCAATTAGCGCAACAACAGCGTCAATTATTAGCACTTGCAACACTTGAAGCTTTAGGTGAAGAAATTGAAAATGCTTTACAGCTTGGTCTTGAAACTCCAGAGCAAATTCAACAAGATTGGCTTGATGCAAAAGTAGCGCAAGCTAAGCAAGCTATTAGCGAAACAGAACTTGCTAATAATGCACAATCAAAACTCGCTGTAAGCAAGTTAGAAAAACTATTTACTCAAGTTGCTAAATTACCCGAGCTAACAACGGCTATTAAAGAGTACAAACTCGCTTTTGCAGCATTATGCGAAATTAAGCCAGCAGAAGATTTAGCACAATACGATGCAACTCTAACTGAATTTAATAATGGCTTTAAAGCAGCGCGTAATCATTTGAATATTTTAGATGGCGCACTGCAAAGTACCTTTAAAACACAGTTAAATGGGCATAAAAAGCAATTTTTAGCACCAATGAATGAGCTAGTTAAGCCACTTGAAAAAAACCAAAGCCAAGCAAAGCGCAAAGCTCGTGATGTTAAGCGCCTAATTGAAGAAGGTCGTTTTAATGTTGCTTTTGGCGTGTTTAAAGGCTTTGAAGAGTTATTTAATACACTTACTGAGCAATATCAGCAGCCACTTGTGAACATAAAAGCAGACCTTGAAGCGCAACTTGCAGATGCGAAAGATTGGCAAAAATACGCAGCAGCACCAAAGCGTAAAGCTTTATTAGAAGAAGTAAGTGCATTAGTAAGCGAAGAGTGTACAGACCCACAACAACGCGCAGAGCAAGTAAAAGCGCTACGTAAACGCTGGAATGAGTTAGGTCGTTTAGATACAGATGAAGAAAAGCTACAAGGTGTGCAGTTTGATGAACAAATCGAGTTGTTATTTGCGCCTTGCCGTAGTTACTTCGCAGAGCAAGAAGTGCAACGCGAAGCATCAAAAGCACAACGTGAAAGTATTATTAACGACATGCATGCGCTCCATTTTCAGCCTACTGCTGAGGATGACTTTGATTGGAAGCAATATGAAAGCCAATACAATCGTTTAAATAAAGCGTGGCGCAGTGTGGGTAAAGTTGACCCTAAAACATACCGTACACTAAACGATCGTTATAAAAATGAGCAACAACAAGTACTGGCTTTATTAAACGCATTTCATAAAAGTAATGCAGCACTTAAAAATGAACTAGTAGAAAAAGCGCAGCAATTATCACAAAGCGATGATTTAGCCGCTGCTTGCCAAGAGTTGAAGCAAATGCAGCAGCAATGGCAAACCATTGGCTTTGCTGGTTTAAAAGCTGAAAATGCGTTATGGCAAAAGTTTCGTCAGTATAACGATGAAACATTTACTAAGCGTAGTAGTGAGTTTGAGCAGCAAAAACTCGAGCAAAACGAGTCAGATAAACAAGCAATTGCAGAACTTGCTGAGCTTGAAGCAGCACTTAGTGATGTTAATCAAAGAGCGCAGTTGCACGACCTAGAAACAAAAGTGAAAGGGTACACGCAATTTAGATCGTTAGCGCCAAAGGTTACTAAGCTACTAGCTGCTATTGAAGATAAACTTGCATTGCTTACAAGTAAATCTGAGCAAGCTAATTTAGATGCATTAATTACTGCACTTGAAAACAATGAAGCGTTACCAAGTCAGTATCAAGCACCGCTTAAAACAACATTAAGTAAAGAGCAACTTATTACTCGCATGGAAATACTAGCGAACGTAAGTTCAACCGATAAGTCACTTAGAATGGCAGAACAAGTAGCCATGCTAGATGACAAACATCGTGGCGATCATGCTGATTTAAACTATTATTTAAAACAGTTATTAGCGCTCAGTGACGGTTCAGTTGAACCTGACACACTAACGCGACTTAAAGCGACACTTGCAGCTTAATAAAACCAGCATAATATGTGCTGGTTACTATTTTACTAAGCCGCTTTAATAGCGGCTTTTTTATGTATCACTAATTCATAAACAAAAGGGTTCTCATGAGAATTTTAGTTATTATTGCAGCGTTATTTTTAACTGCCTGTAATACCACGCAAGGCATATCAGTATATTCATTTACCAACTCTGAGGTTGAATCTGTACTGGGTAAGCAATTACCAAAGTTAAGTGAAAAAGTAAGCTTAATGGGTTTACCCGTTCAGTTTGATGTAAACGACTTAAGTGTCAACATTGGACCTGATAACCGCGATGTTGTTGTGCTTGGTGCCGATTCTAGCGCTGAAATTAATGCATTCGCACTTAAATACCCTGTGCGTTTAAAGCTGCAAATTGAAGGTAGCCCATTTTACGACAGTGAGAAAAAAGCAGTGTTTTTACGTAATATTAAATTACTTGATTCGAGTGTAGATGCCGGCGGTTTTAAAGGTAATTTAGGTGCGCTTGATAGCCAAGCAATGGATGTTATTAATGCTTTTTTAGCGGTAAACCCAGTTTATACATTAAACATGGATGACCCTAAAATGATGCTACTTAGTAAACTTCCACTTGATATGAAAGTGGTTGAAGGCGCAATTAAGCTAGTACCTCGTCTATAAGTAGATCTACCTACTTACAATATACGTATTGATTAGCCTGACTTTCAGGCTAATTAGGTTTTAATATTATGGCGGCTCCTCGAACTGTTCCCACTTCTCGGCTTTCCCGTTTTGCAAAATTAGGCTCACTTGCCACAGGTGTTGCTACCAATATGTTAGTTGATGGTGCTAAGAGCGCGCTAACCGGTAAAGGTTGGGACAATAAAAGTTTGCTACTACAACCTAAAAATATTGAAAAGCTAGCCACACAGCTATCTCATTTACGTGGTGCGGCAATGAAGCTTGGGCAATTACTTTCAATGGATGCCGGTGATTTACTTAGTCCTGAATTGGCTCAGTTACTTGCTTTACTGCGCTCGGACGCGAATCCAATGCCTCATAAGCAGCTTGTTGAGGTGTTAAAAGAGCAATGGGGGGATGAGTGGCTAGCGCGCTTTTCTCATATTGAGTTAAGGCCTTTTGCAGCGGCTTCTATAGGGCAAGTTCATTTAGCTTATAGAGAAAATGGCGATCAGCTTGCTGTTAAAATTCAATATCCTGGTATTGCAAAAAGTGTAGTAAGTGATGTAGATAACGTTATTTCTTTATTAACGATTTCTCGGTTATTGCCAAAAGATCTTAATATTAAACCACTTATTAGTGAGGCTAAAGCGCAGTTATTAGCCGAGGCTGATTATAAGCGGGAGGCTCAGTACTTAATACGTTATAAAAACGCACTAGCAAGTAATCCCCACTTTAAAGTGCCTAACGTATATCCAGAGCACAGTACACAACAAGTACTTACTATGGAATATATAAAAGCAGAGCCCATTGAGAGCATTACAGAGCTACCTGATAGTCAAAAAAGCTTTGTTGCAGAGCAACTTATTGATTTGTTTTTTAAAGAAATGTTTGAATTTAAATTAATTCAAACCGACCCTAACTTTGCCAACTTTCATTATCAGCTTGATACACAAAAAATTGTCTTATTTGATTTTGGTGCAACGCGAGAAATATCAACCGAGCTTAGCCGCACTTATTTAGCTTTATTTAAAGCGGGTAGTGAAAACAACAGAGAAGGTGTGCTTAGAGCGGCTTCACACATTGGTTATTTTAAAAATGACTTAGTTGATGAGTATAAAAATAACGTCATTGATTTATTCTTAATGGCGTGCGAGCCACTGAGAGCAGAGGGAGAATTTGATTTTAAAAATAGCGAACTAGCGCTCAAAATTAAAAATGCAGGGCTTGCTCTTAGTGCGCAATCTCAGCAATGGCATACACCGCCCGTTGATGCGCTATTTATTCACCGAAAACTTGCAGGACTTTACTTAATAGCCGCAAGGCTAGGTGCAAAAATAGATGTAAAAACGCTATTTCAGCACTATTTATAGCGTTTTAATTTACACGTAAGTGCATTTTAAGTAATGAGTGCACTTAATGTATAAAATTGCCATAATGCTCGCGATATTTCGCGAGGTGCATTTATGATAAAACAATTTTTAAACGATCCTAAATTATTGTTAAACGCAGTAGGTGAGGGCATATACGGTTTTGACCTGTCGGGTAATGCGGTGTTTGTTAATCCTGCCGCTGAGCGCATGACAGGCTGGCGAGCAGACGAGTTATTAGGTAAAAAAATACACCAATATCATCACCATACTCATGCTGATGGCACACCTTATCCCGCTGATGAATGCCAAATATATTGCACCATGTTTGACGGAAAACGTCGTGAAGTTAAAAATGAAGTTTTTTGGCGTAAAGACGGTAGCTCATTTGCAGTGGAATACACCTCAACACCTGTTTATAAAAATGATGAGTTAATTGGTGCTGTAGCGGTATTTCGCGATATATCACTGCAACAACAAACACAAAATGCTTTGCAAGAGGCACTTGAGCAAGTAAATCATTTAAGTGAGCAGCTCAAAGATGAAAACAACTACTTAATTGCAGAACTTAACGAAGATTGGCAAGACTCAGGGCTAGTTGGACAAAGTCATATATTTCAAACCATGTTAGATCAAATAAAACTGGTAAGTGAAACCGACAGCACAGTGCTTATACTTGGCGAAAATGGCACGGGTAAAGAATTAGTAGCTCGTAATTTGTATCGACTAAGCAAGCGTAGCGAACAAGCCTTTATAAAAGTAAATTGCGCCGCATTTACCCCAAGTTTGCTAGAATCGGAACTTTTTGGCCATGAAAAAGGCGCGTTTACAGGTGCCAATGAACGCCGTAAAGGGCGTTTTGAACTTGCTGATAAAGGCACCTTGTTTTTAGATGAAATAGCAGAGCTTCCACTTGAGGCGCAAAGTAAATTACTGAGAGTCCTGCAAGAACAAGAGTTTGAACGTGTGGGTGGCAGCAATACGCTAAAAGTAAATATTAGAGTGATTGCAGCGACTAACCGCGACCTGTGGGAAATGGTACAAAAAGGCACGTTTAGAATTGATTTGTATTATCGGCTTAATGTATTTCCTATAAAAGTACCCGCCCTTAAAGATCGAAAAGAAGATATTCCTTATTTATGCGCTAATTTAATTGCGCAGATAAATAAACGACTGGGTAAACACTTAAAAGGGCTAAGTAAAAAAGCAATTACACAGCTGCAAGCCTACAATTGGCCAGGCAATATTAGAGAGCTGCAAAATGTACTTGAACGCGAAGCTATTTTATCTAATCAGGCTGTACTTCAGCTAAGTCAGCCTTTACAAGCGGGTGGTGAAGTAGTTATTAACCCTTCACTTACGCTTGATGAGGCCCAAAAGCAGCATATAACCTCTGTTCTCGCGTTATCGCACTGGCAAATATCGGGTGATAAAGGGGCAGCAGTTAAATTGGGCTTACCTGAGAGTACACTACGCTCAAAAATGCGAAAGTTAGGGATTGCTAAAAATTCGTGATATATCGCGCAGCGCGTTTAATATCGCGAATTTTATTTTACTTCGTTGAAATAAAATGTTTAATATCAATGATGTAAGTAAAGTTTCAGCTTGGTCTGAAAGTTGCAAATACTTGCATAATACCCGTCATTATGAAGCAAGTACTATGAAGTTTGATATTAAAGAAGAAGACATGATCATTAAGCCCTATAACACCGAAGGGCCAATTTATATCCGCGAGCAAAAAGGATTTTTTCAGCGCATACGCCGTAATTTAGGTTGGCTGTTAATGCTAACTTTTATTGCAATACCGTGGATCCAATATAACGGACAACAAGCTGTGCTGCTTGATGTGGCAACGCAAACTTTTACTATTTTTGGTCTAACACTCCTTCCTCAAGATTTTATGATTTTAGCCCTACTATTTATGGTGGGGGCTTTTGCATTATTTTTTGTAACTAACTGGCTTGGTCGGGTTTGGTGTGGTTATACGTGCCCGCAAACTATATGGATGCTCATGTTTTCGTGGGTAGAGCAACGCATAGAAGGCACTCGAAATCAGCGAATTAAATTAGATAAATCACAGTGGACGCTAAGCACTTGGCGTAAAAAAATAACTAAGCACAGTGCATGGATTGTTATTTCAGTTTTAACCGCCACCTCGTTTATGGCGTATTTTATTCCAGCAAAAAGTTTGTATATGGAAATGCTTACGTTTGAGTGGTCAGGTATAACGAGCTTTTGGGTGTTTTTATTTGCTTTTTGCACCTACGGTAATGCTGGGTTTTTACGCGAGAAAATGTGCACAATTGCTTGCCCTTATTCTCGTTTTCAGGCTGTTATGTTTGATAAAGATACGTTGCTTGTTACATATGATAACGAGCGAGGTGAAAGCCGAGGACCACGTAAACGCAAAGCTGATCCAAAAGAGCTTAACTTAGGTGACTGTGTAGACTGTAACTTGTGTGTAGAGGTATGCCCTGCAGGAATAGACATTCGAAATGGATTGCAATATGAATGTATAAACTGTGGCTTATGTATTGATGCCTGCGACGATACCATGGAAAAATTTGGTTACGAAAAAGGCTTAATTAAATACGCGAGTGAAAAACAAATGGAAGGTAAAAAAACCAATCCATTTAGGTTAAAACTAGTAGGATACGGCGCATTAACGGCTTTGTTAATCATTTCTATGTTTGCATGGATGCTGCAACGTACACCAATAGAAGCCTCAGTACTACGCGATAGGAATGCGCTTTATAGAGTGAACTACGAGGGCCTTGTAGAAAACCCTTATACACTTACAATTATTAATAAAACGCAGCAAGCACTGCATTACAGTATTGCCATAGAGGGCTTGCCAGAAGCAACACTCTCAAGTCCAAGTTCTACACTTATACAGCCAGGAGCAATGAAAAGAGTCCCCGTTACTGTAACAGCCGATGGTTACAATATTGCGCACAAAGTGAGTAAGTTACAATTTATAGTATCAGCGCAAGAAGATGCCAGCATTACTATAACCAAAGACAGCCAATTTTATAAAAATTAGTACAGTATATAAGCTCTATATAAACAACGACTTGAGCTTTACTTAGCTCAAGTCGTTGTTTAATTCATTTGAAATAAAATTCTTTGCCGATTCTAGATTATCAAAAAGACAATCTTTGAAAGAAACGTCTCTTTTGGCGTTTTGCATTATTCGTTGCATTTGGCTTATAGCAATAGGTGATGTAAGCACAAACGCGCTAATTAAACAGTTATTCTGCTGCATGCTGTGGCTTATGGCTATCTTGCTCGGCCTGTGGGGTTGCTGCTACAACGTTTGATGAGTCACTTATATAACCCCATTTCTCGCCTTTAAATGATTGAATGGTTTCAAAAAGCGCTGTTTTAAAATTACTTAAAAGCTCAAGTTCTAGGTTTCCGCTAAATTGTGCAATAACTATATTATTTTCAAGCGATAAATTAACGTGTCCGTTTTTATTTTTGTATTCCATTAATACCTCCTAAATTAGCTTTTTATCTAAATTTAGTTTAGCAGCCAAGAGGGTAGAAGCGGCTGCAAACTTATTAAAGTGCTTTAATATAGTTAAGGGCGCTTTTAATAACGGCTACTTGTGCCAAAATACATTCTTCATCGGTGGCTGTTGGGCTATCTGGGTACACTTCTGTAGTAGTTACATAGGGTGCATCAGTAAAGCCCATACATAAACCTAAATCGCGTGCTGCATAGTTAATCACGCCAAATTGCTCTTGAGGTACGCCTATTAGCTGGTTATTTTCATCGCTCGGTGCAATATGAGTTACCTTTGCAACGCTTTCTATAATGACTTTTTGAAACTCCGGCTCAGGCTTTTTGGTATCTGCAACTAAATAAAACCCGTCAGGTATGTTCCAGTTAGTATTTGTAGTGCCTTCACGCGCAGCGAGTGCGGGTCTAAATTCACTGTTATCGCTATCTGTTGTTTCGTGTAAATCAATATGAGCGATTAAGTCAGTACCTAATGATTTTACAAACGCCATAATAGCGGCTGATTCTTGAGCTGGGCTGCCTTCGTAAAATGAGCGATTAGGATCAATAGCGTCTGGGTTCCAGCGGTTTATAGTCTCATATCCCCAAGGGCTAATGCAGGGGGCAACAATAATATTAAACTGTTCGCAATATTGCATAGCCGATGTTTTAGCAAACCTAAGTGCGCCATGTACGCCACTGGTTTCGTAGCCATGTACACCACCGGTGATTAAAACAGTTGGTTTATTAGCATTAAAGTTAGGCGTTTTTAATATATATAATGGGTAAGTGCCAGCGGTGTAATTAAGCTCGCCGTATTGCTCTATATCTAAGGTGCTTTTAAGGTCATTAATTAGCGTTACGACTTCGTTTTGGTAACTGCGTTTAATGTTTTGGCGTGCTAACCACTGGGCTTTATCGTTGTTATTCCATTTTTTGCCTGGTGTGCCAATAGGGTATGTGCTGTTAGTCATAATAAACCTTTATATCAATTGTTATTAGCTTTCCTATAAATAAGGAGGGCAATTACAATTGGTAGAGTTACTTAATAAAGGCGTAGCTTAACGCTGAGTAAATTAGCGTGCAAATTAAAACGTTAAAGTCATATTTTTAATAGCGCGTGATTGCTGGGCTTTAATATAACTTTGGTTTGCGAACTCACCCGAAATACTACCTAGTCGTTCACGCTTTACACTAACGGTTAAACTACACGTTTTACTTTGATCTACTTGCGAGCTGCTAAACATATCTAAGCTTTGCAAATCTATTTCAAGGCGCGAAGTACTAAGCTCACAAAGCATTGATTGTAAAAGTGTTTCATTATTATTGTTAGTGCAGCTACTGCTAAGTTCTACTTGGCTAGTACTATTGGGATCAGTGCCATCTAACTGAACTGTAAGGGGACTATTAATACTAAAAGTTTGGTTGTTACTCGGGGTTAAAATAATAAAATTTAAAGGTAGCTCCACACTTGAATTCGCATTTATGCCATCGTCTCGTTTAAATTTTATATCAAACTGTTGATTATCGTCAGTGGCATTTATATACGCTTGGTAATCAACGTCTAAAAAGTCGGTATCTTTTGTAAGTACAATAGCAGTGTTATTAACAACAGCTTGTAATGAGTCGCTATCGCTTAAAACAATGTTTGAGCCATTAGCATCTCCCGCATTTAGCTCTGCGTTAACACGCGTGCGGTTACCGTCAGAAACCAGCTCAAAGCCTGCCCAAATTCCTTTTGTTTTTACTAAATTCGATTCTGTTTCTGTTGTACAGGCGCATAATAATAAAATTAAAGCAGTTGTGGTAATGCACTTTTTAAGCATGTTAGCTCCTTTTAACCACTGAATTAGCTATAAGTAATTGTTTAATTGCGGATATACCTAGTAAATATATTAAGTGTATTTGTGCATTGTTACACAACACGCTATTTGTAAATGTTTAAAATTGTTAATGGTTGTGAGTAAAATGATAATATTAAGTTTTAAAAGTCAGCCTGCTAAGAGGTTGCTTTATAAATGACTACTATTTAGCGTTAAATGTAATATAAAAGAGTATGTTACAATCAAGTCAAAGCATATCTTCATATTGAGTATTATGGCGCAGTATAATGCTACTCCAAGTTGGCTAGGCCGTTTTTTTACCCGTATTAAACACGTAACTTTTGAACAAGAGCACCTTGTTGTGCATTTTAGACGTGCTCCTGCACGAACATTTTTAATTAAAGACTTTTATAATTACTCAACACTTAAAAACCGTTTATTTAGTGCCAAAATTAATTTGTGCGACAGCAGCAATACATCAATTAGCTTTTTAAACAAAGCACAAGCTAATACTTTAAATACTGCCATTAATACGCAGTTTTCGGCCATGCTTGAGCAAAAGGTAAATAACGCCAAAACTTTGCTAAAGCGTTATGCTTTAGATGAGTTTTTACGTGATAGTTCCATGAATACACTTAATAACGAGGTATTTTTACTTGCTAAACAGTACGCTAAAAGTGCAAATACATGGCAACAACACTTATCGTCAAGTAGTCTTAAATTTTTAAATATACTGAGCACCACACCCAATTCCCTTGATGCTATTGCACAGTTGCGCCATAAATATGAAAAAAAACAACTAATACTTAAAAATGATTTTTTTAATCAAGTAGAGTCAAATCCATTAACAACAGAACAGCGTTTAGCAGTAATACGCGATAACGACAAAAACTTAGTATTAGCGGCAGCAGGCACAGGTAAAACATCTGTGATGGTAGCAAAGTCGCTAGATTTAATAGCGTGTGATATTGCAAAGCCCGAGCAAATTTTGGTGCTGGCCTATAATAAAACAGCAGCTAATGAGCTTAAAGAGCGCTTTATTAAACGCGCAACACATGCAAAATTACATACCAAAGCACCCACTATTTTAACGTTTCATGCGCTTGGGCTTAAACTATTACAAAGCGCTAAAAAGCCAATCGAATTGTCAAAATTTGCAACAGACCCAGTTCAATTAAATAGTTGGTTAACTGGATGGGTAAGTAAAAAAATACAAACTGAACCACAGTTTTTAAAAGCATTTATAGATTTACTCCATGAGCCGATTGATATATTTAGCTTTAAAGATAAGACACAGTACGAGCGATACGTACGCGATAACGAATACCGTAGTCTTGCGGGTCATAAGGTAAAAAGTTACCAGGAAGTGTTAATTTCAAACTGGCTACATTTGAATTGCGTACCGCACAGTTATGAGGTGAATTATCACTTTAATCAAGGCGCAGAGCTAAGTGGGCAATATAAGCCAGACTTTTATATACCTCAATACGATATTTACTTAGAGCACTTTGGTATTGATAGGCAAGGGAATACACGTGCCGATATTGATAAAAAACACTATAACGAGCAAATTGCATTTAAGCGTAAATTACATAAACAAAATGGCACCACCTTACTCGAAACCTTCCATTACAATTGGGTAGAAGGAAAGCTTGAGCAAACTCTCGCAAAGCAATTAAAGCAGCATAATGTTGAATTAACACCTTTAAGTAACGACGAAATATTTCATACTTTAAACAACTCAGGGCAGTTACAGCAAGGGATTGATAAGTACATAAAATGCTTACAAGCTATTCGAGTGGAGCAGCTAAGTAATAAGCAAATAGCACAGCGCATTAAGCAAAGTGGTATTAAAAACTATCAACAATATGCAAACTTGTTAGTGCAAATTCATGACGCTTATATAAATGAACTAAACACGCAAAATGCCATTGATTTTGACGACATGATTATTCAAGCAACAAAGGCAGTAGTAAGCGGAGATTTTAATATTGTGTGGAGCCACATTTTAGTTGATGAATTTCAAGATATATCAAGCGCGCGTATGGCTTTTTTAAATGCCATATTAAAACATGGTAACGGAATACGCTTTACAGCCGTAGGTGACGACTGGCAGGCAATTTACCGGTTTTCGGGTGGTAATTTAGCGCTTACCACACGCTTTAATGAATTAGTGGGCAGCCACTCACTTACCATGTTGCAAAAAACATTTAGATATAACAATAGTATTAGTGATGTAGCAGGGCGTTTTGTAATGCAAAACCCTGAGCAATATAAAAAGCAGATCAGCACACATACACAAGTAACTACACCACAAGTCATTTTATTAGACGATTTATACCAAGGTACTAAATCGGTAGAAATAAAAGTACAGCAGAGCATAAGCACTATTAAAAAAAACGATGCATCAGCGAGCATTGCCATCCTTAGTCGATATAGGTACATGTTAAATAGCGTGCAGCGGCATTTAAAAGGGAAAAAGCATACAAACCCTCTTTATTTTTGGACATTGCATAGCGCTAAGGGGCTTGAAGCCGATTACTGTATTATTATTGGTTTTGAACAAGGTAAATTAGGGTTTCCTAGCGATAATCAAAATAACGTGCTGGTGGAGTCGTTATTACCAGAGCAAGATGAATTCACTCACTCAGAAGAAAGGCGTTTGCTTTATGTAGGTATTACGCGCGCAAAACATAAAGCGTATTTAATTGCAGACCCTTATGCATGCTCAGCGTTTGTAAAAGAACTAGTAAATGACGATTATCCTATTCAAATCGGCTCCACGTTGTTTAATAAGTCGCAACTAAAGCAAAGAGAGTGTAATACGTGCAGCGACGGATTAATTGTGCCAAAAACGGGTCAGTATGGTGATTATTATAGCTGTACTAATACGCAGATTTGCGAAACTAAACTACGAGTGTGTAAAAGCTGTAGTAGCCCATCAGTTGATAAAAGCACGTATTCACAATGTGTGAATACAGAGTGTAAAACGCAGCATCCAATTTGTGAAAAGTGTGGTCGCGAAATGCGTAAACGTAAATCTAAGCACGGTGAATTTTTAGGATGCAGTGGTTTCGCGCTTAAAGAGGATAACTGTAAAAACACTCGAAAAATGAATGTTTAACGGCTAACGAGCAGGTATACACCTGTCTATTTTATAGAACAATGTAAATAGAAATTATATTCATTTGATTGATTTTAACAAGTTATCAATGTCTAATAGAAGAATGAGCTTTAACTGTTGTTTATTATGCATTTTTTCAATAGGTTCTTTTTATTAAACGATCACTATTCAGCCCCTGATCAGGTTGCTAATTGGCGAGTAAGTGCACTGCGCATTATTCTATCATTAGTAATGGTGTTATGTTTTGCTGTGGTGTGCCACACGTACGCAAGCGCTATTGAGTTTAACTTAATTTATATTGTTGTATTAACAAGCAGTTTTTTTGCGACTGTATGCGGTTTGCTTATAGCAAGTAAGCGTTTTTATCACTTCAGCGCTCATGTACTTTTAATAGCCATTGTAGCTGCTAGCGTGTCAATGAACTTATTTTTAACAGACCTAGAGCTTGCTAAAGTGGGCTCTATGTATATGTATTCCTGCCCAATAATCGCACTTATGCTCCTTGGTTATAGAACAGCCCTTGCTTATGGCGTATTAAATATTGTACCGTTTTATATGATTATCAATAACGTTGATGTATCGGGCTTAACTGGCATTGCTCAACAACTTCCCGATGCCAGCTTATACATTACAGGGCTTATATTCTTATTTTTTAACATTTGTATTCCCCTTGCTGTGGCACGCACAATTGTGGCTGCTAAGCGTTTAAACAAAACAATGATAAGCGCTAATACACACCTTAAAGATAAAAATGAGCTTTATCGAAGCTTGTTCACCGAATCAAATAAAGCCAAAATTATTGTTGACGAAAACCTTGTCATTACTGATTTTAATCAACACGCTATTGATATGTTTGGTATAAAAAAAGAATTAAAAGAAGAATGCGTTAACCTTTCTCATTTATTTCCTACTTTAGTTTTTGACGCCCCTAATGCTCAAAATAAAATTGTGAAGTACAAAAAAAGCTATTTTAAAGCCTGCTACCAGCAAATAACAATGAGTACAAACTACCGTGTATACGACTTTTACGATTGCACGCAAGAGCAGCTCATTAAACAAAACTTATCGATGATGGAACAAGAAAATAAACGTTTACGCTTTAGAGACTCGCAAACAAAACTCCCCAATAGAGAATGGTTTGAGCTGCAATGCAACAGATTAACAAGCAAATACCAAAAAGGTTTTTTTATCGTTGTTACCCAAAGTGCAAATAGTGAATACTTAAATTTAAAGCTCACTAAAGCCGACTCTCAAGCATTACTTATTAACGCGTATAAGCGTTTAAAGGCGATGGCAGATGGGCCGTTGTTGTGTGCCCATATAGGAGTAGGAAAGCTTGCTTTTATAATTGGCGCAAACTCGCAAAACGAGCTTGAAGATAAGCTATTAATGCAAATAAAAAATACATTAGATAAAACTTATAATGTGTTTGGCACTAAGTGTCAGCAATCATTTTTATTTGGTTTTGCAAAGTATCCTGATCACGGAAAAAACAGCACAACAGTACTTAGTAATGCGTGCGAAGCACTTAAAGTTGCAAACTGTAATATGCCTCTAAGTGGTTATAACGAAAAGCAATCACAAGCTTTTATCGAAAAATACGAAATTTCGATGTTATTAGACGAAGCGCTTCAGCAGGGCGATTTGTCGGTACACTATCAACCTAAAGTAGATGCAACGGGTAAATGTATAGGGCTTGAAGCTTTAGCGCGTTGGAACAGTCCTATACTAGGTAATGTGTCGCCAGTGGTATTTATTCCTATTGCTGAAGAATACAGAATGGTCAGTAGGTTAACCGATCTGATTATTCAAAAAGTCTGCGCTCAAATTGCCAATTGGACTAAGGCGGGTTTACCGAGTGTGCCGGTGGCAATAAATATATCTCTAATTGATTTTAGCCAAACCGATTTTATGTCAAAACTGGTTAAATACCTTGCCGACTTCAACGTAAAGCCACCTCAAATAGAGTTAGAACTGACTGAAACCTCTCTTGAGGCAAACCAAGCGCATTCGCTAAAGCTTATGCAAACACTGCAATCGTGGGGTTTTACTATTTCGGTTGATGATTTTGGAGTGGGGTATTCTAATATTGCACGCCTTGCCGATTACCCTATTAACAAACTTAAGTTAGATCGCTCATTAATCAGTCAAGTAACAAGTTCTACGCGTCAAAAAAGTTTAGTTAAAGCGGTGCACGTTATGTGTGAAGAGCTTGATATTAAGTGTATAGCCGAAGGAGTAGAAACCCAAGAGCAAGTAGCAATAATGGCGCAAATGGGGTGTAAAGAATTTCAGGGCTTTTACTTTGCGAAACCAATGTCAGCCGAAAATTTTGCAGAGCATGTTAGCCGCCATGGCTTAGTGTTTAACCCCAAAGAGATGACGGCTCAACTTTAAATGTATAGCAGGTATTTTATTACCTAGTTACAGAGCTGTTGGGCGTTTATAGTTATTTCGCACTGATGAATAACTCCTGCTCCCCAATGCTGTATATCTGATTGAGCAGTACAGCCTGCATCTTCAATTAAAGCCGTATTGGCATCACATAAAAGTAGCACTGCGTTATCATCTTGTACGTTTACAATAAGCGTGTATTCCCCAAAAGGTGCAAGTTTGCTTAAATCGTTATTAACAGCGGCTTTTAATAACTCATCAGTTGTTGAATAGGATGTTTCACTAAATTTTAGTGTGCCATCAACGGCTGTAGCAATATCTTTTAATTGTGAGGCTAAGTCGGCCATCACTTCTGGATTGTTTTTTTTAGGAGTGTAGCAACCGCTAAGTAATACTATGAGGCTTATATAAAGTAAGTGTTTCATTTTATTTGCTCCATACCGTCATCGTGTTGTGTTCATCGTAGCCTGTATCTAGGTTCCAATTTTTAATTGCACTGTAATCAGTATCTAAAAATACGGCATTGGCAATAATGGTTATGTAGTGCTGAATGTTACTAACGGCAAAGTCAAAAATATCGTTGTAATGCATAGGCTCGTGCGGCGTTTTTAGATGTTCAATAAAAGTGGGGTCTACTTCGTTTGGGCGAGGATAAAACAAGCCTAAATCAGCAGCAACATGGCGTGCACAGGCAAATAATCGATAGCTTTCTTCAACATTATTTACTACAAGCTGAAAACCGTTATGCCATGAATTAAAGTTAGGAGCGTGTTGTGCTGCGTAGCTTGGGTGAACCGTTAATAAAGCATGTCGCCAAATTTTTGCAATATCGGTATCAAAATTATCGTCTTTGTTAGTACAAGATCCAATATTTTGTTGCACGCGGTCAGCATAACCTAACTCACCTAAGTTTAAACGTTGCCAAATAAACGCGTCTTGATTCATTTCGCAGGTACGGTGCGCCGTTTGGTTTTGCGCGTAAGGGCCTACTTTTAATTCAACAACCGGATGCACTGTTATATCTGCAGCAACATGGCCATATAACCGCATAACCAGGCAAAACACTTTTCAAATGCTTCACCTTCAAGTGTTTTACAGTATTCAATCATTGCTTTAAGTAAATCGCCTGTGTGCTCATAGTGCATTAGGTCGGCCCACGCATTTTGGCTAGGCTGCGCTACAGCTAAGTAAGGATAATCGGGGGCTACACAGCCTAGTTCAAGGTATGCTTGGCGTTGGCTTAAAATAAGCTTTGCTTTTTTAGGCATATCCATTTTAGCGAGTGACTTGGTTTGCGTTGCAATATTAACGGCAGTGATGTGCGCAAAAGCACCTGGCATTGTCATATCCTTATGATTTATTAATAAGGGTACAGATTAACATTGAGAGGGGGCTAAATAAAGCCAACTAAATGCAAGTATAGCGGGGTAAACACCTATTAAATTAGCTGCTCAACTAATTGGCCATTCTCGTATAATTTAGCATGTTGACGCTTATGTTCTTCAAATAGGTAAGCTCTTAGTTGCTCTTGACCGCTATGGATTTGCGTTATTTTAGCGGCTATACCTTGCGTGCTTTGCCTTACGGGTTCTATTTCCATCGAAATACATTGTTTGTTAGGCAAAATAAATTCCATGTGCTGCGATTTATTTAAATGGTTACCTTTTCTGAGGGGTTTTAAAAACATCCCCGTGTTTGATATTGATTCAATTTTAAACCCTTGGCTTTTAATATTTAGCTCACTCCAGCGCCAACTACGCAGTGTGCCTTGTGTGTCTATTACTTCGGGGGCGTTTAAAATAGGTTTGATTATACCGGCGCTATCAATTTTTAAGTCCAACGGAAACCATAACTGATAGTGTGCAACTTCTGCGAGCAGGGTTAAATTAGCGCTACTAAGTAAGTGAGCAATATTGGCTGGTACTGAACTTTGTAACGTTAAAACGTGACTGTTGTAGGCATGTGACTTTTTATTAGGCTTAAATAACTCAGCAAAAAAATTTATCTCTTCATTAGAAAAGTCCATATTTCACCCCAGTTACATAAAATAATTCACGACCGTAATTTAAACAATGAGATTGGTCAATAAATGCCCCGTTTAAATTTGTTTAGATAATATTTACAAAGATAGAGGGGTAAACTAAACAATGTATTTAAATGCAGTGTTTAATCCTATCGTTTTTCAGAGAATTGAATTATTTAACATTTATAAAAATATATTTAGGCGCAAGTGGCTAGCTGTTAAACTACAGCACATTAGTTTTATTATTTATATTAGAGTTTACATTATGATATGTGCATTTTTACGTGATCAACAGCCGAAGTTACTGGGTATGGTAGTGGCATTGGTCGGTGCAGGATTTTCAATAAATGCAGTGGCTCAAGAGCAAAGCCAAACTTTAATTTTAGTGGGATCAGAGCTTACTACCTGTACTAGCGCCAAGCTTAATAATTGCCAAAAAGAGGCTGTTATTGATGGTAAGTCACATAATTTATATACACTTAGCAGCTCTCAAATAAAAAATATCGCGCAGCATTGGCCTACTAATAATGTTGAGGCAAAAACGGCTGTATTAAAAACACTTAAAACCATACAAAGTAAATCGTTAAATAGCTTATCAAAAACAGATTTACTCTGGCAGTGGCGCGATATAAATAATCAGCAATTAGAAAGTCTAACTCAGCAAGAGTACAACTTTGTATTTGATATGCTAGAAGTACCGCTACTTAATAAAAACGGTGAGCGTTTAAAAGAGCAAGTAAATACCGATTTTAATAATGAGGTTGCGACTAATAATATTTTACAATTTGTGTCGGGCAGTTTAAAAGTTAATAACGCAAAACCAACCATGCTTGCTATTACGGCTTCGAGCCGCGACCCTTATGAGTCGGCAGATGTAGCGCAAAGTCTTTTGGCACAATTAAATATAAACACTCAATGGTTAGCACTAACGCCAGCGCTTGCTAAAGCAATTACGAGTAACTCGTGCGATGAATTACCAGCGCTTAGAAATACATTAATGAATGTGTATAACCGTGAAGTGATTTATCCCGATCGCACAAAGGCCGAATACGCTTTATGTAAAAATGGCACTAATGCACTTGTATCACTTATTAAAAATAATACCGGTGTGATGTTTAATAGCGGTAATGCAGCATTAACTCATAAGGTATTATTTGATCAAAACAATAACCCATACCCGTGGACGCAAGCATTGCAAACTCGCCCAGTAATTGTAGGTGAAGGAGCGGGCGCAGCAATCCAAAGTAAAGTGACGAGCATGCTTACAAATACGACAAGCCTTGAGGCACTTCGTAAAAGTGGAAATAACACTAATGCTGGTGGGCTGGGCAGTTTTAACTTTGGTGTACTAGATACTCAATTTAGCGAACAAAACCGTACATTTAGGCTTGCAGCAGCGCTAAATAAAAACGAAGTGAAAAATACTAAAACAGAGATTCAACATGGTTTTGGTATTGATGAAAATACAGCCTTAGTTGTTATTAAATCGCCAGAAGGTAGCTTAATAACCGTAATAGGCAAAAGTGGTGTAGTGCATTTGGCTAACCAAGGTAAAGCCCAACCTGAGAGTAAGAGCTATAGCTATTCGTACTGGCCTACAAGCAGTGTAATTGAAATTACCAATAACACGTTTACCTTAAGTGCACGCACAATAGATGAAGCGTTACCCGCTATAAAAATACCTCCACTGCCAGTGCAGCGTTTTGGCTCAATCTTAACAAATTCAAAACTGCGTTCACTTACTCAAGCTATGTGTTTAAGCCAAGAGCAAAGTGCGGTAGCCCAACAAGACGAGTTTATAATTAGCCTTACAGCAACGAGTGACACACAGTATCATCGCATCAATGCAAAAGAGTTTGGTTGTGCGCTAAGCAATTTAGAGTTAGCTATAAAGTCGATTTAGTGACTAACCTGAGCCAAGGGTTTAAGTTTTTGGCTCTTCTCTATAAAATAGCCACCATAATGATTTAAAAGCCTTACTAAAAGAGTGTTAAAATGAATAAAGAAAATGATGTAATTTCTAGTCTAGCCGAATTAGAAAGCTTTTTATTAAATGTAGAAAACGGCGGTCTTGGCCTTAAAGGTGTTTCGGGCGTTGGTATGGCAACAAACAATAGTGATGGTAGTCGTTTTGTAGCCGTGTTTGACGACCAACAAAAGCTGCTTTTAGCGCGCAGTATTACAGAAGATGTATTCCAAACAGGGCAAGATATGGTACGTAATGGTGTAGGGCGCAAGCACTAGTACTTTAATAAAAAAGCGCTTAGAGCGCTTTTTTATTTTAATTTCAATAAATTGAAATCAAATGCCTTCATATAGATTCCACAAAGGCCACTTCAAGTTAATAACAATTAAATACAACCCCCCTCAAAAACCACAAAACTAGCCAGCTAAACTCAGTTTTATTAAGTGCGCTTAGATAAATAAGATAGTGCTACGGATAAATTGTAGAATCAAAACAGATGAATTTTGGCTATATTTTGAAGAGAAGTTTAACTTATTGATATAGGTTTAGTTAATTGGTCGGTATGGAGAGATTCGAACTCTCGACCCCTGCCACCCCATGACAGTGCGCTACCAAGCTGCGCCACATACCGACGTTGTATGCAATAGTACGTGTATTTTTTTAAAAATCAATAAGCGATTGTTTGTTTGGGTGTTTATTATGCAAGAGACCTAAAAAGGCACTCTTGCGGTGTATTAATTGGCTAGTCTTTATATAACCACTTTTTGATCGAGTCATACATCTCATCGCGTATTAATAACTGAGCTTTTTTGTTAGGGTGTAAACTATCGTTTTGCATTAATTCAGGTTGGCCGGCAATGTTTAGCATAAAAAAGTTCATTAAATGCGCATTTGTCTCTTCGCTAACGCGCGAAAAAGTGTCAGTAAACATTTTACTGTAACGCGGGCCGTAATTAGGGGGAATGTAAACCTCCATTAAGGCGGTCATCGCATTAGCTGCTTGGCTTTTTTGAATAAGAGACGTTAAGTTAGTTTGCATTTTTTTAACTGGGAAACCACGTAAACCGTCATTAGCACCTAGCTCAATAAGTACATGAGTGGGTTCGTATTGCTCAAGCAATGCATCTAAACGGCGTAGGGCTCCACCAGATGTTTCGCCACTAATACTGGCGTTGATAAGTTCAATGTCGGCTTGTTCGTCATCGTATTTATCTTGTAACAATTTTACCCAGCCTTCTTCTTGTTGAAGTCCGTAGGCTGCGCTTAAACTGTCACCGAGTATTAAAATCGTGTTGTCGGCTGCTGCGCTCAGCGGTTTGATAACTAAAAATAAAATGAATACTAAACGAAGGATTGAATGAGTCATATGTCAGCGCTTTCTCAATTAAATATAATTCAGGTTAATGGTTTGTCTAAAGTAGTCTCTACCTTTGAAGGTGAGCTGCCCATCCTCAGCGACATCAGCTTTAATGTCAAGCATGGCGAGTCTGTTGCTATAGTTGGCACGTCGGGCTCTGGTAAATCAACGTTACTCAGTTTATTAGCGGGGCTGGATACCGCCAGCAGCGGAGAAGTGTTTTTAGATGGCGAGCCATTACACAATTTAGATGAAGAAGAGCGTGCTGCACTGCGCGCGGCTAAAATTGGATTTGTGTTTCAATCGTTTATGTTAGTACAAAGCTTAACTGCACTAGAAAACGTTATGCTACCAGCAGAGCTTGCTGGTGAAAGTGATGCGAAAGAGCAAGCAATTGCTTTGCTTGAAAAAGTAGGCTTGAGCCATCGAATTGATCATTATCCGTCGCAACTCTCTGGCGGTGAACAGCAACGTGTTGCTATTGCGCGAGCATTTATTGGTACACCTAAAATACTATTTGCTGATGAGCCTTCGGCTAATTTAGACAGCAAAAACGGTAAAATGATTGAATCCTTATTATTTGATTTAAACACGCAACACGGCACTACGCTTATTTTAGTGACTCATGATGAAGGGCTTGCACAAAAATGTGAGCACATTATTCAAATAGAAGCGGGTTTACTGGTAAAAAGCCAAGTAGAGGACGTTGCTAATGTGGGTTAAGTTAGCGCTTAAATTATTTTCACGAGAATTTCGCCGTGGTGAGCTCACGGTTATAAGCGCAGCTATCGCTCTTGCTGTGTTAACCGTGCTTACATTGTCGATGGTTACTGAGCGAATAGGGCAAAGTATTGCGCAAAAAAGCAGTGCTTTTATTGCAGCAGACCGTGTACTTGCCAGCGATCATGTTCTGGACACCGCTTTTATTACTCAAGCACAGAGCCAAAATTTAAAAACAGCGCAAATGGTGTATTTCGACACTATGTTGTTTGCCGATGATGAAATGCAGTTTAGCTCAGTAAAAGCGGCATCTAATGCGTACCCGCTAAAAGGGCAGTTAAAAGTTAAAGATACCCTAACCGGTGAAACTAAAGTTGCTAATAGCGGACCAACGCCGGGTAATGTGTGGCTAAGTGAATCGGTATTTTACAGTTTAAATATTGATATAGGCGCGCAAGTAGAGCTTGGCGCTGCATTATTTAATGTTTCAAAAGTTATTGTAGAAGAGCCAGACGCGCCATTTAATGTATTTTCAAGCAGCCGTCGTGTGCTTATTAATATTGACGATGTGGCAAAAACCGAAGTTGTGCAGCCAGGTAGTCGTGTTTATTACCGCCAACTTTATGCAGGTAGTGAGGCCGACATAAATAGCTTTTACGAGTGGCTTAAACCACAAATGAAAGAAAACCAACAATGGTATGGCGTTAAAGACCGCCAATCACCCATTTCAAACAGTTTAAACCGCGCAGAGAGCTTTTTATTACTTGCCGGCCTATTAGGTATTATTTTGGCTGCAGTGGCTATAGCTGTTTCAGCAAAACGTTATTGTGAACGCCAATACGACCCAGTAGCGATGATGAAAACGCTCGGCGGTAGCCGCTCAATGATCCGCAAAATATACATGCTTCATTTATTGCTTGTATGTGCAATGGCGGTAAGTATAGGGCTGTTAATTGGTTATGGTTTGCAAGAAATAGCAACAAGTTACTTATCAAAAAGTATGGGCACAGAGTTACCCTTAGGTGGCTTTAAACCTTGGCTGGTGGCTATAAGCACCGGCGTAATTTGTGCTGTTATGTTTTCTATTAAACCATTATTTGATTTATTTGATATTCCACCGCTTAGAGTTCTGCGCCGTAACTTAGGCGACAAGTTGGCAGTAAGTCGTGTGCATTTAGGTATGAGTGCGCTAACCGTGTTTTTATTAATGTGGTTATTTAGTAACAACATAAAAATAACGCTTATTTTGTTTATATCAACACTTGCGCTAATTGGTGTGCTGTTTTTAGTATCTAAATTAATATTTGGTGGTGGTCGAAAACTAGGATTAAAGCCAGGTAATAGTTGGTCGCTTGCAATTGCATCTATTCAAAAGCGTGCCAATGTGAACGCGGTACAGTTAATTAGTTTTTCGTTAGCGATTAAATTACTGCTGTTTTTAGTGGTACTTAAAAACGACATGATATCTGATTGGCAGTCGCAACTTCCAAGCGACGCGCCTAATGCGTTTTTAGTTAATATTACGCAAAATGAGCTTGAGCCAATTAATGAATATTTAGCTCAAAAAGACATTCAGGTATCAGAGTTTTATCCAACTATTCGTGGGCGCGTAAATGCGGTGAACGGCGAGTTGGTAGTCCGTTCTGTATCGCTGCAAGACAACGAGAAAAAAGACGAAGAAGCACGTGCAGGTATTGGTCGTGAGCTAAATCTAACATGGCTTAAAAATGTGCCTGATCAAAATGAAGTAACACAAGGCACGTGGTTTGGTGAAAATGCGATGGCTGAAGCCTCAGTAGAAGAGTCGATGCTTGAGCGTTTAGATGTTGAGATAGGCGATACGCTTACATTTTTAATTGGTTCGCAGTCGTTCGACGCTAAAATCACCAGTGTGCGCAAAGTAAATTGGGCCACGCTTAAACCTAACTTTTTTATTATTTTAAGTCCTGATGTACTTGCAGATTTTCCGGCGACGTATATTTCGTCGGTACGTATAAATCCAGATCAAAAACGTGACTTTAGCCAGTTATTACGTACTTACCCTACTATTACAGCGATTGATATTGATAACTTTGTTAAGCAAATACAAACAACTATTTCGCAAGTATCGCTCGCCATTGGCTTTGTACTTGCAATTGTTGTGCTGTGTGGCGCGCTTGTACTTATATCGCAAGTGCAAGCTAGTTTAGGTGAGCGTATGCAAGAAATTGTAATACTTAGAACGCTTGGCGCTAAAAGCCGATTAATTAAAAACGCGACCCTGTATGAGTTTTTATTACTAGGCGGTTTAGCTGGCTTAGTTGCCGCATTTTTTAGTGATATAGCGCTTTTAATTGTGCAGCAACAAATGTTTGATTTAGCAGGTAAGTTACATCCGCATATATGGATTATTGGTCCGGTAGCTGGCGGTGTATTTGTGGCTGGTTTAGGCTATTTAATGATTGCCCGAACACTTAAACAAAATACCCAAGGATTAGTGCGTGCCCTAGGGTAAGCTTAAACTAACATGTTCCTGTAAATGCCCACCTAGTACGTGGGCATTTTTGTTTTTCTTTGTACTGGTAATTTATACAGTGCTCTGGCATTATTAGCGTAATTTAAAAATAATAACAATGGAGCGCTGTTTGGCCATCATTTTAGGGATCGATCCTGGTTCACGTTTGACCGGATATGGTGTTGTTGCCCATCAAGGTTCTAAATTTACATACTTAGGCAGTGGCTGTATTAAGTTAGCCGATCATCCTTTTCCGGTTAGGCTTAAAATGATCTACCAAGGCATTACACAGCTTATTGAGCAGTTTTCGCCAGAAACCTTTGCCATTGAAAAAGTATTTATGGCGCACAACCCCGATTCAGCTTTAAAACTAGGCCAAGCTAGAGGCGCTGCGATAGTTGGCGCTGCGATGGCCGACTTACCCGTATTTGAATACTCAGCTAGGCAAATTAAGCAAGCAGTAGTAGGCAACGGTGGCGCAGATAAAACACAAGTGCAACACATGGTAAAAAATATTTTAAAACTACCCGGTACGCCACAGGCCGATGCAGCTGATGCACTCGCTATTGCGATTTGCCACGCCCACTCAGAACAAAATTTAATTAAACTAGCGGGCAGCGCAAGCAAAACCGTTAGAGGACGTTTAAGGAAATAATTATGATAGGCCGCTTAAATGGTATTTTAGTCGAAAAACAGCCACCAGAAATATTACTCGAAGTAAGTGGTGTAGGTTACGAAGTACAAATGCCGATGACCTGTTTTTACGATTTACCAAAAATTGGTGAAAATGCGATTGTTTACACTCACTTTGTAGTGCGTGAAGATGCTCAACTATTATTTGGTTTTAATAATAAAGTTGAACGTGCCTTGTTTAGAGAGCTATTAAAAGCAAATGGCGTAGGGCCAAAACTTGGCTTAGCTATTTTATCGGGCATGTCGGCAAAACAATTTGTAAGTTGTGTAAATAACGAAGACTCAACATCGCTTGTTAAATTACCCGGTGTAGGTAAAAAAACAGCCGAGCGTTTAGTACTCGAAATGAAAGACAGACTAAAAGATTGGGGTAATGATTTATTTACGCCATTTAGCGACAGCGCAGTAATAGAGCCAATGAGCGATGCGACAATTGCTAATAATGCAGCGGATGATGCCGTATCGGCACTGCTTGCATTAGGTTATAAATTGCCACAAGCTCAAAAAGCAGTAAAATCGATAAGTAAACCCGATATGTCTACTGAGGTTCTTATTAGAGAATCTTTAAAATCTATGTTGTGAGTAACCCATGATTGAAGCGGATCGCTTAATTGATGCGACTGAAAAAACAAATGAAGACTCTATAGATCGTGCAATAAGACCAAAACTTTTAGCCGACTACAGAGGCCAGCCTCATGTTAAGCAGCAAATGGAAATTTTTATTGAAGCTGCCCGAACCCGTGGTGAAGCGCTTGATCATTTATTAATATTTGGCCCACCTGGGCTTGGTAAAACCACGCTTGCAAATATTGTAGCCAATGAGTTACACGTAAGTATTAAAACAACATCAGGCCCTGTACTTGAAAAAGCAGGCGATTTAGCTGCTCTACTTACTAATTTAGAAGAGGGCGATGTACTGTTTATCGATGAAATACACAGGCTAAGCCCGCAAGTTGAAGAAATACTGTATCCCGCAATGGAAGACTACCAGCTTGATATAATGATTGGTGAAGGCCCAGCTGCGCGTTCTATTAAATTAGACTTACCTGCATTTACACTCATTGGTGCAACCACACGAGCAGGCTCGCTTACATCGCCACTGCGTGACCGTTTTGGAATTGTGCAGCGATTAGAGTTTTATTCTGTAGAAGATTTATCGCACATAGTAGGGCGTTCAGCACATTATCTTGGTTTAGAAATGTGTGACGATGGTGCTACCGAAATCGCGCAGCGCTCGCGCGGCACACCACGTATTGCAAACCGCTTATTGCGCCGTGTACGCGATTACTCTCAAGTAAAATCTGACGGCACAGTAAACGCCGATGTAGCTAAGCAAGCCCTTGATATGATTGACGTAGATAAAAGTGGTTTTGATTATATGGACCGCAAATATTTACTCGCCATAATCGAAAAATTTATGGGCGGACCAGTAGGGCTCGACAATGTAGCGGCTGCTATTGGTGAAGAGCGCGAAACAATAGAAGATGTAATAGAGCCATTTTTAATCCAGCAAGGATTTATTCAGCGTACACCACGTGGGCGCATAGTGTCTGACAGTGCATACCATCACTTTGGTTTACTTCCTAAAAAAGACTAGCCTATATACTTTACTTGCTGCGTTTTATTGCGCAGCAGGTAATTGTCTCAGTATCCCTTTGTTTCAAATTATTATACTCAAAACCTCAACACTCTGTTGCAAATGTTATTTCAAAATACTAATACGCTTTATAGTTAACTGTTAATTCACAGGGCGTTAAGACTCGCGAAGCTATCCTGCGTACCATTCAAACTAGTAAGCGAATTACTTATTGTAAATTAGGTAGGGCAATTATTAGTTTATAAATAAAATATGTAGCGCACTAAATTGCAGGCAAAAAAAAGCCCGCAAAAAATGCGGGCAAACAACAAGTTGAAGGAAGTAATCCAGGGGAACTACGTTTTACTAAATTTGGTTTTATCCAGAAAGAGTAAAACAATGTAATACGATAAAATACCCTATTACTAAGAACTTGGCTTAATGAAACTATCTCATTCAGTGCGCTAGCTCGGTATGGGAGAATAATACGTAAGTTTACTTTTTTGTTCAAACTAGAAAATTTGTATTTTCAGATTAGAAAAACTAATTTAGTGAATTTTATTGTTGTTTGAATCTTGTGCGTTAATTAATCGTTAAATTTATAAGTTTATGAAATTTATAACTTAAGTAATTTATTTCGTTATAGCTCGGTATTAGTTTTACTATTACGTACAGGTGAGGCTTATAGGTTTTGAGTGTTTATGCTCTTATTTTGAATAAACGGCGCATTTTATGACGTTTCATGTATATATTTACGCATATTTATAGTTAGCGAGTTTGTTTAAAAGTTTAAATAAAATACTGAGGCAAAGGGAAATGCCAACTAAAGCTGTTTTTTAACGTTTTTTGTTGCCTATTCATAGCAATACCGTTGTCAGCTTGAAATGGACTAGATACACTAGATGCAACTTTTGGCCGTGTAAGCGGTCATATTTACACAAATTAACCAATTTGCCGTATTTTGAAATTATTTAGGAGTTTAACGTGGGATCAGGGCTTAATTTTTTAGATCTAATTTTAGAAGCAAGTTTGCTTGTTCAATTAGTAATGTTAGGGCTAGTTGCCATGTCTGTAATGTCGTGGACAATTATATTTCAACGTAAAAAAGCAATATCGGATGCGCTAATAAATGCTAAGAAATTTGAGCAAAAGTTTTGGTCGGGTATTGATTTAAGCAAATTATATAACGAGATATCGTCACGCAGCGGTCAGTCTCAAGGCATTGAAGCTTTGTTTACTTCGGGCTTTAAAGAGTTTGCTCGTCATAAAAAGAATACATTTCAAAGTGCGAGTATTGTTATGGAAGGAACGCACCGCTCTATGCGTGTTGCGCTTTCTCGTGAAATTGAAAAAATGGAATCGAGTCTATCGTTTTTAGCAACAGTAGGTTCTATAAGTCCGTACATCGGTTTGTTTGGTACAGTGTGGGGTATAATGAATGCCTTTATTGCACTAGGTGAAGTTAAGCAAGCTACATTACAAATGGTAGCACCTGGTATTGCAGAGGCACTTATTGCCACTGCTATGGGTTTATTTGCGGCGATCCCTGCTGTTATTGCTTATAACCGTTTTTCAAACAGTGTTGAAAAGCTTGAGTCTCACTATATTAACTTTATGGAAGAGTTTGCTAATATTTTACACCGTCAAGCAGCTACACAAATAGAGGCACAAGCGAATGTATCAGCGTAAAAAGCGCCGTCCGGTCGCAGAGATTAATGTAGTACCTTACATTGATGTAATGTTGGTACTACTTATAATATTTATGGCTACAGCACCGCTTATTACGCATGGTGTAAAAGTTGATTTACCCAAAATGGAAGAGTCTGATTTAGTTGATACTAAAGATACTCCGCCTATTATTGCCTCAATAGATGCACAAGGTAAATATTACGTGAGTGTAGGTACTGATCCTGAAGAGCCTATGGAAGCACTTGATGTAGCTGCGGTTATAAAATTACAGTTAATGAAAAACCCTGACGTGCCAGTCATGATTAAAGGCTCGGGTAAGGTGTCGTATCAAGAAGTATTATTACTAATGGATTTTTTGAAAAATGCAGGCGTACCATCAGTAGGATTAATGACTGAATCCTTTGAGGGGAAGTAGCTGTATGAATAGTTCAGTAGTAAAATCAATAGTACTTCATTTAGGGATTGGTGGATTTTTGTATGCTTCTGCAAATATTCATCCGCCAACACCTAAAGTAATGGAAGTAACGCTTAATTCGGCTATACCTACGCCAGATAAAGCAGTATCAGCCGTTACAGTTGATCAAAAACAAGTTGAGCAAAAAATTGCTGAACTTCAAAAGAAAGAAAAAGATAAAAAAAGTGCTGAAGATAAACGCATCCGTGATTTAGAACGCAGAGCGGCCAATGCACGCAAACAACGCGAATCAGAAGCACGTAATATTAAAAAGTTAGAGCAACAGCGAAAGGCGAAAGAGAAAGAAAAAGCGCAAGCCGAAGCAGAAGCTAAAAAAGCACGTGCCATTGAGCAAAAAGAGCGTGCTAAAGCTAAGCAAGCCGAAAAGCAAAAGCAAGAAGCTGAAAACGCAGCAAAAGCAGCAGCTGACAAACGCAAAGCTGAAGAAGAAGCGCTTAAAAAAGCAGAGGCTGAGCGCAAAAAGCGTGAAGAGGAAGCAAAAGAGCGTGCTGCTGAGGCCGAACGTAAACGCCAGCAAGCAATGCAAGAGCAAATGTTACAAGAGCAACTTGCCAAAGAGCAGGCTGCCCGTAGTAAAATACGTCAGCAACAAGTGGTGAGCGAAGTGGATAAGTACCGTGCATTAATTATGGCGCGTATTCAGCAAAACTTACTGATTGATGAAAAAATGAAAAACCAACAGTGCCGAGTTAATATTCGTTTGGGCTTTAATGGTTTAGTAACGCAAGTTAAATCATTAGGTGGAGACAAGCTAGTATGTGAAGCTGCATTAAGAGCAGTGCGCATGGCTGACACATTACCGGTATCTAAAGATAAAGACGTATTCGAAAAACTTAAGAATATTAATTTAACAATCAAGCCAGAATTTTAAAGGAATGATATGTTCAACAAAATAAAAATAGCCTGTTTAGTTTTACTGTTTGGGTTTACGGGTGTTGCCAATGCAGCGCTTGAAATTGTAATAACAGAAGGTGTAGACGGTGCAAGGCCTATAGCCATTGTACCTTTTAAATACCAAGGTGTTGGTCCAATCCCTGAAAAGCTAAGTGGTGTTATTGCTGCCGATTTAATGCGCAGTGGTAAGTTTAAACCTGTTGATGTGGCGCAAATGCCGCAACAGCCAAGTAAAGATGGCGAAATTGATTATGCGTCTTGGGTTAATAAAGGTGTTGAAGCTGTTCTTGTTGGTGAGGTTGAACAACAAACTGATGGGCGTTATTTAGTCCGTTATGAATTAGTTGATGTGATTCGTGGCCAAATTACTGGTGGCAATACGCAAATGATGAGTAACGGTAAGTTAGTTAAAAGCCAAGATCATATTTTAGAAGCGCGTGAAAGTGTTATTGGCGAGAGTGGTTTTCGTCGTTATTCACACCGCATTAGTGATGTAATTTATGAAAAGCTAACGGGTGAAAAGGGCGCGTTTTTAACTAAAATTGCATATGTAATAGTACGTGATAACGATCTTAAACCTTATCAGTTAGTTGTTGCCGATTACGATGGTTTTAACGAACAGGTGTTACTTCGTTCAAAAGAACCATTAATGTCGCCAGCATGGTCACCAAATGGTACTAAATTAGCGTATGTAACGTTTGAAAACCGTCAAAGCCAAATTTACATTCAAGATATATACACAGGTAAGCGTGAAATAATAGCAAGCTACCGTGGTATTAATGGTGCACCGCAGTTTTCGCCAGATGGTAAAAAGCTATTATTAGTGCTTTCTAAGGATAAGACGGGTGCGACAGAAGTTTACATGCTTGACCTTGCTACACGTAAAGAAACACGCTTAACAAATCATCGTAGCATAGATACTGAGCCATCTTGGCACCCTAATGGCCAAGATATTGTGTTTACATCTGAAAGGGGTGGTAATGCTCAGATTTATAAGTTAAATTTAAAAACAGGTAGGTCACAACGACTCACCTTTGATGGTGATATGAACCTTGCTGGTTCTATAACACCAGATGGAAAAGAATTAGTGATGGTTAACCGTACCAACGGGCAGTACCATCTTGCTAAGAAAGAGCTGGCTACAGGCGCGTTTCAAGTATTAACGAGAACACGCCTAGATGAATCACCGAGCATAGCGCCAAATGGTTCGATGATTATATACAGCACGCTCCATAATAATAAACAGGTACTTGCGCTAGTATCGATGGACGGCCGCTTTAAAGCACGGTTACCTGTGCTAGACGGACAAGTAAAGGCGCCAGCTTGGTCGCCATACTTACAGTAATATTACTGGTTTACTCAAAATAGGAATCTACTCAATGCAACTTAACAAAATACTTAAAGGCCTGCTAATTGCTGTGCCAGTAATGACATTAGCAGCTTGTAGCTCATCTTCTGATATTGATGAAGGTGCTGCAAACCAATCAAATCAAGGCGTTGTTGAGCAATCAACTAACACTGATACAGTTGAAGTAGCTACAATCTCTCCTGAGCAACAAGCAGAAGAGCAACTTCGTCAAAAGTACGAAGCACTTCGTCAAGAGCAAGTAATTTACTTTGACTTTGATAAAGCTACTGTTGAAGGTAAGTACGCTGATTTACTTCGTGCACATGCTGAGTTTTTAGTTCAAAACCCATCAGTTAAAGTACTAATTGAAGGCCACGCAGATGAGCGCGGTACTCCAGAGTACAACATTGCACTAGGTGAGCACCGTGGCCAAGCAGTTGAAAAATACCTATTAAGCTTAGGTGTTTCAGCTAGCCAAATGTCAGTGGTAAGCTACGGTGAAGAGAAGCCAATGGTTAAATCTCGCACTGAATCAGCTTTCGCTAAAAACCGCCGTGCGGTACTAGTTTACTAAGATAAGAGATATTATGAAGCCGAAAATTATTTTGGCAGCCATGATATTGAGCGGGAGCACCCAGTTAATGGCTGCTCCCGCTCCTGTTTCAGAAGCTGCAAATTCACAATCAAGTATTGAGAAGCGATTAGCGTCGCTTGAGAATATGATGCAGTCGCGTAACTTTTTACAAGTAGAGTTACAGCAACAACTTAACTTGTTACAAGACGAAGTAAGTCAAATTCGCGGTGTAACTGAAGAGCAAAGCTACAAACTTGAAAAAGTACTGCAGCGTCAGCGTGAGTTGTATCAAGAAATTGAAAACCGCGTGAGCCAGGCTTATACACAGCCAACAGCAGCTCCAGTAGCCGAACAGGCGCAGCCAAACGATGCACAGAGCTACAGCAGTGACTTATCTGAAAATGAAGCGTACGAGCGTGCTGTTGCGTTAATAATGAAAGATAAACGTTATGATCAAGCGATTCCTGAATTTCAAACGTTTTTAACTACCTATCCAAACTCTGTATATGCGTCTAACGCGCATTATTGGTTAGGGCAGTTGCTTACTATTAAAAATGATGGCGTAAAAGCGGTAGAGCATTTTAAAGTGGTTGTTAACGAATTTCCAAATTCTAATAAACGCCCCGATGCAATGCTAAAGTTAGGCACACTTTTACAAGATCAAGGTTCAGCGGCGCAAGCACAAAAAATATTGAGCGATCTTATCAATCAATATCCAAGTACTACCGCTGCAAAACTAGCAACTGATCGTTTGGGAAACTAAAGTTCACTAGCGATTAAATTTCTAGTTAAGGCGAGCAAACTACATGGAAACTCCCGAAGAATCTTGGATTTGCATGTAGTTTGAGCACAAACGGTTTAATTTTGTGCATCTAGACATAAAAACTTAAAAAAAGAGACAATTTCGGTTGCACTCATTTTATAAATAAGTATTATAAGCGCCCGCAGCAAACGAATGGTTACCCCACTCGAAATGCGACAAAAAGAGAGGGTTATTAGCTCAGTTGGTAGAGCAGTTGACTTTTAATCAATTGGTCGATGGTTCAAATCCATCATAACCCACCATTCTTTGAATGGTCTTTTATCGGCGGATTTACGTACAATACTAAGTTGTTATAAAACGCAACGTCAGAGCGGGTCATTAGCTCAGTTGGTAGAGCAGTTGACTTTTAATCAATTGGTCGATGGTTCAAATCCATCATGACCCACCATTCTTTATTCCTCGTGAATACGGTTTGGCATCAATCGGCGGATTTACGTAAGCTTTAACTTAGTAATAAGTTAGCATCTGGAATGGGTTATTAGCTCAGTTGGTAGAGCAGTTGACTTTTAATCAATTGGTCGATGGTTCAAATCCATCATAACCCACCATTCTTTATTCCTTGTGAATAATGACTGGTTCCAATCGGCGGATTTACGCAAAGTAGTAAGTTGCATTTAAACGTAACAATAGAGCGGGTCATTAGCTCAGTTGGTAGAGCAGTTGACTTTTAATCAATTGGTCGATGGTTCAAATCCATCATGACCCACCATTCTTTATTCCTTGTGAATACGGTTTGGCATCAATCGGCGGATTTACGTAAGCTTTATTCATAATTGAATAAGTGCATAGAACGGGTTATTAGCTCAGTTGGTAGAGCAGTTGACTTTTAATCAATTGGTCGATGGTTCAAATCCATCATAACCCACCATTCTATGAAAAGTTATATAAGAGCGGGTCATTAGCTCAGTTGGTAGAGCAGTTGACTTTTAATCAATTGGTCGATGGTTCAAATCCATCATGACCCACCATTCTTTATTCCTTATGAATAGTGTTTGGCATCAATCGGCGGATATACGTAAGCTTCATTCATAATTGAATAAGCGCATAGATTGGGTTATTAGCTCAGTTGGTAGAGCAGTTGACTTTTAATCAATTGGTCGATGGTTCAAATCCATCATAACCCACCATTCTATGACAGTTTAATCGGCGGATTTACGCAAGCTTTTTACAAAGCAGATTTATATTAGAGCGGGTCATTAGCTCAGTTGGTAGAGCAGTTGACTTTTAATCAATTGGTCGATGGTTCAAATCCATCATGACCCACCACTCTCTAATACTTTCCTTTATATTCTTTTTTAATTTCCCACTTTATTTTTTATAAACAGCCTTACTAGTTTGCTGTTATTTGCTTTCATATTCTCGTATAATTCGCCCTAATTAATGCACTGTAGATAAGTGGTCGAGAACATGAGTCTAGCTCAAACTATTATGCCTGAAGGTTATATTTTTCCCCCTAAGCCAGCACCGTTAACACAAGACGAGCAAGGCGAATATAAAGCGCGTATAAAACAATTACTAAAAGATAAAAATGCAGTACTTGTTGCCCATTATTATACCGATCCTGAAATTCAAGCACTTGCTGAAGAAACCGGCGGCTGCGTTGCCGACTCGCTAGAAATGGCGCGTTTTGGCGCACGTCACGATGCAGATATGATTATTGTTGCGGGCGTAAAATTTATGGGCGAAACAGCCAAAATTTTAACGCCAAATAAAACGGTTGTTATGCCAACGCTTGAAGCAACATGTTCGTTAGATATTGGTTGCCCGATAGACGAGTTCTCTGCGTTTTGCGATCAGCACCCTGATCGTAAAGTAGTTGTATATGCAAACACCTCTACGGCTGTTAAAGCACGTGCAGATTGGATTGTAACTTCATCCTGTGCACTTGAAATAGTAGAGCACCTCGATGAGCAAGGCGAAAAAATCATTTGGGGCCCAGATAAGCACCTTGGTAGTTATATTCAAAAAAATACCGGTGCTGATATGCTTATGTGGAATGGCGCATGTATTGTACATGACGAGTTTAAAACAAAAGCACTTAAAGACATGAAAGCGCTACACCCAGATGCAGGCGTTTTAGTTCATCCTGAGTCACCAGCAGAAATAGTTGCTCTTGCCGATTCGGTTGGATCTACGAGCCAATTAATCAAAGCAGCGCAAACAATGGACAATAAAAAGTTTATTGTAGCAACTGATCGCGGCATCTTTTATAAAATGCAGCAACTATGTCCAGATAAAGAGTTTTTTGC
This sequence comes from Pseudoalteromonas sp. NCIMB 1079, assembly GCF_040567695.1. NCBI lineage: Bacteria > Pseudomonadati > Pseudomonadota > Gammaproteobacteria > Alteromonadales > Pseudoalteromonadaceae > Pseudoalteromonas > Pseudoalteromonas sp. NCIMB 1079. The sequence continues at coordinate 2,478,206 of NZ_JBEWZA010000001.1, read as the reverse complement.
GGCTCCTACGGCAGGTGAGGGCGCTTCATGTAAAAGTTGCGCACATTGCCCTTGGATGGCAATGAATGGCTTAAAAGCGATTGAAGAAGCCCTCATAAGTCCTAAAGGCAAAGAAGTATTCGTTGATATGGATTTACGCGAAGGCGCTCTTAAATCCTTAAATCGCATGCTTGAGTTTACTGCGAGCATGGCTAAGTAACTTTTAAAGTATAAATTAAAAACGGTTAAGTCTTAGATTTAGCCGTTTTTTTGTGCCTATAGGTAAGTGTTGCTTGATTAGTAAGCATTTAAAGGCCCAAATTTAAAAATGCCTTGCACCTTAAGGGTCTATTTCATACTATAGCGCGCTGTTGCATTACACAATTGCAGCACCGTGGAGGGATGGCTGAGTGGCTGAAGGCGCACGCCTGGAAAGTGTGTTTAGGTTTATCCCTAACGAGGGTTCGAATCCCTCTCCCTCCACCATTATTCTTAGAGCCCAGTTATTAATATCGAAAGGTAACAATAACTGGGTTTTTTAATGCCCTCAGAATGACTAATTATTTACTAAGCAAAGTATCGATAACATGCCGACAAGTTCATGTTTTTCGATTGGTTTTGAAACGTAACCATCAAATAACTGCCTGTATATTTCTTTTTGTTCTGTAAAAACATTAGCAGTTAATGCAATAACAATTTGTTCGCTATTAAGCGCTTTAATTTTTTTACATGCCTGAAGACCATCCATTTTTGGCATTTGAATGTCCATAAAAATAATGTCTGGTTTGTGTAACTCGTATAATGAAATCGCTTCTAAACCATTGTTGGCAATAATAATGGTGGCTTTAGTTGGTTCAAGCATCGCAGCTGCAACAAGCTGATTTATTTTATTATCTTCAGCTAATAAAATAATTTTTCCAGATAGGTCAGGAAGCTCAATATTTTTGGTTGTTAATGTGCTGTCATCCACCTGCGCTTGTTTTAATGGTAAGTACACATAAAACTGACTCCCTGAACCTAACTGGCTTGTTACTTTAATTTCGCCATTCATCAGGCCTATTAATGATTTAGTGATGGGTAAGCCAAGGCCCGTACCACCATATTCACGCGTGGTTGATTGCTCAGCTTGTTCAAAGCGCTCAAACAATCGATTAATTGCTTGCTCAGAAATTCCAATCCCCGTGTCTGATATACAACAACATATTTTGTTTGCGTCGGTTAGCCTAAACGTTACTGTAACGCCACCTTTAGATGTAAACTTAATCGCGTTAGATATTAAGTTTAAAAATACCTGTCTGAGTCTAACTGGGTCGCCCACCCAATGCTTGTGCTCAATATCAATCACAAATTTAAGGTAAATGTTTTTATCTGTTGCTTGCACACCTAAGTCTGACTCTAAGTGATGAATAAGTTCAAAAAAGTCAAAAGGCTTATGCTCTAATGAGAGCTTGCCAGCCTCAATTTTAGAAAAATCAAGAATATCGTTAATAATGGTGGTGAGTGCTCGAGTTGAATACAGTGATTTTTTTAAATACTCTTTTGATTTTTCATTAAGCGGTTGTTCTTGTAATAGTTGTAATGTGCCAAGTATACCGTTCATCGGGGTTCGTATTTCGTGGCTCATATTTGCTAAAAATTCAGACTTTGCTTGCGATGCTTGCTCAGCAAGTTCTTTTGAGTGACCAAGGGCTTGCTCGTGGTCAATTTGTTCTGTTAAATCGTAAGCAATACCTAAGTAGCCAACGGTGTCTCCTTCGTTATTTAACAACGAAGTGACACTTAAATTAACTTGTATTTTTTCGCCTGTAGAAGAAATGTATGTCCATTGATTAATATCTGGCTCTGTTGCTGTTGCTTTTAGGATAAATACTTCAAAACCAGGGGGTACAGGTTTATTTAATTCAGCACTAAGTAGTTTAGCTTTTTTTATAATTTCTTCTTTTAAATGAAATATGCCAGGGTTTTTAATGCCAATAACATCTTGCGCTTTGTAGCCTAATAACTTTTCAGAGGCGGGATTAAATAGAGTTATTAAGCCGTTTGTGTCGGTCGCAATAATTGAATAACTAGCACTGTTTAAAATACTTTGTTGGAGCATGTTCATATCGGCTATTTCTTGAGTACGTTGTTTAACTTCGCTTTCTAGTTTTAAATTTGCTTGCTGCAATGCGAGTTTATTTTTTTTAGCCTGAAGTGTTTTTCTCTTAATTCTTTGGTTTCTTCTAAAAATAAACAATTGAATTAAAAAAACTACAAACATACAGCCAATAGTGGCGAAAGAGCCATTAACATGGCTTGATACCGACTAGGAAGATGAAGGTTATAAATAAAGGCGTCTGAGGCATCAATGGTAATTTTCCACGTTCTACCCATTAATTTTATAATTTTAGTTAATTGATAATCGTTAGTTTTGCTTTTTATGCCATAACTAAAAAAATCAGTCTCAGTATTGTTATTGATATCACTTATCGTTAGTTGATTTTCGTCAAAGTGTGAAAGTGAGTCTAAAATTTTATCAATTAACAACGGCGAATATGCCCAACCTAAAAGCTCATTAAGGCGCTGTTTTTTATTATCAGAAATAGTAATGGTTTTATATATTGGCACTAATATTAAAAAGCCTTGTTGCGAGAGTTTATTCGCTTGTACTAAAGTCAGTGGCGCCGTTAATTGGGTTGTATTATTTATGGCAGCATTCAGTGCTGCCTGTTTGCGCATGCTCTCAGATCCAATATCTAATCCAATTGCTTGTAAGTTTTTTTGCTCAGGAAAAATATATTGAATTATAAAATGCTCATCACTAGTCGCTACGAGTGTATTCAAATTAAATGTCTGATCGGGTCTATCGTTTTTTGCATCATTCAAAAATTTATTTAATTGCTCAATGCCAACTTTTTTTATATAGCATACCATTAGCTCCAGGAAATTCTTTAGCGTAGTTACGGCTCCCAGAGTAGTTAGTTATGGCTTGATAGTTTAAGTTATTTGCACCTATCCCATGTACAAAGCCCTTTAAACCAAATAGCCCATATTGATACAAATCGAGCCTACTGTTAATACCTGTAGAAAGCGAGGATAGGCGGTTATCAAGCGCATTGTTTATTTTATTTTTTATGGCTTCTTGGTGTTTAATATGAGCAAAGTAGGTAAGTATAATGCCCGCAACTAATAAAATGACGTGAGGAAGCAGTGAGATTAATAACCCTTTATTAACCGGTCGTGCTTGAATCATTAATTAATCCTTTTTCATGAGTCGCAGTAAGTGTGTTTCTATTTTAATAACGTGATAAATATAGCACCTATTATTCAAGACACAACTTTGTTATTAATTGGAATGTATATATTTTATAGAGGTTTAGAGTAGGGGGAGTCTAAAAAGTTGATTGTAAGCCTCAAGATAAAATTAAAATACATATAAATATAATAATTTATAAATTCTGCATCACTTTATAGATACCAACAAAAGTAGTAGCAAAAGGCGCTGGTTTTTGTGCTTATTGATTTTTAGAAGAAATCAGCTGCTCATAACTTTACTTAGGTAAGTTTAAATCAAGTAAAATTAAATTAAATTAATATTATGATGTTTTTTTAAATAAAATTAGCGACTTAGATACGAGTGAGTAAGAGGTAATCTTTACCAGTTTTTACAATTCATCCGTAATAAAACAAACTCTTAATATTTTATAATATAAAAATTAAAACATTATAAATTTATATTGTTCTATATTTACTAGCATGAAAGAAATGTAATTACTTGAAATGTAATTACCTTATGACATGTTTGCCGTGTAGGTCAAAAGCATACATATTCCTATGTGCTGCACAGTAAAAACTTAAAAAAACAAGGTAACGGAGATAACTATGGCTCACCGAGTATCTAAATTACTTGCGGCAACAGGCGCAGTATTAACATGTATTTCTATTCCTTCGTATGCTGCTGTTAATGGGCTGACAGAACAAGATGAATTTAATATAAAACTTAGATCAATTTATTTTGACCGTGACTACGGTAACGACGCAAGTGACGATTCAACTTTTGCTCAAGGTATAGAGCTCAATTACACATCGGGTTATATAAATGATTTATTGAGTGTGGTTGTATCGACTTACACCGTAATGAATATTAACTCTACAGGTTCAGCCGCAGGTAATATTTTACCAGCAGGTAATGAGAGTGGCGGAGTAGACGATAGCTTTTCTAAATTTGGTCAATATTTTTTAGATTTTAAATTGGGCAACAACGGTCACGTTAAAGTAGGTGGGCAAAAAACCAAAAGTATGCTTTTAAAAAGCTCAGGCAGCCGTGCTATTCCTAATACTTTTAGAGGCGTTTTTGGCGATTACAAAATTGGCAACACTAAATTATATGGTTACGTATACGACAAATGGAGCCGTCGACATGATGAAAGATGGGAAGACTTTTCTACCGATCAATCGGCACCTGGCGCCATTAGCGTAATTTGGGGCGTAGGTGCTACGCATAAAAAAGACGACATAACATTAGAGGCTGAATATTTAAATTCCCACAATTAGCTAAGTAAAATGGGATTAAAAATTAGTTACGGCATTAAACTTAAGCAAAGTAAGTTAACCCTTTCAACTGGCATATTTACCTCACAAGATGATGGTGATTTATTTGTAACAGGCGCAGAGGGCGGCGATTTAGATGATGAAGATGCACCTGGTGCATTAACAGGTTTAACTAAAAGTGAAAACGATGGATTTGCCTATTACTTAGATGCTGATTGGAAAAAAGATATTTGGAGTGTAGGTGCGGCATTTACTAAGGTAAGTGATGCTTGGATTGAAGATAACTTTAGTGGCGGTCATGGTACAAACCCATTTCCAACTCGCTCATTGATTGGTGCCGATTTAACAAATCAAAACGAGGCAACGTGGCAGGCACGTTTTGGCATTGATTTAAAAGCAGTATCGCCAGGTTTAACAACAAAGTTTTACTACACAAGCGGTAGCGATGCTGAAAACTCTGCGCTGGGTAAGTTAGCTGGCACAGCTGATGAAAAATATTGGGCTGTAGATACGCGCTATAAAGTTGAGAAAATAAAAGGCTTAAGTTTGCGCTGGTTATTTGTAGATTATACAACCGAAAAATCAGGCAGCGTTGATGGTGTTAAAGGCGACAGAGCCGACCACCGAGTTTATGTAGATTACACTATTAAATTTTAAAATAACGTTTAATAAGCCAATGCAAATTTATACATTGGTTTTATTTCCTTTATTAATTACCACTATGATAAAACTAACAAATAGATAATAAAAATAAAGCTAATATATGTTTTCTCTTCAACAGTGGCAATCGCAGGGCCAATTCACTCATATTTCTGGCCATCAAATATTTACAAAAATAGCTGGTGATATAACTAAGCCTGCGCTGCTTTTAATACATGGCTTTCCAAGTGCTAGCTGGGATTGGGAAGGTATGTGGCAAACGCTTAGTGAACATTATTTTGTAATTACGCTCGATATGCTAGGTTTTGGTTTGTCAGATAAACCAATAAACGCTACTTATAAAATTACCGAACAATCCAACTTATATACCCAATTTTTAAAAACGTTAAATATTAATGATGTACATATTTTAGCTCATGACTATGGCGATACTGTGGCTCAAGAGTTATTAGCAAGGCAAGTGGTTAGCCAAAGTGACTTTAAAATAAACAGCGTGTGTTTTTTAAATGGTGGGTTATTTCCTGAGGTGCATAAACCATTATTTATACAAAAGCTTTTACTTTCAAAGCTAGGTTGGATAGTGCCAAAATTAATGAATAAACAAAAATTTGCCAATAATTTAGTGACTATTTTTAGTAAAAGTACACCGCCTTCAAAACAAGTGGTAGACACACTTTGGGAGTTGCTAATTTATAAAGATGGTTTAGCCGTTATGCCTAAACTCATTAGTTATATAAAGCAGAGGCAGCAAAACCGAGAACGTTGGGTTGGTGCCATCATAAATAGCAATATACCACTTACGTTTATAGCAGGCGCAGAAGATCCCATCTCTGGTAAGCACATGATTGAACATTATAAAAAGCTTATTCCGAATGCGCGCGTACAAGAGTTTGTAGAGCTTGAGCATTATCCGCAAGTAGAAAATCCAGATGCTATTACGCAGGCTTATTTGGATTTTAGAAATTGCCAATAAAAACGCGGCACTAAATTAAGTGCCGCGTTTATAAATTAATAACTCTGAGCATTTAGGCTTTGAACCTTAATATTTTTTCTTTGGTGCTTTTAATTGCTTTTCAAACTCGTCTGAAAACAATATCGTGCCGTCGTCTTCCTCTGTAGGGAAGGCTGCAATAAGTAAGTCATCTTCTTCAAGGCCTGGTGTCCAGCGACTAAACCAGTCAGCAAGTGGAATTGCTTTAGCGCTGCAGCCAGCCCATTCGCCAGTTGCCCATGCTTCTGCAAATTCGCGAGTTGGCCAAACTGGCACACAGTCGTCATCTTCGTTGGCAAGCATAACGCAGCCATCATCATCGTTTAAAATCCATACTTGTTTAAATTGTTGTACGGTTTCGAACATATAGGCTAGGCGTTTTTTTGCCCCAAGCCCTAAAATTACTGCTTGTTCTTCGCTTAAATTTGGCGTTGTCATAATTAGCTCACTCTTAATTACTATATCTAAATTATATGCACACAAGTATATCGAGTTATATGACAGAGTGTTGAAAAGTTGCTATTTAATTTCAGCAATGCGGATCTAATTTGTATATTGAGCAGTATAAGTCACAACTAATTTGAGCGATCATTCAAAATAAGCTTGAATGTTTGTAAAAAGGCCACATTGTAGTAAGCATATACTTAATGAAGGATTGAAAAATGACTACTGATTTACTTGCTCCGTTTAAACTAAATAATACGATTGAGCTTAAAAACCGCGTACTTATGGCGCCATTAACGCGTTGTATGGCTGACGATAACTTAGTGCCAACACAAGATATGGTTGAATATTATGCTCGCCGTGCCGAAACCGGTTTAATTATTAGCGAAGGAACTATTATTCGTCCAGACGCGCAAGGTTACCCAAATACACCAGGTTTATTTACCAGTGAGCAAATTCAAGGTTGGAAAAAAGTAACAGACGCAGTGCACGCTAATGGCGGCAAAATGTTTGCACAGCTTTGGCATGTTGGCCGTGTTGCACATCCTCACTTTTTTGATGGCGATGTACTGGCACCATCAGCAATTGGCGTTGAAGGCTCTGTACCTCGTATGCGTGAGCTTACATATATCACACCAAAAGCAGCGACTATAGATGACATTAAGGGCTTAGTAGCTGATTACGCAAAAGCGGCAGAAAATGCGATTGAAGCGGGTTTTGACGGGGTAGAAATTCACGGTGCTAACGGGTATTTGATTGACCAGTTTTTACATTACGCTGCAAATACACGCAGCGACGAATACGGTCAAACGCCTGAAAATATGTCGCGTTTTGCACTAGAAGTAACCGATGCAGTTATCGCTGCTGTAGGTAATGAGCGTACTGCTTTACGTGTTACACCGGGTGCTTATTTTAATATGAGCGAAGATAACCGTGATAAAACGGTATTTGATTACTTATTACCAGAGCTTGAGAAGAGAGATTTAGCATATTTACACGGCGGTATTTTTGACGACAGTACAACGTTTGATTCGCTTGAAGGTAAAACGACGTCTGAATTTTTACGTGCAGGCTACAAAGGTACATTAGTAGGCGTAGGCAGCTATATTTTTGAGTCAGCAAAAGAGGCAATTAACGATGCTAAGTTTGATTTAATTGCTATTGGTCGCCCACTTATCGCAAACCCAGATTACATTAGCAAAATTGCAAACGGTGAAGAGTTAGTACCTTACAGCGATGAAATGCTAGCTGAATTGAAGTAACAGCTAAATATTATATTTAGTTATTAAGGCACCCAAAGTTAAACCTTTGAGTGTCTTTTTTTGTACATATTCCCGCCATAAATCTTCCATATTTGTTTAACCTTTATGTAAATAAAGTTCATCCTCGTTGTCATATTTAAAATTCATACTGTGCTCGTTTTCATATTTCATAATTAAAACTAAACGGGACAACAATGTACGCTTTAAAAAACAAATCGCTATTGAGCATGGCTATTGCCATGGCGGTATCAACATCTACTTATGCTAACGACAACACCATAGAAGAAGTAACCGTTGTAGCTAAACCAACGAGCTACGCTAACAATGTTATTGAGCCTGCAATGCTTGAGCAGCAAAGTTCGGTATCGAGCATATTATCGGTTATTGATAACTTACCAGGGATTAGCATAAACGAAGGTGATGCATTTGGTGGCGACGATTGGTCTACTACAATCACTATGCGTGGTTTTAGTATTGATGGAAACCAACAACAATTAGGTATGACCGTTGATGGCATTCCCAATGGTGGCTCTAATTACGGCGGTGGTGCTAAAGCTAATCGTTACTTGGAGAGTGAAAATTTAGCAACGGTAGAAGTAGGTCAAGGTACGTCTGATATTAAGTCGGCTTCACTTGAAGCACTAGGCGGGACATTTAACTTTGTAAGTAAAGACCCAAGCCTTGAAAAAGGCACTACCTTTGCTTATACCTCAGGCAGTCACGATGCCACGCGTTATTATATTAAACACGAAACAGGCACTGTTTTTAATAACACACAAGCGTACGTAAGTTACTCGCAAACCGATACAAGCCGCTGGATTGGTTCAGGCAGTAATGGGGGCAAAGACAACCAACACGCAGAGCTTAAGTTTGTATCTAATTTTGACGATTTAACACTTACTGGTCGTTTATCTTACGATGATGTAAGCGAGACAAACTATAACAGCGTAAGCCTTGAGCAGTTTGAACAAACACCCGATTGGGATCAGCTAACATGGAATTGGACAGGAGTTCCGCATTTTGACCAAATGTTTGCAGAAGGTTGGGGAACGCTTCGTGAAAATACCTTAGGCTATTTAAAATTTGAATACGCTATTTCGCCAACTTCATTATTAACTGTTAGCCCTTATTATCATAAAAATTCAGGTCGCGGCGATTGGATCCCACCTTATTTAACAACGCCGGTTGATGAAAATGGCAACCCAACAACCGAGGGTGGCACTAATGCAGGCTCTTATGGTTTTGCTGATAGTGAAGGCAACCCGCTTGCACCCAATGCCGATTGTACGCAAAGTTTGAGCTGGCCATGGGAGTCGGGTCCTGGTTTAAATCCTGCGTGTTACGATGCAACAGCAACGCCTGTTATGTCTTACCGCCACACGCATTACAACAAAGATCGTTTAGGTGTAACGGCAAATTACCAAGCTACATTTGGTGATCACGATATCGAAGCGGGCTTTTGGTATGAGCAAAGCGAACGTGATGAGTCGCGTGATTGGCACAAAGTAATTGATGCGCGTATTTATCATCACTTTGATAGCACGCCTTACTGGACACAATACAAAAACACTTTTGATACCGATACATTCAAATGGTACCTACAAGACTCGATTAATTTTGGTGATTTAACGTTAAATATTGGTGTAAAACAGTATTTAGTTGAACTACAAAAGTACGACCACTTTGCTAACGAAAGATCAGATAAAGTAGATAGCGACTCAGACGTGTTATTTAGCGGTGGCGTATTGTATCAGCTAAATAACAACACAGAATTATTTGCCAGCTACAGCGAAAATTTTGCAGCAATAAAAGACGGTGTGCTTGAGCGAGATAGCTCAACACTTACAAACATAGAGCCAGAAACTGCCGACAACATCGACTTTGGTGTACGTTACCAAGCCGACAGATTAACCCTTACAGCAACGGCTTACAGTGTTAAGTTTGATAACCGCATTACCTTTATTGCCCCTGGTAGTGGCACAGATGGGATTGATTACACCATTGGTACAAATGGCTCGTACGTAAATGTAGGGGGTATTGACTCAAATGGGCTTGAGCTTGCAGCAAGCTATATGTTAACACCAAGCTGGAGCGTGTACTCGTCATATACTAATAGCAGTTCTGAGTATTCATCCGATGATCCAAATGCATACGATTCACAGGGTGTAATATTAAGAGATGAAAGTGGTAATGAGGTAGCACCGAGCTTTAGAAAAGGCGACAGCATAATAGATTCATCAGAAGATTTATTTGTGGTATCTACCGATTACTTTAGCGATGGCTTTCGTGTTGGTTTATCGGCTAAATACACCGGTGAGCGCTTAGGTGCATGGCAAGACGAAGATACTCGCACGCGTAATAAAGTAGACGGCTACACCGTACTTGATTTTAATGCAGGTTATTCAACTGACGTAGATGCAGGTCCGTTTAAAGCCATTGACGTATCGTTTGTTGTTTATAACGTTACTGACAAAAGCTACTTAGCAGGTGGTACTGGTAACGGCGCTACTTACTACATTGGTGCGCCTCGCACCGCAGCAGTTACATTTACCGCTGACTTTTAATTAAGTTTTAGTAATTGAATTAAAATAAAGCCCATCATTGATGGGCTTTATTATATCAAAGGGCGCAAAACGCGATGAAAACAATTATAAAAGTAACACTATTTAGCTTAAGTGTATTAGCGAGTAACTTTGCAACAGCAGCGCAAAATGTAGTGCTGGTAACGCTTGATGGAGTACGCTGGCAAGAAGTATTTAATGGGGCTGATAATAGCTTAATGAATAATACTGATTTTGTTAAAAAGCCAGAGCAATTAAAGACCCAGTTTTGGGCAAAAACAGCGAATGAGCGCCAGCAATTACTAATGCCTTTTTTAACGCAAGTAGTGGCTAAAAAAGGCATTATGATTGGTGATAGAGCTAATGGCTCTACTATGTCGGTAAGTAACCCGTGGTATTTTTCATACCCTGGTTATAACGAAATACTCACCGGTGAAGTTGACGAAAATATAAATAGTAATAACAAAGTGCTCAACCCAAATAAAACTATTTTAGAGCGTTTAGATAATTTACCTGAGTTTAAAGGTAGCACAGCCTTATTTGGTAGTTGGGATGTATTCCCATACATTGTAAATACTAAGCGCAGTAACGTGTATGTAAATGCAGGTTTTATGTCAATTGAAGAGAATTTATTCACAGATGCGCCATTATTAAATGCGTTACAAAATGAAATCCCCAGTCCTTGGCATAACGTACGACTAGACAGTTTTACATATCGCTTTGCTAAAGCGTATATGTTGGCTAAAAAGCCTAAGTTGTTAGTGATAAGTTTAGGCGAAACCGATGACTTTGCGCATGATGGACATTACGATCAATACCTTAAATCGGCAAGGCAAAGTGACGCGTTTATAAAAGACTTATGGGCAACCATTCAAACTACAGCAGGTTATAAAAATAACACCACACTAATTATTACTACTGATCACGGCCGTGGCAATAATGCCAACGATTGGCAACATCACAGCTCTAAACGTGCACTTGCTGAGCTAGAGTTAGGTGAAAATACCTACCCAGAAGGAATTGTCGGCTCTGAACATATTTGGCTTGCAGCCATTGGCCCCGCAATAAAAGGTAGTGGCTTAATTAAAACTAAAAATGAGCTTAAACAAGCGCAAATAGCGGCGACCGTTTTAAAGGCGCTTGGGCAGAATCCAAATGAAATAAATTCAAATATGGCGCCTGCTATTAGCGAGATTTTAAAATGAAGAACCTATTAAAAACATTAACCCTAACTGCCTTGGCGTTGAGTTTGGTTATTAGCGCAAGTATTACTGCCGCGCCATCTAAAATTCTGTTTGGTTCGTGTGGGCATCAAGATAAAACATACCCATATTTAATGCAATTAACAAAGAGCAGGGGGATTTGTTTATATTTTTGGGTGACAATATCTACGGCGATACCAACGATATGGATGTACTTGCCGATAAGTACCAACGCTTAGGGGCAAAGCCTGGTTTTAAAACGTTAAAAGCGCAAACGCCTATTATTGCTATGTGGGATGACCACGATTATGGCCAAAACGATGCAGGTAAAGAGTATCCGCATAAAGAGCAATCACGCCAAATTATGCTTAATTTTTGGGATGAACCTGTAAACTCAGCGCGTCGCACTCGCCCTGATGGAATTTATACCTCGTACATGTATGGTGAAAATGAGCAAACCATACAAGTAATAATGCCTGATTTACGTTGGAATCGTGATGCGCTAAACCATGTAGGTGAGCTTGAATACTACACTAAACGTAAGTTAAATAACCAAGGCCCGTATAGTCCCAGTGAAGTGAAGGGCGCATCCATGCTAGGTGAAGCCCAGTGGCAATGGCTTGAACAAGAGCTTAAAAAGCCTGCTGCAATAAAATTGATTGCCTCAAGCTTACAGCTTTTACCCGATTTTACAGGTTGGGAGTCATGGGCAAACTTTCCTGAAGATAGAAACCGTTTATTTGCATTGATTAAAAAGCATAAAGTAAATGGGGTAGTGATCATCAGCGGCGATACGCACTGGGGTGAAATATCAAAGTATCAGCAAAACCTTGATTACCCATTAATTGAGATGACCAGCTCTGGCTTAACTGAAAAATGGAAAGACGTAAGCCCTAATAAACACCGAGTAGGGGATTTTGCTCATAACGTAAATTACGGTGATTTAAGCATAGACTGGCAGCAAATTGATCCCACTATTTCACTTAAATTAAAAGGCATTGATGGCCAAGTAATAATGCAAAGTGACTTTAGTTTATCAAGTATTAGCCCTTATAAATAAACTCACTACTACGCACAGTATATAAAATAGATGCTGTGCGTATAAAAATCTGTAAATTAGTTCTTAACTCTCTGATTTATTAAAGCCAATTACCCTTTTCGCTACCCCTAATATTAAAAATATCTTACACTGGTTTTATCTCAAGCAAGGACCGTATTATATGCTAAATATTATTCAATCAAACCGGATGGAAGCACTGCAAGCGCAGTTCCACCAGCTGTTAAAAGTAAACCCATTGCAAAGCCCGTTCGACAAAGAAGTCGTGCTAGTGCAATCGCCGGGTATGTCGCAGTGGTTAAAAATAGGTTTGAGCGAAAACTTAGGGGTCGCAGCGCAGGTTGATTTTCCGCTGCCATCGAGCTTTATTTGGCAGTTATATCAGCAATTACTGCCAAATGTCCCTAAAGAGTCGGCATTTAACAAGCCTAACCTTGCCTGGAAACTGTTTGCAATTTTACCAACCTGCATTGATGAACTGCTTTATTTGCCGCTAAAAACCTATTTAGAGGGCGATATTGACGGGCAAAAAACCTTTGCGCTATGCGAAAAAATAGCCGATGTGTACGACCAATATTTAATGTACCGACCGCACTGGATAGCCACATGGGATAGCGGCAAAGATGAGCTTGATGATGTAGATGTAAGCATTGCCCCGTGGCAACCTGACTTATGGCGACGCATTGTAAAACTAAGCCAAGAACTTGGGCAAAGCCAATTTCATCGCGCTAATATGCAAGGGCAATTACTTGCAGCACTTGAGACTATGGATAATAGCTTACTGCCACAACGCATTAGCTTATTTGGTATATCGGCGATTGCCAGCTCCCAGCTTGAGGTGTTTGAAGCGCTGAGTAAAAAAACCGAGGTTATATTATTCTTTTTTAATCCAAGTGAGCACTACTGGGGCGATATCATAGATGAAAAAACAGCAGCTAAAATAAGCGCTAAATACGCTAAAATGCCGCTGGTGGAAGCGCAACAAAAAAAACAAACCAATCCAGATGAAGAATACTACTTTATAGGTAATCCGTTGTTATCGTCGTGGGGTAAATTAGGTCGCGACTATTTTGAACAACTTGTACAGTTAGATGCCCGTTGGATTGACGGTTTTATTGATGTGTTTGACGACACCTTACTAGGGCAAGTACAAAGCGAGATTTATCAGCTTGCGTTTAAAGGCGAATCACTGACCGATAACAAAGAGTGGTTTATAAACGACGAAGGTAAGTTACCAATCAGTGCAACCGACACCAGCATTACGCTCAGCGATTGCCATACACCGCTTCGAGAGGTTGAGCGCCTGCACGACTACTTACTTAATTTGTTTAATCAAAACCCTGCGCTTACCCCCAAAGACATAATAGTAATGATGCCCGATGTAGGCACTTACAGCCCCTACATTGAAGCCGTATTTGGCGGGGCACAAGGCAGCCGCTTTATTCCTTATGCATTGGCCGATTTAGCCATAGAGCAAGAAAAGCCTGTCCTTAGTTCATTTGCGAGTTTAGCTAACTTACCGTTTTCGCGCTTTGGTGTGTCGGATATTCTCGATTTATTACAAGTGACGCAAATAGCCGAAAAATTTGGGCTTGAAGCGCACGAATACGAGCAAATTCAATATTGGCTTGAACGTGTAGGCGTGAAATGGGGTATAAACGCAGCGCATAAAAGCAGCTTTGATTTACCCGCTATTGATTTAAATACCTGGCAACATGGGCTCAACCGTTTACTGCTTGGCATTGCCATGCGCGACGAACAATGTCCGTTTAACGGTATTTACAGCGCTGATGAAGTAGAAGGTATGGCGCTTGATACACTCAACAAGCTCGTGCATTTTATTGATGTACTGCAAAGCTTTAAAGAGCAGTTAACGCCCGACGATACGCTCACTAATAAAGCGCATATTTTAAGCGAGCTATTAAACGCTATATACGAAAGTGAAAGCGACGACAGCTGGGATTTATTAGTACTGCAAAACGTGCTTGAAGAGTTACAAAAACACCACGACAACGGCGATTACAGTAAAGCGGTTTCGCAGCGTATTGTTAGTTACTTAGTTAAACAAGGCATTCAAGAAAAAGGCGTGGGGCAGCGGTTTTTAGTTGGGCAAGTAAACTTTTGTACGCTTATGCCCATGCGCGCAGTGCCATTTAAAGTGGTATGTATGCTGGGCTTAAATGATGCCGACTACCCGCGTAACGTACAGCCCATTGGTTTTGACTTAGTGCCTTATTCTAAAAAGCAAAAAGGTGACCGATCACGTAAATTAGATGACCGCTACTTATTTTTAGAAGCGCTACTGAGTGCCCGCGACAACCTATACATGAGTTACATTGGTCGCTCGTGTTTTGATAACCAACCGCGCATGCCATCAACGCTTGTAAGTGAGCTGTTAGAATATATTGGGCGTAGTTTTGTGTTAAACGAAAAGAGTGAAAAAACGCTGCCCGCATGCCTAATTAATCAGCAGCATTTACAGCCCTTTAATAGCCATTACTATTTAATCGATGAGCAAGCCAATACTGTGCTGAGCAACCACAGTTACAATCCAATTTGGCTGCCAAGTGAGTCAATTAAACCAGAGCCAGTTATTGCACTTGATGTGACTGTGCCAGATCAGCTAGATCTCGATGTGTTTATTAGAAGTGTGTGCAGTGCACAAGAGAGCTTTTATCAACAAACATTAGGCTTACGCCTGCCACAATTTAACGAAGTAGCAAAAGACGAAGAACCCTTTAGCCTAGATGCGCTGCGCCGTTATTTTTACCTTGATGAAATACTTAAAGCCAATATAAACGAGCAACCACTGAGTACCGAGCAAATACTGCAACGAGGTGAGTTACCTCAAGCCAATGTAGGCAGCCTCATATTTGAGAGTATGGAGCACCGAGTTGATGCGCTTGCAGGGCAAGTAAAAGAGCAGATTAAAGGCGGAAAAAGTGAGCCAATAGAAGTTGTGCTTACCATTGAAGGCACCAAAATAGAGGGCTGGCTCAATCATGTTTATTTGCAAAAACAAGTGTTTTATCGCAGCGCGAGTATTAAAGCGAAAGATTTAATTAAAGGCTTTATTTATCACCTTGCAGCGCAAAGTATGGATCAACAAGTAGAAACATTGTTACTTGGGCTTGATAAGCAAATTACCTTTGCGCCCATAAGCAAAGCCGATGCCGATGCACTATTAGCCGATTGGTTTGAGTTATATAAAGCGCTGCGCGCAGAGCCTGTGCCATTTTTTCCGGTAAGTGGTTATGAATACGTTAAAAGCGGCGGCGATATAACAAAAGCAATGAGCAAATTTAGCCCGCAATACATAGGGCGAGGCGAGGGCGAAAATCCGTATATTCGCTTAACGGTGCAATCGCTAAACGACTGCCAAGAAGAATTTATAAAATGGAGTGATAAATTGCTCACGCCTTTATTTGAACACGCAAAGGAGAGTGACCATGCAAGCGCTTAATCCTCTTACTATGCCGCTCATTGGTCAAAGTTTAATAGAAGCCAGTGCGGGTACTGGTAAAACTTATACCATTACGGGGCTGTATTTACGTTACTTACTAGGTATGCAAATAGAAGGTGAGTTAAATACGCCGCTCAGTGTTGAGCAAATTTTGGTAGTAACCTTTACCGACGCTGCCACCCAAGAAATTAAAGACCGCGTACGCAGCCGAATTATTGCTGCGCGCGACGCATTGCTTGGGCAAGACCCAAATGACGAACTCATTGAAGGCGTAATTGCTAAAATTGATGATAAGCACCGCGCCTTTGATTTACTCGATGCAGCTGCTAAATCAATGGACGAAGCGGCTATTTTTACTATTCATGGCTTTTGTCAGCGGATGCTAAAACAACATGCGTTTGAGTCGGGTGTGGCGTTTAATCTCGAATTTATTTTAGATGAGCGCGACATACTGCTCGAAACCATTAAAGATTTTTGGCGCGCGTTTGTATACCCACTTAACAAAGAACGCACCGATGCTATTTTAGATGTATTTGCCGCACCAGAGGCTTTATTCGCTCAAGTGGCGAGCATTTTAAACAAAGCTAATGCGCACATTACGCCACAAATAAAATTAGACGATGTATGGAAGGCGCGTGACGAGTACATTACACGTGTACCTGCATTTAAAAAAGCGGTGTTAGAGCAAGAGTTTATAGGTGCTATAAAAGGCTCGGGTTTAAGCGGGTCTAAAACGCCAGCACGAAAAGGCAGCCTTGGTGCGCTTGAGGCATTTTGTTTAGGCGGTGATTTGTTTTTTGAATTTGGCACTAGCAAGTATTCGTTTGAAGTGTGGAGTACAGAAAACTTAAGCGATGCAGGCAACTATAAAAAAAATCAGCCATTATTTGTGCATCCTTTACTGAGTCAGTTTGACGAGCTTGCCGCCCTTAATAACACCATAAACCAAGGGCTCAAAATAGCAGTTATACAACATGCAGCACGCTGGGTAAAAGCTGCAATAGTTAAGCGCAAGCAAGAGCAAAGCGTGATCACCCCAGATGACTTATTGACCAATTTACACAGTGCGCTTAATAACGAGCAAGGCGACGTACTAGCGCAAAAAATTGCGCAGTTATTTCCGGTTGCCATGATTGATGAATTCCAAGATACCGATCCGATTCAGTACGGTATTTTTAGTAAAATTTATGGGCAACAAAATACCACGCTTGCCATGATAGGCGACCCCAAGCAGGCTATTTATGGCTTTAGGGGCGCGGATATTTTTACATATATTGGCGCAAAAGAAGCTGTACAGACTGATCAGCAATTTACGCTGGGTACTAACTTTCGCTCAAGCACCGATATAGTCAATAGCGTTAATAGTTTATTTGCCAAACACGCTAACAGCTTTATTTATAACGACGCTATACCCTTTAACGCAGTAGCTGCTAAAGGTAAAAAAGCGGATGACTCTTTTTTAATTGATGGCAAACCCGCGACCGCATTCGAATTTAATGTATTTGTAGATGAAGCCGCCGATGAAAAAAACAAACCAACCAACAAAGGTGTAGGGCAAGCGCATTTAGCCACTCACTTTGCTAATAAAATAGTGACCCTGCTTGAAAAAGCAAAACAAGGGGATGCGTGTATTGGCAGTAACCCTGTTAGCGCTGCCGATATTTGTATATTAGTGCGCGACCGTGTTGAAGCACAAATAATGAAAAAAGCACTAGGTGATGCCAAAATAGCCAGTGTGTATTTATCGCGCGAGAGCGTTTTTAGCCAAGAGCTTAGCCATCACCTACTTAACTTTTTAACGGCGCTGCATGGTCAATATGACGAGTCATTGCTGCGCGGTGTTTTAGCTGGTCCATTATTTTGTTTAAGTTATAACGAAATATACGCACTCGCCGATGATGAAAATAAATGGCAAGACTACTTAAACTTTTTTGCACAACTTAGCCACATTTGGAACAAGCAAGGCGCTATGGCAATGCTTGAGCGCTTAATGAGCCATAACCAGCTTAGCGCTAAATGGCAAGGATTGGGATATAACGTTGAGCGTTGGCTGACTGACTTTAGGCATTTGGGCGAAATACTTCAGCAAAAACAAATAGAGCTTGAAGGCACGCTGCGTTTACTGCGATGGTTTGCACAAAAGGTAAGCCAACAAGATGGCGAAACAGTACAAGTGCGCCTAGAAAGTGACGCCAACTTAGTTAAAATTGTCACTATGCATGCCTCAAAGGGGCTTGAATACCCTTTGGTATTTATGCCGTTTGCCAGTGGCTATCGCGAAACAAAAGAAGCGCTTTATCATAATAATGGCAAGCTAGTTTACGATTTAAGTAAAGACGAAGATGCACTGCAAAAAGCAGAGCAAGAGCGCTTAGCTGAAGATTTACGCCTGCTGTATGTAGCACTTACTCGCGCTGTGCATTTTTGTGCGCTTGGTGTTTATAACATAGGGCAAGGGCAAAGTAGCCGCTTAGCAATGCAAAGTAGTGCACTTGGGCATGTTTTATTTGCAGGGCTTGAACTTGCCAGTAGCCAAACATGGCGCACGCATTTAAGTGAGTTTTGCGACGCTAATAGCGCGATGAGCTATCAGCAATTTACCTCACAAACATTATTAGAGCAGGGAATACTTTGTTTTAATAACAGTGAAAGTGCGCAGCAAACGTTAAGTGTTAATAAAGTAACGGCAAATATTGAGCGTAACTGGCGAGCAACCAGCTTTAGTGCGTTGAGCTTTAAAAAGCACAGCGACCAATTAGCCCCAGGGCGAAGTGATGAAGATCACGAAAAAGACGAGTTTGCAGTGCAAGAGGACGAAATACCATCACCTTATAGTTTTCCTAAAGGGGCAAAGCCTGGTAGCTGTTTACACGAAATATTTGAACAAATAGATTTTACTAGCCCAATAGTTCATCCAACTAATACTGAGCAAAACTTATCTGAAGTAGTTAAGCGCAGCCTTGAAAAATACCACATAGGTGAGCAATGGCGAGAAGTGGCTGAAAAGTGGGTACTTGATGTTCTTGCGTGTCCCCTAGATAACAGCTCTTTAGAAAACAGCCTTCTTTCATTAGGTGTGCTCACACCCAATGATTGCCTAGTCGAAATGGAATTTAATTTACCTCTTGATAGTTTAAGTGCACCTAAGCTAAACGAAATGCTGGTTAAACATTTTGGCTTTACGCAAAGTAAGCTTGAATTTTCACAAGTAAAAGGCCTGTTAAAAGGCTTTGTCGATTTAATATTTTGCTACCAAGGTAAATATT
This sequence comes from Pseudoalteromonas sp. NCIMB 1079, assembly GCF_040567695.1. Taxonomy (NCBI): domain Bacteria; kingdom Pseudomonadati; phylum Pseudomonadota; class Gammaproteobacteria; order Alteromonadales; family Pseudoalteromonadaceae; genus Pseudoalteromonas; species Pseudoalteromonas sp. NCIMB 1079. The sequence continues at coordinate 2,458,791 of NZ_JBEWZA010000001.1, read as the reverse complement.
ATATTTTAGATTATAAGTCTAATTATTTAGGTAGCACGCCAGCTGATTACGAGAGCGACATGCTTGAGCAAGCGATGAGCAGTCATCAGTATCATTTACAGTATTTAATCTATACCGTAGCACTGCATCGTTTATTAAAGCAACGCATAGTTGATTACTCAATAGAAACCCATTTAGGCGGTGTGTATTATACTTTTTTACGTGGGATGCCGGCAGGGCAAGGCGTGTACTTTAAAAAGCTAACTGTAGAACAAGTGATTATTTTAGATGGCTTATTTAGCCAAGGAGCTATGCTATGAGCGATTTAAATGAACAACCTGGCTTGTTTGACGATATAGACGAGTCACTTAATAATGAAGCAGCAGAGCCTCTTACTTCAAAAAATGTAGCACAAGATGCCCCATTAGAGGACATTGTGTTAAATAATACGATTATCGAAGTCCCGTTACTTGAGTATTTATTAGCGCAAAATCGACTACGTGTAGTTGATGTTAAACTCGCAGAATTACTGTGTGCTAATAACAAAGAGCAAACACATAATGAGCTGTTTTATATTATTTTATTACTGTGCTTATCGCAGCAAAGTCAGCATAGCTGCCTAACTTTAAATGAGGTTGATTGGAGTAATCCTTTTAACTTGCGCAATAGTGACTTTAATAAACTCGATGGCAATGTGCCCAGTACGCTAAGCCCGTTTAGTGATGATTTTAATGTACACTCAGCGCTTAGTTATTTACAAAGCCATGAAAGCGTAGGCGAAAATAAACCACTACAACTGTTTAACGAGCGACTTTATTTTGCGCGCCTTGCCGATTATGAGCAAACACTTGCAGATAGATTACTAAGTATGAGCGAGCGAAAGCTCAATATTAACAACGAAATATTGGCTGAACTTTTAAATACCTATTTTCCTGCAGATTCTGCAATTGAAACTGATTGGCAAAAAGTGGCATGTGCGATTGCCGCCACCAAAGGCTTTAGCGTGATCACGGGTGGTCCTGGCACAGGTAAAACTACCACAGTGACTAAGTTACTGGCTATTTTACAGTCACTTTATAAAACCGCGCCGCTTAGCATTAAGCTGGTGGCACCGACTGGTAAAGCCGCTGCACGTTTAAGTGAGTCTATTTTGGGCGCTAAAAATAAGCTCACAACGATTCCTGATGATATAAAAACGCTGATCCCGCAAAGCGCCCAAACTATTCATCGCTTATTGGGCGTAAAACCGTTTACTAATAAATTCAGACATAACAAAAGCAATCCGCTGCATTTAGATGTACTAATTATTGACGAAGCCAGTATGGTCGATTTATCGCTGATGGCTAAATTAATAGAAGCACTCCCTGCGCACGCGAGATTAATACTCCTAGGAGATAAAGATCAGCTTGCCTCGGTTGATACCGGCAGCGTAATGAGCGATTTATGCCAAGGTTTAATACTTGGGCAAACGCCAAGCTACTCGCAAGCACGTTGTGATGAGCTAAATAGCTTATGTTTTAATAATGAGCCTAAGCTCGTAGCGCAAAGCGTGAGTGAATTTAAACTCGCAGATTGCGTTGCCTTTTTACAGCACAGTTATCGATTTGATGCACAAAGCGGCATTGGTCAACTCGCACTTGCGGTAAACACCAACAACACCGGTATTTTAAATTATGTTGAGCAAGAAAGTACTGAAGGGCGTTTTAACGATGTGATTTTAGATTACGACTTTGTAGCAAAACCGATTGAAAAGCTTGTTAAAAGTGCAGCAAGTCATTATGCAAAGTATCTTAACTTAATTGCCCAAGGTGCAGATGTTGTACAGGTGCATGCTGCTTTTGCTAGTTATCAGCTTTTAGCTGCGGTACGAGAGGGCGATTACGGCGTGCATAGCTTAAATCAGCGAATAGAGCGCGTATTGCAACAGCAAGGTTTAATAACAGTTAGCCCTAATACTCATCATTATACAGGCATGCCCATTATGGTGAGCCAAAACGATTACCAGCTTAAGTTATTTAACGGCGATATTGGTATTTTAATGCCCGATGAAAGTAATCAGCTCAAAGCAATATTTATTGATGAGCAAGGTAATCAACGAGCATTTTCGCCAGCACGACTCCCTGCACACGATAAAGTATACGTAATGACTATTCATAAATCACAAGGTTCAGAGTTTAGTTACACCGCTATGGTACTGCCACCGCTAAAACAAGCGCGCATGGGTATTAACAGGCAATTAGTGTATACGGGAATAACCCGTGCTAAAAATACCTTTGAGCTGGTGGCAGACAAAAAAGTACTGCAACTAGCAATGAATAAAAGCGTATCAAGAGCATCTGGTTTGTATGAAAGGTTACAATTTTAAGCTTAGTTTGAATTTTTTATTAATAATTTAGCTTCAAACTGCTTGTTATTTATCGCGTTATTATAAATGTCTTCTATACTAAAGTTAATTTTATATTGAATGTATTTGGGCGTGTTGATTTTTGGTGGCTGAATTTGCAGTAGTGTGTTTGGTTTTTAGGCAAGGCAGAGCCTATGTAGTGTGGTATTCCCCATAAATAGGCGATAACGTCGTATAAATACCAAACATACGCTGCCCTTTGGGTTCTTTCTAGGGACGATTAACTCTTTGTTGCCTACATGGATGTAAGTCAGGGGCGTGAGCAGGACGCGGAAGCTTTGCTCGGTTTTTACTTAGCCCACTAGGTTACAAACCTCGCGCCGTGATTTAATCGCCCCTAGATTGAACAAATTTCAATCCACAAAGGTCAACACGCCCTAGTAAGGATATTAATGTTTTTTTCTAAAAATAAGCAAAATGAAATAGCCTCTTTAAAAGCAGAACTCTATCCGTTACAACAAGTGTGGGAAGGGCTTTACCGAGAGATGTTAGTACTGAACATTCTCTATGATGGCAGAATTTCGCACGCCAATGATAGGTTTTTAGAAAACTTAGGCTACAACGAAGACGATCTTACTAATAACTCTTTTGATGATTTTATTACTGAGTCATCTCGTCAATCTTCAGAATTTAAAAGCCTACAGCAAGCTATAAAAAAAGAAGGACATTGGGGCGGTGCATTACAAATTGCGCGCGGTGATGGTAAAGCTGAATGGTTACGTTTAATTGTACACCCGGTGAAAGGGGAGCAAGATCAGTTGCTCTATTTTTCTATATTCGGGAGTGTGCTTACAAAAACAATTACGGCTTCCCGCGAGCAAAGCGACACTATCAAAGCGATATATCGCTCTATGGCAGTAATTGAATTTGATTTAGAAGGCCATGTTTTAAAAGCAAATGAGCAGTTTTTATCAGTAATGGGTTATCAAGAAAGTGAATTAATAGGAAAACACCATCGCACATTTTGTGAAGCTTCAGAGTATAATTCCCAAGAGTATCAACAGTTTTGGGCTAAATTAAGAGAAGGACAGTTTATAGCGGAGCGCTTTAAGCGTGTTGATAAATACGGCAATGTTGTATGGTTAGAAGCGTCATATAACCCAATCTCAAATGACATGAATGAGCTTTATAAAGTAATGAAGTTTGCAACAGTTATTACAGAGCAAGTAAATCAAGAAATTGCGATATCTCAGGCTGCCGAAATTGCTTATAGCACCTCAACCCAAACTGATAAAAAAGCAGAGCAAGGCGCGAGCGTTATACAAGATACGGTTACAGTAATGACCGAGCTTGCTATTAACATGGAGCAAGCTGCAAGTGAAATTTCAGCGCTTGATCAGCAGTCGCAACAAATATCGAGTATTGTACAAAGTATTAGTAGTATTGCAGAGCAAACCAATTTATTAGCACTAAATGCCGCAATTGAAGCGGCTAGAGCTGGCGAGCAAGGGCGAGGCTTTGCTGTGGTTGCAGACGAGGTTCGATTGCTTGCATCTCGTACATCAAAAGCAACAGAAGAAATAGTAGAAGTAGTACAGCGTAACCAATCACAAACCCAAAATACGGTGGCTGTAATAGAAAAAGGTAAAGAAAAAGCAGAGCAAGGTTTAGCACTATCTAAAGAGTCGGGTGATGTGATGCAGGAAATTCAGCAAGGCGCACAAGAAGTTGTAAATGCGATTGGGCAATTTACCAGTGAACTCAAAGCTAACGGCTAGATTAGTTACGTCCTTATTCTAAAGCGGGCACCTTTACCGGTACCCGCTCAACCTAACCCCCTCAATATTACTCTCGAAACACTCCTGATAATTTTAAATTTAACAACTATTCTTTATTAACCCATTAAATAACAAGTAATAAGTTTCTTCATTCCTATAAATGATAATAAATTGTTGCATTTTTGTTCTTTGTTCCTAATACTGATGAACGCCAAGGCTGACAAGCCCTAGTATGAATACCTTAAATGATAATAAAATATTACGTACACAACATTAAGGAATTGTATGAACAACACTAAGCGCACACACACATTAATTAAACCAAGTCACCTAATTGGTGCTGGGCTTGCTATGCTAATGAGCTTTTCTGCTGCGAGTAAAGACTACAAAATTATATTAATTCACGGGTTACAAACCTCGCAAATAACAAATAAGTCGGGTAGTGATGTAATTAATGACGGTGAAACATATTGGCAATCGTACTGGAATAATCGTGCAGATGAGCGAATTGATTGGCCTGCTTATGAGCGTATTGAAGGAAAAATTGCTACCGATTGGGTGTGGCCAAAGTTAAAGCAAATTTCGCGCTCTAATTTATGCAGTGATGGCTGTGTATTTGTAACACATTCAACAGGCGACTTAGTTGCACGCCATATTATTGATAACCAAGAAAACTGGTTAGAAAACGCAGGCTTACAGCCGCTTAATATTGTTGCGACGTTTGATTTAGCAGGCGCGGGTGGTGGAAGTGAGCTTGCAGATGTAGCAGTTAGTGCTTTAACTGGTGCATCATGGAACTTTGCGGTCGATGCAGCACTCAAATGGTGGCTAGGGAGCGATGTAACCGAAGCTGTTGGTGTATTACACGATTTAAAAGTGAATAATGCCCGTAAAATATCGCCATTTCCTGATGCACGTACACCTCGTTTACGCTTTGTGGCAGATGGTAATGCGTATTTAGGTTTAACAGGTGGATTTTTAAAAGGTAATGATGATTCGGTTGTAGCATCGCACTCTTCATGTGGTGCAAGTTCGGCTGGCTCGTTTGGAAGTTGTAGCAGCAGTATTGATACAGATGGCCATTTAAAATCGCAAGGTGATGCTGTTAGTAGCTTTATGCCAAATCATTATCCAATGATGATGAGTGACAGTTATAGCCATAACGAAATACATAACGCGCAGCGTAAAGGTAATGTCACAATAGCCATGAATAACGTAAATGTTGAAGGTAATAACGTAGGGTTTAATACGTTTGATAAAACTACAGGTAGTTGGTTTTGGAAAAAACAATATCGTTATATTAAGGATTCAAATAATTTAAGTGCATCAGCACTTATTTATAATGTGATTCCATAACATAGAAGGCGTGTAGTTATACCAATCTGCATAAATCTTTGATCAATTTAACGAATTAAATTCCACTATAACGTCGTTAAAAATTTTTTATTTACGACTGCATGGATGCAGGAGGTAGAGCAATGCAGGGAGCAATTGCCGAGAACAACTAGATACAAAAATTTTTGCCTAGTTCTAGCGTAATTTTCTTAACGTTAAATAAAGCAGGTTGGTATTAAAAACTATACGCCTTATAAAAGATTGAAATATAAAAATGAAAAAATTTTATGTCGTTGCTTTAATTATTAGCACTATTTTATTCTCGCTATGGTTGACTGGTAAAAATGATGCTCATAAAGTTGCTGAGCCAATAAAACCACAGATTAAACACAGCGCGAACGCACCTGACTTATCGCCTGTAAAAGTGATCCCTATAGATGTGCCTAAAGCTAAAAAACCACAATCAAAAAAGCAAATTGCGTTTAATGAAGACCTAACAAAAGCAGCGCAGCAAGTGGTGATGCAATACGAAAGTGCACTTAAGTTTCCTCCTTATTCTCAACCTCTAAGTCCTTTAGATGAAGATCGATTAAAGCCAAATCAATTTTATCCTGTGTCGAGCCCCATAGGTGAAAGCGGCGATGCTTTAACGGTAAGTCTCAAACAATATCGTTTTGTATATCCAGAAGAAATAACAATAAAGGTAAGCGCTCAAGGGCTTGGTAAAGTGGTCGTTGAACTTGCAAATACTGATACAAAGGAAGTATTAAATACCCATACGGGCAATGCGCGTGACGGTGAGGCAATTATTACATTTGAAGAAGATGAAGATTACCCTCGTAGTTTGCAAGTGTATGTTCAGGGCGATGTTGACGGTAAAAAAGTACCCGTAGTTGCGCAAATTCAATATATGCCACCAAGTGCTACTTTAACAGGTTTTGAAATTGCTTATGCTCAAAATGAAAACATGGTTATGCCAGCTAATTTAACGGTGATAAAAAGTGGTTTGTATCGTGTTAGGGCGAATTTATATAGTGGTGATACACCACTTGCCCATTTGGTATCTAAGGAACGCTTAACACAAGGGAGCCAAACCGTAGACTTAAAAGCTCATTGGTCAGTATTACCTAAGGGCGTTACCGATATGCGCTTAAGTGACTTTGTAATAGAAAGAATGTCGCTAAGCCCAGGTGAGCGTAACAGCTTTGGGAATAGTGAAATAAGCCATTTTGATATAAACGATTTCTCGTACGACAGTTTACAGCAGTTGCCGTATCAGACTAATGCACAAGAAAAGTTAAGTTTAGAGTTTTTACAAGGCCTAGCTGAGAGTTAAAAATAGAACGCAAGGCTGAATTGGTAAATTTAAGGGGGTTGTACATAAATACAACCCCCTTAAATTTGTTAGCCTAGATATGTTAGCTTAGATTTATAGTAACTACACTTGGCGCTTCTTGTTCATCAAGCTCATTAGTAACAGGCACTTTAGGAATGTCTGGCTTATCAAGAGCTATATCGCCACCATCTATGACTTCACCGGTTTGTAAGTTTTTAAAATCAAACAAATCAGCATCAGCTAAGTGTGAAGGCACGACGTTTTGCATTGCTGTAAAAATACTCTCAATACGACCTGGATGCTCAGCATCCCATTTAGCGAGCATTGCTTTTGTATGTTTACGCTGTAGGTTTTCTTGCGAACCACATAGGTTACACGGAATAATTGGATAACCTTGTGCAAATGCGTATTGGCTTATATCGCTTTCTTTACAGTATGCAAGTGGGCGAATAACCATGTGCTCGCCGTTATCACTCATTAATTTAGCCGGCATACTTTTTAGTTTTCCACCGTAAAACATATTTAAAAACAACGTTTCAATCATGTCGTCACGATGGTGGCCAAGGGCTATTTTAGTTGCGCCTAACTCATTTGCTGTGCGGTATAAAATACCACGACGCAGTCGTGAGCAAAGTGAACAGGTTGTTTTACCTTCAGGAATAATGTCAGTAACAATGCTGTAGGTATCTTCTTCTACAATTTTGTATTCTACATTTAATTTATCAAGATACTGGGGTAAAACGTGCTCAGGAAACCCTGGTTGTTTTTGATCTAGGTTTACAACAACGAGATCAAACTTTATAGGTGCTACACGTTTTAAATGTTGAAGCATTTCAAGCATTGTGTAGCTGTCTTTGCCACCTGATAAACACACCATTATACGGTCACCTTCTTCAATCATATTGAAGTCCATAACGGCTTGACCAGTTTGGCGACGTAAACGCTTTTGTAGCTTATTTAAGTTAAATTGAGCTTTAGCTTGATCTGAGTGTGACAATTACGCCCCCTAGTAAAACAATACAGCAAAGTTATTTGCTAAAAATAAAGGGGCGTATTATACCCAAACCACCTGAATATGCGAGTTTAGGATGTAATTAAACACGGTATTTTTAGCAAGTAACAAACTGGATGTTACTAGCTAAATTTTTAATTAATCTAGTTTCTTTGCCATCGGGCTTACGTAACCATCGGGCTTAAGTGCTAGTACATCGCAGTCAAGGCTATCAATTACATGCTCTGCTGTATTACCTACTAAAGCGGCACTTAAGCCTGTACGACCAACGGTACCAATAACAACTAATTCGCTATTTAACCGCTTAGCTACATCAGGGATTACATCCTCTGGTAGGCCTTCTTCAATAAAACATTGCTCTTGGCTTAAATTAAACTCAGCAGCAAGTGCATTGGTTGATTCAATGTGGTGTTTTTTAACTGATTCGTTATAAAGTCCAGGGTTAAACTCAGGAATTTCGATTGCTATATTTATGGGCGTTGCAGGATAAGCATTAACTAAATTAAGTTTTGCGTTGGCAAGTTCACATAAAAATTGTGCGTCTTTAATTACCCGTTTATTAAGTGCTACATGTTCTTCGTTTTCACTAACCGCATTCACAGCAGCTAAAATATTACCGTTTTCTGGCCATGCCATTTCTTTAACAAACAACACCGGGGCAGGGCATTTTCGTACTAAATGCCAGTCGGTAGGGGTGAAAATAACGGATTTAAGTGCACCATGTTGATGTGTGCCTTTAATTACTAAATCGTACTTTTGATCAATTACAGTATCGATTATGGCTTCATAAGGACGGTTATGCCAAACCACTTGGGTGTCAATATTTATATCTTTGTAAGGTGAAACCAAATCGTTAAGCCATAGCTGGCGATCTTTTAGTACGGCATCACGCATTGCTTCGCGTTCATCGCCAGATAGCATCGTTGTCATTTCATAAGAGAAATCGTAAACCGTCATAAAGGCGGTAATACTTGCGCCAGATTTTTTGGCTAAGTCTATTGAACGTGATAAACCGTGTTGATCGTCTTTGGTAGGGTCAATAACCGCAATAATGCGTTTAATAGTGTTCATATGCTACTCCATTTGCCTAACGGGTGTACAATTAGTGTAACGCAAATATAAAACAGTTAAAGGGGTAGCATATAAATTGTTGTTCTAAATCAAACTATTTAATTTAGCGAGGCTTAACGATTGCTGCCGTTTTAGCTAAGGCATCGTTATCTAAAATAGTAATAAATTTACCTTCTACTTTTATTAAGTCCGCTTTTTGAAAACGGCTTAATAAACGGCTAATGGTCTCTACGGTAAGGCCTAAGTAGTTACCTATTTCACCACGAGTCATGGTAAATCTAAATTCTTTACGCGAAAAACCACGTTCACCAAAACGCTCTGATAAGTTATAAATAAAACTAGCTAAGCGTTCTTCTGCTGATTTTTTATTGAGTAATAACAGCATTTCTTGATCGTATGTAATTTCGCTGCTCATCAAGCGCATTATTTGTTGACGAAGTTTTGGTAATTTACCAGCAAGTTCGTCAAGGGTATCGAATGGTATTTCGCACACCATTGACGTTTCGAGTGCTTGCGAAAAACTCTGGTGCGCCATTTTGCTTATCGCGTCAAAGCCTACTAAGTCACCCGCTAAATGAAACCCGGTTATTTGCTCATCACCTTGCTCTGATAATGTGTACGATTTAAATGAACCTGAACGTACTGCATAAATAGCTTGTAAAGGGGCGCCTGATTCAAATAAGTAGTCGCCTTTATGGAGTGGTTTTTTTCGCTCAATAATTTCGTCTAGCTTATCCATTTCTTGGCCATTGAGAGAAAATGGCAAGCACAATTGACTAATACTGCAGTTATTACAGCTAATAGCACAATTACCTTTAGCGCGACTTTGAGAGAAATCCATAATTTAATCCGTTTAAATTTTTATACACACGACTGCAAAATAACCATAAAAGGTTAATACTGCGAATAGGTTACTGTATCAGCTTGTCAGTTGCAATTATCAATAAGTAGATACCATACCAGATTATAACACTGCCCAATACAATTCGGGTCCAAGGGTGGTTAATAATACTATTTAGTTTTTGTGCGGTAACGCCTAACGTGATCATTGCGGGGAAAGTACCCAAAGCAAAACAAAGCATCACTAAAGCACCGTCTAGGGCACTTGGGCTAGTCATCGCCCATGTAAGTGCTGAGTAAACAAGTCCACATGGAAGCCATCCCCACAAAGCACCGTAACCTAGAGCTTTAAAAGGGGAGTTAATAGGCATTAAGTATTTATTTAGCTTAACAATGTGTTGCCACACTAAGGTTTTACCAATTTTTTCTAACCATTGCAACGTAGGACCCAGGCGCATTATATACACGCCGACTAGGAGCATAAAAATAGCTGCAATGAATGAAAGTGCTAAAGAAAAAGATGTGTTTTGCCTAGCAAATTGGCTGCTAATACCAGCAACAAGTGCACCTGCTGCCATGTAGCTCAGTGCACGCCCGGTATTATAGGCAAATGAATAGGTAAATGTTTTGCGTTTATCACTTGCCAGTTGTAATGAGCTTGCAATACCGCCACACATGGCAATGCAATGACCGCTACCTATTAGCCCCATTAAAAATGCGCTGGTGTAAAGAGGATCAATCATTACTTTTGTTATGTTGCTCTTTGTCATCTTCAAACAAAATACTATGACCTTGCTTATTTAAATCAGAAAACTGCTCACTCTTTACGGCCCAAAAGAAAACGCCTATAGCAATAATGACAAACAAAATGGCAATGGGGATCAAAATGTAAATTATGCTCATAACTTTAATAGCCTTAGTGAATTACTAATCACAATAATTGAGCTGGCAGACATGCCAATAACAGCCATCCACGGAGCAACTAAGCCCAGTGCTGCCAATGGTAATATGGACGCATTATACAATAAAGACAGCGCAAGGTTTTGCTTAATAATTCGTCGGGTTTGTTTTGCCACATTGAGTAAATGATCAATTGACGCTAAATCGCTATTAAGGAGCACTACATCGGCGCTATTTTTTGATATGTCAGCACCGGTTTCCATTGCAATGGATAAATGCGCACTGGCAAATACAGGGCTGTCGTTTACGCCATCGCCGACCATTGCTACGATTTCGTTTTGTAACGCCCATTGTTCAACTGCGGTTTGTTTATCTTTTGGCGAACATCCAGACTGCACACTTTCAAGGTTGAGTTGTTTAGCTACTTTTTGCCCAGCATCTGATGCGTCACCGGTTAACATATGGCACGTTAAATTTTGCGATTGAAGTGAGCCTATAAGCTTTTTAGCATCGTTTTTTACTTTATCAATAAAGTAAAAACGTGCAACAACCTGCTTATTTATATACAAGCTTGCTTGTGCATTTGATTTTTTGCTATCAAACCAACCACTTTTACCAATTGCATAATGATTGTTTGCATCTTGTGCGCTAATCCCCAGACCTGGATGCACTTCAACGTTATCAAGAGTGTGGTGAGTAGGAGTAATTTCATCAAATGCGCTGGCTATAGGGTGTTCAGAATAACGCTCTAACATAGCTGCTATATCTAGCACTTGCGCTTTTGTGTATTGCTTATCGAGTATATCTACTTCATCTAGGCTAAATTTACCTTGAGTAAGTGTGCCTGTTTTATCAAACGCAAATAACGTAATTTGTGAGAGTGTTTCGAGCACATGCGCTTGTTTTATTAATACGCCTTTACGGGTCAAGGTTGCAACCGCGCATGTAAGTGCGGTTGGTATGGCTAAACTCAGGGCACATGGGCAGGTAGCAACTAAAACCGAAATGGTGATCCAAAATGCGTGTTCAGGGTCAATTTGGTACCAGCCAATAGCTGTAAGTGAAGCAAATATAAGCAGGCACGCTATAAACCATTGCGCAACTTTATCTGTAATTTCAACCAGTTTAGGGCGTTTAGTTAATGCGTTGTGTTGCAAGCGGATAATTTGATTTAAAAGGGTATTTTGGCCAATTTTATTAATTTTTATTTCAATAACGCCGTCGTGGTTAACGCAACCGGCGTAGACATTGTGGCCGATAAATTTTGTAACGGGTTGGTGTTCGCCCGTCATCATTGATTCATCAACCGTAGTTTTACCCTTTATAAGCTCGCCGTCGGCAGGAATTGTTTCACCCGCTTTAATGAGTACTACGTCATTAAGTTTTAGTTTTTTGGCTGCAATTATAAGTTCTTCACCACTGTCGTTAATGGTGCGGGCTGTTAATGGCAATAATTTTTGTAAGTTAGCAGTAAATTCGCTCGCTTTTAAACGCGCTCTAAATTCAAGATACTTACCTAATAAAAGTAAAAAGGTAAACATGCATACAGATTCAAAATATACTTCGCCGACTTGCATAAATGTGGCGTAACAACTTGCGCCAAACGCACCAAAAATAGCCAGCGATACGGGTAAATCCATATTGAGCTGTTTTGCTTTTAAGCCATTTATGGCGTTGGTTAAAAAGGGCAGTGCGCTATATAAAATAACCGGAGAGGCAAGTACTAAGCTGATCCATCTAAAATACTGCTCAAAATTGCTGTCCATACCTGAAAACATGCCAAAGTACATGGCAAACGCAAACATCATAACTTGCATGGTCATTAAGCCTGCAACACCTAAGCGGCGAATATAGGCTTTGGCAGTTTGTTGCTTTTGTTGAGCTTCAATATCTGATTGAAATGGGTAGGCTTTATAACCAATTTTGGCTAAGGAAGTAATAATTTCACTCAATGGGGTGCTGGTTTTATCCCATTGGATCATCGCGCGGTTGGTGGAAGTATTTACATCAACCCGTTTTACAGTCTTTAAGTTTAAGAGTTGTTTTTCGATAAGCCACGCACACGCTGCGCAGGTTATACCTTCAACACTCAACAATACCTCTGAGATATTATCGTTAGTAGCTATAAATTCGTCTTGAATGTCTTCGTTGTCATAACTTTTTATAAATGCGAGTTGCTCAGGTACCAGTTGCTCAACTTTGCCTGCGCGAACAGTTCGGTATTTATAATAATCAGTCATACCTTGATCAACAATATTTTGCGCAACTGCTTGGCAGCCAATGCAACACATTGGCTGGGCTATATCGTCAATTATAACGTTTGCGCTAAATCCGTTTGGCACACTTTCAAGGCAATGAAAGCAAGAGTGAGACATAGTAATGATTACTTATAGTTAGGAGTAACTAAAACGGTTTCAGCCGTCGGTAGAACAATGTTTTCTTTTAGTTTCCAGCTGCCATCAATTGGCTCAATAAATACAGAATATGCACCTGGCGTATACTTATCAAGTAATGCAGTAAATTCTTGATTGGCATTAGGTGTAAGTGTGGCCTCAAAGTCATGCGCTTTAATAGTACGGTGGTAAAACGATAGTTTTAAAACATGCACGTTGCTACTGTCACCTTTTGTAAACTTAAAGCTTACACGCTCGTTGGTTACATTTAATTCGCCATGTAAGTAAAGTGCTTTTGCTTTTTCAAACTTAGTCAGTTCTAAGTTTATTGCTTTGCCTTTTTTGTAGTAGTCGTCAACAACCATATCTGGGCCGTTACCTATTGCCGTAATAAATAAGCTAATACAGCCAATAATGGCAACTAACGGAAAAAAGATTAAAAACCAAGGCCAAAAATTTTTATACCACGGAGTAGGTTGCATAGTGTCTCTAAAATTAGTTTAGGAAGCGTTATTTTATAGGAATTATACGTAAAAGACTAAAAAAAAGCCTCACACTGGAGGCTTTTTTGATCTGGATTAATCTATTGAATTAAATAAATTAATTTATAAACATTTTATTAACCGCGTGATTATTTATCTTGCGATAAACTGTAAACATAAGCTGTTAATAAGTGAATTTTATCTTCACCTAAAATGTCTTTCCAAGCAGGCATTACACCGGCACGACCGTGGTTAAGTGTTTCTTCAACAGCACGTTGAGAGCCACCGTATAACCAAATGTTATCGGTCAAGTTTGGTGCGCCAAATGGTAGGTTATGTGCAACTGACCCTTTACCGTCAGCACCATGACATGCGGCGCACATAGCAAACTTAGCTTTACCTGCAGCTGCATCTTTTTGATTAACAGTACGACCAGAAAGGCTTAGCACGTGTGCTGTCATTTCTTTAACGCCTTGTTCACCTAATGCTGCGCCCCAAGGTGGCATAGCTGCTATACGACCATTAAGCAGAGTTTCTCTAATTTTGTCTGGTGTACCGCCATATAACCAATCTTTATCAGTTAGGTTAGGGAAGCCTGTTCCACCACGTGCATCAGAGCCGTGACATTGCGTACAGTTTTGTGAGAATAAACGCTGACCAATTTCGATGGCTAATTGACCATCTGTTTGTTCATGTTTGTCACCATTTTCAAGAGCAACTTGCTGCGCTGCGTCACCTTCAAACTTAGAATTAACTAAATCTAAAACCGGCACTTGTGCAAGTCGATTAAAAATAGGACCAAAGCGTTCTTGTGCAGCTTCGTACTCTTTATCAAGTTTTACAAAGCGACCTTCTTCTTTTGCTTTAATTATCGCTTCTTTAGATTCTGCTAAAGTAGTAATGCCTTGATTAGAACTAGTCCATTTACCTAAACCTTCCCAGTTACCTAAACCTGGGTAAGCTGCAAGGTAATATACTGACCAAATAAAAGTTGCGAAAAACATGTAAGTCCACCACTTTGGTAGTGGATTATTTAGCTCTTCAATGCCATCATATTCATGTCCGCAGCTTTCACCTTCAGGTACACCAGCGTAGTTTTTTAAATTCCACACGAGTAAACCAAACAAAATGAACAAACATGATAGGGTTAATACAATAACCCAAATACTCCAAAAGCTAGTCATTTCTCAGACTCCTTTTCCTCGTTAGAGAGTGTGTTGTTATGTTTTTTTTCATCTTCAAAAATGGCATTAGCAGCGCTGTCAAAACGATTTTTGCTACGTTTGCTATATGCCCATACAACAATCACAATAAACAATACTAAAATTACCAGAGTTAAAATGCCTCTGTATGTTCCGTAATCCATAATAGTTACTTCAAGTGGGTACCAAGTTGCTGTAAATACGCGATTAGAGCTTGCATCTCTGTTGCGCCTTCGCCGTTATTCATAGCGTTAACTTTTTCAACATCAGCTTTAAGTTCTTCGTCGCTGCCATAACCTAGGCCCGGGTGTTTTGGGTTTTCTGGGTTGATAGCAAAAGTATCACGGAAAATTTGTAGTTTTTTCAGAGTAAGGCTGGTATCAACCGTATTCTCTGCTAACCAAGGAAAACCTGGCATATTCGACTCAGGAACTACTGCACGCGGATCTACTAAGTGCGCATAGTGCCAATCGTCAGAGTAGCGCTTACCAACACGGGCTAAATCAGGACCAGTACGTTTAGAACCCCATAAAAATGGGTGATCCCATACCGACTCACCCGCTACAGAGTAATGACCGTAACGCTCAACTTCATCACGGAAAGGGCGGACCATTTGTGAATGACAGTTAGAACAGCCTTCACGCACGTAAAGGTCGCGGCCTTCCATTTCTAAAGCATTAAGAGGGCGTAAGCCTTCTACTGGTTTAGTTGTGTCGTCTTGGAACATTAGCGGAGTAATCTCAACTAATGCACCAAAGCTGATAGCGAAAACAGTCAGAATAGCCATAAGGCCAACGTTCTTTTCTACTATCTCATGTTTATTTTGTGAATTTTTATTGCTCATCATCTCACTCCGTTATGCTAATTGTGCTTGCGCGTCTAACTTCAGCGATTCTTTCTCAGCTGAAATTGTACGGAAAACGTTATAAGCCATAACTAACATGCCTGCTACGATGAATACACCGCCTACAAAACGCATGATGTAGAAAGGATGCGACGCTTCTAAAGACTGCACAAAGCTGTACATTAATGTACCGTCGGCATTTACTGCACGCCACATTAGACCTTGCATTACACCAGAGATCCACATTGCAACAATGTATAAAACAACGCCAACAGTGTGTAACCAAAAATGGGTGTTAACCAATTTAACGCTGTACATACGACCTTGTGCAAATAACGCAGGGATAAGGTGGTAAATAGCACCAATTGAGATCATAGCAACCCAACCTAGTGCACCTGAGTGTACGTGGCCGATTGTCCAATCTGTGTAGTGAGATAACGCATTTACAGATTTAATTGCCATCATAGGGCCTTCGAACGTAGACATACCGTAGAAAGACAATGAAACAACTAAGAAGCGTAGTACTGGATCAGTACGCAGTTTATGCCATGCGCCTGATAGGGTCATAATACCGTTAATCATACCACCCCAAGACGGTACGAATAGGATAATAGACATAACCATACCTAAACTTTGCGTCCAATCAGGAAGCGCAGTGTAGTGAAGGTGGTGAGGACCTGCCCAGATGTATAATGAAATTAATGCCCAAAAGTGAACTACCGATAAACGGTATGAGTAAACTGGGCGACCTGCTTGTTTTGGTACAAAGTAATACATCATACCTAAGAAACCAGCAGTTAATAGGAAACCTACAGCGTTATGACCGTACCACCACTGAACCATAGCATCTACCGCACCTGCGTAGATTGAGTATGATTTAGTTAACGACACAGGCACTGCCATGCTGTTTACAATGTGTAGTACTGCAACAGTAATAATAAAGCCAGCATAGAACCAGTTAGCAACATAAATGTGCGACACTTTACGCTTGATTAAAGTACCAAAGAATACAATAGCGTAAACAATCCAAACCACAGCGATTAAAATATCGATTGGCCATTCAAGTTCTGCGTATTCTTTTGAGCTAGTAATACCAAGTGGTAATGTAATTACTGCTAATACAATAACTAGCTGCCAGCCCCAAAATGAAAAGGCGGCGAGTTTGTCTGAGAAAAGACGCGTTTGACAAGTACGTTGTACGACGTAATAAGACGTCGCAAACAGTGCACTAGTACCAAATGCGAAAATTACTGCGTTCGTGTGTAACGGACGTAGTCGAGAGTAAGTTAACCATGGTGTATCAAAGTTAAGTGCTGGCCAAGCTAATTGGGCAGCAATCAGAACCCCAATACTCATGCCAACGATGCCCCAAATCACTGTCATAATAGCGAATTGGCGTACAACCTTATAGTTATACTCAGTTTGTGATGCTACTGTTTGGCTCATTTTCTGGCTTCCGCTGCAATAAATGCGTTTAGAAATGAATTACCCACCTTTAAAAGTGGGGCCTACTATTTTCCCCAAGCGTGTTATCTAAAACTTTCAATACATGAAAACTTCAGAAAAAAAACTTGAGAAACCCTTATTTTTTTGCGGGTGAAATGATAAATTTTTTGGCCTAAAAAAGATAGGTCAATTACATAAAATTATGACATCAATCAAACTTTGTGAGCTTGTTGTTTATTTTTTGATACAGTTTGTGCCTAATTTGGCCTAATAGTAACACTCGCACTTGTTATTTACAGTCACGATTATTAGTATTTGCTTTTCTTTAGTGCGAAATTGTTATGTTTATATATAGATTAAGTTTATTTACGGCGGTGTTTTTTTTATTAACAGCGTGTGATTTCTCTAAAAATACAGATGAAAAATTTCTTAAAAGCACTACATGTGTAGCTAATTTACCTTGCACTTTTTCAAATGGTGTTAAAGTATGGTTAAGCGAGAAAACCCTTTCCCCCGAAACCCCATTTACTATTTTTAGTGATTTACCAACAAACATTACAATTGAAGATGCCAAGCTAAAAGGTATTACTATGTACATGGGTTACATTCCTCAGCAGTTTAAAAAACATAATGATTTGTGGCAAAGTAATACTATGGTAGGTATTTGTTCTGAGCAAAATATGCTTTGGAATTTAGAACTAACCGTTAAAGATAATGCCACCTCTGTAATACAAACACACAATTACTCTTTTTACGTAACGTATTAAAGTTGCGACTACAAACTCTTGTATACAGCTTACATTTTTGATGTGAGTTCGTTTTCTTATACATACGATTATTTGAGTGACAAGATCAATAAAATTGCCTTTTTAGGTTTTGAAAAAGATAAAACTTCTAGAGTGAATGAGTGCCCTCAAAAAGTTCAACTTTAATTACAACTGAATAAAAAATCTAATCAAAAAATCTTCCCAAATGGCTAAATAAGACTGTTTAAGCACCAAGCATGCATAAATATGGTTATTAATTAACATTTAGTTTTACGGTTTTAATAATGTGCTGTGATTAAGTTGTTAATTTATCTATTTTTGGTACGCAGCTCAGTTAATTACATTTGATTACAAAGTGAATCACTTTGGTTTCAGGTGTGTTTCGAATGTTTCGGTTTTTTGTTAGGTTACTGTTTTTAAATTGTATTTATTAATTAATACTGAAACATAATGTAACCTATGTACCTAAAGTAGTTATTCCATTTTATTGCATGATATAAATTGAGCTGCCATTAAGTTTTCGTTCAGTTAAGGACGCCTAAGTTGCCCACCTGACTCACTATTCTAATAAAAAGTGAGCATTACCAATAAAGGTAAATTTCCAACAAGTAGGGTTCTTTCATGAAAAAATCAACTCTTGGTTTAGCTGTAATTGCAGCGATCCCAATGTTCTCAAGTGTGCAAGTTTTAGCGGCAGACGAAGCTGCAAAATCAATCGAAAAAATTCAAGTGACGGGTTCTCGTATTAATCGCACTGATATGGAGACGTCAAGCCCTATTACCGTCATTGGCGATGATTTTATTACCAAAAGTGGTTATACATCAGTTGCTGATGTACTTTCAAATCAACCTTCAGTTGCAGGTACAAGCTTAGGTGGTACTAGTAATAACGGTTCAGGTGGTTCTGCAACAGTAAACTTACGTGGCATGAGCTCTCAACGTACCTTGGTTCTATTGAATGGCCGCAGAATGGTGTCATCTGGTACTGGCGCTGATTCTTCTGTCGATTTAAATACTATTCCAGTTGCAATGATTAAGTCTATTGAAATATTAAAAGATGGTGCGTCTGCAGTTTATGGTTCTGATGCCATAGCTGGTGTTGTAAATATAATCACTAAGAAAGATTTTGAAGGCACGGAACTTAATATTGACGGAAGTAGAACAACAAAGAATGACGGGAATAATTACGGTTTTAGTATACTCCACGGTATGCAGGTAGCGGATGGTAATTTTGTCGTTGGCGCTCAGTACTCTGGTCGCGGAGAAATAATTCAATCTGATCGACGCTTTGTGGATGCAGGGCAATCATCTTGGATACCACAAGGTACATTAGGCGGTAAAACCTCCGTTGGTAATGGTGATTTTAAAGATAGAACGACTTCTTATGATTTCACTACATCTAGCTATGCACAAACACCCAATGATTTGTATAGTATTTTTACAAGCTATGATACTGAACTGGATTCAGATACAACTTTAAATATCGATTTAATGTATACGCGTCGTGAATCATCACAACAATTAGCACCGCAACCGATAACTATCGATTTAAAAACCGATAGACTAAATGCTAAATATACTAATTCATTTTCTAAAAATGGTACGCTAGCTGATACATTAGAATATAAAAGAAGGATGGCTGATGTTGGTCCTCGTCTCTATGAACAAGAAACTGACACCTACAGAGCCTCAGTGTCTTTACAGGGACTTTTAGATAATGATGCTAGCTGGGATATAAGTGCTACTTATGGGCGAAACGACTCAAAGGATAGCGTAAAAAATTCAATTAACGCTGTAAGAGTAGAAGAAAGTATTTATGCTAATCAGGATATTTGGTTTAGTGGCGAGCCTCTAGAACGCGACTTCTTAACAGCTAATAATTCAATATTTATGGAGAATAATGAAGGGGGCAATGAGCAGTTCGTTCTTTCTGCTGGATACAGCAATGTAACAGAAAGTGATATTGGTTATGCTATAGGTATTGAAAACCGTTTTGAAAGTGGTTTTTATACCCCTGATTTAATTACTCAATTAGGCGAAAGTTCTTCAGCACAGCAGGATTCTACAGATGGCGACTATTCTGTACAGTCGGTCTATTTTGAGACATCAATGCCAGTCTTGGAGTCTGTATCATTAGAAGGTGCGGCTCGTTACGATAATTATTCTACCTTTGGTGGTGAAATTACCTGGAAACTAGGTGCCACTTGGAATGTAACTGATGAATTTATGGTGCGCTCTGTATTAGCTACTGGCTTTAGAGCACCAAATGTTGCTGAATTATTTGGCGGAAATTCAGGTTCTTATGATTACTTATCCGATCCATGGGAAAATGCTACAGATGCTCAAATACTTGTAAACCGTGCAAGTGATGATGACCTACAAGCTGAAGAAAGCCGTTCATTCACTTTTGGTATGGTTTGGGAAGTTACTGATGGCTTATCAAGTACTTTAGATTACTGGAAGTTTGATATTACTAATGCAATTACTCGCTTGGATGTTCAGAATGAATTGAATTCTTGTTTTGCAGGCGATACAGATTCATGTTCATCAATTAAAGTGACTCAAGCTGGTGATTTATCTGACTTAACCTCTGTACTAACTAATGTTGGCTCTAAAAAAACATCTGGGGTTGATTGGAATATTAGTTACACTGGTGATAGATACAAGATCAATCTTGATACAACTTATCTAATTAAGTTTGAAGAAGATGACATTAATTATACAGGTACTATCGATGGCAACTTTGGTGGCTATTCTAAAATAAAGTCTAACCTTTCAGTTAATTACGATCTTACTGATTCATTAAACATCCTCTATAACGCACGATTCATTCGTGGAATGGATGGTGAATACTACGGCGAAAATTTTAGTACTGACAACATTATTTACCACGATGTTTCAATGAGCTATAACTTGAATGATGCATTGAGATTTACTGGTGGTATGAACAACATCTTCGATAAAGAGCCTGAGAAAGTATTAGGTGGTAACGATATGGGTACAGTTCCTGAGGTTTACGATGTAATTGGTTCACGTATTTTTGCAAGTGTAAACTACAAGTTTTAACTAGCACATTAATCGTATTAAGGCTCAGTATTAACTGGGCCTTTTTTATTGAACAAAATAAAGGAGACAAGTACACTAAAACGATATTTTAGAAGGAGAACTGATTGTTAAAACAAGATGAAAACTTATCTTTTGTCATTGAACCAGAGCTAACTCCTCGTTCTGAACAGCGCATAGATCTGTATTTTTCTATTCCCAATGAAATGGGGATTAATCCGCAAACACTTACCGAAGAATCTTACTTTAATAACCACTTTAAATCACATTTAGCGTATAACGCTAACAATATACACTTGCCTTTAGTGCGAAGCCGTTTTGTTAGTAAAAACAAAGGTGAGCAACAAGATTACCGGCAAAATCTTAATTTATTTTGTTACCAAGTACGTTTAGCCCTTGATGCCGATATAAAAGACGCGTTAAAAATTGATGAGGCAGAAGATTTTTATAAACGTGCTAACGAGGTATATGAGCAAAGCGAAGGGCTTTTAAAAAAGCTGCGTCGCTACACACCAGATGACGAAAAACTACTGCCATTTTTTACCAATGCTGATAACTATTTAAGTTGGCATGTTGAGCAATCTTTTTTAAAGCTTTTAGATGAAGGCCCACGTAGTAGCGATTATGCAAAAGAGCGTAACGATTTACTGCAGTTTTGTAAAAGCGAAAATACGTATCGAGCAGAAAAAAGCTACAACTCTGAAACAACCATGCAAGACGCAAATCGAATAACAAATAAAATGCGCTTGTTACAACGCTTAATTGAGCACGGCGTAATATTACAGCGTCAAACGCGGTTTCTTAACAGCTACCTTAAGCGATTAGTTAAAGGCACTGTTACAGCCGTTATCATGGCATTTGTGATGGTTGTAATACTCAATGCTCGCTCAACGTTTACGGAAGTCACCGCGACGCTTATTTTAATTTTAGGGGTTATTTACGGGCTACGTGAAATATTTAAAGAAGATATTACACGTATGATTTGGCGAGCCATTGTACAAGGGCGACCTAAGTGGCGATTTAGTTTTAAAAATAGTATTACCAAAGACAAAGTAGCGAGTCAGCTAATTTGGCTTGAATACATGCGCTTTAAGAAAATACCTAAAGAAGTGAAATCTATTTTTTCAAAACGTCGTCAACAAAATAAACAAGCTGCGCAGTGGTTACACTTTGCAAGTGAGACACGTGTTAGTGCGAAAGAATTTTTGCCCGGCTACGATACACTACAGCACACACTACAATTTAATCTTGCACCATTTGCACGTTATTTAAAACGTGGTGAAGGGAAGCTATATCATTTAGACAGTAATAAAATTTCTAAGCAGGCTGTAGAAAGGCGTTATCAATTAAACATGGTACTTGTTCTAACTGAGGAAGATAAAACACTTTATCAACGCTATAAAATAACGTTAAATCGCAGTAAAATCGTTAATATTGAGCTTATCTACTCCAAAAAATGAGTTTAATTAATTTTAAAAGGGGCTGATACAATCAGCCCCTAATATTTGGTCACTTTATTTATTAGCTAAGCCATGTTTGCTATATAAAGTTACTTTGTCTGATACTAGAGTGATCTCGATATTTTTTGCTTCATCGCCCCATATACAGTTAGTATGCAGTGTTTTTTCAACACAGTTATCAGCACTGCCTAAAATAGTTTCAACTTCAGTCTTATCCATGCCTACTTTAATTTTTTCATAATTTTCAAGACTTACCTTAGAACAAGCCGCAAGGCTTAATGTAGCTGCGATGATAAGGAGTTTTTTCATTGTTATATCCTACTTAATATTAATGTTTGAATTTTCTGATCTGGACAATCATGCCCATTCGTGGATGGTCAAAGTAATGTACTTCACCACTAATTACACGTCTAAACTGAGAGAAACGGGCAGACTCTATATCGCCGTTTTCTAGCTTTTGGCTAATATCAAAATTAGCTGTAATGTATAAATAATGTCGTAAATGTATTTTAAATAAACCGTCTAGTTCCCACTCTGCTTTTGGTTGTTCTGGGTCGTTAAATAGCGCCGGTTGTGAATTCAATAAACTTACAAAATCAGGGTTTGAATAGCTAGGTGTTACATTGGGTTCATTTTTAAGATGCTTACCCGCTATTAAATGCATGCTTGGGGCGCGTGACTTGCTTGCGCCTTCAAAGCGCCAGCCAGTATGTAGAATAGGTGTTAAGCCTTTGCGGTCTAGTTGCCTATATTGCGCTTTAAATTGCAGCTGTTGCGGCGCTAATAAATAAATTTGCTGCATATCATCTTTAGCGGGTGCTAAAGGCGTTACAGGTAGCTCATCGTAGCTTTGTAGGTAGTCAATACTGTTGTCACATACACCCGATTGCGGGTTTGAATTAACTAATGAATCAGTAAAAGTGCGTTTTTGAAAACGCTCATCGCCATCTATGCAGGCCTGCATTGCTTGTTCAGTGTAAAGAGGGGTCAGTAAGTCTAGCGTATTTTTATCTTCAATAGCTTTGTGCTTAAGTGTAAAATCTTCTTGCAAATACGGAGCAGGGCGCTGCTTAAATACAAGCACCTCAACCTCAAACCAGCGTTCTGCAAATGCAGTGCTGCTAAATAAGCAGCATAAAACAATAAGCGATTTTTTTAGCAACATTAATGGCTAACCTTTTTTTCGAAATCTGCAATCATTGCAGTGACCATTTTTAAGCGTTCGCGGGCATTTGCCTCACTAATTGCAAAGCGCAGTTTATTTGCGCCATCCATTTTGTACACCTTAGGTGCACTTTGTATCAAGCCAATGATGAAGCTAGGGTTAACCTTGGTATCTTGGCTAAACTCAAAGTAACCACCTTTTGGGTTTGCCTCAATTTTAGTTATACCTAAACTACTAGCTTTCATTTTTAATAATTGTAGGCTAAATAGGTTTTTAGCGGCATCAGGCAGTAAACCAAAGCGGTCTATAAGTTCTACCTGTAGTTCATCCATATCATCAAGGTTAGCACAACTAGCAACTCGCTTGTACATACCTAGGCGTGCATTAACATCGTGTATGTAATCATCAGGTAATAGTGCAGCCAGTTTTAAATCTACTTCGGTTTGTTTTTTAAGTAGATTTTCAAGCGTTGGCTCTTTTCCTTCACGTAGCGCATTTACGGCTTGCTCAAGCATTTCCATATACAAACTAAAGCCGATGGTTTGCATTTGGCCTGATTGATCATCGCCAAGTAGCTCACCCGCACCACGAATTTCTAAGTCGTGTGTAGCGAGGGCAAAACCTGCACCTAAGTCCTCTAATGATTCAATTGCTTGTAAGCGTTTACTCGCATCTTTAGAAAGGGCTTTAGGGTCACCTGTTAGTAAATAGGCATACGCTTGATGGTGGCTTCGACCAACTCGTCCACGTAATTGGTGTAACTGGGCAAGGCCGAGTTTGTCTGCTCTGTCCATGATAATGGTATTAGCCGTAGGCACATCAATACCGGTTTCGATAATCGTGGTACATACCAGCACGTTGTATTTTTGATGGTAAAAGTCAGTCATTATTTGCTCAAGCTCTTGCTCGCGCATTTGGCCATGGGCTGTAGTCACACTGGCTTCAGGTACCCATTCACTAATTTCTTGTGCAACACGCTCAATAGTTTCTACGTTGTTATGTAAAAAGTAAACTTGGCCACCGCGTTTAATTTCTCGCAGTACTGCTTCGCGTATTAGTTCTACATCGCGTTGGCGTACAAAGGTTTTTACCGCTAAACGTTTAGCCGGTGGCGTTGCGATTATCGATAAATCGCGCATGCCGCTCATGGCCATGTTGAGTGTACGAGGTATTGGCGTTGCAGTCAGTGTGAGTATGTCTACATCGGCGCGCAGTGCTTTAATTTTCTCTTTTTGACGAACACCAAAGCGATGTTCTTCATCAACAATTAACAAGCCTAAATCGTTAAATTTAATGTCTTGCTGAATAAGTTTATGCGTGCCAATAACTATATCGAGCTTACCGTTGGCCATTTTTTCAAGTGTGTCTTTTTGCTCTTTAGTGGAGTTAAAGCGCGAAAGCACACCTACTTCAATAGGAAAATCAGCAAAACGGTCTTTAAAGTTTTCATAGTGTTGTTGAGCCAGCAAGGTCGTAGGCACTAAAATTGCCACTTGTTTATCATCGTTAACCGCTACAAAAGCAGCGCGCATGGCCACTTCTGTTTTACCAAAGCCTACGTCACCACACACTAAACGATCCATCGCTTGTTTTGATTGCATATCACCTAATACGGCTTCTATGGCGTTGCGCTGATCGTCTGTTTCTTCAAAAGGAAAGCTATCGCTAAATTGACGATATGCAGGGGCGTCTAGAGTAAATTTATTACCAGGTTTTGCTTGGCGCTGAGCATAAATGTCGAGTAATTCAGCGGCGACATCGCGAACTTTTTCAGCCGCACGTTTTTTTGCTTTTTCCCACGCATCTGAGCCAAGCTTATGCAGCGGGGCGCTGGCTTCTTCACCACCAGAGTAACGACTAAGCATATGCAGTGCAGATACTGGCACGTACAATTTAGCTTCACTTGCGTAAGTAATCGTAACAAACTCAGTAACTACACCTGCAGCATCAATTGTTTGCAAACCTTGGTAACGGCCAACACCATGATCAAGATGCACAACAGGTTGACCTTCTTTAAGCTCGGCTAAATTACGAATTAGCGCATCTTGGCTGGCTTCGTACTTGTGCTTGCGGCGTCTGCGCTGAGATACTTTTATGCCAAGTAGTTCTTGCTCGGTAATAATAGAAAGGCTTGGTTTAGTGCCAAGTACTACACTTTGCTCGAGCGGGCTTACTACTAAGCCTACATCACTTGCACTTTTTATAAATTGTTCGAGTGTTTCAAATTCTTTAAATTTTAAACCGCTTGGTTTTAAAATGCTCAGCAATGATTCGCGACGACCGTCCGATTCAACACTGAGTAATATGCGGCCTTTTTTCTTTTTTTGCTCTGCTACATAATTTATAAACGCGCCATAAGGTTCATGCTGTTTATGATCAATACGAATGGCTGGCAGCTCGCTAACGCTTAAGTTTTTATTACCCGCTTTAGTGCCAAGCTTTGCAAGGGATAATCTAATACGTGCAAAATTGCCTAAATTAGAAAACAGCTCTTCAATTGGCTGATAAAGCGCATTAGGTTCAAGTAATGGACGAAGTGGGTCAACTCTGCGGTTTTCATAGCGTACATTTACATCGTGCCAAAAGTTATCTGCCGCATGCTCTAAATCACCCAGCTGCATAACGGTTGTTGTATCTGGCAGGTAGTCAAAAATAGTCGCGAGCTTTTCAAAAAATAATGGCATGTAGTATTCAATACCTGCAGGCCAGTTACCTTTGCTTACTTGCATGTATACAGAGTCTTGCTGTGAGCTTGCACCAAATTTTTCGCGATAGCTTATTCTAAAACGTTCAATATCAGCGTCGTTAGTAGGAAATTCATGCGCTGGAAGTAGCTCAATTTTATCTACTTTTTCATCAGAGCGCTGTGTTTCTACATCAAATAAGCGAATTGTGTCGAGTTCGTCATCAAAAAAATCGAGTCTAAATGGATGCGGGCTACCCATTGGGTATAAGTCAACGATAGAGCCGCGTATAGCGTATTCGCCGTGCTCCATTACTTGTTGAACATTTAAATAACCAGCTTGCTCTAAATTGTCACGAAAGTTATGTGTGTCTAGCTTGTCGCCCACTTTAAAGTTTATTGTTGAACCGTAAATAAACGAGGCTGGGGCTGTGCGCAACATTAGAGTAGATACAGGCACAATTAACACACTTTGTTGTTCTTTTTTTAAGGTATTTAAAGTGGCTAAACGGGCTGAAATAATATCTTGATGGGGAGAAAAGTGATCGTATGGCAGAGTTTCCCAATCAGGAAATACCATGACTGGGTTATCGGGTAATAAATATTCTAATTCTGTTTCAAGGCGCAGTGCACTTGGTGTATCAGGCGTAACAATTAAGACTAAGTTATCTTGTTGTTTAACGCCTTCAGCAATAGCAATACTTAAACCACTTCCGCTTAGCTGGCCCCATTGAATTTTATCTTTATGAGATTTTACCCAAGGCAAGGCTGCCCATTGCTCAAACGCCATTTATTACTCCATTTATAGTTGGCTCTTAGCAAGTAAGAGCCATCTTGAGTTAAGGTTACTTAGTCTCGGTATATTTTTGTTAGGTCTTTATAGTGATCAATTCTACGGTCACGTAAGAAAGGCCAAATACGTCTTACGTTTTCTGAGCGTTTTTGATCAATTTCTACTACTAAAATTTGCTCATCAGTATTATTAGCCTCTGCTAATAGTTCACCTTGTGGGCCTGCAATAAACGAATTGCCCCAAAACGAAATACCATCGCTTTGCTCACTAGGGTCACTTTCATGGCCAACGCGGTTACAGCTAATTACCGGCACGCCATTGGCAACAGCATGGGCACGTTGGCTAATAACCCACGCATCTTTTTGACGAGTTTGCTCAGCCGAATCGTCGTTAGGATCCCAACCGATAGCGGTTGGATAAATTAATACCTCAGCGCCAGCCATTGCCATTAAACGTGCAGCTTCCGGAAACCATTGATCCCAACATACTAGCACGCCTAATTTACCCACCGAGGTTTGAATAGGCTCAAAACCGATATCACCTGGGGTAAAGTAAAATTTTTCGTAAAAACCTGGATCATCAGGAATATGCATTTTGCGGTATTTACCTGCAATACTGCCGTCTTGCTCTAATACAACTGCAGTATTGTGATAAAGGCCCGTAGCGCGCTTTTCAAATAAAGACGCGACAATAACAATGCTTAGCTCTTTAGCAAGCTCACCTAAGGCATTACTGCTAGGGCCTGGAATGGTTTCGGCTAAATCAAATACGTCAACATTTTCGGTTTGGCAAAAATAGAGGCTTCGGTGTAGCTCTTGGAGTACAACCAGTTTTGCACCTTTTTGAGCGGCTTCACGAATGGCACTTATTGATTTTGCCATATTGTCCTGAGCGTTATCGGTATTGCTTTGTTGCACTAACGCAACGGTTAATTTTGCAGGGCTTGTCATTGTGCTGCTCCAGCTAAAAATCCACGAGGTAATTGCATTGTAATACAGTGCAGGCTGCCAAATTGTTCAATAATTGGTTGGCAATTTACGCCAATAATAGTGTGTTGTGGGTATGCTTTTTGAACTTGCGCAAGAGCACGCTCATCATTGGCATCATTATACGTTGGCACAAGCACAGCATTATTAATAATTAAGTAGTTAGCGTAGGTAGCCGGTAAGCGTGTTTGCTTATCGTCATAAGCGGCTTTTGGCCACGGTAACTCAATTAAGTTATATGGGGTGTTATCGGCAGTTTTAAAGGTTTTTAGTTGTTTTTCCATCGCATCAAGTGCGCTAAAGTGCTCATCAGTTTTATCGTCACACTGCACATATACAAGGGTATTATTTGGTGCAAAACGCACTAAGGTATCAATGTGGCTGTCGGTGTCATCGCCCGCTAAATAGCCATGTTCAACCCATAAAAAACTCGTCGCGCCTAAGTGCTCTTTTAAAAGTGCTTCAATATCATTTGGGTTTAAATCAGGGTTACGGTTTTTATTAAGTAAACACTCACTGGTTGTTAGCAACACACCGTGCTCGTTTATTTCAATACCGCCACCTTCAAGTACCATATCGAGCGCTTGATATTGGTTGTTTGTGCTACTTAGCTCTTTTACCAAAGTACAATTAATTTGATTGTCTAATGCGCTTTCAAACTTATTGCCCCAACCATTAAAAGTAAAATCATATACTTTTAATGGCTTTGGTGAATCAATAGCGGCGCAAGTAAGCGGACCATGATCGCGCGCCCAGGTATCGTTAGTAGGCGTTACTACAAAATGGACACGATTAAGAGAGACGTTAGCACTATTTAGTAATGCTGTAATATGCACTTTTAAGGCACTGTTATGCGCCACAATAACAAGCTGTTGCTGCGTTGTTATGTGTTTAGCAAGTTCAATATATACAGGTTCTACACGCGCTAAGTTGTCGGCCCAATCGGTGTCTTTGTGAGGCCATGTAAGCATAACAGCGTCTTGCTCGGCCCATTCTGGTAAAAGTCTAAAGTTCATGAATTTTATATACTAATTAAGATGGCGCTAGTTTAGCATTTTACATAAAGATGTCAGCTAATTATCACTGTTTAGGTCGCCTTGGTTTTGATCAAGTTCTTGACGTTTTTTAAGTTGGCGGGTTTGAGCATGTAAACTCGCTCTAACAATAAGTTCTTGGTCAGTGGTTCTAATTGCGGTAAAGAGCATAGTGTATTGGTAGTGTTCGCTATCTTGTTTTTCTACTGCCACAACTTCGGTGTAACAATAAACCGCAGAGGCCTCGTGGTGCAAAAACAGTTTGGTTCTAAATGCTTGGCCAATTGAGTGTACTTCAGGTGATGTAAAACGAATACCGCCACCGCCGTAGCTATCACATTGTATTGCGTTATCTTGGGCTTGTTCTGAGGCCAAAATATGGCTCATTATTAAATCTATTTTACGTGACTGCGCTTGTAAAAAAGTAGCTAGCTCTTGTGCTATATCGCCTAAGTTACGCAGTGGGCGTAACGAGCTTTGCTCAAGCTCACTTACTTCATTTGCTAATCTAAATAGTGGGGGAATGTCGTCTTCAAGCTCAAGCTGCGATTTAGGAACTTGTCCGTTTGATACGGGGAATAAATTTACTCTTATACTTTCATTAATTTGAAAGTACTGCTCAAACTCACCTAATCTTTCACTATTCATTATGTTCTCCACCACGTATTTATTTAATAGTAGCGTTGTGAGTACTAAATTGCTAGCAGATAAAATAACGCGTAGCGGGCTAAATGCTTTGTTTACATTCAATTTTTAACATACAGATTATGAAAATAAATACACTAAGACATATTTAGGGGGAGTTACAAAAAAGCGGCCAATGTCATCCTAACATTGGCCGCTTGGGTATTGATTCATCAGCGTGTACTTATTTAAGTAGAGCGGCTAATTCATGTAAATCTTTCACAACGTGATCTGGTTTTTTAGCTAATGGGTAAAGTGCTTTACCTGGGCGTGCTATAAAAGTGGTTTGTAAGCCAGCTTCTTTTGCACCAGCAACATCCCAGCCATGGGCTGCAACCATCATTGCTTCATTTGGTGCTACGTTTAGCTTTTTAAGTACCCACTCATACACACGTAAGTCTGGTTTGTAAATTTTAATATCTTCAATGCTGTAACGCGCATCAAAGTAAGACATTAAACCAGCGCTTTCAAACTGTGCCTTTACACCTTTGTTTGAAGAATTTGTAAGGCTTACTAACTTATAGCCCTGTGCTTTGAGTTTTGCCAGTCCTTCTTTAACATCGCTGTGGGGAGGAAGCGTTAAAAGAGGCGTAACAATAGCTGTTTTAGCTTGTTCACTTGTAATATCAATGTTGTTATTTTGAGCAACCATAAGAAGTGACGCCACACCGATTTGCCCAAAGTCGTGATAACTACCGCTTACAGTATCTACTAATGAATGATGCAGCATAGTTGAAAACCACAGTGGTAATAAATATTCACGTCCGCCTAGCGCTTTACCAATAGAGGTACGCATTGACGTTAAATCAAGTAGGGTTTCGTTTACATCAAAAATAAGCACTTTAGGTTTTGCTTGTTCTTTTGGTTCATCAGCGACTGCATAACCAGATACAAGGCTTGTGCCCACAAGTAGTGAAAGAGTAAGTGTTTTTAACGATTTTAAAATAGACATTAATTATTCTCCGATTCAAGTGCTGTCATAACATCAATAGGTTCTGCGCGTAGGGTGTAATCTTCGCTTAAAAATGCGTATGTAATTACACCTTCTTGGTTTATCACATAGGTGGCCGGTAGCGGTAATTTAAAGCTTTTATCGCCGTAGTAGTGTTCAAAATCAATACCAAATTGTGTGTATAACGCTTGAATACGCTCATCAAGTGTAAACAATAAACCAAATTGCTCAGCTACTTTATTGCTCACATCTGAAAGCACGTCAAATTCAAGGTCGTTTTTTTGTGCAGTTGAGAGAGTTTCATCAGGTAGTTGTGGTGATATTGCGATTAACTGAGCACTTTGAGTTTTAAATTGTGGTAAGTAGTCGTTAAGTGCTTTTAGTTCTAAATTACAATATGGGCACCAGCCACCACGGTAAAAGCTAATGATTACCGGGCCTTTTTTTAATAAATCTGCAAGCTCAATGTTTTCGCCGTTATGGTTGGCTAAGCTAAAGTTTTCTACTTTTTTACCAATTTGCAATGCATTGTCTCTAATATGCTGTGCAATTAGCTCTTCATTTGTAGTGTTCATTAGTGCCAAAACGTCAGCCGGTAATTTGGCATCTTTTTGTACGTTATAGGCATCTATTTGCGCTTTTAAACTCATGATTGAACCTCAATAATTAGACTATTTGCAATTATAGTGTTTTAGATATTTAAATAAACATTGCAATACTGAAAGCTTCATTCGAAAATATTAAACATTGAAAAGTGCACAATGGCATCTTTATGTATAATTTAAGCGACCTAGAAACATTTATAGCTGTAGTTGAAAATAAGGGCGTGCTTGCTGCTGCCCGCGAGCAGCATTTATCGCCTGCAACGGTGAGCCATCGCTTAAGTAAACTAGAGCGTGAGCTTGCTACAGTACTTGTTTTTAGAGATAGCAGGCGAGTACGGTTATCTCCCGCAGGTGAAATATTTTATACGCGTGTGGGGGCTATAATAGAAGCTCTACACGATGCTGAACATAGTATTGGCGCGCGTAGCTCATCGGTGAGTGGTTTACTACGCGTGACCATGCCGCCTTGGGTTTTTTCAAAATACGTAATGCCTAAACTCAATGAGTTTGAGCAAGCTTACCCTGAACTAAAGCTTGATTTTTTAATAACGGATCATTTTGTAAATGTGGTTGATGACGCCCAAGATGTTGCAATTAGGGTGGGAAAATTAAATGACTCAGGATTACTTTCTCGTAAAATCGTAAACAATAGTCGCATACTGTGTGCAGCCCCTAGCTACATAGAAAAGTACGGCATGCCTGAAAATTTAACGCAATTGAGTGAGCATTATTGGGTTTGCCTGCCGTGGCAACGCCAGTTAAAGCTTTTTGACGAACACAAAAAAATACATACCTTTAATGCTAAAACTCGTTTTACTATTTCAAACTCCGATAATATGACACAAGCTGCCATTGCAGGTCATGGTATTGCTATTAAATCAAAAATAGCGATTAATGAAGATCTTAAAAACGGTATTTTGGTTGAAGTTATGCCAGGGGTAATGGCACAAGATGATGCACCGGTTTGGTTTTTACGTCCGCAAAATAGTTTAACAACCCGCAAAACCGATGTATTTTATGATTTTATGAAATCACTATTTTTGAGCTGCGAATAAGCGTTTAAATGATCGTTTTACTCCAGTTAAAAACAAATAACCAGTAAGCTCTGCAAGCAAGGCAACAATTATGGCAGCAACAATGGCGGCTATAATAGAGTCTTTTTTCAAAATGATTTGACCTTCAAAGCGTTGCCATACTTGTTGCTTTATATCGCTCATGCCACTGATCATAGTAAATATATACGGAGATTTCTCAAACCTATTTACGGCTATCTGTAAATCTTGCTGTCGCTCGTAAAGAGTACTGATATTACTTGCCCCTTTGTTCACAATTTCATCATCAATATTTTGATAGTGTTTTATTAGCTTATTTAAATCATTATTGAAATACTTAGCTGCATCGCTTTTAAAAGGCGCAACGGCATTATTAGCTTCAATTAACTGGGCTGATAGTGCTTGGCCAAAATCGCTTACAAATGCAGGTATTTGCACTCCAAGTAGTAAACCGAATGCAAAGAAACTAAGTCGTATATAATCTAAAAGTTTACTCATTTATCTTCCTATGCATTTAAATAACCCAGAATTAACATTTGAGCTTGTTTTTATGTCAAAAACTCGTAATCTATTGGGGCGTGTTAACCTTTGTGGATTGAACCCAAAGGGCAGCGCATGTTTGGCATTTATGCTGCAAATTCAACCACGAAAGGCCAACACGCCCTAATAATAAAAATAACAACAGGTGGATGTTAAGGATGACGAAAAAAGTAAAGTTCACGTCAACATTTGTTGATATTTCTAAACAGCTCAAACGTTTTGTATCGCGCATTGTTCAACCCGACGATGTAGAAGATATTGTGCAAGAAACTTTTGTAAAAAGCTATGAAGCTGATTTAAAACAAGACATCCAGTTTACCCGCAGTTATATGCTAAAAACAGCAAAACATCTAGCACTCAACCATATAGCTAAGTGGGACAATAAATTTAATGATTCGTTAGAAAACGATAACGAATTGCCCGTATTACTCAAATCAATGAAGCTCGAAGACGAATACACATCTAAAGAGCGTTTTTTACTCTTTTGTAGAGCTACTGAGCAACTAAGCTCATCGATTCGTAAATGCTTTATATTAAAAAAAGTTTACGGTATGAGCCAAAAAGAGATAGCAGACCAAATGCAGTTAAGCCAAAGCACTGTTGAAAAACACATTGCCAAAGGATT
Source organism: Pseudoalteromonas sp. NCIMB 1079 (assembly GCF_040567695.1). Lineage (NCBI taxonomy): Bacteria > Pseudomonadati > Pseudomonadota > Gammaproteobacteria > Alteromonadales > Pseudoalteromonadaceae > Pseudoalteromonas > Pseudoalteromonas sp. NCIMB 1079. The sequence continues at coordinate 2,425,420 of NZ_JBEWZA010000001.1, read as the reverse complement.
GTTACAAACCATGTTGTATATGCGTGAACATGAGCAAAGCCCTCAAACGAACCCTAAAGCTCAGGCACATCCTATATCAGTTAAGAGGGTCGCAGAATGAGTAATGTTCATCAATTTAATTCAAAAGATTTAATCTTAGAAAAGTCATGTGATTGGATAAGCGCGATTGATCGTGGTTTAACTGATGATGAAAAAGAGCAATTTAAATTATGGATGATGCAAAGCACTGCACATCAAGACTCTATATACGAGCTTGCTCAGCTTTGGGATGAGCTTTCAGTATTAAACGAATTAAGTCATTTATTTCCTCAGCGCAACAATACTAAAACATCAAAAAACAAGTGGATGTTTTCTTACTCAATTGCAGCGAGTTTGTTTGCAGCGTTAATGGTATGCAGCTACTTATTAATTAACTTAGAAAATGGCTACAACCAAGAGCTTGCTAAAGTTAATTACACTAAAATTTACAAAACAAAAGTAGGCGAGCAAGCAACGTATGTGCTGCCAGACGGCACCATAATGCAGCTTAATACTAATAGCTTACTAGAAGTTGCTTATAGCAAAGGTCGCAGACAGTTATTACTTAGTCGTGGGGAAGGGCGCTTTAATGTAGCAAAAGATGCCACGCGTCCGTTTAGTGTTATGGCTGGTGATAAAAGTTTTACCGCGTTAGGCACGGTATTTAATGTACAACGCAATACATCATCAGATTTAGAACTGGTGGTTACTGAAGGCAAAGTGATGATCACCGATCCAAGTGTAGCGGTTGATGCAAATGACTTTAAAGATTATCAACTTGCAGATAATAGCACGAAAAAAATTCGTCAAATTAATGCCAATATTGTTACCTCAGGCGAAAAAGCAGTTATTGAGCAAAGTGTTACAAAACCAATTACGCAGCTTTCAATGAACGACGTACAACGCGATTTGGCATGGCAAAACGGTATGCTTATTTTTAATGGAGAAGAGCTAAGCGATGCTTTAAATGAAGTAAGCCGCTATACAGCCACACGTTTTGAGCTTTCATCAGCTGAGCTTGCCAGTATTAAAGTGGCTGGAGTATTTAAAGCCGGTGACGTTGAAGGTTTACTAGAAAGTTTACAAACTAACTTTTCGATTGATCATGAGCGTTTAGGTGAGCATGTAGTAACGCTAAAACACCATACAGAATCATAAGTAGACGTTATGCAAATCAAACTAATGTTAGGTAAAGTTGCATCAATAAAGATTGAACGTAAAAAAAACATTAAAAAAAAGAAACAAAACCATAGAGGATTTTTGTTTGTCAGCTGTTTATATAAGTTGCGCAGTAACCAAACGCATTTATTGAGTGGATTTAGTGTGCTTGCACCGGCTATTTTTAGTTTAAGTGTACAAGCAGCAACTCAAACCACTGGGCAAATGGTGCAATTTGATATAAAAGCGCAGCGAGCAGACAAAGCCTTAATTGAATATGCTAAACAAACAGAGCAAACCGTGGTGTTTTCTTATGAGTTGGCAAAGCAGTATGACGCAAATTCAGTTTATGGATTTTACACTCAGCTAGATGCTCTAGAGGCATTATTAGGTGGGACTGAGCTCGATGCGGTTGTTGATCAAAATGGTTTACTGAGTATAAAACTCAAACAAATCAACAGGAATGATAACAACATGATGAAGCTTTCAGCGGTCAGTGCAGCAGTATTACCAGCTTTACTTGCAGTAAATTCGCAAGGTGTAAACGCAGCAGAAGAAGTCGCTCAAGAAAAAATTGAAAAAATCGCTATTGTCGGTAGCCGTGTAGCAGGACGTTCAGTTGAAGATTTACCCGTTCCAGTAGATATCCTAAGTGCAGAAGCGCTTGAAAATACGGGCCAAACAGAAGTTGGTCGTATGCTACAGTCTATCGCCCCTTCATTTAACTTTTCAAGCTCTGCAATTAGTGATGGTACTGATGCTTTAAGACCTGCGACACTTCGCGGTTTGGGCCCCGATCAAACATTGGTGTTAATTAACGGCAAACGTCGTCACCAAGCAAGTATCATTCATATTAATGGCTCTGTTGGGCGTGGTACCGCAGGTACTGACATGAATGCAATTCCAGCTTCTGCAATTAAACGCATTGAAGTATTACGTGATGGCGCTGCTGCTCAGTATGGTTCTGATGCAATTGCTGGTGTTATTAATATTGTACTTAAAGATGGTAGCGAAGGTGGCAAAGCGGCTATTAACTACGGTCAATATTCTGAAGGCGATGGCGAAACCATTAACCTTGATTTTAATAAAGGCTTTGCGCTAGGTGATGACGGTTATTTAAATACAACTATCAATTACCGTGAGCGTGCACCGACTAACCGTGCCGGTTTACATGGCTCTTGTCAGTTTTATGGTTGTACAGAACTAAGTGACGGCACTTTACTTGCTGGCGATCCGCGTGAGCTGACAGCCGATCGTGATACCTTTAGAATTGGTGATGCTGATTCTCAGCAGTTTGGTTTAACAATTAATACCGGTTACGAGTTAGGTGATGGCGAGCTTTACGGCTTTATTACTTACTCAACACGCGAAAATGAGTCGGCTGCATTTTTCCGTCATAATGCAAATGCAGGCGGTAACCCAGTACTACAAGATAACGATGCGACGATTCCGCTAGGTTTCTTACCAAAAATCAACACAACTATCGACGATATCTCGTACAACTTTGGTTATAAAACTGAATTTGATAACGATTCAAGCCTTGATTTATCTTACACCTATGGCGAGAACAGTATTGATTACACTACAAGTGACACTATCAATGCCTCATACGCTAACTTTTTACGTTATGACCAAGGCTTAAGTGCAGCTGATATTCGTACAACTATTCCACGTGAAGCGTACGCTTACGGCATGGAATTATCACTGCAAACAATCAATATTGATTTTACGCAAAACTTTGATGATTATTCTTTAGCAATGGGTGCAGAAATCCGTACTGACGAATATCGCATTTTAGAAGGTAATGAGTACGCATACCGCGATTACGATACAACCAACAACGGTGTAAGTATTTACAACGGCTTAAGTGGTGGTGTTGGTTCTGAAGATGCATCAGGTGGTTCACAAGGTTTTGGTGGTTCAGCTCCTGCGTCATCAGTTGATGAATCGCGTGATGTAATTTCATTTTACATAGATGCAGAAGCTCATGTGATTGAAGATGTAATTTTATCGGGTGCACTTCGCTACGATAACTACAAAGGCTTTGGTGATACAGTAAACTTTAAGCTTGCTGGTAACTGGTCTGTAACCGACGATATTTCACTACGTGGTGCATTAAGCTCAGGTTTTAGAGCGCCTTCAATGCAGCAGCTTTACTTTAATAACGTAAGTACGCAATTTGTTGTTGGTACTAATGGTAATTTAGTTGCAGAAGAAGTTGGTACATTTAGAAATGATTCAACACTTGCGCAAAGTTTAGGAATTCCTAAACTTAAAGAAGAAAAATCACAAAACCGTAGTTTAGGTATTGTGTATAACGTTACCGATAATATTAATGTAACCGTTGATTACTACTCGATTGATATTGACGACCGTATTGTAATTAGTGATCGCTTAGGTAAAGGGTTATCTACAAGCCTTGATGCAGCACTAAACAGTGCTGATGCTGGCGTAGGGCAGTTTTTCTTAAATGGTGCTGATACAGAAACTCGTGGTGTTGATTTTTTAGCAACGTGGAACACCGAAGGTTTAGGCGGCACGCTTGATTTTACACTTGCAGCTAACTTTACCAAAACAGATGTTGTATCGTTGTTCTCTCCTGCTGGCTCAAGCCTTGAGACAGTAAAAGTAGAAGATATATTCTCAGCTGAAGATATCTCTATTATAGAAGAGTGGCAACCAGAGGACCGTATTAACTTAAGTGCGCTTTATCAACGTGATGATTGGACTGTTAACCTCTCACTTAATCGTTTTGGTGAATACACAGTAGAAGATGGCGGTCGTCAAACGTATGGTGCAGAAATTTTAACTGACGTTAAAGTTAACTACTTCGTTACTGAAGACTTATCAGTAAATATTGGTGCAAATAACTTGTTCGATGTTTACCCAGATAAAAATGAAATAGGTAACTCTCGCTCAGGTACTATTGTAGATGCTAATGGTAATACCGTAATTAGCAGCTCAGGTGTGTTTGACTACTCACGTCGTTCGGCTCCGTTTGGTTTTAACGGTGCTTACTACTACGTAGGTGCAGAATATCGTTTTTAATTACTAACCTAAACTCTGGTTAAGATATTTAAACTTTGATTTCTCTTGCCAGAGGTTTTCAGTGAAAACAAGGCGAATTTATGCGTCAATAGCTGGCCTATTGCAATTAAATTCAACGCAGTTAACGCTGAAAATAGCTGTTAGAGATAGATTTATTAGCCAGAATTTAGGTTAAGCAACTCTCCCTTTTGTTATTTAACTCAAAGGGCCGTAAGGCTAATGCCGATCAGTTAAGAAAATGACCGGTTGACCGATCCAAACGATCATGCAAAATCCGTAGTTAGGAAACTAACTACGGATTTTTTTTGTGAATATAGAACAAGCACTGCAAGCAACACTTGAAGAAAGCAGCCGATACCATACCTTTGAAAAATTATCAGAAATTCTTGACCCTGAAATCATTGAACAAGGTTTTCAACAAGCAGGGATTGCAACCGTTCGTAAGCGAAGGTTACCGCTTGAGGCCGTTTTGTGGTCAGTTATTGGCATGGCATTGTTTCGAAAAGAATCGGTTTGGAATATCGCTAATAAGCTAGATATCATGTTACCAGACAAGAACCAACTCGTTGCTCCAAGTGCGATGGTACAGGCGAGACAAAGGTTAGGTGATGATTCCGTTAAACACGTTTTCAATAAATCTGCTCAATCAATGTATAAGCAACAGTCATTCGAAACATGGAATGGTTTGAACCTATTAGCTGTTGACGGTGTTGTGTGGCGAACAGCCGACACGCCTGATAATCGTAAAGCCTTCTCTTCTGGTAGCAACCAATACGGTGATACAGCCTTTCCTCAAATACGCATGGTCTGTCATATGGAATTGACCAGCCATCAACTGCTCAGTAGCGAGTTTGATAACTATAAAACCAACGAGATGAAATTAGCTGAGCGTTTAATTGAACGTACACCAGATAATTCGCTGACTATGTTTGATAAAGGATATTATTCTTTAGGCCTGTTAAATCGTTGGCACCAAACTGGGAAGATGAGGCACTGGTTGATACCAGCAAGGCCCGACTTACAGTATGAAATCATCTCCAGCGCGGGTAAAAATGACCATATCATTGAATTGAAAACAACAAAGCATGCACAAAAAAACTTTCCCGATGTTCCTGAAACGATTAAAGCGAGATTAATCAGTAAAACAATAAAGGGCAAAAGCTACCGTATATTAACCTCGATGACGGATAGATTGCGTTATCCAGGTAATGAAATTGTTGAATTATATTGTCATCGTTGGGAGATAGAACTTGGGTTTAGAGAAATCAAACAAACCATGCTTGATAGCGCATACCATTTAAGAAGCAAGCGTCCAGACATGGTGCGTCAGGAGCTATGGGGCGTGTTACTCGCCTATAATTTAATACGAAGAATAATGACGATGGCGGCGACAGTTACAGGGATATGGCCTAACCAGCTTAGTTTCTCTAGCAGTTCGATGGCTGTCATTCAGTATTTCTCGTCAGTATCTATAATGAGTCCAGGAAACATTCCAATACACTGGCAGCACTTACTCAATACACTGGTCTTATTTAAGCTTCCAGCTAGACGAGAGGATAGAAGATATCCCCGATGGGCTGACGAATCCCCAAAACGTGACAGGCACAGCAATTTATGATCTTATGTAAATCACCACAACCCACATAAGTCACAACTGCTATGCCTGAGACATCAGTTTGCCATAAGTACTTTAAACATGCATTAGCGCCATTCAATAATGCCAGAGTAAAAACATTACTAAGCTGCAGTAATGCATTAATTTCGGGCAATAAACTTACCTTAACTGAAATCGGCAGAAATTTGTCTGGCGCTGTGGATGTAAAACATAAAATAAAACGCGTTGATCGCTTCTTAAAAAATACTCACCTCTACAATGAAAGGGTCGCTATCTATGAAACATTAGCTCATCCTATTATTGACTCTTTACCCATGCTTGCAATTGCCGTTGACTGGAGCGGTGCCTGTGGTCACGACTATCACTTACTGCGAGCAAGCTTACTTGTGGATGGGCGCTCTATCGTGATTTATAACATGATTGTTGAGCAGAAGGATTTTGATAGCCCAGCAACCAACAGCCTGTTTTTAGATGAACTTTATGAAGTGCTTGGACGACATCCTAGTGTCTATATTGTAACAGACGGCGGCTTTCTTACGCCTTGGTATAGTAAAGTACGCGAACTTGGTTGACATATGATAGGTCGATTAAGAGGCTCAATGAAGTGTAAACTAGCCATGCAATCACAATGGCATACATTAAAACAACTTAGGGCTGGTGCCAGCGATATACCTAAGGCGTTAGGTCAAGCACGACTAACTCAGTCCAGCCCGACAGCATGCGATGCATTTTTACACGTATATCATGGAAAAAATAAAGGAAGAAAAGGAAAAAGCAGATTTACGAAAGATACAAAAATGTATCAAAACTTAGCTAAAGAGCCATGGTTACTCGCGACATCAGACAATACAATGACGAGTAAGCGAGTAGTTGGTTTATATAGTAAAAGAATGCAAATAGAGCAAAATTTCCGCGATGACAAAAGTTTGAGATATGGTTTTTCGTGGCGTTTTAGTAAAAGCACCGGCATAAATAGAATAGGAATATTATGCTTGATAGCCACAATAGCGAGCACTGCGTTATGGTTTATAGGGTGTGAAGCAGAAAAAAGAAAGTGGCATATAAAATTTCAAGCAAATAGCGTTAAGAATCGCCGAGTTCTTTCATTTTTAACCTTAGCCAAGCAAGTCATAAAGCTATGTAAGGGACGTATTACACAAAGCTATATAGAAAAAAGTTTAAAAAACTTTATTTTGAATTACGAAAAAGAGGCCGCTGGATAAAGTGGGGATCCCTCAGCCCGAAGGGTTCTGCCTAGGGGCAATTAACTCTTTGTTGCTCGGTTTTTACTTAGCCCACTAGGTTACAAACCTCACGCCGCGATTAAATTGCCCCTAAATTGAACAAATTTCAATCCACAAAGGTCAACACGCCCTAAGGCTGAACGACTAATTAACCTCTGTTAATTAGTCATCAGTAAAAGTTTAATGTTCAACTTCAATCCAATCTTTTTCATCTACCCAGTTTTGTGCACCGTCTTTTACCGAGCGAATAGGCACAATGTAGTCACAACTTATTTGTGGCTTAACTGAGGCAAATATAGGCACAAAACCAAAGCTTAGTGCGGTTTCTATAATTGCTTTTTGATTTTGTGGGTCAATGTCAGCCGCTTCATCTATGTAAATAGGTATACGGTATAGGTTTTGTTCCTGATCGCTTAATAAGTAACGAATAAACAACATGCCACACAATAACTTAATCGTAATACGTGTGCCGTTTGAACCCGCCGAATCTATTTTTTCAAAGTGTTCGGTTTCACCTGCGCGGTTAACTACTTCAAATCGAATATCAAATAAATCGGTAAGTGTTAAGCCCGCTTTATCTGAGGCGAGTTTAATTAAGTGATCTTTTGCTTCGTTTACCGCACTTTCGCTGTAAGGTTCTTGGCTAAGTAAATCTAGCGTGTCGCCTTGCTCAAACTGATGCGACGTGCTGATAATGGTATCTATACTATCAACCAGCATTTTGCGCGGTATGACGTTAATTTTAAACGCTTGCAGGTTTGAAATACGGTGCTGGCTTATGCCTTTATTAAAGCTATTCATTTCGCGGCGAAGTCGGTCTAAATCCTCTCGCAAGCCTTTTATAGTTGCGGCCACTTCGGTAAGCGCAACGCGTGCTTGGCGTTCAACCGCATCGCGTTCGTTATCAATATTATGAAAGGCGCTTATTAGCTTTTGGTATTTAGTGTATTCGTCATTTTCGTTATCGAATTTAGTAATACCCGCGTTATATACATGCAAATAGGTGTTGCGTACGTTTATGTCAAAATTACGCAGCTCTTGGCAGTCTTTATTAAAATGATGAACAAGGTCGCTTAAGTTATCAAAGTCGACTGTAATATCAATCATATACGGGGTTACTTTACCACTGTATAAATCAAGCGTGTGATCAATTCGCTCACTTTTAACTTGGCGTAAGCGCTCAGTTTGGCGATTAATTTGCTCTTGTTTCGATTTAATTAACGAGCGACGATCGGCAATTGAGCCACTATTTTTTTGAATATCTTGCAGGTAGTCGTCAACTTGTTCGCGCTCAGCTAATAACTGCTCTTTTAGCATGGCTTGCGCTTCAACCGACTGTTGCATTATATCAAACTGCTCTAAGCGTTTTAGGGCGCTCTCTGCGCTCATAAGCTCATCGTATAGCGCGTCTTTTTCTTTTTGCTTGTCGGCAACGTTTGCTGCAACATCGCGTTGTTGCTTAAACTCTTTAAGTGAATGCTCAAGTGCATTTAGCTGAGCGGTTAATTGCTCCTTGTTTTCGCCGCTTTGCATTTGCACAGGCGAGAGCTTTTTGAGATTAATGCTCGCACCTGGTAGCGTTAATACACCGCCTTTAACGTTTTCACTTAATAGCGATAAAAACTCCCCAAACGCGTCTTCGTCATCAATGGTTATATCGCCATTAGTGGTGGTCGCAAATGAGAGAATATCTGGGTTTAAAATGCGCGATATTTCTTCTACTTCTTTTAACGAGAGGTCTTCGCGCATACGGGTAAACAAATTAAACTCAAGGTTTTTAAGTTGCAGCTTTAAGCTCTTAATTTGTTTTTGTGTTTCGCTAATGCGGTAGTCAAGCGTGTGTAGGCTTTGCCCTTGTGCGCTGGTTATAGAGTGCGAAAGCGACTCGTAATCTTGCTTTAATTGAGTCAGGCTGGTTTTAAGCGTGGCTTTATTTACCAGTTCAAACTCGCTTTTAAGCGCATCGTAATCTAAAAACCACTGCTCAATTTGAGTTTGTCTGCGCTCTATATCACGCGATTGCTGTACGTATAGGCTTTGTTTTTGCTCAAACTCGTGTTTTTCGTGCTCTATATCTTCAAGGGCTATGGCAAGCTCAGAGAGTTGCGACTCTTGATAAGTGTCAAAATCAATCAGTGCTTGGTCAACTTTAGGCGCATACGCCGCTAATTTACCTTTAAGCACGGTTTGGTTTTCAAGCATTGATTCAAGCGCGGCTATTGGCTCTTGCATTGACTCAAGGGCTTTTAATTCGCGTTTTGAGCGGTTTACTTTATCAAATGAGCGACGCCATACTTCATAAAAGTCGACTTTAGAGTTCGACATATGGCGTTCAAACACGCGTAGCATAAAGCGTTTTACGTCGCTTGCGCCTAATTTGTGTAAGTTAAGAATACGTCTAAATATTTCTTTATAAATAGAAGAGTCTTGTACATTATTTAGCGGGATCATTTTTAGGTTAATGTCGCCGTCAAAAGCCGTTGCGCCGCCAGTCAACAGCGCGTTTAACTCTTGTGCTTTTAACTCAATAGGGTTGTAGTTAAGCGATTTTAAATGGTTGAACAGATTGGTAAATTTAATAATAGTTTTACCTTGCGTATACTGCTCTAAATCAAGCTTACCTTGATAACAAAAGTACTGATGCGCGTAACCGGCAATTTTACCAAGTCCTGCAACTCCAATTACTACCGAGCCATGAGGCAAGTTAGCTTCTAGTAAAATGTATGACTGATCGGATGAAAAATAAAATTTACGGGTTTCATCTAAATCGTGTCCGTCCCATTCTGTTAAGCGCAAATCGTTAATAAGCGGAAACTGCAGGGCGTTAATAACCGAGCTTTTACCTGTGTTATTGGGCGCGCAAATAGAGCTGCTTTTATCAAGCGGGATCACACATTTTGCATAGCCTGCGGTGTTAAGTAGGGCGAGTTTGCTTAGTCCGTATAGATTTTTCATTCCTCGTCCTCTGTAATATAGGTTTCTTCGTTTACTTCCATGAGTGCATCTATGTAGCGGTGAATTGGCGCTTGTAGCATAAAGCCGCCTTCTACTTCACGGGCTAAACCTAAGCGCACCATGCGCAGGTAAACGTCTTTACGCAAATCCGATCCCGAAAATATCTCAAGCTGATCAAACAAATGTTTGTTAATTTGCACCAGCGTTTGCATAAGCTCTAAATCGTTTACGTCGTCAAACAATGCGCGCATTGGATCTTTACCCGTATTGGCGTAGTGCTCAATTAAAATGTAAATGGTGAGTGCGATAGCGCGAGATATTTTGCCCATATTGGGTGTGCTTTCGTCGCTACCAAAATAATAAAAGCCACGGCTATCGTGTTTTAAATCGTTACCTAAAGCGGTAAATAGGGCGGTGTAGTCTTCTATGTGTTGGTCAAGCTCTTGCCACATTACGTTGTCTTGCTCGCAAATGTGATAACCCGCTACTAATTTTTTATTAATGGCTTGTAGATGAGTTAGCTCGTCTAAGTTTATGTGTGTCATGGTTTATTTACCTGCCTTTGGATCTGGCTGAGGCTCTGAATTAAATGGATATAAAGAAAAGTGCTGACCGGCAATTTTTACGCGGGCTTTTTCATCGCTTTGAATTATTTTAATATCGCTGTCGCTGACTAATTTTTGATACAAAAATAGCATTTCGTCGGCATCGAGATCTGGGTAGCTTTCGTCTAAAAATTGCAGCAAGGGCTGCGGCTTTTTGCGTTTTTTATTAAAGCGCTTAGCAAAGCTGGTTTTAACATCGTTGTAGTCAGGAATATTAGGCGTAACAAATGCAGGCACGTCTTGCTGGTCAGGCAATTGGTATTCTTCGTGCTCAAATTCAATCAAGCTTGCCATATAAGCCACAATATGGCGTTGCTGACCAAGCGAATATCGCTGCGCGTCGCTTACAAAATGTGGTTGCACAGCACTTAGCATATTGTCTACGCCATTTTTACGTACAAGCCCAAGTACTTTGGCTGCTTGGCGAGTAATTAAGTTATTACGGCGAAGCTCCTCGCGCAGTGGCATAAGCATATCGGCACTTTTACGTAAGCTTTCTCGGCCCATTAAATGCATTTCGAGTATACGGGTACGTAATTGCTCCAGCATACGTTTATCGTTATACGCTTTACCTGAGCGCTCAATGTGCAGTATTTGCTTACTTATTTGCTCTTCAATGAGGGTAAAACACGCATGAAACTCACCACGAATATCAACCATTTCAAGCATTGGCTCTATGTATTCGTCAAAGGCTTCTATTACCGCTTTGTAACGCTTTTGCAGCGATTGCACTGCATTATTTGATTTGGCTTGTTCAACAATATTTAAAATAGCGTTTTCGTTGTGCGTATAGAGCTTCATTATTTTACGCACCCGATCATCCATAATGCGGCTGTAGCGGCGCAAATCGTCAAAGTCTTCTATTTCGCCAGCGTTATCTAGGCGGTTACCTAAACGTGCAAGGTCGTCGACTAATACGCTAATTTCTTGCGCTAAGCCTAAATGCTCTTCTTGCAGTAAAAACGTAGCAAAATCGGCAATAGCACGATTTATTTCAAGCTGAGAGGATTTAGCCAGTGGAATTAAAATATCTTGGTTTAACAAACGATTTGTTTCTTTATAAATGCGTTCGTTTGACCACGTAGGCTGCTTTTGCTTAATCGCGTTTTGTACGTCTTTTAGGCTAAAGTCAGCCATTTTAAAACGTTTAAATAATAGCTCTAATACACCCCAATGTTCGGTTATGGTGTTTAGCAGCTTTTTAGCTGGGATCATAAGGGGTTACAACATCCTAGTATTTTATTATTGAGTTCTTTTAGAAGACTCATTATTACGTATTTTTAATTAACCTTGTCTGTATATAGTATTCGTTTTTAAGACCATTTAATAATAGTTTTTGCATAGAGGCAGTGCTAAAATTCGCGCCGAAAATAGGCACATGAAATGGAATGTTATTTGTGTGTTCTTTAAAACTATATCAAAGGTTGTTTAACTACCATGGTTTCCTCGATTATTCTAACCCTGATAGCGATTGCATTTTTACTGATCGTTATAGAAGATATAATCCATGTCAATAAAGCTAAAACCACGCTGTTTTTTGGTACGCTTTGCTGGATTCTTCTTTTTATATACCCTCTACACGGGCAAAGCCCCGATACGATTCAATACCTTCTAAACGAAAATATTTTAGAAATTGCCTCATTATGGCTATTTTTAATGGCTGCGATGACCTTTGTAGCGTATTTAAATTCAAAGGGGTTTATAGAAAATATTGTGCACCGCGTTATGCCAAAAAGTATTAGCGAAAAAAAGCTCATGTTTTTGGTGGGTGGTTTTGCATTTTTGTTTTCGTCGATTTCAGACAACGTAACAGCGACGCTTATATCGCTTGCGGTTGTTATGTCGTTAAAACTTGAAGCCAAAAAACTAATTAAATACGCCACGCTTATTGTGTTTGGGGTTAACTCAGGTGGGGTATCGCTAATAACCGGTGACGTAACCACACTAATGATATTTTTAGATGGCAAAGTAACCATTGCTCATTTATTACTACTTATAGCGCCAGCACTTACAAGTGTTATGCTGCTTGCCGCGTTACTATCTATTGGTATGAAAGGGCGTGTTGAGTTTGCTAGTGCAGGTAAAACTCGCATCGAAAAAACCGACATAACTATTGCTGTTATATTTTTATCTACCGTAGTGAGCACACTTACGCTAAGTGTAATTTACAGCGTACCGCCTCTATTAACCTTTTTGTTTGGCTTGTCAGTGATGTTTTTAGTGGCGCAATTTTTAATGCGCAAAAAAGACATAAACAAAGACATTATCGATTTTGTTCGCGATATAGAATACGACACATTATTGTTTTTTGTAGGTGTACTTTTACTTGTAGGCGCACTGAAAGAAATTGGTATGCTAAGTAAATTTACCGACCTATATACGGTAATGGCACCTGAATACGCAAACTACTTAATGGGCATATTATCAGCAGGGGTCGATAACGTACCGCTTACCGCTGCATTATTAAAAGCCGATATAGTAATGAGCCAGCAACACTGGTTGTCGTTTACGTATGCAACGGGCGTGGGCGGTTCAATGCTTATAATTGGTTCGGCTGCGGGCATTATTGCCATGAGTAAAGTTAAAGCGCTTACCTTTATGAGCTACTTGCGTTTATCGCTGCATTTATTAATTTGTTACACGGTTGGCTATGCGGGCTCGTATTACATGGGCAGTTTTATTTAACTCATAAATTATTAAATGCTTGACAGCTAGACGTCTAAACGATAAGTTTCAAAGCCCCGCTACTTAGTGGGGTTTTGTTTTATTAGCCACTGGTTAATAAAGCATTCAGAAGAGGTGCGATACTTAGGTACTTAATGTTAGGCGACGAAAGCCGATGATCATTAAGGAGGGAAGTACTCGCCGAGGAAAATAATGGTACGTCGTCATTGTTTTTCGGTTTATGGGGCTGAATCCTCAAAACTGTCACCAATATAGGTGGAGAGCTTCTGGCAGTGGACTTATCTTCAAGCATTCCTTTGCCAAGTTCTTCTTGTTTTATTGCGGTTTGGATACCGCGAAAGGAGACTAAATGACTACCCAATCAGCGCCACAAACAGTGCCTCAAACAGAGTTAAGCGCAAAATCAGATTACATCGTTGCCAAATTTGGCGGAACCAGTGTTGCAAATTTTGAAGCGATGAGTCGCTGTAGCGAAATTATTGTTGCAGATAAAAGCGTACGTATTGTTGCCGTGAGCGCCAGTGCCGGCGTAACTAACCATTTAGTTGCACTGTGTAAATCAAGTATTACCTCAAGTGAGCGCCAAGAACACATAAATGGTGTGCTTGCTATTCAACAAACTATTTTAGATGAGTTATCGCTAGATGCCGATTTAGCGGTTGGCTTTAACGAAACCTTAAAAGCATTTCAAACATTGGCTCAAGAGCCACTAACAACCGATCAGCAACATGACGAGCTACTTAGCTTTGGTGAGCGTTTATCGTCGTATTTGTTTGCACAGGTACTGCGTTTACAAGGTTTAAACGCCGATCGCTTTGATGTGCGCAAGGTGCTTAAAACCGACAGCCAATTTGGCAAAGCAACGCCTAATGTTGCAGCCACAGCGCAAGCCGCTAAAGAACATTTAATCCCGTTATTAGACGCTCAAGTAATTGTAACTCAGGGATTTATTGGCAGTGACGAATACGGCCAAACCACAACGCTAGGACGTGGTGGTTCTGACTATAGCGCTGCACTTTTAGCTGAAGCAATTAACGCTAAAAGTGTGCATATTTGGACCGATGTAGTGGGTATTTTTAGCACCGACCCGCGTTTATGCGCAAAAGCGACGCCTATTGCACGTTTAAGTTTTGACGAAGCCGCTGAAATGGCAACCTTTGGCGCAAAAGTATTGCACCCCGCGACTATTTTACCAGCAAGCCGTAGCCACATTAACGTGTTTGTTGGTTCGAGCCGAGAGCCTGAACGTGGCGGTACGTGGATTGAGCGCGAAAAATCGCAGCAACCAGGTATACGCGCAGTAACGCAACGTAAAAACCAAATATTGCTTACGCTTAAAAGCCCAGAAATGCTACTAGCAAGCGGTTTTTTAGCACGCGTATTTACACTATTAAGTGAATACAATATATCGGTAGATTTGGTAACTACATCAGAAATCAGTGTGGCTATAACGCTTGATAACGCGCAAAACGCCTCGCGTCCAGAGCTTGATCAAGAATGCCTAGATAAGCTTGCAGAGTTTTGCCATGTTTCGGTAGAAAACAACCTAACATTGGTGGCACTTATTGGCTCTGAGATTCAATTACGCCAACACGAAATGAACTTAATGAGTGTACTAAAAGACTTTAACATTCGATTAATTTGTCACGGTGCAAGTAAGCACAACTTGTGCTTTTTAGTAGAGCAAACTGAGTCAGATAACGTAGTACAGTCTATTCATAGCCGTTTATTAGAAAACGATTTTGCTGCGTAAGTAACGGTTATTCAGGGAAATCACTTAGTAAAATTACCTAGTAAAGTTACTTAACAAAATTACTTAACAAAGTCGGTTAATAAAAAGCATCGCCAGTCGATGCTTTTTTTATGCACCACACTTACATCAAAACAAACATTGCTGTCACTTCTATCAGCTACAGTAAGGCTATTACTGCAAGCAATAAGCTTTGCACTATTTAATTCGTCAAACACATTGGGGCTAAGTAGTTGTGCAATAGGGCGGCTGGTGGCTTTAGCAAGTGACTCTTTTAATGTCCAAATTCTAAAAAACGTATCTGCTTGGGCTTGGGTATTAGTAGGTTCGGTGATAAGTGTAATTTCATCATTATGATAAAAATGCTTAGCGAGCTTTTCAAACGGGCGCTTTAGGCTTACTTTTTCAATATCAAAACCAAACTCACTTTTATTAAAATTTAGCGCGACCCCAACTAAACCATGCGAGTGCGAAATACAGGTATTAATAACATCACCATTTACGTGTATTTGCAGCTTTGAGCTTGCCTCGTCAAATTCGGTACTCATTTTATTAAGGGGTACGTGCGTATGTTGCGGCTGCGTTACTTTAATAAGGTGTTTTAACAATAACCGCGTAGCTAAATACTCTTGCTTAGCTGGCGGGCTTTTACGGCGGTTTATAATGGTTAACTCAAATGGGCTTAAGCAATCGGGTAAATTAAAGTCACTAAGCTCAAGTGTTTTAGCATTAAATAATAAAATACTGTTACTCGCTAAAGATAAATTTGCCAATTGAGTTGAAGTAATACTCAAGGCGTTTTTAAAATAGTGTTCAGTCATAAAAGCCCTAAAGCAAAAGAAGTCGCTGATATTGTGAGCGGTTAACGCCACTAATAAAGGCTGGGTACAATTTTATTACTCAGCTGGCATGAAATATGGTTTAATTCACAATAATCAAAATAATAACAGATTTGTAGATGTATGGCACAAGTGCGTGATGGGTTTCAAAGCCGACTTGGTTTTGTTTTAGCCGCTGCTGGCGCAGCAGTGGGTTTGGGTAATATTTGGGGTTTTCCTACGCAAGCGGCCAACCATGGCGGCGGTGCTTTTTTACTGGTTTATTTTATTGTTATATTTTTACTTGCGCTACCTGCGCTGTATACCGAACTTTATTTAGGTCACAAAGCACAAGCTAATCCTGTAAAAGCATTGGGCGATGCATGGCAAAACACTAGCCGTAAAGTAGGCGCAGCAGCCGGTTACATAGGCCTTGCGGGCGCAGTTGTTATGCTAAGTTTTTATTCAATAGTGGCAGGGTGGATGCTCTCGTACGCTATTGAACCCATAACAACCTTTTTTGGGTTTTCAGGCGCAAGCGAATTTCTACATAGCGACTCAGTGCTGCGTAATTTTGTATTTACGCCGCTTATGCTTATTTTAACCGCCAGTATTATTTTAAAAGGTGTTAAATCGGGAATCGAAACCTGGTCGCGCCGTTTAATGCCACTATTACTTGTGTTGCTTGTTGGTTTAATTGCCTACATTGCAACACTCGATGGCGCAAGCGAAGGCTTTGCTGCGTATTTGATTCCTGACTTTAGCCAGATACTCGACCCTAATTTAATTATTGCGGCAATGGGGCAAGCGTTCTTTTCGCTCTCACTAGGTGTGGGCTGTATGATGATTTACGGCTCGTATTTACAGCCAGATGCTAATTTACCAAAGCTCACAGCAGGTGTTGCATTACTTGATACTGGCGTTGCTTTTTTAGCGGGATTACTCATCATTCCTGCTATTTATGTGGCGCAGCACAACGGTGTTGAAGTATTTAGTGGTGGTAAACTGATTGGCGAAGGGCAACTAATTTTTGCTATTTTACCTGAGCTATTTAACACCATGGGCGAAATTGGTTTATTAGTTGGTTTATTGTTTTTTGTATTAATGTCTATTGCATCGGTTACGTCAACAATATCGACGACTGAAATTCCGGTAGCGTTTTTAGTCGAAAACCATAACGTTAGTCGCACCAAAGCAACATGGGCGGTAAGCGCCGTTGTTCTTGTGTGTGCAAGCGCGATTATATTAAATTTTGATTGGTTATTTGGCTTAGTTATTATGCTATTTACTCAATATCAATTACCGCTTATGGGTTTATTTTACTTTATTACGGTAGGTTGGATGTGGCAGCGTGGTAATAAATTACACCAAGCAACAACAGGCGTACATTACTGGTTTGCTCAGTATATTCGTTTTGTTTGCCCAATATTAATGACCTTGGTATTTGCAAACGTTGCCTTTGGTTAATTTTATCTAAGCCCTAAAATAAATTAATAAAGCGAAGTGAGTTTAAAACGCACTTCGCTTTTTTTGTGCCTGTTATTTAGGTATAGCCAAGAACTTTATAAAACCTCATTAGTTAGAGGTTTACCTTCACTTACTTCAAACGCGTTAAGCAGGGTTGTGTTTGCTATTTCGGTGAGCGCTTCTTGGGTAAAAAAGCCCTGATGCCCCGTTACTAATACATTTTTAAAGCTCACTAAGCGCGAAAATATATCGTCTTGGTTTATTTCGTCACTGTGGTTTTTAAAAAACAGCTCCGACTCTTGCTCGTAAACGTCGAGTCCTAAATACCCTAGTTTTTTAGTTTTAAGCGCACTAATACATGCGCTACTATCAAGTAATGCACCACGAGAGGTGTTAATAAGCATAACGCCGGTTTTCATTTTGCTAAATGCCTCGTCATTTATTAAATGATGAGTTTGCTCCGTTAAAGGGCAATGCAAAGAAATCACATCGCTTTGGCTAAGCAAGGTGTCTATATCGGTAATTGTATAATTGCCAGGTTGTGCGTAGGGGTCGCACACTAATACATTAGCGCCAAAGCCATTTAAAATGTTGCACAGCGCAAGGCCAATTTTACCGCAGCCTACAATACCCACGGTTTTATTGTGCAAGTTAAAGCCTAGTAATCCATTTAAATCAAAATTGTCTTCGCGTACGCGGTTATACGCTTTATGCGTTTTACGGCTAAGCGTTAGCATAAGTGCAATACAATGCTCGGCTACTGCTTCTGGGCTGTATGCTGGTACGCGTAATACTTTAATTTTATGTGCTTTTGCTGCAGGTAAATCAACATTATTAAATCCTGCACAACGCAGCAAAATAGTATTTATGCCTTGGCTTGCCAATTGTTCAATAACCGTGGCGTTTACAGTGTCGTTAACAAATATGCATATGGCATCAAACCCATTTGCTAAAATAGCGGTTTGTTCGCTTAGGGATTGCTCAAAATATGTTATTTTTATATCAGGATGATCGCGTGTACTTTGTTCAAAAAAAGGCAGTTCGTACTTTTGAGTACTAAAAAAAGCAATGTTCATGGTAATAGCCTCGACGCTTAATAAGTATCAATACAATAAACTACTTTATAAACCTGTGCTTTAGTAACACGCATTTTATTGATTTAAATTAAGCCTTAGCTGGCGTAAACAAAGGTATTTTTGATGCTACCTTTTTACCACCTCTTGCAGCGCTTAACTTTGCAGCTTGCAGTAAGTTGCTTTCTATTACTTGTTTAAGTGTTTCGGGCTTAGTACGCGGTGCATAGCGTGCAACAAGTTGCCCTTGTGAGTTAATTAAAAACTTAGTGAAATTCCACTTAATTGCACGGTTTTGCGAAATACCCCGTGTATGCGACTTTAAATAATTAAACAACGGATGTGTTTCTGGCCCGTTTACCATTACCTTACCAAATACCTCAAACGAGATATTAAATTGATCTTGGTAAAAGTCTTTTATGGCTAAATTATCAAGCGGCTCATTTTGGCCAAACTGGTTACACGGAAACGCAAGCACAGTAAAACCATTACTTTTGTATTGCTGGTAGAGCTTTTCGAGTGCGTTTAATTGCACCGAAAAATTACACTTACTCGCTGTATTAACAATAAGGACGGTTTTGCCCTGTAACTGGCTAAGAGGAAAATTTTCGCTGTTATAAAGTGGTGCATTAAATTGATAAATACTGTCCATAGGTTACCTACTTACCTTTCCCGCTAAGGAAATTTTATAAAGACTTTCATTCGCTTTTTTATCGACCGGTTGACATAATCGAGGTCTAGTTTCTAAGTTATCAGTTAAATAGGTCATTTTTATGTCAATGAAAGTCGCATTTATAGGTTTAGGCGTAATGGGTTACCCAATGGCGGGGCATTTAGTAAAAGCAGGGCACAGCGTATGCGTTTATAACCGCACACAAGCTAAAGCACAAACGTGGACTGCAGAACATTCAGGAAGCTTTGCATCAACCCCGCGCGAAGCTGCCAGCAATGCCGACATTGTATTTATGTGTGTTGGGAATGATGACGATTTACGCTCAGTAGTGTATGGCGACGACGGCGTGTTAGCGGGCATGTTACCGCACACTGTTTTGGTTGATCACACCACAACCTCAGCTGAAGTAGCACGTGAAGTGGCTGCAAAAGCGGCTCTGCAAAATATCGATTTTATAGATGCGCCTGTATCGGGCGGACAAGCTGGCGCCGAAAACGGCGTATTAACGGTTATGGCGGGTGGCAGCGAAGCCGTATTTGCTAAAGTGCAACCAGTTATGGCCGCGTTTAGTCGTTTTAGCCAATTACTAGGCGGCGTTGGCTCGGGACAACTTTGTAAAATGGTTAATCAAATATGTATTGCTGGTGTAGTGCAAGGTTTAGCCGAAGGCTTACATTTCGCCAAGCAAGCTGGGCTTGATGGTGAAAAAGTTATAGAGACCATTTCTAAAGGTGCAGCCGGTTCGTGGCAAATGGAAAACCGCTACAAAACAATGTGGGCGGGTGAATATGAGTTTGGTTTTGCCGTAGATTGGATGCGTAAAGATTTAGGCATTGCACTCGATGAAGCTAAAAACAATGGCGCTACATTACCAATGACCGCAACGGTCGATCAATACTACGCCGATGTACAAGCACTCGGCGGCGGCAGATACGACACCTCAAGCTTACTAGCACGCATTGAAGCGCTACATAAAAAGTAACGTTTACGTCGAGTATGTCGATGACGCTAAGCTTGCTGGCGTGATGGGCGAAGCCCATAAAAATTCAAACAAAAACGCGACGCTTAAATTACTATAGCGTCGCGTTTTTATATGCGTTGTATAAGTACGTCTACACCAAATTACATGCTTTGTGCGTAGTTGTACAGTGCCTTTAAAATTGTAAGATTTTTTTCGCTGTCGTCATGTTCATGCGCTAGGTTTTCAAGGGTGATCATAAAATCTTGCGCATTAATCGACGGTTGATCTTCCCCGTGCATTAACTTGTTTTGGCAATACTGGCGCCATTGGTCAAGCTCTTGCTGGTTTAGCGTTTCAGGCCAGTTACGGGCGCGGTATCTAAACAACAACGTATTAAACTTTTTATCTTCAAAGTCTAACTTCAACCCTGCTAATTCATCTGGTTTTGCATCACGAATAATCGCAAATTTAGCTTTATCAGCATGGCTTGTAAACCCATCGTAAAGTAAGTAGTCAACGTTAGTAGTTGCGCTGTAATCGCCTTGCTCGTTAAACACTTCGGTTACTTTATCGCGAAGGTCGGTATTGGCTTTTAAAATAGCTAAGTTAGCTAAGCATTGCTCGCGGTCAATCCCAAGGCGGGCGGCGTTTTCAGGCAATAATGTTTTAGCTGGGGCTAAAATAGGGCACTTGTTTAAATGCACTAATTTTAAGCCAACAGGTAATTCACCCTCGGCTAAATCAACACGTTTGGTGTATAAACGTTTGCGTAACTCTTCTACGTTTAAATCAATGAGTACTTGCGGGTTTTGGGTTAAATCAAAACAAATAACCGCGTTTTTATTAACCGGATGAAAGCTCATTGGTGCAACCCAGCTTGTACAGCCTTGTGTTGCAGGTATGCGCGATGTGGTATGCACCAGCGGCGTCATGTTAAATACATCAACCAATTCAGCAAGGGCTTTTTTATTACGCAGCCCAAAAAAGAAGTTATATAGCTTTGGTTGTTTTTCTTTTATTAGCTTAGCCAGTGCGATAGTGGCGGTTACATCGCTTAGTGCATCGTGCGCTGCAGCGTGTTCAATACCATTGGCTACGGTTAAATGCTCTAGCTTAAAGCTTGGGCTGCCGTCTTCTTTTAACGGCCATTCAATGCCTTCAGGGCGCAGCGCGTAACAAGCACGTACTAAATCAATAATATCCCATCGGCTATTGTTATTTTTGTATTCACGCTCGTATGGGTCGTAAAAGTTACGGTAAAAGCTGTAACGACTTACTTCGTCATCAAACCGAATACTGTTATAACCGGCGACACAGGTGTTTGGTACGCTAAATTCGGCATGAATTTTTGCTATAAACTCAGCTTCAACTAAGCCTTTTTTCATCGCCACTTGTGGCGTAATACCCGTTATTAAACACGCCTCAGGGTGAGGTAAGTAATCCGCTTGCGGCTTACAATATTCAATAAGTGGCTCGCCAATAATATTTAAATCAAGATCGGTACGAATACCCGCAAATTGGCTCGGCTTATCCTTTTGAGGGCTCGCCCCCCAAGTCTCGTAGTCGTGCCAATAGATTGTTGCTTGATTTTGCTCTTGATATGCCATGCTGAAAACCCTGAGTAGTTAACTTAAAAGCGCCTAAATACGCGCCAAGTTACTAAAATAATGAATTATTTAGATTATGGCATATGGGCGAGGGAGTTTATAGGTTTGGGTAATAAATGATGTGCTTGTTGCATTTGCTTTTAATAGTGGAGCTCTGTGCTATCTGTTTTTTTTCAACACAACACTTACTAGATACAAGAGTTGTGTTGCAAAATTAAATATTCTAAATAGTGGTCTAGTTATCAGCTAAATAATTTAATTCGTCTTTATAAGGCATTAAAGGTTCATACAGTTGATGGTATGCTTTGCCGACAGCCCCTCTGAATTGAATTAGTTTAGGCGGATTTATCCCTATGGATATAATATGTTGAATAGCTAGACCTGGGTATGGATCAATAAATATAATTTCTTTGATACCTAACTGGTAGGCTTTTTTAGCACATAGTTCACATGGACTAGCTGTAGTAAATAGTTTCCCGCCTTCAATACCAACACCACCATACTTAGCTAACTGTAAAAATGCGTTTTCTTCAGCATGAAGTGAACGAGTATGAACTTGGTTTTTTTCTTTATCTACTTTGTTTTGAATTGATTTAAAGCAATATGCTAAATTTCTTCCTTTCTCTCCTAAATGCTTTATTTTAATTAATTCATTTGATGCAAATTTTCTAAAATTTTCATCGTTTCTTTCATACTCGCTGTAAGTAGTATCACTAGAAAAATTTTCTAAATCTTCAAGTGAACGTAAATTACATGGTACTTGTCCTTTGGCTACATCATTCCATCCCACAGATTTTATTGAGTAAGCATCATCTGTTACAACAGCCCCAACTTGTCGAGATATACAACCTGAATTCATTTTTGCCGTAAATGCAATTTGCATGACACGCTCTAATGGAGTTGGGGTTACTAAGCCTGGGTGTTTAATTAGACTTAAATACCAAGCTAACTGAGCTTTCAGAACGTTGTGGTTTTGTGGTTCATTTCTTGGGTTAAATATATGTATATCAGATATCTCAATACATCTTTTTACATTCGAGATTATAAGTTCATCGTATTTGTCATGTTTAGATGACTTATTTATTTCTTGATTACATTCGCCACATTTTGCATCTGTTTTACCTTCGGTAGGGAATTTACCTGATTCTCTTTCATCAATTTCGGCTATTTTATCAAAAGTAAACTTATATTTATCTTGCAGATATTTCTTTCGATCTTCTGTTGTCGCATTAATAGAAACCAAATAAAATGCTGCATATCTATCTTTAAAATACTTTGCTTCATAAGGGTTACGAATAGTGTCTATGGCAATATATGTTTTTTTCTTGTCTTCTTTATCTTTATAGCGATAGAATTTTATTAGCCGGTTTACCATTCGTGGTAATTCGAATAACCCTTCTGGCACAAAGCTATTTTCTCTGTAGTTAGGAGTAATCTTTTTTGTCCGGCGTATCGAATCACCAACGCTTTGATAGATAGTTACATAACTATTAGCTAAATCAGATTTTAGTACATCCTTTAAATTTAATGTGAACTGGTTGATGATGTCAAACCAACTTGAAATATTTAAACCTTTTAGTTCATGGTTATGAGAGCTTGTACCATTAATAAAGTAATCAGATTCTTTAGATAGCTTTTTAAATGCTTTTTGGCTTTCTTTAAATTTACATTTTTCTAATACTTGCTCTATTTTTTGATGTAAATCTTTATCAATTACAGATTCAATAAAAGTTCTAAAATCATCTTCTGTAATATTTAAAATCTGAGCGCTAATAAGTTCACTTATTTTAATTACTTTAAATAGATCATTATTCTCTTCAGCGTATTTTTTTACAATTTCATAGCGCTTGATATCCATACCCGAGAAGTAAGGTTCAGTTTTATAGTTAACTTCGTTACTGGCAGGGAATTTTAATTTATCGCCACTTAATAAATTTGCTGTTGTTGAGCAGCCAGAGCCAGTTCTACCGGTTAACCCTATTAATATGAAATTGCTACGTTCACCTAAAAGATTTGAGATTAAATCTGTATTTATCACTTTGAATTCCTTTTCGTGTTTAATTTGGGCTATTGATGGTAAATAATTATTCAAATCAACAGAGTTCTTAAGTCAGTCTGGACTGTCTAATTTACATCCATTTAGAATCAATAAGATAACTTGTAATTGTATCGGTGAATATACCACGAACGCTCAACACTGCAATTACTTCGACCTCACTATTAAATAAGCCTCACTAATTATTAGACTAAAGTCTATAGATTAGTTTTCTTCACTTATTAAGTTTGTTTTAATCGTTTGTCGGTTTTGTGTTAATTCTCTAAAGTTCAGTTGTCGGCAACAAGTACGATTTAACTAATACCAATTTTATTAAAACATGATCATTTTAGCGAATTAAATAACTCACTAACTGCGTTAAAAATTACTTATATAGAACGACTATATTTCATAATTTTTGCCTTGTTATTAAGCTATTTTCTTGACGCTAAAAAAGCTCACTAATTTAAACAATTGGCATAACAGGACTACGACCATGAAACTTACTCTTATCAAAACTATCGCTCTTAGCTCACTACTTACATGTTCAGCTGCTGCAATGGCTGAGCAAAGTGATTACAAGTTAATGGTTATTGAAGCTGCAACAGCACCACAGCCACTTGAGCAATCATTTAATAGCTGCGCACTGAATGTTAAGTCAAAAAATTACGCTGAGGCTGAAGCAATTTGTACTAAAGCAATCGCACTTTTAAAAGACGCAGATGGCCCTAAATTTAAAGTACGTCAACTTACATCGTTTGCATTAAGCAACCGTGGTGTTGCACGTTTAAAAGCGAACAACGACACTGCAGGCCTTGCTGATTTATACGAAGCAAACCAAATGTCTACAAGTACAATGGTATCGCACAACTTAACTCGCGCTAAAGAAGAGCTTTCTTTATAAGTACTTTAGAAACGCTTTTATAAAGTGCTTACCAAAAGCATGTTATAAAATAGCGAGAGTAAAAAAGCCCATGTTAGGTTAATTCCTAACATGGGCTTTTTTGTTTTATTTAATGCGTAAGTTAATACCTTAAATACGTCAATAGAGTAGGGTGTGTATTTATAATTAATATTTTGGGTATGCTTGTTTAGGCTACGCGAATATAATGCGAGATAACCGTATAAAAAATAATAACCCTTCTGCTTTGCTTATTTTGAGCAGGGCATCATTAAATAAATATTGAGATTTAAACCATGGCACCAGGAACCAGCCTAAGCGTACTTGAAATAAGTGCGATATTTTTATCAATTACCGCGTTACTCACCTATGTAAACCATCGCTTTATTGGCTTGCCAACAACCATTGGCGTTATGGTTATTTCGATGCTTTTATCTATCGGCGCTATATTTTTGGGCTTTTTAGGATTTGATGATCTTATAGATTACGAAGTGAGCTTGCTCGATCAGTTAGATTTTACTGAAGTTTTGCTTGATGGCATGCTCTCTATGCTGCTTTTTGCTGGGGCGCTACATGTAAATGTTAGCGATTTAAGGCGCTATAAATTGCCAATCGGTATTTTGGCCTGTGTTGGTACGTTGCTATCAACGGTTATTATTGCAGGCGCGCTTTATTTAGTACTTCCTTTGCTTGGTTTTGATTTAGCATTTATTTGGTGTTTATTGTTTGGCGCATTAATTTCGCCAACTGATCCTATTGCGGTAATGGGTATTTTACAATCTGCGGGGGCGCCTAAAAGTATTGAAACCGTGATTGCGGGTGAATCGTTGTTTAACGATGGTATAGGCGTGGTTATTTTTGTGCTTTTATTGGGTGTTTTATCAAGTGGTGATATTCCTACAACTTATTATGTAGCACACACGCTGGCGGTTGAAGCCGGTGGCGGTATTGTTTTTGGTTTGGTATTAGGTGGTATTTTATATTACTTACTTAAAAGTATTGATAGTTACCAAGAAGAAGTACTCCTTACTTTAGCGGGCGTTATTGGTGGTTATGCACTTGCAAGCCATTGGCATTTGTCGGGCCCACTTGCAATGGTAATGATGGGGCTAATGGTGGGCAATCATGGTCGCAGTATGGCTATGAGCGACAAAACACGCCATTACGTTGATTTATTTTGGGAGCTGATTGACGAAATTTTAAATGCCATTTTATTTGTACTCATAGGGCTTGAGGTCGTCATGATTGCATTTTCGAGTAATTTGTTTATTGCTGGTGGCTTAACAATTTTAATAGCGTTACTCGCACGTTTAATTGTTGTGGGTATAACAACCACTACATTTAATAAGCAATTAGAGTTGCCATCTGGCGCATGGAAAGTTTTAACCTGGGGTGGCTTGCGCGGTGGTATTTCGGTTGCACTGGTATTGCAACTACCTGATGGGAACGAGCGCGATATTTTGTTGGCTCTCACTTATGCGGTTGTGGTGTTTTCAATTTTAATTCAGGGTTTGAGTATTGGTAAAGTAGCCAAAACTATCCGTTAAATATAAATTGGTTAGATCAAACCTGTTAAATGTAATTTTTTAAAAAGCGTGTGAAATAGCTGTATTTCACACGCTTTTTATTTTTCTTATAAAACAAAAGGGCAATTAAAACGTAAAGCTGAGCTGCACACCGCTGTAAATATGTTCTTGTGCTTCCCAGTAGTCGCCATCTATTTGGCGTGCTCGAGTAAATACCTCTATTTTAAATGGCTTAAAGTGATAACCCGCACCTATACCTGCGTAGCCGTCTATGTCGTTGTTCGATTTTTCTATTTGGTAGGTGTTGTCGCCCCTATCGTTTTTAAAGGCGAGTTCGAACAGATCTAAGCCAAGCTCTGCGTATATAAAAAAGTCATTAAAATAACCAAGCTTCATTCCGTTGTCCCACGTTATAAATTCTTCTTGCTCGCCTTGTTTATTATCGATTACTGCCGCGCCAATTGCGCTTGTAAAAACAACACCAAAGTTACTGTAATTTTGTTTGACCATCATTTCTACACCCGCAGATGTAATGCTGCTATCGCCATTAAATTCTGATTTTATAAACATACCGGTGTTAGGCATGTCATTACCGAGCAAAAGCCTTGCGTTAGCATTTTGGCTAAATGATAAAAGCGTGCTTAATAAAACAAAAAGAGGAAGTGTGTGTTTCAAAAAAGTTAACCCATTAATGATGAAAAGTTACCAGAGCCGTAATTATAAATACATAACTTAGTATTGCATGTAATTAAATGTATAAATTTGTTTGATTGTTATTCAGTTATGCCAAAGCAAGGTGCTTAAAATAAAACCGACTAAATAAAAGCATAAATAATTATATGTATTTTAAAATGCAAAGTAGCGATTTTAGGCACGTAAGATAGTGCGTAAGTTGTTTAAATATATAGAAAAAGTTTAAACGTATTAGACTAAGGTCTATAGGTTAATTTTTCTCACTTATTAGGTTTGTTTTAATCGTTTGTCGGGGTTGTGGTAATTCACTAAAGTTCAGTTGTCGGCAACAAGCACGGCTTAACTAATCAGGAATATGACCATGAAACTTACACTTATCAAAACTATCGCTCTTAGCTCACTATTAACATGTTCAGCTGCTGCAATGGCTGATCAAAGTGATTACAAATTAATGGTTATTGAAACTGCAACAGCGCCACAGCCACTTGAGCAATCATTTAATAGCTGCGCACTGAATGTTAAGTCAAAAAATTATGCGCAAGCGGAAGCAATTTGTACTAAAGCAATCGCACTTTTAAAAGACGCAGATGGCCCTAAATTTAAAGTACGCCAACTTACGTCATTCGCATTAAGCAACCGTGGTGTTGCACGTTTAAAAGCGCATAACGACACTGCTGCACTTGCTGATTTATACGAAGCATCAAAATTGTCTAACAGCTCAATGGTATCGCACAACTTAACTCGCGCTAAAGAAGAATTATCTCTATAAGGTCTTTTATAAAGTGCTTACTAAAGCATAATATAAAATAGCGAGAGTAAAAAAGCCGATGTTGGATTAAACCCCAACATCGGCTTTTTCGTGTTTATTAACTTTGTATTTTGCTATTAAAAAATAAAAAAATGTATTTTTATATATATTGTTTAGTTGTTTTCATGGATTTTAACTAATTGTAATTACTAAGTATTTTTACAGGTGTTAGACTAAAGTCTATAGGTTAGATTTATTCACTTATTAGGTTTGTTTTTATCGTTTGTGGTAAAGCAAAAGATGCAGAGTATGGGTTTGAAAATGCATGGTACCGCGATAAAGTTATTTTTGCAGGCGCTGAACTTATTTATGAGCAAGTAAAGCTTCAAAATACAGACGAACTCGACAAAATTGACGTTATTTTGTCTCGATTGGATTCAACAGATACGCCTTGGGGCGAAGAATCGTTAAATGGAAAATTAACAGTTAGAGACGATGTTTACATTAACGCCGATCGTACTTACCGATGCTCTAGCATTGAGAACGTTAGTTTTGAGCAAAGCAATGTGCTTTATGGCGTTGCTAATACTAGCCCATCGGTTAACTTTCCTACAGCTGATGAA
This sequence comes from Pseudoalteromonas sp. NCIMB 1079, assembly GCF_040567695.1. Lineage (NCBI taxonomy): Bacteria > Pseudomonadati > Pseudomonadota > Gammaproteobacteria > Alteromonadales > Pseudoalteromonadaceae > Pseudoalteromonas > Pseudoalteromonas sp. NCIMB 1079. Next base: position 2,397,217 of record NZ_JBEWZA010000001.1, on the reverse strand, counting down.
TGCGTTAGTGCTAATTTAGATACACCGTTCGAGCGAGGTTTTAGCATTAGCTATACTGAGTCAGGATCGTTTTACCAAACTGACTTTGCCTTTAGAGAGGAAAATGCCGACTTTCAGACATTATCTGATTGGGTAAATGTTAAAGACAAAGCTACTGACTTAGAAACTCAAGATTTAGTGACCGTACTCGCTGCTATGCCCTATGAGTTTGATGACGAAACATCTATTGATGCTAGCTTTTGGCGTAAATACAAAACCACAGACAACGTACGTATTATTAAAACAATTGAAGGGAAATGGTTTAGAGATACCCGCCGAGAAGATGGAACAATGCTGCATGAGTGCGGTGAAAATGGTGTTGACAGGGTGCAATGCGAATAATGTAAAAAGCACTTTAATAAATATTAGTTTAATGCCAGTCAGCTAATAACTGACTGGCATTTTTTGTTTGAAAAAGCTTACTTTTATGTGCGGTTATAACTGTATACCTGATGAACTTTATTTTTAATCTGTTTTTTACTCGGGTTTACTGTAAAATTACTGGGTTAACATTTGTAAAGTGATGCTTACAATTGTTATTGCTCATTAAGTATTTAAACTAATTTAAGTAGAGCTTATGATTTTTTATATTATAGGGTTAAGTTTACTTGTTATTATTTTATGCGTTGCACTTTATGTAATTTACAGCAACGTACATAAAAGTCGGGTAAGAAAATCCAAGGAATACAACGTACTGTTTGATAAAGACACGATAGTTGATGAACTAATCACTCAACTAACAGAAAAAATCAAACACAAGAAAACCAAGATAAAACAGCTAAAGGTAAAGAAGAAATCCTTGCAACATTTGTTGAGTTACATCGCTCTGGTAGCTTTTGCGCACATTTGAGTGAACAGGAAATTATTTACTTTGTTAAAAAGAAATTAAACATGGAGAGTAATAAAAATGGATAGCGAAAAAGCAGTCCCAGCAGTAAAAAGTGACTCATTTATGAGTCGATTTGGTCGTCGTAATGTAATTATAGTGTCATCAATTGTTGTTGTATTGGTCGTGATAGCAACTCTTACATCGCAAGTTGTTTCATGGAATGAAGCAGATGAGCGTTTAGTACATCAATCGGCTTTTACAGGTAACTTAACCGTAATAAATCAAGCAGGCCCTTACTTAAAAGCGTTTGGTAGTACATCCGCTTATAAAAAAGTAATTTCGATTAACTTTACGGGCGATGCCGGTGCAACAGCAAGCGCAATTGTACCGCTAATACCAATTCGATTTTTAGATACCACAACAGGTGGCGCACGAGGTGTCTCTCGTTTTAGATTACCAGGCAATGTACCAGCAGCAGAGTCGGGTGCTCTACGTGGTTTACTTAAAATACACGAAGAGTTTGGTTCACAAGAAACATTAATATCTAATTTATTAATGCGTGCAACCACCGAAAATGTAAAAGCGTCGGCGCGAATGATGTCGGTAGAGCAACATTACTCTGGTGGTAATGGTCAATTAAGTCAAGATTTTGCTGATCAATTAACCAACGGTATTTTTGTTACTGAACAAATTATTAGTACGGGCGAGCGCGATAAATCTGACGATTTAGGTAATTTAAGTAAACAGCAACGTGTCACTATTAATATTAAAATGGATGATGAGGGTAATACACTGCGTAACGCACCTATTTTAGGCGCTTACGGTATTACAGTAGTAGATGCCAGCATTATTGATATTGACTACGAAAGCAAAGTAAATGCTCGCCTTGAAGCCCAAAAGCAAGCTGCTGCTGATGAAGCGCTAGCGCGTCAAAACCTTAAAAAAGCAGAGCAACAAGCGCGTACTGAAGTGGCTTTAGGTGAACAAGCAATTGCTAAGCAGCGTGCTGAATCTGAAAAGCTAAAAATAAAAGAGCAAATTGATGCTGAACGGATTAAGGCAAATGCCATTATTTCTGCACAGCAACGAGTGGCTGTAAAAGCGGAGCTTGCAAAAGAGCAAGAAGAGATTCTAAAGCAACAACGTTTAGAAGCATTAGGTATGGACGTTTTAGCTGAGGCTCGTTTAAGAGCTAAGTCTGCTGCACTTGATCCAAAGTATGTATTTGATGAAACACTAAAAGCAGAAGTTAAAATTCAAACCGCTTTATTTACAAGCTTAGGTAATAGCCGTTTAGTGCCTGAAATTGTAATAGGCGCAGGCCAAGGCGAGCAAAGTAATGGCTCTGAATTCATGCGTTTATTAGCCGCCGATGCTGCATTAAGTCTTAAAAAGCGTTTAGAAAAAGAGAAAAAATAAACGATTAGTTAAGTATTGCACAAACAATAAAACGTTGGCTGATTCGCATTGGCCAGCGTTTTTTATTGCGTAAATTTTGTTATTGTATGGTGCGGCTTAGCTTGTGAAAACAAGCTTTTTAAATTATGAAATAAAAGAGTGAGCAGTACTTATGGACCCCAGTAATCAGTTTATTTTAGATTTAGGGCAAGAGCATATTACCATCCAGCGACGATATGAAGCGCTGGGAGCGTTTAACGATTTTTTGATTGCTGTTTGGTTTTTAATTGGCAGTTTTTTCTTTTTAAATGACTCACTAATAGAAAGTGGCACATGGCTGTTTATAGCGGGCAGTGCTCAATTGCTTATAAAACCTATTTTGAAATTGATCAGCTTAGTACATGTTAGTCGGGTATTTCATTCAAATAAAACTTCATAAATAAAACACCATAAATACGACTCATGATGAGTTCAGTTATTATGGCTAATAATTTACCAGTATAAGTTATATAAATATCAAGGATAGAAAAGTGAAAGTACTTAAGTGGATTGCAATTGGAATAGCTACTTTATTAATTATAGGCTTACTAATTCCCGAAAAAATAATGATTCCGGTACAAGGTGCCACAAGTAAAGATTGGAATCATAACACGTTTTGGTACGAGCCTTGGGGTAGGTCGGGTGTGCACAAAGGAATTGATATTTTTGGCACAAAAAATACTCCCGTAGTTGCCTCAACAAGCGGTATTGTTATATTTGCAAGTGAGTTAACCCGTGGTGGTAAGGTGGTTGCAGTGCTTGGGCCTAAATGGCGCGTGCATTATTTTGCACATTTAAATGACTACTCGGTAAGTACAGGTGATGTAGTAAGTATAAACAGTCAAATTGGCTTACTGGGCGATACCGGAAATGCCGCAGGAAAACAGCCTCATGTGCATTATTCTATTTTATCGTTAGTGCCTATGCCGTGGCTTTTTACAACGCAAAACCAAGGGTGGAAAAAGATGTTTTTTTTGAGCCCACATAAAAAACTCACTGCTAAATAATAGTTTTAGCTGTTAAATCAAGATGTTTAACAGCTAAAATCCGTTAATAAACAAGTGTGTATTTAAGCTAAAAATTAGCCTGCAACTGGGGTTTTACCCGCGCGTATATTTTTAATGCTTTTAATAAACATATAAATACAGGTAGTGATTAAACAGCCTGCTAAATAAAACACAATACCGTTGGGTGCATCAGATAAATTTGCAGCAAGCATAGGGCCAAATACCGAACCAATACTGTAACTCAAAAGCATTACCTCAGTTGCCGATACTATTTTTGCCATTGGCAATGAGTCGCACGCAAGTGTTATAGCAATCGGGTAAAGTGCAAAGCTGCATGCGCCTAGTATTAAGTAGCTTACTATTAATCCTGCTAAAGTGTTTGCTTGTAGTATACCCGCAGCACCGGCTGCGCCTACTAAACAAAACATACCCATCAATAAGCTTTTTTCAAGCCGAGTAGATAAGTAACTCACAAGCGGCTGCACGACCATGCCGCCTAAAATAATAACCGCCATAAGTGTTCCTGTGTACTGAGCTTGATCAGCTTGTGCTGAAATATACACCGGCATTAAGCCGTAAATAGGGCCCAGTAATAAGCCCGATGCTAAGCATCCGAGCATAGCTGGGTGGCTTAATGTTTTTATTTCTTTTAGTGGTAGTTTTTCAAGGTGCTGTTTTTCGGGCTGACCTTTAGTTATTAATAAAGGCGCCAAAATAGCTAAAAATAATAACGAGGCTACAAATAAATAAGGCATTGAACCTTCGGTGCCAAGCGGCCCTATAGCAAGTTGACCAACCGCGCTGCCCCCATAAAGTGAGGTCATGTATAAACCCAAACGTTTAGCCCGCGACTTTGCTGTGTTGGTCATTAACAACCAAGACTCAACAACGACAAACACACCGGCAACAGCAACACCTGCTACAAATCGTGCAATTAACCAGTTAACGGTATTTGGTAGCGCAAGTTGTGCAAGCACACTTACTATTAACAAGCTTAAAAATAATATAAAGGCGAAGCGATGACCCATTTTTACCACAATGCGCTCTATTGTGGTGGCGCCAATAAGTAAGCCAAAGTAAAAAATGCTCGCAAGCCAAGGCGCTAGATTTTCATCAAGTTTAAATGCAGGTAACGACAGCGGAATAAGGCTCATTAAAAAGCCTGATGCAATAGCAAAAAATGACAGCCCGATAACGGGTGCTAAAGGGTTGTTAGAGGTGCTTGTGGTGGCTGATTCGGCCATTTGTGTTTATCGACTCATCAAGGTAAATAACCACTGTTTTAAAGTTTGAGAGGTTACTTTAATAATAAAATTTGCGCGAATTTAGAGCCAAATTAAAAATAAGTAAAGTGATATTTTATTAAACAATATAAATAAACTTTAAAACGATCTTTTTGGTAAATTATCGGATCTATTATGCTTTTTATTGTAGTGTTTTTATGTAGATATTGTTTTATATTTGTGAGCATTTATGTCTGAATAGAGTTTTTTGAAATGCAAGCAGACAGGCACATATCGCATGCTGCACGTCACTTGTAAAGTTTACGCAGCAGCGCGTAGATCAATATTTAAATACGCAGTGGGTGCGTAATGAATTACATAACTTAGATTTAAACTAGATTTAAATTCGGTTTAAAGTTAATTAATATCGGGTGTAGAGTCTCTTAAAATAAGCTTTGGCTGAAACACGTGCTTTACTGTTATGCCGCTTTTTTTGTAAATGTCTTTAAGCACTAAGTTAGCCGCAGCTCGGCCCATTTCGGGAACTGGGTTATCTATTGTAGTCAGTGTTGGGTAGAGATAATTGGTAAAAATTACGTTATCGAACCCAATAATGGCTAAATCTTTTGGCAGGTTAAAACCGTGTTCGCGGGCGTATTTCATAGCACCCGATGCCATTTCGTCATTGGCGCATACAAGGGCGGTTATTTGCGCTTTATTTTGAATAAAATGCCTTAAACCATCGCTGCCGCCGGTTTCTTTAAAGTCGCCTATGTAAAATAAGTTTTCGTCAAAGGTTAGGTTGTATTCTGCCAGAGCTTGTTTGTGACCTTTTAAACGGTTTGACGCATCTTCTTTAAACTGCGGGCCTGCTATGTATGCAATGTTTTTATGACCTTTGTTGATCATGGCTTTAGTGGCTAAGTAGCCACCCATTACGTTATCGAGGCTAATGCAGTTTTCTTCAATTTCTTTAACGTAGCGGCTCATCAAGTAAATAGGGGTTTTGCCTTTACTTAACTCAATTAGATACTCGTTTGATACCGCTTCTACGTGGGCAATAATAGCGTCGCAGTTACGGCCTATTAAAAATTCAAAGCCGCTTTTTTCTTTTTTCTCGTCACTGTGCCCAGGGGTAATAATAACGTGTTTACCCGCAATACGAAGGTGCTCTTCAATGGCTGACATCATTTGACCAAAAAACGGACCATCCAACTCAGAAACTAAAATACCGACGCTGTTTGTAGTGCTAGACGCCAAAGAGCGAGCAATAGAACTTGGCTGATAGCCTAGCTCTTTCATTGCTTCTAATACCTTTTTTTTAGTTTTTTTGCTTACGTAGTCGTTGTCGTTAAGTACCCTTGAAACAGTTGATAAAGACACACCTGCCATTTCTGATACTTGATAAATTGTCGCCATTGATGTCCTAGCTTATATGAATTTTTACTCGAACTTTATAAAAAATATAAAGTGCGAAGGGCCATTAAAAGTTAATTTACACATTACTGCGTCTAATTGCTAAGTCTTCTGTTATTTTTTGCGTCATCGCTGAGGTTAGTGGATAAATAAGCATCAATGCGGCGCCTAAAAAAGCAAATGCGGCAGGTATCCAGCTCATAAGTAGCTGCATGCCAGGTAAGGCTTGTGTAATTGTTAGCTCATCCATGCCGTTATAGCCGTAGCCTGCAAGTACCACTAATACTAATGCACCTGCAAAACCACCACCGGTTTTTTGCACAAATGTACCCGCAGAATAAATAAGGCCTGTAGCGCGGCGTTTGTTTTTCCACTCTGAATAATCGGCTGAATCACCAAGCATACTGAAAAATAATGTTGGCATCATTGCGGCAAAAAATTCAGCAGCGCAACCAAAGGTAAATACAGCAATAAGGTTGTCGCTAGGCACCCAGTAAAATGCAGTAGTGAGTATGCCGCTTAGCATTAATGATGCTATAAATAGGTTTCGTTTACCCATAATTTCGGCCAGTTTACCTGTGGCAAGTGCGCCTAATATAGATACAACCAATAAGGCGATAAAGTATTGCCCAGCCATGAGTTCATTGGCTACGTGGTACTTAAAGTAGTACGCAATTACACCGTATTTTATGCCATTAAACATCATGGTTAAAAAACCAATGCCGAGTAATACCAGCCAAGGTTTGTTGGTCAGAAGATCAACCATGTCGCGCTGTGATCCCGTTAAGCTTTGCTTATCTTTATTGAGTAATTTTTTAATAACGAATGTCATTGCAGCCATAACAAGGGCAAAAAATACGCCGCTGTATAAATCGCGGTAATAAAAAAACAGGGTGGTAGCAAGCAAAGGTAGGATTATAAATGGCAGGCTTTTGGTTAAATCAAATAACTCTGATTTTAAATTCCCTTCATTTGAGGCATGCGGTGTTACACGCTCTTTGGTGGTCGCAAACGTTATAATCATTAAAATAATAAGTAAGCTGGCAAATAAGTACATAGTAAGCTGATAGCCTTTGGTGTTGTCACCGCCACCAAAAAATGCCACTAGCTCAGGTAAAAAACCCATAACCAATAAGCCACCAGTAAACGCACCTGCAAACCTAAAACCAGAGAGCTTTGTGCGCTCTGTATCGTCTGGTGTCATTACGCCCATAAGTGCCGAGTAGGGCACATTACTTACGGTGTAAGCAAGCGTTAAACCTATATAAGTTACGTAGGCATAAATAAGTTTATTGGTGGTGCTAAAGTCGGGTGTAGTAAAACACAACACCATAAACAAGCCCAAAAACGGTGCCGAATAGAGTATCCACGGGCGAAATTTACCAAAGCGCGACTGCGTTCTATCGGCAATCATACCCATAATAATATCGGTTACGCCATCTGATAGCCTTACCACCAAAAACAACATGGCAGCGGCGGCTGCCGATATGCCAAATGTATCGGTGTAAAACACCGCTAAATAAGCAAGCGCACCGCGCCATACTAAGTTAGCGCCGGCATCGCCCATGGCGTAACCGACTTTTTCGTATAAAGGGAGTTTGTTCACAGTGTGTGTTCTTATTGTTATAAGCCGATAAATTATCGGCTAGTTATTAGGTTACTGTACGCTTTACCGCTGGCTTTAACAGTTCGTTTTTGTGTGTTGTAGTCTACGTGTACTATTCCAAAGCGCTTTAAATATCCTTCTGCCCATTCAAAGTTATCCATTAGGCTCCACGCAAAGTAACCATCTACTTTTACGCCTTGCTCGGTTGCGTTATGTAGGGCATTTAAATGCTCGTGGTAATATTCAATACGGTCGTTATCTTTGATTTCACCGTCTTTAAATTCGTCAGCCATGGCTGCGCCGTTTTCGGTAATATAAATAGGCGGTAGGGTGTATTTTTCGTTTAACGTTACAAGTAATTCTGTCAGCGCTTTAGGATAAATTTCCCAGCCAATATCGGTCATTGGCGCTTTATGTGGCAGCTCATGGTAAAAGTCGGTATCGCTTGCTTGATAATGCATGCGGGTATAAAAGTTAACCCCTAGGTAATCTAGCGGTTGAGCAATTATTTCCATGTCGCCATCTAAAATATCTGGGCGGTGGGCTTTAGGTAATTGCTTAATAATATCAGGGTATTTACCTTGCATTACAGGCTGCATGTACCATTGATTTATATAGTCATCAGCAAATGCAGTAGCTTTTAAATCGTCTTCACTTTGGGTCACTGAGTAACAAGGCGTAAAGTTAAGTACAATACCGTTTAGTGTATTTGGGCTATTTTTAGCAAGTACTTGCATAGCCAAACCGTGACCCAGTAATAAGTGGTGCGCGGCTTTACGACCAAATTCGCGACCTACTATGCCAGGCGCATGTACGCCAATTTCGTAGCCTAAGTAAGAGCTGCAAAAAGGCTCGTTTAAGGTGGCGTAAGAGTGCACACGTTCTCCAAATGCTTTGGTAATTAAATCTGTGTAATGTGCAAACTCGTAAGCGGTGTTACGGTTAAGCCAGCCACCTTCGTCTTCAATATGTTGTGGTAAATCCCAGTGGTACAGCGTTACAAAAGCTTTAATGTTACGACGTTTTAATTCATCTAAAATGTCGGTATAAAACTTAACGCCTGTCGGGTTTAAGTGACCGCTTTTAGTCATTACGCGCGGCCACGAAATAGAAAGTCTGTAAGCGTCTACACCTAATGATTCAATTAAGTTTATATCTTCTTTCCAGCGAGTGTAGTGCTCGCAGGCTACATCGCCATTTGAATTATCGACTATTTTACCTTCTTTACTGCAAAAGGTATCCCAAATACATGGCAAGCGATCAGCTGCGCCGCCTTCGATTTGAAATGAGGCCGTAGCTACACCATAAGTAAAATTTTTGGCTAAAAGTGGTGAGCCACTAGGTAAAGATAATTGTTTCATTAAGAGAAAACCTCTGCTTCTTTTTTGGTAAAGTTTGCTTTGTATAGAGCGTATATTAAATTCATTATTGGAAGCGCTTCCATATTTAATTTGATTAATCACTAAGTATGGTATTTAATAACTTTAAGGAAGCGCTTCCATATTTAGGTTAGTGGCTATTGTTAAACAGGTCAATAGTTTAATTTAAATAACAAATGGGTGCTCACAAAATCACACTGACACAACACAGGGCTATAAATATGAAAAAAAGCTTAAACACTAACAGGTTACACATGCTCCCCATTTTAATAGGAGGACTGTGCGTTTTAAGTGGGTGTAATAAACAAGAGATTAACGCAAATAATAGCCAAGGCGCCGTAGCCAAAAAGGCTGAGCATGAGCAAGGTGATTTATCACTTTGGCCAACGCTTAAAAGCAAGGTAGTGAAAACGCCCGAAATTGAAAATACAATTGCACAGTATTTAAAAACAATGACGCTTGAGCAAAAAGTAGCGCAAATGATCCAACCTGAAATTCGCGATATTAGTGTTGAAGATATGCGCAAATACGGTTTTGGTTCGTATTTAAATGGCGGTGGCTCGTTCCCAAATGCTAATAAGCATGCAACGCCTGCAGATTGGATAACGCTTGCTGAAAGCATGTATCAGGCCTCGGTTGATGACTCAATTGATGGCAGTAAAATTCCAACCATGTGGGGCACCGATGCAGTACATGGGCATAATAATGTGATTGGGGCGACGTTATTCCCGCACAATATTGGTTTAGGTGCTGCTAATAACCCCGCATTAATTGAGCGCATTGCAGCAGCTACTGCAATAGAGGTAATGGCAACAGGTATAGATTGGGTGTTTGCACCGACTGTTGCGGTTGTGCGCGACGACCGATGGGGCAGAACGTACGAAGGCTACTCAGAAGACCCTGTAATTGTACGTGAGTATTCAGCCGCAATTGTAAACGGATTGCAAGGCAGAGCCGATGAAGACTTTTTAAGTGATAAACGCGTAATTAGTACCGTTAAGCACTTTTTAGGCGATGGCGGCACAGTAGATGGTGACGATCAAGGCGATAACATTGATAGCGAAGAGGTGTTATATAATATTCATGCGCAAGGTTATATAGGTGGCTTAACCGCAGGTAGTCAGTCGGTTATGGCATCGTTTAATAGCTGGAATGGTAAAAAAAATCACGGCAATAAGCACTTACTTACCGATGTATTAAAAACAAAAATGGGTTTTGATGGCTTTGTTGTAGGAGATTGGAACGGACACGGACAAGTTGCAGGCTGTACAAATGAAAGTTGCCCGCAGGCTGTTAATGCGGGGCTTGATATTTTTATGGTGCCAACGGGTGCTTGGAAACCACTTTATGAAAATACAATTAAACAAGTAAAAGCGGGCACAATAACAATGGCGCGAATAGATGACGCCGTAGCACGTATTTTACGCGTTAAATTACGTGCAGGTTTATTTGATAAACCAAGTCCCGCAAATCGAAAATATTCAGGTAAATTAGAACTAATAGGTGCGCCAGCACATCGCGATATTGCCCGCCAAGCGGTACAAGAGTCGCTAGTACTGCTTAAAAACAACAACCATTTATTACCGCTTAACCCATCAAGCAACATACTTATAGCAGGCGATGCGGCCGATAACATAGGCAAGCAATCGGGCGGTTGGAGTATTACGTGGCAGGGAACTAATAATCAAAATGCAGATTTTCCCGGAGCAACGTCTATTTATGCGGGGCTAAAAACGCAAATAGAAGCTGCTGGCGGTAACGCTATTTTAAGCCCAGCGGGTGAGTTTAATACCAAACCCGATGTAGCCATTGTTGTATTTGGTGAAGAACCATACGCAGAGGGACATGGCGATAAAGACAACCTTGAGTTTGAACGTAACAATAAACGCTCTCTTAAAATATTAAAAACATTAAAGCAGCAAGGTATTGCGGTGGTGTCGGTGTTTATATCAGGCAGACCAATGTGGGTTAACAGCGAGCTAAACGCGTCAGACGCATTTGTAGCAGCATGGCTTCCTGGCACTGAAGGGCAAGGCATTGCTGATGTTTTATTATCGGATGCAAATGGGAAGATACAGTATGACTTTAAAGGTAAATTGTCGTTCTCGTGGCCTAAATCGCCACTACAAACCGCAGTAAATAAGGGCGATGCTGATTACTCGCCATTATTACCCTATGGCTTTGGCTTAACGTATAAAGATGAAAGTACGCTTAGCAATAATCTAAATGAAGACTCAGGTGTTGATATTAGTAACCTTGCGCCACTGTCTATATTTAATGGCAGCTTTAAAACACCGTGGCGTTTGTTTTTAAATTCAAACAGCGAGCAGCACCAAGTAGCAAGTAACAGTGTAAAGCTTGGTAGCATTACTTATCGCACTGAAGACAAAGCGATTCAAGAAGATGCGATGCAATTTAATTTTGATGGCACTGCAGCCAGCTACATCGAAATTAATAGTAACTTTACCGAAGACAAAGTGGCCTACATTGAAGCAAATTCCGCCCTTAGCTTTAGCTATAAAGTAAACCAAATACCTAGCTCGCAAGCATACCTTGCAATGAAGTGCGAACAAGGCTGTGGCGGCGAGCTTGATATTACCCGTGATCTTGAAAATGCTGATTTAAATACATGGCAAACCATGAGTATAGATTTAACGTGTTTTGCTAAAAAGGGTGTTGATTTTGCCAGAGTAACCAGCCCTTTTATTTTTAAAACGGCAGGCGAGCTTAACGTTTCAGTTGCAGATATTAGCTTTGAACCACAAGGCGCTGAAACAGCAAAAATAAAGTGTGAGTAGTAGAGTGCTTATAAGTTAAGTTTATTGTGTATTGTCTCAAAGCCCTTAGTAATAAGGGCTTTTTTTAAAGAGGATATTTATGCTGGGCAATACTGTTTTAAAAACTCATGATGAGATGGTAATTGGCTTACGCGTTGCTCTATTTGTTGCTTAATACCGTGTAAAAAACGGGTGAGTTCTTCATCGCTCATCATGCTGGCTATTAAGTGATGTTGATTAGGCTCAATACCTTGACCAAGCATAACTTGCACCCACGAGTCGACTCTAAAAATGTCGCCATCGTCTAAAAATACACGGCCGGTTTGTTTAAACAAATCAATTTTATGCTGAAGTGTTTTTGGCACTTCCATGGCGCTACAATGTTGCCAAAACTCACTGTCATCGCGATTAGTTACTTTGTAGTGCAGCACAATAAAGTCGCGAATATTTTCGATTTCGCTTTTAAGTTGTTTGTTGTATTCGTCAATTGCGTGATTGGTAATGCCATTAAACGGAAATAAACGCATAAAGCGAATAATACCCGACATAATTAAGTGAATGCTGGTGGACTCAAGTGGCTCTACAAAGCCGCTAGCAAGGCCAAGCGCTAGGCAGTTTTTGTTCCAGCCTTTTAAGCGGCGCCCTGTTTTAAATTTAATAATACGTGGCTCTGTAAGCGCCTCGCCCTCAATGTTACTTAATAAGAGCGCTTTGGCTTGTTCGTCATCCATATATTGGCTGCAATAAACTAATCCGTTGCCGACACGGTTTTGCAGTGGTATACGCCATTGCCAGCCGCTTTTGTGGGCAATAGAGCGGGTAAGTGGCAATACGGTATCGCTGGTTGATTTTGTTTGCACCGCAATGGCGCTATTACACGGTAGTAAATGCGACCAGTCTTCGTAGCCAGTATGTAATGCTTGCTCTATTAATAAGCCTCTAAAGCCGGTGCAATCAATAAAAAAGTCGCCGTTAATGTGCTCGCCATTATTTAAAATCAATGATTCTATATGGCCCGTTTTAGTGTTTTTTACTACTTTTTGTATTTTACCTTCAATGCGTTTTACACCTAATGGCTCAGAAAATTCACGTAAAAACTGTGCGTAACGCGTGGCATCCATATGGTATGCATAGTTGATGGGGTTTTGCTGATTAAACGCAAATTTACCGGCTTTAGCCGCTTGCAGCTCGTAGCAGTAATCGCCAAATGGATTGTTTATTCCAAGTGCTTTACCTTGCAACCAAAAGTGATGAAATTCACCCGCCCAACATTCTTTGCCCGTTGCGCCAAATGAGTGAATATAATGCGTGTTTTCATCGCCCCAGTTTTCAAAGCTAATACCGAGTTTAAAACTGGCTTGAGTGGCTTTCATAAATGCTTGCTCGTTTATACCCAGCAATTTATGAAATGTACGAATAGGCGGAATTGTTGCTTCGCCAACACCTACAGTGCCAATATCGTCAGATTCAACAAGAGTTATGTTTATATTGCTACCAACTAGTTTAGCAAGTGCTGCTGCGGCCATCCAACCTGCAGTGCCGCCTCCAGCAATTACTACGTTTTTAACAGCATTTGTTTTAGTCATTATGTGGCTGCCCATTATTTGATAAAAGATGATTTAAAAGCGCGCGATTACTTGGCAGTCCATTTAAGCACTGCGCTATTTTTTCGCGATTTTGCTGATAATAGTAATCCCCAGTACGTGGGTCGTTAAATGTATTTTGTGCAGATACTGTTTGTGTATTAAAGCCCATGCCATATAAAACGTATTGATAACTGCTTGATGAAAACACTTCTTCGTTTTCAATAAAATCAAAGCGGCTAGGGGGCTGAAATTGCCAAAGTTTAAGTAAGTTTTGCAGGCGCTCGGGCGCGGTATTTAAATTACTAATATCTTGCCAATAAGGAGTGTCGTCGCGCTCGCTTAGTACATAATGAAGTTTTAAAAACTCAATAACGCGCTGCCAACGAGTGCTAAAGCGGCTGTTAAAACGACTTGCAAGCTGGCTCATGTGGGTGCGGTTTTGCGGTAGTTGCTCGCTTATCATGCTAATTGAAAGTTCAACCATAGCAAGAGCTGACGCTTCAAGCGGCTTTAAAAAGCCAGCTGACATACCCACGGCAACACAGTTTTTAATCCAAAATTGTTGCCTGTAACCAGGGCTGAATTTTAATACACGGTAGGTAAGTTGCTCAGCTTGTTGCTCACTGGTGCTTTTGGCTATGTAGCTTTTTAGTGTATTTGTTGCGCTTTCATCGCTTTGATATTTACTACTAAATACATAACCTGTACCACGGCGTGTTGGCAGGGCTATATCCCAAATCCAGCCGTTACTTTGCGCTGTAGATAGCGTAGCAGAGGCAATTGGCTGATCGATGTGTGCATTAGGTATTTGCGCCGCAACAGCGCTGTTATTAAATAAAATATGATCTTGCGCTATAAACTCACTATTAAAATGCTCACCAATTAAACGAGCACGAGAGCCTGAGCTATCTATAAATAAATCACCTGTTATATCGCCATTATTATTTGTTTTTAATGAAGCAATATAGCCATGTTCGTCGTTAATAACCTCGGTTACATCGTCAATAATATGTGTAACGTTTAGATTTTTAACACAGTGATTTTTTAAAAACTCAGCAAATTTACCCGCATCTAAATGATTGCCATAGTTGGTGACCGCTGCATATTCGGGTGTTTGTAATTGCTTTGGTGCAAGTGCTGCTTGGCATACAAAGCTTTGCATATTAACAACGTCGGCAAATTTTTGATCAGGTGCAATACGTTGCCAGCTGGCGTGTAAATTAGTGTGCTCGTAGCCTTGTGGATTCATAAAAGGGTGGTAGTAGTTTTCTCCCTCGCTGAGGTTGCGCCAATTTATAAATTTAGAACCTTGTTTAAATGACGCGTCGCACTGGGTTATAAAATCAATTTCTTTAATGCCAATGCGCTGCAGCGTGTTACGCATTGACGGCCATGTGCCTTCGCCCACACCCAATATAGGCACGTTTGCCGACTCCACTAACGTTACATTAAGGTGCGGGTGTTCGGCGGCTAATAAGCCTGCGCTTAGCCAGCCGGCAGTACCACCACCTAAAACGACTATTTTTGTTATTGGTTTGGTCATGAGTTAACACCCTAAAGTTGATAACAATTAAACTAGCATTAATACTGTTTTAAATACAAAAAAGCCGCTAGTAAAAACTAACGGCTTTACTTTGTATTACCTTTAGAAGTTGTAACGCATACCAATATTGTAACGTGCACCTAGCTGTTGTAGGTTCCACAATTGTGCTGACGTACGGCCATGTTCGCGGCTGTTTTGTTCAGTAATGTTAAGGCCTTCAACAAAAAACGATAGTTGTTCGCTGTAGTTGTACGCAACATTAAAGTCGATTTGATAATATTCTTCAGTAAAGCCAGGCTCGTTTACGTATCGAGCTGCGCTATTTAAAAACTTATCACGCCAGTTGTAAGCAATACGTGCTTGAAAATCATCGTTTTCGTACATTGCAATAAAGTTGGCTGTATCGCTTAAACCCACTAGTGCAAATTGTGTAGTAGTAGGGTCAGCGTTTACATCAAAGTCTATGTCGCCATTAACTGTGGTGTAGTTTGCTTGCACACCAAAACCGCTTTCACCAAAAAAGTGTTGAAAGGCTATTTCGAAACCATCAATAGTGGCATTTTTATTGTTGGTAGGTACTTGCGCTGTAAATTCTAGTAATGGGTCGTCGCTGTTAGCAATTACATCGTAAGCGGCTTCAAACTCTTCGTAGGTCATAGAGTCAAAATCAACGCCATTTTCTGTTGCGGCAACCATTTGAAATAAGTTCGAATCGGTTAGAGCAAGTCCGCGAGATTCTAGCTCAGCAATGGCAGCTTGAGCGCGAGGGCCCGCTGTTGCATCGCGTAACCCGTAGTAGTTTTGCGTCATGGGTGTTAAACCAATAAAGTTTTCGATGTCTTTAGTGTAATAACCTACCGACACATAACTTGTTTCTGCAAAGTACCACTCAGCCGATACATCAATATTATCTGATTCAAGCGGCACTAAACCAGGGTTACCCGTTGACGCTGTAGCTGGTGATGAACCCGCTAAAAGAGTAGGGGCACCTGGTACACCAACAGTCGCTGCTGAACTTAAGTTGTCGT
Organism: Pseudoalteromonas sp. NCIMB 1079; assembly: GCF_040567695.1. Lineage (NCBI taxonomy): Bacteria > Pseudomonadati > Pseudomonadota > Gammaproteobacteria > Alteromonadales > Pseudoalteromonadaceae > Pseudoalteromonas > Pseudoalteromonas sp. NCIMB 1079. The sequence continues at coordinate 2,381,347 of NZ_JBEWZA010000001.1, read as the reverse complement.
AAGTTGGGCGAGCAATTGTTGTGCTATAAGAAAAACGCGCTTTTACGTTTTCAATTACTTCTATGTCAAAGTCAAAGCTTGGTAAAAAGTGATCGTAGCTAGATTTAAGCGTGAAATCTTCTTTAGCCGAGCCAAAACGAACATTAAAGTCGTTATTACCTTCCCACGCTACTGCGTTAGGTAAGTCGATATTAGCCGTTGAGGTAATGTCGGTAGACTCTTGGCGCGCGCCAATTACAATGTTGTATGGCATATCGCCAATGTAGCCGTTGTAAGTAAATTGCACAAACGCTGCGGTGATATCTTCTTCAATGGTGCGGTTAGTTGCAAATGCGCCATCGGCTGCAAAGTTAAAGCCGTATTCTTCACCTGCCCAGTAACCAATTTGCGATGCGCTGCCGGTATAACCTTGGTTGTACGAGCCCGATGTATCGTAGTCGTCAAACTCAGCTAAAAAGTTTGTTGGGTTTAGGTAGCCATCAGGTAGTTCGCCTGGGTTTTCGATACCCCAGTTACCCATAGTATTACGTGTAAGTGATTGCAGTGAATGGCTTTCCATAGAGCGAGACTCTATACCAAAGTCAATTGCGCCGTTTTCAATTTCGTATTTACCATGGATTCTAAATTCTGTTATTTCAGACTCTTGGCGAGCAAAGTTAGAATCTAAAATAGACGTACCCACATCAGAGGCATCTAACGTGTTATTACAATTTAGGTTGTCTCGGCGGCAATCATCAAAATCGATACTCATTGATGGAAGTTCGCGGCTAAAATCAACTTCTTGTGCGTTAACTACGTTTGCGCCTAAGCCTGCGTTTACCCAGCTGCCGTAAGGTGCATCTGGTTTGCTAGTGGCTTTTGAATTGTGCGCATCAAACATAAAGCTTAATTCTGAGTTGAAATAGTACTCAACGTTTAAACCAATAGAGTCGTTTTGGTTAACTTGGTTTAACTCTTGAAACGCTAAACCTAAATCGCGTGTTTGCTGATCGCGACGTTCTTCTCGGTAATAAATAGGAGTTTTTACTGTGTTGTCGTCAAATGTTAGCGCGCTTTTGTAGTTATCCATCCAAATTGATTGCTCGGCACGGGCTTCGAATAAATCTTGCTTAGAATATGTGTAATCAAGCGTGGCTGTTAAATCATCAATTGGGCTGTATTGCAGCGTTAATTGCGCGTTTGTACGAGTACGTTCTCTGTCGGCAATGGTGTAGCGCAAATCTGATGGCATTGAATAAAGCTGGCCAACGGCGGGTGCATTAGTTAAAACAATATCGTCTGCAGCTTGTGGGATTGTGCCGTCAAAAGCTGATGTATTCCATTGATTTACAAACGCACCTGTTGATGAGCTATCGCGCTGTTGCATGCTTGCAGTTAACGAGGCACCAAATTTAGCTTCACTGTCGGTCCAGCTAATTAAACCCGAAAGCTCAGGTGTTATGTCATCACCAACGCGGTTTGTTGAGTCGTGTAATGCTTTTACGCCAATGCTTGAAACAAAGCCAGGGTTGTCGAGTGGGCGAGCCGTATTAATATTAATTGTTGCGCCAATACCACCTGATGCAATGCTTGCTTTACCCGTTTTATATACTTCAACCGATTTAACGCTATCAGACGCTAAGTTTGCAAAATCAAATGCACGAGAGCTAGGTGTACCACCGCCTGCAGGCAAAGATGCCGCCGGCATTGTACGCCCGTTTAGGGTTACCATATTGTAGTCGGGGCCAAAACCACGAACCGTTACTTTAGAGCCTTCACCATTTGAGCGATCAATCGACACACCCGTAATACGCTGTAGCGACTCGGCTAAGTTGGTATCTGGGAATTTACCAATATCTTCAGCTGATATTGCATCTACAACACCGGCGGCGTCGCGTTTTAAACGAGTCGACTCTTTAATACTGCTTTTAAAACCAGTAACTTGGATTACTTCAACATCTGTATTTGCTTCTTGTGCATATACAGGCAAAGAGATTGATGCACCTAAAATCAGAGATAGGCTGGTCGCTATCTTTGTTTTTCTTACAATATGGTTGGACATTCGGTTTCCCTCGCGCTTTTATCATTATTATTAACAGCTTGTATGGGGCTGTTATTGTGTAGTTATAAACATTGTCAAATGTGTGGAAGCGCTTCCAGAAAGATCTATTTAACTAAATTTTGTGGAAGCGCTTCCAGAAATGCTAGTTTATATTTTGAATAGGGTCAACTGTTGTTTTAATAAAATGAGACTAAATTGTTTTTAAAATGTATGTTTTTTGGATTTAATTTTATTTAAATCATAAATTACAATTGGTTATAAAAATCCGTTTGCAATAGTACTGTAACAACATTTTATTATAAGAAAACCAATTATTGATTAATTTAGTTATTTACACATTTTTATAAGGTGTTTAAATCAGCTTTTAATACTAGCTAAAATTAATAAATCGGCCGTTGGTCACTCAACAAAAAATAGGTACATTTGCTAACTTAGCGAAAATGCCGATGTAGTGATTATGTACAACGCAATTGATGAAAACGCATCAAGCGGCGGTTCTATCTCAGTTTATGAATCGGTCATTAAAAACCAGTGGTTGTTTAAAAAATCGTTAATTAAATCACTAAAAAGTAACGTAGTTTTTGCAGAAGATGGTTTAAAAATAAACTTATAAAGTATTGCGCATAAGGTGTTGCGAGTCGCTAGTTTTATCGCTATTTTAAAGGCTCTCTCATAGATGGATTTTATTATGCGCATTAAATTTTTAGCGAGCTTTTATTCTTTCTTCTTGTTTGCTCTGTTTGGTTGTGAAGATCAAAGTATGGCAATTCAAGGTAGTCCTCAGCTAAATAATAATGTAAGTAACTCACCCTCTAATCTCAAAGTAAACACGCCTCCAGCAGCTCAAACAAACGAACCCGCTTTAGTAGTCGGTATGCTAGCAACACATTGTAATAGTAATGAAGCAGCCTACATTAACGCAAAAATGCATAAAGTTGTGCGTAACCCAGATGAAAATACAGCCTACAAGTTAGAGCCTACCGATAAAGTGCTTTCTATTTGCGTTGCAAAAGATGACTCATCGCTTAGTTATCGATTTGGTAGAGTTAATGACATAGGGCTTGAAAAAGAAGCAACACCAGATGCACCATTTGGTAGTTACTACAGGCAAGTAGGGCGTATTGGCGAGAGTATTTTATTTTTTAGTAACGGCGAATATCACTACTATATTATTAACTCAGGCGGTATGGGCAGCGGTGTAACCGTTAATGTTTATAAAAACGATACATTAATAACTGAGCTGTTTTCGGGAAATGATCCTTACGATGATTTTGTTATAGCAACCGATTTAAACTTCCCTAAAAAATTGGTTATCGAAAAACAGCCATTTAATAAGCAAATGCAGTAAATAATGACTCCACAGCAGCAAAACGTTATAGAGCAAGGGCATTGGTTTAAAAACCGTAGCGCTTATTTAAAAAGCTTTTTATTAACGCAGGGCAAAACGCTCTCACTAAAGGCTCAGCAATCATTATTTTTGCGAGGTGATAAGCACGATGGAATTTATGCAGTACTTAGCGGCGTGGTGCGTATTAGTGGCGTAAGTAACGAAGGCAAAGAAGCCGTATTGAGCTTTATTGATTCATCACTGTGGTTTGGCGAAGTTACCTTGTTTGATGGTGGCCTGCGTACTCATGACGTATATGCACAAACTGATGTTGTGCTTTTTTACGTGCCCCAACGCGAGCTTGAACAGCTATTAAACAAGCAGCCACAATATTGGCAAGAGTTTGGTTTATTGTTGGCACAAAAGTTACGCCTAATGTTTAGCTCAATGGAAGATCACGCATTACTAAGCGCTGAGCAAAAAGTATGCAATCGACTTTTAATGCTCAGCGAGCATACAGAGCACTTAACACCACTTGTTTTATCTCAGCAGCAACTTGCTGATATGACCTACCTAACGCGCCAAACTATTAATCAAATACTGCAACAGCTTGTTAGCCTACAAGCCATTAGTTTGGGGTATCAACGCATAACTGTTTTAGATAAACAAAAGTTACAGGCGCGTGCTACACAAGCTTAAATAGAGACTGTTTTATTTAGTTGGAACCAAAATTGCTACAGATAATGTAACGCAACAATGGATTTGAGCTAATGACTACAATAACCTTTAAAAATCAATATAGTAACTATAAATCTCCTGCAGTAAATAAAGCGGCAGGTCCAAACGAAGTTGCGGCAACTAATACCCTCCCTAACGTAAAAACAAGTGATGCTAAAGGCATTACCTCAGCCCCTAAAAAACCAACGTTTTTAGAAAGTGCCCAAGAAGCACTGGTTTATCAGCGCTTAGGCGTAAACAAAAACAAGATAGACGAGCTAAAAGCGATAATAGAAGAGCTCACTAAAGAGCTACAAGGTCAGGGCGCAGACCCTAGCGCAATTGCTGATAAAATAGAGGAACTTCAAAAAATGCTTGAGCAAGAGTATCAAAAAGGGCGCGAGCGAACGGATATGAAAGGTGAGCATGAGCTAGGTAAAATAGTTTCTGCATTTGTTTAATTTACAAAATGTCGGATACCTGACATTGTTGCTGTGTCTACTTTTGCTAAAGTAAGTTTTATATATAAAAATAAAGGCAAAACAATGAAAACACTTCAACAGCAACTTGGTAAATATGGTTTATATCATCGTTCTAAACGCAACGTACTAACTCACTTTTTTGGTATTCCGCTCATTGTATTTGCAGCGTTGTGTTTACTAGCGCGCATTCAAATACCCCTTGGTAGCGTAGTAATTGATGGCGCACAACTTTTTGTATTAGCGTCGGTTGTTTATTATTTTATGCTGAGCTTTTCGCTTGGCTTTATTATGGCCGTGATATTCACTTTACTCCTTGTTGGTGCTCAGCCTATTGCGACAATGGCGTTTTGGCCTTGGTTGAGTATTGGCGTAGGTGTGTTTGTATTTGGCTGGGTATTACAGTTTATTGGGCACTATTACGAAGGTAAAAAACCGGCGTTTGTAGATGACTTAATTGGTTTAATTATTGGCCCTTTGTACGTAACTGTTGAACTACTATTTTTAATGGGTTTTTACAAAACATTAGAAGATGAAGTAAACGCAATAGCAGGCCCTACAAAAGCGTAAAATACATTACTAAGTACTTTAATAAAACCTAATAAATAACAATAAAAGGCAGATAACGAATGCAATATAATAATAAAACCGTGTGGATCACCGGCGCATCATCAGGTATTGGCAAAGAGCTTGCTATACAATTTGCCGAGCTTGGATCGCGCGTTATTTTATCGGCGCGCAATGTAGATAAATTAAACGATTTAAAAGCAACGCTTAAAGGCGAAGGGCACTTAGTTGTGCCACTGGACTTAGCACAGCCAGAGCATGTACTGAGTACAATAACAGCAAAAATGAGCGATCTTCCTGCAATTGATATTTTAATTAATAACGGCGGCGTATCGCAGCGTAGCTTATTTTTAGAAAACGACTTTAACGTGTATCGCCAGTTAATGGAGGTTAATTACTTTGGCTTAATTGCACTTACTAAAGCTGTATTGCCTACTATGGTGGCAAGGCGCAGTGGCTCAATTGTGTCTATTAGTAGTGTGGCGGGTAAAGTAGGTTCAAAATTTAGAACAGGTTATTCGGGTTCTAAATATGCGGTTGTTGGTTTTATGGATTGCCTACGTGCAGAAGTTAGCGAACATAACATTCATTGTTTAACAATTTGCCCTGGCTCTATTAAAACAGCAATAGCGCATAACTCACTAAACGAGCAAGGCATAGCGCAAAATAAACCAGAAGAGTCGATAGAAAATGGCATGGATGTAAGCGTAGCGGCTACAAAAATGATTTGTGCCATTAGTAATAAAAAAGACGAAGTGATTATTGGCAAAGGTTTAAGTGGTTGGGCGCCTACAATTAAGCGCTTTTTTCCTACTTTGTTTAATCGCATTACCGCAAAAACAAACTATAGGTAGCGTCGTTTATTTCAAAGGCGTAAAATGCCGTAAATTTGATCAAATTAGAAAAGGATTCTAAATGAAGTATTTATGGCTGAGCCTGTTTTTTATTGTATTAATTTGGTCTGGTATTAACCCAAAAGATCAATTTACATGGCTGCTTGAAGTTATCCCCGCAATTATTGGTTTAGTGCTGCTAGCAAGTACCTATAGCCACTTTAAACTTACCCCTATTTTATATACATTTATTTTAGCGCATTGCATAGTGCTGATGATTGGCGGGCATTACACCTACGCCGAAGTTCCTTTTTTCGATAATCTATTTGGTAGCGAGCGTAATAACTACGACAAAGTAGGGCACTTTTTTCAAGGGTTTGTACCTGCACTACTAGCACGCGAAATTTTACTGCGCAAAAAAGTAGTAAATGGTCGAGGCTGGTTAATCACCTTTGTTATTTCGGTATGTTTAGCATTTAGCGCGTTTTACGAATTAATAGAATGGTGGGTTGCAGTGTTAAGCGGCGAAAACGCAGAAGCATTTTTAGGCACGCAAGGTTACGTGTGGGATACCCAATCAGATATGGGACTGGCGTTATTTGGTGCTATTTGCTCGCTATTAGTACTTTCAAGAGTACACGACAAACAGCTAAAAAACGTTAAAGACTATTTATAGAAACGTTGAAGACTTTCTATAGAAATGTTTATAAAAACATTGATAAAAAAGACTATTAACTTATGAGCGCAAACATTAGTAACTACTCAATAAGCACAGACAAAAGCAAACTTAACTTTAACGTTATTTATAACTTTATTGCTAATAGCTATTGGGCCAAAGGCATTCCTAAAAGCGTGATGCAATCGGCTATTGATAACTCAATGTGCTTTGGTGTTTACAGCGCTCATAACGAACAAGTTGGCTTTGCCAGGGTAGTGACCGATAAAGCAACCTTTGCCTATTTAGCCGATGTATTTATTGCCCCGCACTCGCAAGGTAATGGGCTGAGTAAGTTACTTATTAAAACGATAGTAGAGCATCCTGAGCTGCAAGGGCTCAGGCGCTTTTTATTAGCGACTTCTGATGCGCATGGCCTTTATGCGCAATACGGGTTCAAACCTATAGACGACCCCGCACTACTAATGCAAATAAGTCCTGAGAATGTGTATGAAAAAAATAATCGTGATACCTAATAAACGGGAGCGAAGAACAAATTCCGTCTAATGTTCTTGTTAGGTATTTATATGGCATTAGCAGCTTGTTTACCAACATTACAAAAAACGTCCATATTAAACTCAGAGATGGAATCAGGTTGCCCCATCCCAGCATTTGTAAATATATAAAGAGAATGACTATTTGAGTTGGTTATAGAAAAATTAACTGCAATAGAAGCTCTATGTTTTAGTTTATTTAATGCTACTTCCAAGCTCAAAGGTTCCACTGGGACTGAAACAGGGAGAGAACCGTTTCCAGGAGATAAGCTTAAAAAGTTTTGTTTATAGGAAGTTGCATTCTTAATCAGACTTCCTACAGGTAAAGATAAAGCCACTTTAAGAGGATGAGAACTCCAATTAGGAGCATTTCTTTTATCGTCTCTATGACGAAGTAATTCGTTTTGAATATGATCTAGTACCTCAAACGCTTCTTCACTCGTAGCTTGAGCGTCGGATAACTCTTGGGTAGTCCAACTTCTGCAAAAACCAGATGATAAGTTCAATAGCTTTCGAAAAGATTCTGGTAGTGTTTGAGGTGGATTTCCATTTGGGTTTACTAAAAACTGCAAAATAATACTCCTTTATCATTGAACACCCGACTTGGGTTTAAATACCTAACGCCCGCATAAGCTGCGGAGTATGTTGGACGCTTTTTTGCGTCCTTTTTTTTTAAGCAAAAAATCGGACAATGTGTGACGTCAGATTTGATGCGCTTGTTATACCCCAGTCAACGAAGATTATATATTCCTGTTTCAACTAGCTCTTCAAAGTTGATGGCATCAAGATTACTAAAACCATTTGCAATACAATCACTCTCTAACCATGAAGTTAATGACGCAAACAGATTATCTAAACTCTCATGCCTATAACGCTCTTCAACACTTGGATAAGAGACTAAAACCTTAGCTGCGATCCAGCGATTCATCTGTTTTAGGTAACTAGGGTGTGTTGGTGCTAATTCAGCACAAATGTGCTCAACTAACTGATAAATATAATATAGTAAGTATGGCAACCTGCTATATAAAAACGCCCATAAAGATGGATATTGTTCGCCACGTGCAAAAATGAAATTTATATTTCTACTTTCTGTTTTTAACGTTTTACGTGAAGTAAATAGATGCATTGCTTTATTGCATACGCCATCAAAACTATCTTCGATTGATTTATCATAGCGTAGTTGAGCTATGTAGCTTGCATCAAAGCTTTCTACAGCTGGAAAATCAAGTTTTTTAAGCACCTTTTCAATGCGTGAAATATGCCCATCAAGACCTCCCGTACTACTTGATGAAAGCTTTTTTTGCTCATTAGTAAAATCTTCGATGAACTTCTTACGATCTAGAGCCATTGATTCCAACACAAATAAGCTTTCTTGAAGAGGTTTTCGAATTAGCATATACGCAATTGTCAATTTACCTTTCTTAGAAGCTTGAAGAGTTTCGTAAATGCAATGCATCATGTCGGAAAGTAAAGCAGGAAGAACAGTTGAACGAATAACAAAAGAGCTTTCTTTATACTTTTTATTATCCTCTAACCACTCAATTATGTGCCCTTCGGTAGACTCTAAAGATTTAGCTTCGACGTCCGTAAGATCAAAAGTCTGATTGAAAGCTTTTTGCTTTTCAGCTGAGTGAAGAAGTTGCACCATAATGTCATGAATTAAAAAGCATAAATCATGTGAATCTTCAAATTTGCTATCTAATACTTCCATTATTACTATCCAACTCAGAAAAGGGTATAACAGCTTTATCAGAGGACACTTTCCTCTTTTTATGAGCAACGTATGCCCTCTTAATTATTTTAAATATTAATAGCAAATCCTGTAACACATTGCGAGTATTAAACTTTAAGTCGGGCTGTTCTTTTAATAATATGCAGAAAAGAGGAAAACGTCCTCATTTTTTGACTTAGGAGGAAAAACACCAGCGCTGTATGTAAATGCAGCAATTAAATATTTAAAATGAAAACCACACCCGATTTTAAATCATTTAATATTCACTAAAAAACGGTGGCGATAACGTAAGTAACGGCCTTAAGTACACTTTTTTGTGTAAGCTTATTATAAAAGGTGGTTTAGGGATGGTGGAAGCTGTAAAGCGAGGTCATGAACTATTTACTAAACGCGTCTTCCTTCTTTTAAAACAGGGCAGACACGATGTTTATACCAATCGACTTAAATATTTAGCCTTTCTAGCGTGCTAAATAAAGCGTTAACGGCGTTATAAATTTCTCATGTAGAACAACTACATGTCGAAATTTATGCCTTGTTATCACTTTATTTATCCGTGGCTATAAATGTCTAATAACTTAACACGATTGGTATTATTTGGCTTTTTTAGCCTCAAGAGTTTCTATTTCACTCCAGATTTTTTCGGCTTCTGCACTTAACATGGCAAAGCTTTTAATGTCGCCTTTTCTTTGTGCCTGCATGCCTTGCTCTAGTTTTACGTCGTATTCTTTACGCAGTTTTTTTACGGGATCAGGCTTTAAAAATGAAAACATTAGTATTCTCTTAATTTATTAAATTATATGTAATTAGTGTACGCATTAATGGGCTTAATAGTTCTTTGTTTGGTGAAAATGTTTACTTTGCGCTTTAAAAGCGCAAAGTAAACACGGTGTAATTTTGCGTACTGTGTGCTAGTTCTAGTGCTTACGTTTCTGGCTCTAGGCGTTTAATACCTTGCCCATCAATACCTAAATAAATAAAACCATCACTGCCTTGGGCTAAGCTGCGTACTCTGCCAATTCCATCGAGTATTTTATATTGCTTAACAACCTTACCTTTTGAGAGCTCTAGTGCGCTAATGAATGCAAATTTCATTGATGCTAGTAATAGCTTACCTTTAAGCTTTGGGTATTTATCACTCGTTACATACAACATATCGGAAGGGGCAATTGAAGGGGTCCAATGTAATACGGGCGATTGCATGCCGTCTTTTTCTTTAAGGTCGGTAAACTTGGTACCGCTGTAGTTAACGCCATAGCTTACTAAAGGCCATCCGTAGTTAGCGCCTTTTTTTATTATATTAAGTTCATCGCCGCCGCGTGGTCCGTGCTCGTGAGACCATAAAATATTGTTTTGATTATTAAACCACATGCCTTGTGGGTTACGATGTCCATAAGACCATACCGCATGTTTTGCATCTTTTTGTTTAACAAACGGATTATCACTTGGGATATTACCATTTTCGTGTAAGCGATAAATTTTACCGCCATCACGAGTGAGATCTTGCGGGTTTATGTCGCGCGAGCCGCGATCGCCAATTGAAAAATAAACATAACCTTCATCATCAAACACAATACGGCTGCCGTAGTGCTGGCCTTTGGTACTATTATGCTCGCCTTTGTATAGCAATTGCTGATCAGACAACTGCGTATGATCGCTATTTAGCTTGGCGCGCATTAAGGCGGTGTTACTTCCGCTTCCTTTGCCTTCACTACTTGAGTAACTAAAGTACAGCCATTGGTTTTGCTTACTATCGGTGTGTAGTGCTAAATCAAGCAATCCACCTTGGCCATTAGCGTCAATGTCAGGAAGCCCAGAGACCTTAGTTAATTTAGTGGTATTTTTAGGTAATAAAAATAACGCTCCACTGCGCCCAGATATCAATAAATCACCATTAGCTAAAGGCTCAATAGCCCATGGTATAACCACACCTTCTGCCGCTGTTACTGCGTTAACGCTAAGCGATAAAGTATCGAGCTGTTTATAGTTTTTTACGTAATCGCTTTTTGCATGCGCGGGTGCGTTAGTAGCAAATATAGCAACGGCTAAGCCCGTATTTATTAGTTTATGGAGTGTGTTATGTGACATTAAATTTATCATTATGGCTTCCAAAATTAATCCAATCTTACATAACCTTATCATGGCATAAATAAATTTGTTAAGTGTTGAGTTGAATGAAAAATGCACACTTACATATTTTAAAATTATCTCCTAACAGAAATTGTTTAAGCAAATTGCGCTAATAAAAATTGAATAATTACTCTATTGGGGTTGAAAACTTAAAATTTGAGCGTACACGTGTAAGTTCAAAGTAATTAAGATTTGATAGAGATTTAACCATGATGACTCAAGTATTAAACCAATTTTCAAAATGGTTTTTACACCATCAAAGTTTTGCAGGCTACATAGAGCCCGTAATGCAGGTGTTTAAACCTGCGTGGCGTGCAGGGCAGTTTAGAGCGCAAGTAGTTAGTACAGCTGTACTTGATGGCGGTTTTTTAAGTGTACAACTTAAGCCAAGCAAACAATGGCAGGCGCATACGTCAGGGCAGCATATAAGTTTAACGGTTGAAATTAATGGGCGATTATTAACACGCGTTTTTACCGTGGCCTCAAGCGCTCAGCAATTTAAAAATACAGGTTTGGTGCGCTTACTAATCAAAACAAATGCGCAAGGGCGCTTTACAGGCTTACTCAGCAGTGCATTAAAAGCGGGGTTGTGGTGCAATATTTCTGCGCCAAGCGGCGACTTTGTGTTTAAAAACACACACACGCCAGTCACTTTTATTGCAGGCGGCTCGGGTATAACACCTATGCTAGCTATGCTTGATGATTACTTAAGCCAAACAACGCAAAAAGTCTCGTTAGTGTATTACGCAAAAGCCACTGAGCATCAATGTATTGATGAGCTAAGTGAGTTGGCAGCGCAGTTTGAGCATTTTTCGTTTTTATTATTAACGCGTGAGCAATCAAGCGACATAACCAGCAATATTAAGCCGTGGGAAAACCCAGGTATTTACTGCTGTGGTCCTGCAGCATTTATGCAAACGGTGAGCGATTTTGCTAAAACGCATAAGCTAAATTACTACCAAGAAGCCTTTGGTTTAGCGCTGCCTAGCTTAAACGACGATAGCCAATTTAATGTAAAAATTAACGCCAGTGCCCATGTTATATCGGGCAACGATGTTTTACTGACTCAGTTTGAAGAAAAAAAGCTACCCGTTAAACGCGGTTGCGGTATTGGTATTTGCCATCAATGCCAATGTATTAAAAAGTCTGGCGTGGTACGTAATTTAAAAACAGGTGAATTGAGTGACAACGGCGAGCAATTAATACAACTTTGCGTAAGCCAACCTGTTAGTGATTTGGAGTTACAATTATGAAAAACATTAACTACGACATGCTCGCAAACGAGCTAGATGCCATTAAAATGGACACCCTTGGCAAAGTTGGCCAACAAGATGCTGACTATATTCGCTCTGTTGTACGCAAACAGCGAGTGTGTGAATGGAGCGGGCGAATTTTGCTAATGCTTGGTTTTATTCAGCCATTATTATGGGTTGCAGGCGTGTTGTTATTAGCACTTGCTAAAATTTTAGACAATATGGAAATTGGCCACAATGTAATGCATGGTCAATACGATTGGATGAACGACAAGCAACTTAACTCACAGCATTATGAATGGGACATAGCGTGCGATGGACAAAGTTGGCACCGCGTTCATAACTTTGAGCACCATACTTATACTAATATTATTGGTAAAGACAGAGACTTTGGTTATGGCTTGTTGCGTTTAAGCGATGATTTTAAGTGGCGCTTTAAAAATGTATGGCAGTTTTTTACGTATATTAATTTAAGTGTGTTATTTCAGTGGGGCGTGTCGTATCACGAGTTGGCTGCAGAGCGTGTTTTTATTGGTAAAAAGAAAGAAAACCGCGAAGGGCTTGTATCACACTCTACATTAAAGCAGCGCTTTTTTAGTAAAGGCGCTCGCCAGTTAATTAAAGATTATGCGATATTTCCGTTACTTGCAGGCCCTTTATTTTTATGGGTATTGGCGGGTAATTTAGTGGCAAACTTAATCCGTAATTTATGGACGTCGACCATAATATTTTGTGGTCACTTTACTGAAGAAACGCAAACTTTTAAGCAAGAAGACTGCGTAAACGAAACGCAAGGGCAGTGGTATTATCGCCAAGTCCTGGGCTCGTCTAATATTAAAGGGTCGCATTGGTTTCATGTTTTAACGGGGCATTTGAGCTGCCAAATAGAGCATCACTTATTTCCTGATATGCCGTCTTCGCGATATCAAGAAGTAGCGCCTCAAGTAAAAGCTGTTTTGAAAAAACACGGTATTGATTACCATACGGGTGGTTTTTTTAGGCAGTATACGTCGGTGTTAAAACGTATTATTAAATATTCGTTTAAATAAACATGTTTTAATTAACGAATGAAAAAATCGGTCTGTGTAACTACACTGACCGATTTTTTTGTTTATTGCACTCAATACGGTTGATTAGTAAACAGCACTTGCAAAAATTTCTCATAGTTAATTAAAAAAGCCTTACTTTAGCTATGGTTAAATAGCGTGTGATTGTCATACAATGGAGGAAAATAGACCACACAAGAGAGATTAAAATGGCCGCATTTGGTACCGTGTTTATGCCGCAGATGATTCAAGCTCGTTTTTCTGATAATAAATGGAGCGAGAGCTCAATTGTCCCTTCCGATAAACTTGAACTTCATGCTGGTGCGCACGTTCTTCATTATTCAAGTACATGTTTTGAAGGCTTAAAAGCCTTTCGCCATGAAGATGGTTCTGTTTATCTTTTTAGAATGGATGCAAACATTGCACGCATGCAACAAAGCTCAGCGCTATTAAGCTTACCGAGTTTTGACAGCGATATGCTAAAAACGATGATTATCGATATTATGCGTGAATACGCAGATGAAACGCCATTACCACCAGGCTCTATGTATATTCGCCCAACGCACATTGGTACTGAGGCGGCAATTGGTAAAGCAGCTGCGCCATCAATGAGCTCGCTTTTATACACGTTACTATCGCCAGTAGGTGATTACTTTGCAGGTGGTGCAACAGCACTGCGCGTATTGCTTGAAGAAGATGGCATGCGCTGCGCTCCGCACATGGGTATGGTAAAAAGTGGTGGTAACTACGCCAGTGCTCTAGCACCTATAAGTGCTGCACGAACTAAGTATCAAGCAGATCAAATTTTATTTTGCCCTGGTGGCGACGTACAAGAAACCGGTGCTGCTAACTTTATACTTATTGATGGCAACGAAATTATTACTAAAGCGCTTGATAGCACGTTTTTACATGGTGTAACGCGTAATAGTATTTTAACCATAGCCAAAGATTTAGGTATGACGGTAAGCGAGCGTAACTTTAGCGTTACTGAGCTACTAGAGCGTGCTGCTAAACCAGGTACTGAAGCGGCGCTTTCGGGCACTGCAGCTGTACTAACTGCTGTGGGTACGTTTATTCATAACGATAAAGAATACAAAGTAGGTACTGGCGAGCCAGGCCCAACGACTGCGCGCCTTCGCCAAGCATTGAACGATATTCAATGGGGTAAAAGTGAAGACAAGCACGGCTGGTTAACTAAAATCTAATTATAGATTTAATAGCAACTCGCATTAAAAAGCCACCTAATCGGTGGCTTTTGTGTATTTGGTTACTTTAAGCTGTGCTTTTTAGAACTTCATTTCTATTTTACCGTACACGTAGCGTCCGTTAAATCCATACGGCGAGAAGCTAGAGTAAGCAAATAAACGTGAGAAGGTGGTTACATCGTCAACATTTTCACGGGTTGCATCTGGGTAAACATCAAAAATGTTATTAGCACCTAAGCTCAGCGATACGTTTTCACTAAGCGAGTAGGCTACATCTAAGTCGGTTATCCATTTAGGCTTAAGCACTTCGTTACGTTCTGGGATATCTGAAGGGTCTTGAGTTTCACCGTAACGCGTTGTTCTAAGCGTTGTACGTATGTCGTCGTTTGTCCATGTTGCGCTTAAGTTGTACTTATTACGCGGTGTGCTTACTTCAAAACGACGCAGCTCAGTGCCTGAGAACAAGTTGTCTTGATCAAACCCTGCACCTTGTAGCTCTGCTGGTGGGTCGATAATATTTGTTACTTCATTTTTGCCGTAGTTATAACCTAGGTTAAAGGCTAAATCGCCGTAACCATCAGTTGCTACATTATATGAGGCAACCACATCAACACCACGGGTTTTGCTGTCAATTGCATTTAAGAAGAAACGACCTTGGTTAGCGCCTGTGCCTTGAAGTAAATCGGCAATAGCATCGCCCGATAAGTTGTTTGATAACACAATGCGGTCATCAATTAATATTTGGTAGTAATCAACCGATAAGCTGAAATTAAAGTCGGTAGACCATGTAAAACCAACGCCGTAGTTAGTAGCTTCTTCAGCATCAAGACCAGGTGAGCCCAGTGCTTTTGCTACATCGCTGCTTGGTGCGAACGTACCTGTTTCGGTTGGTTCGCCATCAACAAATACAGTGGCCACTGAGGTAAAGTATTGTTGCTGCAAAGAGGGTGCTCTAAAGCCAGTTGATACAGAGGCGCGCAGCGCTAAGTCTTCAGTTAATGAATAACGAGTCGCAACTTTACCGTTAAGTGTATCGCCAAAGTCTGAGTAATCTTCATAACGGGCGGCAACCGCTAAATTCCAATCGTCGGTTAGGTAGGTTTCAAGGTCTATATACAAGCTCACGTTATGGCGGCTATTGTCGCCCTCAGACTCGGGTGTAAACCCTGGGAATACTTGTGCGCCCGCTGCGCCAAATGGGCCATCAACTGGGTCGGTTACTTCGCCGCCTGGGCCAAATGACCCTTGTGCATATGAAGCTTCTTCGCCTGCATCTATTTGGTATCCTTCGCGGCGATACTCAGCACCTACAGCTACACTTACCGAGCTTTCTAAAAAGCTGACGTCTACTTCGCGGCTAAAATCAACGTTTAAAGTAAGTTGATCGTAGGTAAGTGTTCCTGCATCAAAGCTTGTTTGGCTAGTCGGGCCGTATGAGGTATTCAAGCTATTTATTACACCAAACTCAAATGCATCTTGACCATATACGGCCGATACATCGTAATTCCATTCACTTACAAAACCTTTAGCGCCAAGTGCCAGTGAAAAGTCATCTATGTCTGAGGTGATAACAGGCAAAAAGCCATCAGGATAAACTTCTTCTATATTACGGCTATCGCTTGCACGGCGATAAAAACCGCCGCCTTCGCCTTCGCGTTTGCTGTAAGAGCCAAACGAATATAAATCTACTTCGTTTGTTAATTGATACCCCGCGTTATAAAACACTGAAAAGTCTTCTACATCGCCATTACCAAAGTTATGGTTATATCGATTTACGGTAAGTTCACGTGGGTCGAGAGAGCCATCATCTAATCGTGCGTAGTTTTCACGGTTATCGTAGTCAGAGCGGTTAGTTGAATGGCGGTCGCGGTATTCTGTTGAAATGTTTAAAAAGCCATTATCGCCAAGTTCAAAACCCATATTACCTTGCAGCGTTAGTGTTTGGCCGTCTGTTAAAGAGCGATCGCCCCCTTCGGTAAAGGCTAAATTACCATCACTGCCTTCAGATACAGACTCAAGCTGTGGTACACCGTCCATTTCGGTTACGTTAGCACCATATATAGCCGCCACTGAGCCACCGCTGCTGGCACTTTTAAGCACAATATTAATAACACCGGCTATAGCATCAGAGCCATATTGGGCTGCTGCACCATCACGTAATACTTCAATGCGGTCGATAGCATTTGCTGGAATAGCATTTAAATCAACTGATGATGAACCACGACCCGTTGAGCCATTTAAGTTAAGTAATGCATTGCTATGGCGACGCTTACCATTAACAAGCACTAAAGTGTGATCAGGTGCTAAACCACGAAGTTGAGCAGGGCGAACATGGTCGCTGCCATCAGTAAGTGATGCTTGCGGAAAGTTAAAGCTAGGTAATAAACTGCTGAGCAGGGCATTCGTTTCAGTAAAGCCTGAATTTTTAAGTGCATCTGCACCAATTATATCGATGGGTACTGCGCTGTCTTCTACTGTACGGCCTAATCGGCGAGAGCCAATTACGCTTATTTGTTCGATGTTTTCTTCTGCTTTGGTTTCTTGCTCTACAGCATTTACTGAGAGCGAACCAACTAGTGCAGCTGATGCGCTCATTGCGAGTAATATTTGTGGTACTGATTGCTGTAATTTAAATAACGGTTTTCTATTCATGCTGTATTTCCCCATACCCATTGAATTATTTTATTTTTGTACAAAAAGATTAATACCAACCCGCAATAATACTTAATCATTTTTAGGGGCTAAACGTGCCGTTACCTGCGTTAAAAAATTCTCATTTAGAGCAACTAAATAGCGAATTTTTTGCCTAGCTATCAACACGTTTTTCCGTCCTCAAAATAGATCACTTAATTAAGCGGATTGGTATAAACTTTTTTGTTACCTTGAACATATACTTAATTAACAAAGCCAGTCAATTGAATAACATTCAATTAATTTAGGTGTTTTTATAATTACATTTGATTGTTTTTTATAATCGCCATTGTTTTAGTTATATAGGAAGGTAATTGCTAAGTAATTGATGGATAATGAATTATATTTAAAAATTAAGTTTAACATTTAATTAACTGGTAAGATGAGCTTGGCGGGTATGACTAATTACAAGTAAGAAGCCATTTTTATTGGGCTGGCAATAAACAACTGTTGAGCTATAAATATTTTTAAAAATATAAAATAAAAATACACCCATTAAATGTTAACTAAATTAACATTTGACGAGTGGTTTATAAATTATGTACTACTTAATCGAACCTATACTTTAAAGCATGAAGCAATTTTGTTTTTATAAGTAATTGGTATAAAAAAGAGTGCTAAAAATAGTGTTAAAATTTAATTTTTCCAATAAGCATATCTTTAAATATTACCCAATCTCCCCACAAACTGTAAAAAGGGTGTTTAAAAGTAGCTGGGCGGTTTTTTTCAAAAAAGAAATGCCCGATCCACGCAAACCCATATCCAATAACAGGTAATAGCCACAATAAACTGTAGTGTTGTTTTAATAATGCTATTGCGATTACAGCAAGAACAAGTGTACTTCCTACAAAATGTAAGCGACGGCAAGTCACGTTGCGGTGCTCTTTTAAATAATAAGGATAGAAGGCTTTAAAGCTTTTAAATGTGGGGTTTGTACTTTGCATTGTGTGCTCTTTTATTGTTTTTTATTTTATGAGGGTCGTGCTATTAAAGCGTAAGTTTACATTTGTTTACAGCGATAAATGACGCTTAACGCATCTAAATAGACAAAAGGGCTAAAAGTTAATAACTTAGTCGCACTATTAATAAATAAGAATGGAACTCAGGATGTTTAAACACACTCTAGCATGTGCTGTAATTGTAGCGCTTAGCGGCTGTTCAGAGCCAACTAATACGGTAACTCAAGAAGAAGTAAAAGCACCTATGAAGCAAGTTAACGCAGTTATATACCCAGAAACAAAAAAAGGCGATGTCGTAGATACCTACTTTGAAGAAGCCGTTAGCGACCCATATCGTTGGCTTGAAGATGATATGAGCGATGAAACTGCCGATTGGGTTAAAACGCAAAACAATTTAACGTTTTCTTATTTAGAACAAATACCTTATCGCGATAAGTTAAAGCAGCGCCTTGAAAAACTAATGAACTACGAAAAAATAGGTCCTCCTTTTACTGAAGGCGATTACACCTATTTTTATAAAAACGATGGCCTGCAAAATCAATATGTTTTGTATCGCAGTAAAGATGGCGGCGACGTAGAAGTATTTTTAGATCCAAACAAGTTTAGTGACGATGGTACGACGTCTATGTCGGGTTTATCGTTTTCAAAAGATGGCTCATTGCTCGCGTATCAAATATCTGAAGGTGGTAGCGATTGGCGTAAAATTATAGTTATTGATGCACATACTAAAGAGCAAGTTGAAGAAGCGCTTGTTGACGTTAAATTTAGTGGCATTGATTGGTTAGGCAACGAAGGTTTTTATTATTCAAGTTACGAAAAACCTAAAGGCAGTGAGCTTTCGGCTAAAACAGATCAGCATAAAGCGTATTACCATAAGCTAGGTACTGCACAATCTGCTGATAGTGTTGTATTTGGTGAAACTGATGAGCAAAAACATCGCTATGTAGGCGCGGATGTAACTCATGACGGCCGCTACCTACTTATTTCGGCAAGTACGTCTACGTCAGGCAATAAGCTGTTTATTAAAGATTTAACAAAAGAAAACAGTGAGTTTGTAACGGTTGTTGGAAATACTGATTCAGATACATCGGTTATTGATAACGAAGGCAGCATGCTGTTTTTAGTTACTAACCTTAATGCACCAAACAAGAAAGTAGTGACGGTTGATGCAAGTAACCCAAGCCCTGAAAATTGGGTTGATTTAATTCCAGAAACCAAAAACGTACTAAATCTTACAAAAGGTGGCGATACCTTTTTTGCCAACTACATGGTTGATGCGATTTCGCAGGTAAAACAGTACAACAAAAAAGGTGAGTTAATTCGTGAAATTACATTGCCAGGCGTGGGTACTGCACGTGGTTTTAGCGGTAAAAAAGATCAAACAACGCTTTATTATTCGTTCACTAACTACAAAACACCAGGTACTACTTATACGTTTGATGTAACTACGGGTGAATCGGGTGTTTATCGTAAGTCGGCTATTGATTTTAATAGTGATGATTACACGTCTGAGCAAGTGTTTTACACATCAAAAGACGGCACTAAAATACCGATGGTAATTACCTATAAAACAGGCATTAAGCTTGATGGTTCAAACCCTACTATTTTATACGGTTACGGTGGTTTTAATATTAGTTTAACGCCAAGCTTTAGCCCGGTTAATGCAGTATGGCTTGAGCAAGGTGGTGTGTACGCCGTTGCTAATATTCGCGGTGGTGGTGAGTACGGTAAAGACTGGCACAATGCCGGCACTAAATTGCAAAAGCAAAATGTGTTTGACGACTTTATTGCGGCTGCTGAGTATTTAAAAGATAAAAAGTACACGTCTAAAAAGCGTTTAGCACTTCGCGGTGGATCTAATGGTGGTTTGTTAGTTGGCGCAGTAATGACTCAGCGCCCAGACTTATTTCAGGTGGCTCTACCTGCTGTAGGTGTACTTGATATGCTGCGCTACCATACATTTACTGCGGGTGCTGGTTGGGCATACGACTACGGCACCAGTGAGCAAAGCAAAGAAATGTTTGAATACATAAAAGGTTATTCACCACTTCATAATGTAAAAGCAGGTGTTGAGTATCCAGCGACTATGATTACAACCGGCGATCATGATGACCGCGTTGTTCCTTCGCATTCGTTTAAGTTTGCCGCTGAGCTTCAAGCAAAGCAAACAGGTAATAACCCAACGCTTATTCGCATAGAAACCAATGCGGGGCATGGTGCAGGTACTCCAACGAGTAAAACAATTGAGCAGTACGCTGATATATTTGGTTTTACGTTATACAACATGGGCGTAGAGTCGTTATAAAAGCGCTTTAACTAAATAGCTAACTTTAATAGCTGAGCAAAAAGGCCGAGTAAATTTGATTTACTCGGCCTTT
The DNA here is from genome assembly GCF_040567695.1 of Pseudoalteromonas sp. NCIMB 1079. Taxonomy (NCBI): domain Bacteria; kingdom Pseudomonadati; phylum Pseudomonadota; class Gammaproteobacteria; order Alteromonadales; family Pseudoalteromonadaceae; genus Pseudoalteromonas; species Pseudoalteromonas sp. NCIMB 1079. The sequence continues at coordinate 2,360,783 of NZ_JBEWZA010000001.1, read as the reverse complement.
TTAATGTTAGCAGTTAGCAGTTAGCATTCAGCTACTGCATAGGTGAAAACAATCGTTGATACGTTTTATAAGCGTATTCGTCGGTCATTCCGCTCAAATAATCGCAAATTATACGCATACCTTGGTTTTGCTTTTGCGCTTCGATGTATTGTGCTTGTGTTGTTTCGGGCAATAAACGCAGCGGATCGCTAGCAAACGCGGTAAATAACTCTATTAGTAAGTTTTGACCTTTGAATTCTATTTGCTGCATTTCGGGGTCGCGTATTAAACGTTGAAACACAAAATGCTTAAGTATTTGCAATACACTGTCGTATTGGGCATCTAATTTAGCGGTGTACTTTAAAATAGGGCATTCAAAGTCATCGTTTTGTATATCTAAATGTATATGAATAATAAAGGTATTAACCAGCTCACCTATGGCATCTTTTCGCTCATAATCATTTTTTGAAAACAAGCGCTGGGTCAGCGACTCAAGCATGGTGTTTAACCAGTCAAAATTTAGTGCTTTTAAATGAGGTAGAGCATGAGTTTGCCAATCGTCTAGCGTAAGTACATGGGTTGCAATGGCATCTTCTAAGTCGTGTACGGCGTATGCTATATCGTCGGCATGTTCCATTATTGCGCTATCGAGCGATTTATACGTTGTTTTAGCGCGGTACTTATCAATAGCGGCATGGTTACCCAGCAACGTTTTATCGTTTTGACTCAGTGGTTCTACTATCCAATTGAATATGGCTGCATCGTCGTTGTACAACCCTTTGGCAGGTCGCCAATCATCAGCTTTAATAAATGCACGACCGGTTGTGGCATCGGGAATGGTATGCCAAAGCGTATTAATAAACGCGGGGTATTTTATAAAACCTAATAAAGTACGACGAGTTAGGTTCATGCCGTGGCCATTACTGTAGGGCTCAAGTTTTGCAACTATGCGCAGTGTTTGTGCGTTACCTTCAAAACCACCGTGATCGCGCATCATGTAATTTAGCGCTATTTCGCCACCGTGGCCGAAGGGTGGATGGCCAATATCGTGCGCTAAACACAGTGTTTCGAGCAGTCCAGTTGATGGAAAGTGCGTAAAGTCGCTATGTTGCGCTTTTAAATGGCGCAATATGCCGGTACCAATTTGCGATACTTCTAAAGAGTGGGTAAGGCGAGTGCGGTAAAAGTCGTTTAGGCCAATACCCATAATTTGGGTTTTAGCTTGCAAACGCCTAAATGCTGCGGCATGAATAATACGCGAACGGTCGACCTGCCATGGCGAGCGGTTATCGTTAGGACGATGTTTATATTGCTCTATTATTCGGCTTTGCCATTGTTTATCCATACTGCTTACTCACACATAGTTAATATTATTAAACTTTGCTCAGTATACCCATGGACTTATAAATTGCGAATGAACAAATGCATTACATAGGCTCTGTTTTATCTAAAACCCAAATACATTGCTGAAAATTCAACCGTAAAAGGTCATCAAACCCCAGTTATTCGCGTTTATAAAGTGGCTTAGGTATAATGCGCCTTCGTATGCTTGTGTATTAACCATGCATAGTTGTTGTTTCAAAGAGAGAATACATGTTAAAAACGATTTTTAAGCTTTTACTAACCGTGTTTTTTGTATGGGCGCTTGCATATCCGTTTATACAAAATGATGATGTTGAACTAGATGAACAAACATCAGAACAACCAAAAAAAGTGAAGAAAAAAGAAAAACCATTACATAATGTAGAACTGCCAAAGTTTTCAGAATTTAGTGATGTTAAAGAAAAAAAACATGCATTTTTTAGCTTTATTCGTCCGCACGTTGAAGCCGAAAATAAAAAAATATTACAGCAGCGCGCTAAGCTCGAAATAGCACGCATGATGTTACAAAACGAATTACCTTTAGAAAAAAAGCAAAGTAAAGATGTTGCAGCAATATTAAAGTCGTACGGCTTACCCGCCACGATTGATACGCTTATACTTACGCAAGCACTACGCCGTGTTGATATAATTCCTAAAGAATTAGCGCTTATGCAAGCTGCAAATGAATCTGCGTGGGGCACATCACGTTTTGCACGTATTGGCCTTAACTTTTTTGGTCAGTGGTGTTACACAAAAGGTTGTGGCATGGTGCCAAAACGCCGTAATACCGGGGCTGCACATGAAGTTGCTGCGTTTAAATCGGTAAGAGCAGCTATAAATTCTTACTTTAAAAATATAAATACGCACCCGGCTTATAAAGATTTGCGCGCAATACGTGAAAACTTACGTCTTGAGCAAAAGCCAATTTTAGCGACTGAACTTACACAAGGTTTAATGTCTTACTCTGAGCGCGGTGAAGCGTATATAGAAGAGTTAAACACCATGATTAACCAAAATAGAGCCTACTTTGATGAATAAACGGATTTTAAATTGTACTAACGCCATTGCGTTAGTGCTGCTGGGCATGAGTGCATTTAATGTTAATGCCAGAGAGTTTGTGATGTCGTATGACGGCTTTTATGACCGATTAAAAGTTGTTAACAAAGGCGATTTTCAATATGCGCGAGTTAACTTTTATATAAGTGATATAGCAACTAACGAAGCATGTGCCATTAAAAACGGTACTATTTTAACTGAAAAAAACGAGTACCCACTTAACTTTACCGATAAAGCACAGCTACTATTACCGTTCGATAAGCAACTTGATAGCGATAAAGCGGTGATTGTTATTCAACCACAAAACCCAGATCATGATTGCCAATTAAAACTTCAAATAGAAGCAAACGAACTTGAAGATTTAACGTTTTCAAAGCAGTCGTTATATACCATTAACGAAGAACTTGATGAGCTGTTAACTGATTTGTCGGGCTTTTTTGTGAGTAAATTAATGTGGTTTTTATTACCAGAGCAAAAGGGCGTGGCGGTTACATTTAAAAGCCCAATGCAATTTGATGATAAGAGCATAATGTGTGAAAAGTCTGTGTGTTATTTTGCAGTTGAAGATAACTGGGAAGATGATACCGCATCACTTGGCGATATATCGCAGGTTATTAAAGTAACGCCTTGGATTGTTAAGTAGCTCACATACAAAAGCGGGATTTAGCCGCTTTTTTGTACCAAAATTAGTATTCGCTTTTAGTCTTTATTTAATAAGTGGTGCCGATGAATCGCGCTGCATTAAAGTAGGTTCAAAAAAGCGATTTATAACAAGATTTTTATTTTGATAGACATCTTTAAGCACTAATTTAGCAGCCATTTCGCCCATTTTTCCGATCGGATTATCAATCGTCGTGAGTGTAGGGTACAGATAGTTTGCAAAAATAACGTTATCAAATCCAACAATCGATAAATCGTTTGGTAAATTATAACCGTGCTCTCGAGCATATTTCATAGCACCAGACGCCATTTCGTCATTGGCGCACACTAGTGCAGTAAAGCTGAGCTTTTCATCAATAAAATGTTTTAAGCCTTTACTACCACCGGTTTCGTTAAAGTCGCCAATATAATAAAGCGCAGGATCAAATTTAATACCAGCCTCTGCGAGTGCTTGTTTATGACCCTCTAAGCGGTTAAAAGCATCGGCTTTAAACTGCGGGCCTGCAATGTACGCTATTTGTGTATGGCCGTGATTTAATATCGATTTAGTGGCTAGGTAGCCACCTAATTGGTTATCTAGGCTGATACAGTTATCTTTTAATTGCTCTACGTAACGGCTCATTAAATAAACGGGCGTAGAGCCTTTACTTAGTTTTATTAGGTAGTCGTCTGAAACGGCTTCTACGTGCAAAATAATAGCATCGCAGCGTCTGCTAATTAAAAACTCAATGCCTTCTTGTTCTTTGTCTTCTTCACTGTGGCCGGTGGTAATAATAACGTGTTTACCCGCAGCTCGAAGCTCCGACTCAATACCTGCCATCATTTGGGCAAAGAAAGGACCATGTAACTCAGATACTAAAATACCGACACTGTTAGTACAGTTAGAGGCTAAAGATTGCGCTATTGAGTTAGGCTTGTAGCCAAGCTGCTCCATGGCATCAAGCACTTTTTGTTTAGTTTTATCGCTTACACGGGTATTTTTGTTCATCACGCGAGAAACGGTGGCTAACGATACGCCCGCAAGCTCTGAGACTTGATAAATTGTTGCCATGTTATTTGTTCACTCGCTTATCCTTAACTACTTCGGCTAAATAATACCTTAGAGTATATATCTTAACTAGCTGTTAGTTTAGATTGAATATTTTCAACAACCTGATTAGTCAGTGTATATTTTTTCATTATGTAGGCAACAAATAATGAGCCAAAAGCAGGTAGTACAGTGAATGACAGTAAAATACCGTGTTGGGTATCAAGAGTTTGTACTGCATCGGCCTGATAACTGTAAAAAGATAACAACCAGCCTGCAATCGCGCCGCCTACAGCCACGCCCATTTTAATAAAAAATATGACGCCTGAATAAACCAAACCCGTAATGCGTACACCTGTTTTTTCATGCCCATAATCTATGGTGTCGGCCATTTTTGCCCACAACAACGGGGTTGCCATATCTAAAAAGAATTTCCATAAAATAAAGGCAGTAAATGCGAGTACTAATTGATCTTCACTAATAAAGTAGCTAAATCCGCAAATAGCGGCAGCAATAACTTGTAAGCTTATATAGGCTTTTATTTTACAAAAGCGCTTTGCAAGCGGTTGAGCTAAAGCACACCCTAGCATGCTTGCTGCAACGCCTAGAGTCATAAAGAGGGTGATTAAATCGTCTCGACCTAAATAGTATTTTACGTAGTAAACAGCAAGCGTAAGCCTTAATACTTGACCGGTAAGTAAAAAAAACGCAGCTAAGCAAAGTGTTCGCCATTGATCGTTTTTAATTAATGCTTTAACACTTTGGGCAAAAGGAATGTTTTGCTCTTTTGGCTGTTGTATACGTTCTTTTGTGCCTAAAAAACAAAGTAAAAAAAGTACAAAGCCTAAAATGCTCATTGCAGTCATGGTGTATTGATAGCCCTTAGCTGCATCGCCTTGGCCAAAGTACTCAACCATTGGCATAGTACAACCCGCTACTATTACGCCGCCTAACATACCAAATACAAACCGGTAAGACTGAATAGTCACGCGCTCTTTTACGTCGCTTGTAAGTACACCGCCCAATGCACAATAAGGAATATTGATGGCGGTGTAAGCCACCATAAGTAGTGTGTAAGTAGTAAAGGCGTAAATTATTTTATCGGTGCCTTCTAAATCAGGCGTAGTAAACGCTAAAATACTAATAATGGCAAAAGGAAGCGAAAGCCAAAGTAGGTAGGGGCGAAAGTGCCCCCAGCGAGTATGTGTTTTGTCAGCAAGGTTGCCCATTAATGGGTCGGTTACGGCATCAAAAATACGTACTGCTAAAAACATAGTACCGACAACAGCGGGTGATAAACCCACTACGTCTGTGTAGTACAGCATTAAAAACATCATAACTGTTTGAAAAATAATATTACTGGCTGTGTCGCCTAAGCCATACGCTATTTTTTCTTTTACACTGACCATGATTATTTATCCCGCTTTATACTTGTTTTTAGTTATGGGTATGCTCTTATCTTTTAGAGATGAGTTCTTTATAAGCTAAGCCACTGTTTTTAATAGTGCGTTGCTGGGTTTTATAATCTACATACACAATACCAAAACGTTTTAAATAGCCTTCTGCCCATTCAAAGTTATCCATTAGGCTCCAAGCAAAGTAGCCATGTATAACAACACCTTGTTCAATTGCATTATGAACCGCGTTTAAATGAGTATTATAATAACTTAAACGGTCTAAGTCGTTAACTTCACCATTATTATACGTATCGGGCATTGCTGCACCATTTTCGGTTATATAAATAGGCGGTAAGGTGTATGTTTTATTGAGCGATACGAGCAAGTCAGTGAACGATTGCGGGTAAATTTCCCACCCCATATCAGTTAGCGGGCCCGTAGGTGCAATAGGCTCATAAATGTCAGCAGGGTGCGCTTTATAAACTTGGCGGGTATAAAAATTAATACCTAAGTAATCAATAGATTGAGAAATTAGTTCCATATCGCCCTCAAGAATCTCAGGCTGATGGTTTAATGGTAATTGATTAATTATATCAGGATATTGGGCATCAATTATTGGTTTTATATACCACTGATTAAGATAGTCGTCTGCAAATGTAGTGGCTTTTAAGTCTTCATCACTTTGAGTAAGGCTATAACACGGCGTAAAGTTAAGCACTATGCCATTTAATGTATTAGGCGAGTTTTGCTTTAATACGCTCATAGCGAGTCCGTGGGCTAATAATAAATGGTGCGCTGCTTTACGGCCATATTCTTTACCCACTTTACCTGGGGCATGAATACCAATTTCGTAACCTAAAAACGCACTACAAAATGGTTCATTCAGTGTGGCATAAGAGTGAACGCGATCGCCAAAGGCTTTGGTAATTAAATTTACGTAATGTTCAAAAGCGTAAGCTGTGTGTCTGTTAAGCCAACCGCCTTCATCTTCAAGGTGTTGCGGTAAATCCCAGTGGTACAAAGTAACAAAGGCTTTAATATTGCGACGTTTTAGCTCATCTAAAATATCAGTATAAAACTTCACGCCTACAGGATTTAACTTTCCTTCTTGGGTCATCACACGCGGCCATGAAATAGAAAGCCTGTAAGCATCTACGCCAAGTGACTCAATAAGGTCTATATCATCACGCCAAAGGTTATAGTGATCGCACGCGGTATGACCGTCTGAGCTATCGACTATTTTATTGGGCGTATCGCAAAAAGTGTCCCAAATACATGGGAGACGATCTTGTGATCCGCCTTCTATTTGAAAAGAAGCCGTGGCCACACCGTATACAAAGTTTTTAGATAAAAGCGGTGAATGGGGTGGTAGTGATAATTTTGTCATTAATAACAAACCTTTTGTTAGTCATTTACAGAGAAATAAGCTCTGTGTTTTTGCTTAATTAATGCTGTATGCGTGGTACAAAAAATAAAAAGTGTTGAAATATACAGCTTGTTCGTATTTAATTGCATATGAAAGCGCTTACATTTAAGGTTAGTGTTTATTAATTCTTAGGTCAACTCTTTAATGCTTCTGGATGGTTTAAAGACAGCTGAAAACTAAAGCAGAGCAGCTTAAGAATAGATTTATAATAATAAAATACGGAGAACACATGGCAAGTTCAGCACCAGTGACATCACACGCACAGTCGCAAAACTATCAGGATAAAAATTACAGTTTTGCATTAACTTCTTTAACAACATTATTTTTTATGTGGGGATTTATAACCTGCTTAAATGATATTTTAATCCCACACTTAAAAGCCGTATTTAACCTAACGTATGTACAAGCCATGTTGGTTCAGTTTTGCTTTTTTGGCGCTTACTTTTTAATGTCACTTCCAAGTGGTTATATAGTTAAAAAGGTGGGCTATAAAAAAGGCATTGTGATTGGATTATTAATTGCAGCGGTCGGGTGTATATTATTTTACCCAGCAGCGTCTTTACATAGTTATCCTGTATTTTTATTCGCTTTATTTGTACTTGCCAGCGGCATAACGTTATTGCAAGTATCTGCTAATCCTTATGTAAGTTTGTTGGGTTCACCAAAAACTGCGTCGTCTCGACTTACGCTTACCCAAGCTTTTAATGCATTAGGCACCACTGTTGCGCCATCATTTGGTGCTTTGTTAATTCTAGACTCAGCGTCGGATGCCTTTTTAACACCTGCTCAAAATGCAGAGTCAGTTCAACTTCCTTACCTCCTTTTAGCTGCAATGCTTATTTTACTAGCCGGTATTTTTGCTTGGCTTAAATTACCTGACTTTATGAGCGAGCAAAAAGCAGAAGCCGAAAACTCAGATGCAATTGAAGGCAGTGCTTGGCAGTATCGCCATCTTGTATTAGGAGCTGTGGGTATATTTATGTATGTAGGCGCCGAAGTGGCAATTGGTAGCTTTTTAGTAAGCTTTTTAGCACAAGAAAATATAGCAGGGCTAAAAGAGAATGTTGCAGCTCATTACATCACTTATTATTTTGGTGGTGCTATGGTTGGGCGTTTTATTGGTGCTGCTGTAATGCAAAAACTACCCGCTGGTAAAGTACTTGGCTTTAACGCAACCATGGCTATTATTTTAGTCATTATTGCCATGAGCACGTCGGGGCAATTAGCAATGTGGTCAATCCTATTGGTTGGTTTATTCAATTCTATTATGTTCCCAACTATTTTTAGTTTAGCGTTAAATGGACTTGGTAAGCATACAGCTCAAGGCTCTGGTATTTTGTGTTTGGCGATTGTAGGTGGTGCAATAGTGCCACTTTTACAAGGTGCGCTTGCTGATAGTGTGGGTGTTCAACTTTCGTATTTTTTACCTATTTTATGTTACATATTTATTGTTTTTTACGGCCTACGAGGCAGCAAACCAGTATTAGTGAAGGAGCCATCATAATGAAAACGACTTTTAAACTTAATGCATTAGCAATTGCAACGTTAGTAGGAAGTGTTACTGCGCTAAGCGGATGTACTAACGAAAGCAATGTTGAAAAAGTAAATGTTGAAGCGCAATCTAAGCTTGAGAAAATTTGGCCAAAGCTTTCAATTGCAGTGAAAAAAGACCCTGCTATTGAAGCTCAAATTCTCACGTTTTTAGAAAATATGACGCTTGAGCAAAAAGTAGCGCAAATGATTCAACCAGAAATTCGTGATATTACCGTTGAAGACATGCGCAAATATGGTTTTGGCTCTTACCTTAATGGCGGTGGTGCTTTTCCTAATGGCGATAAGCATGCAACGCCAGAGGATTGGGTTGCACTTGCAGAAAAAATGTATCAAGCGTCTATTGATGACTCAGTGGATGGCAGCAAAATTCCGACTATGTGGGGCACCGATGCAGTACATGGTCATAATAACGTAATTGGCGCGACACTTTTTCCACATAATATTGGTTTAGGCGCTGCTAATAACCCAGATTTAATAGAGCAAATAGCGTCTATTACCGCAGTAGAAGTAATGGCTACGGGGATAGATTGGGTATTTGCACCCACTGTAGCAGTAGTACGAGACGACCGTTGGGGCAGAACGTACGAAGGCTATTCTGAAGATCCAAAAATTGTTCACGATTACTCAGCAGCGATTGTAAATGGATTGCAAGGTAAAGCCGATGGCGACTTTTTAAGTGATAAGCGCGTTATTAGCACGGTTAAGCACTTTATTGGCGATGGCGGCACCGTTGATGGGGATGATCAGGGAAATAATATAGACAGCGAGCAATCGCTATTTGATATTCATGCTCAAGGTTACGTAGGTGGTTTGTCGGCGGGTAGTCAATCTGTTATGGCATCTTTTAATAGCTGGAATGGCGTTAAAAATCACGGCAATAAATACTTACTTACAGATGTATTAAAAACACGTATGGGTTTTGATGGTTTTGTAGTGGGAGATTGGAACGGCCATGGTCAAATTAAAGGCTGTACTAACGAAAGCTGCCCAGAAGCGGTAAATGCTGGCCTTGATATTTTTATGGTGCCAACAGGCGCGTGGAAGCCGCTATATGAAAATACAATTGCACAAGTAAATGCAGGTAAAATAAGTATGAGCCGCATTGATGATGCGGTTGCACGTATTTTACGCGTAAAACTTCGCGCTGGGTTATTTGATAAACCAAGTCCGGCTAAGCGTCTTTACTCGGGTAAAACAGAGCTTATTGGCGCGCAAGCGCATCGCGAAGTAGCACGCCAAGCTGTGCGCGAATCGCTTGTATTACTTAAAAATAAAAATAACCTATTACCTATCTCAGCTAATCAACGCGTACTTGTTGCAGGTGATGGTGCCGATAACATAGGCAAACAGTCGGGTGGTTGGAGTATTACGTGGCAAGGGACTAATAATAAAAATGCAGATTTCCCAGGAGCAACGTCAATTTACAAAGGGCTTGAAGAACAAATATCTGCAGCAGGTGGAAGTGTTACTTTAAGTGCTGATGGTACGTTTGAACAACGTCCTGATGTTGCCATTGTTGTATTTGGTGAAGAACCATACGCAGAAGGGCACGGCGATAAAGATAACCTTGAGTTTGAACGCGGAAATAAAAAATCATTAGCACTTTTAAGTTCGCTAAAAGAGCAAGGTATCCCTGTTATATCTGTGTTTATTTCAGGTCGCCCTATGTGGGTTAACAGCGAACTTAATGCATCTGATGCGTTTGTAGCTGCATGGTTACCTGGTACAGAAGGTGCAGGTATTGCTGATGTTTTATTAAAAGCGGCAGACGGCACCATTCAAAATAACTTTAAAGGTAAGCTATCGTTTTCTTGGCCTAAATCGGCGGTACAAACTACGGTTAATAAAGGCGATGAAAATTACGATCCATTACTTCCTTATGGTTTTGGTTTAACGTACGGCGATAAAAATGTATTAGCTGACGACCTTGATGAAGACTCTAAACTTGATAACTCAGGGCTTACGAGTATGGATATACTTGTTGGTGCACCTGTAGCACCATGGCGCTTATTGTTAAAATCGGGCGATGAGCTTTTAGATGTATCGAGTAGTACTCATGGATTTGGTGCAATTAAATACCGTACTGAGGACAAAACAGTACAAGAAGACGCGCGCCAATTTAATTTCAGCGGTGCAGAAAAAGCCAGTGCTGAAATAGTAACAAGCTTTGCAGAAGATACTATTGCCTATGTTGAAGCAAATGGTGTGATTAGCTTTGATATTAAATTAAACGAAGCACTAACGAGCGATGTAGCGCTTGCTATGACTTGTTCTGGTGAGTGTGGTGCAAGCATTGATTTAGCAAACGTAGTGGATAAAACTATTGAAAATAAATGGCAGTCAGTATCAATCGATTTAGGTTGTTTTGCTGATAAGGGTGTTAATTTTGCAAGCCTAACAAGCCCATTTAGCTTACACAGCAATAGTAAAGCATCAATTTCTGTAGCTAATATTCAGTTTGTACCAAATAAAGCGGGCGAGGCTACGCTGTCTTGTAAGTAGTTTATTAACTTTATTGTGTCTATACCAAAGCCCTTCTAATGAAGGGCTTTTTTTATGGATAGATGTTAGCTAGATAAAATATGGTAGTGTAAATATAGTTGTTTTTAATGCGCTTATAAGTCACTTAAAAGCAATTAACTTTTCGTGAGTAAGCTTTTTTCATCAAAGGTTACTACTTTGTCTCTGCCTGTTTCTTTAGCTAAGTAAAGGCGTTTATCGGCATAAGCGAGCAGCTCTTTTATAGTTGCATTCCCATTAATTGCATTACTTACCCCAGCGCTTACGGAAAGTTTTATATGCTGATTTTCATGATAAAAAGCTTGAGTGCTTATATTCTTTCTTAATAGCTCAGCATCACTTTTTGCTGCACTAAGGGTGTAATCAGGTAGTAAAATGGCAAATTCTTCTCCGCCAATTCTGGCACTAATACCTACATTTAAAAATTGCTCTTTAATATGTTGAGATATCCATTTAATTGCCTGATCGCCCGTTTCGTGGCCAAATTGATCGTTTACACGTTTAAAAAAGTCAATATCGAGCAAAATAACAGATACATTTTTATCTATGTTTTTAGGATTACTTAGTGCTTCCCTGCTTTTTGTAAAAAAGCCACGGCGGTTAAGTAATTGACTGAGCGTGTCGGTATTAGCAAGGCTTGAAAGCGTATGTTCAGTATTCGAAGCCAGCAGATACGGCAATATAAGTGCGCTGCAAGTAGCTAAAATTAAATGGCTACTTAAAATAAACTGGAGTGATTCAAGGTAATTAGCTGAATTAGCACCCAGGTAAGGAATTGCGAGTAATGTTGTTTGTGTGAGCATTAAAAGGGTATGAATTAAAAAGCACACAACAAGCGCTTTTTTCTGCAACGTTGCTACAAAGCTCATACTTTTAATAATGTAAGCTGAGTAGAGGTATAGGCCCGAAATAACAAAACTTGTTAGCATTTGCCCTGCTGAATAAGGATATATGGGCAGTAAGGTCAGCGCTGTAAAGCCAAGCAAATAATACAGTGGCACTAAGTTTAATGGTTTGCTGTGTTTATATTTATGTAATCCAACAATAATTAAAAATGGACTTAGTAATATAAAAATATCAGCCAAATAGTGTGTAATAAAAGGCGCGTCTATTATTAACTTTAAACAGGCAAGTAGCTCGGCAAATGCAAAGGTGATGCATGCTAGGCCAAATAATAAAAATGATGTTTGTTTTTTAAAGTTATGTACGGATAAAAAAAACAAGCCTATTAATACGTTAAGAATAAAAGAGAGACTGATCACTGTAGGCAGGTGTAGCATTTAAGATTCTCTTTTATTAAAGATAGGCGTGGAAAACGTGCTGATTATTATGTATTAATGTTTAAAGGTCAATATGGGTAAAAAGTAGTAATCTACCCATGTATCTAATTTGAAAAAGATTTTAACTGAACGAATATTAACGCCCGCTAAACCAAGCTCTCTAAAGCCGATTTTATATCAGGATGATGAAAACGATAATTGTGAACGAGTGCCTTTTTAGGGACTACAAATTGCCCCGTTGTTAGTAATTCCGACATTTCACCCATTAATAGTTTAAGTACTGGGGTTGGCATAGTGATAAATACAGGTCGACAGAGCGCCTCGCCTAAGCTTTTACTAAATTGAGCATTGCTTACAGGGTTGGGTGCTGTTGCGTTAACAGGGCCTGATATTTCTGGGTGTTTAATAATAAAGAGTATTAGCTGAATCATATCGTCTATGTGTATCCACGACATACCTTGCTCGCCATTGCCAATCGGGCCGCCTAAACACAATTTAAAAGCAGGCAACATTTTTCCAAGTGCACCTCCTTTTTTAGCTAAAACAATACCCGTTCGCAAAAGGCATACTCTGGTTTGTTCTGATTGGGCGAGTAGTGCTGCATTTTCCCAGTCTTTACAAAGCTGGTGGCTAAATTCATCGTGTGGGCTTTCAAAAGTTTCATCAACAGGATTACTATTTTGTCGACCATAAAAACCAATTGCACTGCCAGATATAAAGGTATGCGGAGCAGTACTACAGGCTTTAATTGCTTCACTAATTTGCTGTGTAATATCAATACGACTGTTTCGTATTATTTGCTTTTGTTTGTCGCTCCAGCGTTTATTTACAATCGGCTCGCCAGCGAGATTAATAACGATATCAACAGTGTTAAAGTCAACATCACGAATGTCACTTACGGCTTTAACTTTGTGGCCTAATAATACGTTTGCTTTAGTTGGATTGCGGCTAAGTACAGTAACAGTATTATGATGAAGTAAAAAAGGGCATAAGTGCTTACCAATTAATCCGGTCGCGCCAGTTATAAATATATGCATTATTCATCCTTACAATAAAATAGAAGCAAGTGATTAAAATACATACTCGCTAGCAAACAGCTTTGCAAATTTATACGTAAAACAGGCTTTTATGATCACTTCGTAATTATTTCATTTAATTACCTTTTGCCTTACACTGGGACGATATAGTTAATAAAAGGATTAATAAATTGGCAAGTTTAACTGGAGTAAATAAAAGCTTAATAGTTTTTGCTTCCTTGGTAGTGGTCCTCGCTGGAATAAAAGCCGCGAGTGTAATTATTATTCCGTTTATTTTGGCGGCATTTATTGCCATTATTTGTAACCCGCTTATCAAGTTTTTTGCGCGCTACAAAATTCCTAAAGGCATTGCTGTTATGTTGGTCGTGCTGATTATAGTTGGCTTAGGGGTTAGCCTTAGTGGGCTTGTAGGGCAATCTATCAACGATTTTTCTCAGCAGCTTCCTGAGTATAAAACACAACTTAAAGAAGAATTTGTGTGGCTGGTCGATTTAGCATCTCAATACAACATATTGATCAATAAAGATCAGTTAATCAATATGTTCGACCCTGGCAAAATGGTTGATGTGGCCACTAATATGCTCACTGGGTTAGGTGGCGTAATGGCAAACATGTTTTTAATTATTTTAACGGTTGTTTTTATGCTGTTTGAAGGGCCAATGCTGAGCAAGAAAATACATATGGCACTTGAAGACCCTGATAGTAAAATGAAGCAAATTGACCGCTTTTTAGAATCCATTAATTCATACTTGGCAATTAAAACGCTAGTAAGTTTAGGGACGGGTATTATTGCTGCGTTTTATTTATGGATTTTAGACGTTGACTACTTTGTGCTTTGGGGCGTGTTGGCATTTATGTTCAATTACATTCCAAATATAGGTTCAATTATTGCGGCTGTACCAGCTATATTACTTGCCCTTATTACTCAAGGCCCGTTAGTGGCAGGACTTGTTGCTGCAGGATATTTAACAATAAATACGGTAATGGGTAATATTGTAGAGCCTAAATTTTTGGGTAAAGGGCTGGGTCTTTCAACGTTAGTGGTGTTTTTATCATTAATATTTTGGGGCTGGTTATTAGGTACTGTGGGTATGCTTTTATCTGTACCATTAACAATGATTGTAAAAATAGCCCTAGAAGCCAGTGCAGAGGGCAAGTGGGTTGCCACTTTAATGGGCAGTGGTGAAGACGTTACTAAAAATAACTAACATTTATAACCATCAAGGGCTGTAAAATTAAAGCCCTTGATGGTTAAGTTATCAATAAATACAGGGCAATTAATTAACAAACGATTTAATAGCGTCATCCACAGCGTTTATTGCGCCTTCTAAATATCCTGCTTCTTGTTTTGCAAACTCACTCGCTACAAAATGAATGTTGAGGTTACTTAATTGCTCTTCCAAGTTTGAAAAATCAAATTCTGGGTGCTGTGAAGGCTGAGTTTGATCGTCTCTATTAGCTACAAATTTATCCTCTGCCCAGTCTTTAATAAAGTATCCGGTTGCCTTTTCAGCATCCTTACCATAAAAGTAGCTGAGCTGTTGGGCACAGGCTTGAATTAATTGCTCTTGAGTTACTTGGTTTCGTGATAAGTAGGGGACACCTATAAAGCCAAATAATGCGGCGTAATTACTATCCTCAGCACTGGCATCTTGAATTTCGACCATAGGGCCTACGCGGCTAAAGCATTGCCCAGATAAGTTTTTATCACGCCAAAATGCATGTTCAAAAGTAGCTATAAATTTGGCTTGTCCTGCCATCCATGTAGGTACACTATTGAGGCGGTTTATGAGTGTTGGAGTCGCCCATAGTTCAGGTGTTAAATGCGTTGTAACCATACGAGGAGGAATTGCTGAAATTAATTTGCCAGTAGTAAAGTGCTTTATATTGCCTAAGTGATTAACAGTAACTTGCCAGCTATTATCGTTCTTTTTAAGCTCAGTGACATTGTGTTCTAATAATATTGAATCAGGATTAAGTTGCTCATATAAGGCAGTTATTAAGGTATTCATGCCGTGTTTGAGTCTAAATAGTTGCATATCTCCAGCACCTGCAATTTGTTGAGGTTGCTTTGAGTTAGGTGCTTGATATAACACATCTCCTTTATTGTATTGCTCAAATATACTTAAGTTGAGTGACTTTAATAGCGCTTGAATTTTTGGTTGGTGGGGAAATATCCACGTAGGACCCAAATCAAAACTAATATCGTTATTTATTTGTGATTGCGCGGCAAAAATTCGGCCACCTAACTGCGATTTAGCTTCTAATAATAAGTACTCAATATTAAGTAGTTGTAATTTATACACACTGTATAAACCAGCAAGTCCGCCACCTATAATAATTACTGGTTTAGTCATTTGTTTACCTATTAGTTATTTAGCAATCTACTAGTAGGTAGTTTGTTTTGATATTAATAAATTGTCAAGTAAGCTAAAGGAAACGAGTAAAGAAACGTAACTAGTTTAGTGTGCTTAAGTTACGTTAAAATGGGTGTTTTAGTGATTCTGTAAATTGATTTATAAGCTCAATTTCACACAGTTTATAGCTAATGGCTGCGGTTGTCGCATTAGGAAGTTTTATTAAGTAACGCCATTGGCAGGCGCTCTCAAGGTACTTTTCATTATTTTTAATGCTGCGCATAAATAACGGCAGCACTTGCGTATTGCCTGTGCTTTCTTGTGATTTAGTGAGCTCATATTTACGCTTTTGTATCCAACTGCCTTGTGCTTGTTTTGCTTTATCAATTTGGCTATCTAGGCATTGAATATATCGCTTAGCTTCATCGGTTGTTGCTTTAGCGGCTAAAGTACATGCCTCATCTGCAAAGCTGTATTGGCTTGAAGCTAATAACACAATGGCAGTTAGTTGTAATAAATGGTTACTTTTTGTCATTGTAATTAAACTCTAAAATAAATTGAGCGCCGCCTAAGTTATCAGCTTCTGTAATGGTAAGTGTACCGCGATAGGACTTAACCAAGTCAGATACAATTGCCATCCCAACGCCGTGTCCACTTTCGTATGTATCCAGACGAGTACCCCGTGTAAGTAGAGATTCACGTTTATCCTCTGGTACGCCAGGGCCATCATCGCTAATTCCAATACACAAAGTTTTGCTTTGAATAACTTGTATTGCTACTTGTGAGCGACACGCTTTACAGGCGTTATCAATCAGATTGCCAAGTAATTCCATTAAATCTGTTTGGTCACCTAAAAAGTAATCTTTTTCGGTTACGGTGCAGGTAAAAATAATGTCTTTATCACGGTACACTTTTGCCATAGCACTGAGTATTGAATCGAGTACTGGCTTAATAGGTGTTTGTTTTTTCCAGGTGTCTGATGCACCGGTTGCAGCACGCTTTAATTGGTGCTCGATCATCACATTAATTCGGTCGAGTTGTTCTTGTGCATCGGCATCGTTTGCCAATGGACTTGATTTTAGCACCGCAAGCGGTGTTTTAAGTGCATGAGCAAGGTCGCTTAATGAGGCTCTGTAACGCTCTTTTTGGCGTTGTTGAGACTCAAGTAGCAAGTTCAGGTCTGCTTTTATTGTTTGCAGTTCTACAGGGTAGAGGCCTTTAATTTCTTGAATATCACCCGATTCAATTGCTTTTATTTCTTTATCGAGTCTTTGGAGTGGGCGAGCGCTCCAAATAAAACCAATCGCCATCAGGCCTGCAATTGCAATGCCCATTATAAACATCCAATCTACAAGGGTTTGCTTAAAGCCATCCATTAAACGAAGTAGAGCGTCATTACGTTTAACTAATATAAAGCGAGCTTGTTCTGATTGATCTATGTTATTTAAAATTACAGTCAGGCTAAGTTGCCAGTACGCGGTGTTATTATACTCCACGCGCCTGAAATCGGCAGCACCGGCTTTGGTTTCTATTTGCTCTGGTACATAGTTTAAGTTTACAGCCGATTCTGAGTTCCAAACAGGGTCATTATCGCGGTAAATCATTGCGTAGGTATCTGAATTTAATCTGTTTAACTCAGGCGCTAAAATAGTGCTGGGCATAATAATACCATGCTCAGTAAAGTCGACTTCAGATATTAGCGAGTAAAGCTGTGCTTCGAGAGTTTTTTCTGTCGCATCAACAAGTGAAGCGTAATACGCTTTGCCAATTGAATAAAATAAGATAGGGAGCGCGACTAATAAAACAAAGACAAGGATAAATCCTTGCCTTATTTTTAACGATATTTGCGGTATTACCACTGGCTTTTAAGCCTGTAACCACGCCCACGTAGTGTCTCTACTGGGTTTAGCACACCATCAGGGTCAAGCTTTTTACGCAAACGTAGTACAAATACTTCAATTACGTTTGAATCAAGATCGAAATCTTGGTCGTAAATATGCTCAGTAAGTTCTGATTTAGAAATTACTTTCTGCGGATTTACCATTAAGTATTCAAGTACTTTATATTCGTAAGCTGTAAGGCTAAGCTCTTTATCATCAACCCATACTTGTTGTGAACGTGTATGAATTTTAATTGGGCCCGCAGTCATTTCTGGATTTGCTTTACCAGCACTGCGACGAATTAATGCATTACAACGTGCAATAAGTTCTTCAACATGAAATGGTTTGGTAAGGTAGTCATCAGCACCTGCATCTAAACCTTCTACTTTGTCCTGCCAGCGATCGCGCGCTGTTAAGATTAAAATAGGAATAGTAATGCCTTGTGCTCGTGCTTTATTGATTAGCTCAATACCGTCTATTTTAGGTAAACCTAAATCAACTACGGCCATATCAAGCGGGTATTCTGTAATGTGGAAAAGACCTGCTTCACCGTCGTGGCATAAATCCACGCTGTAACGTTCTTTTTCTAAAGCATTACGTAGGTTATCTGCTAAATGTAAATCGTCTTCAATAACTAAAATTCGCATTTGTTAATCCTTTTTCACTTCGCCGGTTTTTTTATTTATATGTAAATCAACGACGTGGCCGTCAGATTTGAGTATTCGTACGGTATAAAAATCTGTTTTTTCGGTAATTTTTAAGGTCTTACCGCCTATTGTTTTCTTTGCAAGTATTACGGCTTTCTTTTTGTCCACCTCAGCATGAGATGCTTGGGTGGCCGTCGCTGCTTGAGCAATGTTAGCTAAGCTAACACAAGCAATAAAACCGAGGCTTAATAATACGCGCATAATGGAAAACTCCTAGACCAGACCCACTTAGTTTAATTAACTAAGTTACTAAAATTCAAGTAAAAACGCTAAATTCGCTTTTATCTCAGTAATTTTAATTAAAATCTTGTGAACAAACCCTGAATTACAGTGCAACGCACGCTCTTAGGGTTTAATACACTTTTAAGCAGGGAACACTTTTTTGAAAGGTTTAACAACTGTATTTTCATAGATGCCAGCGGCAACGTAAGGGTCAGCTGCTGCCCATTCTCGAGCGGCTTCAATTGACTCAAATTCAGCAACAACTAATGAACCGGTAAAACCTGCTTCTTGAGGATCTTCACTATCGACTGCCGGAAACGGACCTGCGGTAAGTAAACGATTTTGAGAATCAAGCTCACTAAGGCGCGCTAAATGTGCAGGGCGTGCTGCTTTTCTAAGCTCTAAGCTATTTTCAACGTCTGTTGAATGAATCATGTACAACATAAGTAATCTCATAAAAATTGTTAAATTTGATTAACGCAATACTACCACAGCGTTGAAAATTGGTGAATTAAAAGCGTATTTACACAGGTTTACACATCGATTTTATTTTTACACTGTAATTGCTTGAAAATCTCTGTGTAACACTGGTAGAGTCGCTGAAATATACAAAATAATAAAAAGGTTTCAAGCATGAGCGAAAATAGAGAACGATTTAGTTCCCGTCTCGGATTCATATTAGCGGCGGCAGGTTCGGCTGTAGGTATTGGTAATTTAGTTGGCTTTCCGGTTTCTGCTACTAAAAATGGCGGCGGCGCATTTTTATTAATTTACGCTTTATTTGTCGTATTCATTTGTTTACCAGTCATGATGGCTGAAATGGCAATGGGTCGTAACGCTCAAAAAGATCCACTTGGTTCGTATAAGCTATTATCAAATAACGATAAAAAATGGAAGTTTGCAGGCTTTTTAGCCGTGCTTACACCATTTATGATTGCTGTATTTTATATGGTAATTACGGTTTGGATTTTTGGCTATTTAACGCAAACAGGCCTAGGTAATTTAGATTTATTAGCTGATCCCGGCCACTTTGGTGTTTTTATCAATAGTTACACTGTGTTTGGTTATATGGCCGTTGTGGTTATTATGGTGAACTTAATTTTATTAGGCGGTGTTAAGCAGGGCATAGAAAAAGCCGCTAAGTTTTTAATGCCCGCTTTATTGGTTATGCTGCTTGCCCTCGTTATTTATGTATTAACGCTTGATAACGCAATGGCTGGGGTTAAATACTATATTATTCCTGATTTTTCTAAAATGAATGCAAGTGTCTTAAATGGCGCATTAAGCCAAGCGTTTTTCTCATTATCTTTGGGAATGGGTATCTTAATGACTTACGCGTCGTATATTTCTAAAAAGGATGACATTGTAAGTAGCGCTAAAATGGTTGCTATTACTGACTCACTCGTTGCGTTTGTAGCGGGTTTAATGGTGCTGCCCGCTATATTTAGTTTTGATCCAAATACAGACCCTGCAGCACTTTCTGACTCGTCTGTATCGATGATTTTTGTATACCTACCTAAAATTTTATTAGCACTGCAAAATGATATTGGCTATGTAGGTGCATCTATTGTTGCATTCTCGTTCTTCTTATTAGTATTTTTTGCAGCAATTACCTCGCTTGTTTCAATAGTAGAAGTCCCAACAGCAACCCTAAGTGACCGCAAAGGTATTAGCCGTAAAAAAGCATTGGGCATTCTTACACTTTCAACCGGTGTACTTACTATTTTATGTACAACGTCGTTTGGTATGATTGACAGCCTTACATCAGTGACAAGCTACGGCGGCGTTAATAAGAGCTTTTTTGATATTATTGTTGATGTATTTTACGACACAATTTTACCGCTTAATGGGTTAATGGTGTGTTTGTTTGTAATGTACCGCTGGAAAAAAGCACGCTTAACACAAGAGCTAAGCTTAGGTTCGCCTAATTATGCGGGAAGCTTTATGGAAAAGTACGTTAACTTTTCACTTTCAACGTTTATTCCTGTTATTTTAGCTGTGATATTTATTAATACAGTGGCGACTAAGTTTTTCCACTTAAAAATATTTGGCTTTTAAATAGACCTCTTTAAAAGCTTATTGAATAATATAATGCCGCTCAGCTAAGCTCTGCGGCATTTTTTATGAGCGTTTCTACAGGTATCTGTTAAAAGGATTTAAAAATGAATAAAATTATTATTGGGTTTGCTTTTGCTATTTCATCATTTGGCGCATTTGCACAAAGCGATGATGGTTGGCCAGAAGGCGGTGCAATGCACACTGGCAAAATTTATAATTTAGAGGGCAATAGATACAAAATTAAAATCAGTAAAATGATGGATGAAATTTACCCGCAACTAACTGATGGTTACCAAGTTGATGCAGTTAAAGCACAAATAAAAGCATGGGAGCAGTATATAGACGCTACATGTAACGTTGTTGGCATAGCAACGGGGGCAGGTGGCTCTTGGCCCTCAACGTATAGTGTTAAATGCGAAAGAAGCCTAAGTTATGATAGATACTTTGCGACTAAAAACGCGCTGAAGTGCGTTAATAGATTAAGTAAGGAAGAGTTTGTAGGGCGTAGCGAAAAGTTAAATTGTTTAATTCAAACATTAAATATAAAAATATTTTAAGGTTTGCAGCAGCGCTACAGCTAAATTATACAGTTAGCTGTAGCATTTTAGGCTTTATAGCAACTCAATACTTACTGTTGCGCCTTTTTCGATATTGCCGCTTTGCACCGGAACTACAATTAAGCAGTTAGCTTTACTAAGCGACGAAAGTACACCCGAGCCCTGTTTATTAAACGGGGCAACTACCAAGTCACCTTGCTCGTTAATTGTTGCAGTACCGCGCTGAAAGTCAGCTCTGCCAGGGCGCTTTTTAATGACGGATGTAGTAACAGCGTTAAAGCGCATTTTAGGGTTTACGTCACCAAGACCCGACAGCTTTTGCAGTGCAGGCTCTACTAACTGATTAAACGTAACAGCAGCCGACACAGGGTTACCTGGCAAGCCAAAAAAGTAACTGTTACTTAATTTACCAAAGGCAAAAGGTTTACCTGGTTTCATGGCTATTTTCCAAAAGTGAATTTCGCCAATTTCGTTGAGCACTTCTTTTGTAAAGTCGGCTTCACCAACCGATACACCGCCTGAGCTTATTACGGCATCGGCAAGTTCGTTCGCTTTCAAAAATGCATTAGTAATGAGTTCTTTGTCATCAGGGATTATTCCTAAATCAAGCACGTCTATATTTTTTTGTTGCAGCGCACTAATAATAACAGCGCGGTTGCTTTCAAAAATAGCGCCTTGTTTAAGCGGCTGACCAGGTTCAATTAGCTCATCGCCTGTAGAAAGCACGGCTATTTTTAGGGTTCTTACCACATCTATATTGGCAATTCCTAAAGATGCCAATAATCCCACATCAACGGCTTTTAATTTATCACCTGCTTTTAAAATAACGTCGCCTATAGCAATATCCTCGCCAGCAAAACGCACGTTTTCATTTAACTCTGCTTGCGCGGTAAACGTAATTTTATCGCCATCAACCGAGGCGTTTTCTTGCATTACAACGCCGTTAGCGCCAGGTGCAATGGCGGCGCCGGTCATTATTCTTACGCATTGCCCTGGGGTAAGTGTTCCTTCAAAAACTTGACCTGCAAACACGCTGCCTACTTGTGTGTAGGTTAAGCTTTTATCTGAAATACACAGCGCATAGCCATCCATTGCAGAGTTGTTATGAGCGGGTACGTTTATAGTTGACTTAACATCGCTTGCTAAAACGCGATCAACGCTTTGCATTATAGAAATGGTTTCAACGTCTTTAATAGGCGTTATTGTGCCAAGTATATTTTGTATTGCAGTTTCAATTGGCAATAAACCGGGTGCATTGCAAACATCGTTCATATATATTGCTTACTTAAATCATTTTATTTTGAAACAATACTTATAATGTCAAAGCTTTACAATACATGGTTGGGTTATTTTTTGTGTGTAGCATGCATACTGTCGTGCAGCGTAAACGCAAAAGAAACGCTGCAAGTAGCCGTAGCGAGTAATTTTAAAACTGTATTGGAAACCCTACTAAAAAAATCCCCATTACCTAATGTTGACGTAAAAATATCAGCCGCTTCTAGCGGTGTTTTATATTCGCAAATAGTGCATGGCGCGCCATTTGATGTGTTTTTATCGGCCGACGATTTTCGACCGCAATCACTTATTAAAGAAGGCTATGCCGAGCAAAGTAGCTTAATCACTTACGCGTTAGGCGAACTTGCTTTGTGGCAACCCAAAGCTGAAAAAGTAAATGATAAAGTAGCCATTGCTAATCCACGTTTTTCACCATACGGGCGTGCCTCAGAGCACTACGCTAATAACCATTTTAAAAAGCCAGTAAATTATGTGTACGGTAATAATATTACGCATGCATTTCAGTTTGTTGAAAGTGGTAATGTAGGAATAGGGCTGGTGGCTGTTTCATCACTAAAGGCAGCTTACAGTAACACGCAAGATCAAAAATATTTAGATTACACCGTGCTGCCTACCAATCAATATCCCGATATAATTCAACAAGGCGTTATTATTAGCTCGACTAAAAAGCGTGCTAGCGCTAAGCAACTCATGCAATTTTTAATGATGGACGCTACGCAGCAGCAGTTAATTGAATTAGGTTACAGAATAAAGGACAACAATGCTTCAAAGTGATTTAACCGCGCTGTGGTTAACTATAAAACTTGCCTTTATAACCGCAGTGCTCCTTCTTGTTTTTTGTATTCCACTGGCTTACAAGCTTGCTGGCTATAACGGTAAATTTAAACCATTTTTAGAGGCATTAATTGCAATGCCTTTAGTGCTGCCGCCTACGTTATTAGGGTTTTACTTACTTGTTTTGTTTTCGCCTGATCACGCTTTTGGGCAGTTTTGGTTTTGGCTAACGGGTACGCAGCTTGCGTTTAGTTTTCAGGGCGTGGTTATCGGCTCGCTTTTTTATTCACTGCCTTTTGTAATGCAGCCGCTTGTGGCTGGGTTTAAACATATTAATCAAACCTATAACGAAGCAGCCATTGCGCTTGGGTTAAGCCCGTTTAAACGTTTTGTGCATTTAATTATTCCGCTTTTAAAACCCAGTATTGGTAGCGCATTTGCTTTAGGCTTTGCGCATACATTGGGTGAGTTTGGTTTGGTATTAATGATTGGCGGTAATATTCAGGGGCAAACACAGGTGGTGTCTATTGCGCTTTATGACCATGTTGAATCGTTAAATTATACGGCGGCGCATCAGCTTTCACTTATTTTACTGGCTATTTCGTTTGCCTGTTTAGTGCTGTTATTTAAGTTTAATAAAAGCATTGTAGGGGTTAAGCAATAACATGATTAAGTTAAGCCTTTTTAAAGCACTCAATAATTTTGATTTAGATATAAACCTTGAGCTTGAGTCGTTTAATGTATTGGGTGTTTACGGGCCTTCTGGCTCGGGTAAGTCAACATTACTGCGTTGTATTAGCGGTTTAGAGCCTGCAAAAAGTGTTTATGTAAACAATCAGCCAGTGCATGAGTTGCCAAGCGATAAACGCGGTATTACGCTTCAGTTGCAATCGTGCCCGTTGTTTCCTCATTTAGATGTGGCAGGTAATTTAGCGTTTACACAAAAACACTGCGGGAATAAACAAACCAGCTTAACGCTAGAATACGTTGTTAAAACACTTGAATTACAAGACTTACTAAACCGTGATGTACAAAGCTTATCGGGTGGCGAGCGCCAACGTGTAGTATTTGCGCGCACTTTGCTTGCCGGCCAAAAATTTATAATGCTTGATGAGCCTTTTAGTGCGCTTGATTGGTCATTGCGTTTTAAAACGCTCACTAAACTTAGCGAGTTTGCAGTTAAGTTTAATATTAAATTTATAATAGTAAGTCACTCATTAAAAGAGCTGCTATTTTGCTGCGATACCCTTATTCAGCTTGATAAAGGTAAGGTGATAAACCAAGGTGCAAGTGCGCACGTTGCAAAAGCTATTTACGCAAACGACAGGCAAACACCGCTGAGCTTAATTAATTACGATGTGGTTAAATTTGATGAAGACTACGGACTATATCAACTGCAATTACAGCAAAGTGAGCAACCGCTTTTTGTGCTTCCTGCACTTGTAGATAGCAGTAATAAGCTAATTATAGAAAGTGAGCAAATGTCGTTTAGTGCGTTAAAGCCTGAGCAAACAACGCACAGTAATGTTTTAAGGTCGGTATTAACTCAGGCTGAGCTTATTAATAATAAGTGGCAGTTAACGCTTAATGTAGACGGGCAAACTTTGTATTGCTTGGCTTCAAGGCGAGTGTGGGACAAAAACGACTTTAAAGTGGGCGATGTGCTTTATACAACAATCAGTAATCTAGAATAACTAAATGCTGCACACCGCACATTGACTGTTTTTAGCTATTTTAAAACGATTAAACTCCATGCTTAAACCATCCACCAGCAATAAGTGTTTGTCTAAGCCGCTGGGCAAACCAGCAAGCATTTTTAGCGCTTCAGTAGCTTGAATACTGCCTATTAGCCCCACAATAGGGGAAAGCACGCCGGATTCAGAGCAGCTTTGTGTTTGTTCACTAAAAAATTGCGATAAACAGCTATAACAATGGCTGTTTTCATCCATAGTAAAACACGCGACTTGTCCTTCCATACGTATTGCAGAGCCTGACACTAGCGGAACTTTAGCTTTAAAACAGGCGCTATTAAGTGCATTGCGCGTTGCTAGGTTATCTGAGCAATCAATCACTATATCAATGTTATTAAATAATTGTTCTGTAGAGGTACTTGCATCAAAAAATGCCTCAATGGTGTTTATGCCTATTTCACTATTAAGCGCGTTAAGCTGTTTTTTAGCAGCACTGCATTTTGAGCTACCAATATCACTTTCTTTATACAGTATTTGCCTTTGCAGGTTGGTCACGTCTATTTCATCGTTATCAACTAAGGTAAGCGTGCCAACGCCAGATGCCGCTAAGTATTGACCTACCGCACACCCAAGCCCACCCACACCAATAATTAAAGCATGCGATTGCCATAGTCGCTCTTGTCCGTCTATATCAAGCTGCGGGAGCATAATGTGCCGAGAATAGCGCAGTTGCTGCTGGTAAGTTAATGGTGGTTTTTGCATTTTTAAAATCTCAACCTTTTTTTGAACAATACCAAGTTGTTAAATCCAAGAGCAAGTAGTAACGCTTTTTATTTGCACTCTAACAACCCAGAGCCCTTCACTCATATAGTGCAACTATAATGTATAAAAACAACTGTTCCATGTAACTATATGAAATTTATGGATTTTAATTAGTGGCTCAGTAATTGCTATATCGGGTTAACTTAAATTTAACAAACATTGGGCTGCTACTCATATAAAAGGGTGGGGCATTAATAAAACAATAATACGTTTACGAGGAAAATAAACATGCAACCGAGTTCTGGGTTTAACCTAATATCGTTTAGCGGAAAAATGAAAGTATTGCATCTGAGTTGGATGGTCTTTTTTGTGTCATTTTTTGTATGGTTTAACCATGCTCCTTTATTAGGTGCCATAGCGGGTTCACTTGGGATCACCATGGCACAAGTTAAAACATTACTAATTTTAAATGTAGCGTTAACTATTCCAGCGCGTGTTGTGGTGGGTATGCTAACCGATAAATTTGGTCCCCGTATTGTTTATGCGGCACTCCTTATTAGCTGTAGTATTCCATGTTTTATGTTTGCTATGGCAACCACATTTGAGCAAGCCGCAATAGCGCGTTTTGCTTTAGGCTTTATTGGTGCTGGCTTTGTTGTGGGCATTCGTATGGTGAGTGAATGGTTTCCTGCTAATGAGTTGGGTATAGCGGAAGGTATTTATGGCGGCTGGGGTAACTTTGGTTCAGCAGCAGCGGCTATGTTATTGCCAATTATTGCACTTATGTTTGGTGGCGAAGATGGTTGGCGTTACGCTGTAGGTTTAACGGGTGTATTAAGCGTTATATTTGGTATTATTTGGTACTTAAATGTAACCGATACACCAAAAGGCGGTACATACTTTAAGCCTAAAAAAGTAGGCGCAATGGAAGTAACCAGTAAAGGCGACTTTGTATTACTTCTTATTATGAAAATCCCTATGTATGGTGCACTAGCATTACTTACTTGGAAGCTTTCACCAACCGGTGCTAACCTAATTTCGGCTAACTTTGTACTTGCCGTGTATGCTTTTTTAGTTCTGCTTTATATTTACGAAGTGTATAAAACCTTTGACGTAAATGGTCATATTTTTAAAGAGCCTGTACCTGAGTCGCATCGTTATGAGTTTAAGCAAGTGGCTGTTTTAAATATTTTATATTTTACAACTTTTGGTTCTGAGCTGGCGGTTGTATCTATGTTACCGCTATTTTTTATGGATGTATTTGCGCTTGATATGGTCTACGCGGGTATTTTAGCCTCTGCTTATGCATTTATGAACTTAGCATCTCGCCCTGGTGGCGGTTGGATTTCAGATAAATTAGGTCGTCGTATTACCCTTATTGTACTTACAACGGGTCTTGCTGTTGGTTATTTTGTAATGGGCTTGGTTGATGCATCTTGGCCTTTATGGCTTGCAGTTGTTGCGGCTATGGCGTGTTCGTTCTTTGTGCAAGCTGGTGAAGGCGCTGTATTTGCCGCAGTACCGCTAATTAAGCGTCGTTTAACTGGGCAAATAGCTGGTATGACAGGTGCTTACGGTAATGTAGGTGCAGTAGTGTACTTAACGGCATTGTCACTTGTTGATTATCAAACTTTCTTTTTCATTATTGCGGGTAGTGCATTACTTGGTCTAGCTGCACTGTTTTTTATGAAAGAACCAGATGGCCATATTACCGAAGTAAATGAAGACGGCACCGTTGAACTTATTTCAGTGACTTAAGGCATTATTGACTATGTTTGATGAAACACTCCACGCTAAATCGCTAAAAAATGAACTCAACGTTTCATTTGGCGGGCACAGTGCTAAAGGGTTAAAAGCAGAAAATCAAGATGCGTTTGCAGCTCTTAATACCAAAGCGCAAGAAAAAGAGTCTAAAGGCGTTATTGCCTGCTTAGCCGATGGGTGTTCATCAGCAAAAAATGCTAAACAAGCGTCTCAACTTTCGGTTACTCATTTTATAAATGAGTATTTAAATACCCCCGAAAGTTGGGCGGTTAAAAAGTCAGTGTCGAAGGTGTTAGCGAGTTTAAATCAGTGGCTGTATTCGCAATCAGTTAATTACAATCACTTAGGTCAGCGCCAAGCCGATTGGATGACGACTTTTACAGCACTTATTTTAAAGTCGGCAACGGGTTATATATTTCACTTAGGTGATACGCGTATTACTCGCTTGCGAGGAAATAAAATAGAGGCAATAACACGGGATCACAAAGTAAACGATACCCTAACGCGTGCACTTGGCGCACAACTTCATCAAGAAATAGATGTATACGAAGTTGACCTAAAAGCAGACGATATTTATATATTAACCTGCGATGGCGTACACGATGTGCTCCCAAACAGCGATATAGCAAAACTAATTAACGAGCACACTAATTTAGAAAATGCAGCTAAAGCAATTACCGAACTTGCATTAGCGCGAGGCAGTGACGACAACGTAAGTTGTTTACTGGTAAAAGTAGAAAATATTGCCGAGCAAAAGTTAGATGAACTTTACCATTCGCTAACACGACGAAAAATTCCACCTGCGCTTAATATTGGGCAAAAAATTGATGACTACACGGTTATTCGTAAATTACATGCCAGTAGTCGCTCGCACATTTATTTAGTGCAACAAGCGCCCGATATACCGCCAGTGGTTTTAAAAGCACCTTCGGTTAATTTTGAAGACGATGTGCACTACCTTCAAGGCTTTATAAGAGAAGGCTGGGTAGGGCAACGCATAAACCATTTAAACGTGATGAAAGTGCTAAGTACGCAATCGCAGAGTCGTTTTTTGTATCATATTTGTGAGTACATGGACGGGCAAACACTCAGTGATTGGAAGCACGACGTGCCGCACCCTGAAATAACCCAGGTACGCAGTATTATTGAACAAATAGTACATGCACTAAGGGCGTTTCAGCGACTCGATATGGTGCATCGCGATTTAAAACTCGATAATGTAATGATAGATGCGCACGGTAAAGTAACGCTAATAGATTACGGCACAGTAAGTGTTGCGGCTATGGACGAGTCGGTTAAACAAATTGCGGATGATTGCCCGCAAGGTACTGCCGACTACACCGCACCCGAAACACTTATTACTATGCACGCCGATTTTAAAAGTGATTTGTTTTCACTTGGCGTGATTGCATATGAGTTATTGTGCTCAAAATTGCCTTATAAACCACTGCCTCTTAACCACGTAGCGCCAAAAGATTACAGCCATTGGCATTACACAAGTATTCGTAAATACAGAGCCGATATTCCGTTTTGGTTAGATCAAGCCCTTATGAAGGCGCTTGCCCCTAAACCTGAGCTCAGATACCAAGCTTTTTCTGAGTTTATAAACGATATCAACAAACCTAATCCTTATTTAGAAAGTACCGCTAATAAAAGTTCAATAATGAAACGCGATCCAGTTATGGTGTGGAAATGTATTTCGCTGTGTTTATTTATTGCTTTGGTATGTGTATTAATAATTAAAACTTAGAGAACTAAAATGCTTAACTATAAGAACAACTTACCTATTATTTTATACTGGGTTGCTTCACTGCGCCTTCAATAAGCCAAGCTTCGCAAACTGATCTTGATTTTAGACTGCGTTTTGAAAGCGTTGATCAAGAAAATGCTCTAAAAGATGCAAGCGGCTTAACACTTAGAACCCGCTTAACGCATCAAACAGATGAGGTGAATGGTTTTTCAGCCCTTATTGAAGTAGAAGACACCCGCAGCCTATTGGGCGTAGATGATTACAACAATACGGTGGGGAAAAATACTAATTACTCTGTTATTGCCGACCCAGAAAACACTGAGATAGATCAAGGCTTTGTTAAATATGCCCGCGATGGTCTATCACTAAAAGTAGGACGCCAAGTAATAGCCCTTGATGGGCAGCGTTTTGTTGGGCACGTAGGTTGGCGCCAAGACAGACAAACCTTTGATGCAGCAACCATTAATTACGCATTTAATAACATAGATTTACAGTACAGTTATTTAAATAAGCGTAACCGCATATTTGCTGACGATAAAGACATTAAATCATCCGATCATCTAATTAATGCAAGCTTTAAAACAGACTACGGTAAAGTGGTTTTATACAGTTACTTATTAAGTGACGATGCACTACAAGACGACAGTTTAGACACTTATGGCGTTTCTTTTAACGGTAATAAAACCCTAAACGACATAAAATTTTATTACAAAGCGGAGTATGCAACGCAGTCTGCCTCAACAAGCGTGAGTGATTTTGATGCCGATTACTATGCACTTGAAGGCGCTGTGGATATAAATGGGTTGGGTATAAAAACAGTAACATTAAAAGTTGGCATAGAGTCACTTGGCTCTGATAATGGCGATTACGGGTTTGCAACACCGCTTGCCACGTTACATAAATTTAATGGTTGGGCAGATACGTTTTTAAATACACCCGCACAAGGCTTGGACGACACTTACATAAGCTTAAATGGTAAAGCGTTTGACGGAAAATGGCTGGCGGCTTATCACAGCTTTGATGCTAATGAGCAATCAAATGGGCTTGACGATTTGGGTACTGAACTAAACGTACAATACGTTAAACCTATTAATAAACAATACGCAGTGGGTGTTAAATACGCTGATTACTCAGCGGGCGATACCGCTGCTAATAAAGTCGATACTCAAAAATTATGGGTATGGATGAGCGCTAAATTTTAACCCTCACTATATTCTAAAATCCTCTTGTAATTTATAGCGACACAAGATGGTGCAACTGCACCATCTTGTGGGGCTTTATGCTTTTTACCTCTGCACCAATTTAGGCAACTTGCTGATTTTAAATGCTTATATATTTGGCTTACATATTGCTATAACAATCCTATAACAAATCATTCGATTTCAATTTTAGTCAATTACTAAAGTAGATATCATTTTAAGGTGAGTAAATGCTAAGCAAGCAGCGTGTTGTAGTGGTAGGAAACGGAATGGTCGGGCACCATTTTGTGCAGCAGCTAGTTTCTCAAAATCAGGCTGATGAGCAATTTGAGATTACGGTACTTAGCGGTGAAGACCGTTTAGCGTATGACCGCGTGCAACTATCGTCTTTTTTTAAAGGTAAAACCGCAGACGACCTCGCACTTACATGCAATAAAACCTATGACGATTGGCAAGTACGCTTTCATACTCATTCTAAAGTGGTTGATATAAATCGTGATGCACAAACTGTAACGACCGCTAAAGGGGAGTTGTTTGAATACGACAAGCTTGTGCTTGCTACAGGTTCATTCCCATTTGTACCGCCTATACCGGGTAAAGATCGTGAGCATTGCCTTGTTTATCGCACCATTAACGATTTACACGCAATAAAAAACTCAGCCCACGGTAGTAAAGTAGGCGTGGTAATTGGTGGCGGTTTACTGGGGCTTGAAGCTGCAAACGCATTAAAGCAATTGGGTTTACAGACTCACGTAATAGAATTTGCACCGCAACTTATGGGCGTACAAGTTGATGCGGGTGGCGGTCGGCTACTAAAAAACAAAATTACAAATTTAGGCGTTACTGTGCATACATCGGTAGCAACTGAGGAGATAGTAGAGGGTGAGAGTTGCCGTTACAAAATGTGTTTTAAAGGCGGTAAAACCCTTGAAACCGACATGATTGTATTTTCGGCGGGTATTCGCCCTTATGATAATTTAGCCCGCGAGTTTAATTTAGAGATAGGTGAGCGCGGCGGTATTGTAATTAATAACCACTGCCAAACGAGCGACAAAAACATATACGCGATTGGCGAATGTGCACTATGGAATAATTTTATTTTTGGCTTAGTAGCACCCGGTTACGCCATGGCTAAAATAGCAGTTGGGCATATTTTACAACAGACGCAGCAAGGTACTTTGCAAAGTACTGGCTTAGACAATAAAGCCGATGAATTTAGCGGTGCCGATATGAGCACCAAGCTTAAATTAATGGGTGTTGAAGTGGGCTCTATTGGCGATGCACATGCACGCAGCGAAGGTGCAATAAGCTATTATTTTGAGGATCAACCCAATGGCATTTATAAAAAAGTAGTCACTAATTCACAAAGTAATAAGCTGATTGGCGCCGTACTTGTTGGCGATACCAGCGATTACGATAATTTACTGCAATATCATTTAAACTACATTGAACTTACCACCGCCCCCGAAGCGCTCATTATGCCCCTTGCTGGCGACATAGCAGAGCTAAGCGCCGATGACTTGCCTGATGACGCTATTATTTGCGCTTGTCATAAAGTAACTAAACACACCATTGAACAAACAGTGGCTAAAGGCTGCATAGATTTGGCAAGTGTGCAGCAAAGCACCAAAGCCAGTACAGGCTGTGGTGGTTGTGAAAAACTCGTTCAAAACGTAATAAGCAGCGCACTCGCTAAAGCAAGTAACACTATTAACGTAGTTACCCTTAATGAGCCTGTAAAACAGCCCGCATAAATTAAAGCACACTAAAAGAGAGCAGTATGGCAACCGCAAACACGTCACCAACTATAAATAAAACGAGTTTAAAACAAACAACATGTGCTTACTGTGGTGTAGGGTGTGGTGTTGATATTTCACTTTTCAATAATGTGCCAACCAAGCTTGAAGGCATGCGAGAGCATCCCGCAAACTTTGGTCGTTTATGTGTAAAAGGCACCCATTTGCTCGACACCACAGGCAGTGATAACCGCTTAACGTCGCCTCTTATTAATAACCAATCCGTTACGTGGGATGAAGCAACCGACCACGTTGCCAATAAATTTAACGACATAATACAAAAGCATGGACCCGATGCGGTGGCATTTTATGTGTCAGGGCAGTTACTTACTGAAGATTACTACATCGCGAATAAATTAATGAAAGGCTACATAGGCTCAGGCAATATTGATACAAATTCGCGCCTGTGTATGTCGTCTGCTGTGGCAGGTTACAAACGCGCTTTTGGTGAAGACATAGTGCCGTGTACTTACGAGGATTTAGAGCAAACTGAGCTACTTATTTTAATTGGCTCTAATGCCGCATGGACTCACCCGGTTTTGTATCAGCGAATGGAGCGTGCAAAGCAGCTTAACCCAAATATGAAAGTGGTGGTTATTGATCCGCGAAAAACTGACACTGCTGAGCTTGCCGACACATTTTTAAATATAAAACCAGGCAGTGACGCCGCACTTTATAACGGCTTACTTAATTATTTAAATGAGCATAACCACCTCGATACGCAATTTATTGCTCAGCACACAAACGGCTTTGAAAGCGCACTGCAGGAGGCACAAAAATGGAGCTGCGAGGCAGTTAGCGACTTTTGCGATATAGCAATTGAGCAAGTCACTGAGTTTTACGCGCTATTTGCTAACAGCCCAAGTGCGATTAGCTTTTATTCAATGGGTATAAATCAGTCAAGCTCGGGTGTAGATAAATGCAACGCCATTATTAATGCACATTTAGCCTCGGGTAAATTACTTAAACCAGGCAACGGTCCGTTTTCGATTACGGGGCAACCCAATGCGATGGGCGGGCGCGAAGTAGGTGGTTTGGCTAATCAGTTAGCGGCGCATTTAGATATTGAAAACGAAGCACATCAATCACTTGTACAACGCTTTTGGGTCTCGCCAACTATCGCTACAAAAGCAGGCAGCAATGCCATCGATATGTTTGATGAAATAGCCGCAGGCAAAATAAAAGCAGTGTGGATAATGGCAACAAATCCAATGGTGAGTTTGCCCAATAACGCCGCTATTAAAAAAGCATTAGAGACCTGCGAGCTGGTGGTTGTATCTGACTGTATTGCAAAAAGTGATACGTTAAAATTTGCCGATGTTGCTTTTCCATCAACCGGATGGGGTGAAAAAAACGGCACAGTAACTAACTCAGAGCGCAGAATATCAAGGCAACGCCCGTTAGTAGCGCCTTATTCGGGAGCTAAAAACGATTGGCAAATTATGTGCGATGTTGCTAAAAAAATGGGCTTTGAAGGGTTTGACTTTACAGACCCTAGTGGCATTTTTGAAGAATGGGCACAATTAACCGACTTTGAAAATAACGGCAGCCGATTATTAAATCTCTCTGGTTTAGTTGGGCTCACACAAAATCAGTATGATAATTTAAAACCCATTATGTGGCCTGTTGTTAAAAATCAGCCTTATAAAAATGGTCAGGTTTTTACAAATAACCAATTTAGCACCGCTGATAAAAAAGCACGCTTTATAGCCATAACGCCGCAATTACCGGTGCAAAAAACATCAAGTGATTACCCGTTTGTAATGAACTCAGGGCGTATACGCGACCAATGGCATACCATGAGCCGCACGGGTAAAAGCACTGCGCTTTCATCGCATATTACACGCCCGTATATTGAAATTAATCCGCTTGATGCCAGTAAATTAGCAATTAAACAAAACGATTTAATAAGTGCAATTGCCCTAACTGGGCAGGTTACCGCGCATGCAAAAGTAACCGATGCCGTGCGAAAAGGTGAATGCTTTATGCCTATTCATTGGAATAAGCAATTTGCGTCATCAGCAACAGTAAGTGGGTTGTATCAATCGGTAGTTGACCCTCTATCTGGTCAGGCTGAGTGCAAACACGGCGCTGTTAATATAGTTAAAGCACCCTTTGTGCAATATATGCAGCTGTTTGCTAAAAACGAACTTGTTATAAACAGTGATTTTTGGCTCAAAGTTAATGCAAGCAATTGCTTTAATTACCAATTGGCGCTTAATGAGCCACAAAGTGATTTACTGTATTACTGCCAAACCTTAACCGGTTTACAAGGGCAGTGGTCGGCTATGAATACGGCAAAAGCCATGCATGTGCAGTGTATTCAAAACGATCAATTAGCGTTCGTTGGTGTTATTTCTAATGAGCAAAAAGAAATATCACTTGAGTGGATAAACCATTTGTTTGCAGAGCCATTACTGATTTTTACACAGTTACAGTCTTTGCTTTATGCAACTCCCGATGAAGAATTTACCCAAGGCTCGCAAGTGTGTAGCTGCTTTAAAGTAAGAGAGCAGCCAATTATAAACGCCATTAAAAACGGTGCAAACACAGTCGAGCAATTGGGGTCTGAACTTAAATGTGGGACGAACTGCGGTTCGTGTAAAACACAGTTAAGCCAATTAATAAAACAACATTACAAAGCAGGTTCTAGCAGCATTGATGTTGCGGTTGTAATGTAAAGAAAAAAGGAAGCATATGCTTAATGATCAATTTGGTCGGCAGTTTAACTATTTGCGCCTCTCAATAACCGATGTATGTAATTTTAGTTGTAGTTATTGTTTACCAAACGGGTATCAGTGCGATACGCCGCGTAATTTTTTAAATAAAAACGAAATTAGCACGCTGGTAAATGCGTTTGCAGAGCTAGGTACTAAAAAAGTGCGCATTACAGGTGGCGAACCATGCTTACGAAACGACGTAACCGATATTATAAAGCTCTGTAAAAATACGCCAGGCATAGAAAAAGTAGCTATTACTACCAACGGGTTTAATTTATTAAATAAAATTGATGAATTTGCAGAAGCAGGGCTTGATGCGCTTAATGTCAGCATTGATAGTTTAAATCCGAGTATGTTTAAACTCATAACAGGGCACGACAAACTTACCCTTATTTTAAAAGGGATTGAGCGCGCGGTAGAGCTGGGCATAAAAGACATAAAAATAAATGCAGTGCTTGCCAAGCAGTTTAATAAAAACCAATTGAAGGATTTTTTAGCGTGGGTAAAACACCACAAAGTTACGGTTCGCTTTATAGAGTTAATGGAAACAGGTGACGGCGCCACCTTTTTTGAAGAAAACCACTTAAGTGGGCAAACGGTTAAAGCCCAATTACTCTACCAAGGCTGGTTACAAGTCGTTAGGGGGAAACTAAACGGACCCGCTGAGGAATTTTGTCATCCTGATTACGATGGTCGTATTGGTTTAATAATGCCGTACAGTAAAGATTTTTGTAAAAGCTGTAATCGCTTAAGGGTGTCGGCGCTGGGTAAATTACACTTATGCTTGTTTGCCGAGCAAGGTATAGATTTACGCGAACTACTAAACGAGGACGATACTGCAGCGACCGTAAAGGCAATTCGAGCCGCTATGGGCAATAAAGAAATAAGCCATGAGCTAGATAAACGCTTAACAGGTGCGACAACTCACTTAGCTATGTTGGGCGGCTAATATGGAAGTAAAAGCTAATCGAGATTTTACAGGTGTTGTGCTTGCTGGTGGTAAGTCATCAAGAATGGGCACAGACAAAGCCGATTTAGTTTTAAAAAATAAAACGCTATTGCACAATGCGTGTGATTTATTAAAAGACGTAGGCGCTAAAAACATACTTATAAGTCGC
This sequence comes from Pseudoalteromonas sp. NCIMB 1079, assembly GCF_040567695.1. Classification (NCBI taxonomy): domain Bacteria; kingdom Pseudomonadati; phylum Pseudomonadota; class Gammaproteobacteria; order Alteromonadales; family Pseudoalteromonadaceae; genus Pseudoalteromonas; species Pseudoalteromonas sp. NCIMB 1079. The sequence goes on along the minus strand of NZ_JBEWZA010000001.1, from coordinate 2,324,834 downwards.
AACGTTACAAATCCAGTCAAGTCATTGAACCATTATTCACCGAGCGATTATCCCTCAGAAAAGTACGTTAAAGATATATACCCAAATAGTGGACCCCTGGGCGGTATTTACTCAACATTAATAGCCACCGAGCACGACTTACTTATTACTGCGGTAGATATGCCTCTACTTACGAGTAGTTTGTTAAGCACAATTGTGCTGGCTTCTCAGTCAAATAAAGTACAAAGTGTGAGCAATCAATTAAATCAGTCACAAATACATGCTTGGCACTTTGAAAATGAACCATTACCGCTGTATATTCGTAATACAAGCAGTGTAAAAAATCATTTAAAACACATACTCACAAACGCAAACAGTCATAAATCAATAAAACAGTTTACCCAAAGTATTGGTGTGCAAACGCTTTTATGTAATAAAACGCATGCATTAATAAACACCAATACGCCGGCGCAATTTAAAGCTGTAAATGAGCATTTTGACCAAAGCATTAATCACTTAAGAAGAACATTATGAGCCACACAAGCGATACACAAATACCTTTAAACATTGCCGTACTTACAGTAAGCGACACGCGCGATGCGATTACTGACACCTCAGGTCATTACTTAATTAAAGCGCTAACTGAAGCTGGTCATCACTTAGCTGATAAAGACATAGTTAAAGACGACGTTTACCAAATGCGTGCAGTGGCATCGCAGTGGATAGCCGATGACACCATTCATGCTATTTTAGTGACTGGCGGTACAGGCTTTACTGAGCGCGATTCAACACCAGAGGCATTTGCGCCGCTGTTTGATAAAAGCGTAGACGGTTTTGGTGAGCTATTTAGGCACATATCGTACGGCGAAATTGGTAACTCTACTATTCAATCTCGTGCATTGGCAGGACTTGCTAACAACACCGTTATTTTTTGTATGCCAGGCTCTACAGGCGCATGTAAAACAGCGTGGACAGGCATAATAAAAGATCAACTTAACTCAATGCATAAACCGTGTAACTTTGTACCGCACATTACCATTGGTAAAAAGTGTGAATCGCGTGAGCAATAGTATGTTAAGCCACGTTGACGAAAACGGCCAAGCGAATATGGTTGATGTATCGCTCAAAGAAGTAACCCTGCGCGATGCCTCAGCTGAAGCCTTTATTAGCATGAGCAAGCTTGCCTTTGAGCAAGTAATGCTTAATCAAAACAAAAAGGGAGATGTGCTAGGCGTGGCACGCATTGCAGGTATTCAAGGCGCTAAAAAATGCGCTGATTTAATCCCGCTTTGTCATCCGCTTGCACTTAGTAAAGTCGCTGTTGATTTTGAACTTGATGAAGCAAACAGCCAAATTAAAATAACCAGCTACTGCAAACTTGCCGGTAAAACTGGCGTAGAAATGGAAGCGTTAACAGCGGTATCTGTGGCTAGCCTCACTTTGTTTGATATGTGTAAAGCAGCCGACCCACTAATGGAAATTAGCGGTATGCGCGTTACTCAAAAAGCTGGGGGCAAAAATGGCAGTTGGCAACGCGATTAATTCAAACGATGCTATATCTAGCGCCGGGAAAGTAGAGTTATTGTTTTTTGGGCAACTAAAAGAGCGGTTAAAGTGCAGTAAATTAAGTCTTGAGATTACGCAGCCGCTTACTATTTCAGAGCTTAAATTAAGATTAGTGAGTCAATACCCGCACTGGCAACCGTGGCTGGAAGAGCGTGAGTTATTTGCAGCGCTTAACCAAACTATGTCATCAAGCGACGAAATAGTGAAAGCAGGGGATGAGCTTGCCTTTTTCCCGCCGGTTACAGGTGGCTAATGAGCATACATATTCAAGTACAAACTGATGATTTTAATGTAGGTGACGAGCACAATACGCTTTGTAGTAATAATAAAAGCGATGGCGCTGTTGTTACCTTCACAGGTTTGGTAAGAGAGTTCAGCAGTGGCGATAACGTTATTGCACTTGAACTTGAACACTACCCTGGTATGACCGAGCAACTGCTTCAATCTATTGCAGAGCAAGCACAAACTCGCTGGCAACTGGCGCGAATATGTATTATTCACCGCGTTGGTTACATGGCACTTGGCGAGCAAATTGTATTTGTAGGCGTAACGTCCCGCCATCGCCAAGCCGCGTTCGAAGGCGCACAATTTATAATGGATTATTTAAAAAACCACGCCACGTTTTGGAAAAAAGAGCACTTTAAAGACTCATCAAATTGGGTTGAGTTTAAACAAAGTGACAAACAAGCGCTGGGCAAGTGGGAGTCCTAATGAAAATAATCTCTACTAATATCTCTAAAATTAAAACGGTAGTGCATAACGGCAAAGAGGTTAAAACCGGTATTTTTAAAACGCCAACTAATGAGCCTGTTGTTATTGAAAAGCTAAATATAAGAGGTGACGAGCAAGCCGATTTAGTTAATCACGGCGGGGTTGATAAAGCGGTTTACGCGTTTTCGCACAATCATTATGATTATTGGAAACAAACCCTCGAGAATGATGATTTGGCAGTAGGTGCCTTTGGCGAAAACTTCACGATTTCTGACCTTGATGAAGCGAATATACACATAGGTGACCATATTCGAATTGGTACTGCATTACTTGAAGTAAGCCAGCCTCGTGTGCCTTGTTTTAAATTAGCTATCGCCCTTAATAATAAAAACAGCCTTAAACTGTTTACGCAGCATTACTGCACTGGCGTGTATTTTAGGGTACTAGAGCAAGGCGTTGCAAAAACGGGTGATACTGTTGTTATCGAGAAGAAAGTCTCGCACGACATATCAGTTAAAAAACTGTTCCAGGCATTTTTTGATAAAAAATATCCAGATTATGAAAGTGTATTATTAGCAGCACTCGAATTGCCCGAGCTTGCTCTTGAGTGGCACACTAAAATTAAAAAGAAGCTTTTTATTAAAAGCGAACAAAGTTAAGCATAAATTATTATTTATAGAGGACCTAGTAAAAAAGATAAAACCTGCTATACCTAATGCTATAAATACTATAATTATTATAGTGTTATTAAAAAATAATGTTGGGTTAGTAGCTAAAATAGGTGTCGTATATGAATATCTCAAGAAAACTGATGCTTATTGTAATATTAACTGCAGCAGAGATAAGCATTACTGTCTACTCAGCTTTTGAAATAGCTAAAGGCGCTAAGTTTCATCAACTTAACTTTCTTCATTTAAAATATGTTCATCAACTTACCAAATCAGTTAAAAAAATAGAAAACAATATCCCCATAGATATAAATACCATTGAGTCAGATATATTGTTAATTAGGCAGCAACCAATTGAGTGTATTGAAGAAATAAATCCATTAAATTATGCTGTTATGAAATTTATTAACACAGAGCAAACTTTAACAATTTGTGAAAAAGACATAGAAAATGAATTTTTACGTTGGACTAACTGATTTACATAGTTTTTTTGTAAACTATTTAAAATTGATTTTTCTTTTTCTGTAAGTGGTGAATCACTTATTCGCTCGAATATAAACCATCCAAACTTAAGGCCTGAGGGCAAAATAATAGGCGATATAACTCTAAATATTTTAGGGTGATGCTCAATAATCGATTCATTAAAAATATCATCAGATAGTTGTTCTTTAGCTACTGTTATTTCTGGACCTGATTTATATAGCTCAACGACACCTGCAGGTAAATTAGCAACAATAGAAAATGAGCTCGCATCAAAAATGTGTAAAATTAGCTCAGCAATGTTTTCTATGTTTTTTTGAATGTCATTATCAAGAGAAGTCGTTAACTGTTGCTCATCTATTAATGATACACCTTCTATATAACTCTCTACATTGGGCATTCAAACTCCTACAACAGTATTAAATATGCCTCATTAAAATGAGATGCAACAAATGATTAACTTATTGTAGTTGATTATTTTGAATGCGTTGAATAATTTGCATTATAAATAGACTTCAAATTAGAGTTTTACCTTATTATAGTCAGCAAGTTATGAATCAATTTTAAAATAAGGCAAAACTCAATCTGGGTGTGAAATTTGTAACTTAATAAATAACTATTATTTAGGGTAGTGGTATTACTAAAAAACAATAAAGTTATTTTAATCGCTCAGTTGTACAATTGTTTGCGCTACGCTAAATAAGGTTTTATGCGTATCCATTGCTTGTTTTTGTAGCTGTTTATGGGCTTGCTCTTCGGTGAGCTTTAGCTGCTCAATAAGTATGTACTTGGCTTGGTGAATTACCTTTTGCTCACTAATAACTTTTTTAGCGTCAAGTAATGCTTGGTTTATTTGTTTTATATGCTGGCTTTGCTCGATAATTAAATCATACATACTTTTATTACTATTGAGCTTATCGGCCGCTATATTTTGGCTTACTTCTGGCTCTGGTTGCTTAATGGCTAATTGCCCAAAAGTCGGGGCTATGTGCTGCTCTGTCATATTGTTAAGTACTTGCTTATTTGTATTTAAACTACGTTGAGCACAGGCTATTTGCATTGCTGCGGTATCAATTAATTGATCTGCTATGTTTTGCTCAATCTTATGCATTATATCTATGCGCGTAGTGGTTACTTCATACCAAACTTCGCTTAGTTGCGAGAGCGGTTGAGCGTTCTCGTCATCGAGTTTTTGCAGTAAACTTCTAAGTTGCTCTACCTGATTATTAACCTGATGTGTTGTTAATGTGGCAAAGCATTTTAAAAGGTGCGCATCGGCGTACTCATTAAAAAAGTCAAAGCTGTGGTTTTGCTCTTGTACAAAATGCGCGAGTTGCTGTTTTTGCTCAGTGGTAAATTTACTCGCTGCAAATGCTTGTGCACCACAGGCGCGTTCTTGTCCTGCGTATTCTTTACCTTGCATAAAGTTAAAAAAGGCAACTAACAAACGCGTTATTTTAGGATCGCTTGCGCCATCTGCTGCCTCTAAAATAATATTGAGTAAACCAGCAATTAACTGCGTGAATGACTGCGTAGCATGCACTGCACTAATGTTTTGTTGTGCTATTTGATTGCGTAGGTCGGGCAATGCGTCAAGTGTTTGCAGGCTATAGGTAATTAAATTAAATAACCGAGTATGGCCAGTATCGGCGTTGTCTTTTATAAATGTTTGTTTTAGAGAATCATTAAATGCAGTTTGTGCACTGTTACTTAAAGGAACTTGCTCTTGTAATTGGGTTTTAAATCGTTCGCGGTTTGAAGCCAAAAATATATTACTCATTGCACGTTCTTTTTGTAACTGATGTACAAAATCGCCTAATTTAGTGAGCGAGGCACAACTGTTTTGTAATTGCTTTAGCGCGTGTATTTCTTGATACTTAGCCGCTAATAAAAACTGTTTTGTGAGAGGATTACTTGTCGCCATTGGTATTATTCCACACTTTTTTGTTTTTAAAGTGCAACCACTGTTCCAATCATTAATAAATTTCATCATTGAATTTAAAATCAAGCTAATACAATTGCTTAAAGTGTTATTTTTGTTTATCACTGTGTTTCTATAATTTAACTTACCATTACTTTTAACTTATTTGGTGCATTTAAGCATGTTATTGCACACAACTTGAACCTAAATTAAAAACAAAAAAAGCGCCTACTCCTGGGGAGGTAGTAAGCGCGAAAAGTGCATTATTCATTTTGCATCATGCGTTAATATTTACACTATTTAGTAATTCAGGACTAATTGCCATTTTATGATTTATTACTTCACCAATCATAATTAGGGTAGGGCCTTGAAGGTCGTGTTTAGCATGCTCATTTACTACTAGTTCAAGCGTACTGGTAATTACCTTTTGCTTAGCGGTAGTAGCGTTCTCTATTAGTGCAATGGGCGTTTCACTTGGCCAACCCACTGATTGTAAACCGTTGCTTAGTGCTTGTAGGCGCGAAAGTCCCATATAAACCACTAAAGTAGGGTTGTTATTGCCTTGCTCAAATGCGTAATTATTCCAATGAGGCTGCTTGTTAGGATCGGCAAATTGCGCCGTTAAAAACGTAACACTACGCGCTACGTCGCGTGCAGTGAGTGGAATACCTGTATAAGCAGAAGTAGCGCAAGCCGTTGTGACTCCCGGAACAATAGCAAAATTAATATTATGCTTTGTAAGCGCATCGGCTTCTTCGTTAATACGTGCAAATATACTCGGATCGCCGCCTTTTAAACGCACTACGTTTAAGCCTTGTTGCGCGTATTTAACCAGTAGTTCGCAAATGTTAGCTTGGGTCATCGAATGCTTGCCGGCACGCTTACCTACAAATACACGCTGCGCTTTTTTAGGCAGTGTTTTTAGTAAATCATCGCTTACTAACCAATCGTATAAAACAACATCGGCGGTATTAATTAAACGCTGCGCTTTTACCGTAATTAGCTCTGCGTCTCCTGGGCCCGCACCAATTATATAAACGTTGCCGCTTTTAGCACTGCGATCATTTGAGCTTGTTAGCTTAGTAACAAGCTTATTTAGCCACACGTTTTCAATACCCGAAAAATAAGACAGTACACTCATAATATTCCCCTAAGCCACAGCTGTTGTAACTTTTGGTTCAGAGCTTATAAATACACTGCCGTCTTCAATTTTTGCATTAAAAACCGGTAAGTGTATTGCTTCTGCTTCTAAACATTCACCTGTTTCTAGGCAAAAGTGTTGCTTATATAAAGGCGATGCAACAACTAATTTATTATCGATAGAGCCAATAATGCCACGCGATAATACATTAGCTTTGCCAATAGGGTCGAAGTTGCTAATGGCAAACACAGCCGTTGGGTTTTGTGGAATGTAAAAAATAGCCAGTTGCTGATTATTAACTAATGCGCATACGCCGCTATTAGCCACTAGGTTGTCGATTGTTCCAATATTATGCCAAGACATCAGCTTGCTCCTCTTCAATTTCCATTACTGGAATACGGTTTTGTGTATTACGTTGCTCACGTTTTTCGGCTTCTGTAGCAGGGCGAATTTGGTTACGCTCTTGCACAAATAAAATGTTGTCATCGGTTTCGGGGCTATTAACAAACTGGCGGAATCGTTTGGCAGCATCTGGGCTTTCAATCGCTTTTTTCCACTCACAGGCATAGGTTTGTGTAATTAATTCCATTTGCGCTTCTAGCTCGTCGCAAATGCCTAAGCTGTCGTCAATTACTACACTTTTAAGGTAGTCTAAACCGCCTTCAAGGTTTTCCATCCATACCGACGTACGCTGCAATTTGTCAGCCGTTTTAATGTAAAACATAATTACGCGGTCAATGTATTTAATCAGTGTTGGCGTGTCTAAATCGGTTGCAAATAAATCAGCATGGCGAGGGCGCATACCGCCATTACCACACACGTATAAGTTCCAGCCATTTTCGGTGGCTATAATGCCAATATCTTTACTTTGTGCTTCGGCGCATTCGCGGGTACAACCCGATACCGCCATTTTAAATTTATGCGGTGCGCGTAACCCTTTGTAGCGGTTTTCAATTTCTATTGCGTGTCCAACGCTATCTTGCACACCATAACGACACCACGTACTACCCACACACGATTTAACGGTTCTAAGAGACTTACCATAGGCATGACCTGTCTCAAACCCGGCTTCGATAAGTCGCTCCCAAATAACAGGAAGCTCTTCTAAGCGAGCCCCAAATAAATCAATACGTTGACCACCAGTGACTTTGCAGTACAGGTTAAAGTCTTTTGCTACTTGTCCAATTACAATGAGTTTGTCGGGCGTTATTTCGCCACCAGCAATACGCGGTACCACAGAGTACGAACCATCTTTTTGCATATTTGCTAGGTATGTATCGTTAGTGTCTTGCAAGCCAACATGAGCGGGTTCTAAAATAAAGTCGTTCCATGTTGAGGCTAAAATAGAGCCAATGGCAGGTTTACATATTTCACAGCCATGACCGCTGCCGTGTTTAGTTAGTAAGTCATCAAAGCTTTTAATGCTTTCTACTTTTACCATGTGCAGTAGTTCTTGGCGTGAATACGCAAAGTGCTCACATACATGGTTGTTTACTTCAACACCGCGACTTGCTAATTCGTTATCAACAACAGATTTTAATAACGCGGCACAACCACCACAGCCACTTGCTGCTTTAGTACATGATTTTACTGAGGCTAAATCGCACGAGCCGCCATCAATCGCGCCTACAATGTCGCCTTTACTCACATTGTGACACGAACAAATAGTGGCGGTGTCGGGTAGGGCACTGCCCGATAACGACGGCGCTCCGCCGCTGTCTGGTAAAATTAAACACTCAGGGTTTTCTGGTAAGTCCATGTCGTTAAGCATGTACTGCAATAAAGTATCGTAGTCGCTGGTATCGCCAACTAGTACAGCGCCCAGTAATTTATTGCCTTTCTCACTTAGTATGATTTTTTTATAACAGCCGCGAATAGCATCTTGATATATAAGTTCTTTACAGTCTGGCGTTTTTGCGTGAGCGTCGCCAATTGAGCCTACTTCTACACCTAATAACTTAAGTTTAGTGCTCATATCGGCACCTAAAAACTCAAGCTTGCCACCACTTAATTGACTCGCTGCAACGCGTGCCATGTTGTAACCCGGTGCTACTAAGCCAAATAGTTTTTTGTCCCACAGGGCACATTCACCAATGGCTAAAATATCAGGATCTGACGTTTGGCATTGGTTATTAATAATAATACCGCCGCGCTCACCGAGTTCTAAATCAGCAATTTTACCAAGTTGATCGTACGGGCGAATACCGGCAGAGAACAAAATTAGGTCTGTTTCTAAAAATGACTCATCCGAAAAGTTCAATCTAAAGCGACTCGTTTCGCCTTTTACTATTTCACTGGTTGCCTTTGATGTGTGTACCGTTACGCCAAGTTCTTCTATTTTATTTTTTAGAAGCGTACCGCCTTGCCCATCAAGTTGAACAGCCATAAGTTGTGGCGCAAATTCAACTACGTGGGTATCAAGCCCTAGTTGCTTAATCGCATTTGCGGCTTCAAGCCCTAACAAACCACCGCCAATAACTACACCACTTTTACTTACAGTGGCACTGGCTTTTATTTGTTCTAAATCTTCTAATGTGCGGTACACCAAACAATGGGGTTGGTCGTTACCTTTTATAGGCGGCACAAATGGGAACGAACCTGTAGCGAGTACAAGTTTGTCGTACGGGTATTGCTCACCCGTTAATGTGGTCACTATTTTTGCTGTTCTATCAATGTCTTCAACCCACTGGCTGGTATGCACATTAATATTAAGTTGTTTATAGTTGTCGTGAGTGGTGAGTGCTAAATCGGCGGCTGTTTTGCCATCAAATACACTTGATAAATACACGCGATCGTATGCAAGATTTGCTTCTCCGCAAAGTACAGTAATGTCTGCGTTGGCATCGCTTTGGCGCATTTGCTCAACAAAGTGGTGTCCGACCATACCATTACCAATAATGAGTATTTTTTGCGAGGTTTGCATATGGCATTCCTTAAAGTGACGGTTTAAATACAAATAACAAAAAAGCCCGCCACAAATACGCATTATGCATAATTGTGTGCGGGCTTCTTTGCCGATGGTTGCTAATAGCTATAGTGCCAACAACCTAAATTTGTTGCCGTAAGTAAAACGGGCTTGTTAATAGAGTGTTTGCAAAAACATAGCCAGTTTTTTAAGTTATTGTTTAAATACTATTTAATATGTTTTTAGAGTGAATGAAAAACTCGTTTTGACATATGTTGGTGCGCGCCTGGCACTAAGAGGGTGCAAGTATTGTCATTGTTTTGTGCATTATCAGTCAATAAAACACCCATTATCATTGATTGTATATTGAGTTAAATTTAGCCCATAAAATACGTACACGTACTCTCACGGGCAAAATGATAAACACAAACTCAATAGATGCTTCACCTTTTCACGAAGGCGAGCTGGCAATACAAGACAAGCTCGGTAAACGAGAAATAATGGCAACATTTGGCAAACGTGCCGTGCGCTCATTTATGCCAGAGCAGCATCAGGCCTTTTTTGAGCAGTTACCATTTGTGGTTGCAGGCAGTGTTGATGAAAATGCCGATGTGTGGGTATCTATTGTTTCAGGGCAGTCAGGCTTTTTAAGCGCCCCCACACCTAGGTCGTTATTAATGACGCACGCGGTTGATAAAAACGACCCCTTACATGGCACGTTAAATATTGCCGGCTCGCCAATTGGTTTATTAGGCATTGAGCTAAGCATGCGTAGGCGTAACCGTTTAAATGTGCGCGTAGGTGAGGCAATTAGTGATAATCAGGTGAGTTTTAATGTTGATCAATCTTTTGGAAATTGCCCGCAATATATTCAAACACGCGACTTAACGTTTAATAGAGATCCTTTAGTTAAAAGTAGTGCAGTACAAAAAGTTGAATTTAATACAATTGATAACGCAGCCAGTGCGTTAATTGACACCACCGATACATTTTTTGTATCGAGTTTTATAACCGCAAAAAACAATCCAAAAATTGAAGGGGTTGATGTTTCTCACCGTGGTGGGTTGCCGGGTTTTGTAAAGCGCGAAGGCAACACATTAACGATTCCTGATTACGCAGGTAACAATTTTTTTAATACCTTGGGTAACTTTTTATTAAACCCAAAAGCAGGTTTGTTATTTCCTGATTTTGACACGGGTAATGTATTAATGCTTACCGGCAGCGTTGAAATTTTATGGGACGGGCATCCAGAGTTAGAGGGCTTTATTGGCGCAGACCGAGGCTGGAAATTTACCCTCACTAAAGGGATGTGGCTTAAAAACTTACTCCCGTTTAGTGCTAAATTTGATGCTTATTCCCCTAACACTAAAATGACGGGCACGTGGCTTGAGGCTGATAAAAACAAACAAGCCGAAAAACTAAAACATACTTGGCAGCCTTTAAAAGTAACTAAAATAATTAAAGAAAGTAATGTAATTACCTCCTTTTATTTAGAAGGGCATAACAATACAACCTTGTTACCGTTTAAAGCTGGTCAGCATTTAACTGTACAATTACCATGTAAAAATAATAGCAATAACAGTAATAGCAAACCTGTTATTAGAACCTACACCGTGTCATCAAGCCCTCATGAACTATTTTATCGGTTATCAATTAAAAAAGAGCTTAATGGCGAGGTGTCTAACTACTTTCATAATAACGTAAAACTCGGGAGCGTTATTTTAGCTAAATACCCACAAGGGCAGTTTTTTATTGACCCAACCAGTACCAAACCAGCGGTACTCATTGGTGGCGGAATAGGCATTACACCCATGGTTTCAATGGCTAAACACATTGCCAATGAAGGGTTGAGAACCCGCTATACACGCCCTTTACATATTTTTCACAGTGCTATAAATAAACAGCAGTGTGCGTTTTATAACGAGCTAAAAACGTTAGCAGATACGAGTGGCGGCGCAATTGATTATTACTCACTTTTATCTCAGCCTGAGCTTGATGAAAAACAAGGCAATGGCTTTAACGTAAAAGATGAGGGCCTTAATTTAAAAGGGCGAATAAATGCGGATGTGTTTAGATACTATTTACCACTTGATGATTACGAGTTCTTTTTATGCGGACCAGAAGCGTTTATGCAGCACGTCTATAACGAGCTGTTATTGCTCGGTGTGCAGGATAAAAATATATTTGCTGAAGCATTTGGACCTTCCGCTATTAACCGCAATGTGCTTAATACAAGCGAAGCGCCTAATAAAAACATAGAGATGAGTGTTGAAGAGGCTGACAACACCATCATTAAATTTAGCAAATCGGGCTTTGAACGGCGCTGGAATAAAGGCGATAACACATTACTGAATGTAGCTGAAGCCCATGGTTTAGAACCTGAATTTGGCTGTCGAAACGGCATCTGCGGCAGTTGCGCCGTAAAAATAAATGCAGGCGCTGTGGTTTATCGCAATAACGTAAGTTACCCAGTAGAGACAGGGCAGGCGCTAATTTGCTGCGCCGTACCTGCTAAAGGTGTTGAGGTGCTTGATTTAGAGCTGTAGTTGTTAATATAGCGTTTTTAAATACAGCGCTTTTAAATACAAAACTATGCGCTAAAACTAAAACAACTGTTTTTTGTTAAACAAACGGAGCGTTTTAAAAACGCTCCGTTGAATTACTTTTATTAAAACTCAAAATTAAAACTGACCGTAAGCCTTCTTCCGTCTAGCACAACGCCGTAGGTTTCATTGGTCACTACACGGTCTGTAACATTGTATAAACCAGCCATTACTTTCAGATTATCAGTCATCCAATATTGTGCGCCTATGTCCATCATGGTGTAGCCGGGTGTACCATCACTTAAGCTTGTACGGCTTAAATAGTCAGTAGTTTCACCACGGTAGTTTACACGACTCCATAAATTTATCGTGTCACTCGCATCCCAGTTTAAGGTAGCATTAGCCATACTCTTGGGTATTTTATTTAAAGGCTCGCCTGCAAAGTCTCCAGATTTTTGCTCAGAGTCTGTAAAAGAGTAGTCAGCTTTAAAGCGAAGGTTGTCGGCAATACGGTAGTTTACAGTCGCTTCTACCCCTTGCATTTCTGCCTCAGAAATATTTTTTTGCGTACTCAAAAATTGATAAGTGTTCCCACTGAATTCACATTGATAGTTTTCAAAATCATTTCTATCAATATTTTCACTAATACAGTAGCGATCTTCTGCTATTTTATCATCAAAATCAGTATGATAAAACGTTAAGCTGGTCGATAGTCCAATTTTAGGATCGTTATAAATAAAACTAACTTCGTAGTTAACGCTAGTTTCTGGATCTAAGTCAGGGTTACCTATTATCAGGGCACGTGAAATGGATGTTCCAGTGGAAGATAGGTTAGGAGATCCGCCCCCGCCTGTGCCTCGACCAAAGCCTGCAGTAGCTTGAGATAATGAAGGCTGAGTATATCCTGTAGAAACCCCTCCTTTAACAGTAAAGCGGTTATTTGCATGCCAGTTAGCATAAATCCTAGGTGACCAATGAGAACCAAATTGCTCATCGTTATCGTATCTTAAACCGGTAGTTATGGATAAGTCTTTTATAAAGTTCCATTCAACCTCAGTAAATAAAGCCCCAATCCATCGGTCAACTGTATCACTGGCAATAGCCACGTTGGCATCTAGTAAACCATTCGTTTCGTCAACAAGTTCTTCGGTTTTATATCGTGCGCCCACAGTATAAATATGTTGCTCTGCTGCATAAGTTGCAGATGTATTAAACGTAATTATTTCTTCTTTTTTATCTTTATCTTGCACGCGTTCAGATAAATCTTGCTGAAGATAAGTGTTTGTTGTTAATTTTCCGTAATTACCCATATGGGTGAGGGAGTACATTTGTTTTTCAAATTCGTACTGTGAGCCTTCTGCATCAATAGCTATTGAGTTACCTGGTGTATGCTCAAAATCAATATTTGATGTATCGTAGGCTAGACTCACCTTGTTTTTATCATCAACGGCCCAGTTAAATTTAACCCCAAATTGGGTTGTATCTGAGTCTGGGCGGCTAGCAGTAGCGTCGCCACCGCCAGAGTAATCACTTTCATCTGTATGTTGTATTGAGCCTGTAAGCTCCATGCCTAATACATCTTTAATTAACGCACCGCCAGCGTAAAAGTCGGTATTGTATTGATCATTACTTACATCATTCATAGATGAAGTATAGCTTGCGGCTAAGCTTGCGGCCCATTGTTGTGGAGCCGTACGAGTAATAATGTTAATCACTCCGCCCATTGCTTCAGAGCCGTAAAGTGATGACATAGGACCACGAATAACTTCCACACGTTCAATCATTGCAAGTGGTGGAATACCTATTTGTTTACCCCCATCCGAGCCATTAGTATTTACTGAGCGACCCGCCGAAAGAGGACGACCATCGACAAGGTATAATGTGTATTGATCATCCATACCACGGATACTAATATCTTGCATATTACCGCCACCAGTTACATATACGCCTGGTATATCGCGAACAGCATCAACAACAGTGGTATAAGATTGTTTACGTAGCTCTTCTTGTAATATGACCGAAATAGATGCAGGAGCATCTATAATTTTCTGCTGATAACCGGTTGCTGTTACAACCATTGTTTCCATTTCATTTGTTTTTTCTGCCGCTGAAGCGCTCATGGCTATAGGGATCAAAATAGCGAGAGGTAACTTCTTACAGGTCAATGGTACTAACTTCGACATTGATCGTTTGGACATTAAAATGTTCTCCTTTACATGTAGGCCTAAATTCAAGAGTGCAAATGATAATACTTACTGTTATCATGTAAAGAAACTTAAATGGAACAATGTGTTGCCAAAGTTGCAACACATGTTGATCGTTTGCTCGTGTAATGGCTAATTTATTATTATGTAAATTAGCCGTCACTGAGCGTATTAAACGCAGTAGGGATGTTGCAATGCCTCAATTTAAAGAATTACGTAGTTTTGTCTCTGTGGTTAGTTCAGGAAGCTTATCAAATTCGGCAAAAACACTGCAGTTGTCTAAATCAACTATTAGCCGACATCTTAAAAACTTAGAGCAAGATGTAGGGAGTATTTTACTTAAAAGAATGCCTAACAGCTTGGTGCCTACAGAGGCGGGGCTGTGTTTTTATGATTATTGTGAGCAAATACTAAGTATAGCGAAAGAAGCTAAACAAGAATTAGATACCTTAGATGAAAAAGTACAGGGTGAAGTAGTTATCTATGTTGATACCGGCTTATTAAGAGGATGGCTAGGTGATGTTGTTACTCAGTTTTTAACGCGCTTTCCTGATGTTAGCGTCACTCTTAAAACAGATATAAAATCTAACTCAAACCAATGGCAAGACAATATTTTGCTTTGTATGGGGCAGTTACCTGAATCCAGCCAACGCCAAGAAAAACTCTGTATTCTTTGGCAGGGGGTATTTGGTAGTAAAGATTACTTTAAGTGTAACGGCTATCCTAACTCACCGGAAGATTTAATAAATACTCACTGGTTACAATTAATTGGCAATAAAAATGAGCAGTTAGTTATGACAAACCAAGGAGGAGAAACATTAAGTGTACCAGTTCCTTCGTCACGAATTCAGTCAGATCAGTTGGTGTTACAAGGAGATGCGATAAGCCAAGGACATGGGCTTGGTTTATTACCTCTATGGCAAGCAAACATGCGTCTTAATGCCCACCCCGAATGCTTTGAGCGTTGTTTAAAAGACTGGGTAGGTCATCCTGTTCCTATTTGGTTATGTTATCCTTTTGGCAAATTAGCCAAAAAGCAGCGTGCTTTTATAGAGCATATAAAAAGCAATTTACCGCAGGAATGGGATAATGAGCTTTGCCAAGAAATGTAAATTTTATTTAGTATTACTTAGGCAATTTATTTTAAGTGTTTTAGAAACTGCAACGTAAAAAACCGCTTTTTAATCAATAAAAGTAAATGCTACTCATTATCATTTGATGTGTGGCATGCTAGCATATCCTTAATATGTTCATAAATTAAAAAGGAAATATAAATGTACGGCATACTAATAAAAATGTTTTTTATAGCTGGTTGTAGTTTTTTCTCAGTAGCTAGCTTTGCTAATTACCCAATAACAATTAACCAAGGGAATACCCAAGTTGTTATAAAACAAAAGCCTATAAAAGTAGTTGTATATGATTTAGGTGTACTTGATACATTAACAGCACTTGATGTTGATGTAACAGCGGTTGCTAAGGGAGTGTTTCCTGAGTATTTAGCCCATTATAACTCCCCAAAAAAAGCAATAGCGGGTAGCTTATTTAAGCCAGACTTTGAGGCACTTAAAAAAATCAAACCTGATTTAATTATAGTCGGACCACGCAGCCGTAGAGCGTTAGATAAATTAACTGCAATTGCACCTACCATCGATTTAACATTAAGTTCCGATGATTTTGTCTCTAATATTAAAAGAAATATTATACTACTGGGTGATGTTTTTGAAAAACAACAGCAAGCAAAGTTATTGTGGAACAATCTAAATAATAAAATTAATGCTTTGCAGGCTAAAGCAGTGGGTAAAGGGCCAGGGCTTGTTTTATTTACAGTAAAAGATATGTTTATTGCGCACTTACCTGGAGACAGATTTGGTATGGTGTATGAACTACTTGGTATAAAAAGCCCAAATAAAATTAATAAACCGCAGCTAAAAGATAACGATAAAAGCCAAACTAAAGTGCAAAAAGCCAAACAAGCTGCAGTATTAACAAAGGATTATATGGCAACAAAACCAAATTGGCTGTTTATACTCGACAGAGGTTTAGCAACTGGTGGGCAAAGCAATATTGAGCAAGCTTTAGCAAAAGCACCGTTTATAGAAAACTCTCAAGCGTGGCAACAAAAACATGTTTACTACTTAAACCCAACGCAATGGTATGTAATAACAGGCGGCTATGCGAGTGTTCTTAATACCGTTAACGAGTTAAATACTATTTGGTAAACATTTTTATTAAAGGTGAGCTGATTATGAATATTTGCTCACCAATTCACTTTAGTTAGATACAAAACTGATAGCGAAAAATTGAAATGAGCGGCATATCTGGTGCTCATAAATAGAATTTAGCTCAGAACTTTTAAAATCTGCAATACATAGCTAACTCCACTTGTACTGGTCAACCCACACTAAACATTTAGAGCTGAGAATTTTTAAACTCCACAGGTAATAATTAATTATTTACTTAATGTAGCCCAATCCCATGGTTTAGAACCTGAATTTGGCTGTCGAAACGGTAGCTGCGGCAGTTGCGCCGTAAGAATAAATGCAGGCGCTGTGGTTTATCGCAATAACGTAAGTTACCCAGCAGAAACAGGCCAGGCGCTTATTTGCTGCGCCGTACCTGCTAAAGGCATTGAGGAGCTTGATTTAGAGCTGTAGTTTTTTTCAAAATATAAATCTTCAGCTTTTATCATTGTAGGGCAATAAAGGCTCACTATTGATACAAAATAAACGTGTGATTGCAGTACATTCTTGCCTCTAACGAATACTATGACTTCTTAACTTTTTCGGGGTATCAACAATGATTACACCATGTAGTCTATGGTTTTTCTGTTTGTGTGTAATGTATGCATTACCAGTGTATTTAGCTTCTAATTTCGGATTTTCTAGCAAGGTTTGCACGTATTCATCTAGGCTCCTTATTTGCCTGTCTGCAGAGTTTTTAGCAGTAAAATAGTTCGATAGTTTAGTTGTGTACTCTTTATGTATTTCGTAAAGATTTTCATTCCGCGCTAGAACAAGATATGTTCTTAGTTTAGATGACACATCATTAAACACTGATTCTGAAACAGGTAAAGTAATTGCTTGATTTAGTTTGGTATCAAGTTTAAATTCATTTTTATCGCAGTTCACAACTAACTGATTAAATGTATAAGAAATAATTTTGAGGAAGTCACTATCAGATATGAAAAATGTTGTTTTAAAATTAACGTTAATCGCTGTGCTTTTCTTGAGTGCATGCACGGCGGTAGTACAAGATGATTTTAGTAAACTGAGCACAGAGTCATCTAATCAAAAAATAGCAGTTAATCAGCTTGGTTATTTAGTTAATAGCGAAAAAATAGCAATAGTGCCAAATGTAACCGCGACTACTTATGATTTAGTGGATGTAAATACTAATAAAATAATACGTAGCGGCCAGTTATCACACGCTAAAATGTGGGACAACTCAGGAAATGACACCTTTAAACGCGCTGAATTTACAGATATTGTAACACCAGGAGATTACCTTTTACGTGTAAAAGGAGTGAGAGATTCTGCCGTATTCTCAATTAATAATCATGTATATGACTCGATTCATACAGCGGCGTTAAAATACTATTACTTAAATCGTTCAAGTATTGTAATAGAGAAAAAGTATGCAGGTATTTATGCGCGGCCTTTAGGGCATAAAGACGACGACGTGCTTTATCACTCATCAGCAGAGCAAGGCGATGACTTTAAAGCGAAAGAGGTGCAATCTCAAAAAGGCTGGTACGATGCGGGCGATTATGGTAAGTATGTTGTTAATTCTGGTATTACCACGTACACATTACTTGCGGCGTTTGAGCACTACCCTGAAGTGTATCAAAAGCAAATATTAAACATCCCTGAATCGTCAGATGACGTCCCCGATATTATAAACGAAGCACTATGGAACCTTGAATGGCTGATCACTATGCAAAGCGATGATGGGGGTGTTTATCATAAACTCACAACGCGTGAATGGCCAGGCTATGAAATGCCGCATGAAGATAAAAGAGCGCGCTACATGATAGGAAAAAGCACAGCGGCTAGCCTTGACTTTGCCGCGACGTTATCGGTGGCCAGTAGAGTACTTGCTCCCTATTATCCCAATAAAAGTAAGCAATATTTAGCGGCTGCAATTAACGCATGGAAGTACTCGCTTGAAAATCAAACCCAATATTATGAGCAACCTGATGATATTAAAAGTGGAGAGTATGGTGATAATCAGCTAAAAGATGAGTTTGCTTGGGCCGCTGCAGAGTTATTTATAACAACTAGAGATAAAGGTTTTTATAATACTTACAAAGAGATAAATATTCATTATTCAGCTCCTTCATGGAGAAATGTATCGTATCTTTCTTTAAGCAGTTTACTGTTTAAGGCAAAAGATTTATTGAGTGAACAAGAATACGAAGATCTTAAAATAAAGCAAAAACACTTAGCTGATGTGTATTTAAAACAACATAAAAATAGCCCATATATTGTTGCGATGGAAAAGTCTGACTTTGTGTGGGGAAGTAATTCAGCAGCGTTAAATAAAGCGATAGTTTTGCTACAAGCCGCTGAGTTAAATAATAATTCGCAGTACTTAAAGGCTGCGCAAGGGCTTGTTGATTACATTTTAGGACGCAACCCAACAGGGTATTCGTTTGTTACTGGTTTTGGTGATAAAACACCACAACACCCGCATCATCGAATTTCACAAAGTGATGGCATTACAGCTCCAGTACCAGGTATGTTAGTTGGCGGTCCCCAAGCTGGGCAGCAGGATGAGTGTAACTATGATTCCAACGAACCTGCAAAATCATACAGCGATAGCTGGTGTAGTTACTCAACGAACGAAGTGGCAATTAATTGGAATGCGCCTCTTGTATATGTGCTAGGAGCGTTTGTTAGCCGGTGATACTTACTTGAATCTTTTTATTATAGTTATAAATCACTGGTATAAAGCTTTAGCTTACCAGTTGTGTTCAATAGTATGCGGTGTGTTTCCTTACTTTACGCTAGTAGAAGTAGAGCAGATAGCCTAGAGCTGTCATTCCCTGTTGTGCTGTATTTATACATTGCCATTCAATCTTATAATTTGACTTGTAATTATCAGGGGTAGGGGTCTAATTTTGAGGTGGATTAAAGAGCTAAAAATGTGCTTTGGGCGCTTGGGCACAAGTTTGGGCACAAATCGATAAAAACTGGAATTTTTAAGATGATCTTTTGAGGCTTGGATCTCATTATTTTAAAACTTTGAATACAAAATAATAAAAAACTAAGAATTTAATTTTCAACAAAAAATCAAACGAGTAGATTGAATAGGGTTTTTTAACTGTTTGAAATATAGAGTTTAATTGGTACGACCGAGTGGATTCGAACCACCGACCTCTACCATGTCAAGGTAGCGCTCTAACCAGCTGAGCTACGGTCGTACAATTTTTTTAGGGTTCTTAAATTTTGGTACGACTGAGTGGATTCGAACCACCGACCCCTACCATGTCAAGGTAGTGCTCTAACCAGCTGAGCTACAGTCGTATTACTTTATTTAAGTAAGTGTTAATTGCTTAACAACGGCGGCTAATATATAGCGTGGCGGTTGGTGAATCAAGCAAGTTTGTTGTTTTTGAGTTTATTTGCCGTTTTTTTATTCATATTGGGCTTATTTCACACGTTTTATAAAAACCTTGCCACCAAACCACATGTTTTTTTGCTGAGCTTTTAAGTAAGTTCAGTAAGTTACTTGTCGAGCCCGTTTTGACTAAGTTATTAATTTGAGGACTTGAGATACTTTCGTTAAACCAAAGTTCGTTATAAAGCGGTTGCAGTACCTCTAGATAACCAGTTAATTGCGCTTGATAGGGCTGAATTTCTTTTAGGTAAAACTTTTGAAATACGTTGCTTATGATTTTTGCGTTTTCATTATTTTGACCCTCTGGGCAAAGGGCATTAAAATTGAGTGTTTTTAAAAGCTGTGTGGCGTTGCTGTTTAACACTACCTGCATGCGGGCTGATTGAATGAGTGCTTGGTTAAATTGATATTTATTAAGCTGTTCGAGTGCACTAAAAATAGAATCGCTATTAATTTTACTAAATTGCTTAAAGTTAATTTGCTGCTTAATGAGTACAAGTTGTTTTAGCGCCTGCAAGGTATCACTAAAGCCAGCGGGTTCAGTAGTGAGCTCGTTTGAAGTCAGTTGCCAGGTACGATTTAACTCAGGTTCTTTGAATAACATGGTATTAAAAAAGTACATTAGATGTGTTTCTTTGTAGTTTTTGGCAGCGAGTATTTTTGTGTAACTAGGGCTATTTTTATCAAGTGTATTTAAACAAACCTGCGCACTTTTAATAAAGTTTATTTGATATTTTAATTGCCCAGCAGCGCTGGCGGTTTTTCCTAATTGGTTGTTGTGCTCACTTATAAGCACGTTAAGCTTACATTGACTAATGCCTGCAAGCTCAACAATACTCAGTGTTAAGTCGCTTTGTGCTATTGGGGGAGGCTGCAGTAAAGGGAGTTGCTTGAGCGGCGCAGGTTGTGTTGGGCTTGTATTAACTGTGCTACTTAAGCGTTCAATATAAGTAGCGTTTACCGTACTTTGTGGTTTGTTGCAGCCAGTAAGTATTAAAAAACACATTACCAGCAAAGTAGCTGGTAATGTTTTAAGGCTGAGCTTATTAGTTTTGATTGAGTGCATCACTGTTAACAAATTCATATTTTAGACGTTTTCTTACTGTTAGCATTAATAAAATAGCAGCGACACTAAGGCCTACTATTATTCCAACCCAAAAGCCATGTGGCCCCATAGCTGGCACAATTATGTCTGTTCTTGCCAATACGTAACCTAAACAAAAGCCGATTAACCAATACGATATAAACGTAATATACGATATAGGCGTGGTGTATTTTAAACCACGGAGTATGCCATTTGCAGCAACCTGTAATGCATCGGGTAATTGGTAGACACACGCTAATATCATAATTGATGAAGCCAGAGCCATAACAGCAGGGCTGTCGGTATACAGTTGGCTAATTAAATCACGACCTGTAAAAGTAATAAGTGCCAAAAATAGTGCAATTACAATAGCTAATATATAACTAGTCGATACGGCAACTTTTAACTGCTGTAAATTATTTTGACCATATAGATTACCAATACGAATACTTATAGCGATAGAGAGGCTCAGCGGCATCATAAACAGCAATGTAGTTACACTCGCTGCTATCTGATGCCCCGATACAGCCACTGCACCTAAATGCGCAATAAATAGCGGTATACACGCAAATAAAGTGACTTCAAAAAAGGTAGCAAGTGAAATTGGTATACCTAGCTTAGTAATAATACCAATAGTAGTGAAATTAGGTTTTTCGAATGATGAAAGCAGGCCTTTAGCATCTACCTTTTTACTCATTTGGCAGTAAGTGACTTGTGCTATTGCCATAACAGTTAAAACAATTGCTGTGGCAATGCCACAGCCTGCGCCGCCATAAGCGGGAAAACCAAATAAGCCATTTATGAAAATATAATTTACTGGAATATTAACGGCTAAACCTAATAGGCTTATGTAAAAGGCGGGTTTGGTCATCCCCATGCCTTCGGTAACGTTTCTGTATACTGTAAAAATTAAAAACCCAAACACACCCCATTTCACAAAATGGATGTAGTCAATGGCAAGGTTTGCAATAGCAGGCGTTGTATCGAGCTTTAAAATAATGGCATCTGCTAAATGGGCAATACCAAAACCTGTAAAGCTTAAAATAGCGGTTAAATAAAGTGATTGTTGAAAATAGTGACTAATGCCTTTGCGGTCATCGCTGCCCGAAAACTGCGCAATAATACCAGTGAGCGCTAATAAAATACCTTGCAGAGCCAGTAATAATGGGTTCCATATCCCTGTTGCAATAGAAAGTGCAGCTAAGTCAGTAGGGCTAACTTGGCCAGCCATAATTGTGTCGACTACCGACATTAAAATAAGTGTAACTTGTGCTAAAAAAACAGGTAAGGCTAGGGAAAGTAAACGCTTGGCTTCCCAATTGCAAAAGGTCATAAAAAAAGCTACTAAATAAAACAGGCGACAATTGTAATCCATTGCGTTTCAAATAAAAATCATAGTAGTGAATGATTTTATGAGTTGATACGTTAAACTAGCACTTTGTAATAATTTTAAGTGATTTTATGTTTACAGGAATAGTGCAAACACAAGCAACAGTGGTCTCTAAAACTCAAACTGATGGTGTGTTACGCTTAGTTGTATCGGTGAGCGATGAGTACGTTAAGCATTTAGATTTAGGCGCAAGCATTGCTATTAATGGCTGTTGTTTAACTGTTGTGCAAGTTGAGCTAAGTAATCATGATGTGGTGGCGCAAGTGCATTTTGATGTGATTGATGAAACGCTAAAGTTAACCAATTTAGGCCTGCTTGAGCTAGGTAGTTTAGTAAATTACGAACGCTCTGTTACGTTTGGTACTGAGCTTGGTGGGCATATAGTGTCTGGGCATATTCATTGTACGTCACAAATCTCTCAAATAGTGAAGCTTGAGAATAACTGCAAAATACAATTAAGCTTGCCAAAAGAGTGGCAAAAGTACGTGTTATATAAAGGCTTTGTTGCTATAAATGGCGCAAGCTTAACCGTAGGCGAAGTTGATGAACAAGGTTTTTGGATACACCTAATTCCGGAAACGCTCGCCATTACAAACATTGGTGCAGCGCAAGTGGGTGACAAGTTTAATATTGAAGTTGATCAGCAAACTTACACTATTGTAAATACGGTAGAGAACTACTTACGCCATCAGGCTTAAGTTAAAATATTTGTTCGTCGTCACTGTCTACGTGTAGCTCCAATTTATTGTTAGCATGGTCTATATGCATATTTAAATGAATTGGGTTACAGCAGGCAGTGCAATCTTCTATATAGTCTTGATCGCCGCTGCTTGCGTCTAGGTCTAGATGTATGTGGTGACCGCAGTGTGGGCACGTTATTCGTTGTGATAAAAAATCTTTCATAATCACTCCAGTTATAAATAATTAAGTTAGGTTCAACTTAATCGCTTACAGATGAACCCCTACTTACTCATTAAATATAGTGTTGAAATGCAGCTTATGACACTTATTTTATACCTTCAAATACCAGCTTTTCTATATGTTGTTTAGCTTCAGTAAGATAGTGACCTGCAAAGATATTGGCGTGATTTAAAATGGGGTATAGCTGATATATTAACTTACGTTTTTCGTAATTTTGTGAAAGCGGGTAGTGCGCGTTATAGGCGCTATAAAAGTCTTTAGGCAGGGGGGCAAATAGATCGCTCATTGCAATATCTACTTCCCGATCACCATAATAACAAGCCGGGTTAAATACCGTTGGTTCTGCTTTTAAAAAGCCCATATTTCCACGCCAAAAATCGCCATGCAGTAATGAAGGTTGTACTTGATGACCATGTAGTTGCTCTTTTACGGTATTAATTAAGCGTTCGGGCTCAATTAAGTTAATGCCTTTTTCAGCGAGTAGCTGTAATTGCCACCCTATACGTTCTTCGGCGTAAAATACATCCCACTTTTTGTGCCAGCGGTTTGGCTGTATGGTTGTGGCTAGGTAATTGTCTACATCAAAGCCAAACATAGCTTGGTCATGTTTTTGATGCATTTTAGCGAGGTTTCGTCCCATATTAGTCCACGTGTCGTGGGGTTGTTTATCTAAAACAAGCCACTGTAAAACAATAAACGAAAACTCTATATTTGCGCCAGTTGTAATACATTCAGGTACTTTAAAATCACTATTTTGCGCCAAAAGTTTTAAGCCAATAAATTCACTTTCTAAACGCTCGAGCTCACTTTTTAGTGCTATTTTAACGAAGTAGTTATGCGTACCATTAGTAATATGAAATAGTTTGTCGGTGTTTGTACTTTGTAATTGGCGTTTGTAGGTGTGCTTAAAGTCAAAATTGATGGCTCGGCTGATGTGCTCATTTACTGTTTTCCACATAACAATTGCTCGCCTTTTAAACAGATACTTAAACTATGGCAAAAAGGTATTAATTTAACAATCTAAACGTTGTAAAATTAACGGCTATATTGAATAAAATTACACTTACTGTAGTGGAGTTAAAATGAACAAAAGTTTAATAACCAATTTGCTAGCGGGTTTATGTGTTGTTGTAGGTTTTATGTTTAACCAAGCAATTGTGTTGTCTGTTGGTTTATTTGCACTTTCTGGCGCGGTAACTAATTTATTAGCTATTCATATGTTATTCGAAAAGGTCCCGTTTTTATATGGTTCAGGTGTTATAGCGCTTAAATTTGAAAGCTTTAAAGTCGCTATACGAAACCTAATATTAACGGAGTTTTTTTCAGAGCAAAAAATTAATAATTTACTCAATAAAGCGCAGCCCAATATCGACTTTGAGCCAATAATTAGCAATGTTAATTTAAACCCTGCATTCGACAGCTTGTTAGAGGTAATAGAGCAGTCTCAGTTTGGTAGTATGTTAGGAATGTTTGGTGGTACTGCGGCAATAGAGCCAATGCGTGAAAAGTTTATTGAAAAAATGCAATTGTCGCTTAGTGAGATTTCTCAAACTGACGATTTTAAAGCATTAGTAAGCCAAACACTTTCACAAGGTAATAGCGCAGAAAGCCTACATAAAACGGTGCTTAAACTAGTTGATGAGCGCTTAGATGAGCTTACTCCTAAAATGGTTAAAGAGATTATTCAGACCATGATCCGCGAGCACCTAGGCTGGCTTGTAGTATGGGGCGGTGTGTTTGGTGGCTTGTTTGGTTTAATTGCGGCCGTGATTTAAATATAGCTACTGATACCAATTTTAAAAAAATCATTCTATCGCATTAAATAGCGCACTTACTGCGTTAAAAATTGTTCGTGTACGAGTGCATGGATGCAGGAGGTAGAGCAATGCAAGGAGAAATTAGTGATAGCAACTACACGTTATAATTTCGCCTTATTATTGCGCTACTTTATTAGCGCAATAATAGATAACTAATTTAATGCAATTGGTATGACTTATTTTTTCAGGCTGTTATTATCGCCCCCATAATTTAGTCGTGTTTTTTAGGAGCAACGGTGAGCAAAACGTTAGCCAGTTATTATCAGCAAGCATACGCGTGCGATCAGCAGCATTTTAATCAGTGTTTTTATTGTGGCTGTGAAGCGACAGAGCGCGATCATTGTCCGCCACTGCATATGCTACAAAGTATTGTTGATTTAGGTGAAGAGGCTGACTTTATCTCTATCCCTGCGTGTTATGAGTGCCACGCACTTTTACATAACGAAAGACTGATGACGATTGATGAGCGCTTTACCAAGCTTAAAAAAAAGCTCTCAAATAAATATGCTAAACCACTGCGCGTTTATAACATGTGGGAAGAAAGCGAACTTGGCGACATGAGCGACGAGTTTGCCCATAGTATTCAAGCGGGTATGAAATTAGGCAAAGAAGCCGCTGAGCGTTTAGCCTTTACGGGCTTTAGCTATGCCACAGAAGATGCCAAAGTAGCAGTGCGCGAAAAAACAAAAGAGTTTGATGTAGAAGGCATGATATTTACCGACTTTAAAGAGGCGTTAAATTACTGCATTAACGATTTAAATGTTCAAAAAAGCGACTTTTATAAAATTTTGGTTGAAGACTATCAAGGCGATTTTAATAAAGCATTGAGCCAGTATCGTCATCGTCATGACAAAGTTACTGCGGCTAAAGATGGTAATACACTTATTAAAGATTTTTCAAAGCTACATAAGCAAAACTCTGATTTTGTAACGCGTACGGTTAAGCACTTTATTAGTAAAGATCCCTCGCTTACCACCGAAGGTGCGCTTGAAAAGCTGTATAACAATTATATAAAGAAATAATTACAGAAATTCATCTTAATTAACTGCGTTTTCACCTGTTTTTTTGGCTTTATCCTTTAGGTTTCGCTAAAGTAGCAAAAAAACAGGAGATCCAAACAACATGCAAAAATTTGCACCTTCTTTATTAGCGGTTGGCTTAGCTGCTGCACTTGTAGGCTGCCAAGAAAACGGCCCACAAGACGATAAAATAACAATTAACAAAAATCCTTACCCAAGTACTTATCAGCCAATTTCTACATCAAGCACTCTTATTACAAATGCAACAGTACTGACAGGTACTGGTGAGCGTTTAGATGAGGCAGATGTATTACTTGTTGATGGTAAAGTACAACAAGTCGGTAAAGACTTAACAGCCACTGCTGATATTACAATTGATGCACAAGGGAAATGGGTAACACCGGGTATTATTGACGTACATTCACATTTAGGCGCATACCCAAGTCCGTCGGTCGAGTCGCATCAAGATGGTAACGAAATGACCAGCCCTAACACTGCAGAAGTGTGGGTTGAGCATTCTGTTTGGCCACAAGACCCAGGCTTTAATCGTGCACGCGAAGGCGGCATTACTTCTCTACAAATTTTACCAGGCTCAGCTAACTTATTTGGTGGACGCGGCGTTACGCTTAAAAACGTACCAGCACACACTATGCAAGGGATGAAATTTCCAGAGGCGCCGTATGGTTTAAAAATGGCGTGTGGTGAAAACCCTAAACGTGTTTATGGTCGTCAAGGTGTATTGCCTTCAACCCGTATGGGTAATATGGCTGGTTACCGTATGGCGTGGGCTGAAGCCGCTGAGTACAAACGTGCATGGGATAAGTACGATGCTGATTACGCGGCAGGTTTAAACCCAGAAGCACCAGTACGTGATATTAAACACGATACGCTTCGCGGTGTGCTTGAAGGCGAAGTACGTATTCATAATCATTGTTATAAAGCTGAAGAAATGGCAATGATGATTGACCTGTCAAAAGAATTTGGTTACCACGCGGGTACGTTCCATCACGGTGTAGAAGCATATAAAATTGCTGACTTACTTGCTGAGAATGGTTCGTGTGCTGCACTTTGGCCAGACTGGTGGGGCTTTAAAATGGAAGCCTACGACATGGTTCAAGAAAATGTGGCTATTGTTGATGCGGTTAAAAACTCGTGTGCAGTTGTTCACTCAGATTCAGATACTACTATTCAGCGTTTAAACCAAGAAGCGGGCAAGGTTATGTACCGAGCTAACGAAAATGGTTTTGATATTTCTGAGCAACACGCTATTAAATGGATCACGTCTAACGCTGCTAAATCGTTAGGTATTGATGACAAAACAGGTTCACTAGAAGCGGGTAAGCAGGGCGATGTTGTTATTTGGAATCAAAGCCCATTTAGTGTCTATGCTAAAGCTGAACAAGTGTTTGTTGATGGTGCAAAGGTTTACGATAGAAACGACAGCGCGTACCAAGCAACAAGTGATTTTATGTTAGGTCAACAATAAGGAGCACCCAGAATGAAAAATTTATCACGTTCGTTTTCGCTTTCTCTGGTTGCTGCAGGATTATTAGCATCTGGTGCTGTAAGCGCACAATCACTAGCAATTATTAATGCAACATTGCATACGTCTTCTGATCAAGGTGTATTAGAAGCGGCAAGCATTGTAATGACAGATGGTAAAATCACAGCGATTAACCCAGCTGAAATTAAAGTAGATCAAATTATTGATGCAAAGGGGCAAATTGTAACCCCTGGCTTTATAGCAAGTATTAATCAACTTGGTTTAGTTGAAGTAAGTGCAGTTGCAGGCTCTCGCGATGCAGGTGAGGAAAAAGCTGGTATTGATTTTGATGTAAGCCTTGCTTACAACGCACATTCAAGCTTAATTCCTTACGCTCGTAAAGGCGGCGTAACACGCGATGTAATTACTCCTCATGGCGGCGATAGCATTTTTTCAGGCCTTGCGAGTGTTGTTGATTTAAGTGGTAGTTTTGACAGCGACATGCAAAAACAAGCGGCTTTAATCGTTTACTTAGGTGAGCGCAGTAAAGGCTCACGTGCTTTTACTTTGCAAACACTTATTAATAAGCTTGATGAGCACAAAACTAAAGCTGGTAAAAAAGCGAAAAAAGATGACGACAAGCCAAGTACTGAAGATAAAGTAATGGCTAAAGTACTCAGTGGTGAAATGCCATTAGTGGTTGGCGTTTCGCGTGCGGCTGATATTATTGAGCTAATAAAAGTAAAAGAGCAATTTGGCATTAATTTAGTACTTAACGGTGCGCAAGATGCTGTTGTAGTAAAAGAGCGCGTTGCTAAAGCAAATATTCCAGTGATTATTAGTGCAATGGATAGCTTACCAGGAAGCTTTGATTCGCTTCATGCAAGTTTAGATAATGCTAGTGTGCTTGAAAAAGCAGGCGTTAAAGTATTATTAACGGTAGGTGGTGATGCAAGTCACAATATTTATCAGCTGCGTTTTGATGCTGGTAATGCTGTGTCGTATGGTATGAGCCAAGAAGGTGCGTTAAAAGCGCTTACATCAAACGTTGCTGATGTATTTGGCATTAATGCAGGTAGCCTTGAAGTTGGCAAAGCTGCTGATGTAGTAATATGGAGTAATGACCCGTTTGAGCTAAGCAGCCATGTGAGCAAAATGTTTATTAATGGCGTTGAGGTTTCTACACAATCTCGTCAAGATAAACTGCGTGACCGTTATACAACAGATTCAAAAATGCCACGGGCTTATACTAAGTAATCAGAGTTTAAATAACTTAAATAGTTTTGGTTAATCAAAAAGGTCGCTATCTAATGATAGCGGCCTTTTTTTGTAAAGTTTAGACATAAAAAAGCCGCTTACTTTTAC
This sequence comes from Pseudoalteromonas sp. NCIMB 1079, assembly GCF_040567695.1. Classification (NCBI taxonomy): domain Bacteria; kingdom Pseudomonadati; phylum Pseudomonadota; class Gammaproteobacteria; order Alteromonadales; family Pseudoalteromonadaceae; genus Pseudoalteromonas; species Pseudoalteromonas sp. NCIMB 1079. The sequence continues at coordinate 2,296,018 of NZ_JBEWZA010000001.1, read as the reverse complement.
AAGTAAGTGGCTTTTAAATTTAAACCGATATTTATACTAATTTAGCAAGAATATCGTTAAATGTAGTGCTTGGACGCATCGCTTTAAAGGCTGCATCATCGTTAGGCTGGAAGTAACCGCCTAAATCAACTGCAGGGCCTTGCGCATCGTTAAGTTCACTTACGATTTGCTCTTTATTAGACTCAAGGTCGCTAGCGATTTGAGTAAACTGTGCTTTAAGTTCACTGTCATCATTTTGCTTAGCAAGTTCTTGTGCCCAGAATAAAGATAGGAAGAAATGAGAACCACGGTTATCAATTTCTTTCACTTTACGTGAAGGCGATTTGTTTTCAGCAAGGAACGTACCTGTTGCTTTATCTAGGGTATCAGCAAGTACTTGTGCCTTGTTGTTACCAGCAGTTACGCTTAAGTGCTCAAGTGATGCAGCAAGTGCTAAAAATTCACCTAAAGAATCCCAACGTAAGTGGTTTTCTTTTTCGAATTGTTGAACATGCTTAGGTGCAGAACCACCCGCGCCAGTTTCAAATAAGCCACCACCGTTCATAAGTGGAACAATTGAAAGCATTTTAGCACTTGTACCCAATTCTAAAATTGGGAATAAATCTGTTAGGTAATCACGTAAAACGTTACCTGTTACAGAAATAGTGTCTTTACCTTCTTTAATACGCGCTAGTGAGAACAATGTTGCTTCAAGCGGTGCTAAAATTTGAATATCTAGACCCGCTGTATCGTGATCTGGTAGGTATTTATTTACTTTTTTGATTAGCTGCGCATCATGTGCACGGTTTTCGTCTAACCAGAAAATAGCTGGAACGCCTGTTGCGCGTGCACGGTTTACTGCAAGCTTAACCCAATCTTGAATTGGTGCGTCTTTAACCTGACACATACGCCAGATATCGCCTTGCTCAACACTGTGCTCAAGTAATGTACTACCATTTGCATCAACAACACGGATAGAACCGTCCGCTTTTGCTTCAAATGTTTTGTCGTGTGAACCGTATTCTTCAGCTTTTTGAGCCATAAGGCCAACGTTTGGAACGCTACCCATTGTTGTTGGATCAAACGCGCCATTTTCTTTACAAAAATCGATAGTTGCTTGGTAAACACTTGAGTAACAACGATCAGGAATTACAAAGCTAGTGTCTTGTAATTTACCATCGTTATTCCACATTTGACCGCTTGAACGGATTGCTGCAGGCATAGATGCATCGATGATCACGTCACTTGGTACGTGTAAGTTTGTAATACCACGGTCAGAATCAACCATAGCAATAGCAGGGCGGTTAGCGTAAACAGCTTGAATATCTGCTTCAATTTCTTCGCGCTTAGCATCGTCTAATGTTTGAATTTTAGAATATACGTCGCCTAAACCATTATTTACATCAACACCTAGCTCTTCAAAAAGCTCACCGTGTTTAGCAAATACATCTTTGTAGAATACTTTTACAGCGTGACCGAAGATGATTGGATCAGATACTTTCATCATTGTCGCTTTCATGTGAAGCGAGAACAAAACACCTTTCTCTTTAGCAGCGTCAATTTCTGCAGCTAAGAAAGCTTGAAGCTTAGAAGCGCTAATGCTTGATGCATCAATAACTTCGCCAGCTAAAAGAGGTGTGCTTTGTTTAAGAACAGTAACGTCACCGTTAGTTGCAACATGTTCAATACGCACATCAGTGGCTGTATCAACAGTTACTGATTTTTCTGAACCGAAGAAATCGCCTTCGCTCATACTTGCAACGTAAGACTGAGAATCTTTGCTCCACGCACCCATTGAATGTGGGTTGTTACGTGCATATTCTTTTACAGAGCCTGGCGCGCGACGATCTGAGTTACCTTCACGTAGTACAGGGTTTACTGCACTGCCTTTAATTTTGTCGTAAGCCGCTTGAATTGCTTTTTCTTCATCATTTTTAGGTTCTACAGGGTATTCTGGAAGAGCGTAACCTTTTGCTTGAAGCTCTTTAATTACAGCGCGAAGCTGTGGTACAGATGCACTGATGTTTGGTAATTTGATGATGTTTGCTTCTGGTGTTTTAGCAAGCTCGCCAAGTTCAGCAAGTGCATCACCGATGCGTTGTTCTTCTGTTAAATAATCAGGGAAGCTAGCAATTACACGACCTGCTAATGAAATGTCGCGAGTTTCAACTTCAACACCGGCCGCATTTGTATATGCTTGGATGATCGGTAGCAACGAATAAGTTGCTAGTGCCGGAGCTTCGTCCGTTTTTGTATAGATAATTTTTGATGTCATCATCATTCCTAGATAGTCGACCGATAAGGTCTTATTCAACAATGCAAAGAAAATCATTACTTATGAGTGAGTACATATTATTAAACAAGTTAATGAACACGTACGCTCGTAATGAATAGTTTGTTAGGTGTTGGTACTCAGCGTTGCTCTTTTATAAAAGCAGAATAGTCACACCTGACGAACTGGAATCGTATTTATAGCTAAAAAATTAACAAAAATAAATCAGCCTTTAGCCTAGTACATATAAAAGAGGCGATAAGGTGTTATGCGCAATTTTTAGCACCAAGAGTGTAACAAGCTTAAATAAAAAGGGCTAGAGTTTGAGCATGCCCAATAAGCAGTTAAACAATCAACTCTTAGAACATTGGGGTATATAAAATAAATTCAAGGAAAAGGGTTGAATTTGAATGAAAAGAGGCAATAAATAAGGGAAGAAGAGATAAGTTAGTATGCTTAAGGAATTAAGCGAGGATCTTAAAAGGTCGCTCGCTTTAGTCGAACAAAACAATCGTCACTCAATAATGTCACCATCTGGGGCAATATTTTTAGCGTGTAGGCCTTTAGGCCCTTGTTCTAATTCGAATGTTACATCTTGACCAGCTTTAAGCGTTTTATAGCCGTCCATTACAATTGTTGAGTAATGAGCGAAGATATCATTCTCGCAGCCGTCTTCTACGATGAAACCAAAACCTTTGGCGTTGTTGAACCATTTAACTTTACCACAAGCCATACTTCTACATCCTTCAATAAGTTGACTAATTTAGTTATTCTAAACCGTATAATTTGCTAGACTGACTAAGGTTTAATCAATCTATGTTTGACTGTAGTTTATTTAGCCAACCAGTCAAGTGTTTTGAGTTATTTTTTAACATTTTATTTATTTTTTATTCAAGTTTGCTTGAGTTACAAAGACAAGACTATATTTAATTATGAGTGGTATGAAAGATTCAGGTGTTATCGACACAGTTCGCGACAGTGAAAAGCAAAAGCTACAGCCGCCGCGAAAATATAAAGTTGTTTTAAATAACGACGACTACACGCCGATGGACTTCGTAATTGAAGTTTTAACGACGTTTTTTAATATGGATAGCGATAGAGCAACCGATGTGATGCTTCAGGTTCATGAAAAAGGTAAGGGTATTTGCGGTGTTTACAGCGCCGATGTTGCCCACACCAAAGTTGAACAAGTTAACCGTTACTCACGGGATAACGAGCATCCACTGCTTTGTAGTTGTGAGCAGGAATAATACCAATTTAATACAATTGGTATAAATACCAATTAGGGTGATCAAACATCCGATTGTTGTGGTATAAATTATTATCTCAGTAAGGGGTTGCCAATGCTAAACAAAGACTTAGAACTCACTTTAAATGCCGCGTTTCGTGAAGCGCGCACTCGCCGTCATGAGTTTATGACCGTAGAGCACCTTTTACTTGCGCTATTAGATAATCCTTCTGCAGGAGAAGCTTTAAACGCGTGTGGTGTTAATCTTTCAGGCTTAAAAACCGAATTATTAGAATTTATTGACGAAACAACACCCGTCATCCCAGATTTAGAAGAAGAACGTGAAACTCAGCCAACGCTTGGTTTCCAGCGTGTATTACAACGTGCTGTGTTTCATGTGCAATCGTCAGGAAAAAACGAAGTGACGGGTGTCAATGTCCTGGTTGCTATTTTTTCTGAGCAAGAGAGCCAAGCTGTTTATTTACTTAAAAAGCATGATGTATCGCGCTTAGATATTGTTAACTTTATTTCGCACGGCATTTCAAAAGCTGATGATGAACTAGGCGACGACAGCGATTATATACATGAAGAAGTGCAAGAAGTTCAAAACGAAGAAGCAAGTAAGCTAGACAGCTTTACAACTAACTTAAACGCTCAGGCTCGTGAAGGTAATATTGACCCACTGATTGGGCGCGACAGCGAAGTAGAGCGTACGGTACAAGTATTGTGTCGTCGTAAAAAGAATAACCCATTACTTGTTGGTGAAGCGGGCGTTGGTAAAACAGCTATTGCTGAAGGTTTAGCGTACCGTATTGTGAACGAGCAAGTACCAGAAGTAATTGCAGATGCAGTTGTGTACTCACTAGATATGGGGGCATTGCTTGCAGGTACTAAATACCGTGGCGATTTTGAAAAGCGCTTTAAAAGCTTATTAAAAGAGCTTCAGGCACAACCTGGGTCTATTTTATTTATCGATGAAATACATACCATAATAGGTGCTGGCGCAGCGTCTGGTGGCGTTATGGATGCTTCAAACTTACTTAAACCACTTCTTTCAAGTGGTAAGTTACGTTGTATGGGTTCAACCACTTACAATGAGTATAAAAATATCTTTGAGAAAGACCGTGCATTAGTACGCCGTTTTCAAAAAATTGATGTACTTGAACCAAGTGTTGCCGATACCACTAAAATTTTAAATGGATTAAAAGAGCGTTACGAAGAGCACCATGGTATTCGCTACACTCAAAAAGCATTAAAAGCAGCTGCTGAACTTAGTGCTAAATACATTAATGAGCGCCACTTGCCAGATAAAGCAATTGATGTAATTGATGAAGCGGGCGCTAACCAACGTTTACAACCTAGTTCTAAACGTAAAAAAACGATTGGTGTGGCTGATATAGAGCTAATAATATCGAAGATGGCACGTATTCCACCACAAAATGTGTCTTCAACAGATAAAGAGACGCTTAAAAATCTAGACCGTAATCTTAAAATGCTGGTGTTTGGACAAGATCAATCTATTGATGCGCTTACATCGGCTATTCGTTTATCTCGCTCGGGTTTATCAAGCGAAGAAAAACCAGTGGGTTCGTTCTTGTTTGCAGGCCCAACAGGTGTTGGTAAAACAGAAGTAACCAAGCAACTTGCTAAATGTATGGGTGTTGAGTTTATTCGTTTTGATATGTCTGAATATGTAGAGCGCCACGCAATCAGCCGACTAATTGGTGCTCCACCAGGATATGTTGGTTTTGAGCAAGGCGGGTTATTAACTGAAGCAGTTATCAAAAACCCTCATGCGGTTGTACTTTTAGATGAGATTGAAAAAGCGCATCCAGATATTTACAATATTTTACTACAAGTTATGGATCACGGTACATTAACCGATAATAACGGTCGTAAAGCTGATTTCAGAAATGTAGTGGTTGTAATGACTACCAATGCGGGCGTACAAGAAACTACGCGTAAGTCGATTGGTTTTACAGAGCAAGATCATACGCACGATGCAATGGGCGAAATTAATAAAGTTTTCTCGCCAGAATTTAGAAACCGTTTAGATAACATTATTTGGTTTAATCACCTAGAACGTGAAGTTATTTTACTGGTGGTTGATAAATTTATTGTGGAACTGCAAGCTCAGCTTGATAAAAAATCGGTTAATCTTGAGCTTACGCCTAAAGCGCGTGAATGGCTCGCAGATAAAGGTTATGACAAGGCTATGGGTGCACGACCAATGGCACGTGTTATTCAAGAAGAGCTTAAAAAGCAATTAGCTAATGAAATACTGTTTGGTGAACTTGTTGATGGCGGTACAGTTAAAGTATCGGTTAAAGACAAGAAGATTCGCTTTGATTACGAGAGCAATTTAACGCCAGCGTAAAACGTTAATTACACAACTAAGTTAAATAAAAATGGCCCGCTAAATAATAGCGGGCCATTTTTTTGCCATTTTTATAGGCAACAAAAAACCCAGTAAAAACTGGGTTTTTTGTTTATTAAATGTAATTGCTAGTCAATGTCTATCAATTACATTTAATAAACGCTTAAAGCTAGTAAAACACTAGCCAAAAACTAAATCTCGTTTACGCACTTACTTAGCGAGCACGGAATACGATACGACCCTTTGATAAATCGTAAGGAGTCATTTCTACCGTTACTTTATCGCCGGTTAAAATACGGATATAGTTTTTGCGCATTTTGCCTGAAATGTGAGCCACAACTACGTGACCATTTTCTAGCTCAACTCGGAACATTGTATTTGGTAAAGTATCAAGGACTGTCCCTTGCATTTCGATTACGTCTTCTTTCGCCATGTTTAGCGTAACACCTCTTTAATAGTTAAACGCTGCAGATTTTGCCCAAAATACACCAATAAGTAAAGGCGCAGGGACTATATTTGCAAATTAAATAGCCACCCACTCATCATTGAGCTGTTTTTGAGCTGGTAAAAACTGAGTTTTGTACTTCATTTTATCGCATTCATCAATTTGATAGCCTAAGTACACGTATTGCTTATTTTGCTCTTTTGCAAATTTAAGCTGCTCTAATATCATCACAGAGCCTAAACTATAGTGTTCAAAGTCGGGGTCAAAAAAAGTATAAATTGCAGAAATAGAGCTGTTCATACAATCAGTTACGGCAACTGCGGCTAAAGTATCCTGGTGCCATAGTTCAATAAATGTGATTTTGAGCCAACTGCAAAGTAAAAAGCTTTGAAACTGTTCTTTTTCAGGAGGATACATACTTCCATCCTGATGGCGCATCGTTATGTATTTACTATAGAGCGGATAATACTCAGGGCGTTCTTGCGTTGAATATTTTACTTCAAACTGGTTTTTTGCTTTGTTTAGTTTACGTTTTTGCGATTTTGAAGGGATAAAGTCTTGTGCTAATACACGTACAGAATTACATGCACTGCATATTGGGCAGTGCGGACGATATATTTGGTTACCACTGCGACGAAATCCTAAGCCTAATAATGACTCAAATTTGTCTGTGCTGTAGCAACTAGGATCTAGAATAACTAATAGTTGCTCTTGTCTGTTGGGTAAATAACTACAGTCAAACTCTTGGGTTAAACCAACACGTGCAGGAAGTTGCTCATTCATAGATTGCGTCAAGTTCTTGTGGCTCCCACATAATAGGATTAATAATATAGTTATGTGCAGCTTTTAGTTTAGTCAAAAATGTTGAGCGGGGGATTACTTGTGCACCTAAGGTCATTAAATAAGGGTTTTCTAACTGGCAATCAATAAAATGCGCATTATGACGTTTAAGCCAATTTACCAGTGCCCACATAGCAAGCTTTGAGCAATTGGTTTGATGATGAAACATCGATTCACCACAAAAAACACCATTTTGCATAATACCATATAAGCCACCTGCAAGCTCTCCGTTGCTCCACACTTCTAAGCTATGGGCAATGCCAGCATTGTGTGCATTAACATAAGCGTTGAGCATGTCAGAGGTGATCCAAGTGCCATCGGTATCAAGGCGTTGATCGCGACAAGCTTCTATTACCTCCTCAAAGGCATTATTAATGGTTACTTTTACAGGGTGCTTTTTTAAATGTTTACGCAGGCTCTTACTTATATGAAAATCATCCAGTTCAAAAATCCCGCGTTCGCTCGGCGACCACCACATAATAGGCTCATCTTCGCTAAACCAAGGGAATATTCCGCTTTTGTAGGCATTACTTAGGCGAGGTAAACTTAAATCTCCGCCAATTGCTAACAAGCCATCAGGGGATTCTAATGCGTATTCCGGATTGGGGAATGCTATATCGGTTTCACTTAATTGGTATAGCTGATTTCTCATACAGTACTTATTTTATAATTGATCGTAAAAGTGTAACTATATTTTAGACATAAAAAAAGGGCTGAATAATCAGCCCTATTATAATTTATTTAATTGCTTATAAATTATCTAAGAAACGTTCTGCATCAAGGGCAGCCATACAGCCTGTACCCGCTGATGTGATTGCTTGACGGTAAATGTGGTCAGACACATCACCTGCAGCAAAAACGCCCTCTACACTTGTTTGAGTTGCGTTACCATTCAATCCAGACTCTACAACTAAGTAGCCGTCTTTCATTTCTAGTTGACCAACAAACATATCTGTATTTGGCTTATGACCAATAGCAATAAATACACCGGCTAAATCTAGCTCTTCTGTTGCATCAGACTGTGCATCTTTAATACGAATGCCAGTTACGCCCATTTGGTCGCCTAATACTTCGTCAAGCGTACGGTTGTAATGTAAAACAACGTTACCGTTAGCTGCTTTTTCAGCAAGGCGGTCTGCAAGTATTTTTTCACTACGGAAACTATCACGGCGGTGAATAACATGTACTTCGTCAGCAATGTTAGATAAGTATAGCGCTTCTTCAACCGCTGTATTACCACCACCAACAACCGCTACTTTCTGACCTTTATAGAAAAAGCCATCACATGTAGCACAGGCTGAAACGCCACGGCCTTGGAAATTGGTTTCAGACTCTAAGCCTAAGTATTTAGCAGAAGCACCTGTTGCAATGATTAACGCATCACATGTGTAAGTACCTTGGTCGCCAGTTAGTGTGAAAGGGCGCTTAGATACATCTACTTTATTGATGTGATCGAATATGATTTCAGTTTCAAAGCGCTCAGCGTGCTCTTTCATACGATCCATTAATGCAGGGCCCGTTAAACCGTGTGCATCACCAGGCCAGTTTTCAACTTCAGTCGTGGTTGTTAATTGGCCACCTTGTTGAATGCCTGTAATTAAAACAGGGTTTAAATTTGCACGTGCTGCATATACTGCGGCAGTATAACCAGCTGGGCCAGAGCCTAAAATTAGTAGCTTACAATGTTTTGCTTCAGTCATTATTTTTTCCTAAACGTTTAATACGGTCTTTAATGCGCTCGATTCTAAGAAAATCAAGGCGGATGTAAACAAAATCCGCGATTATTTTTTTTCGCAAATCGAAAAGCTGTGCAGTATTGTGTACTAGAGCTCAGTACTTTTACAGTTAAAACACCTAAGTAGCTCAATAAATAGACTAACAGGCAACAAAACAGCGTTAATTCATGACCCCTTTGATTTTTTTTGTTATGTTTTACCTAATTTTATTTGTCACTGATAGATTATGTGACCTAAGCAAATAGGCAACTATGTTATTTTGGCAGGAAAAACCCGCATTCGGGTTGACTTCAAAAGACGTTAACGTCTTAACCAATGCGCAAGATTACCGAACGCAATTGCTACGTTTGATCGCTAATGCAAAAAAACGAATTTATATCACAGCGCTTTATTTACAGGATGACGAAGCAGGCCGCGAGATTTTAGAAGCCCTGCATCGAGTATCATTAGAGAACCCTGCGCTTGATGTAAAAGTGCTGGTGGATTTTCATCGTGCGCAACGTGGTTTAATTGGTGCAGAGAAGTCTGATGGTAACGCAAGTTTATACTGTGACGATTTAGAAAAGTTTAAATCGAACGTACAAGTTTATGGCGTACCTGTAAAAGCTAAAGAATTATTCGGCGTATTACATTTAAAGGGTTTTGTCATTGACGATACCTTACTTTACAGCGGCGCAAGCTTAAACAACGTGTATTTGCAGTATAACGAGCGTTACAGACTCGATCGTTACTTTTTAATAACGCAGAGCGAACTGTGTGACTCAGTGGTTGATTTTATTGAGACAAAGCTAATTAGCTCCGTTGCTGTGCCACGAATAGACACACGACCGCTTAAGCGTTTACACGACTTCAAGCTTGATCAAAAGCAATTAATGCGTGATTTAAAAGTTGCAAGTTACAACGCAGCAGAGCAACTGAATACGCAAGCATTAGGTATTCGTTTGTTTTTAGGGCTTGGTCGTCGTAATAACGAATTAAATCGTTTAATAAAAGCGTTATTTGATACCACAGAGCAAGAGCTTGTGTTGTATACGCCATACTTTAATTTTCCGGCGCCACTTATGCGATCACTGCGCCGATTATTAAAGCAAGGTAAGCAAGTTACTATTGTGGTGGGGGATAAAACAGCCAATGACTTTTATTTACCGCCAAGCGAGCCGTTTAGTAAAATAGGGGCGTTGCCTTATTTATACGAAACTATTTTGCATAAGTTTGTAAAAACGCAAAAACGCCACATCGATAACGGTAATTTAAATGTGTACCTGTGGAAAGATGAAAGTAATTCGTTTCATTTAAAAGGTATTTGCTCAGATAGAACAAAACATTTACTGAGTGGGCATAACTTAAATCCGCGTGCATGGGGTCTTGATATCGAAAACGGTATTTTAATAGAAGATCCAGAGCAAACAATTATGGGTGCTATTGATAACGAAAAGCAGGAAATTTTACAACACTGCCGCCGTTTAACAGGCCCAGATGATTTAGAAACAATGGATGATTACCCGCAGCCAGTTAAAAAACTACTTGGCCAAGCTAAGCGCGTAAAAGTAGATTTTATAATTAAGCGTTTTATCTAAATAAGTTTATATAAATCTGAAATTTAAATACAAAAAAAGCAGCTAATTAGCTTAATGCCGATCAGTTAAGAAAATGACCGGTTGACCGATCCAAACGATCATGCAAAATCCGTAGTTAGGAAACTAACTACGGATTTTTTTTGTGAATATAGAACAAGCACTGCAAGCAACACTTGAAGAAAGCAGCCGATACCATACCTTTGAAAAATTATCAGAAATTCTTGACCCTGAAATCATTGAACAAGGCTTTCAACAAGCAGGGATTGCAACCGTTCGTAAGCGAAGATTACCGCTTGAAGCCGTTTTGTGGTCAGTTATTGGCATGGCATTGTTTCGAAAAGAATCAGTTTGGAATATCGCTAATAAGCTAGATATCATGTTACCTGGCAAGAACCAACTCGTTGCTCCAAGTGCGATGGTACAGGCGAGACAAAGGTTAGGTGATGATTCCGTTAAACACGTTTTCAATAAATCTGCTCAATCAATGTATAAGCAACAGTCATTCGAAACATGGAATGGTTTGAACCTATTAGCTGTTGACGGTGTTGTGTGGCGAACAGCCGACACGCCTGATAATCGTAAAGCCTTCTCTTCAGGTAGCAACCAATACGGTGATACAGCCTTTCCTCAAATACGCATGGTCTGTCATATGGAATTGACCAGCCATCAACTGCTCAGTAGCGAGTTTGATAACTATAAAACCAACGAGATGAAATTAGCTGAGCGTTTAATTGAACGTACACCAGATAATTCGCTGACTATGTTTGATAAAGGATATTATTCTTTAGGCCTGTTAAATCGTTGGCACCAAACTGGGAAGATGAGGCACTGGCTGATACCAGCAAGGCCCGACTTACAGTATGAAATCATCTCCAGCGCGGGTAAAAATGACCATATCATTGAATTGAAAACAACAAAGCATGCACAAAAAAACTTTCCCGATGTTCCTGAAACGATTAAAGCGAGATTAATCAGTAAAACAATAAAGGGCAAAAGCTACCGTATATTAACCTCGATGACGGATAGATTGTGTTATCCAGGTAATGAAATTGTTGAATTATATTGTCATCGTTGGGAGATAGAACTTGGGTTTAGAGAAATCAAACAAACCATGCTTGATAGCGCATACCATTTAAGAAGCAAGCGTCCAGACATGGTGCGTCAGGAGCTATGGGGCGTGTTACTCGCCTATAATTTAATACGAAGAATAATGACGATGGCGGCGACAGTTACAGGGATATGGCCTAACCAGCTTAGTTTCTCTAGCAGTTCGATGGCTGTCATTCAGTATTTCTCGTCAGTATCTATAATGAGCCCAGGGAACATTCCAATACACTGGCAGCACTTACTCGATACACTGGTCTTATTTAAGCTTCCAGCTAGACGAGAGGATAGAAGATATCCCCGATGGGTTAAGCCAAAACCATCTAAGTATCCCCATAAAAAGAAAAATGTCAGTCAGCTTAACTGACTGGCATTAAGCTAATTAGCTGCTTTTTTATGGGTTGTAGTTAGGTTGCTACATTACTTAATACCAACCTAACTACAAAACGCTAAATTATGCGTTTTCTACCGCTGTGCGTGGGTCAACATATTCCATGTTGAACGCTTCAGCTACTTCTTTGTAAGTTACTTGGCCTTTAATTACGTTTAAGCCTTTTAAGAAGTGAGCGTCATCTAGTAGCGCCTTTTTATAACCTTTGTTTGCAAGGTTAATGATGAAAGGCAATGTTGCATTGTTAAGTGCAAACGTAGATGTGCGTGGAACAGCACCTGGCATGTTAGCAACACAGTAGTGAACAACTTCATCAACGATGAAAGTTGGATCAGCATGCGTCGTTGCTTTAGAAGTAGCAATACAGCCACCTTGGTCGATTGCAACGTCAACAATTGCAGAACCAGGTTTCATTGCTTTAATGTGCTCAGCAGTTACTAGTTTAGGTGCAGCTGCACCAGGGATTAGTACACCACCGATTACTAAATCAGCTTCTAATACGTGTTTTTCTAGTGCATCAGCAGTTGAGTAAATAGCTTTAACTTTATTACCAAATTGCGCGTCTAGTGCACGTAATACGTCGATGTTACGATCAAGAACGACAACTTCAGCACCAAGGCCAACAGCCATTTGAGCTGCGCTACGACCAACCATGCCGCCGCCAATTACAACAACTTTAGCAGCTTCAACGCCTGGTACGCCACCTAGTAGCATGCCACGACCGTGGTTAGATTTTTCTAGCGCTTGTGCACCAGCTTGAATAGACATACGACCAGCAACTTCGCTCATAGGAGCAAGAAGCGGTAAACCACCGCGTGAGTCAGTTACAGTTTCGTATGCAATACAAATAGCTTTGCTTTTTACAAGGTCTTCAGTTTGTGGAAGATCAGGTGCAAGGTGTAAGTAAGTGAAAAGAATTTGGTCTTCACGTAGCATTGCACGTTCAACAGCTTGCGGCTCTTTTACTTTTACAATCATGTCTGCTTTAGCAAAAACATCAGCAGCAGTTGCTAAAATTTCAGCACCCGCTTGTGTGTAATCTTCGTTAGTAAAACCAATGCCCATGCCTGCATCAGTTTCTACAATCACTTGGTGACCGTGGTTTACTAATTCACGAACACTTGCAGGAACCATACCTACACGGTATTCATGGTTTTTAATTTCTTTAGGAACACCAATAATCATATCATTTACCTTATTAAGAACGGATTAACATTTTCCACTATTATATTCATCATAAGCCCGTGTGTCTCACCTTTTTTAAACTCAAATCTAGTGTTATCATCTAGATAATAAAAATAAACAGCATAAAAAACTTGTTGGTACTATGCATCAATTATTAGATAGAATTGACCGTAAAATTTTAATGGAATTACAACACGATGGACGCTTGTCGAATGTAGAACTGGCCAGACGAGTTGGCCTAAGCGCCACGCCCTGCTTGGAGCGAGTAAAAAAGCTAGAACGAGAAGGTTACATACTTGGCTATAAAGCGGTGGTCGATCCCGCTAAACTTGGGCAAGGTTTATCGGTGTATGTAGAAGTAACGATTACTAAAACATCTCCCGACGTATTTGATGAGTTTAGTGCTGCGGTTAAAAAGCACGAAGAAATTATCGAATGTCATTTAGTATCGGGTAATTTTGATTTTTTACTTAAAACGCGCGTAAACGATATGTCAGAATACCGTGGCGTATTAGGCGACATACTATTGAAACTGCCAAATGTAAGTGAAAGCCGAACTTATGTAGTAATGGAAGAAGTAAAAGGTGAAGAAGGCGTAATTATTCGCCCTTATATTACTTAAGGTTATTTATATAAGCTCAAATTATAAAAACTTGTTCATAATCAGGCCATCAAGGTTAAGATAAAGTGCAACAAATTGCATTTCCTGCTAAGGTATTTCACTGCTAAGTAAGTGTGAATAAAAATAGAATAATAAAGAGGAATAGGGAACTATGCGCCTAAACGGTGTGCAAAGACTATTAGAAACAGGGCTGATTATCAGTACCTTTACGGCAATATTTATTTTATGTGCCTTGATCAGCTTTGATCCAGCAGATGCTGCATGGTCGCAAACTAGTTTTAGCGAAGTAAGCAACATCACAGGAGCAGCCGGTGCATGGATAGCCGACATTTTATTACTCACCTTTGGTTGGTTGGCTTACTTAGTGCCTGCGGCCATTCAGCTATTTGGCTACTTGCTATTTAAACAACCTCACCGCATTTTACAGCTTGATTACACTACCTTAGCGCTGCGTGTTATTGGTTTTGCTTTATTTATTACCTCAGCTACCGCCATTAGTAGTATTAATTTCGACGATATTTATAACTTTTCATCGGGTGGAGTAGTGGGCGATGTTATTGCATCAGCCATGATGCCTGCGTTTAACTTTACCGGTACATCTATATTATTGCTGTGTTTCTTTTTTGCAGGGCTTACCTTATTGACGGGAGTATCGTGGGTTGATTTTGTAGATTACCTTGGCGATTTAATGGTTAGGCTTTATCGCTATGTTGTATCGTATGCAAAAGGCTGGATGCACCGAGAACACACTGCAGGTAAAGTAAATAATAACGATGAAGCAGACGCCCATTTTGAAGACGATATAAAAGAGCAAATAGAGCTGCCTACATCAGCTAAAAAAGCAGATAAACAAAAAGCAATAGATAAGCCTCAAACACCATTTAGTGAACCACAAATTAGTGATGACTTTATGCCGTTTGATGAACTTGACGATATACTCGATCAAGAAATTGGCTTTAGCGCAATAGATGACGAACCAATGGACACGGCTGCTGCATTAAATGCGCTTGATCAAAGCCCAGTTGTGGAGCCTGAAAAACCAGTTACAACGGTGGTATCGCCAGCAAGACCAATGCCTAAACCAAAAGCGCAATATCAACCACCACCAACGGCAAAAGAAAAGTTTGAGCAATTATTAACGCAAGAGCCACCACCGGGGCCATTACCATCGCTCGATTTACTCGACAGACCGGATAAAGCTAAAAACCCAATTTCGCAAGAAGAGCTTGATAGCGTATCGCGCCTAGTAGAGACAAAACTTCTCGACTTTAATGTACAAGCAACCGTAGTAGCGGTATACCCAGGCCCCGTTGTTACGCGTTTTGAGCTAGATTTAGCGCCAGGTATAAAGGTGTCTAAAATTACAGGCTTAGCTAAAGATTTAGCCCGTTCGCTTTCGGCAATTAGTGTACGTGTTGTAGAAGTTATTCCAGGTAAAACCTATGTTGGTATTGAGCTTCCAAATAAACACCGTGAAATAGTTCGTTTATCAGAAGTTATAAACGCCCCTAAATTTGAGCAAAATCCGTCGCCACTTACTATGGTGCTTGGTAAAGACATTGCTGGTCAGCCGGTATGTGCTGACTTAGGTAAAATGCCACATTTATTGGTAGCCGGTACAACCGGTTCAGGTAAATCAGTGGGCGTTAATGTCATGATAGTAAGCTTGCTATACAAATCGGGTCCTGATGATGTACGTATGATCATGATTGACCCTAAAATGCTTGAGCTTTCAGTATATGAAGGCATTCCGCATTTATTGTGTGAAGTAGTTACCGACATGAAAGAAGCCGCTAACGCACTGCGTTGGTGTGTAGGCGAAATGGAACGTCGTTATAAATTAATGTCAGCATTGGGTGTGCGTAACTTAAAAGGTTACAACCAAAAAGTGCTTGAAGCCAATGAAGCGGGTTACCCGATTCTTGATCCATTATTTAAAGACACCGATGGCATGAAAGAAGGCCCCGACGAGCTAGGTAAATTACCAAGTATCGTTGTAGTAATAGACGAATTTGCCGACATGATGATGATTGTAGGTAAAAAAGTAGAAGAGCTAATTGCACGTATTGCTCAAAAAGCACGTGCGGCAGGGATTCACTTAGTGCTTGCTACGCAGCGCCCGTCAGTTGATGTAATTACCGGCTTAATTAAAGCTAATATTCCAACACGTATGGCGTTTCAGGTATCGAGCAAAATAGATTCACGGACAATACTTGACCAACAAGGTGCAGAAAACTTACTAGGCATGGGCGACATGCTTTATTTACCGCCAGGCACTAGCGTACCAGAGCGTGTGCATGGCGCGTTTGTAGACGACCATGAAGTACACGCCGTAGTAAACGATTGGAAAGCACGTGCTAAACCAAATTACATTGACGAAATACTCAATGGCGATGCCACTGAAGATATTTTATTACCGGGTGAAGCTAGCGAAAATGCAGATGAAGAATCTGATCCGTTATACGACGAAGCTGTGTCGTTTGTAATTGAAACCGGCAAAGTATCTGTATCGTCAGTGCAACGTAAATTACGTGTTGGCTATAACCGCGCAGCACGTTTAGTAGAACAAATGGAAACATCGGGTATCGTGAGTTCACCAGGTCATAACGGTGCTCGCGATGTATTAGTACCTAATGGAGCAAATTCATGAAAAAAGTTAATGCCTTATTATTAGTGTTAGGCAGCGTACTTGCCGCACCAAGCTTTGCTGACGACAGCCAAGCATTACAAGACAGACTTGCCACTTTAAAAAGCTTTAAAGCGCAGTTTGCACAACAAGTAACAGACAAAGAAGGCCAAGCAGTTATGCAAGGCGAGGGCACAATAGCGCTCCAACAGCCTATGATGATTCGCTGGCAGCAAACTAATCCAGACGATACGTTATTTGTATCAAACGGTGATAAAACATATTACTTCGACAGCTTTGCTGAGCAAGTAACAATTATGAAAACCAGCAGCCTAATCGACTCAACACCATTTGTGCTACTGACATCAAAAGACCCAGCACAGTGGGAAAAATACAGCGTACTTGCAACAAGTACAGGCTTTAGCGTAACGCCAAATAAAGGCGTAGAAAGCCAAGTAGAACAACTTGATATAGCATTTGCGGGTAACGAGCAAGGGCTTGCTAAACTAGTGGTAACTGATAACTCAGGGCAGCTGTCGTCATTTACGTTTAACAATGCCCAAGTTAATACGCCGCTTGATCAAAGCACTTTTGAATTTACGCCTCCTGAAGGTGTTGAAATAGACGATCAGAGTAACGGTGAGTAATTTAGGTTTTAATTTTGGGCCCGATGTACGCCCACTTGCTGCGCGTATGCGCCCTACAACGCTTGATGAATACATTGGTCAGCAGCACTTATTAAGCGGTGATAAACCACTGCATCAAGCCATTGTCGCGGGGCGATGCCATAGTTTGATTCTATGGGGCCCGCCTGGTGTGGGTAAAACAACACTTGCGCAAATAATTGCCAACCATGCTGATGCCTCACTTATTCAAATGTCGGCGGTAACTGCAGGCGTAAAAGATATACGCGACAGCGTAACGCAAGCGCGGGACAACCTAGAAAGCCGTGGCCAACGCACCCTTATGTTTGTTGACGAGGTTCACCGCTTTAATAAATCCCAACAAGATGCGTTTTTACCGCACATAGAAGACGGCACCTTTATATTTGTAGGTGCAACCACCGAAAACCCATCGTTTGCACTTAACAACGCTATATTGTCGCGTGCGCGCGTGTATGTTTTAAAATCGCTTGCCGATACCGACTTATACACTGTAATAGAGCGCGCACTTAAACAAGACGAGCAGCTAAGTCAAAAACACATCACTATTGCCGATAACGCTAAAAAGGCATTATGCCAAGCAAGTGACGGCGATGCGCGTAAAGTACTTAATTTACTTGAACAAGCAGTTGATTTAACAACCGAGCAAAACGGTCAATACAACGTAGACGAGCACGTACTTAGCCAAGTGTTACCAACGCATTTAGCCAAATACGATAAAGGCGGCGATGAATTTTACGATTTAATATCAGCCTTTCACAAATCAGTACGTGGTAGCTCACCCGATGGTGCGCTGTATTGGTATTGCCGAATTTTAGCCGGTGGCGGCGACCCTTTGTATGTGGCAAGGCGTTTACTTGCCATAGCTACAGAAGACATTGGTAACGCCGATCCGCGTGCGATGGAAGTGGCTTTAAACGCGTGGGATATATTTCAACGTGTTGGCCCAAGTGAGGGCGAACGTGCAATAGCACAAGCCACACTGTATTTAGCCAGCGCACCTAAAAGTAATGCGGTGTATATGGCGTTTAATCAAGCCAAAGCAGATGCCAAAAACGAGCCAAGTTACCCAGTACCAGAGCATTTACGCAATGCGCCAACCAACTTAATGAAAGACTTAGGGTATGGCGCTGAGTATCGTTATGCGCATAATGAAGAAGGCGCATTTGCCGCAGGTGAAAAATACTTACCACCAGAAATGAACGGCAAAGAATATTACTTACCGAGCGAGCGCGGACTTGAGCAAAAAATTAAACAAAAACTCGATTACCTAAAAGAGCGCGATGCGCAAAGCCCACTTAAACGATACGAAAATGATTAAACTTTATATGATGATCGCCCTTGGCGGAGCTTCAGGGGCGTGTTTACGGTTTTTTATTAGCGAAAGCATGCTAAAACTCCTCGGTAGGGGATTCCCTTTTGGCACGTTGGCGGTTAATATTCTGGGTTCATTGTTGATGGGCATTTTGTACGGTTTAATAGATAAAGAAATTATCGCCGCAAGCCCCGCTAAAGCCCTTATCGGGATTGGCTTTTTAGGTGCATTAACCACCTTTTCAACATTTTCAATGGATTCGCTGTTGTTGTTACAACAAGGTCACTTTATTAAAATGGCCCTCAATATCATCTTAAACGTGATGGTGTGTATTTTTATGGCTTGGCTGGGCCTTCAGCTAGTAATGCAAAAAGGTTAAAAACTAACATGTTAGATTCTAAATTTTTACGTCAAGATATCGAACAAACTGCAGCACGCTTAGCGGCTCGCGGTTACGAACTCGATGTAGCGACGGTCACGGCACTTGAAGAAAAACGCAAAACATTACAAGTAAAAACGCAAGAACTTCAAAGTCAGCGTAATGCAAGCGCAAAAGCAATTGGGCAAGCTAAAGCCAAAGGCGAAGACGCTCAACCGCTACTAGATGCAGTTGCTAACTTAGGTAGCGAGCTAGACGCAGCAAAAGCGCAGCAAGATGTAGTATTAGCCGCAATTAACGACATTGCCTTAGCAATTCCAAACTTGCCAGACGAATCAGTACCTGCAGGTAAAGACGAAGACGACAACGTTGAAATACTCACGTGGGGCACACCTAAAAAGTTTGATTTTGACGTGAAAGATCACGTTGATGTAGGCCAAGACTTAAACGGCTTAGACTTTGAAATGGGCGTTAAAATTAGTGGCGCACGCTTTACTGTAATGCGCGGCCAAGTAGCGCGTATGCATCGTGCATTAACGCAATACATGCTAGACACCCACACAGACAAAAACGGTTACACAGAAATGTACGTACCGTACCTAGTAAATAGCGCAAGTCTATACGGTACTAGCCAATTACCTAAGTTTGCGGGCGATTTATTCCACACGCTAGGCCTTGTAAACGACGATGGCGAACAACAAGCCGGCTTTAGCTTAATTCCTACAGCTGAAGTACCGCTTACTAACAGTGCACGCGATGAAATTTACGACGAAAGCGATTTGCCAATTCGTTTAACCGCGCACACGCCATGTTTTAGAAGTGAAGCCGGCAGCTATGGTCGCGACACTCGCGGCTTAATTCGCCAGCACCAGTTTGATAAAGTAGAACTTGTACAGCTTGTAAAACCAGAAGACTCAATGGCAACACTTGAAGAGTTAACAGGTCATGCGGAGCAAATACTACAAGAGCTTGAACTACCGTACCGTAAAGTAATTTTATGTATGGGTGATATGGGCTTTGGCTCAGCTAAAACCTACGACTTAGAAGTATGGTTACCAGCGCAAAACACCTACCGCGAAATTTCATCATGTTCAAATATGGTAGATTTTCAGGCTCGTAGAATGCAAGCACGTTTTCGCCGTGAAGGTGTTAAAAAGCCAGAGTTACTACATACACTAAATGGTTCAGGCTTAGCCGTTGGCCGTACACTAGTAGCCATACTAGAAAACTACCAACAAGCCGATGGTTCAGTTGTAGTACCAGAAGTTTTACGCCCATACATGGGTGGCCTTGAAGTGATTGGTAAGCAATAAAACGTAAGTTTTAAGCCAAGTTTTAGGCTTATGAGCTTTAAGAGAAAAGCCGCTGTTTGTAATAAACAGCGGCTTTTTTTAGTTTAAAGGTAACAGCTAAAAGGCGAAGGAAAAAGTCTATGTTTTGTTATTTATTAGTGCATTACTTTTTTGTCCAATATTACTGCTCTCCACCATTTTGGGGTTTTTCTGCATCCAGTAAATTCAGATGACAGCTAACTAATTGTTTACATGTGCTTATTTGCTGGTTACATTAGATTAATTGTAATGTATGGACATTTGTCGGTTTATAAAATGACAAATGTCGTAGACAAAGTTGTATGTTCAAAAGGATAAGTTGTGCAAAATCATCTGTTAATAGAGTTCGCTAAAAGAAAACCTTTTCAACAAACACCTGATATGCCTGAGGGTAGTGAATTTGATCACACTAGAGGAATATGGATGTATGAAAATAAACCATTAGTGAGCCATTCGTCGAAGTTCGGAACACAGGCAACTAAAAAGTGTGATATGGAAACAGGTGAGGATCAGAAAGGAGAATGATTGGAACATGCCTTATATTATCTAGTATTTACGACTTTTCAGTAGATCTGGTTATTCAAGAGTTAGAAAAAAGAAATACTGATTACTTACGAATCAACAAAGAGACTCTCCACAATTATGAAATAAAATTAAATCCAGTGACAAAAGAACTCCATATTGCAGGTGATGGGGTAAATAGAACAATAATAAATGTGAAGTCAATTTGGTTTCGACAAGCAGTATTTTTAAGAAATACTCCTGGCGATGCATTAAGCCTTGAAGAGCAGCTATCTAGATCACAATGGTCAGCCTTTTTAAGAGGTTTAATGGTTTTTGAAGATTCATATTGGATGAATTGGCCTGCAAGCACTTATGCGGCAGAATCAAAACCTTATCAACTGATGATTGCATCAGAAGTGGGATTTAAAGTTCCAGATACAGAGATTGGGAATAGCTTTAGGGATTCAAAGATATTAAACAGCAAAGTTATAGTGAAATCCTTAGACACTGTATTACTTCGAGATGGCGATGACTGTTTGTTTACTTACACATCTGATGTCGAACCATCGGAACTGACCAAGGATCGAATTAGTAGCGCTCCATTGACTGTACAGCAATATATTACCGAAAAGACAGACATTAGGGTTACAATTATTGGTGATGACATTTTTGCAGTTAAAATAACATCTAATGGCGCTGGAATAGAAGATGATTGGAGGCTCACAAAAAGAGAGCTTATAGAATATACAGATATTGAATTGCCTATTGATTTAATTGAGAAATGTAGAAAGTATATGAAGAAGCTAAGTCTAAACTTTGGAGCTATTGATTTTATTGAGAGCAATGGGGAGTATTACTTCATTGAAATTAATCCTACAGGTGAATGGGGCTGGCTTTCTAATGAACAAAGAAAAATCGAGACATATATTGCAGACGCATTATCACAATGAAATTATTACAGTTCTTTAAACAGATTCTAAGCACCACTTTTCCATTTATTTATCTATATGGCTTAGAAAAAAGAAAGCTTGCTGAAGCTAATGAATACTTAGCTCAGGCTAATTCATTCTTTTATGATTTAGATAAAGTGGTTGTCGAGAGTCGACTAAAAGAAGAGCACTTAAGATCAAAGCTTATCGATGATAAAACTTCAAAATTCAATCTTGGTTTAAGTTTATGCCTGACAATAATTGGAGTAGCGGCAACAACGGTTGCTAAGTTATTACCTGATCACGAACTAAAACCATTAATAATAGCTTTTTTAAGCATTGCATCTTTATACATGCTTATTGGTGGTTTAGTTTCTTTATCTGCTTTTAAACTGATGCCTACGTACGGATATGGGAGCTGGTTTGAATACCTGAAATCAAGAAATGAAAGGGTAGAAATAACTAAAGCCCTCATTGGCCAAGAAAAGGTTAACTTGATAAAACAAGTTCGTAATGAAGTAGCATACCAGTGCCTAAGAAATGGTTTTGTTAGCCTTTTTATCGGACTAATAATTATAAGTTATACATCTGTACTTAATGCATACGCAACATCTCCAAAAGCAATATCTTTAATCAGTTATTTAAAATGCTTGTTTAGTTAGCCGGTGATATTTCGATCATAACAAGATAATTGGACTCTCAACTTTTAAACTGAGGTAGTAGTAGTAAAATAGGACAGGCACAAAATTTTTATATACAAGAATAAATAACAGTTAGCGAAACATTATATTTATAGTTGAGCTCTAGCCACTAATAATTGATTAAATAAAGGGTATTACAATGGATAAAATGTCAGTTAACATAACGTCTAAACCTTTAGAAACTTACCCGAAAAAACAAATTTTAAAGGTGGTGGCTGATGACGCTTCTGAAAAAGAGACAGTGCAAAAGGGAGTGGCTCAAGGTGTTCAAGTAGATATATCTGAAGAGGGGGCGGAAAAAAGTCTGGAAGATAAAAATCAAGCGGCGTTTCGCAAGTTATTAGGTAATGAAGATGTAGATCAAGCATCACAATCTGAAGGTGACCCCCTTGATGAACTAATTGCTGAAATACAAGAAAAGCTTGAAAAACTACTGCAAGAAACTGCATTGTTACGCAGTAAAAATGATGAAGAGTCGCAGGCAAAAGTGAAGGTGCTAGAAGGTGAAATTACCGGGCTTAATATTCAACTTATTGAATTATTAAAACAGAAATTAGAATCGGGTAAAAACTAGGTGTAAAGCTCCTGTAGTTACCTTTAATACATTTTTCGGTTACTGCATAACGCGGTAAGTCGGGTTGTTTCTAGTAAACTCATCACTTTTGTCGGATGGCGTGGCTTCGACACTTATCCGACTTACGTCAAAAGGTAGGTTGGTTAAGCCGAAGGCGCCACCCAACAGAGTGTTTAAACCTATTAAAGCGGCTTACTAAAAGGCGCTATCCCCCCCTAAAAGCGAAGTCTCTCTAACCCTCTTGTGAACTAATTTGATTTAACTAACATCAGCTTTGCATCTTTCCCATCGGTTAATATTGCTACATTACCTTCAGTGGTTACAAACACATCTCTTAATCGGCCTGTGGCCTCTGGGAATATATGAGACTGGGTAAATTCACCATTAGCTAAATTTACAGCGTAGAGCTTTTTATCAACCAAAGTCGTAATTAACACATGTTTTTGTAGTGAAGGGAAAGCGGCGTGCTTAGAGCCGTAATACGCCATGCCGGACGGGGCGATTGATGGCGTCCAATTAACACTTGGTTTTTGCATGCCTGGGTATTGCGTAAAAGGTGAAATACGCGCTTGCGAATAATCCCTACCGTAAGTAATTACTGGCCAGCCATAATTGGTGCTTGCGGTTAAGTAGTTTAGCTCGTCGCCGCCTGCGGGGCCGTGTTCGTGGCTAATAATTTGCTGTGTATCGTAATCATATACAAGGCCTTGAGGGTTACGGTGGCCAAGTGAGTAAACAGCATGGGCATTTGGGTTTGTATGGTTAATAAATGGGTTATCTGTTGGAATACTGCCGTTTAAGTTTATACGTAATATTTTACCAAGCTGGCTGGTAATAACCTGTGCTTGCTCTCTAAAGTCAAAGCCATCGCCCGTTGAAACTAATAACGTATTGTCGGGTAGGACAAGGGCGCGCCCAGCGTAATGCTGTGGTGTGTTTTTATTGGTAGCTACTTTATAAATAATTTGCGGCTTTGAAAAACGAGTACCATTAAAGGTGGCTTTGGCAACAACAAGCTTGTTTTCGTTGGCATCGCCTTGGGCGTAGGTAAAAATTACTTCTTTGGAGTTGCTATAATCTGGCGATAACACTATATCGAGTAAGCCACCTTGGCCTGCAAGGTATAAGCCCTCTAGGTTTAGTTTTACTCTTGATTGCGCATTATTTTTAATTATAACTACGTGGCCATCGCGCTCTGTAATTAACCATGTACCGTTTGCTAGTTCAACCATGCTCCACGGAGACTGTAATTGTGTAGCAAGGGTTTTTGTACTGTATTGCTTTTTTGGTAACGCAGCGCCTGCATTAACAGAAAACGCAAAAAGCGAAAGCAGAGTAAAAAAAGAGATACATTGTTTACGGGGTAAGCCTTTGCTAGCATGGCTTATATAAGAAAAAAACTTTATTTTAAGTTGAGATAACCATGTCATTTTTAACACGTATATTGCCCTCATTTTTAGTTTCTTGGTTACTTACATTCACACTTGCTAGCTTGTTTCATAGCCAATACGTTGTCAATCAATTAGTTAATGTAGGTGTAGTGGTAGGCTTTAGTGATCGTGCTAGTTTAACGCTTGATGATTGGTTAGGCCTATTACCTACCTACGGCGCTATTATTGCCGTAGCACTTGCCATCGCTTTTTTTGTTACCGCAAAGCTTAATAAAAAGGTTCAAAAATACAGTACTCAGCTATTTGTTATTGCTGGCATTGTGGCATTTGCTATTGTGTTAATTGCCATTGAATCAATTATGAATATTCATATTATAGCGGGCGCAAGAGGCTGGGGTTTTTATGCTCAACTGCTTGCAGGTACGGTAGGTGGTTTTGCGTTTTCGCAATTATTTAAAGCAACTAAAAACCAAAAAGCGTGTTAGATGTGTGAATATAAGTACGGCTTATACGTTATTTGGTGATTAATAAAGGCCGCTGTTTATTGTAAACAGCGGCCTTTAAATATGGTTTTTAGAATTTAATCAAAAAATTAAACTAATTAGTTTGTAGCTACTTAGCCCAAAAATTAGGATTAAAACGGGTAGGGTTACCAGGTTTAACATCAAAGAGTTAGTGTAGTTTCCCATAACCCCTTTTTGATTAACCAGCCATACAAGGTAGGTGCTAACAATAGGAAGTAATAACCCGTTAGCCGCTTGTGCGAATATAATTACCGCGACAGGGTCTAAACCGAGTGATGCCACCGCAGCACCAAACAATAAAATAACAATAGCAACGCCTTTAAAACGTGCGTTACCCATATCGTTTGACCAACCTAACATGCCACACACGGCGTAAGCACCCGCAAGTGGCGCTGTAATAGCACTTGTTAAACCTGCAGCAAATAAACCAATAGCAAAAAAGTAATGAGCGGCGTCGCCAAGCAATGGCTCTAGCTGTACGGCCATGTTAGCAGCACTAATTTGCCCCGCATCGGTGCCATAAAATGCAACTGAAGCTGTAGATAAAATAGCTAAAGTGATCACACCGCCTAAAGTGATTGATAGGCCTGTATCAACATTTGTTTGTTTAATCACTTTTTGCATGTCGCTGTTACTGTCGTGTCTAGCAGCGAGTACGCCGGAGTGCAAAAATAAGTTATACGGCACAATGGTAGTGCCAACTAAAGCTAGTATGGTTGTAATAGAGCCTTCAGGCATACTAGGAATAAAACCAGCAAATACATCACCCAGTGAAGGCGCTGCCATTACAAGTGTTGAGATAAACACTAAGCTCATTAAAATAACGAGTAAAATTAGCGCGTTTTCAACCACTTTATGTTTGCCGCTATACAGTAAAGCTGCACTAAAAAAAGCAATAAGTGGTGTCCATAGTTGGGAGCTAACTTGAGGGAATATTTCAATTAATCCCATGCTAGCGCCACTTAAGTTACCCGCTTCATAAGCTGCACTGCCCACACCAATGGCGCTGATGACTAAAAATATAGCTAAAGATTTAAATAAAGGCGTTTGAATATGTGCTCTGAGCGCTTGAGCTAAATCTTGCCCGGTGGCAACGCCAAGGCGCGCCGCCATAGATTGTAATAATATAGTGGCAACTACTGAATACAGTAATGTCCATATAAGTGCAAAACCAAAGTTTGCACCTGCCACGCTTGCGGTAGTAATGGTCCCTGGCCCAATGAAGGCTGCAGTGACGAGTAGTCCTGGTCCTAATCGCATAATTGACCTTAATAGTGCTAATGCATGTTGCTATTTAAAGTTACATCTTACGTTTAAAATCAATAATTATACGCGATGCCTGTTGTGTTAAAGCTGTCACTTACAGTAAGTGCCTTGCAGCATTAGTCGCTCCTTGACGAGTTCTTTTTTATAAGCATATGTTAAAAAAGGGCGCGTAGGATACCAACTTGTATATAAATTTAAAGGGGATACAGTGCGTTTGCATGAATTTCAAACGAATATATAAGCGAATTAAATGAATGATGCCGATATTTATATCGGCATCATTATATTTACTTTATTAGACTTTTAATCGCTTCTAAGCCTTTTTTTAGGGTATCTGCATCGGTAGCATAGTTAATACGAATACACTCGTGCTTGTGCGCCCAATCATCGTCAATGCCGATAAAAAAGTTGTGACCAGGGATCACATACACGTCTTGCTCTTTGAGTTGTTGATACAATACCTCGCTTGTTATTTTTGCATCTTTAAACCACAGCCACATAAAAAATGCACCTTCAACTTTGTGCAAATAAACAGGCAGTTCGGCAAACACTTCGTCAAACAACTCAATCGCGATTTGTGCTTTATTACGATAAAAAGGCAGTACAACGTTGCGGCACAGTGGCAGTAGTTCGTTGTCGTTAATTAAGCGTGTTACTAAGCTTGGGCCAATACTATTTGGCGATAAAACCATGCTGCCGTTTACGCGGCCAATTGCTTTAATAATCTCATTGTTTGCAACTATAATACCGCTGCGTAAACCCGGTAGGCCAAGTTTTGAAAGTGACATACATAAAATAATATTTGAGTTCCACGTTAGGTTTGCATCGGTGTAAATACAACCTGGGAACGGATCGCCATATGCGTTATCAATAATGAGTGGAATACCATATTGCTTAGCAAGTAAATCAAGGTGTTTTACTTCATCATCAGTAATTACATTACCTGTTGGGTTAGTAGGGCGTGATACGCACAGCGCGCTTATGCTGCTGTCGTTTGCTAGTGTTTTTTCAACTGCTTTAAAATTAATGACGTATTTAAACTGTTTTGATGTGCTGCCTGTATTCAAAATTTCGATATCAGGCTTTATGGCAACAAACATATCAGCCGATAAACCTTGATCGGCATAACCTATGTACTCTGGCGCAAGGGGAAATAAAATCTTTTTATGGCTGCCATCCGGCATTTCGCCTGCCAACATATTAAACAACACAAAAAAGTTAGCTTGGCTGCCATTGCCAAGTGCTACATTATCGGCACTAATATCCCATGCGTACTCTTTACTTAGCTGGCCAGCTAATGCTGCTCTAAACTCGTCGTTACCGGTTGGGCCATCGTAGAGCCCAAATACTTGCGATACCTTGTTACTGGCAACGAGTTTTTGTAATTCACTTAAAAAAACCTCATTTACTTGTGGTACTAATGCGGGATTACCGCCACCCAGCATAACAATATTAGGATTGTTACTGTTTTTAGCCCCGCCTAAGTCTTCCATTAATTGGGTAATGCCGTTGGGTTGTGTAAATTTAGTGCCAAAGTTTGAGTAGTTCATAATGCATAGCGTTTGTTAGTAATGGGGAGGGCAGTATAGCGTAAATAAATGGTTTAAATTCGATGATGAGAATAATTCAATGCTAAGATTTACAGCTAGTTATAGTAATGTAATTCCTTATAAAACAAAGGCTAAGTTAAGGCTTTTTAACGCCGTACAAAAACTCTTCGCCGCAGTCCATATACAAATCAAATTTGGCCATGACTTTGGTGAAAATAGGGGCGTGTAAAAACTCGTTTAACCATGCACGAACATGCGTATATTCACTTTGTAAGTACCAATGTTTATCTACACGGGCAAACTGTCTAATAAATGGCAGCAGGGCATAATCGGCTAGACTTTTTTCATCGCCCATTAAGTATTTATGCGTGGTTAGTTTTGCTTCAAATTGCTTAATAAACTCTTCGCAGGCTTTTTGATAATAAATTTGTGCCATGTCTTTTGTGCGAGCATAAAACTTATACTTTTCGAGCACGGGTTTAAATTGCGTATCGTTTAGTTTAATTAACTCAAGCATGCGCTCAAGTGCTAATGGGTCTTGAGTAAGCAGTAAATTATGCGGATCGTTTTGCTTTAAAGCCCACAGCATAATATCTAGGCTTTCATCTATAACTTGGTTATTAGGCAGTAATAAAACAGGCACAGTGCCTTTAGGTGATATTTGCAATAGATGCGGCGGTTTATTTTTAGTTTTTATAGCACGTAGAAGCACTTGTTGCTCTGCCATTAAAATACCCATTCGTGCGCGCATTGCATATGGGCAGTGTTGTAATGAATATAATAATGGCAATGTCATTTTATTACTTACCTTAGCTGTTTAAGCCTTCAACATATTGCTGACGTGTTTTTACTTTTACCATGTGATTTAAGTGTTCAACCGCTTGTGTTTGCCCGCTAATTAAATCTTGGAAATGGGCGAGTAACACGGCTTTATCTAGTTTTTCTTTATCGCCTGAGCCAATGTCAGTTAAATCAATCATGAACTCGTCAAACTTATCGGCATAATCGGTCACAATATCCATATTTAAAAATTGCTCATGATTATAAATGCTCGGGTAGCCGCCTTTTTGTTTATCAATGGCAAAACTAATGCCTTTAACATTGGTAACGGTTGTTTCCTTTTTACAGCTCAGCATACAGCTGGCATCAATACGTGGTTTTTTACAGCCAACGGTTTGCTGGAAAAAACACTGTCGGCTGGTCATCATTAGTATTGGATGATAAATGCTGTACATCATTTTAAAGTTGTTAGGGCGTTTAATATTACGCATTTGTGGTTTGTTTATTTCGTTTGAAATAAACGCGCCTTTTGCGTTTAAATCTTCTTGTAGTGTTAGTAACGCATAAGAGTTAGTGGTGTTTAACAACGGGCCTGCAATCCAGTCAATACCCATTTGTACTGCTTTAAATGCAACGCCTGTGTTGTTACTAATAATAAGCTTAGGTTTTACAACCTCGAGCAAACGTACCGCTTCTTCAAAATCTTTACCAATTAACACGGCTGGAAACCACGGAATTAACTGTGGGTGCTCTAAAAATACATTAATGTATTTATCGTTATCGGTTCTAAAGCTCTCTGGTAATTTAAAGTAAACATCGCCACCTGTTAAATCACATAGATGAACGTCTTTTATGTCCGATATTAAAATAGAGAGTGTTGTTTTGTTATCGGCTTTAGGGTGGTTTACTAGTTTTGGCAGTTCAACAGGGGCGAGGACGTCTTTGCCTTCGTTTAATAAAAACGCGACTTGCTTTTTAATACGGGCAAGCTCCTTAAACGGAATGCTTAAGTTGTTGCCTAAGTTTGAGTAATCCATATTTTTAATCTCAAAATTGGCATTACTAAAGGTTTTAAAGCGCTTATCAATGGCAGCAATATCAACAACTGATTTATCAGCGGTATGCATAACCATTTGCGATTGCACTTCAAAGCGCTGAGGTTGCTCAGTGTTTAAATTTGCGCTTTCATTTATTAACGAACTATCGTTTTTATCATTAATAACCAGCGTTACAGTAAATGGCTGGTTTAACTGTCCTGAAAATTCCAAACGAAGCTCACGCTTTGAAATATCTAAAAACTCAATCTTCTTTTTAACTAACGTATCAATGTCATTTTTTTCTGCGGCGAGTTCTTGTTGTGCATCGTAAATTTGCACAACCGAAATCGCGTTACTCTTTTCGTTAGCGTGATCAAAGCTATGGTCGCGCGGGTTGTCGGTAAACATGTTTTTTGTCATGTCACCTTGCAAAAACTTATTAGTGAAATTACGGTTAAATACTTTGTATAAGCTTGAATCGTCTTCAATTAAGTTACCTGTTTGTACAAAGGTATCTATTTGTTTGCGCCAGCTATCAATAACGGTATGAACGTAGTTAGCACCTTTAATGCGACCTTCTACTTTTAACGAGTCAACACCTGCGGCTACCAGCTCTGGTAAATCAAAATAGGCTGAATTGTCTTTTAAGTTTAACGGATGTTTGTTACCCATAGCCGTTGGCTCGTATTCATCACGACAGGCTTGTGAGCAACGACCACGGTTACCTGAGTTACCCACACTTACTGAGCTTGAATAACATTGTCCCGAAAACGCAATACATAATGCACCATGTACAAACACCTCGGTTAATACATCGCATTTGTGCGCTACGTCGGTCAATATTTTAATTTCAGTTAGGTTAAGCTCGCGCGATAAATTTACACGTGTAGCGCCAATGCGCGCTAAAAACTCAACCTGTGATTCGTTATGCGTAGTTAACTGAGTTGATGCGTGAATATGCAAAGTAGGAAAGTGCTTTTTAACTATATTGAACAACCCTAAATCTTGCACAATAATGCCATCGAGCGTGGTATTTACGAGTTGGTTAAGTAGCTTAAAGAGCGCGCCCATTTCGTGCTCTAATATAACTACATTTAGCGTTAAAAATATTTCACATCCGTATTCATGGGCTAGGCGAAGTGCGCCGTTAAGCTCATCAAACGAAAGATTAGACGCTCGGTTACGTGCATTAAAGGTATCTAATCCACAATAAACCGCATTAGCACCGGCTACAATGGCGGCTTTTACCGCGTTAACATCACCGCCTGGGGCTAATAGTTCAATCTTTCTACTCATTACAATGTCGCTTTGCTCATATTTAATTGCCGCGAATTTTATATGGTTAAGCACGTTAATGCTATTTATTGAGGGATATAATAAAGACTAAAATAAAAGAGTGTATAAAATTACAATTAAGCTGGCTGATTTATTACGTAAACATGTAATAAAATGATAGTTTATAAGCCAGCAACACTTTCAACTTTACTTAGGCGATACCCATCAGCAATCAAGATCTTAAACAGTTAGATACAGATTTAAACAGTGATGAATCTGGAATTATTAACACCCAACTAAAAATAGCCACATTTAACCTGTTTAACTATCTTGAGCCGCCCAATGCATACTATGAGTTTGAGAAAATTTATACCGCGCAGCAGTGGGCTAAAAAGCAGCGTTGGATTGTTGATTACTTAACAGAACATGCCCCTGATGTGATTGGTTTTCAGGAAGTGTTTAGCATTGACTCATTAAAAGGGCTAGTAGGCGAGCAAGGTTATAATTACTTTGCTGTAGTTGATACGCCAGAGGTGATTGATGACTTTATTTATAAACGCCCCGTAGTGGCAATCGCCTCTAAATACCCCATAGTTGAAGTAGCAGCGGTTGAGCACGATAGTGAGCTTGCAATTGCGCTTGGCCTTAATAGTGAGTTTACTTTTAGTCGCAAAGTACTAAGAGCAACTATAACGCTGCCGCATATAGGCAATACCGATTGTTACGTGGTGCATTTTAAATCTAAGCGCCCAATGATTAATGTCGATGAGCATAATAAAGAGCTTACACCCGAGCAAAACATAATTGAAATTTTAAAAGCGAATGTAGCGGGTGGGTGGGGCTCAACTATTCAGCGTGGCAGTGAAGCTACATTACTAATGATACAAATGATTGCTCGTCGCGAAGCTACGCAACAACCCATGCTATTAATGGGGGACTTTAATAATGAACTTGTGGATGGCGTATTAAGCCATTTACTGACAAGTACGCTACGCTTTGCGCCTGCATTTGATGCTAAAACCTACCTCGCTAAATATTGTTTAAATGATTCATGGGATTTGTTTGTTAAGTCGCAGCTAAGCGAAGATGACCTATTAAATGGCGGGGCAATGACTAGCGATGAAATAAGCGATAGTGAAAGCAATAGCATTTTTGATTTAGCTGATGAAAACGAAGCAAAAAATGTTAATGCAACTAAGCTTATGCCTTTAAGACCACCAACACATTATTATGGCGCGAGCAGCTCCGTGCTTGATTATATTTTATTATCATGTGAGTTTGATGCCAGCTACCTTGGCAGTTTTTTTGAGGTGATTGAGTATAATACTTATGATCGTCACTTAATTAACCCCGAATTTGAGCGTGATGATTTAAGTACCGATCATGGTATTGTGTTAGTTACACTAAAACTAAGAAGCTAGGCTTGCTCTATGCATAATTATGCTAAAATTATAAATTAAAAGTATTCATATAGCAGCAATACTTGATGTATTGCGCCGGTTTGTATATTTTATTATCAGCCTTTTGAATTGTATTAATAATAAATTACTAAAATGGTAAATATGGAATTTTATACCTACTTGAATCATAAGCGAAATATGGATTTACCTTCGCAAATACATAGTTTCATTGTAAAGCGAATTTATAATTTTACATTTTTAGTGAAAGCTTTGCTTTTTGCTTTGTTTGTTAGCTTAAACAGCGCTTACGCACAAGAAACAACCTCATACAGTTTAACTAATGAATCTAATGCAGGGCTGCTAAAAAGAGCTGAATTACTTATGGATACTGACGTTATAACAAGTATTGAACTAAGTAAGGCGTTGTTGTCACAAGCGCAAAGTGCTGATGACATGTTACTTAGCGCAAAGCTACATAACTTGCTAGGTAGGGCGAATAAAAAAAATAACAATATTAATGAATCGCTCGAGCACTTTTTACAATCCTCTGTTTACTACAGCAAATTAAATGATTCACGAAACCAAATAAAGGCGTCTATTAATTATATAAATATATTATTAGAAGAAAAACGTTATGACGAACTTACTACCCGCATTGAAACTTTATTACCAACAACCCTTGTGTATGGCGATGACTTTATTATAGCGCAGGTGCTCCTTACTAAGGGGGATTCGTTTTATGAACAAAAAAAGTACAATAACGCGAACGCGCAATACACATCTGCTTTAAAATACCTTGTTGATGAAGACGAATTAATACAAAGACAGTTAGGTGAAACGTATAAAAATTAGCTCAGTCGTACAAACGCCTCAAAAATAGAGAGCAAACGGCTCACTTTTATACAAAAGCTTTAGAGGTATATTCTAATTTAGGTGATTTAAAGCTAATGGCGCGTACTTTAAATACACTAGCAGAAGCACACCGTTATTTAGATAACTTAGTTTTAGCCCTTGATTACTCCACTCGCGCATTAGAAATACATAAAGACATTGACGATCCTGCCGGCTTTGCTAAAGCATTACTAGGGGCGGGTATTATTTATCGTCATATTAATCTTTATGAAAAATCACTTGAACATATAAATGAGGCATATTTATATTATAAAAAAGTAAATAACATGCTTGGGATTGCTAAAACATCAAATCAAATGGGACTGGTATATACACGATTAAGGCAGTTTGATCAGGCCGAATTTTTCTATCAAATAACCATCGATTTGCCAAAAGGTATGGTCGAGGAAAAAACGCTCGCTTCAGCTTTAAGAGAAATGGCTGTTATTAACCTCGAATCTGGCGACTTAGCATCAGCAATGCAATATGCTAAAAAAGCTTATATCACTTATAAAAACAAAAACCTTACATCGTACATTTCTACAACAGCACGTATTATTGGTAATATTTATCGTGCCCAAGGAAATAACAACAAGGCTATAGAGTATTACAAAGAGTCATTGTCGTTTGCCAGAGAAACAGGTGGTAAACTTTATGAGATAAAGTCGCTTACTGCGCTTGCGGGCATTTTAATTGGTATTGATACAAATGAGGCGATTTCTTTACTGAAAAGGTCACTCGCTTTATCAACCGAAATAGATGATAAATTACATATGCTATATGCCTATCGTGAAATTCGAATAGCAGAAAAATTGCGTGGTCGTATAGAAGAGTCACTTCGTCATGCAGAAGAAGAAATAGCCCTAACCGATATTATTCAAAATGAAAGAAGTGAAGATAAGTTGGCGCTTGAAAAAGCACATTTACATTCGCACAAAATGGAAATAGAGCTTGAGACGTTAAGAGAAAAAGAAAAACGCCATCAGCTTGAGCTTGAAAAGAAAAATAATCAAATTGAAATCGCCGCCCAAGCTAGAGTTATATCAGAGCTAGAGCTTTCAAAGAATAAATACGCCAGTATTGCGCTCGCATTTTTATTAGCCGCTTGTTTAGCTATTGTATTACTGGTTTATAGAAGTTTTATTGCCTCTAAAAAACGTAATGAAGAGTTAGACTATTTGGCAGCAAGAGACCCTTTAACCAATTGTTATAACCGTCGTATTTTATTTGAGGTTATGAATCGCGACTTTTTGGATTTACCTCAGATTGAAGAGTACTGTATTTTAATGGTCGATATTGATCACTTTAAAAGCGTTAACGACACCTATGGGCATAGCATTGGCGACACAGTACTTTGTGGCGTAGCCGAGCTTTTACAAGCTAATATACGTAAAAGTGATAGCGTGGCCCGTTTTGGTGGCGAAGAATTTTGTATTATTTTGCCCAACACAACTCAAGAGCAAGCAATACGTATAGCTGAGGCTATTCGTATTAAAGTTGAAAAAGCGACATTTGATGATATTCCTGTTACGTGTAGCTTTGGGGTTACGTCTATTAAATTTAAAGCAAGAACACCTTCTGAGTTGATTGAACAGGCTGATTTAGCTCTTTATGAGGCTAAGTCCTTGGGGCGTAATCAGGTAGCGTTATGGGATGCTTCACTTGAAGAGTTTAAACTTTATAGATCGGAGTAAATCCAGCAGTATACAGTTTAGTTTTGATGTTATTTTTTTAAATTATAACAAGTAAATTTTATACAATGCTGTGCGTTACTTACATATGTAATTAGGCTTATTAGATTAACCCTTTTAATATCAGTGTATTAACTTAGGCTTTAAAATTGCAACCAATACTAAGTTAAAAACAAAACAAGGGATTTAATAATGACTGAAGTTGCACTTTCGGCCTATTTGGCATTTTACCTCTATTTAATTATGTTGCTTGTACAGTGGGCTGTGGCTACGTTTAGCAAAGCTAAAGAACCAAATGCTGTACCAGGTAAAATTGACGAGGATTTATCGCACGACAGCTTTATATTTAGAGCGCATCGTACGTTTCATAATACGCTTGAAAACAGCGCATTATTTATAGGTACGGTGTTATTTGCGTTTGTAATTAATTATCAAAGCCCGATTTTTGCAATGTGTATTTGGGTGTATTTAATTGCGCGTTTAATTCACATGGCGCTGTACTACGCTATAGCAACGGAGAAAAACCCAAGCCCACGTAGTTACTTTTTTTTAATCGGCGTACTTGCTAATGTGGTTATGCTGATAATGATAGGGTTAAGACTAATCTCTTAATTTATAAAAAAAGTTATAAAATTTATTTATAACGATAAAAAAAGCGAAGAGCCTTTAAGGCATCTTCGCTTTTTTGTTTAAAGTAGAAGCAGAATAAAACTACCTCTACCGTAAGGTAATATTAATGGTTAATCGACGCCTATAAACCCGCCTGTTTGGTGTGTCCATAGTGCTGCGTATATTCCACCCTTAGCGATTAATTCTTCATGAGTGCCTTGCTCAACTACGCCGCCGTCATCAAGTACAATTAATCTATCCATTTGTGCAATGGTTGAGAGCCTGTGCGCTATGGCAATAACTGTTTTACCAGTCATTAAGTCATCAAGACTTGCCTGAATTGCGGCTTCTACTTCTGAGTCGAGTGCGCTGGTGGCTTCGTCGAGTATAAGTATGGGTGCATTTTTAAGTAGTACACGTGCAATAGCAATACGTTGACGTTGACCGCCCGAAAGCGTAACACCGCGTTCGCCCACTTGTGCATCAAAGCCTTTATTACCTTTGCTGTCGACCAAGTCGTTTATAAACTCAAGCGCCTTAGCTTGTTTGGTCGCGTTGATCATCTCATCGTGGGTTGCATCGGGGAGACCGTACAAAATATTGTCTTTTACTGAACGATGAAGCAAGGAGGTATCTTGCGTTACCATAGCTATATATCGGCGTAGGCTTTCTTGGCTTACGTCTGTGATGTTTTGCCCATCAATTTTTATTGTTCCAGAGTCGGTATCGTAAAAACGCAGTAATAAGTTAACAAGTGTTGATTTACCCGCACCAGAGCGACCGACTAAACCAATTTTTTCACCAGGTTTAATATTTAAGTTTAAACCGTTCATTACAGGGCTGCGATTAGTCTCGTTTTCAGCTTTGCCGTAGTTAAAGTGTACGTTGTTAAACTCAATAGCACCTTGGCTTACGTTAAGCGTATCAGCATTTGGTTTATCGGCAACTTCAATAGGGTTAGAAAGTGTTTTCATACCATCGGCTACGGTGCCAATGTTTTCGAACAAGCTGCTTATTTCCCACATGATCCACTGCGCCATACCGTTTAATCTGAGCGCTAAGCTAACAGCAACTGCAATGGCGCCGGCGCTAATTGCACTAAGTGACCATAAATAAAGTGATACAGCGGCAACCGAAAATACTAATAGGTAATTTAAGCTTTGAATAACAAAGTTTAAGCTGGTTACTAAGCGCATTTGCTTGTACACAGGCTGTAAAAATACATCCATGCTTTGTTTTGCGTATTGCTCTTCACGCTGGGTATACGAAAACAATTTAATAGTTGAAATGTTAGTGTA
This sequence comes from Pseudoalteromonas sp. NCIMB 1079, assembly GCF_040567695.1. Classification (NCBI taxonomy): domain Bacteria; kingdom Pseudomonadati; phylum Pseudomonadota; class Gammaproteobacteria; order Alteromonadales; family Pseudoalteromonadaceae; genus Pseudoalteromonas; species Pseudoalteromonas sp. NCIMB 1079. Next base: position 2,259,529 of record NZ_JBEWZA010000001.1, on the reverse strand, counting down.
ACTATCAACAATACGGCCGGTCATTTCTGAGCGCGCATCGGCTTGTGAGCTGGCAATTTTTTTAAGGCGCGGTACAAAGTAAAGTTGCACGCAAATGTATAAAACCAACCAAACTAATAAAGGGATCATTAAGCGCCAATCGGCTTCGGCAACTAAAAATACCATTGAGCCAAAATAAACCATGATATACATTAATACATCGAGTAGTTTGGTCACTGTTTCGCGAACGGCTAAAGAAGTTTGCAGTACTTTGGTGGCTATTCTTCCTGCAAATTCATTTTGATAAAAGCTAACACTTTGGCGCAGTAAATAACGATGCGCTAACCAGCGAATCGACATAGGGTAATTGCCAAGCAATGCTTGGTGCAAAATAGCAGAATGAAAAAATACGACTACGGGCAATACTAATAGCAGCATGACAGCCATTTTAATAAGCTCTGACTTTTGCTCTACAAACAAGGTTTCGGGCGTGTAGGCTGTTAACCAATCAACAAGCTGCCCCATATAGCTAAATAAAGAAACCTCTAAAATAGCGAGCATGGCGGCACTGATTGACATAAGCAGCAACGACAGTTCCATTCCTTTGGTGTAGTGACGACAAAAAGCAAATAAAGTCGAAGGCGGCTGAGTAGGTTGATCCTCAGGAAATGCTTTTGTCATTTTTTCAAATAATCGATACATTTTAAAAACTTAAATGGCAAATAATGGTCGCTATTATACCATTTAAGTATTTTTAAATGCAGGTTTGTAAGGTATTAATTGTGAATATGCTAGAGCGTTATTAATATAAACTTATGTATAAAAGAACACCTAAAAACACTTCACTTACTTTTATAGCATTGGGTTATTTAGGTTTGTACCTTTGCTCATGTATAAATCGTCATATCTGAGGCCACCATTTCCGTAAGGCTTTTTAATTGGGCCTGTATTACAGTTTGCTAAAAAATATATAAGAGGTTGTTCGCGCTTCATTCTAAATTGTGCATTTTTATACACCAGTGTTTGCTTGCTAAATTCACCGCCTTTTACTTAAACATCATATTGCTGACCTTGCTCTGAGACTGCTGCGTTATTAACAACATACCATACGTCGTACCAGGTATTTGTTTGCAGAGGTTTAGCTGACTGTTTGGTAGTGTAGTTTTGAATGTTGCTATACCCGCTGTCGGTTTTAACCATTAATGCGCCATCGTTTACAAGCCCGTTTGATTCTGTTTTATCAGTTACGCGAAGTGTAGGCTCAAACGCATCGTACGCATGTTTATTAATTAGCTCTGGCGTAAGGTTGCTTAATCCAAAAGCATGGTTATTAGGAAAAGCAGCCAAGTTTATACGCATATAAAATGTGTAGGTTTGACCAACTTCAACCGCTTGTGGAAGTTTTGTATAAGAAAGCGCTTTACGATTTCCTACAATGCTCTCAGCCGCAGGCTTTTTTAGTAAATAATGATTTGTTGATGAGTTTGCTTGTTCTGATTGTATAACTGTTATTTGTGGGTTTTTAACCTGTGGCTTAGTTTCATTTTGCGTATCGACACTTTGCCACTTGCTAAGTGAATTTTCAAAGTCATCAATAAGTAGCCAATCGCTCGATGTATTTTTTTGAATAGTTGAACATGCTGATAGCGTGCTAAACAAACATAGAATTAAAATGTGTTTGGAAGACATAATTGGCTCTCGTAATATTATTGATATTTGGTTAACCAATTTATTTTTTTTATGTCAATCATTAAAGTAATAGCTAATGGCGTGGGAACTGCGAAGATACAAAAATTATTATTCCATTCAAAAAATTAACCAGTAAACTTATCCATTAAATCAACTCAGCAAATTTCAGCTGAGTTTAAAATAATTTAATAGTTAGGATGTTATATGTATACGGGTTCGTGTTTGTGTGGTGAGGTAAACGTTGAAGTGTCGGGCAGTATAACTAGGGCGTGTTGATCTTTATGGATTGAAATTTGTTCAATCTAGGGGCGATTTAATCGCGGCGCAAGGTTTGTAACCTAGTGGGCTAAGTAAAAACCGAGCAACAAAGAGTCAATCGTCCCTAGCAAGAACCCAAAGGGCAGCGCATGTTTGGTCTTTATGCTACGTTATCGCCTATGTATGGGGAACAACCACATATCATAGGCTCTGCCTTGCCTAAATACCAAACACACTGCTGCAAATTCAACCACCAAAGAACAACACGCCCTACTATTATCCATTGTCATTGTTCACTGTGCAGAAAAAACAGCGGGACTGCATTTGCAACCAATGGCTTTGTAAATACAAGTGACTTTACAATAACAAAAGGGCAAGAACTACTCAGTGAATATAGTTTTAAAGCAGGGCGCACACGTTATTTTTGTAGATGTTGTGGCTCGCCTGTTTACAGTAGCAACAGTGATGACAAAAGCAGAATACGAATTCGTTTAGGAATATTCGATACCTATATTACTGAGCAGGTATTATCGCATAATTTTGTTACGTCTAAAGCTAACTGGGAGCAGCTCGAAACAAGCTTACCGTGCTATGAAAAACATGAACCTGGACGGTAAAGCGTTTCATTCAATGTGGTAAATGCTGTTAATACTTTTATAAAGGTTTGGTGCAAAGTTTATAAACACCGGTGAGTTTTGTATTTCATCAACGTTTATATGCATTAATGTTTGCTGGCTTAGTATGATCACTATATTTTTGTATTCGTTAAACTCTATTATCGCTAAGCACTTAAAGTGTTGCCTTAAAAGTACTAAAAGCATTTGCAGCTCTTGGCCAGTTTGTGGGTTTAAATTAATGATTACTTGCGTATTTTGCTCACTGCAGCGATTTATATTTTGCCAAAAGCTATCGCTGGTTAAAAAAGGCTGATGATATTCACCACTAAAAATATCGATAGTGATTACGTTAAAGTGATCAGTGCATTGGGTAATATATTGCTCGGCGCATTGTAAATAGCTGCTGTGCTTAATAGGTAACTTAAAGTGCTGGGCTGCAATTAAGGCAATGCTTGGGTTTATTTCTACCGTGTTAAATGTATTGATGGTGTTTATGTAAGGCGTATTACTTTGTAAGTGATACATAATTCGCTCAAACCCTGCCGTGCCTAAACCTAAATTTAATATATTTAGTGTATCTACCGGTTTAAGTAAAAATAACATCATACATTGGTTTACAGGCACTATTACTTGCTCAGGGTGTATAAGGTTCATAACGCCTTGAATTGTTATATCTTCATTGGTTTTTTGTGCAAGCGTTAACCAACGGTATTCTTTGTTTTGATACACGCATACTGGGCCGTATGCACTTTGCTGTGACTCAATAAGGTTACTTTTAATTGTATCTTCTTTTAGCTGACGCATAACTTAAACTATTAATGTATACACAATTACAGTGTGCCACGAAAATCGCATTTTTTTATAGATTATTGTGTAACAAGGTTTGTAATTTAACCTCTAAATATAATATTGTATTAGCAATTAACCACTTAGACGTTATTCAAGGATTGGAAATGGGGTTGATTCTAGGGCCTGCTGTTTTAGCGTGGTTTGCGCTATTTATCTATTCTTTACGATTAGGGTATGTGCTTATTTATAAAAATATGAGCGTGTTAACCACAGTGTCTACTTTTGCAATTAGTATTGTTGGTATGTTGGCTTTTATGACGTATGGACATAGGCAGTTTGTAAACAATACCTCTGTTTGGGCATCTGAGATCCCGAGTTACTTTTTATTTAGCAAAATAGCTTTTATAGGTGTATTGAGTGGTTTTTTACTTAACTACTATATTAATCCTGAAAATAGTTCGGAGTTTTTGAGCTGTTTAGCATTTGTATTAATATTTATGTTTTCTGCTGGTGTGCTTGCAAGCTTAGGAGGACATGAGGCCTTTTTGAAAGAATTTGATATTAAAACTACTCATTAAAAATATGCATAATAAATTTTGGCCCAGTACCTATAAAAGGTAGTGGGCTTTCTACTATCCTAATAACCTCTTGTCAATGCGCTTTAGCGTGATCCTTTCTACATCTACCTCAAATGTATTGCCATAAAACCTTAGCTAAGTAATGGTTACACTATAATAATTAGGAGCTAATAGATGCTTAAAACACCTTTGAAAATCACAACAACGTTACTTAAATTTACTGCAATTGCAGGCGCCTGCACACTTGCATTATCAGCACATGGGAAAACACAACTTCAATACACAGAACAGCAAAAATTACATGATATAGCAGCTCAAGTATCACCCGAACGTATTGGTAGTGACATTCAAACGCTGGTGGATTTTGGTACTCGCCATACGCTTTCAGAAACTAAATCGGATACTCGAGGCATTGGTGCGGCTAGGCGCTGGATAAAAAATGAATTTGAAAAAATATCCGCGCAGTGTGGCGGTTGTTTGGAAATCATTGAAGTAAAGGACACTATATCGGGCGAAAAGCGCATTCCTAATCCTGTTGAAGTGGTTAATATTGTGGCTATTCAACGAGGGTCAAGCGAGCCTAATCGCATGGTGATTATGTCGGGTGATATAGATTCTCGTGTAAGTGATGTTATGGACTTTACGAGTGATTCACCGGGTGCTAACGATAATGCATCGGGCGTGGCAGGAGTAATAGAAGCAGCTCGTGTTTTAAGTAAATACAAATTTAATGGTTCGGTAGTTTACGCGGCGCTTTCGGGCGAAGAGCAAGGTTTGTTTGGCGGTAAAATATTAACGGCTTATGCACAAAAGCATAACTGGCAAGTTCATGGCGTTTTAAACAACGATATGATTGGCAATATTACCGGTATTAATGGGGTAACTAATAACACGACTGCACGTATATTTTCAGAAGGTACCCGTGTTGTAGAAACAAAAGAGCAAGCTAATACTCGGCGCTTTACAGGTGGTGAAGTCGATTCTGCGAGTCGAAATTTAGCTCGCTACATAGATACTATTGCTGACAGATACATTCCTAATTTAGATACAATGCTTGTATATCGATTAGATAGATTTGGCCGTGGTGGGCATCATCGTCCATTTAATGATGCAGGTTTTGCAGCGGTGCGTATTATGGAAACTAACGAGCACTACGATCGTCAGCATCAAGATTTACGCACTGAAAATGGTGTTGAGTATGGCGATACAATTGATGGCGTTGATTTTGATTATACGGCTAAGTTAACTTCACTTAATGCGGTAACGATGGCGTCTATGGCGTGGGCACCCGCACCGCCAAAAGAAGTTAAAATAAAGGGAGCTGTTACAGCTGATACGTCGTTTTCATGGCAACAAAGCAGTGATGAAAATATTGCTGGCTATAAAATTTATTGGCGTTACACGAGCGAGCCGCAATGGCAGTTTAGTAAATACGTTGGTAGGGTTTCACAGTACACACTTAAAAACGTAGTGATTGATAATTATTACTTTGGTGTAGCCTCTGTTAGTAAAGACGGTATTGAGTCTCCAGTAGTTTTTCCGGGTGATGTAGGTTCGTTTGATCACAATATAAAATAATAGTTTGGCTAAAAACACAGCAAACAGAGCGCTTTAAGGTGCAAATGACCGTTTTATACTTGCACCTTATTTACTAAGCCCTTAGAGTGTTAAAAAAGAAGTAAAAGGTTATTAAAAATGCAACAACAAGAAAAAAAGCCGTTAACAGCAAAAGAACAAGTTATAACTGATGAGCAAAGAATGCAGTGGCAACGCGAATGTTTTCAAACAGCGCAAAAGCATCTAGCTGAAAAGGGTATTATGCCAAAATCAGTAGTTGATAAAGACAGTCGATTTTTAGCACCACTTTGTGCAATGTGGAAATTTAAAGCACAGAACGGTAAAACATATTGGGTAATAACAGGGCGGTTACCTACAGATCATGCTGAGGTTAGTGCGGCAACAGATGCACGCGATGCAATGCGTTATTTTTCTTTGCAGTGGCAATTAAAAGCGGATCAAATTATGAGTACAGGCGCGCGTGATAAAACGCAGGTAGATTTTGCTAACTTACTTATAAATAGAGCACATGGCTTGTATGAAATGTATGATAATGAACCGCTGTGGGCAAATGAGTCAAAGTAGCTACAGTTTGGGTTAAGTAACAATGTAGAGGGTGATAGCTTATTTATTGCCCTTTTCTTTATCTAGTGCACAAGTGTAAAGGGAGTTGTATTAAACGCCGAAACAGAGCATTGCATACGTTGCCTAGGAATTCCCGCCTCCATAAATACATTTCCTTGCTGAATAAAGCCATTGCGCTTAAAACGCTCTACTTCATTTAAAATACAATTAATGCTTACTTCTTCAATACCTTGGTTTGAGGCTAATTCGACAATAAAGTTGAGAAGAGATGTATATACTTTGCGATTACGGTGCTCGGGTAATACAGCTATTCTGCCAATTAAGCCATCTGTACACAGCCGACCTGTTGCAATAGGGCAGTTTGCATCGTCTGTAACAAGTACATGTAATGCAATTTTATCTAGGCTATCAAACTCTATGTGTTTGGGGATATGTAACTCGTAAACAAAAACTCGCTCTCGAATTTTTTGTAGCATATCTTTTTTTATATCCCATTCAACCTTATCAACCAGATAGCCCATAGCAAACCCCTATTGATAGCCAATTAAAATGAGTAAGCAATCACAGCAAAATTATTTAAGCCAATATCAGGTGAAAATTAAAATTTTTAACTAACCTGTATACATAATATTTTACGCTGCAAAATGCTCACCATTATTAATATAATTGGTATTATTACTCGTGGTCTATATTAAACCAAAGCCCCTCATTAACAAGTGTAGTAAAAGTTTGAGTAAAAACTAAACTTGGGTTTGTTAAATTTAATGCTGAACTTTCAAATTCAGTATTATCGGTAAGTAGTTTTACCGCAGCTAAGTCGGTTAGCGGCATGGCGTAATTTTCGCCATTTACACTTAGTAAAACTTCTGTATCGAGTTGCTGATAAATAGCGCGTGTGCCACCTAAGCGTTCAAACACTGTTTCTTCATCACTTAAATCATCGCTTATTTGCTCTGACGTAAATGGAGGCTCTACTGGCGCTAAATCCATTTCATGTTTGGGCTGACTAAGTGTTGAGCCTAACCATTGTTTAAATAAATCGTCATTTTCTAAAAGTGCTGCCATCAGTGTTTTAACTTTATCAACTTCAAGGTTTGTAAGTTCACCTTTTGATTTTCTGAGCGTGATGTTGTGATCGGTATAACGTTTTTGGCCGCTTTCGGTATCAATAATATGATCGGCAAAGCTTGATAATAAATCTTGTTGATTTGGCGCTCTAAAACCAACTGAATAATTTAGTGCGTTTTCTACAGCGTAACCTTCGTGAGGGCACCCTGGTGGAATATATAAAATATCGCCAGGCTCTAATATGCAATCGATTACGGCTTCAAATGCTTCTACTTGCAGTAATTTTTTGTTTTGAGCAAACTGCTTAAGTGTTGGATCGGGCAGGCCTACGCGCCAATGACGTTTACCTTCGCCTTGAATAATAAATACGTCATATTGGTCTAAATGTGGGCCAACACCACCATTAGGCGTTGAATAGCTGATCATTAAATCATCTATGCGCCAGTTTGGAATAAACCTAAATGGCTCTAGTAGTTGTGCAGCTTCGCTATGCCAGTGATCAACTGCTTGCACGAGCAATGTAGAATGATCGTCTGTTAATTTCTCAAAGTCTTCAAATGGACCTTGGTGCGTTTGCCAATCATTTTTATGATTGGTGATAATACGCGACTCTATGCTTTCTTCCATTGCGAGACCGGCAAGTTCATTAGCATCAAGCGGGTCTTGAAAATCAGCAAAACCTTGTTTGATTAAAAGCGGTTTTTTTTGCCAAAAATGGCTTAAAAACTCTTGCTCAGACAAATTATTTATTTTTAATTGATACATACATTATGCCTACTAGTTAGTGCAATGGGGTTAAAACAAAAAAAGCGAAAGGATGATCCTTTCGCTTTTTAAAAGAGCAATTTAGTTTTTAAACTAAATCATCAATAAACTCAACAGCACGACCAATGTAATTAGCAGGTGTTAGTTTTTTCATTTCTACTTTAGCGTGCTCTGGAAGGTCAAGACCATCGATAAAGTCAGCCATTATTTCTTGATTTACACGTTTACCGCGTGTTAAATCTTTAAGTTTTTCGTATGGCTTTTCAATACCATATTTACGCATAACTGTTTGAATCGGCTCGGCTAGTAATTCCCAGTTTTGATCAAGCTCGTCTGCTAAACGTTGCTCGTTTACTTCAAGCTTGCTCACACCTTTGAGTGTTGATTGGTATGCAATGATCGCATAGCCCATACCTACACCTAAGTTACGTAATACCGTTGAATCGGTAAGGTCACGTTGCCAACGAGAAACTGGTAATTTTTGTGCAAGGTGAGCAAAAATAGCGTTTGCTAAACCTAAGTTACCTTCTGAGTTTTCAAAATCAATTGGGTTAACTTTATGCGGCATTGTAGATGAGCCAATTTCGCCCGCAATTGTTTTTTGCTTAAAGTGATTAAGTGCGATGTAACCCCACATGTCACGGTCAAAATCGAGCAAAATAGTGTTAAAGCGTGCAATTGCGTCAAACAACTCTGCAATATAGTCATGCGGTTCAATTTGTGTAGTAAATGGGTTAAGTGTTAAACCTAAGCTTGATACAAATTTATCTGCGTGAGTATGCCAGTCGTAATCTGGGTATGCGCTAAGGTGAGCGTTGTAGTTACCAACAGCACCGTTAACTTTACCAAGCATTTCTACTTGTGCAATTTGGTCGCGTTGACGCTTTAAACGCATGTATACGTTAGCAAACTCTTTACCCATCGTTGATGGTGTAGCTGGTTGCCCGTGCGTACGAGTCATCATTGGGATTGCTTTGTACTCAATCGCTTTTTCTTTAATTGCGCTTAAAAGTTCATCGCAATAAGGAAGTAAAACCTTGTTACGTGCTTCGCTAAGCATTAAACCATGAGATAGATTGTTAATATCTTCTGAAGTACAAGCAAAGTGAATAAATTCATTGATTGCATGAAGCTCACTGTTATCGGCTACTTTTTCTTTTAATAAGTATTCAACCGCTTTAACATCGTGGTTTGTAGTGCGTTCAATATCTTTAACGCGCTGTGCATCAGCTTCACTGAAGTTATCTACAATGGCGTTTAGAAGTGCATTTGCTTGTTCGCTAAATGCAGGTACTTCTTTTATATCGCTTGCTGCAGCTAACGCTTGCAACCAACGCACTTCAACAATTACGCGGTATTTAATTAAGCCAAATTCGCTGAAAATACTGCGTAGTTCAGTGGTTTTGCTGCCGTAGCGACCATCCACCGGAGAGATAGCCGTTAACGCTGAAAGCTCCATAATAACTCCTAAATTTTAGTTTGAACGATAGTTAAATTTTTGTTTTAGCAATGGCGAGTATTTTTCTTTTTGAAAAGAAAAAGTGACGGCGTTTACCGCCCATTTGTCGCCATAATACTGCACTTCTAACACCGGCTAGTAATAGGGCACGGATTTTATTTTGAGTGAGCTGCTGTTTTAATAACTCGGGTTTACCATAAACCTGTATTCGGTGCCCAAGGGGGCTCAGCACCGACGAGTATATATCTGCTAAACCGGCAACAACGCTCTCGTCGGTAATAGCAAAATGATCTAAACGACGATGAATATCATCAATTCGTTTGCCTAATTCGTTTAAGCTCTTGTCGTTTGCATTGAGTGCACGCTCAAGCTGCATTAAACCACCTACGTACTTTACTATTTCAACATCTTTTTGAGCGCCTGCAGTAAGTTGCGCCATTAATGTTTTATAGCCATCACGCAGGTTATCTGTACCTTGATAAACGTCCTCTGGGGATTCAGGAGATGTTTGAATAATACTTGAAAGTAAGATTTCTAAATCGTGTTCGTTGTTGCTGCCGTATTGAGCAATTTTTTGAACTTGTTTAGCAACCTGGCACATGGCGGCAAGCGCCATGACTTGGTATTCATTCATTACTTAATCACCGAGTCAATAATACCACCACCTAAACACACATCTTCTGCATAAAATACAGCAGATTGACCTGGCGTAACTGCTTTTTGTGGTTCGTCGAATAATACACGAGCCATGCCGTCTTCACCTACAAGTAGGGTACAGCTTAAGTCTTCTTGGCGGTAACGTGTTTTAACTGTGCAGCGAGTGGTACCTTTAGGGCCAACGCGGTCTACCCAATGTAATTGGTTTGCATTAAGACCATTACTGTATAGGCGAGGGTGATCTTTACCTTGACCAACAACAAGTACGTTACGTTCTAAATCTTTATCAACTACGTACCATGGTTCGCCAGAACCTTCCTTCATACCACCAATTAACAAGCCTTTGCGTTGTCCAAGCGTGTGGTACATTAAGCCTTCGTGCTCGCCTACGTTGTTACCGTCAGTGTCTTCGATAACGCCAGGTTGCGCTGGTAAAAACTTTTGTAAAAAATCTTTAAATTTACGCTCACCGATAAAGCAAATTCCGGTGCTGTCTTTTTTATCGTGCGTGATTAGGTCTTGTTCTTCTGCTATGCGGCGTACTTCTGGTTTTTCGATATCACCTACAGGGAATAACGTTTGGCCAATATGTTCATGGCTTAGGGTATATAAGAAGTAGCTTTGATCTTTATTATTATCAAGTCCGCGACACATTACGTATTTGTCATCGCGAAGTTCACGGCGAACGTAGTGTCCAGTTGCAATAAAGTCAGCACCGAGTGCTTGAGCCGCAAATTCTAAAAAGGCTTTAAATTTAATTTCTTTATTACACATTATATCTGGGTTTGGTGTACGGCCGGCTTTATACTCTGCTAAAAAGTATTCGAATACATTATCCCAGTATTCAGCAGCAAAGTTTACTGTGTGAAGCTCAATACCTAATTTGTCGCACACGGCTTGTGCATCTTTTAAGTCATCAGCGGCGGCACAGTATTCATCATTGTCGTCTTCTTCCCAGTTCTTCATAAACAGGCCTTCTACTTTGTAGCCCTGTTGTTGTAATAAATATGCAGATACAGAAGAATCAACACCGCCGGACATGCCAACAATGACTTTAATGTGACTATTTTCGCTCATGAATAATTTCGCTTATACAGATTGCTGTTAACTTGGAAAGGCCGCGATTATAGCATGTATTTTGTTTGTGCTTAAAGAGCGTAGGGCGGCAAAGGACATAATTTGTCACTATTTTATTTGTATAACAAATAGCAAAGTAACCTTACGAAGTATTGTATAAATTTATTTATCGATTTTTTGATGAAAAATGATACTTTCAAATTCCTCAAAATACATAAACTAGGGATTAGTGGAGGAAACTATAATTTAGTCATCGTAAATTGTATCTAATCTCAAAGCCTTTTTGCTTAAGCTATCTTCAACACACTTGAGCACTAAAGGGCTCCTAAGCGGTAATGATTTTATTTGCTCTAATGTATGCCAGTTAGCGCTGATAATGTCAGAATCTATTGGTATTGGTGTTTTTATATTATTAGGCGCTTCAAATAAAAAGCAGAATCGCAAATAGTGCACTGCGTTATCGGCATGCAAATTATACACACCTAAAAAGCCAATAGGTTCAAGCGCTAAGCCTGTTTCTTCAAGTAGCTCTCTGCTTGCAGCTTGTGCAAGCGTCTCATTTTTCTCTAAATGACCCGCAGGTTGATTGTAACAAATTTGCTTTGTAAATTTATCGCGCTCTTTTACAAGTAAAAACTCATTTTGCTTTTTTACTATTGCTGCAACCGTAACATGCGGTTTATGCATCAACTACGCCCTTAATTACTTTGTATTCACCACAATTAATATCATCCAACGTATAGTTACCAATGCTATAGCGAATGAGGCGAAGAGTAGGGTGGCCAATATGCGCGGTCATTCGACGAACTTGTCTGTTTCTACCTTCATTAATGGTAATACTTAGCCAAGTGGTAGGGATTGCTTTTCGCTCGCGTACAGGGGGATTACGCGCCCAAATTGTTGGCTCATCAATTACTTTAACGTTAGCGGGGAGTGTAAGCCCGTCTTTAAGTTCTACGCCATTACATAAATCATTAATTGATTCACTCGTTGGTTCACCCTCAACTTGTGCCCAGTAGGTTTTATTCGTTTTTTTATCAGGAGCAGTTAAGGTGTTTTGTAGTTTCCCACAGTTTGTTAAAAGCAATAAACCTTCACTGTCTCTGTCTAACCTTCCTGCTGCGTAAACTTCTTTAATAGGGATAAATTCTGCAAGCGTTTTTCTGTCTGCGTCATCTGTAAATTGGCATAGCACATCAAACGGCTTGTTGAATAACACAATTTTTCTGTCTTTAGATGCTATTTGCAGCTTTATTCCTCTTTTACCAGATGGCGTTTTGTTAAGTGCACTGCGTGAATAAGTACGCCCAGTACTTCTTTTTGGCTTGGCTTGTGTTGCTTGATTATTGCCTGATTTAGCTCTCATTATATGCACCTAGCTGGTTTTGGTAATCCGGCAATTTTTGTTGCTTGCTTGGCTGGGCCTTTAGGAAATAATTTATATAAATAAAGGCTATTTCCTTTATCTTCACCGAGTGCTTTAGCCATTGCTTTTACAAGCATTCTAATCGCTGGACTGGTGTTATATTCAATGTAAAAATCACGAACAAAGTTAATAACTTCCCAGTGCTGCTCACTAAGTGTGATGTTTTCTTGAGTAGCAATTATAGGCGCCAGCTCCTTTGACCATAAAGTATGGTCGAGCAAGTAGCCTTGTTTGTCGGTTTCAATCTGTTGGTTGTTAAATTCAAGCATGAGTTACCACGTAATTGATTGATTAGTTGATAAAGTGAGTGCCACAAAGTCTTCATAGCTAATTGCTTTATCGTTATCTGCTAATTTTATTGCACGTACTTGCGCGTCTTGTTCAAGTATTAACAGTGTATCTGCAAATTGTCTAAATTGTTTTTTTGCAAAGCAGGCATCACCAACAAGTAGTACCTTATCGCCTGATAAAATTAAGTTCTCTAGCTGATTTGCCGAGTAATAGTTAAGCGGCTTTGAAAATATATGTAACGTACTCATAGGTTCACCACATGTTGCTGCGCTTTAATTAGTGTTTGTTGTTGACTAAAGTTAAGAGCTTTTGCTTCTATGAGTAAATCATGTTTATTTAAACCATAATCAAGCAATGATTTTTCACACACGAAAATGTTTTCAACATCATATATTTCGAGTGTTTTAATATTTTTAAAAAAGTCTTTTAAGCCAATATTGTTTGGTTGTTGATGCTTTTTTAAAGCTAAAACGGCGGGGCCGCTAAACAACCAACTTACATTTTGATCAACAGCAGCAAATATCAATGTCATATCAAGTGCATCACGAATATTTAAATCGTCAAATGGGCTGCACTGACTCATTACTAATACGTTTATCATTTAAATTGCACCCATTTATCTGCGTCGCTTGCAAGCATTGCAAATTCAGCTAACCCTGCGACTTTAAATACACCTGTGTTTTTAATATCTAACCCGCGCTTTTGCGCGGCGGTAACACACAGCATTAAATTTAGTTTTTGATCAGCGAGTTGCTGCCAAAGTGCTGAAATTTGAAGCTCGTCTGAGGATAAATCAAAGTGGGTAGATGCATGATAAATACCTTGCTGGTATAAAAAAATAGCACCAATGGTGTGCCCTTGGGCTAAACATGCATTCGCAAATTTAACTATGCGTTGTGTGGTATCGTGATCGGATGGTGGTGTATGTAATGAAAGAACAAAGCGTGCCAAAACAATTCCAATAAAAAAGCCCCAATAAAGGGGCTATTTTAACAGAACTATTTAATTAGTCATCACTTGCGCCAAGTAGAGCAAGTAAAGAAGTAAATAAGTTATATACGCTTAGGTAAAGTGACACAGTTGCGCGAATATAATTTGTTTCGCCACCGTTAATAATACGGCTGGTATCAAATAAAATTAAACCAGACATAATTAATACTACAGCAGCATTAAGTACCATAAACATCAGTGAACTACCGATGAAAATATTAACAATGCTTGCCACAATAACTACGATTAAACCAACCGTTAAAAAGCCACCCATGAATGAGAAGTCTTTTTTAGTATTTAGTGCATAAGCCGATAAACCAAAAAATATCAGCGCGGTAGAGCCCAGCGCTTGCATAATTAGCATTGGGCCATTAGGTAATGCAGCATAATGGTTAAGCAATGGACCTAAGCCTGCCCCCATTAAACCTGTGAAAGCAAAAACCCAAAATACACCAGATGCTGTATCTGCTTTTTTATTTACAACAAATAATAAACCGAACGAAACGAGTGTAAACACAATTCCCATAAAGTAAGGTAATTGTAGTGCCATTGAAATACCGGCTGTAACTGCACTAAATGCAAGTGTCATAGCTAGTAAAAAGTAGGTGTTTTTAAGTACCTTGTTTGTTTCAATGGTAGACATTACCGGTTTCGCGGTATTGTACGATTGATTAAACGCCATTGTAGAGCTCCTTTAAGTGAAACGTGTGTGTTTCGATAATTTAACTAAAATTAGATTACCAACTCTTATATGTTTGGGCAAACCTTTGTAGATCAATAGAGTTAAATATTTAAATAAAAGTATATTGATGGCTAAATTAAAAACATTTTGTTTTAACTTTAAACAAATCAATTGTTTTTTAGGCACTTAAACAATTAATTTAAAAAAAAGCTTCACAAAAGGGATGGGTTTCCCTATTATGCAGGCCGTGCGGAGAGATGGCAGAGTGGTCGAATGCACCGGTCTTGAAAACCGGCATGGGTTTGTAGCCCATCTAGGGTTCAAATCCCTATCTCTCCACCACTTATTTAATAAGTGAGTGGTAATTAAAATATCATTCATTTAAATAGTTATAAGTACACTCTTACTTTTAGCTTAGCAGTATCGGAGAGATGGCAGAGTGGTCGAATGCACCGGTCTTGAAAACCGGCATGGGTTTATAGCCCATCTAGGGTTCAAATCCCTATCTCTCCACCATATAACAGAATAGCCCGCTAATTTAGCGGGCTTTTTTGTGTTTGTAACACAATTAGTACACTTATACAAACCCGCAATAATACTTAATCATTTTGCGGGGCTAGACGTGTCGCTCCATGCGTTAAAAAATTCTCATTTTGAACAACTAAATAGCGAATTTATTGCCTAGCTATCAACACGTTTTTCCGCCCTCAAAATAGATCACTTAATTAAGCGAATTGGTATAAAACTACAATAATGGCAGCGCACGCAAAATTTAAAGGACTAAATAATAACAAGATAACAAAATTAGAGGAACAAACAGCGATGTTGAGCAAAAGGGTGGCAGTGCTTGAGGAAATAGTAACATCTAGCCATTTTGAGTTATCAAATAAAATAGCTAAGTTATAAGCATTTTGATAAGTGTGACCCAAACTTATGAGCCTATTAATAAAGTAATAGGCTCATACTGCAATAAGGTTTATTTTTAATCATAAATTACGACCATAGTCTCTGTTTCTAACCTTTAGATCTTGGTGCATGCTTTATACATAGAATTTAGATTTGTGTATTAAGGATTTTAAATGAAACATCAGCTAGCAAAAAGCGTAGGGCTTTCGTTATTATCGCCTGTTATTGTAGGCAGTTTACTTGGTGTTTATTACTCACTTACGCTTGAAGGCGAGTTTGTATCAATATTTCTTACCTTATTAATGACTGCTATATCAAATGCACACATAGTAGGCTTAACAATGGCTGCTTTTGTTGTGCCTGGGTATTTACTCATGTTTAAGTATTCTAAAGTTAATTATTCAGGGGTATTAACTCTTGGACTACTAGGCGGAGCGATATTTAGTTACTTATTAAGTGCCACAACAGGGGAGATATTTTTGATCAATAGTGTAATGTCAGCATTCGCTGCTGGGCTGTTTTTGTTTGGTCTTCGTAAAACGGCAAAAAAATAATCGCAGCATTATTAACCAAGCGCACTGATAAACGGTGTGATTTCCTTTTTTTTACCTCCAAAAGGTTCCAATTTTTCACGACAAAGAGTACCTTTAGCTACTGTATGTTTAATAAGAAGTAGTTTGGTATGCAAAAGCACGATTTTTACCAGTCATTAGTTAAGCAAACTGAATCGCTGATAGCTGGTGAATCCAATGTAATTGCCAATATGGCAAACATAAGCGCGCTGTTATTTACCTCTTTAGAGGATGTGAATTGGGCGGGCTTTTACTTTATGGATTCTCCTACTGAATTAGTACTTGGTCCGTTTCAAGGTAACCCTGCATGCATTCGTATTCCAGTAGGAAAGGGTGTATGCGGAACTGCTGCGGCAACCGAAGAAACACAATTAATTGAAGATGTTCACGCTTTTGACGGCCACATAGCCTGTGATGCAGCGTCTAATTCTGAAGTAGTTGTACCTATCATGAAACATGGTAAAGTATTTGCTGTACTAGACATTGATAGTCCGAGTATTGGTCGATTTGATGCTGACGATAAAGTCGGTCTAGAAGCATTAGTAAAATGCTTAGAGGCGAGCTTGTAATGAAAGATTTGCTAAATGTTCAAGACTACCTATTTGCTGTACAAGATGTTGGCGATTGGGAAGGCGAAGAAGAACATGTAGCGGAAACGCTCAATGATTTGATTCATATTGCATGGGATCGTCTTCCAGATGATTCAGAATGTGAATTTATTGATGAAACGATAAATGGTATTTGGGAACACCTTCGAGGTGATATGGCTGTTATAGAAGCCGATTTCGAAGAGTTGGTCGACTGGGTAACACACTACGTCGATTCGTCCCTTGATGAAAAGATGTGAAAAATAGGTTCTAAAATGGAAACCACAAACAAGCTAAAAGATATTAATGAAGTGTTGGAATTTTTATATCAAGAATTCCCACAATGTTTTAAACAAAAAGATGGCATCAAGCCGCTTAAAGTAGGTATTTTTAAAGATATTGCTGAGCGTATTGAAGGGTCTGAAAAAGTAAGTAAGACTCAAGTTCGTCAAGCGCTTAGAAAATACACGTCTAACTGGCGTTATTTAGAAGCTGTGACCAAGTCAGAGTTTCGTATTGATCTTGATGGTAATCAAGGTGAAAAAGTTGAGCAAGAGCATATCGACCATGCACAAAAAGCATTGGAAGAAAGCCGCGCTAAAATGGCTAAACGCAAAAAACAACAGCGTCCTCGCCAAGATTCAGATTCTAAATCTTTCAAGAAAAAACCAGCTCATGCTAGCAAACCGGGCGATAAAAACGCTCCTGCAGCTAACAAACCTGCTAAAGCAGCGCCGGCTAAGCGTTCAGGAAAAATTGAACCTTTGCCAGCAACTGAGGTCAAGGTTAATAATAAGGTTAAGGTTAAACTTGGCCAAGCACTTGTAAATGCAGTAATAACTGAAGTGAACAAAGATGATGTTCATGTTGAGTTAGTAACAGGTATGCAAGTTAAAACCAAAGCTGACAGCTTATACATTGTTTAAGTTGTAAATAAATTAAGGAGTTGTGTATGAGTAAAAAGTTTACGCTCATTCCGTTAGTTGCTGCCCTGTTTTCAGGTTCATTATTTGCTGCTGTAGAAGCCGTCACTATTGACGATTTACCCCAGCTCAAGCAAGAGAGTCAACATGGTACTGCTAGCAAACGAGTGGCTAGCTTATTTGCTCGTTCACACTATACACCGGTTCGATTTAACGATGAGCTTTCTAGTAAAGTGTACGATCGTTATATCGAATCCCTTGATTTTAATAAAAGCGTTTTCTTAGCCAGCGATATCGCCTCATTTGAGCAATATCGTGATGACTTTGATAACGCTATTACTACCGGTAAATTAGACTTTACGTTTGATATTTTTAACTTAAGTCTTAAACGCCGTTTTGAACGTTACGAGTATTCACTTACTCTGCTTGAAAAAGAGATGACGTTTGATAAAGAAGATGAATACTTTTTTGACCGTGAAGATTCAGCATGGCCTGCGTCACAAGCTGAGCTTGATGAAATTTGGCGTGAGCGTGTAAAGTACGACGCACTGCGTTTAAAAATGACGGGTAAAGATTGGGAAGGCATTAAAGAAGTGCTGACTAAACGCTATAAAAATGCAGAAAAACGTTTAGTACAATCTAATTCAGAAGATGCTTTTCAAATTGTTATGAATTCGCTAGCACGTAGTATTGAGGCGCATACGTCTTATTTATCGCCACGTCGTGCAGAGCAATTCAAAATGGATATGGATTTAGAGCTTGAGGGCATTGGTGCCGTACTAAGCCCTGATGAAGACTACACTGTTATTCGTAGTTTAGTGCCTGGTGGTCCTGCGGATAAAACAGATCAGATCAAAGCTGATGATCGCATTATCGGTGTTGCCCAAGATGGCGAAGAATTTGTAGATGTAATTGGCTGGCGTTTAGATGACGTAGTTGATTTAATTAAAGGTCCTAAAGGGACTAAAGTACGTTTGCAGTATTTAAAGGGTGTTGACGCTCATGGTGCGCCTAAAGTTGTTGAAATCACGCGTGATAAAATCCGACTTGAAGATAGAGCGGCTAAATCAGAAGTATTTGAAGCAAAGTACTCTGATTTAACAAGCAAAGTAGGCGTGATTGAAATTCCTGGCTTTTACAATAACCTTTCGAAAGATGTAAAAGTTGAGTTAGCCAAACTTAAAGAAGAAAAGGTAGATGGTATCATCATCGACTTACGCCAAAATGGTGGTGGTTCTTTATACGAAGCAACACAACTGTCAGGCTTGTTTTTTGACCAAGGCCCGGTTGTTCAAATTCATACTTTAAATAATCGTATTGAAGAGCAAAAAGATCGTGATGGCATTACTTATTACGACGGTCCATTAACTGTATTAGTAGACCGCTACAGTGCATCTGCCTCTGAAATATTTGCAGCTGCAATGCAAGACTATGGCCGTGCAGTTATTATAGGTGAGCAAACGTTTGGTAAAGGTACTGTACAGCAGCACAAAGGCTTAGGCCGCGCTTACGACCTATACGATAATGCGCTGGGTAGCGTACAATATACAATTGCTAAGTTCTACCGTATTAACGGTGGTAGTACGCAACATAAAGGTGTTATTCCTGATATTTCGTTTCCATCTGCAATCGATCCTGCACAGTGGGGCGAAAGTAAGCAAGATAATGCACTTCCATGGGATAGCATCGTTAAAGCGAAATACAAAAAACTAGGTAATTTAACACCTATTATTACGTACCTAGAGAAACAGCACGAAGTACGAATTAAATCAGAGCCAGAATTTGGTTATGTATTTAGCGATATTACTTTATATAACGAAGAGAAAGACCGTAAAACTATCTCTTTAGTTGAAGCAGACCGCATTAAAGAAAAGGACGAAGGTGAAGCACGTGCACTTGTACGTACTAACGAACGTCTTAAGCGCTTAGGTAAAGAGCCGGTAGAAAACTTAGACGATTTACCACAAGTAATTGAAGAGCTTGACCCATTTTTGGAAGAAGCTGCATTAATTACTCAAGATTATATTAATTATGGTCGTATAGCTAAGAAGTAACAACTGGTTTTACCTCTATAAAAAAGGCGCTTTAGCGCCTTTTTTACTACCTAAAATTTACTAAATTGTTATAATCTCTGATTACATAAAGTTGAGCTAGATCAATCATGCTCAATTAATGCGCTTTACGTGCTAAAAATAATAATTAAACACACAGCAAGTGTGCAGGAGTCTCTACTTTGAAGTTATTGGATGATAAACCAATCAAGCCCGCCTCGTTTTTTGATGCATTAATTCCTATCACTGTATTAATTTGTTTGCTTGGTGCAGCCGTATACTTATTTGGTGATAACTCTTCTTCAGGTCCTAACCAAATTGCACTTTTATTTGCTACTTTTGCAGCAGCATTAATAGGTCTAAAAAATGGCTACAATTGGAAAAAACTAGAAGATGCGATGATTGAAGGGATCACCTTGTCGTTAGGTGCTATCTTAATTTTACTTATGGTAGGTGCGTTAATAGGCACTTGGTTGCTTTCGGGCACAGTACCTACGCTAATTTACTATGGCTTACAGGTTATTAATCCGAGTTGGTTTTATGCAGCGAGTTGTTTAATTTGTGGCATTGTAGCAATGAGCATTGGTAGTTCGTGGACCACAGCGGCTACAATAGGTGTGGCTTTATTAGGCGTTGCTACAGGCTTAGGGTTAGAGCAAACAGTAACGGCTGGTGCGGTTATATCGGGCGCGTATTTTGGCGATAAGCTTAGTCCACTATCAGAGACTACTAATTTAGCGCCTGCGGTTGTGGGGGCAGATTTATTTGAACATATTCAGCATATGCTATGGACTACAGTACCGAGCTTTGTAATTGCCTTAATAATCTTTATATTTATGGGGTTTAACGCGACTGCATCGAGTGAAGCAGGGCGTATTGATGAAATTACTGCTATTTTGCAGCAAAACTTTAATATTGGTTTAGAAATGCTAGTGCCTTTAATTGTACTTTTGGTACTTGCGATACGCAAAATGCCAGCGTTTCCTGCTATATCGATAGGCGCGGTACTTGGCGCTGTGTGGGCTGTGTTGTTTCAATCTGATTTAATTGCCAGCCAAATAGACATAAGCCAAGGCCAGCTAATAGGCTACTTTAAATTAATTTGGACCACTTTTTTTGATGGTTTTAGTATAAGCACAGGTGATGATAAAATGAACTCGCTGCTTAGTGGTGGCGGTATGTCAGGAATGCTTACAACTACGTGGTTGATTATGACTGCACTGATGTTTGGTGCCATCATGGAAAAAACGGGTCTTCTGGACATTTTTGTTAAAAGCATACTTAAAATAGCTAAAAGTACGGGGTCGTTAATTGCGGCGACAATAGCTACGTGTATAGGAACTAACGTAATAGCGGCCGATCAATATATAGCGATTGTTGTACCTGGACGTATGTTTAAAGATGAATACGAAAAACGTGGTTTGAAGCCTGTTAACTTATCTCGTACATTGGAAGATGGCGGTACAATTACTAGCCCACTAATTCCATGGAATACGTGTGGCGCATACATGCAAAGCGTTTTACTTATAAACCCTTTTGATTATGCACTCTACGCTTTCTTTAACTTAATTAACCCTGTTTTAGCGGTTGTTTATGCCTACTTAGGCATTAAAATTTTACGTATTAAGCCAAAACAATCTGCCTAATTTTAAGCAGCTCCTTTTAACTTAAAAGGAGCTGCTTTGGAGTATCTATGACTGAATCAAGTAAACCTCAAGCACAATACCTTAAAGACTATAAAGCTCCTGACTTTCTAATTGACCACACAGAGCTAACATTTGACTTACAGCCTTTATCAACCAAAGTAAGCTCTTTACTAACACTTACCCGAGTTGGTGATAAAAAAGCACCTTTAGTGCTTGATGGTATTGATTTGCGTTTACTGTCTTTATCTGTTGATACAGTTGATATAACCGATTATGAAATTGTTGGTGAGCAGCTAATAATTAATAACCTACCGGATAGTTGCCAATTAAGTATTGTGACCGAGATATCACCTGAGACGAATACTTCTTTAGAAGGTTTATATTTATCGGGCGGTGCGTATTGCACACAGTGCGAAGCGCAGGGGTTTAGAAAAATCACTTATTACATGGATCGCCCTGATGTACTTGCCACGTTTGATGTAACTATTATTGCAGATAAAAAATACCCGCAATTACTTTCTAACGGTAATCAAGTCGATAGCGGTGAAACACAAGATGGTCGTCATTTTGTAAAATGGCAAGACCCATTCAAAAAGCCAAGTTATTTGTTCGCACTTGTAGCAGGCGATTTTGATGTTTTAAAAGATACCTACATAACTAAAAGCGGCAGAGATGTAGAATTAGCATTGTTTGTTGATAAAGGTAATTTATCTAAAACACCCCATGCTATTGCTTCACTTAAAAAAGCAATGCAGTGGGATGAAGAACGTTTTAATTTAGAGTATGACCTTGATATTTATATGATTGTAGCTGTTGATTTTTTCAACATGGGTGCGATGGAGAATAAAGGGCTGAATGTATTTAACAGTAAATGCGTATTAGCCAATCAAGAAACAGCTACAGACAAAGACTATCATACGATTGAATCCATTGTAGGGCATGAGTACTTTCATAACTGGACTGGTAATCGAGTTACTTGCAGAGATTGGTTTCAGTTATCGCTAAAAGAAGGCTTAACGGTATTTAGAGATCAAGAGTTTAGTAGTGACTTAGGTTCACGGGCTTTGAATAGAATTGATGCAGTAAAAGTAATGCGCACTCACCAGTTTAGCGAAGATGCAGGCCCTATGGCTCACCCAATTCGCCCTGAAAAAGTTATCGAAATGAATAACTTTTATACAGTAACTGTATACGATAAAGGTGCTGAAGTTATCCGTATGATGCACACATTACTGGGTGAAACTAACTTTCAAAAAGGCATGACGCTTTACTTTGAGCGCCATGATGGGCAAGCAGTTACATGTGATGACTTTGTCAGTGCGATGAGCGATGCATCAGGCGTTAATTTAGAGCAATTTAAGCAATGGTACAGCCAGTCAGGTACACCGCGTTTAAATTCAATACAACATTTTGATAGTGTTTCAAATACGTATACATTAACAATAGAGCAAAAAGCACCGGCTAATCAGCCAGATAATAAACCGCTTCATATTCCATTTGCTATTGAATTACTTGATGCGAATGGGGAAAGTATAGCTCTGCAATATAAAGGTAAAAAGCTAGATCATGTACTTGATGTAACAAGTACGACTCAAACATTTAGCTTTGATAATATTTTAGAGAAGCCCGTTGCGGTTTTACTGGAAGATTTTTCTGCGCCTTGTATTTTAAATCAGCAAACAACAGAGCCCGAACTATTGCATATTATGCGTTTTGCACGTAGTGATTTTTCACGTTGGGATGCACAACAGCAGCTATTTATTAAAGCGATTAAATCTCAGATTACCGATACGACTAATAGCGAGTTAAGCAGCGAAATTATAAATGCGCTACGTGTACTTATAAACACAAAAGAGGGCGATTTAGCCTTAATTGCAGAGCTGTTTAAACTGCCAAGTTTTGATACATTAGCCGCTGAATTTGAAGTAATACTTGTTGATGAGATTATTGAAATAACAGAAAAGTTCGAGCAACAAATTGCTGACGAACTTGCTGATGAACTGCTTAGTTGTTACGAATCTCTTGAAGATGATGGCAGTATAAGTGCTAGCGCCGTTGCTAAGCGCGCTTTAAAACAAATATGCTTGCATTATTTGGCTAAAACTCAAAAGCCAGAGGCTGTAAGCTTTATTAAAGAAGCCGCAAGTTCTACTAATATGACCAATGTACTTGGTGCACTAAGCGCAGTGGTAAAAGCATCCCACCCTTTACAAGAAGAGCTTTTGAGTCATTTTGATAGTCAATGGCGCCATGATGTTTTAGTGATGGATAAGTGGTTTGCACTGCAAGCTATGCAATCAGGCAATAATGCTATAGACAATATTAAGGCACTTTACGAACATCCGTGTTTTGATTTTTCAAACCCGAATCGTGTACGTGCACTTGTAGGAAGCTTTAGTCACTTTAATACAGCACAATTCCATCGTTCAGACGCCCAAGGTTATACGTTGTTAGGTGACTTATTAATAAAACTTAATGCAATTAATCCACAAAATGCGTCTCGTATGTTAACACCGTTCATGTCATGGAAACGTTACGATGATGTTCGCTCTCAAGCAATGAAACTGCAATTACAACGCTTAGCTAATCTAGATGGGCTAAGTGCTGATTTGTATGAAAAGGTTGAAAAAGCGCTCGTATAAATGATTGAGTATTATTTTACCTTAAGATTGAGCTATAACGAGTGCATGGATTACTACCATGGCCGTTTTAGCTCTTTACAAGTTGTAGAAGATGGCGGGAAAACGGTACGTTTTTCTGCTAATCATTTAAGACCTTTTATTACCAGCCTAGGTATAAGAGGGCGTTTTAGAATATTATTAACCCCCGAAAATAAATTCATTCGTATTGAGCGCGTGGCTTAGCTCCCTGTTTTCATGTTATAAAAGCATAAAAATATTGTCTTTTTGTTAATTTCAATTTGTCCTATTGTTAAATAACGTGTATAAATTATCTGGTACGACGTCTTACCAATACGTAAGCGTCAACCAGAATAAGAAATATATGACAGATTGAATGCGACTATTTGTAATTTCAATGATTCGCTTCTATCGTTACGATGACACTAAAAACAATAACTTGATCACACAAAATGACCCGCGACAGGGGGGAACCAAAATGATAAGAAGATCGCTTTTTGTTAAAAATAAAATCGCTATAGGTTTAGCAGCCGCTAGTTTAGGTTTATCTGCAGCCAGTACTCAAGCTGTAACATTTGAAGCTGGGGGTTTTGATATTACCTTCGACTCAACCTTTTCATATGGGCAAAGCGTCCGTGTAGAAGACAGGGACTTTAACTTAATTGGTAAAAGTAATAATCCAGCTTTTGACTGGACAGGTTACAACCCTGCACTAAGTAACACTATTTACTCATCACAAGATGTATGGGCACAACCCGGCTCTTACTCAAACAATGGTGATGCGGGTAATTTAAATTTTGACAGTGGCGACTCATTCTCAAAACTATTGAAGGGAACACACGACCTTTCAATAAATAAAGATAATTATGGTTTGTTTACACGTTTTATGTACTTTTATGATTTTGCGTTGATGGATGGCGATCGCGCTTATTCAAACCCAACTTCTGGTGAAGGTGTTGACCCGTGTGACGATAAAGATACAAAAGAGCAAAGCTGTGCAGATATCCGTTTACTAGATGCATACGTTTGGGCTAATTTTGATTTAAACGACGGGAATAACCCATTATCA
Organism: Pseudoalteromonas sp. NCIMB 1079; assembly: GCF_040567695.1. Taxonomy (NCBI): domain Bacteria; kingdom Pseudomonadati; phylum Pseudomonadota; class Gammaproteobacteria; order Alteromonadales; family Pseudoalteromonadaceae; genus Pseudoalteromonas; species Pseudoalteromonas sp. NCIMB 1079. The sequence goes on along the minus strand of NZ_JBEWZA010000001.1, from coordinate 2,234,669 downwards.
ATTCGCTTAGGTCAGCAAGTAGTTAACTGGGGTGAAAGTACGCTTATATCTCATGGTATTAACGTAAACCCAGTTGATATTGACCGATTAAAAGCACCAGGCGCTGAGCTTAAAGAAGCATTTATACCTGTAGGTATGCTTTGGGCATCGCTTGGTATTACTGAAAATATTACGCTTGAAGGTTTCTACCAATATCAATGGCAAGAAACGCGTCTACCAGCAGCTGGCACGTATTTTTCTACTAATGACTTTGCTGCAGAAAATGGTTACCAACAAAATGTTCAGTTAGGCTTTACGTCTAATCCTGATATTGATGTTGCTTTTTTAACGGATAGTTTAAATAACTTAAAATCTGACTTTGCACTAGCAACAGCTGCTCAAGGAATTGATCCTTCAAGTGCCGAAGGGAGTGCTTTATTAACTCAAATGTACCTTGCATATCCAACTAAGGTCGCGCTTAAAGGTAAAGGAGATAATGGTAAAACAGAACCTGAAGATGGCGGTCAGTACGGTCTTCGTTTAGGGGTGTTTTTACCTGAGTTTAATGATACTGAAATTGCGTTATACCATGTGAACTACCACAGTCGTCGTCCGCTTATCTCTGGTCGCGTATCAAACTTTTCAAACGAAGCAATTGCGCAAGATTTAGCGATGATTATGACGACAGAAATTACCTCTGATAATGTTGCTGATTTAACTGCCTTTTCTAAAGCTGAAAACGACTACCCAGAAGATATTAAACTATACGGTTTGAGCTTTAACACCACTATTGGTGAAACAGCTTTTGCGGGTGAATTTGCTTTTCGTCAAGACGAGCCTCTGCAAATTGATGATGTTGAGCTTTTGTATGCAGCGATGCCTGAGCAATTAGCGGTTGCTGGTATCCGTCCTGATTTTGCGGGTATTTCACAAATGAGTTTAGGCGACGACATCAGTGTTGTAGGACCTGGTCAAGTTGCTCAAGGGTATATTGAACGTAATACATCACAATTACAGTTTACTGCAACACATTTATTTGGCCCTTCATTAGGGGCTGATAGTTGGGCTGTTGTTGGTGAAGTGGGTGCTGTAAAAATTCATAACATGCCTGAATACGACGAGATGCGTTTAAACGTATCGGGTACTGGGCGAAGTGGCGTTATTACTGGGCCTGGCACAACTGATTACACTACATTGCAACTTGGTCTTTCAAATGGTGCAGAGCAAAAATCATTTGCTACTGCATCTTCTTGGGGATATCGCTTAATTGCTAAAGGTGATTATTATGACCTTTACGATGGTATTAATTTCTCTCCTCGTTTTGTATTTTCTCATGACGTAAATGGTAATACACCAGATCCTATGTTCTTATTTATTGAAGACCGTAAATCTTTAGGTGCGACCATGAACTTTAACTACCAAAATGCGTGGTCACTTGACGTGAGCTACAACTCGTTTTGGGGCGGCGGCGATATTAATACTTTCTCAGATCGCGATTACGTTTCTTTTAACTTAAAATATTCTATTTAGGGGTAACATTACTATGATTAAAAAACCTACCCTCATTGCTACTGCTTTTTGTAGCTTATTTGCAAGCAGTGCTGCTTTGGCAAAAATGAGCGCAGTTGAGGTAGCTCAATTAGGTCAAAACTTAACGCCATTAGGCGCAGAAAAAGCGGCGAATGCTGATGGCTCTATTCCAGCATGGAATAATGGCATTATTTCTGCTCCAGCAGGCTATGAACCGGGTATGCATCACCTTGACCCATTTTCAACTGATAAAGTGCTATTCACTATTGATAAAAATAATATTGAAAAGTACAAAGCAAATTTAAGTCCGGGTCAAATTGCTTTATTTGAAGCATATCCAGATACATTTAAAATGCCAGTGTATGAAACACGTCGCTCTGCGTCTTATCCACAGTTTGTGTACGACGCAACTAAAAAGTTTGCACCAACAGCTGAACTAGTTGAAGACGGGAATGGGATCAAAAATACGGCAATTGGTATTCCTTTCCCTATTCCTAAAACGGGTTTAGAAGCTATTTGGAATCATTTGTTACGTTACCGTGGACAGTCTATTGAGCGTTTTGCCGGTCAAGCAGCGCCAACAGCATCGGGTTCTTATAACTATGTTGGCTTTGATGAGCAGTTATTGGTTAAATATTCAGATCCGAGTGCAACACCCGCAGAGCTGCAAGACTCAAACATTTTGTTTAAGTTTAAACAAAGTGTTACAGAGCCTGCACGCTTAGCAGGTACAGCACTGCTTGTTCATGAAACGATGGACCAAATATTAACGCCACGCCAAGCATGGACTTACAATTCGGGACAACGCCGCGTTCGTCGTGCACCTAATGTTGCATATGATGCACCAGGAACAGCAGCGGATAGCTTACGTACTACTGATGATTTTGACATGTTCAATGGCTCACCTAATCGTTACAACTGGACGTTGAAAGGTAAGCAAGAGTTATACATTCCTTATAACAGCTATAAGCTTCATAGTGATAAGTTAGAATACGATGACATTTTAATGCCTGGCCACATAAACCCAGAGCATACACGTTACGAAAAACACCGTGTTTGGGTTGTTGAAGCTAACTTAAAAGACGATACACGCCATATCTATAAAAAACGTGTGTTTTACATTGACGAAGATAGCTGGCAAGTACAGGTTACGGATATTTATGATAACCGCGACCAGCTTTATCGTGTAGCAATGGCTTATGGCCTTAACTACTACGAGGTACCTACACAATGGAGTACGCTTGAGGTTTACCATGATTTGAATTCTCGTCGTTATTTAGCAATTGGTTTAGATAACCAAGAAAAAATGTACGATTTTTCACAATCGTTTAACGATAACGAGTTTACGTCAAGCGCATTACGTCGCGCAGGTAGATAGTTAGAAGTTAGGCACTTAACGCATGTTAAGTGCCTTTTCCTTTCACATCGCGTTTGTCTTATACCAAATCGCGCAACGCTTTCCTCAGTATATAAAGACAAACAATTCTCTCGTTCAAGGCGATTAAAATTTATGAAGTATTTAGTATATGCCAGCCTGATCATAAGTGGTGCGAGTGTTGCTCAGGATGTCCCTGAAAATGCAATCAGTGCAATTAAAGCAGATAAAACCCTACTTACTGATATAACAAACACAGGTAACGGGCTAATTGCAGTAGGCAAGCATGGTACCGTTATTAAAAGTGACACTGGTAATAAATGGCAACAAGCTGAACTTGTACCAACTCAAGTGCTATTAACAGCTGTTGACTTTAGCGATGAAAATAATGGCTGGGCATGTGGACACGATGCCACCATTATCAATACTACCGATGGTGGTATTAATTGGCAGTTACAACAAGTTAAACCAGAACTAGATAAACCCTGCCTTGATATCCTATTTGAAGATGATTTAAAAGGTTTTGCAGTGGGGGCCTATGGCATGTTTTATCAAACCACCGACGGTGGTAAACATTGGCAAAAGCGCTTTTTAGATTCGTTACTGTTTAGTGATGACAGAGATTACTTAAACGATTTAAAAGAAAATGATCCCGAAGGGTACGAAGCAGAAACAGCTTCAATTTTACCGCACTTTAATCGAATCGAAAAAACAGACAATGGATTAATGCTCGTTGGTGAGATGGGTTTAATGGCCAGAAGCATTGATGATGGTCAAACTTGGCAAAGGATTGAGGAGATTTACCCAGGTTCATTCTTTGCAGTTGCATCAGATAGTACGCAAGAAATTGTAGCAGGGCTTCGCGGTAACGTGTTTGCAAAGAAAAATAATGAGCAAGAGTGGCTACATTTTGAAAATATTAAAACAGCGACAATTAACAACATCATTAATTACAATGATAAGCAATGGCTCATGCTCGCCAATAGTGGTGTTATTTTTCACCTTCAAGATGGATTACTTACCCATGAGCAGTTAGCCGATGGTAAAGCAATTTTGGATGGCGTGATTTTAAATAACAAACTAATCATGGCGACAGAAGATGGCATTAAAGTGAAGGAGTTAACCCCTTAATGCATAAGTTACTCGATTTTATAGAAAAGGCGATTTTTAGACATCGCTTAATTATGCTTATAAGTTTTGCGCTTATAACCTGTTTACTCGTATTCAAAGCAACTCAAATTCAATTAGATGCATCGTTTAATAAAAACATTCCGTTAAATCACGACTATATGAAAGTATACACCAAGCACGAAAAACAATTTGGTGGTGCAAATAGTATTTTAATTTCAGTGTGTGATGACAGCGGCAATATATTTAATCCAGAGTTTTTCACTCAATTAAAAGCGGTTCACGATCAGCTTTATTTTATTCCTGGCGTAAATCGTCCATTAGTTAACTCTATATTTTCACCAAGTGCTCGTTTTGTTGAAGTAGTCGAGGATGGCTTTGCAGGCGGTCCAATTATTCCTGCTAACTTTAAAGCGGATACGCGTGGTTTAGGTGTTGTAAAAGAAAACATCGAAAAAGCAAAAGTGGTAGGACGTATGATTGCCAGCGATTACTCGTGTGCAATGGTAACGGCCCAGCTTTTAGAAACAGATCCACAAACACAACAAAAGTTAGACACATTAGCTTTTGCACAAAAGCTAGAAAGTGATTTAAGAGAACCTTTGAGTACAGATAAAGTAAGTATTCATATTATTGGTTTTGCAAAAATGGCAGGCGATATAGCTGAAGGCGCAAAAGGTGTGGTCGTATTTTTTGCCATTGCTATCGCCTTTACTTTCGTTATGGTTTGGCTATTTTGTGGCAGTTTGAAGTTAACCATTTTACCTATTGCCTGTTCTATTATTGCTGTTATTTGGCAATTAGGCCTGCTTTCAAGTTTAGGATTTGGTCTTGATCCGATGTCTATTTTGGTGCCGTTTTTAGTATTTGCTATTGGTGTAAGTCATGGTGTGCAGATGATCAATGCGATTGGTAAAAAAGTAGGTGAAGGAAAAAGTACCCGTATCTGTTGTCAGTCAAGTTTTAGGGCTCTATTAATACCCGGTGGTATTGCACTACTTTCAGACACCGTTGGCTTTTTAACATTACTTACCATTGATATTGGTATTATCCGTGAACTTGCTATTACAGCGAGTTTAGGTGTAGCCGTCATTATATTTACTAATTTAATATTATTGCCGGTCTGGGCTTCGTACATGAATTTTGAAAACTGTGTACATATTCAATCTGGTGACGCTGCAAAGCCTAACATGCTTGATAAAATCCGCGACTTACTTGTAAAAGCAACAGACCCTAAAGTAGCTAAAATGATTATTGGTTTTACCCTTGTTTTATTTGCTCTAGGTTACTGGCAAGCAGATAAAATGCGTATAGGCGACTTACACGCAGGCGCACCGTCTCTGCATCAAGATGCGCGTTATAACCAAGATACATTTTTAATATCAGACAAGTACACTATTTCGTCAGATATCTTAAAAGTAATAGTAGAGGCATATCCTGCAGCATGTACTGAACATGATGTTATGGAGCGCATAAGCCGTTTTCAATATAAAGTAGAAAATGTGACCGGTGTGCAGTCTGCTGTTAGTTTGAGCTCTGTAGCTCAATCGGTTAACGCAGGGTACAACGAAGGCAATCTGAAATGGCAGAGTTTGCCACGAAATTCAGCAAGCTTAGTACAATCAACATCTCGAGTTGAAACAAGTACAGGTTTACTTAACGGTAACTGCTCCGTTATGCCTGTGATAATATTTTTAGATGATCACAAAGCACAAACTATCGATACTGTGATTAAAAGTGTTAAGCAATTTGCTAAAGAAGAGGGCACTGATGAATTAGCATTTAAATTAGCGTCTGGGCCTGTTGGTGTAATGGCAGCGACTAATGAGTCAGTTGCAGAGGCGCAAATACCAATGATGCTTTACGTTTATGGTGCCGTTATTATTTTATGCCTAATGAGCTTTAGAAGCGTAAAAGCAACAATAGCCGTAGTATTGCCGCTTTATATTGTATCAACACTTGCACAAGCGCTTATGGTGCAATTAGAAATAGGCTTAACGGTGTCTACACTACCTGTAATTGCGCTAGGTGTTGGTATTGGTGTTGATTATGGTATTTATATACTGTCGTCGATGATGGGGCAGCTTAAGCAAAACGTACCACTGAGTATTGCTTATCGTAATGCACTTGTTGAGCGTGGTAGTGCTGTATTGTTTACGGGGATTACATTAGCTATTGGTGTGAGTACGTGGATATTCTCAGATCTTAAATTCCAAGTTGATATGGGTATATTGCTAACCTTCATGTTTTTAGTAAATATGTTGGGTGCAGTGTTGTTATTACCGGCGATTGGTAGCCTTCTCTGGACTGACCAGAAAAAATAATGTGAATAATTTTGCTCCTAAATGGCCTGTAAAGGCCATTTATATCTACAATTTGTGAATAGATGACCAAATAGCTGAAATGCTTAAAATGTTTTCATCGAAAAGGCTGTTTATTAGCTGCAAAAGGGTTAGAATTTGATTGACTCCACGCTAATGAATAGCTGTACAAATTTCTGCTCCTGAGCAGTAATAGATTAAGGAACATACAATGACACGAAATGAAGGCCAAGCCTCGGTTATCCTAGATAATGTTTGTAAGCTGATCCAGAAAAAAGTTCGCGCTGATAATGTGTTACTCGTTGAGAAATTCGCCAAAGCCTTGTACAGCAATATGTCTAAAGAGGATTTGGCAAATCGCAACGATAGTGACCTATATGGCGCAGCATTAAGCCTTTGGAACTCGCTAGAAAAAAATACTACCGACGACGCTGTTATCCGCGTTTTCAATCCTGAAGTGGCAAAAGATGGCTGGCAGTCATCGCATACAATTGTAGAAATTATTACTAAAGACATGCCGTTTTTAGTTGATTCTGTTCGTATGGCCATGACTCGTGAAAATATCGCCTCTCACTTATTACTTCACTGCCCATTAAAAATTAAGCGTGATGAAAACGCTAAAATTTCTGGATTATCAAATTTAAAAGCAGAGCAAGAATCTTCATCTACTAAAACAGTATTTTTTATTGAAATTGACCGTCAAACAGATTCTTCTGTGATTGAGTCTTTCAAAAAAGAATTAGAGTCTGTGCTAGTTGATGTATCAGTTGCTGTTGATGATTGGCAACCAATCCGTAAAAAATTAATTGCAGTGACTAAAGAGTTACCTAAACGTCATCATAATAAAAGTAAAGATGAAGTTTCAGAAACAACTGAGTTTTTAGATTGGTTAGCTAAAGATAATTTTACCCTAATGGGTTACCGTGAATATGAGTTAAGCCCAGTTCAAGGTGATTACCAATTAAAAGGTAAAATGGAATCAAGCCTTGGCTTGATGAAAAACTCGACTGAAGAACACACACGATTATTATCAGAATTACCAGAAGTCGCTCGCCAAGAAGCACGTAGCAGCAACTTATTGATCTTAACTAAAACTAACTCTGTTTCTCGCGTTCACCGCCCCGCTTACATTGATTATGTAGGTATTAAGCGTTTCGACGATGAAGGTAATGTAATTGGTGAAGACCGCTTTATCGGTTTATTCTCATCAAGCTTTTACAATAACAGTGCTACTGATGTGCCTGTGTTAAAAAGTAAAATTAATCGCATTATGGAAATGTGTGATTTTGCTAAAGGTACTCACGCTTACAAAGCTGTTTTAAATATTTTAGAAACCTACCCACGTGATGAGCTAGTTCAAGCGCGCGAAGGTGAGCTACTTGAAGTTGCTATGGGTGTTTTACAAGTACAAGAGCGCGATATGTGTCGCTTGTTTGTACGTAAAGATGCGTATGGTCGCTTTTTATCTTGCATGGTTTATGTTCCTCGCGAACGCTATAACACGGCTCTTCGTCGTGAAACGCAAGATATATTAGCTAATGCATTTAATTCTGACGATAAAGTCGAATTTACTACTTATTTCTCTGAGTCAACACTGGCGCGTACTCATTACACCGTTCGTGTGACCGACAACAAGATCGAATATAACGTGAAAGACATCGAAAACAATTTAGTAGAAGCTGCACGTACGTGGGAAGATAAACTTCAATCTGCACTTTTAGAGTCTGCGGGTGAAGCACGTGGTAACGATTTAAATCGTAAATACTGTAATGCGTTTGCACGCTCATACAAAGACGAAGTGCTTCCAAGTGCTGCGGTTGTTGATATTGAAAAGTTAGAACTACTTAGCGATGAAAACAAGCTAGAAATGCTGTTTTACCGTCCTCAAGAAGAAGCAAACAGTAATATTGTACGATTAAGCTTATTCCATAAAGATGAGCCAATTCACTTATCTGATGTTATGCCAATGCTTGAAAACTTTGGTCTGCGCGTTGTTGGTGAAACACCATATTCAGTTAAAACTAGCGATGGTCGTATTAACTGGATCATGGACTTCTCGATGCTTATTGACAGCAAAGGGATGGCAGACTTTGATAAAATTTCAGCACGTTTTCGCGCTGCATTAACAAATGTGTGGGGCAACCGCCTTGAAAATGATGGTTTTAACCGTTTAGTGTTAATGGGTGGCCTAACTGGCCGCGAAGCCTCTATTTTACGTGCTTACGCTAAGTACATGCGTCAAATTGGTGTAACGTTCTCACAAAGTTACATTGAAAGCACATTTGCAAATTATCCAAACATTGCAGCGCAAATTGTTAATTTATTTGCTAAAAAGTTCTCAGTTAAGAGCCCAGCAAGTGCTAAAACACTTGAAAAGTTAAGTACGCAAATTTACTTAGAACTTGAAAATGTAGCAAACCTTGATGATGACCGCATTATACGTTTATACGTAGATATGATTGTTGCGACGCTACGTACCAACTATTTCCAAAAAGATGATGCAGGTCAGTTTAAATCTTATGTTTCGTTTAAAATACAGCCTAGCTTAATTCCTGATGTACCACTTCCACTTCCTGCGTTTGAAATTTTTGTTTATTCTCCGCGCGTTGAAGGTGTGCATTTACGTTACGGTAAAGTAGCGCGTGGTGGTCTGCGTTGGTCTGACCGTCGTGAAGACTTCCGTACTGAAGTACTTGGCTTAGTTAAAGCGCAACAAGTTAAAAATACAGTAATTGTACCTGTTGGCTCTAAAGGTGGTTTTGTATGTAAACAATTACCTAGTGAGCGCGAAGCGTTTATAAAAGAAGGCCAAGAGTGTTACAAAATTTTTATCCGTGGTCTTCTAGATATTACAGATAACATAGAGCGCGGTGAAGTAGTGCCAGCTCGAGATGTTGTTCGCCACGATGAAGATGATGCATACCTGGTGGTTGCAGCGGATAAAGGTACAGCTACGTTCTCTGATATCGCAAACGGCATAGCTAATGAATACAATTTCTGGCTAGGCGATGCATTCGCATCAGGTGGCTCGGTTGGTTACGATCATAAGAAAATGGGTATTACAGCTAAAGGCGCATGGGAGTCAGTTAAACGACATTTCCGTGAAATGGATATCGATTGTCAAACGACTGACTTTACAGTGGTAGCTATAGGCGATATGGCTGGTGATGTATTTGGTAATGGTATGTTGTTATCTAAGCATATTCGGTTACAAGTTGCCTTTAACCATATGCACATTTTTGTTGATCCAAACCCAGATGCTGCTACTTCTTACCCTGAGCGCGAACGTTTATTCAATATGCCGCGTTCATCGTGGGATGATTATAACAAAGAGTTAATTTCTGCCGGTGGTGGTGTTTTCTCTCGTGCAGCTAAATCAATTACGCTTAGCCCAGAAATGAAAAAAATGTTGGGCACTAAAAAAGCGAGTATGACGCCAAACGAATTAATAAAAGCATCGTTAATGATGGAGTTTGATTTACTGTGGAATGGCGGTATCGGAACGTATATCAAAAACTCTAAAGAAACTGATGCAGATGTAGGGGATCGTGCAAACGATGCGTTACGTATTAATGGTAGAGATTTAGGCGCTAAAATTTTAGGTGAGGGGGGTAACTTAGGTACTACTCAACTTGGCAGAATTGAATTTGCAGCTAAAGGCGGGCGCGTAAACACGGACTTTATTGATAATGTTGGTGGTGTTGCGTGTTCAGATAACGAAGTAAATATAAAGATTTTACTTAATGGCCTAGTAGCTGAAGGTGACCTAACACGTAAACAACGTGATGAGCTACTTTACTCAATGACAGATGAAGTTTCTGAATTAGTATTAAAAGACTGTTACCGTCAAACACATACTATTTCAATTACGCAGTCTAAAGGAACTTCAACGCTCAAAGAAAAGATTCGCTTTATTCATGCGCTTGAAAAAGAAGGCAAGTTAAACCGTGCTATCGAATTTATTCCAAGTGATGAAGAATTGGCAGAACGCGCCGCTGCAGGTAAAGACTTAACTCGTCCTGAGCTTTCAGTGCTAGTGTCTTACGCAAAAATGGTATTAAAAGAGTCTTTAGTAAGTGATGAAATTACTGAAAACCCTTACTATCGCCAATTGCTTGTTAAGTCATTCCCACGTCCTCTACGTGAGAAGTTTAACGATGCGATGAACAACCACCCACTTCGTAAAGAAATTATTGCAACTAAACTTGCTAACAGTATCGTTAACGATATGGGTTTAAACTTCATGGTACGTATGCATGAAGAAACTGGTGCTAATGAAGCTGAGATAGCAATGTGTTACTCAATTGCTAGCGAAATATTTGAAATGCGTGAAACATGGTCTTCTATTAGTGCACTTGATAATAAAATACCAGCAGCAGTTCAAACTGAAATGCTTTACCAACTTCGTCGTACTGTGCGCCGAGCAACGCGTTGGTTCTTACGTCATCGTAATAAGTCACAAACTATTGAACAAGGAATTGAATTCTTTGCGCCAACCTTTAAAGATTTAAGCGATAACTTAAATACGTATATGATTGAAAAAGAAAATGATCGTATTGTAATTGAGGCCAATAAGTTAATTGATGCGGGCGTTCCAACAGATATAGCTAATCGTATTGTTTCTTTATCAAGCTTATTCTCTGTGATGGATTTAGCAGAAGTTGCGAATAGTTCAGGTAAGAGTATTTCGATGGTGTCCAATACTTACTTTAAACTAGGTGCAAGAATGGGTCTGCATTGGTTCTTAGAGCAAATAACTAAGCAACCAGTAGCAAATCATTGGCAAGCACTTGCTCGCTCGTCTTATCGAGAAGAGCTTGATTGGCAGCAACGTACGTTATCTGAAGTTGTATTAAATAGCTTTGAAGGTGATGAGAGCGATGTTGATAGTCAAATAGACGAGTGGATGGATAGCCAAGATTTATTACTTCAACGCTGGAAACAAATGCTGGCTGAGTTTAAAACATCACAAAGCCACGACTTTGCTAAGTTCTCGGTTGCACTTCGTGAACTTATGTTGTTAAGCCACAATTGTGATACGTCAGGAAAATAATTTAGCTTTAATCAGTTAATTGTTTAGTAAATAAATAACTGATTGTTAAAATTGTTATACAATACCTCAGCCTTGTCTGAGGTATTTTTTTGTCTAAAATTTAAAAAGAGGATTATATTGATGTTTTATGATTTAGCTCGCCGTTTTATGTTTACCCGTGATGCGGAGTGGGCGCATGAGTTTGCACTTAATAATCTTCGTCGTTTTACCAATACACCTTTAAATTTAGCTTGGTCGCAAAATATTTCTGATAAGCCAGTCGATTTTTTGGGTCTGAAATTTAAAAACCCTGTAGGGCTAGCAGCTGGCCTTGATAAAAATGCGGAATGTATTGATGCATTCAGCCAAATGGGCTTTGGTTTTATTGAAGTTGGCACTATTACGCCGCGTGCTCAAGCTGGTAATGATAAACCTCGTATTTTTAGGTTGCCAGAATCAAACGCTATTATTAACCGTATGGGTTTTAATAATAAAGGCGTTGATAACTTAGTTGCAAATGTAAAAGCAGCAAAATACAGCGGCATACTCGGTATTAATATTGGTAAAAATAAAGATACGCCAAATGAACAAGGTAAAGATGACTATATTCATTGTATGCGTAAAGTATTTGAACATGCCTCATATATTACGGTAAATATTTCATCACCAAATACAGCTGGCTTGCGTGATTTGCAATATGGCGCTGCACTTGATGATTTACTGCAAAGTCTTAAAAACGAACAGTTAGATTTAGTTGCAAAGCACAATAAACAAGTGCCTATGCTTGTAAAAATTGCACCGGATCTAGATCAAATTCAAATAGAGCAAGTAAGTGAGTCACTTTTAAATAATAAAATCGATGGTGTAATTGCCACCAACACCACGCTTGAGCGAGCTGCAGTTATGGGCCAGCTATATGCAGAAGAAGCCGGCGGCTTATCAGGTCACCCAGTTAGAATGCGTTCTACAGAGGTGGTGAGTGAATTGAAACGCTTAACACAAGGTAAGTTACCAATCATCGGAGTAGGCGGAATAGATGATGCGCAATCTGCAAAAGAAAAGTTCGATGCAGGCGCAAATTTAGTCCAGGTTTATACTGGGTTCATCTACAAAGGTCCACAATTGGTAAAGTCGATCGTTAACGGCTTATAAGGATCAGTTATCTAAGCTTTTGATCGTTCGATAAATGTTCTAAGCAAGCATTTTAAAAGTGGTCAAAAGCGGTTATACTGTGAGCAATAATTATTCAACATACCCAAGGAGGAGTAAATGTTACAAGCATCAAAGCAATGGCAGTGGATTACTTGTCCTAATAAAAATCGTTTGTTACTTGATTTAAATGACGACATGCAATTATGTACGCCCTATAAGTTAAGACAACTCACCGATTCTGTTTTTAAAAATCCACGTTTTAGTCTCGAAGATGCTGCATTTTATGAACAAGTTTATAACTATTTAGATGGGTTTGAATTGTGGTCTGCTGCTCAAATTTGTCAAATATCGCTAAATGCAACCGCTGTTAAGTATCACTTAAAACCCGTTTTATCAAAAAGCTGGTTTTTTGAAGAGTACACTGGAACAGAGCCTAGTGTAGAAGCAATAGTTAAATTAATATCTAAAGCGCAGACTGGCGATTTTTTAATTGTAGAGCATTGCCCTGATGCATCTATTTGCTTAAATTTAAGCGAAACCTTTAAATTAGACGAAAATTTATCTTTAGCACAATTTGAAGTAATCCGTATTTTGAATAATCGAGTTCACCCCATCCTAAATCAGCAATATCAAAGTCAAACCGCCTAACCAAATTTAAGTTTTTAAGCGTGTCTTTATGGCGTGTTTGTCGCCCAACCTATGTTATAATCCTGCGCAATTAGCTATTAAGGGTTATTACTTTGCAATTTATCGCACTTACTTCTATCGGAATCGAAAATTTATTGGTTGATGAACTAACAGAACTTGGCGCAACTGTGTCTAAGCAAACTGTTGGTTCTGTTCGTTTTGAGGCTGACTCATTACTGGCGCAAAAGGTTTGTTTATCAAGTCGTTTTGCAACGCGTGTGCTTATGCTTATTGAAGAAAAAGAAGGCGTAGATGACAAGAATAGCCTGTATAATTTTGCTCGCTCGCAACCTTGGCAAGAGTGGTTTGGACCAACTCAAACATTCGCTGTCGACTTCAACGGTACCAATGACTCATTAAAAAACACACAATTTTCGGGTCTTGTAATAAAAGATGCGATTGTTGACTACTTTAATGATTTATACGAGCAGCGTCCTAACGTTGATAAGCAAGATGCAAATGTGCGTGTTGTTGCACGATTAAATCGTTACGGCGTTTCTATGTATATTGATTATTCGGGCCCTCGTTTGTCTGAACGTGGTTACCGTCAAGGTCAAGGTAAAGCACCAATTAAAGAACATTTAGCTGCTGCATTAATTAAACGAAGTGGTTGGCTTGATAATGTAAAACAACCTTTATTCGATCCATGTTGTGGTGCAGGTACTATTTTAATCGAAGCGGCTGGCATGGCGCGAAACGAGGCGCCGGGATTATTTCGTGAAGGCTTTGCTTTTGAGCGTTTACCCAGTTTTAGAGCCGCTAAGTTTAAAGAACTTAAAGAAGAGTTACTTGCTAACATTACCGATCCTAAATTGTGGTTAATTGGCCACGATTACGATGAGCAAGTTTTAAATAAAGCGATTGATAATGCCAAACGTGCTGAGCTTGACGATGTTATTAAGTTTAAGCAAAGTGATGCCACTAAACTTACTGCTGTTGCAAAATTACCGGGGGTTGTAATTTCAAACTTACCTTACGGTGAGCGTATTGGTTCTATGGCTGAGCTTGTTGATTTACACCGTAATTTAGGTGTTGGCTTTAAAAAGCACTTTAATCATTGGAAACTTGCCTTACTAGGTATGGACGATAGCTTATTTAAACTTTTAAAACTTGTGCGCCTTAAGCGTTATAAGTTTAAAAATGGCCCACTTGATGTTGAACTTAACTTATATCAATTAGATGATAAGCAAGTAAGTTTGACCACCGATGATAAAAAAGCGCTTAATTTTGAAGGTTCTACGTCATTCGCAAATAGATTGAAAAAGAATAAGCAAGGCTTAAAAAACTGGCTTAAACAAAATAAAGTAGATGCTTATCGTGTTTATGAAGCGGATATCCCTGAGTACAATGTTGCTGTAGATATTTACGGTGATTCTGCGGTTATTTTTGAATATGCAGCGCCTAAAGAAATTGATGAAAAAACATCAGAAAAACGCCTGCAAGACGTAATAACATTAACTTCGCAACAACTTGATATCTCACCTGAAAATATTGCTGTAAAAGTGCGTAAAAAGCAAAAGGGCGAAGACCAGTATACGGCCATGTCTAAACAAAACCGAACTATGGTAGTTGAAGAGTTTGGTGCTAAGTTTAAAGTTAATTTATTTGACTACTTAGACACAGGTTTGTTTTTAGATCACCGTTTAATGCGTCGTTATATTCAAGAAAATGCGAAAGATAAGCGCTTTTTAAACTTGTTTGCATACACAGGTACTGCCTCTGTGCATGCTGCACTTGGTGGCGCTAAAGCAATTACAACAGTTGATTTATCTAAAACCTATTTAAAATGGGGGCAAGATAACTTCGATTTAAACAATATCAGTAATACACGTTACCGTTTTGAACAAGCAGATTGTTTAAAGTGGTTAGAGCATGCGACAGCACAATATGATTTGATATTTTTAGACCCTCCAACGTTCTCAAACTCAAAACGTATGAAAGACGCGTTTGATGTGCAAAGTGATCACATTAAATTATTAACGTGGGTTAAAAAGATCTTAAGTCCATCAGGTACTTTGATTTTCTCTAATAACAAACGTGGTTTTGTAATGGATGAAGTTGGCCTGATTGGTTTAGGTTTAAAAGCCGTTAATATCTCAGATAAAACGCTATCACCAGACTTCAAACGTAATAAAAAAATCCATAATAGCTGGCTAATTACGCATGGCTAAATGGATTTTATATCATACTGATGGTTGCCACTTGTGCGAACAGGCTGAGCAACTTATCACTGATGTACTAAATGACAACAGTGAGTTATTACAAATCGATATTATGACTGATGAGCAGCTTATTGCTGAGTATCAAATTACTATTCCTGTATTAAAAAGTGAAAAAGGCGAGAAATTATATTGGCCTTTTACTTTACACTCTGTGCGCGAATTTTTAGCACAAGCAGAATAAGAGCAAATAAGAACTATGGATTTAATAAGAATTTTAAAAGCACAACTTGCTTTTGGTACACATGCTTTGCTTAACAAAGCAGACGCCGTTATAGAAAGTGGCGAAAGAGTGTGTGTAGTTGGTCGAAATGGCGCGGGTAAGTCAACGTTATTAAAAGTACTCGATGGACAAGTTGTTTTAGATGACGGTGAAATAAATCAGCTTGGTGGCATTCGGATTTCTCGTTTAGAGCAAGATCCACCAAAAGGCGCAAATGGCACTGTATTTGATTACGTTGCGCAGGGTATGCCGGAAATTGCTAACCTACTCATTGATTTTCATCATGTTAGCAACGAACTGCAAACACAATGTACTGATAAGTTATTAAATAAACTTGAACGTTTATCAAACCAACTTGAAGCCGCTGATGGTTGGCGCTTTGATAGCCGAATTCAATTAGTTTTGACACAGTTAGAATTAACACCAGAGGCTAAACTTGAGTCTCTTTCTGGTGGCTGGTTACGTAAAGTAGCACTTGCGCGTGCACTTGTAAGTGAGCCTGACTTATTATTACTAGATGAGCCAACAAACCATTTAGATATGGCAAGTGTAATGTGGCTCGAACAGTTTTTAAAAGAATTCAAAGGCGGCATTGTATTTATATCGCATGACCGTGCGTTTATTCGCGCTGTCGCTACGCGTATTTTAGATTTAGATCGCGGTAAACTTATTTCGTACCCAGGTGATTACGCGACTTATCTAGAGCAAAAAGCGCATGATTTAAAAGTAGAAGAAGCGCAAAATGCATTGTTTGATAAGCGTTTAGCTGAAGAAGAAACGTGGATTCGCCAAGGTGTTAAAGCGCGAAGAACGCGTAACGAAGGGCGTGTTCGAGAGCTAAAACAGCTACGTAATGAGCGCAAGCAACGTGTTGATCAAGTTGGAAAAACTGACTTTAATATTGAAACAGCTGATCGCTCAGGTAAGTTGGTATTTGAAGCTAAGAACCTTTGCCATGCATTTAAAGACAAAGTTATTGCTGATGATTTTTCGACACTTGTAATGCGTGGCGACAGAATCGGCTTAGTAGGCCCAAATGGTATTGGTAAAACAACACTATTAAAACTAATGTTTGGTGATTTAGAACCTGATAGTGGTATTACTAAGCAAGGTGTTAATTTAGAGTTTGCTTACTTTGACCAATACCGTGAAAAACTTGACGAAGAAGCAACTGTTCAAGATAACGTTGCCGAAGGTAAACAAGAAGTGATGATGGGCGGTCGTTCACGTCATGTTTTAGGTTACCTGCAAGACTTTCTATTCCCTCCAGCTCGCGCTCGAACCCCGGTTAAAGCACTCTCTGGTGGTGAAAAAAATAGACTGCTATTAGCTAAACTGTTTTTAAAACCATCTAATATACTTGTTCTCGATGAGCCAACGAATGACTTGGACATTGAAACGTTAGAGTTACTAGAGGACATTATTAATCAATACCAAGGTACAGTGCTGATTGTAAGCCATGACCGAGAATTTATTGATAATACATGTTCTAGTGTATGGGCATTTGAAGGCAATGGTAAAGTAACAGATATCGTCGGTGGTTATAGCGACTATGAAGCTTATGTAGGTTACTTAGCTGAACAAGAAAAAAAAATTCAGCAACAACCAGTAAAAAAAGTTGAAAAAGTAGCCGCTCCAGCTGCAAAACCAGCAGCTAAGACAAATAAACTCTCTTACAAATTAAAACTTGAATTAGAGCAACTACCGAATAAAATGGAAAAACTAGAAGCTGAAATTGAAGCTCAACAAGCTGTAGTGAGTGACGCAAACTTTTTTAAACAAGAGAGTGATGTAACAACTAAAGCATTGAACCATTTAGCACAACTTGAGTCTGACCTTGAAGCTGCCCTTGAGCGCTGGGAAGAACTTGAAGAATTACAGAATCAGTAGTAAGGACTAAAATGAAATATAAATTACTCGCTGCCAGTATTTTAGCGACATTAAGCACTTCAGCAACAAGTGCGACGTACCAGTTAAGTGAATTAGGGACTCTTGAAGACGCTAAAAATTCTTATGTAACAGATGTAAGCGAAAGCGGGCATATTATTGGTTTCGCAAATGGTTTATACAATTTACCTATTGATACAAGCTATATAGATTTTACTGAAAACCTTATTGAAAATAGCTATGACAATACAGAGGCAGCATTTGAATTAAGTGATAAAGAGATTACCTTCACACTTGATGACATTGAAAATAATGATGCAGTACTTACTAATGCTGATGCACACACTTTCATGGTTAGTTTTTTATCTTCAATTTCTACAAATTTTGAATATCAAAAATTAAGCTCATTAGTAGGCATAAAATATAATGATACACAAATAACTGAGCAACCATTATTTGATATTGTATCTGTTGATTATGACGGATTAACACGTTCAACTACTAACCTTTTTAATGCTGTAACTGAAGATGGTGTTACAGTCGGTTGGGGAAGCGCTCCATACGATAAAGTATCTTTTACACCTGATGGTGAAGATGATGCAGAAACATGGTTTACTCATGAATTTATAGAACGTGGAATTGTAATAAGCGCTGATGGCAGTGTAAGTGTTGAGTTAGAGCCTGAGTTTAATGAATACGGCGGTACAAGCCGCGCTAACGATATTGTTAAAACTAACAGTGGTTATACCGTTGTAGGTAATATGTCTACAAGCATTCCAGATGACAGACAAGATAATATTGATGATAACTGTGATAACGAAGATGAACCGGCGTCAGTTTGTATTAATTTGTTAAATTCAAATATTTTACGAGGCTTGTTTAATAAGCGAGCGGTTAAATGGGAACTTGATGAATCTCTGAATATTATTTCTGTTGAAGAGCTTGGCTTAGCACTGACACCTGATGAAGGTGAAGCGGAAGATGACGCATTTACAAGTACTGCTTTAGCAGTGAACAGCAACGGTATAATTGTAGGTTCATCAAATACGCGTTATTACGAAAATGACGATACAATTCTTACAATGCCAGTCTATTTTAAAGACGGTACAGTCACTGACTTTATTAATCAAGAAGACGATTGGCAGGCTGGTAAATCAATTGCAATTAATGATAATGATGTAATTACAGGTTATGCAACTAAGCTTATTGAAGGTACGCTTCGTAACAAGTTCTTCTATCATGATATAGCAACCGGTAATACCGTTTTTCCAACCGACTACTTTTCAAGTTCAAGCTCTTACGGTAACGATATAAATAATCAAGGTTATATTGTTGGTGAAGGTGAAGTGGGGGTTTCTGATAATACGCGTCGTAAAGAAGCGTTTATTTATAAAATTGGTGAAGATAAAAACACTAATTTAAACGATTTACTGCCTTGTTTTGATACCGATGGCGAAACTAATTACGCTTATACAATGGCCGAAGCTACATCTATTAACGAAAATAATGAAATATTTGGCACTGCGACTAAGACGGTTGAAAAACTAGATTCTTTAGGTGGTGTAGTAACTGATGTTAATGGTGAAATTGAATATGAGAGTATTGCAGTTGCCGTTAAACTAACACCAATCGCAAATGGTGAAGTAGAAAACTGTGCTCCACCAGAGGCTGAAGTCTATGAGCGTAACTCTGCTAGCTTCCCTTGGTATACATTATTGTTATTACCACTGGTTGGCTTAAGGCGTGTATTTCGCTTTTAAAGTTTATTGATTATAAAAAAACCAACTTAATAAAGTTGGTTTTTTTTCGTCTATAATATTTTATAAGATTAGGATTGCCGTGAATCTTATAATTATTATTTAGCTTTAACGCCACTAATTATTTCGTGATAACCATGCTTTTTTCACAGAGCGGCGCCAAATAATATCGATACCAAAGTATCCTATAATTGATGCAATAGAAGCACATACTAATGAACCTAATAAAAATGCAGGACCAATTGTTTCTATACTTTCTAAAAACCAAGACCAACTGGCTTCAAATACAAAGTGTTGTTCTGGCTGATTAAGTATTAACGTACCCACTAAGTATGAGCCATAAAAGATAGGTGGCATGGTTAATGGATTCGTAAGCCATACTAAAGCAACTGATATGGGTAAATTAACCCTAAATAATATAGCACCTGCTGCGGCTAAAACCATTTGAAAAGGAACAGGGATGAAAGCAAAAAATAACCCGACCGCGAAGGCTCCTCGAGCTGAACGTCTATTTAAATGCCAAAGATTTGCGTCTTGTAAAAGTCGTCCAAATATTTTTAGTGATTTATGATGTCTAATTTTATTTGGATCAGGTAAAAATCTTTGGATCGTTTTTTTAGCCATTTAAAGCAACCATTTACATCAGTGTGGATAAGTCTTGGGTTTGTAATTGGCTGTGTAGCAACCGTGTTTTATTATCAAACTCTCGAATTTACAGTCTTCACAATTTTCATTGTAATAGTGAGCGCTTATTTTAAGCCGTTTTTAAACGTATTGTTAGGCTTTATTTGTGCAATTTGCTTTGTTGGTATGCATTTTTACCTTTTTTATAGTTTTGAAATACCAAAAGCGAACGAAAAGTATGCACTTGATGCTACATTAGTTGTTGAAGAGGTTATTTCTGATAAAAAACCTCAGTATATCAAAGCCAAAATAGTGGCATTAGACGGGAGTCGTTTTTCGAATTTTAGAGCACCCAAGGCAATGCTCAGTGTTAATTCTGCACAGCCTTTTACAGTCGGCGATAAATTCTCTGCATTAATCCATTTAAAATATTTTCGCAGTAATAAAAATTTTAATGTGTTTGATAATGAACGTTATGCATTTATAAATAGAATATTATTTAAAGGCAAAGTGCTCAATAAAGAGCTTAATATAATACACAGCGATAAACAAAGCATCGTGCTAGATTATCAAAAATTCATTAAAAATACCTATACAAATACAAGATTGCAGTGGCTCTATTATGCATTACTCAGTGGTGATAAATCGTTAATGAGCTATACAGATAAACAATTAATGCAATCACTTGGGTTAAGTCACTTACTGGCTATATCGGGCTTACATATTGGTTTAATTTTTAGCTTTGGTTACTTATTCATTCGATTTATCTGTACGAAAATAAACTTTTCAATTGGTCAATCATTTAACCTTACACTTTACTACAGTTCGTTCGGTTTTATAGCTGCATTAGTTTACGTATATTTAAGTGACTTTTTAGTATCAGCAACGCGAGCACTAATTATGCTGGGTTGTTATTTGTTACTTTATTTTCTAGCTAAACAGCCGCTGCGTTGGCATAGTATTTTATTTGCCTTGGTTATAGTGCTTGCTGTTAACCCATTTAATTTACTTAATTCAGGTCTGTATTTTTCATTTTTAGCGGTCGCTATAATTTTTACTGTTATTAATAAATTACCAATATTAAATACACGAATAAAAAACAAAATTATTGCGTTATTTGTTATTCAAGTAGCATTGTTTATCGGTTTATTACCACTTTCACTTTATTTTTTTAATGGCGTAAGTATTGCGGGCCTAGTCATTAACTTAATTGCGATACCGTTTCTTTCTATCATTATTTTGCCATTTTTGATTGTTTTTACATTACTGAGTACTTTTTTAGATATAGGTAATTTAATACATTTGTTTGATACAGGGTTATATGCGTTATTTAAATTACTTTATGAAATACCTGAGTCATTAAGATGGCTGACAACAGGAAGAATCGAGTTAATATTCGTCATTTTTACCTATATTACTATGTTGATGATTTACTTCCTCCCCTATAAATTGCTCTCTTTTATTCCTTTAACAGTACTATTATTGAATAACTTCCTAAAAGAAAAGCCTAACTGGCAACTTCATGTGTTTGATGTTGGGCATGGTCTCATGGCATTAATTGAAAAAGATAACCAAGTGCTTATCTATGATTTTGGTCCAAGTTATTTTAATCGTTTTAGCCGTACGCGAAGTATTTTATTGCCTTACATAAAAGCAAATAATTTCACAGTAAAAACAGCGATTCTAAGTCATGAAGACAGCGATCATGCTGGAGGAATACAGCATTTTATTGAAGCTGGATTTGGGGAAACATTAAAGCAATTTCATCCTGAAAATACACTTAATGTGTGTGAAGTCCAAAGTGCTGATTTTGTTGGTTTAAGAGTAGAAAGCTTTAGCACTATAGGGTATGGAAATGAAAACGACGATTCATGCGTTGTTAGAGTATCGAGTAATACTCATAGTGTGTTATTTACAGGTGATATATCAAAATCCCGTGAAGCCTCATTATTAGCTAATAATACATCGTTGAAAAGTACAGTCATGTTAAGCCCGCATCATGGCAGTGATACATCCTCAAGTGTTAATTTTATTAGTTATGTTGGCCCTAAAGTTGTGATTCATTCAAGTGCTTATAAAGGACAGTGGGAATTTCCCAAGCCCGTTGTTGTCGAGCGTTACAAAGCAATAAGCGCCGAGCAATTTACAACAGGCGTTGATGGACAAATTAGTATTAAATTCTACTCAAACAATTTGGTCATAGAAACAGCAAGAGGGCAGGAAAGTTATTGGTTTATCAAAGATTGACGTTTAGTTTTATCTCATCGAAGGATACAATACAGGGAGTTACTGTATTTAGAGAGTGTTATGGATCAAAGTACTGCACAAATTTATAAACGTCTTGTCTCGTATGTTGGCGCTTACAAAAGCGTCGCTTTTATCGCAATTGTTGGGATGATAGGCTATTCAGCAATGGATGCTTTATTCATTCAATTAATGAAGCCGTTTATTGATCAAGGTTTAAACCAGCGAAATACAGAAGTTTTAAAGTACGCTCCTTTTGTAGTTATCGCGTTAGTACTAGGGCGTGGTGTTTTTAACTTTATGTCTTCGTACTGTTTAAGTTATGTGGGCTCTCAAGTTGTACGCTCTTTACGCCAAGAGTTATTTGAGCACATATTGCATTTACCCGTTTCTTTTCATGACAAAAACTCAACAGGCGATTTAATTTCAAAAATCACTTTTGACACAGAGCAAGTTCAACAAGCAATTACTAAAGCGTTACTTATTGTTGTACGTGAAGGGGCCTTTGTTGTCTTTTTACTTGGTGTAATGTTTTATACCAGTTGGAAGCTCTCACTTATATTTTTAGTCATCATCCCTCTCGTTGCCATTATTGTAGCGGTTGTATCGAAACGTTTTCGCCATATTTCTAAAAGTATCCAATCAGCTATGGGGCAGGTTACACGTAGCTCTGAACAAATGCTTAGCGGACATAAAGTTATTCATGGATTTGGCGGACAAGACCAAGAAATAAACCATTTCTCAAAGATTAATAATCATAACCGCCAGCAGCGCATTAAAATGGATGCGACAAAAGCTTTAAGTGTATCAATTATTCAAATATTAGCAGCAAGTGCTATGGCTGTTATTTTATGGGCTGTATCTCTTCCATCAATGATTGATACGATTACCTCTGGTGACTTCATGGCATTAATTGCCTCAATGATGATGCTATTGCGACCGCTAAAACAACTCGCTAATGTTAATAGTGATATGCAGCGTGGTATCTCTGCTGCACAAAGTATATTTTTAGTTTTAGATGAAGAAATGGAAAAAGATACTGGCACCGTTTCAGTCGATAAAGTTAAAGGGTTAATTGAAGTTAAAAATGTAACCTTTAAGTACCCAACAAAAGATGAAGCAGTATTAAACGATTTGTCGCTAACGATTAAAGCGGGTGAAAGTATTGCCTTAGTAGGGCGCTCAGGCTCGGGTAAATCAACAATTTCTAATTTATTACCACGCTACTATGACCTAGAGTTACCGAGTGAAATATTACTTGATGGTATAGCCCTGCAGGATTATAAATTAACAGATTTACGTCGCCAATTTGCTTTAGTGTCTCAGCAAGTCGTGTTATTTAACGATACGATTGCTAACAATATTTGTTATGGCATAAAGCATGATGTGTCTGAGGAAGAATTAGAGCAAGTTGCTAAACAAGCGCACGTTTGGGAGTTTGTTAAAGACTTGCCAGAGCAATTAAACACCATGGTAGGTGAAAATGGCGTAATGCTCTCCGGCGGTCAACGCCAGCGTATAGCGATAGCACGTGCAATATTAAAAGACGCACCTATTTTGATTTTAGACGAGGCTACATCAGCACTTGATACCGAATCTGAAAAGCTTATTCAGCAAGCATTAGAAACGCTAATGAAAGATAAAACCTCAATTGTTATTGCGCATCGCTTATCTACTATCGAAAACAGTGACCGAATCTATGTTATTGATAATGGTCGTGTAATAGAAAGTGGCGATCACAATAGCTTATTAGCAAATGACGGTACTTATTCAGCCCTTTGCAAAATGCAGTTTGGTGATCAGGCGTGAGTAAAATAGAACAAAGCTGGTATAAACCATTTGGTCTAATTACTTTACTGTTATTACCATTAAGTGCTTTGTTTTGGGTTGTCTCATCATTTCGAAAATACTTATACAGCGCTAAAATACTTAAACCTTTTGAGTGTAAAACGCCTGTAATTGTAGTTGGCAATATAAGTGTTGGCGGTAATGGTAAAACGCCTTTTGTTTTGTGGCTGTATGGTCATTTAACACAGCAAGGTTTATCAGTGGGAATTATTAGTAGAGGATATGGTGGGCAATCAGAAAATTACCCGCTGTTAGTTACTGAGCTTGTAGATGCTCAGCAGGCTGGAGATGAGCCCGTACTTTTATACCATCGTTTAAAGTGCCCAATAGCGGTTGGGCCTAATAGACAACACAATATCGATTTATTAGAAAATAATTATACACTCGATGTTATTATTTCTGATGATGGAATGCAGCATTATAAAATGCCTCGTAGCATTGAGTGTTGTATTGTTGATAGTGAGCGTCGTTTTGGTAATGGCTTTGTTATGCCAGCAGGACCACTTCGTGAAACAACTAAACGTTTGCAAAGTGTCGATATAGTAATTGAAAATGGTGGTGAGGCTAATAATAGCTACACATTACAAGTAAGTAACCTTCGCTTGGTTAATTCAAGCGATTATGCAAAAAGTAACGTAAGTGAAGCACATGCAATAAGTGCAATTGGGAACCCTAAACGGTTTGAAAACTCATTAGAAGCACAAGATATTACGTTATTATCGACTCATCATTTTAGAGATCATTATGCTTATACAGTAGATGATTTTGCCCAATTTGGTGATGATTGCATTATAATGACCGAAAAAGATGCCGTTAAATGTAAGTCCTTTGCAAAGCCTAATTGGTATTATTTACCAGTAGATGCACAACCTACCGATAGCGTAATAAACAAATTAAATTCAATATTAAAAGAAAAAGGAATACTCAATGGCCTTTGATACAAAATTACTCGAGATAATTGCGTGCCCTGTTTGTAAGGGAAAATTACGCTTTGACAGAGAAAACAACGAACTAATTAGCACAGCAGCTAAGCTTGCTTATCCTGTTCAAGACGATATTCCAGTTTTACTTGAAAATGAAGCACGAGAACTATCTCTAGAAGAGGTTGAAAAGTGGAATTCGTAGTTGTAATTCCTGCTCGTTTTGCATCGACCCGACTACCAGGTAAACCGCTTGCTGATATTTGTGGCAAGCCAATGGTTCAACACGTTTACGAAAAAGCATGTTTATCAGGTGCTAGTAAAGTAGTTATAGCAACCGATCATCAAAAAGTATTTGATGCAGTAAGTATGTTTACTAATGATGTAGTAATGACGCGTGAAGATCACCAGTCGGGTACTGAACGATTAGCTGAAGTGGTTGATTTGCTTAAACTTGATAGCAATACAATTGTGGTTAATGTACAAGGCGATGAGCCATTACTTGCACCAGAAAACGTATCTCAAGTTGCTGCACTATTAAGTGATTCAACAGCACCAATGGCAACGTTAAGTGTTGCTATTGAAGAGCGTGATGAAGTATTTAATCCTAATGCCGTTAAAGTGGTTAGCGATATAAATAAAAATGCCCTGTATTTCTCTCGTGCAAGTATACCGTTTGATAGAAATACGATGATGGATGATAGCACTGCCCTTAATTTAGCGCCATTTCAACGCCATGTGGGTATTTATGCGTACAGAGCGGGTTTTATTAAACAATATATAGAGCTGAGTGTATCACCACTAGAATTACTTGAATCACTTGAGCAGTTACGTGTTTTGTATCACGGTTATAAAATTAAAATAGAACAAGCTCAAATAGCCCCTCATGCAGGTGTAGATACGCCTGATGACTTAGCTAAAGTGATAGCGCATATTAAAAGTAAAAACGTGTGAGTGAGCAAGTAAGTAAGATATTAAAAGTTGTTTATACACATAACGACTTTTATATTTTAGAAAAGCCAGCGGGTCTTAATTTTCATTCTGAAGAGGGGCCCGGCTTTGTTGTTTTAGCCGAACAACAATTATCGCAAAAGCTTTATGCCGTTCATCGTTTAGATAAAGTGACATCAGGGCTGATTATTTTAGCGCGAAACAAAGCCTCTGCAGCCGCCTTTACTGTTATGTTTACTGAGCATGCGATTGCTAAATTTTATTTAGCGATTAGTGATGCTAAACCTAAAAAGAAGCAAGGGTGGATAAAAGGCGATATGGCTAAGTCTCGCCGTGGCTCATTTAAGTTACTAACGAGTACACTCAACCCTGCAATCACCCGATTCTATTCTCTGAGTTATAAGCCAGGATTTAGAGGGTATATTTTAAAACCTTATTCAGGAAAGACGCATCAATTAAGAGTGGCACTAAAAAGTGTGGGCGCAGCTATTTTAGGCGATGCAATGTATTCAGGTACACCATCAAATCGTACCTATTTACATGCATATGCATTGAGCTTTTTTTGGCAAAGTGAACAAATACAGCTAACTTTATTACCCGATAATGGTGATGAGTATTTGGCGTTAATTAAACATCAAGATTTTCAAGCATGGCAATCGCCATGGCAACTGGATTGGTAAATGAGCGAAAAAGTTACAGATATACGTTTTGGTGGTATTAAACGTTTATATGGTCATCAACAGTTTGATTGGCTTCAAGAAGCACATTTTTGTGTAGTAGGGATCGGTGGTGTAGGAAGCTGGACAGCAGAAGCACTTGCACGTACTGGTGTTGGTAAAATAACACTTATAGATTTGGATGATATTTGCGCGACTAACGTCAATAGGCAAATTCATGCGTTAACGGGCACTATTGGTCAAGCTAAAGTCGATGCAATGAAAGCGCGCTGCGAGCTCATTAATCCACAGTGCCAAGTTCATGTAATAGATGACTTTATTACGCTTGATAATATTCAAGAGCATATTCAAGGTTTTGATTATGTAATTGATTGTATTGATGCAGTTAAAGAAAAAGCAGCGTTAATTGCTCACTGTAAACGTAATAAACTACCTATAATTACAACTGGTGGTGCTGGCGGGCAAACAGATCCTAGCCAAATAACCTTTGGTGATGTAGCTAAAACTACGCAAGACCCATTACTTGCAAAGGTGCGCTATATTTTGCGCAAGCAATATAATTTTAGTAATAATCCTAAACGTAAGTTTAATATTGATTGTGTTTACTCAACAGAGCAATTGGTTTACCCAGGAAGCGATGGCAGCGTATGTCATGCTAAGCAAAGTGCTGATGGCACGATGAATATGGACTGTAATAATGGTTTTGGCTCTGTGACTATGATCACAGGAAGCTTTGGTTTTTTTGTTGCTGCTAAAGCTGTACGTAAATACCTAGATAAAAAACAACGCTCACAAGCCTAGGGTCTGCCTAGCCTAAATACCAAACAGACTGCTGCAATTTAACCTTGAAAGATCAACAGACCTCGGTTAACTTAGCTTGTGTTGTGCCATGGTTTGTATTTTATCAACCATGGCTTTAATACCATTACCACGTGATGCGCTTAAGTGGCTTATAAGGCCGAGCTTTTCAAATTCTTCATACGCATTTTTATTCACTACTTGCTCTGGTGTGAGGCCATTGTAAAGCGCTAAAATAATGGCTAATAATCCTTTT
Organism: Pseudoalteromonas sp. NCIMB 1079; assembly: GCF_040567695.1. Taxonomy (NCBI): domain Bacteria; kingdom Pseudomonadati; phylum Pseudomonadota; class Gammaproteobacteria; order Alteromonadales; family Pseudoalteromonadaceae; genus Pseudoalteromonas; species Pseudoalteromonas sp. NCIMB 1079. Next base: position 2,207,061 of record NZ_JBEWZA010000001.1, on the reverse strand, counting down.
ACTATACGAGTATCAGAGTCACCTATTACAACAAGTGTATTTTCTGTTAAATCAAATTCAACAAACATCCATACTTTGCTTTCACAACCAGAGACAAGTGCGTCATCAGTTTTTAAAACATCAGCTAAAGCCGGTAACGTTTTTCCTAAAAGCATTATCTCACGATATTTTTGCTGCCAAGCGGGCGCATTTTTTATAGATTCTGTGACTTTGTTAAACGTATTTGTCATGAGTTATCCTAATTAATTCTATTAAAGTGACGTTTAGTCCAGTAAAGCGATACATTTTTTAAGTGAATCAATGAATATATCTACATCTTCATAGGTATTATAAAAACAAAAGCTCGCTCTTAGCGTTCCATTAAGCCCTAAATGTGTCATTAATGGCTGTGTACAATGGTGTCCGCTTCTGACTGCAACCCCGTACCCGTCAAGTAAAGTTGCCAAATCATAAGGATGTTCATCATTTAAGTTGAAGCAGAGTGTACCAATATTGTCTGATAGGTTGCTATATATTGTAATACCATCAACCTTTACCAATTTTTGAGCGGCATAACTAAACAATTTTTGCTCATATTGCTGGATTTTTGCGTGATCTAATTCATTTAAATAGTCTAATGCGGCACCAAAGCCTAAAACTCCAGAGATATTTGGTGTTCCAGTTTCAAATTTTGCAGGCGCAGGACGATAAGTACTGTGAGTTAAGTACACTTTATCGATCATTTCCCCACCTGATTGGTAAATATCAAGGGTATTTAATTGCTCATATCGACCATAAAGCACACCTAATCCTGTTGGGCCGAGCATTTTATGGCTTGAGCAGACATAAAAGTCACAGTTTAATTCACGTAAATCGGGTTTTAAATGCAGTGCACCTTGTGCACCATCCACTAAAACAAGCGAATTCACCTTTTTTGCAGCTACAATTAGTGGCTTTAAGTCAGTGATATTACCCAGTGTGTTCGATGCTTGTGTAATCGCTAATAAGGCAGGTTTTGTTTCTTTTATAAATTCACAGCATTGTTGTGTGTTTAGCGTGCCGTTATTATTAAGCGGCAGAGAGACTAATTTAGCTCCCGTCTGTTGGCTTACTAGTTGCCAAGGCACTATGTTTGCGTGATGCTCAAGCGGAGATATTATTATGGTATGACTTTCATCTAAACGCTTTTTTAAGCCGTTAGCGACCAAATTTATGGCTTCTGTAGCACCTTTAGTCCATACAATCTCTTTACTAAATACATTGAAATACTCTGCAGTTTTATCCCGGACTTGTTCATAAGAATAAGTGGCCTGTTCGCTAAGTGTATGGCGTCCACGGTGTACATTAGCATTTTGAGACGTATAAAACTCAGTAATTGTATCTATAACTGATTGAGGCTTTTGTGAGGTTGCTGCTGAGTCTAAATAAACAAGCGGGCAGCCGTTTATTGTTTGATTTAATGTTGGGAAGTCGTTTCTAATTTTATTTATATCAAACTTTAAAGCAAGCATGGCTCATCTACATAGTGTTTTTAAGGCAGGAATTGTAATCGGTTTATGATAATTCTCAAGTGTTGTTAATAAAAAAGGCCGCAAAATGCGGCCTTTTTAAACTAACCAACGTTAATTAACGCTTGTCAGTTGATACGTAGTCACGTTGAGTGTAACCAGTATAAAGTTGACGAGGACGGCTGATCTTATGACCAGGTTGAGATAGCATCTCATCCCAGTGAGTGATCCAACCAACAGTACGTGCCATTGCAAAGATTACAGTGAACATGCTTGTTGGAATACCAATCGCTTTTAAGATAATACCAGAGTAGAAATCTACGTTAGGGTATAGTTTCTTCTCTACAAAGTACGGGTCTTCAAGGGCAATTTGCTCAAGCTTCATAGCAATATCAAGAAGTGGATCTTGGATATTAAGCTCAGCTAAAACTTCATGACACGTTTGACGCATTACTGTAGCACGTGGGTCGAAGTTTTTGTAAACGCGGTGACCAAAGCCCATAAGGCGGAATGGGTCAGCTTTGTCTTTAGCTTTAGCAACGTATTCATCAATACGATCCACAGAGCCAATCTCTTCTAACATGTTTAAACATGCTTCGTTAGCGCCGCCGTGAGCAGGTCCCCATAAAGAAGCAATACCAGCTGCAATACATGCATACGGGTTAGCACCTGATGAACCAGCAAGACGAACTGTTGAAGTCGATGCATTTTGCTCATGATCTGCATGAAGCATAAAGATTTTATCCATAGCTTTAGCAGTTACAGGGTTAACTTTATATTCTTCAGCAGGTACAGAGAACATCATGTGTAAGAAGTTTTCTGCGTAGCTTAAATCGTTACGTGGGTATACAAACGGTTGGCCGATGTTTGTTTTATAAGCCATTGCAGCAATAGTTGGTAACTTAGCAACTAGCTTAACTGCACTTGTTTTACGTTGTTCTGCATCAGTAATATCAAGGTCTTCATGATAAAAAGATGATAATGCACCCACTACGCCACAAAGCATTGCCATTGGGTGAGCGTCAAAGCGGAAACCTTGGAAAAAGTTAGCAATTTTCTCGTCAAGCATAGTGCTTGTAGTGATTTCATTCTTAAAAACTTCGTATTGTTCTTTAGAAGGTAACTCACCATTTAAAAGTAAGTAGCAAAGCTCAATATAGTTAGAATCTTCAGCTAATTGCTCAATTGGGTAACCACGGTGAAGTAGTACACCTTTACCACCATCAATATAGGTGATTGCAGATTCACAAGAACCAGTCGACATGAAACCTGGGTCATAAGTAAAGTGGCCATGTGAACCTAACGTACGTACGTCGATTACATCTTGGCCAGCAGTGCCTTGATAAATTGGAAGTTCGATTGGATCTAGTCCATCAATATGGACTGTGGCTTTTTTATCTGCCATCGCTATGTATCTCCTATTAAGATATCTATTCTGATTTTTAGATTTTAAAGTTCTGAAATCTGTTTTAAGCACATCTTCGCATTTTAACGTGAAAGAGGGGGTTAAAGTCAATTTTTATAAACATTATGCATATATGTATAATAAATATTCGGTATTAATTAAATATAATACTATTGGCTAATTCGCAAACATCTCTAAATAAACAAGAATTGTAAAAAGTCCTGTGGGTATATATACTAACGGTGGTTTTAAACCGTATTGTATTTGGGTAAACATATTCTTAACAGCTTAAAATTTACTGTTTTGTGAACTTTAACTATTTTGATACGTTTATTCTGATAGTTCCATCAGTAATATTTGGTGGGTTTTTAGAAAAACAAGTAGATGAGCTCCACTGTGAGCAAAGATGGGCAAGTAACTGTGAAAAAGCAAAGACCTGTAAATCTAGATCTAACAACTATATCTATGCCGGCAACGGCTAAAGCTTCAATTTTTCACCGCGTCACCGGTGTTGCATTGTTTTTTGCTTTAACGTTTGTCATTTGGGCTTGGTCTGAGTCTCTCTCTTCAGCTGAAGGTTTTGAATTCGTCAAGGGTCTGTTTAACGGATTCATTGCCAAATTTATAGCTTGGGGCACTGTTTCTGTATTAGGTTATCACCTTATTGGTGGCATCCGTCATATGATTATGGATATGGGACATTGGGAAGAACTTGAATCAGGTAATCTCAGCGCTAAAGTATCAATGGCTCTTGGTGTTGTGTTTGCCGTATTGGCAGGGGTGTGGATATGGTTTTAAATCAAGCAACTCTAAAACGTGATGGTGTACAAGATTTCGTATCTTTACGTACCACGGCATTAATAATCAGCGCGTACGCGATTTTTATTATCGGCTATTTTTTAGCGACGCCAGAAGTCACTTTCGAAGCCTGGACAGGCCTCTTCTCTAACCTAGCAATGAAAGGTTTTACTTTAATTACCCTTATTTGCATTATGGTTCATACCCGCATTGGCCTTTGGCAAGTTCTTACAGACTATGTTAAGTGTTCGAAGTTGCGTGCTGTTTTAGGTTTTGTTTTAAACCTAATGGCCGTTGCTTACGTAGCTATTGGTCTAATCGTATTATGGGGTGTTTAAGTGAAATATTCTGTTCGTGAATTTGACGCCGTAGTAATTGGTGCAGGTGGTGCTGGTATGCGCGCTGCTTTAGCAATTACAGAATCTGGCAAAACGTGTGCATTAATATCTAAAGTATTTCCAACGCGCTCACACACTGTATCTGCTCAAGGTGGTATTACAGTAGCGCTTGGTAATTCACACGAAGACAACTGGGAATGGCATATGTACGATACCGTTAAGGGATCCGATTTTATCGGCGACCAAGACGCTATTGAATACATGTGTCAAACTGGCCCAGAAGCTATTACTGAATTAGAAAACATGGGACTACCATTTTCTCGTTTTGAAAATGGCCGTGTTTACCAACGTCCTTTCGGTGGTCAATCGAAAAACTTTGGTGGTGAACAAGCCGCACGTACTGCTGCTGCAGCTGACCGTACTGGTCATGCTTTACTTCATCTTCTATATCAACAAAACGTTAAAAACAAAACAAATGTATTCTCTGAGTGGTATGCACTTGACTTAGTTAAAAACGACAATGGCGATGTAGTAGGGTGTACAGCAATTGAGATTGAAACAGGTGAAATCACTTTCTTCAAATCTAAAGCAGTTGTATTAGCCACTGGTGGTGCAGGTCGCATATTCGCATCAACAACAAATGCTCACATTAACACCGGTGACGGTGTTGGTATGGCAACACGCGCTGGTATTTCTATGCAAGACATGGAAATGTGGCAGTTCCACCCAACGGGTATTGCAGGTGCTGGTACGCTAGTAACTGAAGGTTGTCGTGGTGAAGGCGGTTATCTTTTAAATAAAGATGGCGAGCGCTTCATGGAACGTTACGCACCAAATGCAAAAGACTTAGCGTCTCGCGATGTTGTTGCGCGTTCAATGATGACTGAAATCCGTGAAGGTCGTGGTTGTGATGGTCCTTGGGGTCCTCATATCAAGCTGAAACTTGACCATTTAGGTGAGGAAACGCTTAACCTACGTCTTCCTGGCGTATGTGACCTAGCTAAAACTTTCGCTCACGTTGATCCAGCTAAAGAGCCAATTCCAGTAATTCCTACTTGTCATTATATGATGGGTGGTGTTCCTACTAACGTAAATGGACAAGCACTACAAATCGATGCTCAAGGCAACGAAAAAGTAGTTGAAGGTTTATTTGCTGTTGGTGAGATTGCATGTGTATCTGTACACGGTGCAAACCGCCTAGGTGGTAACTCATTACTAGATTTAGTTGTATTTGGCCGTGCAGCTGGTAACTTCTTAGGTAAATACCTTAAAGATGTTGAAGTATCAAAAGCGGCTTCAGAGTCAGATTTAGAAGCGTCTCTTGCACGTTACAACCGTTGGGAAAATTCAACGGCTGGCCAAGGTGAAGATCCAGTTCAAATCAAAAAAGACCTACAGCAATGTATGCAGCTTAACTTCTCGGTATTCCGTGAAGGCGATTCAATGGCTTCAGGTCTTCAAGAACTTAAAGAAATTCGTGAACGTCTGCAACATGCTCGTCTTGATGATAAATCATCAGACTTCAATACGCAGCGTATCGAATGTCTTGAACTAGATAACTTAATGGAAACAGCTTACTCAACTGCAGTAGCTGCAAACTTCCGTACAGAAAGCCGTGGTGCACATTCTCGCTTTGATTACCCAGATCGTGATGACGAAAACTGGTTATGTCACTCAGTATTCAATCCTGTAACGGATGAAATGAGTAAGCGTGATGTAAACTATGCGCCTAAAACGCGTGAAGCTTTCCCACCTAAAGCACGTGTTTACTAGGAGATAGACGATGGCACAAGTACAATTTTCAGTTTATCGTTATAATCCAGATGTTGACAACGCTCCTCGTATGCAAGAATACACCTTGCAAACAGAGGAAGGTCACGACATGATGGTGTTAGATGCACTTATTCTTTTAAAAGAACAAGATCCTACACTATCTTTTCGTCGTTCATGCCGTGAAGGTGTGTGTGGATCTGATGGTGTTAACATGAATGGTAAAAATGGTTTAGCATGTATTACTCCTTTATCTACGCTACAAAAAAATGGCAAAGGTAAAATTGTAGTACGTCCGTTACCAGGCTTACCTGTGGTTCGTGACCTTGTTATTGACATGAGTCAGTTCTACACTCAGTACGAAAAAGTTAAACCTTATTTAATTAATGATCAGCCTGCAGCAGGCGAGCGTCTTCAATCTATTGAAGAACGTGATAAATTAGATGGGCTATATGAGTGTATTTTGTGTGCATGTTGTTCGACATCGTGTCCTTCGTTCTGGTGGAATCCAGACAAGTTCATTGGTCCAGCAGGCCTTCTTCACGCTTACCGTTTCTTAGCTGATAGCCGAGATACAGCAACTGAAGAACGTTTAGCGGATTTAGACGATGCGTTCAGTGTGTTCCGTTGCCACAGTATCATGAACTGTGTTAGCGTTTGTCCTAAGGGTCTTAACCCGACTAAAGCAATTGGGCAAATCAAATCTATGTTATTAAACCGAGCGGTTTGATTACTTAGTAAACGTAAGATGGCTAATATAGATTATTAGCCATCTTGTTATGATAACTATTAATTTCTGCGCTAAAGAAAAGGGCTTATAAATGCACGAAGGTGTGATGAAGGCATGGCTAGAATCTTCACATTTAAACGGCGGCAACGTTGCTTATGTAGAAGAGCTTTATGAAGCGTATTTAGACGATGCGACTTCTGTGCCAGATGAATGGCGAGAAGTGTTCGAACAATTACCTAAAGTTGATGGTGTGGATGTTGAAGTAAAACATTCAGAAGTTCGAACGCAGTTTGCACAGCTTGCAAAAAACAAGCATAGAGAAGTAGTGGTAGCAGAGGGTAGTGGCGGTGACCTTAAACAGGTTAAAGTTCTACAACTTATTAATGCTTTCCGTTTTCGTGGACACCAAAATGCAAACCTAGATCCATTAGGTATTTGGCAACGAGAGCGTGTACGAGATTTAGAGCTAGAGTACCACGACTTATCTTCAAGTGATTTTGACCGCGAGTTTAACGTAGGATCGTTTGCCGTAGGCCGCGATACTATGCCTTTAGGTGAACTATACCAAGCACTAAAAACTACATATTGTGGTTCAATTGGCGCTGAGTATATGCACATCACATCAACAGAGGAAAAGCGTTGGTTACAACAGCGTTTAGAATCTGTCCAGTCTAGGCCAAAATTCGAAAAAGACGAAAAGCTGCGTATCCTAAAAGGATTAACTGCTGCTGACGGACTTGAAAAATATTTAGGGGCTAAGTTCCCAGGTGCTAAGCGTTTCTCACTTGAAGGTGGCGATGCGTTAGTTCCAATGTTAAAAGAGCTTATTCACCGCGCTGGTGAAAGCGGCCAACAAGAAGCTGTTATTGGTATGGCTCACCGTGGTCGTTTAAATGTTCTTGTAAATGTACTTGGTAAAAATCCATCAGAATTATTTGATGAGTTTGCTGGTAAACATAAAGAAACATTAAGTTCTGGCGATGTTAAATACCACATGGGTTATTCATCTGACTTTGCTACTAAAGGTGGCAATGTTCATATGGCGCTTGCGTTTAACCCGTCTCATCTTGAAATTGTAAATCCAGTTGTTATGGGCTCAGTACGTGCTCGTCTTGACCGCTTAGGTGACAGTTCTGGTATTAAAGCTTTACCAATTACAATTCATGGTGATTCTGCGGTTACAGGCCAAGGTGTTGTACAAGAAACGTTTAACTTATCACAAACTAACGCGTTTAGTTGTGGTGGTAGTATTCGTATTGTTGTAAATAACCAAGTTGGTTTTACTACATCAAAACAAGACGATGTACGCTCTACTGATTACTGTACTGACATTGCTAAAATGGTTCAGTCACCTATCTTCCATGTTAACTCTGATGACCCTGAAGCAGTTGCATTTGTTACTCAAATTGCACTTGATTTCAGAAACCAGTTTAAACGTGACGTAGTAATCGATTTAGTATGTTACCGTCGCCATGGTCACAATGAAGCTGATGAGCCTAATGCAACTCAGCCTGTTATGTACCAAAAAATTAAAAAACACCCAGTTCCACGTTTAATATACGCAGACCAACTTATAGCTGAAGGCTCTTTTTCTGAACAAGAAATAAAAGCACTTGCTGATGAGTACCGTAATGCATTAGACGAAGGCAACTGTGTTGTTTCAGAAATTCAACCAGAGACATCGCATTCTTCAGATTGGGCAAAGTATGTTGGCCATGAATGGGATGTTGCTTACGATGCCAGCGTACCTGTTGAAGAGCTCAAAGCACTCGGTGAGAAAATCGCTTCTTACCCAGAGCAATATAAAGCACAGTCACGCGTTAAAAAGATTTACGATGATCGTAAATTAATGGCTTCTGGTGAGAAACCTCTAGATTGGGGGATGGCAGAAACACTTGCTTATGCAACAATCGCAACTGAAGGCACTGACATTCGTTTAACTGGTCAGGATTCAGGGCGTGGCACATTCTTCCATCGTCATGCTGTTGTTCACAGTCAATCAGACGGCGCTACTTATACACCTCTACAGCACTTAAGCGAAGATCAAGGTACTTTTGAAGTATTTGATTCTGTTTTATCTGAAGAAGCTGTTGTTGCTTTTGAATACGGTTATGCAACTGCAGAGCCTACTTCATTAGTGCTTTGGGAAGCACAGTTTGGTGATTTCGCCAACGGTGCACAGGTTGTATTTGACCAATTCCTAAGTTCTGGTGAGCAAAAATGGGGCCGTTTATGTGGTCTTACAATTTTGTTACCACATGGCTACGAAGGACAAGGTCCAGAACATAGTTCAGCTCGTTTAGAGCGTTTCCTACAACTATGTGCTGATCACAACATGCAAGTATGTGTTCCATCTACTCCTGCACAAGTTTACGCTATGCTTCGTCGTCAATCAGTTCGACCACTACGTCGTCCGTTGATTGTTATGACGCCTAAGTCGTTGCTTCGTCATCCTCTTGCAACTTCATCGCTTGAAGAGCTATCGCATGGTGTTTTCCATAATATGATCGACGAAGTTGATGATATTAACCCTGAGAAAGTCGAACGCGTTGTATTTTGTAGTGGTAAAGTTTATTACGAACTATTACAAGAGCGTCGTAAGCTTGAGCAAGATAATATTGCTATTGTTCGTGTTGAGCAGTTATATCCGTTCCCACATGACGAAATGCAAACAATTATGGAACGTTACCAACACGTAACTGATTTTGTATGGTGTCAAGAAGAACCACAAAACCAAGGTGCATGGTACTGTTCACAACATCACTTTATTGATGCAATCCCACAAGGTGCTAAATTAAAATATGCAGGACGTAAAGCGTCTGCATCACCAGCGTGTGGTTACATGTCAGTACATACTAAAGAACAACAAGCGCTCGTTGCCGACGCGCTTACTATAGAAAATAAAGGATAAGCAATGAGCACAGAAATTAAAGTTCCTGTTCTTCCTGAGTCGGTTGCAGATGCTACCGTTGCTACATGGCATGTAAGTGTTGGCGACAAAGTAACTCGCGATCAAAACTTAGTAGACATTGAAACAGATAAAGTGGTTTTAGAAGTTGTTGCACAGCATGACGGTGTAATTACAGAAATATCACAAGAAGAAGGTGCAACCGTACTTGGCGATCAAGTTATGGGTTTACTTGGTGATGCTGATGCAGCGCCAGCAAGTGAAGGTTCATCTAAAGAAGAATCAGCACCAGCTAAATCAGATGACGCGCCAGCGGCGCAATCAGCACCAGCATCAGAAGGTAAAGAAGTGGACATTAAAGTACCTGTACTTCCAGAATCAGTTGCAGACGCAACAATTGCTACATGGCATGTACAACCAGGTGACGCAGTAACACGCGACCAAAACTTGGTAGATATTGAAACAGATAAAGTTGTTCTTGAAGTAGTAGCTCAAGAAGATGGCATCATGGGTGATATCATTCACAACGAAGGCGATACTGTACTAGGCGAGCAAGTAATTGGTTCGGTTAAAGCAGGCGGTGCACCAGCGGCTCCAGCTGCAAAAGCAGACGAAACGCCAGCGGCAGATTCTAGCGAAAGTTCAGATGTGTTAACACCATCAGTTCGTCGTTTAATTGCTGAGAAAGGCTTAGACGCTTCTAAAATTAACGGCACGGGTAAAAATGGCCGTGTAACTAAAGAAGACGTTGATACGTTCTTAAAAGCACCAGCGCCAGCGGCTAAAAAAGCAGAAGCTTCTGCTCCTGCAGCACCGATGGGCGATCGTACTCAAAAACGTGTTCCTATGACTCGCCTACGTAAAACGATTGCTACACGTCTTCTTGAAGCTAAAAATTCAACTGCAATGTTAACAACATTCAACGAAGTGAACATGGAACCAATCATGAGCCTTCGTAAGCAGTACCAAGAAGTATTTGAAAAGCGTCATGGTATTCGTTTAGGTTTCATGTCTTTCTACGTGAAAGCGGTAACTGAAGCACTTAAACGCTTCCCAGATGTTAATGCATCAATTGATGGTGACGATATTGTTTACCATAACTATTTTGATATCAGCATTGCAGTATCTACTCCACGTGGTCTAGTTACTCCAGTACTTAAAGATTGTGACAAACTATCTGTTGCTGAAATCGAAAAGGGTATTCGTGAATTAGCACTTAAAGGTCGTGATGGTAAGCTAACGCTTGCAGATATGACCGGTGGTAATTTCACTATTACTAATGGCGGCGTATTTGGTTCATTACTATCTACACCTATCATTAACTTGCCACAGTCTTCAATTTTGGGTATGCATAAAATCCAAGACCGTCCGATGGCTGTAAATGGTAAAGTAGAAATACTTCCTATGATGTATTTAGCTCTTTCTTATGACCACCGTATCATTGATGGTAAAGAATCAGTTGGTTTCTTAGTGACTATTAAAGAGTTACTTGAAGATCCAACTCGCTTATTGCTAGATGTTTAATCTAGTTGTATGAAATGTAAGCTGTGAATGAACATTCACAGCTTTTTTTTTGCGCCTTTGGTCTTACTGGGGTTTTCATGTTAAGCCTTGGGATCTATACTAGGTGCGCAATTTGGGATAGTTGTTTATTTGAAAAAATATTCAGCTCTTTTAGTATAAAAAATTGGATAAAGCATCATGAATTTGCATGAGTATCAGGCAAAACAACTTTTTGCCGAATATGGTTTACCAGTTTCTCAGGGTTTCGCTTGCGATACACCTGAAGAAGCTGCAGCAGCTGCTGAAAAAATCGGCGGTGATATGTGGGTTGTTAAAACTCAGGTTCACGCAGGTGGACGTGGTAAAGCTGGCGGTGTAAAGCTAGTAAAAACTATCGACGAAGTAAAAGCGTTTGCAGCTAACTGGTTGGGTAAAAACCTAGTTACTTACCAAACAGACGAGAAAGGCCAGCCAGTAGCTAAAATTTTAGTTGAAAGCTGTACTGACATTGCTAACGAATTGTACCTAGGTGCAGTAGTTGACCGTGCATCTCGCAAAGTAGTTTTCATGGCGTCTACTGAAGGCGGCGTTGAAATTGAAACTGTTGCAGAAGAAACACCAGAGCTTATCCACAAAGCTGAAATTGATCCATTAGTGGGTCCTCAAGCTTACCAAGCACGTGAACTAGGCTTCAAATTGGGTCTTAACCCAGTACAAATGAAGCAGTTTGTTAAGATCTTTATGGGTCTTGGTAACATGTTTACTGATTTTGATTTCGCACTACTTGAGATCAACCCGTTAGTAATTACAGACGAAGGTAACCTTCACTGTCTTGACGGAAAAATCGGTATTGATGGTAATGCACTTTACCGTCAACCTAAAATCCGTGAGTTCCACGATCCATCTCAAGAAGATGCACGTGAAGCACACGCAGCAAGCTTCGAGCTTAACTACGTTGCTCTAGATGGCAATGTTGGTTGTATGGTTAACGGTGCAGGCCTAGCAATGGGTACTATGGACATCGTAAACCTACACGGCGGCAAACCGGCTAACTTCCTAGATGTTGGCGGCGGCGCGACTAAAGAACGTGTTTCTGAAGCATTCAAAATCATCCTTTCTGACGATAATGTTAAAGCTGTTTTAGTAAACATCTTTGGCGGTATTGTACGTTGTGACATGATTGCTGAAGGTATCATTGGCGCAGTTAAAGAAGTTGGCGTAAATGTACCTGTAGTTGTACGTTTAGAAGGTACTAATGCTGAATTAGGTCGTGAAGTTCTTAAGAACTCAGGTCTAGATATCATTGCTGCTGAATCACTAACAGACGCTGCTGAGAAAGTTGTTGCTGCTGCGGAGGGCAAATAATGTCTGTATTAATCAATAAAGATACAAAAGTTATCTGTCAAGGTTTCACTGGTGGCCAAGGTACTTTCCACTCAGAGCAAGCGCTTGAGTACGGTACACAAATGGTTGGTGGTGTAAGCCCAGGTAAAGGCGGTCAAACGCACCTTGGTCTTCCTGTATTCAACACAGTTCGTGATGCTGTTCAAGAAACTGGCGCAACTGCTTCAGTTATCTACGTACCAGCTCCTTTCTGTAAAGATGCAATCTTAGAAGCTATCGATGCTGGCATCGAGCTGATTGTTTGTATCACTGAAGGTATCCCTACGCTTGATATGGTTGACGTTAAAGTTAAACTAGATCAAACAGGTACTCGTATGATCGGTCCTAACTGTCCAGGTGTTATTACTCCTGGTGAGACTAAGATTGGTATCATGCCTGGTCACATCCACAAACCTGGTAAAGTAGGTATTGTTTCTCGCTCTGGTACTTTAACGTACGAAGCGGTTAAGCAAACTACTGATGCTGGTTTTGGTCAGTCTACGTGTGTTGGTATTGGTGGTGATCCAATCCCAGGTACTAACTTTATCGACGTTCTAGAAATGTTCGAAAAAGATCCACAAACTGAAGCAATCGTAATGATTGGTGAAATTGGTGGTACTGCAGAAGAAGAAGCTGCAGAGTACATCAAAGCTAACGTAACTAAACCTGTAGTATCTTACATTGCTGGTGTTACTGCACCAGAAGGTAAGCGTATGGGTCACGCTGGCGCAATCATCGCAGGCGGTAAAGGTACTGCTGATGAGAAATTTGCTGCATTAGAAGCTGCGGGCGTAAAAACTGTACGTTCACTTGCTGAAATCGGTAAAGCACTTAAAGAGAAAACAGGCTGGTAATTGCTTGTTTCCTTTGAAAAGGCCCGCTTATGCGGGCCTTTTTGTTATTGAGGTAAATTTAGAACGGATAACTAATATGCTGAAAAAAGCGTACAGACAAATCTTGTCGTTGTTTATTTATGGCCAGCTCGTTACATAATGCATGAATTGTTTTCTCTACTTGGTTCATAAAGCGGCCATAACCAATTTCATGTTTATCCTGCTGCGTTGCTACAATAACAAAATGTAGTGTTTCTACTAATTTTGTTGCTTCATAAAAATATTTAATTTGATTTTCATTTGATTCAACATCAAAGCTCAACTTTTGTAACTCTGCATTACCTTCATTTTTATCTATTTTACTGTTTCGGACAATGGGTATTGCGCCATTAGCTACCATTGCACCGTGTGTTAGTTTGTTTTGTTCACATGCGCGTTTAAAACTATCTGCAAAGTAATCATAAAACTTTTCCACATCGTTATTGTTCACTATTGTTTGAAACTGTGTTTTGATGGCCCGAGAAACCGCAATGGTAAATGTTGCGTAAGTCATTTCAGCATAGTCACTAGGAATATTACATTGCCTTGATTGATAACGAGGGTAGAGGCTTCTGAGTTTATATCCATAACTCTCTTTATTTCCCTTATCTTTAGCAAATAAATCGTAAGTTAGATGTTGGTGATCGCGAAGTTTAAATTGGGGCTGATTTATAAATAACTGTTCTTGGAGTAAGTTTAATACTTTTTGCACTCTATTGTGAAACAAAGCGGAGTTTGCACGTAAGTCTTCACCCGTGGCTAAAAACAAGAAACGTATTTTCTTACTTTTTATATCTGGTGAGTAATAAATTTTATGTGCCTCGTGATAACGAGGATTATAAAAAAACAACATCTGCTTGTCGGTTTCTAGTTGATATGACTCATCATGAAAGCGTACAACCGGTAGTTTATCGTTTGCTAATAAATGTACATTATGCAGTTCATACTCATCACAACATGCAAATAATTGACGCGCAATACGCTCGTAGCAACAGTTTATAGTGCTAAAGCTATTATAAAATGCTTCATTAGGTATTATTTCAGCCAATAAATAGTGGTTAGCGCGTGCATTAGTTGGAATATATACACGGTGTTGATTAAGTGTCGCCATCTTAGAATCCTTATAAAGTAGGTTATTTAGCTACTATAATTGGCTTTGATGACCTAAATGTTGCGTTTAAACAAATTTTATTCATAAACAATTGAACAAGTGGATTAAAGTTAATCAATATCTAAAATAAACCTTAATCTATTGCTGTATGTTAGTGTATGTTTTTGTAATAATGCATTAGTTTTGTTATTACGTAATATTTAGAGGATCACACTCCTATGGCGGAAATTGAGAATCGCCCAAGTAACTTTATTAGAACCCGAATTGATGAAGACTTAGCAAGTGGCAAACATGCGACAACGCATACACGTTTTCCACCTGAACCAAATGGTTTTTTACATATTGGCCATGCCAAATCAATTTGTTTGAATTTTGGTATCGCAAAAGACTACAACGGTTTATGTAACCTACGTTTTGACGATACAAACCCTGAAAAAGAAGACATTAACTATGTTAACTCTATTAAAGAGGATGTACAGTGGTTAGGCTTTAATTGGGATGGCGACATAAAGTATTCTTCTAACTATTTTGATACTTTATATGGTTACGCAGTAGAGCTTATTGAAAAAGGCTTAGCGTACGTTTGTTTTTTAACTGCAGACGAAGCAAGACAGTACCGCGGTACATTAAAAGAGCCAGGTAAAAACAGTCCTTATAGAGATACTTCAGTTGAAGAAAATCTAGCGTTATTTGAAAAAATGCGCGCTGGCGAATTCAAAGAAGGTGAATGTGTACTGCGTGCTAAAATTGATATGGCAAGCTCATTTATGGTGCTTCGCGATCCAATTATTTACCGTGTACGTTTTGCTCATCATCATCAAACAGCTGACAAGTGGTGCATTTACCCAATGTATGACTTCACTCACTGTATTTCTGATGCGCTTGAAGGTATTACACATTCATTATGTACATTAGAGTTTCAAGATAACCGTCGTTTATACGACTGGGTACTTGATAACATTAGTTTAGAGTGTCACCCACAGCAAATTGAGTTTTCGCGCTTAAATCTTGAATACACTATTATGTCAAAGCGTAAGCTAAATGATTTAGTAGTAAATAACTATGTAGAAGGGTGGGATGACCCTCGTATGCCTACTATTGCAGGTTTACGTCGTCGTGGTTATACACCAGGTTCAATTCGTGAATTTTGTTTGCGTATTGGTGTAACAAAACAAGAGAATATGGTTGAAATGGGCATGCTTGAAGCCTGTATCCGTGAAGACTTAAACGAAAATGCACCACGTGCAATGGCTGTACTCGATCCTGTTAAAATCGTTATTGAAAATTACGATGCAGATAAAGTTGAAACTTTATCAGTGGCTAATCACCCAAATAAAGAAGAAATGGGGCGTCGTGATGTTCCATTTACTCGTGAAATCTATATTGAACGAGAAGACTTTAAAGAAGAAGCGAATAATAAATTCAAACGTTTAGTACTTGATAAAGAAGTACGCTTACGTGGTGCTTATGTTATTAAAGCGCAGCGTGTTGAAAAAGACGGAAATGGCGAAATCACAACTATTTTCTGTACTTACGACAGCGAAACACTTGGTAAAAACCCAAGTGACGGTCGTAAAGTAAAAGGTGTTATTCATTGGGTTTCAGCACCAGAGTCTATTAGTGCAGAAGTTCGTTTATACGACCGTTTGTTTAGTGTACCAAATCCAGCAGCTGCAGAGGAATTTGAAACTACGCTAAACCCAGAGTCACTGGTTGTTTTACCTAATGCTAAATTAGAACCATCGCTTGCTAATTCACGAGCAGAGCAGAGCTTTCAGTTTGAGCGTACGGGTTATTTCTCTCGTGATTCTAAATCAGAGAACGTTGTATTTAATCAAACAGTGGGTCTTCGCGATTCATGGTCTAAAACTCAATAAGTAATACTTAAAATATACCCAGGATTTACTGGGTATATTCAATATTATCGTCTTTTAGGCACAAAAAAAACCTGCACTTAGCAGGTTTTTTTATTGCTTTTAAAAGCGATATTAGCTGTTAGCGTCGCTAAATTCTTTACACGCTGCTTTATCATTACACTCACCGTATAAATACAAAGAATGGTTTGTAAGAGTAATACCATTTTCTTCAGCAATTTCTAGTTGACGACGCTCAATCATGTCATCTTCAAACTCTACCACTTTGCCACATTTCAAGCATACTAAATGATCGTGGTGAGTGCTTCCAGAAAGTTCAAATACTGATTTTCCGCCTTCAAAGTGATGACGGCTTACAATACCCGCATCATCAAATTGGTTAAGTACGCGGTATACAGTTGCAAGACCAATTTCTTCACCTAGATCCAAAAGAATTTTGTAAACATCTTCAGCACTGATGTGTTGGTTATCTGGAGATTGTAAAATCTCTAATATTTTAATACGCGGTAAAGTTACTTTTAAACCGGCTTTTTTAAGTTCCAAGTTATGATCAGTCATTAAATCTGTCTCAATTTTATTTGGTTATACTAGACATCTTGCAAGGATGTACACGACACATTAGCAACAAACAGGATAACGTGCCTAAGCGTTAAGTGCAAAGAACAATTGATATATATTGCCACTAAAGCTTAAAACGCTAACTGTTTGATAATTATTTAAACAGCTAGCGATATATGCAGTAAATTAGTCAGCTAATTCACTTAAACACATTTCTTCATATACTTGAGCAGACCATGCTTTAACACGTTGTTCTGTAAGCTCTGGTTGACGGTCTTCGTCGATGCCCAAACCTACAAAGTGCTTATCATCAGCCATACCTTTAGACGCTTCAAAGTCATAGCTTTCACTTGGCCAATGGCCCACAACAATAGCGCCACGTTCAGTAACAATATCGTTGATCATGCCCATTGCATCTAAAAAGTACTCAGCGTAATCTTCTTGGTCACCACAACCAAAAATAGCAACAAGTTTACCTTCAAAGTCTACTTCCTCAAGTTCTGGAAAAAAGTCATCCCAGTCACATTGAGCTTCACCGTAGTACCAAGTAGGGATACCGAATAAGATTAAATCAAATTCAGCAATCTCTTCTTTAGAGCTTTTTGCAATATCATGAACAGCCACTAGCTTTTTACCCAATTCTTTTTGGATCATTTTTGCTACGTGTTCTGTGTTACCTGTGTCACTTCCGAAAAAAATGCCTACACTTGCCATGGATTTAAAACCTTTTATGTATCAATAGCCAATCTTTCTTGTAAAATCGTTTCAATCAGCGCACTACGGCTAATATTTTGTGCATCTGCCATATCACTCAATGCTTGATATAACTGCGATGAAACTTTAAATTCAACACGCTTTAAACCACGTGCTTTATCTCTTTTTATTTGATTACGTTTATTTACCTTTAACTGCATATCCCGAGAAAGGGGATTGGTTTTAGGTCTGCCTGGGCGTTTTTCGTATTCAAATAAATCGAGTGTAGTTCTATCTGTTTCTGACTTCGCCATGCTTAACCTACACCTGCGCCTTGCCAAAATACTTGAATAAGCCCTTTAGCAATAAAGCCTGAACAACCTAAAAAGAGCACGCCCCAAACAATGTATTGTCCGAACTTTGGTACATTGCCACTTTTTAGTACGTCTTTAATTGCCATGCCGATGAATATGAAAATACCGGCTAAGCCAAAATACAACCCTAGGGTATCAAATTCGTTAATTAACTGACTGACCATCAACGTATAACCTTTAAATTAAACGGCGCGTACTATAGCATATAAATATTTATATATTTAGTGCGCTGAATCAAAAACACGCGATTAAAATTACTTTAAACCGCAGTTAAAAAGTCATTTATCGCTTTATTAACAGCAAGAGGCTTTTGAGCATGAAGCCAATGACCTGCGCCATGAATAATTTTAGCCTTGGTGTTTTTAAAGCGTGCTGTAATTGCAGTACGATGCTCAGGCAATATATAGTCAGAATCATTACCTTTAATGAAAAGAGTATCGCATAAACAAGAATTGTTTTCATTAACATTGGATGTGATTGTCGAATATTTTTCATCAAGCACATTTAAGTTAAATCGCCATGCAAAATGACCTTCTTCATTTTTAGCGAGGCTCTTAAGTAAAAACTGTCGAACTCCCAGCTCTTCTATAAAAGGCTGTATTATTAAATCTGCTTGTTTTCTATCATCTATGGACTGCGCTGAAACTGCTTTTAGAGCCTGTAATATTTTTGTGTGGCGAGCAGGGTAACTAACAGGTGCAATATCAAGTACAACCAATTTATTTACCAGTTCAGGGTGTGTTAGTGCTAATTCCATTGCGACTTTCCCACCCATAGAGTGACCAACTAAATGAGCTTTATCTATGTTTAAATGTGCTAATAACTCGACAATATCTTGAGCCATTGCAGGGTAGTTCATTTCATCACTATGAGGAGAAAGCCCGTGGTTGCGTAAATCAACGTTAATAACATTAAAGTGTTCACTTAATGGTTTTGCGATTACATTTAGGTTTTCTAATGATCCAAAAAGCCCATGGATCAAAACAACATTAGGACCTTGCCCTTGTTGCTTGTAATTTAACTGCATACCAGCCTCCTAAAATTTCGCATAGTTTGCCGAGCATTGCGCTAAAAAGCAAAAAATACAGCGACTATTTACCAAATTGGGCTTTTGTTTGTTAAATCAACACCAATTTAGTAAATATTAATATGTTTATGGGAGTGCTTGTTGTAACTCGCATTTTTGATTGGTTTGGGTATAATCACACGGGAGAAAAAAATGTGACCCGTAATGACAGGAAGAACATGAAACAAATCGACATAGACGACGAGTTATATCAATATATTGCAAGCAATACTCAAAGTATTGGTGAAAGTGCATCCACTATTTTACGTCGTTTATTAAATCTGAGCGGCGAAAAAATTCAAACCACAAACGTAGAACTAACTCAAAACAATCAAACTGCGACTACGTCTACCGCCACATTAAAAAGCTCAGAGCCATCTGCTGCTGAGACTTCAAAAAAACAAACGCCTGTAGCTCACGCACCCGTGAAGCAAAAAAGCGATAATGTTTTTAATGTATTAAATAAAGAAGAGCTGGCAATGCAAAAGGGCGTTGTTGGACGCTTTTTGTTTATTTTAAGTGCATTTTACCGCACACATAAAACTGATTTTTCGGCTGTATTAGATATAAAAGGCCGTGACCGTGTTTATTTTGCTACCAGTAAAGAAGACTTGGTCAATAGCGGCAGTAGCATGAATCCAAAAAACATAACCGATAGCGAATACTGGGTTATGACGAATTCTAATACTACACGTAAAAAAATGATGCTTCATGAAGTGGCTCTTTGCCTTGGTTATAGTGCAGAGCAAGCTGAAAAAATTCGCGATTACCTGTAAGGAAATATAATGGCTATTCATTCAGGCGCAGGCAAAACTGCTCCACAATCGGCACTGGTTAACGTACCTAAATTAGTATCTGCGTATTACTTAAACGAACCTGATCTTGAACAAAATCCAGAGCATTGTGTTGCCTTTGGTACATCAGGCCACCGTGGTTGTTCTTACGATGTTAAATTTAACGAGTCTCATATTTTAGCCATTACTCAAGCTATTTGTGATTACAGAAAACAAAATGATATTTTTGGTCCGTTATTTTTAGGTAAAGACACACACGCTTTGAGTGAAGCTGCATTTAATTCTGCTATTGAAGTTTTAGTTGCTAACGAAGTGCAAGTGATAACGCAAGAAAACGGTGACTTTACACCAACGCCAGTTATCAGCCACGCCATAGTTAGCCATAACAAGCTACACCCAAATGAGCTTGCAGACGGGATTGTTGTTACGCCTTCGCATAACCCTCCTGAAGATGGTGGCTTTAAATACAACCCACCTAATGGCGGACCTGCTGATACCGACGTTACTAAATGGATTGAAGACAGAGCAAATCAACTTTTATTAGAAGACTTGGTTGAAGTTGAGCTATTCCCATTCGCTAAAGCTTCACGTTCAGGCTTTATTCGCTACGAAGATTTAATGACTCCTTATATTGATGATTTAGCAAATATCGTTAATTTAAAAGCAATTAGCGATGCAGGTATTAAAATTGGTATTGATCCATTAGGTGGTTCAGGCATCAATTTTTGGCCAGTTATTGCAAAAAAATATAATTTAGATTTAACCGTTGTTAATGACGCGGTCGATCCTCGTTTTGCTTTTATGCCACTTGATAAAGATGGCAAAATTCGTATGGATTGTTCATCGCTTTATTCAATGGCGAACCTTATTGCGCTAAAAGATGATTTTGATGTGTCTATTGGTAACGACCCTGACTACGATCGTCACGGTATTGTAACGCCAGATGGTTTAATGAATCCAAACCACTTTTTAGCAGTGGCAATTGATTACTTACTTAAACACCGTGATTGGAATGAAACAGTAGAAATTGGTAAAACACTCGTTTCTAGTTCAATGATCGATAAAGTAGCTGCTCGTAACAACCGTAAAGTTAAAGAAGTACCAGTAGGCTTTAAATGGTTTGTTGAAGGTTTAAGCAAAGGTAAGCTTGCCTTTGGTGGCGAAGAAAGCGCAGGTGCTGCATTTTTACGTTTTGATGGCTCTGTATGGTGTACAGACAAAGATGGCTTTATTATGGGTTTACTCGCTGCAGAAATATTAGCTGTAACAGGTAAAACACCATCAACGCTTTATAAAGAACTAGAACAAGAGTTTGGCTCTCCAATTTATAAACGCCTAGATGCACCAGCCACAAGCGGTCAAAAATCACGTTTAAAAGCATTGAGTGCTTCTGATGTTAAAGCCGATACACTTGCTGGCGAGCCTATTTTGCAAAAATTGACTCATGCACCAGGTAACGATGCCGCTATTGGTGGTTTAAAAGTGGTCACCGAAAATGGCTGGTTTGCAGCGCGTCCATCAGGTACCGAAGATATTTATAAAATATACCTTGAATCATTTAAAGGTGAAGAGCACTTAGCGCTACTTGAAAAAGAAGCCAAAAAGCTTGTAGATTCAGTTATTAGCTAACTCAATCTAATGATTTTTAAAACGGCTGATTTATTCAGCCGTTTTTGTTTTTATACCTTATGTATTTATAAAATATATGCATAAGAGTCTACTCTCACATTATTTTTTAAAGGGCTTATTGTATGTCAGCCAATCCATCTTACTTAAATGAACTAAAACAAACTGGCGATTTTTTAACGCTTAGCCTTAATAACGAATGGCATTTAGATGCTGGTGAATTTACTTTAAATAATGGCACCCACGTTACTATTCACGATACCGGAGTCATTGAATTTCAACCGGCCGTTACAACAACAAAAGACGTAGTGTATTCAAGTGCTGTACACGGTAACGAAACCGCGCCAATTGAAATTTGTGATGCGCTCATTAAACAAATTATAAAAGGTGAGCTGATACTTAAACAGCGCGCTTTATTTATTTACGGCAATCCACAATCAATTAATATTGGCCTGCGTTTTGTAGAAGAAAACCTAAATAGGTTATTTAACGGTCATCATACTGTAGAAGGTATAGCTATGAATGATGAACGTGTTCGTGCTGCAAAGCTTGAACGCTATGTAAGTGACTTTTATGCACGTGGTGAGCAGGGCAGCAGCCGATGCCATTACGATTTACATACGGCTATTCGCGGTTCTAAAAACGAAAAATTTGCAGTGTATCCATACTTACATGGTAAACCATGGAAAAAATCACAATTACAGTTTTTATTAAGCTGTGGTGTAAATACCGTACTTATGATGAAATCCCCCGCAACAACGTTTAGCTATTATTCGTCGTTTGTTCATGGTGCAGACTCGTTTACGGTAGAGCTGGGTCAGGTTAAGCCATTTGGCCAAAACGATATGACTCGCTTTGAAAAAACAAAGCAAACATTAACTGCATTAATTAGCCAAAATGAAGTTAAATACCCTGATTTTAATGCAAGTGAGTTTGAGTTATTTGCAGTGCACCGCACAATTAATAGAACGAAGGATGATTTTAGTTTCCCTTTTTCTGATGATGCTGAGAACTTTACTGGCTTTGCGAAAGGTGAACTACTTGCAACCGACGGTGATACAGCGATTTACGCTGACGTTGAAGGTGAGGCTATTATATTTCCAAATGCGAGCGTAGCATTAGGCCAAAGAGCACTGCTTACTGTTATTCCAATGGATATTGATAGCAATTTCGTCTAATTAAACTCATCAGACCACTGGTGACTTCAAGTTAACTATATGATTACTATTAATTAAAGTAACCGTATCGTTAACTTGCCACTTATTTAACCTGTATTTGCTTTTGTTTCGTCCCAGATGTGTTGAATAACACTTTACGTTAACGTAAAGTGTTGGCAGCTTTAATTAAAGATAGTGCAGATGTTGCAAAGTTTAACCAGCAACAATCACCCACAATAATAATTTAAAGGGGCACTGTTTTACCGACAACAAAAGAAGGTAGGTTATGAGTAATCCAAATAACGTATCGCTGAATATTAACCACGAGCTTGAATTTATTGATGGCCAAGCACTTAATATTCCAACCCTTAGTATTTTAACTGAGGACGGCGACATTCATCCTAGTGCAACCGCACCTGATATTTCAAAACATACCGCTATTAAGTTATATGAAACAATGCGTTTTATACGTTTGTTAGATGAACGTATGCAAGGCGCGCAGCGTCAAGGTCGTGTTAGTTTTTATATGCAATGCCTAGGCGAAGAAGCCGCAGTTACAGCCTCTGCTGCTGCACTTGATCAAGACGATATGATCATGGCGCAATATCGTGAACAAGCAGCACTGCATTATCGTGGCTTTACGCTCGATCAATTTATGAACCAAATGTTCTCAAATGAATTGGATTTAGGTAAAGGTCGCCAAATGCCAATCCATTATGGGTCTAAAGCGCTAAACTACATGACGATTTCATCGCCACTGGGTACGCAAATACCACAGGCAACAGGTTATGCATATGGTCAAAAAATAAAGCATATCGACGCTAAAACAGGTGAGCTTGCAAGCACAATTGATAACGTGACTATTTGTTACTTTGGTGAAGGTGCTGCATCAGAAGGTGACTTTCATGCGGGCTTAAATATGGCCGCTGTTCACAAAGCGCCGGTTATATTTTTTGCACGTAATAACGGCTATGCCATATCTACCCCTGCTGATGAACAGTTTAAAGGCGATGGTATTGCGTCGCGTGGTGTAGGTTATGGTATTAAAACAATTCGTGTTGATGGCACAGATGCACTTGCAGTGTATGCAGCGACTAAAAAAGCACGCGAAATAGCCTCAACACAAGGTGAGCCTTTGCTTATTGAATCGATTGCTTATCGATTAGGCGCGCATTCTACATCAGACGATCCCAGTGGTTATCGCTCTAAAGATGAAGAAGCAAATAATCAAATATGTCCTATTGATAAATTTAGAAAATGGTTGGTCAAGCAAGATTGGTTAAACGAAGAAGACGACATAAAAGCAAAAGAGTCGATTCGTGAAGAAATTTTAGCAGCGCTTAAGCGTGCTGAAGTTGTTGCCAAGCCGGCTTTAGAAGAATTGGTATCTGACGTTTACGATACTCCAATTCCCTTATTGCAACGTCAGTACGAGCAATTAAAAGAACATATAAAACAGCATCCAGGTGCTTACCCAGTAACCGCAGGGAGAATTAAGTAATGGCTAAAATGAACATGCTCCACGCAATTAACTCTGCCCTCGATATTACGATGAACGAACACCCTCAAGCCTGTATTTTTGGCGAAGATGTTGGTTACTTCGGTGGTGTATTTAGAGCAACATCAGGTTTGCAAGAAAAGTACGGTAAGCATCGCGTTTTTAATACGCCTTTAACCGAACAAGGTATTTTAGGTTTCGCTAATGGCTTAGCGGCTTTCGGTGCGCCTGCATTGGCAGAAATTCAATTTGCTGATTATATATTCCCAGCGTTTGATCAAATAGTAAATGAAGCCGCTAAATTTCGTTATCGCAGTGGTAATGAATTTAATGTTGGTAACTTAACTATTCGTACGCCTTATGGCGGTGGTATTGCTGGTGGCTTATATCACTCGCAATCACCCGAAGCTTATTTTGCACATACACCGGGCTTAAAAGTGGTTGTACCGCGTAACCCTTATCAAGCTAAGGGGTTATTACGTGCCTCTATTAAAGATGATAACCCTGTCATATTTTTTGAACCTAAGCGTTTATATCGTGCATCAACAGGCGAAGTGCCAGAAGAAGATTATAGTATTGAATTAGGCACGGCTGAAGTAGTACAAGAGGGTACCGATATTACGCTTTTAGCGTGGGGTGCTCAAATGGAGATTATTGAAGAGGCAGCACAGCAAGCAAGCGAGCAAGGTATAAGCTGTGAAGTAATAGATCTTCGTAGTATTTTACCATGGGATGTTGAAACGATTGCTAAATCGGTTATTAAAACCGGCCGTTTAATCGTGAGCCATGAAGCGCCTATAACTAATGGCTTTGGTGCCGAGATAGCAGCAACAATACAACAAGAGTGTTTCTTGCATTTAGAGTCGCCAATTTTACGTGTATGTGGTCTAGATACACCATACCCGTTGGCACTTGAAAAAGAATACGTACCGGATGCACTAAAAGTGTTGGCTGCAATTAAACAATCAATGGATTTTTAGGGGTTACCATGGCGAAAGATTTTATATTACCCGATATTGGTGAAGGCATTGTTGAATGCGAAGTTGTTGAGTGGCTAGTTCAAGAGGGTGATACCGTATCTGAGGATCAGCCAATTTGTGATGTGATGACAGACAAAGCATTAGTACAAATTCCGGCAGTGCATGATGGCATTATTTCAAAGCTATATTATCAAAAAGGTGAAATTGCTAAAGTACATGCGCCTTTATTTGCTATGGATGTAACTGGTGATAGTACGAGTAATGAAGTAGTCGAAGAGCCAGTTCAAGCTGAAAATCAAACTAATAACAATGCATCTGATGTAGTTGAGGACTTTATACTCCCTGATATTGGTGAAGGTATTGTTGAGTGTGAGATTGTTGATTGGTTAGTCGCTGAAGGCGACGAAATAGAAGAAGACCAAGCGGTTTGTGACGTAATGACCGACAAAGCATTAGTACAAATTCCGGCAAAATATACAGGCACAGTAAAAAAACTATATTACCAAAAAGGTGAAATAGCAAAAGTACATAGCCCGTTGTTTCAAATGACAATTGCAGGCAGTGCAGTAAAGCCAAATGTTGATATAAACCAAGCGGTCGTAAAGGCTCAAACTAATGCTGTAGTTGAAAAAACAGCACCAGTTGAAACGCAACAAGCTGCAAAGGTTATCAATCAAAAAGCGGTTGCATCCCCTGCAGTTCGTCGTAAAGCACGTGAACTAGATGTTGATTTAACGTGCGTACCAGGCAGTGGTAAAAATGGACGTATTTATAAGCAAGATATTGAAGAGTTTGTAAAAGGCGAAGTGCCAAATACTATTGATACTTCACCGCTTAATAGCGATGCTTCTCAAAGTGCAGTACAAAACCAAACACAGAATCAAAGCGGTGGCGTACGAGTAGAGCAAATTAAAGGCATTAAAGCGGCCATGGCCAAGCAAATGGTGGCTTCGGTTTCAACTATTCCGCACTTTACGTTTAGTGATGAAATCGACTTAACACAGCTTATAGCTTTGCGCAGCTCCTTAAAAGAGCAGTACAAAGCACAAGGCGTTAAGCTCACCATGATGCCATTTTTTGTAAAAGCACTCTCGCTAGCAATGAAAGAGTACCCTGTACTGAATTCAAAAGTGAATGATGATTGCTCAGAGCTTACCTATTATAACGATCATAATATTGGTATAGCGGTTGATTCAAAAATTGGCTTGTTAGTGCCTAATATTAAGTCGTGCCAGAGTAAGAGTATTGTTGATGTGGCTAATGATTTAACCCGCTTAACTCACTCAGCGCGAGAAGGGCGTGTTGCACCTGATGATTTAAAAGGTGGGACAATTAGCATCTCTAATATTGGTGCAATTGGCGGCACTATCGCAACCCCCATCATTAATAAACCAGAAGTGGCTATTGTTGCATTGGGTAAACTGCAGCATCTACCACGTTTTGACGAAAGTGGGCAGGTTGTGAGTAAAGCGATAATGCAAGTAAGTTGGTCTGGCGATCATCGTGTTATTGATGGCGGCACTATTGCTCGCTTTAATAACCTATGGAAATCGTACTTAGAAAATCCATCGGCAATGATGATGGCAATGAGTTAATAATATAATTGTTGAAACCTGATAAAAAACCAGCAATTTGCTGTTTTTTGTTTTAAAAGAGCCTGTTTTTATTTAAGATACAAGTGTTACTAAAAAGTAATAAAGTTAACCCCGTTAGGGAATATAAAAAATAACACTAAGGAAATTTCATGGAACATTATATGAACGCGCTTCGCAGCTACGCCGATTTTTCAGGCCGTAATCGTCGTAAAGCATATTGGATGTTTGTATTGATTAATACTTTAATCTCTATAGCACTTTCATTCGTTGATGAATTAATTGGCTTTTATATTATCAGCAATATTTATAGTTTAGCACTATTGATACCTAGTTTGAGTGCTGGCGCACGTCGCCTTCATGATACTGGTCGTTCAGGCTGGTGGCAGTTACTTTGGTTAGTGCCAGTAATTGGTTGGATTGTTTTAATTGTTTTTCTTGCACAAGACTCACATGAAGGTGAGAACGATTATGGACCAAATCCAAAAGAACTAGCTGCAGAGCCAGCAGCCGTATAAATAAAATAAGTTAACATCCTAAAAGCTCAGCAATAGCTGAGCTTTTTTGTTTATGGTAATTTTAACTTAAAAAGTAAAGGCCATAGCCAACGGCCAAAGCAGGAATAGATGTATACACAGTCGCAATTACAGCCGCTTTAGGTGCCATTGCAATTGCAGGAAATAACGCATCACCATCGTTAGATATTGCATTAGCAGTTAATGCGCTAAATGGAATAATACCTTGAATATAAAGCGTAGTAACAATTATTTGCGGGCCACAACCTGGTAAAAAACCAATCACTACAGCAATAAGTGGCGCTAAATAAGCGTAATGTGCAAACCAAGTTTTTAAATCAAGCCCTGCTATATTTACTAAAATCTCAAACAACATAAACGATGCCACTACCCATGCGGTTACAAAGTGTGTGTCTTGAAGTACTTTAATAATTTTAGAAGGTGGATTACATTCATCGTCTTCTGAGGTTACTTCTTTATAGCTTTCACCTTTAGAAGAATACGCCCATATAGTGACAGTAAATAACGCCATTGCAGCACCAAAAATACTAATACTTGTGCCTGTGTATTTTCCAAATTGATCAAAGTCGACATTAAATGCAATTAAAAAAGCAATAATGAGGCTCGGAATAATAGCGAACATCCAAACGGGTTTGCTTATTTTAATTATACGAGTTGGCAATACTTTAACTTGGTGTTTTTGTTCTTGCTTGGTTGGGCGTAAAAAGTCTTTTGCATGAAGGGCATTTACTATAACACCACAAAGCGTGCCTACGACTAAGCCAATGGCCATTATGGTTAAACCTTCTGTAGGGCGAGTGGCAAGGAGCAAAAATGCGGCATCTCCCATTGTAGCTGTTAAAACAGCAACGATAGCCCCAAAACTAGCTTGCCCTTTTGTAAATTGGGTAACCACTATTATTGCACCACCACATCCAGGAAGGGCCCCTAAAACTGCTGCAAAAAATATTTCTAATACCGGCGATTTAGCACTTAAATAACTAAGCTCTAATTGAGGTAAATGCTCTATGGCGTAGTAATAAATTAATAATGTAGCAGCAACAAATACGCTAACTTGAAAAAAAGCATCGCTCAGTGCTGTTATTGTAATTTCACGAAGTGATGGCAGTGCTAAACATACCAATAAAAAAAGTGGTAATAATAAACGTTTATTTTGGCTAACAAAGCGTTTAGAAGTGGGCGTAATAAATCCTATTTGAGAGAGTAAAATCATACAGTGTTACCAATTAAATAAACTTAGTAACACTGTATATTTTAATTAAATGATAATCAATATCATTTGTATCTATTTAAATAGATTGCTCTCTTTGAGTTTTTCAATGTTAAGCTTAATGCTACTTACGTTGAAATTCTGAGTTTGCATTCCACGTTGGCCATTGCTCTTGCTCAGAAATATCAAAGCCTACTTTATAAAATAATTGTAAGTCTTGAACAGCACCCGATAAATCCCATTCATCACGGTAACGATCACAAGGCTGATGGTAACAACCGCGAAGTACTAAGCTCATACGTTTACGGTAATTAGCCGTTTCTTCATCAGCAGCTACGGTACCACCGCCTGCATACATTGCAGGAACACCCATATTTGCAAATGCAAAGTGGTCAGAGCGGTAATAGCCACCAGATGAGGGTTTAGGATCGCCTGATATTGTTCTGCCTTGCTCTTTAGCTGCAGTTGCTAAAAACTCATCCATTTGTGATTTACCAATACCAACCACATTCATGTCTTTTACTTTGCCTAATAAATTTAAGCTATCCATGTTTATGTTAGCCACTGTTTTATCCGCTGCAATCACTGGATTAGCTGCATAGTATTTAGAACCTAGTAAGCCTTGTTCTTCAGCAGTTACAGCTAAAAATGTCATAGAGCGGCTAGGGTGCTTAGGTAATTTAGTAAAGGCTTCAGCTACTTCAATAAGCCCAGCTGTACCCGTTGCGTTGTCATGAGCACCGTTGTAAATTTGATCGCCTTTACGTGTTTTATCTGTACCTAAGTGATCCCAATGCGCTGAGTAAATAACATGCTCATCTGGTTGCTCGCTTCCTGGTAACGTAGCGATAAAGTTATACGATACTGATTTTTTAATCGTGTTTTTAACATTAACAGAAGCAGTTAAATCGCCCATATCAACATGGTAAGCACCTTTAGCTGCGTTTTCTTTCGCAGTATCAAAATCTAAACCTGCTTTAGTAAAAAGCTCTTTTGCTACGTCAGTTGTAACCCAGCCTTCAACGGCTACGCGGTCCATATTGTTGTTCTCTTTTTGAAAACCAAACTGCTCGCCACTCCACGAGTTTTCAACTACTGACCATGGGTAAGATGCTGGTGCTGTTTCATGAATAATAATCGCGCCAGCTGCACCTTGTCGACTTGCTTCTTCATATTTGTATGTCCAACGTCCGTAATAGGTCATTGCATCGCCTGTAAATAAAGCAGGGTCTTTTGTTGCAAAGCCCGGATCGTTAACAAGCATTACAACCGTTTTGCCCTTAACTTCTAACCCTTCGTAGTCATTCCAATTATATTCAGGGGCATTAACGCCGTAGCCCACAAATACAAGTTCAGAATTTTCTATGCCTTCTTGTGCGCTAATGCGGCTGCTACCCATAACCATGTCTTTTTTGTATTGATAGTCTTTACCACCAATACTAAGCACCATATTCGAATCAGCTTCTAAAGAAACCAATGGGACTTCTTGTAAGTAACTGTCGCCATTACCTGGTTTTAAACCTAAAGCTTTAAACTGCGCAGTTAAATAATCAAGCGTTAGCTTTTCGCCAGGTGATGAAGGAGCACGGCCACCAAATTCGTCCGATGCGAGTACTTTTACATGTTTAGCCAGTTCATCAGCTTGAATACTGTTATAACCATTTGTTACATCAGTCGGGGTAATACTTGTTGTTGCGCAACCTGCTAAAACAGCAGTAGCGAGGAGTGTGAGAGAGAAATAATGTTTCATGTCAGCTCTTTTTTTGTTTTAAGTTGTGATTAGTATATTAACTTCTATTAAGCAGAACCAGTTTTTGCGGTAAACTTCTCGTAAATTATAGGCATAAATTGTTAAAGGTTTAAATGAAGCGTTTTACTCCCCCCGAGCAGTGGCAAATCAGTAGTTTAGAAACAGGTGCATTTGCGCATTTACGTGAGCTATTTAAAGTTAACGAACTAACAGATTGGCCATCGCCGCAGTGGTTTTCTCCATTTTTAACTGCTATTAATGAGAATAATATTCCTATTACTTTTGAAGATGATGCAAAGGTAGACTTTGGCGAGCGGTATTATGAGCAAGTAATTTTTGAAACAGGTGTTGTACCTACACGCAGTGAAAACTGGCATGACTTATTTGGTGGGTTTATATGGTGTTTATTTCCAAAAACCAAAGCGTTAATAAACCATAGACATGTGCAAGATATAGCTGAGCATGGACTGCAACAGCGTACTAAGCATCGTAATGCACTAACGCTTTTTGATGAGTGTGGTGTTGTATTAGCTATAAGTGAGAGTAAATGGCAGCAGTGGCTTTGCGATCACCAATGGAAAACTGCATTCGTTGAACACAAACATGAGTGGGATAAAACAATAAAACCTTTTATGTTTGGTCATGCTAATTATGAAATGCTAACAAAGCCTTATATAGGTTTAACGGGTAAAGCGTTATTTGTTTGTGTACCTAATGAAATATTTTGTAAAGATTTAGTAACTCAATACCAGTACCTTGACCAAGCCCTTTATGAGATGATTAGTACAGATAACTGCTTAGCCGATAACAAAAAGCTTTCACCACTGCCTTTATTAGGTGTGCCAGGCTGGCATGACGAAAACAAAGACGACTCTTTTTACAACAATACAGATTATTTTAGAGCGAAACGAAGGATGCGAACATGATAGAAGTTGCTGGGCTTAAAAAGAAATTTAAGCTAACTAAAGATCACAAAAAAAATAAAATAGACGACATCGATCCTCGTGAAGATAAAGACTACTTTCACTCAGTACTAGACGTTAGTTTTAGTTGCGCTAAAGGTGAGGTACTTGGATTGCTCGGCCCAAATGGTGCGGGTAAAACAACGACATTGAGAATGATTTCAACCGCGTTAAAGCCAAACGAAGGCTCAATAACGGTTGCCGGAAACAATATCGTAAAAAAACCGCTACTAGGGCGTAAATCAATCGGTTTTTTATCAGGCTCTACGGGGTTGTATGGCCGCTTAACTGTAAAAGAAAACATAGAGTACTTTGCAAAACTTCATGGCATGAACAAAAGCGATATAGCAACGCGTTGTGATGAGCTATTTACATTACTAGATATGCACAAATTTGTAGATAAACGCGCAGAAAACCTATCAACAGGTATGAAGCAAAAAGCAAATATAGCGCGTGCAGTTGTGCATCGCCCAGCAGTTGTTGTGCTTGATGAGCCAACAACGGGTCTCGATATAATGACCACGCAAACCGTTATTAAATTTATTAAGGGTCTAAAGGCGCAAGGGACGCCTGTTATTTTCTCAACCCATCATCTAGATGAAGTTGCTCTTTTGTGCGACCGAGTCGCTGTAATTAACGAAGGTATTAGCTGTTTTGACGGAACAGTAGAAGAGTTTAAACAAGCAGGTAATAGTGATGAGCTTAATCAAGCGTTTATGAATATATTAACGGAGAAGCATGATGTTTGAGGTATTTAAAAAGGAATTAAGAGAGTTATTACGCGATAAAAAAACGCTATTATTTGTAGTCGCGCTCCCTGTTGCTATATTTCCGTTATTGTTTGCCGTAATGGCATTTATAAGCTCGCAAGCTGCAATGGACGCAGAACAAAAAGTAAATACATACGCTATTATTAACGGTGAATACGCACAAGAATTTACTGACAAAGTGTTTTATCACAAAAGTTTTGAGCTTTATAAAGGTGCTAAAACCTTTAATAACATTGAAGAGCTTAAAGCAGGCGTTATAGCTGGCGATATTGATATGGGTATTTATTTACCAAGCCATGCTGAGCAAACTTTAGATAGCGGTGAACAAAGCCAGTGGCAGGTTGTGTTTAACGATTCAAAATCTATCAACTTTTTATTCGAACGCGTTAAAGAGCTCGCAAAAGAATACAGTGACGTGATCCAAACTCAAAAGCTAATCAGTTTTGGTATTGAAGAGTCTGTACAAAAATCTATTCTTAACCCAATTGAAGTAATAAAAGTAGATACAGCCGATAAACGTGAAAACCTAGGCGAAAAAATTGGCGGGCTTTTACCTTACTTACTTATACCACTAGTATTGATGGGGGCAACTTACCCCGCTATTGATTTAGGCGCTGGCGAAAAAGAACGCGGCACGTTAGAAACACTCCTACTTACACCTATTACGCGTACAGAGCTAGTGCTTGGTAAATTTATAACCTTGTTAACTACATCCATTGCCTCCACAACAATAACCGTCTTAAGTATGGGCTGCTGGATAGCACTGGCGCTCGCATTTGCCGATCTTGATTTTATTAAAGCCGCATTTAGTACATTAGCAGTTACCGATTTACTAATGATATTTGTACTATTACTACCTGTTGCAGCTATATTTTCGGCCTTAGCTCTGGCTATATCTATCTATGCTCGCACGTTTAAAGAAGCGCAAAATTATATGGCACCACTTAGTATGGGCGTATTTTTCCCGATTATTATTTCAATAATGCCAAATATGGAACTTACTGCTAAAACAGCATTCATTCCTGTTACAAACGTAGCATTAGCAATTAAAGAAATAGTAAAAGGGACTGTTGATTACACATTTGTAGGCTTAATATTTTTAGCCACTGCAATCATTGCTGCTGGACTATTGGCATTTTGTGTTAAGTGGTTTAACAGAGAAGATGTGCTATTTAGATAATGTACATAAAGGGTTTTAAGAATGTATAAAAGGTAGCAATTGCTACCTTTTATACTTTGAAGCGATTAATAGTAAATACAGCTTATCCGTTAATTTTGTAAGCCAATATTTTCCCACTCATTCATTTAAAATTCACATAAGGTTTGCGCTCTAAATAAAACTAATGATTTAGTCTTTTTATTATAAAAATTATAACGATAACTAATTAGTTAGAGGGTCCAATTCTCCTTTTAATACTCTATACTAATAACAATAAAAATTTATGGTGATGATAAATGTTAAAAAGGAATATTTTTTTGAACGTGACAAAAAATAATAAATTAATGCTCGTTGCAACAATAATATTTGTTCTTATAGCTTTACCATCTCTGTATTTGTTCGATCAAAAAGTAAGAAGTGATGTGTATAATTCAGCTCAAATAGAATTAAAGCGTGAACTTGAAACAAAGAGCTATTCATTAAAAAAACATCTTAAAGACAGTGTTACCGCCATTCGTTTTTTAGATGCTACACCACCAATACAAGGCATTACCCGCGCTAAAGAAAATAAACTAATTGATCCTGTTCTTGGTACGCCAATAGATGTTTGGCAAGAGCGCTTAGCAAGTATTTTTACTGGTTTTATGCAGACCGATGACAGTATTTTGCAAGCTCGCTATATTATGCTCGAAGATGGTGGGCAAGAGATTGTTAGAGTTGACCGAAATCAACTTGGAGAGATTAATCGACTGCAAGGTCTGCAATTACAAAAAAAAGGTCAACGCGATTACATAATCAAAGCAAGCATGCTTGATAAGAAAAGTGTTTATATTTCTCCAATTAACTACAACCGTGAAAATGGACAGATACAAGAACCTTATATAAGCACTTTTCGTGTTGCTAAGCCTGTTTTTGATGAAAATAATAAAATATTTGCAATATTAGTTACTAATTACTTTGCGGATAAATTACTTGAAGATTTAACAGTTGAATCTCCACAAGGGACGCAGGTTTACCTTATGAATAATGAAGGTGAATTTTTATATCATCCAAACCCTCAACTTCGATTCAGTTTTGAATTTAATAAAACTAAAACATGGTCTGAAGAATTCTCTACTGCAACCACCATGACAGAGCAAGGCACTTTACCAATAAGTAATTATCCAGTGGCTTACACTTTAAAAAAACGAATTTCGTTTGAGGGTGATATAGCCATGCTACCTTTAGAGCTTGGTGTAAGTGTTGATACAAAAACATTGTTTGCAAAGGTGAATGAGAGACGTCAAAACTTTATTGCAATGTTAGTGGTATTTTTTAGCATATTTTTAGTTATTGCTTTTTTATACCAACGCTTTATAAACCGTAAGCTGTTAATTAATTCTCTAAAAGAGCAAAACAATAAAGTAATAGAAAATTCTTTGGATGCTATTTTTACAATTGAGCAAAACGGCGAAATTGTTCACTTTAATAATACCGCTAAAGAGGTTTTTGGTAGTTCAATATCAGGCACTAATCCTGATTTTGTCTCGCTGTTTAATTTAAACGACGCAGACACTAATTGTATACAAGAGACTATTACAAACGGTTCAAAAATGCCGTTTGAAGCTATCTACACAGATGGTTATGGCAACAAACAATACTTTTCTATCACGCTTAGTAGTATTTTTGACGTATATAATAACCGTTATCAGGTAGCGGCTATTTTAAGAAATATTAGCTCATTAAAAAATACGCAATCAGAGCTCGAAGCGTTAAACAGTACTCTGGAGCTAAAGGTTTCACAAAGGACCATTGAACTAGAACGTGCAATTGACCAAGCATTAGCAGCAAGCCAAGCAAAAAGTGACTTTGTAGCAAATATCTCTCACGAAATACGCACACCAATGAATGGCGTACTAGGGATGCTTGAAATGCTCAAAGAAGATGGCTTAACCGATCAACAATACCATTATTTAAAACTAGCAAATAGCAGTGCTAATTCATTGATGAATCTGATTAACGATATTCTTGATTTTTCTAAAATAGAAGCAGGTAAGCTTGATATTGATAACCATACATTTGATGTTGTTACTGTATGTAGCGATATGATTAGCTCTTTAGCGTTACAGGGCCAACGCAAAGGTCTTGAAGTATTTTTAGATACTAAAGATGTAGTAGACAGAATGGTTATTGGCGACAGCCATCGACTTAAACAAATTTTAATTAACTTAGTTAATAATGCATTTAAATTTACCCACCGAGGTGAAGTAAGTTTAACTGTCGGTTCTAAGTACATAACTGACTCAAAGTTATTAATGAGCTTTACAATAAAAGATACCGGAATTGGTATAGCGCCTGAAAACATAGACAAACTATTTGAAGTATTTACACAAGAAGACTCAAGCACGACCCGCCATTTTGGTGGTACAGGCTTAGGTTTATCTATATGTAAAAAGCTTGCTCAGTTAATGGGTGGTAATATTACGGTTATTAGTAAAAAGGGTGCTGGTAGTACCTTTACCGCAACGGTTGAGCTACACGTTGCACAAGAGAAAAAATTAAACACAGGTATAGAGCTTGCTACAAGCATTAACGTAGCGGCATTAATAGCGCGCGATAACGTTTATAAAAACGTATGCGACTTATTGTTATTAACCTGCAAAGTAAAAGCAGAAAACATTGTACGACTTGACTACTTTAGTGAGCACAAAGAGTTTGAAGCTGATTTATTATTAATTGATGATGAGCATCCTCAAATTGATGCGTTAATTGATTACTGTAAACAGTTTAATAAAAAGTATGTTTTAATTTTACGAGATATGGTTACAGATAAGCCAATCAAAACGGTATTACCTGAAGGCAGCCATATTTTAAATAAACCACTCACTCAAGATCAATTCAGCTATAAATTGGCCAGCTTATTTGGTGCTAGTAGTGACTGTATTATAGCGCCACCAAAAGGCTTGGAAGAGGAACAAGTAGAGCCTGACCTATCTGCGTATCATGTATTACTAGTTGACGATAATATGATAAACATTGAAGTAGCTAAGGCAATATTAAAACGTACTAAAGTAAAAATCACTTGTGCGTCAGACGGTATAGAAGCCTTAGAAGCACTTAGGCTAAACGAAGAGCAAGCTTTTGATGTTATATTAATGGATTGCCAAATGCCCAATTTAAATGGCTACGATACCACAAGTGAAATTAGAAATAGTAAGGCAGGGGTAGATTATACTCACATACCGATTATCGCTATGACAGCGAGTGCGATGGAAGGTGATAGAGAGCGTTGTTTAGCTGCTGGAATGAACGACTACATTACTAAACCAATTAAACCACAAACTTTAAAAGACAAGCTAATTACTTGGTTAAGTTAATCGTTTTGAAAATCAGCTGCTAGGCAGCTGATTTTTTTGGTTTGGTATTTGTTGACGTATTTAAAGGCGTGTTAAGAATAGCTATGTCTGCGCTATCGAGTATAAATTGTGTATCTGACCAATGTAGTAATTCTATCTTTCCATTTTGCTGCTCTACAAGCGCAGTACAGCTCTCAATCCAATCACCATCGTTACAGTACATAATACCGTCATCCACTTTTATTTTGGGATGGTGAATGTGTCCACAAATAATACCATCTACGTTTTGTTTTTTAGCTTCATGAACTGCAGCATCTTCAAAGGCACTAATCGTTTCTCGTGCTTTGTGTACCCGAGCTTTTATCCATGATGCAAGCGAGTAGTAGTTACCACCAAATATTTTACGTATACGATTGGTCCAGCGATTTAAAAATAATAAAAAGTCGTATCCTGCATCACCCGCAATACTAACAAGTTTGTTATAACGAGTTGCTGAATCAAAGTCGTCGCCGTGTATAAGTAAAAACCGTTTATTAGCTTTAGTGGTGTGAATAAACTGCTGGTGGATTTCAACACCAAATAATGTTTGATTTATATAGTTTCTAAACGCCTCATCATGATTACCGGGAATATAAATGACACGTGTACCGCTAGCTGCTTTTGTCTGTATGCAGTTTAATACTTCATAATGAGAAGGGTGCCAATAAAACTGTCGCTTCATTGACCATAAGTCAATAATATCACCCACTAAATAAAGTGTGTCGGATTCCACCGAGTTTAAAAAATCAAGTAAGTAATCAGCTTTACAATCTTTGTAACCTAAATGAACATCAGATATCCAAATGGCTGGATAATGTTGTTTTTTACGCAGTTGATTGTTTGTCATGCCCGTCATCCATAGTGTAATAATTAAACACTGTAGATAAATCTAATGACACTTATGAGACACTTTAGCGAAGCCTCCATGACAATTTATACCAAGGCACGTAATTAAATGATTTCTACAAAGCTAGGAAAGGTGAGTCATTGAGCAGCTATTATTACGCATTGCTATTAATCGAGCATAAAAAAGGCCGCATTTTAAATGCGGCCTTTTAGTCTATTTTGAGCGTGCGAGTTATTAACCTTTAACAGCCGCTTTAATTGCATCAATTGCAGTGTCAATATCAATCATTAGCTTTTCACCGGTGCGGCGGTTTTTAAGCTCAACTTTATTCTCGTCAAGGTTACGCTCACCAATCACCAGCGTAAATGGTACACCAATTAGCTCCATGTCATTAAACATAACACCAGGGCGCTCTTTACGGTCATCAAATAACACATCAAGACCTGCATCTTTTAAACCCTGGTAAAGGTTATTTGCAATATCAGGAATACGATGCGATTTGTGCATGTTCATTGGAACAATCGCTAAATCGAATGGCGCGATTGATTGTGGCCAAATGATCCCGTATTGATCGTTGTTTTGCTCAATAGCAGCAGCAACAATACGTGAAACACCAATACCGTAACAACCCATGGTCATGGTTTGGTTTTTACCACCTTCGTTTAATACTCCCGCTTTCATTGCTTCTGAGTATTTAGTGCCAAGTTGGAATATATGACCTACTTCAATACCGCGTTTTATTTGTAAAACGCCTTGGCCACATGGGCTCATATCGCCTTCAACAATATTACGAATATCAGCAACTTCGTAATCAGTTACGTCACGATCCCAGTTAATACCGCTGTAGTGCTCGTCGTCTTTATTAGCACCGGCAACAAAATCAGCAAGGATATTAGCGGCTCTATCCACAATAATAGGCATAGATAAGCCCACAGGGCCTAATGAGCCAGGTTTTGCACCAATAGCAGCAATAATATCTACCTCTGTTGCCATTTCAAGCGGAGAGTCTACTAATGGGTGCTTTTCAGCTTTCAATTCATTTAAATCATGATCGCCACGAAGTACAAGCGCCACTAAACCACGTGCATCGTTTTCATCAGGTGCACCGTAAACAATTAAGGTTTTAACACCACGATGAGGTTTTACACCGTAATGCTTTTTAAGCTCATTAATTGTTTTAGCGTCAGGAGTAGGGAATGCTTTTAACTCTTTACTTGCTTCTGGGCGTGGATCGTTTGGCGCTAGTGCTTCTGCTTTTTCAATATTAGCTGCGTAATCACTGCCATCACTAAATGCAATTGCATCTTCGCCCGACTCAGCAAGTACATGAAACTCGTGAGATAAGCTACCACCAATAGACCCAGTATCAGCAAGTACAGGGCGGTAATCAAGGCCTAAACGCTCAAAAATGTTACAGTATGCTTTGTGCATCGCTTGATAAGTTGCATCTAAACACTCTTCACTTAGGTGAAAAGAGTAGGCATCTTTCATTGTAAATTCACGAGCTCGCATAACACCAAAGCGAGGGCGACGTTCGTCGCGTACTTTAGTTTGTACTTGATATAAAGTAACAGGTAACTGCTTGTAGCTGCTTATTTCTTTACGTACGAAATCAGTTATTACTTCTTCGTGTGTTGGACCAAGTGCAAACGTACGGTTATGACGGTCTGTGAAGCGCATAAGCTCAGGACCAAATTCATTCCAACGGCCAGACTCTTCCCACAAATCAGCGGGTTGAATAACAGGCATTAGCATTTCAATAGCACCTGCTTTGTCCATCTCTTCACGTACAATGTTTTCTACTTTACGTAGCACACGTAAACCAGAGGGTAACCAAGTGTATAAACCCGAAGCGACGCGACGGATCATACCGGCTCTAAGCATTAACTGATGCGATACGATTTCAGCATCTGATGGCGTTTCTTTAAGTGTTGCGAGTATATATTGGCTTGTACGCATGTTTTTTCCGAAATAGAGTAATTATGTTCTTTTAATAGAACTTAAGTTTAACAGCGGATGCTTTTACACTAAAGCGCTAAGTGAGTTATTTAGTTTTTTTTCTATGTTTGTTACTACGTTATGCTCGCCATTGACTTGCCAGCGAATATTATAATTGTACAAAGTCATACCATAGCTTTGCTCGCCGTCTTTTTGTTTTTTATAGGCAGGGCGGGGATCTTGTTTTAAAACATTAGCTATAAAATCATGTAAATCTGGGTATTGTGTTTGCGCATTAACAAACTCAATTGCCTGAGGGCTAAATTCAACCGTCATTTGTGTTTCTGGGCGTGTATCTGCAAAGCCAGCACTGGCGTCAAGCATTGCATCTGAATAGGGTAAGTACGGTTTAATATCGATAATGGGTGTGCCATCAAGTAAATCAATGCCAGCGAGTAATAAACTAAGTTGTCCGTTTTTATACTCGATACCTTCAAGTTTTACTGCGCTCATACCAATCGCGTTTGGTCTAAATGTAGCGCGGGTAGCAAATACACCTTTTCGCTCATTCCCACCTAAACGAGGTGGGCGCACCATAGCAGAATAACCTTTATCGGCCGTTTCATGAAAACGAAATAACAACCAAATATGAGTAAATTCATCTAAACCACGTACAAACTCTTCGCGATTAAAATCAGGTGCAAAAATAAGTTTTGCCTTGGCTTGTGGCACTAAACGAGGCTGCCTAGGTATAGCAAACTTTTGTTTATAAGGAGATTCAATGTGGCCAATAGCCGAAATGGTATAATCGCTCATAGTACTCGGGTACAAATAAAATAGAGCGCTATTCTACCTGCATTTAGTATTTATGGCATTAGTGTAAGTAAGTTTATTGTTTATAGACCAAGCGGTTTAAAATCACTTATTAGACTGAGTGGTTTATATTTTGTATTAATATATTTAAAAAGGACCTAAAACAAAAAAGGGCAAGCTCTTAAGCTTACCCTTTCAAACATGTTAAAGATTAATTAAAACATGTATTGAACTGATACAGATGCTACATCCATGTCTGGATCAATATCGTCATCAAGTTTGTAGCGTTCGTACTCTAAACGAAACTGTACATTTGTTGTAAGTGCGTATTCAATACCCGCACCGTAAAATGCATCACCACCATCTGTAGACGCTGTTACACCACCTACTGGTAAATCTTGTGTGTAATCTGCATCCCACTCAAGCCAACCGCCTTTTGCATATACAGAAAAGCTCTCTGTTATTGGGTAGCCCAAACGTGCGGCAAGCGATACGCCATCAATTTCAGCTTTGCTGTCAATATCACTTACTTCATCAAAGTTTTGATAAGCAAGTTCTAAGCTTAGGTATTCGTTAAACTGAGTACCAATATAGCCTTTAAGCATTTGTGCATCGTCGTCAAAGTCAGTGTCGTTGTCACTGTCTTCAAATTCAAAAGAATATTGACCGTAACCGATACCAGTATAAATACGTGGAGAATCGAAATCAGAAATGTCAGCGTGTGCTGCAGAGTTAAAACCCAGTGTTGCTAGTGCAATAGCTGAAAGAGAAAGTGTTTTAATCATTGAATAGCTCCTTTACAAAAAATAATCAAATGCTTGATTTCATTAATCAAACTTCAATTATCTACTTGCAGCGAGCGTGCCAATATTAAAATGGATTAAAAACACGCCATAATTAGTTCTTTTGTATTGGTTTTTGTGTTATTTAGCGTGTTTTATAATCAAAGTGAACTTTTGTGTAATCGTGTACTCTAAAATAAGTTGTATGTTTTACATAGTATAATGAGTTTTTTACATAGCCTTACTCTATTTAAATTACTAATTAGACTTCATGAAGCAAGTTTTCTGTTTCAATTGCTATTTCTTTCATTTTTATAGCGTAATTTTCTAATTTAATGTCTTCATCGGTCACTGCTTTAAACGAAGGCACTTCTATTGGGTAGCCCGTTTCATCCATTGCAATAAAACTGATAACACAATGGTTTGTTTCAACCATATTTTGCGTTTTTGGATCGCCACACCTAACTTGAATAAATATTTGCATGCTACTTCTACCCGTATGGGCAATTTTAGCTTCTACTTCGACTATTTGACCCACTAAAATAGGGCGTCTAAATTTAACACCCGCAACCGAAACAGTTACGCAGTAATGACCACTCCAACCTGCAGCGCACGCATAACCTGCTTGGTCAATCCACTTCATGACGGCCCCACCATGAACTTTACCACCAAAATTAACATCAGTAGGCTCTGCTAAAAAACGAAAAATAACTTTTGACGACGGCATAAATAACACTCTTATTATTAAAACTACTATTAGCATAACGTAAAAAAGGGGCCGAAGCCCCTGCAATTTAGGATATGTTTATAATTTATATGTAAAAAACGTAGTTATATAGCTATACAGCGCATAATTTAGTTACATATTAGGATAGTTTGGCCCACCTGCACCTTCAGGTGTTACCCATGTAATGTTTTGACTTGGGTCTTTAATATCGCAGGTTTTACAGTGCACACAGTTTTGGGCATTAATAACAAACTCTTTATTGCTTGCAATTTCTTGTACTTCGTAAACACCTGCTGGGCAATAACGTTGTGCGGGTTCATCAAATTTGACTAAATTTACGTTAATAGGAATTGACGCATCTTTAAGCTTTAAATGACACGGCTGTGATTCTTCGTGGTTAGTATTTGATAAAAACACACTTGAGAGTTTATCAAAGCTAAGGTGTCCATCTGGTTTTGGATATGCAATTTTGTCAGCGGCGTTAGCATCAACAAGGGTAGAGTGATCGGGCGTATTATCTTTAAACGTAAAGGGTAAAGCGCCATTAAAGATGTTTTGATCAAGCGTATTGTACGCACCACCTAAAAATTTACCGAGTTTGTGCATAGCAGGGCCAAAGTTACGAGATTGATATAACTCTTTATATGCCCACGATTGCTCAAACGCAGTTTGATAATGAGTTAAATCGGTATTTGCTAACTCATTTTTCAGTGCTTCAAAAATAACTTCAGCAGCAATCATTCCCGATTTCATTGCGGTGTGATTACCTTTAATTTTTGCAAAATTAAGTGTGCCTGCATCACACCCTACAAGTAAACCACCAGCAAAATGCATTTTTGGTAATGAATGCAAGCCACCTTTAACAATAGCACGCGCACCGTAAGCAATACGTTCAGCGCCTTCAAGTACGTTTTTAAATACAGGATGGTGCTTCATTCGCTGAAACTCATCAAACGGGCTCAAATGTGGGTTTGAGTAATTTAAATCAACAATTAAACCAACAACAACTTGATTGTTTTCACTGTGATACATAAATGCACCACCATTAGTATCGCCGCTAAGTGGCCAACCTGTACCATGAACTACCTTGCCAAGCTCATGTTTACTTTCATCTATTTGCCAGATTTCTTTAAAGCCTAAACCGTAATGCTGCGGTGATGAATCTGCATCAAGTGCAAACTCATTGATTAGTTGTTTACCTAAATGACCTCGGCAACCTTCGGCAAAAATAGTGTATTTTGCACGAAGCTCCATGCCTGGCATGTAACCGTCTTTTTCATTGCCATCTTTGTCTACACCCATATCGCCAGTAATAATGCCTTTTACTGCTTCATCTTCAATTATTAAAGAGTGTGCGCTAAATCCTGGAAATATCTCTACGCCTAAGCTCTCAGCTTGCTCTGCAAGCCATCGACATACATTGCCCATAGATACAATGAAGTTACCATCATTATGAAATGTTTTTGGTGTAGCAAAGTGGGGGATTGATGTCGCTTTTTGCTCGTTATTAAACCAATAAATTTCATCATTAGTTACTTTGGTTGTAACCGGTGCGCCAAGCTCTTGCCAATTAGGTAGTAGTTCATCCAAAGCTTTGGTTTCAAAAACAGCACCAGAGAGTACATGTGCTCCTACTTCAGAACCTTTTTCGACTACGCAAATCATGCACTCTTGTTGTTTTTCTTGTGCTAATTGCGCGAGTTTAATTGCACTTGAAAGCCCAGCAGGGCCTGCACCAACAATTACTACATCAAATT
Source organism: Pseudoalteromonas sp. NCIMB 1079 (assembly GCF_040567695.1). Taxonomy (NCBI): domain Bacteria; kingdom Pseudomonadati; phylum Pseudomonadota; class Gammaproteobacteria; order Alteromonadales; family Pseudoalteromonadaceae; genus Pseudoalteromonas; species Pseudoalteromonas sp. NCIMB 1079. The sequence continues at coordinate 2,163,919 of NZ_JBEWZA010000001.1, read as the reverse complement.
CCATGGTTTCACGTTCGACCATAATAACCTCTTTATCTATGACGGACTTATTTGAATGTTTACTACGCATTTAAATAAGGTGTACAGCCTATTTATAACCTTGCAAATTAAACGTTACAGACTGTGAATAGTTAAAGGTTATTTTAGGTTGACGTTTACGTCAACAGGAAGTAGTCTAATTTCATAAAATAAATAGGTTGACGTGCACGTTACCTTGTAGGTTTAAATAATTATGGAGTTCCTATGAAAGTTCTCGTACCAATAAAAAGAGTAATTGATTACAACGTAAAAGCACGCGTTAAAAGTGATAACAGCGACGTTGATTTAACCAACGTTAAAATGGCAATGAACCCGTTTTGTGAGATTGCTATAGAAGAAGCAATTCGCCTTAAAGAAGCCGGTACCGCCACTGAGGTGGTTGCCGTAACTATTGGTCCAAAAGCATCACAAGAACAATTACGCACAGCATTAGCATTGGGCGCTGACAAAGCCATTCACATCGAAACCGATGAAAAGCTCGAGTCACTTCATATTGCAAAACTACTCGCTAAAATTGTAGAGCAAGAAACGCCTGAACTTGTCATTTTAGGTAAGCAGTCAATTGACTCAGATAATAATCAAACAGGTCAAATGCTAGCGGCTTTAACTAAACGTGGCCAAGGCACATTTGCATCCAAGGTTGTTATTGAAAATGGCAAAGTAAACGTAACACGCGAAGTTGATGGCGGGCTGCAAACGGTAGCACTTAATTTACCGGCAGTTGTTACAACTGATTTACGCTTAAATGAGCCTCGCTACGCATCACTGCCAAATATTATGAAAGCCAAACGTAAGCCGCTTGAAGTAATAGCAACAGATTCGCTTGGTGTTGATTTAACACCGCGTATGCAATTAATAAGTGTAGAAGAGCCAGCTAAACGCACCGCAGGAATTATTGTAGAAGACGTAGCGCAGCTTGTAGAAAAATTAAAAACAGAGGCAAAGGTGATTTAAATGAAAACACTCGTAATTGCAGAGCACGACAACGGTGCCTTAAAACCAGAAACCTCAAAAACTATTAACGCCGCAGTAAAAATGGGTTTTCCTATTGATGTACTAATTACAGGTAACAACTTAAGCGTAATGAGCTCACAAGTGGCCAGCATTGATGGCGTAGCTAATGTTTTGGTTGCCGATAATAGCGTTTATGAACATCAGTTAGCTGAGAGCATGAGCGATTTAGTTTTATCAATTAGCGACAACTACAGCCACATTGTTGCAAGTGCTACTACAACGGGCAAAAACTTTATGCCACGTGTTGCCGCACTATTAGATGTTGCGCAAATTTCTGAAATTATCGCAGTAGTGGACGCCGATACATTTAAACGTCCAATTTACGCAGGTAATGCAATCGCCACGGTTAAATCACTCGACAGTAAAAAAGTAATTACCGTACGTGCCAGTAGCTTTGATTTACAAGGTGAGCAATCAGCTGTTGCTATAACAAGCATTGATACAGTATCAGATTCACAATTAAGCAGCTTTGTAAGTGTTGAGCAAACCGAATCAGAACGCCCTGAGCTTACAGCAGCTAGTGTGGTCATATCGGGTGGTCGCGGTATGCAAAACGGCGAAAACTTTGCATTACTTAATGGTATTGCCGATAAACTAGGTGCAGCTATTGGTGCATCGCGTGCAGCAGTTGATGCAGGCTTTGTACCTAACGACATGCAAGTAGGGCAAACAGGTAAAATTGTAGCACCTAACTTATATATTGCTGTAGGTATCAGCGGTGCTATTCAGCATTTAGCCGGTATGAAAGACTCAAAAGTAATCGTCGCGATAAATAAAGACCCAGACGCACCTATTTTTCAGGTAGCTGACTACGGTTTAGTGGCTGATTTGTTTGAAGTACTGCCACAGTTAGAGAGTGCTTTATAGCCTTTAAATAAACAAACTTATTCTGGTTGAAAGCCGTGGTGCTCTTTGAGTGCTGCGGCTTTTTTATTCGGTAGATTAAAGACACAAAAAAACCAGCCAATTGGCCGGTTTTTAGTATTTATAAACATCTTACTAAATATTAGTAAGTTGCGCTGCCTTTAGTACGAGGGAAGGCAATAACGTCACGTACGTTGCCCATACCTGTTACATAAGCAACTAAGCGTTCAAAGCCTAAACCAAAGCCTGAATGTGGCACGCTACCGTATTTACGTAAATCGCGGTACCAGCTGTAATCCTCTTTGTTTAAGCCCATTTCTTCTAGGCGTGCATCAAGCACATCAAGGCGTTCTTCACGTTGTGAACCACCAATGATCTCACCAATACCTGGTGCTACAACGTCCATAGCGGCAACGGTTTTACCGTCTTCGTTTTGGCGCATGTAAAATGCTTTAATGTCACGAGGGTAGTTTTTAATAACTACCGGTGCTTTAAAGTGCTCTTCAGCTAAGTAACGCTCGTGCTCAGATTGTAAATCTACACCCCATTCAACAGCGTACTCAAACTTTTTGCCACAGTTTTTAAGGATTTCTACAGCGTCTGTGTAGTCAACTTGTGCAAAGTCTTTATCTACAAATTCTTCTAAACGCGTAATTGCGGTTTTTTCTACACGTTGTGCAAAAAATTCCATATCATCACGACGCTCTTCAAGTACGGCTTTAAACACATACTTAAGCATATTTTCAGCAAGTTTTGCGATGTCTTCTAAATCAGCAAATGCAACTTCTGGCTCTACCATCCAAAATTCTGCAAGGTGGCGAGATGTATTTGAATTCTCTGCACGGAATGTTGGGCCAAACGTGTAAATTTTTGACATTGCAGACGCGTAAGTTTCGCCATTTAACTGGCCAGATACAGTAAGGAATGCTTCTTTACCAAAGAAATCTTCGCTGTAATCAACTTCGCCTTTATCTGTAAGCGGTAAGTTTTGCATATCAAGCGTAGATACACGGAACATTTCGCCAGCGCCTTCACAGTCACTTGCTGTAATAATTGGCGTGCTGATCCAGTAAAAGCCTTGCTCGTGGTAAAAACGGTGAATAGCTTGTGCTAAACAGTTACGTACACGAGTTACCGCGCCAATCATATTTGTACGAGGGCGAAGGTGAGCGTGCTCACGTAAGTACTCAATGCTGTGGCGCTTTGCCGACATTGGGTATGAATCTGGGTTTTCTACCCAACCTAACACAGTCACTGAGTTAGCTTGAATTTCGTAAGATTGACCTTGGCCAGCAGATTGAACTAAAACACCAGTAACCGACACAGAACAACCGGCTGTTAAGCTAGTAACTTCATCATAATTATTCAGTGAATTAGGAACTACCGCTTGAATAGGATCAAAACACGAACCGTCATGAACGGCTAAAAATGAAATTCCTGCTTTTGAATCGCGGCGAGTACGGATCCAGCCCTTAATTGTTACTTGGCTGTCTACCGCAACATTGCCTTTTAATAGCTCTGAAATCGCTAAATGGCTCATCTTCACTCCAATGATATAAGTTGCCTAACTATTTTATTTTAACTGTGCGCAACACTCGGGCATAAATTGCACATAAACGGCGCTGCACTTGAACCCTGTATCTTACCTAGTAAAGTTAAATAAAAAAACTATTGTGGGCAACTCTTTAAAAGTTTTTATGCATGCGGTTTATTTTTAAACAGTTTTTAGAGTTTAATTGCCACTATTATGATTTGTTGCTCTGAAATTTAATGATTTTGTGGCATTATTAACATCCAAACTAAATTAATATTTATTCACCCTTAAAAAATCGATGCTATGAAACAAGTTTTTATTTTACGAGGACTACCAGGAAGTGGTAAGTCTTACTACGCGCAAAGCCTTGCTGACGAATTAGGTGGAGCCGACGAAAGTCAGTATCTAATTTGCTCAACTGATGATTACTTTAATAATGAGCAGGGCGAATATCATTTTGATAAATTTAAGTTACCACAATTTCATAATTTAAATTTGGCGCGCTTTATAAATGCACTTGCTCAAGGCATTCCATTGGTGATTGTAGATAACACCAATATTAAAAAGTGGGAATTTATAGCTTACTCTCAAGCTGCCGTTGCTTTAGGTTATCAAGTAAAAGAAGTGATAGTGGGTGAAGTAAAAGACAAAGCTATGCAGCACCTATACGCTAAACGAAACTCACATAATGTGCCGCTAAAAACTATAAGCAAAATGGCCTACATGTTTGAGTGGTAGTGCTTCGAGTTTAGTTAGTAACATACATAGCAATACCTATTAAAAAGCCCATATATGGGCTTTTTTGGTTTATGTAAGTTACAAGGTAATTAAGCTTTTTGTTTATAAACCGCTAATGGGTGCGAGGTACTTAGTGATACATGCACTTCGTCGCCAGGGTTTACCACAACTTCATGGCTTACTCGGCTAGTTACAACCGTAGAGCACGCAAGTTTTACAGCGCACAAGCGGCTGCCACCTTCAAAACGTACCCAAATTACTTCGCCGTTATTGCCAACACTGCTTTGTACAAGTAACACATCGTCTGGTCGAAGTAGTACATCAACGTCGCCACTTTCACAGTCAACGCCATGAGCGGGCGCATTACCAATTGAGGTAGTGGCTTGTCCTTGGCTAAATTGGCCGCTAATAAAGCTGGCTTCACCTAAAAAGCGTGCCACAAAGCGATTGTTTGGGGTACTAAAACAGCGCTCGGGTGAATCGATTTGCTGAATTTTGCCGTCTTTAAGCACACCAACGCGGTCGCCAACTGAAAGTGCTTCTTCTTGGTCGTGTGTTACCCAAATCGCCGGTACGCCAGCGGCTTTAAGTGCGTTTCTAATATCCCAACGAAGCATGTCTTTAAGGGCGGCATCTAAGTTTGAAAGCGGCTCATCAAGTAATACAAAGTCAGGTTGGTGGGCAAGGGTACGCGCAAGTGCAACGCGTTGCTTTTGTCCGCCAGAAAGCGTTGCTGGTTTTTTATCTCTAAAATCGCTCAACCCAAGTAGGTTTATCCAATACTCAGCAGGGGCTGTATCTTTTAATCTAAAGCAAATGTTTTGCTGTACGGTTAAGTGCGGAAATAACGCAAAATCTTGAAACACCATACCTACACTGCGTTTTTCAGGAGGTAGTGTTAATTTGGGAGTAGCGCGCCATTTCCCCGTGTTTATTTCGCCTTCGCTAATAGGTATAAGGCCAGCAAGGGCTTGTAAAATTGTACTTTTACCACAACCTGTTGGCCCTACGAGCATAAGGATTTCGTTTTCACCCAGCGAAAAGTTTAAATCGCTTACTACGCGGTTACTGCCATAATCTATAGACAACTGACTTACAGATAGCATTGTTTCTTAAATCCTTAATGTTCAAACTGGTTGCGTTTTTCGCCAGACATCATAATAGCTAACCCGCAGGCAGATATCACTACTAACAATAATCCAGGAATAGCGGCGCGACCAAAATAGCCCGCTTCGTATACACGCCATAAATAAGTAGAGAGGGTTTCAAACCCTGTAGGACCAAGTAATAGCGTGGCTTCTAGTTCGCGCATTGACTCTAAAAACACCAGTGCTGCACCGGCAATAATACCGCGCATAGTTAAAGGTAGTGTTATGCGAGTAAATACTTCACGTGGGCTTGCACCTAATACGCGCGCAGACTTCACTAAGCTTGGATCTAAGTGTTCAGTGCTTGTTCTAACAGAGCCTACAGCAAGTGGTAAAAATCGCAGCATGTAAGCAATAATAAGCAATCCCAGTGTTTGATATAAAAACGGCAACTGCAAACCACCGTAAACAAGCGCTGTGCCCATTACTATACCCGGAATACCAAAACCAAAGTAAGTAACACGCTCCATTATACGACCCGCTTTTCCACTCAGTGCAGCATGTGCAACGGGGATCGCAACGATAACGGCTACAATTGCCGCAATACCCGATGCATACGTAGAGTTCCATGCAATATTAAAATCAAATGAGCTAAAACCATCGCGAGCTAACCAAAGCGAAAATATAGCCAAAGGCAAGCCAATAGCGAGTAGTAAAACAGGTGCAAACGTAACAAACATCGCACTTAATTGTAATTTACTTGGAAATAAAATTAACGGGCGACCATGGCGCTCAGGTGCTGTTTTTATTTGTGATTCAACTAAAAGTAAAAAACCGACAATAACCATCAGTTGAAGCGAAAGCATTGCAGCGCGTCCTAACGCAAAGGCGTTGTATTCAACATAAATTACGCGAGTAAAGGTATCTAAGCGCATCATTGCGGGCGTACCAAAGTCAGATAACGTATAAAGCGCGACTAACAATGAGCCTGCTGCAATACCGTTAACTACGCGCGGTAATATCACTTTGAATATACTTTGCGTCATCGACATGCCCAGCGTACGCGCAGCGTTAACCATGCTTGCGTCAAGGCTTAGTAAGGATGAGCGAGTTGTCATCATTACAAACGGGAAGGTATAAAGCGTCATTACAATGGCGGCACCTGTTAGGCCATACATAGATGGTGTTTCTATTCCTGTTAAGGTGTTTATTTCGCCACCGGGGCCAAAAGCAGCATAGAGGGTAAATGCGCCAATATAACTGGGAATTGCCAGTGGGGCTGCAAATACAACCAGCCAGAGCTTTTTAAATGGTAAATGCACATACGCGCTAATAAACGCCAGTGGCACACCAATTAAAATAGATCCGAGTACCGTTAAACCCATTAACGATAACGTGTTACCTAAAATTTGAAGATTGTGGGTGTCAAACACTGAGCTTGCATCACTTGCAAGCACAATTAATACATAAACAGGGGTAAGCGCAACAAGCGCTGCAAGCAGCGCCATTGGATAAGAGGCAGGTATTTTCATTACAATACGCCGCTGCTTCGCATCAAATCTATAGTAGGGCGTAAATCAGCTAGCTGTGTTAAATCTACTTTAGGTGGAGAAATATTAGCAAGTGACGGTAAACCCTCAGGTTGGGTAATACCATTTACTAACGGAATTTCGTACGCTTCACTGGCTAAGTAACCTTGTACTTCTTTACTTAGTAAGTAACGCATAAAGTTAGTTGCAAGCGGATCGTCGTTAAGCGCTAATACACCCGATGCATTAACTAAACAGCCCGCATCATTTTGTGTAAATGCTAAATCTAGCTTGGCATCAGGCTTACCTGATTTTAAACGCAAAGTGTAATAGTGATTTGCAAAACCAATATCAACTTCACCGCGCTCAACGCCCATAACAACACCTAGCTCGCCGGCGTATGTTTTAGCACGTTTTTGAATCTTTTTAAGCCACTTAGCGGTTTTGTCATCGCCTTCTAAAATTCGCATTGCGGTTACAAACGATTGAAAAGAAGCGTAGGCGGGCGCCCAGCCAATACTTAAATCGCTGTCGGCAATTTCCATAATACTTGTTGGAATTTGATCTTTGGTCAAACGCGACGTGTTATATGGCAATGTACGAATACGGCCAGTTACTGGTGCCCACTCTTTATATCTAAATTGTGGTTGTAACTGAGCAGATAAATCACTTGGGATGGGTTGTGCAAGGCCAGCATCGGTTACTAAACCAATTGCGCCTGAATCAACTGCCCAAAATAAATCAGCGCGGCGAACGCCAGCTTTAGCTTCTGCAACAATGGTATTTGCTAAAGCAGCAGTAGGACCTCGGCGTATACCGAGTTTAAAGTCTGGATTTTTTTTCTGGATTGCTTGTAATACGTTTTCATACAAACCACCTTCGCCTCGGCCTAAATAAAGCGTTAACTCGCCTTTAAGCTTTGGTAAATCGTCAACAGAAACTGGGTTTGCTATATCAGCGGCTAGCGCACAAGAAAGAGGCAGTGGCAATGAGCCAACCACCCCTAACGCAGCTAGGCCTTGAATAAAGGTCCTACGCTTCACTTAAAATACATCCTTACGGGCTTTTTCGGCTTTTTCTATTAAAACCTTAGCGCGGTCTAATTTGGTTTGCATGTCACTGATCACATCGCGTACTTCGTCTACGCTTTTGCTGTTTTTAATGGCTTGTGGCAGTGTTACGTTAAAGTCTTTTTCCAGCACTTCAACTAGTTTTGCATCTTGTTCAATAAGTGTACCTTCAACGCCTTCAAACAGGTGCAGATAAGTATCGTGAACAATTTCAGTTGCTTCGTCTCGTAAACGCTCAGCAAATTTAGCTACTACACGGTCTAATTTGTGCTTAATTTCATCAATTGTGGCACTTTGTGTCATTTGAGTTGTAGCGGTTGCTTTTACAGTGTCTAACAAGCCTTTTTGCTGGAATTTTGCAGCAAGCTTAACAGCCCCAAGGCCTTGCCACAAGGCTATGTTCATCGCTTTTTGCTGTTTACGAACTTCCTCAGCAGGCTCTTTATTATCAATGGCCATTTTTACGCCATAAAGACCCTGCCAAATAGAAGCGTATACTGGTACAAAGTTAGTTTCTATTGCACTGTGAAACTTAACTGATTCCCAATATTCAATTAAATCATCAGTTTTTACAGATTTTGCGCCTTTAGTATCGTAGTCGCTTACCATGGTATCAACTTTGCCTACCATCCATTCTACTTCTTCTGCGTAACTTTTAAGGTTAGCTTGAAGATGATTAACATGCTCGCCAATAGGGCCGTTAGCTAATACTGGTTGAGCCATAAACGCCGAGGCTAGTAACAGGCTTGCACCTAAAGTTTTGGCTGGTTTAAATAGTAATTTCATAGCAAAGAAGTCCAAAAAGGTAATTGTAAATGATAGACATTATCATATAGCTAATGGTTAACGAGATCAATAACTACAAACTCGCTTAATAGATAAAAACACTAAATGTAGCGGTAGGTTACAGCAAATAGCGCTATAACCTGTATTCACTACCAGCTATTAAGCGTAATGCTTGCTTTTAATGGCATTGTAAATGGCATCACACAATGTTTTTATACTGGTGTCGTCACTTATATACGGTGGCATAAGGTAAATTAGTTTACCGAATGGACGTATCCATACACCTTGCTCTACAAAATAAGCTTGAATTTTAGCAACATCAACATTACCAGCAGTATCCTTTAGCTCAACAACACCTATTGCGCCTAAAATACGCACATTGGCAACCGCATCTAGTTCACTGCATTTATTAAGTTGTTGTAGTTGGGTGTTTATTTGCTTTATTCGATGTTGCCAGTTTTGCTCTAGTAATAAATCAATACTTGCACAGGCCGCAGCACAGGCAAGCGGGTTACCCATAAACGTAGGGCCGTGCATTAAAACGCCTGCTTCACCTTCGCTTATGCCAATGGCTATTTTATCGCTAGTGATAGTGGCCGATAGCGTCATTGAGCCGCCAGTTAATGCTTTACCAATACACATTATATCGGGCTCTATATTGGCGTGCTCTACAGCAAATAATTTACCTGTACGGCCAAAGCCTGTGGCAATTTCGTCGCAAATTAGCAGTACATTATATTGGGTGCACAATTTACGTACGCAGGCTAAATAATCAGGGTGATAAAAGTTCATACCCCCCGCGTTTTGTACAATAGGCTCAATGATAAAGGCGGCTACTTGGTTGTGGTTTGCTTTAAAATATTCTTCAAGCTCTTGGGCTTCAGTTTGGTTAAACTCGCCCCCAAATTGACTAACCGGTGCAGGTACAAAAACGTGTTCAGGTAAAAAGCCGCTATACAAACTATGCATTGAGTTAACGGGGTCGCATACGCTCATGGCTGCAAAGGTGTCGCCATGGTAGCCCTTGTAAGGCGTCATTAGTTTTTGTTTTGTTGTAATGCCTTGGCTTAACCAATATTGCAGCGCCATTTTAATTGCTACTTCAACACTTACTGAGCCGCTGTCGGCTAAAAACACTTTAGTTAAACTAGGCGGCGTTATATTTACTATTTTTTTGCAAAGCTCTACCGCGCTGTTATGCGTAATACCGCCAAACATAATGTGGCTCATATTATTAATTTGCTCAATCATGGCGTTATTTATAACAGGGTGATTATAGCCATGTATTGCGCTCCACCACGAGGCCATGCCATCGATTAATTGCTCACCAGTTTCGAGGTGAATAATATTGTGATTAGCATGTGTAACAGGGTATACCGGAATTGGCTTAGTCATAGACGTATATGGGTGCCAAATGTGCTCACGATCAAAATCAAGGTCAATCGTATTCTTTTTAATCATATGTAAACTTTAACTTGGTGGGTTTCGTTGACAATGGTACTTCAACTCGTAGACTAAGCCAATATCACCGTTATGAAAAAAAATAAGAGAGTATTATGGAACTTGCACCTGTTCGTCACGATTGGACCCACGCTGAGGTTAAAGCATTATTTGAAATGCCATTTAACGATTTACTGTTTAAAGCCGCATCGGTTCACCGTGCTAACTTCAACCCAAATGAAGTGCAAATTTCTACGTTGTTATCAATTAAAACAGGCGCTTGCCCAGAAGATTGCAAGTACTGCCCGCAGTCGGGCCATTACAGAACTGATTTAGAGCGCGAGCGCTTAATAGAAGTAGAAAAAGTAGTAGAGCAAGCACGCCTTGCAAAACAAAAAGGCGCTACCCGTTTTTGTATGGGCGCTGCATGGTCAGATCCAAAAGACAGAGACATGCCATACATTTCGCAAATGGTTAAAGAAGTAAAAGAGCTAGGGCTAGAAACCTGTATGACGCTGGGTAAACTCACAAACGAAAAAGCCCATGAGCTTAGAGATGCAGGGCTTGATTACTATAATCATAACCTTGACACGTCACCTGAGTATTACGAGCAAATTATATCAACTCGTACTTTTCAAGATAGATTAAATACCATTGACCACGTACGCGATGCCGGTATGAAAGTATGCTCAGGCGGAATAGTGGGTATGGGCGAGCAAGCAAGCGACCGCTTTGGACTACTTATGCAACTAGCTAATTTGCCACAACAGCCAGAAAGCGTGCCTATTAATATGTTAGTTAAAGTTAAAGGTACACCGCTTGAAAACGTAGACGATTTAGATCACTTTGAATTTATACGTACCATAGCAACAGCACGTATTATGATGCCACACAGTTATGTACGTTTATCGGCAGGGCGCAACGCCATGAACGAGCAAATGCAATCGATGTGCTTTTTTGCAGGCGCTAACTCAATATTTTATGGTGATAAACTACTTACCACCGAAAACCCAGACGCTGATGCCGATATGAACCTAATTAAAAAACTAGGCATGAACCCAGAAAAACGTCACGACTATTCAGACGAAGCAGTAGAAGCCTCGCTTTCATCGCAAGTAGCCGACAAAGCAACCTCTGAATTGTTTTACGAAGCGTAGGCTTATATCAATGCCTTTTGATTTTATAAATACGCATCTGCAGGCTCGCCTGCAAGATGCGTTACTTCGTAAACGCCACGTAGTACAACATGCAACAGCGCGCACCATAACGGTTAATAATAAAACCTATCTTAATTTTGCCAGTAACGATTACTTAGGTTTTGGTGATGTGGCTGTTAACCTTAATGACTCCCACGCATTAGGCAGTCACAGCTCAGCATTGGTTACGGGTTATCAGGCTCAGCAAAAAGCGCTTGAACAATACTTATGTGAGCAATTTGGTTATGGCGCAGCAATGCTATTTAACTCAGGGTTTAGCGCTAATAGCAGCGTAATTAAAGCATTGTTTCAAGATAAAGCGGCTGCACAAAACAGCGCTATTTTTCAAGATAAGTTAAATCATGCAAGTTTGATTGACGGGGCTATGCACTCAAACGCGGCATTAGTGCGTTTTAATCACAACGACATGAATCACTTACGTTCACGGCTCGAAAAATCAAAAGCGCAAAACAAGCTAATTATAAGCGAAGGTGTGTTTTCGATGGATGGCGATACCGCGCCTCTTAAAGAATTACTCGCACTTGCAAAACAGCACAACGCATGGCTAATGATTGACGACGCACACGGCTTTGGTGCATTAGGTAAAACCGGTTTGGGTAGTTGCGAAGCGTTTATTACTCAAACGCTGCCAGATATATTAGTCATTACCTTTGGTAAAGCAGTGGCTAGTAGTGGCGCGTGTGTATTGGGCAGTAAACAGTTTATTGATTACATGCTGCAATTTAATCGCGATTACACGTATTCAACCGCTATGTCGCCGCTTATGGCAAGCCACACACTTGCGCGTATTAAAAGCATAAAAACAGCTGATGATAAACGCGATAAGCTAAATGCCAATATTGCATTATTTAAGCAACTCGCTAAAAGCCATAATATTGCTGTAATGGAGTCAAACACAGCCATACAACCCATTGTATTAGGCTGCGCTGAGCAAACGTTGCAAGCGGCAGATAAACTTAAACAACAGGGTATTTGGCTCACTGCAATTAGACCGCCCACAGTTGCACATAACACCTCACGTTTGCGCATTACTTTAACCGCTGCACATACCGAGCAAGACATAACGTACTTAGTTAAGCATTTAGTAGGTGCAATAGCATGACTGCTCAGCCAGTATTAAAAACAGACCTAGTGCAAACACAACTTGTAAAACCGTGCCTAGTAAGTAGCGATTCAAATAAAGAATTAAATAAGGAGCCAAATCGAGAGCTAAACAAGGAGCTTAAAAAGTCTACACAAAGTAAGTTCTCAAAGGCGGCGGCGAGTTATAACACCCATGCAAATGTACAAAAACATGCTGCGAGCGATCTATTTTCACTCATAAAACCAGGCTCTAATAAAAATAAGCTTTGTGTTGATTTAGGCGCAGGGCCGCTTGTTAATACACTTACCTTACAAAGCGTATTTGAAAGCGTTGTGGCAATGGATTTGAGCTTAAACATGTTGCAAAGTAGTGATTTAACCACACATAAAATATGCGCCGATATGGATAACTTACCGCTACAAGCAAACAGTGTTGATGTAATTTACAGTAATTTTGCAGTGCAGTGGTCTGCTAATTTTTCGGCTTTAATGCAGTCACTTTACAACATATTAAAACCAGGCGGGCAGGCGTACATAAGCACTGTGGTAGAGGGCTCACTTAACGAAATAAAAACAGCCTTTGCAGCGCTTGATTCTAACAGCCACATAAATACCTTTAATAGTGAACTGTATATAAACCAATCAGTCCAAAATGCAGGCTTTACTATTAATAGTGCTAAAAAACGTATTTACACCGATGAATACACAACACCTTTAAAAGCTATTGCTTCAATTAAGGCTATTGGCGCTACCACGCAAAATCATACCAATACGCGCCAAGGGTTACTTACTAAATCGGCGCTACAAAAAGTATGCAGTGCGTATCCGCTTATAAATAACAAAGCATGTGTGTCTTATCATGTGGTGCTGTTATCATTACAAAAACACTAAATAAGCCCAAAGACATTAAAGGCAACGCATGAAAGAATTTTTTATAACAGGCACCGACACCGATGCCGGAAAAACCCACGTTACCAGTTTGCTACTAAAGTTACTTGCCCAACACAAAAAACAAGCCATTGGTTTTAAGCCTCTTGCTGCTGGCTGCGAAATGGCGTTCGATCAACTAGTAAACGCCGATGCCCTTATACTAATGGAGAGCGGAACAGTGAGCGCTAAATACGACGTAGTAAATCCGTTTGCGTTTGCACCGCCTATTGCGCCGCACATAGCCGCTGAGAAAGTTGGAGTGAGTATTACTGTAGATAAACTAAGTGATGCTTATAAAAACGTAAAACAACAGGGCGCTGACATTATACTTACCGAAGGTGCTGGTGGTTGGGCATTACCTATTAATAAAAACGATTATTTATACGACTGGGTTAAAGCAGAGCAACTGCCGGTAATACTTGTTGTTGGTATGAAGCTAGGTTGCTTAAATCATGCGTTACTAACCGCTGCGCATATGCAAAGTATGGGTATAAACTGCGTTGGCTGGATTGCAAACCAAGTCGATAAAAATATGGACGAATACCAAGCAAACCTTGATTCACTCAAAGCACGCTTACCGTTCCCAATACTTGCCATAAGCCCATACAGCGAGCAAACTCCTAAGTTACAAATATACAAAAGCTTGCTTAGTGCGTTATCTATAAACACTTAAGTGGTTTTAAAAAAGTTACTTTTTAGGTAAATCTTGAAATAGTCAGCCTTAGTACACATATAAACATTTATAAATACATAGCTTGCTTAAAGACAATGTTACTAAGGACATAACGACTATATGACGCACCCATTTATTGAAAACTACGCCCCAGATGCGCACGTAAGCGCTGAGCCAAAAGCACTAAACTATGGCTTACCTAAAAAACGCGTAGGTATAATAGGTGGAGGCACAGCTGGCGCCACAATAGCCATTAGACTTGCTGCGTTAGGACTAGAGACTTATGTACTTGAAAAGAAAAAGTCGTTAATAGATGGCCCACCAATGTGCCATTTGCATGCAGGTGGCAACTTATATCGTGAAATACCCGACGAAGACTGCATAGATTTACTCAAGCAATGTATAGATATTGCGCGCCTTTATCCTCACACCATAGATGTTCGCCCCACAGTATTTGCAGTGCCTAAGCGCGATGACGACTCACCCGAGGATTTATTTCCGCGTTTAAATAAATTAGTAAAAGCCTACAGCGAGCTTGTTGAGCAAGACAGCGCTAACAAAGTGTTAGGCGAGCCAGAGCATTATTATCAGTTATATAGTTATGAGCAAATGCTAAAGCTTGCTAAGCAAAAACAAGTAGCCAAGCCCACGTCGTTAGATGAGTGGATGATACCCGTTGCTAAGCATTTAGATTTAGATAAGCTAAAGTTTCCGCTTATTGTTGCACAAGAATATGGCTGGAATATATTTCGTTTATCGGCCAGTGCACAACTCGCCCTTGCACAGTACAAACACGCTCATGTTTTAACAAGCACCAGTGTTAAAAACGTATCGCCAGTTATAAATACCAATAATGATAAGCAAACACTTAAATGGCACATTGAATACCAATCAGAGCCAAGCCTTGATGAACAACCTGATACTCAAACCGATACACAAGTCGATACACAAACGATTGAGGTAGATTACCTTATTAATGCGTGTGGTTTTCAAACCGGTATTGTTGACGACCTGGTTGGGGTAGATGTAAAACGCATGGTCGAATTTAAAGCCTCTTACATTACTCATTGGCAAGGTGCTGGTGGGCAAATACCCGAAATTATTATTTATGGTAACCGTGGCACGCCAGAGGGCATGGCGCAGCTAACCCCTTACCCTAACGGGTATTTTCAAATACATGGCATGACTAACAACATTACATTGTTTAACGATGGCTTAGCTGATGCAACGTCAATGAGCGCACAGCCTAAACTTCCCAATAAATACCTGCATTATATTAAAGGTGGCTGGGATGAAGCAGCATTGCAAACACGTACCCAAACAGCAATTGATTATGTAGCCGAGTTTGTCCCTGCATTTAAAACTGCTAGCACACAAAATAATGCCTTGTATGGCGGGCAACAAATCCCAGGTGATGACGACACTTTGCGCGTAGCCGATGTAAGTTTATATTCGCATATTAGCTACGCACGGGCCGAAAATGTAAAAGCATCGTCAACGTTAATAGCGGCAGATCAAATAGTGGGTGAGTTTATAAAATTAGGCATAATAAGTAGCGATCCTGCTGTAAATCATCACCGCAGTACCCACCAATGGTCGTACCTTAAACATAATAGTGGCGAAAAAATTGACGAAGTTGCACGCATATTGGCACACGAGCGTGGTTTTCCGATTGATATGGCAGAACTTAATAACAGCTTGTAATAAGCTGATCAATAAAGAAACTTTAGTCTTAAATTTGCTGTAAAACCCTTCTTAAAAAAATTATCAATAAACACATAAATAACACTTGTGTTATGACATAGTTTGTCACAAAATAGCGCTAACGCTATGACATAGTGTGTCATGGCGCAGTGATTGCTTTAACCTAATTTAATTTTATGTTCGGTGATCAAACCTATTTTTGTGAGGACAATATGAAACGTATATTTTTGTTTTTATTAACTAACCTAGCGGTTATGTTGGTATTAGGTGTAGTGCTTTCAATAATAATGAGTGCGCTGGGCTTAAGCCATCGTAGCCTTGGCGGAATTTTACTTATAGCCACAGTATTTGGTTTTGGTGGATCGTTTATTTCGTTATTTATGTCGAAATGGATCGCTAAAAAATCAACAGGCGCGCACGTAATTACGCAGCCTCGAAACGAAACCGAACATTGGCTTGTACAAACGGTATCTGCGCAAGCACAAAAAGCAGGTATCAAAATGCCAGAAGTGGCTATTTACGACAGCCCAGAAATGAACGCGTTTGCAACGGGCCCAAGTAAAAACAACTCGTTAGTGGCAGTAAGCACAGGCTTAATGCACAACATGACCAAAGATCAGGCCGAAGCCGTACTTGCCCACGAAGTTTCGCACGTGGCTAACGGCGACATGGTAACGCTTACGCTAATACAAGGCGTGGTAAATACCTTTGTAATATTTGCCGCAAAAGTACTGGCAGGCATTGTAGATAACTTTATTAATAGCGATGAAGAAGAGGGCGGTAGTAGCTGGACATACTTCTTATTCGATATGTTATTCCAAGTATTATTTGGCGTGCTAGCAAGCATAGTGGTTGCAAGTTACAGCCGTAAACGTGAATTTGCAGCCGACAGCGGCGCAGCAAAACTAGTTGGTGCTGATAAAATGCGTTCCGCCCTTGAGCGATTAAAGCAAAACCATCCTTCGCAATTAGAAGGCTCAATGATGGCTTTTGGTATTGCAAGTGGCAAAGGCGTTGCTGAGTTGTTTTCATCGCACCCACCGCTTGATGCGCGAATAGACGCACTACGTAAGTAACTATGTAAGTTAGTAAATATTCTAAGCCAGCTTAACTGCTGGCTTTTTTATGTTTACGTTAAAATGCTAAAATCGCACACACTGTATTTATATACAGTGTGTTATGTTGCATTATAAAATCGTTACTTTTTTAAGCTATATGTGTTTACGGGGTTACTAGGTACGAGTAAACTAAAATACCTTAAAGTCAGCAATGCAGCTGGTTTTAATACTTAACATTTAATACTTAACAAGGACGGTTATTGTAGTGGAAAAGGTGCAACACACTAAAGAATGCATTATGTGCTTTAGCGCTATAGATTCACGGGCTAAAAAATGCCCGCAATGCACCTCACTTCAAGCTAAATATTCTAACTTAGAAAACAATCCCATTATTATTGGTGCATTAGCACTTAGTATTGTTGGTATTTTTGGGTTTATTTTTTATCAAAATATTTATGTAGCAGGGCTTGAAGACCAAGCACAAAAAAACTTAATCGCTAATGTAAGCCAAATTCATACTAAAAATGAAAACGATGCATTGTATGTTGCATGCATAGGGCAGGTAAAAAACGTATCAAACTTCACCTTTAAAAATATAAAGTTTAAGGTCGATTTTTTAACAGATCAAAACGCACTAGTCGATACGCTATCAATAACCGACGAAGACCTAATTATACTTCCTAATGACTCAACAAACTTTAGAGTAAGAGGTATTGCGCAAAAACAAGCGGCCAGTTATAACAATTGCCAAGTAACAATAACCGATGCCTGGGCTTATAAATAAGTTATTTGTAGTTATTTAAAGCTATTTAAAGTATCAAATTAGTGAGTAAAAATAATTAAGAAAACCAACTCTAAGCTGGTTTTCTAATATAAACAGTGATTACTGAGAAAGAATAATTTCAGTAATACCTTCGGCAGATAGTATTTCAATCCAGTAGCCGTCTGGGTCTTTAATAAATGCTAAGCCTTTCATTGAGCCATCATCTGGTTTTTTAACAAACTCAACATCGTATTTTGCAAAGCGCTCACAGGCTTCGTAAACATCCGGTACGCTAATACCAATATGCCCAAAGCCTTTAGGTTCTTGGTTACCACTGTGGTATCCCTCAAAGCTGTCGTCGTTTTCAGTGCCCCAGTTATGGGTAAGCTCAATTAGCGCAGGGCGACGAAACACCCATTCAGCTTTAGTTTTATCATCACCTTGTGGCAATTCTTGCTCGTAGCCTAAAAAGTAAAGCGTAAACTTCATACCAGGAAAATCATACTTACCTAACAGCTTCATACCTAATACATTTTGGTAAAATTCGAGCGACGGCTTTGGATCTTTAATACGTAACATAGTTTGTTGCATAACAAAGCCCTGAGTGGCCTGTTCAACTTGTTCTGGAGATTCGTTATAGTTAGACATGGTGATCCTTTCAAAAATGATAAAGCGAAAATAAAGATATAATGCTTAAACCATCATAATCAACCGTAGTTTAAATTTAAACTGTCTAGGTCAAATCATATAATAAAAACAAGGAATTTTATGGCTATAACTATAACCACAGGCACCATTGATGATGTAACCGCAGTGAGTGAATATATCCCTGAACTACTAACAGCCATTGATAGTGACACTTTACGTAACCGTTTAGAAAACAAAAAAACATTGATATTAGTAGCACATAAAGAAGATACATTAGTTGGTTTTAAAATTGGCTATGAGCTATCTAATACACAATTTTATAGTTGGCTTGGTGGAGTGCATTTTAACTATCGTAGATTAGGTCTTGCTAAAAAATTACTTGTCCAACAAGAAAAGTGGGCTTATGAACAAGGTTTTACCAATATACACGTAAAATCGATGAACCGGTTTCCTCAAATGCTAACTATGCTAATCACAAATGGTTATCACGTTTGTGGCTATGTTGATAAACAAAGCACAGAGCTAAGTAAAATTAAGTTTGTAAAACAACTAACAAAGTAAATGCAGGCACTTTATTCATCGTTATTTAACTTAGCGCCATGTAGGGTTATAAGCAAAAGCTAATTGCCACCTTTAATAGCAAGGAACCACTATGTTTTATGATGATATTCAGGGATTATTACGTGTACTTACAATAGGTGTACTGGGTTATATTGCACTGGTGTTTTGGCTGCGTATATCGGGTAAACGTACGCTTTCAAAGTGGAACGTGTTCGACTTTATAGTCACCATTGCGCTGGGCTCTATATTGGCGTCTGTTATTATTTCAAAAAGTGTTCCGCTGTTTGAGGGCATACTTGCCTTTGTAGTATTAATAGGGCTGCAATATATTATTACGTGGCTTAGTGTGCGCTCGTCAAAATTTGCAGCGCTTATAAAAGCAGAACCCACGCTTTTAATGAGTGATGGTGAATACTGCACGGCTGCACTTAAATCGCAGCGGGTAACTAAATCAGAAATTCGCGCCGCTATTCGTGGCGCTGGTATACTAGCCATAGAAGATGTAGCCGCCGTAGTGTTAGAAACCGATGGCAGTTTTAGCGTACTTAAGCAAAATAACAGCGGGTTAAAAACCGCGTTAAGTGATGTAAGCGGGCATTAAATTAATACGCTAATAGTTATATTAACTAAGGCAGGTATATTACCTGCCTTATTTTGTATTAAAGCTTATTTTTATTTAGCGTGCTGCTCTAATAAACTAAAGGTAGGTAAGCGCCACTTAAAGCGTATTGACGCCATACGTATTAAGTAGCCTGCAACAAGGCTTACAATAATGCTTATGTTGTCGTCAATATTGTAATGATGTAGCGCTAAGTATAAACAGGCAACAAGTAACGATACACTCGCGTATAGCTCGTTATGTAATACAAGCGGCGCTTGGCGACATATTAAATCACGCAGTAAGCCACCAAATACGCCAGTAACAACGGCGGCCACTACACAAATACCGTAATGCAGCCCCATATTTAGCCCCACTTGGCAGCCAATAATGCTAAAAGCAGCTAAACCCAGGGCGTCTAGGCGCATAAATATGCCTTTAAATTTAACTACCCATTTAGCCAGCCACGTAGTGACAATACCGGCAATACAGGTAATTAATAAATACTCTGGGTGTTGTACCCACGTAAGCGGGTAATTGCCTAGTAATATATCTCGAACGCTACCACCGCCAATTGCCGTGGCGCTTGCTACTAGCACTACGCCAAACCAATCCATTTTCATTCGTCCTGCGCTAAGTGCGCCGGTCATGGCTTCTGCGGTAATACCAATAATATAAACAATCGTTAATAGCATGAGATAATCACTTAAAATACGTGCGTAAAAATAAGGTGTGGATTGTATAGATAAATTAAGTAAATAACGAATGAAAAATCGTACTAAAAAAGGTTAATTTAGATAGAAATAACTAATGACAAAACCGAGTGTAAACAAGCTGTTAAGTTGGTAGGTGAGTGCGTAATGGTTGATGTGAATTAAAGGACATTTGGCCGCAAATTATAAATAAAACAGGTCAGGTTTAGTTGTTTTTAGCACGTTTATTTTTAGCTTAATTTAATAACTTAGTTTAATAATTTTGTTTAGTAGTTAAAGCGTAAAAATTAACGCAATATGAATATTTGGTTGCATCGCCTTAATTTAGGAACGTATACTAACATTAGTTAACTAAATGGAATTTGCGTAAAACGCAGCTTAAGCATAATAGGCGGGTACATGCACAAAGGATTGTTAAAGTCGTGGAAAACCGACAAAGGTTTTGGTTTTATTAAATCAGACACCCTAGAACACGACACCTTTATACACATTTCAGCGCTCAAACACATGAGCCGCAAGCCTAAAGTGGGCGACACCATTTATTTTGAAGTCGCAACCCAGCCCGACGGTAAAACCAAAGCAATAAACTGCCGCATAGAAGGCGTTGCAGAGCTTAAAGCCCCTTACCAAAAACACAATAACCAGCCACACCGTATCGCAAAATCTAATTTTGCCAGTAGCTTTTTAGGCAAAGTTGCTTCAATTAGCATTATCGCTGTGCTTGGCTTTGTCGCAGTAAATAAATACAACCATTATCAAAGTAACGAGCAATTTAATAACCACACACCTGTTATTACTAACGCCGATTTAGCCACCTTTGATGAACAATACCCAAAAACCGTGATTCCAAAAAACACACAAAACTTTACCTGTGACGGCAGGCAGCATTGTAGCCAAATGAATTCGCGAGCCGAAGCTGTATTTTTTATTAATAACTGCCCGAATACAAAAATGGATGGCGATAGAGATGGTGACCCTTGTGAGAGGGATACAAGGTTTCAAAATGAGTGGTAATTTTAGAAATCGATTAGTCAAAGGTTAAGTTTAAAATAGGTTTTACTGTGTGCTGTATATAAATACAGTGTTGTGCAATTTGTCCCATAACATTATTAAAATGGGTTATAGGGTTAAATGATAAAGGCTACTGAATGGCAATTGTTATTGTCTAATTATAAACGAGTTGTTTGGTGTAATTATCGAACAACGTAATATGCCGTTTTGGGGGTTATAAACCCCCAAAGTGCTTTTTAAATAGTTGTTAGTTTTAGGATGTTTAAATGCAATATGCAGCCGCATTAATAGAGTATTTGGTTACTGGAATAATATCCTTAATATGGATAGGTTTGTATTCTAGTCAATATATAGACATTTCAGCACAAAATATTAAAGATTATAAAGAAGTTATAGTTATTTGTATTTTTCCAATAGCTTATGTCTTTGGGATATATGTAGATGTAACTTCATCTTATTTATTAAAGCGGTTCAACAATTTTGCAAAGTTTATTGCAAAGCATATTTCTTGTCCGGCGTACCTTATACAGGTTCTTAATCTTATAGTAGGCACCTCCAAATCTGAACCTTATAAACGTAGTGCTGAAATTTTATCGTATTCTCCATCTGATACTATTAAAACAATGGAAGCTTATGTAAGTAGAGATCGTATTGCTAGAGGCATGGCTTTAAATTCATTTGCTATAGGCTGTATTTCTATTGTTACACTTGCTGGCAATACACGATGTATAGTTATTAGCCTCAGTGTAGCTATTTCAATAATTTCTATTTTAGCTTGGTTTAGATTACGCAGACTATCAAAAGCATTCAAGACACAAGCTTTAATACAATTATCTAATCGCGAAAATAAAAATAAAAATAAAAATAACAAACCAATCAAGTTGGACTAAAAACAGTTTGATCGGTTTCGCTTCGCTACACATTTAAGCCCCTCATCTGAGCGGTACAACATTGGAGTAAAAGTCGTTGAGTGAAATATTTGAAATTGCCTATGCAGCTGCAACAAATAGATTATGTTTCTTTACAGGTACTGGTTTTTCTAAAGCTGTAACAAACAATGGAGCTCCAAGCTGGCAAGGGCTGTTAGAGAATCTTTGCGACCTTTTGCCAGATACGGAAATGCTGAGAGGTTCTTTATTTCCCGATGGTAAATCAAGCCCGCTAAGTTTGGAGGAGATTGCACAGGTTATATCTATTAAGCTTACAGCTGAAAATAAAAGCATACACGAAGAAACAGCTAAATTAATCGAAGCTATTAAATTAGGCAAAGACAACGAACAAGTTGCTAAGTTTTTTTCTGAGAGGCAGTTCCGTGTTGTAACAACAAATTATGACAAGTTGGCTGAAGAGCTAACTGGGAAAAGTGAATGTCAGTCACTTGCTCCTGGGTTACCAATACCTAGATCATCTGCTAACGTAAAAGTTTACCATGTACATGGCTCAATCGATTCGCCCGATAACATGGTAATCACTTCAGAAGACTACTTTAAGTTCATTAATGGTGACTCATATTTTTCAAGAAAGCTGAGCACAGTTCTCCATGAAAATACAGTGATTATTCTTGGGTATTCACTGGGTGATACAAACCTGAAAGCAATAATAAGTGATTACAAAGGCTTTTCTAGAACGCACGTAATTGGTTCAAATATATTTTTAATATCAAGATCTGACGTTGATCAGCATGTAAAAGATTATTACTCGCATTGCTACGGGATAAGAGTGTTAGACAATCTCGATATCCCAGATTTCTTTAGTGAATTGAATGAAAAAACTCCTAAAGTTGAGAGTATTGCTCAAAGATCTATAGATAGCATAAGAAACGTTGTATATAAGGGCTACCATTTCAAAGAAGCTTATCTGAAGCTTGAAGACTCTTTCTATAGAATAGTTTCTGCTTTGTCAGCCGAAGGCTTGAGTTTAGATGATGAGCGTGTAGTGGCTGTAATAGGTGATGTAATTGACGCAAAGAGAGAGCTAACGACTGAAAAAAATGCTTGGGAGCAATATGAGCAGTTAGCGCGATGGCTAATTTATCTTGGCACAATATTAGATATTAAAGGCACTTCAATTGAGGATATTTATTTGAAAGCGGTGTTACGCTCTATGAATACTATGAGCAATAGGCTAATTACAGGTTACTCATGGCATGCTTACAAAGTATGGAAGCATAGGTGGTCTTCAATTATGGCTTCAAATCGCGGTCTTATTAGAAAGCACGTACAGGAAAAAACAACAGATGGAGATGCTTTATCAGTGGTAAATTCTATTTAGTTATAACAAGCGCTGCTGTCGGGCAAATTTTACGCTGCGATCTCAAATAGGGCGAATAAGGTCAAATCTGACATCATACGTCAAAACATAAATCGGTTAAAAGCTTTTGATACAAGCTATTTATGGCCTCTAAAAGCGAAGCGCCTCATAGCCTCTTTGTGAAAACTTATTAAGGTGGTTGGCACTTTAAATTCCATCACTTTAAACGTAAAACATCGGCGCATATATGTAATACACGCCGATGTTTATAACTTATTTAAATAAGTACATTACTTGTAAGGTATTTGGCCTTAGTCTGCTTTACGGTAAAGGCTTATTAAGCATATCGCTAAAAGTAACGTTGCAATCATGCCTGATGCACCAGCAACAGCTGATGGTAGAAATCCATCACGACCAAAGGTAATTAAAATACCATTGGCAAGCACTGCAACACCGCCTGCTAGGGCTGTAAGGCCGCCGATTGCTTTGCCACCTTTAGCTAAGTAAGACAGGCCAAAAACAAGTGCTGCTAACCCTAATAATACTTTGGCTGCGTAGTAAATCATGAATGACAAAGAAACCACGCCACCAATTAAAGGTTGTGCGCCTTCTACTGTGCCTGCAACTTTGCCAAATGTTGAAAACAACGTAAGTCCAATGCTCACTTGTACTATGTTAAGTACTGCACTAAACGCGATAGCCGACCAGCCTAGTTGTGCGTTTTTTGCTTGCACCATAGCTGTGCCTGCAAAGGCAACAAGTAAAGTAAATACCAGTGCTTCTAGTCCCCAAGCAACCTGTCTTGAAAAACTAATTTCAGCACTGTAAAGGGCTGAATAAATACCCTGTGATATCGCCAATACCAACAATAACGATGCTGTAATTAGGGTGGTGCGTTTATGTGTAAATTCCATTATGGACCTCTTTTGATTTTATATTTGACGCTTTCAACAGCTGTTGCGGATTTGAATGTATCAAACTGCTTAGTATTTGTATTAAATAGCGTTTATCGTTGTAGGTATAAGACAGGTAAAGCGAGTAAATTATTTCACTTAAACGTTTAAAAATAATAATTAATAACAAACAGGCTCAGGCTATGGCTTTTAATTAAACCTAACTTTGCAAAGCCGCTTTGGTTTAGCCATGCATGACTCTAAAAGCGCAGTGCCTCATGCCCTCTTAGTAAATCAACATTTAATTACCAAGAGGGCACACATTTTGAGTATGTGGTTAAACGGCTTATTACTTATGGCGTTAAGATAAAAACGTAAAATGAGACCAGTCACTTAACGCTGTAATAGTTTGTTCTGTGGGAGGGGCAACATAGATCAAACCTGCAATGGCAATAATTGAAGCTAGCGTAATTAGTTTATTATCGAAGTCAGCTATTTTTAAAGCGGTTCCGAAAGAGCGTTTAATGGTGACATTACTTAAATCCACACTGTAAATTTCATCCAGTAATAAATGAATTAATCCGCCGAGTAAAATAAACCCACCCGTTAACCAGGCAAAGACGGCTGCTTGTGTGGTTGATTGGTCATTCAGTTTCCATGTTACTTGAGTCGTTAATAGCGCGCATAACAGTATAAATAGTAAAGAGTGGCAACTACCTCTGTGTACTGTGATCCATTCAAAAATTGGTCTAATAATGTATTTCATAAATCCGTAAACCAATAACGGCACTACGATTAACTCGATAAAGCTAATTTCAATAATGAGCTCGGTAGTTATGTAATGCAGTACCAGTAATACAGCGCTCAGTGCAAATAAGTTAAAAATAGTATCGAGTGATGTTGAGTTATCTGAATCTATATCTGGTAATAAGCCGCCAATTGAGCCTAAAAACCATAACCAAAGTGCGCCTTTTAAATCGATATGGCCTGCAGATAATAAAGTGGCCGAGCCTAAACCTGTGATGATTACGGCAGTATTAAGATGAGTATTGAAGTTTGCCATTGTATCTCTTTATGGGAAAAAGTAGGGCATTCTATCAATTGAAAAGTTTATTGTTCAATATTCTTTTTAATTAGATTTTTTATTACTTTGATTAATTGCTAATAGTACAATTGTTATTCTGTATTTTGGTTAGTAGTGCAATCAAGTTGTAATTTTTTTGATAAAAATCAATAATACAGATAGTTTTTATTGTCTATTGGCCTTTTGTGTTTTTAATAAAAGCCTAGCTATCTACTTATATAAAACGGCTTAACTGGAATTCACATGAACCAAAATAGATATAAAGCATCGTTTCCTGCGCCTAATATTGGTAGTGACTATTTTGTTTCATCAACATGGAGCAGTTATGGTTTCTGGGCTTTATTAGCACTGACTCCGCTTGCTCATTACATGATGTACTATACCGAAGATGGTTTAGCGCATGGGGAAGATTTAAACACTTTAGTGTATGTAATACTTGGTGCTATTACCTTGTTTGTTTTAAATATTGCAGCCCAATCTATATGTTGGTTAGGCAGGCTTTTGGCAGTGGTTTGCTTTAGCATTAGTCTGTTTTTTATATTATTGCTTATTTGCCTCAGTGTATATTCACACTTTCCAATTGCTTATTTAGGTGCTATTTCTTATTTTGGGTTAGCGGCTTATTTTTATAATAAAGACTATTTGAAAGCCATAAAAACATTATAGCATTTACTATGTAGTTACTAATTCATGCCATCTAATTTTTTATATCGTCATAAAAGGCAACTTTCCCTCGGCCTGTTTCTTTTACGTGATAAAGAGTTTTATCACCGTTGTGCATTAATTGATGTAGTTCATTACCATCATATGGGGCTATTGCAATTCCTATGCTTGCACCTACTGCGCATGTTTTTGTGTTTGAAATACTAACCTGCTGTTGTAGCTCATTTAGTAAGGCGATTGCTTTTTGTTGTGTTTCCGTTTTATCGTAGGTTTTAATTTGCTGCGCAACAATAAATTCGTCACCGCCTAGGCGGATACACATGTCGTTTTTTTCGTGAAAAAGTGTTTTAAATCTGTGCGCTATTTCAATTAGCACTTTGTCGCCGGCTTCGTGGCCGTAGGTGTCGTTAATGGGTTTAAACTTATCTAAATCAATCATCATAAGCACTAAATGTTCATTGTGTTTAATACATTCACGTAGTGCTTTTTTAAGGCGTTTTTCACCGGCGCGTCGGTTTAATAAGCCAGTGAGTGGGTCGTGATCGGCTTCAAAGCGGGTTTGCTGTTCGCGTTCTGCGCGCTCGGTTACATCGTGTAAAATTACTTCTACTAGCTGCTCTTGTTTGGGGTTTCGTTTGGTATCTCTTTGGTCTGTTAACCTTACAAATAAACAATGAAACCATACCGTTTTATAGCCAACTTTACACTCTACATCTAAGGTGGTTTGTGGTGGGTTTTTAGCAGAGCGAATATCTGCCAGTAGGCTTTGTAATTCGTCTACATTGCTAAGTAACTCAGGAAAATGCAAGGTTGGTAATTCTTCTTCGCCGGGTACGGTAAAGTAATGCTTAAATGCAGGGTTAAAGGTGGTGATAATGTTTTTGTCATCGAGTAAACAAATACCTGCGCTGGCTTGTTCAAAAATAAGTCTAAATTTAGCTTCTAGCTCTTGAGTTTTTTTACGCAGTGTTTGCTCATTACTAATAGTTAAATGTAGCTCGTGCATTAAGGCATTTATACCTTGGGTTAAACGGCTTATTTCGTCCCGTTTGCCTTGCTTGAAGGTTAGCATTTTTAGGGTTTCTGGCTCGCTTGGATTTATTTTAGCAAAGCTGTCGGTTAGGTTTTGAATAGGCTGTGTAAGCCAGCGCTGAACTACCAGCGATACAAAAAATGCGATAACAATGGATTGAATCAGCATTAAGATAAATTCTTTTATAAGCGCTGACTGTGCTTGTTGTTCAATAAAGTTATCGTCTGGGTATATGGCGAGTACACCTATAAAAGTGTCTTCTATAAAAGGGTGAACTAATTTAATTAAAACAGCTTCATTTTTTTTGTTAGTAGATCCTTTTGCTATAAATAGATCCATCTCTCCTTTAGGGTTTACTTCTCCTTCTAGGCTTGCGCCTTGCACTAAGTCGTTACTGAGTAGGCCGTTAATAATTTCTTGGCTTAATTCACGGTCGTTTAGGTAGGCTGCTATGGCGGCTGTTTTTTCCATTGTTTGCGCTAACTGTTGAACGAGTAAGTAATTTGTATTTTTTTTCTCTTTAAAGCCTGAGTAATAAGAGAGCATAGACGAGACTAAAGACACAACAATAGCAACTAACGCAATTGATATAGCGACGCGTATGTAGAGTTTTTGGCTAATAATTTTAATCAAATGTGTATACCACTTTTACTTCATCTGTAACTTGCGATAGCGGAATGTAGCCAATTGCAAATTGTGATGCTGCTATTTTGTTTATTGCGTCTTCTACCGATGTTGAAGGCGTGGGTGGCTTTGCACGCCCTGAAAATAAAAGCCTTGCCCAATAAGCATTAATTTTTTGCTCGTCTTTATTAACCAGTTTTAAGTAAAAGTCGTTTTTTAATGTTGATTGCGCGGGCAAATCAAGCGGTTTTGAGGTCTCACCATCAGGGAAAGTTAAATACCTGCCCATGTAAATATCAATAATTTCTCGTTTTGATAATGCGTTAATCGCATTGCTTTTATTAACCACGACTACAAACTCTGTAGATTTAGCATAAAAGCTCATAAAAAGCAGGCACAAGGGCAGCAATGCAGTTATAAAAAAGTTACGAGGGCTCATCATTAAAACACCATACTAGCATTTAGACTAAGTATATGTACTTTGTGGCCCTCATCAACATCTGAAGGGTTGCTAAGACTCCATAAGCCAGCGCCTTGAGGTTTTATATCAAAGCGGTCTAACTGGGCTTTTAATGCTATGCGCTCAGACAGTTGCCATTTTACGCCTACGTTAATTGAGTGTTGGTGAACATTGGTAACTTTAACAGCAGACTGACTGGCAACTGCGAGTTGTTGTATAGGCACTGAAAATTGCTCGGGAGTGCTTGGCGGAAAAGCAGGATCGTTTACTTTTATTACGTCATGTCGGTGTTTAGCCGCTGTAAAACCTGTATAAAATATTGCGTTATCTACACGGTAACCTGCACTAATGTAGCCACTAAGAACTGACGGAGCAACTATCCAATCGGATTCTGAAATACCCACCTCAGATTGGATTAGCCAATTGTTGTGATCGTAAGTTAGCCCAAACGCGGCGTATTCTATACTGTTACCTTTGGTGTTAAATTTGTTTGATATTTTTTGCGCTTGCGGCCATATACTTTGTGATATTGAGTTGAGTGCGGCTAAATACTCATCTAAAGAGGTTAACTTATAATCCCCAAAGTCTGACTTTGATAATGAAAAACGCATAGTCCATGCATCTAAAGAGTAGGTTGCGCTAAAAGTTGTTAAGTTATCAAAATCAATAAAAAAGTCGTCATTATAGGCTTGTAGCTTGGCTGTTGTACTACCATAAGCAAGTTTTAAACGTAAAAAACCGTCGTTAATTGCTTTGCTGTATTCCACATCTACACCATCGAAATTTCCTGCAATGTTTGCAAACGAGTAGTGCGAATGAGGCGGGCGCACCCATAAGTAGGCATATCCTACGTAAGGGTATTCCGATAGTAAGTAAAGGTCGCTATTTAACCTGCCTGCACGAATAGCCCAATGACGGGTAGGGCGATAACGCACAAAGGCGAGCTCTAAAAAATTATCAAAGCTTTTAAAGGCATGATCTTGAATAACTACTTGAAACACAGAGTCCCAATTTTTGGCCAATGATATATTAGCCTGCCCACCTAAAATTGAATCTCGCGTTGCTGAAAAACCAGATTCGTTGACATTTGAATAACTCGATGCAAAGCCAATATCTGAATCGTCCGTGTAGCTGAGTGTTAAGGATGCAAAACCGCTAAATTGCACGTCTACTTCATCTGCATAGCTTTTATTAGCAGCGGAAATTACCAATATAGCTATGGCAATTGTACCTCGGAACAACATGTTAGCGCTTATTTTTATGATATAGATAGTAAAAAGATAGCACAGTTTATTAAATTACCAACTTAAGCATTACAGTGGCTTATCAATTAAATACAAAAAAAACATGACATCCCCCTAAATTTGTACTTTGTTAAGCGAAGTACTGGGACATAAGAAAAGCAAGGCGGAAAATTTGTGTTATCTATTGTTATAAGTGACGACAATATAGATTATGAATAGGGCGGTTTTTTGATATTACTAAATTTAAAACGTGTTGGTTACTGGATGAGCTTTATTTTTATAAGGCTGCTTAAATTAGGCAGCCATTTGTATTTAAAACGTTAAAAGCGATTACTTAAAATGGTGCATAGCCATCATTTGGTTTGTTTGGGTTGCTCCAGCGCTGTTTAGCACCAACAGGAATGCGTGGTGCACCTTGTGCTGGTAATCGACCGCGCTCCCCATACAACCACAATACAAAGTTAGTTCGCTCGCCACTGGTAATAGGCTTGGCTGCGTGTGCAATATTGCCTCGATGTAACATGGCAGTACCAGGCTTAAAGGTAAGTGATTTAATGTCACCTGTGTACGGGTGATAAAAGCCCACTTGTGACCCTGTAAACTCTTCGCCTGGTAAGTTTAAGTTAATGTTAAGCGTTACAGCTGATGCGTCGGTATGTGGGCGAATTGACGAATCTGTATTTGGCTCATAATAAATTGAAAAGCCAAATGTTTGTGTATCAAACCCCATAACTTCCGGGAACAGCATACGTGAAATAGGGCGCATATAAGTGTTTAGTATTTCGTTATAAAATGCTTGAAAGCTCGGCGCGGCTAAATAACCTTCTGATCGGCTATCAAGCATGGCACCACGGCGATTTAACACTATGCCGTATGGCGGGCGCATAGGGATTTGCGAATTCCATACTTGTTCTAAATATCCGCGTAATACTGCTAGGCGTTCAGGATCAAAAAATTGAAATTGAAACACATCAGGCGCTACTTCGTGTAATAACGCTTTTACGGTCAGCTCTTTTGATGGATCTTCCCATGCTTGCTT
Source organism: Pseudoalteromonas sp. NCIMB 1079 (assembly GCF_040567695.1). Taxonomy (NCBI): domain Bacteria; kingdom Pseudomonadati; phylum Pseudomonadota; class Gammaproteobacteria; order Alteromonadales; family Pseudoalteromonadaceae; genus Pseudoalteromonas; species Pseudoalteromonas sp. NCIMB 1079. The sequence goes on along the minus strand of NZ_JBEWZA010000001.1, from coordinate 2,133,568 downwards.
TACTGCTTCACGCAGGTTTTTATCAAGTAGTGTGTCGTCTAGCGTAAACGTTGAGCTATCTATTGATGTGGCTTCCCATTCGCTCCACGCGTTTGTAATTAGGTCGGTGTTGCTATTCCAAAAGTGTTGTACTGATTGTTCACGGTAAAGCATGGCTTGTCGTGTTGGTAACTCTAGAGCACGCGCTAGTTGTAATTGGTTGGCAAACATTTTGTGTAACTCCAGTTATTGAATTTGGTTTATATCAATTTAGGAGTGCAATTTATTGTATTTGATTTAGTAGATAAACAGCCTGCTTTAGGAAACAGAATATACTATTTATTGATAATTAATCCTAAAACTGAGTATCTTAAGTCAAGCAGTGCTGTCCACTTAAAGCGAAGTGACATGTATCCTATTTGCTATTCAAGCATTTAGCTTAATAACAAAGGCTTTATGAAATAGACGGTGTATAAATAAACCTTTATTATAAACTCCTTATTTTGCCTATGTTATAGCTAGGATTTAATAGCAATATAAAATGGAGATTAATTGTGGAAGATAAATTAAAAGAAAAAAGTGTGACACAGAAATTTTTTGGTGAATACTCTTGGATGTATCAAGTTTCAGCGTTTGTTGCTTTTATTATGGTTATTTACATTAGCTTTAATGGAGAAGGAAATGTTTGGACACAGCTTGTGAGAGGTGATTTTAATTCTGCTTTGCTTGTTAGCATTGTTGGTTACTTATCTGAATTTAGATATCGATTTATTAAAGAATCTCGCAATAACTAAAATATTAAAAAGCTGATAATTAAATCAGCCTTTTAATATTTTACAGTGGATTACCTGATTAAACGCGATTAATGGGTTGCTCTGTCGCCCCAAATTTCTTCTAGGCGGCTGTCGCGACCACAACGCCAACGATAGGTGTTGTATCGGATTGGATTGTTTTTGTAATAATCTTGATGAAAGCTTTCCCTCCCTATTATAGGGTAAAAGGTGCTTGCGTTTAGTATAGGTGTAACCACAGTTTGATTAGGGAACTCGGCAACTACTGCTGCTTTTGTTTTTTCAGCTAATTTACGTTGTTCGTCGTTTTGTACAAATATAGCGCTTAAGTAACTAGGGCCTTTATCGCAAAATTGGCCTTTGGCATCAAAGGGATCAATATTAACCCAGTAATGATCAAGTATGCCCTGATAGCTTACTATGGCCGGATCGTAAGTAATTTCTACAGCCTCGTAATGGCCTTTATGATTACCATTGTATGTCGGGTTTTTAAGTTTACCGCCAGTAAAGCCCGATATTACATCGGTTACGCCTTCTAGCTTTTCAAAGTCACTTTCCATACACCAAAAACAACCTCCAGCTAGAACGGCTTTTTCGGTTTTAGCTGCATGGGAAAATGTACTAAACAAAATAACGGCAGATGTTAATGCAAGCGTAAGTGATTTTTTCATAAAATTATCCATCTGTACTGTGAGTTTATAAATACTTATAAAGTTAGACCCGCTAAGTGCTAATACAATTTCATTGTAGAGGGCTGGCCAACTTATCTATGGTGAAAAATATTGTACTTTGACAAGTTTTATAGGGATAAGGCTAGTAACAAGATCACTATTTAAGTTAGTAGCATGGTTTAATTGGGTTAGCCAAGTATGCGTTATTTAATGGGGTGTTGAATTATGCTTACGTGTTCATTAAAGTGACAACATTCGTGATATAAATTAGCAGGTGATAAATGAACCAGTTAACAGAAACATCAATAAGCTGCCCTTATTGTGGAGAAAGTATAGAAGTATTACTTGATGCAGCAGATATTGATGAGCAATACATAGAAGACTGCCAAGTATGCTGTAAGCCTATTTCGTTTGTGGTATTTGAAAATGATGACGAGCTAAACGTTAATGTTTACAGCGAAGACGATGCATTTTAACTCGTTAATTAGATAGTAGGCTGCAAAATTGCAGCCTTTTTACTGTGTATGTGTTTGGTTAGCTATTTTGCTCACGCGCTAATTGGTTAGGTAGAAGTTCTTCTACTATTTCGCGTGCTGGAAGCGTATAGCGTGTGCCGTCAAACATTACTGAGGTAAACTCGTTAATATTAGTAATGCCTGTTAAGGTCCAGCCTTCGCCGCGCTTTGGGCAATATACTGTGGTAGTGGGTTGTATTACTTTAAAATCGTCACTCATTACGTTCTCTTACTCTTTTTGCTTTAAAGATAATGCTTGTTAATAGGGTATGGTAAGTTAATAATGCGTGCCCATAAAGAGCTAATTTAACTAACCACTTAAATAAAATGTTTAACACCACAAAGCTTGAGCGCGTTACGCTGCGTTTAGTTACCCACAAACACGCAGCGTGTTTATTTAATATTTTAAATCACCCGCACGTGTCAGAATTTAACGACTACGAAACACCACTTAGCAAAACGCAAATCAAACAATTAATACAAGATGATATTAGTGCCTACTACGAAGGCGAAGTAATTCGAGTTGCAATTGAACATAATATATCTGGGAAGTTAATGGGTACTTGTGGGCTTTATAATTTAACCCCGTGTAAAAGTAGTGCGTTTATAGGATTTGAGCTGCATCCTGACTTTTGGGATAAGGGCGTAATGTTTGAAGTGGTGACTGGTTTTATTGAAACTCTAGTTAAGCATATTCCGCTTAAACATTTGTCTGCTGAGGTGAGTGCACATAATGCACGTTCCCATAATTTACTTATGAAACTGGGCTTTAGTTTAAGAGAAAATTCTATTTGGCATAAATCACTTTAACTCAAGACGGCAATTATAAGTGCTTACCTTTTTTCAATCCTCAATCCTTAAAGCTCAGTAAATAAAATACAAAAAAAAGCGGCTTTCTATTATAGTTAAGCGTAAGTAAATGAATTTGTTACCCGTGTTTTATTAAACATTTACGCTTAACAAGGATTTTATATGCTAGAAAAACTCTCTCAAGATGCGCTTGTAATTTGGGCGACCATTGACCCAATAGGCACTATGGCGCTGTTTGCCGCGCTTACTTCTCATTTAACTGATCAACAACGTCGTAAAACTGCATTTAAAACGGTACTTTATGCCGGGGGCGTATTATTGGGTTCTATTTTAATAGGGCAACTAATACTTAATGCGATGGGAATTAGGTTGGTGTCGTTTCAGTTAGGGGGCGGAATTATATTGTTTTTGTTTGGCCTGCAAATGATTTTTGGAAACGATTCTAACAAAGCCAAACAAGACCCCGATCACGATATAGCCGTGTTTCCGCTTGCTATACCTGCAACGGCGACTCCTGGCGCTATTTTGGCGGTAATACTACTTACCGATAACCACATACACCCAATTACTACTCAAATAGGCACAGCGCTTGTTACAATTGGTGTGTTGGGTATTACTTTAATACTGTTGCTGCTTTCGGGTAAAATTATTAAGCTAATTGGTACTGGCGGCGCGTCTATTTTAACGCGTGTGATGGGCATGATTTTAGCCGCGTTTTCGGTTGAGCTTATTATGACCGCGCTTGAAATAAAACAATGGGTTAAGCTCGATTAAATAACTCCTAAACATTGAAAGGAATGCCGTATGGCAATAAAAATAACAAAACACTATATTATTAATTTAAGTTTAGCCGTAGTCATTTTTGCTATTGGTATTTTAGCTATACGTTATTATAACCATTATGTATCGGCCTATACAGATGTAACAATTAACTCAAGCGTGCTTAATGAGTCGCGCAAAGTGTTTATAAGATTGCCCGCTAATTACAATCCTAAAAAAGCGTATCCGTTAATTATTAAAACCGATGGTAACTTTAATTTAGATACATGGGATAAAGCACTTACAAAACAAGCTAAGAGCGAAAAAGGGGATAAGGCTATATTGGTGTCTATTCCTAATTTGTTTTTTACAGATACACGTAATCGCGATTTAGTGCCCCCTTATGCTCGCCAAGATGTAAATACACAAGCGCGTCCAGAGCATGAAACACTTATTGAACCAAATGGTGAAGCCGACAAGTTTTTAGCGTTTATTGAAACTGAGTTACTCCCTTATTTATCAGCAAAATATAAGCTTAGTAATAACCGTGTATTAAGTGGTTTTTCGGCAGGTGGTAGCTTTGTGCTTTATACACTGCATATAAAGCCTGAATTGTTTAATGGCTATTTTGCTTTTAGCCCAGCGGCTTGGTATGACGATATGACCGTAGTTAATAATTTAGAAGCGTTTTTAAGTGCTCAAGATAACAAAGTTAAATCATCTACTTATTTATATCTTTCGGTGGGTGGGGCAGAGCATCCGTTAATGTTAAAAGCGTTTAGTAATTTAGAGGCCGCTTTAACAGCCAACCCTAACAATAACCTTGTGTGGCAAAGTGATATAAACAAAGGTGCTGAGCATTCAGATAATCCATCAATTAGTGTGGCTAAGGCATTAGCTGGTTATAGTACGTTTATTAAAAAGTAAGATAGATTGGTTTAAGTGGTAACTGTGTATACATACAGTTGTCGTTGTTTTATCTATTTATGATAACGAATCAACTTTATAACACTTTACTTAGTTCAATATTATTAACGACTTACAAAAAAAGGTAGGTTTAAATTATTTTTTCACAGCAATCATATGCACTGTTTTTATATACAGCACATGACTATTGAATTAGAATACCGTCAGTACCCATGAGCATATACACATCTATTTGTTACTGGTTTTAATCAGCCTTTAGCCTTTGTGATCAGCAATAAGCAGTGTAAGTACTTTGCTATTTCAATATAGTTTCAGCATCTTTTTATACTCTTAATGCAGTTAATATAAATTGGCTGGTGGCTTTATAGCAAAAGAACACATCATACTAAATGTTACTATAAGGCTAAACTTAGCAATAGAGTCAAATTAGAAAAAAGTAATCAAAGAGGTAATCAAAATAATAAAGCCTGCGGTAACTACATCCACTAAAAATATAAATGCCGAGTGTGGACTATGAGTGATTAATTAAAGTTTTCCTCGCTCATTTTAATGAGCAGCAAAATGGTAAACGTAAAAAATAGGGGCATCGTGAATGGTGCTATTACAAATTAAAAAAGCAGATACCAATGCGGCTGTTAATGCCTTTTTTGAAATAGCCTTAAATGCAAAATTGAGTATTGAAAAAAGTATGGCGGAATAAAAAAAAGCCCAGTTAAAAAAGTTAAAAGGGCTAAAAGGGTTGTGCTTAGGGAAGTTGTAGTCGTTTTATAAACTTATATTTAAAACTTATATCTAAAACCAAATGCTATGCCGTCATCTTCCGACTGCTCCATTTGTGCTTGTTGCTCTTTGTTATCGCTTTCAAAGTCGCTAAAGTCTTTACGCGCTTCTACGTAGGCAATAGTGTCTTCGTCAATTAAGTAGTGAAGGCCAATAACAGCAAACTGACGTTTAAATATATCGTCTGGGTCGGCGTTAAAGTTTGGCTGAATTACGTAATCATCACCGGCATCAAACACGTTGTAGGCAATAAAAGGGCGAAAATCGTTATCAAAGCGGTAAGATGCAAATGTTTCTACACCGATTGCGTCTTTAATTAAGCGACCAATGTTATCTGTGTCGTGGTTTTTGTTTTTATTTACGTTGGCTGCAACGTATAGGCCGGGCTCATCAATGTTGCCCCACATAATACCTGCACCATAAATTAAATCTTCAACATTACGAGTAGAACCATCGCCAAACGTTAAATCAAACTCACCACGGTTAACACCTGCTGTAAGTGTTAGCATGTCAGTTGGGGTATAAGTTACAGACGCACCAAATGTGTAATTAAATTCAACTTCTTGGGCTGCACTATCGCCAGAGTTCCAAAGTGCTTCACATTCTTCTTCTGAAATGTCGGTTACGTCACAGGTATAAAATTCGCTGTTTTTAAGCTGCGCTTGTACTGCAAAACTAAAATCGTTATAGCTATTGCGGTACTGCACTAATTTATCTCCACGACCAGTGCCATTAACAGCGCCATCGTCTTTGTTATAGGTGTAAACACCAGCCGCATTACCATCCCATACAAAGCTATTATTTGTGCCGTAAACTACGTCGTACCATGCACCCCATTGTTTACCAATGGTAAGTTGGCCATATTTTTCGTGCGAAAGCCCTGCGTAACCTAAACGGTTATACAAAAACTCATCCTGGATAGACTCAAAACGGTTGTTATAAATAATATCGCTGCTGCCAACAGGGTTTACACCCCATTCTACGAGTGCGAGTGCAGTCCAGTCTTTCTTAAGCTTTCGGGTAAATCCAAAGTTAATGCGCGAGGTACCGTTAACAACTTCGGTTTCGTTTTGTGTATTAATTACACGCACATCAAGATATCCACCAACTTCAACAGTATTTTTGTCATCTTTGTATAATTCTACTGCCGAAACAGCGGGTGCGAATACAATACTTGCGCTAATAAGCGTCGCTAATTTTTTGCTCATCTTGTGTGTTGCCCTGTGTAAATTGGTCAATTTTTTACGTAGGTAAAAATTCAGATTCGAAGACTAACAAAGCAATAAACGGCTCAAAAGTGAAAAATACTCAATAAAATTAATCGTTAAACTTAACGGATATTCACTAAAGGTTAATTTTGTTTTTCAGGTGTTGCAAAAGTTTATGTTTCTAATGATTTGATAGGTAAATAGGATGAGGAATTAGCGATGTGTAAAAATTGTAATTTGAATTAATTTCATCTTGGTTAAAAAGTAGTAACTAGTGTAAAAGCTCTAAAAGTACTTTATTTTCATAAATATAACTTTTTATTATTATAGAGTGAACAAAAATGAGTTAAGTAGACAAACAAACACGTTAAAAGTGTTTTTACTCTAATTTGTATCGTAATTTCTAATCTCTTATGCCTGTTTATAAAACATACTTTATGGATTTTAATTAGAATAAGTTGAATAAAAATTAACGAAACCATTAAATCTAATCCGTTATTTTTACTACTAACTACATAGCCATAATAAATGGCTAAAACGCAGTGGTTTGCCTTTAAACTTTCATAGAAAAACAGGCCATTTTGGTTTAAACTGCGCGCAATTTAAATACATCATTACTCCTTTGGAGGGTAGCGCTATTATTAGTACAGCTAATGTCACCATGCAATTTGGTGCTAAACCATTATTTGAAAATATCTCAGCAAAATTTGGCGATGGTAACCGTTACGGTTTAATCGGTGCAAATGGTTGTGGTAAATCAACATTTATGAAAATTTTAAGTGGTGAGCTTGAAGCGTCTTCAGGTAATGTAAGTACTGATCCTAACGAACGCGTTGCTAAACTTAATCAAGATCAGTTTGCCTACGAAGAATACTCAGTAATCGATACCGTGATTATGGGCCACAAAGAGCTGTGGGAAATCAAACAAGAACGAGACCGTATCTACTCTTTACCCGAAATGAGTGAAGAAGACGGTATGAAAGTAGCCGATCTTGAAACTGAATTTGCTGAAATGGATGGTTACTCTGCGGAATCTAAAGCAGGTGAGCTTTTATTAGGTGTAGGTATTGGCACTGACCAACACTTTGGCCCAATGTCAGAAATTGCACCGGGTTTTAAGCTGCGCGTACTACTTGCACAGGTGTTGTTTTCAGACCCAGACATTATGCTACTTGATGAGCCTACTAATAACTTGGATATTTACACCATCAAGTGGTTAGAAGACGTGTTAAATCAGCGCGACTGTACCATGATAATCATCTCGCATGACCGTCACTTTTTAAACTCTGTGTGTACACACATGGCCGACATTGACTACGGCGAGCTTCGTATTTACCCAGGTAATTATGACGAATACATGTTTGCAGCAACGCAAGCACGTGAGCAATTACTTAACGAAAACGCGAAAAAGAAAAACCAAATTGCTGAACTTCAACAGTTTGTATCTCGTTTCTCTGCTAACGCATCTAAAGCTAAGCAAGCAACATCGCGTGCTAAACGTATCGACAAAATCCAATTAGACGAAGTTAAAGCATCTTCACGCCAAACGCCGTTCATCCGTTTTGATCAAGAAAAGCAGTTATTCAGAAACGCACTTGAAATGACAAACCTAACACAAGGTTTTGACGACAATACGTTGTTTTCTGGACTTGAAGGTTTAGTAGAAGTTGGCGAACGTATTGCTATTATTGGTGAAAATGGTGTTGGTAAAACAACATTACTTAATACATTAGCAGGGCGCTTAGCCCCTAAAGCTGGTGAGTTTAAGTTCTCAGAAAATGCTAATATTGGTTACTACGCGCAAGATCACGCTGATGAGTTTGCAACCGACATGAACTTGTTTCAGTGGATGGAGCAATGGCAACAAGAAGGCGACGACGAGCAAGTGGTTCGTAGCTTCTTAGGCCGTATGTTATTCTCTCAAAACGATATTAAAAAATCAGTTAAAGTAATTTCAGGTGGTGAGCAAGGCCGCATGTTGTTTGGTAAAATTATGATGCATAAGCCAAACATATTGTTAATGGATGAGCCAACTAACCACATGGATATGGAATCAATTGAAGCGCTTAACTTAGCCCTTGAAGCTTACGAAGGTACATTGATGTTTGTTTCCCACGACCGTCAGTTTGTATCATCTGTTGCAACCCGTATTTGGGAAATTAAAGACGGTAAAGTTATCGACTTTAGAGGCAACTACGCAGAATACCTAGCGAGTAAAGAAGCTTAATTAGCTATTTACCCGTTAACTCTAAAAAGCCATGTTTAAACATGGCTTTTTTTGTTTTTGTGAGTCGCAATTAAACTTGGTTTGGGTATAATACCCGCCTAAAACCGGACATAAGTCCGCTATTTTTAAAATACATTACTGAGGAGTATTTATGACTGTTGGCATTATTATGGGTTCTAAATCAGATTGGCCAACCATGGAACATGCAGCACTTATGCTAGAGCATTTTGGCATTAAGTACGAAACCAAAGTCGTGTCTGCACACCGCACTCCTCAATTACTTGCTGATTACGCAAGTTCAGCCGCAGAACGCGGTATTAAAGTTATTATTGCTGGCGCTGGCGGCGCTGCTCATTTACCAGGTATGGCTGCTGCTTTTACATCGCTTCCTGTACTGGGCGTGCCTGTAAAATCAAAAGCACTAAATGGTGTTGATTCACTTTTATCTATTTGCCAAATGCCTAAAGGCGTTGCGGTAGGTACGCTTGCAATTGGTGAGCCGGGCGCAGCAAACGCAGGTTTACTAGCCGCACAAATTTTAGGATGTCAAAATCCAGAAATTTTTGCAAAAATTGAAGCGTTTCGTAAAGCTCAAACCGACACTATTTTAGCTAATCCAAACCCTGCAGAGTAATAATGAATATTTTAATATTAGGTGCAGGACAACTTGCACGTATGATGAGCCTTGCAGGCGCGCCGCTTAATTTAAACGTTGTTGCGTACGATGTAGGCAGCAAGCAAATTAAGCATCCGCTAACTGGTGATGTTTATAGCACGTCGCTTGAGCAAGCAATATTAAACGCTGATGCCATTACTGCAGAGTTTGAGCACATTCCTGATGACGTACTAACACTTTGCTGTAACAGCAATAAGTTCTACCCTGGAAAAGCCGCTATTAAAACTGGTGGTGATCGCTCGCTTGAAAAAGCATTGCTTGATAAAACAAACGTAACCTGTGCGCCGTACCAATTAATTACTGAAAAAGCGCATTTAGAACTTGCCGTTAAAACTCTAGGTAAACCACTTGTAATTAAAACATGCCAAGCGGGTTACGACGGAAAAGGCCAATGGCGTTTAAAATCGGATGATCAAATAGACGAAACTTGGTCACAAATGGCTGATTTTATTGCATCAGGCACTGAGCTTGCGCCACATACGATTATTGCTGAAAAAATGATCCCGTTTGATCGTGAAGTTTCTATTATTGGTGCGCGCGACAAACACGGTAATGTTGCTATTTATCCGCTAACAGAAAACGAGCACACAAATGGTGTATTAACGCTTTCTGTTGCCGGTAAAAATAATCACAGCGTTGAAGCGCAAGCAAACGATGCCTTTACAAAAATAGCAAACGAGCTTAACTACGTTGGCGTGTTAGCTATTGAGTTTTTTGATGTACAAGGCACGTTACTCGTTAACGAAATTGCACCGCGCGTACATAACTCAGGCCACTGGACACAACAAGGCTGTCATTGTTCGCAGTTCGAAAACCACATGCGTGCTGTTGCAGGTTTACCGCTTGGCAATACAGAGCTTAAACACATTACCGCGATGATAAACGTACTAGGGCAACCTAATATTCCAGCTGACGTACTCAAATATGCAGATGTGACTAGCCACTGGTACGGTAAAACGGCAAAACCAGGTCGTAAAATGGGCCATATAAACGTATCGGCTGCTAATATGAGCGAACTAGCAGACAAACTTGGCGAACTTACAGAGTTTTTACCAGAGCAAGATTATCCTGGTATTTTAAAAGCGGCGGCTAATTTAGTACTAAGCCAATAATTTTTAGTTATAGAATTAATTTTTAAATACCGGCTTAAGCCGGTATTTTTTTGTCATAAAAATGGGCTTTGAATATGTAATACTGTTAAAGTCTAATTTTAAATTTGTGAAGTAAAACAATGAAACTAAAAACAATATCTGGCGTGCTAGCCATTACTGCATTATTTAGCTTAAATACATTTGCATCGGAATCTCTTCGTGTTGCAACTTTTAATGTAAGTATGGATGCAACTAATCACACGCCTAAAGGTGAGCAAGTTAAAAGTGATGCTTTAGTTAATGCACTTAAAGCTAACCACCAGCAAATTAAGAACATAGCGGAAATTATTCAGCGTGTTCGCCCTGATATTATTTTACTTAACGAATTTGATTACATCCCAAAAGAGCAAGGCATTGAATACTTTAATCAGCATTATTTAAATGTAGGTCAGCAAAAACAAGCCGCTATTAACTACCCTTACTCTTATATTGCACCAGTAAATACAGGCCTAGCTACCGAGTTTGATTTAGATAACGATGGCAAAAAAAATGGCGTGATGGGCGATGCACAAGGTTTTGGATTTTTTAAAGGGCATTACGGTATGGCTATTTTGTCAAAATACCCAATTAATTTTGATAAAGTAAGAACCCTTCAAACCTTTAAATATAAAGACATGCCAAATGCACAAATGCCTGTGATGCCTCAAACAGGTGAAAACTGGTATAACGCACAAGAATGGCAAGCACTTAGACTCAGTTCTAAATCGTTTTGGGATTTACCTATTAGCGTAAATGATAAAACAATTCATGTTATTGCATCTCACCCAACACCGCCTGTATTTGACGGTGAAGAGGATAGAAACGGCAAGCGTAACCACGATGAAGTAAGGTTAATAGCCGATTACGTTTCAAATGCTAAGTATATTTATGACGATAAAGGCGAAAAGGGCGGTTTAAAAGCTCACTCTCGTTTTGTTATTTTAGGTGATTTAAATGCAGCCCCTGAAGGGGATAAAGCCCGTACAAATACCACCGACCAATTACTTAAAAACCCACTTATCAACGCAAGCTTTGTTCCAAAAAGCGAAGGTGCTAAAGAGCAGTATGATGTGCCTTATGCACAAAATTACAGTGCTAATTGGCAAGCCCGTGTTGATTACGTTTTACCGTCAAACTATGGTTTAAAAATTAAGGACGGTGGGGTGTTTTGGCCTACTAAAACGAGTAGTGAATATCGTTTAATTAAAGATAGAAACGCATCGAGCGATCACCGCATGGTTTGGCTTGATTTGGTAATTGAATAACGCCTGTTAACAAGAGAAGCGCTAGTAAACAGAGCTTTACCCTGTTTAATGGCTATTTATCTTAAAAAATTGCAATAACTTAAGTGCTTCTGCTTAAATACGGCTTAATTATAATAACCGTATAGAAGCACTATGATTTTTAATTTTTCTTCATCTAAAACGTTAGTGGCCTTAGCTGTTGCCTCAAGTGTTATGCTTGCAGGTTGTAGCGCTACCGCTAACACCTCTTCAACACAGCAAAGTGCTTTACCAGCAAGTAAGGTTGCTGCGGTTGTGAACACGCCAGCAGATATCGGCTCACAAAAAATAACGCTAGAACAAGCAATGGCCGATCCTGATTGGATGGGTAATCAGCCAGAGAACGCTTACTGGGCTAGCGATTCGGCTACTATTATTTATGCTCAAAAAGAGCAAGGTAATACACTACGCAATTTATTTAGCCAATCTGTTACTAGCCAAACAGCAGAGCAGGTAGCTCTTAATAAACTTCATACTGTCGGTTCTAATAAAGCCGTTTATTCTAAAAATAAAACAATGGCGGCTTACACGTTTAAAGGCAATGTGTTTGTTAAAAACCTAAAAACCGGTGAACTTAAGCAAATTACAGCTACATCAGCAAACGAGTCTAAACCACAATTTTTAAATAATGGCGATTTAGTTTACCGCCAAGGCAATGTGTTTTTTAAAGTTGATTTAAAAACAGGCTTAACGAGCGAGCTTGCTAACTTAAAACTTGCTGATGAGCCAAAAGGGATTGAAGAGCCAAGCACGTATATTGCTAAAGAGCAGCATAAATTGATTAAGTTTGTGGCGCTTCAACAAAAAAATAAAAAAGATCAGCAAGCACGTAATGAGCAAATTAATGAACAAAACGATTCAATTGCTAATACGGCTTACTACTTAGGTGACGGTAATAAAGTTGCAGAGGCTCAGCTTTCGCCAAATGGTGATGCGTTATTAGTCGTTGTACAAAAGCAAACAGATTGGCGTGGTGATGGCGATATTATGCCTAACTACATTACAAATGATGCAACCATTGAGCCTAAAAAAGCACGCCGCCGTGTAGCTGACGCTAAAGAAGAAACCTCAAAGCTTGTGTACATCAATTTAACTAACAAAGAACAAACTTCACTTAGCTTTAATACCTTACCGGGCTTTGACGAAGATGTTTTAGCCGCAGTTAAAAAAGAAAATTATGCACGTGATGGTAAAACATATAAGTCTAAAAAGGCGCCTCGTGGCATTAACCTTATTATGGACTGGGGTTTTGAGCAAAGCCCAATAGTATGGAACGATGATGGCTCGCAAGTGGCTATCATGCTCGAAGCATGGGACAACAAAGACCGCTGGCTTGCTACTGTTGATTTTGAAAACAACAAACTTGTGTCGCAACATCGCCTGCATGACGACGCATGGATTGCTTATGCGTTTAACGACTTTGGGTGGTTACATAACTCGAACACGCTTTATTACCTATCGGAAGAGTCGGGTTACAGTCAGCTTTATAAAAAACCAGTTAATGGAAGTGCAACTGCGCTTACACAAGGCCAATTTGAGGTTTCTAACTTAACGCTTACCAGTGACAACAGCGCAATTTATTATAAAGCGAATGTTGAACACCCAGGTCTGTACGAAATTTACCGTGTTAACCCGCAAACTGGTAAGAGTGAGCAAGTTACTGACTTAAACGGCATGACCGATTACACGTTAAGCCCAGATGAAACCAAGTTACTCCTTAAGCACTCTACAATTACGATGCCTAATGAGCTTTATGTAGCTGACGCACAAGCCAATGCAAAAGCAACGCGCTTAACTCATACAGTGTCGGATGAGTTTTTAGCTAAAAAGCTAACTGCACCTAAAATTGTTGCTGTCCCATCGAGCTATACCGAACAACCAATATACGCAAAAGTGTACTACCCAGCTGACTACGTAGAAGGTGAAGTAGGTAAAAATCGCAAAGCGGTTATTTTTAACCACGGCGCGGGTTACTTACAAAACTCACATATGGGATTTTCGGTTTATTTTCGTGAATTTATGTTTCATTCATTGCTCGCTGATGAAGGTTACATAGTAATGGATATGGATTACCGCGCATCTAAAGGTTACGGGCGTGATTGGCGCACCGCGATTTATCGTCAAATGGGCACACCTGAAACACAAGATTTAGCCGATGGCGTTAAATGGATGGCGCAAAATGCCAACGTTGATACCAAAGCAGTCGGCACTTATGGCGGCTCATACGGCGGCTTTATGACCTTTATGGCATTGTTTACCGCGCCTGAGTTATTTCAATCGGGTGCGGCACTACGACCTGTTACCGACTGGGCACATTACAACACGGGGTACACTGCTAATATATTAAACCATCCTGATGTTGACCCGATTGCATATGAGCGCAGCTCGCCAATTTATTACGCTGAGGGTTTAAACAAACGTTTATTAATTAACGCACCCATGGTTGACGATAACGTGTTTTTTCAAGACTCAGTGCGTTTAGTACAGCGCTTAATAGAGCTTGAAAAACAAAACTTTGAAACAGCTATATTCCCTGTTGAACCGCATGGCTTTGTACAGCCTTCAAGCTGGTTAGACGAATACCGCCGTATTTATAAGTTATTTAAAGAAACGCTTTAATCTTTAATTATAAAAACAAAAACGCCGCATTGGTTTAGTTAACTAATGCGGCGTTTTTATTGGGTTGAACAAAATCTAACTTTATTTTTTCTTTTTAAAGAGCTCTATAACCAGTGGTATGGCAAGCAGAGTCCCGCCAATTACACCAATTAAATGTGCATCAATAGCCACAGTGGAGTTAATAAGCTTTCCTATATCAGCATTAGGGCCGCTAAATTGCTCAAACGCTATTTTAATCCATACGCCTATAAATAATAAATAACCTGACTTTAGCCCTACGGTTATATCTTTAACTGCGCCCCAAATAATTACACCATGCAGTAGAGCACTTAATCCGGTGTAAATATGTATGTTTGGGCAAAACCAGTAAACACCGAGTCCACACCACAGTGCTAGCGCACTTGTATTAAAAGCGTAGCGAGTAGGGGGTGTGTATTCGCCATGTAGTAACCATATTAGTAAAACACCACTGGCATTTAATCCCAAATGAGCCCAATTAGCATGAACAAATTGGCTAGAAAAAATTCGCCACAGTTCGCCATCATCAATTAGGCTTCGGTTAAATTCAAGTAAACTATTTAAATCAAATGCAGCAAAAATGGTACTAAAAAGCAGCAAAATAATAGGCGGTAATATATAACGAGGTTGAATAGGTAAATTAAGCATTTTATTATATTTTTTTAGTCAAAATTTTTGCATATTGTGCCCGTTTAACTTTAAGATGCCAAATACAACTACGTAATTAAGTGTTTTTAGTATTTTTATGCATTTTAAACTTAACTCATTATTTGCCATTGGACTGTGCGCAGTATCACTGCCTTCATTTGCCCAGCAAACAACTCAAATTGAAACTCGCGAACCTGAAGCTGCTACAGGATTAATCCATAAAAAAGTAGTGCAAGGTGATAAATACATGGTAGCTGCGGCAAATCCATATGCCTCAAAAGCCGGCCAACAAATTTTAGCCCAAGGCGGCAGTGCCGTAGATGCTGCGATTGCTACTCAACTAGTGCTTACTTTAGTTGAGCCGCAATCCTCAGGTATTGGCGGTGGTACATTTATGATGTATTACAACAAGGCTAACAATAAATTAACTAGTTTTGATGGCCGCGAAACCGCACCTGCAAATGCAGACGAAACGCTGTTTTTAGATAAACACGGTAAAGCCGTTAAATGGATTGAAGCCGTAGTAGGTGGACGCTCTGTTGGTGTACCCGGTATTTTACATGCCTTTGCAAGCGCACATAAACAATACGGTACATTACCGTGGGAAGCGCTTTTTAAACCTGCTATTGAACTTGCAGAGCAAGGCTTTGTAGTTTCGCCGCGTTTACACGGCTTATTAGCCCGACAGTTAAACCCAGGCGTATTGAGTATGCCGATTATTAACGAATACTTTTACCCAAATGGTAAATTAATTGAAGTGGGTAGTGTTAAAAAGAATCAACCACTTGCTGATTTGTACAAAGACATTGCAAAGCAGGGCATTGATGCATTTTACAAAGGCGAAAATGCAAAACAAATGGTTAATGCTGTAAAGCACTCTAAAATTGCCCCTGGTAAATTAAGTGTGCAAGATTTAGCAGATTACAAAAGCAAAGAACGCGATGCGGTATGTATACAATACCGTGCTTATAACGTGTGTTCTATGGCACCACCAAGTAGTGGCGGCGTAGCAGTACTGCAAATGCTTGGCTTGCTTGAGCATAAAGATATGAGCGCACTTAAACCAAACGCCGAAAAGGCAATTCATTACTTTAGCCAAGCTTCGCGTATTGCATTTGCCGATCGCGATATGTACATGGGCGATCCCGATTTTACTCAAGTACCTACACAAGAGCTCCTAAACAAAGATTACATTGCCTCACGGGCTAAATTAATTACCGAAACAGACCAAAAAGCGGTAGCAGGTAATCCTGTAGGGTACTTAAGTTATGCAATGGATGATTCATACGAGTTACCTTCTACCTCACATGTATCTATTGTAGATAGTAAAGGTAATGCCGTTTCGATGACCAGTTCAATTGAAATGGCGTTTGGCTCTACGGTTATGGTTAATGGCTTTATTTTAAATAACCAACTAACTGACTTTTCGTTATCGCCACGTAAAAATGGCAAGCTTGTAGCAAACCGTGTAGAGGCCGGAAAACGCCCGCGTAGCTCTATGTCACCGGTAATGGTATTTAATAAAGATGGTAGCTTACGCTTAATTGTAGGCTCACCTGGTGGTAGCCGTATCATTGATTACGTTGCACAAGTTGTTGTGGGTGTTATTGACTGGAATTTATCAGCGCAAGACGCCATTAACTTACCGCGTACAACAAATCGTAACGATTACACCAGCCTTGAAAAAGGCACAGCCATAGAAGCCATTGCGCCTGCACTTACCAAGCGCGGTCACAATGTACGTATTATTGATTTAAACTCAGGCTTACACGCAGTTGAGGTTAAAAATAATACCTTATATGGTGGCGCTGATCCGCGCCGTGAAGGTGTTGCGTTATCTGATTTAACTGATAATAACGCCACTATCAAATTTTAAATTATGTATAATATGCATGCGGGCAGTGAAGCCCGCATGTATTTTCTCTCAATGGTCTGACTAGCTTAATTGTCGTTGCAATTAAACCTCTAACACTGATAATGACAGATCATAACTTAAGACTCCGTTAAAGCCTGGAAATATGACAACTAATACTGATCCTAACTACTTATATATTCATCATTCTGGCCCTGGCCTAATTGAAACACCGCTATTAAATAAAGGCAGCGCCTTTAGTAAAAAAGAACGCGAAAATTTCAATCTTGCTGGTTTACTTCCTCCTCGCTTTGAAACAATAGAAGAGCAAGTTGAGCGTTGTTATCAGCAGTATTCTAGCTTTACCGACAACCTTAATAAGCATATTTACTTACGTGCGATTCAAGATAACAACGAAACACTTTACTACCGTTTAGTGCGTGACCACCTTGAAGAAATGATGCCAATCATTTACACACCGACAGTGGGCGATGCTTGTGAAAAATTCTCAGACATTTATCGCAGCGCACGTGGCTTATTTATTTCGTATGAAGATCGCTACCAAATTGACGACATTTTACGCAACGCTACCAAAGGTAAAGTAAAAGTTATTGTTGTAACCGATGGCGAGCGTATTTTAGGCCTAGGCGATCAGGGTATTGGTGGCATGGGTATTCCAATTGGTAAATTGTCACTTTACACAGCGTGTGGTGGTATAAGCCCAGCATACACATTGCCTGTAATGCTTGATGTGGGTACTAATAACGAAAAGCTTTTAAACGATCCTATGTACATGGGTGCACGCCATAAGCGTATTGCTCAAGACGAATACGATGAGTTTTTAGATTTATTCATTAAAGCGGTTAAACGTCGCTGGCCAAATGTATTACTTCAGTTTGAAGATTTTGCACAGCCAAATGCAATGCCATTACTTAAGCGCTACCGCAATGAAATTTGTAGCTTTAACGATGACATTCAAGGTACTGCGGCTGTAACGGTCGGTTCTTTACTTGCTGCGTGTCGTGTTAAAAATTCAACCCTAAGCCAGCAAAAAGTAGTTTTTGTGGGTGCAGGCTCTGCTGGTTGTGGTATTGCTGAGCAAATTATTAGCCAAATGGTTTTTGAAGGTATTTCAGAAGCTCAAGCGCGTAGCCAAGTATTTATGGTTGACCGTTTTGGTTTGCTTAGTGAGGGTATGGAAGACTTACGCGATTTCCAACAAGCACTTGCACAACCTAAAGGCTCTTTAAGTGATTGGACTTACAGCGGCGAATACGCATCACTTCTTGATGTTATGCACTGTGCTGAACCTGACATTCTAATTGGTGTTTCTGGTCAACCTGGCTTATTTACAGAACAAGTAATACGCGCTATGCATGCCGGTTGTGAACAGCCAATTATTTTCCCATTAAGTAATCCATCTAAGCAAGTAGAAGCGCATCCTGCTGATGTGATTAAGTGGACTGACGGTAAAGCACTTGTTGCCACAGGTAGCCCATTTGATCCTGTTGAGTACAATGGCGAGACGTTCCCAATCCCACAATGTAACAACAGTTATATTTTCCCAGGTATTGGTTTAGGTGTTATTGCCGCTAAAGCGACACGCATTACTGATGCTATGTTAAGTGTGTCTAGCGAAATGCTTGCAGAGTCGTCGCCGCGTGCAAACACAGGTAAAGGTAGTTTATTACCAGCCTTGACTGAAATTGAAACGCTAAGTAAACGTATTGCATTTGCCATCGCTAAAAAAGCAATCGAAGAGGGCGTTGCTCTTGAGATTACTGATGATGCATTATGGGCAGCAATCGATAAAAATTACTGGTTACCAAAATACCGTAACTATAAACGCAGTAGTATTTAGTAACGTTTACACGTAATTTTAAGTAAATGGTGTAATAGCATTAGTTACAACGCTTAACAAAAAACAGGCAATTGCCTGTTTTTTTGTGCTTGTTCATATTTAATTAACCACGTACGGTGTTTACTTGCTTTTACATAAAAAGGATCGACTTAATGAAAACACTGACTTTTGTTTTAGGTAGTGCACTGGCTTTAAACGTACTTAGCTTTGATGCACTCGCGGCAGCGACTCCCGATGCTCCTCATATTTATGTTAAGGGCGAAGCGACTCTTACTACAATGCCAGATTACGTACAGCTAAGTGTAGGTATTACCGAAGTTGATAAAGACTTAATTGCTGCTAAAAATAAAACCGACTTAACTATCGCCAAGGCAATTAAGCTCGTAAAAGAGATTGGTGTTAAAGAGGGAGATATAAACGCAGGGCAAATTTCAATAAACCGTGATAGCCAATACAACCGCACTACCGGTAATCAAGAATTTAAAGGCTTTAAGGTTTCTCGTACGTTAACAGTAAAACTCAGCGATATAAATAAATACCCAGAGTTACTACAAAGCTTAGTTAACAACGGTATTAACGAAATTAATCAAACTCAATTTTTAGCAAGCAACTATAACGAGCTGCATAAAAAAGCACAAAAGTTAGCAATTAAAGACGCACGTGACGCAGCAAAAGAGTTTAGTGACGATTATGGCGTTGACTTAAAAGGATTGTACAGCGCATCACTGAGTCCACTCAATGTGCAGTCGCAGCCTTATATGCGCGCAGAAAAAGTAATGATGGCTGATAGCGCACCAAGTAACTATGTACCTGATGCCTACCATGCTGGAGAGATTAAAGTAACAGCGTCAAGCTACGCTGTTTACTACATAGATTAAACGTTATTTTTGGTGGTGCTCAAAACGTGCCACCAACTTCTCACCTTGCTCTTGGCTGATACGCGCTATAGAGTTGAGCATATTAGTCACTTCGCGTCTGTCGTATTCATTAGTTACATGCTCGTTTATGTCATCAACAATTGCATTTAAATAATTAAATAAACTGTTTCGTGCATCGGTATCTTTATGGGCAACAAACAAAATATTTTTAAATGCCTCAAGCACGTTTGTCATTACGTATGCATCGCCTTTGGCGTAATTACGCAGCGGTGTAAAGTTGTCGTGTAATAACTCATCAAAGCTTGTTTCATGAAGGTACAACAATGGGGCATTATCACTGTGCTTAAACGAGTAGTTAATATCGTTAATTGAAAGTCGTTGAATAAGTAAAATACTCAGCATATCAATTGATTTAACTGCAGTACCGGGATCGTTTATGCCTGGGCTCATTGCCTTAACTGCAATTTCTGATATTTGCGTTAATCCATAACGGTAATGATCGCTAATGTACTCTTCTATATAAAAAATAAAGCAGTCGAGAATTTTATTAATCAGCTCTTCATCGTTTGCTATATCTTTATTGCATTTTAAAAACGGGTAACCTTTAACTGTAAAATAGCCTTGGTTTACAGATATATACACCTTTATATCTTGCTCAGCCAAAATAGCACACAGCTTATCGGTATGTACGCCTTTATAATATCCTTCTGTTTTACTGCTAACCGAATGCCATTTGCTAAAGTCCGGAAAGTCTTCAACTGGGTTCTCTTGTTGTCTTTGTATTATTGTTTTAATTTCGTTTTTAGTTTGGCTAAACAAGCCATTTAACACGTTATCAACTTGAATAGCACGTGAAATTGAATGTATAAAAAATACAAACAAACCTAATGAAATCAATCCAAAAACAAGTGCAAACAACACACCTATTGAAGGAATTGCCGTACTGCCACCATCAAGCTTATTAATATTTATAAGCATAATAATAGAGTAAATTATGCTGCCTAAATAAAACCCCAAAACCATTTGGTGTGATTTGCGCGTAATAAGCCCTGGCACTACGCGGGGCGATAAACTCGCACTGGCCGAATTTAAAACCACCATTACCATCGAAAAACTGAACACGGTAAGCGAAATAATACTCCCCGCTAAAGTGCTTAAAATAGTCCGCGCGTTTTCGGCGCTATCTACAAGTACAACCGATATAAACGATTTTAGCTGCTCAACAGGGGCTAAATATTCAACCGACATTGTAATAATGGCAAATACCAAAAAGCCCACTGAAAGCATTGAAGGGTAAAAGCCAATACTGTTAATCATTTCACGGTAACTGTCGGCTACTTTGCGAGGTACAAACATAAAATCCTTATGTATTTTCTACTAACTTAATACCTCTAGCTTAGCATAGGCAATTATTAAACTTCTGATAATGCTGCTCAAATTTATGTGTTATTATCACGCCCACAATAATAGAGCGCATATTTATGCGATAAAATAACAGGAAAACGCCGTGATCATTTCAACTTATGCTGCATTACTCGCATTCTTTTACATTTATTTAAGCTTTAACGTAATAAAAGTGCGCCGTGCGGAGCAAATATCACTTGGTGATAACGGTAATGCAACGCTACAACGTGCTGTGCGTGCCCACGCAAATTTTATGGAATACGTGCCATTTGCTTTAATTTTGCTTTTTTTAGCAGAGTACCAAGGGCTTGCTAGCCATTACAGCCATATATTAGGTGGTGCGTTATTAGTA
The DNA here is from genome assembly GCF_040567695.1 of Pseudoalteromonas sp. NCIMB 1079. Taxonomy (NCBI): domain Bacteria; kingdom Pseudomonadati; phylum Pseudomonadota; class Gammaproteobacteria; order Alteromonadales; family Pseudoalteromonadaceae; genus Pseudoalteromonas; species Pseudoalteromonas sp. NCIMB 1079. The sequence continues at coordinate 2,112,180 of NZ_JBEWZA010000001.1, read as the reverse complement.
GGGCGTGTGTTTCAAAACTTAGGCATAGTAGAAAAAAGCCTTAAATATCGCCAAATTGGTACTATTACTACATTTTTAGTCATGATTATCAGCGCCTTTGTATTACTAGTAACACGTGGCTAATTAAAGAAAAGTTAATGAGCAAAATATTTATAATAGGTTTACCACGTACCGGCACAACCAGTGTGTGCCATGCATTTTTAGAGCTTGGCATTACAACAGCGCATACCGCGTATACTAATGCCTGTTTTGAAAATGCCAGCGCAATTGCCGACACTCCCATATTTAACGATTTTAAAGCGCTTGATATTCATTATCCACACTCTAAGTTTATTTATTTAGAGCGCGAACTTGGTGCATGGCTTGTATCAATAAAACAGCTTTTAACGCGTATGCACACTAATTTAACCCGTGCAGACGGGGGCTTTAATATTCATATAAAGCGCTGTTATTTAAATACGTTTAGTGAGCTTTCGCTTAATAATATTAGCGACGATAGTTACTTAGCTCACTGCTATAAAACACATTTTAACGATGCTCACACGTACTTTAAGAATCGTGACAACGATTTTTTATCCATTGATATAGCAAAGCCTGATAGCTACAAAAAACTATGCGATTTTTTAGCATTAAAAAGTGACAAAGCTGATTTTGAAAAAATGAATATGGGCGGTAAAGTCACCGCATGGAACGATATTAAACACCCGCTAAAAGTTGAATCCACCGCTAAAGGGCGCATAGATAAATTGCTGCCTTACAAGATTTTTTAAAACAAATACGTTAAAATCCCCGCATTATTATTTAAGTTGTACAGAACATGTTTGAATTAAAATACCACACCCCATTTGAATGGACCGAAGTTGTCCTTGCTGACTTTAATACTTTTTTACAAGATCATGCCGCTGCAGAAAAAAAAGCATCGGGTATGGCTATGTCTATGCTTTCGCATTACCCAGACAAACGTAAATTAGTAAAAGCCATGACCGACTTAGCATTAGAAGAATTAATACACTTTAAACAAGTGCTTAAGTTACTTTTAGAGCGCGATGTAAACTTAGGTGACGACAAAAAAGACCCGTACATAAAACAAATACGTGCACTGTTTAGACATGGTCGTGATGGTTTTTTAATGGACCGATTACTGGTTGGCGGTGTAATTGAGGCACGCGGTCACGAGCGTTTTTCTTTAGTTGCACAAGCACTTCCTGAGGGTAAAGAAAAAGACTTTTATGTTGCGATTGCCAAGTCAGAAGAAAAACATAAAAACCTTTTTGTAGAGCTTGCTTACGAATACTTTGATAAAGAAGAAGTTGATACTCGCCTAGAAGAGTTACTTACAGCAGAAGCTAAAATCTGTGAAAGCATCCCATTTACAGCTGCTTTGCATTAACTAAAATTAGCGCAGAGCCTATTTTATTCGCTTTGCGCCACCTGCCTCTACTCTCATTTCTTGGTTAAACCCTTCATGAATTATTGATTTGCAATTTGCGAATCAAAATAATAAAACACACTTTCACACATCTTAATGCATTGATAATAAAGATAAAAGCGTTTGGTCTCATACTTGCTACCTATACATTAAGCAAATTGAGGGAAAGGCTTATGTTAAAATTTACTTTTATACTATTACTAATATCTTTTAGCGCCGTAGGCAGTGAAAGTCATTTAGATTATATAGAAAATGCAAATGGTGAGCTGGTACAAAAAGTATCACACTTAGTTAAATGGACACATACTCGCTTTGTGTTTACCCGTTATATTTCGCGTATAGCACTTGGCCACGAAACAACGCTTGATGTGAACGTGGTTAATGGTCGCGAGCTACTAATTTTAGCTAAAAAGTTAGGCCGTACATCTATGATGGTGTGGTACGACGATAAAAGCTCGGAAACATTTTTACTTGGTGTTACCGAAGACTATAGCGTACTGGAAAATGCCTTAAACGATATTCACCCTGACGTGCAACTAACCATAGCACCTGATCGCCATGCTGTTGTATTACGCGGTGAAGTACCTACTATAAATTATCGTCATGCCGCTTATGAAGCTGCAAAAAACTACCTATACGCCAGTAGCTCACAAGCATCACAACCCGTTAGTCGTTATAAATTAGCGTATATTAGTGGAACAGTAATGAGGTAAAACATGAAAAACACTATTGAAAATATGGCTGAAGTTATCGAGTTTAAAGTAACGCCAATAAATAAAACTAAACGACTGCTTTTAGTAGATGATGACTTGCTAATAGAAATAGTAATTAGAAAAATGCTTAACGAAGAAAATATTTTAATAGATTTCGCATCAAGTGCTATAGAGGCGCTACTTATGGTTTCTCAAAATATTTACGATATTATTTTAATGGGTATAGTAATGCCGCAATTTACAGGCACCGACGCAATGCTAAAAATAAGAAAGCATGCTGACGCATCAGCAACAAAAATTATCGCTCATACATTTAGTGAAAACGAAAATAGTGATAACAAGTATGTGAAGCTTGGGTTTAACGGCCTGTTATTGAAGCCAGTTAAGCAAAGTGTATTAATAGAAAATATTAGATATTTTTTGGAATGATAAATTTAAACAGTAGGGCGGTTAACTATTTTTTATTTATAGCTTACTAAAAAATTAAATTATAATTTTTGAAAGCACTAATGTTTATTAGTGCTTTTGTGTATATGAACCTTTAATTTATTTAAATTTGTAAAAGTCCTTTAATAAGAATAATTACTTCAAATTATTTCTTCAAAGTATTACAAACTACGCTTTTGTAATTGTTGCATGTATACGAGTCATCGTTTCACACTTCTTAAAGCGGTTTGATAATCACAATTATTAAACACTGCAATATTATAAAGTCAGTAAATTTATTTAGCCTAGAGCCCACGTATCACAGGGGTTTAACTTTAAAACATTAAGATTTTTTAATAACTAATAAATACTCATCTTGGGATGGAATTTGCTTTATAAGGTTATATTCCAATTTTATAGTTCACGAAATATTATAATTTTTAAAGTTAACGAGGCACAAGCATGAGCAAAACACAGTACGTTACATTAGAAGGTCATCAAATTGCTTATCAAGAAATGGGACAAGGAACACCTTTATTATTGATACACGGTATTCCGACTAATAAATTTTTATGGCGAAATGTGATGCCAAACTTGCATCAAAATATCGGGTAATAGCACCAGATTTACTTAACTTTGGTGAATCAGATATGCCAAGTAACACTGATGTATCTATAAATGCGCAATGTAGAATAATGTGTAAGTTTATAGAAGAGCTCGGTATTTCTAAAGTTAATATTGCTACACATGATATTGGTGGTGGTGTTGCTCAATTAATGGCTGTAAATCATCCGGATAAAGTAAACGGGTTGGTTTTACTTGATAGTGTATGTTTTGATTCTTGGCCAATACCAGAATTTGAACCTTTACTAGAACCAGGCGTAGAAGGAAAAAACATCTGTAGATGAATTTGTTGATACATTAAGAGATTTCATGCCCAAAGGTGTTTACGACTCGAACGTAATGACTGAAGAGTTGATGAAAATATGCTTAACACCATGGAGTAATGAAAAAGGAAAAGCCGCTTTATTTAGTAACATGCGCAGGCTCAATAAAGAATATACCGAAGCTATTACAGGCGATCTTAAAAGCTTACCTCATGAAACACTCATAATATGGGGTAAAGAAGACAAATTTCAAAAGCCAAAGTATGCACCAATGTTAGAAGAAGCAATTCCAAATTCGTCATTGGTTTGGATAGATAAAGCCGCACATTGGGTTATTGATGAACATCCAGATAAAGTGTCTGAGCTTATTAGTGATTTTATGAATGATAAATTATTCTAGTGAATTACTAGGATAATTTAAATCTATCAATTTCAATATGTTAAGTTTGATTGTGTAAAGTAGCTAATAGGCAATCATTTTAATACCGCTTGATTATATTAATAACCAAGCGGTATTTTTATATGTTCAATAAGCTAATACCGTAAATGGGTAAGGCACTAACTATTAAGATAAGTAGGTTAATGCTTATTAAATAGTCAAAATATCGCGTTTATACGTTAATTAATGAAGGTGAGTAACTTAGTTATGTATTTATTTATGCTATTTAACATAATATAAATTATAGGTAGTTAATGTATATATAGAAAGAGCGCTTAAATGCGCTCTTGCTATGTCCAATACTAGACGGTATCGGACATTAAGTGTATAACTAGTATTACTAATACAGATACTTTATTTATCAATTTGTTTAATCAATACTAAGTAAACGCTCAGCTGTATATTCGTTAGTAATTAATCCACTGATCATGTTTGACCTTACTGCGCCCAAAATGGCTAACACTTTTTCTTCACCAGCAGCTATCGCATAAATCTGTTTGTTAGCATTTGTTTTTAATGGCGTACTTGCTACACGCTGATTAACTGTGCAATCTAAAAGCTTACCGTTTTTATCAAACACCCAACTAATCATTTCACCAACAGCACCAAGATCTTGTAGCTCTTTAAGTTCTTGCGCATCAATAAAACCATCTATATGTAATGGCGACTTTTCACCTAAGCTACCAATACCCACAAATGTTACATCGGCATCTTTAGCGAGTTTTAAATTACCGGTAATATTTTGTTGTGCGTGTAACTGTTCTTTTTCTTCAATGCTTCTTGGTAAAACTGGCAATGGCATTGGATAATGTTTTGCATTAGTGTGTTCGGCCATTCTTACTACAACATCATAAGGTGAAGCCGATCCATCCAAAGCCATATTACCTAGCATGGCTACAATTTTATGTTGCGGACAATCAACAATTCTTAGCTCATCCACACATGAACGTAAAACTCGACCGGTTCCCATAGCAAGTACTTTGGGTTGTTCTGATTTTAGATGACGTTCTATTTCTGCCGCGCCAGCTTGAGCCAAACCTAATGTAGATGAAGGTTCAGATGGATCGCTCGGTACAACTTCACACGAATCTAACCCAAAACGGCTTTTTAATTTTTCAGCTAAATCCATACATTTGGCAATCGGGTGGTCAAGTCTAACTTTAATTAATCCTTGGCTCACAGATAATGCGACCATTCTTTGTGCAGATTGACGAGATATATTTAGTTTTTTAGCAATTTCATCTTGTGTGTTACCGCCAACATAATATAACCACCCTGCTCTGGCTGCATCATCTAGCTTTCTAATTTCTGTATTTGATAGCTTTACCACGTAAACCTCTTAAAATAGAAGGAAAACTAAGTCCTTATTTTTATTACATAATTTTAATTATATGTGCTGCTATATAAATTATTTTATTAATTTTGGAGTATCTATTTATCAATAACGTTTTTGTTATTTATAGTTGTAAATATACCATTCCTTAATAAAAAATACCTAGGTTTCATAGGATTATGTAATTAGAATTTAATTAATAGCACCTTTATAAAGGTGCTATTTAAGGTAATTAAAGATTGGCTCTAGCGAATTGTTAAACCGTTATTATCAAACTTTAATACTTTATCAGCCGGTGCGCTTAGGTAAATACTATCGCCATATTTTAACGGACAATCACCATCTGCTTTTACTGTTACGGTCCCTTTGCCTTCAATATTTATATGTAAAAAGCTCTCCGATCCTAAATGTTCAATTACACCTACAGTACCAGCCCACGTTCCTTGCTCAGTAGAGAGTGTTATATGCTCTGGTCGTATACCAATACAACTAACATTCGCATCTTCATTTTGTGGAGCATCTATAAAATTCATTTTTGGAGAGCCAATAAAACCAGCTACAAATTTGTTTACTGGGTTTTTATAAAGCTCTAAAGGTGTGCCTACCTGTTCAATAATACCGGCATTAAATACCGCGATTCTATCTGCCATTGTCATAGCTTCAACCTGATCGTGCGTAACATAAATCATTGTTGTAGCTAAACTTTTATGTAATTCAGATATTTCTAAACGCATAATTAGTTTGGAACGACGGCTATCTTTTATAGTCATAATTAACCCTCCAAGTTTTTGCCAATTAAGCGCATTAAAAATATAGCGACAATATTTGCAATTATTACTGCAACTATGCCCCCTGCCGAACCGCCACCTACATCAAATTGAAGTAGTGATTGCGTGTAAATTAAGTACGTTATATTGGTCGACGAATAACCAGGACCACCGCTGGTTGTAACTAATATTTCAGCAAAGATTGACAATAAAAATATAGTTTCGATTAAAATAACAGCGGTTACAGCGCGCGATAAGTGCGGCAAAACGATGTAAAAAAACTTACTATGTGGGCCAGCTCCGTCTAAATCAGCCGCTTCTAATTGTTCACGGTCTAATGACTGTATTGCTGTTAGCAGTATTAATGCTGCAAATGGTAACCACTGCCAAGACACAATTATGATGATTGAAAATAACGGCATTTGAGCAAAAAAGTCGATAGGTTCAAAGCCAAGCCAAATCGCGAAATGTGCAAATAAGCCATTAACTGGGTTCATTAGCATGTTTTTCCATACCAATGCCGACACAGTTGGCATTACAAAAAATGGGGCTAGTACCATAATGCGAACGTAATTTCGTCCCCATATTGCTTGGTCTAGTAAAATAGCTAAGCCAATACCACCACAAATAGTGATAAGTAAAACCCCAGTTACTAGGTAAAGCGTGTTAAAAAATGATTCAAAAAAAGCCGGATCAGTTAGAAAAAACTCATAGTTTAAAAAGCCTACAAACTCTTTATCCCCTGGAACGAGTAAGTTGTAATCAATAAATGAAAAATACAGTGTCATACACAGCGGAACTATCATCCAAGCAAGTAATAAAATTACACTAGGAAGAAGCATAAACCGAGCAAGCGTGCGCGAGTTAGTTGTTGCCATAAAGGTGACCTTAAAAAAGCCAATTCTATTTACTTGTTAACTATCAAGTGTAAATCAGAAACCCTTGATAGTGTTTATAACTAACAAGTAAATAGAATTGACATAAAATATTGGGTAAGTTTGAGTAATTACCCGCCCATTACTTGCTATTTAGGATAGCGAGCTTTACGCATTGTTCGCTTAACAAGGTGCTGAGACGTACTAAGCGCTTGCTTAACGGTCATTTGGCCAGTTAATGCTGCTGAGAATTGTTGCCCAACAGCTGTACCAATTCCTTGAAACTCAGGAATAGCAACAAACTGAATACCTACATAAGGCACCGGTTTAACGGTCGGATTTTTAGGATCTGCAGATTGAATAGAATCTAAGGTAATTTGCGCAAACGGTGCTGCGTCCATGTACTTTTGATTACTGTAAAGTGATTTACGTGTACCTGGCGGTACTTTTGCCCAACCTTTTTTGTCGGCTACAAGTTGAGTGTATTCTTTAGATGTTGCCCAGCTAATAAATTTCATTGCGGCATCTGGTTTTTTGCTGCTTGCCGGTACGGCTAAAGTCCAAGACCATAACCAGTTACCGCGTTTACCTAGACCGTTATCTGGTGCAAGTGCAAACCATACTTTATCGGCAACTTCTGAGTCTTTTTTGTTAGTAACAAATGCGCCTGCAACGGTTGCATCAATCCAAATACCACATTTTCCGGTTTGAAATAGTGCAAGGTTTTCATTAAAACCGTTTGCTGATGAACCAGCAGGACCAGATTCTTTCATCACATCGACATAATACTGAAGGGTATTTTCCCACTCTGGGGTATTAAACTGAGGTTTCCAATTTTCATCAAACCAACGCGCACCAAACGAATTTGCCATGGATGTAATAAGCGCAACGTTTTCGCCCCAACCTGCTTTACCACGTAGACAAAGGCCATAAACACCTTCTTTTTTATCTGTCATCGCTTTAGCAGCTTTGCGTATAAAGTCCCATGTTGGGGCTTTAGGCATAGTTAGCCCTGCTTTTTCCATTAAGTCAGTGCGGTACATAACCATTGAACTTTCACCATAAAATGGTGCAGCATAAAGTTTGTCGTTAATCGTTAAACCGCTTCGAATTGCCGGAATTAAATCGTCTAAATCGTAGTTTTCACCTAAATTATCCAGCTCTTTTATCCAATTTTGTTTGCCCCAAATTGGTACTTCATAAGTACCTATGGTCATAACATCGTATTGGCCGCCCTTTGTTGCTACATCGGTAGTGACACGTTGGCGAAGAATGTTTTCCTCTAGAGTGACCCATTTTAGATCTATATCAGGGTTTTTGCTGGTAAAGTCACTACTTAATTCTTTCATGGTGATCATGTCACCGTTATTAACAGTCGCTATTGTAATTGTTTCTTTTGCCGCAGCGCCCATGCTTATAAAGCCACACGCGAGCATAATTAATTTATTTTTCATCGGGTATTCCCCATACACGTTATGCTTTAACAAGTGCTATTAAATTTCAATCTATTGCCAATTCTATTTATGGCAGTTTTAACGCATAAAACTGCCCGCAAAGTGCCTTTATAGGTCCTTTGTTTAAATAGTTAGACTAGTTGGATAATGATTTAAAATTTAACAGATATTTCAGAAGTGAAGCCGTCAAATCCTTTACCGATTTGGCCGCCCGAATTAACACCTTCTTCTTGGTTAACATACTCAACTTTTAAAAGCGTTTTATCGTTAAACCAGTAACCTGCGGCTACTTGAATACGCTCTACTGTGTTGTCTGTTTGTTCAATTAAGTCGGAAGTGTTTTCGGCTTCTGCATAACGAGCCGCTACATATAGCTTTTTAGGAATAATATATTGTTGTGCTTCAAACACGAAGTACTCAACCGATGAGTCGCCTTCTATTACACTGTTTGAATCAAAAGTAGTGCCATTTTCATCAGCTATGCCGTTTGTACCAAAGTAGGTAATACCGGCAACTGCATTACCAGCGGCATCTGCAAATGTGTAGTCATCAGATGATTTACCAACCATAAAAATTAGACTAGTTTCGTCAGATGGTTGATAAGCTAAGTTAAGCTGGATGATTGATTGCTCAAGCCCTGGCATTGCGCCAACGTGAGTGTCACGCTCATTCGAAGGTGACGCTGAGAAATTATAGTTTTCACCATCGCCAAAGCGATAGTTTGTTGTGGTTACACCATTAAGACTTGCTACGCCATTTTCAAAACGTAACTGGTCGCCTTGATTCGCTTTTAATAAGTTTAAACCTGCTTTAAAGCCACCTTCAAATTCTAAAGTACCTTGAAGTCGGTAGTTATAACCTCTGTCTTCTTGAAATGCTTCACCGAAACTTGAAGTCGTAATGTGACCTGTAACATTATACGCACGTACTACACCACTATCGAAAGTTTCGCTGTAACTTAGCTGTGCACCGTTTTCTGCGGTTGCGTAATCGGTAATACCATTACCAATAAGTGCATTACTTTGGTTATCTGCGCCGTCTTGAAAACCTTTAAATTGGAAAGGCGACCCACCAATGTTACCTAAACGCAGTGTTAAATTTGCGTTTTCTTTTGGTGTGCCATAAAGGCCTAGTAAGTCAAATTCAACACCTGCAAAATCGTTGTGAAATGAAAAGTCACGATCTTCGCCACCAAAGTCATTAGGCTCTTCTGCAATATCTATATCGGCAGTAATGAACTCGTTAATATGAAATTTAAGCATTAGATTTGCTCTAATACGGCCAAATCCTGATTCTTGTTCTTCATCTTCTGGACGAAATGCACCGTCTTTAGCCTGAATTGACTGAAAGTTTTGCATTAGTAAAAAGTCTACGTCAACGCGATCTAAATATTCAGAAATATCAGCCTGTGCTGGAGCCGATGTAGCCATAGCTGCCGCTATGAGAGAAATTGCAAATTTAGTCTTTTTATTATTCAACATAATAAGCTCTTTATTTAGTGTGGTGTGTAATGCCAACTTTATTAAATTGCATTTTCATTTAATGAAATTGGTATTAATTCAGTGTGTATAGATGAGGCTGACTGAGCAAAACATTAAATGGTTAATGAAAATGCACTTGTGAGCATAAGCTCATCTGCTGGGCATAATCACAGAATGAATTTAGAAGGTCAACGATTTTTTATTACAAAACGTTTACAAAAAATCGAATTTGTATGTAAATATTTTTGAATCAATAAGTTAAGTAGCAAATTTGTTACATCAAATTTTGATGGAATAAAGTTTAGGATTAAGGGATTTATTGTAGATACGTCATTATTGTTCATTACAATTAATGAAAATATAAGTTAGTAGAAGATATGAAAGCAGGTAATCCTTTAAAAATAGGTTGTTGGGTAAACCTATAAACAGTTTATTTATTAGTGTTTTTTAAGTAACGTTCTTGAGCTTATGAAGGGGTTAGCTTAGTATTAAAGCACTTAGATGTATTCAAAATAGAAGTAACCTACATATGGAATTTGTTCGCCCGCTAGAGCCCATCCTCATTATTGATGACGTTAAGGAAATTCGTGATTATCTAAACCAAATTTTAACTGACTTAGGGTTTGAAGATATATTAGAAAGCGCCGATTTTAGCTCAGCTAAACCTATTATGGACAATAAACCGCCAGGCGTTATATTTGTAGATGTAGATTTACCTGACTCTAACGGTGCAGATATTTTGGAATACATTAATAGTGCTTACCCGCACACTCATGTTGTTATGTGCTCTGGCCACAATAGTCTCGAAAACGTACAAAACACGTGGGAAATGGGCGCTAAAGGCTTTATTGCAAAACCTTTCAACACAAAAAAAGTAGACACTGTAATGAAGCGTCTTGAAATAATAGAATAATAATAAGGTTAGCATGCATAGTACTGTTACTGCGATTATAGACGATCTTTCGAGTGTTATATTTGGAAAACAACAACAAATAAAACTGGCACTTACATGCTTATTTAGCGAAGGACATTTACTCATTGAAGATTTGCCTGGTATGGGAAAAACCACTCTTTCTCATGCATTGTCAGCTGTGCTAGGTTTATCGTATCAGCGTATACAATTTACCAGTGATCTTCTTCCTGCTGATATTTTGGGTACTAATGTGTTTAACTCTACCGAGCACAGTTTTACGTTTCATAAAGGCCCTATTTTTAGCCAAGTTGTTTTAGCTGATGAAATAAACCGCGCAGGACCCAAAACACAAAGTGCGTTGCTTGAAGCAATGGAAGAGCAGCAAGTAACAGTTGATGGAAAAAAATATACGCTGCCAAATCCATTTTTTGTGATAGCAACACAAAACCCGCTTTATCAATCAGGTACCTACCCGTTACCTGAGTCGCAATTAGACCGATTTTTAATGCGCATTAGCTTAGGTTTTCCACCTAAAGAAGCCGAAAAACGCTTAATTTTGAATATGCAAAAACGAGATTACAGCCAATTACCTAAGCGTATTAACCAACAAGAGTTAGCGGCAATTCAAACCCAGATAAGCCAAATTGCTTTAAGTAGCCCGGTTATTGACTACATTATAGAGCTTGTTAATTACACACGCACAAGCAACGCTTTTGCATCATCGTTATCACCTCGTGCTAGTATGGCTCTGGCTAAAGCGGCTAGGTCGTGGGCCTTTATTGATGGTCGTGATTTTGTAATGCCAGAAGATGTTCAAGCTGTATTTGCAAGTGTGTGTCAGCATCGATTAGGTTTGCATAACGAGTCAGGTGAAGCGCAAGTAAATGATATTTTAAAAAACGTTTTAGTTCCGGTATAAATTTTTATGCCAAAAAAAACAGCTAAGCGCCCTTCTTTATTTAAGTCATTTAAGCAAAGTGTATTTAATAAGTTATTAAAAAATAAACATTTAAAAAACTCAATTACACTTGAACACAGAACAATTTATGTATTGCCATCATCCCTCGGTTGGTACTTTGTAATTGTTGCTATTTTAAACTTTGTAATGGGCATTAATTATCAAAATAATTTAATTTTAATAATGTCTTATCTTATGTTTGTGGTAATGATTATTGCTGTATTAATGGGCTACAGTAACGCTAAAGGCTTAACAGTTAAATTTAAAGATGCATTTAACAGCTACGCTCCTCAAAAACCGAGTATTATATTTGAATTACAAAGCCCTTCTGTTACCCAATCTATTAATTTAACATATCAAGATAGTGACCAAACTCACAAACATACCGGCCAAGTTGATAGTAAACCTCAGTTACTTACACTCAACTTACCCTACAGCTCACGCGGTAAGTACTCAGTGCAACGTATTAAAATAGCGAGTAACTATCCCTTTGGTTTGATGACTGTTTGGAGCTACATTCAATTACAAGAAGATATATTTGTATACCCGTCGCATGAACAAGTACACAGTGATGCGCATGTTTCTATGCTTGATGAGCAAGCCGATAAAGGTATTTCTACACAATCTGGTAGCGAAGAGTTTGAGTCTCTTATCCCACATTTACCTGAAATGGGCTTGCAAAGAGTGTCGTGGAAACATTACGCAAAAACTCAGCAGTTGTTAGTTAAAGAATTTGTAGACTTTAAAACAGCAAATGCACTCTTCGATTTTACGTTAATGAATGGAGATACAGAACAACGTTTAAGCCAGTTATGCTTTTTAGTGTGTGAAGCAACCGAGAAAAACACCCCTTTTATGTTAAAACTACCGAATAAAACGATAAATACAAATACCGGACAGCAACATAAGCAGCAATGCTTAGAGTTATTATGCTCATTTAATGGTGATGTGTAATGGACATACTTAAAAACGAAAAAGTAATAAATTATTCGCTGTCTTTTATATATGCATGTTTGATTGTATTTTTTGTATCACATTTACCGCTTGTTTTCGTAGGTGTACTTTCACTTATTTGTGCATGGAACTTTTACATAACGCTGAGTAATAAACCCAAGCCAAATGCTTGGCTGGCAAATATACTCGCAGGTGTGTCATTAGGTTTAATGCTCTACACAGTAGGCATGTCGGATACGGTTATTTTATTTGTGGCCATGCTGCTACTTGCTAGTTTATTTAAGTTGCTGCAGGCTAAAACCAAAAAACACTATCATGTAATTACAACGCTTACGTTTTTTTCACTCTCATCGGTGTATTTATTTAACCAAAGTATTTTAACGACGTTAACGGTAAGTAATTTATACATATTAAACTTTGCAGTACTTGGCCTACTCGAGTCCAAACATAATTTAAAAATCGCCTCTAAGCAAAGTGGTAAATTGCTACTTTTAGCGCTTCCTTTAGCTATATTTTTACTGCTTTTTTTACCAAAAATGCCCGCCTTTTGGCAGCTACCTGGACCTAAGCTTGCTAAAACAGGGCTTTCTGAACAAGTCGATCCTTTCGATATTGCTAAGCTTTCAAACTCAGATGAACTTGTGTTTAGAGCTAAATTTAATAAAGAAAAGCCTGTAGCGCCTTATTATTGGCGAGCAATAGTCCATGATGAGTTTAATGGCAATGCGTGGCTTACGTCTGACTTTTTAAAATATAATAATGTAAAAACAAATACGCAGAGCGAAAATGATGAGCAACTTATTGCAAGCTACTCAGTTATTACAGAGCCTGCTACACAAAAATGGCTCTATGGTTTAGCGTATTCCAGTAGTAACTCACCAAATGTTGAAGGTAATTCGCTAGGTTTATTGCGTAAAAAAAGTCGCCAAGCTAAAAACTTACAATACGATGTAAATAGCTTTAACTTCACAGCTTTACCGCTTGGCGAATTTGAAGAAAAACGCTACAAATACCTCGCTTATAAAAAGAATGTAAAAACATCATCACTTGCTAAAAAATTAGAGCAAGATACACACTCTGATCGCGATTTTTATAACCGCTTATTACAATACTTTGCAGGTACGGGATTTACTTACACATTAACTCCCACTCCTATGAGCGGTGATAATACAATTGACCAATTTTTATTTGAAAACCAACGTGGCTTTTGTGGCCACTATGCCAGTGCCGCTGCGTACATGTTTAGAACCGCAGGTATACCCGCTCGACTAGTAAGTGGCTATTTAGGTGGTGAATTAAATCAAGATAATAATACGCTCACTGTTCGCCAATACGACGCACATGCATGGGTAGAAGTATTTTTACAAAACGAAGGTTGGGTTATTTTTGATGCAACCGCCGTTGTTGCACCAGAGCGTTTAAATGGCTCACTTTCGCAGAACGAAGAGCTGAATGACGAATTTAAAAGTAACCTTGATTTTGGTTTAGTGAGTTTAAGTAATTTCCCCGCTATTAATTGGTTAAGGTTGGAACTTGAAAACCTCGATTATCAATGGTCTAGCTGGGTACTTGGTTTTGACGAAGAAAAACAAAATGATTTTTTAAAATCGATTTTTGGTAGTAAATACATTTGGCTTGGACCATTAATGGTTTTACTAACAGCTGGTTTTTGTTTTATAGGTTATTTTATTTATTTAAACTTGCCAAAACGCCCGTCTAAATTAGCGCCTATGGTTAAAGAGTTTTATGAAGTAAAAGCATGGGCTAAAAAACAAAAAATAAATACACCCGATAATTTAACACCGAGTCAGCAGTTAGACTTTTTTGCTGATCAACTTCCTCGTTCTGCACAATCTATAAACACTTTTAGGCAGTTATTTAACCAAGTACGCTATGGTAAAAAACCTTTTACGAAAGAGCGTAAAACTCAGGCTAAAGATCTGATAAAATTAATTAAAATTTCCAAATAGAGAATACTATGAATGCTGTTGTTATAGGCGTTATTTTAATGCTCGGGCTATCTCTGGCTCGCGTTAACGTCATTGTTGCAATGATCATAAGTGCGTTAGTTGCAGGTCTTACTGCAGGCTTGGGCATAAAAGAAAGTGTTGATGCGTTTAATTCTGGCCTTTCAGCTGGAGCTGAAATTGCACTAAGTTATGCTATGCTCGGCGCGTTTGCCGTTGCTATTTCAAAGTCGGGTTTAACACGCATTCTCGCTGATAAGCTACTTGCTAAAGTAAATGCAAAAGGCAGCGGTAATGAAACATTTTTAAGTTACTTCATTTTATTAATTATTTTAGGTTGTGCAATTTCTTCGCAAAACTTAGTCCCTGTACACATAGCGTTTATTCCTATTTTAATTCCACCGTTACTCGTTGTTTTTAATCAGTTAAGATTAGACAGACGTGCTATAGCGTGTATTTTAACATTTGGATTAGCAACGTCTTACATGGTGCTGCCTTATGGTTTTGGGGGTATTTACTTATATTCTATTTTGCACAAAAACCTAGTTGATAACGGCCTAGACATTGTAAATACACAAGTCCCTATGGCGATGATAATTCCTGCATTAGGTATGTTTATTGGATTACTTATTGCGGTATTTATTACCTACAAAAAACGCCGCGAATACACCGAGCTCCCATTAACAACTGTTAGTAAATCGGCTGAGGTAGAAAACCCTAAAAAAGTAATGATTGTCGGGCTTTTTGCAGTACTTGCCTCACTTGTCGCACAAAACCTAAGTGGCTCAATGATTTTAGGTGGCTTAGTAGGTGTAATGATATTTAGTGTTTTTGGTATAGTTAAGTGGGAAGAAAACGGCGACGTATTTAGTAAAGGCGTTGCGATGATGGCCATGATTGGCTTTATTATGATATCGGCACAAGGTTTTGCATCGGTTATGCAAGCCACTGGCGATGTAGCAAGCTTAGTTCACAGCGCAGCCGCCCTTTTTGATGGTAATAAACCTTTGGCCGCCGGTGTTATTTTGTTAGTCGGGTTATTAATTACAATGGGAATTGGCAGTTCGTTTTCAACAGTGCCTATTATTGCAACTTTGTTTGTGCCTTTATGCTTAGACCTTGGGTTTTCTGTTATGGCTACTGCTGCGCTTGTTGGTACTGCGGGCGCTCTAGGTGATGCAGGCTCTCCTGCTTCAGATTCAACGCTTGGCCCAACATCGGGTTTAAATGCCGATGGCCAGCACGACCATATTAAAGACTCTGTTATTCCAACGTTTATTCACTTTAACATTCCGCTGCTGATATTTGGCTGGATTGCAGCAATGGTACTTTAAAAAGTATTTATGTAAGTTTAATAAATGTAATTAAAAGCTAAATATAACCAAAAAGGTATGTTAAAAGCATACCTTTTTAGTATCCAAATCCAACAACTCTCACCCCTATCAATCCCCCCCAGTCTGATTACTTTCTTTTAGTTAATACTAACTCTGTTGTTGAGGTTATACTTTATTAATATTCAGTATGATGTGTTCTTTTGGTCGAATTATATAAGCACCAATTAAGGTGCTTATATAATTTTACTTTAGCGCGTATTCAAAGCTTTAAGTTAATCAAAACCATAAATCATTTTGTCGCATACTACCGGAGTCGGTCTGTGGTTATCATCAACTGCAACAAACGTAAAGCTGCCACTAATGGCTGAATGCTTATCGTCTTTGTGCATGGTTTCTAATAATATATCTACGTCAACTTTTAAGCTGGTGTTACCTACATGCACTACTTTAGCTATTAACTCTGCAAAAGTACCTGCTGGTATGGCTTCTTTAAAATCGACTCTATCAGAAGATATAGTTACCAAAGGCTTACGGCAAAAACGAGTCGCTGCTATAAATGCCACTTCATCCATCCACGCCAGTGCATCACCACCAAATAAAGTATTGTGATGATTAGTACGCCCTGGAAACACGGTTTTAGTTACCGATGTGGTTGAGTCTTCAATACGCTGAGCAATTATTGCATCGCGATTTACGTCAGTCATAATCTCTACTTTTTGTTTGCTAATGTATCTTGCATAAGTAATGCAGGATCAAGGCGTTCGCCTTTCCAGTTAAAACGCCAATCTAGGTGAGGACCCGTTACACGTCCAGTTGCACCAATTTCAGCCACTTTGTTACCTTGCTCAATTTTATCACCCACTTTTACATCAAGCTTACTTAAGTGAATGTAAGTTGAGGTAATACCATGGCCATGATCAATAATTAATGTACCGCCTGAGTAATATAAATCAGGTTCAGCAAATACCACGGTACCACTAATAGGCGCGTAAACAGGAGAGCCTGTTTTATTAGCGATGTCTAAGCCAAAGTGCGGACGACGAGGCTCGCCATTAAAATAGCGCTGACTACCATAAACACCCGATATGCGCCCTTCTGCAGGCTTTAAAACAGGATCTAAAAAGTACAATAAATCAGAGTCTACTTCTCTGGCTTTTCGCACAGCAACTGCTTCGCGGCTTATACGCGCACTAACTTCTTTTGGTGGAGATACATATTTTTTAGCTACGCCGGTAATTTTATCAATTTTATATTCGCGCTTAGTGATAGCTATTGGCTGTGAATGCGATTTACCATTGTTATCTACCCATTTTAAAGTATGAGTAGTTTCAGCGTCACGACCAAAACCAAATACAAAGTCACCATTTTGCGAAAGTTTTAAGCTTTTGCCATCTAAGCTTACTAATTTAGCGTTTTCTAGCTTTCCTGTAACTAAACCGCCTTGTGTTAAATGTCCTTTTAACTCAAGCGCCATAGCACTAAAGGTAGCAGAGGCAACAAGCGCTGTTGCTAAAAGTGTTTTAAACATAACTAATCGATCCTTTTCCAACACCTTCATAAGCCGTTACTTTCACTGCTTTTTCTGGGTATTGGGCTTTAATTTGGCCAGCTACATGTTCAGCAATACATTCTACAGTGGTATCTACTGGCAAAATGTCGCAACGAGACTCGCTTATAGCCATTTCAAAATAGCCTTGTGCCGATGTATAAGCAAAACATACATCACCCGCTTTGGCTGTTATGTGTTTTAAATCAGCTGCGTTAATTTGATCTTCACTGGTGGCTAAGTAAATATCTTCCCACTTTTGAGACCATTCTTTTTGCAAGCGCGGCATAGAGATACCATCTAGGCTAATACCAATTTGAGAACGATGCCCATGAATAATACGCTGGCAATTACCGTCATGCTTTTTAAGGCCATGGCTGTAATGATAGTAAAAACTTTGGCTGTGTTCAGGCTTAAGAGACAGCTCAATTTTTTCAATGTTATCTGGTAGCTTCGGTAAAATAGTCGCAATTAAAAATTCGGTAACCGATTCAACAGTTACTTCGTCTGCGTTAATCATGCAATAAGCTTGATGAGGAGCGCTCATAGCTAAGTGATTATTTTCACCAAATGTACAGTCGAGTGTTTTATGCTCGTCAAATTCAGATACAGTGCCATTAAGCCCTGTAGGAATTGCTAAACGGTGATCAATACACTCATCTATAATGCCTTTAATTTGCTTTTTAACTAAACCAAAGTCTAAAACCATAGACTCTTCGTTAAGTTTACCGTGCAAAGTTAAATCAACAATCCAGCTCTCGCCAACGGCGCCGCGTTTGTTACATAAGTAAGAAAAATCAATCACAGTTAGTGAGTTAACAAAAAGGATCATAAACTTCCTTTAGACTGGTTATAAGACAGCGTTAATTATAATGATTTCTGATTGTAATTGCGCGGTTTTATAGTGCAAAAACCAATCGCGTTGATTGATTGATGATTTAATATGCAATATTTTGATTTTTTAACTGCTCCGAGTTGTTTAGCGTACAAGTGTACGCTAAAGTACTTGGCAATTTCTAAGCGAAGATAAGTGTTATGGAACCTAAAAATAGCTATACAAAAGAAGAGTTGATCCTGTGTGGTCAAGGTGAAATGTTTGGTGAAGGTAACTGCCGTTTACCAAGTGACAACATGTTAATGATGGATCGCATTACCTCTATTACTGCTGATGGCGGTATTCATGGGAAAGGCGAAATTGTTGCTGAGCTTGATATTGACCCTAGCCTTTGGTTTTTCGATTGTCATTTTAAAGGCGACCCAGTAATGCCAGGTTGTTTAGGCTTAGATGCTATGTGGCAACTAGTTGGTTTTTACTTAGGTTGGTCTGGTGGCCCAGGTCTTGGCCGTGCGCTAGGTGTGGGTGAAGTTAAATTTACTGGCCAAATTTTACCAACTAATAAAAAAGTAACTTACCGCCTTGTAATGAAACGCGTAATTAAACGTAAATTGTTCATGGGCGTTGCAGATGGCACTGTAGAAGTAGATGGCCGAGTAATTTACGAAGCAAAAGATTTAAAAGTGGGCTTGTTCCAAGACACTAGCGCGTTTTAATTTTTAAATGCGCACAAAAAGGCCTCCAACGTGGAGGCCTATTTGCTTAAATTCGATTATTGATTTTAGGTTTTGTACATGTTGCGGTTTTCAATCGCTTCACGCCAACCTCCTAACCACTCTGATTTGGGATCTACTTGTTGATAAGGGCATAGCTCTTTTGAGCGACCTGCTAAACCTGCTTTAAAACCTTGAGAATGAGCTCTTTCTAAACGATCTCTTTTCTGTCTCTTCATCGGTAATATCCTCACCTTTTTATTTATATATTGTGTAGCATTAGTGAAATCTACATTTAATGAATAGTTAATAAAAATGTAAAATTCAAATCGTAAAAGCAATTAAATTGTTTGACTTTAACTAAGCTGCTGATGCAAAAATGAATTAACATTTAAAAAAGTAAGTGGTCATACAACATTTAATTTGACCGGTTTTATGCTAAATAAAATGCGACTAAATAATCGCTAAAAAGCACTTATGTGCTTTATTTGTGACCGACTAATATTGACTAAGTTCCAAACAAAAATGTAATCGTGACACTTTTATTTCATTAATCTTAAATTAGTAGCCCGCCCCTAACTTGAAGTATTTTTAAACAATTTAAATTTATGCTTGATTATTGAAAGTCGATCGGTCTAATATACGTACATGAACAAAAATACATCAACACCAATACGCCGTGGTCGCCCACCTAAAATAGCCAGAGAGAACGCCGATACCAAAGCGTTACTTATTCGCACGGGCCTAGAAACCTTAACTGAATTTGGCTTTAGCGCCACTGGGCTCGATACTATTTTAAAAAAAGCGGCTGTACCTAAAGGCTCTTTTTATCATTACTTTAAAAGTAAAGAAGCCTACGGCATTGCCCTAGTTGATGCATACAACAGTTACTTTATTGCAAAGCTTACCCATTACCTACAGCAAGAAGATGTTCCCCCACTTGAGCGAATCGTTAATTTTACCCAAAGCGCAATTAAAGGGATGAAAAAATACGATTACAAACGTGGCTGTTTAGTCGGTAACTTAAATCAAGAGCTTAACCATTTAAGTGATGAGTTTAAAACCAGATTAATGCAAAGCTACACCGCTTGGCAAAACCAGGTAGAGGTTTGTTTAAACCAAGCTAAGCAACAAGGCACTATTGCAAGCCATGTAAATACAAAATTGATGAGTGAGTACTTTTGGATTGGCTGGGAAGGTGCGGTTATGCGCGCCAAGCTCACAAAATCAAATACTCCACTTACTTTATATACAGAAATGTTTTTACGCGCATTATTAACCTAATGCGTTTTTATTTACCAATTAAAAGACGATCGGTCTAAAAGGATATCCCATGAGTAACCCAATTAAAGCCATTGTTATTAATAAAGAAGATAATAACTACAGCGCCTCATTATCGACTATCGAAAGCAGTGATTTACCAAACGAAAACGTGTCTATCGACGTGCTATACAGCACAATTAACTATAAAGATGGTTTAGCAATTACGGGGAAAGGCCCCGTTGTACGCAGTTTTCCTATGGTGCCAGGTATCGATTTAGTGGGTACGGTTACAAATTCCACCAGCGATGAATTTAAAAATGGCGATAACGTAATATTAAATGGCTTTGGTGTAGGCGAAAAACATTGGGGCGGGCTTGCTCAAAAAGCAGCACTTAATAGCGATTGGTTAATCCCCTTGCCTACAGGTATTTCACCAAAACAAGCAATGCAAATAGGTACAGCCGGTTATACCGCTATGCTAAGTGTTATAGCACTTGAAAAACAAGGTATTACGCCTGAATCTGGCGAAATACTGGTAACAGGTGCCAATGGTGGCGTAGGCAGCTTTGCTATTTATTTATTAAACCAGCTTGGCTACAACGTAACAGCAGCTACGGGTCGATTAGATCAAAGTGAATATTTAAAAGAGTTAGGTGCTAAACAGGTAATTGACAGAAACGAGCTTTCAAATCCTGGTAAGCCTTTGCAAAAAGAGCGCTTTGCAGCGGCAATAGATTCAGTAGGTAGCCATACACTTGCCAATATTTGTGCATCATTAAAATATGGTGGTGTAGTAACCGCCTGCGGACTTGCCCAAGGCATGGATTTACCTGCCTCAGTTGCCCCATTTATATTACGTGGTGTGTCACTAATAGGCATTGATAGCGTAATGCGCCCTAAAGCCGACAGAATTGAAGCGTGGGATCGTTTAGCTAAATTAGTAAGCGCCGATTATTTAGATAAAATTTCGACTGAAATTTCACTAGAACACGCCATTGATAACGCAGAGCTACTTATGCAAGGCAAAATTCGCGGTCGGGTTGTAGTTAATTGTCAAAGTTAAGCTATTTACACTGTTAAAGCCTCGTTATTAAATTTATAATGCAACTTGTATTTTAATAACGAGGCAACACCTATGAGCAACCAAGAACTTTTCAGTAATAATCCACTGCAAGGCGTTAAATTAGAACAAGTGGTTGAAGAGCTGGTTGAACAATACGGGTGGGAGCTCCTACACGCTTATTTACAACTTAACTGCTTTAAAAACAATCCTGATATAAAGTCAGCGGTTAAATTTTTACGTAAAACACAATGGGCACAAGAAAAAGTAGATAACTTTTACCTTTATCGCCTAAAAAACTTACCTAGACCTGATGATGTGCAATACGAATTACCGCCACGTGATCGCGTGATCCCAGCTGATCATAAACCTGGTGAGCCATGTGAGTTAAGTTTTAGTGATGCAAAACGTATTATGGAAAAAAAAGCATCAAAGCAACGTGCTCGCGATCGTAAACAACGCTCTAATTCTAGTAACCCTTGGGGTAACTAAACACGCTAATTTAATTTTGTAGAGCTATTTTAAATGGCTCTACAACTCTCTTTTAGTAATTTTTATTACATCCACACCATATAGCTAACAAATAGAAATCAATACCCTCGGTTTTTCCAAAAATCTGTTTCAGTACGCTCTGCCTCTAATGCCACCTTAAAAGTTTTATCAGCAATAATTTTCCCATTTAGCTCAATAGTCATACGCCAATCACCCAATTTATTCTCTATTGGCAACCAAAGCGTGTCGCCTAAATAAAAGTTCCAATCACTGTTTTTAACGTATACATCGCCTTCAAAGGGGTCCATTACATCACCTTCACTGTCTGGAATATCTGGATGGTATATACAATAGTGAAGCTTTTCGCCTTTACCCTTTTTAATATTTACGATTAAGCCAAACTCAACATCTACCTCAGCTATTACATTTGTTGTAAATTGCTCTATTTGTGGCAATGCTTTACTTTCGCTGTCCCACTTAGAGTAAATACCGTGACTTTGTAACGTCACTTCAGGTTTTGTTTTAGCCATTAAGGTAACCTTTTATATTAGCTATTTTTGCATTAGTTTAACTTTTTGAAATTTTAAAATAAAACACAATCCAATAAAGTTAAATCTCAACTTAGCTTTAATACTTCGCCTATTTACATCATTGCTAATTTGTCATCATTGTTTACACACTATTTGCACAATTGTTGATTATTGTTTGAGTAACTTAATTGATCAGGTATGCAGCAATGAAACTACACGCAGTTAATATTAAAAACTCAAATCGGGTAAATGCTATAAAGCTAAGCACCTTGGCTCTAGTTGTTTCATCGTTAGTTGCTTGTGGAGGTGGAGAAGGCATAGTTGATACCTCAACAACTACAGATTCATCACCAACCACCTCAGATAACGGTACAGGTACGAGTAGCTCAACCCAAGGCATGCTTTGTGAATATAGCTACAGTGAATATAACGAGTCAGAATCAGTACAAGCCACCAGCGCTGCAGATTGGTCATGCACAGGAACTACACGCGACTTAGTCGCTAATGGCATACCTGATCACGAAGTAGGTACATTCCCTAATGCCGATAACCCAAATACTATTTCTGAACAATCAATAAATGAAAGCTACACACTTGAGCCTGTAGAAACAACACAAGCAACCATGCTTGGGGGGCCTCGTGGAATGATAGGCGTTGTACTTAACGGCATTAAAATAGACGCCGGCACAGGCGGAAGTTGCGATGATTCAGGCATCGATTGTGATTTAGGCGACAACAGCGGTAATTGGAATATAGAAGCTTTAAGCCAAGACACGTTTAGTTTTGGAACAGACGACAACAATGCACACGTACAACCCGATGGCACATATCATTATCATGGTATGCCTGAAGGCTTTGTAGCACTGCGAGGTGGTAATAGCTCAACTATGACTCTAATAGGATGGGCAGCAGACGGCTTTCCTATTTATGCACGTTACGGCTATTCAGACTCAAATGATGCAACTTCAGCGCTAACCGTAATGACCGGTAGCTACCAACACATAACATCTGTAAGCGCAAACCGCCCTTCTACCGATATATACCCATTAGGTACATTTGCACAAGATTGGGAATACGTAGCAGGCTCTGGTGATTTAGATGAATGTAATGGCCGCATTGGCGTAACACCTGAGTTTCCTGATGGGATATACCACTACTACGCAACAGACACTTATCCGTTTTTTCAACGCTGCGTTAAAGGCGAAGTTTAATTAGGAGTAAGTTATGCCTTATATGAAAAATTATCTGTTAAGTGTGTCAACATTGGGCTTATTGAGCACATCAACATTAGCAAACGCGCATTTAATGGTTGCAGAGCACGGTACGCTGAATTTTGTTGATAATAACGTGTTTATTGTGCTTTCAATCCCTATGTCGGCTTTTAAGGGGGTTGATGAAAACAAGGATGGCAAAGTGTCAATAGTTGAGTTTAACGCTCATAAAAAGCTAATAACTAAGCGAGTTAAAAAGAACGTTTATTTAGCGGATCATCAGTATAAATTTACTATTGATGGACTTTTGCTAAACCCAGAAGCGTCGCATGAACATAAAAGCGACAATATAGACCAAGTAACCATTACTGGGCGCTACTCTTTGCCTAGTAAACTAACCAAAGTTAACTTTAACGTTAAGCTATTTAGTAACAATGAGCACAAGCAGCACTATCAAATTACAGCGACTAATAAAACGCAAAAGCTAACTCATCAATTTGAGCTATCACCAACGTCGCCCTTTAGTAAGGTGTTTAATAATTAGTAATACTTACCTAAATAATTAAGTGGCAAAGAGTACAAGTTAAACCAATTTGTGCTCTTTTTATCTTTGTCTTCTTATTTAACACTCTTTAGTGAAGGGTTCTTTCTATAAAGATACAAGCTTGGGATTTTTAGGAAAATAATGCTCTTGTTGCTGCTCACATAAACTAAACTCACGGGTGTTTTTATATGGCAACTTCATAAAGCCCGCAACACCCACGTCCGTAATATTTACCGCGTATTGCATTAGTTTATTTAGCAAACGTTTAAACTCAACCTCTTTGCTCGAATCGAGTAAGCGGTAGTAATGGTGAATCTTCATTCTGTCCGGCAGTGCTTCAAAAATAATACACCCCGTATGATGAATTTGGTTAAGCTCAAATACGCATTTAATAACTTTTTTAGGTAGCTGTAGTTGCTCATCAGGGTCTTTACCGTCTTCAAAGTATGAATGCGGGCGGGTTATGTCGTTTGCTTTCATGCTTACAACTTCGTATTCAAGCTCTGGTAGGCTATCAAACTTAAATGCACCGGTGCCATCTCGCTCTAACTGAATAGTTTTACGGGCATCAAACAAACAACACTTAAATAACCCTTTTTGATTAATCGCTTGGGCAAGCATTACCGTGTTATTAATCGCATCACTAAAAGCATCACCCAATGATTCGTCATGCATAATTAAAGATGATTCAACAAACATCGACTCATCCTTCCAATGAAAACTAAGCCCACCTACTACAGGGTACTTAGCTAATCGGCTTATTGATGCTAAAAATGCTTTTTCGGTATCGCCTGTATCAAACAAAAACTCTTTATAATAGCGGTCAAGTTGCGCGTCGTTTATATCTAGTAATTGCTGGTTATGATCGGCTTGGCGTAAAAACTGTTTTCGTGAACTATATACCACCGTGTCGGGCTGCTCGTCATTGCCATACCAAAAAGGGATATCTGCTTTTCTTTGTTTTTTATCAAGCTCAGGTAAATACATTTTGGCCATAGTTGTAATGTTACGCATAAAGTAATCACCAGCACCATCACGTATGGCCTTACTTTTTGACAGCATGCCATCAATCACCTTAGCCAGCTCTTTTGGGAGCCCTAAGCTGCTTGCAGGGATGGCTTGCGCACCAAAGCGGCACGACTGCGCCGACGCTAGCGCATACAACGTAGCGGCTACACCTTGTTCGTCAAATCGTGGGGATGATTGCTCTCCCGACATTTGCGCTTCACCAATAAAGTACACATCGCCCATACGGGCATTCGTTGTGCTTAAATCGCCCGACATTAAATCCATAAAGTTACTGGCAACAGGGTTACCATCACTATCGAGCTGTGCATACACAGAGCTGCCCCAATCCACTAACGAAAGCGCATTAGTGTTTGCATCCCAAACAAGGTTTGAAGGTTTTATATCGCCATGCACTATAGGTTGTGGGTTAACGCCGTTTTTGTGACTACGTAAGTCAATTAATACATTACGTAACCTAACAGCTAACGCCATTATTTGCGCGGCACTAAAGCGCCCTGTTTTAAGCGATACTTTTTCAAGGTCCTCTCCAATGGCGCGAGCCATCATTAAAATCCCTTGTTTTTTAATTCGCTCAAATGCATAAAAGGTAGGCACTAAGGGGTTATTAATTTGCGAAAGCATATACGCTTCGTCTTCTAGGCGGTCACGTACACTTTGGGCAAGTGTAATACGCGAAAACTTAAATACCCAAGGTAAGCCGTTATCGTCATCACCTGCAAACACAAAACCAAAAGCACCTGAACCAATCATTTCAACGTTTTTGTAGCCCAGCAGTGTTAGCTGCTTAATACAAATATTAAGCCACTGTCGGTGTTTTTTAGCATCGCGGTGCGAAAGCAAATAAACAGATTGCTCTTCGTTGATATAAAAATTGCGGATTTCTTTGGCTTTCAATACAGGTACTCAAATTTATAAAACTAAACAATTATTAGTTTTATGTAATGAAATTACAATAGGTTAAATAAGAGTTTTGAAATCGTGGAATAAAACAACGCTTAAATAGCGCCATAGTAGTAAATTTAAGTGTAAATGTTAAAGCTCAAAGTAAGCTTTTCACAATGCACTGTATATAAATACAGTGCATTACTTTTTGCTAACTTTTAATAACACGAAGCTGCTTAATTGATGACACAGCTATGTGCGTTTGATAATAATATTTATTAGTGGCTCTACCACGGCTCATAAAATCGATAGTTACTCGTTTAGCTTCGCCTGTTACTTCTATTGTTTTATCAATAAAAAAGGTGTCTGCTGGTTGTCCGTATTTACTTTGAAGCTCTGCTACCACATTAGGCTGTATTGATATCGTAATAGAACGCCTGTCGCGATAATCAGTTTCTGTATTTAAATACAACCAACTACCCTGAGCCCCCGCCGCTTTAATATGAAACTGGTAAGTGCCAGCAACACCCTTAGGTGCACTTTGCTCAGTTAAAGCAATAAGGTTCATATTTGCAGCCGTACTTTGGCTTATTTCAATTTTATGGGGAACAGAACTACATGCACTAAGCGTAAGCACACTCAGTAAGGCTAGATATTTCAAGACACAATTTCCTTGTTTCTTACATCAGTTCGAATAATTCAGTGATCTATTTTGAGACAAGAAAATCGTGTTGAGAACACAGCAAAAATTTCGTTATTGGGTTGTTCTATATCAAAAAATTTTAATGCAGTTAGCGATTTAATCTCTTAAATTGATTAACTATTATTGCGAATTGGTATTATGCATTATTAAAAATATGTAGCGTTAATGATACCACTATATGCAGCTGTGTTTCTATAATCAATCCAAGTAATTAGTTAGCGGATATTAAGGCGCATTGCGCTGAGAGGGATCTGTTTTAAAGCTTTTTAGCAAACTTTGTGGGTCAACCACCTCGGTATGCTCTTTAGCAGCCTGCGCCCACCATACTAGTTGGCCAAACGTGCGTGAGAAATAATTAAACCACGATGATTGACTCTCTCCTGCAACAAGTTTGCCATCCTCACTAAACACATCTTGCGCTTTTGGCACGTGGATCATAGCCGATACCGGCAAACAGCCAAGTTCAGATAAAAACGTGCGCATACTAATGGCCGCTCTTACACCACCCCACTGTCCTGCTGAGTAAGTAACTATTGCACTTGGTTTATACGAAAATAGTGAGCTACCAAAATGATTAAGTAAGTCAGCGAGAGCTGGACTCATGCTGTGATTGTACTCAGGGCTAATCATTATATATCCATCTGCGGCTTTAATTTTATCAGCTAATAGAGTGAGCTCTGTAGGTGCATTACTTTTAGCGTATGCAAAGTGTGGTTTAAATACGTTTTCGCTAGGAAAATCCAACGCATCAATTAGCTCAAACTCATGATCGCCAAAATGCTCTGTTAAGCATTCTATACAAGCCCTAGAAACCCTTAAGCCTAAGCGAGCTGGTTTTGGTGGAGTGCTATCGCGTACTGTGCCTAAAAATACTAAAAACTTCATATGTAATTCTCAACTTTTTTAAACGATAGCTAAACACTAACATTTTTTAGTTATTGTGTATTACACATACGCATTGTTTATTGATTCAAAGCATAATAATAATTAAATTTAAAACTGAAATTTAGCAACAACCGCGCCGTTAAACATATTTTATCGTGTGTTACTATTTGATCCTAAGATCGATTTAATCATGCAGCAAGAGTTTTACCCAGTAGGCTCTGAACTGCCTAAAAGTAAAACACACTGCTTCAAACTCAACCTTGAAAAAGTACGCCCTAGTATTGATAACTTAGCCCTACACCACCCCAAAATATATTTCGAAGTGCCTCGTCACCTACAAAGCGTTTTTCATCTTTATTAACTGCAATGCTATAGCTTGTATATGTGTATAGGGCTAACTGATTAAAAAGCCGATACGACAAGTTTGCAGTAAACTTAACGTTGTTTACTCCGTTGTGCCCATCACTAACATACCCCGCATTAAACCCCACGCCTGATTGAATATCTACTGATAGTAAATCGTTAATATAAAAATCTTTTTTTACTGCCAGCTCCAAAAATGTACCGCTGGCATCAAATGAATGATAAACACTACTTAATAACTGAATATCGTCCGCATAAAAATACGCAACGTCGAGGCTCAGCTCATTATCGTGAGCATCAATGCCATCTTCGCGAGCTTTAATATATTATAGCCTACATACATCTCTATCCGCTCAGATAAGTGAGCGGTATAAATAGCATTTAAATTAAGCTCTGAATAATCACTACTAATACCTTTGGCCGCCCAAGGGATCACCGCAAAGTTTTTATAGTTAACCTCAGTAGCAATTGATGCAATACCATTACCGGCAAAGTTATCTCGACCTTCGGTAACATATCGGCTCTCCCATAATGGGTGAATATGTAAATCAAACTCTTTATTTTTATAATTTACGTTATTATTAGTATGCTTAATATTTCCGCCTACGCCCACTTCAAGCTCTTGGTAGTGCTCTTGTGATTTTGCTTGTGCGTAAGCTGCATTTACTCCCGCTAGAGTCGAAATAACAAATACATATTTTAAATAGTGAGTCATTTATTAGTGAGGTGTTCCCTATTGCAAAAACAGGAAAGCTATAAGTAGAAAGTGTAAAAAAGTGCGGTAACGGGACAAACATAGATGCAAAGTCTTTAAACTCGCTTTTATACAACCCAAACGTAACCACTTTTAATAGTAGCCAACCGGTCGAGTAAAATAAAAAGCTCAAGCCAGTATCAACTATTAGCCAAATAAAAATCTCAAATGCAATGCTCATTAACTATGTCCATTAGTTTGGAATAGAAAAACTATACTAGCTATGTGTTTAAAATACAGCCGGATTAGTTAATTAAGGTGTAACAGTAAATTTCGTTAAACCTATTAACTGACCTGATTCGGTGACTACTTTTACCTGCCACTTACCAACAGAGTCGCTAGGAAAATTTACCTTGTGGGTCCATGCTCTGTAACCTAGCTCTCTTCCGCCATTTATATTTAACGTGATCCGATCAACTTCCTTTTTATTATGAAGCCACACATGAAATATTTTTTCATTTAAGCCTCTTGGTGCTTTAACAGCGGTCCAACTATATAAACCTTGATGATGCAGTGTATAAGAGTCTAACTGTTTAATACTCCCAACTGGCTTTTTATGCTGTAAATCAACTTCATGAGCTAACGTAATACCGGTTAATCGCAGCGCAGCAGGAGGCACATAACTTCTTAATTGCCACACAGCAGTGCTCAAAGCACATAAAATAAATACAAGAATAGGAAAACGCCACCAGCGTGCATTAGGCATTAAATTGTTTAAACTCGGAAGAGTAACCACTACAGCCGTTACAAGGGCTGCAGCTAAACTTTGGCTCGTGGTAAGGTTTAACAAAATAGGTAAGGTAACAAGTAAAACAACGAATAAAGCAAAGTTATGAAACACACTAAATAACGTACGGTTTTTAGCAAGCTTCTTATAATAAAAGGGGTCGATTACCGATATAACCGCACATACCACAATGAGGGAGGTAAAAAATGCTTGAGGATGGTCCCACTGCGTAACCGCTAAAAAAAATGGCAAAGCAAAAAATAGACTTTCTTGTTGCACCATTTGTAGAGCAAAACGCATTACATTAGGAGATACAGCCACACCAAATTTTTCTTCTACTTTGTCTCGTAGCCAATTATCAATAATTAGCCACAACCAACTAAAAAGTAAAAATATCGCAATAACTTGCGAAAAAGACTCTTTTCTATCTACAAGTGCAAAGCTGGCAACGCCCGACAAAAACGCCAATACAGCCAATAATCCAGGCCGCTTTTGCATCGCGCTTATAAATTTAGCGATTATATTTTTACAGTAATCCATGTATGAGTGTTTCCGTACGGGTACGTACTTTATTATTTTTATTCAGAGTATGATTAGTTTAACCAAGTTTAAATGAACAACAGATAGACGGATGGATTCAAACGCGCCATTTAACAGTACATCAAACTAACCATTTTTAATTAAATAAAAGCTCGGCATAGCGCGTCATTGGTACGTTTATTAATTTTTGTAACGTGTGAGCCTTAGCAAGTAATTCATCCTCACTAAGTACTGGCATTTTATTGTTAAAAGCAAAAACAATTTTATTGCCGCCTTCAATAATAAAACTAAAAATCTGTCCTGCAAATTCTTTATCAAGTAGTTGATCGAACGCTTCTCTTTGCCCAACTTTGGTATGGCAAATATTAAGTACTAAAACACCATCAAAAGTGAGCGCATTTTTACAATCACGTAAGTAGGATGATTGCACCTGATCTGATTCCATCTCTTCTGAGCTATATAAATCAGAAAAAATAACATCCGTTTTTATCTGCGTTTTTTTCATGTAGTTTGCCGCATCATCAATGTGAATAAACAAACGTTCTGACACAGGCAGTTCAAAATATTTTATAGCCATTTCAGCAACGGCTTTACGGTATTCAACGGTATGTATAGTTAGTGCAGGAAACGCATGATAAAGACTTTTTGCTATAGAGCCCGCCCCAAGTCCCATTATCATCGCGGTTTTTAAATTTGGTATAAAAAAAAGCGCAGCCATCATAGCTTGCGTATAAGCTAAGCTTAACCCGTTAATATTATTTAACTTAATACAGCTTTGATAAATTTTTCCGTCAAAGCTGAGAATTAGATTCTTTTTTGTTTGATATACATAAACAGGGCCATGCTCATCAATAGTTGATGCAATACAAGTGCCTTTGATATCCACGAGTACTCAATAGGTGAAGTGATAAAAAACGAGTATAACTTAGTTAACGTACTACCATTGCTACTAATATGACTAATAACGCTTTTATTAATTTACAAGCATTTATATACGTACTCAAAAAAGTCGGTTTATCATTTAGGCTAGATGAGCTGAAGTATATGCTTTTATAGCTAATTAAAACGTTTCCAGTGATGACTCTTAGTACAAGCAACGACTTAACCTACTAAAAATTTGGCTAATGTACTGTTATAGCAATAAAAAACCCCTTTGAATATTCCTCATGTTCAACATGAATAAAGTACACGCCAGCACCAAAGAAGTCTAAACGGCTAAACATCCATACCTTATTTTTATCGATTTGTGCCTTTTTTTCGCCAATTACTACGTAATCGAATCTAACAATAATGATTAATGAATATGACTCATGTTTTATGTGAAATTAAACCGTTTTTCTTCATATCCCAATCAACGTATAAATTACTCATCCCTTAGCGCTAAACACTATTGCTAACAACTTAAAGCTGCTGAATACCTAAACCAGCTAAGCCAGCTTAGTAAGTTGTGTTGTAAGGCTAGTAAAGCGCAAAGCATCAATCAGGTTTAAATTATAAAATTGGATATAAACACGATGAAAAAAGATTTTACATTTAATATAAAGAGCGTTTCACTCGACGAAAATTATCATCCATCAACTAATACGCGTATCACAACCAACTTTGCTAATTTAGCCAGAGGTGAATACCGCAAAGCAAACTTGCGTAACGCCTTAAACATGATTAACAACCGTTTTAATGCCCTAGCCCATTGGGATAACACCAAAGGTGAGCGTTATGCTGTTGAGCTTGAAATTATCTCTGTTGAAATAGGTATTGAAGATGGCGGCGAAAGCTTCCCCTCTATCGAAATATTAAAAACAAATATTGTTGACCATAAAACTAATAAGCGCATTGAAGGCATTGTAGGAAACAACTTTTCATCGTATGTGCGCGACTACGATTTTAGCGTACTTCTACAAGAGCATAATAAAGGTAAGTCTCAATTTAGCATTCCAGATGACTTTGGGGTTTTACATGGCAAACTATTTCAGTCATTCGTAAATTCGGATACATACAAACAAAACTTTAAAAAACCACCGGTTATATGCCTAAGTGTGTCAGATAACAAAACCTACAACCGCACTGAAAACCAACACCCGGTACTTGGCGTTGAATACGAACCAAATGAATCGTCTTTAACTGAGCAATACTTCAAAAAAATGGGCTTGCAGGTACGTTACTTTATGCCGCCAAATAGTGCAGCGCCTTTAGCATTGTTTTTCTTTGGTGATTTACTTAATGATTACAGCAATCTTGAGCTTATAAGCACCATTAGTACGATGGAGACGTTTCAAAAAATCTACAGACCAGAGATTTATAATGCCAACGCAACAGCGGGTAAATCATATAAACCAAACTTAAAAAACTTGGACCACTCACTAACGCAAATTGTGTATGACCGAGAAGAGCGCGGCAAGTTAGCAAACGAGCAAGGCAAGTTTGCGCAAGAGCATTTTATCAAGCCGTACCAAAGAGTTCTTGAGCAATTCTCTACTAGCTATCTGTCATAACAACTAATAGTAACAAGCAGTAATAACGCGCTTAACGATACGTTTAATAATTAACTAAAATATACGGCATTATTTATTATGAAAAAATTACTACCTACATCTACCGCTGGCAGTTTACCTAAGCCTTTATGGCTTGCAGAGCCAGAAACACTTTGGTCACCTTGGAAATTACAAGGTGATGAATTAACCCAAGGAAAACACGACGCCCTACGCTTGTCATTATTCGACCAACAACAAGCAGGCATTGATATTGTTAGCGATGGTGAGCAAACAAGGCAGCATTTTGTAACTACATTTATAGAGCATCTAAATGGCGTTGACTTTGAAAAACGTAAAACAGTAAAAATTCGTGACCGATACGACGCAAGCGTACCCACTGTTGTTGGCCCTGTTAGCCGTCAAAAGCCTGTGTTTGTTGAAGACGCTAAATTTTTACGCAAGCAAACCAAGCAATCAATAAAATGGGCATTGCCAGGCCCAATGACAATGATTGACACGCTTTACGACGATCATTATAAAAGCCGCGAAAAACTAGCGTGGGAATTTGCCATAATTCTCAATCAAGAAGCAAAAGAATTAGAAGCCGCAGGCGTTGATATCATCCAATTTGATGAGCCCGCGTTTAACGTATTTTTTGATGAAGTGAACGACTGGGGAATCGCCTGTTTAGAGCGCGCAATTGAAGGGCTTAAATGCGAAACCGCAGTGCATATTTGCTATGGCTACGGCATTAAAGCAAATACAGATTGGAAAAAAACACTAGGATCTGAATGGCGACAGTACGAAGAAGCATTCCCTAAGCTTCAGCAATCTAATATCGATATTATCTCACTAGAGTGCCATAACTCGCATGTACCAATGGATTTACTAGAACTCATTCGCGGTAAAAAAGTAATGGTAGGCGCAATTGATGTAGCAAATCATACTATCGAAACGCCAGAAGAAGTAGCTAATACGCTACGTAAAGCACTGCAATTCGTAGATGCCGACAAACTCTACCCGTGTACAAACTGCGGCATGGCTCCACTGCCTCACCATATAGCCAGAGGTAAACTAAATGCCTTGAGCGCAGGGGCTGAAATTATAAGAAAAGAACTAGAAAAGTAGCTTTAAAATACAAATTGTAAACAATAACAACTGTCGCACCATGCCATAGTAAAATCCATAAACATGGTGCGTTAGCTAAAACCGACTAAAGAACAAAGTTTAGGTTAGTTATTTTATTTTTTTTTATTAAAAAGCTCTAATCTATTTTTTGAAAAATCGATAACTGCTTGGTATTTGGTAAAAAAGGGAGAGCCTAACAAGCCATGTACTCCCTTTTCACCACCCGCTACCTGAACATGGTCAAGATTAAGTGACACAAAGTCAGGACTTTCAAACAAGGCATTTCCAAACTCAATTGAATGAACTTCTATATCTCCCATAGCGTGATCCGAAGTGCCTAAGCCTGCTGCATTCTCAACATTTAGTGTCTCTTCAATGCCTAACTCACTTAGGCATCCCCTGTCTAAAACAGATGTTCCAGCGCCAGTATCTAAAATAAAACGTAACAATTTACCGTTAATTTTAGCTTCAACAATTTGGTGGCCTGTTTCTGATATTTCAAACTCAATTACAGTTTTGCCTTCAGATAAATTCATATACGTTCCTTGTTATAAAGTTTTTAAAATCTTACTTACTATTTTCAGCTTCCCACAATTAATAGCCAAATTTTACTAGTCGCCCACCTCAGCGCGTTTTGTTAGGTAACGTTTATCACCTGAGGCTCAATATTTGTTAAAACATGGATGATTTCATTTGTAGTCATTACTGAATAATGAAACAGCTTATTGTTGTTTAAACTGAAAGTATTCGTTTTAGTTTGAGCATACTCCAATAAGCTTGAATCAGAATACACGCCGATTACGCCCGAATCACGGTTTTGATGATAGTCATGAAAATGGCTACTTTCATCATAAGTTTCAAATAAAACGGTATTCGTAAACACAACCATAAACCTTACGGGATCATCGCCTTTTATATAAGTTTTAAGGTTCAGTGTTAGTAACCCATCAACATACGATAATTTGTCTAAGCTCCAGTCTTGGTAATTATTTGTGACTTCATCGATGGCAGTATTCATTTAATTACCTAACGAGCCTGTAGATTAACTCGTTTCTATTTGTTTTTATTGATAAGCAAACCATAGCTGAGTTCCTATTTTGGTTCAATTGATTACTGTCTTTTTACACAGAATATAGAAGTGTTTGATATTGTTTTAATTGGCGTTTTGGAAGGGATTAAGGGTGGTTGAGTGGCTTTTATTTAGAGTAAGAGGGCTTACCCTTCTTAATTCATCGTGTTTTGCAGCTTTTCTATATTATGAGCAAGGCAATACAGTTGCCACACAATAAAGTAAAGGCATTGACTTTCGCTTGCCCCCGTAAGGTCAGTTTATTCATGCCTTTGTTCACTGTAATATTCCGCTTTTTATTTAAAGGAAAGCCGGTTTAATACAGCCGAGTCGTTTGCCATTCTTTAATAAACAGATATCGTAGCCCGATTGTGCTGTCTATTTTTACTTTCATTTTGTCTACATAGCTCAGCTTTTTGCGTGATTCATTATTTATAATAGTGCACTCTTCATACTGTTTTTGTTGGCTTTTTTCCTAATGATTAGGATAGGTGTCATCCTAATCATTATTTTCCTCAAAGTGATGAGGAGGTGTCCACTAAAACGGGTCAGGAGCATTGTCCTTGTTTAACAGCTTGTTATAACTAATTACCACTTCTAAGCTGTTCTTTTAAGTTAAGGTTTTCATTTTTCAATATTTCAACTTGCTGCTTGTAAGATGCAACTTCACTTTTTAAACTAGAAACATCAGACTGTATCTCATCTAGTTTTTCTACAATTTCTATGGAACGTGCATTCCCCAAAAAGAGAACAATTAACGCTATTACGAATAACGTGCCACCAGTTAACTTTACTTTTGATTCCATCCACTACAGCTCCTTTGGTTATAACGCCCTAATAATGGGCAACAAATTGTTGGCTAAAATGTTGAGGAACGAAAACAGCCAACTGTTTTTTGTCCTTATTTATTAGCTTGTTATATGCCTTTTAAGCTTGGTGGTTTTGAAGGCTAATTTCCAAATAATTTATGAATTTATCTACTTCATCGATCGCATTTTTTAAATCAACAGGGGTTAATTTAACACGAACGCCATTATTATCTTTACCGTTTCGATGTACTAAATCATGTCTGATTGTTGTTATTTCAATTAAATATTTTAAGTCATAGGTATAACTAAGGCCTAAGGTTGCTTTGTATATTTTCATCACCCTTGATACATCGTGATATAAATATTTACCTAGTTGCTCTAAGACAATTTTTTCAACATCACCTTCATATGAAAGTATGTCGCTTAGTTTAAAATTCTTTTTAGAAAGTTCTTCAAGATTTTTTGCTGCATTAGCAATATATTTTTTATTACCTATAGCAGCAGATTTAAGGGAATCCCCCAAATAAGTTTCCATAGCTGTTACTGCATGAATATGTATCATTTTATAGATAGTTTCCATGACAGTTGGATCAATTGTAGAATTTAATATTCTTCTAATTTCTTCAATTGTTTGATTGAATTCTATGAAAAAATTTGAATGATCTTGGCTACTGTGCCATTCATATTCGGCTTCAAGATAATCAGAGTAGTTATTTGCTTCTTCGTCATACCTTTCAGACAATTCAAACCATCCATCAGTGTATTCATCTGCATCAGGATCATTGAGCTCTTTTTGGATCCATTCACTTTTTGCCTCATTATATTCTTCTTCTGCAATTTCTACTGCCCAATTAGAACCTATACCCATAACTACCTCTTATTTTGCAATGTACGATGAAGCAACACTGGCATATAACGCCCAAATAACAGGCAAAAAATTGTTGGCTAAAATGGCGACGAAGGAGCAAAAAGCCAACTGTTTTTTGTCCTAGTTTATTTGCTTGTTAGATGCCGTATTATGCTAAGATATCAACCTTTCCATTTAGCTGTTTACCGTCAAGATCTTTAAATTTATTTAAAACACCTGATAAAAAGTCAGTATTCTCACCAATGCTTTTTTTAAAATCTATAGATTTTTCAACTTGCCCAATTAAGTCTACTTTGATTTTACCTATTTTTTCGGGATCATTATTATATTGTTCAAGAACATTTAATGGTATAAATGGCACCACATCAAGTAAAGCACTTTCCCCTGATTTAATTAATGTATTAATTTCATCAATTGATATGTTTCTCATATCAATCTTTGTAGGTTGTGAATTATTTTGGTTTATATTTTTTTCTACAGCAATAGATTCAGTCGGCATTTTATTGCCGCTAGATGCTGTCGTAATGGAATAGTTTTGCCCTACATTTGAAATATTCATATTAAACTCCTCGTGCATTAATAGATATTAAAGCAAAAGATGTACCATGTTAGATATTATACTAATGACTATTTTAGGCATATAACGCCACCTTAAGCGGCAAAAAATTGTTTGCTAAAATGTTGAACGGAGTGAAAACAGCAAACTGTTTTTTGTCCGTTTGAAGGTCTTGTTATGTGTGTTTATCGAACAAACTTGCAACAACACCGCTTTCCAGCACAACTAATACACGATCAAAGTAATTCTTTTCAATTATGTTATCAATAGCCTCTTGATACATTAATATTTGCTCATTATCGTCGTCACTAAATTTGTTTGCATAAAAATCATGTAATGCAAGCCAAACTGGTGGCTTAACTTCACTACATTTTTGTTTTTTCACACAAATGCTTTTTCTAACAATACTTTCAAATATAACGTCTAACGGTTGTATCATATTGTTTAAAAAACTATTAATGTCATTGCTTTTTCTTATGGGAGAATTTGAAAAAGACATAGGGAAATGTTGACCATTTTTTGAAGTGTTGAATTTTTTAAATGTTATTTTCACACTGTCTTCAAAAAATATATATTCATCATTTGAAAACCCTTGAGCTAAAACCCTTTGTTCAAAGAAACGAATGAATTTTTTTCTTATTTTTCCAACTTTTATACCTGAGTGACGAACGCTAATAAAGTAACTAATATTTTTCGGCAATACGCTTTGCTTTTTAGCAATCACTTCTTTAATAAAACCATGATAACTATGTGCTAAGTTTGTTCTCCTGTTTATAGAGTTTTCGTCAACTTTAGTAATTTCTACCGAATAACTAACCTGATCGATATTTAAAATAACATCAGGTGGATCTTGTGGTGGTTCACTATAAGTTACAGATTTATGACCATTATTTAAGTAATGAGTAACTAGTGCATCTGAAACGACTACTTCATCTTTTGTCATTTATATAGACCTCAGGTGCTCAAAGTTGATACACACATAACAATTTTGTCTACGACATTTGTCGTTTTATAAACCGACAAATGTCCATATATTACAGTGCATTTATCTTAACCATCAAATAAACACCTGTAAACAATTAGTTAACTGGAAAATATTTTTAATCAATGCACAAATGCACCGAAATGGTGGAGATCAGTAATATTGGATAAAATAACAAGCACTGTCTGTATATACAGTTAACTTTTACTAGAGATTCATATCATGAAATCACCTTTTTAACTATGATAGCCGAACAAATGTATCTAAAGCGTTATGCTAAAAGTACTATTAAAGCGTACTTATACTGGATAGCTTCGTTTATTTGATTTAATTCTATGAGGCACCCAACAACGATGGGAAATAATGAGGTCGAACTTTTTTTAGCTTTTTTAAACTCGTTTAGTCAACCAACAAAATGTTGCTCATAACCTCAAACACAAGCCTTAAATGCGTTGAGCTTTTTATTTAAAGAAGTGATTAAAAAGCCACTCTCATTAGGTTTTATTAAGAGCAAATGAGCAACTAATTTCACAATAAAATGCCAACGCCGTTATCAGTCCTTTTCAAGATTATAAACTCCCCGATTTAAAACAAAAAAGCACGCCCCAAAAGCCATGCTTTTTTAAATTCAACCTCAAATTTACTTTACAAACGAATACCGCCGTCTATTTCAACCACACGGCCGGTAAAAAAGTCGTTTTCGATTATGTATTGTGCAGTATGGGCAATTTCGTCGCTTTCGCCTAAACGCCCTACTGGCGTTACTGCGAGCATACGTTGTTTGGCTTCGGGCTTCATGGCGTCGGTCATGGCGGTGCTTATAACACCTGGCGCAATAGCGCCTACGCGTATACCAAATCGACCAAGTTCTTTAGCCCATGTGGTGGTAAGTGCCACTACGCCTGCTTTTGATGCCGCGTAGTTTGTTTGGCCTATGTTACCTGCACGCGCTACGCTCGACATATTGACTATAACGCCGCCTTTGCCTGATTCAATCATGTGGCTTGCAGCTTCCCGCCCTGCTAAAAACACACCGGTCAGGTTTACATCAATAACTGATTGAAATTGCTCAAGAGACATTTTTTTAACGACCTTGCCATCTTTAGCCTTTATAAACATGCCGTCGCGTAAAATACCGGCGTTGTTTATAAGCACACCAATGTGGCCAAAATCGCTGTTAATGGTATTAAATACGCTTTCTACTTCGCTCTCATTTGTTACGTTTGCGGCATAACCTTTAATATTGCTGGTTACACCTTCAAGCTGAGTTAATTGCTCGCATGCTGTGTTTACTAAATCTTGCGCCATATCTATTAAAGCAATGTTAGCACCCATAAGTGCAAACTTTTGCGCCATTGCAAAGCCTAAACCTTGTGCGCCACCGGTTATTACTACCGTGTTATTTTTAATTTCCACGCGTTGCTCCTACTTTGAAAACAGTTTAAAAATGGCACTAAAGTCATCACTACCCGCACCTTGGTGCTGTAGCATAGTGTATAAATTTTTAGCCATTGAACCCATAGGGGTTGATGAATTACTTTGCTGCGCGGCTTCCATGGCAAGGCCTAAATCTTTAGCCATTAAATCGACCATAAAGCCAGGTTTGTAATCGTTACTTGCTGGGGCTGTATCCATTACACCTGGGCAAGGGTTGTAAAGTTCAAGCGTCCAGTTACGGCCCGAACTTGCGGTCATTATGTCGCTAAGTACTTTAGGATCGAGGCCGTTATTAATACCCATTTGCAGTGCTTCGCTGGTGCCTGCCATTAAAATGCTAAGTAGCATGTTATTACATATTTTTGCTACTTGCCCTGCGCCAATATCGCCTGCATGGAATATGTTTTTACCCATATCACTCAGCACTGTATTTGCTTTATCAAACGCTGCTTTTTCGCCGCCTACAATAAAAGTAAGTGTGCCTGCGGTTGCGCCTGCAACACCGCCCGATACTGGTGCATCTACAAAGCTTATGCCTTGTTTGCCAAGTGCACTGCCTACAGTGCGTGCTGATTCTGCATCTATTGTTGAGCAATCAATTACTAATGTATTTTTGCTCAGCACGTTAATTAAACCGCTGTCGTCGTTATTTCCTAAATACAGCGATTTAACATGCTTGCCTGCAGGTAACATACTAATAAGTACGTCAGCATTGGTTGCGCACTGCTTTGCATCAACTGCTGCTTTTGCGCCTTTGCTTGCAAGTTCATTTACGACCGACTGGTTTAAATCGAACACACTCACAGTATGTCCAGCTTTAATTAAGTTAGCCGCCATTGGGCCGCCCATATTGCCTAAGCCGATAAAACCGATATTGAGTTTAGTCATCGTCTTTCCTTTATTTGTGTATTGGCGTGTCTAAGCCATCGAGTGGGTGGTTTTTGCCAAAGCGATTAGCAAAAAAGCTGTCTATTATTGTTTGTGGGACATCACTAAGTGTTTTGTACTGCCAATTAGGCGCGCCGTCTTTATCTATTAATAACGCCCTTACACCTTCTTGAAACTCACCTACTTCGCCAGCACGAACCGACATACCCAGCTCCATTTTAAAACACGTTAATAAGCTTTTGCCTTTACTTGTTTTTAATTGCTCACTAACGAGTGCGCAGCTTAGTGGGCAGCCGTGTTTAAGTGATTTTTGAGCGCGTTGTAGCCATTTATCGTCAGTAGCTAACCCTAAAATATAATCAACTTGCTCCTGCAAGGTTGTAAATTCACCCAGCTTTTGAATTGTTTTTAAATTAGCTTTTATATTGCCTTTTGGCATACGCGCAGATTGGTTGTCTAAATCGGTTAATAACTTAGTTAAACGCTCATGATTTAAGCTTGCGGTTTTGCCCCATTTAGCTGCTAAAATTTGCGCAAGCATGGAATCATATTTAGTGCTGTCGATAAAGTGATCGGCAAGCGATACAAAACGCGCGTCGTCGCAGTTAATTGATGCCGACGTTAACCCTAAAAATAGCCCCACACTTTGTGGCATTTTATGTAAAAAGTAACTGCCGCCTACATCAGGGTATAAACCTATGGTTTGCTCTGGCATGGCAATGCGTGATGTTTCGGTTACGACGCGGTGGCTAGCACCGGCCATTAACCCTAAACCGCCGCCCATTACTATGCCGTTACCCCAAACGAGGATAGGTTTATCAAAGGTATGAATAAGGTAATCAAGCTTGTACTCTAGCGTAAAAAACTCTTCAACTAAGCTTGTTGGTTTACCTTGCGCCATTGCATGATGAAGGCTTACAACATCGCCGCCTGCACAAAATGCTTTATCGCCTGCGCCTTTTAACAACACCATTGCAATAGCATCATCGTCTTGCCAAGCTCGCAATTGCGGTTCAAGTAATTTGATCATCTCAAAATTAAGTGCATTTAAGGCTTTTGGCGCGTTGAGTGTAATAAGCCCAATTAAACTGCCATTTTCTGCGGTTGCGGTTTCAAATACCACGGGCTCATCGGCGCTATTTAATAATGTTAAAACACTCATTAGCCATTTACCCAGTTAGCGCGGCGTTTTTCTAAAAAGGCATTTACGCCCTCTTGTTGATCTTCGGTATCAAATAAACCAACAAATAACTCACGCTCAAGAGGCAATACACTTGCCATTGATTGATGGCGCCCTTTTTGAATCAATGTTTTACATGCTGCAACTGAGGTGGGGCTTTGATCGGCCACTTGGTTGGCAAGTTTTAGTGCTGCCGCAAAGCTTTCACCTTTTGGTACTACTTCTTCCACTAAGCCGATTTGCAAGGCTTTATCAGCTTTTAAGCGCTCGCCGCATAAAATCATCCGTTTTGCCCAGCCTTCGCCTACAAGCCATGCTAAATTTTGTGTGCCACCCGCACAGGGTAATAAGCCAACTTTAGCTTCAGGCAATGCCATTTGTGCTTGCTCTTCCGCAATACGTATATCGCACGCAAGCGCAACTTCTAGCCCGCCGCCCATTGCATAGCCATTAATGGCTGCAACCGACACACCTCTAAAATTAGTAAGCGCTTCAAATGCTTCACCAAATACACGCGACATATCAGCGGCTACGCCTTTATCGCCACCAGCAAATACGTTTAGGTCGGCACCAG
This sequence comes from Pseudoalteromonas sp. NCIMB 1079, assembly GCF_040567695.1. Classification (NCBI taxonomy): domain Bacteria; kingdom Pseudomonadati; phylum Pseudomonadota; class Gammaproteobacteria; order Alteromonadales; family Pseudoalteromonadaceae; genus Pseudoalteromonas; species Pseudoalteromonas sp. NCIMB 1079. The sequence continues at coordinate 2,070,211 of NZ_JBEWZA010000001.1, read as the reverse complement.
CGCTAAAAAACTTCTCGCCTTCACCAGTCAGTACTAAGGCGTAAATATTTTTGTTATTATTAAGCGCGTTAACGGTATTTTTTAAATCAACTAGGGTGTCTTTTGTCCAGGTATTAGCTGGCGGATTAGACATAGTTAAAATAGCAACATGACCTTCGGTTGTAAGTTCAATACTCGGATTAGATTTAGATTCTGACATACATTGCTCCTTATAAAACGTCGCTTGCTGACTCAGCCAAAATACGGCGCGCTATAATCACACGCATAATTTCGTTAGTGCCTTCTAAAATTTGATGAACGCGTACATCACGTACATGGCGCTCAAGCGGGTATTCTTTTATGTAACCGTAACCACCATGAATTTGCAGTGCGTCGTTACACACAGTAAAGCCAACATCGGTAGCAAAACGTTTAGCCATGGCGCAGTAAGTTGTTTTTTCAACGTCGTTATTATCAAGTTTAAATGCAGCAAGCCTTACCATTTGGCGCGCAGCTACAAGTTCGGTGTTCATATCGGCAATTTTAAATTGCAATGCTTGAAACGCAGCCAATGGCTTACCAAATTGGGTACGTTCTTTTAAATATTCACGGGCTGTATTAAGCGCCGCTTGCGCTGTACCAATTGAACATGTGGCAATGTTAATCCTGCCGCCATCAAGGCCTTGCATCGCAAATTTAAAGCCTTCGCCCTCTGCGCCTAATAAGTTATGCGCAGGAATGCGTACATCTTCAAAGCTAATTAGGCGTGTAGGTTGTGCGTTCCAACCCATTTTTTCTTCTGCTTTACCGTATTCAACGCCTTTTGCGTCGGCAGGCACTGCAAATGCCGAAATACCCGCAGCGCCTTCGCCGCCTGTACGTGCCATTACAACTAGCACTTCAGTTTCGCCAGCGCCCGATATAAACATTTTTGAGCCGTTAATAACGTACTCATCACCCTCAAGCACGGCTTTTGTTTTAAGTGATGCGGCATCTGAGCCCGAGCCTGGCTCTGTTAAACAGTAAGAGGCAAGTAACTCGCCCATGACTAATTGCTCTACGTATTTGTCTTTTACGGCATCGGTACCAAAACTTGCTACCATCCAGGTGGCCATATTATGAATGGTCAACATGGCCGTTGTTGCGGTACAACCCATAGCAAGTTGTTCAAAAATAATGCTCGAATCTAAACGAGATAAACCAAGGCCGCCTGCTTCCTCTGGCGTGTATAAACCACAAAAACCAAGCTCGCCCGCAGCTTTAATCGTGTCTTTAGGAAAGATATGTTCGCGATCCCATTTTGCGGCATGGGGCGCAAGTTCTGACTCGGCAAATTGACGTGCAGTTTGTGCAAAGGCTTGTTGATCTTCAGATAAGTTAAAGTCCATGGTAGACCTCTTTAATTGTGTTAGTTGTGTTGTTAGTGTTTCCCGTCACAGGGATAGTTTGTGACGAGCGGCGAAGGCTTATGTGTGTGTTGTGTGTGAAGTAGCCTTCGCGCCCATCTTTTTTATTAATTATTCTTTTATTTACTCATTTTTTAATTACGATTATTTTAAGTTAATGCTCATGTTTGGACCCGACGCAATGTCGTCTTCAAACCAACGTGAGGTAATCGTTTTAGTTTCTGTGTAAAAGCGAATACCTTGTTTACCGTACGTGTGAGTATCGCCGTAAAACGAGCCTTTCCAACCAGTGAACGAAAAGAACGGAAGTGGCACCGGAATTGGCACATTAATACCTACTTGGCCTACTTCAATTTCGTGTTGGAATTTACGAGCCACTGCGCCGCTTGAGGTAAATAACGAGGTGCCGTTACCGTAAGGGCTATCGTTAATAAGGGCGATTGCTTCATCAAGCGTGTTTACAAACATACACGCGAGTACTGGACCGAATATTTCTTCTTTGTATAAATCCATCTCTTTGGTTACATCGGTAAATAACGTTGGGCCAACCCAGTTACCTTGCTCATACCCTTCAACCGTAAAGTCAGAGCCATCAATTAAACAGGTAGCGCCTTGCTCTTTACCACCAGCAATGAGTGATAAAATACGTGCCTTTGCTGCTTTTGATGTTTGTGGACCGTATGCCGCGTTTGCATCATCCCACACGCCTGGGCGTACATTTTCAAAGCCTGCTTTAATTTCATCTACCCACTCACTTGCTTGACCTACAAATACAGCAACCGAAATACCCATACAACGCTGGCCAGCAGCACCGACTGATGCACCTACTAGGTTATTTACAACGTGCGATTTACTTGCATCAGGCATAATAACCATGTGGTTTTTAGCACCAACACACGCTTGTACGCGTTTTAGGTTTTGCGTGCCTTTAGAATAAATATAAGCACCTACACCACACGAGCCAACAAACGAAATAGCACGCACTGCTTTATCTTCTAGTAAGCGGTCTACTTGTGGTTTTGTACCGTGAACAACTTGTAATACGCCTTTTGGTGCGCCGGCTTCAATAAATAGCTCTGCTAAGCGCATTGGTGTAAGTGGATCTTGCTCAGACGGTTTTAAAATAAAGGTGTTACCACACACAATAGCCAGCGGGAACATCCAAAGGGGGATCATTGCAGGGAAGTTAAACGGGGTAACGCCCGCACATACGCCAAGTGGCTGCATGTAAGAATACGTATCGATTTTACGCGCTACGTTTTCCATTGTTTCACCCATCATTAATGATGGTGCGTTTGCTGCTTGTTCTACTACTTCAATACCGCGCCAAACATCGCCTTTTGCATCTTCAAATGTTTTACCCAATTCGTGGCAAATAATGGTAGCAAGCTCATCATGATGTTCTTTTAATAGCGCTGCGTACTTCATCATAATGCGAGCACGTTCTGTAATGGGTACGTCTTTCCATGTTTTAAACGTCTCAGAAGCTGAGGCAATTGCCGCGTCCATTTCTGATTTTGTGGTACATGGCACTTGTGCAAGTACTTCTTGAGTTGCTGGGTTTATAACATCGATAAGCTCTTTTGATGCTGATTGAATAAATTCGCCATTAATAAGTAGTGGTACTTGGTGCATGATTAAATCCTAGTGTGTGAGTTGTGTGTTCTCTTTTAAAATTGGTAGCGCCGCTTTGTTAGCATTATTAGTGCAGCGCTTTTGTAGTTATTCGTACAGCTTTCTTATAACTATTTAATACCTAGTTAATACGCTTCTACGGCCATAGCAACCGCTTCACCGCCACCAATACATAAAGACGCAATGCCTTTTTTAAGACCTCGGTTTTTAAGGGCATGAATCAGCGTTACTAAAATACGCGCGCCGCTTGCACCAATTGGGTGGCCAAGTGCACATGCACCGCCGTTAACGTTTACTTTGCTTTCATCAAGTTTTAACTCATTAATAGCCAGCATGGTTACCATGGCAAATGCTTCGTTAATTTCCCAAAGGTCAACATCGTTTACAGCCCAACCTGCTTTTTCAAGCACGCTGTTCATAGCCCCTACTGGCGCTACTGTAAATTCACTTGGTTTTTGAGAATGCGTGCTGTGCGCCACAATTTTACAAAGCGGTGTTAAGCCCTGCTCTTTTGCTTTTGATTCGCTCATTAATATAAGCGCTGCGCCACCGTCTGAAATTGACGATGAATTAGCCGCTGTAATAGTGCCGTCTTTTTTAAAAGCTGCACGTAAGGTAGGAATTTTTTCTGGGCGGGCGTTACCTGGTTGCTCATCAATCGATACTGTTACATCGCCTTTGCGTGTTTGCATCGTGTGCGGTGCAACTTCGTTATCAAAGCTACCATTTTGTATTGCTGCTTTTGCTTTACTTAATGAGCCTAATGCAAACGCATCCATTTGCTCGCGGCCAATGCCGTATTCGTCGGCGGTGTCTTGTGCAAAACAACCCATAGCTTTGTTGTCGTAAGCATCTTCAAGGCCATCGCTCATCATGTGATCTTTTATTTCGCCATGTCCCATGCGCATACCGCCACGCGCTTTTGGTATGAAGTACGGTGCGTTTGTCATGCTCTCCATGCCACCGGCAATAGCAGATTGAATAGAGCCGGCTTTAATTAAATCGTTTGCAAGCATGGCCGCTTTTAAACCAGAGCCACATACTTTGTTAATTGTTGTAGCGCCAGTGCTAAGTGCAAGGCCTGCTTTTAACATTGCTTGGCGTGCGGGTGCTTGTCCAAGGCCTGCTGGTAATACACAGCCCATAATTACTTCGTCTATTGCATCATTAGCTAAACCAGTTTGTGCAAGTGCACTTGCAATGGCGGTTGCGCCAAGCTCGGTAGACTGCGCATCACTTAACGCTCCCATAAAACCACCCATTGGGGTGCGTTTTGCTGCTACAATTACCACTGATTCTAAAGTCATAACTAACTCCATTGTATTTATATGCAAATAGTTGTTAGTATATTTGCTCTATTAATTTAGTATTCATTTATTATTTAATACCCTCACACAATACTAACGTTTACGCCAACGTCAACTAAAAACAGCTTAATTTTTAGTTTTATAAGTGTAAGGATTATTTTCCATCGGTTAGACTACACTGATGAAATAAAAATAACCCATTGAATATTAACAACATAAATCAACGCCTCGCTTAAACATCCCTTTATAAATAGTTTCAAAACAAACCAAGCTTTACCTTTACGTAAACTTCACTTATATTGGGGTTATTCGAATGAGGTAAATACAATTATGAAACCAGATAATCAAACAAACTTTGCAAGCTCAGCCAAAATGCCGGCCAGTAATGAACAAACATTTAGCATTAGCGAACTCGCTAAAGAATTTGACATTACAACCCGCTCTATTCGCTTTTACGAAGACCAAGGGTTAATAACTCCAGAGCGTAATGGTCAAACCCGTATTTATTCAAAACGCGATAAAGTGCGTTTAAAACTAATATTACGTGGTAAGCGCCTTGGCTTTACATTGGCCGAAACCGGACGTTTGTTTGAACTGTACGACGCAGATAAATCAAGCGCTAAGCAGTTGGTTACTATGCTTGACCTTATATCAGAAAAAAAAGCAGATCTATCTCAACAAATGGACGACATTAAAGTTGTTCTTATGGAGTTGGTGACGGCCGAGCGCCGCTGCAGAGACACGCTTAATAAAATAGACGAGTAAGTTTATTTTTAAAATAACAACACACTGACAACATACACGTCACACAGGAATGAATCATGAGCACTATTTCACTATATAAAGAAATGAACTTTGGCCTTGGCGAAACCGCCGATATGATCCGCGACCACGTAAACAGTTTTGCGAGTCAGGAGATTGCCCCGCTTGCTGAAAAAACGGACTTAGATAACGCTTTTCCAAATCAACTTTGGACTCAAATGGGCGAAATGGGCGTACTAGGTATGACCGTATCTGAAGAACTTGGCGGCGCCGGTTTAGGTTACTTAGAACATGTTATTGCTATGGAAGAAATTAGCCGTGCCAGTGCCTCTATAGGGTTAAGCTATGGAGCACATTCAAACCTGTGCGTTAATCAAATTAACCGTAACGGCACACAAGCTCAAAAAGAAAAATACTTACCTAAGCTTATTAGTGGCGAGCACATTGGTGCCCTTGCAATGAGCGAGCCTAATGCGGGCTCTGACGTTGTATCGATGAAACTCAAAGCCGAAAAAAAAGGTGATAAGTACATTTTAAATGGTAATAAAATGTGGATCACCAATGGCCCAGACGCACACACACTCGTTATTTACGCTAAAACAGATTTAAACGCCGGCGCTAAAGGTATTACCGCGTTTATTGTTGAAAGTGACTTTCCTGGTTTTTCAACAGCACAAAAGCTCGACAAACTGGGTATGCGCGGCTCAAATACCTGTGAGCTAGTATTTGAAAACTGCGAAGTACCCGAGGAAAACATTTTAGGTAACTTAAACGAAGGCGTTAAAGTTCTTATGAGTGGCCTTGATTACGAACGCGTAGTACTTGCAGCGGGCCCGCTTGGCATAATGCAAGCGTGTATGGACATAGTGGTACCGTACATTCATGAGCGTAAACAGTTTGATACCCCGATTGGTCAATTTCAGTTAATTCAAGGCAAAGTAGCCGACATGTATACACAAATGAATGCTGCCCGCTCATACGTATATACAGTAGCTAAAGCGTGTGACCGTGGTGAAACGACCCGTAAAGATGCAGCCGGAGCAATTTTATATGCAGCAGAGCTTGCAACTAAAATGGCGCTAGATGCAATTCAAATTTTAGGTGGCAATGGCTATATAAACGAATACGCAACGGGTCGTCTTCTTCGTGACGCTAAATTATATGAAATTGGTGCAGGTACATCAGAAATACGCCGCATGCTTATTGGCCGCGAACTTTTCACAGAAAGCCGTTAAGGATTAAACCATGACTATTTTAAAATCGAGCGTTAATCCTCACGATCCAACGTTTGTGCAAAACCATAAAAATATGTCAGCGCTGGTGGATGATTTACGCAGTAAAGTAGCCACAATTTGCCAAGGTGGAGGCGCTGCATTAAAGGAGCGCCACGAAGGCCGTGGTAAATTATTTGTACGCGACCGCATAAATACATTAATTGACGAAGGCTCACCGTTTTTAGAAATTTCACAGTTTGCTGCCTTTGGTGTGTACGAACAAGCAATACCTTGTGCAGGCGTTGTAGCCGGTATTGGCCGTGTTAAAGGCGTTGAATGCATGATTATTGCAAACGATGCCACGGTTAAAGGCGGTACATATTTTCCGCTTACCGTTAAAAAGCATTTACGCGCACAAGATATCGCCGAGCGTTGCCACTTACCGTGTATTTATTTGGTGGATTCGGGCGGTGCAAATCTGCCAGAGCAAGATGATGTATTTCCAGATAAGTTGCATTTTGGTCGTATTTTTTATAACCAAGCCCGTATGTCGGGCAAAGGCATTCCACAAATTGCCGTGGTAATGGGATTATGTACCGCAGGTGGTGCGTACGTACCTGCTATGGCCGATGAAAGCATTATTGTAAAAGATCAAGGCACTATATTTTTAGCAGGTCCGCCCCTTGTAAAAGCAGCAACAGGCGAAGAAGTAACCGCCGAAGAACTAGGCGGAGCCGACGTGCACTGTAAAATTTCGGGTGTTGCCGATCACTTTGCTGAAAACGACGCCCATGCGCTTTCTATTGCGCGCCAATGTATTGAGCGTATTAATTACACACGCCCTACAGCCCCTCTTCTAGATGATGTAAAACCACCGCGTTATGATATTAACGAGCTTTACGGCATTGTAGGCACCGACCTTAAAAAGCCATTTGATGTACGCGAAGTAATAGCGCGCACTGTAGATGACTCATCATTTGATGAATTTAAACGCTATTTTGGTGAAACGCTGGTCACCGGTTTTGCCAGTCTTTATGGCAATCCTGTTGGCATAGTGGCTAATAACGGTATTTTATTTAGTGAGTCGGCGCAAAAAGGCGCGCACTTTATTCAGCTGTGTGCTCAGCGCAATATTCCTTTAGTTTTTTTACAAAATATTACCGGCTTTATGGTGGGTAAAAAATACGAAGCCGAAGGCATTGCAAAGCACGGCGCTAAAATGGTGATGGCGGTTTCGTGTGCTGATGTACCTAAATTTACAGTACTTATTGGCGGCTCTTACGGCGCCGGTAACTACGGAATGTGTGGTCGTGCATTTGAACCAACCATGATGTGGATGTGGCCTAATGCCCGTATTTCGGTAATGGGCGGCGAGCAAGCAGCGGGTGTAATGGCGCAAGTTAAACAAGATGGTTTAGCGCGTAAAGGCCAAAGCATGAGCGAGCAAGAAATCAGTGACTTTAAAAAGCCAATTATTGACCAGTACGAAGAGCAAGGTCATCCGTATTACGCCAGCGCACGCTTGTGGGATGACGGTATTATAGACCCTGCTGACACGCGTAATGTCTTAGGTCTTGCGTTAACGGCTGCGAATAACGCACCAAAACGTGATTCGAAATTTGGCGTATTTAGAATGTAACCGGAGCGCAAAATGTCAGTAACACTACAAATAACAAAATCTAATGTGGCTGTACTTGTGTTAAGCCGCCTAGAAAAAAGAAACGCATTTAACAGCGAAGTAATACATGAGCTGATCCAATGTATTGAACATGCAAATACGCTTGATATTCGTGCCCTGGTTTTAAAAACAGAGGGTAAACACTTTTCAGCCGGTGCCGATTTAGCCTGGATGAAGTCTATGGCGGATAACAACTACGCCGATAACCTAGCTGATTCGATGCAATTGGCTAAATTAATGCAGGTATTGGCAAGATCCCTTCATCCTACAATTTGCGCTGTGCAAGGTGCTGCTTTTGGTGGTGCTCTAGGTTTAATAGCCTGTTGCGACATAGCCCTTAGTAAAGACGATGCGCAATTTTGTTTAAGCGAAGTAAAGCTGGGTCTTATTCCGGCTGTTATTAGCCCGTATGTCATTAAAGCGATTGGTGAACGCGCTGCTCGCAGGTACTTTTTAACGGCTGAAGTGTTTGATGCACATACTGCTAAGCAACTTGGTTTAATTCATCAAGTAACCGGTAATTTAGACTGTGCGCTCGATAATATGCTGCAAACACTGATTGATAACGGACCTGTTGCAGTAAAAGCAGCAAAAGCATTAATTAACGATGTAGCAAATAAACCAATAACCGATGAACTCATTGAACTTACCGCAGAGCGTATTGCAAAAATTCGCGTATCTGAAGAAGGTCAAGAAGGGCTAACTGCTTTTTTTGATAAACGCCCACCCGCTTGGCAACTGTAGGATTGATTATGAACACACAACGATTACAAAAAATACTGATTGCCAATCGTGGAGAAATTGCGTGCCGAGTAATACGCACCGCAAAACAAATGGGCTTAACCACGGTCGCAGTTTATTCTGATGCAGACAAACATGCCCAGCACGTAAAAATGGCTGACGAGGCTTACCATATTGGTGCTGCGCCAAGTAAAGATTCGTATTTAGTAACAGACAAAATTTTACAAGTTGCCAAAGACTGCGGCTCTGATTGTATTCACCCAGGCTATGGTTTTTTATCTGAGAACAGCGAATTTGCTAGAGCCTGCGAAGCTAATAACATTGCTTTTATAGGACCACCAGCAAGCAGTATTGAAGCAATGGGGTCTAAAACCCGCGCTAAAGAAATAATGGCAGCTGCTAATGTGCCATTAGTACCTGGTTATTACGGTGATAAACAAGACCCTGCTTTTTTACAAAGTGAAGCTGAAAAAATTGGCTACCCTGTACTCATTAAAGCCGCCTTTGGTGGCGGTGGTAAAGGTATGCGCGTTGTACAAGAAGCAAAAGACTTTATGAGCGCACTACAAGGTGCGCAACGTGAAGCGATTGCCGGTTTTGGTAACGATTTAGTATTACTTGAGCGCTACGTTAACCAGCCTCGCCATGTTGAAGTGCAAGTATTTGCAGATAACTACGGTAACTGTGTTTATTTAGGCGATCGTGATTGTTCTTTGCAACGTCGTCATCAAAAAGTAATTGAAGAAGCCCCTGCTCCGGGTTTATCTGACGAACTACGCAAAGAAATGGGCGAAGCGGCTGTACGTTGTGCACTGGCTATAAATTATAGAGGCGCAGGTACGGTTGAGTTTTTACTGTGTGGCGATGAATTTTTCTTTATGGAAATGAATACGCGCCTTCAAGTAGAACACCCTGTGACCGAAATGGTAACGGGTGTAGATTTAGTCAATTGGCAAATTAATATTGCGGGTGGGCAAACATTGCCACTGACACAAAGTGATATTCAATTGCAGGGTCATAGCTTTGAAGCACGTGTATACGCAGAAGATCCAGCCAACGACTTTATTCCGTGCTCGGGCACTATTGAAGCACTACACACACCGCTTAACAGTGAATTTGTACGCATTGATACAGGCATTGCACAAGGCGACGAAATCAGCCCGTTTTACGATCCAATGATTGCAAAACTTATTGTGCACGACGACAATCGCGAACAAGCACTGAGCCGCTTACAACAAGCCCTTGAGCAATTTCATTTAGCGGGTTTTAGCACTAACATTGGCTTTTTACATAATTTAGCAAGCCACCCCACGTTTAAACAAGGTGCGCCAAGCACACACTTTATTGCTGAGCAAGGTGATTCGTTAGTTGCTGTTGACGAATCGTTATTGCAAACAAGCCAGCTTATTGCTGCTTTTGCGTATTTAGAATCGTTAACTAACACCCAAAATGCGCAAAGCAGTGCAAGCCCGTGGCAACAACTAACTGGATTTACACTCAATTCACCACAAGCAATTAAAGTCCCTTTTGCCGATTTACAGCTAAGCGCTATAAAAACGACAGCGGGCTATAGTATTACGCATAACGAACATGTATTTAAACTACAAGGCACATTAAATAATAATCTGTGCACTGTATTTATTAATGGTGAAAAACATAGCGCGCACGTAACTACGGTTGGTAATAGTACTGCGGGCAATATTATCACTGTTATGAATAAAGCACTGCAAACTAAGCTTGAACTAGTTGATAAACATTATATTAGTTCGCACGAAAGCGAAGCTTTGCCACTTGCCGCGCCGCTTAATGGCACAGTAGTTAAGCACTTAATCGACATTGGTAGCACAATTACCAAAGGCGATGCGGTTGTTATTATCGAAGCCATGAAAATGGAATACACGCTTAACGCACCACACGACGGCATTTTAAGAAGCTACTGTTTTGGTGAAGGCGAATTAGTAACGCATGGAGCCTTACTTGCTATTGTCGAAGATACAACAGAGGAAGGTGCATAATGAGTGCCTTTCCAAATAAAGTACGTATTGTTGAAGTTGGCGCGCGAGACGGCCTACAAAACGAAAAAACAGTAAGCACAGCCGATAAAGTAGCGCTTATTAACGCCCTAAGTGCTGCTGGCTTAAAAGATATTGAAGCTGGCGCGTTTGTCTCCCCTAAGTGGGTGCCACAAATGGCAGACTCAGCGGATGTAATATCAGCGCTAGATTTACCCAATGTAAATTTAAGCGCCCTTACACCTAACTTAAAAGGTGCACAAGCAGCGCACGCTGTTGGTATTAAAGAGTTTGCTATATTTACAGCTGCGAGTGAGTCGTTTTGTCAAAAAAATATCAACTGCTCAATAGACGAAAGTATTGAACGTTTTAGCGAAGTAATGGCGTTTGCTAAAGCTAATAATATTCGTGTACGTGGTTATGTAAGCTGTGTACTCGGTTGCCCCTATGAGGGTGATATTGACCCGCAAGCAGTACTAAGTGTATCGCAAAAGCTATTAGATTTAGGCTGTTACGAAGTAAGCCTTGGCGATACCATAGGTGTTGGCACCGCAAAAAAAGTAATGCAATTAATCGAGTTACTTTTAACGCACATTGATAAAGCCAAGTTGGCCGTGCATTTTCATGATACATACGGCCAAGCGCTCACAAATATTTACGCAGCTTTAAGCCTAGGTATTGCAACGGTTGACGCGGCTGTTGCGGGCCTTGGTGGCTGTCCTTATGCTAAGGGGGCGTCAGGAAATGTTGCCACCGAAGATGTTGTTTACTTACTGCAAGGGCTTGGCATTGAGCATGGAATTGATTTACAAAGGTTAAGTGACGCTGGCTGGGAAATAACCAAAGCACTTGGTAAGCAACCTGTGAGCAAAGTATCTGTGGCACTACACACTAAATAACTATCTCATAAAATGATAATTCACTACTTACACAAGATAATTAACAACAAATAGCACACAATGAGGAGAGACTCATGGCCGGTTTTGATAAGGTAGTTTCTAGTTACGAAGCTGCAATGGAAGGGTTAAAAGACGGCGATACCATTATTGCCGGTGGTTTTGGTTTATGTGGTATTCCTGAGGGCTTAATTAAACAAATTAAGCACATGCAAACAAAAAACTTAACCGTAGTATCTAATAACTGTGGTGTTGATGACTTTGGTTTAGGTATTTTATTACAAGACAAACAAATTAAAAAAGTAGTTGCCTCGTACGTTGGCGAAAATGCCCTATTCGAGCAGCAGTTATTAAGTGGCGAAATTGATGTAGAGCTTACGCCTCAAGGTACACTAGCTGAAAAAATGCGTGCTGGTGGCGCGGGTATACCTGCGTTTTACACCGCAACTGGTTACGGTACTCCAGTTGCTGAAGGCAAAGACGTAAAAGAATTTAATGGTCGCCCGTATATTTTAGAAGAATCTATAACGGGTGAATTTGCTATTGTTAAAGCGTGGAAAGCCGACCGCTTTGGTAATTTAGTGTTTAGACACACCGCCATGAACTTTAATCCAATGGCGGCAACAGCGGGCAAAATTACCGTTGCCGAAGTAGAAGAAATTGTAGAGCCGGGTGAGCTTGAACCAAGCCAAATTCATACCCCGGGTATTTTTGTAAATCGCGTTATTAAAGGCAGCTTTGAAAAACGCATTGAACGTGTAACAACACGAGATTAAGCAGGAGCAAAATTATGGCATTATCACGTGAACAAGTTGCAATGCGCGTTGCACAAGAACTACAAGACGGTTACTACGTAAATTTGGGCATAGGAATTCCGACACTCGTCGCAAACTATGTACCAGATGATATTGAAGTTATGTTACAGTCCGAAAATGGCCTTTTAGGCATGGGCCCGTACCCAACTAAAGCAGAGCTAGACGCCGATATGATTAACGCGGGTAAAGAAACCGTGACAGCAGCCACTGGTGCAGCCATATTTAATAGTGCAGATAGTTTTGCCATGATACGGGGTGGTCATGTAGACTTAACCGTTCTGGGTGCATTTGAAGTTGACCAGAATGGCAACATCGCATCGTGGATGATCCCTAAAAAGCTGATTAAAGGCATGGGTGGCGCGATGGATTTAGTCGCTGGCGCGAAAAACATTATTGTTACTATGACCCATGCAAGTAAGCATGGTGACTCTAAACTATTAGAAGCCTGCTCTTTACCGCTTACTGGCGTTAATTGCGTTAAAAAAATAGTGACAGATTTAGCCGTATTAGAAGTTAAAGACGGCGCATTTCATCTATTAGAGCGTGCTCCGGGCGTATCTGTTGATGAAATCATTAGTAAAACAGCAGGTAAATTACTTGTTGACGGTGAAGTTCCAGAAATGGTTTTTTAGGCTTTAGCTTAAAATAACGCTTTACCCTGTACCGACCTCATTCCCAGTGCCAATGGCGCTGAGTTACCCAAAATCCCTCTCACGAGGGATTTTTTTTATCTTTTGTCATTATTTTTACCGTCATTCATACATCTGTAGTAAATTTTATCTATAATACAAATATAAATTAAATGTAAGCGCTTAGATTCTTTGCACTATTTTGTGGATAGCCTGCACCCTTTTTGTGAACTAGCGCTAAATTTATTTTTAACATACTGATATTTATGTATTAAATAGTTGGTTTAAATTTTGCCTAAGTAAGGCGTCTCAATAAATTAAATAATTCTGGAAAACATGCAAACTCCTATTCGTGGCCTTCGCTCTTTTTGCTTTGCCGCAAGAAGCCTAAGTTTTAAGCATGCAGCTAATGAGCTGTACTTAACGCCGTCTGCGGTAAGCCATCAAATAAAGCAACTTGAAGAACAACTTGGTATTGAGCTTTTTCAACGTAAAACGCGTTCAATTAGCTTAACCACAGCGGGTAAAAACTTTTTTGATGCTGTGTCTCCTATCATCACAATGTTAGAGGGCACCATTAACGAGTTTAGTCAGATGCAGCAAAATACAAATTTGACGATTACCCTGCCTGAATTTTTTGCCAGCGAACTACTCATGCCTAAATTAAGTGAGTGGACGTCAGAGCATCCTAATATAAACCTGCAAATGGACACGCTTAAAACACGCAAAGAATTAACGCGTCATAGCGATTTATCTATTGTATTGTCCTCTGGTAAACCTACTGAAGGGTTAGCGACTGAGTTGTTTAACCTTGAATATATTCCTGCATGTAATAAAAAATTGCTCGATCAGTGGAGGGACGATCATCGTCAAGCCCTTAACCAAGTTCCGCTAATCTTGCACAAAGCTCGCCCTTGGGCTTGGCATCAGTGGGCCGAAAAAGCAGGGATTGATGATTTTTCTCCTTCGCAGATTATTCAAATAGATAGCATGTTTGGTGTAGCGCGTGCAGCGCAGCAAGGCATGGGCATTGCACTTATTCCACTGCCTATTAGCCAAAGCTGGCTAGATGAGCAATGGCTTTACAAATTATTCGAACAGCCTTTAACAACTAAAGATAAATACTATTTAGTGCAGCACGAATCAAGCACGCCTAATCACCCCCTTGATTTATTTGCGAAGTGGGTTGTAAATACGTTTAGAAAAATCCAAGAATAATCCCCTATTAGACGAGTTGAGTAATACAACCTACTCTGTGTTGTATTACTGAACTGGTCTAAACCTCTCTGCAATTTTTAATAATATTTTTTATTTAAATACATAAACTTAACGCCGGGCATTAGACTAAAGTCTATAGTTTAATTTTTTTCACTCATTGGTTTCATTTTTATCGTTTGTCGAAAGTAAAGTTAAATATTAAAGTTACTTCATCAGCTCAAAACAACTTAGTTAATTTGTTTTTTAAGAGCAATAAATGCAACCTTTTGAGTTTTAGTAACTCAAACTTAGCAGTGAAAAGAATCTTATATTGTGTGTGTAAGATGTTGTCAGTGTGAAAAAGCGGTTCAAGTTAGGTGGTGACTTGGCTTGAACTGTTTTTATTTTTGGCGCAAACCACATGGTATGCAATACAAAGCTACCAAAGCGTAGTAAACAGAATCTTTATATTGTGTGTGAAGATGTTGTCAGTGTGAAAAAGCGGTTCAAGTTAGGTGGTGACTTGGCTTGAACTGTTTTTATTTTTGGCGCAAACCACATGATATGCAATATAAGTTTAATACTTTTAAAAGCCCCGTAAGTTATAACTTACGGGGCTTTTTTAGTTAATTTTTAATTTGATATTCTTTTTTTAATTTACTTATTTGCACTTTATGTGAAAGCAAAAATGTATCAAATTGCTTAACTACCTCAGGATAGTCAATCGACGATAATAAAAAGGCTTGTAAATCTGTCGGCAATTCGTTTTGAAAATAAACGGGTCGGGTTAATTTGAAATATTTAACAATATTATAGTTTAATACATCGTTAGATATGTAAATACACTCCACTCGCTCTTTTAAAAGCATCCCTATTAATTCCATTACGTTAGCTGTTTCAATTAGCTCAACGTTTTCGTTATTCATTAAAGGTTTAAAGCTTTGAGACGTAAACCCTCTCACCGTTGCAAAACTAACGCATTCATCAATAGTGATATTTTTATTTAAACTCGCAATACCCGTTTTAGTCACAACGGTTGGCTGCGAATAAATAATTTCATTTACATCAATAAATGAAGCTTTGTAGCTTGATTTCCAGCTAGGGTTATCTGGATACTTAAAGTCGACATGGCGATGTTCCACAAATTTTTTGTAAAGTCGATTAATAGGTAGTGTGTAAAACTCAAACTCAAAGTCATGCTGCTGGGCAAACAAGGTAAGTAACTTTTGACTGAAACCATAATAGTCGCGGTTATCAGCCCGACTACCATCGTAGTATGGAAGGTATTCTATATTCTCTACGCCTACTACGTAATGAGTCGCTGATTTAGCGTTGTTTATTAAAAGCAGTAAAGCGAATGGCAAATACATTAACTGCGTTGTTATTTTTATAAATTGATTCATTTACAACCTAAGTAATATTATTGATGTGTAGCTCAACGCTTTAATTTTAACAAATTTGCAAAGAATATGATAAATCTATTTTATTTTATGCAAAAAAAAGCCTGATTAAAATCAGGCTTTACAAAGTAAAAGGTTTAGCTTTTATCTCTTGGTACAAAATCGAGTACTGTTGCGTTTATACAGTAGCGGTCTGTGCCTCTAGGGCCTTCTCCTGGGAATAAATGACCAAGATGAATACCTGTACTTTTAGAACGTAGCTCAATACGTGTTATTCCCCAGCTGCTATCGTCATGCTGCGTTACACTACTTTTTACTGGGTGCTTAAACGACAACCAACCAGTACCGGAGTTAAACCTATCGCTTGTATCAAATAGTGGCTCGCCACTTAATTTATCAACAAAAGTACCGTCAGGTGTGTTTTTAAACTCTTTGTACTCTTTGCAGTAAGGTCTATCTGTTCGTGCATCAAATGCAACTTTATAAGCATCACTGTTACCTAATTTAAAAGCGCCTAATGCTTTATAAAACTCTTCAGGCGTTGCATAACCTTGACGACCATATACCTCAATACCATTTTCTAAAAACAAAATGGTTGGTGTTGCCCACGTGGCTGACTTAATAGTTAAATCATCAAGTTGGTCAGCATGGCGAAACGACATTGGTATTGTCCCTTTGTAATCATTTGCGACTGCTTTTTTAAACTTTTCACAATATGGGCAGTATTCACGTGAATCTAAGACTACGATTTGTTTCCCTGATAATAAAGCCGTGTTATCTACTTTTTCTACAGGTGTTTTATTAAAAACAACACCGGTAGAATGATCTGGGCAATAGCCATTAGGGTTCTTTTCTAAATAATTTTGATGATACTCTTCTGCCGATACAAAACCTTGAAGCGGTTTAATAACTGTTTCAATTTTGCCATAGCTTGCATCAGTTAAAAGCTGCTGATATTGCGATTTAACTTGCTCAGCTACTTTAGCTTGTGCATCAGTAGTCGTTAATACAATTGAGCGATATTGAGTACCAATGTCGTTACCTTGGCGATTTTTTTGTGTAGGGTCGTGACTTTCAAAATAGTTTTTTAAGAGATCTTCTGCTGAAATTATATTGCTGTTATACATAACTTGTACAACTTCAGCATAATTGTTCTCGTCAAAACGACGAGACTGATTAGTAATATTTCTGTAGGTAGCTTTAAAGCCATTGCCGTCAGCGTACCCCGATTCAGCATCAATAACGCCATTAAGCGCTTCGTAGCGTTTTTCGGCTCCCCAAAAACAACCCGATCCAAGTACAATGGTTTCTACATGCATGGTGGCTTCTACATTACTGTGCTCAACCTTTTCCATAGATAAAGCAAAGCTGCCTGCGCTAAATATAATAGCAGCGCCTGATAAATATAATAAATGCTGGTGTTTCATAAAGTACCTCTTAAACAAGTGCGTGCTAACTAAGACCTCCTTATCCTAATTTTCATTTCAACCTAATTACTTATTTAGTACGAAGCGTATTAAGTTTTGGTCCTCAATAAGTTAAATACGATTAATTGAATATAAAACTACTCTTAAAGTAAGTTGGGCAATAAACATAACCACTTAGTCGCAATGGTGTAAATAAATTAATAAAACTGTGTTACGTTTAAATAATGTTGTACAAATAGGTTTATTTAATGAAGCCAGCTCCTCATATTTATGCATTAACAAACAGTAGTTTACTGTTTGATGCATCGCATTTAGACGCTACAGATAGACTCTCTATTCAAAAGAAAATTTGGGCTTTAGCTAGCCACTGTAAAAGCACTGATGAATTTAGCGATTTAGTGCCCGCCATGAACTCGCTCACTCTTTATTTAAAATCAGATAAACACTTAAAACAGTGGTTACAAGTGCTACCTTCGCTGTGGAATGAGATTAAAACGAGTACTTTTAAGGGGCAGCATCACTTAATCAAAACCTCATACAAGGGTGAGGACATTAATTACGTGGCTCGCTATCATAATTTAAGTGCCGATGAAGTTATTAATATTCATAGTAAAACCAAGTACCACGTTTTATTTTTAGGCTTTCAGCCCGGTTTTGCTTACCTACATGGCTTAAATGAGCAATTACATACACCAAGACGTGATGAGCCACGTACTAGGGTTCCTAAAGGCTCTGTTGCGATAGGTGCTGCACAAACCGGCATTTACCCCGCAGATACCCCAGGTGGTTGGCATATAATAGGTCATACAGATACTGCTTTGTTTGATTCGACCTCTGAGCAACCTTGTTTAATTCAACCAGGCGATACGCTTGAATTTGTTCCGCTCGTTAATAAAGGAGCAAATCATGATTAAAGTACTTAAAAGTGGTGTATTACTTACAATTCAAGATTTTGGCCGTGAAGGCTACCGCCATTTAGGTGTAAGCAAAGCGGGCAGCCTAGACCCTTATGCACAAATCATTGCTAATAGATTACTTAACAATAACGACAATGATGCCGTTTTAGAAATAACTGTAGGTTTGTGCGAACTGGAATTTACCTGCGACACAGTAATTGCGCTTCATGGTGCAGATTTGCAAGCAACCCTTGATGGACATGCAATTTATCCTGGTTGGACATACGCAGTAAAAAACAAACAAGTCCTAAGTTTTGCTACTGGTAGAGCGGGCTTAAGAGCTTATTTAGCAGTGAAAGGCGGTATACAAAATGCTGAGGTTATGGGTTCTAAATCTACAGATTTAAACGCATGTTTTGGTGGTTTTGAAGGTAGATCTCTCACCACTGGTGATGAAATACCTATTACTCCTTATTATGGAGAGTTTATAAAGGTAGGCGCAATTGCTCCCGCCCAGCGCAAACTTATACGCCTAATAAGCCCTCATGCCGACTTATTAGGCGAGACTATACTTAGCAACTTTGTGTCTACCGCTTTTAAAGTCAGCAATAATAGTAACCGAATGGGTGTAAGGCTTGAGCATAAAAATAATTTGGGGCATTCGCACTCTTTGCCATCATTAGGGGTGAGCCCTGGGAGTATTCAACTGCCACCAAGTGGAGAGCCAATTGTGTTACTAAATGATGGCCAAACTACAGGGGGCTACCCTCTGCTAGGGACTGTTATTGAAGCCGACTTACGTCAATTTGCACAGTTTAGACCTTTAGATACTGTTGAGTTTAAATATGTAACGTTTGAAGAAGCAGCAAATGCGAAGCAGAAACTTGACGGACACCTACATCAATTGAGCCTTGCACTTAAAAATAACCTATAAAAATATTCTAAAAATAAATAGGAAAGCTATGTTCGACTTAAATTATTGGCCCTGATAATCGTTTATGATGGTTGTTTTGTATTGTGTAGGTATGGCATTTTTAATTGAAGGTCATGGCGCAAGCCCTGCTCCATTAGTTGCGCTCGTCATGTATAGCGGCTATTGCTGTATGTTAATGACGCCTATGGCAGCAAATTTAATATTCTTCCTGCAGCTCTTTTAGACTTAAAAAATAAGTACTATGTAATTAAGGTTCAAATTCAGACGGCAGTTACCTTACTCGCCGTTAATATTATTTTAATGTATAGCTTGGTGTGTAATGACTAAATCAACTTCTTCTATGGCGTGTGTATTAATTACCGGCTTTGCGCCTTTTGATGGCGAAGCTATCAATCCTTCTTGGCAAGCAGTGCAAAAACTTGATGAAACTATCATCATGAAACATAAAATATGTACACTAGAACTTTCCTTTGAGTTTAATACGTCTATTAGTCAGCTTATAAACGCCATTGAGTCACATAATCCGGCGGTTGTTTTATGTATAGGCCAAGCCGGTGGGCGCAGCGAAATATCAATTGAGCGTATTGCAATAAACGTTGACGATGCACGTATTAAAGACAATGCAGGTAAGCAACCTGTCGATACACCAATAGAAAAAAATGGCCCTGATGCCTATTTCACAAATTTACCAATAAAGCGTATGTTACAAGCACTGCACAACAGCAATATACCTGCTGCCATTTCCAATACGGCAGGTACGTATGTATGCAATCATGTTATGTATGGCCTTATGCATTACATAAATGATCATTGCGCTGTAATGAAAGGTGGCTTTGTGCATATTCCATATTTACCAAGCCAAGCTGTGCACCACAATGGCGCACCAAGCATGTGTGAAGACACTGTTATTAACGCGCTAAAAGTGATGATTGCACAAGCTTTGAACAATAATAACGACGTAAAAATAGCAGCAGGCACTACGCATTAACCACTTTGGTGCGGTTACATATAACTTGGTGCATAAATTATTCTTAATTAATTATAAAAGCTATGTGACTTGAGTAATTTTTTCTGATAAAACAAGGTTTCGCAGCACAGCAAATTGGCTTTGCTGCACACATAATAGGAATGAGGAGTTACTATGTGTTCAATTTTTGGGGTATTAGATATTAAATCTGATCCCGCTCAATTGCGTACCCAAGCAATTGAAATGTCCAAGCTGCTTAGACACCGTGGCCCAGATTGGTCTGGCGTATATGCATCTGAAAAAGCTATTTTAGTACATGAGCGTTTAGCTATTGTTGGTGTATCAAGCGGTGCACAGCCTTTATACAATCCTGAAAAAACAAATATTTTAGCGGTTAATGGCGAGATTTATAATCATAAAGAACTTGCAGCAGAGCTAGATGTTGATTTTACTTTTCAAACTCAATCAGACTGTGAAGTTATTTTAGCGCTTTATAAACAAAAAGGGCCTGACTTTTTAGATGATCTAAATGGCATTTTTGCATTTTGTTTATACGATGAAGAAAATGACGCTTACTTAATTGGCCGTGACCATATTGGTATTATCCCGCTTTACACCGGTCATGACGAGCACGGTAACTTTTACGTTGCTTCTGAGCTAAAAGCACTTTCTCCAATTTGTAAGCATATTGAAGAATTTCCACCAGGGCATTACCTGTACAGCAAAGATGGCAAAATGACGCCTTATTACAAACGTGATTGGGAAACATTTGATGCAGTTAAAGATAACAGTGCAGAAGCGCAAGACGTTAAAGATGCATTAGAAGCGGCCGTTAAACGCCAGCTAATGTGTGACGTGCCTTACGGTGTATTACTTTCTGGTGGTTTAGACTCATCGGTTATCTCTGCTATTACCCAGCGTTTTGCTGCAAAACGTATTGAAGATAACGACGAGAGCGATGCATGGTGGCCTAAGCTGCATTCTTTTTCAGTAGGCCTTGAGGGCTCACCTGATTTAGCCGCTGCCCAAAAAGTAGCTGACATGATTGGTACTATTCACCACCCTATCATTTTTACCATTCAAGAAGGTATTGATGCACTGCGTGAAGTGATTTACCATATTGAAACGTATGATGTAACAACGATTCGTGCCTCTACACCTATGTACTTAATGGCTCGCCAAATTAAAGCAATGGGCATTAAAATGGTGTTATCTGGCGAAGGTGCTGATGAGCTATTTGGTGGTTACTTATACTTCCATAAAGCCCCTAACGCACAAGAGTTTCATGAAGAGCTAAACCGTAAAGTATCAAAACTGCATATGTTTGACTGTTTACGTGCTAATAAATCAATGGCAGCATGGGGCGTTGAAGCACGTGTACCGTTCCTTGATAAAGAATTTGTTGATGTTGCTATGCGTATCAACCCTGAAGCCAAAATGTGTAAAGATGGCAAAATCGAAAAACACATTTTACGTGAAGGTTTTGATGGCTACTTGCCTGATGAAGTTTTATGGCGCCAAAAAGAGCAATTTTCAGACGGTGTTGGTTACAGTTGGATTGATACGTTAAAAGAGTTTGTAAATGAGCAAGTGAGCGATCAAGAGCTTGCAAATGCTAAATTTAAATACCCTATTAATACGCCAGATTCAAAAGAAGCTTACTACTACCGTACTATTTTTGAATCGCACTTTCCTGGTGATGCATCAGCTAAATGTGTGCCACATGGTAAATCGGTAGCGTGTTCGACTCCTGAAGCACTTGCATGGGACGCATCGTTCCAAAACAATGCAGATCCATCAGGTCGTGCTGCTGGCGTTCATAACGACGCATATGCAAGCAAAGGTTAATACTCTTTGTTTAACGAAGCGTAAGCCCAAATGGCTTACGCTTCGCTGTATAAAACTCACTTCCACCGAATCTGTTTTTTATAGCCCTGCAAATAACTTAAAAGGCTCAAGTGCTTTAATTGTTATTTATAAAATTGGGTTAACATCAAAAACAATGCAATATATTGCATCACAATCAAATCACCCTGCTACCGTATTTTTAAATCAAAATGAGATAACTAAACGCCATTGTAATATTCGCTGGTTTAACCAAACAAGTGAAATTAAACGCTGTGGTCATGGTACTTTAGCGGCCGCTAATTTTTTAATAAAGTATTTTGGTTATTGCCCTGAAGTATTTATATCAATGAGTAATGAGCGTTTTACTATAAGAGTAAAAAACCAACGCGCCCAGTTGTTACTAAAAAGTATAGAGCCTAAAAAAAGCGAATTAGCTAAAGATGAGTTACAAAGTGTGTTTTCATTAGCAATAAAAGCAGCCTACAGTACCGGCGAAAATAACGGTTATACGGTTGTGTTATTTAATGAAGAATTTAATGAAGAATTTAATAAAGAATTTAATAAAGAATTTAGTAAAGACGTTGAAAAAGACGATTTAAAAAGCTTACACGTTGATTTTAAAGCTTTGAGTAAACTCCACAAAAATGCAGTTATAGCGCTTAGTATAAAAAATATAGACAAAAAAAATGCCATAGCGCATTTTAGATATTTTGCCCCCCAGTTTGGAGTAAATGAGGACAGTGCAACGGGCTCTGCGGTATCTGTTATTGCCCCCCTGCTATTTAGACTACATGGTTTAAATAAAGCTAAGCTTATACAGCAATCAAATAATGGTGCATTGCTAAGCTATGAGTTTAGCAATGCTAAAGTTGTCATTTATTAAAGATAACTTAAGTAACGTTTAAAGCGGCCTTAATAAGCACAATGCAAAATAGTTACTATCGTCTTGCCATGTTTGCTCTAACTTTAAATTAGCTTGCGCTGCAAGCTGCTTAAACGACTCAAGCGTGTACTTGTGAGAGTTTTCCGTATGAATGCTTTCACCTTCAATAAAGTCTATTTGCTGATCATTTATAATCACGCTTTGATTACAGTTACTTACTAAATGCATTTCAATACGGCTATGTTGCTCGTTAAAGCGTGACTCGTGGCTAAAGTTATCTAAATTAAATGTACCATTTAGCTCATTATTAATACGTTCCAGTAAATTTTTATTAAAC
Organism: Pseudoalteromonas sp. NCIMB 1079; assembly: GCF_040567695.1. Lineage (NCBI taxonomy): Bacteria > Pseudomonadati > Pseudomonadota > Gammaproteobacteria > Alteromonadales > Pseudoalteromonadaceae > Pseudoalteromonas > Pseudoalteromonas sp. NCIMB 1079. Next base: position 2,047,248 of record NZ_JBEWZA010000001.1, on the reverse strand, counting down.
GCGGCGGTGACTCCCGCTTTATCGTTATATGCATCAAGTAACACTTGGCGCTCTTTTACTAAATCAACCCCAATTAATACATAACCATTTACACCGCATAAGCGATGGAAATTATTCATAATTTCTATGGCTTTAACTGGGGCAAAATTACCAAGAGTAGAGCCCGGAAAGTACACCAAATTAGTTTGACTGTCTAAAGCGGTGTCTTTGGTTAGCTGTTTGACCATTTGGCTATGTGTAAAGTCTCCTAATAATGGCGAAATTGCCAAATCTGGAAATAACGGTGACAAATGTGCAAGTGAATAACTGAGCATCTCCTCAGATATTTCAAACGGTACAAAGGTTTTAACGTTTGCCATATGCGCTAATAAATAGGCTACCTTTTTACCCGAGCCACAGCCGGGCTCTATAATAGAGAGGTTTTCAGGTAGCATTTGAGCAATCGACTTTGAGTGTTGCGCTAATATAGAAAGCTCAGTACGTGTAACATAATACTCTTGTAAAGTTGTTATTTGCTCAAATAATGCAGCACCTTTATCATCATAAAAATATTTACACGGAAGCGTTTTTTGTTGTTGAGTTAATCCGCTTATCACGTCGTTTAGAAATTCAGTGTCGGTTATGTTGCTTTGCTTAATCGCTGTTACTTGGCTCATACTATATCCTTAGCTAGTCTTATCCCGCTGCACATCCACGCTTGATGCGGGTAATAAAAATTACGGTATGTTTGTCGTAAATGGTTTTGAGGGGTAAACACACACCCACCACGTAACACCATTTGGTTATTCATAAACTTACCATTGTATTCCCCTGCTATTCCTTCAATAGGCTTAAAACCGGGGTATGGTAAATATGCACTGTTTGTCCATTGCCAACATGAATCCGTTAACTGGTTTATTTCAGTATCATCTTTTGCTTGTTGTGGTGTTAGGTAGTTATTATTAGTGTCTGTTGTAGGTGTATTTTTAGCTGCATATTCCCACTCGAACTCTGTAGGCAAGCGAGCCTTTACAAAATTAGCATAGGCGCTGGCCTCAAAATAACTAACATGGCTGATGGGAGCACTTAAATTTAAAGGCTGGAATCCATAGTGTGTAAATTCAAACCATTCGTTATTTATGTAATGCCAATATAATGGATGCGTTAAACGAGTGTTTTGAATATGCGCCCAACCGTCGCTTAACCAATATTGTGGATTGCTATATCCACCGGCATTTATAAAGTCTAAATATTCACCATTAGTGACCAATCTATTAGCAAAGCTGAATGGATGAATTAGTACTTGGTGTTTGGGGCACTCGTTATCATATGCAAATTCATCTTCGGCATTTGTGCCGATATTAATAATGGCTTGTTCAAAATTGATAAAATTAAGGGGTTTAATATCAACTGATTTATTTTGGCTACTTAAAAGCGGTGTTTTATATTGAGGAAATAATGGGTTTACTGAAAAGTTATATTTAATGTCCATAAGCATTAGCTCTTGATGCTGTTGCTCGTGGTGTAACCCAAGTTCAATAATATCTTTAATGTGCGGGTTAACGTCAGTCTTAAGTAATTCAATCAAGCGGCTATCTACATGTTCTCTGTAAGCTAGCACTTCGTCTAAACCTGGCCTAGATAAGCTTCCTCTGTTTGCCCGTTTAAATTGCTCTCCAATCCCATTGTAATAAGAATTAAAAAGCATTTTATAGTGAGGATTAAACACTGCGTACTGTTTACAATGAACACTAAGTAAAAACGTTTCAAAAAACCACGTGGTATGCGCTAAATGCCATTTAGTAGGACTGGCATCAGCCATAGCTTGTAATTGGCAATCTTCTAAAGTGAGTGGTTCGATAATGGCTAGGCTTTCGTCTCTAACGCTACAAAAGCGTTTAACAAGTTCGTTTTGATTGGTATCGTTTGTAACGCTTTCACGCATAATAGTATTAATCCTTTGCCTATCTATTTATAAAATATAGCTTAGGGCATGCTGAGCTTTTTGGATTGAAATTTGTTCAATCTAGGGGCGATTAAATCGCGGCACGAGGTTTGTAACCTAGTGGGCTAAGTAAAAACCGAGTAACAAAGAGTTAATCGTCCCTAGAAAGAACCCAAAGGGCAGTGTATGTTTGGTATTTATGCTTCGTTATCGCCTATTTATGGGGAATGACCACACTACATAGCCTCTGCCTTGCCTAAAAACCAAACACACTACTGCAAATTCAATCGCCAAAATTCAACATACCCTAATGTTGTGTTAAATCATATTCATATTACAACTTGATTAAAGATGCTTATCGGCTTATAAATTTATAATAGCCTTGAAGAGAAATTTGCTCTTTGCTAGCCGGTTTTAGATTATTCTTACGTGCATGCAAGCATGAAAAATAACGCATAAGCTGTTACCGAACCGCTAAGCTATAAAACTAGGAACGATCAAATTGCGCCTAGATTAAATAAATTTCAATCCTAAAAAACTAACAAGCCCTAATATTTAAGCATTAATTAAGCTACTTAAAAATGATCTTTTTTTACTTAACCAAGTAAATTAATACTTTTAATAGCAAACTAAATTTTAACGTTCACTGAATTTTTAAATTTAGGGCTTTTAAATGAAAAAATCATGAATTTGGCCATATAAACAGCGTTTTAAATACAAATTCATTTACATTTAATATTTAACTCATACACTACTAGCTGTATGATCACGCTTCAAATTAGTTAGTCTTCAAATAATTACGGTATTACTTTTTACTTAATATTTAAAGACTAATGTAATTCGATATGACGCCGAATTTATTTTGGCTTGTTAGGACAACTAAAGAGGTATTGCATGAAGGAAAATCATGACAAATATAGTATTGACAACACGGATTACACCGTAGGTCAGGACAACGTACAAAAGTGGGGGTTTGATATTCACAACCCTGTTTTTGGAACTAGTGCGGGCCTGATTGTCATCTTTTTAATCGCCATACTTGTTACCGACCCACAAGCTGCAAAAACAGCGCTTGATAGTATCAAGACCGATATTATTAATAATTTTGATGCCCTATTTATGTGGGCTGCTAACTTCTTTGTACTCTTTTGTTTAGCACTTATTGTTTCTCCTTACGGTAATATTCGCCTTGGTGGTGATGACGCTAAACCTTCTCACTCTCGCGTTTCATGGCTTGCTATGTTATTTGCTGCCGGTATGGGTATAGGCCTTATGTTTTGGGGCGTTGCTGAACCAGTTGCTTACTTTACTGGTTGGTACGAAACCCCGCTTAATGTAGCCGCTAATACACCAGAAGCTGCAAAATTAGCAATGGGCGCAACTATGTTTCATTGGGGTCTTCACCCTTGGGCTATTTACGCTGTTGTTGGTTTATCTCTTGCGTTTTTTACATACAACAAAGGTTTACCTCTTTCAATTCGTTCTATTTTTTATCCTATATTAGGTGATAGAGCTTGGGGTTGGCCTGGTCATATCATTGATATCTTAGCTGTACTTGCTACGTTATTTGGCCTTGCAACATCTTTAGGTTTAGGTGCGCAACAAGCTTCTGCAGGGATTAACCATGTATTTGGTACAGAAGGTGGTGTTGGCTCTCAAATATTAGTAATAGTGGGCGTAACACTACTAGCTATAATTTCTGTTGTGCGCGGAATTGATGGCGGCGTAAAACTTTTAAGTAACATTAATATGCTAATTGCTTTTGCTTTATTAGTGTTTGTTTGCTTAGTAGGTTTTGCTGTTGCTATGGGTAATGTTCCTAATACAATTATGGGTTATGTAGAAAATATAATTCCGCTTAGTAATCCTCATGGTCGTGAAGACGAAACATGGATGCATGGTTGGACTGTGTTTTACTGGGCTTGGTGGATTTCCTGGTCGCCGTTTGTAGGTATGTTTATCGCGCGTGTATCACGTGGTCGTACAATTCGTGAATTCTTAATTGCAGTTTTACTTATTCCTACTCTAGTTACCGTTTTATGGATGTCTATTTACGGTGGTATTGCGATTGATCAAGTAGTTAATGGTGTTGGTGCGTTAGGCACTAATGGTTTAACTGATGTACCTTTAGCTATGTTCCAAATGCTTGATGAATTACCTTTATCTAATATTTTATCGTTTATTGCAATTTTATTAGTGTTGGTATTTTTCATTACGTCATCTGACTCTGGTTCATTAGTAATTGATTCAATTACAGCTGGCGGTAAAATTGATGCACCGGTACCACAACGTATATTTTGGGCATCGGTTGAGGGCGCAATTGCAGCTGCTTTACTTTGGATTGGTGGCACACAAGCAATTGAAGCACTACAAGCAGGCGCTGTCTCTACAGGCTTGCCATTTACTATTGTATTATTATTTATGTGTTTAAGTTTAGTTTTAGGTTTACGAACTGAGCCTCGCCCAGTTAAGTAATACTTTTAGTGAGTAATACTTTTAATTAGTAACGAAAGCGCCGCAATTTTTGCGGCGTTTTTTTGTTTGGTCATTAAAAGCTAGAGCCACAGCTCTGAGATTGGAGTATCTACACGATAATGATAACTCAGCTGCGCTTGTAAAAGTTCTGCAGTAGCAAGTGCATCCGTTAACGCATTGTGATTTTGATATGCTGGTAGGGAATAACGCGCACGGCAATCTGTTAGCCTAAGAGAACCTAATTTTGTGTTAAACAACCGCCCTAATAACCCCTGCCTTGCTTTTAGTGCTCTTTTTTCTATTTCCATTGTATCAACAAGTGCAAACTCAATACCTTCTTTAAGCCTTAACAATAACGCATTATTTAAAAAGTGACGTTCTATTGCTGCATAATGCACCACGACAACTTTACCACTGAGCGCTTCAAGTAAAGGCTCTATAATTTGATTAAAGTCGGGGGCGTCGTCCACCTCAGAGTGCGTTATTCCATGTATTAAAATAGACTCTTCATGAAGGTTTCGCCTAGGCTGCACCACCCAATGCCGACTGTGCTTACAATAAATGCGCTCTAAATTGAACGGCACTAAACCAACACTCACTATATCGTCGTTTTGGCTATTTAAGCCTGTTGTTTCAAAATCCATTGCTACAAAAGGCACGTCTTTTATTGCAGCTTTGTCTTGATTATAAGCACCCGCATAAAAGTGTTTTAGGAGTTTATTTTTGGTGCTATTGGCAAGCTCGTTATACCTAGCTTGCCAATCAATTGCTTTATGATTACGCGGATTCATAGGCTACTTCACACCAGAGTTTGCTGTGTAGCTAAATTTTAAATAGCTTTGTGCTTTTTCTAAAATGGCGAACGCCTCTTTTAAGTTTCGTTGCTCGAACGGAGAAAGTAAATGTGGATCTAAGTCGTTATCGGGCTCTTCGCCCTTCTCTATTTGCCACGCTTGATGGCGAATTCGCATCATGGCAATATACTCAAGTGCATCACGTAAATCTTGCGCTTTACCCTGTGGTAAAAGTTTCGCTTCAATAATATCTTCTAGTCGTTCAAACGAATTTTGTTTACGTGAACCAATAGCCAATGCGTGCACGCGAATAACATCAGAAAGAGGTGCAGTCCCTCTTCGCTTTAAGTTCATTGAACGCTTATGTTGGCCATTATGCTCCATAACAAAGCCTTTAAAGAAACCTAGTGGAGGTGTTCTATTTCTAGCATTTGCTGCCATATTAGCTAAAAATACGCGATTTACTTTACTTTGTTTTGCTATAAATATTTTAAGCTCGTCGGCCCACTTGGTTTTACCCCACACACCGTCTAAGTCAAAAAATATAGAACTATTAAGCAATGCTTGTGGTTTTGGCTGCGCGATCCAATCTGCAAATTGATCGAACCACTGTGAGCGAGTTTTACGCCATTTTTTAAACGACGCCATAATTTCTCCATCACAGTAGGTGTAACCACACTGCGCTAAACCATCACACACAAAATCGGCAATATTTTGAAAATACGCGTTATGTTTTTCGTCGTCATAACTGTCATCTAAAATAAGCGCGTTGTCTTGATCGGTTACAATAAGTTGCTCGTCTCGAGCCATTGAGCCCAGAGCAATAAAACAGTAAGGCACAGGAGGTGGCCCAAACTTTTCTTCTGCTAATACAAGTAGTCTTTGTTTAAATGTACGCCCTATAACAGCCATGGCTGTACCAACCATGTGTGAGTTTGCATCTTCATTCACCATACGAACAAACACATTGGGCAATTGGCGTGCATAATGCGCCAAATCCTCTATTGTTTGTTGAGCCAGTATGCCACGTACAAGTAATAAGCTGCTTTGGGATTCATAACGCAAAATATCAGAGAGGGAGATAACGCCTATTGGGCGTCTTTTCTGTACTACTGGCAAATGATGTAAGTTATCTCTAAGCATGGCCAATACAGCTTCGAAAATATAGTCATTAGCATCTAATAGTACTAAGTTAGTGGACATAATGTCTTTTGCTTGCGTGTTAAAAGCAAGCCCTTTAGCCACTACTTTAGTGCGTAAATCCCTATCGGTTATTATACCAACTACTTGTCCATCATCTTCTTCTGGGTCATCATTTATGGGTTTATTTACATCGGTTACCAACACTGATGATACCGCCTCTTCGGTCATTAATTTAGCGATATCTTGTATCGTAGAGGTTGCATCTACGGTAACTACATCTCTGTGAATTAATGATTTTACCTTCGCGGTTGTCAGGTCATTGCCATCGGCTTGCTCGACAATAGCTTGATGCAAACGCACGTTACCGTCTGTTTCGAAGTAATCAGCAAATGCATCAAACTCATCACAGTAACAATTAAAGAGCTCGACATTTATGCAATAAACTAACGTATCTTCCAGAGCAGTTGCAGGAAAACGTACCTTACGGTTCATCAATAAACCCATTTGACCAAATATACCTGCGGTAGCCAAACGATTGTACAGCTCGCCATTTCGGCGATACATTTCTACAGAACCACTTCTAATTACATACAAATCAGAAATGTCTTGTCCAAAACTCAAGATATCTGTTTTTGCTCTAAAATAAGCCACTTCTACTTGTTGAGCTAGCTCATTAAGCGCTTTTTGAGGTAAGTCATCAAAAGGAGGATGTTGTGCTAAAAATTGTGCGATTTCAACTTGTTCGGCTTGCATAAATCCCTTCCTGTATGCGCATTAAAATGACTAAATCTATTTTGCAGATTAACACTATCATCGGGGTGTGAAAACAATTACTGTACAAATTTAGGCACAAAAAAAGAGCCTAAATAGACTAATGCCGATCAGTTAAGAAAATGACCGGTTGACCGATCCAAACGATCATGCAAAATCCGTAGTTAGGAAACTAACTACGGATTTTTTTTGTGAATATAGAACAAGCACTGCAAGCAACACTTGAAGAAAGCAGCCGATACCATACCTTTGAAAAATTATCAGAAATTCTTGACCCTGAAATCATTGAACAAGGCTTTCAACAAGCAGGGATTGCAACCGTTCGTAAGCGAAGATTACCGCTTGAAGCCGTTTTGTGGTCAGTTATTGGCATGGCATTGTTTCGAAAAGAATCAGTTTGGAATATCGCTAATAAGCTAGATATCATGTTACCTGGCAAGAACCCACTCGTTGCTCCAAGTGCGATGGTACAGGCGAGACAAAGGTTAGGTGATGATTCCGTTAAACACGTTTTCAATAAATCTGCTCAATCAATGTATAAGCAACAGTCATTCGAAACATGGAATGGTTTGAACCTATTAGCTGTTGACGGTGTTGTGTGGCGAACAGCCGACACGCCTGATAATCGTAAAGCCTTCTCTTCAGGTAGCAACCAATACGGTGATACAGCCTTTCCTCAAATACGCATGATCTGTCATATGGAATTGACCAGCCATCAACTGCTCAGTAGCGAGTTTGATAACTATAAAACCAACGAGATGAAATTAGCTGAGCGTTTAATTGAACGTACACCAGATAATTCACTGACTATGTTTGATAAAGGATATTATTCTTTAGGCCTGTTAAACCGTTGGCACCAAACTGGGGAGATGAGGCACTGGTTGATACCAGCAAGGCCCGACTTACAGTATGAAATCATCTCCAGCGCGGGTAAAAATGACCATATCATTGAATTGAAAACAACAAAGCATGCACAAAAAAACTTTCCCGATGTTCCTGAAACGATTAAAGCGAGATTAATCAGTAAAACAATAAAGGGCAAAAGCTACCGTATATTAACCTCGATGACGGATAGATTACGTTATCCAGGTAATGAAATTGTTGAATTATATTGTCATCGTTGGGAGATAGAACTTGGGTTTAGAGAAATCAAACAAACCATGCTTGATAGCGCATACCATTTAAGAAGCAAGCGTCCAGACATGGTGCGTCAGGAGCTATGGGGCGTGTTACTCGCCTATAATTTAATACGAAGAATAATGACGATGGCGGCGACAGTTACAGGGATATGGCCTAACCAGCTTAGTTTCTCTAGCAGTTCGATGGCTGTCATTCAGTATTTCTCGTCAGTATCTATAATGAGTCCAGGAAACATTCCAATACACTGGCAGCACTTACTCAATACACTGGTCTTATTTAAGCTTCCAGCTAGACGAGAGGATAGAAGATATCCCCGATGGGCTGAGGGATCCCCACTTTATCCAGCGGCCTCTTTTTCGTAATTCAAAATAAAGTTTTTTAAACTTTTTTCTATATAGCTTTGTGTAATACGTCTCTTACATAGCTTTATGACTTGCTTGGCTAAGGTTAAAAATGAAAGAACTCGGCGATTCTTAACGCTATTTGCTTGAAATTTTATATGCCACTTTCTTTTTTCCGCTTCACACCCTATAAACCATAACGCAGTGCTCGCTATTGTGGCTATCAAGCATAATATTCCTATTCTATTTATGCCGGTGCTTTTACTAAAACGCCACGAAAAACCATATCTCAAACTTTTGTCATCGCGGAAATTTTGCTCTATTTGCATTCTTTTACTATATAAACCAACTACTCGCTTACTCGTCATTGTATTGTCTGATGTCGCGAGTAACCATGGCTCTTTAGCTAAGTTTTGATACATTTTTGTATCTTTCGTAAATCTGCTTTTTCCTTTTCTTCCTTTATTTTTTCCATGATATACGTGTAAAAATGCATCGCATGCTGTCGGGCTGGACTGAGTTAGTCGTGCTTGACCTAACGCCTTAGGTATATCGCTGGCACCAGCCCTAAGTTGTTTTAATGTATGCCATTGTGATTGCATGGCTAGTTTACACTTCATTGAGCCTCTTAATCGACCTATCATATGCCAACCAAGTTCGCGTACTTTACTATACCAAGGCGTAAGAAAGCCGCCGTCTGTTACAATATAGACACTAGGATGTCGTCCAAGCACTTCATAAAGTTCATCTAAAAACAGGCTGTTGGTTGCTGGGCTATCAAAATCCTTCTGCTCAACAATCATGTTATAAATCACGATAGAGCGCCCATCCACAAGTAAGCTTGCTCGCAGTAAGTGATAGTCGTGACCACAGGCACCGCTCCAGTCAACGGCAATTGCAAGCATGGGTAAAGAGTCAATAATAGGATGAGCTAATGCTTCATAGATAGCGACCCTTTCATTGTAGAGGTGAGTATTTTTTAAGAAGCGATCAACGCGTTTTATTTTATGTTTTACATCCACAGCGCCAGACAAATTTCTGCCGATTTCAGTTAAGGTAAGTTTATTGCCCGAAATTAATGCATTACTGCAGCTTAGTAATGTTTTTACTCTGGCATTATTGAATGGCGCTAATGCATGTTTAAAGTACTTATGGCAAACTGATGTCTCAGGCATAGCAGTTGTGACTTATGTGGGTTGTGGTGATTTACATAAGATCATAAATTGCTGTGCCTGTCACGTTTTGGGGATTCGTCAGCCCGATGGGTTAAGCCAAAACCATCTAAGTATCCCCATAAAAAGAAAAATGCCAGTCAGCTTAACTGACTGGCATTAGCCTAAATAGACTCTTTAAATGTAATACTTATTGTATAAATTTATTTACCGCGCTGAGCGTCTTTTTGGGCTTTTTTAGCTTCTTTACGTTGCTGTAAAACAGCTTGTGCTTCATTACCAATATGGCCCTCACCACGCGCTTGCGCTAATTCTATTTGCTTTTGGCGCTCTGCAAAACGTGCGCGTTGTTCGTCCGTTACTTCTTCAATACAATGATGACAAGAGACGCCCTCCATGTATTCAGGCTTTAACTTTTCGTCTTCTGTAATTGGCATACGACACGCGTGGCATTGATCATAAGAGCCTTTTTGTAGGTCATGATCAACCGCAACGCGATTATCAAATACAAAACACTCGCCTTCCCACATGGTTTCTTCTTTTGGCACTTCTTCTAGGTATTTTAAGATACCGCCTTCAAGGTGATAAACTTCATCAAAACCTTGCTCTTTCATGTAGGCTGTCGATTTTTCGCAGCGGATACCACCTGTACAAAACATCGCCACTTTTTTGTGTTTTTCAGGGTCTAAGTTTTCTTTTGCCCACTGTGGAAATTCGCGAAAGGTTTTAGTATTTGGATCGACCGCATTTTGAAATGTACCAATTTCAATTTCGTAATCATTACGTGTATCAATTAAAATTACTTCAGGGTCAGATATAAGTGCGTTCCACTCATTTGGCTTTACATAACTACCCACAACTTTTAACGGATCGATGCCTTCAACGCCCATCGTTACAATTTCTTTTTTTAGTTTTACTTTAGTGCGGTAAAACGGACATTCATCGTCGTAAGATTCTTTTGTAACGATGTTTTTTAAATTTGGTTGCTCATCTAACCATGTTAATAAGTTGTCTATCCCTTCACGTTTTGCAGAAACAGTGCCGTTTATACCTTCGGCAGCGAGCAATAAAGTACCGCGTACTTCATTTGCTTCCATCACTTCTAGTAATGGCTTACGGATAGCTTCAAATTCAGGTAAACCTACAAACTTATACAGCGCACATACTACAAAGTGATCGCCCGTTACATTATCTTTATGAACAACAGTCATTATATTTCCTATTTTGCCTTGTTAGCCAATATTGGCGTTTACCGAATCGTAAATCCGGCGCATATGGGGCGCGCATTTTACGCTTTTTTAGTTTAATTGCAAAAAATAGCGCTATAGATTGGTTTTTACTGTTAGCGACCTAGCTGTGTAAGCTATAATGCGCTAATAAATTTATAGAGTTAATTTGCTCATTTTGGAGAAACACACATTGCAGTTTACTGATCTTGGGATTGATACACGCCTTGAAACACAATTAGCACATCAAGGGATCACCCAGCCCACCGATATTCAAGCGCATGCAGTGCCTACCGCACTTGCAGGGCATGACATTTTCGCTCAGTCTAAAACTGGGTCGGGCAAAACCTTGGCGTTTTTATTACCTGCTGTACAAAGGGTTATGAAACAAAAAGCACTCAGCAAACGCGATCCCCGTGTACTTATTGTTGCTCCTACGCGTGAGCTTGCTACGCAAGTATTTACTCAGCTGCGTTTATTAATTGCTGGCACAGCGATTAAGGCAGTTAAAATACTTGGCGGCGAAAACTTTAATGACCAAATAAAAGCTCTTAGAAACGACCCACAATTCGTAGTTGCTACACCTGGGCGTTTAGCTGATCACATAACAAAACGCTCATTGCAATTGAGTGGACTAGAACTGCTTATTTTTGATGAAGCCGATCGTATTTTAGATTTAGGCTTTACCGAGCAGTTAAAAATGATTAACGAGCAAGCTAATCACCGATTACGCCAAACGTTATTGTTTTCTGCAACACTTGACCATGCACAAGTAGATGCACTATCACGTAACCTATTAAAAAAACCAAAGCAAATTACGCTAAGTGCAGCAAATGAGCAACATAGTGATATTAAACAAACGTTATACCTTGCCGATCACCTTGATCATAAAGAAGCGTTATTAGAGCATTTTTTAAACCAAGATGATGTTGGTCAATGTATTATCTTCACAGCAACGCGTTCTGACACGAGCCGTTTGAGTGAAGCCCTTAATGCTAAAGGCTTCAAATCTGTAGCGCTTGCTGGTGATTTCACGCAAAACAAACGTTTAGATATCATGGATTCGTTTAGTCGCGAAAACTTTAAAATATTGATTACCACCGACGTTGCATCTCGTGGTTTAGATTTGTTAAGCGTAACGCACGTTATTAACTTTGATTTACCAAAACACGCTGAAGAGTATGTACACCGCATAGGTCGTACAGGACGTGCTGGCTTTAAAGGAAATGCAATTTCATTAGTTGGCCCAAAAGATTGGGCAAGTTATTTAGCTATTAAAGCATTTTTAAATGACGAATTAAAATTTGCGAGCGTAGAGAGCTTAAAAGCTAAGTTTAAAGGCTTAAAAGAGAAAAAGCCTGAGGCAACGTGGGATAAATCTAAAGAAAAATCCGCCGCTGTTAAAAAGCCTGTATTTAAACGCAAAACCAAAGCTAAAAAGCCAACAGCACCTATTAAAGCACCAATGAACATTGATGGCGATACACCAATGCGCCGTAAAAAAAAGACTGAGCAGGAATAATTATGAGTTACCTAGGAACCACACAAACATTATTTGTAAAAGAAGTGAGTAACGAAGGTGCTTACTTAGACGGTCATGATTTAGGTGAAGTGTTTTTACCAAAACAAGAAATTAAACATGAGCTTGAAGCGGGCGATAGCATTAGTGTATTTATCTTTTTAGACAATGCTAATTTAGCCACAGCAACAATAAAGAAACCACATGCTCAAGTTGGCGAGTATGCCCTACTACGCGTTAAAGAAATAAATAGTATTGGGGCATTTTTAGATTGGGGGCTTGAGAAAGATGTGCTTGCACCTTTTAATGAACAAAAGCCACGCATGCAAGAAGGCCATTCTTATTTAGTACGCCTGTACCTTGATAATGCAAGCCAACGTATTTGTGCCTCAAACAATTTTAATCGTTTCTTATCAAAAGATGAGCCGCAATATACTCACTTACAAGAAGTGGATTTAATTGTTGCTGGCAAAACAGATATTGGCTACAAAGTATTAATTGAAGAGTCGCACTTCGGTGTTGTTTTTTACAATATGGTATTTAAAAGCTTATTTGTGGGTCAAAAGCTTAAAGGCTATATTCAAAAAGTACGTGACGACGGAAAAATTGATGTTGTACTAGAAAAGCCAGGTATGGGAAAAGTAAGTGACCTTGGTGAAACTATTATGCAAAAGCTTAAAAACGAAGGCGGTGTTATTCCACTTGGTGATAAGTCTGATCCTGAAGCAATAAAAAAGATGTTTTCTACAAGTAAGGCTAATTATAAAAAAGCAATTGGTGGCTTATTTAAACAAGAGTTAATAGATATTGAAGCGAAATCCATTCGCTTAAGATCTTAATTATAATTGGCTGTAATTACTAATAATACCTGTTTGTAATTAACCTAAAATATATTTATAAGGCAATGTACATTGCGTATATTGCCTTGAATAATCAAGCACTTCAACTTCCGACTCAAGATTGAGCGGCGCCAAACGAAAAACCTTTTTTTCACATTCTGTTTTTTTATCATCAAGCTTTGATATACATTCACTAACGCTTACATGCTGAGATATGAGTGTATCTTCATTTTTGTAACACAGATGATGAGCATAATCTTGCATTGTTTTTTTAAAATCAAACATATCGACTGGGTACGTTGGAATTATATCTGTAGCGGTTGTTACACCATCGTATGCTTTATTAGAAAAAACGTACTTATTTACTGAAAAACCCGCAATAACATTACTATAGAACCAAAAAATAACTTCAAAACAAACCCCTACTACATTTTGATTTTATTAATGTAACATAAAACTCACATAAGGTAAGGGGTTTTAGCACTATATGACTGCTTAATGTTAAATTAAGCTATAGAGTTATTAACATCACTAAGCACTTTTACAGGATTATCTGCTTGAGTAATCGGTCTGCCTATAACTAAATAGTCACTTCCTGAATCTATAGCTTGCTTAGGAGTCATTATACGCTTTTGATCACCCGCATCACTCCCTTCAGGGCGTATACCAGGCGTAACAAGCTTAAAGCTATCACCTAACTCTGTTTTTAAAGCTTTTGCTTCTTGTGCAGAGCACACAACACCATCAAGCCCAGCTTCCTTTGCAAGCTTAGCTAAATAGATAACTTGCTCTTGAGCTGATTTATCAACACCTAAACGCTTAAGTTCTGTTTCATCCATACTTGTTAATACAGTAACAGCGATAAGTAATGGCGCTTTGTCACCAAATTGCTCTAGAGCCGATTTAGCTTTGCTCATCATTTCAAAGCCACCAGAAGCATGAACGTTTACCATCCACACCCCCATTTTAGCAGCTGCAGTAACCGCTTTAGCTACTGTATTAGGAATATCATGAAACTTTAAATCTAAGAAAACATCAAAACCTAAATCAATTAACTCTTTAACAAATACAGGTCCAAAATAGGTAAACATTTCTTTGCCGACCTTGAGACGGCAAGTATCAGGAGAAAGTTGTTTAACAAAGTTTAAAGCAACTTCTTGATCATCGTAATCTAATGCAATAAGAATTTTTTTTGAGTGTTCGAAAGACATAACTATCCTAGTGAATGGCAGTAAAGTTATTAATTATGGGGTTATTAAAATCCGTCTAAGCCTCGACTTGGAACAATGGTTTCCCAATGCTTACAAGAAGGGCAGTTCCAATATATGGTGTAGCTTGTAAAACCACAATGCTGGCATTGGAAATCTGGTTTTGTAGCAATATAAGAGGTTACAAGCTTATCAATTTCGTTAAGTACTTCTTTAGTATTTTTATTTTGGTCACCCATTAATTGCAGTAAAAAACTAAAACCACGAATAGTAGGTTGACGTTTTAAGCTATCAGTTAAAAATTCAAAGGCTTGCTTGGTGTGACCTTGCTCAAGTAATGCTTGGCAATGCTTTATTTTAATTAATACACCGCCCTTCTCTAACAAGTCACTGACTAACTCGTGAAATTGATGCGTCAAATTCAATTGTTTATAACTGTGTGCCAGCTCATCAATAAACAACGGAGCAAACAAGGTAAATTGAGAGACAAGTTCACGCCAGTAATAAATAGCTTTAACGTAATCTTCTTTTGCGTAAGCAACTAACCCTAACTCGTAAAGCGGACGCACGGCTTTATAATTTAAGCTAATCGCTTTTCTCATTAGTTGGGGTGTATTGTCACTTAAAGCTGACTCACAATAAAAATTAGCAATTGCTTTAAATTGCTGTTCTTTTGAAAATAATTCGCTATGGGCTTCAAACATGTTGATGCCTTTTTCCCACTCACGGGTTTGCGAATATAAAGTGATAATAGGGTCCAGCGCTTCTACATGCCCTGCTTTAACTAACCAAACTAAGTGCTCTTCCGCACTATCTAGTAGTCCAGCCATTATATAATCTTCGGCTAGTTCTAAACGGCTAGTTGCAGCTTGTTGTTCATTTAAGCTTGGGTGTTTTAATAGAAGTTCGTGAATTTTTATTGCGCGGTCTAATTCACCTCTACGGCGAAACATGGTGGCAAGTGTAGAATAGTGTTCAACCGAGTCGGCTGAAACTTCAAGTAAGTTGATTAAATGCTCTAAGCCTTGGTCTTCTTCTCTATCGAGTAGAAATTTTAAGCCTTTGCTATATTCAGAAGTGATCTGACGATTAAGTTGATGAGCTTGGTTTTTAGCACTGTTTTTACCCATAATCCAACCGTAACCAGCGGCAACGGGTAATAGTAAAAACAAAAGCTCAATCATAGTTAGGTGTCTTTATTCGCGGCAAGCTTTTTTTTATCTTTTTCAGGCGCTAATTGCTTTTTTAAGCGGTAGTTTTGCCACTTTAATTGCGAAAACAATTTAAAGCTAATAAAACAACCAATCAAAACACCTAATAAAAAGCAGATACTTATTATTACAGCTAAAGGTAGCGTATTACTGGCTATAATGTAATTTACTTGTACTAACTGTGGGTTTTGTGACCCTAATACAAATGCACTGATAAGGCATAGTGCAGCCAGAATAATTTTTAATACCTTGAACAAGTAACTACTCCACTAAGTTAACTAGGCAATGCTTTCATTCACGCGGTCGCGTAATTCTTTGCCTGGTTTAAAATGAGGTACATGCTTTCCTTCAAGCTCAACTGTATCGCCAGTCTTAGGATTACGACCTGTGCGAGGAGCGCGGAAATGCAAAGAGAAACTACCAAAACCTCTGATCTCAATACGATCTGAAGTAGATAATGAGCCGGCCATTTGTTCAAGAATTTCTTTTACAGCATTCTCAACATCTTTCACTGGAACGTGTGCGTGTTGTTCCGCAAGTATTTCTATCAATTCTGACTTAGTCATAGCGTTTCCTTAAAAAGAGATATAGGAAGGGCAAAAAATGCCCTTCCAACTAAAAACTAATTATATATTAGTCTTTTTGTGCATTTGCGAAAGCAGCTGCCATTGCGTTTTCAAACACTGGCTCTTCTTTCTTAAGCTTCTCTAGTACTTCTTTCTCTTCTGCTTCGAAAAGAGCTTTTACAGATAAGCTTAAAGTGCGGTTCTTACGATCAACACCAACGTATTTAACTTCAATCTCGTCGCCTACAGAAACAACAGTAGTTGCATCTTCAACGCGCTCTTGAGCGATATCAGCTACACGGATGTAACCTTCAACGCCTTCGATAAGTTCAACAGTTGCGCCTTTCGCATCAACTTCAGTCACTTTACCTTTAACAATAGCACCTTTTTTGTTTGCATCAAGGTAGTTATTGAATGGGTCAGCTTCGATTTGCTTAACACCTAGAGAGATACGTTCACGCTCTGGGTCAACTTGCAATACGATAGCAGTGATTTCGTCGCCTTTCTTGAATTCACGTACAGCTTCTTCGCCAGGTGTATTCCAAGAAATGTCTGAAAGGTGTACAAGACCGTCAATACCACCGTCAAGACCGATAAAGATACCGAAGTCAGTGATTGATTTGATCTTACCAGTAACTTGATCGCCTTTGTTTTGTAGACGAGCAAATTCCTGCCAAGGATTAGCAATACATTGCTTAAGACCAAGAGAAATACGACGACGTTCTTCGTCAATTTCTAAAACCATAACTTCAACAGTGTCGCCAAGGCTTACAACTTTTGAAGGATGGATGTTCTTGTTAGTCCAATCCATTTCAGAAACGTGTACTAAACCTTCAACGCCTTCTTCGATTTCCACGAAACAGCCGTAATCTGTAAGGTTAGTAACACGACCAGAAAGTTTAGAACCTTCTGGGTAACGACCAGCGATAGCTGCCCATGGATCTTCACCAAGCTGTTTAAGGCCTAGAGAAACACGAGTTTTATCTTTGTCGAATTTTAGAACTTTAACTGCGATTTCGTCGCCAACATTAACGATTTCTGAAGGGTGCTTAACACGCTTCCAAGCCATATCAGTAATGTGTAGTAGACCATCAACACCACCAAGGTCAACGAATGCACCGTAGTCAGTAAGGTTCTTAACGATACCTTTAACTTCTTGGCCTTCAACAAGGTTAGCAAGAAGCTCTTCACGTTCTTGTGAGTTTTCAGATTCGATAACTGCACGACGTGAAACAACAACGTTGTTACGTTTTTGGTCAAGCTTGATTACTTTAAATTCAAGCTCTTTGCCTTCAAGGTGAGTTGTGTCACGTACTGGACGAACATCAACAAGTGAACCAGGTAGGAAAGCACGGATTGAATCAACTTCAACTGTGAAACCGCCTTTAACTTTACCGTTGATAACACCAGTAACAGTCTCTTGCTCTTCACATGCTTTCTCAAGACGGATCCATGCTTCGTGACGCTTAGCTTTCTCACGAGAAAGGATAGTTTCACCGAAACCGTCTTCAATTGCATCTAGTGCAACATCTACTTCGTCGCCTACAGCAACTTCTAGTTCACCAGCAGCATTTTTGAACTGCTCTGCAGGGATAGCACTTTCTGATTTAAGACCAGCATCTACAAGTACAATGTTATTCTCGATAGAGATTACTGTACCTTTAACGATAGAGCCTTGCTCTGCTTCAAAACCCTTTAAGCTTTCTTCAAATAACTGCGCAAAATTTTCTGACATACGAATATACGTCTCATATATTAATACCAATAAGCAACCATGCTGCATGGGGTTGTTAAAATAGCACTGGCATCCTGCTGGCGCATAAAATGTGTTTAGCTTCGTTTAGGAAGCTTACCTTCAGAGATAGCAATATCCAATAAAGTTATTACCTTATCAAACACTTGCTGTGCATTAAGATCGCTAGTATCGATCTCAATAGCATCCTCTGCAGGTACAAGCGGAGCAACGGTGCGATTCATATCGCGCTCGTCACGAGCTTGAATGTCCTGTAATAGACCACTTAGTGTAACATCAAGGCCGCGCGTATTCAACTCAACAAAGCGTCTACGAGCACGCTCTTGTGCACTGGCTGTTAAATATATTTTTAACGGCGCATCTTGAAAAACCACAGTGCCCATATCACGGCCATCGGCAATTAAGCCATTTTCAGTGCGAAATGCACGCTGGCGACGTAATAACGCTTCACGAACGCGAGGTAATGCTGCAACTTTTGAAGCCGCAGCGCCTACTTCTTCATTACGAATAGTAGTGGTTACATCTTCGCCTTCTAAAATAACTTTTCCTGCATTAGTTTGACTATCTACCAAAAACTGCACATCTAAATTTGCAGCAAGCGGGACAAGCCCTTCTTCATTGTCTAATGCAATTTGGTGATGAAGTGCAGCTAAAGATAAAACACGATAAATCGCACCGCTATCTAATACATCCCACCCTAACTTGTCGGCTAACAAGCGACAAACAGTTCCTTTACCTGAACCACTTGGGCCATCAACGGTGATCACGGGCATTAATAACGCCTGCATTTAAAACCTCCTGCAATGCACACCTAAATAAACCGCGACATTATACGTCAGTTATTAAAATATATCTGCTATTAGTGTGTAACTTTTGTAATTACTTCTAATTAGCTTATTCACTGACTGACGCTAAAACATTGAAAAATGTAGGGAATGTTTTATAGGTACACTTTGGATCATTAATTGTTATTGGCTTTCCACCAACGGCAACCATTGCAAAACACATGGCTATACGGTGATCGTCGTAAGTATCAACAGCAACATCATTAAATGTTTCAGGTGGGGTGATCTCTATAAAATCTTCACCTTCTACAACCTGTGCGCCTACTTTACGAAGCTCAGTTGCCATTGCATATAAACGGTCTGTCTCTTTTACTCGCCAGTTATAAATGTTACGAATGGCTGTTGGGCCTTTGGCAAAAAGAGCAACAGTTGCAAGAGTCATAGCTGCATCAGGAATTGCATTGGCGTCAATATCCACACCTTTTAGTTCGCCTTTGCGAACAACTAAACGCTCATCATACCAATCAATTTTTGCGCCTACTTGCTCCATTACTTTGGCAAAGCCTATATCACCTTGCACCGACTTGGCACCCACGCCCTTAATTTCAATCTCACCGCCTGCAATTGCAGCCGCAGCAACAAAGTAAGAGGCAGAAGATGCATCGCCTTCAACCATTATGCGATCTAATGATTGATACTGTTGACCACCTTTAACTTTAAAGGTTGCATAATCACTGTGCTCAACATTAACCCCAAAACGTGCCATTACATCAAGTGTAATATCAATATAAGGTTTAGAGACTAAAGTACCTTTAATAGTTATTGTTGTATCACCGTTAAATAATGGCGCTGCCATTAATAGAGCGGTTAAAAATTGACTTGAAATACTGCCGTCAATTTCAACCTCACCGCCTTTTATTTGGCCACCCACAATTTTAAGTGGTGGGTAGTCTTTGTGCTTTGTATAAGTAACATCACCACCCAATGCTTGCAGCGCGTCAACCAAGTGCCCTATCGGGCGCTCTTCCATACGTGGCTCGCCTATTAGCTCGTACTCACCAGCAACGCCAGCAAGTACTGCTGTTAAAGGTCTATAAGCAGTACCCGCATTACCTAAAAACAAGGGCTCAGTCGGTGTATTAAACACACCACTAACACCCTCTACGGTGGCTACAGTGCGTTCATCATTTAAAGTTACATTTACACCTAATAACTTTAAGGCGCCCAGCATATGGCGTATATCGTCACTATCAAGTAAGTTTTCTACAACGGTAGTACCGCTTGCAAGTGCTGCTAATAATAAAATTCTGTTCGATAGACTCTTTGAACCTGGTAGGGTTACTGTGCCATTTACTCTAGAAATAGGTTCTAAACGAAGCTGCTCCATTAGCTGTGCTCCTTTGCAAAAGCAGCCATAAAGTCTACAAGTGCTTGAACACCTTCAATAGGCATTGCGTTATAAATACTTGCGCGCATACCGCCCACAATTCTGTGGCCTTCAAGAGCTAGTAACCCTGCATTTTTAGACTGAGCAACAAACTTATCATTTAAGCTTTCATCATTAAGCCAAAACGGAACATTCATACGTGAACGGCAATGTTTAGCTACTTTATTGGTATAAAATCTCGATTCATCAATAAAGTCATAAAGTAGCTGCGCTTTAGCAATATTTTGAACTTCCATCGCTTTTACGCCACCATTACTTTCAAGCCATTGAAATACTTCAGCAGCTAAATACCAAGCAAATGTAGGGGGCGTGTTAAACATACTGCCTTGTTTTGCTTCTAATGCGTAATCTAAAATGCCTGGCTTAGGTAAGCCTTCACGCTCAAGTAATGTTTTACGAACAATAACGATTGATATGCCCGACGGGCCGATATTTTTTTGCGCACCAGCGTAAATTAAATCAAATTTATTAACGTCTATTTCGCGTGATAAAATAGTTGACGACATATCAGCAACGATCGGTGCTGTTGGGTGGCTTGGTACATCAAAAATTTCTAAGCCGTCAACCGTTTCGTTAGGGCAATAGTGAATGTAAGATGCATCTTCTGGTAACACCCAATCAGCAACCTGTTTAATAGAAAACTCGCCATTGGCATCATTACGCACATCAATAGAGGTTGCTTGAGTAAACTTGTTGGCCTCGTCTGTTGCACTTTTTGACCACACGCCGTTTTCGCAATAAACCGCAACTTTGCCTTCTTGGTGTAAATTTAATGGCACAGCACTAAACTGACCACGGCCACCACCATGCATAAACAGCACTTCAAATTCATCACTGATATTCATTAGGCGACGAAGGCTGGCTTCACATTTAGCTGTAAGGGCTAAAAACTCTTTGCTACGATGGCTTATTTCCATCACAGACACACCTAAATCTTGCCAATCTAGAAACTCTTTTTGTGCTTTTTTCATAACCGCTTGCGGAAGCATAGCTGGCCCCGCACAAAAATTATATTTACTCATTACCTTTGCCTCATTCCAGTAATTTAACTACTAAGCATGAACGCTCAATACCCACCCACTAAACCTTTGAGTTTTAATGAATGAATATAACTTCACACCCTATTAATTTTTTTCAACAACATTAAAAAAAGCGGCCAAGGCCGCTTTTTCAATATCAATTATTCTGAAGGAGGATTATCATCCGCTACTTCATCAATAACCGTATCTACAGTTTCAACGTCTTCAATATCAATCAAGTCACTTTCTGTAACTTCAATCTCTTCTATACGTTGTAAACCAACTACTTGCTCTTCGTCAATAGTTCTGATCAAAATAACACCTTGGGTGTTACGTCCAACCGTAGAAACTTCATTAACGCGAGTACGTACTAAGGTACCACGATTTGAAATAATCATGATTTCGTCGTTATCATCAACTTGTACAGCGCCAACAACAGCACCGTTACGCTCACTCACCTTGATAGATACAACACCCTGTGTTGCACGGCTCTTAGATGGGTAATCTTCAAGTTGTGTACGCTTACCGTAACCATTTTCAGTTACCGTTAAAATAGCACCGTCAGTTTTTGGTACAATTAACGATACTACGCGTTGATCATCGGCCATTTTAATACCACGAACACCTGTAGCAGTACGACCCATTGGGCGAACACCTTTGAAACGAATCTCAGGGTTACCTTCTTCGTCTAATACTGGGTTACCGTTTTCATCAACAACTGTTGTTTCTTCAGCTTCTTTAAAGCGTACAACTTTACCTGCATCAGTGAACAACATAATTTCGTTGCTACCATCGGTAATATCAACCCCAATCAGGCTATCGCCATCATTTAAGTTAACAGCAATAATACCGCTTGCACGTTGACGACTGTAAGCCGTTAATGGTGTTTTCTTAACTGTACCAAATGCTGTTGCCATAAAGATGTATTTATCTTCTGCGTACTCGCGTACTGGCAATATAGCAGTAATACGTTCATCAGCTTCAAGTGGTAACAAGTTAACAATTGGCTTACCGCGCGCTGCACGACTCGCTAGTGGTAACTGATACACTTTAAGCCAATATAAACGACCGGCCGTAGAGAAACACAATATAGTATCGTGTGTATTTGCAACTAATAGACGCTCGATGAAATCTTCATCTTTCATCTTCGTTGCTGACTTACCTTTACCACCACGACGCTGTGCTTCGTAATCAGACAATGCCTGATACTTCACATAACCTTCGTGAGAAAGCGTTACTACTACGTTTTCTTCAGTAATTAAGTCTTCAAGGCTGATATCGTGAGCAGCTGCATTAATTTCAGTGCGACGCTCATCACCATATTGCTCTTTAATTTCAACTAGCTCGTCACGAATAACTTCCATTAAACGCTCAGGAGTTGCCAAAATATAAAGTAGTTCAGCAATTAGTTCTAATAACGCTTGGTATTCGGTCAAGATTTTTTCGTGTTCAAGACCTGTTAGCTTATGTAAACGCAAATCAAGAATTGCTTGAGCTTGTTGCTCAGAGATATAATATTGACCATCGCGAATACCAAGTTCGCTCGCTAACCAATCTGGACGAGCAACATTGTCTTCTCCTGCTTTTTCAAGCATACCTTGTACATTACCTAATTCCCACGGACGCGCTGTTAAAGCAATTTTAGCTTCAGCAGGTGTAGGGGATTTACGAATAAGTTCGATAATTGGGTCAATGTTTGCAAGCGCAATCGCTAAGCCTTCAAGCGTGTGTGCACGGTCACGGGCTTTACGTAAATCAAATACTGTACGACGAGTTACTACTTCACGACGGTGAATAATAAACTCTTCTAACATTTCTTTTAAATTGAAACATTTAGGTTGGTTATTAATTAGCGCAACCATATTCATACCAAACACAGTTTGTAACTGAGTTTGTGAATACAAGTTGTTTAAAATAACTTCGCCTACGTCACCACGTTTAATTTCAATAACGATACGCATACCGTCTTTATCAGATTCATCACGTAATGCGCTAATGCCTTCAATTTTCTTATCTTTGACAAGCTCAGCTATTTTTTCAATTAAGCGTGCTTTATTCACCTGATAAGGAATTTCGTGAACGATGATTGTTTCGCGACCTGTTTTTTCATCGGTTTCGATGTCGGCGCGTGCACGCATGTACACTTTACCACGGCCAGTTAAGTAGGCTTGTTCAATACCTTTCTTACCGTTGATAATTGCAGCCGTTGGGAAATCAGGACCAGGGATATAATCCATTAACTCTAAAATAGTTAAATCAGGATTTTGAATAAGTGCCAAACAACCATTTACAACTTCAGTTAAGTTATGTGGTGGTATATTTGTAGCCATACCTACTGCAATACCTGACGAACCATTCACTAATAAATTAGGAATTTTCGTTGGTAAAACATCAGGGATGAACTCAGTGCCATCGTAGTTAGGAACGAAATCAACCGTTTCTTTTTCAAGATCGGCTAATAACTCATGCGACATTTTTGCCATACGTACTTCTGTATAACGCATTGCCGCTGCTGAATCACCATCAACCGAACCGAAGTTACCTTGGCCATCTACTAGCATATAACGCAGTGAGAATGGCTGAGCCATACGAACTATCGTGTCATAAACTGCACTGTCGCCGTGTGGGTGGTATTTACCGATTACGTCACCGACCACACGGGCCGATTTTTTGTAAGGCTTGTTCCAGTCATTACTAAGCTCGTTCATTGCAAACAAAACGCGGCGATGAACAGGTTTTAAGCCGTCACGTACGTCTGGTAATGCACGTCCTACTATTACGCTCATTGCGTAATCTAAGTAAGAGTTTTTTAACTCGTCTTCAATATTGACTGGCAGAATTTCATTGGCGAGATCAGTCATTTGATATCACATTCCTTCAGTATCAGCTCTCAACAACCCGGTATTGGGTATTAAGAGTATTGTTATTATTTCTAACAGACATGCTATCACAATTAATTTTAATTTACAGGCGCAAAACTTTGCGATTTATCAATTTAGCCCTATATAATGGCCTCAGATTGACGAGGAAGTATTTTATGACCGAACATCAAAATGTAGATCACGCAGAAATAGCAAAATTTGAAGCCATCGCCGAGCGTTGGTGGGACCTAGACGGAGAATTCAAACCTCTTCACGAAATTAACCCGTTACGTTTAGACTTTATAGCAAACAAAACGCAAGGCTTATTCGATAAAGAAACACTCGATGTTGGCTGTGGTGGCGGTATTTTAAGCCAAAGCATGGCGCGTATGGGTGCAAAAGTAACTGGCATCGACATGGGGCAAGAGCCTTTAACTGTTGCTAAGTTGCACAGTTTAGAAACTGGCGTAAATGTAGATTATATAAAAGTGCCTGCAGAAGAGTTTGCATCGCAACACCCAGAGCGCTTTGATGTAATAACCTGTATGGAAATGCTTGAACACGTTCCCGACCCAGCATCTATCATTCATGCTGTAGCTGCACTAGCCAAACCAGGCGCGCATGTGTTTTTTTCAACTCTAAACAAAACACCTAAGGCATATTTATACGCCATTGTTGGCGCTGAAAAACTTTTAAAAATGGTGCCTGAAGGTACACACGACCATAAAAAGTTTATAAAACCTGCGCAGCTCATTGCATGGGCAGAGCAAGCGGGTTTAAAAGTTCGTGCAAGTACAGGCCTTTCTTATAATCCACTATCAAAGCAATATACGCTCAATAGTGACGTTAGCGTAAATTACATACTGTACTTTGAGAAGTTAGCTTAATGGCTAACTCTCAAGCCCCCCTCCCCCTTATTGAGTACGATGCATTTTTATTTGATTTAGACGGCACTCTACTCGACACCGCTGATGATTTAGGTGCCGCTTTAAACGCAGTGCTTATTAGCAATAAAATAGAGCCAGTTAGTAGTGATGTATACCGCCCTGCGGCATCTAACGGCGCAGGCGCATTATTAGAGGCTGGTTTTAAAGAGTTATGGGACACACAACCTCAAAGCGAACTTATCAAGCAATTAGTCGACGAATACGCTGCAAACATAGCAAATCACACACGTTGCTTCAGCGGAGTTGAATCGTTACTTATTGCCCTTGATCAGAAAAAGATCAAATGGGGGATCATGACTAACAAACCGGGGTTTTTAACCGATCCTTTAGTGGCAACTATGCCCGCATTAAAAAATGCCAGTGTAGTAATAAGTGGCGACACCTTAGCAGAGGCCAAACCGTCACCTCTCCCATTACTACATTGTGCAAAATTAATGGGAGTTAAGCCTAACCGCTGTTTGTACATTGGTGATGCACAGCGAGACATACAAGCAGGCAAAGCCGCAGGTATGCGCACAGCAACGGCACTTTGGGGCTACATACCAAGTATTGATGAAGCCAACAGCTGGAATGCTGATTTTAACTGGCAAAGCCCAATTGATGGTTTTAACCATATATAGTGCCATGTTAATTAATAAACACTATATATTGTGATTGTGTTAGTTTTTACACAAAGCTTGCTGATAAAAAAAGCAGTCAAAATTTATTTTTAAAATGCGTAAATTTAGCAGATCATTAGTTGATTTTTGCATATTTCAACTTAAATGATTGTTCGAAGGTGAGTGTCTACTAACACAAATACGTTATCCCGAAGTTATCCACAAATAGGGGCAATTATGTCCCTTGCAAAACAACTCAGACCACACTATCTTGTGATCTCTAAATTGAACAACACCAGATATTGTGGCCAAATGTTATTCAATTAAATTCGCAAATATGGCGAAACTTATAATAAATGAGTATATACCTTGCCTCGGCGAGGTATAAAGCATTGGTCAAAATACATAATTCCCAAGGAATACAGGCAAATGAACCAACAGTTATCTGTAAGCAAACGTGACGGGCGTAAAGAGCCTCTTGATCTGGATAAGATCCATCGCGTTATTGAGTGGGCCGCCGAAGGTTTAAACAACGTTTCGGTTTCGCAAGTTGAATTAAAGTCGCACATTCAGTTTTACGACGGTATTCGTACTAAAGACATTCACGAAACCATCATCAAAGCAGCAGCGGATCAGATTTCAAAAGAATCGCCTGATTACCAATACTTAGCTGCACGTTTAGCTGTATTCCATTTACGTAAAAAAGCGTACGGTCAATTTGAGCCACCACGTTTATTTGACCACGTAACAAAAATGGTTGGCGATAAACGCTATGATGCTCATTTACTAGTAGATTACACAGAGCAAGAGTTAGATGAGCTTGATGCATACCTTGATCATTCTCGCGATCTTAACTTTAGCTACGCTGCTGTAAAGCAACTTGAAGGTAAGTATCTCGTTCAAAACCGTGTATCGGGTGAAATATACGAAAGTGCACAGTTTTTATATATTTTAGTTGCGGCAAGCTTATTTTCAGATTACCCACGTGAAACACGTACTGATTACATTAAACGTTTTTACGATGCAGTATCTTTATTTAAAATATCTCTACCAACGCCAATTATGTCGGGTGTACGTACGCCTACTCGCCAATTTAGCTCGTGTGTATTAATTGAATGTGGCGACAGCCTTGATTCAATCAATGCAACGTCGTCAGCTATTGTTAAATACGTTTCACAACGTGCGGGAATTGGTATTAATGCAGGTAGAATACGTGCGCTAGGTAGCCATATTCGTAACGGCGAAGCGTATCACACAGGTTGTATCCCTTTTTATAAGCACTTTCAAACAGCGGTTAAAAGTTGTTCACAAGGTGGTGTACGTGGCGGCGCAGCAACATTATTCTACCCGCTTTGGCATTTAGAAGTAGAGAACCTACTTGTACTTAAAAATAACCGTGGTGTAGATGACAACCGCGTTCGCCACCTAGATTACGGCGTACAGTTTAATAAATTAATGTACTCTCGTTTAATTAAAGATGATTACATTACATTATTTAGCCCATCAGATGTGCCTGGCCTTTATGATGCATTTTTTGAAGACCAAGCTGAGTTTGACGCACTTTACGTTAAATACGAACAAGACGAGTCTATTCGTAAAAAACGCATTAAAGCCATTGAGCTTTTCTCTATGTTTGCGCAAGAGCGTGCAAGTACTGGTCGTATTTATTTACAAAATGTGGATCACTGTAATACACACAGCCCATTTATTTCTAAAGTTGCGCCAATTCGCCAATCTAACTTATGTTTAGAAATTGCATTGCCAACTAAGCCACTTAATAACGTGAATGACGAAGAAGGCGAAATTGCCCTTTGTACACTTTCTGCGTTTAACCTAGGTGCAATAGAGTCACTTGATGAGCTTGAAGAGCTAGCTGAACTTGCAGTACGCGCACTTGATAACTTACTTGATTTCCAAGACTACCCTGTACCGGCTGCTAAAAATGCAACTATGGGTCGTCGTACACTAGGAATAGGCGTAATTAACTACGCATACTACCTAGCTAAAAACGGTAAGCGTTATTCTGATGGCAGCGCTAATGCATTAACACATAAAACCTTTGAAGCTATTCAATATTACTTAATGAAAGCATCAAACGAGCTTGCTAAAGAGCGTGGCGCGTGTCCTAAGTTTAACGAAACAACGTATTCACAAGGTATTATGCCAACAGATACGTACAAACGTGATTTAGATAAAATTTGTGATGAGCCACTTCATCTTGATTGGGATACACTACGTGCAAGTATTAAAGAGCACGGTATGCGTAACTCAACACTAAGTGCATTAATGCCATCAGAAACATCGTCGCAAATCTCTAACGCAACTAACGGTATTGAGCCACCACGTGGACATATTAGCGTTAAAGCAAGTAAAGACGGTATTTTAAAACAAGTTGTTCCTGAGTATGAGCGTTTAAAAGATCAGTACGAGCTACTATGGGACATTCCATCAAACGATGGTTATTTACAGCTTGTTGGCATAATGCAAAAATTTGTTGACCAAACAATTTCTGCAAATACAAATTATGATCCAAACAAGTTCGAAGGCGGTAAAGTACCTATGCAAGTCTTATTAAAAGACTTACTAAGCGCGTACAAACTAGGTGTTAAAACCTTGTATTACCACAATACTCGCGATGGCGCCTCAGATTCACAAGAAGATGCTCCAGAAGTGGAAGATGACGATTGTGAAGGCGGCGCGTGTAAAATATAACTGCTGATTTTTATTTTAAGCGGGCATTTAGCCCGCTTTTTCTGATAGTTTTTTGAGTGATAAACATGTCTTATACTACTTTTAGCCGAAACCATAATAACCAAATGCAAGAGCCAATGTTTTTTGGCCAAACTGTAAACGTATCTCGTTACGACCAACAAAAATACCCAATTTTTGAAAAGTTAATTGAAAAGCAACTGTCTTTCTTTTGGCGTCCTGAGGAAGTAGATGTAAGTAAAGACCGTTTAGACTTTCAAGCATTACCAGATCACGAAAAGCATATATTTTTAAGCAACTTAAAATACCAAACACTGCTTGATAGTGTACAAGGTCGTTCGCCAAACGTGGCTCTACTTCCAATTGTATCGCTACCAGAGCTTGAAACATGGATAGAAACGTGGGCGTTCAGTGAAACAATTCACAGCCGTTCATACACGCATATTATCCGTAACGTAACACAAGCACCTGAGCTTATTTTTGATGACATTGTTAGCAACGATAAAATTAGCGAACGTGCTGATGCCGTAACTAAATACTACGATGACTTAATTAACTCTGTATCGCTTTACAACTTATACGGTGAAGGCAAACACGAGATTAACGGTAAAACAGTTATCATTAATTTATTTGAGCTTAAAAAGAAACTTTACCTGGCTATGATGTCGGTAAATATTCTTGAAGCGATTCGCTTTTACGTAAGCTTTGCATGTTCGTTTGCATTTGCTGAGCGCGAGCTAATGGAAGGTAACGCTAAAATCATCAAGCTAATTGCACGCGATGAAGCACTTCACCTTTCTGGTACTCAGCATATTTTAAACATTATGCAAGACGGTAAGGACGATCCAGAAATGGCGATTGTTGCTGCCCAGTGCCGCGACGAAGCAATTAAAATGTTTGTTGATGCTGCAGAGCAAGAAAAAGAGTGGGCCGAATACTTATTTAAAGATGGTTCGATGATTGGCTTGAATAAACATATTTTATGTCAGTACGTTGAATACATTACCAACGCACGTATGACTGCAATTGGTTTGCCAGCACAGTTTGAAAATAACAGTAACCCTATCCCGTGGATAAACTCGTGGTTAGTGTCTGATAACGTGCAAGTAGCACCACAAGAAGCAGAAATAAGCTCATACCTTGTTGGTCAAATAGACTCTCAAGTTGATGCATCAGAATTTGGTGATTTTGATTTATAATGAGTGACAAGTCTACTGCAAGCATAACGCTTGCAGAAAACAGCCAGTGTATAGAATTTACCGCAGGCTGCCCTTCTCTTTTACAGTGCTTAGAGTCCATGAAAATAGACGTCGCATTCCAATGCCGTGAAGGTTACTGCGGCGCTTGTAGAGCAACGTTAGTGTCAGGTAGTGTTGAATATAACGAAGAGCCACTTGCGTTTGTGCGCGAAGGCGAAATACTCCTGTGCTGCTGTAAACCCAATGGCAATGTAAGTATTAATTTAAAGTAGTCTAAACGCTAAATACAGTTTATAAACGCCAATCTAATTGTTTAATACCCGATAACTAGCTCTTTAGCTTATTTACGTATCACTGAACGAGCTTTACACGCATTGAAACTGATGCGCTACGCCCTAAATTATCAACCACTCTTACGTCAAATTCGCCTACTTGCGGGTGCCAGAAAAAAGGCGTATCTCGCTCTACTTTACCAACAAAGCTGTTATCTACAAACCAATATAAAATACGTGAATCTGTATCTGTGATTGCACTAAAAGGCAGGCCTTCTTTTTTCAATTTACTGGCTCTTATCGTGTAGCTAATTAAATTACTCGGGGATGTAATACTCGGTGCTGAGCCACGTGTACTCGTGTCATTAATTAAGCATGAATCTAAATAAGGTGGAGGCTGGCGTTTAACAATACCTGCTTGTTTAAATAATCTGACTAAGTCAGATGGCCAAAATTCATAAACTGCCTTTGTAGTTGTAGATTCAACATACTGACAAGCACGTAATCCCGATACTTTATCAATATAAATTTCACGATGTACATCGGACACTTTAATTGGCGACTTACCTGGAATAAAAAGCCCTTTTTCTGTTTTAGGGCAATGCACATTAGGTAAATCACCTGTTGTTGAACAAATATCTACTTCTGTAATATTTAAACTACCTGGTTTTATATTGCCTTTGATTAAGCCGTAACTATCTAATGAACGTATTATTTCAAAAAATAAAGGCGCGGCTGCTTGTCGCCCAATAAAAGATGGGTGCCCTTCTCCTGAGAAATTACCCACCCATGTAGCTAAAACATACGGACCAACAATACCTACTGACCATGCATCGCGAAAAGCAAATGAAGTACCTGTTTTCCAATATACAGGGTATGATTGCCTTCTTTCTTTTTGAAATGAAATTTCATCAACTGCACTATTTTTACTTAGCATTTGTAAAGTCAGGTAGGCTGCCTCTGGGCTGATGAGTTGCTTAATATGATTGTTTTGATTATTTGGGTTGTTTTGGTTAATAACAGTGGCGTCTTTTTTTAATATAACTTCATCCTTATACACCCCTAAATTAGCTAACATAGCGTATAACTTAACGAGCTCTAGCATCGTTACTTCACTGCCGCCCAGCGCAAGCGCTAAACCATAAAACTCTTTGGGCTGAAGCTTTTTAACATCGGCTGCAACGAGTAAATCGTATAGCCCAACATTTTGTAAGCGATACATCAAATTAACAGCAGGCACATTACGGCTCAGCACTAGCGATTCAGTAGCCGATATAGGCCCTAAAAACTGCTGATCGTAATTCTCTGGTGTATATCCTCCAAAGCGTTTGGGGGCATCTTTTACAAGCGTTAATGGATGAATTAACCCTTCCTCTATAGCAAGCGCATAAATAAATGGTTTAAGGGTTGAACCTGGTGAACGCTTAGCTCTTACACCATTTACTTGACCGCTAATGTCATTATTAAAAAAATCCACAGAGCCTAATTCAGCAACTACTTCCATAGTTTTATAATTTAGTAAAATAGCAGACGTATTACTAAGCCCGTCTCTATGCCTGCGATTAATGTAATTTCTTGCATGGCGCTGAAGTAAGTTTTGTAAATTAAGGTCTATCGACGTTTTATATTCTCCAGGCTTTAGGTGCGGGTACTCGCTTTGTAAATTATTAATAAAATGTGGGGCTTCAAAAGGCAAGTCTGAAGAGGCATATACCTTTATCGGTAATTGCATAGCTGCTAGCCAGTGTTTATCGTCTGGGTACTTTTCAAGCCAACGAGTAAACAGTTTTTTTCTTGTTTCTAGCAATACCAGTTTAGCCGATTTTTTAATGGGATTTCGTTTGGTTGGGTTTTGCGGGATTAAGCTAAGTAATAATGACTCAGGTAAATTAAGATCAATAGCTGGTTTCTTAAAATAAATTAAACTGGCTGCACCAACACCTTCAATATTTGATCCATAAGGCGCTAAGTTAAAATACGCCTCGAGTATTTGGTTTTTACTGTAGTGTCGCTCAATTTGTAACGCTCGAAGTATTTGTTCTACTTTTCCAAAAATAACATGCGTGTTCATCCCAAAGTGTAACCGGGCTACTTGCATTGTTATTGTTGACGCACCGACTCGGTGACTTCTTTTAATATAGCTAGTATAAAACGCATTTATTAAAGCAATAAAATCGACACCAATATGCTCATAAAAGTCTTGGTCTTCATACAGTAAAGTAGCTTGTTGAATGCTCAAAGGGATTTTATCTATTGGCGTCCATAATCTATATCTATCGTCTGCGGCTAAATTTAAACGAAGTAATTTATCACTGCTATCGTAAAAAGCCGTTGAGTAAGCATTGGGCTGGGTAATATCAGGCTTTGGAGTAAATAAATACAACAGCACTGCAAGCAGTGCTGTTGTAAAAAAAGCCGTTTTTATTATAAAACTAAGCTTTTTATTTAGCGGCGGTAACATCAAAACGACCCGATTTTGAGTGCGCTTTAATACTTAAATCATACATAGATTCAGCATAAGCCGATGGCACTACAAAGCTGCCAGATGCTGTAGCCTTAACTTTGTAAGTAAGCTCAGTCATGCTATCGCCAAAGCTGTCATACAATATAACGCGATCCTCTCGTATATCTTTATAATCAGAGGTCCAGCGATTATAACTATTGCGAACGCTGTCTCTGAGTACTTCAAACCCACCAGGTAGTAAATCAATAACAGCAACATCCGAAATATTTTTACCCGTTGTACTACGCACTCGTAATACAACGTTTAGTTCTTGACCTTGAACAGCGGTGGTTATCACATTACCTTTATCGTCTTGGTATTCTCTGACAACTTCTAAACCATTACTTAATGACTTTTGTGGCACGTTTGTATCAAAACCAGCTTGGCTCATCATGTAAAATGAGCGAGGTGGCGCTAATACATCAAGCGTTTTAACGTCATTTAAAAACGAGGCTTTAGGATAAGGTGTATAGGTTACGTCTAATGCCTTTTTTTCTGCCATTGTCGTTGTTGCCATTATTTTTACATCTTCAGGCTGGGCTTGTGATAACGCAACTTTTGAGTATGCCGTCATAGCAAGTACAGACCAAGCAGACGACAACGTGTTGAAGTCTCCTTTAAAAATAGGGTCAACGACATTAAACAAATCATCTTTAGTTAACTGCTTTAAGCGAGCAGGAAAATGTTTTGATAACAAATAAATATACTGTCCGTCGTGAGCTAAACGTGAGTCGTAAGCGCCCCAATTATCGTGCTGGGTATCTTGCCCAATTTTATAGCTATGGATCAGTGCTTGCGCTTTGTCGCTTGCACGTAATAGCTGATAAGTTGCGCCCATAAACGCGGACGTTATATCTTGTTGCCATACTTTGCTATTACTCGCATTTACACTTTTTTCTAAATCAGATAAGTAATTAGTTGTTACCTCACCTTGTCGTGTTAACAAATAAATGGCATAAGCGCGGTTTCTGTCATTCGTCTCTAAAGATCCGCTCGCTATACTGCGCACACCTTCAAAACCACTGCTCCACATATCATAAGGTATTGCTACGCCCGCTTCTTTTGCATCTAATAAAAAATGCATAACATAAAGAGAAGAATAAATAGATGCACTAGAATTACCCGGCCATAACATAAACCTGCCATCAGGTAACTGACGTTGACGAAGGGTATCTATTAAGTTGTTTATACGCTCACGTTTATAAGATACATCGCCCATATAACTCGGGTGTTCTAAATAACTCAGCACCGGAAACACACTACTCACTACCTGCTCGGTACACATATGAGGAAAGTTATCTAAATAACTAATAAGACCATCAACAAGCGCTAACGGGCTTTGTGAAGCGGTAATATTATTTTGTGATAAGTTAGGATATAGCTGTCTCGAAACCGCTATTTCTTTTTTACCTGATTCACTAAAGCCACTTTCAAAGCTACTAACAAATGCAACCGCAGGGCGCACACTTAACGTTGCCGTGCGTTGGCTAACATTGTCACCCGATAACGCAGTAAATGTAATTGATGCAGCGCCAAGCTTATCAAGCACTTTCACTCTAAACGTTAATGTGTCTTCTGATTTTTCATCAATATTTAGCGTTAATTTTTTATCGCTTATTATTTCAATTTTGCTTGAAGTAAGCGCTTCTACCGTAATTGGCAGTTGTTTACCTGAATCCTCAACGCCATTAGCAATACCAAGTACAATATCAAACTCATCGCCTGGTGCTGCTGTCGTTAATACATTAGGAGTTAATACAAAGGGCCCTTTCACAAGTGTTGTACTTTCTTTAACACCAACACCCTCGTCATTTACGGCAATAGCAATTACACGTACCTGACCTGCAAAAGTATCTGGGATAGTAAACGTATGTTTTTTCGTTTTAGCATCAGCCGATAAAATACCAGACCAAAATGCGACTGGTTTTTGTACCTTACGAGAAAACGGGTTAAGTTGCTTGCTCTTGCGGTTCATTGCCATTGAGTCAGCATAACCACCACCCGCAGCTGCAAGCTCTTGCACTAGTTTAAATTCAGGTAAAATAAGATCAACAATTTGCATAGTACTAACTTCTAAAGCACGTTTTTGTAAGAAGTGATTTAACGGCTTTGGCGTCCGATAATTTGCCACTTGTAAAATACCTTCATCTACAGCAAATAACAGAACACGTGAAGGTGATTTGGCACTATATGAAATGACTAAATCGTCACCTGGTTTTACTTTATCAGGTATGTTTACGTCAAAATCTATTGCGCGTTTACTTCGTTCAATCGCAAATGGTTTAACTGCGTAGCTTAATGGGCTTGTAAATATTTCTTTCGATTCAAGGCTTCGAACAAATGAAACATTAACATACGCATTGCCTTCTATCCCTTGAGGTAACGTTATGGTTTGTATGCTACTTGTTGTTTTACTCTCAAACCATTTAAAAGCGTGTACTTTATTAGTTTCAATTGTAATTAAACCCGAGCCAACATAAGGCGCTACAATACTTATTTCAATTGTTTCGCCCGGTTTGTAATCCGGTTTATTTAATTGAACTTGCAGTTCAGCATTCTTTTCAAGCTTACCCGCTAAGTTACCCGTGCCGGTTATCGTAAATGATACCCTACTAACGGTATTCCCTTTGCCATCAACGAGTTCTATTAAGTAATCACCTGGTTCAGCAGTGGGTAATTCGTAGTTTGCGCCATCTTGTTTAATGTAAAACGGATTGCTTGATACCTGTTTGTTTTTTCTAACCGATTGGTACTTATAAGTGCCGTTATTTTGTTGCACCAACGTAGATACATATTGTTGTTCTATTAAATTTAGCGATAAATCATCACGAGCAACTTGCTCAGTTTCTGAATTAATATTAATAAATTTTACAACACGTTTTGACTCTTTTGATATGTAGCTTAAATCGCCATCGGCTTTATAACCAACTAACTGCTCAACGGGTGAAACAAGCACCGAGCTGCTTGCACGAACACTTTTACCACCGCCTTCTTCATACCCTTGTACTGCAAAATTTAACTGATAAGTACCTGCCTCATAGCGAGTTAAGTCAATATCAAATTCTGCCTTGCCTTGTTCATCAGTTTTGGTTTCGGTTAATGATTCATAACTGTGTCTAATATTTTTTCCTTCACTGTGGGGATCAGAAAACACATAACCTTTGTATTCATTAAAGTAAAAACCAGCTGGAGATAAACGTAAATCAGCAGTAACACGTCTATTTTGAGCGGGTGTACCAAATAAATTTTGAAGGCTCACCAATGCTTTAAATTTTGAGCTGTTTACCCACCCCTTTGCAGATGATTGAGAAAATTGACTACTAATTTTCAATCTATCGGGTACAAACTCTTCAACTTTAAACTGAGTACTGCCTAATTGGTCGCGGCTATTATTATTTTTAATAAGTTGGACCGATACATAATACGTTCCGGTATTGGCGCTATTTTGTGTTTTAAAGTCAAAATCAAGCAATCCATACTTATCTAAGCTCACTCGTTTATTATAAACAGTTGTCCCTTTAGGATCGGTAATTATAAGTTCAAGCGGTATATCGCCCAGTTTTGCAAAGTTTTGTTGCTTCACAATCGTGGCAAGTTTAACACTATCGCCTGGTCGATAAATTCCACGATCAGAAAAAACAAACGCATCTATTTTATTACTACCACTGAGCCCAGAACTTACACCGCCGGTATTAAACCGAGAGTAGTTAACCATTCGAGCATAGCGATTATAAGGAATAAAAGACATGTCACTTTTAGTTTCGACTACAAAAGCAACGGGAGTTTGATCATCAGTAAACCACGTTGTGTTGTCGAAAAATGCGTGCCCCTCAGAATCTGTTTTAGCATTTAAAATAACTAATCCGTTTTTCCCCAATAACGACACCTTCGCTTTTGCTACCGGTTTTCCTGTTTCAATAGATTGGACAAATATATCGCGAGATCCATCTGCATTATTTTTTACCAAAATACCTAAATCAGTAATAAGGATAAGTCGTTTTTCTTGGGGGCCATATACGTAATTATCTTCTGTATTTAACGCTTGAGCATTTATAAAAAATAAGCCTAAACCAACTGACTCATTATACTTACTACTCAAATCAATAGATGAATAGACCGCTTTTTTAGGGTGCTCCGATTTTAAATTAACTTGTCTGGTAAAAATTGAACTTATGTTTTGTTCTGTAAAGTAATAATTATTAAATTCTGGATTAGAAATATCACCACTGGTTTGACTTATAAGGTGGTTAATTTGATTGGCTTCTACCCTACCTACTTTAACTTGAAGTGCGTTTACACCGCGGGTCAAAAATGACAATTTATGATCGCCATTTTTTGATAATATAGAGCCCTTAGACATAATATTTACTTGTGTCGGATAAGCCGGCGTATCTAAAATAGTGTCGTATTTATTCACCATCGTAAACTCACCCGTCGACTTTAATCCCTTATCAATCGCGATATAAACTTGCTGGTTTTGAGGGGCGTCAAACGTAAAACTGTGTAACTTAGTTGTATCTTGCGCGGTAGGAATCGCATTTAACTTAACTTTTTGAGATTGCTTAAGCACTGCATCAGTAACTTCTCGTGGGCTACTGAAGTACTTATAATTACCTTTTGAATCTTTAGCCGGTAATACGTAAGCAACTGTTTTACTAACCACATCTTGCGATGAAATATCATCTGTGAAGTCTAAAACAAGTGTTTGTTCGGGCTCCCCTTGCGTATTTTTTACCATCAACACATTGGCAGTATTTACTCTAAAAAAGCTATTTACACTTGGGATCAACACGGCGTCTTTAATCTCTACTGTTGTTTGAGAAGGACCCATAACCGGCTTTACACCGCTATTAAGAACAAAATACAGATAGCTTTCGGTATCTTGAATACGTATTTGCTCTGAAGTAATGTAAATCTCTCGTTGATGCTTGTCGTAAGTAACATCAAATTTGTATTGTGCTAGTTCGTTTTTGCCATCTTGCTCAAGTGATTGAGTCAGCTTTAAATTATTTTTTATGGTGCTTAAATCTGTTGGGTGAGTCGCTTTTAATGTTGCAATCACCTTGTGACTTTTTTTAACGTTAGGATCTTGATAAAAAGCGAGTGAGCTAAGCGTTAGTTCAAAATCGGGAGTTTTAAATACATGCTCATTATCGCTTAGATGTATATCACTTTTAAAAATAGATGAATCAAAACGTACCTTATATTCTTGCCCTGCTGACCAATCTTGTTTTGGGATAAATTTAAGCTGGCTTTCACTATTCCAAGACCACTGTCCAATTAGCTCAGGCGTGACTTTTATACCTGTGGGAATCACTTTGCCAACAAGCGCAAGCTTTGCGACAGAGTAAGACACTGCATCCGTGTTTTCTACATCATCTAAAACGGGAGTAAAATCAATATAAAGCGGTTCAGGGTTTAAAACATCAGATAAAGTGGTAACAGCAGGTGTAGAGTGAGTTGCTTTGTAACTAATTGGCTGTGGTAAGGAAAGAAAAAAACAATAGCCTGCTATAATTAATATCAACATTAGCACGGCGCTAAAAAATGCTGTTTTGCGCTCTTTAGCAAACCTAAGCACATTATTTATAGCAGTAATTAACCATTTCGGTTTATGCCAAATAATGACACCAAATGCATTTAAAATAACAAAAAATGTGGTCAGTAAAACCCACACACTGCCAACTGTTTTTTCGGTTACATTTACGTTGCCAAGTAAGCTTGCAACCAAACTAAACAAACCCGTACCTATCGCTGAAAAAGCAATACTCATAAATAAGCTAGCTATTTTGGGAGCGAGTTTACTTTGTTTAAGATTAACCTCTTTTGGGCTAGCCTCTTTTGAATCTGTTTTTGTATTCACGTTCAAAATCCTTTTTCTTTATACTGCAATATCAATAAATGAGAGAACTCATACTTATAATCTGGTTATTTATATTCTTGTGGGACGAAACGGTAATGCCCCGTAATTTTAAAATCGAAAAGCATGTCGCTTTTTTCAGGTCCTCGACCAATATTATGAACAATTAATGGATTCCCTGTGTCTTTTGCTAACTCATTCACAACCATACCAATGTGCGGCAAATTACCTGGCAGCATCCACGTTACAATGTCACCCGTTTTATAGTCGTTCACGTTACTTGATTTAGCGAGCACTTGGCCATGATTTTTAAAGTAAGCCTGTAAGTTTGGCACACGGCGGTGGTCTATATTTTTATCCGGTTTGGTTAAACCCCAAATACGCTTAGAGGGATATAGCTCAAAGCTTTTTAACATGTCCTCATGCACAAGCTTTTGCAAATCAATACCTAAAAGTCGATATGATCGAATAACTACATCGGTACACACCCCTACATTAGCGGGCACATCGCCACCCGGATAAGTAATAGAGCGATAAGACCCGTCATAGGTAACGTTATGTGTTGTTCTTTCAAGTAACGCAGCCACAATATCGTCATCAAACGATGCCGCATAGGCATTTACACTAAGTAAGCTCAGTAAAAAAACAGTAAAGCGTGTCATATGCAATCCTTTGAAAATGTTAATTAACTACAACGCTTGAACCACGAGTTCAGGCACGTTTATTTTCTTGCCATTATTTGTAAAGTGCTTATCAAGACCATACGCCATGACTTCAAGTGGCGCAGCATCATAACCAACCTGCTGAATTTCGGTTATGTAACGCAACATAAAAGCCTCGGCGCCAAGTTCACTCCATTGGGCTACGTGAACAAGTTCATGAAAATGCACAGCTAAATTATCAGCTACGTAAGGAAGCATGTAATAAGTGTTTTTGTATGTAGTACCTGCGGCATCCATGTCAATAAAATCGTCTAATCCCATTTCACGCAAAAAAGGAAAGTTAGGTTTGGGTATTTCATCGACAATAACGGAAAAGGCATTTTTTAAAAATTCGACAGGATAAAACCCTGCAAACTCACTGGCAAATTTCTCACAGCTAATTCTTTGGGTTTTATATTTAATATTTGTTGCATCAATCCATTGTTCTATTTGTTCGAGCACGTCCTTCCTCCAAAATACTCACTTAACATTGTATAAATGTTGTAAGCCAACAACTCAATTGTAACAAAAGTAAATTAACGAATCTCTTTTTAAAGTACAAAAAGCTGCTAAAAAACCACTTACCCTCTAATCAACTATATATTTGGTAATGTGCTTTAAAAACACAGGTATTGTTACTGTGTCCTTATTAGTAGTAACTTGTAATTATTAACTGAATGCAATTGTGTAAATAACGGGTCTGGTAAATTAATAAAGCGTCATTACCAAAAATAACGAGTTTACTTATGCACCCAGATATACAAAAAAATCTTAAAGTAAAACCTGCTCACATCGTCTCATTTATTGTGTTTTTATTAGTTTCAATGTCTACGCTTACCGCTCAGGTATATGCCGCTGATGCTGTATGGCCTTCAAAAACCGCTTACAAATATGCAAATGTAAACGGTAAAAAGATATTTTACCGAGAGGCTGGCATCCAGAATAAGCAAACCATTGTGCTTTTACATGGCTATCCGTCGTCTTCACATACTTATCGTGAGCTAATTCCGCTTTTATCAGGGCGTTATCATGTTATAGCACCTGATTATTTAGGTTCTGGTTACAGCGAACGCCCAAACCCAGAAACTCAAAAATATACTTTTGAATTACTAGCTCAATACGTTGAAGGGTTACTAACAACACTTAAAGTAAAGCGCTACAGCCTATATATACAAGACTTTGGAGCGCCCGTAGGCTTTAGAATGTTATTAAATAATCCTAATAAACTTGATGCACTTATTGTACAAAATGGTAATGCGTATTTAGAGGGGCTACCCCTACCGAGGCAAGCATTTTTTAAAGCCGCGAATGAAGATAGTTCGAAAGCTCAGCAAGATAAAATTTATTCGTTCACGTCTGAACAAGCCATTATTAATAAGCAGTATTTACGAGACGTACAAAGTAACCCAGAAGTGATGAGCCCAGATAGCTGGACGCATGATCTTCACTTTTTACAAACCAAAGCCGATAGAGTAATTCAAGTGCAATTGCTACAAGATTACTACAACAACCTTCTCGACTATCCAAAGTGGCAAGCTTATTTACGCAAGTACCAACCACCAACGTTAATTATATGGGGTAAAAACGACCCTGCGTTTATAGCCGAAGGCGCTAAAGCATACTTAAAAGATGTACCGAACGCTGAACTGCATTTACTCGATTCAGGGCACTTTAGCGTTGAAGAAAAACCAGTAGAAATTGCAAAGTACATTGTCGATTTTATGAATAAGCTAGCTCAATAATAAGCCTTTCCTTTTGGTTTAGTATTTATAGCGAACATAAAAAAGCGCTGAGGCTAGAAACCATCAGCGCTTTATTAAGCTCAAGCTAAATCCACAAAAATCACATTTAATATGGATAAGTTATGCTTTTATGTATTTAACCTTCTTCTTCAATAAGCGACTCTAGTAGGTCGTGTATTTCAGCTTTAAGCTCTTTGTCTTCAATTTTATTGGCGCTGACTTTAGCATTTTGAAGGTTTTTAATAGCTTCATCTTTTTGGCCAAGCTCAAGCTGTAATGTAGCCATTGAAAAAGAAACCGACGACATGTGATCTTTGTTATTAATCGCAATCGACTTTTCTAATGCTTTTTCGTAAGTAGTAATTGCCTCTTCTAACTCTTCGGTAAAATCAGCTAAAGTTTCCCATTGTACAGGGTGATCTTTTGAGGTGTTTTCGTTTTCAATACAAATAGCTTTTAATTGAGCAAATAACGACTCAAACTTTTCACGGTTATTTTTGTTAGCCGCCGCCATTAAATCTTCTGCTAGATCATGTACCGCTTTATATACTTTTGTATTCATCATCACTGGTTATCCTTTAATGCAGCTAAACTCATTTACTCACTCAATTTAGCTAAAATGTATCATTACAGTCATTATAAAACGTATTTAAACAACTGATTTATTTAATTTGGTGTATAGCGTAATAATACATTAATAATGAACATCGCGTAGGCGTTAAACACTCTGTGATTAAACTTTATCGCAATTGCTCTTGGTAAACTTACACGCTGAATAAACTTGCAACCCAATCCAACGTAAAAATGGTCGTAAACACTTTAAGTGCAATGACAACTAAAAATAATAGGATGATTGCCGCTTTAGCTTTGTTACTTTTAAGATTGTTCCAATACAATAACTTTGCATTAAATTCTGTTTTTAACTTAGTGACAGCCTCTTTCATAATAACGCCCTGCTTAGGTATCCGCGCTCAGCAACATTTAACAATCACACAGTTTCTCAAGCGGGGTTTGTAACATTTTTCGCTACCTTTAGAGTAAAGCCTGTACTATATAAAATGTAACAAGGGGTTTTAACTTAAGTTATTGTATCTAACTATTGTTTACACACCCAAAAATTAAAGGATGGGTAAATTCAGTAGAGCGTTAATAATAAATTTGGTGCTACACTAATAACTAACTTAAATTCGTTAACAGCCAACTAAATTAGCCAATTATGAAAGAATGCAACCAGTGTGGTAAATGCTGTATTAAATATGGCGGCGGCGATTTAAGCGCAACGAAAGAGGAAATAGATTTATGGGAGCTCTTTAACCCCGAAATTTATGAATACGTTAAAAACAACGAAATTTGGTTTGACCCAAAAACAGGCTTAAGACTTCAAGTATGCCCATTTTTAGAAATTGCGCCTAAAAAAGATCCTCTCGCTAAAAATATGTATACCTGCAGTATTTACCTCGACCGCCCAGAAGACTGCCGCCACTACCCTAGTCTTATTTCAGAGATGATCCGCGACGAATGCGAAATGATTGAATCTGTAGATATAACAAATCAGACAAGAGCGCAGCATAAACTAGATGCGATAATGATAGATAGCCGCTATTAAATAAATAGGTTTACCGGTTAGCGCTATGAGTTCTTCGGTCAAATAGATAAGTTTTCTATTCACAAACCTATTATTTGAATTTTTATAATATTGGCTTAATCGTCATTTTTAGATTATTCATCGCAAAATTCAAAGTTATACTATAACATTGTTGATTCGTTAATTTTGCGGTGTTATATTATATCACAACATAATAACCACGAACCAATATATCCATGACAAAGTTAACATTAATCTCCTCTGCTATTTTTTCTGTTTTATGTTCTCAATCAGCTTTGGCTGCAACCGTTACTGGTAAAGTAATGGATGATAAAAATCAACCTATTAAAAATGCCTCTATCCATGTCCATGGCAAAAACCAAAGCGTTAAAAGTAATGATTTAGGCGAGTTTGCTATCGATATAGATGCAAACAGCCAATTACATATTAGTAAAGACAACTACGTAGACTCTCGTATTGCTGTTAGCGAATCTTCAAACAATCTGTCTGTGTCACTTAAACCAACATCGGTTGAAACAGTGGTTGTTTATGCCTCTGC
The DNA here is from genome assembly GCF_040567695.1 of Pseudoalteromonas sp. NCIMB 1079. Classification (NCBI taxonomy): domain Bacteria; kingdom Pseudomonadati; phylum Pseudomonadota; class Gammaproteobacteria; order Alteromonadales; family Pseudoalteromonadaceae; genus Pseudoalteromonas; species Pseudoalteromonas sp. NCIMB 1079. The sequence goes on along the minus strand of NZ_JBEWZA010000001.1, from coordinate 2,004,378 downwards.
ACTTCATAAGAACAGCCTAGAAATGATTTCTCCTGTAAGTGTGCTCTCAGGTGATGAATTAAGAAATAAATCTAAACCAACACTTGGCGAAACTCTTAAAGGTTTACCAGGCGTAAATGCAAGTTACTTTGGCCCTGTATCATCAAGCCCAATTATTCGTGGTTTAGATGGCCCTCGCGTTAAAATCACACAAAATGGATTAGATGCCAGCGATGCGTCGCGAATTGGCCCAGACCACGCGACATCAAGCGACAGCCTAGCGGCAGAGCAAATTGAAGTGTTGCGCGGTCCAAGTACCCTACTTTATGGCTCTGGTGCAATTGGTGGCGTTGTAAACGTGGTTGATAACCGTATTCCTACTAGCAATATCGACGAGCTTACAGGCGCTGCTGAATACAGCCACGATACGGTGTCAAATTCAAACACCGTAGCTGCAAAACTTGAAACAGGTAATGAAGGCTTTAACTTTCATTTTGATGGTACTAAGCGCAGCGGCGATGATTACCAAACACCGACCTTTACTATTGCCGACGATGATGGCGATGTTGAAACCGAAAGCTCGGTAGAAAATACATTTATTGATAGCGAAACACTCAACTTTGGTACCAGCTATGTTGGCGATCACTTAACGATTGGTTTTTCTTACGGTAGCATTGATACTGATTACGGTATTCCTGGGCATGAGCATCATCACGATCACGAAGGTGAAACTGAAGAAGAGCATGCAGAACATGAAGATGAAGCTGCTGAAGAGCCAGTTTACGCACATTTAGAGCAAGACCGCTGGCAAGGGCTTGTAAGTTACGCTCTTCATAATAACTGGATTGAAACCATCAACCTACGTGTTGGCTATACAGATTATTCACACAGCGAAATTGAAGATGGCGAAATTGGTACTACTTTTAAAAATAAAACGACTGAAGCACGTTTAAATGTAGAGCATAAGTTTGCTGATTGGCACGGAATGATGGGCTATCACTACAGCGATTCTGACTACGATGCAATTGGTGAAGAAGCATTTACACCCGCGAGTGTAACTACAACTAACGCATTATATTTACTAGAAGAGCGTGAATTTGGCGACGTGACAATAGAGCTTGGTGCACGTGTAGAAGATTACAAAATTGAAAGCCAAATCACGGCACACGAACATAGCCACGATGAAGTAGAAATAGATCATAGCGACGAAGAAACTATTGGATACAATAAAAGCTTTACCAATTTAAGCGCCTCTGCCGGTGCCATTTGGCAGTACAAGCCGGGTCATAGTATTGCGACAAGTATTTCTCATTCAGAACGAGCACCGCTTTCGGCAGAACTTTTATCTAACGGCTTACACATTGCAACTGGCACTTACGAGCTAGGCCTTGGTTACAATATTGAAGATAATGAAGCGCATTTTGAGCCAGAAAATATCAAGCAGGAAACTTCAACAAACTTAGATTTAAGCTTTAGACGCTTTAGCGGTGATTTTGGTTACACCGTTAACTTTTTCTATAACGATATCAAAAACTTTTATTTTCAAGAAAATACGGGTTTAGTTTACGATGAAGAAGATGGTTTAGAATCAGCTATTGGTGCACATGACGATGCTGTTGCGGTTTATCAGTTTACAAGTAAAGACGCAGAGCTTTATGGAATTGAGTTTGACGCGCATTACCAAGTAACACCAAGCGCTATGGTTAAAGTATTTGGTGACTCAACTCGTGCAAAACTAAAAGACGACGATGGTAATTTACCACGTATCCCTGCCAATAAATTAGGCTCTGAGTTACAGTACGATTTAGGTGACTTACAACTAACATTAACGGGTACTCATTACTTTGATCAAAACGATGTAACTGCCTTTGAAACTCAAACTGATGGCTATACGTTATTTGATGCACAAGCTAATTACCAATTAGGTTTAGGCAGTGTCGATGCACAGCTGTATATAAACGTTGATAACATTACTGATGAGTTAGGTTTTGTACATAGCTCATTTATTAAAGATAAAGCCCCACTACCTGGCAGAAACTTCCGCTTTGGTGTTCGTGGCTATTTTTAATAATTAAAAGTACTTTTAGTTTATATATTTATAAACCGCATTTTATTAATGCGGTTTTTTATTTTTAGAATATATAATATCAACACGCAGTTATACTTAATCGATTTGAAGGATTAAACCTGATGCTAACTGCGTTAAGAATTTCTGATATACGACTGCATGGATGCTGGAGGTAGAGCAATGCAAGAGCAATTAGTGGTAACAACTAAACAACGAAATTTTTGCCTTGTTATCGACACAATTTTCTTAGCGAAAAATAGATCACTTAATTAAGCTAATTGGTATAAAACTCTTAAATTACAAACACAAAAAAGCCGTATTCAAATTGAATACGGCTTTTTAAATTCTTAAATTAAAATTTATTTAATTTAAGAAATGATTTCGTGTAGCTCAACATCAAATACAAGCGTTGAGAAAGGTGCGATTGCAGCACCTGCGCCACGTTCACCATAAGCAAGCTCATGAGGAACGTAGATACGCCATTTAGTACCTACAGGCATCATTTGTAATGCTTCAGTCCAGCCTTTGATCACGCCACCAACTGGAAATTCAGCTGGTTGACCGCGCTCGTATGAGCTATCAAACACAGTACCGTTAATAAGTGTACCGTGGTAATCAACACGTACTGTAGACTCAGCTGTTGGCTTTTCGCCTTCGCCAGTCGCTAGTACTTCATATTGAAGACCAGACTCAGTTACTGTGATTTCAGGACGTTTTGCGTTTTCTTCTAAGAATGCAATACCTTCGGCAGAAAGTACTTTAGATTCTTCTTCACGACGAGCTTGGATCTCTTCGTTAATCTTTTCGAATGCAGCTTGAATCTCAGGGATCTCAACTTGAAATGCGCTACCAGCGTACGCATCTTTCATGCCTTCAAATACTGAATTTAGGTTTAAGCCTTCAAAAGGATTAGACTTAAGTTGCTCACCCATTTGTAAGCCAATACCGTAACTTGCTTTTTCAGCATCTGTAGTAAAATTATCTGACATAATGTGTTTTTCACGTTTTGTTAGTTAAAAGACACGTATATGCTATCACAAAATAAACCCCGTTTGGGGCTAGTTTTTGCTGAGTTTTAGCTTAATTAGGCCAACAATATAACTACAAAGCGGTAAAGTGAATAAAATTCCAACAAGTAAAGGAATAGCTAATAATCCAGATTCACCAGACAATAAAAATGGCACTGCAACTAAGCCTACTAAACCAATAAAAGCAGAGCCAATTACTGGCCAATGTTTATCATATTTAGTAATAAGATGGGCAGCCAAAATATTAAAACCAAGACCATAAGCAAAAGCGGTAATTAAAGGATATTCTGGTTGTGCGTCGACCGCCATTTTTGCCAACAAGCTAATAGCACTTTGATAGCAGTAACCAAATACCACCCATAATAAAAGATGTTTCATTAATAGCTGTGAGGTTGATAGGTTTGTTGCTTTAGTCATTAATTAAACTCCACAAAGCAAAAAACCGCCTATAAGGCGGTTTTTTTTAATAATGGTGGAGAGATAGGGATTTGAACCCTAGATGGGCTATAAACCCATGCCGGTTTTCAAGACCGGTGCATTCGACCACTCTGCCATCTCTCCGTACGGCGCGAATAATATGGTTAAACGTGTTACTTGTAAAGAGCTAAATATAAATTAATCGTAAATAATAATTAAACGATTAAAAACAAGTCACAATGCTCTTTTGTTACGCTATTTACTGCAACACGCTTATTAATTCAACAATCAATAATATTGTTTGGGCCTGCGAGCAATCCAAGAACAAATCAAACAAGCCAATAAACTCAATGCCGTGAATGTTACACTTTGAAAAATTAAGTCAAACCGATTTAAATCATCACTTGGCACTATTACAAACATAAAAGCAGGGAGTACACTTAGTGCTAAAACATAACAACACACTTTAAATGCCCGTCCAAAGTCAAAACGTTTAGACTGTTGCATCCACAAAGTTAACAGTATTAGCATACCTATTGCAGAGCCTGCTATAAAATGCGCTGCATTTGTACTCATTGCAACATACAAGGTTACAAAAGCACCAACAATTCCCCAAATTGACCACGCAAGCCAGTTTTCTTTTTCCTGTAAAAATAAATTTCCCATTGTCTTCGTCTTCTTTATCGTTATTTTTATTAAGACTTTCCATAATGTATCAAAAAACAACCGATTAAAAAACAAACTGAAGAAGAATTATTAACTTTTGTGCTTCCAAGCGCTTCTCACAGCCAAATCACTAACTCTTTTATATTACTCTTAGTAACCTTAATGAATTATGACTATGCAAATTGCATAAAGTTCATACTATTTCACAAATTACTAAAATAATGTTCTGGTTTATGGCGAGGTGACTTTTTACACTCGACTTGAGGAGTACCAATGTATAAGTACCCTACTATTTCATCTTGCTCATGTAAGTTAAGCGCTTTTTTAACCGCCCTACTTTGTGCAAAGTAACCTGTGCGCCAAACACCACCTAAACCTTGAGCAAATGCAGCTTGTTGCATTGCTAATACACTACAGCCTGCACTTTGTACTTGCTCAATACGAGGAACTTTTGGGTGTTCTTGATATTTAGCAATTGCTATTACAATCATAGGCGCACGAAGGGGAAGCTCTTTAGCACGGTTAATTACTTTTTCTGTCTGTTGCTCTGCCACTGCACTTTGATGGTAAATTTCACCCAGTTTATTGCGTGCATCACCTTGAGCAATGATGAACTGCCACGGTGCTATACAGCCATGATCAGGAACACGTAATGCTGCTTGCTTAATTATGTCGAGCTGCTCAGGCGTAGGACCCGGCTCTGTTAGTTTAGAGTCTGATTGGCGGGTAAGTAAAAGCTCGATAGCGTTCATAACGATTCCTCAAAATTCAAAACGATAGAGTAACATTTAAAACCTTAAATAATAAATACCGAGAAATTAAAATGCAAAACGGCCGCAAAGGGTCAACTATGCAGCCGTTAATAAAATACATTTAATGCGCTATTTTTTTATAACGTTTCGCTTTAACCAGTAATCAAAACTAACAAAACGCCCACCGCCCATAAAAAATAAACTTAGGAGCATAGCAAAATAAATTGCCGAAAATTCTATGCCATTATTTAAAATAGATGGTTTACCTTTTTCGTATAGGTAATCAGGAAAGCCATGCTCTTCAACTAAGCCTCGAATTTTCCCTATCCTATCCTGTCCTGTACTTCTAATGAGTTTTCGAGGCTTTCTTTTGCACCAGGGATAGATAACCAATCGAGTACTTGCGCAGCACTTGTTTCAGGATTAGTCGGCGCTATTGCAAACCACCCGTTATGCCAATGTACTGAAGTAGCCGCTACAACCATTGTGAACATAAGCGGGATACTGACTAAGCGAGTTAAAAGGCCAAATAATAACAACCAGCCTCCTAAAAACTCACTCCAACCAGCTAAAAAAGCGAGTAAGTCAGGAAACGGTAAGCCTAAACCCCATTCACTATTACCAAACCATTGAACGACATCAGGCGACGCTAAAAAGTTACTTAGAAAGCCTTCTGTTTCAGTGCTTATAGCAAGTTTGTTATAACCTGCGATGATCATAACGGGAGCTAAGATTAAGCGAAATAGTAAAGCAGGTAAACCATCTAAAACGATAGCTTACCCAATATTGTGTTATAAAAACTGATTAGTTTATTCATGCGTATCCTGTGTGTTCAATGTTTATTAAGTTATAGACTATAAACAACAAAGACCGTATAAATTGATAAACTATTTCAATTTATTTACAAAGGTTAAATACTTCTCGCCACTTGTAGAGCTTCAAAAATAGCGCGTTTAGCATCAATTGCAGCAGCCAATTTAGCTCCGCCTATCACATGCACTTTTGCGTTATCTGTGTAACCTTCTAGCACTTCGCTATTAGAAACCTGACCAATACACGCAATAACAGTATCTACCGGCAGTACTTGAACTTCTCCAGCAACATTAATTGTTAACCCATTTTTATCAAAACTTTGATATTGGCAGTCAGCAATTTGTTTAACACCATGCTGTTTAGCAACTTGGCGATGTATCCAACCAGTGGTTTTACCAAGCTCACTACCAAAACGACCCGAACTTCGTTTTAACATATACAATTGGCGCTCGTCTTTATGAGGTTGTGCATCACACTCAATCCCCCATTGCGTTTTAAACTCGCTAATGGATTGTGATTTATGTTCACTTAAAAAAGCAACCATATCAAAACCAATACCGCCAGCACCTAAAATAGCGATTGATTTGCCCAATTCTACTTCGCCGCGTATGACTTCGTCATAAGCAAACACACGCTTATCATCACTACATTTAATAGAGGCTTCACGCGGCCTAACGCCTGTTGCAAAAACAATATCATCATAATCTTTAAGCATTGAATCGTCGTAAGCTTTACTAAGCTCCACAGTTACTTTTAATCGCTCGAGCTCATTAGTGAAGTAAGTAAGTGTATGGTTAAAATCTTCTTTACCCGGTATCTGCATGGCTAAATTAAATTGGCCGCCCATTTGCGATTTTTGATCAATTAACGTGACGTTATGCCCTTTTTGAGCCAAGTAACAACTTGCTGATAAACCAGCAGGACCTGCACCGACAACTAATACATTTTTAGCTTTAGCTGCTTGCTCTAGCGGGTAATCTAGCTCAAATGCAGCTTGTGGATTAACTAAACACGTAGCACGTTTATTTTTAAATACGTGATCTAGACAACCCTGGTTACAGCCAATACAAATATTGATTTGTTTAGATTGATTGTTTACGTACTTATTAAAAAACTCAGGATCAGCTAATAATGGACGTGCCATCGAAATTAAATCAGCCTCGCCTGCATTTAAAATATCGTTAGCAATTTCTGGAGTATTAATTCGGTTAACAGCAATAACTGGCACGCTCACCACGTCTTTTAAACGTTTTGATGCTTCTTTAAATGCACCCGGTGGCACCATACTCGCAATAGTCGGTACACGCGCTTCGTGCCAACCAATACCAGTGTTAAATATATCAACACCCGCTTTTTCAAGTTCGGTAGCCTGAATAACAACTTCCTCTGGTGTTGAACCGTTTGGAATCAAATCAATGACCGACAATCTAAAAATAATTAAGAATTTTTCAGATACTTTTGCTCTTACAGCTTTAACTATTTCAAGTGCAAGTCGCATTCTATTTTCTAAGCTGCCACCAAACTCATCATCGCGTTTATTGGTGTGCGGCGCCATAAATTCATTAATCAAATACCCTTCAGAACCCATGACCTCTACGCCATCGTAGCCGGCTTTTTCAGCCATATAGGCAGAATGCGCAAAGTCTTTAATTGTTTTTTTAATCGAGCCAAGCGACATCGCTTTAGGTTTATAAGGATTTATAGGTGCTTTTATTGCACTTGGTGCTTGATTGAAAGGATGGTATGCATAACGTCCAGCATGTAATAATTGCAAACAAATTTTTCCACCGTGTTTATGCACAGCATCTGTGTAAGCGCGATGCTTAAACACATCGTAATAACTATTAAATGAGGAAGAAATAGGTGTTAGCTTGCCACGTAAATTAGGGCTGTATCCGCCTGTAATTAACATCGCGGTGCCACCTTTTGCACGTGCTTCATAAAATGCACGTAAGCGTTTGCGGTTATGCCAGCCCTCTTCAAGACCTGTATGCATTGAGCCCATAACCAAGCGGTTACGTAATTGTGTGTGTTTTAGTTGTAATTGTTGTTCTAACATCTTGTGCCCCGTTAACTGGTCTAACCTGTATACATTAGCTAATTCTGCTTTAATGGCAAGTAATAAGCAATATGTGCATGCATTTAATTAAAAATAGCAGTAAAAACTTACGTTTATATAGGTTCATAAACACTTCGTTACGATTTAGCAGTTAAATTTATTTTTATTCTAAGCTAAGATGGGACTAATGTATTAACTGTACCAAATTAAGGAGCTATTTTGATAGCAAAGGTATTTAAAGGTATTTGGGCTGGAATTAATTTTTCTCGTCGCTTAATACTAAACATTTTGTTTTTATTACTGGTAATTGTTTTCTTTGTGTCACTCTCAAGTGACGATGATCAAATAATAGTTGAAAATGGCTCTGTACTTAGGCTTAACTTAAATGGCCCTATTGTTGAAGAGAAAACATATATAGACCCAGTTGAAGCCGCAATTAGTGATGCAACTTCTGGTTCTGAAGCACCAAGCGAAATATTACTCGACGATATTGTTGAAGTAATAAACGAGGCGACTAAAGACGATCGTATCACGGTGATATTGCTTGATTTACAAGAGATGCCTAAAGCACATTTAAATAAACTTAAGCAAATTACAAAGGCTATTGATGCCTTCAAGCAAGCTGGCAAAAAAGTAATTGCATCGGGTTATTACTATACTCAAGCGCAATACTATATTGCATCGCATGCTGACGAAATAGCTATGCACCCATACGGCAGCGTAGGTATTGAAGGTTATGGCATGTACCCGCTTTACTTTAAAGATGCACTTGAAAAGCTTGAAGTAACGCAGCATATTTTCCGTGTTGGTACATTTAAGTCAGCAGTAGAACCTTTTATTCGTAACGACATGTCCGATGCAGCTAAAGAAGCTAACCGCGTTTGGTTAGGCGCTCTTTGGAGCGAATACAAACAAGATGTTGCCGCTGTTCGCCCGTTTGATGAGTCAAATTTTGACGAAACAATGGACGTATATCTAGAAAAAATGAAAGCTGCCGATGGCGATGCAGGTAAATATGCACTTGATCACCAGTGGGTTGACTCTTTAAAAACAAATCAGCAAGTTCGCAAACAATTAATTGATTTAGTGGGCACACAAGAAGATGGTAAGACATTTAAGCAAGTTTCATTTCGTGAATACTTAAGCTTAATTAAACCGCCTATTGAAATTGATAACCCTATTACCGAAAAAGTAGCGGTAGTTGTTGCTAAAGGTACGATTGTTGATGGTGAGCGTAAAGCGGGCGAAATTGGGGGTGACTCTACAGCTGCCCTACTTCGTAAAGCACGCCTTGATGATAAAGTTAAAGCGGTTGTACTACGTATCGACTCTGGTGGCGGTAGTATGTTTGCCTCTGAAGTTATTCGTGCTGAAGTATTAGCCCTTAAGGCTGCTGGTAAACCTGTTATTGCTTCAATGAGTTCTGTGGCTGCATCAGGTGGTTATTGGATTGCCTCTGCTGCAAACGAAATTTGGGCAGCACCAAGTACAATTACAGGCTCAATTGGTGTATTTGGTACCTTTATGACATTTGAGAAAACCTTATCGAAAATTGGTGTTTATTCAGATGGCGTTGCAACAACCGAAATGGCTGGCTTTTCTATCACTCGTCCACTAAATGAAAAAATGGGTCAAGTAATTCAAATGAACGTTGAGGAAGCATACGGACGCTTTTTAAATGTTGTTGCTGATGCGCGTAATATGACGCCTGAGCAGGTTGACAAAATTGCCCAAGGCCGTGTATGGATTGCATCTCAAGCACTTGAACTAGGTTTGGTTGATAAGCTAGGCGACAAACAAGGTGCGATTGAAGCCGCTGCTGCACTTGCCAAGCTTAATCATTATGAAGTTAAAACTATTAAACAAGATTTAAGCTCGCAAGAAAAAATGATCCAAAACATTTTTGGTAATGCGTCTATTAAATCTATGCTTGGTTTGCAAACACAAAAAACATCTGTGTTAGCAACACAAGCTAATTTACAAAGTGTTATTAACCAATTAAGTACTGAAGTTGAAAACCTTAAAGATTACAACGATCCACAAGGTGTATACGCACGCTGTTTAGTGTGTAACGTTGCACAATAAAAGTGCATAGCTTCACCTAATCAGCTGTATTTAAAGCTGCTTAACGTTATACTAGGCCCAGTTTTTTTACTGGGCTTTTTTTATGAAACGTAAACGCATTTATATCGCTTATACTGGCGGTACTATAGGTATGAAAAAATCGAGTCGAGGCTATATTCCGGCTGAAGGTTTTTTAACGGAAACCGTAGTGAATAACGCAGAATTTAATCGTGATGAAATGCCTTTGTTTGATATTCACGAATACTGCCCTCTTATAGATTCTTCAGACATGTCACCAGAGCATTGGCAACTCATTGCTAATGATATCAAAGATAAATACCAAGATTATGATGGTTTTGTGGTGCTCCATGGCACTGATACTATGGCGTATACAGCCTCAGCGCTGTCATTTATGTTCGAAAATTTGACTAAACCTGTGATTGTAACCGGCTCACAAATTCCGCTCTCACAATTACGTTCTGATGGCCAAGTAAACTTACTTAATGCCATGTATTTAGCTGCAAATTATCCTATTGCTGAAGTAAGTCTCTTTTTTAATAACCAACTGTTTAGAGGTAATAGAGCAACTAAAGCACACGCGGATGGGTTTAATGCTTTTGCCTCGCCGAATCTAGACCCCTTAGCGTTATCAGGTATTAATATTCAACTTATTAAAGGTCAGCTTAGCCCATATGTTGAAAATGAGCTGCAAGTTACACCTATTACACCTCAACCTATCGGGGTGCTTTATTTGTATCCTGGCATTAGCCAAGAGGTAGTTAAAAGCTTGGTCAATGGCAATATCAAATCACTGGTGCTACTGAGTTTTGGTGTAGGTAATGCACCACAAGATCCGAGCTTTTTGTCAATACTCGAAGAAGCAAGTAAACGTGGCGTCGTAATTGTTAACTTAACTCAGTGTTTAAAAGGTCATGTAAACATGGGTGGCTATGCAACAGGTAATGCGCTATTAAATATTGGTGTAATAAGTGGGTATGATATGACCCTTGAAGCATGTTTAACTAAGTTACATTATTTATTTAGCCAAAAGCTTGAAGTCGAAACGATTCGTCATTTAATGCAAGATAACTTACGTGGTGAGTTGAGCCGTTAATTTTTACAGGCTAAAAATACAAAAGGCACGCTAAATAGCGTGCCTTTATCGTTTTAAACAACTGTTTTTTATCTAACTTTAGCGTCTATATCTACTAAATCAGTTAAATGACACATTTCACCACTGTGGGTTTTTATGCCGTGCTCACCAAAGTAATCACGCTGGGCTTGAACTAAATGCCCATTACTCGGTGTAGTTAATGTTGCTAAATACGTTTGTGTAGCACCCAATACAGGGAATGCTAAACCAGTCATTATTGCTTGACCGGTAATTTTGCGCAAAGAATTAGACTCTTTTTCAAGAGTGTCAATAAATTCAACACCTTGTGCAACGCTATCTAAGTAATCAGCACGGATTATACAACCTGCGCGCCACGTTTGAAGCGTTTTAGATAAATCTACTTTCCACTGATGAGTACGTGACGCACCTTTAATTAGCGCTAAACCTTGACGATACGCAAGTAAGCTTGCAAGTAAGAACGCGTCTTTTAGCTCTTCTAAATCAATTTCAACATTGTTCGTTGATTTAGATGCATATGTCATCTCTTGTGCAGCCGTTGTGTTACATGCATTAGTTAAATGACGAGCTTGAACAGCAGCAACAAGTGAAGGGACAGCAATACCAAGTTCGAGTGCATTTTGCGCAGTCCAAAGACCAGTACCTTTAGCGCCAACTTTATTATCAATTAAGTCCGCAAGCGGTACATTATTATGATTTTCAAGTGACAATATATGGCTAGAAATAGACAGTAAATAACTATTTAATTGACCTTCTGACCAGTCATTAAATATCTCAGCTACTTCTTTTGGAGAACGATTAGTACCTAAACGAAGTAATTGGTACACTTCTGCAATAAGTTGCATCAGTGCGTATTCAATACCGTTGTGAACCATTTTTACAAAATGACCACTTGCTGATTGGCCAACACGTGCAAAACACGAGTCGCCATTATAGCTAGCAGCTACTTTTTCAAACCATGGCTCAATACGTTCCCAACCACCTTCAGAACCACTTGCCATCATTGCAGGACCATGACGAGCGCCTTCTGCACCGCCAGAAATTCCCATAGTGGCAAATTCAAATTTATTTTGGTATTTGAGTTTACGCGTTATACCATCTTTATAATTACTATTGCCGCAATCGACTATCATATCGTCACAATTAACGCCGGCCTCTACTAGTTCATTACAAACTGTATCAACTAACTCACCAGCAGGAACAAGTAATAAAATAGAACGAGGTGCCTCTAAACGCCTTACCATGTCACTTAAATCAGAGACAATGTGAAGCCTATCAGCCATGCCTTGTGATTTGGCACAACTTAGTAACTCTTCACCCGCATGTGGGTTTTTATCATAAGCGACTAGCGTTATCCCTTTTTCAATCAAGTTTAGGGCAAGATTTTTTCCCATAACGCCTAACCCTACTAATGCAACTTGCATCTAGTGTCCTCCTCGGTAACAACTATTTGGTTAGAAAATTCAGTGTATAAATTAAATAATACCGCGTGCATTATACTCATACAGTCATAAAATACTAACTATGAGCCCATACAACATGCTTTTTTATTACAGATAAATAAGCTACGTAATTATATCAAACATCAATGCTCTCGGGGTGACTAAAAGCAACGCTAATTGAAATTAAGATCATTGACGCATTCTGACACCGGTGTCATAATGATGACACAATAGTTTTGTATAAAATAGTGGCAAACCTTTGAAGTTTGCACATAGTTAAAATATTTTAATCTAATATAGATATTTTAATTCAACAAAATAACGTCAACATGCTTTCACCAAGCAAACAGGAGAAATTGATGCTAAGACGCACGAAAATAGTTGCTACCCTTGGACCTGCTACCGATAGAGATAACAACTTAGAAAAAATTATTATCGCTGGGGCTAATGTAGTACGTTTAAACTTCTCACATGGTGTTGCCCAAGATCATAAAGACCGTGCGCAAGCTGTACGCGATATTGCAAAAAAATTAGGCAAGCATATTGCTATCCTTGCTGACCTTCAAGGCCCTAAAATCCGCGTTTCTACTTTTAAAGAAGGTAAAGTAACGCTTGCTGTGGGTGCAAAGTTCACTCTTGATGCAAAAATGGAAAAAGGCGAAGGCGATGTTAACTCTGTAGGTATTGATTATAAAGAACTACCTAACGATGTTAGCCCTAACGACTTACTACTCCTAAATGACGGCCTTATTCAACTAACTGTTGATGAAGTAGCTGGACACTTAGTACATTGTACTGTAACTGTTGGCGGTGTTTTATCTAACAATAAAGGTATTAACCGTTTAGGTGGTGGCTTAACTGCTCCAGCATTTACTGAAAAAGATAAAGAAGATTTAATAACTGCCGCTGAAATTGACGTAGATTACATTGCCGTATCATTCCCACGTAGTGGCGACGATATGCGCTACGTACGCTCACTTGCTGAAGCTGCTGGTTCAAAAGCACAACTACTTGCAAAAATTGAACGTGCTGAAGCCGTTGAAACACAAGAAGCTGTTGATGACATCATTCTAGCGTCTGACGCTGTAATGGTTGCTCGTGGTGATTTAGGTGTTGAAATTGGTGATGCAGCTCTTATGGGCAAGCAAAAACTAATTATTCGTCGTGCTCGTTCATTAAACCGTACTGTAGTAACAGCAACGCAAATGATGGAATCGATGATCGATAACCCTATGCCTACACGTGCAGAAGTTATGGATGTTGCAAATGCTGTTCTTGATGGAACAGATGCTGTAATGCTTTCAGCTGAAACAGCTGCTGGTGATTACCCTGAAGAAACTGTTGCAACTATGGCACGTGTTTGTTTAGGTGCTGAATCTCAAAAAGAAACGCATGTTTCTAAGCATCGTTTAGATAGTCGTTTTTCTAACAATGCAGAATCTATCGCACTTTCTGCTATGTATGCAGCTAATCACTTAGATTCTGTTAAGGCTATCATCACGCTTACTGAATCTGGTAGCACGGCTAAATTAATGTCACGTATCAGCTCTGGCTTACCAATCTACTCGCTTTCACGCCATGCGAGTACATTAGGTCAAACAGCACTTTATCGTGGTGTTTACCCAGTATTTTTTGATTCTACAAAAACTGAAAAAGACGGTATGGTAAAAGCGGCACTTGATACTTTAGTTTCTCAAGGTTCTTTACAGTCTGGCGACACAGTAATTATTACTCACGGTGACTCAATGGAAACTGTGGGCGCAACTAACACTATGAAAATTGTAACTGTTGCATAATTATTAAATATAAAAAATGCGAGCTTAGCTCGCATTTTTTCTGCCTGTAATAAAAGCGTTGGCTTTAACTTGCTAATGCCGCTTTAACCTTATCTCGGTAGCTACGGCTCACTTTTAATTCTTGTCCGTTTTCAAGTACTAATAAATACTCGCCACTTACTTGTGTAACCAGCTTACTAATTTGTTTTGTATTTACTATTGCACTGCGGTGTACACGCACAAATAACTGAGGGTCTAGCTCTTGCTCAAGCTCTTTCATTGTTTTACGAAGTATATGCGTTTGTCCATCTTCACAGTGTAAACACATATAGTCACCTGCAGCATCAACCCATTGGATAGTCGCTACAGGTACCCGTATAATTTCACCCTGCTCTTTTACTGCAAGCGATTCTGGGTAACGTCTATCTGTTAAGGTATCGCCAGTGGCTAATTTTTTTAATATTTCTTCGCAATTATTACCAGTAATACCGGCTACAAAACTCGCTAGTTTTTTCTTATGGGCGTTGTCTTGCTGCGTTTTTAAATAAGTATGCACTTTTTCTACCGCCTGTTTTAATCTGTTATCATCAACGGGTTTTAAAATGTAATCGAGAGCATGAATTTCAAATGCTTTTACAGCAAACTGATCAAAAGCAGTTACAAATACTATAGCAGGTAATACTTTTGTACTTTCGCTAAGCGCTCTTGCCACCTCAAAGCCATTCATACCTGGCATCTGAATATCTAAAAAAACCAAATCGATTTTCTCTCTTTGGCACATTTCAATTGCATCAGCGCCTGAACTACATAATTTAATTACTTCAATATCAGAATATTCATCAAGTCTTACCGCTAAACCTTTTCGCGCTAACGGTTCATCATCAACAATGAGTGTTTTTATTTTAGTCATTTTTCACAGCCTTCTCAAAAGGTACTCGCAGATTAACTTTTAATCCACTTGGCGTATTATGTGATAATACAAACGAATAATTATTTTCATACAACGTTTTTAATCTATCTTTGGTGTTAGCAACACCTACACCTTGAGCGTTAACTAATTGGCCATCAAGTATTTCAGTGCCTGGGCCGTTGTCACCCACTTCTAGTAATAATTCATTCGCAAATACTTGTGCTTTAATATCAATTACACCACCTTCTGTCAGATGGGCAATGGCATATTTAATCGCGTTTTCTATAATTGGTTGCAAAATTAAGCTCGGTACTAAAGCCTCTTTTGCTTGCTCGCTAATATCTACATTTACTTTCAACCGCTCATCAAAACGGACGCGCTCTATTTCTAAGTAAAGCATGAGCGCATGTAGCTCTTGCTCAAGCGGTACTTTTTTAATTGGATCGGTATTAAGTGTGTAACGTAAAAAGTCACTTAACCTTGCTACCATTAAGTTAGCATCTTTGTTTTCTTTAACCAAAATTAAAGTAGAAATAGCGTTAAGTGTATTGAATAAAAAATGGGGATTTAACTGATACCTGAGCATTTTTAGTTGCGCTTCGTGTGCCATCGTTGTGGCCTTTAACGCTTTTTGTCGCTCACTTTGTAATAACTGATAATATTTAACGCCAAAGTACAAACCACTCCAACATAAAATAATATAAACCGAATCTAAACCTTGCTGCAGGTAATAAAACCACTCCTCTGGTCTATAACCATGGCGGTATATTTCCCATAGATTGAATTTTTGAACGACAGCCCATAGAGTGCCCGTTATATAAGAGGCACCAAATACTACAATCATTAACACCCAGGGCGAGGCATTCCAAATTTTACGGTAAATATACCTAAGCGGCACTGTCATCAAACAACCAGCGTAAGCATTCAATAAAATAACAAATACGTATATATCACGCATTTCAAATACTTTAGAGCCGATATAATTTACTAACGCGTAACCAATCCAGCCCGCGATTTGCAAAAGCCAAAAAAAACGTTGCCTGTTATCGACTAAAGTTTGCCAGTTCAAAATAGATGTTTACTCCGTATGGTTAAAACTAATTCCATAAAATAGGCTTTTGTTATTTTTATTATTTTTACCTATGTAGGGCTAATTTTCACAAAATTAGGTAGTCTTATTATATAGATTTATGAGTTTGCATAGCACTACAGCTTGCCTTGCTTTTTAAGAGTCTTACCGCAAACAAATAGTCGAGACACTAAAAAAGCGAAAGGTTATCCGCCTTCCGCTTTTTAAATATCAATAGCCTTGTGTAAATTAAGCTAGTTTATCTGATGCTACTTTGTACGTTGGATCTTCAATCACATTCACTTCAACTAAATCACGTGCTTTATGAAGCAACTGCGTACAGTCTTTACTTAAGTGACGTAAATGAAGTTGTTTACCTGCTTTTGTGTATTTGTCAGCAAGTGTATCAATTGCTTCTATTGCACTGTGATCAGATACGCGGCTGTGTTTAAATTCAACAATCACATTTTTAGGATCATTTTTCACATCGAATAACTCAGAAAAGTTTTTAACAGAGCCAAAGAATAACGGACCATGTAGTTCGTACACCTTAGCGCCTTCCTGATCAATGTAGTTAGTTGTATATATCTGCTTCGCATGCTGCCAAGCAAATACTAGAGCCGATACAATAACACCCACACATACAGCAATCGCTAAATCAGTAATAACCGTCACGCCCGACACAAGAACAATTACAAATGCATCAGATA
The DNA here is from genome assembly GCF_040567695.1 of Pseudoalteromonas sp. NCIMB 1079. Classification (NCBI taxonomy): domain Bacteria; kingdom Pseudomonadati; phylum Pseudomonadota; class Gammaproteobacteria; order Alteromonadales; family Pseudoalteromonadaceae; genus Pseudoalteromonas; species Pseudoalteromonas sp. NCIMB 1079. The sequence continues at coordinate 1,987,494 of NZ_JBEWZA010000001.1, read as the reverse complement.
ATGGTACGCGCTTCATCATTTTAAAGCTTGCCCATTCAAATGTACCAAGTACTACCATAAACATAACACCAACAAGTGCAGCTAATGGGATCATTTCAATTAAGCTAGAGGCAAAAATAATAAAACCAAGTAGCATAAGTGCAGCGCTTATACCTGATAAACGAGAGCGACCACCTGAATTTATATTGATCATTGATTGACCAATCATTGCACAACCACCCATTGCACCAAACATACCGCAGGTAATATTTGCAGCACCTTGACCAATACATTCTTTATTACTATGACCACGGGTTTCTGTAATCTCATCAATTAAGCTAAGCGTTAATAATGATTCAATTAAACCAATAGCCGCTAAAATAAGTGCATAAGGAAAAATAATTTGTAGCGTTTCGAAAGTAAACGGTACCATAGGAATATGAAATTCAGGTAAACCGCCAGCGATTGTTGCTGTTTCGTCGCCTGTCATTCCTTTTAAGAAATCTAATACTGTATGCGCTTCTAAATCAAACCCAATCACTAATCCAGTTACAGTTACAATAGCAACTAGAGATGAAGGCACTGCTGTAGTCAATTTTGGCAAAAAGTGGATTATTGCCATGGTTAATGCAACTAAGCCAAGCATGATAAATAATGGATTACCTGTCATCCATTCTTGTCCGCCCATACCGTCTGGCACTTTAAACTGCCCTAGCTGAGCTAAAAATATAACAATTGCTAACCCGTTTACAAAACCAAGCATTACCGGATGAGGAACCATACGGATAAACTTACCGAGCTTAAATACACCCGCGAGAATTTGCAGTATTCCCATCAGCAACACAGTTGCAAATAGATACTCAACACCGTGATCAAGCACTAAACTTACCATGACAACAGCTAGTGCACCGGTTGCACCTGAAATCATACCAGGGCGACCACCAAAAATAGCCGTAATTAAACCAACGATAAACGCGGCATATAGACCAACCAAAGGTTCTACATTTGCAACAAATGCAAACGCAACTGCTTCTGGCACTAAGGCTAACGCCACAGTTAATCCAGATAGAATATCGTTTTTAGCAGAGCTAGGCGCCCTACTGAGTAAGTTAAACATTGAGGTCCTCAAATGGTGTAATGGGTATCAAAAAAAGCGCTAAATTCTACCAAATTAGCGCTCAGTTAACAATTGTCATTATGTGGTTAAGCTAAACTAAAAATGGTTTAGCTTTTAAAAGAAGTGCTTTTACAAAGGAAGGGAAGTACTGCGTTTTACACATGTCATTGTTACATTAGAATGTACTTCTTGGACGTATTCTAAGCTTAGTAAATTATCACGCACAAAATGCTCATACCCTTCTATGCCTTGTGAAATTATGCGTAGCATAAAGTCCATGGTGCCAGCCATAGTGTAACACTCTGTTACCTCGTCGTAGCTCATGATCAGCTTTTCAAACTCAGCAAGATTCTTTTTACCGTGATTTGATAAACGCACATGTGCATATACAAGCATATCAAAGCCAAGTTTTTTCTCATCTAAAAGAGCCACTTTGCTTTTTATATAACCATCTTGCTCTAGCTTAGCGATTCGACGCCAGCATGGAGATTGAGACAAGCCTACTTTATCTGCAATTTCTGCGGTTGATAAACTAGCATCTTGTTGTAAAAGTGCCAATATTTGGCGATCTACGTGATTTAGAGACATTTTATTTCTTATTTATCAAATAAACTGGTTAAATTATACAACCATTTTAAAACTCAGTCTGCTTATTTTTAATGTTTATGCAGTTTGTAAACTTAAAATAAGCAACTTAACCAAACTTACCACTCACAAAAGGATTTGTTTTCTTTTCAAATCCCACCGTAGTGTCGCTACCATGTCCTGCCAGTATTTTAGTATTATCAGGTAAGGTTAAAATATGCGTCTTAATCGACTCTATAAGTTGTTCACTGTTCCCCTTAGGGAAATCAGTGCGCCCTACTGAGCCTTTAAAAATAACATCACCTACAATAACGCACTCATAGTCTGGTTGATAAAACACTATATGACCGGGTGTATGCCCCGGGCAATGTTTAACTAAAAAGCTAAGTTTACCTACGCTCACGGTATCGTTATGGTTTAGCCAAATATCCGGATAAAAAGGCTCAATGGGTTTAAACCCGAACATTTGTGCTTGCATAGGTAAGTTTTCAAACCAGAAGTACTCCTCTTTTTGTGGGCCAATAATTTGTACGTTAAATTGATTACGTAAAATATCAGCCCCACCCACATGATCTAAATGCCCGTGCGTTAACCAAATAGCACTTAACGCTAGTTTATGCTCATTAAGGACCGTTATTATTTTATCAGTGTCGCCACCTGGGTCGATAACCACAGCGTGTTTAGTTTCGCTACACCAAATAATACGGCTGTTTTGTGCAAAGGCAGTTACAGGTATAGTTATGATTTCCATATTAAATTTCTTTACTTTTTTGATCTGGAATAACAACTTCTTCTTCGAATGACATAAGTATTGGATACTTTAAGTACGCTTGATCATAAAATGGACTTTGCTCATATAACCAGTTTAATCGAGCTTCTGCGTCACTCGCGAATGATTTATCTTTAAGTTTTTCATCAAACTTAAGCGCAAGCTTTGGGTTATCTTTTAGCATTTGGCGTGCATACGGAATTAGCGCATAGTTTTCCATATATTCAGTACGTTGAAAAATAGTATTAAACTCACCCCACGCAAAAAATGAATCAGGGGCTTCCGGGTGCAATAAATGAACCGCTAATTCGCCTGCTTTTTGTTGGGTATTTACTTGGTACCAACCATCTAAATCTACATTTATAGCAGGGACGTAATCAAAAGTTGCTGATACTCTAAAACGCCCTTCAAATGGTGCTTTATCAAACGTGTAGTCTGCCACCTTTGCAACTTTCAAAGGCTGTGTGTTTGCCCCTTCAAGTTTATTAATAGAGACACCATGTAACTTTAGTTTCTTAATTATATTGCGATATACAGGCGGAATAAAAAAAGCTTTAGGTACTTCAACTGTATGTTGTACATCTTTTTGCCAATAAATAGGTAAGTCAGTATATGTATGTGCTTTACCCAAATACTTCACTTCATTTTGACCCGAAAGTGAATTCATGCTTGATGAATATTCAATGCCTTTAAACTGTGCAATAGTATCTGCTTGTTTGGCATAGCCACGCTTTACTATTAACTGTTTAGGAACAAATTCTTGTTCTTTTTTTACTGCATTAGCTAATTCATGACTGTGCTTTGATAGCGCAGTAATAGCACCATCTAAAAATACATAAGTTCCCAATACACGTTGCTTGTAAGGCTTCAATGAATGATTTTCGATTAAAATAGTTGGCAATGACTTTAAATCCCCCCAACCATTTGAAAAACGTGGCGTAGCAACCCAGCCCGCTAACCCTTTTTTAAAGTCGCGCTTGTCCATAACAAAAACAAGTGGTCCTGGGGTGTGTCCTTGCTTCGCTAGCGTATCGTCAATAAGAGGTTTAAAAAACTGGTTTAATGTATCTGATACCGCAGGCGATTCGCTCGAAAATACCGGATTGTAACCATAAGTCACATCGTATTGGTAATCTGCGCCGTCAGTAACGTGTACATCAATGTATAAATTTGGGTTGTAATCGTTAATAACCTTTAAAACACTTCTAACTTCTGGGGTATCTAATTTAGTAAAATCACGATTTAAATTAAGGTTATTAGCATTTGTTCTAAAGCCCATTTTTGCAGGGCCCCGTTGATTAATGCGATTGAATGCACTGCTACGTTCGTGACCATCTACATTTAAAATAGGAATAAATAATATGTTTACCTTTTTTAAAATGTCACGGCGCTTACCCGTCGCTATATCTCTGAGTAACATGAACATGGCATCTTTACCGTCTATTTCCCCAGAATGTATTCCTGCCTGGATAAAAATAGTTGGCTTAGTGCTATTAGCCATTTGCCTTGCTTCAAAAAAACCTTGCTCACTGGCAATCAACATTTTTATTGCACGCTTACTATTACTATAGCCAATGGTTTGAGATTGAAACTGAGTAGGGTTTGCAGCAACTAACCTATCTACAAATGCCATTGTATTTGCATAATCGGGCGACGCTTCACCTGCAGATAACTCGAAGTCAGTAGTTAACGGCCCTTGTTTTTGTAAAAGCTCTACGCTTTTCCCCTGCCACTCAATGAGTGGAGGTAAGTGTGCGTCATACGCCACACTTGCAGATAAAATTAGTAAACTTGCAAACATAAAATTCTCTAACAAACGCCTTAATTATATAAATTATATCAACTAAATTTTTTATAATGAGGAAACTGCGGTGATTCAACAAAAAAATGCAGCCAAATACATCTCACTCATTCGCACCTGTATTTTTAGGCTTTATAACCTTATTAAATATTATACCAATCCGCAGTAATACTTAATCATTTTGCGGGGCTAAACATGTCGCTACCTGCGTTAAAAAACTCTCATTTACGACTGCATGGATGCAGAAGGTAGAGCAATGCAGGAGCAATTGCCGAGAACAACTAAATAGCGAATTTTTTGCCTAGCTATCAATACGTTTTTACGCTCTCAAAATAGATCCTTTAATTAAGCGAATTGGTATTACTCATTGGTTTAAGTTACTAAATTACAGGCACAAAAAAAGGAGCCATAGGCTCCTTTTTAATACTTATATAAAAAAGCTTAAGCGGCTAGGCCTTCTTTTGCTTTTTCTACAAGCGCTGCGAATGCAACTTGGTCGTAAACAGCGATATCTGCAAGGATCTTACGATCGATTTCTACAGAAGTCTTTTTAAGACCATTGATAAAACGGCTGTAAGACAGACCATTTTGACGTGAAGCAGCATTGATACGTGCAATCCATAATTGACGGAAAGTACGTTTCTTCGCACGACGGTCACGGTAAGCGTATTGACCCGCTTTAGTAACAGCCTGGAAAGCTACGCGGTAAACACGTGAACGTGCTCCGTAGTAACCTTTTGCTTGTTTTAAAACTTTTTTGTGACGTGCACGTGCGACAACGCCGCGTTTAACTCTTGCCATTTCTAAAAACCCCTATTAAGCGAACGGTAACATACGTGAAACTAGACCATGGTCATTTTTATGAACCATCATCTTAGGACGTAGGTGTAACTTACGCTTAGAAGTTTTCTTAGTCAGAATATGACGAAGATGCGCTTGTTTACGCTTGAAACCGCCAGAAGCAGTCTTTTTGAAACGCTTAGCAGCGCCACTGTGACTTTTTAGCTTATAAGCCATTGCAATAACTCCAATTGTATTGCTTTTAAATTAGTAAGCAGGCGTGAGATATATTGCTATAGCTCCACTTTTAGGCCTGACTTACTGCCATGTTCCGGTGAAGACCCAACATAAATGCCGCAATCTTACTTTAAAACCGGTTAACTCAGGTGAATATTCGCATATTGCTTGCAGACCTGAGCTAATTTCGGTGCGTATTATCGCTTAAAAATTATTTTTTAGCAACAGGCGCCATCATCATAACCATTTGGCGGCCTTCAACACGATTTGGGAAAGACTCAACTACAGCAAGCTCTTCTAAATCGGTTTTGATACGGTTTAATAATTCTATACCAATTTCTTGGTGAGCCATTTCACGACCACGGAAGCGGATAGTAATCTTAGCTTTATCGCCAGCTTCTAAGAACTTACGTAAGTTGCGAAGCTTAACCTGATAATCACCTTCATCCGTACCTGGACGGAATTTGATTTCTTTTATCTGGATTTGCTTTTGCTTCTTCTTCTGCTCTTTTAGTTCTTTGCTTTTTTCAAAGATGAACTTACCGTAATCCATGATTCTACAAACAGGCGGCTCAGCGTTTGGACTGATCTCAACAAGATCAACACCCGCTGTATCGGCCATAGTTTGCGCGTCTTGTAATGACTGAATTCCAGCTTGTTCGCCTTCAATGTCAATTAAACGAACTTCTTGCGCTGTAATTTCTTCGTTAATACGATTTTTTTGAGCTGTTTGTTGCCCTTTCTTGCCGCCTCTAATAGTACGTTCCTCCAAGAATATCAATAATATAAGCGTGTAATTGGCTGTTTGTTAATGCCTTACACGCTCGATTTTTACTGTCGATTTTTAATTTCTTCGCTAATTTTAGCTACAAAATCATCAACATTAAATTTGCCAAGGTCTTCACCTGTGCGAGTACGCACTGCTACTTCTTGCTGTTCAACTTCTTTATCGCCAACAACAAGTAAATATGGAATACGCTTCAGTGTATGCTCACGGATTTTAAAGCCAATCTTCTCATTTCTCAAGTCAGCAGCGGCTCTAATTCCAAGTTTATTTAATTTTTGTACAACTTCTTTAACATAAGGAGCCTGTTTATCGGTAATATTCATAATTACCACTTGCTTTGGTGCAAGCCACGTCGGGAATAAACCAGCGTACTCTTCAGTTAAAATGCCAATAAAGCGTTCAATAGAACCTAAAATAGCACGATGTATCATTACAGGTGTACGACGCTCGTTATTTTCTGCTACATAAGTAGCACCTAAACGACCCGGTAATGCAAAGTCTAATTGCACTGTACCACACTGCCACGCTCTGTCTAAACAATCGTACAAAGTAAATTCAATCTTCGGACCGTAAAACGCGCCTTCGCCCGGAAGATAATCAAATTCAATATCGTTTAGCTTAAGTGCATCAGCTAAAGCAAGCTCTGCTTTATCCCACATATGGTCTTCACCAATGCGTTGTTCTGGGCGAGTAGATAGCTTAACTACAATCTTCTCAAATCCGAATGTTTCATATGTATCATAAACCATCTTAATACACGATGACACTTCGTCCATTATCTGCTCTTCAGTACAGAAAATGTGAGCATCATCTTGTGTAAAGCCACGTACACGCATTAAACCGTGTAGTGCACCTGATGGTTCATTACGGTGACAACAACCAAATTCAGCCATACGAAGTGGTAAATCACGGTACGATTTTAACCCTTGGTTAAAAATTTGCACGTGACCAGGACAGTTCATAGGTTTAATTGCGTATTCACGTTTTTCAGACTCAGTGGTAAACATTGCTTCTGAATATTTTTCCCAGTGACCTGATTTTTCCCAAAGTGAACGGTCCATCATCATTGGACCTTTTACTTCTTCGTACTCATATTCGCGTAATTTTTCACGTACAAATTCTTCAAGCTCGCGGTAAATGCTCCAACCATCGTTGTGCCAAAATACCATGCCTGGTGCTTCTTCTTGCCAATGCCATAAATCAAGCGCTTTACCAATACGACGGTGATCGCGTTTTTCAGCTTCTTCAAGGCGCTTTAAATACGCTTTAAGTTGCTTTTTATCGCCCCACGCGGTGCCATAAATGCGTTGTAGCATTTTGTTTTCTGAATCACCACGCCAATATGCACCCGCCACTTTCATTAGTTTGAAGTTTTGGCAAAATTTCATGTTAGGAACGTGAGGTCCACGACACATGTCTACATATTCTTCGTGATGATATAAACCTGGGCGGTCATCTTTAGCGATGTTTTCGTCCAGAATTTCTATTTTGTATGTTTCGCCACGCGCTTCAAATGTATCGCGTGCTTCTTGCCAGCTTACTGTTTTTTTCACTACGTCGTAGTTGGTTTTTGCAAGTTGCAGCATACGCTTTTCAATTGCTTCAAGATCATCTTGTGATAATGAGTGTTCCATATCGATATCGTAGTAAAAACCGTTATCAATGGTAGGACCAATTGCCATTTTTGCGTCTGGGAAAAGTTGCTTAACTGCATGACCGATTAAGTGAGCACAAGAGTGACGAATGATTTCAAGGCCGTCATCGTCTTTAGCGGTAATAATCTCAAGACGAGAATCTTCACAAATTTTATCACATGCATCAACACGGTTGCCATTTACACGGCCCGCAATGGTCGCTTTAGCTAAACCAGGACCAATGTCGTTTGCAACATCAAGCGTGCTTACAGGGTTTTCAAAACTACGTTGACTTCCGTCTGGAAGAGTAATAACTGGCATTATAAATCCTTGCTACAGTGGTGACACCTACAATGTATCACGTGTATTTTTAATAAATTAAATGAGAATGACTCGACAACGCTTTTACGAATAAGCATTGACTAATAAATGTAGATGAGGAGTCTATTCAACTACAAAGATATATTGTCGCGTGCCGCGCATTTAATTACAAGTTTAAAGGGGTGAAATCCACCCGTTTTATCCACAAAATGTAGCTTTTAAAGCAAAAAAATCATTTTATTAAAATATAAAAGCATCAATGCATTAATTACGCGCCTACAACTATACCCACACTCGCATTTTAATGTGCGTTGCGTATAATACTGCGTAATTAAGTTATTTTAGAGAATAAACATGAGAACATGTGGTGTAGAAATTACCGGTAGTGATGTACTACTTTGTATTTTAAGTAAAGATAATGACGTATTTGATATTCGCGATGTGCGCCAAACACGCTTTACCTTAGGTAACGGTAACGACACTGAAGTAATGCGTAAATTTCAATTCGATTTTGCAAAATTAATGCAAGATTACCAAATTGATTCTGTTGCAATTCGTGAGCGTCAGCCTAAAGGTAAATTTGCTGGCAGTGCAAAAGGCTTTAAAATGGAAACTGCAATTCAATTAATCGACAACTTAGATGTACGTTTATTTACTACAACTGAAGTTAAAGAGCAGTTAAAACGCAACCCCATCCCTATTGATTTTGAAGAAACAGGCCTTAAAAAGTACCAAGAAAATGCTTTTGTAAACGCTTACGTTTACATCATGAAAAAAACATACCGCAGCGACGAAATGTAAACTCATTACTCGTTTAAAAACGCGTACTTACATTGTAAGACGCGTTTTTTTGTGTCTAAAAAGTAGTATTAGCTTTTATTAATCTAATAATACATTAGTCTAACTGCACTTCTCTTTGTCGACAATATGTGTTTATTTTAACTTTGTAGTTTACATAACTCACACACATTTCCATGGAGAGAGCAATGCACACACACTATTGCGGTAAAAGAAGTAGAGCAAATAAATCACTTGCCGTTATCTCAAAGCTACTTTAGAGGTATACAAAGCACACCTTTAACAAATTCAACTATAGGCGAGTACTTTGACTTTATTGTCGACAAAAACCCAGAGGCGTTAGCTGTTGTAGTTCATCATCAAGGTATTCGCTTAACGTATAAAGAATTTCAAAAAGAAGTTAATCAACTTGCTATGGGGTTGCTGGCACTTGGCGTGAAACCAGGCGAGCGTGTTGGTATTTGGTCTCCTAATAATATTGAGTGGTGCTTAACCCAATTTGCAACCGCAAAAATTGGCGCAATAATGGTTTGCATCAACCCTGCATATCGCCCTAACGAATTACAATAAGCCTTAAATAGTGTTGAATGCTCTACTCTAATCACAGCATCAAACTTTAAAGGCAGTGATTATTTAGAAATGCTCAATGGTTTGGCTCCAGAACTTGCAACTTGCGATAAAGACACACTTAATTTAAAAGCACTACCCACTCTTAAAAATATAATCCGCATTGGCGATGAAGCATCTCCTGGTATGTACTCTTTTAATGATGTTATTAACTTGCCAACATCGGCACATGAGCTTGAATTAAAAGCAATAGGTGCAAACTTAAATGCTGAGCAAGACATCAATATACAATTTACAATTTACAATTTACATCAGGCACAACCGGCAACCCAGAAGGCGCAACGCTCACTCATAAAAACATTTTAAATAATGCGCTATTCGTCGCCGAATCTATGCACTTTACGAGCGATTACAAGTTATGTATCCCTATCCCATTATATCATTGCTTTGCAATGGTATTGGGTAGCTTGTTGTGTGTTAGTAAAGGTGCAGCAGCCATTTACCCAGGCGATTCATTCGATGCAAAAACCACACTAGATGTAGTTCAACAAGAAGGGTGTAGAGCGCTGCACGGTGTACCTACTATGTTTATTAGTGAGCTTGAGCTAAGTAATTTTAACGATTATGACTTAAGTACTTTACGCACGGGTGTAATGGCAGGCTCTACATGCCCAGAGCAAGTAATGCGCAAAGTACAAACACAAATGAACATGCATCAAGTACTGATTGCTTACGGGCAAACGGAGTGCAGCCCCATAAACAACATTACCGAAACAGACTCTTCAATAGAGCGGCAAGTAACGACGGTTGGCCGCGCACTTGCCCATACTGAGGTTAAAATAATTGACGAACTGGGTAACATTCAAAAAATTGGTCAACCTGGCGAAGTGTGTAGTAAAGGTGCAGGCATAATGCGCTGCTATTGGAATGACGATGCTAAAACAAAAGCCACAATAGATGACAACGGTTGGCTACACTCTGGCGATTTAGGTGTCATGGATACAGAAGGGTTTGTCACTATTGTTGGCCGCATTAAAGATATGATTATTCGCGGCGGCGAAAACATTTACCCTCGAGAAATAGAAGAAGTACTTTACACCTACCCGGGCATTCAAGATGCTGCCATATTTGGTATAACCGATGAAAAGTATGGCGAAGAAGTATGCGCTTGGATCCAACCAAAAGAAGATGCTGTGCTTGATGAGCAAGCAATTCGTGAGTTTTTAAAAGACAAACTAGCCTACTTTAAAATGCCACGACATATCCGTTTTGTAGAAAATTACCCAATGACAGTAACAGGTAAACTGCAAAAATTTAAAATGCGCGAGCAAATGCAAGAAGAGCTAAGCGAAAATCCTTTTTCCTAGTTTCGTTTTTAAGTAACTGAGACTCTGGATAGGGAATTTATCTCAGAGCTATATTTAGAGCTAGCAGCGTTAAATTTACGTATGTTAGGACTAATACTAAAACGCACAGCCAATTGGCTGTGCTTTTTATGTACTGAATTTATTATAAATTCAACATTCTCTTTTTTAAACGTTCTAAATCAATCGCACTCGAGCGCACTGTTAATTTAATATAGCTGTATTCATATTCTTCTTTAACAACACTCATACTCGATCGGATTTCGCCCACAATACCTTTAGCTGTGTACGGTATAAGAATCTCTTCTTCAATCATGTCCTCTTGAGCAATGCCAATAATGTATTTGTGCAATTTACTAATATCATCTGGATTACGTGTAGAGGTCATCATCGCATCAGGAAACTCATCCATTAGCGACTGCTGCTGCTCAGTACTTAATTGGTCTGACTTATTCAGTACTAATAATTTTTTGCTACCTTCTACCCCAACTTCTGCCAGTACTTTATGTACTACTTCAAGCTGTGAGCGAAAAGAAGGATCTGAAGCATCTACAACATACAACAATAACGACGCATCATGTGCCTCAGCGAGCGTTGAATGAAATGAAGCAACCAAATCATGAGGTAATTTTTTAATAAAACCAACCGTATCTGAAACCAATATACGTGGCTGCGTAATTGGATACAGCGCGCGAACAGTGGTATCTAGCGTTGCAAAGAGTTTGTTTTCGCCTTCTACATCACTACCTGTAATTGCGCGCATCATTGATGACTTGCCCGCATTGGTATAACCAATTAAAGCCACTGAGAATAGCTCAGAGCGCTGCGTACGTCTGTCCATCATTACATCTTGAACACTAACAAGTTCGCGCTTTAATTCTGCTAACTGATCGCGCACCTTACGGCGATTAAGCTCAAGTGTGGTTTCGCCCGCACCTTTACCCATTTGGCGTTCTTTATCACCTGTTGATGTTTCACGCAGCCGTGGCGCGACATAATTAAGGCGAGCAATTTCAACTTGTAATTTTGCAGTTTTAGTACGCGCATGACGACTAAATATTTCAATGATAATACCGGTGCGATCAAATACTTCTACACCCAGCTGGTTCTCAACATTACGCAGTTGAGAAGGCGTTAAATCGCAGTCAAACACGACAACATCGGCACAAGCAAAATCTAAACCGTCTGATGGAATTTCTGATGGCATGTCGGATAATGGATCGTCATCAAGAAAATTCTCACCCTCTTTCTCATCTGCAGCAGAACCTTTATTACCAGTAAGGTGCGCTATTTCAGCCAGTTTACCTGAACCCAGTACATTTACTTTTTGGGTAGAACTTTGCTTTTGTGATTGTGTACCAACTACTTTAAAGCCAAGAGTGGTAACTAGGCGTGCCAATTCTGCAAGCGACTCAATTGCTTCATCGCCTTTAAAGTGAGGTGTACTAATAGAGATAAGTAATGCGTTAGGAAGTGATGCTTTTGCAGTTAGTTGCATAATTTTTTATGTTAATGCACCGCGAAGTGCAAACCCATTTTCATTCGAAAGTAGCCTGATCCTACGCTGTTATAGCTTGGCTTTATAGCGTTATAACTAACTTAAGCGGTTATTTAAATAAAACACCCCATAAATAGCTAAATTTATGGGGTGTTTTTAAGTACAGGCTCTCACAGCAATAAGCTGCAATTGCTTTAAACTATTTTAGTTAAACTACGCCTTGCTCTATCATTGCATCGGCAACACGGCGAAAACCAGCAATATTAGCGCCAAGTAACAGGTTAGTAGGTTGGCCAAATTCTGCCGCTGTTTCGTTAGCAATATTAAAAATGTTTTTCATTATGTGCTGTAATTTTGCATCCACTTCTTCAAAAGTCCAGCTTTGCATACTGGCATTTTGCGCCATTTCTAATTGGCTGGTTGCAACGCCGCCCGCATTAGCAGCTTTACCTGGGCCGTAAGCTATTTTGGCTTTAATAAAGCAGTCAATCGCGTCTTTGGTCGAAGGCATGTTTGCACCTTCACTCACCAAAATACAGCCATTGCTTAGTAGCGCTTTTGCATCGCCTTGAGTTAACTCATTTTGAGTGGCACACGGGAACGCAGCATCGGCTTTAAAACGCCACACTGCATGCCCATCTTCTGGGTAATCTGCGCGAGCAATATAAGTGGCTTCTGGGTAGCTTTCTTTATATTTGCTTAAACAGCCACGTTGCTGCTCTTTTAACTCTTTAATAAGCGTTAAATCTATACCCGCGTCATGAAATAGTGTACCGCGAGAGTCACTACAGGTAATTGGTTTTGCATTTAATTGATACAGCTTTTCCATCGCATAAATAGCAACATTACCCGAGCCCGAAATTAAACAACGTTTTCCAGCTAGGCTATCATCGCGGTTTTGTAGCATGTAGTTTGCAAAGTACACTGCGCCGTAGCCAGTTGCTTCTTTACGAACTAACGAGCCACCCCACATTAGGCTTTTACCGGTTAACACACCATCGTAACGCCCTGTTAAACGCTTGTACTGGCCAAACAAATAACCAATTTCGCGTGCGCCAACACCAATATCCCCTGCAGGTACGTCGGTAGTTGGGCCAATGTGGCGGTATAACTCGTTCATAAATGATTGGCAAAAACGCATTATTTCACCGTCTGATCGCCCTTTTGGATCAAAGTTAGCACCGCCTTTACCACCACCAATAGGTAGGCCGGTTAATGAGTTTTTAAACACTTGCTCAAAACCCAAAAACTTAATAATACTGGCATTAACACTCGGGTGAAAACGCAAGCCCCCCTTATATGGGCCCAAGGTAGAGCTAAATTCAATGCGATAGCCTTTATTTACTTGAATATTACCTTCGTCGTCAACCCAAGGTACACGAAACATTAGTTGACGCTCTGGCTCTACCATTCTTTCTATAATGGCTTCTTTTTGATAATTTGTAGTTTTTGCAAAAAGAGGTTCTAAAGATTCTAGTACTTCTTCAACAGCTTGATAAAACTCACTTTGCGCGGGGCTAGTTTGCTTTAATTGAGCTATCGTACTATGTATATAATTCATAATTATTCTTCCGTGTAAGCTATTTTTAAAATTTGAGAATTCGGGTAAGTATGATTAAGTTTTTTTTTGAATATAAATCTATTTTAAAATCATAATTTTCATACACCTTACCATTAGAAAGAGTGGTGTTGCACGTCATTCAAGTTGAATTATTTTACTGTTGTGTAAAAATAAAACAGCGACTAGCCGAATTTTTATTCATTTTAACGATATAAAAATACAGTGCGCGGTTGCTAAAACCAAACATACAGTTAACAAAGGAGGTAATTACTTGATATTTAAATGTTCTCATTCAATTGCTAGTTTATTAAGCGGTATTGAACAATTTTAAAGTAGGCGTGTAACAAGTTGAAATATATTTAACTTAAAAACAACAAAACGCTAAAACAAGGGCTGTTTTAGCGTTTTGAAAGAGTAATGGCTTTACCTTGCTTACTCAGCAGTGCTTTGTGGACGAACCTGCTGTTGTACACCCGTTAAAAATAAACGAAGTACCTGGTTGTTACATACGCGGTAGTGCTTGTTATCTACTTTACGAGAAAACGCGCTTAGCTCATGCTTACTCAAATTAAAGTCAACGAGTGCCAGCGTCGCAATCACATCTTCCGCTTTCATATTTAAAGCAATACGCAGCTTCATAAAAATAATATTGTTATTTAACTTGCTCTCAGGAGCAGGTTGATCGCCTTCGCGCTTACCACGTTGCGTATTAATAAAACCATTTAAAAAAGTTGCAAACTCTGTATCACTTATTTCAGTGTAAGCTTCTTCGCCTTCTTTAGTTAACCAAGCAATTACTTGCTCTGTAGTAACCGTATGCTCAGCTGCAGCAAAAACATTTACCATAGCGGTGTCAGTTAAATTAAAAGTGTAGCGAATGCGGCGTAAAATATCGTTATTTGTCAAAGTAAATCCCAGAGTAGTAAATGCTAACCCAATGGTTAGTTATTGTTAGCTTGTAAATAAGCGCCCTAGTTTAACAGACTTGCCAATACTGCCCTATTAGTTTTTATTTAGCAGCGCACACGCTACCAATGCCGCTAATTACCCAGCACTTTTGCAGGGTCAACTCTTGTTGCTTGCCACGCCGGATAAATAGTAGCTAACGCCGCTAAAATAAAAGTAACAACAACTGTTACCACAATATCCTGCCACACTAACTTACTGGGTAAAAACTCTATAAAATAAACTCCTTGAAGTGGATTTGCGCCAAAGAGTTGGCTGAGCCAAGTAAATAATTCGCTAATATTTATTGCCAGTACCACACCAATTAAGCTGCCTAATACCACACCTACAAAAGCTTGCGTTAAACCCTGCATTACAAAGGTAGCTAAAATGGTACTGTCTTTTGCGCCCATGGTTTTTAAAATAGCAATATTGCCTTGTTTTTCGCGTACTTCCATTACCAATGAGGACACAATATTAAAACTTGCCACAGCTATAATTAAAAACACCACAATATAAACTATGGTACGCACCATTTGAATATCTTGGTATAAGCTGCCTTGCGTTCTAAACCAACTAGAAATATATACATAGTCGTCTATGGTTTGCCCTACCCGTAGCGCAATTTGATGCGCGGTAAATACGTCATCAACGCTTAGGCGAAGCCCGGTTACTTGGCTTTCATCGTAACCTAATGTTTGCTGCGCTTTGTTAAGATGTATAAATGCAGCGGTACTATCAATCGGTCCGCCCATTTCTATAACACCTGCAAGGTTAAGTGTTACGCGTTTAGGCGCTAATAATGATTGACCTTTTTGACTAATTTGCGGAATAAGTAATGTAATGTTATCGCCTACTTTGGCGTCTAACTGTTTTACTATTTGCTTACCTAAAATTACATCGTCAAGGCCTAACTGACTCACTAATTTACCACTGGTAAACTGGTTTACCGCCGATACATTACTCTCGAGCGATGGCTCAACACCTCGAATTTCTATCGCTTTTAGCTGGCTTTTATATTGCGCCATTCCGTTAACGGCAATAAATGGCGCAGCCCCTGTTACGTGAAGTTGTGTTTGTAAATCCTCAACCTTTTGCGACCAATTTGCAATGGGTCTACTTGGTGCTACATATTCAACCTGCGGCACAACACTTAGCAATCTATGTACTAGTTGCTGCTCAAATCCATTAATTACCGACAGCGCCACAATTAAAACCGCGACACCTAATAAAATACCAATAGTCGACGCTTTAGCGATAAAACTAACAAAGCCGTTTTTTTCATCTTTGTGGCCTGAATAGGCTCTAAAACGTTTACTTAAAAATGCACTAAGCAACATGCTGCGACTCTTTAATAGCTAGTTTTCCATCGTCTAAATAAGCTATTTTGCCTAGCTTATCGGCAAGTTCTAAATCGTGTGTAACTACCACAAAACTGGTGTTTAAGCTTTGGTTAAGCTCATTAATTAAATCGTAAATTTTAATCGCATTTTGTTTATCTAAATTACCGGTTGGTTCATCAGCAAGCACAAGCGCAGGTTTAGTAACTAGCGCGCGGGCAATAGCCACGCGTTGGCGCTCTCCACCAGAAAGCGCAGACGGTTTATGCGAGCTGCGATGTGCAAGGCCTACTTTTTCGAGCATATCGAGCGCTTGAGCTTTGGCTTCTTTTGCACTCAAGCCTTTAATTAATAACGGCATAGCCACGTTTTCAACTGCGCTAAACTCCATTAATAAGTGATGAAATTGATAGATAAAGCCCAAATTTTGGTTTCTAAATGCGGCTTGCTCTGTTCGCGAAAGTTTTGCAACTTCTTGGTTTTTAATTTTAGCGCTACCTGAGCTTGCGGTATCTAATGTGCCAAGTATGTGTAAAAGCGTACTTTTACCAGAGCCAGAACTCCCGACAATAGCGAGCATTTCACCTTGCTGAAGCGCTAAATCAACGCCTTTTAATACTTCAACTTGGTTGCTGCCGTCTTGATAAACCTTACTTAAATTTTCACAACTAATCACTAAATCATTCATAACGTAATACCTCTGCTGGTTTTACTTTTGCGGCTTTACGCGCAGGATATAAGGTAGCTAAAAAGCTCATAGCAATACTGGCAAACGCTATTATTACTAAACTCAAAATATCAAATTTTACCGGAAGCTCTATACCCGCCAGTAAGTTTAAGCCCACTAATGCAAGTAGCTCATTTATATATAAACTAAATATTACACCTAAAAATGCGCCTATTGCGGTACCAATTACGCCGTTATATAAGCCTTGCACCATAAACACTTTTTGCACTTGCGAAGGTGTTAAACCTAACGTTTGTAGTATGGCTACTTCACCTTGTTTTTCGCTTACCATCATGGTTAATGCCGATACAATATTAAATACAGCCACCAATACAATGAGGGCAAGCAACATAGACATAATGCGCTTTTCCATAGCAACGGCTGCAAATAGAGTACCTTGGGTACTGCGCCAATCACTGTAATTGTGATCTTTTAAAATACGTTGGCTTGCTTCAATAAATTCATCTAGTTCGAAAGGTTCGTGCAATGAAACACTTAAATTTGGGGCGGTGTTTTTATCCAGCTTTAATACCCGTTGTAGCGAAGCGCCACTCGTAAACGCAAGTGCCATATCTATCTCAGATCCGGTTTCGTATATTGCGGCTACTTTAAATAAACGCTGGCTGGGTACTCGCCCAAGAGGTGTATATGTTGAAGCATTAGGCATAATAACGCGAAGCTTATCACCCACGCTAACGCCTAATTTACGACTCAAATAACCGCTTATAGCAATGTTGTAATTTTTGTTTAATACAGTTTTCCAATCGCCTTGCACTATTTTATCGGTAATTTTATACAAAGAACCACTATCGTTATAAAGGCCTTGTAGTAAAACGCCGTGCAAGTCTTTATTTGTTTGCAAAATAGCTTCGCCGTGGCGATATAAGCTTACATGATCAACATAAGGAGATTGTTCGAGGTCGGTTTTTAGGGTGTTCATTTGGGTGGCAGTGTGTTTATCTGCGCTAACTTCAACATGCGGAATAAGTCCAAGCATATTGGTTTTCAGGCTATTTTCAAACCCGTTCATTACACTGCTTACCGTAAATAATGCCATTAAACCAATAGCGATACCGGCAATAGAAAAAAACGAAATAAACGATATAAACGCATTTCCTTTAGATGAGCGACTATATCTAAGCCCTATAAATAAGCTAACCGGTTGAAACATATTATTTTTAACACTTATCGTAAAAGTATTGAGCAATAGTAGCACGAAAAAAGTGCCTTTGGGTATGGCGTAAAATGTAAGAAATAATTTATAAATCTGATACTTGGCTATATTTACAGCAATACATGTTTAACCATTAATTCGCGGTTAAGTTTTCAGCCCTTTAACTAAATAATCGAGCAATACCCGTACATTAGTGGCCACAAACTGCCTTGGTGGATATACGCCCCATACCCCTTCTAGCTGTGGTTGATAGGGTGTTAAAATAGGCACCAATTGCCCTGAGTTAATTTCGTTTTCAATGTAGTAGTCTGGGAGCTGTACAATACCGAGCCCCTTTTTTGCGCCATCCACCAGCGCCCAACCACTATTACACTGTAGCCGCCCCGCTATTTTAAAGTGTTTATCGCGCCCATTTTCGTTTACGCGCCAGTAGCTACTATTCCCAATTAAACATTCATGGCTGTTTAGCTCGCCTAAAGTATGCGGCTCACCAAATCGCGTTAAATACTGTGGTGCCGCGCACATAATAAAACGCCGCGCACTTAACCTACGCGCTTTTAAGCTCGAATCTTTTAAGTGCCCTAGCCTTATGGCTAAATCAAATCCGCCCTCTAATAAGTTTTCTTGCTCGTTACTTAGTGTGGCAACAACTTCTACCTCGGGATGATCCTTCATAAAATTATGCACTATGGGCATAATGAACGTTTCCCCATACATAACAGGGGCTGTGAGCTTAATTTTACCCTTTGGTGTACTTTGTTGCTGAGCAAGACCTTGAGTTGCCTCGTCCATAGCGTGTTGTAAGTGCTTTATTTGATGTAAGTACACTTCGCCTTCTTTGGTTAAAACCACTTTACGGGTTGTACGGGTTAAAAGCTGGGTATTTAAACGTTGCTCAAGCGCTGTAACATGGCGGCTAATATGCGCAACCGAAAGTCCAAGCGTTTTTGCAGCCGCAGTAAAGCTGCCCTCCTCCCCTACAGCTATAAACTCATCTATTCCATTCCAACGCGCCATTATTACCATACTGTAAAAGTGTTTTAATAAACCAGAGATTATCATTGTTTGAGAAAAAAATACAATAAGCACATCACCCAAGCAAATTGGGTCTACAATTATTATCTAACCACTACAAAGGATAAACACATGTCAGAATTTATTAAATCAAAAGCAGCTATTGCTTGGGGTCCTAATCAACCACTTAGCGTTGAAGAAGTTGATGTGATGATGCCTAAAAAAGGCGAAGTAATGGTAAAAATTACCGCTACTGGTGTATGTCATACCGATGCATTTACTTTATCAGGTGATGATCCTGAAGGTATTTTCCCTGCTATTTTAGGCCATGAAGGCGCAGGCGTTGTATACGCAATTGGCGAAGGCGTAACCAGTGTTGAAGTTGGGGATCATGTTATTCCTCTATACACTGCTGAATGTGGCGTTTGTAAAATGTGTACTTCAGGTAAAACTAACCTATGTTCTGCTGTGCGCGAAACTCAAGGTAAAGGCCTTATGCCAGACGGCACAACACGCTTTTTTAAAGACGGCCAACCAATATACCACTACATGGGTTGCTCAACGTTTTCTGAGTACACAGTGCTTCCAGAAATTTCACTCGCTAAAGTAAATAAAGAAGCCTCTTTAGAAGAGATTTGTTTACTAGGCTGTGGTGTAACAACAGGTATGGGCGCAGTAACAAACACTGCAAACGTAAAACCTGGCGACACAGTAGCAATTTTTGGCCTTGGTGGTATTGGTTTATCTGCCATTATTGGTGCAAAAATGGCAGGCGCTGGACGTATTATTGGTGTTGATATTAACACTACTAAATTCGATTTAGCGACAAAACTTGGTGCAACTGATTTAATTAATCCAAAAGATTTCGACAAGCCTGTTCAAGAAGTGATTGTTGAAATGACTGACGGTGGCGTTGACTACTCGTTTGAATGTATTGGTAATGTTGATGTAATGCGCTCTGCGCTTGAGTGTTGTCATAAAGGTTGGGGTGAGTCGGTAATTATTGGTGTAGCCGGTGCAGGCCAAGAAATATCAACCCGTCCGTTCCAACTGGTAACTGGGCGTGTATGGCGTGGTAGTGCATTTGGTGGCGTTAAAGGTCGCTCGCAACTACCTGAAATAGTTGAGCGCTACATGGCGGGTGAATTTGCGTTAAACGACTTTATTACTCATACAATGAGCCTTGAACAAATTAACGAAGCGTTTGATTTAATGCACGAAGGTAAAAGTATTCGTACAGTAATTCATTACTAATAAGCACTTAGTAAACGACTTAATAAAAAGCCGTAAAACCTAAAGGTTTGCGGCTTTTAAGGATTATTATGTTAGAGAATATCTCAAGTACAAAAGTAGCTGGTGGTTGGCATAAGCAATATACTCACCCTGCAACAAGTACACATTGCACTATGCGCTTTTCGGTGTTTTTACCACCAGGTGCAAGTGAAACAAACAAAGTACCGGTACTTTATTGGCTATCAGGTTTAACCTGTACCGACGAAAATTTTATGCAAAAAGCCGGTGCATTTAAAAAAGCAGCAGAGCTAGGCATTGCTATTGTAGCGCCTGACACCAGCCCGCGTGGCGAAAACGTACCCAATGAAGACAGTTACGACTTTGCACAAGGCGCAGGCTTTTACGTAAATGCCACGCAAGCTCCTTACAACACCCATTTTAATATGTACGATTATGTTGTTAGTGAATTACCAGCATTGATTGAACAACATTTTCCGGTAACAAGCACAAAAGCAATTAGCGGTCACTCTATGGGCGGGCACGGTGCATTAATGGTCGCACTTAAAAACCCGACTGCGTTTGTAAGTGCCTCGGCTTTTAGCCCTATTGTAAATCCGATTGAATGCCCTTGGGGTGTAAAAGCATTTACTGGTTATTTAGGAAATGATAAAGCGCTTTGGAAGCAATACGACAGCTGCGAGCTGATGAAAAACGCAGAGCAAGCTAATTACTTACCTATGTTAGTGAGTCAAGGTGATGCCGATGGTTTTTTACAAGAGCAACTTAAGCCAGAAAACTTAGTCGCTATTGCAGATAAAAAAGGCTACCCGCTTACACTTGAAATGCAAGCAGGCTACGACCATAGCTACTTTTTTATAAGCAGCTTTATTGACCAACACTTATTATTTCATCATCAGTTTTTAACTGCTTAGACTCATTAGTGTGTAGAGATGACTTTTCTACCTCTACACACTCTTTTAGACTTTTAGTGACCTGCCTACATACTTGCGTAGTAGTGCTTCCCCCTTTAACTAGGCTAACAAGAGCCGAATCTATCTTTAATCCCATATCAGTAAAGTTAAATCCGTTTTTATCTGTAGGTACTGGCTCTAGTGGGTTTTTATAAGGTGTTGACTGCGCCGGGCTAATACTATTTTTATCATTACGCGCCTGAGATTGTGCTTGCCCATCAATAATAGCGCCCGCAACTGTACAGCCAGAAAGGCAATAAAAAAACAAAAGTACAATAATTGTTTTCATCATTCATCCTAAACAAAATATTACCTAAATTGTATACGTTTTTTATTGTAACTCTGTAAAAAAATGTAAGTATTACTACCTAAAATCATTTATAAACTTTCTTGTAACACCCACCAGCTGCAATATAAAAAATGGTGATCCTAAATAACCTAAAATTTTATTAATGGTAGGTTGTAAGTGTTCTGTGAGAAATTCAGGAAATAAAAAAGCAAAAACAGATAACCCAGCGCAAAATAGTAACGCTGTTTTTTCATGCTTAGTGGGTGTACTTAATGTTTTATCTAAAGGCAAAAGGTTCACATAGGTGTCTTTTAGGTATGATAAAAGAATACGGGGCTTTAAAACTCAGATCAAATTAACTATCGCGTAAAATAGTAATAAAAACATGTAAAAGTTTCCTCAATAATTTTTATTAAACTCAGCTTCCTACAATAAACCATTGATTATTAGTTATTTATGCAATGGCCCGCTGCTTGCTTATTATTAACAAAATTAACCCGCATAGGCTCAATAATGGAAATTGATTTACAGTGGAATGAAATCATCGATAACTTAATACATTTAGGTATTGCATACCTACTTGCGCTACCTATGGCTTACGACAGAGAGCGTAGCCATGATGGTGCAGGCCTTCGTACCTTTCCTCTTGTTGCTGTTGCATCGTGTGGGTATGCATTAATAGCTATGTCGGTTTTAGATGGCGCAGAAGCTCAATCTAAAATGTTGCAAGGCATCATTACTGGCATTGGTTTTATTGGCGGTGGCGCAATTTTGAAAAATAACAAATCAACCTCCGGTACAGCAACCGCAGCCAGTATTTGGAATATGGGCTTAATTGGTATAGCTGTAGCCTATAGCCGTTACGAAATAGCCATTTTGCTCGCCATTATTAATTTTATAACGCTAAGGTATGTAAAAAAGTTTAAGTGATAATTAGCTGTATCATTACAAGTAATGCGAGCAAATATTGGTCGTATTACGTGTGTATAATCACTGGCAAAATATAAATACACGGTTTCAATTTGATACAATATAACATATAATAAATACAGTTTTAAATCACTCTATATAGCTCTCTTATGCCGCTACCTTCAACCGATAACCGCTTACATCATATTGATATATTACGGGGCATTATAATTATATTTATGGTTATTGACCATGGTATGTATTATTGCCTTAATTACTCAGTTACCGATCCGATGACCATTCCAGGGACTGATCCCGTTACCTTTTTTACGCGTTTTGTTTCTCACTTTTGCGCACCACTCTTCGTATTCTTAGCAGGTCTATCTGCGGCAATAACAGAGCATAAATATGTATCCACTAAAGCATTTTCACAGAGCTTGATTATTCGTGGTTTAGTGCTAATTTTGTTTGAATTTACTATTGTTTCGTGGTCTTGGAGCTTTAACCCATTATACTCAATGCTATACGCACAAGTTATTTGGGCTATCGGCTGGGGCTTTGTTATTTTAGGACTGCTGCGTTTCCTGGGCATTTATGCCATTTTTGTAGCAGGTTTATTACTCGTGTTTGGGCATAATTTATTTGATGGAACAAGCTTTGAGCCTAATACATTTGCACATACTGCTTGGTCTATTGCACATCAAAAAAATGTACTTGATCTCCCTTTTGATTTTCAAATTAGAACAACCTACCCAGTTGCCCCCATTGTTGGCTTAATGGCATTGGCATATTGCGCTGGTGTTTATTACAAAGCGCAACAATACAGTAAAAAAGTGATGAATCACGCATTGTTATTAGGGGTTACTTGCCTTGCGCTTTATGGCATTTTACGTGGATTTAACTTATACGGTGATATGTCACAGTTTGCTATACATACAAGCTCATTACTCACTGTTATGTCGTTTCTAAACCCAACAAAGTATCCGCTTTCGCTGCAATTTATGTTACTTACTGTTGGCCTTGGGCTTATTTCTTTAAAAGCATTAAATGGTTTAAAAACCGATTTTTCGCATAACTTTTTACAAGTACTGGGTAAAACAAGTATGTTTTCATACCTTGTGCATTTGTATTTATTACATGCTATTGCTTGGTTAATTATACCTATTCTTGGCTTTAATTTTAGCGATATGACCTACGCAGATACTCTCGTTGGTTTGCCTGAAGGTTATGGCATGAGTTACACAGCAACACTTTTATTTATAACCGTTGTAATAGGACTAACAACCCTACTCGCTAAGCGATACATTGTTTGGAAGCGAAGCCACAAACATACCTTAATTGCTAAATATATATAGCGTTTATACAAATTAGCACAAAATAATAGACATTAAAAAAGGCGCTTAAAAAGCTGTCTCTTATACACAAATTCCTGCTAAGAAATTAGCGGGGATTTTTTTGAACTAAATCTCAATGTCATGATCAGATCTTCAAATCTTGTTTGAGGGCACATTATGATTAACGAACATACTCATTGGGCAAAACAACAATTCGGTAAATCGGACTTAGGTGATCCAAGAAGAACAGCGCGTCTGGTAAAGTTAGCATCAACGCTTGCAAATGAACCAGGAAAACCACTTGTGAACATCACTCAATCCCCCGCCGATATGGAAGGTGCCTACCGCTTTATTCGCAACGAGAATATTGACGCAACGGCTATAGCAGAGTCAGGCTTTAAAGCCACGGTTGAACAAGCAAAAAGTCATAACTTATTGCTCGCATTAGAAGACACGACCACACTAATTTATAAGCATTCCTCCATTCGAGATGATTTGGGTCATGTCGGACGAGGAGCAAAACAACGAGGCTTGTTAGCTCATAGCGTATTACTGTTTGCGCCAGACACAAAGCAAGTTGTGGGATTAATTGAACAGTCTCGCTGGAGTCGTGATATCAACACGATTGGAAAAAGAGAAAAACACGCGACGACTTCTTACGAAGAAAAAGAAAGTTACAAGTGGGAGTCAGCGTCACGAGCGATGGCAGAGCGGCTGCAAGGACAAATGGCGAACGTGATATCGGTGTGTGACCGCGAAGCGGACATCTACGAATACTTGCAGTATAAACTGACCGAGCAGCAACGATTCGTCGTACGCTCGATGCAAAGTCGTCATATTGAAGAAGGTGAGGATAAGCTCTATGCGTTTGCAAGCGAGCTGATGAGTGCAGGCACCAAACACATCCACATTGCACAAAAAGGAGGAAGAAAAGCCCGAAGCGCAACACTGGATATCACCTATGCGCCAGTGACACTCAAAGCGCCTTACAATAAGAAAGGACACTCCCTCCCAGTTTACTATGTCGGCTGTACAGAGCGAGGAAACGCTAAGAACGGCTTAAGCTGGCACCTATTAACCAGTGAACCAGTCACCAGCAAAGAAGACGCCTTAGCTATCATCACCTACTATGAGCACCGTTGGCTTGTAGAGGAATACCATAAAGTCTGGAAAAGTGATGGTACGGATATCGAAAGTTTACGCCTTCAAAGCCAAGATAACATGGAAAGATTGGTGACGATTAATGGCTTTATTGCGACGCGAATATTGCAACTAAAGTTCACCAATGAGCAGCCTGATTCTCCAAGTTGTGAACAACTGTTATCTCCCAAAGCATGGAAGTTATTGTGGTTAAAGAGAATAAAAACACCATTGCCTGAAACTGCTCCAAATATGTCATGGGCGTATCAGGAACTGGCAAAGTTAGGAGGCTGGAAAGATACCAAGCGCACAGGGCGTGCATCTGTGAAAGTGTTATGGAAAGGATGGCTTAAGTTACAAGCCATCCTGGAAGGCTACGATTTAGCAAAATCTCTTGAGTCAGACTTGTGATCAAGAGACAGCTTAAAAAGCGCCTTGCTAACAAGTATGTGTGCTTAAAACATATCTTGATAGGGGTTTGTTGTGCTAAACGTAATTGCTTTTTCAAAGCCTGGTAAATGAATACTTTGCTCGTCTATTACAATGTCGTTGTCGTCAATAAGTCCGTCGCCAAAGCGATAAATAAGCTCGTACTGGCCTAAATCTGCTTGCGTTTGATACGTTTTCTGCGAAGCGCTAACCACACTATTTTTCTGTGTGTAACTAGTCATAACATCATCGCCATGGCGCTTAGCAAGCATTTGCATTGTTACTTTTGGTGAAAGTACGGTAGCTGTTGCATTGTTACCGCCAAAGCCTTTTGAATTTATAAAAGCAATATCCATATCAGCGCACTCGTAATGGCTATTACGAATATCAAGATGGTCGCTATAAACATCATCAGCCACTTTATCAATAGTGGTAATACCCGGCATAATATTATGACTAAATATGCCTAACGCAATCGCTAACTGGTCACCACTTGCAGGTGCAATAGTATGGCCAACATACGCTTTTGGCGCTGTTACTTTCCAGTTATCAATAACAAACGTTTGCGCTACTTTGTGATAAATCAAAGACTCTGTTACACGGTTTTGCGGTGTACTAGAACCATGAGCTAAAATAAAGCTACGTTCTTGCAGTGCTTCTTTACCTAATAAGCTGCTAGCAAGTGCGGCTGATTTTGCCATTGTAATATAGTTACCAGGTCCAGGTGATGTAATCGACTTTTTAACGCCATCTGCATTTACAAACACATCCGGTACGCTGCCCATAATATCAGCGCCCAACTCAAGGGCTAAAGCATCATCCATTAAAATAGCAACTTGCGCGCCTTCACCTAATGTAAAGCCACAGTTATCGCCAAATGGGCGGCTGCTATTACGGTAATCAGGTTCTTCATCATTTGATAAGTTATCTAAACGGCGCAAACCTTCAACGTTTGCAAGTGCGCTCATGTTACCAAAGCCTTCTACAACTTCTGGTGTAATAGCACACTCAACACTTGCGACAACCGCAACGCGTGTACGCCCTGCTTGTATGTCATTAACCGCTGCACGTAAATTATATAAAAACGTTGCACATGCGCCCGAGGTCGAAAACGTAGTACCTACATTGCCCGTAACATAGGCATTAATAAAATCGGTAGACATTGTATTTAAGCCCAGTGCTAACTGCTTAGTGCTAACACGGTCGCCTTGTTGGCGCGCTTTTACTAAACCACCTAGGCCTTTGTCGTCCATTTGGCCAATTACCGATGCTGAATAGGTACCAATTTTATCTGGCTCTACGCTATTCATAATATGCTGCCAATCAAGCCCAGTTGATTTAATCGCATCAGTAGCTGCAAAAATAGTGGCTTGCAAACCACGAGGCTGATAGCGGCTGTTATACATAACTGATGGATCAAACCCAGTCGGAAATTGCCCAGCAGATTTAATTGGGTTATCGCGTGTTGAGTCATGCTTTACGTCTAAGTCGGCTGCAATAGTTACTTTAACTTTTTTGCCTTCAAGCTCTTCAACTTGCCAGCTAGCTGGAACAGGTGCAGGTAAGTCGCGAGCACGCGTTTCAAACACAATTGCGTTATCGCTTGATGCGCTCAGTGTCATTTTTTGCTGCCACGGTGTGGCATCGGCATCAAAGTGTTCTTTTTCAATTTTACGAATAAGTGTACCGGCAATAATCTGCTCACCAAAGCGTGCTTCTATGTCGCTTTGCTCAACATTATTACCTTGTGTATCTTGTAATTGGCCGTTTACAACACTTACTAGATTCATCAGTGTGGCGAGGCCTAAAAATGTTTCACTGCGATCTTGAGCATTTAAACTATTTAACACGATACGGCGATAACCTTGATGAAAAGAAGTACGGCCAGCAGCGTTAATGCCACCCATGCCTACTATAACGGGTAATGCAGTCATAATTTACCTTTAAAAAGCGTGTTATTAGAAGAACAGGCAGTTTAAATGGATTACGCACTATATATTGTGCTTTAATAGCCAAATATTCAGCACAAAAGGCCAAAACGTACTGGTCGGAGCATTTATATGACTGAAAAAAACACTAATCCACCATTAAACATTGCTATAGCGGTTTATCCGCACTTATTAGTTACCAGTTTAACGCTGCCTATTGAGATGTTAAGAGCCGGCGAAGCCTTTGCTAGAGGCCATATTGATAAGCAAAGTTTTAGACCGCTTGCTATAAATTTAGTGGCTAAAAATGCTGAATCTGTAGCTACTCGCGTAGGCCTTGCGATAATTCCTGATTGCATAACAACTAATGCGCCCTACAGCGATTTAATTATAGTGCCTGGTATTTGGCGAAACCCACGCCCTGTAGTGCGTACAAATCAAGACGTAGTTGATTGGCTAAGCGAGAGCTTTAGCGCAGGCAGCCATATAATTGGTGTAGGCACTGGCAACTGCTTAGTAGCTGAGGCTGGCTTACTTGATGGGCACCCTGCTACAACCCATTGGCACTACGCCAATCAATTTAGCCACGACTACCCGTTAGTGCGTTTAAAACCCGACTTTTTTATAACCCAGTCAGAACGCATGTACACCGTAGCAAGCCTTAATGCCCTTGCAGATGTGATCGTACATATTATTAGTCAGTATTATGGCAAAGCTGCAGCGCAGCATGTTGAGCGCAATTTTTCCCACGAAATACGTAAACCCTACGAAGATCAACGCTATCTCGAGGGTGCAGTTGACCGCCACCCCGATGAGCTAATTGCGCAAATTCAATTTTGGCTAAAAACGAATTTAGCCACCGAGCTAAACTTGCAAGAAGTCGCTGCCCAATTTAGCTTAAGCTATCGTACTTTTACGCGGCGCTTTAAAGCAGCTACCAACCAAAGCCCTATTGAGTATTGGCAACAGTTACGCGTAGAAGGTGCTAAAGAGTTGCTCGCTTCGTCAAATTTATCAATTCAGGAACTAGCGTTAGAAGTAGGCTATAATGATCAAGGTCATTTAACGCGAATATTTAGAAAAATATTGAACCAAACACCCAGTGAGTATCGTAAAGTAGTGAGAAAAAAATTGTTTGGTTAATACTTTAAAAACAAGCCAAGCTACTGTATTAATATAAACCATTAACTAAAACACAAGGAAGTTGGAAATATGCATGTAAATTTTAGTGAAAATTTACTATTAGATATTGAAGCAGAGACTGATCTCAAAATTAGACTAACTCGCTTGCTAGCACTTATTCGTAAACACCTTGATATGGACGTTGCTTTTATTTCTGAGTTTAAAGACTCTAAACGTATATTTAAATTAGTAGATACCAAACGCCCTAACGAGATTGTAAAAGTAGGTAATTTTGATCCCATAAACGAAACCTACTGTAATAGATTAGCCAATAATGAACTAGATAATATAATACCTGACACCAGTAAAAATAGTATAACCCGCGATATGCCGGTTACTAAAAAGCTTAATATTGGCGCTTATATTGGGGTGCCAATTACCTTATCTAACGGCGATATTTATGGCACATTTTGTTGCTACAACGAGCAAAAAGACGACACATTAAACAAGCGTGATCTGGCGTTTTTAAATTTAATTTCAGATCTGGCTTCACAGCTTATTGATACACAAATACAAGACAATGAAGCAAAACAAATTATTAAATCTAACGTACTTAATATTATAAACACAAACAAGATTGAAATTTACTACCAGCCTATATATAGCTTAAACACAAATAAAGTTTCGGGTTACGAATCCTTGTCTCGCTTTTTTGTTGAGCCCTATAGAACACCTAACATTTGGTTTGATGAAGCAGCACAGTTTGGTTTAGGTGAAGCCCTAGAAATGTTGGCAATAAACAATGTTTTAGGCAATATGAGTCATTTCAATAAAGAGGTGTATGTGTCAATTAACACCTCTCCAGAGCATATACTAAGTGGTGCCGTTGCCAATGCATTAGCTGCTATTTCTGATTGCAGCAATATAGTATTGGAGGTAACCGAACACTCTCCTATTGCCAACTACAATGAAATGTTAACGGCACTCGCGCCACTGCGTAAAAAAGGCATACGCCTAGCTATAGACGATGTTGGTGCAGGGTATTCTTCTTTTCAGCATATTTTGGAGCTACAAGCAGATATTATTAAGCTTGATATTAGCCTTACCCGAAACATTAATAGCGACCGTCGAAAATATTTATTAGCTAAAGCATTATGCGGATTTGCTAAAGACATTGGTTGTAATATTATTGCCGAAGGCATAGAAACACTAGAAGAAATAAACACCCTCCGCAAACTAAATGTCGATAAGGTTCAGGGCTATTATTTAGGCCGCCCACAAGCACTTTGCGATGCTTTAGTGCATCAAAAATTAGTATTAAGTTAGTTATAAACTTAATTATAAAAACGCCACTTTATAAGTGGCGCTCTGTTTCATTTTCGCTCTTGCGATAATAGCGCTTTGAATAAATTTTAACTTTAGTGTGCACACCTTTACTTAAGCTTTTAAACTTAGCTTCAAGCACATCAACACCGTATAAAATACCGACCACCAGCACAGAAAGCTTAATAGCTGCGCCCAAGTTTTCGGTGGCTATCATTACGCCAATAGATGCCAGCACCCAAATAGTTGCTGCCGATGTTACTCCTACCACAGCGCCGTCTTTAGCTAGCATTACGCCTGCGCCCAAAAAGCCAATACCAGTAATTATTTGTCCCACTACGCGAGAGTGGTCAATTACATCGCCTTGTAAATTAAACGCAGTGGATAAAAACAAATACGTGCCCAGCGTTATTAGGGCTGATGTACGAATTCCTACAGGTTTGCCACGCAATTGGCGCTCTATTCCAATAATGGCACCGCAAAAAGCCGCAGTACCAATAGCTGCCCATGAATACGGGGCTACATCAATTAAATCTAAAAAAGTCACTGTTAACCTTATATTTTATTAGCTATAGCCACCGCCGTTCTTAAACGTTGGCTACCAAACGCTGACATTTTACTAAAATCACTTCGCGCAATAGGTACATATTGGCAATCGATTGCGAGCTGTTTATCGTTACCTGGCTCACAAAACGGATCGTGAACATACACGCAGTGCTCATCAAGGTGCGTAACACACACCCAGTGTGGCGATTTTTTACCATCAAAACTGTATGTACTAATTAATAACAGCACACTAAAGCCTTTACTTAACCACTGCTCAATATGCTCAAGCTCTACATCTTTATGCTTAAGCGGTATATTTGCTTGCGCTATACCATCTACAAATTGCTGGTGTACGGTAGCTAACACCACTTTTTTGTTCTCGTTACGTACACCATCTAAAAACAAAGGCTCTGTGGTATTAACCATTACCTCGCTTTTAAAACCCCGCTTGTTAGCGGCAATTGCCAAACCAAACGGGTGGCAACCACCGTGACCCGAGGTCATAAAAATGGTGGTACCTTCACGCCAAAGTGCCAGCTCATGTGATTGAGTAAGCTCAGTTGTTGGCTCAAGTGCACCCATTGCCATTAATAGCGCAGCAGGCCCACAAGTAAACTCGGTAGTTTGCTGATACCACGGCGTTAAACGCGCCACTTTTAACTCACTCGTTTGTCGAATGTTTTTTTGCATTCGTAGTGCGTCACTGTGGTCATCGTAATAATCGCTATATTGACCAAACACTCTGTAACCTAAGCTTTTATAAAGCCCTATCGCACCTTCGTTATTTACAGCCACTTCTAAACGAAGGTAAATACGCCCTCGCTCATACGTTTCTTTTTCAAGGCTAGTAAGCAATGCCTTTGCAACGCCCTTACCTTGCATTGTGGGTTTTACAGCAAGCGAATATAAACGCGCTAAACGCGTCCCTTTATGGCACCACACTAATCCATATCCACATACTTGCTCGCCATTTTGGGCAACGAGTAAAATACCGTGTTTTGCACTAAGCCAGCGTTTTAGACTACGCGGACTTAATTTATCGTTATTAAAGCAAGCATTTTCAACGTCAATCAGCGCATTTAAATCACTGCTAAGCGCCTTTCGAATAACAAGGTTGCTCATGTTATTACCCACGGCCTCGTGCTTCTAAGCGTTGTTTAAACTCATCCATAATGATCATGTATAGCTCGTCGCCTAAATAGCCGTCTTCTACTTTGTGATCAATACTTGGGTTGTCGTTTACTTCAAGTACATATGCTTTGCCTTGATGCTCTTTAACATCTACGCCATATAAACCCCTACCTACCGTTTTACACGCTTTTAATGCTGCATCTAACACCGCTTTTGGTAACTCAAAGGTTGGTAATGTTTCAAAGCCACCTGAGAAAAAACGTTTCGCGTCGTGGTTATAAATTTGCCAATGGTTACGCGCCATTAAATAGCGGCATGCATAAATTGCACGGCCATTTAACACACCCACTCGCCAATCGTATTCGGTATACATGTACTCTTGTGCAAGCACTAATGCGCTATATTCAAACAGCTCTGTAAGCTTAGCGGCAAGCTCATCACGGTTTGATACTTTAAACACACCTTTTGAGAACGACCCTTCAGGCATTTTTAAAACAAGCGGATACGTAAACGCTTCTTCTAATTGCTCAAGCGTTTCATTTGCTTGATCAGCCACTACAACCGTTTTTAAACTTGGCACTTTTTGATAATTAAATGCATCGTGTAAATACACTTTATTACAACAACGTAAAATAGACTCAGCATCGTCAATAACCACTAAACCCAGGCTTTGCGCTTTGCTTGCAAGGCGATACGTTGGGTGGTCAATCGCTGTAGTTTGGCGAATAAATAACGCATCAAACTGGGCAAAGTTATCAATTTCGTCAAAGCTTAATGCTTGTGCATAAATACCGTGTTTAGCCGCAGCTTTAATAAAGCGTGCAATGGCGTCTTTATCACTCGGTGGCACCTTTTCATTGTGATCAACAAGTATTGCCATATCCCAGCGAAAACGACGTCGCTCCGCAGTAATACGCCATTGCGTTTGGGTAAAGTTATTCAACTTAGCTACAAAATCGCTGTACTGTTGCTCATCTAATGACGATAACGACCCTTGTTGTAATAAGCCTTGTTCATCAACAAATAAAATAGGCGCTGGGTATTGTTTAAATACCGACTTTGCCGCTTTTGATTGTAAATCGTTTTGGGCAATACCAAAGTAAAGTGTGCCGTCTATTTGGCCCACATTTAACATAGGAGCTTGGCCACTACGAAGTGCATTAATGGTTTTTACACTGGGTAAAACTTGGTGCTTGCGCGCCTCAGCAAGTAACGAGCAATAGTAACCTTTGCTCAAGTATTGGCTTGAGTCGCACAGATTAATAATGCGTGTTTTTGGTTCGTTATGTTTTGGGTAATCACGTAAGTAGGTATTAAACGTAATTACATTTTCGAACGATTGAGCAAGCGTTTGCTCGTTGTTATCAACCACAATTAAGGTTTTAAACACGACTTTTCCTAGTTAAGTCAAAATATAAAAAGCATGCTTAATAAAATACTAAGCATTATAAATAGAAACACCCATCGTACTAAGTGGGCATTGCGCGAATCACTTAATATGATGGGTGCTTTAACAGGTACCTACTGTACGAGTTAGCGCTTAAATTGCTTAAGCGACATGTGCTTTATATGCCCTTTTTTAAAAACGCACAAACGAGATATTTTTAGCGTGAAGATGAAAAATATTGATTAACTAATAATGCAGATTAAAATACGCAAAACAATATCTTATGAGAGTTAAAAATGTCGCTGCCTGCTTGCCCAAAATGCCAATGTGAATATGTTTACGAAGACCAACAACTGCTTATATGCCCTGAATGCGCTTATGAATGGAACCCAAATACTGCACACGATGAAGACGCAATTTTAGTAAAAGATGCCAACGGCACTTTACTTAATGATGGCGATAAAGTGACCGTAGCCAAAGATTTAAAAATTAAAGGCAGCTCGCAAGTAATTAAAATTGGCACAAAAGCGGTAGTTAGACGTGTACTTGATAAAAAAGATCATGAACTTGATTGTAAAGTAGATGGCATTGGCGAAATGATGGTAACAGCGAAGTTTGTGAAAAAAGCTACCTAAAATTGGATATTTAAAATATAGGATGTTAGATGAGATGTTTGGATGGCTTTTTAATAATTGCTTTTTATAATAATTAGTATGGGGGTCATACTAATTTCACTCAGAGATTACCTACTTGTTAGCTGTATATTGCGTTAACAACAAAAATTTTCGTAAGTCTCGCTCTTTTCTCATTACGTGCAAAATATATACTTTATCGTTATCTTTTTTGTAAAATATACGACAAGGATTCACGACCAGTTCAAGATAATTTAGGTTAGCTAACTCAATTGGTTTTTTACCTGATTCAGGAAAGGGTTCGAGACGTTCAACTTTTTCAAATATTTTGGAAACCAATTTTTTCGCTGATTGCAAATTGCTTAATGCGATATATTCAGCGATATCGTTAAGATCATCCAAAGCTGGATTAGTCCAAATTATTTCAGCCATTTATTCATTTTATCTTTAGCTTCAACATTCGACATGGTTTCACCACGACTTATTGCCTGCTCTCCTTTTGCAAGAGACTCAAGAATTTGCATACGCTTTTGCATAAATTCATAATCATCAACATCTACTAAGTATGCAGATGGTTGTCCATGTTCAGTTATCAACACAGGTTCTTTAGAGGAATGAAGTTCAGATAATATCTTCGTTGCTTGACGCTTCAATGTTGTTACTAGTTCTACTCTCATAATAATCCCCAAACAAATGTATCACTATAGTAGCACCGAGTAGCCAACTTGGGAAATACAACTAACGAGGCTGTATAACCACTAAAATCAATTAAAAAGGAAGCACCTAACGTCAACCCTGCTCATTTTTAAACTATTAGGTACTTCTCATTATATGCCTTTGTACAAATTGAAGTACACACCACGTTACGCTATAAAAGCATTGCTGTAGGTTGGATAAATGGTGAAGCCATGCCATCCGACAATCAATTTATGAATATAAATAAGCGTTTATTTCGTTAGTATAGCTCTGCCAGCAAACGCTTCTCTTAAAAACCAAAGCTTTATAAGATCTCTACCACAACATATTCGTGGGCTTTACCTGCAATTGTTAACGTAATTTCATCATCAATCTGTTTATTTAATAACTGCTTACCCATTGGTGCGCCGGGTGTTACAACAGCAATTGCATGTTGTTTAACATTTACGGTTAAACCACCAGCGGCTGGGCCTAAATAAAACCATTTTTGGGCTGCGTTATCATCTTCTAAACATACCAGCGAACCGATAGCTATTTTGTCGGTTGGCTTTTCGTTAAAGGCAGGTTCGAACAATTCTATGCTTTTATAGCAATCGTTTACGCGCTGGGCTTGGCCTTGAGCTAAATAAGCGGCTTCGAGCCCTAGCGTATCGTATTTATTTTCGGCTATGTTTTCTTCATGTGTGGCGGTGTCGTGCGCAGTTTTTGCCGCTACTTTTGCTGTTGTAAGCTGCGCTTCTAGCGCAAAACGAAGGTGTTCGATAACGTGGGTTTTATTCATGGGGATTAATACAATACTGGCAGTAAAAATAAGGCTGTTAGTTTAACATTTTTGCTAGGCTTAAAACCATTGTTTTAAACCCCCGCAAGTTTGGTGGGAATACTAGCGGGGCTTAAATTAGCATTAAACAAGCAAAGAGCTGTTGGTTGGTGCAGCTCTTTGCTTGTGCTTTATTAAAAACCTTATGGCATATCTAATAATGTTTGCGTGTGGGCATCTACTTTAACTTCGTAGTTTTTAGCGCTTAAGCCCAATAGCTCCGGCAAGGTTGCCGCTATACAAATAGACGAGAACGTACCAACTACAATGCCGGTAAATAATGCAATAGCAAAGCCTTGCAGTGGTGCGCCTGCAAGTAACCAAACGCTCGCAACCGTTGCAAGTGTGGTACCCGACGTTATTAAGGTGCGCGTTAGTGTGCTTTTAATCGCATTATTAATAATAGTCGCTGGGCTAAGTACATTGTTTGATTGAACACGTAAAAGCTCGCGTACTCTATCCCCTACTATTATTGAGTCGTTAAGTGAATAACCAATAATAGCCAGTAAGCTGGCCAGCACGGTCAGGTTAAACTCAATTTGTAATAGTGAAAATAACCCAAGAACGAGTATTAAATCGTGCACTAGCGCAACCACAGAGCCGAGTGCTAAGCGCCATTCAAAACGCACTGCAAGGTAAATCATTACCGCAATCATTGCAGCAAACATGGCTAAACAACCCTGATCAAATAACTCATCGCCCACTT
Organism: Pseudoalteromonas sp. NCIMB 1079; assembly: GCF_040567695.1. Classification (NCBI taxonomy): domain Bacteria; kingdom Pseudomonadati; phylum Pseudomonadota; class Gammaproteobacteria; order Alteromonadales; family Pseudoalteromonadaceae; genus Pseudoalteromonas; species Pseudoalteromonas sp. NCIMB 1079. Next base: position 1,951,900 of record NZ_JBEWZA010000001.1, on the reverse strand, counting down.
GTGAGCCAATATAGGCCGACGATAAAACCTGTGCGTTTATATCATCGTTTTGTGTAACAGCGCTTTGCCAATCCAGGCTATTAACTGTTGTTGATGCACTTGGTGCTTCTCTTAGTTGAAAATGGCTATTACCTTGCGCAGTTAGCTCAAACTCACCGTTGTGATTTTTAGCAATAAACGATTGAAGCTCTTTTAGTTCAACACTTTGGCTGGTTGTAAACTCAGTTAAATAGCCGCCGGTAAAGTCTAAGCCGAAATTTAAACCTTTTTGCGTAAGCGTAAATACTGATAGCAACACTAATATGGCGCTTAAAAGCATGCCAATAAAACGTAAACGTGTACCCTTTTCACCTTTCAAAAAAGTGTTAAGCATGTGCTTTTACTCCTGCTTTTTTACCCATTTTTAAATACAACGTTTGGCTTAATATTTTTGATACATACACACCTGTAAATACAGACGTTAAAAGCCCCAGTGCCAATGTAATGGCAAAACCTTTAACGGGCCCGTAGCCTATGCCATATAAAATAAGTGCGGTGATCATGGTGGTTATATTGGCATCAAATATTGTATTTGCGGCTTGTTTATAACCCTCTTGAATAGCTTGATATGGTGCACGGCCTTGGCGACGTTCTTCTTTAATGCGTTCAAATATTATTACGTTCGTGTCTACCGCCATACCTATGGTTAACACCAGGCCTGCAATACCCGGAAGCGTTAACACAACCCCTGGTAATAATGACATTAAGCCCACAAGCGACGTTAAATTTAATATAAGTGCCACGTTTGCAATAAGGCCTAAACGACGATACCAAAGCGCCATAAATGCAAGCGTAATACCCATGCCTAACATAAGCGCGGCTAAGCCATTACTAATATTTTCGCTGCCGAGGCTTGGCCCTATTGTTTGTTCGTGCACAATTGTAACGGGCGCTGTAAGCGAGCCTGCACGTAGTAACAATGCCAGATCGGCTGCCGCTTGCTGGCTTTTCATATTGGTAATACTAAAACGCGAACTTAAATGCTGAGCAATATTGGCAACATTAATAACTTCGCTTTTTTTAACGACTTCGCCTTTAGCGTTTTGAGAATACTCAGAGTAAACCGTCGCCATTGGCTTACCAATATTGGCTTTTGAAAATGCCGACATTGCATCCCCGCCTTGGCCGTCTAGGCTTAGCTGTACCAGTGGTTTACCCCAATCGTCGCGGCCTATGTTTGCATTATTAATATGATCGCCTGTAAAAATTGGCACAGGATCGAGCTTTATGGTCCCGCCCGATTGCATATTAAATGTTTGCCCGCCAATTTCTTTTAATTGATAAAAACCAAGCGATGCTGTTGCACCAATAATACGTTTTGCTTCGGTTGGATCTTGCACGCCCGGTAGCTCTATACGAATGCGATGTTTGCCTTGTTGCTGTGTTACCGCTTCGGTAATGCCTAACTCTTCAATACGTGAACGAAGGGTTGTGAGTGTTTGCCCCATTACTTCTTTATCAAAGCTGCTTCGGCCTTGCTCTGAATAACTAAATTTGGCAGTTTTAACGCTGCCGTTATTGCTTGTTACAACGGCTAAATTGGCAAATCGGCTTTGTAGCTCTTCAATAACGGGGGTTAACTTGTCTGTTGCATTAGGCAATGCGTTTATTTCAAACCCGTGCTGAGTTTGCTGCGCTTTTACGCCATGTGCTTTTTGTTTAATAATGATTGATTTAGCTTGTTGATACGCACTGACTAACTGCTCATCAACGGCTTTATCTAAATCTACGTCTAGTACAAATAGCACACCGCCATTTAAATCAAGGCCCAGCTTTATTGGTGATAAACCAAAATCTTGTAACCATGTAGGGCTGGTTGCATGCTCAACAATTTTAACTTGCGTGTTTGGGTATTGCGCTTTTATAGCCGCTTGCGCCTGAGCGCTTTTAGTTGGCTCGTTTAAAAGTACATTAATAGTTGATTGCTTATCTAAGCCCTGCTCAACCTCTAACCCTTGGTTATTTAAAAAAGTAACTAAGGTTTTAGTGCTTGGTAAAGATTGTGTTTCGCTGTGCGGCACGGCACTGATATGCAACCACGATTTATTTGGATATAGGTTTGGTAATGCGCTAATAGCTAATAAAACCAATACTATTAGCATGGCTATATAGCTTAATTTGAACTTAGCCGTAGACGGCTTTTTATCTTTTTTAAAACTTAACATGTTGAATCCTTATTGCCAGCAAAGCTAGCAACGTACTTTTTAAAAGCACAATTAATCTGCAGGCTAAAACTTTAAAAGTTAAAACCTAATAAAATTAAATAAGGAAAATTAAGCGTGGTAGGTAGTTACAGCTCTGTAGAGTAAGTTTACGTCTTTCCAGCCACTCAAGCGCGACTTTTTACTATTAGTTACAAGCGTATACCAAGGCTGTATAGGATTAATCGCTCTTGGTCGTAAGAATATATGCCTAACAAGGTTTTGAGCAAAAAATTCAAAAACCACATCGTATTCTGGCTCACTTTGAACAGTGTGCAAAAACAATGATGAATTATTGGCTGTTAACCTTGGTTGGTGCGCGTCAAAATCGGTTTGATGCGTTTTTTTATGCTGCGAAGTATCTACAGACTTACTAATAGGCTGTATTTTAGTTAAATCGGCAATATCAGTAAGCGAAACCTGCGTACTAATATTGATATTTAAATTTTGTGAGGCGCCCATAGCATTGCTCTGCACACTAAAAAGTGCAGCAAGTAGCAAAAAGGCAGTTAAAAACACTCTAAATTTAAACATTCACGTTTTAAAACTAAAATAAGGGATGCGTAGTATATAAGGGCTAGTATTTGAAATACAATAGCCCTTAGCTATTTACTATCTAATTTAATTTTACTGAGACTTTTAATGCGCCCCAGACAAAGCAGTGAAAAACGACCAGACGCCATGAATTTACGCCAAAGTGTAAAAACACTGTGGCCCTACCTTACAAAATTTAAAGGCCGTGTTTTTATTGCACTTATGGCGCTTATAGGCGCAAAAGGTGCCACGCTTTTAATGCCTTGGGCACTTAAAGAAATAATAGACTCTGTAGATAAGTCAATTAACCCACTGTTAGTTATCCCCGCTTTATTGTTATTGATGTACGGTGCACTGCGTTTTGCTAGCGTATTTTTAGGTGAGATAAGAGATGCTGTATTTTCTCGCGTAACCGAGCACGCTATGCGTGATATTGGTTTAAAAGTATTTAAGCATTTGCACTCACTTGAGCTGGCTTTTCATTTAGATAGGCAAACTGGCGGTATTAGCCGCGATATAGAACGCGGTACTAGTGGGTTAAGTTTTTTAATGCGCTTTTTAATGTTTAACATTGTGCCTACTTTGTTTGAAATACTGACCGTTGCGATTATTTTTGGCACGTTGTTTTCTGTTTGGTTTGCGCTGATTACATTATTGGCAGTCGCCATTTATATTACCTTTACTGTGGTGGTTACTCAGTGGCGAAACCGCTTTATTAGAGAAGCAAATGCTGCCGACAATAAAAGTAATACCCGCGCAATAGACAGCCTGCTTAATTATGAAACTGTAAAATATTTCAATAATGAGCAGTTTGAAGCCAAAACGTACGACACCTTTTTAGCAAACTGGGAAAAAGCCCGTTTAAAAAATAGAATGTCGTTGCTCGCCCTCAACTCAGGCCAAGCACTTATTATTGCTTGTGCTATTACCGCGTTAATGTGGTTGGGCTCAACCGAGGTAGTTGCAGGTACGCTTTCTATTGGTGAACTTGTGATGATTAACGCGTATATGATTCAGTTGTTTTTACCGCTTAACTTTTTAGGTTTTGTGTACCGCGAAATAAGACGCGCGCTAACCGACCTTGAAAACATGCTTGGACTACTTAACAAAAAACCACAAATAACCAATGCACTTAATGCTAAAGAGCTCAATATTAGACAAGGTGAAATAACATTTAATAATGTAAGTTTTAGTTACGATGCGCATCGCCCTATTCTTAATAACCTTAGCTTTAGCGTTAAAGCAGGCAGCAAAGTAGCCATTGTTGGTGCCAGTGGTACAGGTAAAAGTTCATTAGCGCGACTGCTTTATCGTTTTTATGATGTAAGCGGTGGTGAAATTAGTATTGATAATCAAGCAATAAACTCAGTAACACTTAATAGTTTACGAAAAGCCATTGCAATAGTCCCGCAAGACACCGTGCTGTTTAACACCACGATTCGTGAAAATATCGCTTACGGCAGACCATCAGCAAGCGATGCTGAAATTGATGAAGCCATTGCTATGGCGCATTTAAAAGACTTTATAGGCACACTTGATAAAGGCGATAAAACACTGGTTGGCGAGCGTGGTTTAAAAGTATCCGGCGGCGAAAAACAGCGTATTGCCATTGCCCGCGCCATTTTGAAAAAGTCCCCTATTTTAATTTTTGATGAAGCAACATCTGCACTCGACTCTCATTCTGAGCAAGCAATTCTCGCAGCAATGCGTGAAGTTGCCAGTAACCATACGAGTATTGTTATTGCTCATCGGTTATCTACTATTACCGATGCAGACACCATTATTGTGCTCAAAGCCGGACAAATTATTGAGCAAGGTAAGCACGATGAGTTACTTACTATCGCCGGAGAATATGCCCGTATGTGGGAGCTTCAGCATAAAAAGTAAATAGAGTGTAACCCCTCTTAGCTCGGATACTTTCAAGTATTCGAGCTAAATAAAGCGTTTATAGAACCTATTAGCCTTTCTCTTATATTAGTTTTAACGAGCACTGTGGTGATTCACCTCAAAAGATTTGTTTGTCTGATTAATATCAATAACAATCGATAAGTTAAATATTCGTAACAATAAAAATAATTCACTGCAGCTTAAATTCAATCAGTGATACTCAGGAGTAAGTAATGAAAAAGAGTTTAATTGCCGCAGCATTAGCTGCCACATTTATTACCGGTTGTTCAGAGCCGCAAACAACAAAAACAGACGAGCAACAACCTAAAATAGTCACTGCAGCAGTGACAAAAAAAGCAGAGTTAGGTAGTTTTGGTGTTGATTTGACAGCCCGTAACGAAGCCGTTAAACCAGGCGATGATTTTTTTATGTATGCCAGTGGCACGTGGTATGACAACTACGTAATGCCTGCAGATAAAACCCGCTACGGTGCATTTTCAGGATTAGCTGAGCGCAGTGAAGACGATGTTAAAGCTATTATTGAAGAAATAGCCGCACGTAAAGATTTAAACGCAGAAGAAAAACTCGTTGCTGATTTTTACAATGCGTATATGGATACCGAAACACTTAATAAACTAGGTGTAGCGCCTATTAAGCCATTGTTAAGTGAAATTAGTGATATAGCGTCAACTGACGATTTAGCTGAAATGTTTGGTAAGTCTTGGTTAACCGGTAATAAAGCCCCTTTTGGCGGCGGCATGTGGTTTAACCGATTAGACCCTAACAAATATGAAATGTCCCTCGGTGCTGGTGGTTTAGGCTTACCCGATCGCTCTTACTACCTTGAAGACGCTGAGCGCTTTGTTAAAACCCGTACAGCTTATGTTGCTCACATTGCTGATATGCTTGAGTTTGCAGGAGTCGAAAATACCGCTGAGCGCGCTCAAGCTATTTTAGACCTTGAAACCAAAATTGCACAAGGTCATTGGCCCCGTGAAAAGCGCCGTAATCGCGATTTAACGCTAAACCAAATTGAACGCGCCGATTTAAGCACTGCTTATCCTGGTTTTAACTGGGATTTATACTTTGCACAAACAGGTTATAAAGTACCTCAGTTAAATGTCTCTCAGCCTGAGCCTATAAAAGCGATGATTGAGCTAATCAATCAAGAAGATATTGCAGTATGGAAAGACTACCTAACGTATCATGCTATTAGCGGTAACGCAGGTTTACTATCAGAAGACGTATTTAATACTAACTTTGCTTTTTTTGGTAAAGAACTAAACGGACAGCAAGAGCCTCGCCCTCGTTGGAAACGTGCAATAAGTGAAATGTCAGGCACGAGTTCGCTTGGTTTTGCTATTGGTAAAATATACGTAGCACGTTACTTCCCTGAATCATCTAAACAACAAATGTCAGAGCTGGTTGAAAACCTACGTACAGCCCTTGGTGAACGTATTGATAACCTAGAGTGGATGGGCGATGCAACTAAAGTAAATGCGCGCGCTAAGCTTGCTGCCTTTGTACCAAAAATTGGTTACCCCGATGTTTGGCAGTCTTATGATGGTTTAAGCATTACTAAAAACGATTTAATCGGTAATGTGAAAAACATGCGTGAATTTTTTCATGCAGAAAGTGTTGAAAAAGAGCTACAAAAAACAGATCGTAACCGCTGGGGCATGACGCCACAACGCGTAAACGCTTACTACAATAGCTCGTTTAATGAAATTGTATTTCCGGCTGCGATATTACAACCGCCGTTTTTCGATCCAAATGCCGATCCGGCTGTAAACTATGGCGGTATTGGCGCTGTAATTGGTCACGAAATGGGTCATGGATTTGACGATCAAGGTTCAAAATCAGACGAAAACGGTGTGCAACGTAATTGGTGGACAGATGCTGACCGCGCTGCATTTGACAAAAAAGCCGATCAACTGGCTGCGCAGTACAGTAAATACGAACCAATCGAAGGTAACTTTGTTAATGGTCGAAATAGCCTTGGCGAAAACATTGGTGATGTAGGTGGTTTGTCGATGGCTTATCACGCTTACAAGCTAAGTTTAAATGGTAAAGAAGCGCCTGTTATTGATGGCGTTACAGGCGATCAGCGCTTCTTCCTCGCGTGGGCACAAGTATGGAAAGAAAAACGTACTGAACAAAGCATGCTTAACCAACTTCGTGGTGGCACACATGCTCCAGGTCGCTTTAGAGCACAAGCGCCACGTAACCACGATGCATGGTACAAAGCGTTTGATGTAAAACCAGGCGATGAGTTATACCTTCCTGAAGATGAACGTGTACGTATTTGGTAAGTAATACTTACTTTTTATTACTTAGTAAGGCAAGCTGTTATACAGGTTGCCTTTTTTATTGAGTTAAATTTACAAGAATAGATATAATTCCAACGTCTAAGTCCCTCGATAATCCCCTCACTAAAATACATTTGAGATAGTTTTTAAACGCGACTGTTTTAATCAGCTTTAATACTTACTAGCCCTTGAATGCATTTACCTTTAGAATACGCACTATAATTTTATTCTATTATTTACATATATTAAGGCGAAACGCAGATGGGAAGAGCTTACCAAAACAAAAAAGATTCAATGGCTAAGACTGCGGGTGCTAAAACTAAAGTTTATTCTAAGTACGGCAAAGAAATTTATATTTGTGCAAAAAACGGCGGTGTAGATCCAGATGGTAACTTATCATTACGTCGTTTAATTGAACGCGCTAAAAAAGACCAAGTACCAGCACACGTTATTGACCGCGCAATAGACAAAGCAAAAGGCGGCGGCGGTGAAGACTACGCAGCAACACGTTACGAAGGTTACGGCCCTGGTAACTGTATGATTATTGTTGACTGTTTAACAGACAACAACAAGCGTACCTTTGCTGATGTCCGTGTTTGTTTTACCAAAGCAAATGCTAAAATTGGCGCTCAAAACTCTGTTTCACATTTATTTGATCACCTTGCTATTTTTGTATTTGACGGTGATGACGACGAAGCAGTACTTGAAGCTCTTATGATGGCTGATGTTGATGTAACTGACGTAGAAGTAGATGACGGTAAAGTTACTGTTTTTGCTCCTCATACAGAGTACAACAATACACGTACAGCGCTTGAAGAAATGGGCATTACTGAATTTGACGAAGACCTAATTAGCTTTGTGCCACAAATTGAAACGCCAATTGAAGGCGAAGACGTTGAAGTTATGGAACGCTTTTTAGCAATGTTAGAAGATTGCGACGACGTACAAAACGTTTACCATAACGCGCAATTCTAAAGAGCGATTTAGTAAGTTAGAACGACTTTAAGCCAACAGCTATGTTGGCTTTTTCATTTTTAGAACATGGTATTAATATGAACTCCCTTAAAGAGCTTAAAAGTGGCAAACTTGTTGGTGCTACTCGCCTGCAATTGGTAGAAGAGCTAACGACATTTCCTGAAGAAATCTTTAGCTTAGCTGACACGCTTGAAGTTCTCGATTTATCAAATAATAACTTATCAACACTACCTGATGAATTTGCCTGTTTAACAAACCTGAAGCGTGTGTTTTTATCGTTTAATCAGTTTAAGCATATTCCTAAAGTGCTCGCTAAATGCCCTGCTTTAATTATGGTCGCGTTTAAAGGTAACCAAATTTCTGAATTTGCATTAAACAGCCTGCCAAAAAATATTGAGTGGCTAATACTCACCGATAATACGTTAAGCGAATTGCCTGAAGATTTTGGTAATTATACCCAGCTTAAAAAGCTTGCGCTTGCAGGCAATCAACTTAAGCAACTGCCAAGTAGCATGGCGCAGTGTAAAAACCTTGAGCTTGTTAGGCTCTCTGCTAATAACTTAACACACGTAGACGACTGGCTGTTTGAATTGCCTAAACTTACTTGGCTTGCGTTTGCCGGTAACGATTTTAATAAAGCTCAGTGCCTTACAAAAAGCTGCTTAGAAAATAAGTCTCTTAACGATTACACACTTAGTCATGTTATTGGCCAAGGTGCATCGGGCGTTATTCATTTAGCACAAGCTATTGAAAGTGCTGTAGCGATTAAATTATTTAAAGGCGCAATTACCAGCGACGGCTACCCGCTTGATGAAGTAAATTGCTGCTTACAAGCAGGCGATCACGCTAATTTAATTAAAGTACTTGCCTACATTGAGCAAAGTGATCAGCTAGGTTTAGTAATGGAGCTAATAGATAAAAGCTTTGCTAATTTAGGCCTGCCTCCAAGCCTCGAAACCTGCACACGTGATATCTTTAATGATGATTGCCATTACTCAACTCACACTATTTTAAAAATTGCACAACAAATGGTAAGTACGCTACATCACTTGCATGTTTGTAAAGTAAGCCATGGCGACGTGTATGCGCATAACACCATGATAAACAAAGATGCTGATGTATTATTTAGTGATTTTGGTGCAGCCACAAACTTAGCCATGCTAAATGATTATCAACAAAAGCAAATCGAGTTAATTGAAGTACGTGCATTAGGGTGTTTAATTGAAGACTTATTAGGCACGGTAACTGGTGATGATAGACAAAGTGAGCCCTTTGTTAAAATGTCCGATATGGCAAAACGTGCGATGCAACCTACATTAAATCAAAGGCCAACATTTACTGAGTTATTAGCTGAGCTAAAATAAGTTTAATATTAGTAATATAAGCGAGCAAAATGTAACACCTTGCTCGCTTTTATTTTATGTTTATTCGGATTTTCCAAACTTATTTAGTGCGCTTAAACGGGTAAACCTGTTGTTTAAGCATACCTACGGGCATGTAATCCCCGACTACGCCATACGCTTGTGGCCACTCTTTTTGGCCTTTAACAGCAGTACCAAACACATAATCTAAAAACGAAAAATGTGCAGCGTAATTTCGGTCAATCGCGGCTTTATCTGACGCATGATGCCAATGATGAAACTGCGGTGTAACCATAAAATACTTTAACCAGCCAAATTTCACACGTACATTTGCATGGTTAAACACAGCCTGTAAACCCACAATTATTACGTACAAACTAATTATTTGCTGTGAAAAACCAAGCACAAATATAGGCGTGAGCACTAAGCTGCGGGTAACGAGTATTTCAAGAATATGCTGGCGAGAGCCCGCTAACCAATCCATTTCTTTAGCACTGTGATGTACGCCATGAAAGCGCCATAATAAAGGGACTTCGTGATAGGCACGATGCACCCAATACTGCATTAAATCGGCCACGAGTATTATTAAAAACAACTGCACTACAAAGGGAGTTTGCTCTATATAACCTTGTACTGTAGATGATACAGCCCAGCCAAAGCCATAATGCACAAAGTGGTTAGTGACGAGTAATACAAAACCAATAATTAAATGGTTTACAAAAAAGTGATTTAAATCGCCTCGCCATTCGCTACGTAATATTTTTTGCTCTTTTCGATGGGGTAGCAGCTTTTCAATAACAATAAATATGAGTGTTGAGCCGAGTAAATCTAAAATAAACCAATCGAGCCCTATGTAAGGTGTGTTGGTGGCAAACTCATTTACCTCAACGTTTGGTCCGCCAAACATAATTGCCAGAATAATAAAAAACCACGCTGTAGCCCCTAAACGCTTATTGGTATTGCGTACAAAGTTAAGTAATCCTAAACTGCCCGAGACCAATAATGATGCAAACATAAGCTGACGTAAAAAGTCGACACTGTAGCTTTTTCTCAGTTCTGGTGTGGTTAAGTATTCAGGAAAGTGAAACGCTAATACGCCTAAGCAACTCAGTATTGCTAAAAAGCAGGCTATGTAGCCACTTATGTTGCCCTCACCTATCTGAAGATGATTTGTGCGAAATACTTTTCGCGATAAAGCTCTGATCATTTTTATTATCCCTTGCTTCGTTGAGTTGATTACATACAACGAAATTCCATTGATTTACACACCCACATATTAACAAAATTTAGTGTGTAAAAAATACAAATAGTACCCTCCTAATTTTGAATTGCAAATATACAGATAAACCAAACGCAAAAAAGCCACGCAATGCGTGGCTTGGTTGGATAAAGCTAAACTTTTACAAGGTCAATTATAAGTACTGACCTAATGCTTTAACTTGGTCTAACATGCGGTTTGAGAAACCCCACTCGTTGTCGTACCAAGCCATTACTTTAACTAGTTTGCCATTGGCTTTAGTTTGCGTTGCATCAAAGATAGACGACGCTGGGTTATGGTTAAAGTCGATAGAAACAAGCGGAAGCTCGTTGTATTGTAAAATATCTTTCATCGAACCCGTTGATGCTTCTTTCATGATTGCATTGATTTCTTCTGCAGTCGTATCACGCTTAGTGATAAACGTAAAATCAACTAAAGAAACATTGATTGTAGGTACACGTACCGACATACCATCTAATTTACCAGCAAGTTCTGGTAATACTAAACCAACAGCTGCCGCAGCACCTGTTTTAGTTGGGATCATAGATTGAGTTGCACTACGCGCACGGTATAAATCTGGGTGGTATACGTCAGATAAGTTTTGATCGTTGGTGTAAGCGTGAATAGTTGTCATGCTACCTTGTTCAATACCTACAGTGTCGTTAATTGCTTTTGCAATTGGCGCTAAACAGTTAGTAGTACAAGAAGCGTTAGAAATGATATTGCTATCAGCATTAATTACGTCGCTGTTTACACCATGTACTACTGTTGCATCTAAACCAGTACCTGGAGCAGATACGATTACTTTTTTAGCGCCTGCAGTAATGTGCTTAGCAGCGTCATCACGTTTAGTGAAAAAACCAGTACATTCTAAAACGATATCTACATTTAGCTCTTTCCACGGTAAGTTTGCAGGGTCACGCTCTTGCGTTAACGTAATTACGTCATCCCCAATTAGCATAGTGTTGTTTTCAAGTGTTACTTTTTTAGAAAATTGACCATGAACTGAGTCATACTGCGTTAAATGTGCATTTACGTTAGCTGGTGCTAAATCGTTAATTGCTACAATTTTAATTTCGCTGTTTTGAGCTGACTCATAAAGTGCACGTAAAACATTTCTACCGATACGGCCGTAACCGTTAATTGCTACATTAATCATTTTAGACTCCTATTTAAGTTCACTTGCTTGGCGAGCAAGCGCTTCAATTGCTTGCCAGTCTTTATTTTCAATTAGTTGTTTATCTAGCATCCACGTACCACCAACACAAATAACGTTGTTAAGCGCTAAATAGTTCGGTGCAGTTGCTAGGCTAATGCCGCCAGTTGGGCAAAAAGTAATATGTGGTAATGGGCCACCGATTGATTTAAGCATGGCTGTTCCGCCTGCAGCTTCTGCAGGGAAGAATTTTAAATACTTAAAACCATGCGACGCAAGTTGCATAACTTCACTTGCAGTTGCAGCGCCTGGTAAAAATGGTATATCTGATGTTTTAGCCAAAGCAATAAGCTCATCGCTAACACCTGGACTCACCATAAAATCTGCACCTGCGGCAACCGAAAGATCAAAGCTTGCTTTATCTACTACCGTACCAGTACCTACATAGGCTTCAGGTACTTCTGCTTTCATCAGCTTTACAGCTTCTGCAGCAATAGGTGTACGTAGTGTTATTTCTAAGGCTTTTAAGCCACCGTTATATAACGCTCTTGCAAGTGGTGCTGCATCTTCTAATTTTTCGATTACAACCACTGGCACTACGGGTGCCGATGCTAAGATTTTTTCAATACTCATTACTTGTTCCTCATTACCCAGTATGGCTAATATTTATTCAAGTCCAAAAGCACTCGCGCCTAAATCGGCACTGCTTACGATATTTCTAAATCCAGTAAATAATTCACGTCCTGTACCAAATGTTGCACTTGGCAGGCTAAGTTCTGCTTCACGCTTAGCAAGTTCTTCGTCGCTAACGTGTACTTTTAATATTCCGTTTGGCGCATCAAGCGTCACTAAATCGCCTTCTCGGATTTTAGCAATAATGCCGCCTTCTACTGCCTCTGGTGCTAAGTGAATAGCAGCAGGTACTTTACCTGATGCACCCGACATACGACCGTCAGTAACAATAGCTACTTTAAAGCCTTCATCTTGAAGCGTTGCCATTACTGGCGTTAACTTGTGTAGCTCTGGCATACCTTTCGCTTTAGGGCCTTGCTCTTTTAGCACGGCAATAAAGTCTTGGTTTAATTCGCCACGCGTGTATGCGTCTTGCAGAGCACTTTGTGAGCTAAATACTTTTGCAGGAGCAGTAACAACTTGATGTTCAATAGCAACAGCTGACACTTTAATAACAGCTTTACCTAGGTTACCCGTTAGGAGTTGCAGACCACCTTGCTTACTAAAAGGGTTACTCACTGGGCGAAGTACTTCTTCATCGTGTGAATTTGCTGGGCAATCTACCCATTTTACTTTAGTTGGGCCGGTTGAGTTGCTCATGATCAGGCTATCGTCTTTATCTAAACGAGGCTCTGTCATGTAAGGTGCTAAACCATCGCCTAGCATTGTTTTAACGTCTGTGTGTAAATAACCAGCGCTTGCTAGCTCTCGCATTAAGAAACCCATACCGCCAGCTGCTTGGAAGTGGTTTACATCAGCTGAGCCGTTAGGGTAAATACGTGTAAGTAGTGGTACAACTTCTGATAAATCAGACATGTCTTTCCACGTAACCTGAATGCCCGCCGCTTTTGCTATCGCAACAATATGAATAGCATGGTTCGTAGAACCACCTGTAGAAAGCAAGCCGACTAAACCGTTTATAATCGTTTTTTCGCTGATCACATCGGCTAAACACGGGCTTTCTTTATCATCTGTAAGCTGCTTGAGCATTGTTTCTACAGCATTACCTGTAAGGCCATCGCGAAGCTCAGTGTAAGGATTAATAAACGAGCTACCTGGAAGGTGTAAGCCCATTATTTCCATTAACATTTGATTTGAGTTTGCAGTACCGTAGAACGTACAAGTACCTGCGCTGTGATAAGACGCGCTTTCAGCCTCTAATAAGTCTTCGCGACTTACTAAACCTTGTGCAAATTTTTGACGAATACGTGCTTTTTCTTTATTAGGAATACCTGATTGCATTGGACCTGCTGGTAAAAAGAACACAGGTAAATGACCAAACGACAATGCACCAATTAATAAACCCGGGACAATTTTATCGCAAACGCCTAAACAAAAAACGCCATCAAACACATCGTGTGAAAGCGATATTGCCGTAGACATAGCAATTACATCACGAGAAAAAAGCGAAAGTTCCATGCCGTCACGCCCTTGCGTAACACCATCACACATTGCAGGAACACCACCAGCAACTTGTGCTGTAGCATCGTATTTAGTAGCAATGTCTTTAATTAAATCTGGGTAATCTTTGTATGGCACATGAGCCGAAAGCATGTCGTTATATGAGTTGATAATAGCAAGATTTGGCTGTTCATCAGATTTTAAGCGCGCTTTGTCATCACTGCTACAAGCAGCCATAACATGGGCTATATTTCCGCAACCTAAACCGGCACGAACTCTTGTTTGTTTTTTTGCGTGCGAAATACGTTCTAAATAATCTTGACGGGTATTTTTACTGCGCTCGATAACGCGCTGGGTAACTTCTTGAATACGAGGATGTAACATAATTTAACTCATCTCTATTAGTTAGAGGATAAAGGCTCAGTAGCAACTACAGACTCCACGTAAATAACTGTACTGAGCATCTTTGATTTACCCGTTCAAAGGTACGCTACCAGGGAGCCTCTCACAACAACCCTGACACCGGTGTCACTGTATTAACGCATAGCAATGACACCGGTGTCAACCCCGGGTAACAAAAATAGTTTAATATTTTAACATGACCAAATAATGACCTAATTGATTTTTAGGCACAAACCATGTTTTAGCAAGTTCAGAGTAAAAAAAAGCCCGAATAAGCGTCACTCATATTCGGGCTACTGTGAAAGTGTTTTAAACTCACTATTTTATTGCTGAGGTAGACTCACGTGTAATCAAGCGCGACTCAAGCGTTACCTGATACGGCTGCTCTTGTGGTTGAGCTATGTGTGAAATAAGTTGTGTTACGGCTTGTTTAGTCATTTCTTCAACGGGCTGTGCAATCGTTGTTAACCCAGGCCAAATATGACGTGCAATGGGTGCATTATCAAACCCAGCTATTGAAATGTCATCAGGCACCTTTAATTGGCGCTGAGTTGCTAATTTAAGTACGGCTGCCGCCATGTAATCGTTTGATGCAAATACAGCGGTTGGCCTAGGGGATAAATCTAATATGCTACGTGCACTATCTACACCTGAGTGATAACTAAAGTTACCCTCCTCTACTAAGCGCTCATCAAATTCTATACCATGGCTTGCAAGTGAACGCCTGTAACCTTTAAAACGTTGTTGCGTGGCACTGTGATCTGGGTGCCCTTTAATAAAGGCTATAGATTTATGACCGAGGTTAATTAAATGCTCGGTAATTTCAAATGCGCCTTGCTCGTCGTTACTACGCACTGAAATTGAATCATCTTGTAGTAAAGCTGATGCAACTCTTGCATAAGGAATTTTTTTAGATTTTAAAAAAGAAGCAAGCTCAGCAAAATCACCAAAAGGAGGTGTTAGCACAATACCATCTAATCGAGAAGTTTGTAGTAATTGCTCAATATTATTTATAAGTGCTTCACCACGAAACTCACAAGGGTGTATCAATAAATTATAGTTGTTTTCTTTACACGCTTCTAAGGCGCCCGTTTGCACTCGGGTAATATAACTTTTACTTGGGTTATCGTATAAACAGCCAATAATAAAGCTACGATTTTGAGCAAGACCTCGTGCAATTGGATTTGGGGTGTAATCAAGCTCTTTAAATACCGCAAGCACCTTTTCTCGGGTGGCGGCACTTACATTAGGCTCATTGTTTAACACGCGTGAGACGGTTTTTTTAGAAACCCCTGCATGGCTTGCTACACTATTTATGGTTACTTTTTTCATCTATCCATTATCCAAATACAACCTGTAAGACCAAAGCCCTATTTGCTATTGTGTAAACACGCAGCAGCGCCAATAAGCGGTATGTTGTCTTGTGTTACGAGTGTTACAGGGATTTGTCCTGCGTACTGCGACATAATACCCTTTTGCGAAAATCGTTCAACAAAACGACTCTCAAGAAGTCTTGCTTGCATACGAGGTAGTATTCCACCGCCAATAAATAATCCACCTAAGGCGCCATAAACAACCGCTAAATCACCAGCAACACTGCCAATCCAATCACAAAACTGGTTTAAGGTTGCATCACACACATCACATTCACCACTATTTGCAAGGCTGCTAATTTGTGCGGCATCTAAATTTTTAGCTGTTACACCCTTAACCGCAGACATTGCTTTGTATAAATGCGTTATGCCAGGACCTGAGAAAACAGTTTCGATAGAAACATGGGGATGATCTTTTCTTAATTCATTCAATAATAAAGTATCGAGTTCATTAACAGGTGCAAGTGATATATGCCCCCCTTCTGAACTCAACACTGCGGTAGATTGGGACGTTCTAACTAAGCACGCGGCACCAAAACCAGTACCTGGACCTATAACACCAATGTTTGCGTTATCATCAGCTTGACCTGATTTAACAATTACATTTTGTGTAGGATCTAAGTAAGGTGCAGCGTAAGCAAAGGCAGCAAAATCATTAATGACTTCAAGTTGTTGTAAATCAAAATGAGTTTTAAATTCACTGACGCTAAAATGCCAACCTAAATTGGTTAAATGCACTTGCCCGGCTTTTATTGGCCCTGCAACGGCTAAACATGCGCGTTTGGGTGCAATATGTGGGACTGTTTGTAAATATTGTTCTAGCGCACTTTCAAGTGAACCAAAATTAGCACTAGGGAATATATTAATGTGCTCTATTATAAATTGGTTAGTCTGTTCATTAAAACCAGTTATTAAAGCAAAGCGGGCATTAGTGCCGCCAACATCAGCAACTAAGATTGGATCAAATTGGGCAGAAGCGTTTGGGCTCATAGTATTATCTCTTTTGTTAAGCGACTCATGCTTATTATTTTACAATGGTGTACCATTGTTATTTATACTTTGAGCTATCACCTCAAAGTAGCTATCACAGTAAAAAATGCTGCCTATAAAGATATAGACAGCGAATACGTTTTGACAACAAAATGATAAAACACTGACATTATGACACCGGTGTCAGGAATTTATCAATAAAAATATACGTTAATTCACAAAAAGCTTGAAATTATTCATCAATAAACGAAAATGACACAATTATTTATCAATTTAATTAAGTTGTAACAATGAAAGGTAAAGCTACCTCATTTGATATTGCCCACTATGCAGGGGTATCTCAATCGACTGTATCTCGCGCTTTACGTAACAGCCACCTTGTTAATGAAGAAACACGCAAGCGTGTTTTCGATATAGCCAAAAAGCTTAATTATAAAGTTGATAAAAATGCGAGTAACCTTCGCACTCAACAAAGTAGTACGCTTGCATTATTGTTGTTTGAAGATCCCACTTCTGACGAGTCCCAAATAAATCCTTTCTTTTTAGCCATGCTTGGCAGCATTACCCGTGCTTGCGCTAAAGAAGGTTACGATTTATTAGTATCATTTCAATCGGCCAGTGCTGATTGGCAAGCAGACTATGAAGACAGCCACAGAGCCGATGGCATTATTTTACTCGGGTATGGCGATTACATTGATTACCAACCAAAATTTAACACCTTACTTGAACAAAATACTAAGTTTGTTTGCTGGGGTGCAACGGTAGATAACCGTCCCGATTTAACTGTTTGTTGTGATAACTACGGTGGCGGTAAGCTCGCCGCTGAGCACTTTATTGCGCATAGCAGAACTGATTGCGCTTTTATTGGTGATGCATCTGATCACAGTCCTGAATTTTTTAGTCGATTTCAGGGCTTTAAAGATGAGCTACTGGCTAACAACGTAAAAATAAACGAACGTAAGATGGCTAATGCTATATCGACTGAAGAATCTGGGTATCACGCCACTCGTTCGCTTATCGCTAATAATATTAAATTTAACGCCTTATTTGCTGCAAGCGACTTAATTGCTATTGGGGCTATACGTGCACTTAAAGAAGCAAATATTAACGTGCCAAAAGATGTTGCGGTAGTCGGCTTTGATAACATAGCCATTGCTAGTTATGTAAACCCACCGCTGACGACGATAGAGCAAAACACTACTGTTGCTGGGCAAATGCTAGTAGAGAATTTATTAAAACTGATACGTGGTGAAGAAGTGCAAAGTACCTTACTTCCACCTGTATTAATTTCTCGAAAAAGTAGCAGTTAAAAATCAAATATCCTAATAAGACTTCAACATAATAAAAAGGCTTCTAAATTTATTTAGAAGCCTTTTTTAATAACTACAGCATGCTTTATATTAGTCTTTAAGAGACTCGGCAACTACAGGATAATAATCCCAAACTTGTTTATCACTGAGTGAGCGTACAAGCTTGATATATTCTGCGTGTGTCCAAGCTAGAGGTGTTGCTGAGTTTGTACCCTCGCCTAACTCATAACCTGCTTTATTTACGCCTACGCCATCCCATACTTGCTCCGGTAGCATCATGCCGCTATTGGCAAACTGCTCTAATCCTTTAACATAGCTGTTTTTGATCTCGCTTTGTTTTTTATCATCAAGCGCATTATTTGCATTTGCAGCTGCTATTTCATAATGCCCGCGCTCACCTGTAAAAAATGGCCATACCCGACCACGTTGGCCTGGCGTGTTACTCCCGCTTTCGGCGTAATTAGTACCTGTGGTTTCATCTTCGCCGTAACCGTCGTTACCATAACGGCGATAGCCTGCAAATGTGCCGCTACCATCGGTAAAGTTAAAGCTGTATTTAACTTGTAAGTTATCTTCAAGCGTTTCGTCGTCATATTCAGGTAAGGTTTTAACTATACTTGAATCGTTGGCACTTCTTACTCCGTAGCGGACTAATTCTAAAAACCCACCGTCTAAAATCTGCTTTTTGTTAAAACCTTCACGGCCATTGTTGGCGTTAATTTTAGTATTAGAGTTAGCGTCGGTGTCTTGACCTATACGAATAAAATACTCGCCATCGGTGCTATCACCTTTTAAATTACCTTGGGTGGTAAACATTTGCGATTCTATATTACTGTTGTACTTTTTAGCCGTTGCTAAATAACGATCAGCATTTTGAGTATCACCACTGAGTGTTGCTATGTCACTGGCTGTTATAAGACCAGCAACAACGGCAGCCGTTGTAGAAGGAGAATAACCACTTTGCTCTTCCCAGCGCTCTTGCTGTGTTGCAGGTGGAGTGATTTGCATGTCGTTCCATAAAATTTTAGCTCTTCCGCCATCAACTAAAAAGTCAGCTGCCGGTTTTAGCATGCGTGCGTACCAATCTTTAAGTTCGTTATCACTTAGTACGTTTGCTTGATGTAACTTCCACGCGAGCATAATTGGCATAGCCGTTTGATCTAGCTGTACCCCTACCCATTCAAGTTCACCGTCAACATGTGTTTTTTGTAAAAACCAGCCTGTATCGCCTTTATTACCTGGTGTTTTTCTGTTTACTTGTACTTTTTCAAGGTATTCGAAGGCCGTTTTTGCAGTGGCTGTATCGCCTAAGGCCATAAACGCCATAGCTACTTGATAAAAGTCACGAACCCATACCGCTTTGTAACCTGTAGAACCCTCTTTGGCTGAAACAGTTTCACCCCAAGGATTAGAAAGCGAGGCAATGAGCGCACCCGCATTGGTTTTGTCCTCTTGCGCTTTTAGCACCATTGCACTGGTATAAAGTAGCTTACCGTCATCGGCTGTTTGATTAACCATGGCGTTTAATGGCTCAAGGCTTTGTAAATAATCTTCCCAGCCTAGCGCTTCACCTTTACCGTTGTAGGCATCAAGCACATTTTGATAACCTTTAGATAAGCTCTGTGCACCTTGTTGATGGCTTTGCTGCTGGGTTTTACCAAAGCTTAGTGCTAAATCAAATGTGGTATTACTATCGATATTACCAAGCTCTGCCAGCAGAGTGACGTTACCTGCCTTATCGCCAGTGTTTGAATATTTTTTGCTTAGTGTGTGTTGTTTTTTAAGTGAGGTGATGCCATCGCTCACACCTGTAAAGCCTACACTTTGCATTTTGAATGGCGTAGATGATTGCAACGTTAAAAAATTATCATCTTCCCATGCTACTAAGCCTTGCTCAGAGGTTTTTGCAAAATCACCTAAGCCGTTGTTGTTTATATAAGGGTTAACAGCAACATACGCTTTCACGCCTTTAAGTGATGTATTAAAAATACTGCGTACAAACAATGTTTGTCCGTCAGGGTCGGTGAATATGTGTTTTTCGAGGGTAAAACGCCCTTTCTTATCTGTACTTGTTACTTTGTAAGCAAGCGATAGTGGTCTGCCTTTATCGTCTTTATGTAAGTAATCAATTGTAACGTCTAAGTCGTCAGCTTCAGTGACTGTAAAATCTTTACCGGTTACTACAAACTGCATATCTTTAATTTGAGCTTGGTGAATGAGTCCAAACATAGTTTCGGTGATCATACCTTTGGCAATTGAAAACCATACTTTTGATACTTCACCTGTCGCAGCGTTGTTATTATATTGGCCGTTTTGGTATTGCTCAAAAGAAGTACCAATTCCGGTTTTACCCGCGTAAGCCCAATATGCTTCAGCACCTGGTGCGCCAGGAGCTGCTGAAACTGCAGCGCCAATATTTTTGTTATTCGTATTTTGTGCACCACAGGCTGTTAAACCCAAAGTTAAAAGAGCGGTGGTAATAAGGTTATATTTTTTCATTGTGTGACCCTTAGTTTGAATTTTTAACGCGCATTACAGCAATTGCAGCAACAACGAATGATGCAGCACCAATTAATAATGCGTAAATAGGCTGATTAGAAAATACGTGGCGTAAAATAAGCCCTAAAATACTAGCGGCAAGCAATTGCGGTATAACAATAAAGAAGTTAAAAATACCCATATACACGCCCATTTTGTTACTCGGTAGTGCATTACTTAACATTGCATAAGGAAGCGATAAAATAGAAGCCCATGCAAAGCCAACGCCTATCATTGGAATAAGGAGCATTTTTGGATCTGTTATAAACATAAAGCTCGCAAGGCCCAATGCGCCTAGTAATAAGTTAAAGCAATGCGCGCCTTTTAAGCCCATCTTTTTAACTAAGAATGGAATACACATAGCGGCAATAGCCGCAAAGCCATTGTAAGCTGCAAATAAAATACCGACCCAATCAGCCCCATCGTTAAAGGCTTTACTTGTTGCATCACTGCTGCCGTAATGAAAGCTTGTTACTGCGGCTGTGGTGTATATCCACATAGCAAACAACGTAAACCAGCTAAAAAACTGCACCCAAGCAAGCTGCTTCATTGCCTCTGGCATGGTAAATACATCTTGTACTACTTGGTAAAAACCGCCTTGTATTTTGTTAGCAGCCTTTAATGCGCTTGCTATCCACTGCACAATACCAAACGCTAGTAAGCCACCAGCAAGTAGGTATAACTCTTTTTCAAGCGATAAACCCATTACTAATGCAAGGGTTGCTAAACCTAGCACCACAAAAATAATGGCACCTTTATTGAAGTTGATATCTACTAATGCGGTGTTAGTCGGCTTGGCAGTGTGGTTTTCAAAAGCAGCTAATTGCTCAGGGCTATATTCTTTGGTTCGCATAACTGTCCAAAGAACTGCGACTAGCAATACGACCCCACCCCAATAAAATGAATATTTAACAGATTCAGGGATTTGCCCTGGCGCAGCGGTATTACTTACGTCAAACCAATTGGTCATCATCCATGGTAGCGCTGAGGCTAATACCGCACCAATACCAATAAAAAAGCTTTGCAAGCCATAGCCCGTAGCACGTTGTTTTTCTGGCAGGTTATCGCCTACAAGTGCTCTAAAAGGTTCCATAGTGACATTGATTGAGGCATCCATAATCCATAACATACCTGCAGCAATCCAAAGAGTTGGTGAATGCGGCATGATAAAGAGTGAGATAGTAGTAAGTACCGCCCCTATGAAAAAGAATGGACGACGACGACCAAAACGCCCCCATGTTTTATCACTCCAATAACCAATTATTGGTTGCACTATTAAGCCCGTTAGCGGTGCTGCAACCCATAAAATTGGAATATCATCAACTTGTGCGCCTAGGGTTTGAAAAATACGGCTCACATTGCCGTTTTGTAGTGCAAAACCAAATTGAATACCTAAAAAGCCAAAGCACATATTCCATATTTGCCAAAAACTTAGATTTGGTTTGTTGCTGTCATAATTATTATTTTGATTATTCATGATTAGCCTTATTAGTTAAAACTGCGCTACTAAATGCATCTAGCGAAAGCATAAGCTTTGTAACTTCTTTGTCAGTGATGATCTTTACCGTATTTTGTTCAAGTAAGTCGTGTAGCGGTTTATTTCGCTCAAAGGTATTTGCTTGCTCTGGTGTTAAATTAATTAATACCGTTTGTGGCTCCTCACTAAAATTACTAAAAACATAAATAGATTGCTGTCCCAGCGAGCGTACAAAACCAACAACGCGTTCGCTATTGCTAAGTGAAAGCTCTGACATGGTTCCACCTACAACAGCGGGCAAACTATTGAGAGCCATTATTGATTTATAATAATCACGAAGTGATGCTTGCTCGCTCGATAAGTTAGCGCCGTCGAATTTGCCGTTGTTCATCCATGCTTGATGCGCTGGTACACCAATGTAATCAAAAATGCTGGTGCGAGTAGATGTGCCAAAACCTGCGTTTTCAGATCCGTCCTCCCCCACATCTTGGGCAAAATATAATAAAGTAGGTGCGCGACTCATTAAGCTAGAAACGACCATTGCTGGTTTCCCCCAGCGTGCATCACCTGCAAAATCAGGACTAGCAATGCGTTGTTCGTCGTGATTTTCTAAAAAGTGCAGCATGTGCGCTTCAATATCAGCCACTTGGCTTTGGGCTGCAAAAATAGTATTAGCCGCTTGCTTACCCTGCATAATGGCTTTTAATGTGTCGTAAAAGCCGACTTTGTCATACAAGTAATCCATTTTTCCTTGCTGAATATACGCTCTGTACATTTGTGGGTTGTAAACTTCAGCCAATAAAAACGCATCGGGCTTTTGCATTTTTATTGATGAATTTAAAAAGCTCCAAAATTCAACCGGCACCATTTCGGCCATATCGTACCTAAAACCATCAACGCCTTTATCAAGCCAGTAAAGAGTGATATCTCTAAATTTATACCAGCTATTAGGCAGTTCCTTATTTTGCCAAAACGCATAATGAGCGCGATAATCTTGGTTTTCTAACTCTTTAGGTAATACAGGAAAGTCATAGCTGCCATCAGGCTTAACGCCATAATTCACTCTTACGGTTTCGTACCAATCGTTAATATCTGGCTTGGGTGCACGCGCGCCATTCCCCGTCCATTTCGCTGGCGTTTCATCAAAAAAACCGTCAGCTAAAGGGTGAGTATTACCCCCTAAAACTGTATAGCTTTGTGATGTTGGAACCTGAAAAGACTGACCTGGTACATAATAAAAGTTATTATTTTTATCGTACTCTTTGCTGGTGTCGTCTTGCTCACCAAAGTCTTTTATTCCTTTGGGTTTTGCTACTGATTTATAATTACGAGCCACATGGTTAGGTACAATATCTATAACCACTTTCATGCCATGCTCATGAGTGCGCTCAATCAGATCACTAAACTCACCCATTCTATTAGTCACATTTATGGCTAAATCTGGGTTTACGTCGTAGTAATCTTTTATTGCATAAGGTGAACCTGCACGGCCTTTAACTACATCAGGGTCGTCTTGCGTAATTCTATACTCGGTATAATCGCCCACTAGCGCATGATGTAAAACACCGGTATACCAAACATGGGTCGTACCCAATTCTTTAATACCTTTAAGTGCAGCATCGTTAAAGTCGGCAAATTTACCTACGCCATTTTGCTCTTTTGTACCCCAGGGCACATTCGCGGTCTGTGTGTTACCAAATAAGCGTGTAAATACTTGGTATACAACAGGCTTTGTTAACTCATTTTGTGCCTGTTTAGGCGCTTGCTGTTGTTCGGTTTCATTATTGTCTGAGCACGCACTTGTTATAAGTGCGCTACACAGTAATGCGGGTACATAAACTGATTTTTTCATTGTGTGTCTTTTTGTCAGTAGTGTTATAGCTTTATACTAAAGATATCTGCAGCAACCATACAGTTGCTGCATACGTATTCACTTAAACATTCACGGCGTATTAATCACTAATACCGTAGCAGTCATTGGCTCTAAGTTAATACTGTTAGTTAGTTTAAAAGTGTGTTGTGTGAATAATGCCTGCACATTGGCATTTTTTGGTATAACTTCTTGCATGTAATCAAGATTATGCTTTTGTGTTACTTTGTTTTTATTCATAAAAACTAATACTGTTTGCGTATCACTAACGCGAGCATAACTATAAACACCATTGTTCGGACTGAAATGAACGAGCTTACCCTTTGCAAGCGCCGGGCTTTGCTTTCTAAAGTTAAGTAGCGTGCTTATAGTTTCGTGCATATCGCGCTGATTTTTACTTAACCCGACTCCAGTAAACGCATTAGCGTTTTGATTTTTGAACCCACCTGGAAAATCAATGCGTATATCACCATGATCTTTACTCGGCGTATTATCCAATAATATTTCGGTTCCATAATATATTTGAGCAATGCCGCGCGTTGTTAAAAACAAAGTCATCGCCATTTTAGTTTTAGCTAAGTCTTGCCCAAATTCCGTATATAAACGGCTCATATCGTGGTTATCAGCAAACACCATAATGTTATTGGTGTCTGGGTATAAAAAATCGTTAGCTAATGACTGATATACTTTAACCCAGCCTGTGCTCCAACTTTCATCTTCATTTAAAGCTCGAATTACCGCCTCTTGCAACGAAAAGTCCATCACACTGGGTAAGCTTGACACATACCCATCTTGATTTACTTTACCGCGCTGCCAATACGACGCTATTGCAGGGTTTGAAGTCCACTCTTCGCCAACAATATTAAAGTGTGGGTATTCATCCATAATGGCCTTGGTCCAATCACTTAAAAATGCTTTATCTGAGTAAGAGTAAGTATCAACGCGAATACCGCTTAAATCGGCGTATTCAATCCACCAAATCGCATTTTGAGTTAAATATTCGCTCAAGAGTGGTTGGCGCTGGTTTAAATCCGGCATGCTGGCTACAAACCAGCCATCGTTAAACTGGCGTTTATCGTAATCGCTTGCGTGTGGGTCTTGAATTGTTTGGCGGGCATGGCTTGTCGCATTTTTACCATTTTCAAATTCGCCATTAAAGTTGATCCAATCTTTGCTCGGTTTATCCTTCATCCATGTATGCTCTGCACCAAAGTGATTAAGCACCATATCCATTACCAAGCCTATACCCTGCTCTTTGGCCTTTACTGAGAGCGATTTATAAAGTGAATTAGAACCCATGCGTGGGTCTACGTTATAAAAATCAGTAATAGCATAACCGTGATAAGAGTAATCGGGCATGTTGTTTTCAAGCACCGGCGTTAACCACAACTGCGTTACACCTAAATCTTTTAAATATGGCAATGCATTAATAACACCTTGTATATCACCACCGTGTCGCCCTCCTTTAAATGTTGGATTTACTTCCTCCAACATACCGCTCACGGTGTCATTTTGTTTATCGCCATTTACAAAACGGTCAGGATTAATTAAATACACAGTATCTTTACTGCTAAAACCTTCTCGCACAGCACTATTTTTTGTTCTCTCAAGTAAAGAGAAAATGAAATTATTCTTACCATTGCTATTAAATTTTAATGTGCCTGCTTGGGCTGTATCGCTAATGGCTATATGTAAAAATACGTAATTAGGGTTTTCGGTGCGCGTAATATTGGCCAGCTCAACTCCTTGATAAGGTAAAAGCTTAAATTGGGTGTTTGCAATGTTTTGTTCATGCAACATTAGCGTAATTGTATTTTTTTTCATGCCCACCCACCAATTAGCTGGTTCAACGCTAAGAGCATAAGACATGCTTGGTATAGTATATAAACAGAGTAAGAGTATTTGCTGTATAAATCGCATTATGACGCCCTTTTAATACTGGCTAAAAATTCTTTGTGGGTAGGAAGTTTTTCAACTGTCGAATTTACTAATGTTTTTAAACTAATAAACAAATCACTTAACTGCTCGTCCGTAAACGAATTAGCAATAGTGCAATAGTCATCAGATATTAAGCCTTGTCCAATCATCACTTGCTGCCATGCTATTTCGGCAAATAACTCATCGTCTTCGCGCATAACCTTACCTGTTTGTTTAAATAGATTAAGTTTATGGATCAGTGAATCCGGTATATCCATTTGCATGCATTGACGCCAAAATGCGGAGTCTTCGCGCACAGTAAGTTTGTAATGCAGAATAATAAAATCACGAATATGCTCTATTTCAGTCACGCTTTGTTTATTAAACTCGCTTGCTAACGCATCGCTGATACCATGGTGTGGAAATAATTTGATCAGCCGTGTAACTGCGCTTTGAATTAGGTGAATGCTTGTAGATTCCAATGGCTCTAAAAAGCCACTTGATAAACCAACCGCGACTACATTTTTATGCCATTGTTTTACACGTCTACCTGTTTTGAATTTAATAAATCTAGGTTCTGTTATTGGATCTGCCGGTAAGTTATTAAGCAACAACGCCTTTGCGTCTTCATCCGATAAATAACGACTACAATAAACCAAGCCATTGCCTATTCGGCTTTGTAACGGAATTTGCCACTGCCAACCGGCACTGTGCGCAATTGATTGCGTATAAGGTTTTAATTCATCGTTTGATTTTGTTTGTACTGCGATGGCACTATCGCATGGTAAATAATGAGACCAATCTACAAATCCGGTATTGAGTGTTTTCTCAATAAGCAACGCACGCAACCCTGTGCAATCTATAAATAAATCACCGTTGATTTGCTTATTATCATCGAGTATGAGTGTTTCTACATTACCCGTTGCTAAACATTGTGTAACTTCACTAATTTTGGCATCAATGTGTTTTACACCGCGCGATATTGCCAGCTTTTTTAAATATTCAGCGTAAAGTGTGGCGTCAAAATGATAAGCGTAACTTAGCCCAGGTAATTGGGTATTGGGTATTGTGTTTAAGGGAGCAAATTTATGCTGTTTAGCGGCTTGGTAATTTAACGAAAAATCCCATAAATCGTCTTCGCAACCCGTGATTCGACCTTTTAACCAAAAGTTATAAAAGTCGCAAAACGGGAAGTCTTTTCCAATCGGGCCAAACGCATGCATATAACTGTGCGTTGGTTTTTTCCAGTTTTCGAATTCAATACCGAGTTTAATTGTTGCGTTAGTTTCGTTTATAAACTCTTTTTCGTTAATGCCCAGCGCGTTATTAAGTTGAATAATAGGCGGTATTGTTGCTTCACCCACTCCTACCGTACCAATAGCTGATGATTCTATTAGTGTGATATTAATTACTTTACCTAACACTTTATTAAGCAGTGCTGCTGTTATCCAGCCTGCGGTACCACCGCCTGCAATTACCACGTGTTTTATTGGTTTCATATTATTATCCACGTTTTATTAAATCAAAGTATGATTAACAAGTTAGGTAAAGTAGCTATAAAAAAGCCCTTGTAAAACAAATTACAAGGGCTCCTACACACAACCTTTATTATAGCTTGTAGCTAAAGCCTAACAAGTAAGTACGACCGTAATCTTGGTAGTCACGAACTTGTAGCGCGTTATCGCCAGAAAGCGATGTAAACGGCTCTTCTGTTAAGTTTTGAACTTGGAACTGAATTGATAACCCTTCAAGGCTTTCAACACCGCCCTCACTAAAGTCGTAACCCGCTTGAACATCCCAAATAGTTTCACCTAAAATATCAACTTGTTCCGTATCAAAGCCTAAACCATATACATCGCCTTTAAAGGCACTGCGTTTGCGCATACTAGTACGTAACTGCATACCATGCATTTCGTAGTAAACCGTTAAGCTTTGAATTTTATCTGAAAGACCAGGTAGTTCGTATTCGTTACCGTTTTGGTCCTCAATATCAGACTCAATACCAGTATGGCTGGCAATTAAACCAAAACCTTCAAGAGACGGATGGAAAATTTTAAATGGTAATGCCAGTGACAGCTCATAACCATATAAATCGCCACCGCCGCCATTTATTTTACCACTGCCAGTACCCGATGATGTTGCTGGTAATTCTCCGGTAGATGGATCTGCGACACCCGACATATCAATTGCGTAAGTACCGTCAAAAATCCACTGAGTTAAATCTTTATAGAAAAACGCTGCAGAGAAGTAACCCTCATCACTAAAGTAATTCTCGTAAGTAAAATCGTAGCCTGTTGCTTCTTTAGGCTCTAGACTAGGATTACCACCCGATACAGACCAATAGTTTCCATTTTCATCTGGTGTTTGATTATATGATGCATTAACTGATGAATTCATTTCATCTAAGCGTGCACGAGAAATTGTTTTAGCAGCACCAAAACGTATCGTTTGTTGCTCATCAATCGCAAGTGATAAGTTTAAGCTTGGTAGTACATGTGAATAATCGTGACTAATATCTGTAGGAGTTACAAATATATTACCATCGTCATCCATATTAAAAGCGTTACTTTGTGAAGACTGATCGGTATTAACGTAACGTACCCCCACATTACCTGTTAATGCTAAGCCATTTATTTCTGCATTAATATTAGCTTGCACAAACGCTGAGGTAATTTCTTCTTTTACTGTCCACGATTTAGTTAAGTGACTTGTATCAGCTAAACTTTGGTCTACTAAAGCATAATAACCATCATTCACTAACCCATTAACATCGTAGGCAATCATGTCACCCATTCCAATAAAGCCTAGGTCAACACTTCCCATCCGGTATTGCTCTGGAACAGTTAGCATGCCTGGGTTAGCAAGCGAAAATCCTGATAATGTCATATAAAAGCCTTGCGAATCTTTTGTTTTTTCGCGCTCTTTATAAGACATACCAAATTCAATTGAGCTGAAGTATTCGTTTTCTAATACTTTAGATGCCGCCAGCTTTAATGTAGATAGTTCATCTTCAATGGTTGGTGCATTAATGAAACCATCTTGTGCCTGATCTTTATAACCAGAAATATCATTTCCATCTGCATCAATTAAGCCATACTTATTATTCAACGCCTTGTTTGAGCCCCAAGAAAGAGGTCCACCTAACTGAATTAAGCTGTAATCACTGTAATCTAAATCGTGAGTAAACGTAGCACCAGTATTACCACCATCAAAAGTATAACCTAGGTTATCTGCATCACCACGCGTATCACCGCGACCTGTGCCCGAATAACTTTCAAGGCTCCAAATTTTACGGTCTACTTGCGAGTAACTTGCATCAAACTCAACTGACCATGAATCGTCAATATCGTATTTAGTATTAAAACCAAATGCGGTTAATTCTGCTTCACGTTCTTCGTAATCGTTACGCACAATTACGCGCTGGCCATTTGTTACCGCACTGGTAACAAAGCCGCTTGCGCCATCTACAACTACGCTTGCAGGGTCAATTGAGCCTTGGCCCCATGCAAATGGAACTTCAATACCACGTAAGATTTTTTCATCTGTAAAATCTACATATAACGCATCAAACGTCATGTTTAATTTATCTGTGGGCGCCGCTTCTAAAACAAGCATTGCTGAGTCACGTTCAAGTGTAGATGAACGTACAAATGGTTTAGCACCACCTAAAATTGAATATGTTTGGCCATCTACTTCTCTTTCTGGGTAACCCCACGAGTTCCAACGTTTTTCTTGGTTTGGTGAACTCATGGTGTTTAGTGCAAATGCAACACCAATGGTATCGTCTGCAAATTGGTCAATGTATGAAATAGTGCCTCGGTAACCGTCGTCGTTGCCGTCAGGGTTTAATTTACCAAAGCTGGTTTGCTCATACTGCCCATTTACTTGCACAACACGTTCGCCTTTACTTAGTGGACGAACTGTTTGCATATTAATAACACCAGCAATACCCTCAGCATCAATACTTGCATTTGGCGTTTTATAAACAGTTACACCGCTCATTATTTCTGATGGGTAAAGGTCAAACTCTACACCACGGTTATCACCAATCGATACTTGTTCACGACCATTAAACGTTGTGCCACTTTCATTCTCGCCAAAACCACGAATAGAGACACGACTTGCTCGGCCGTCTAAGCGCTGAGCTGTTAAACCGGGTAAACGCGCAATCGATTCAGCAATTGAAGAATCTGGCAATTTGCCAATATCTTCAGCCGATATAGATTCTACAACCTGTGTAGAGAAGCGTTTTGTGTTAATTGACTCAACCACACTGCCACGAAAGCCTTTAACTTCGATAACTTCTACATCATCTTTTTTTATTGTATCTTCTTGAGCAGCCTGTGTAGCAAAGCTCGATAAGCCTGCAGCTGTTAATGCCAAAGTTAATATACTTGGTTTGAACATAGACATAATGTTTTCCCGTTACCCATATTGTGATACCCGCGTTCAATGTTTAAGTGATAGTTAAACAAGGCGAGCTAATTTTGTTGTCAGGATGAATATTAACGCCAGATTTATTTTATTAACAACTTTATGCATACGTATTCAACAATTTCAATGTAGCCTAACATTAACACATATTACACACGTTTATTTTTAACCAATTGATTTTATTGGTAATAAAGTAGATAAAAAACACAAGACAAACATCAATAGTCAAATCAATTCTATTGAAACTTAATGGCACTTTTACTTAAATGTAAACAAGGTGAAGTTAATTATCACTGTCAAATAACGTTTAAATTATTCCACATTTACCAAGCGTTAAATTGGTCAGACCATTTAATATAGATCCTGGGATATATTTCCCTTACAGTACAATCTGTTAGATTCAATTTAACTAATAAATCAATGACTGACGTAATTGGTAAACAATAGATACGCAAAATGAACGCTACTAAAGCCACTCTAACCACTTATTTTTAATAAATTTATTGCATTATTTTTAGTGCATACGTATGCAGACTTTTTACAGGATTAAAGGCTTCACGTATGCTTTTTGCAAATAACGTGATTAATCGTAATCACAATAAAGAATAGTCTAAATAATGTGTGGAATGACGGAGAAAAGCATGACCCAAAAGCAGTGGTATAAAGGTGCGGTGATTTATCAAGTTTATCCGCGTAGCTTTCAAGATAGCAACAACGATGGCATTGGTGATTTAAGAGGGATTATTAATCGTATTGATTACATTAAAAGCTTAGGCGTTGATGCAATTTGGATTTCACCTTTTTTCAAATCGCCAATGAAAGACTTTGGCTACGATATTAGTGACTACCGTGACATTGACCCGCTTTTTGGTGATTTAAACGATTTTGATGAACTTATTAGCCAAGCCCATGATCGCAATATTAAAATTATAATTGACCAAGTACTAAGCCATACATCAGATCAACACCAATGGTTTACAGATAGCCGCGAAAATCAAAATAACGATAAAGCGGATTGGTATGTTTGGGCTGAAGCCAAAGATGACGGCACAGCACCTAATAATTGGCTGTCTATTTTTGGTGGTGGTGCTTGGCAGTGGGAGCCTCGTCGCGGGCAATACTACCTACATAATTTTTTAACCGAACAACCGGATCTTAACTTTCATAACCCAGATGTTCGAAAAGCTGTGCTTGATAATGTTGAGTTTTGGCTTAAAAAAGGCGTTGATGGGTTTAGGCTTGATGCAATTAATTTTTGCTATCACGACGCGCAATTACGTGATAATCCGGCTAAACCAAAAGATAAGCGCCAGGGTCGTGGTTTTAGTGAAGATAATCCGTATGCATTTCAGTACCATTACTACAATAATACTCAGCCTGAAAATATTGAGTTTATGCAAGATATTCGCACATTACTTAATAAATACCCAGGTACTGTATCGCTTGGCGAAATCTCATCAGAAGATTCATTAGCTACAATGGCGCAGTACACCCAAGGTGGCGACAAACTGCACATGGGTTATAGCTTTGAGCTATTAACAAATGATTACTCAAGTGAATATATTAGAACTACGGTTCAAACTCTAGAACAACGTATGACTGAAGGCTGGCCATGCTGGGCATTCAGTAATCATGATGTAGAGCGCGTAGCGAGCCGCTGGAGCGAAAATGGCGAAGTAAACCCTCAACAATGTAAAATGCTAACCGCCCTATTAGCTTCTCTTCGTGGCAGCGTGTGTATGTATCAAGGTGAAGAGCTAGGTCTAGGTGAAGCAAGTGTGGCATTTGAAGATTTACAAGACCCTTACGGCATTACGTTTTGGCCTAATTTTAAAGGGCGTGATGGCTGTAGAACACCAATGCCTTGGGATCTAGCTGATTCATCTCATGCAGGTTTTAGTGAAGTAAAACCTTGGCTACCCGTTGATAATGCACATAAGCAGCAATCAGTAGCTATACAAACAGATGATAACAACTCAATTTTAAACGCCTACCGTGAGTTTATGGCATGGCGAAAAGGCCAAACAGTTTTACTTGAAGGTGATATTGAATTTATAGAAACGCCAGAGCCTGTGCTTGCTTTTTATAGAACGCTTGGAAAGCAAAGAATGCTTTGTATGTTCAATCTCAGCGCTAAGCAAACAAGTATTGATATGCCAACATCAATCGTTAAAGAATACACCGAGCTTAGCCACCACAGCGCAAAGTTAGACCGAGGCACCACAATACTTGAGCCTTACGCATGTTTTTACGCTCAGTGTTAATGACTCAAAAGTTACGTTTAGTGTATACGTAAGCGCGTTACATACGAAAAGCCCAAGCTATTCACTTGGGCTTTTTTGTATTTAACGCATTCTAATGACTTTTAGGTTCACCATTTAGACATTCAGTTAAAGCAAATAATACGGCTGATATTACAAACTTAAAATATCCTCATAGCAGAAATAAACAATGACGCTTATCCATTTCATTTTTGAACCTAAGAAATCAATTTTCCCTAAAACGATCTCAAGGTTATTAATATAAAGCGCAGAATCAAGTTTTCTTAGCTACTAAATATATTACTCCAGCTAATAATGCTGTACTTACTAAAGTTAAAAAACTGACAAGTAAATTACTCATCCTCACGATAAAAAAATTTCGTTATCTTTTATTTCAATTTCGATTAAAAATCAACATACCAACAGAGTTGTTCTGGATTGGGCACTACTGATTTATACCTAACTTTAAACTGGATAAATCAGTCATCACACCATTTTTTTAGGAATAAACGAATGAAAAAAGCATTGCTAGCATTAATCGTAGCACCACTATTTGCAGTATCTGCGACTTACGCGGTTGCAGACGATGCGCCAACAGCTTCAGCCGAAATGATAAAAGAATACACAGAAATGTGCGTTAACTGGGCTAAAGATGATGACGTAAGCAATGAAGAGCTAAATGCCTACGTATTAAAATGCGTAAATGATGAGCTTGAATCTGAAGGCTATAAAAAAGTATCTTCTGTTAAGATTTAATTATACCAATTACATTTAATTAGTGATCAATTATAGCGCTAAGAATATAGCTCAATAGCTAAGCGAAAAAGCATGACATATATTTGTTCTCGGCAGCTGCTCCCTGCAATGCCTACTTTCTGCATCTACGCAGTCATATATGAATAGTGTTTAACGCAGTAACTGAGTTATTTAATACGCTAAAATGACCATGTTTTTAATCAAATTGGTAACACGCTTAGGTGAATGTACTGCTAATAAAGCCGTTGCTAAAGCATTCAACTAGGCACAAAAAAACCGGAATAGACACAAGCTGTGCATTCCGGTTTTTTTATGACTTTTTAAATCTACAAAAGCTATGAATAAGCAATAACGAGCTTATTCATCTTCTTTTTTAGCTTTCGCTTTAGGCTTAGCTTTAGCTGGTGCCTTTTTTGCAGCTGCTTTCTTTTTAGGCGCTGCTTTTTTCTTCGCTTCTTCTGTCCATTTACCTGCCTCATAATGAGCAGTCCAGCCGGTAGCTTTACCGTCAACTTCAGTCATAACATACTGAGATTTATTTTTACGGCTATAGCGTACAACAGCAAGATTACCATCAGGATCTTTAGCTGGTGCATCTGCTAAATAATAAAACTTAGGCGAAATGCGGTCTCTAAAGCGTTTTAGTTCTTCAACCTTAGGTGCACGTGTTTCACGTGACTTAGGAAAAGTATTTGCGGCTAAAAATATACCCGCAGCGCCATCACGTAAAACAAAATACGCATCTGACTTTTCACACTCTAATTCAGTAATGTGAACAGGATCTTCTTTTGGTGGAGCAGCCTCGCCATTTTTAAGTAACTTACGTGTGTTCTTACACTCGTCGTTATTACAACCAAAGTACTTACCAAAGCGACCCGATTTAAGCTCCATGTCAGAACCGCACTTATCACATTCGATAATTGGTCCGTCGTAGCCTTTAATTTTAAAGGTACCTTCTTCAACTATATGCCCTTTACATGCTGGGTTATTACCACACACATGTAGTTTACGGGTTTCGTCAATTAGGTATGAGTCCATTGCAGTTTCACAAATAGGACAACGCTTCATCTGCATTAATTTTTCGGTTTCTACGTCTTCGACATCAGCAGCAACCGCTTCATCGCCCGACACTAAGTTCATTGTTGTTGTACAACGCTCTTTTGGCGGAAGGCTGTAACCAGTACACCCTAAGAAAACACCGGTTGAAGCCGTACGTATGCCCATTTTGCGGCTACATGTAGGACATTCTATATCGGTTTCAACCATCTCATTAAGACGCATGCCGCCATTCTCTGGCTCGTCTTTAGCGACAGTTAGTTGCGTTGAAAAATCAGCATAAAACTTATCTAAAACTTGAGTCCATACACGCTTGCCTTCAGCAATGTCATCTAAACGACCTTCCATTTTAGCTGTAAAATCAAAGTTCATTAAATCAGTGAAGTTTTCAACTAAGCGGTCAGTAACAATTTCACCCATTTTTTCAGCAAAGAAACGGCGATTTTCTATACGTACATAACCACGATCTTGAATTGTTGATATAATCGACGCATAAGTAGATGGACGACCAATACCACGCTTTTCAAGCTCTTTTACTAAACTAGCTTCACTAAAGCGAGCTGGCGGCTTAGTAAAATGCTGCTTAGGATCAAGTTCTATTAAAGTAAGTATTTCACCTTCTTTAACAGCTGGCAGTGATTGATCTTCTTCGTTCTTTTTACGCACCGCAGGTTGTACTTTTGTCCAACCATCAAAGCGAAGCACGCGGCCTTTTGCTTTGAGCTGGAAATCGTTAGCTGCAACAGTCAGTGTTGTTAAGTCGTATTCAGCAGGTACCATTTGACACGCTACAAACTGACGCCAAATTAGCTCATACAGCTTTTTAGCATCGGCATCTACACCTTCGATATGACCAGACAACACAGTAACGCTTGAAGGACGAATTGCCTCATGAGCTTCTTGTGCATTGCCTTTAGAGCTATAGTTAATTGGATCTTTTGGTAAATATTTAGCACCAAACTCGTTTGTTACATACTCACGACACATTTCAACGGCATCTTTTGAAAGATTAGTTGAATCAGTACGCATGTACGTAATATAACCGCCTTCATACAAACGCTGAGCAAGCATCATGGTCTTTTTAACGCCATAACCTAAACGTGTGCTTGCCGCTTGCTGCATAGTTGAAGTAATTAATGGCGCACTTGGGCGACTTTTACTTGGTTTTTCTTCAACGCTAATTACTTTGTATTCTGCATTCTCAAGGCTTTTAACAGCTGCGCTAGCCTGAGCTTCATTTACAGGCTTAAATGCCTTTCCTGCTTGTTTGGTTACTTCTAAGCGTAACTCAGACTCAGTATTCTTAACATCAGCGTGAATATCCCAAAACTCTTCAGGGATAAATGCCTTAATTTCACGTTCACGCTCAACTAATAAGCGTACCGCAACAGACTGAACTCGTCCTGCAGATAGACCACGTGCAACTTTTGCCCACAACAAAGGAGAAACCATAAAGCCTACAACACGGTCTAAAAAGCGTCGTGTTTGCTGAGCGTAAACCATGTCAGTATTAAGCTCACCTGGTGTTTCGAAGGCTTGTTGTATTGCGTTTTTGGTAATCTCGTTAAAAACTACGCGCTTATACTTTTCAGGTTCACCGCCAATGATTTCTTGAAGGTGCCAAGCAATTGCTTCCCCTTCTCTATCCAAATCCGTTGCGAGGTATATTTGATCTGCATTTTCAGCCAGCTTTTGTAATTCTTGAACAACTTTCTCTTTACCTGGCAGGATTTCATAATGCGGCTCCCAACCTTGCTCAGGATCAATACCCATACGCGCGACCAGGTTAGTATAATCTC
This sequence comes from Pseudoalteromonas sp. NCIMB 1079, assembly GCF_040567695.1. Classification (NCBI taxonomy): domain Bacteria; kingdom Pseudomonadati; phylum Pseudomonadota; class Gammaproteobacteria; order Alteromonadales; family Pseudoalteromonadaceae; genus Pseudoalteromonas; species Pseudoalteromonas sp. NCIMB 1079. The sequence goes on along the minus strand of NZ_JBEWZA010000001.1, from coordinate 1,915,864 downwards.
GTTGCTTTTTATACGCTGCTTTCTCTTCAGGCTCCATTTTGCGAACTTCTGCTGGCGTTTTAGTTGCCGGCACTTTAGCTTTGCTCGAACCTGAAGTAGGTAAATCACGTACATGCCCAATACTGGACTTTACGATGAAGTCATTACCTAAATATTTATTAATTGTTTTAGCCTTAGCAGGTGACTCTACAATTACTAGCGATTTGCCCATAGTTGCCTATTTCTAACCAAATATTAAAAATGTGTTTTGCCGACATAAGCGGCGCGAATATTTATAGGTATATCTACAAACACTAGTTGTTACAAGCTTTTAATACAAACTTTTCAGTATTTACTGAATAAACGAACAATTTTTGTCGTTAAATTAAACAAACAGGTGTTTTTAGATTAATTGATGTGGAATATATAGAACAGAAACAAAAATGCCAACCTAAAGGTTGGCATTTTTTATTTTAAACGATTATAAATCATCTTTTACTGTAACTGAAAATGGAGATACTAAACCAGACGGAGCCTTAACTGAAATATTTAAGCTACCCGATGGACTATCATTACCACCTGTCAAAGGTTCCCGTTTAATACCAAAAGAAACACCTACTGGAACAAAGCTCGTAGTATTAGGAAATACATAACTAGTTTCGCCAGTAATTTCACCGTTATCAGTACTAATAGATACCTCAGTCCCTGCAGGCAGAGGATTGTTATATATATCTGCAATATACAAAATCAAACTGACACTACTAGTCCCTGTTGGACTCTGGGTTAAATCTATTTCACTGACTTCACACATCTGCTGACTTGCGAGGTCGCTTTGTGAACGACGTACTAATGGACTATTAGGATCACTATTTACATGCACATCAGATGCTTTTACGCCTACAGCAGTTGCACAGTTATCATCATACGCTACTAACCTAAAGAATGCTGCATCACCTGACATAACAATCTCTTGATTTTGAAATACATTAACCATCTGGCGGCTACATAGTCCTGCGGTTTCATCTTCTTCACGACACAATAAGCCATTGTATAAACTGTTTTGTTCAGTCCAAGAGCCATTACCATCAAAATCTACGAACTCTTCAAACTCATCACCTGTTGAATTGTCACGAGAACATAGATCTTTTCCATCACTACAATCTTTACCGCCAAAAGTGCCATCTTCATTGTTATCAATAAAAGCTTCTGTGATATCAAATAAATCGCCAAAAAAGTCTGTGCTATCAAAGTAGCCATTACCATTAAGATCTGAGAATGTTTCTTCGCCAATAGCATAAGCAAGCACTGTTGCTCGACCACCTAGAGGTAAATCCACAGTTAAATTATTCTTTAAAATACCTAATGGACAAGGTAAACCACCATCACATTTTTGTGCAATTGTATTCTCGTACATTGAATCAGTAAAAGGCCGAGGATTGGTGCTTGTCCATGTGACACTACAAGCGCCATTGGTAGTTGTACAGCTCGGTTCGATAACACCTCCTTCAGTAATAAAAGTGACGGCCGTACCATCTGGAACAGGATTGTTAAAATGATCCGCTAGTCGAGCGTTAACTAACACCTCCGTACCATCAATATTTAAAGCATGTGGATTGAAAATAGAACGCGATAATGAAAAGCTATTTTGATCAGCAATACCTGTACTGACAACAAGAATATCTGAAGGAGCCGTTACAATAACTGAAGGGTTATCTTCATCAACACTAGATGCAATAACACGCACAGGTGTAGGCACAGAGCCCGATAACACAGATGTACTTACTTCGCCGCTCGCACTTGTAATAGCAGAAGAAGTACCTAAAGTAATTCCACCTACGCTAGTTGATAGTTCAAAATTAACCGTTCTTGAGGCTAAATCGTTACCATTTGAATCGACAAGTTTGAATGTTACGTCTGAAATTTCGGTTCTGTCTGCACCGCCAGTACCCTTTAAGGCAATTACAGGCTCTGTAACTTTAATAAACTGTAAAAATCCGATATTTGCAGGTGATACATTAATTGTTGTATTTGCAGAGACCGTATCGCCACCAGTAATAACCGTGGCAGTAATTATATCGCCACCAACACAGCTGAGAGGTCGGTATGTTGAGCGAGCAAAACCACCAATACTAGTCACCGTTTTATCAATTATTGCCTGCCCTGAACTTACACAACCAGATGAGAACTCAACAGTTAATGGATTTGTGTATAATTCACCATCTTTAGAGATTTCAATAGAGACTAAAGCAGTAGCTCCTGCCGCTAATAACTCATCATCGGTAATAGAGCTTGAAATAGAAATTTCAATATCTACAGCAGCAATTTGAAACGCCTTAGTTAAGTTACTCTCAAGTACAGACACTGTGATTTCACCTGCCCCTACGTCTTGTCCAGGAACTATATCGAGTAGTGCTATACCATTAGCATCTGTAATTGCAGTTCCTGTGGTCGGTGAAATTGAACCAATAGTTGTAGTTGCAGTAACTAGTGTTTGAGTAAGTGGTGTTGTAGAGTTTTTATTGGCAACTTTAATATATATTATAGCAGATGAGTCACCAGAAATACTGGTGACTTCATCACATTTAGAAGGGTCTCTTGCTGTTTTAAAAGTTGTTGGGCAATTTTCTAAAATAGAAAAGCTAATATCAGCAGTACTTTGTTCTGGGTTTACAGCATCACCTCTAGTATAAAAGCCTAAAGTTTGCTCCACACCTTCATATTTCGCAGTTATTATACCGGCTCCTTCGACAGTACCTGACGTTAAATTAAGTGAAGCAATACCATTTTCGCCTGTTAAAGCAGTTCCAATGCTTGGGATCAAGTTACCCAGGGTAGAAGAAAAATTAACAACTGCGCCCTTTACTTTAATACCATCACCATCAAGAATAGTTGCTTTAAGCACACCGCTATCCGCTGCACTTATAGTACTGGTTTCGGTCAATGTCGTCGAAGACGTAAGGCTCAGACCTATAGAAAAGTCTAGGGACTCACCTTGAATAGGTGCATCCCCTTCAGTAGTAAAAGTATAACCATCTGAGCTATAAACAGTATTATCATTATCAGTGTAAGTAGCAACTACAGAACCCGCCCCTGCTTCAGTACCTGCTAGAAGGCTTATTGTTGCAATGCCTTTATCATTTGTTAATGCAGTTCCGTTAGTTGGATTGATTGTTCCTAGCCCGGTTAGTTCGAATTCAACTAATTTAAATGCTGCAGGCTCCCCATTAATTATGAGTTCTACTTGAGCTGTGAGAGGGTTTGAGTATTCAACATTTCGAGAAGTATCACCTGAAGTGTTTATTACTGTGATATTTAACTGAGGATCTGTTGACTGAGTACCATCCGATTCAAAAGCAAATGTATCAGTGTAGCTCACACTATCAATAGTAAAAGTTGCTGTAACTACACCTGCTCCTATATTCGAGCCTGCTATCAGTTCAATTGTGGCTACACCATCTGATCCAGTAAGAGCAGTTCCTGATGTAGGATTTAGCTCGCCAATAGTATCTGCTAATGCAAATGTAATTCGCTCTCCTGAAACAGCGTCACCATCCTCATTAACTAAGCTAGCTCTTAATTCTAATGGTGCGTTAGCAGTCACATTATTAGATTCAGTATCACTTGCTTTCAAATAGCCTTTTAGGCTTAAAGTATATGTTGATGTTTCCGTCGTAGAGTCACTATCACCAATAGAACCATCTTTTTCAAGTGACCCACCGCCACCACAGGCTGTGAGTAAAAAACTTAGCAATGAAATGCCGAGCAGTCGCATTAAAGGCATGAACCTCTCCCTAGCGTTGTTATTATAATCAAAATTAATTTACACTTAATATTAACCTATAACTTAGTCTAAAATCACAGTTTTTTATTAATTTTTTGTGCAAAATATTTTTAAATAAATACTAACTTTTTCTGTAGTAAATATTTCCTTGCTGGTAGTCTATGGCAAATTTATAAAAATGTAGATCAGGAAATATGTCAAAAATCCGTTCAATGAGTTTAACCACTCGCATCATGATTGGTATGGCGCTTGGGGTTACAGTAGGTTTTATATTTCAGGCTATATTAGCTGGTGAAGACGATTATCTAATACCACTTGGGTTATTCTCTTTGCCAATTAAAGCCTTTTTTGTTGATGGTATTTTCCATGTTGGTGGTCAAATATTCATTGCCAGCTTGAAAATGTTAGTGGTGCCTCTTGTTTTTGTATCGCTTGTTTGTGGTACCTGTAGCTTAAGTGACCCTAAAAAATTAGGTCGCCTAGGTGGTAAATCTATTGGTTTATACTTATTAACGACGGCTATTGCTATAACAGTCGCAATTACACTTGCCTTATTATTTAGCCCAGGTGAAGGTATAAGCTTGCCATCTAATGCAACTTACGACGCGAAAGAAGCGCCTACCCTAGCGCGTGTAATTATAGATATGTTTCCTACAAATCCATTTGAAGCAATGGCTAAAGGTAATATGCTTCAAGTTATTGTGTTTGCACTTTTATTTGGTGTAGCAATGGCATTAAGTGGTAAAGCAGGAAAGCGTGTTGCTACCGTATTTGAAGATTTAAACACTGTGATTTTAAAACTAGTTACGCTTTTAATGAATATTGCCCCTTATGGCGTGTTCTTTTTAATGGCAAAACTGTTTACAACAATTGAGCTTAACTTAATTGTGAGCTTAGCTAAGTACTTTGGCGTTGTAGTGCTTGCACTGTTATTACATGCTTTTGTAAACTACACATTGCTTTTAAAAATATTAACGGGCTTAAACCCACTTATTTTCTTAGCAAAAATGAAGCACACATGCTTATTTGCATTTAGTACTTCAAGCTCAAGCGCAACTATGCCTATTACACTTGAAACAGCAACTAAAAAGCTAGGCGCTAACAACTCCGTTGCCTCATTCACTATCCCTCTAGGCGCGACCATTAACATGGATGGCACCGCTATCATGCAAGGTGTGGCTACCGTGTTTATTGCACAAGTGTTTAGTGTTGATTTAACAATATCTGATTACCTAATGGTTATATTAACAGCAACACTTGCCTCTGTAGGTACAGCAGGTGTACCTGGTGTTGGTTTAATAATGCTCGCAATGGTACTTAACCAAGTTGGCTTACCTGTAGAAGGGATTGCAATTATTATCGGTGTAGATAGATTACTTGATATGACACGTACAGCAGTTAACGTAACCGGTGATTGTATGGTTACCTGTGTTGTTGCCAAGTCTGAAGGTGAGCTTGATGAAAGCATCTTCAACGACCCTAATGCAGCTAAAGATTTAGAGGATTATCATAAATCTATTGATTCATAAGCTACATTTATACAGCTATAAAAAAACCTTGATGGAATCCATCAAGGTTTTTTTTCGAGTAAAAATAATTAAACTGAATCCTGAAAAGATTCTAATCTAAGGATTTAACGACTTAAACTTAGAAAGTAAGTTTATTCCCACTTTATTTACACCACTACTCAAACCAAGAGCTAGTTTATCGCTCAACCCTTTTTTAACTTTGTATTTAATCTTATAAATTTGGCGCTCATGTTGCTGCTCTAGCAATGCATCATCACTTGTTTTTATCACGTCTACCAAGCCTTTATCAATCGCTTGAGTTGCAAACCAATGCTCACCTGTCGCAACTAAGTTTATATCTAAGCTTGGACGTTGAGTGCTTACAAACGTTTTAAATAAATCATGTGTTTGTTCAATTTCTTCACGAAATTTTTCACGGGCCTTATCTTTGTTTTCACCAAATAAAGTAAGTGTGCGTTTAAATTCACCTGCTGTTATTTGCTCAAATTCAACATCATTTTTCTTTAATATTTTATTAAAGTTAGGTATTTGAGCTATCACACCAATAGATCCAACTATTGCAAAAGGCGCTGCAAGTATCTCATCCGCGACACACGCCATCATGTAACCACCACTTGCTGCCACTTTATCAATTGCAACACTCAGAGGAATACCCGCACTTTTAATACGCTGTAACTGAGATGCAGCAAGTCCGTAGCCATGTACAACACCGCCACCACTTTCTAAACGAATAAGTACTTTGTCTTTACTTGGATCGGCAATAGAGATAATGGCTGTAATTTCTTCTCGCAGGCTTTCTACTTCGTGAGCGTCCATACTACCCACAAAGTCAATTACATATAAACGAGGTTTAGGCTCATCTTTATCTGCTTTTTTACTTTTTGATTTAAGCTGTTTTTGATGCGCTTTAAGCTCTTTTTTACCCAACGTATTTTGTAAAAAACTTTCTTTAAGTTCAACTAGCTGCTCTGATATATCGTCAATTTGTATTTCACCTTTTTTGGCCTTTGGCTTAACTGCAGCGCCAACTATTAGCATTAAAATAACTGCTATAGCGATAACAAAAGTGACTGTCTTAGCAAAAAACAAACCGTACTCGTATAAAAATTCCAACAGGTTTCTCCATTTATAAATTTCAGCTAATTTAGCATGCTTTAAAGCAAAAAAAAGCCACTTTTCAGTGGCTTTTAAAGGTTAATTATTTTACTGGTTATTAATCAGTCACAATCTCAGGATTTGACACTAATAACATCCGTCCGCGAGCAGCTAAGTAAGTTGCTACTTGTAACTGCATTTCTGCATTAGCAGCTGCACTGCCTTCAACAGTCGAAGCCTCTGCAGCATCTTGAGCTGGCGTTAAAATAGAACCATGATGGCCAGTCGTAAATTTAACTAAATAGCTCGAAGGTGTTTCACTCAATGCTTGCGAAGAGCTTACTGTTTCAAGACCCATCAAGTTAGCTAATGGAATTGTGCCAGAAATAGGATTATTAGCTGCCATTGGTGGTATCACTTGGTCAGGCTTGTTATCAACACCATCACCCACAACAACATTAGTATAAACAGGAGTACCTAATGCTTTCACAGTGGCTGCGTAGTTCGTTGGGTCGCCACTATCTAATGCTGTTTGCGCCGCAAAAGCAAACTGTGTAAATACACCTTGAATGTTAGTAAGTTTAGTCGTTTCACCCGCAGTGGTAAGTGATGCAATATATTCGCTGTAACCACACGTTAAATAAGCTTCCATATCCTCCGATGCCAATGAACCACAGTTAGAAAGCGCAGCGCCCTGTAAGTAAACGTTAAGTTCATCAGCTTCTGTTGTACCCGCTTGTGAAAGTACTGAACCTTGAATAAATGGACCAAACGCAGCAGATTCAAGTAAGAAACTTGCTATACCGCCACCACCACTTGCAAGCGCTACCGTGTTTACATTAAATAGCGGATCAAGCGTTTCTGCCATTGGCGTATTAGCTTGAGCAATAAATGCTGGAGCAACAATAGAACCTAGCGAATGCCCAATGTAGGTAACGTCTTTACTATTAATAGTTGTATCGTTGATAAAGTTTAGGCCTAAACGAAGGCCTAATAAATCAGCAGCCGATTGACGTAAGCTATCACGTGCAACAAGCAATGAACTTAAGTTCATGTAACTAAGTACAGAGCCCGTTGTTGCATTAAAGTCGTCTGTTCCATCATCATCAACATCTATTCCACGCTCACCATGTCTTGGATGGTCAATAGCAACCGTTGCAAAGCCTTGAATAGAAAGCTGCGCAGTTAAAGCAAGCATACTTTCTTTTTTTGTTGTAATGCCGTGCTGCATAATCACAACAGGCCAACCACCTTCTGGGATACTTTCAAGCTCAGGTAAACCATAAGCTGAACGATAAACATTTATATCAGCTAAAATTGGCTTTGTAATTTGTACAGGTATAGTCTCATTGCTTTGAGCTAATGGAACTGGGTTATATTTAGTTAAATGCCGAGTAATATCTATTTTTGGATAGTCATGTAGACGGGTATTTATTTGCTGACAAACGTCTTCATAAGGCCCTTCGTCAAACATAGTTGCATCAATATCTTCTTCTTTACCCTCATCTCGTAACTTTTGATCCGCGGCTAACTGATTTAATACTGCAACAGGGCTTGAACACATTGCTTTCCAGTATGTGTCATTCAAAGCGCTTATATCGGTACCTGTAGGTGTGCCTAGATACATTGGTAAAGTAATTTCACCTTTAATGTATTCAACAGCATCAAATGGTGCAAAAGTAGCTATGTCTGGAAAACCTAAAAAATCTTTAACCGTTTCTTCAGACTCTGTGATAGTTATTTTTGGTATGGTTGCAGGGTTTCTCAAACTACCAGCTAATAATTGCTTAATAGTACCAAGTACTGGCCCTGCTGATTGAATAGTCATTGCGCTAGAAAAAATAATATCGTCTTTTGAAATATCGCCTGAACTAACTACTACATTTTCGTAGCTATTTACAGCACCTTGCAAACCAAGTTGGGCTTCTGTAATTAACGGCGCTTCTTCACTCACAGAGGCATAAGTAGATGAAGGCTCAATAGAACGACCTAAAGAATCCTTAAGCGCTGTAGTTAATACATTGATGTATGAGCTACCGGCCGTAAAAGGTTTTAAAGGTATAATAGCAACGCCATCACCTGAAGCTTGAGTAACAAAGTCAACACCAAAAGTAAGCTCACCGACCAATTTACAAGCAGTACCGGCAGCTACAACTGAACATTCTGCATCAGTTAAACTTGCACCCATTACAACTTCAAAAATTCTTACTGTACCAGGGGTCCCAGCAGACGCTTCATCTAAACTCACATTTGGTGGGAATGTTAAATCGATTTTATAAGGAACCTGCGAAGACCAACCATCAAGTGCACCTAGTGCAAGTTGAGGGTTTGCATAAGCTGCGCGCGAAATAGAGACATTGTTGTCATCTAATTCACCAGGAATATTAAGTGTACCGTCTTGAGTTCCACTCATTAATAAATCATTGGGTACCGATAAGATACCTGCTGCTGGATCAAATGTAACTGTTGCTGTTGGGATAACTGCTGCTGTGTCGTTTTTGACATCTGTTAACGTTTCTCCACCGCCACAACCTGCTAAAGCAGCTGTAACCGAGAGTGAAAGTAGCATTTTTTTCATATTGTTGGCTCCGCACGTATTTTATTTTTATAGTGTGTTTAATCAGTGTATTAAGTTAAAACAATGTAATCAGGTTATTAATGAGACATTAGACCAGTTAAACTTAACGTAAAGTTTCTATTTTCGCCACCTAATTTTACAATAAATTCGATTACTTCACGTTTCGCTATGTTAAAATCAAAAAAATTATATGAATTGGTACTTTTATGCACACATATCAAGCAGCTGAAAACGCACTTAAAGATAAAGTTATTTTAATAACAGGCGCCGGTGATGGTATTGGCCGAGTTGCAGCAATTACGTATGCAAAATACGGCGCTACAGTTATCTTATTAGGAAAAACAACTAATAAACTTGAATGTGTTTACGATGAAATTGTTAATGCTGGCTACCCTAAACCTGCAATAGTCCCTATGGATTTAAAAGGCGCAACGAAGCAAAACTACCGTGACCTTGCTGCAACAATCGAATATCAGTTTGGACGCCTTGATGGGTTGCTTAATAATGCAGGTATTTTAGGGTCACTCGGTCCGCTTGAACATTTTTGCTCATCTACGTTCGAAAACATAATGAAAGTAAACGTGACTGCACAAGCAATGATCACTAAAGCACTTTTTCCTGTTCTTCGTAAGTCTAATAATGCATCGATAGTATTTACGTCATCAGGTGTAGGCCGCAAAGGTCGTGAATTTTGGGGGCCTTATGCCATCTCAAAATTTGCAGTAGAAGGTATGATGCAAACATGGGCATGTGAAGTAGGTAAAACGAATATTCGTGTAAACTGTATTAACCCAGGCGCTACTCGCACTTCAATGCGAGCTGCTGCATATCCAGGTGAAGATAGAGACGCACTTGCTACACCAGAGGATTTAATGCCTACATATTTATATCTAATGAGTGACGATTCTAGTGAAGTGAATGGCGAATCGTTAGATGCTCAAGTAAAAAAGTAATTTAGAGTTTAAATAGTTTAAACAACACACATTAAAAAAGCCGCAATTAGCTGTCTCTTGATCACAAGTCTGACTCAAGAGATTTTGCTAAATCGTAGCCTTCCAGGATGGCTTGTAACTTAAGCCATCCTTGCCATAACACTTTCACAGATGCACGCCCTGTGCGCTTGGTATCTTTCCAGCCTCCTAACTTTGCCAGTTCCTGATACGCCCATGACATATTTGGAGCAGTTTCAGGCAATGGTGTTTTTATTCTCTTTAACCATAATAACTTCCATGCTTTGGGAGATAACAGTTGTTCACAACTTGGAGAATCAGGCTGCTCATTGGTGAACTTTAGTTGCAATATTCGCGTCGCAATAAAGCCATTAATCGTCACCAATCTTTCCATGTTATCTTGGCTTTGAAGGCGTAAACTTTCGATATCCGTGCCATCACTTTTCCAGACTTTATGGTATTCCTCTACAAGCCAACGGTGCTCATAGTAGGTGATGATAGCTAAGGCGTCTTCTTTGTTGGTGACTGGTTCACTGGTTAATAGGTGCCAGCTTAAGCCGTTCTCAGCGTTTCCTCGCTCTGCACAGCCGACATAGTAAACTGGGAGGGAGTGTCCTTTCTTATTGTAAGGCGCTTTGAGTGTCACTGGCGCATAGGTGATATCCAGTGTTGCGCTTCGGGCTTTTCTTCCTCCTTTTTGTGCAATGTGGATGTGTTTGGTGCCTGCACTCATCAGCTCGCTTGCAAACGCATAGAGCTTATCCTCACCTTCTTCAATATGACGACTTTGCATCGAGCGTACGACGAATCGTTGCTGCTCGGTCAGTTTATACTGCAAGTATTCGTAGATGTCCGCTTCGCGGTCACACACCGATATCACGTTCGCCATTTGTCCTTGCAGCCGCTCTGCCATCGCTCGTGACGCTGACTCCCACTTGTAACTTTCTTTTTCTTCGTAAGAAGTCGTCGCGTGTTTTTCTCTTTTTCCAATCGTGTTGATATCACGACTCCAGCGAGACTGTTCAATTAATCCCACAACTTGCTTTGTGTCTGGTGCAAACAGTAATACGCTATGAGCTAACAAGCCTCGTTGTTTTGCTCCTCGTCCGACATGACCCAAATCATCTCGAATGGAGGAATGTTTATAAATTAGTGTGGTCGTGTCTTCTAATGCGAGCAATAAGTTATGACTTTTTGCTTGTTCAACCGTGGCTTTAAAGCCTGACTCTGCTATAGCCGTTGCGTCAATATTCTCGTTGCGTATAAAGCGGTAGGCACCTTCCATATCGGCGGGGGATTGAGTGATGTTTACAAGTGGTTTTCCTGGTTCATTTGCAAGCGTTGATGCTAACTTTACCAGACGCGCTGTTCTTCTTGGATCACCTAAGTCCGATTTACCGAATTGTTGTTTTGCCCAATGAGTATGTTCGTTAATCATAATGTGCCCTCAAACAAGATTTGAAGATCTGATCATGACATTGAGATTTAGTTCAAAAAAATCCCCGCTAATTTCTTAGCAGGGATTTGTGTATAAGAGACAGCAATTAGCGGCTTTTTTGTGTTCAATAAATAACTAATTGATTATTTACGTTTAGTCGGCTTAACACGCTGATTGTGTTTTTTAACTGCTTTACGAATTTGGTTGATTTTAGCGCGTTTATCTTTGCGTTTTTCAGGCATAACAGAAAGCTTAGTTTGTGTTTCGCGGCCTAATTTAACGGTTTTACGCAAGTAGTTTACTGTTTCTAAATCATACTCCATCCAACCACCTTGTGGCACGCGCTTATCAAGCTCTAGTTTACCGTAACGAATACGAATAAGACGAGATACTTCTGCATCTTGAGACTGCCATAAACGACGAACTTCACGGTTACGCCCTTCATTTAACGTTACGTTAAACCAACGGTTAACGCCTTCGCCACCCATAGGGGTTACAGTCGTGAATTTGGCTGGACCATCTTCAAGCTCAACACCACGTAGTAAGTTTTTAACCGTCTCGTTGGTTACTTCACCAAATACACGTGCAGAGTATTCACGCTCTACTTCATAGCTTGGGTGCATTAAACGGTTTGCCAGTTCACCATCGTTTGTAAAAAGCATTAAACCCGATGTATTAACGTCTAATCGACCAACCGCAATCCAGCGATCGCCATCAATACGAGGAAGTCGGTCAAATACAGTACGACGCCCTTCAGGATCTTTACGTGTGCTTAACTCACCTTCTGGTTTGTTATACATAATCACACGACAGATTCGGTCTGCTTTTTCTTCGATTTTTACACTGTGTCCGTCAACACGAATCAAATCGGTTTCTTCAACCCGGTCACCTAACTTTGCCACTTTACCGTTTACACTAACGCGGTTTGCGTCAATGTATTTTTCCATTTCACGGCGTGAGCCTACGCCTGCACGGGCTAAGACTTTTTGTAACTTTTCACCTTGTATAATACTCATTCGGATGGTTCTCTCACAGAAGGATCGCTCAATAACTGGTTAATTTTACTTTGCTGCTCTGTTGGCAACGCAGGTAAATTTTCAAGTCCAGTTAACGAAAAATAATCTAAAAATTGCTTAGTAGTTGCATATAAAGCCGGCTTTCCCGGAACCTCTTTATGCCCTACCACTTTAACCCACTCTCTTTCGAGTAAGGTTTTAATAATATTCGAACCCGTAGTAACACCTCTTACTTGCTCAATTTCGCCGCGTGTAATGGGCTGCCTGTATGCAATAAGTGATAATGTTTCCAGTAAAGCACGCGAGTATTTTGGTGCGCGTTCTTGCCACAAGTTATTTAACCAAGGGCTTAAACTACTGCATGCCTGAAACCGATACCCACTACCAACTTCAACTAAGCGAATACCACGAGTTTGAAAATGTTCTTGTATTGTATCTATTGCGTCATTTATTCGCGTCATAGAAATAGCTAAATCTATTAATACGATGTCTTTAAGGTGGCGTTTACTAACAGGCTTATCTGCAACAAAAATAGCTGCTTCAATGATCTCAACTAGTTGTTCATCACTAATTCGCCGACCCGCCATACACACTCTTAACAAATAAAAATACACAGCCATCTATTATGACAGAACAACACCAAACTAGGAAAATATATCTATCAAATAACTAAATTTAAAACACAAAAAAGCCAGTGACTAGCACTGGCTTTAATCTTACTTACTAAAATGGTAACTATTAGTTACTTTTAAAAGCTTCTAATGCATCATCTTCAGCTACTGCGTTACCGTATTTTTTAATGTAACCCATAAACTCGCTTTTACTGATGCGCTTATCTTGGTTTTTATCCATGTAACCAAAATGATTTGAAATATCATCATCGTTACCTTCAACTACCGAGATATAGCCATTGCTGTCGTTATCTAAGCTTGAAAAACTGCTTTCAATTTTATCGAATTTAGCAATTTCAGCTTTAAATGCCGACTCACTTACTTCAGAATCAGTGGCTACTTTGCCATTATTAAGCTTCATATAAGTGTTAAATTCTTTGCGGCTAATTTCGTTATCCATATTGGTATCAATATTTGAAAAATGGCCCCAAATGCTATCGTCATCAGCTTCAACTTTTGAGATGTAGCCATCGCTATCATTATCTAAACTTGCAAAGTCACTGTCTATTCTTTCAAGACCTTGATTAGATGAACAAGCCGCTAGGCTTAATGATGCTAAAATAGTGGCTGCTAATGTTAACTTTTTCATAAGACGTATCCTTCGTAATTAATTAAATGTCACTTTAACTAATACAAATCCAATGCCAATAATAGTTAACTTATAATAATCAATAACTTAATCTCGATCGGTATATTTATTAAACAGTTTAAATAAGTTAAGCTTGCAAGCTTTGCAAACAACCTTGTAATTTTTGCAAAAAAATACCCGGTAAAAACCAGGCATTTCAAATTTACTTATTATAGTTAAGCTAATAATTAGATTGCTGCGTTTTGGTAGCGTTTAACAAACTCAGTAACGTTTTGACCATTACATTTTAATGAGTTTAGGTTACCAATTTTTTGACGAACAGGTGCTAAACCTTGTTTTAAAGCCGTCATACATAATTGAGTTTCTTGTTGAGCGTCTTTTGCAAATACTTCTACTTTCTCAACTGATGCGTTGCTTAATGTCGTTTTTTTAGCAATATCACGAATATCTTCACCATTACATAAAATGCTTTTAGAAAAACGAGATAGGTAAACACCGTGTTGGGCAGCTTCTTTACGAGCAACGCTAAAGCCTTCGTTTGCACTTAGTACACATAACTTAGACTCAATTTTGTTATCTTGGCTAAAGTAAGTATTGCTTTGAGCTGACGCAGTTGCAGATGCTAGTAAAGCAGTGGCTAAAAGTAGTTGAGTTTTCATGAGAGATCCTATTTGAACGAGCTAAACAAGTGAATTTCGCGCATTATATATTCAATAAAGTTAAGTTCAATTGAATTTTTTATTTATTTAAATAATTAATATTGTATTCACAATGTTTAAACTTTACCCATCATTTGATCAACATTTGCGCAGCTATTATCTCAATTCAGTCATGTTATGTACGCGTATTTACTGATACAATTTAATCTATTAAATAGAACCAATTTTAAGGTAAATTTTATGAAAGTGATTTCTTTCAATATCAATGGTCTGCGTGCTCGTCTTCACCAATTACAAGCAATTATCGACAAACATCAACCAGACGTTATTGGCTTGCAAGAGATTAAAGTTCACGACGAAGCATTCCCATTAGAAGATGTACGAAAAATGGGATATCACGTCTACTTTCATGGTCAAAAAGCGCATTATGGCGTAGCTATGTTATGCAAAAAAGAGCCTAAATCGGTCTTAAAAGGTTTTGCCACCGATACAGATGAATCGCAAAAACGCATGATAAGCGTCACTGTTGAACAAGAAAACGGTCGCGACCTTACTGTCATGAATGGCTATTTCCCACAAGGTGATAATATTAATCACGAAACTAAATTCCCTTATAAACGTCAATTTTATAAAGATTTAATGACACACCTTGAAACCAATCACACACCCGATCAAGACGTCATCGTTATGGGTGATATCAACATATCACCTACCGATTTAGATATTGGTATTGGCGAAGTAAATGCTAAACGTTGGTTAAAAACGGGTAAATGTTCTTTTCAACCAGTAGAGCGTGAATGGCTTGCAACATTACTTAATTGGGGTTTTAAAGACACCTTTAGAGAGCAAAACCCCGAAACAGACGGTCAATACTCGTGGTTTGACTATCGCTCTAAAGGGTTTGTAGATAATCGAGGACTTCGTATAGATGTAGTGCTTGCAACCAATGAGCTTGCAGCACGCTGCATAGATACAGGTATTGATTACGAACTTCGCGGTATTGAAAAACCGTCAGATCATGCCCCTATATGGTCAACATTTAAGTAATTATTATGCTCAGCCTAACAATGCAGGGGCTACTTTGGGCTCTTGTAATTATTATTGCTCTACTAAGCTTTGATAAAAAAACATATAAAACATTGCTTAATACGCCAGTCCGTCAAACTGGCGTACTTGCGTGTGCGTTAGTGTTTGCAGTGCTTTGGCGAATAAAGGCTGGCATTTTAACTGGCCTTGATTTGCACATCCTAGGTGTTACGGCTGCTACATTAATTTTAGGCTGGCGATTGACTATTTTAAGTAGCCTACTTGCCACAGCCCTACTAGCTGCCTTTGGTCAAATTGAACTTGAGCTGTTACCAGTACAACTGCTTATTGGTGCGTTTATTCCTATTTTATTGAGCTATCTTGGCTTTATAATTAGTTACCAATATTTACCTCGTCATTTTTTTGTTTATATATTTGTTTGTGCGTTTATAATCGCAGGATTTATAGCCTGTATAAAAATAGGCCTAGGTGCTTTATTTTACTTAGCTATAGGGCAATACAATTGGCAAGAACTTGCAGATAACTACGTTTATTTAAGTGCCATAATTTGGTTTCCTGAAGCAATGCTCAACGGCATGGCTATAACAATTATGATCACCTATCGCCCGCATTGGGTAAAAACTTTTTACGATAAGGACTACCTAGGCTCATGAGTCTTGAATATCAATGCCCGCTGTGTAACCTAGCACTTTTGAAAACTGATTCAACACTTCGTTGTGCTAACAACCACAGCTTTGATTTTGCTAAAGAAGGCTATGTTAATTTACTGCCTGTGCAACAGAAAAATTCAAAACAACCGGGTGATTCACTTGAAATGGTACAAGCCAGACGTGCATTTTTAGAGCGTGGGTATTATCGTTTTTTACAGCAAAGCCTTAGTGATATAATCAGTAATATAAGTGCGAATACTATTATTGATTTAGGATGCGGTGAAGGGTTTTATACCCAAGCAATCGCGAATAAAACAAATGCTGTTGTATACGGTGTCGATATTTCAAAATCAGCGGTTAAATATGCAGCAAAGCGCTACCCTAATTGCCATTTTAGTGTGGCATCAATCAGCCAAGCCCCCTTTAAAAGCCAATTTGCTGATGTACTTGTTAGCGTATTTGCACCTTTGTTTGAGCAAGAGCTTGAACGCCTAGCAAATCAAAACGCAACATTAGTAGTTGCAAGCCCAGGTCCTTGTCATCTAAAAGAGCTAAAATCGTATATATATTCAGAAGTAAACGAACATACTGAAATAGCCACTCCAAAAGGATTTCAAAAATCAGAGCAGATCCTTTTAACAGATCATATAGCGCTTAGCTTTACTGATATTAAAAACTTAATAATGATGACGCCATTTGCATGGAAATTTAGACCCGAGCACTGGACAGCACTCGAAGAAAAAGGTGAACACACTGTCACCTTATCGTTTTATATTACTCAGTTTACCAAAATAGATAATGATGTAACTCTCTAAAACTGCTCTTTAGTAAACGCCCTGTCCATTTTATCAAACATATCTTTAAGTAAATTGGCAAGCTCCAAATAACGGGGCTTGTTTTCACTTAACTGCGTTTGATATCCATTAGCTGCCATTTTAGTGTACAACTCGTTATACCATTTTTGCATCGCAGGCTCTAAAGGCGTTTGCGCTCGCTTACCCAACCAAAATAAACCTTGTAATGGTAAAGATATAAAAAATAATGCACTTGCAATGGCTTGCGGTAAAAAATCAGAACCCAAGTAATTTAGCTGAAAAAACAATGTTAGCATGGCTAAGATTGGCATTACTGTAATGGCAAGCTCAGTCGCTCTAATTACCCTAAACTCTAAAAACAAAGGCGCAAGCTCTTTGCGCATTGGCCATTTTTTACCATACAAACGGCCTGTTTGTAGTTGTGACATCACACTTTTTTGCATCATGACTCCTCACAGATACTGCTTTTAAATACAATGGAAAAACGAGCTATACGCAAAGTGTAACACAAAATGAAAGAGTTACACTTTCTCAGTAAAACAGCTTAAATTTACCTTTTAATAGCGAACAATCCTAACTTAAACATCTTAATTAAGGTAAAGTATTTAACATTGCGTTAACTACTTTGCAATTGAACATTCAATTGTTTTAGCTTTACTTAATACCGTAAGTGTAACGATTACGAATTAACGTTTACTTACTAAATTTGTTTATGGAAATTGAATCTATGCCAACAACCTCTCCTGAATCACAACACGTTTTAGTTTTAAATTGTGGTAGCTCTAGCTTAAAGTTTGCCATTATTGATGCGAACGGTGGTCACGAAATCATTTCAGGCCTTGCTGAACGCTTAGGCGCTAAAGCACCCTCTATTAAATACAAATTTAATGGTACTAAAACAGTTATCGACTTAGCGGCTAATCAAGCTCATGCTGAGGCTATAAATACGCTTGTAAGCTTAATAAAAGATCACAACTTAGACGAGCAACTTATCGCAGTGGGCCATCGTGTTGTACATGGCGGCGAGCACTTTACGCGATCGGTATTGATTGACGAAAAAGTAATTGCAGGCATTACACAGTCTGCAACGCTTGCACCGCTTCATGGGCACGCTAATTTACTAGGTATATCGTCGGCGCAGGCATCGTTTGAAGGTTTGCCACAAGTCGCGGTGTTTGATACTGCATTTCATCAAACTATGAGCGAAGTTGCCTTTCTTTACGCTCTTCCATATAAGTTGTACACCGAGTTTGGTGTTAGGCGTTATGGTTTTCATGGCACAAGTCATTTTTATGTTGCAGGGCAAACAGCAAAGTTACTAGAGCAACCTATCGAGCAAAGCAATTTTATTAGTGCCCACTTAGGCAACGGTTGTTCTGTATGCGCGATTAAAAATGGTAAGAGTGTTGATACCAGCATGGGACTAACGCCTCTAGAGGGGCTGATAATGGGCACACGTAGCGGCGATATTGACCCTGGCTTATTTAACTTTTTAACCACCCAACTTGATTACACAGCCCAGCAAATAGATAACCTACTAAACCAAAAAAGTGGCTTGTTAGGTATTAGCGAGCTTTCTAACGATTGCCGTACCATTGAAGAAGCCGCTATAGCCGGGAATAAAAAAGCGATAATCGCAATTGACATGTTTTGCTACCGCCTTTCAAAACAAATTGCAGCGTATATGGTCCCATTACAGCGCCTTGATGCTGTGATTTTTACGGGTGGTATTGGTGAAAACTCAGATATTATTCGTGAAAAAGTAATTACACAACTTGCCTTTTTAGGCATTAAGTGTAATCCGCAAGCCAACCTTAATGCGCGCTTTGGTCAAGGCGGTGTTATTAGCTGTAAAAATTCACACGTCAAAGCAGTTGTAATGCCAACTAATGAAGAATGGGTCATTGCCCTTGATGCTGCAAATATCGTGAAGGAGCTTTAATATGGCACGTCGTATTATGTTAATTCCTGTTTCTACCGGTGTTGGTTTAACGTCGGTATCAGTTGGTTTAGTGCGTGCACTTGAACAAAAAACAGTTAAAGTTAACTTTTTTAAACCCATCGCTCAGCCACGTTCAGGTGAAACAGGCCCTGAAAAATCAACACAAATAGTCACTCAAGGCTCACCTATTAACCCACCAATGCCTTTTGCACTTGATTATGCAGAGCAAATGATTGGCGACGGTAAAGGTGATGATCTACTAGAGGAAATTGTTGAACGCTTTGAAAGTAAAATAAACGACGACGAAGTCGCTATTATTGAAGGTATGGTACCTACTCGTCGCCAACCTTATGCTGGGCGTGTAAACCGCGAAATTGCGCAAACACTCGGCGCCGAAATTGTATTTGTACTTACCCCTGGTAATTACACCATTACTCAAATAGAAGACCGCCTTGAAATTGCAGCAGGTAACTACGGTGGTATCGATCATCCTCGCGTACTGGGCTGTATTTTTAATAAAGTAAACGCGCCACTTGATGAAGAAGGTCGTGCACGCGCCGATTTAGTAGACTCATACAAACCTGAAGAGCTTGAAAACGAGTTAAATCGTTTAGCCTCCCTGCCTATTTTTAAAAATAATCCGTTCATGTTACTTGGCGCAATCCCGTGGGATTTTGACTTAGTAGCGCCGCGCGTAAAAGACTTAAGTGCGTATTTAAAAGCAACAATAATTAACGAAGGCGATATGCTTCATCGTCGCCTGCGACGTATTACTTTTTGTGCTCGTACGGTTTCAAATATTTTAAACTATTTTACGCCAGGCGCTTTATTAGTAACACCGGGCGATCGCTCTGACATACTTGTTGCTGCGTGTTTATCAGCTATGAATGGCACCAAACTTGGCGCCATATTGCTTACCGGTGGTTTTGAACCAGAACCGCGTATAATGGCCTTGTGTGAGCAAGCCATGCAAACCGGTTTACCAATACTTGCAACCGATGCCGACACATGGCGTACATCATTATTACTGCATAACTTTAATATGGAAGTACCAAATGATGATGACCAACGTATTGAAAAAGTAAAAGATCACAACGCAGAGCATATCAATTCAAGCTGGCTAGATACTCTAGCTAAAAGTGTAGGTAAAACTCGCAAGTTATCACCGCCCGCATTTCGTTACTTACTTACCACTAAAGCGCGTAAAGCAGGTAAAACAGTTGTTCTGCCAGAAGGCAATGAACCTCGTACAATTAAAGCGGCTGCTATTTGTGGTCAACGCGGGATTGCTAAAACTATATTACTGGGCGATCGCGAAGAAATAATGCGTATTGCGCAACAGCAAGGTATTGAGCTAAACGAACATGTAACTATTATCGAGCCAAAAAGTATTATTAATGATTATATTGCGCCTATGGTCGAAATTCGTAAAAGCAAAGGCCTAACTGCCGTAGTAGCACAAGAGCAACTACAAGATAACGTCGTACTGGGTACAATGATGCTTGAGCAAGGTAAAGTGGACGGTTTAGTATCGGGCGCGGTAAACACTACGGCAAATACAATTCGCCCACCACTGCAATTAATTAAGACAGCGCCAGGGTCATCGCTAGTATCATCTGTATTTTTTATGCTACTACCTGACCAAGTGTTAGTTTACGGTGACTGTGCGATTAACCCAGACCCTAATGCTGAACAGCTTGCAGATATAGCGATTCAATCTGCCGACTCTGCAGCTGCATTTGGTATAGAGCCACGTGTTGCCATGATCAGCTACAGCACGGGCACTTCTGGTACCGGTGCCGATGTTGAAAAAGTACGTGAAGCCACAAAAATTGCAAAACAAAAACGTCCTGATTTAATTATCGACGGTCCACTACAATACGATGCCGCTATAATGGAAAACGTAGCTCTTAAAAAAGCACCTAACAGCCCTGTAGCCGGTAAAGCGACTGTATTTATATTCCCAGATTTAAATACGGGTAATACTACATATAAAGCAGTGCAGAGAAGTGCCGACTTAATAAGTATTGGCCCTATGCTGCAAGGTATGCGCAAACCTGTAAACGATTTAAGCCGTGGTGCATTAGTTGATGATATTGTGTATACAATCGCCTTAACTGCAATTCAGGCAGCACAAGCAGAAGCGCAAATTACTCAATAAACGCAACGTGTATTTTTTATAGCCTAGCTATTATTTATTTAATAATTAACTAGTTAGGCTATTTATACCCTGCAACCCCCATACTTATCCACAGAAATTGTGGGTAAGTTTGTAATCTCTATTAAA
Organism: Pseudoalteromonas sp. NCIMB 1079; assembly: GCF_040567695.1. NCBI lineage: Bacteria > Pseudomonadati > Pseudomonadota > Gammaproteobacteria > Alteromonadales > Pseudoalteromonadaceae > Pseudoalteromonas > Pseudoalteromonas sp. NCIMB 1079. The sequence goes on along the minus strand of NZ_JBEWZA010000001.1, from coordinate 1,894,838 downwards.
ACCTACTCTCAAATGCCTATTTTAGTCTCGGTTACACCTTTAACTTGAAGGCAATAATCTATACTATTAAGCTATCAATAATGCTGTATCGCAGGCGTTTAATGTCAAAACAAACATTACAATTACACAGCACAATTTTATCTATACATAGTTTAGATGTAGATGCCGACATACCTGCGGCACTTTTAAAGCAATCTTTATTTTTTATTTCTAAAACCCATGATGAACTTTCAATTGTATGCCCAAGCGATTTTGAAGTAAAAAGCCTGGATACCGAACCAGACTGGCAAGCTTTAGAGGTTGTAGGTCCACTTGGCTTTTCGTTAACCGGAATTATGGCTAATATTTCAGGCGTATTAGCGCGAGCTAAAATTTCTATCTTTTCAATCTCAACCTACGATACTGATTATATTCTCATAAAAAAACACACTGCAGATAATGCTATTTCAGCTTTAAGAAAAGAGGGTTATAACGTGGTGGTAAATTAACTTATGAAAGCTCAAAAAATTGACTATTTAGCTCAAAATAAAACGCCTCTTAACGCAATAAATATTACCAGCCCATTTACAGGTAAAGTAATTGAACTGAAAGAGCACCCAGAACCTTTTTTTCGTTTTGGCACTCTGGGCCCTGGTATTATGGTGCAACTAACAAGTCATAAAATTTTAGCACCGTTTGATGGAACTTTATTACAAGTAAAAAATGCAGGCACTGAGTTTATTCTACAAGCTAATAATGGTCTAAAAGCCTTGATTAACTTAACTATTACCGGTTCACAATCAATTACACATACCCATATTGCACAATTAAATGGTAGTGAAATAAGTAAAGGTCAACGCCTTGCTTATTTTGATTTACGAGAACTTGATACTCCAATGCTTGCTAGTTTAATTTTACTAAACGGCCATAATCTTGGCACGTTTCATTACTCTCATTCGCATGTAAATGCGGGCGAAGACACCCTATTAACTATTATTAAGAAGAACTAGATTTATGATCACTCTATACGGTATTAGCAACTGCGATACGATAAAAAAAGCAAAAAAATACTTAGCCGACAACAATATAGAATTCACTTTTCATGATTACCGCAAAGATGGCGTAAACGAGCAAATGGTGAGTGATTTTGCAAATAAGCTCGATTGGGAGCAACTTGTTAATAAAAGAGGCACTACTTATCGCGCATTATCTGATGAGCAAAAACAGAGCCTAACTAAAGAAAGTGCTATCCCATTGTTAGTTGAACAACCTGCCATGATCAAACGCCCAGTACTGGTAAACAATGGCACTTACCATTTAGGTTTTAAAGCAGCCCAATACGACGAGATTTTTAATAATGACTAATGATGTAATTAAACTCGCCCAAGCACTAATCCAACGTGAATCAGTAACGCCAGAAGATGCTGGCTGCCAACAAATGATGAACGATCGCCTTGCTGCGGTTGGCTTTAATATAGAATCATTATTTTTTACCGACACACTTAATACTTGGGCTCGAAAAGGCACACAATCGCCACATTTTTGTTTTGCAGGTCACACTGATGTTGTACCAACAGGTCCTGAAAAAAATTGGCAACATCCGCCGTTTTCAGGATTAATAAAAGATGGCCTATTACATGGGCGTGGTGCTGCCGATATGAAGGGCTCATTAGCTGCAATGCTTGTGGCAACCGAGCGCTTTGTTACTAAACATCCAGATCATAAAGGCTCAATTTCTTTTTTAATCACCTCAGACGAAGAAGGTCCATTTGTAAACGGGACTACTCGCGTAATTGATACATTAGAAGCACGCGGTGAAAAAATTGATATGTGTCTTGTAGGCGAGCCCTCATCACGCGATGTACTCGGTGATGTGGTTAAAAATGGTCGCAGAGGTTCACTTACCGCTTTTTTAACCGTTAAGGGTATACAAGGTCATGTGGCCTACCCGCATTTAGCAAAAAACCCAATTCACTTAGCAACGCCAGCACTTACTGAACTTAGCCAAACGGTGTGGGATAACGGCAACGAATACTTCCCCGCCACCAGCTTTCAAATTTCTAATATTAATGGTGGCACGGGGGCGGGTAATGTTATTCCGGGTGAACTCGAAGTACAGTTTAACTTTAGATTTAGCACGCAAGTAACGTATGAGCAATTACAGCAACGTGTAAATGACATTCTACAAAAGCATGACTTAAATTATGAATTAAGCTGGATAGTAAATGGCTTACCTTTTATTACCGAGCACGGCCCGCTTGTTGATGCCACAGTTAAAGCGATTAAATCAGTAACCGGTTTAACCACGAATCTAGAAACCACGGGTGGTACATCTGACGGTCGCTTTATTGCTCAAACTGGCGCTAAAGTAATTGAACTTGGTCCACGTAACGCCACTATTCATAAAGTGGATGAATGCGTAAGTACCGATGATTTAATTACCCTTACCGACATTTACGAGCAAATATTAGAGCAACTTTTAGCATAATGGATGTAACTAAACCAACACCAATGATGTGTATCACAGGGCAAAGTGATACACATTTAACTGATATACAAAATCATCGCTTGCACAGCGCTATTATTAGCGACTTTTTAGCGCTGCAAAGTGCAGCTCAAAAAGCAGGATTTGATCTTACTATTGCCTCAAGTTTTCGCGACTTTGAACGCCAGTCAATTATTTGGAATAATAAGTTTTTAGGAATTCGACCTGTTTATAATAAACAGCAAAAGGTTGTAGATTTAACTAAATTAAATGATGTAGATAAATGCATAGCAATAATGCTCTACTCTGCACTACCTGGCGCAAGCAGGCACCATTTAGGCACCGATTTAGATGTGTTTGATAAAGCTGCGGTAAGTGATGATTATAAACTACAGCTAACACCTGATGAATACCTGCAAGGTGGGCCGTTTGCGCCTTTAAGTAATTGGCTTGATACTAACTTAGATAAATTTGGCTTTTATCGCCCTTACCAGCATGATTTAGGCGGCGTAGCACCAGAGCTTTGGCATATAAGCCATATTAAGCGATCGCAATTATTAGTGAATAAGCTTAGCGAGCAAGTACTTTTTGAATGCATAAAAAACAGTGAACTACAGGGTAAGCAGGCAATACTTGATAACTTACCCGCTATTTATACACGCTTTGTAACAAACGTGAGTCCCCCTTAAAAAGAAGGTTAACTTAAATGATATTAAACCTTCTTTTTATTTAAAATAAATACCAGCACAGCGCCTAATATTAACGAGCTTGCTACTATAAATTCCATTGTTACCTGCTCTGATAAAAACAAGACCCCGGCAACGGCTGCAAGTACAGGTACACAAAGCTGCACAACAGCAGCTTGGGTACTTTTAAGCAGTGGCATAGCCACATACCAAACACTGTAACCAATTCCAGACGCTATCGCACCCGAGGCACATGCAAGCAAAACCCCTTCAATACTCATATTTTTTAAATAACTCATACCAACAAGTAATAAAACAGGGATAGCCACTAAGCTTCTTATAAAGTTAAACCCCGTAGTACGTAGTGGCGATACGCACACTTTACCGCGAATACTGTAAATACCCCATGCCACACCACTGAGTGCCATAAGTGATGCACCTAATAATGAAGGCACCGCTGCAGATGGCAGCATTAAATATACAAAACCAGATAACGCCACTATAAATGCACACCACTGAAGTACGCTTAATTGCTCTTTTTGATAAATACCCCAGCCAATCATAGTAAGTTGCACAGCAGAAAATAAAATTAGTGCACCGGTACCGGTATCTAGCTCTACGTAGGCAATCGAAAAACAAAGCGCGTAAACAAGCAGGCTAATACTGCTTCGCCAGCTTCCTCTGTCACTTAAAATAGCGGGATTGAATGTGCCTTTACGTTTTAAATTATGGGTATAAATAGCCATTATAATGCCCAAACATGCAGCCCCGCTAAGTAAGCGAATAACAGTAAAGTTCCAAGCATCTATATAACCTTCTGCTAAGGCCATTCTGCAAAATAGAGAATTTGCGGCAAACGCAATTAAAGCAATTAATGTGTATATGGTGGCTTTCAAAAAAATTCCTTCGCAACGAAAAATAACTATATTGTTTAAACTCACTCGCTAATTAACCAACCACGTTCAAGCCATTGATTAATTTTAGTAATTAAAAACCCAGCGATTTTCTCACCCGGGAGTTCATTTAAACAGGATTGACATAACTGTGCAAAGGGTGTGTTTTGTTTTAATAAACTCAGTAAGCGGTATTCTTGTGCATCAACGCTTAAATATTGTGTACGCCTTTGAGCATCACGTGCTACAACCCAAAAGCGAGGTTCTGAGACTCTTGGCTCTGGCGGTGTTTGCTTTTGTTTTATTGCCTGCCAACTTTCAACCGCCATAGTATTAAACACAACTAACTGTACACTTGGATGTAATTTTAATAGTAAAGTTGGCCATTGCTGAGGTTCAATACTTTCAAGCTCTGATACATTAAGTAATGTTTTATCGCTTGCATCAAAAGTACTTAGTAATAGTCGTTCAAATTTGGCTATATCTGCAAGTATGGGGTAATCACTAAAAGGAGTATTAGCGGCTAAATAATCTGGTAGTTTCTCTGCAAAAATTCGTAGTGACGTATGAGTTGAAGGATATAAAGCTAAATAACCATCAACCATCAACCATCATCTCAAATAAATCATCACCTAAGTAAATGCCCAACTGTTCGTGATCTTGCTCAATCACGGCTCTTAAGCGAATTTTATAAGCGCTTTGATAAATAGAGAGTCGCTGTTGTGTATTTAACTGCCCTTGCTGCGCAATTTGCTCGCTAATATCCGAACTTTCTCCTTGCAGTAAATTCATAAACTGTTGTTGCAGCTTTGCTAAATCACTCATGATCTTATATCCCAAAACGGTTTCACTAGCGTTTTAGCATGCTCAAGCTCAGTAATTAAATCATCAAGGGAGCCAATATTATCATCGCGTTCAATCATGGTACTTACCGGATTTAATGTTTTTGCATACTGAGCATATAAGTCCCATACCGCATCGGGAACATCTTCATCGTGAGTATCTATAATATGCGTACCAAAGTCTTGATGTCCTGCTAAGTGTATTTGTGCAATAGCTGTACTCGGAATAGCTGATAAATAATCCATTGCATTAAAGTCGTGATTTCGTGCACTTACATAAACATTATTTACATCCATTAAAAACTTACAGCCTGTTTGCTTATGTAATTGCGCTAAGAATTCCCACTCACTCATTTGTGAATCGTTATAGGTTAAATAGCTCGATACATTTTCAAAAATCATTTCGCGCCCTAGGTAGTCCTGAACTTGCGAAATTTTATTTGCTAAATGATCAAGCGCCTCTGAGGTGTAAGGCATTGGTAGTAAATCGTGGCTATTAATACCGTCCACTTGGGTAAAACATAAATGATCAGACACCCACTGCGGCTCAACCCTCGCAATTGTGTTTTTTAACTGATTTAAGTAGTCCTTATTAATAGGGTCAATACTACCAATCGACATTGATACCCCATGCATAACAATCGGATAATCTGCTCTTATTTTATTTAAATAATGCCAAGGTTTTCCAACGGCTACAAAATAGTTTTCTGAAATAATTTCAAACCAATCTACAGCTGGTTTCTCTGCAATAATTTGCTCAAAATGCGGGGCTCTTAGTCCTAAACCAAAACCTAAAAAACGATTTGTCATATACTTCCTCAAAAATCTGAGTAACACACCCGTAATTGAATGTATTACTCAGATTTATTATAATAGCTTTAACTATTAATTACTTTTTCTTAGCTACCTACAGAGCCACCAATATCACCACATGCTTTTGCAGGCATTGATACAAAACCGGTGCCTTTACATGATGCATGCCCAGCACAAGCATTATTAGCAGTCTTACAATCGTTATGACCGCCACACACATTTACATCGTTACAATGTACTAAATCTGCTTTAGCTACACTGCCAACCCATTTATCTTTTACTGTACCGCCAACGTCAGCACATGATTTTGCAGGCATTGCTACAAAACCAGTCCCTTTACATGACGCTTGACCTGCACATGCATTCTCAGCTGTTTTACAATCGTTATGGCCACCACATACATTCGCATCATAACAATGAACTAAATCAGTTGTTGCGCCATTATTAGCAACTGCACTTGATGTTGCCGTTTCTGCCTCTGTTGCATTACAACCAACTAAACCTGCTACCATTACAGCCATTGCTGCACCTGTAAACTTTTTCATTTTTTAATTCCTCTGAGTGATATAACTCTTAGCAAGACCGCTAAAGCGAAAGTACTATTTCAGTGGAGTTGATAATAAACAAAAAAATTCACAGTTTGTTCACTAATGTCACTTTATATTTCTTTATTAGCAGGCAGTTTTACTCTACGATTTTTTACAATATTTCACACATTTAGCTAAAAATAGTATGTTAATGTATACAGGTAAATTAAGAGGAGTGCTCAGTGCGCCGCAGTATAATTTTAAGCTTTTGTTTTATTTTAAGTGGGTGTAGCACAATGGGTTTTAATGACCTATTTAATGACTATGCCACGCAAATGACACCAATAAGAAATGCGATCGAGAAAAACAACATCGAAGAAGCGCAATCCCTTATTGCTAATAATAGCACCCTGCACAGCAGCTACTTACTTAACCAACTTGAGCAAGCTCGTTTAAACGACTTAGCAAATACACCAGATGATGCACAAAGTAAATTTGAGAACGTGTATACGCAAATGCAAAAAAAGCGTGAAGCCGCCAAAATACAAGTTAGTGCGGGCCTTGAACAAAGTAACGCTTTATTTACCAACGACTCAGCAATAACTTATGTGCCACCCGCTTACGAAATGAGCATGCTTCATAGTTATAAAGCACTTAACTACGTGTATAAAAATGATGTTGAAGGCGCATTGGTCGAAATTCGCCGAGCTAATAAAGTACAAGTTGATGCGCTTAGCGAGAATGAAGCAGAAGTAGACTCAACCGTTAAAGAAGCTCAGCAACACTACCCAAGCATGAGCAATGTAACCAGAAACATAAAAAATGGCTTTCAAAATGCCTACACATTTTACTTATCTGCTTTGCTTTACCAAAGTGCTAAACAATACGACGACGCCTATATCGATTATAAAAAAGCATTGGCTATACAACCTAGCAATATTTATTTACAGCAAGATGTAATGCGCCTTGCTAAAAAACAAGGGTTTGACCAAGATCTAAATGAATTTAAAAAACGCTTTGGCGATACGCCCACTATTTCTTCATCACAAGGCGAAGTAATTGTTTTATTTGAACAAGGATTAGTACCAAAACAAGATGAATTTAAACTGCGCTTGCCAATTTATTCATCACGTGGCGATGCACGCTTTTACAGCTTGGCGATGCCGGTATATAAAGATAATGCCTATGTGCGCCGCCTTAATAATATAAACATAGATGCACAAAGCTTAGAGCTGAGCCCATTAGTACACATTGAAGCACTTGCAGCAAAAACATTAGAAGATCAAATACCTGCAAAAGTCGCTCGCCAAGTACTTAGATTAGTAGCTAAAGAGAAAGTGCGGGCAGAACTTGCTCGCAGTGCCGGTGATGTAGGTAACATACTTGCTAATATTTATAATTTGGCGTCTGAGCAAGCTGATACACGCAGCTGGCTTACACTTCCAAATCAAATAAGTGTCGCAAGGCAAAGCCTAAATACAGGTGAGCATTCTATGCATATAGGCACACAAGCACCTATAAATTTTACCATTAGTAAGCAAGGGTTAACGTTAATTTACTTAACCTCTATTAATAACTACTTTAATTACCACGTAGTTCAACTTTAGGAGCCATCATGAAATACATAGCGCCATTATTAGCAGCCTTAATGCTCAGTGCATGTTCCAGCCAACCGGTTACATCGGGTATTTCTGTTGAACAAAATAAAAACCAGTTTAATGAGCAATTACGTGTAGATAACCCAGAGCTTGGTAAAAAGCTTGCCATTACTGATGTGAAAACACGTCAAACCAACCAGTTAACCGATGTAGTAGTGACACTTTCGAGCCAGTATAAAAAATCACAGTATTTGCAGTATCAATTTAATTGGTTTGATAAAGACGGCTTTGTTATTAAAGGCAACCATTCACCTTGGCAAGCACTCACCTTATTCGGTTTTGCAAAAACACAATTACCGGGCTTAGCACCGAGCTCTGATGCGGTTACCTTTTCTTTAGCAGTTAGAGAAGTGTCTACCGAATCACAAGAATTTAAAGATTAAAGGAAACAACCATGATCATCAGTAATAAATTTAAAACAGCATCAACTTACGCTTTAGTTGGCCTGAGCGCTTTAGTATTAAGTGGCTGTGCTAATAAAGCCGTAGTAAGTTATGGCGATGCACAAGCAGTAGAAACAACCGATATTAATTTTGGCTCTACCGACTTACAAAAAGTAGCGAGTCAAATGACCGATTCATTACTCAGCTCACCCGTTGTTGGCACAATGACTGCCAATAAACGCCCTGTAGTATTTGTTGAACGTATTAAAAACAAAACTAGTGAGCACATTGATACTGAATCAATCACCGATTCAATCTCTACACAAATGCTACGCAGTGGTAAGTTCCGTTTTGTAGATATGACGCGTGTTGAGTCAGTACGTGAGCAATTAACATTTCAAAACGAAGATGCCCTTGTTAACCCTGCAACAGCCGTTGCATTTGGTAAACAAATTGGCGCGCAATATATGTTATACGGAAATTTATCGAGCATAGTTAAATCAAATGCCGACAAATCAGACGTATACTATAAATTTACGATGCGTTTAATGGATATGGAAAGCGGCCTAGTTGAATGGGCAGACGAAACTGAAATTCGTAAAACTAAAGAAAAATCGACATTTGGTTGGTAGTTACTAAGCCTTTACGGGCTAATAAGCCCATAAAGGCTACCAATAGGAGATTATTATGAAAGCTATAATATTAATAATGTGTGCCCTACTTAGTGTGAGCGCGCCAACTTTTGCTCAATATGAGCGCAATAAAGCAGTTCCTGTGCAGCAAGTTTTATTTGGTGACGTAAAATCGGTACGCAATATTACCGAACAAGAAATCATTCAAGACAAAAACAACGGCTGGGAAACCTTCGGCGGTGCATTACTCGGTGGTGTTGTAGGCAACCAGTTTGGTGGCGGTAGCGGCCGCACAGTAGCAACAATATTAGGCTCGGTAATTGGCGGCAGTGTTGCGCATAACAGGCAGCAGCAAAGTCATTATCAGCAAAATCATTTTGTAGAGTTATTAATACAAATTGAAAACGGCGACCAGTTTATGGTTGTTCAAGATCAAGACCAATCAATGCGTTTTAGCAAAGGCGATAACGTAAGATTAGTGTACTTGAACGACAACACGGTGCGTGTAGATAAAGCGTATTAGCCAATATATTCATGACTAATGTAAAAAACGAGCCAAATTTGGCTCGTTTTTTATTTTTTTAATAACTATACTTGGCGATAGTCTTTAAAAAAGCGCTTCATTTTTAACATCGCATCAGATAAATCATCTTTGCTTGGTAAAAATACCAATCTAAAATGATCCGGCTCGGGCCAATTAAACGCCCTGCCATGTACAAGTAATATTTTTTCGGCTTTTAGCAAATCGTACATCATCTTTTCATCATCTTTAACGTTAAAAAGTGCTGTATCTACTTTGGCAAACGCATAGAGCGCGCCTTTAGGTTTTTTACAACTAATACCTTCAATAGCGTTTAACCCGCGCCATGCTATATCGCGCTGCTCGTATAAGCGCCCGCCTGGGTTAATTAAATTATCAATTGATTGCACGCCGCCCAACGCTTGTTGAATTGCATATTGCGCAGGTACATTGGCGCACAAACGCATAGATGAAAGTATTTCAAGGCCTTTGCGTAAATCATCCATTACCGAGGTACGACCGCTTAGAACCATCCACCCCATTCTTAGCCCCGCTGCACGGTAGGTTTTTGCTAAACCATTAAAAGTAATGATTGGTACATCATCACACAGTGAGCCGATTGAAGTATGCGTTATACCATCGTATAAAATCTTTTCGTAAATCTCATCGCTCAATAACAGCAGTTTATGTTCACGCGCTATATCAATTAATTGCATTAACAAATCGTCACTGTAAACCGCACCTGTCGGATTATTAGGATTAATTAATACCAAAGCTTTAGTTTTAGACGTTATTTTGCTTTTTATATCTGCAATATCCGGAAACCAATCTTGCTCTTCATCACATAAATAATGCACCGGATTACCACCCGATAATGTGACAGAAGCAGTCCAAAGTGGATAATCTGGAGCTGGAATAAGCACTTCATCGCCATTATTTAATAGCGCTTGGGTGATCATCTGAATAAGTTCGCTTACGCCATTACCAATATATATGCTATCTACATCTAAATTATGTAATCCACGTTGTTGGTAGTGCTGATAAATAGCCACGCGGGCTGAATAGAGGCCTTTAGAGTCACAGTAACCTTGGGCTGAATATAAATTGCGGATAATATCGCGGTGCATATCTTCTGGCATATCAAAACCAAAAGCAGCTGGATTACCTATATTCAATTTTAATACTTTTTGACCTTCGTCTTCCATTTTTTTAGCTTGTGCTAAAACTGGCCCACGAATGTCATAACATACACCTTCTAATTTGTGACTCTTTTTAATATCAGACATTTTTACCTCGACTAGTGAGCCTTTAGACTAACCTAGTAAAGGCGTAAAATGCCAGTCAATTTAGGTGCTTAATACTGAAATAAATTCACGTTTCAGCTTCAATAATTAACGAGATGCTAACCATTCATTTAGCTTAGCTTGAGAGCCTGTTACTTGAGCCATTAAGCTATTAGATGCGTCGATAGCTTCAGCTAAGTTATCTAGGTTTAAATTTTGTTCAATAACACGCGATACTTCAGCAAGGCTTGAAGCTCCAAACTGCGCCGCATTCGATTTTAAGCTATGGGAGTGGCGAATAGCTGCTTCTTTATCTTTACCAATGGTTGCTAACACTTCTGAGCCCAAACGTTCAAACTCTGAGCAGCAAAAATCAAGTGTACCAGCAAACTGCTCACCCAATAACGATTCCATACTCTCTAATGCTGATGTATCAATATTTATTTCTATCATATTTTAAGCCCTTAAAACAATCCATGTAAGTTACAGTTTAATAGTACTACTTTATATTGATGCGAAAAAAAAACCAACTTAATTACCCTATAAATGTATAATTGCGAGGATCATACTGGCAACAAAAAGTTTATTAAATGGCACGCACACTTTGTAATCATTGTAACTTTTCACTAAACACCTGTATTTGCAACGCAATTACAAAAATAAACAACAAAGTTACGGTTATTATTCTACAGCACCCGAGTGAAGAAAAAATAGCAAAAAATACCGCTAAACTACTCAATTTATGCCTAACTGATTGCCAAATAATCAAAGGCGAAAATAATGATGACTTTTCCATACTAAAAACACTGCCAGTAAGTTCAACTGTTTTACTCTACCCTAACGAACACGCTGTAAATTTAGACGATAACACTGAGCAGCCAAATGTAAAAAACATCACCCATTTAATCGTGGTTGATGGTACATGGAAAAAAGCCTACAAAATTTTGCAGCTCACCACATTACTAAATCAATTTAAAACGGTCAGTTTTAAACAGCTACCTAAAAATCGTTATGCTATTCGTAAAGCCCCTCGGGCCGACAGCCTATCCACACTTGAAGCTGTAGCGCATAGTTTGTTTTTAATAGAGCAACTAAATCCCGCACCACTTTATAATACGCTTAATGAATTAATACAAAAACAAACCCAACACATGCCTGAGCACGTAAAAGCACGTTACTTAGATTAAATTCGTTACTATATGAAACTTGCAATGCTTAACTACCCTAACAGACTAAAACGTGGCTTTACTCGCCAAGGACCCGACTATCGCTTTGACGACCAAGTCGACTTTAGCGATATAAGAGATACCTTCGGCTTTAGGTCAATGGTCGTTGGTAAATGGGTAACTAAAGAAGAGCGCTACATTAGCGCCAATTTAATTTACGATGCACTGGCCGACCTTGCACAAATACTGCATTTACCACCTAAAGCAATTGGCCTGCGCGGCAAGCTTAACTTTGCATTTGGCCATGGTGGTCAAAAAGGCGTGCAAGCGCATTATAATGCAGCCTCTCAAACACTTGCTCTTGCAAAAAATGCAGGCGGTGGTGCACTTGCTCACGAATGGTTCCATGCGTTTGACCATCATATAAGCGAGCACTTATTTGCAGCAAAACCACAGTTTGGTTTTGCATCAAAATTATGGCTTTCAAACACGCCAAATTTATCGCATCCACTTAATAATGCTTTGAACAGTTTTTATAAACATGTATTTTTAGATGAAGATGGTATTGATGCAAATAACTTTGTACAAACGTGTATAGAACACGATAAAGCCCACAATATGAATTATATGAGCATGCCAGAAGAGCTTGCAGCGCGGTGTTTTGAAGCCTGTATTGAAGGCCACACATATATAAAAAATAGCTTTTTAGTGGGAGGCTTAAAAAGTAGTAATTTAATCTACCCAAATAGTGAGCATATTAATATAGCAAATGAAGCACTTAACCACTATTTTGAACTACTGGGCTATGCGCTTCATAAAATAGACGAGTGATGTCTATATTTGGTGATTATTTATCGTCACTAATACGACTTGCTACTGCGCTGCTTTGATCTTTATATTTTGCATCTTTACGAATATTGTATGGGTTTTCACACGGGCCCGATAACATTTCAAAGCTCATAGCACCAATTTTCATCAGTGGGCGTAGTGCCAGTGGTAATTTACCTGAGTTGTAAAACTCTAAAACAATATTGCCGCTCCAGCCTGGGTCTATTCGATGCGCGGTTACATGCACCATTAAACCCAAACGCGCAAGCGATGAGCGTCCATCTAACCAACCTACTATATCTGCTGGTAGAGTTACTTTTTCATGGGTAATAGCTAGTGCAAGTTCACCTGGGTGTAAAAAGAATGCTTCACCTTCATCAAGCACTATTTCTTCACTCATGATCGATTCCATGGCCTTATTTAACTGATCTTTTGGACCACTTAAATCGACGTATGCCGCGTTATGCGCATTAAACGTTCTAAATTTATTACCCAAGCGTAAATCGGCAGTCACGCCTGAAATCATCTCGCTCGTTGGTGCAGGCTCAATAACTATGCGGCCATCGCTTAAGTATTCTTTAATATGTGTGTCTGAAAGTCTCATTATTTATTAATCTTCCGTAATCACAATTTCAATTGCATTGTGATGCTGTTGATAATAAAGCGTGCTGGCTATTAACCTTGCTGCTGCGCTGTATGTTTTGCTTATTGCGGCATCGTTATCGCTTGCAATAAGTTTACCTTGCTCAGAATACTCGCGTATATCTATTGCAAGTGGAATATGGCTAAGTACAGGCACGCCGTGCTTATGCGCCAGTTTTTGTGCACCGTCTTTACCAAAAACGTGGTTAGCTTCACCACAGTGAGTGCAAATGTAGTGGCTCATATTTTCTATTAAGCCAAGCACCGGTACGTTTACTTTATTAAACATAGCAATGCCTTTTTGCGCATCGGCTAGCGCTAAATCTTGCGGTGTAGTGACAATAACAGTGCCGCTAGCGGGTACTTTTTGGCTCATTGTAAGCTGAATATCACCGGTGCCCGGTGGCATATCAACAATTAAGTAGTCAAGCTCGCCCCAATCGGTTTCGTTAAGTAACTGGCTCAGCGCGCCTGACGCCATTGGCCCACGCCATACCGTGGCATCATCGCTTGGAACTAAAAAGCCAATTGACTGCGCTTTAATGCCATTGGCATCAAAAGGCTGTAGCTGTTTGTTATCTTTAGTGACGGGCTCTGCGCCCACTAATCCTAAAAGCATTGGGATAGATGGGCCATAAATGTCAGCATCTAAAATACCCACCTTTGCGCCTTCATTTTTAAGCGCGCCTGCCAAGTTAACAGCAGTAGTCGACTTACCTACCCCACCTTTGCCTGAGGCAATAAGTACAATATGTTTAATCGCTTTAAACTTAGCCGCCTCTTTAATGATAACCTTGGCGCTAATTGTTACAGGCACATTTAAGCTTTCACTTACGTGTTGCTCAACTAAAGGCATTTCTGATTGCCCAGCAAATGGCAGAGTTAATTTGATTTGTAGTGATTTATCGTCATTTTGAGTAATAGTATCAATGAAGCTTTCGTCAATACCGACGGCAAAAGCCGCACTACGATATGCCGCTAAGGCAGTTATAATCGGTTGTTTTTGCACCGATTTAGAAGAGAATAGTTTCGACAGTCCAAACATAGCAATTAAATAGCGTTTCTTTGATGAAAAGTGCCACGGAATTATGTAACATTCAGGGCATTAACACCAGTCAATTAATAAAAATCCATAAGCTGTGCGCACTCTAAGCAGATAGCTTGTAGATAAATTAATGATAATTGCCGTTTGTATAATAAAAACGGCGTTTTATCCTCAATTCGGAATGATTATGACGCAGCGAAAGATCCTGATTACCAGCGCATTACCTTATGCAAATGGCCCTACTCACCTAGGTCATTTATTGGAATATATTCAAACTGATATTTGGTCACGTTTTCAAAAACTACAAGGCCACGAAGCTTATTATGTTTGTGCAGACGATGCCCACGGCACGCCAATTATGCTTAATGCGCAAAAGCAAGGGATCACGCCTGAAGAAATGGTAAAACAAGTGAGCATAGAGCGCCAACGCGACTTTGCTGACTTTAATATCAAATTTGATAACTACCACAGCACGCACAGCCAAGAAAACAAAGAATTAAGCGAACTTATTTATAACCGCCTAAACGATGCCGGTCATATTAAAAAGCACACTATTTCACAATTATTCGACCCTGAAAAAGGTATTTTCTTACCAGACCGCTTTGTAACAGGTACTTGCCCAACGTGTAAGTCTGAAAACCAAAACGGCGATAGCTGTGATTCGTGTGGTGCTACATACAGCCCTACCGAACTTATTAATCCGCGTTCTGTAATGTCAGGTGCTGAGCCTGTACTTAAAGATTCTGAGCATTACTTTTTTGACCTGCCAGCATTTGAAGGCATGCTAAAAGAGTGGTTACACTCGGGAACTATTCAACAAGAAATGGCTAACAAGCTAGACGAATGGTTTACCGATGGCTTGCAACAGTGGGATATTAGCCGTGACGCACCTTATTTTGGCTTTGAAATCCCAAATGCACCAGGCAAATATTTTTACGTTTGGTTAGATGCACCTATTGGTTACATGGCGAGTTTTAAGAACCTATGTGACGAAAAAGGCCTCGACTTTGATGCGTTTTGGGCTGAAGGTTCAGACGCAGAGCTTTATCACTTTATTGGTAAAGACATTATCTACTTCCACAGCTTATTTTGGCCAGCAATGCTAGAAGGCGCTAATTTTAGAAAGCCAACTAACGTATTCGCTCATGGTTTTGTAACTGTGAATGGCGAAAAAATGTCTAAATCAAAGGGTACGTTTATTAAAGCGCGTACTTATTTAGATAACTTAAACCCAGAATACTTACGTTACTACTACGCAGCAAAATTAAGCAGCGGTATTGTTGATCTGGATTTAAACCTAGAAGACTTTGCACAGCGCGTAAATTCAGACCTAGTAGGTAAAGTAGTCAACATAGCGAGCCGTTGTGCTGGCTTTATTACTAAAAAGTTTGATGGCAAGCTAAGCAGTACTATTATGCAACCAGAGCTGTTAGCAGAGTTTCAAGCGGCTGCACCGAGCATTACAACACACTATGAGAACCGCGATTACAGCCGCGCAATTCGCGAAATAATGGCGCTTGCCGACAAAGCAAACCAATTTATTGATGGCGCAGCACCTTGGGTATTAATTAAAGACGAAACTAAGCAAAAAGAAGCACACGAGGTCTGTTCTCTTGGTCTTAACTTGTTCCGCGTTTTAATTACTTACTTAAAACCCGTGCTACCAGGAATGGCAGACAACGTACAAGCGTTTTTAAATGACGACCTTGCATGGGACGGCGTTCAAAATGCACTCGTAAGCCACCCTATCAATAAATTTAAACCGTTAATGCAACGTGTTGAAATGGATAAAGTAAACAAAATGGTTGAAGAATCTAAAGAAAGCTTAGCATCAAAAGTAACAATTGACCCTAACAGCCCACTTGCAAAAGAGCCGATTAGCGACGAAATTGAGTTCGATGATTTTGCAAAAGTAGACTTACGCGTAGCTAAGATTGCTAAAGCAGAGCACGTAGAAGGCGCAGATAAACTACTTAAGCTAACACTTGATTTAGGCGGCGAAACTCGCCAAGTGTTTGCGGGTATTAAATCAGCTTACGCACCTGAGGATATCGAAGGCAAGCTAACCGTTATGGTTGCTAACCTTAAGCCTCGTAAAATGCGCTTTGGTATGTCTGAAGGCATGGTATTAGCAGCAGGCCCTGGCGGAAAAGAAATTTATATTCTTAACCCAGATGACGGCTCAGAGCCTGGTATGCGCGTAATGTAATATTACTCATACAATAAAAAAACCGCTGATATGTCAGCGGTTTTTTATGGGCTAAAGTAATGTTTAGTCGTATATTAAATACCGAACACGAGCGTAGTGTTCTTACCAAGCTTGTAAAAAAATATATAAGTAAACTGCCTAAATAGGCAGTTATATTTTAACTCTAAAATCAATTATCTTATTTAATTGAGCTTTTTCAATACGCGGTCTTTTCTTGGTAGGTAATAGTTATCGTAATCAAGTGAGACTATAACGCGCTCTGCTTTTCCTAATAACTCATTACGCGGAATTAAACCTATTACACGCGAGTCAGCGCTATTGTCGCGGTTATCGCCCATTGCTAAATAATAATCATCAGGAATTGTAATTGCATCAAAGCCCGATAAACGTGAAGGAATATTTGCCACTCTTATCGAATGCGCTAACCCGTTTAAATCTTCGATTTTATCAAGCGAGTCTATGTTGCTTTGCTGATCTGCATAATTAAGTTTTTTACCATTAATAATGAGTTCATTATTTTCAAGCGCAACGGTGTCTCCTGGCACACCAATTACACGTTTAATTAAACGGTTATCGGCAGCTTGTGAGTCAAAAACAATAATATCACCGGTTTGTGGGTCCGCTAGTTTAAGTAGTTTTATATGCGTAAATGGGACACGAATATCGTAGGCCATTTTATCGGTAAGTATTCTGTCACCTTCTTGAATTGTTGGTTTCATTGAGCCTGTTGGCACTTCGTACCAATCGGCTACAGCGCTTCTAAATACGCTCATCAGTGCTATAAATACGATAAGAGAGCGGTTATTTTTCCAAAACTTATAAACTAATTTCATGCCTATTCCCTTCAATTGAACAAGTCTTTAATTAAGTAACTGTTTATATGACTTTGCTAATTAGCTGCAGTTCAATCAATGATGTAACAAAACATGTTGGCTACTAATTTTAATTGATCGATTAAATTTAGAGCGTCGTAACATTTAACGAAACCAACGGGTATTAACTTAAAGGAAAAATAAAATGTTTAAGAAAATTACTACTGCATTATTGTTTACAACTGCAAGCCTTGGATTTACTACAATGGCTTATGCTGATCATCATGGTATGAAAAAAGACGTTGTTGAAGTAGCCGTTGAAAATGGTTCGTTCACTACTCTTGTTGCTGCTGTTAAAGCCGCAGGTTTAGTTGAAACACTGCAAGGTAAAGGACCCTTTACTATTTTTGCACCAACAGATGCTGCATTTTCTAAATTACCTGAAGGCACTGTAGAAAAGTTACTCAAGCCTGAAAACAAAGATAAGCTAACGGCGGTATTAACTTATCACGTAGTGTCTGGAAAAGTGATGGCAGCCGATGTAATGAAGGTAGATAGTGCGAAAACACTACAAGGCCAATCAGTTATGGTTAAAGCCGACAGCATGGGCGTAATGATAAATGACGCTAAAGTTGTAAAAGCTGATGTAAAAGCAAGCAACGGCGTAATTCATGTTATCGACACAGTACTACTTCCAAAAGAGTAGTCATAAAAAATAAGCCAAATAAAAAGCATAAGTAAATACTTATGCTTTTTATTTATTTTTGTTTCATGACATAACAAATTATTGATTTAGTTTTTCTTTCGCTTCTTTTACTTTTTCAAAATCTAAACCAAGTTCGTCGGTTGCTTCTTTAATCAAGTGTGGTTGCGTCATCACCACTGCCATTAGTTGCTGTAGTTTTTCTGGCGGAATACCAAGCTCTTGAACAAGCGCCACTGCCATCATTGGGTTTTGAGTAAACGCTTCAAACAATGCTTTTACTTTTTCGTCGCTTACATTGTGCTCTTTAAGTATTGCTAGTATTGGATTCATTATTAAACCTTAAATGTTTTTTATAGGGCTTAGTATATGGGCTAACCCCTAAAATTAAAGAGTTACTCTACAAGTAAAACAACTTTACCAGCATTTTCATTACGCTCTAAAATAGCATGGGCTTCGTTTGCGTCGCTCCAAGGCAATGTTTTATACAAGTTAAAGTCGTACTTTTTAGTGGCAATATCATTGTAAAAGCGTGCTACAAAGTCGTCGCGCACCTGGCGTTTAAACTCAATACTGCGATTTCTAAGCGTTGAGGCATGAAACGAAATACGCTTTTGTAAAAGCGCGGCAAAATCAACTTCAGCAAAACGTCCATCTAAAAATGCAAGCATCACAATTTGGCAATCCATGGCTGCAATAGCGGCATTTTTATTTAAGTAACTACCCGAAACAGGATCTACAATTGCATTTGCTGTTAACTCATTTGCTTTCATATATTCTACAAAGTCAGTGGTTTTGTAGTTAATTGCATGATCGGCACCAAGATCTTTTGCGTGTTGGCATTTGTCATCCGTACCGGCAGTAATAACTACGGTAGCACCTGCGCTTTTAGCCATTTGAATTGCTGCACCGCCCACACCACTAGCACCTGCATGAATAAGCGCTGTTTGCCCTTTTTGTAATTTACCAAGCTCAAATAACGCGCCAAATGCCGTTAAATACACTTCGCTTATTGCAGCGCCCTCAGCCATTGTTACATCATCGGGTAATTCCATAAGCTGTTTTGCATCAACTGCTACATATTCGCTATAAGCACCACCTGAGCACAACGTAAAAATACGCTTGTTTAGCCAGCTTTTATCTACATCTTTTCCAAGCTCAGTAACTGTACCCGCACATTCTAAACCTAAAATCGGGCTATCTCCCGCAGGGGCCGGGTATTTACCTTGGCGCTGCATACTGTCTGCACGGTTTACACCTATTGCTGCAACTTTAACAAGTACTTCATGGCTCTTTAAAACCGGCTTTTCGGTTTCACTAAATGCAAGATTGCCATCTTCATGAGAAATATATTTCATTGTTGCTCCAAGTTTAAAAACTGTAATAACATATAGATGGGGATGAACACAGATTCAAACAACCTCAAAAGCGCCAACTTTGTTTATAAGGATAAACATCGGGTAGATAACCATTATGTACTTGTTGCTGACAACTCTGCCAAAACGTCGCTAAAAACAAGTTACTGTGCTCATTATTAAAATAGTTAAACGCAATATCGTTGGCACTAAAAAACACCTTAAATTGGCTCGGAAATATATCGTTTTCAGCTATATCAAAATACGAGTTACTACTTAGCTCTTCGAGTGCATTTTGGGTTTGTGGAACGTCTCTAAAGTTGCAATCGGTTAGTGGGCAAATTTCGTCAAAGTCGTAAAACACCACTCGCCCCCATCGCGTTACGCCAAAGTTTTTCATTAGCATGTCGCCCGGAAATATATTAGCGCCCGCTAACTCTTTAATTGCTTTACCGTAGTCATGCATTACTCGCTCTAGGGTTTTGTTATCGCATTGGTTAATATATAAATTAAGCGGGGTCATTTTACGCTCAACATAAACGTGCTTTAAAATGAGTGCCTTACCCGATATAACCATACTGCTACCAATTTGGTTTTTCATCTGCTCAAGCAATTCATCACTAAAACGGCTTAAATCAAACGCTAAATATCTAAACTCGTGCGTATCTACCAAACGACCAACCCTATCGGCTTGTTTTACAAAGTTATACTTGTCTATCACTTGTGCTTTGGTAGCTGTTTTTGGCGCACTAAATTTGTCTTTAATTACTTTATAAACGTAATCTAGCCCTTCAATAGTAAATACCAGCATTACCATGCCCGGTGTCCCTGGCGCTTTAACATACTTGAAGTTGGCTGGGCTATTTTTAGTCGTATCGACCTTGTGCCGATAAAACTCAGTTTTGGCGTGCTTTATAAAACCAATGGCGTTAAATAACTCAAAGCGTTGTTTGTGTGGCATTAACACACTTAAGTAATCTACATAACGAGCGGGTTTATCGGTATCAACCATAAAATAGGTGCGTGCAAAACCAAATAATAAACTTAATTGATCGGCGCCCATCATTACAGCATCAAGCTTTAGTCCCTCATCGGTATTTAAAATAGCGATAGCAAAAGGCATATTGTCGCCATTTTTAGCAATACAGCGCCCAATTAAATAACAGGCTTTGTTTCTAAAAAATAATGAGTTGGCGTATTCAATATACCCGTCGTTTAAATTGATAAGTTCGTACACCTGTTTGCATTGCTGTTTAGCGCCTTGCATTAACGTACTTTGTAGTGTGGCTACATCGCGTTCTAAATGACTAAATGTCACTCTAAATACTTGATTAGTGATAAGCGTTTTAACGGCGTTATTAAACCCACTGTGTAGCGATACCCTGCTCACTAAGCTTTCATAAGAGCGCGGCTCACTACGATACTTTGCTTTTAATACAAACAAATGCACAGTACGAATTTTTTTATCGTCCCAAATTGCACCAAATGTTGAATTAAAAAAGGTATGAGCTATTGGTTTATTTTCGTGATTTTCTACCATATCGCCGTAAATATTTTTAGCTAACTGCCACGTTTGCGGGCAAGTAAGCTCAGCATAAGCAATAACTCTCACGGCTTCACTCACGTTTTTTACTTCGCGCTCATACACTTGTAAACGTTCACGCATAGCACTTTGCACACTGTGGTACTGTCGTTGCTCAAAACGGCTTTGTGCACCCAGTGTAATATTTAAAAATTGCGAAAACATCACCTCAAATCCAGCAAAAACAGATCGTGCAAGCTTACTGGCTACAACCTGTTGTAGCGCATTATTAGATTGATTTGTTGGCCTATTTTGCATAAATACAGCACTTATATTGATGCCAGTTATGGCGGTTATTTTTTATTAATTGTTTACACCTTAGCAAGCAGGCTTTAATTTAGATAATTAATAAAGCATATAATTTAAATTGATCATATGAATATAAGAAACGTCGACCTCAACTTGTTAGTTTACTTAAATGTACTCATTGATGAAAAAAGTGTGTCAAAAGCTGCAAATAAACTCGCGCTTACGCAACCGGCTATGAGTAACGCATTAAAACGTTTGCGCGATTTATTTGACGACCCGCTACTTGTGCGTGCTGCAGGCTCTATGGCGCCAACGGCAAAGGCGCTTGCGTTAAAGCCTGAAGTTGAGGCGCTCTTAAAAATGGTCGAAGCTATTACGCAGCCTAGTGAGCAATTTAACCCTACAACGGCTGAAGTTACGTTTAGAATAATGGCAAACGACTACATAGAGTCGACCTTAATAGCCCCCTTTATAACGGCGCAGCTTAGTAAAAACCCCGGTATTAATTTTGATGTATTAAGTCCAAGCGACGTAAACCTGCAAGACATGGAAAAAGGCACTATAGATTTAGCAATAAACCGCTTTAATGGCCTGCCACGCTCGTTTCATCAAGCCAGTGTTTGGCGCGATAATTACTGTTGTTTAACCCATCCTAAAAATACATTTTTACAACAATCAGGGTTAGACGACTACTTAAAAAAAGAGCATATTTGGGTAAATCGTGCCGGCTGGGGGCCTGAAGCCGCTGTTACTAATAAATCAGGAAAGCAAAAATTAGGCTGGGTAGATGAAGCGCTTTGGCAACTAGAACAAACCCGTAAAATACGTGTTTTTACTCGCCACTATATGGTTGCAAGCCTGCTTTGCCAATCAGAGCAACTTATTGCCACCCTACCGCGCAGGCAAGCTAAGTTATTAACCTCTCATACTGATTTAGTAATCAGCCCTGTGCCATTCCAAATAGTGCCTATTGAGGTAAAAATGATATGGAGCCCACTGCTGCACCATGCACCGGCGCACCAATGGTTAAGGCGTGAATTATTAGCGTTTGCTAAAACGATTGCAGATAGATAAATTAAATATAGACATGCTGTGCTATGAGTTTCAAACAAGCTCGGTTTTAGACAATAACTTCAAATGGAGTAAAAATGGATAGTGCATCAATAATTGCGTGGAGTGTTTTGTTTGGAGGCATAGGTATTGGCTACCTTACTTACGGGCGAAGAAAAAAAGCCGTAGTACCGCTTTGTATTGGTTTGTCGCTATTGGTATTTCCGTATTTTATGAGCAGTGTTAGCATGCTGTTGATTGTAGGCGCTATTTTAGCTGTCTCTTGATCACAAGTCTGACTCAAGAGATTTTGCTAAATCGTAGCCTTCCAGGATGGCTTGTAACTTAAGCCATCCTTTCCATAACACTTTCACAGATGCACGCCCTGTGCGCTTGGTATCTTTCCAGCCTCCTAACTTTGCCAGTTCCTGATACGCCCATGACATATTTGGAGCAGTTTCAGGCAATGGTGTTTTTATTCTCTTTAACCACAATAACTTCCATGCTTTGGGAGATAACAGTTGTTCACAACTTGGAGAATCAGGCTGCTCATTGGTGAACTTTAGTTGCAATATTCGCGTCGCAATAAAGCCATTAATCGTCACCAATCTTTCCATGTTATCTTGGCTTTGAAGGCGTAAACTTTCGATATCCGTACCATCACTTTTCCAGACTTTATGGTATTCCTCTACAAGCCAACGGTGCTCATAGTAGGTGATGATAGCTAAGGCGTCTTCTTTGCTGGTGACTGGTTCACTGGTTAATAGGTGCCAGCTTAAGCCGTTCTTAGCGTTTCCTCGCTCTGTACAGCCGACATAGTAAACTGGGAGGGAGTGTCCTTTCTTATTGTAAGGCGCTTTGAGTGTCACTGGCGCATAGGTGATATCCAGTGTTGCGCTTCGGGCTTTTCTTCCTCCTTTTTGTGCAATGTGGATGTGTTTGGTGCCTGCACTCATCAGCTCGCTTGCAAACGCATAGAGCTTATCCTCACCTTCTTCAATATGACGACTTTGCATCGAGCGTACGACGAATCATTGCTGCTCGGTCAGTTTATACTGCAAGTATTCGTAGATGTCCGCTTCGCGGTCACACACCGATATCACGTTCGCCATTTGTCCTTGCAGCCGCTCTGCCATCGCTCGTGACGCTGACTCCCACTTGTAACTTTCTTTTTCTTCGTAAGAAGTCGTCGCGTGTTTTTCTCTTTTTCCAATCGTGTTGATATCACGACTCCAGCGAGACTGTTCAATTAATCCCACAACTTGCTTTGTGTCTGGCGCAAACAGTAATACGCTATGAGCTAACAAGCCTCGTTGTTTTGCTCCTCGTCCGACATGACCCAAATCATCTCGAATGGAGGAATGCTTATAAATTAGTGTGGTCGTGTCTTCTAATGCGAGCAATAAGTTATGACTTTTTGCTTGTTCAACCGTGGCTTTAAAGCCTGACTCTGCTATAGCCGTTGCGTCAATATTCTCGTTGCGAATAAAGCGGTAGGCACCTTCCATATCGGCGGGGGATTGAGTGATGTTCACAAGTGGTTTTCCTGGTTCATTTGCAAGCGTTGATGCTAACTTTACCAGACGCGCTGTTCTTCTTGGATCACCTAAGTCCGATTTACCGAATTGTTGTTTTGCCCAATGAGTATGTTCGTTAATCATAATGTGCCCTCAAACAAGATTTGAAGATCTGATCATGACATTGAGATTTAGTTCAAAAAAATCCCCGCTAATTTCTTAGCAGGGATTTGTGTATAAGAGACAGCTATTTTAGTGGCTATTCCCTACTTTATTAAAATTTAATATTACTATTGTTACGGCTAAATAAAATACACGAGAAAATAAAAAAGCGCCGTGGTATTCAACTTTGGGAAAATACCATGGAGCTTTTGGAAATCGTCGATATAGGAGTCTACCTACAGAGTATAGTTAGCAAGCTTAGTACCGACTTCATAAAAAAATTAAAATTCAATAAAAACAATTAACTAAGCATCAAACTTAACTCATCAACTAATCCCCTTGTTCCAGTTTTGTGCACGTTTTTACCGCTCTGCACCAAATTAATTAGTATAATTTAGGTATGTTTTCTATTTTTTATTTAGTTTTAAAACTTACTATTGATGAAATCAATGTCAGTTATTGAAAACAACAATTTCATTAATAATACACTTAGCGCTAGAGTGAAGTTAAGCCAACAAACTAAGAGTAATAATTATGACAACATCAAGCTTCACACAACAAGACGGGTTATTTATTGATGCTAACTTACATCAGTTTATTGAAGAGCAGTTATGCGCAAAAACTAACACCACTGAAACTTACCAAGCATTAGCTACTTTAGTTGATGAGTTTGGTTGTAAATGCCGTAAAACAAAGCACCAACCAAATGATGTATTAGAAGTGGATACATTGCTAAACGCATACCAACTTAAAAATCATCCACTTTGCCATGTTGATGCACAAACGACGGAAGCCGTTTTAGACGAATATTGCTGCCAGGTTCCTGCAATTATTGTTGTTGCGTTAATGGATACGCTTAGTGGTACGCAGTGCGATGAACCCCAAGCACATGAGATTTACCATCGTGCCGCGCAGTTAACCAACCGCCCTTGTATGCACAGAGTAAAAACTGTCTCAGCAGCTTAATAATGGATGTATTTAAAAGTGCTCGATAACCTTCTTTGCAAAGCCAGTACAAGTTAAGGTTGTCGAGTTATGAATACTTGAGTTATCGCTCTGCTCTTGCGCTAAATCAAAGGTTACTTCACCGCTTTTAAATGTTTGCTCTAACGCATTTTCTATGAGTAATGCGGCTTCGTCCCACCCCATAAATTTAAGCATTAATACCGCACTTAAAATACTACTGCTGGGGTTTGCTTTATTTTGCCCTGCTATACGTTCAAACGTGCCGTGTGTAGGCTCAAAAAATGCGACATCGTTATTTAAATTTGCAGCAGGCATTATGCCAACACCACCAACTTGTGCACTGAGCATATCCGCTAAAAAGTCACCATTTTGATTAGTCGTCACCACTACATCAAATTGCTCTGGGTGCATTAAACATTGCTGCAGCATGTTGTCGGCTATAACTTCTTTAATAATTAGAGGTGCTTGATTTACTCGCTCTATTTGCAGCCAACGCCCATTTTCATGTGCAGTGGCATTAAATTCGCTTTGTGCAAGTGCATACCCCCAACGCTTAAATGCCCCATCGGTAAATTTAAGTACATTACCTTTGTGTACTAGCGTTAATGATTCACTATCGTTTTTAAGTGCATAGTTAATGGCAAAGCGCATTAGTCGCTCAGAGCCTTCTTTAGATATATTTTTAATACCAATACCGCATTCTTGTGAAAACCTTAAGCGGGTTACGCCCATTTCCTCACATAAAAAATCGAGCATTTTTTCGCTTTCTACACTCCCTGCTTGCCACTCAATACCTGAGTACACGTCTTCGCTGCTATCACGAAGCACTGTTATGTTTGTTAAAAAAGGATTTTTTAAAGGAGAAGGAAGTGCACTAAAGCCTTTTATAGTGCGCATATTTACAAACAAATCCATTTCTTGCCTGAGTGCAACATTAAGCGATCTAAAGCCACCACCCAGTGGTGTGGTTAACGGCCCTTTTATGGCAATTTTGCAGGCACGTACCGCGTTAATTGTTTCTTGCGGGAACCAGTCACCGTCATACAGCTTTGCGGCCTGCTCGCCATTATAAACTTGCATCCAATGAATTTTCCGTGCACTTTTATAACAATGCTCAATTGCACTATCAACAACATGGCGCATTACCGGCATAACATCTAAACCCACGCCATCGCCATCAATAAAGGCAATTATAGGTTCTAACGGTATTTGCCAGTGTCCTTGTGCATCAATAGTGATATTTTGGCCGTGCTCAGGAACTTGAATATGCTGATACGTCATGGCTAAACCTAACTTAAAATAACGATTAATTGATTAAACCATGCTTAGCTAGAGGTGTCTGTATTTGTACTTTTATAGTTACTATCATTTTAAAAAATAAAGAATTAGGCGTGATTATTTATCCATTTAGTTGGTCTTGTATATTAAGCCTGGCGTACCAGTTATTAAATTACAGTGGAGCATTTTAATGAAATACTTTTTTGTACTGCTACTATCAATCAGCTCTTTTAACGTATTAGCCGCTGAAGTAGTCATACATAATCTTAGCTCGCTCTCAAGTAATGCTCAAAATACGGTGTCTACATGGGTTAATCAAAGTGTTGAAAAAACACAAAATACACTGGGGCCTTTAAAGCAAACCACTTTGCCTATTTATTTAAAACCGCAATACTTTGCTTTTGAGCCTGTACCTTGGGCTACAGTTAAGCGCAATAACCCCGATGGGATTGAACTACATATAGATCGCTACGCCAGTTTAAATGCATTCACTAAAGATTGGACGCTATACCATGAACTTTCGCATTTATATTTGCCGCTACTTCCCTACTCCGGTTTTTGGCTAAGCGAGGGTTTTGCCAGTTATATGCAAAACGTAATAATGCGTGACAGCGGTATAATCACCCAGCCACAGTTTGTACAACGTTTAAATGCAGGATTTGATCGTGCCCGCCTGCAAACCAAAACTAAAACACAGCCACTTAATAAGCTCTCTGCCGATATGTGGAAACAACGCGCCCAGCAACGTGTTTATTGGACGGGTGCGGCTTTTTTTTGCACAGGCCGACCTTAAGCTACAAAAACAAGGTTTATCTGTCGCGGGTATAATAAAACAGTATCAAACATGCTGTAGACCCGCTCGTTCTAGTGCTAAAACCTTTATAAAAGAGTTAGATAAGTTATCCAGCAGCAGCATTTTTACAACACTGTATGCAAAATATAATACCCGTACTGATTTTCCTGATATTAATAAAAAGCAGCTAAACACGCTTTAACGGCTGCTCTGTTTTATATAGCTACTATATTCAACCAGCCCTTGCGCATTAAAATTGGTTGAGTACTCGTTCATAAAACCATGCAAAAAATTGGTTTTATAGCACTTAACACTCGCTTTGGTGCTTAAAGCTTTAATAACTTCATCAACATTAAAGTGACTCTCACTTTCTGGGAATATGAATTCACAGGGTACATTTGCATCTAACGCTAAATAATTACGAATTTGCGACGGATAAAAGCCAATTAACTTTTTAAGGTGTGTATTGCCTGTTAATAACTGTGCCCGTCATGCTGCACTTGCCCCTGCGCTAAACGCAATACACGTGGTCGGTACTTTTAAACTCTCAAAGCATTCTAGAAGTTTGTCCGTGTATTTGTCATGGCCACACTGCTGTATAAAATTATTATAACTATCTTGTTCACTTTCAATAGCTTGAATCTTGTTATTGTATGGGTCAACACTCACTAAATTTGAACTAATTGCCTGTGATAACTTACTTAAAGCAGGGGTTAAACCATAAATATCACTCACTATTAGGTAATTCATACTTATCCTTTGGTAACTAAAAATGGGCTTTGTAAGCAGTTGATAAGATTTATTATAAATATTTTTATAATAAATAGCTTGCACACAATTTATATATAAGTTACCCTCCCTCTCTGGTTTAAAGAAACCGCCGCGGTTAACCATTTACCCTGATCCAGATTTACCCTGATCCAGTAAGCCCCGCAAAACGTATATTTGAAAGCTAAGTTATTGTACGGCGAGAACCCCTTGAATAATACCGAGATGATTTTTTATTATCATCGCAAAAGTGTCATAAAGATCGTCAACACTGTAATGAAGCTAAACACAACATCGTTAATTTATTGACTGCAATTTGCTATACAAATATAGCGCAGAATAAATAACAAGAATAAAGTGAGTTTTATTATGTCTTATAAATATAACGGGTCTATGATCCAAATAGCACATCCAGTGCAATCAATTTCAGTAAACAAACATCGTGTAATCTTCAGTGATACACAAGGTTTAAAAAATGCATTATTTCAAAAAGCGAGTGATGCACGCCAGTTTGTTAAGTGGCTAAAAGCTAACTAAGCAACATATAACTTTAATTGCCATTCTATTATTGCAATTATTGATAAGATATTATGCCAGCCTTGTTGCTGGCATTTTACTTTTTAGCCCTTTATTGGTTACAATAGTTTTACAATAATAATTACTGGTAGCTGTTGTAATGCTCCGTATATTTTTAACTTTCTTACTTTTTTTCTGTCTGAGCTCAATAAGCAATGCTAGAACCATAAACTGGCTAGCGCACGATTTTGCACCCTATTATATTTTAAATGGTCAATATCAACACCAAGGCCGTGACGAAAGCATAATTTTTTTACTTGAAAAACAACTTCCTAATATCACCTTTAACCGCATGCTTATCCCCTCAGGTAAAGTAATTCAAGAGCTGTCCAATACTTCAAATAATGTTTGTGCGTTATCGCTTTATAAAAATGATTACAGAAAAGAGCATATTTATTTCACAGACGAAAGCTCGACAACGGGCCTCTCGCCTTCAATAGCAATGCATAAAAAGCTCGCCAAAGCATTAAATATAGCGGAATCAAAAGAAGTATCACTACTCAATTTAATACAAGATAAAAAACTAACTCTTGGAGTTTCTATGAGCCGCTCTTATGGCCAAGAGATAGATACATTGATAAACAGTACGCCTAATATAGATTTAGTAATTAGACCCACACGCGATAGCCTAGCGAGCCTTACATATATGCTTAACCTAAAACGAATTGATATTTTGCTGGGTTACCCAAGCGAGCATTACTATTTAGCTAAATCAATGCACTTTGAAGAAAACTTAACCCAACGTCCATTAACCGAATCCCCAGCGCTCAGTTATGGCTTTATTGGTTGTACTAAAAACGAGCAAGGCGCAAAAGACATCGCTATTCTTAATGAGCAGCTTAAAGTTATTAAAAAAACGCAGGCTTATAACGATTTACTTATGCGCTGGTTGCCTGAGGATTTAAGGCCTCTATTAAAGTCACGTATTAATAGCACAAAATAAACAAATTCAAAGTCGCTTAATTTGAGTTTCTGTTAAGCAAAAAAAACGCCACAGTAAGTGGCGTTTTTATATTCAATAACTGTATTACTTACGAACGCCTTCTATTGATAAAATAATATCAACATGAGTAGATGCAGGCCCTAAGTTGTAATCAATACCATAATCTGTAAGTTTAAGGCTGGTTTCGCCTTCAAAACCTACGCGGTATCCACCCCACGGATCTTTACCTTCGCCCACTTTATCTATTTCAAAGGTAATAGTTTTAGTTACGCCATGCAGCGTAAATTCGCCGGTTACGTCGGCCTCTTCACCATCTTCATCAAATTTAATACTGGTGCTTTTAAATGTCGCTTTTGGGTATTTATCTACATTTAAAAAATCTTTACCATGTAAATGCTTATCGCGCTCTGCATGGTTAGAGTCAAGGCTTGTGGTATCAATGTTTACCATAATTTTTGACGCATCAGGGTTTTTAGCATCGTAACTAAATGTGCCGTCAAAAGTATTAAAACGACCATATAACCAGCTGTAACCTAAGTGTTTAATTTTAAAGTTAACAGATGCATGCCCGCCTTTTGTATCAATTACATAATCAGCTGCATTAGCGGCTGTTGCCGATAACATCATTGCAGCCGAAACGGCTGTGCTTACTAATAATTTTTTCATTTTAATCATCCTTTAATGGTTTGATCATTCTGATTAAGGTTTTATCTTTATCGATAAAGTGATGTTTTAACGCCCCGAGTGCATGCAATACTGCAAACCCGATTAATGTGCACGCGCCATAATAATGTACTTTTCCTGCAATATCGGCTTGGTCATCAAATGCAAAATTAAGCGCTGATACATCAAATAAGGTAAACACTTCAATTGGACGTCCGTCTGCGGTTGATATTAAATACCCTGCAACAACAATAACGGCCAAAATAATATACATAGCAATATGCGCAGTATGTGCTAATTGGTTCATGCCTTTACTTTCACCTAAGGGTTTAGGTTGTGTAGATAAAGCACGCCATAAAATTCTAAATAAAAATACGGCCACAAGCGTAATACCAATGCTTTTATGTAAATCGAGCGAGCCTTTATACCAGCTATCGTAATAAGTAAGCTCAACCATATATAAACCTAAACCAAACAGGCCAAAAATAGTCAACGCCATGAGCCAATGTAAAATAATGGCGACAAGTCCGTAAGATGAAGGTGTATTTTTAAACATGTGTAACGTCCTATAATGCTATGACGTTACAATATAGTGCATAGCCGTAAATGAAAATAACATTTACAAACACTTTACGTGCGTATAAGCACAGAACTTTGATAATTAAAGTCAGTTTTAGAAGTTGAGGATTAAACAGATAAGTTTATAGGGTGGATTGCTCGCTCAAGCTGACATAAATTAAGCTCTCTGGGCTTACTTGCAAACAAGTAACAAGTCCTTCTTTAATGAGCTCAAGCATGGCTATAAAACTAACCACCACACCACTACGCCCTTCATCAAGCGTAAAAAGCGCATTAAATACCACTGCTGAATTTGCTTTCGATAGCTGTTGTAATATTTGGCTCATTCTCTCTCGGGTTGAGAGTACTTCAGCAGTAATTTGATGATGTTCAAACGTTTTTGCTCGCGCCATAACATCACTCAACGCCAGCATTAAGTCTTTAAGTTCAATATCAGGGAGGTTATGACTTGTGTCTTCATTTATTGGCATAGCGGCATGCGCTATAAAAATATCACGCCCAACACGGGGGATATCATCGAGGTTTTCGGCGGCTTTTTTAAATAACTCATATTCTTGCAGGCGTTTAATAAGCTCAGCGCGAGGGTCTTCTTCCTCTTCAAGCTCTTCGTGAACAGGGAGTAATAAGCGCGACTTAATTTGTGCAAGTAACGCAGCCATTACTAAATATTCGCCGGCAAGTTCGAGTTGAAACTCGGTCATCATTTCAACGTAACTTACATACTGCTCTGTAATACTAAAAATAGAAAGATCGAGCACATCAAGCTTATGCTTTTTAATTAAATAAAGCAGTAAATCGAGAGGGCCTTCAAAGGTTTCTAATATTATTTCGAGCGCATCGGGCGGAATATATAAGTCTTCTGGTTTATCTACAACCGCTTTACCATGCAAAAAAGCCAGTGGCAACTTTTGCTGCACTGGCTTTTCATTACTTTTTGTATCAGCAGTACTTTCGCTCACTTGTTATTACTCAAATGGGCTTGTATCACCACAGCCAACACGTAATATTTTAACTTCATCTTCTGACAAGTCGATTACTGTGGTTGCTTGCTCGGCTAAATGGCCACCGTGAATAATTAAATCAACGTGTTTATCTAATCGCTCTAAAATTTCATCCGGATCTGATTCAGTAAACTGCTGCCCGGGTAAAATTAAAGAACACGACATTAATGGCTCGCCAAGTTCCGCAAGTAACGCACAAGCAATTGGGTGTTCAATTACACGCATGCCAATGGTTTTTTTCTTGTCGTTTAATAGACGCTTAGGGACTTCTTTTGTGCCTTTAAAAATAAAGGTATAAGGCCCTGGCGTATTATTTTTAATTAATCTAAATAGCTGGTTATCTACACGTGCATAAGTAGATAGCTCCGATAAATCACGGCAAACTAGCGTAAAATTATCGTTTTTTTCAATACCACGAATACGCTCTATGCGCTCTTTGGCTTGCTTATTACCAATATTACAGCCAATGGCATAGCCCGAATCTGTTGGGTAAACAACAACACCACCTTGTTTAATAATATCAACGGCTTGACTAATCAATCTTGGTTGCGGGTTATCAGGATGAATATGGAATAATTGACTCATGTTAATGCCCCTTCTTGTCCTTCCCAAACTTGCCAAACACCTTGGCAGTCTTTCGGTAAGTATAAATTTTTGCCAAGCTCTAAATAGCTTGTCGGAAAATGAAAATCAGACCCTTGCGAGCAAAGTAGTTCGTACTCACGGCTGAGTTCACCTAAAAATTGACGTTCGCTTGGCGCCTGTTGAGGTTGTGCAACTTCCATTGCGTCTCCTCCTACACTTTTAAATTCTACTAATAATTTGCGTAGCCACTTGTTTGACATTTGATAGCTACTTGGGTGAGCAAGTACAGCAACACCACCAGCGGCATGTATTGCCTCTACAGCGGTTTGCATGGTGCACCAGCAACTAGGTACATAGCCTGTTTTGCCGCGCCCTAAGTACTTTTTAAAAACACCCGGGAAATTTTTAGCTACACCGCGCTCAATAAGGGCACGTGCAAAATGTGCGCGCGTAATTTGCGCGTCTTTTGCCAGCTCTTTAGCTTGCTCGTAAATGCCATCAAAACCATTTTTTGCAAGGCGTGCGCCAATTTCTAGTGCACGCTCTTCTCGCTTTTGCTGCTGAGCCGATAATAAAGAGGTAAGGTCAATATTATTAATATCAATATTTAAACCTACAATATGAATTTCGAAGCTTTCCCATTTGGTAGACACTTCGGTACCCGTTATTAATGAAAGCGGCAAGTTTTCTGCTTCAATAAATTGCTGAGCAGGCTTAATAGCCGCCACAGTGTCATGATCGGTAATAGCAAACACATCAATATTTTTATCAACAGCGCGATGCAATAATTCTTCAACCGTTAAACGCCCGTCTGAATGTGTAGTATGGCTATGTAAATCGTATTTTATCAAAAGAAAACTGCTTAAAATTAAGGGTTACTGGTGTTTATGTAAGTATAACAACTTTTTTGACTAAATTGTTTTAAATAAACACTTGACACAAAAGCATAAGATACGTTTTACTGTAGCCACTTTCAGACACATTAAGAATTAACAATAATGATCAATTCAAACTTAAACACTATTTGGTGGTGGCACTCGTAATTTTCGGGTGATGAATTGTCGTGTCTAGCAAAAATTCAAAACCCGCAACTATGCGGGTTTTTTTATAACTAAATTTTACGAAACGTATACGTTAAAAATATTTAATAAATTTTGAGGCAGAAAACATGAATAACGGTCTTACTCTTACACATCGTTGGTGGTGGCGCCTGATATAGCGGGACGGTAATGATCTGTTTGTAATTTAGATATCGTTATTCAAACCCCGCATTGCAAAAGCACTGCGGGGTTTAATTTTTTGAGGGAATGAGGTTTGATTTTTAGTCATATAACTACCACACCAGGCGAAGTAACAAGCATTACGCAAGTACGCGACTATATTAGTAGCCCTCTTGCATTATACGCGGCACTTGATAAGCCTAACTCACTACTGCTTGAATCGGCTGAGATTGATTCTAAAGACAGTGTAAAAAGCTTAATTTTAGTTGATAGCGCCCTGCGCATTGTATGTAAGGGTAAAACGGTAACTGTTAGCGCACAATCTAATAACGGCAAGCAATTATTAAGCTACTTACAAGCAAATGTTAAGAGCTGTGATTCACAATTAAACGACACAACGCTTACACTTAACTACCAAGACACCAGCAGCGATATAGACGAAGCAAGTAAGCTTGTTGCCGATAACGCCTTCAGCGCTCTTCGTACCTGTATTAACAGCATTCAAAGCACTACCGAAAATCCGTTTTCGGTATTTTTAGGCGGTGTGTTTGCCTACGACATGGTTGCAAATTTTGAGCAATTAAGTGATGTACCTGATGGCGAAAACACCTGCCCAGATTACGTATTTTACTTAGCCGAAACCTTAGTTGTTATTGATCATCAAAAACAAACAACTGAGCTCATTGGTAATGTATTTAACGGCCCAGACATACACGCTAACTGTTTTGAAGTAGGTAAAGAGCTTGAGCGCTTAAATACGCTGTGCGATAACGCAGCAGGATTTAGTGCGGATATGCAAAGTGGCGAATGTGAGGTAAGCGTTGATATAAGCGACGAAACGTATTGCGAGCAAGTTGTTAAGCTTAAAAAGAACATTGTAGATGGCGATATTTTTCAGGTAGTGCCGTCGCGTACATTTTCACTACCTTGCCCTGATTCTTTACATGCGTATAGCCAGCTTAAAAAGCAAAACCCAAGCCCTTACATGTTTTATATGCGCGATGAAGACTTTACATTATTTGGCGCGTCTCCTGAGTCGGCCCTTAAGTACGACGTAAGTAATCAGCAAGTAGAAGTTTACCCAATTGCTGGTACTCGAGCGCGCGGCAAATTTGCTAACGGGCAAATAAACCCAGACCTAGACAGCCGTATTGAGCTGGAACTAAGAAACGATCAAAAAGAGCGCGCCGAGCATTTAATGCTCGTTGATTTAGCCCGTAATGACGTAGCCCGCATTAGTGTTGCAGGTACTCGTTTTGCCAAAGAGTTATTAAAAGTAGACCGCTATTCACAGGTAATGCATTTAGTTTCACGCGTTGTTGGCACATTAAAACCAGAACTTGATGCACTGCACGCTTACCAAGCGTGTATGAACATGGGCACCCTTGTTGGTGCACCAAAAGTACGTGCTGCTGAGCTTGTACGTCAAACAGAAGGGAAGCGCCGTGGCAGTTATGGCGGCGCTGTAGGTTACTTAACCGGTGATGGCGCAATGGATAGTTGTATTGTTATTCGCTCTGCTTTTGTTAAAAATAATATAGCCTACGTGCAAGCAGGTGCAGGTGTAGTATTTGACTCAGATCCTATTTCAGAAGCAAACGAAACTCGCGCTAAAGCACAAGCGGTTATCACCGCCATAAAATCTACCTATAAGGCGGTATAAAATGAGTAAAACGAATCCTATTAAAATCTATTTTTTAGATAACTTTGACTCATTTACATATAACTTAGTTGATGAGCTTACGATGCTTGGCTGCGAACTGGTTGTTTACAGAAACAACATTAGCGCTGAGGTTATTTTTAATAAAATGCGCCAAGAGCAAGGACAAGTACTATTAGTACTTTCCCCAGGCCCTGGCACACCAAGCGATGCAGGCTGCTTAATGGAGCTTATTGAGCTCTCTAAAGACCATTTCCCAATGCTAGGCATTTGTTTAGGCCAACAAGCATTAACACAAAGTTACGGTGGAGTAATCGGTCACGCGGGTGAAACCGTACATGGTAAGTCTTCAATTATTAATTTAGGCGAACATCCTGTATTTGATGGTATGGGCAATACAATGCCTGTAGCACGTTACCATTCATTAATGGCAACAAAAGTGCCTGATAATATTGAGGTTATTGCCCAGTACGAAGATATACCTATGGCTATTTATCATCATGATGACAATGCATTAGGTTACCAGTTTCATCCAGAATCAATACTGACGCCAAACGGCGCAATGCTACTTCAGCAAAGTGTCGCTTACTTAACACGTGCCAAATAATAGAGGACATTATGAGTACACAACCAGAACAACCCATAAATGTTCAACACGCTATTGAACAACTAATTACAGGGCAATCATTAAGCTACGCAGACGCCAAAGCACTGTTTGATGAAATAATGCAAGGTAACATGAGCGAGATTGAGCTAACCGCCCTACTAATAAGCCTTAAAATTAAAGGCGAAGTAAGCGATGAAATAGCAGGTGCTGCAGCCTCAATGCGCGAAAACGCTGTTGCTTTTACTACCAGCAGTACACAACTTGCCGATAGCTGTGGCACTGGCGGCGATGGTTCAAACACAATTAATATAAGCACTACAGCAGCCATAGTTGCCGCTGCTGCCGGCATTAACATGGTAAAACATGGTAATCGCAGTGTATCGAGTAATTCAGGCTCTGCCGACTTACTAAAAGCACTGGGCATTAATATAGATATGAGCCCAGAGCAGGCAGCAAAATGCCTTGAGCAAACCAATTTTACCTTTTTGTTTGCACCGCACTATCACAGTGGCGTTCGCCATGCGATGGGGGTGCGTACAGCGCTTAAAACACGCACTATTTTTAATATTTTAGGCCCGCTTGCTAACCCAGCAGCACCTGATGTGCAATTGTTAGGTGTGTACAACGAAGCGTTATGTATGCCAATGGCACAAACACTTAAAACCCTTGGCACAAAGCGCGCTATGATTGTTTACGGCTCGGGCACTGACGAAATAGCTCTACACGGTCCAACAACGGTAGTTGAGCTGAATAATGGCGAGCTTACACAGTACACACTAAACCCAAGCGACTTTGACCTTGCAAACTATTCACTTGAACAACTCGCTGGTGAAGGCCCACAATACAACGCAAATGCTAGCCTTGCCATCTTACAAGGCAAAGGCACAGATGCACATAATGCTGCCATTGTGGTTAACGTAGCTGCCCTTTTATACCTAACAGGTAAAGCAGAAACGTTAAAAGAAGGGGCAAAGCAAGTACAAACATTATTAAGTTCAGGGCAAGCCATGAACACACTAAATGCAATTATTGAGGTAAGTAATGGCTAATGTATTAGACAAAATTGTTGCTGATAAAAAATTAGAACTAATTGAGCGTAAAGCCGCACGCCCGCTTGAAAGCTTTAAGCATCTTGCAGTGCCTACAAGCCGTAGCTTTTACAAAGCATTAGCCGCCCCAGGCACACAGTTTATTTTAGAATGTAAAAAAGCATCGCCTTCAAAAGGGCTAATTAGAGAGCCATTTGATTTAACCGAAATCACATCGGTTTATAAAAAATACGCTACCTGCATGAGCGTGTTAACTGATGCTAAATATTTTCAAGGCAGTTTTGATTACCTCGAATTTGTGCGCAGCCAAGTAGAACAACCGCTTATCTGTAAAGACTTTTTTATAGATGAGTACCAAGTATATATGGCGCGTATTTATGGCGGTGACGCTATATTACTGATGCTTTCAGTACTCGATGACGAAAGCTATAAAGCACTGCACGCAGTTGCCGATTCTCTGAATATGTCGGTACTCACCGAAGTAAGTAATGAGGAAGAAGTACACCGTGCACTTGCGCTTGATGCACAAATTATTGGTATTAATAACCGTGATTTACGCGATTTAAGCACCGATTTAGCCACTACCGAAAAACTACGAAAACTGATTCCGGCTGATAAAGTGGTTATTTCGGAATCGGGGATTTACACCCATCAAGACGTAAAACGTTTAGCCCCATTATGCGATGGTTTTTTAATTGGCAGCTCACTTATGGGCGAGCGTGATTTAGAGCAAGCATGTCGCCGTGTTATTTTAGGTGACAATAAAGTATGTGGTTTAACACGTACCAAAGATGCACAAGCGGCATATCAAAACGGTGCTATTTACGGTGGTTTAATTTTTCATCCTAAATCGCCACGCTATGTTGATTTAGATTGCGCAAAAGAGCTTAGCCAAAGTGCTCCGCTTAATTTTGTGGGTGTGTTTGTAGATGCCCCAATTGATCAAGTTGCTCAATACGCAGGTGTGCTAAAATTGGCGGCAGTTCAATTACATGGTCAAGAAAGTGACGATTACATTGCTCAGTTGCGTACACAGTTGCCTACCGGCTGCGAGATTTGGAAAGCTCAAGCAATAAAAGATGCATTACCAACGCCTGTAAATGGCGTTGACCGACTCCTTTACGATACACACAGCGATACACAAGCTGGCGGTACAGGTAAAGCATTTGATTGGTCGGTGCTTCATGATGCAACCACACCGTTTATGCTCGCTGGAGGCTTAAATCCAGACAATATTAAAGATGCGCTTTTTAAAGGTGCCTTAGGCCTTGATTTAAACTCAGGCGTAGAAGAATCTGCGGGTAAAAAGTGCCCTAACAAATTACATAATGCTTTTAAAAGCATCAGAAATTATTGAGGTTAAAATGCAAAATCCAGCTTATTTTGGCGAGTTTGGCGGTATGTTTGTACCCGAGTTACTTGTCCCTGCGCTTAAGCAGTTAGAAAACGAATTTAACAAAGCACAAAAAGATCCTGAGTTTCAGGCTGAGCTAAGTAAATTATTAAACGAGTATGCGGGTCGTCCTACTCCACTTACTTTAACGCGCAATTTAGTTAAAAACCCAAAAGTAAAACTGTATCTAAAGCGTGAAGACTTATTACACGGCGGCGCACATAAAACCAACCAAGTACTTGGCCAAGCGTTACTTACTAAGCGCATGGGTAAAAAACAAGTAATTGCTGAAACAGGTGCTGGTCAACACGGTGTTGCAACAGCGCTTGCATGTGCATTACTGGGTTTAAAATGTCGAATTTATATGGGCGCAAAAGACGTTGAACGTCAGCAACCAAACGTATTTAGAATGAAGTTAATGGGCGCAGAGGTTATTCCGGTAACAGCGGGTTCTGGCACATTAAAAGATGCAGTAAATGAAGCCCTGCGTGACTGGTCAGCTAATTATCAAGACGCGCATTACCTACTAGGCACAGCCGCTGGTCCTCACCCATTCCCAACAATTGTACGCGAGTATCAAAAAGTTATTGGTGAAGAAGCTAAACAACAAGTACTTAAAGCCGAAGGTCGTTTACCTGACGCTGTTATTGCCTGTGTTGGTGGTGGTTCAAACGCAATTGGTATGTTCACCGACTTTATTGACGAGCCAGGCGTTAAGTTAATTGGTGTTGAGCCTGCAGGTAAAGGGCTTGATACAAATGAGCACGGTGCAACAATTTGTAAAGGCACAAAAGGTATACTACACGGCACTTATACGTACATTATGCAAAACGACGATGGCCAAATTGAAGAGTCTTACTCTGTATCAGCGGGTCTTGATTACCCTGCGGTTGGTCCTCAGCACGCATTTTTACACGAAACAGGTCGAGCGCAATACGTTGGTGTCACTGATACAGAAGCGCTTGATGCGTTTCAATCACTTGCTAAAAACGAAGGGATCATTCCGGCGCTTGAATCAAGCCATGCGCTTGCTTATGCACTTAAGTATGCAGAAGAGCAAACCGAGGAAAGCGTTTTAGTTATTAATTTAAGTGGTCGTGGCGATAAAGATTTAGCACACGTTCACAATGTACTATCTGAAAGAGGTCAGCTATGAGCCAAGTAAAAACGGATCGTTACGGTAAAATGTTTGCAGCGCTTAACGAGAAAAAACAAGGTGCGTTTGTACCATTTGTAACAATTGGCGACCCAGGTAAAGAGCAAAGTGTTGCGATTATTAAAAGCTTAATTGACGGCGGCGCTGATGCACTTGAGCTTGGTATTCCGTTTTCTGATCCTATTGCAGATGGTCCTGTAATTCAAAAAGCTAATATTCGCGCACTTGATGTACACATTAACACGCAAGATTGCTTTGATGTTATTAAAGAGATACGCGAGTATAACGCCGATATTCCAATTGGATTATTGCTTTACTCAAACCTTGTTTTTAAGCGCGGCATAGAAGCATTTTACAAAGATGCAAAAGCGGTAGGTGTAGACTCTATTTTAGTGGCTGACGTGCCTCTGCATGAATCTAAGATATTTAGAAAATCGGCAATGGATAACGGTGTAGACCCAATTTTTATTGCAACACCTAATGCAGATGACGACACACTTCGCCAATGCGCCTCTTACGGTCGTGGTTATACGTATTTACTATCGCGCGCAGGTGTTACCGGTACCGATACTAAAGCACAAATGCCAGCGGGTAATATTGTTACTAAATTAAAAGAATACCATGCAGCTCCTGCTCTTTTAGGGTTTGGTATTTCAACACCAGATGATGTAAAAGCGGCACTTAACGCAGGCGCAGCAGGTGCTATTTCAGGTTCTGCTGTAGTTAAAATTATTGAAGCTAACCTTAACGATTTAGACGCAATGACAACGCAGTTAAAAGCATTTGTTAGTGAAATGAAAGCGGCAACCGCATTATAAAAAGTGTAAATTTAGGCATTAAAAAGGGCATTTAAATGCCCTTTTTTGTTTTTGAAAACCAAATTAGTGAGCTTGGTGTTTACCCTCTAAAATCTCTTCGATAAATTTAGCATTAAATGCTTCTAAATCAGCTGGGCTTCGACTTGTTACCAAACCTTGGTCTACACATACTTCTTGGTCAACCCAATTAGCACCTGCATTAATTAAATCGCTTTTAATACTAGGAAAAGAAGTAATAGTACGGTCGCGCAATTTATTAATTTCAGCTAACAACCACGGTGCGTGGCAAATTGCAGCAACGGGTTTGTTTTTTTCTGCACCAAAAAATCCATCAATAAATGCTTTAGCATCTTTATCTTGGCGTAAACTATCTGGATTAAATAAACCACCAGGAAGCATAAGCGCGTCGTAATCAGCAGGATCCGCGTTTGTAACTAGTTTATCTACTGTTACTTTATCGCCCCACTTGTCTTCATCCCAGCCAGTAATTTGGCCT
The DNA here is from genome assembly GCF_040567695.1 of Pseudoalteromonas sp. NCIMB 1079. Classification (NCBI taxonomy): domain Bacteria; kingdom Pseudomonadati; phylum Pseudomonadota; class Gammaproteobacteria; order Alteromonadales; family Pseudoalteromonadaceae; genus Pseudoalteromonas; species Pseudoalteromonas sp. NCIMB 1079. Next base: position 1,854,266 of record NZ_JBEWZA010000001.1, on the reverse strand, counting down.
TCTTTAATTGATACTATTTCGATGTTTGCACCAGCATCAAGTAATGCGCTGCGTGGAGATAAAAGCTCACTTTGCTCAAATCCATCAGTGGCTAAAATTGCGATTTTTTTGCCTTGTAAACGTGTGCTTGTTTGTAATGTACTCATTGAGATCTCCTTATTTTCTTAAAAGGTATATTTAAAATACACATTCAAAAAAGCACGATGCGTGCCGATAACAAGCAATTGAAAATAAAGGAGTTAATTTAAGTAGGATTTATAATGCCATGTAAATTATTTAGAGATTATGAATAATGTACATAGAGGTGATATAAACACGGCTTTGATACTCGGTGATTTAAATACAGATGCTTCGCTTCTCGCGTGAGCAAGCTCAACGCCTACAACTAATGCTCAGCATTATGTTTATTTTGTAGACGCACAACTTGTTGGCGTGATGGGCAAAGCCCATATTTTTATGTTTAATAATTCCACGCAAAGCTCAGTCAACGACCAAGCTAAGTAATGCTATTTAAAGCAGATCTTTTAACGCCTTAGCAGGTTTAAAAACCGCTTTATTTGCGCCTTCTATTTCAATTGCAGCCCCTGTTTGTGGGTTACGCCCAGTACGCGCTGGGTAATAACTTAGCGCAAAGGTACCAAAGCCATTAATTTGAACTTGATCGCCCTCAGAAAGCGATTTAGTAATGACTTTTTGCAAGCTTGAAAGTGCCGCTTGAGAATCTTTTTTTGTTAATTCACTTTTGTATGCAATGGCAGCAACGAGTTCTGCTTTATTCATTTTAGGCTCCTAAATACACGCCAAATCAGTGTTGGTTAAGCGTGGGAATATGATGATATGAAAAATACCAAACCAAATTGGTAATAAAGCCACGCAGGCTAAGGGTTACAGGGGAACAAGTCAACCTTGTAGTTGCTAAGCTTTATGTGGTAAAAAGCCTTTGACTCTTTTTTGTATAATTTAGGTAGTATATGCACGCATTAATTGAATACATTCCACTCATACTGTTTTTTGCAGTGTTTAAACTCGTCGATATTTATTGGGCTACCGGTTTATTAATGGCCACTACGCTTATTCAAGTTGCTTATAGCTACTTTAAACATGGCAATGTGCCTACTCGTCATTGGATATTTTTTGGCATTGCTACCGTGTTTGGTACGCTAACGCTGGTACTTCATGATGAGCAATACATTAAATGGAAAGCAACACTGATATATGCAGGTTTAAGTTTAACGTTACTTGTTAGCCGTTATGTACTTAATAAAAATCTCGTTAAAAAAGCGCTTAGCTCAATCCTCGAAAACGCTAATGATACAAAACAAGCCATTGTTGTCCCAGAACCATTATGGGATAAGCTTAACCTAATGTGGGTTGTTATAACTGCTGGTATAGCGGCACTAAACATTTATATTGCATACAATTTTTCGCTCGATTTTTGGGTTAACTTTAAAGTGTTTGGTTTAATGGGTATTACTTTTGTAAGCATTTTTGCCACCATTATTGCCTTGTACAAATACCTCCCTGATGAAGAGGAAACAGCAAAGTAAGCCCCCTCGTCATAAAAGTGTCGTCTTAGCTTGTTAGCTTATTAAAAAAAGCAAGTTGAGACGACCTTGAACGCTAATCAATACCGCTGGTTTGAATTTACCCTCATTTTTATATTGCTGCCCTTGTTGGGTTTTGGATTACGCGAGCATTTAGCTAATTGGCTTATCCCTGCGCTTATTATACTTATGAGTGTGTGTTGTATGTTGCTACTAGGCGATCCCCATTTTAAACGGTTTAGACTCACAAGCCTTGGACAATTCTCTGCTGTTAAAAGGCGTGTGTTTAGCTTCTTTTTTTTAGGTGCGCTGTTCTCAGGCATGTTTTACGGGATTATTCATCAAGGCAACTGGTTTACCCTTCCCCGTAACTCGTTTAATGATTGGCTTTTACTGTTGGTGCTCTACCCAATACTGTCGGTTATTCCTCAAGAATTAATATTCCGAACGTATTTTTTTCATCGTTATAAACGCATCATGCCAAAAAAAGCAGTGCGTATTGTAGTCAGTGCGAGTGTATTTGCGCTGGCGCATATTGTGTATGCAAATTGGATTGCAGTAGCCTTAGCCTTTTTGGGCGGTTTACTGTTTGCGTATACCTACGCACAAAGCCGCTCAACGGTCGTGTGTGTTATTGAACACAGCTTATGGGGGCTATGGATGTTTACCCTCGGGATTGGAAGCTACCTCGATTCAGGCGCTATGAGTTAATGCTGTTTTGTTATTAATTATGACAACAAAGAAAGCACAAAGCGCATAAGTATTTTGATGCTGTAAATTAATCACAATACTTATGCGATGGCTGCACGATAGTTATTAATGAGGGACTACTGAGGGACTTTTACAACCCCTTCCATTAATACACGTGCACTTCGGCTCATACTTGCTTTGGTAACTAGCCAGTTGCCAGCATTATTTTTAGCTTCAGCACCTACTTTTAGCGTGCCCGACGGATGACCAAAGTTAACTTCACTCAATGCACCGCCACCAGCGGCTATATTAACAAGTGTGCCCTCAATAGCTGCGGCAGTGCCAATAGCTACAGCGGCTGTGCCCATCATGGCGTGGTGCAGTTTACCCATAGACATAGCACGTACTAATAAGTTGATATTGCCAGCCTCAATCATTTTACCGCTAGACGCTTTGTAATCTAAAGGCGCTGCAACAAACGTAACCTTTGGCGTATGTTGACGAGCTTGCGCTTCACTAATATTAGTGATTAAGCCCATTTTAACAGCGCCATAAGCGCGAATGGTTTCAAGCTTTGCAAGCGCTGCAACATCGTTATTTATATCGTCTTGCAGCTCTGTGCCGGTATAACCAATATCAGCGGCGTTAATAAATACAGTAGGAATACCTGCATTTATCATCGTGGCTTTTAAAGTACCAACACCTGGTACTTCTAAGTCATCAGCTACGTTGCCTGTTGGAAATAACGCGCCATCGCCATCAGCCGGGTCTATAAATTCAAGTTTTACTTCAGCTGCAGCAAAAGTAACGCCATCGAGCTCAAAGTCGCCGGTTTCTTGTACTTCGCCATTGGTCATAGGGACATGCACTAATATACTTTTTTTAATATTAGCCTGCCACACACGCACAATAGCAACACCGTTATTAGGTACTCTGCTTTTATCGACCAAACCATTACTAATAGCAAAAGCCCCCACTGCTGACGTTAAGTTACCGCAGTTACCGCTCCAATCTACAAAAGGTTTATCTATAGCCACTTGACCAAACAAGTAATCAACATCGTGGTCGGCTTGCTCACTTTTACTTAGAATTACGGTTTTACTGGTGCTTGATGTAGCGCCGCCCATTCCATCCGTTTGTTTGGCATACGGATCGGGGCTGCCAATAACACGCAGTAATAAATTATCGCGCGCCTCGCCTACTACTTGAGCAGGCTTTGGCAAATCAGTTAAATTAAAAAACACACCTTTACTGGTGCCGCCACGCATATAGGTTGCAGGCACTTTAATTTGCGGTTTAAACATAGTGTTTGCCCTTATGCAGATTGCGTTGCTTCTAAAAAGTCTTGAGCAAAGCGTTGTAACACACCACCAGCGCTATAAATAGATAACTCTTCTTGGGTATCGATACGGCACTTCGTAGGCACAGTAAGCACTTCACCGTCTTTACGTGTAATGCTTAAATTAACGGTGGCGCCTGGTTTTAAATTACCCGTTACATCGTACGTTTCACTGCCATCCAGCTTTAGAGTTTTACGCGTTGTGCCTGCTTTAAACTCAAGCGGTAAAACCCCCATACCAATTAAGTTAGTACGGTGAATACGCTCAAAACCCTCTGCTGCGATTACTTCAACGCCTGCAAGTCTTACGCCTTTTGCAGCCCAATCGCGCGACGAACCTTGACCGTAATCGGCACCGGCTACAATAATAAGTGGTTGTTTACGCTCCATGTAGGCTTCGATTGCTTCCCACATACGTGTATTAGTACCTTGTGGCTCTAAGCGTGCGTATGAACCTTGTTTAACGTCGCCGTTTTCATCTAGCACCATTTCGTTTAGCAGCTTTGGGTTTGCAAAGGTTGCGCGCTGCGCTGTTAAATGATCGCCCCGGTGCGTTGCGTACGAGTTGTAGTCTTCCTCTGGGACGTTCATTGTGGTCAAGTATTCGCCAGCAGCACTACTTGCCATAATGGCGTTTGATGGCGATAAATGATCCGTTGTAATGTTATCGCCAAGAACTGCAAGCGCACGCATACCAGTCATTGTGCGCTCACCCGCAAGTGCACCTTCCCAATAAGGGGGGCGACGAATGTACGTGCTTTCTGGGCGCCAGTCGTAAAGTGGATCGTTATCTTCACCGTAATCTACGGTTAAATTAAACATAGGCTCGTATACTTTTCTAAATTGCTCTGGCTTAACGCTTTGCTTAATTACTGCATCAATCTCTTCATCTGATGGCCATAAATCTTTAAGCGTGATATCGTTGCCTTGTTGATCTTGTCCAAGTATCCCTTTTTCAATATCAAAGCGAATAGTACCTGCAATAGCGTACGCAACAACTAAAGGAGGTGACGCTAAAAATGCTTGCTTAGCATAAGGATGAATGCGCCCATCAAAGTTACGATTACCTGAAAGTACAGCCGTTGCGTATAAATCACGTTCAATTACTTCTTTTTGAATCACAGGGTCAAGCGCCCCGCTCATACCGTTACACGTTGTACACGCAAAACCAACAATGCCAAAGCCAAGTTGCTCAAGCTCTGTTAGTAAGTTTGCATCTTCAAGGTATAATTGCACCGCTTTTGAGCCTGGTGCTAATGAGGTTTTAACCCAAGGTTTACACGTTAAACCCTTGGCATTTGCGTTACGGGCAAGGAGTGCAGCGGCAATTACATTGCGTGGATTACTGGTATTGGTACAACTAGTAATAGCCGCAATAATACATGCGCCGTCTGGCATTAAGCCCTCTTCATTTTCAACAATACCCGAAATACCTTCTTTAGCTAAATCGCTTGTTGATACTCGGCGGTGTGGATTAGATGGACCTGCAATATTGCGCCCCACACTTGATAAATCAAACTTAAGCACACGCTCATATTTGGCGGTTTTTAAGCTATCGCTCCAAAGGCCTGCTGTTTTTGCGTAGTTTTCTACAAGGGCAATTTGTTCTTCTTCGCGACCTGTTAAACGCAAGTAATCTATTGTTTTATCGTCGATATAAAACATGGCTGCAGTTGCGCCAAATTCAGGTGTCATGTTTGAAATGGTTGCTCTGTCGCCAAGTGTAAGCGCGTCTGCACCTTCACCGTAAAACTCTAAATAAGTAGATACAACACGTTGCTCACGTAAAAATTCAGTAATGGCTAGTACAATATCGGTTGCGGTAATACCTGGTTGGCGCTTGCCTGTTAGCTCAACACCAACAATATCAGGCAAGCGAATATAAGAAGCACGGCCAAGCATAACGCTTTCAGCTTCAAGCCCACCTACACCCACGGCAATAACACCCAGCGCATCAACATGTGGCGTGTGGCTGTCGGTGCCAACTAAAGTATCTGGGAATGCAATGCCATCTCGGTTTTGAATAACCGGCGACATTTTTTCAAGGTTAATTTGATGCATAATGCCGTTACCCGGTGGAATAACGTCAATATTTTTAAAGGCAGTTTTTGTCCAGTTTATAAAGTGAAAACGGTCATCATTTCGTCTGTCTTCGATGGCGCGGTTTTTTTCAAATGCGTCAGGATCAAAACCGGCATGCTCTACCGCTAGTGAATGATCCACTATTAACTGCGTGGGTACTACCGGATTCACTTTAGCCGGATCGCCGCCTTTGGCTGCAATTGCATCACGCAAACCTGCTAAATCAACAAGCGCTGTTTGCCCTAAAATATCGTGGCACACTACCCGCGCCGGATACCACGGAAAATCCAAGTCTTGCTTTCGCTCAATCAGCTGATTAAGTGCATCGGTTAACATGGCAGGGTCGCATCGGCGTACTAGGTTTTCGGCAAATACACGCGATGTATAAGGTAGTGTGGCGTATGCACCTGGCTTAATTGCATCTACGGCTTCTTGCGTATCGTAGTAGTCGACATTTGAGCCCGGTAAAGGTTTACGGTATTGGGTATTATTAATTATGGTCATGGTAAGGGTTCGCTAATTTGGTGACGGTGTTTGCTCACAGCTAGCGTGTTTAATAAATAGTTTGAGAAAAACTACTCGCTAGTGGCTATGTGCAATAAAAAAGTGAGCACATGCGTGCTCACCCATTTTTAACGTGACTCTATTGGTGTGTAACTGCGTGCATCAGGCCCTGTGTAATCGGCACTTGGGCGAATAATACGGTTGTTAGCGCGCTGCTCTTTTACATGTGCTGTCCAGCCCGTAACACGGCTCATTACAAATATTGGCGTAAATAATTTAGTTGGAATATCCATAAAGTGATAAGCAGATGCATGGAAAAAATCGGCATTACAAAACAGCTTTTTCTCGCGCCACATAATTTCTTCACAACGAACAGACACAGGGTAAAGTACGGTATCGCCCACCTCTGCCGCTAGTTTTTCAGACCACTTTTTAATAATTACATTACGCGGATCAGATTCGCGATAAATCGCATGACCAAAGCCCATTATTTTATCTTTACGTTCAAGCATGCCCATAATTTCTTGCTCAGCATGTTCAGCGCTTGTAAAACCTTGAATCATATCCATAGCCGCTTCGTTAGCACCACCATGTAATGGACCACGCAGCGTACCAATCGCACCAGTTACGCAAGAATGGATATCAGAAAGCGTTGATGCACACACACGCCCTGTAAAAGTAGAGGCGTTAAACTCGTGCTCTGCGTACAAAATTAGTGATACATTCATTACCTGTGCAAACAATTCACTAGGTGCTTTGTCGTGCAATAAATTTAAAAAATGTGCGCCAACTGAGTCGTCATCAGTTTGTGTTTCAATGCGTACGCCATCGTGTGTAAAGCGGTACCAGTAACAAATAATACTTGGGAACACAGCAACCATACGGTCGATTGCATCATTGGCTTGGCTAAAATCAAGCTCCATTTCAAGGTTACCCAACATTGAGCAACCCGTGCGCATTACATCCATCGGGTGCGCGTCTTTAGGAATATTTTCAAGCACGGTTTTAAGCGCATCAGGTAAGCCGCGTAAACTTTTTAGTTTTGCTTTATATTCTGCCAATTCGCTTGTAGTTGGTAACTCACCACGTGAAAGTAAAAAAGACACTTCTTCAAACTGCGCTTTTTCGGCAAGTTCACTAATATCGTAACCACAATACGTTAAACCAGAACCACTTTGTCCAACAGTACACAATGCTGTTTGACCAGCCACTTGTCCGCGTAAACCCGCGCCGCCTAATGCTTTATCTACCATGATCTTCTCCTATCTTAAATTTGTGTGTGATTTTAATAATTATTATTTGTCAGATTTTGATGAAAAAAGTGTGTCGAGTGTGTTCTCGTACGTGTGGTAATCTAAAAAGTCGTAAAGCTCAGAGCGCGTTTGCATATTTTCAATTTGGCTTTGTTGCGAGCCTTCATTTAAAATTGCTGAATACACGTTTAGTGCTGCTTTGTTCATGGCTCTAAATGCACTGAGTGGGTAAAGCACCATTTCAACGCCTACATCACTTAGCTGCTCTTTTGTGTAAATAGGTGTTTGGCCAAATTCAGTAATGTTTGCCAAAATTGGAACGTTAATCGCTTTTGCAAACGCTTGGTAATCAGCAAGGTCGTGTACGGCTTCTGCAAAAATAGCGTCAGCACCGGCTTCAACACAGGCAGCTGCACGGTCTATCGCGGCGTTTAAACCTTCTTTTTGAAATGCATCGGTACGGGCCATAATGTAAAAATCGCTGTCGGTTTTTGCATCCACCGCCGCTTTAATGCGGTCAACCATTTCACCTTGGCTTACAATTTCTTTATTAGGACGATGACCACAGCGCTTTTGCGCTACTTGGTCTTCTATATGAAAACCCGCTGCCCCCGCTTTAGTCATTTCTTTTACTGTGCGTGCAATGTTAAACGCCCCACCCCAACCGGTATCAGCATCAACAAGTAGTGGTAAATCGCTAGCACCGGTAATACGACGAATATCTTCAAGCACGTTATCAAGGCTTGTCATACCTAAGTCAGGCATACCAAACGAAGCGTTTGCAACACCGGCACCTGAAAGATAAATAGCTTGGTGGCCCATTTTTTCAGCCATCATCGCTGTGTAGGCGTTAATAGTACCTACCACTTGTAACGGGCGGTTATTGGCAATAGCGTGTTTAAATTTTAATCCTGCTGACATTACTTTCTCCTCACTTTGAACGGTTGCTACGTGGAGTAACTTATAGTTTTAATCTGTAATTGTGACTGCTTAACTGCTCTGCTTAACTTTTAGCCGTTAATAAATCAAATTTGGTTTGAATATTTGCTTGCGATGCACTGATATGGCGCTTCATGAGCATTTCGGCCAGCTCGCCATCGTGGTTTTCAATGGCGTTAATAATCGCTAAATGCTCATCAAATGCTTTTGATACACGCGGCCCCACCATGCCCATTTGTACACGGTACATGCGTATTAATTGATAGAGCTCATTACACAGTAAATGAATTAAATGCGCGTTTTTACTGCCTTGAATAATACGGTAATGAAAATCTAAATCGCCGGCTTCTTGATAGTAAGACTCGCCCTCTTTAACACGTTGTGTTTGTAGGTGCTGATTAAGTAATTGCTTTAAGCCTTTTACTTCTTCGGGTTCCATATTGTCGGCAGCAAGCCTGCATGCTAAACCTTCAAGCGAGCTGCGAACTTGATAAACTTCAATCAAACGCTCAGCGGTAAGGGCAACTACGCGGCAACCTACGTTAGCTTTACGCTCAACAAGGTAGCAACTTTCTAAGCGATTTAACGCCTCTCTAAGCGTTGCACGGCTTACACCATAACGTTTGGCAAGCTCAGGCTCTGATATTTTACTGCCTTGAACTATACTGCCTTCAACAATCTCACGGCGCATATCTACAAATACTTGATCTGATGCGGTAGTTATAGGCGCTTCGTTTAAAAATGTGTGTGTCATAAGTTATTTTTTAGATTGTCGACAATTAGTGTGGTTACTATGGGCTTATTAAAAAATCATGTCAACCCTTAAATCTATCAAAATGGCTAAAAAACACGCTTATTGTCGACACTATTAACCTAAAGTCGCATGAAAATGGTTTTAAAATGGACTAAAACAATGAAGTGTCGACAGGCCAATAAATCAGATGTTATGTCTTTAAGCGCTGAAAATGCATTATATAAATGCTATTATCGCGCTTTATTTTTATAGTATGAGCTAACGCGTGAACGCCAACACTTTTATTCCTGAGCACTTTATTGATGACGTAAAAACCTATTTACCAGCGCATCTAAACTTAGATGACTTTTTAAATGCGTGTCGCAGGCCGCTCAGAAAATCTATCCGCGTTAATACATTAAAAATTAGCATCGAAGAATTTGTAAAACGTGCCACTGAAAAAAATTGGCTGCTAACCCCCATCCCTTGGTGCAGTGAAGGCTTTTGGTTAGAGCGCCCAAGCGATGAAGAGCAAAACCTAGCCCTTGGTAATACCGACTTACATCTAAGCGGTGCTATGTACGTACAAGAAGCAAGTTCAATGCTGCCCCCTATCGCATTAAAGCAAAGCATTGAACTCGCAGACTCTCAAAGTAACACCGTGCTTGATATGGCATCAGCACCAGGCTCTAAAACATCGCAACTGGCAGCGCTTATGGGTAACCAAGGCGTACTTGTTGCAAACGAGCTATCGTCGTCTCGTTTAAAAGTGCTTAGCGCAACGCTCAAACGTATGGGGGTTGGCAACTGTGCGCTCTCGCACTTTGATGGTATTATTTTTGGCAACTATATGTTTGAATGCTTTGACAGCATATTGCTAGACGCGCCCTGCTCTGGCGAAGGCACGGTACGTAAAGACGCCGACGCACTAAAAAATTGGTCCATAGAATCAAACATACAAATAGCCCAAGTCCAAAAAGACTTAATTAAAAGCGCTTTTTACGCATTAAAGCCAGGGGGCACGTTAGTGTATTCAACCTGCACACTTACCCCACTCGAAAATCAGCAAGTGTGCGATTATTTACTCAGTGAATTTGGCGACTATATAGCGCCTGAGTCACTCAGTGATTTATTTGAAGGTGCAAGCAAAGCAACAACAAGTGAAGGCTATTTGCATGTTTGGCCGCAAACATTCGATAGCGAAGGCTTTTTTATTGCAAAATTTAAAAAACACACAAGTTGCAACAATCCAAATCAAACAGTTAAAAAAGGCGCATTTCCGTTTAACGAGTTTGATAAAAAACAAAGTACCGCGTTTATGCAATCGCTTAAAAAGCACTTTGGGTTAACTAACCTACCTGGCAGCCTAATGCAACGCGACAAAGAGCTGTGGTTATTTCCTGAGGGGTTTGAAGCCATACAAAATAAAATTAAGTACGCACGTTTAGGTATTCAAATTGGCATTATTCATAAAAATGGCGTAAGACTAACGCACGAATTTGCTACTGTGTTTGGCAACGAGTGCAAAACGAATATTTACGCGTTAAATAACGAGCAAGCCAATGCTTATTTTCAAGGTAAAGATATACGCTTAGCTGAGGCAACTCAAACAATAGGTGAAGTAGTATTAACACTGTGTGGTTGCCCTATTGGGCTCGGGAAATGGCAAAAAAATAAGATTAAAAATTCTCTACCACGCGATCTAGTGCAAAATACGCAGTTAATAAGCTGGGGTTAAACTAAAGTACAAATTACGCATAATTAATCTAATCCTTTGTTATTAAATGTAACTAGGTGGCAAAATTAGTTATGCTTTATTGAGTAGCTTTACTATAGTTTTAAGTACTTTCTTCTTCTCCCTAACGAACCAGAAAGTTTTTAGTTAACGCTAGACTCAATTTAGAGTCATTTTATTGCCCAGAGGTTTTTTATAAACCTCTGGGCAATTTTTTGCGCAGTATAATAACAATTTAGCTTTACCAAAAAACAAGTATTCATAAAGAAGTTATGAGACGCTGCGCTTTTAGAGAAGTGATAAATCAGTTAATTGAATAGATCACTTGGTCTCTGCTCATTTACTCCTCATTCACTTCTCTTTGTGCAATTGGTTTTTCAGATTTAACTTTAACGTGAACCCGCTTCACGATTATAAGTAAGCACAATTCTCTTGTAGAGATACAAGACGCACAGGCAAGCTCACTGACTTCGATGTGATAAATGATAGCTAATCATTTATCAATGAGAGATACAAGACGCACTGCTTGCTGGCGTTTAAAAGCAAAGCTTTTACATTTGAATGCATTAGTAAACAAGTGATTTAATCACCACAGAGAGCACCGAGAAAAAAAGGAGTAGTTATTTTAGAGCTAGTAACTGCTAGCAAATTTAACTTAGCTTTTCTCTGTGTAGCGCAAAGCGCCTCTGTGCTCTCAGTGGTGGGATCCATTTTTAAGTAATAAGAAACTGCGCTTTTACGTTTATGAGTAACTTATTACTTATGCTCTAAATCAAACTCAGTTAAATGGCCATCGCCGTGTATTAACTGGTAGCGGGCTAAATTTCCTTGCTCTAGTGTTATTAAACTAATAGCTGAGTCACTTACTAAGTATTTTTGCCCTTCACCTTTAGTTTGGTGTTTATCTACTTCCATATGCCAGCGTTTAGTAAAAAAGTTTAAGGGACTTTTTGGGCCGTATAAAATTGAGTCGAGCTTATCGAGTATGTTTATTAATTTACGCGGGAACTCGTTTTTAATACCACTGGCGGTAAGTTGCCAAATTCGATTAGGATGATCGCCAAAACGCTTTTGTACCGAAAAGCAAAATGAGTAATGTACGTCTCCCGATAAAATAAGCGTTTCGTTAGGTGTGTCGGTTCGTCTAAATGTATCAAGTAGCTTTTTGGCTGAGCCTTCGTGCGCCATCCAGTTTTCTACGTCAACCATAAGAGGTTGCCCGCAAATATTAAACATGGCTTGAATGGCTTCTATTGATTTAACACCAAATACGGGGGCTGGCGATACAATAATAACCTGATCGTAGCTTAATAGGCTTTCTTCAAGCTCTGTTAAACGCTCCCAATCAAGTAGACCTGAAGGCTCATTAAAGTTTTGCTCATTTCGCCAACGGTGCGTACGTGTATCTAGCACCACTACTTTTGGGGTTGTTGTTAACTCATAATGCCAAAAACTAAAATCGTTTAGTGGTTTATCAAATGCTTTAAACTGCCATAAATTATTAGCAGTACGGCTTTGCTTAAAAGGTGTTAGTAACTCGCCTGTTTTATTTAGTGCATCGTTCCCCATTCCTTGAAAAAGCCAATAACTAATTAAGCCGTTATTGATGATCCGTTTACTACTTGGGTTTTCATTTATAGCTTGCTCCCACCCAGGGGTGAGGTTCCAATCATCAGTTACATCGTGATCGTCAAACATCATTAATGTCGATACATTGGCAAACAATCGCTCTACTTCACTTAATCCTTTTGCATAATCAATCAGTGCTGTTTTTTCAGCGTCAAAAATAGTTTTGTTTTGCTTGTTTTGACCTGAATACATTGTGTTTTGTATATCAACGCATTGCCAAGCAGCAGCACTAAAATTTAATAAATACAGTGCAATGTATTCTTCAAAATGAATAAGGTGATTGTAGGCTTTTACGCTTGAAAAATGAGGTTCGTCTTTTTTTAGCCAGTAACCAACACCTAACTTTGAGCGTTTTTGCCAAGGTGTTTTTGGTAAATATAAGTGGCGATTATAAAGTTGCTCATTTATATCATCCGGCAGCTCAATGGCAAGTGGTTGCTCTTTATAAATACCTAACGCTTTAATTAACTGATGAATAGCTAATAACATGGGGCCTGCTACATCATCGGCGTAAACCTGGTCACCACTCAGTAATAATAATTGTGCGCCTTGGCTATTATTACCGCGCTGAGTATTGTGCCAGTGACTTGCAGACACTAAGCTGTCTTTTGCTGGGTGATGTGCATTACGGCACGAGCCATGCAAAATATCACTGAGTTTATTAGGAATTACAAATGCAGGCGTTGTTTGATTGCTATAGCACCAAGGCGATAAATCGATTGCTGTATCGTCAATTACAAGCTCATAGCTTAATAAGCTATCTAGAGGAAGTTTATTGTCAATAGGCTTTATAATAACGAAATGCAGGTATAAATGTTCGCCCAAAGAAACAGTATGTTGATCGCTATAACACTCAACATTTAATAAGTTTATTTGGCAGTTTGCAGGCTTGGAGGTAGCAAACTGAATGCAGACTCCAGTTTGCTCTGCACGGCGCACCATTGGCCCCATTAGTAAAATAGGAAGGTTTGCCGTGTGAGTAATCATGTATTTAGCCTTTAGCTGCTAATTTAAATAAAGAATAAAAGTTCTCGGTAGTCGCTCTAGCTAGTTCATTAAAGCTAATGCCTTTAAGTTCGCTAATGTAATAAGCTACATCTTCTACGTACGCTGGCTGGTTTGTTTGCCCACGATACGGTACCGGTGCTAAATAAGGCGAGTCGGTTTCTATTAATAATCTATCTAGCGGTATTTGTTTTACTACTTCTTTTAGCTCAATAGCATTTTTAAAGGTAACAATGCCCGAAATAGAAATATAAAAACCCATATCAATCGCTTTTTTTGCCATATCCCAATCTTCGGTAAAGCAATGTAATACACCACCGCAGTTTTCGGCCTTATGCTCACGCATTAAATTAATGGTATCGCTACGGGCATCACGTGTATGAATAATTAACGGTTTTTGTAATTCGTTAGCCACTTCAATATGCCCAACAAAGCTGGCTTGCTGCACTGCGTGAGTATCTTTTGAGTAGTAGTAATCAAGACCCGTTTCGCCAATAGCTACAACTTTTTCGTGTGAAGCTAAGTCAATTAGTTGCTGTTTATTAAGGGCGTCTTTTTGATCAAGTGGATGTACACCACATGAGGCTGATACATCGTCGTAGTGCTTAATTTTATCAAGCATGCTCGGAAACTGATCAAGCGTTACGCTTACACATAAAAAGTGCTCTATTTGCTTTGCACGCGCTTTATCAAGAACTTGGTCAAGGTTTAAGTCTAGTTTATCAAAATCAAGACGATCTAAATGGCAATGAGAATCTACAATCACTATAAGGCCTGTAATATGTTCAGGGTTTAAATTTGTTCTTTTAATTTATTATGTTAGCAATTAAAAGAACCCAATATAGGGCGGCGTTAATCTCAATGAAAAACCAACCCTATAACTACATGGTATATGTTTGATCGCCTGAGTTTAACATAGTCCCAAGCAGCTTTTCGATTTTAGCGTTTAGGTTTGTTTTATCATCTAAAAAACTAATACCAATACCTGGAGGATTAGAGCTTTGTGCACCTTGTGGCGTGATCCACGACACTTTACCTGTCACTACGTCATCTTCTAAGGCATCGGGCAAAGTGACTCTAAGCGCTAATGAATGCCCTGCTTCGTAACGCATATTAGTGCGTACAAATAAGCCACCTTTTTTTAAGTAAGGCATATAACAACGGTATAACTCGTCTAAATCGTCTATGTCTACTAGTAGTTCTTGCATGATTAATCCTTTTAAGAATTTCGCAATGTGTATGCTAATCGTGATACAGCAAGCGGTAAATTAAGGCCAAGTACTTGTGTGTTATTTTGTAAAAACTCGCCTAATGCATTTTGCGCACTTTGATAAGCGTCAAAACTCATGCCTTGCAGTAATTGCTGCTTTAGTTGCACGCTTAAAAACAAAGTAAATATACGAACAAGTTCAGGCTGTTTATTTATTATATCGACTAACGCTTTGAAATTATGGCTTTGTTTAAACTCAGTTGCAAACTTATACAGTGTATCAATATTTTTTAGCTGGTCTTGCTGTTGCCAATGCTTTACTTGCAGCGGTTGGTTATAAAAAAGTGCTAACCAACTATAGTTAGGAATATCTAATGTCTCTAGCCATTGCTGAGCAAGTGCTGTATTAGTTATTTTTACATCACTTTTAGCGCATCGACTTAAAATAGTTGCAGGGAGCTGCTGTGGTTGGCTTGTGGTTAATATTAAAAAGCGGCTATTAGTTGGCTCTTCAAGTGTTTTTAATAATGCGTTAGCTGCTGCTGTGGTCATTTTTTCGCAATTTTCGATCATCGCGACTTTATTGCCATTTTGCGCTGCAGAGTGATTCATAAAATCACTAATACCACGAATATCATCTACACCAATACTTTGCCCATCAACTTGCGTTAAACGTTTGTCGGGGTGAGTGCCAGCCAGGGTAAGTAAACAGCTTTTACACTGTCCGCAAGGTTTTAGCATACTGTTTTGCGCAGCTACCTGCTTAGCTATATTTTGGCATAACAAAGCATTCCCAAGCTCATCACTTAACTCAAACTTACCTACGCCAACAGGCCCACAAAATAATTGCGCATGATGAAAACGCTCTGCGCGATAACTTTTCGCTAAACGTGCTTGAGTATCATGTAGCCAAGGCAATGGCATATTATTTTAAGCCTTCAAAAAATGAATGCAGTACATTGGTAATATCGCGATGTACTTTATCAATACTTTGGTTTGCATCAACGGTTTTAATTGTATTGTCGTCATTAGCAAGTTCAACATAACGCATACGTGTACGCTGAAAAAACTCAATGGCTTCTTGTTCAATACGGTCAAGCTCACCACGCCCTTTTGCACGCTCAAGACCTATTACTGGGTCAATATCAAGGTAAATAGTTAAATCAGGCTTTAAGCCTTTTAACACCATTGACGAAAGTGAAGCTAATGTATTTGAGCTAATGCCACGCCCACCACCTTGATACGCCTGAGATGATAAATCATGACGATCGGCAAGTACCCATTGGCCTTTATCAAGCGCTGGGGTAATAACATTGTGCATTAGCTGCGAGCGAGCTGCGTACATAATAAGCAACTCGGTTTCAAAGGCAATTTCTTCTTCATGCTCTGCTTTTACAAGCGTACGAAGTGATTCTGCCAATGGTGTGCCGCCAGGTTCACGGACGTTAATAAAGTCTATTTTTTGTTTGTTTAAAAAGTCTTGGCATAACGAAATAGCGGTTGATTTACCCGCGCCTTCTAGCCCTTCTATTACTATAAATTTTGGTTTCATAAAATATTAATTCTTTTTATTTAATATATACGTTTTAACTGCTGCGTTATGCTGTTTTAACGTGGTTGAAAATTGGTGGCTACCATCGCCTTTTGATACAAAGTAAACATATTCACTTTGCGGCGGATTAACTGCAGCTAAAATAGCGGCTTTTGATGGCATTGCAATCGGTGTTGGCGGTAAACCATTAATACGATACGTATTGTAAGGCGTATAATCGCGCAAATCTTTACGTTTAATATCACCATCAAAATCAGCGCCTAGCCCGTATATTACGGTTGGATCGGTTTGCAGGCGCATATTAGTGTTTAATCGATTAACAAACGCTGATGCAATTAACGGACGCTCACTGGCAAGGCCTGTTTCTTTTTCAATAATTGAAGCCATTATTAGTGCTTCGTATGCTGTTTTATAGGGTAGATTAGCAGCGCGCTGCTGCCAAGCATCATCTAATGTTTGCTGCATTTTTTGTGCTGCACGTTTTAATACACTGCTTGCAGTATCGTTATTATGATAATGGTAAGTGTCGGGGAATAACCAGCCTTCTAAGTGCGTGTCATTACCCAGTATTTGAGTACTTAGTTCGTCAGTTTTTAAATCGTTTTGTAAATTATCAGCTTTTTTAATAGCACTTAGTACTTCACGTAAGTTTTGACCTTCAATTATGGTAAAACTAAAACTAATTTGCTGACCTTGGTTAATTTTTTTTACGTTGTTAATAACGCTATCGGCTGTTAGCTCGTAAAGCCCCGCTTTTAAGTCGGTAAGTGTGGGATCTAATTTGGCAATTACCTGATAACGCCAACAACTTTCTACCCAGTTTTTAGCTTGCCATTGTTGGCATAACTTATTAAAGCCAGTGCCATGCTTAACTTCAAATTGTGTGTTTTGTGCTACCTTTAACGGGCTATTTATTGTTGCTTGTAATTGCTGGTAACCAACAGCAGTGGTTATAACAGCTAAAAAAAGTACCGATAAAATAACTTTTAACACTCAGCCTCCTTGGCTAATAATTTAGTTAGTAATGCGTGGCTGTCGTCTGTATTAAATACCTGTTGCTCAATACGTTTTACAGGTACTGCTCCCATTAAGCTATTACACACAAATACGGCGTCTGCTTGGGTTAAGTGTTCTACTTTCACGCGTTTAAATTCAACAGGCAATTTATCACATAACGATTGCAGATAAACGCCCTTAATTCCGCACTCATCAAGCAATGGCGTAAACACACACTTATTTTTAATCGCAAAAATATTAGCTGCAGAAGCTTCAATTACATTGTTATTGTAATCAAGCACTAACACATCGTCGCAGTTTTGCGTTTGCATTGCTTTTTTAACTAGTACTTGCTCAAGCCGGTTTAGTGTTTTAAGACCCGCTAAATAAGGCTGTGCTGCTAATTTAATTGGGCTTATTTCGAGATTTACACCCTTTTTAACAAGCGCTTCGTAATTACTAGGGTAATCTAATATGCTCAATAAAATAGTAATATTACACTCACTTGGCAGCCCATAACCACGTCCGCCTTCGCCTCGCGTTACAAGTATTTTAAGCACGTTGAGTGGTGCAGCTTTTATATGCAAAGCAATTTGGTTTTCAAGGCGATTAAAATCTAGCTCAGGAAAACCCAAACGCTGTGCGCATTCAATCAAACGCGCTTTATGATGAGCCCAATACTGTACTTGCCCATCAACAACTTTAGCCGTTGTAAAAAAGCCGTCACCGTAATTTAAGCCTCTGTCACGCGTGCTTAAAGTGCTGTTTTGATCTACTGCTATTATTGTTTGCATTTTATTTGGCATATAAAAAAAGCCCAGTTAAACAACTGAGCTCTTATAATTTGATTCGTTGTTAAAAAAGATTATACCTTTTTAAATAGCAACGAGCCATTAGTACCACCAAAACCGAACGAGTTACACAGTGCAAAGTCTAACTTTGCATCACGTGCAGTGTGAGCAATATAATCTAAGTCACACCCTTCGTCTGGGTTATCAAGGTTGATAGTTGGCGACACTTTTTGATCTGTCAGTGATAAAATCGAAATAATCGATTCAACCGAGCCTGCAGCACCTAACAAGTGACCCATCATCGATTTAGACGAGCCTACCATTACATCTTTAGCTGCATTACCAAAAATAGACTTAACAGCGGCAGTTTCTGCTTTATCGCCTGCATTTGTAGATGTACCGTGTGCGTTAATGTAACCAATTTGCTCAGCGTTTACTTGCGCATCATTTAGTGCGTTTTGCATTGCAAGGGCAGCACCCGCTCCATCTTCTGGTGGTGATGTCATGTGGTACGCATCGCCGCTCATACCAAAGCCTACAAGCTCAGCATAAATTTTAGCGCCACGTGCTTTAGCATGTTCGTACTCTTCAACTACAACAACACCTGCACCGTCAGAAAGCACAAAGCCATCGCGGTCTTTATCCCAAGGGCGAGAAGCCGCTTGTGGATCGTCATTGCGGGTTGAAAGTGCACGTGCAGCATTAAAGCCACCCATACCAATAGGCGTACAGGCTTTTTCTGCACCGCCAGCAACCATGGCATCTGCATCACCGTAGGCAATCATGCGCGCGGCATGGCCAATATTATGCAAACCAGTAGTACAGGCTGTTACAATTGAAATATTTGGACCACGAAGTCCATGCATCATTGATAAGTGACCTGAGATCATATTAATAATAGTAGACGGCACATAAAATGGCGATAACTTGCGCGGACCACTATTTAATAACTTAATGTGGTTTTCTTCGATAAGCGTTAAGCCACCAATACCAGAGCCCACAGCAACACCTATACGTGTTGCGTTTTGCTCAGTAATTTCAAGGCCTGAATCTTTAAAGGCTTGAACACCCGCTGCTATGCCGTACTGAATAAACAAGTCCATTTTTTTAGTATCTTTCGCTGACATATATGCTGTTGCATCAAAGTCATTTATTAAGCCAGCGAATTTAGTACCAAATTTTGATGTATCAAAGTGGGTTATTGTTTGAATGCCACTTTTGCCATCTAATAAGCCTTGCCAGGTTGATTGAACATCATTACCTAGCGGCGTCAACATTCCTAAGCCAGTTACGACGACTCGACGTTTAGCCACGGTTTGCCTCCAATAAGGGATATTTACAAGGGGATGACATACCCAAGCTACCTCAAAGTGCTAGTCCCAAAATAGATTAAAAACGCATAACACAATCAAAATTAATTTTTAGCTAAAATTGAGCATTGAGGCTTAAGTTTTGAATCACGAACTTTGAGGTGGTTTGGATATAAAAAATTAAAGGCAGCGGATGCTGCCTTTAACGTGCGATTAATTACTCAGCGTGTGCTGTTACGTAATCGATAGCAGTTTGTACTGTAGTGATCTTCTCAGCTTCTTCATCTGGGATCTCAGTATCAAACTCTTCTTCAAGAGCCATTACTAGTTCAACAGTATCAAGAGAATCTGCACCTAGGTCATCTACGAAAGAAGATTCATTTTTAACTTCTTCTTCTTTAACACCTAGTTGTTCAATGATAATTTTCTTTACGCGTTCTTGGATATCGCTCATTCTTCTTTCCTTTATTAAAAACGCCGATGCGTTATTTTCAGATTGCCGCGTAGTTTACGCGGCATAATTCTCTGATTCAATGATTTGACCATAAATAATTGTCTGGTCAAACCTCTGAGTGTGTATTTTGTCTTTTATCGCTTATTTTCGCAGCGATTTCAAGTATGTTTAAAGCAAGTTCACAAATAATTCAATGTTTTTGAGGTAACTTACTTAACTTTATTAGGTAATAATGTGGGTACAATGGTTATTAAACCATGTACATCGCGCCATTTACATGCAAAGTTTCACCTGATACGTACGCAGCAGCGTCAGATGCTAAATAACATACCGCAGCTGCAATTTCGTCTGGTTGACCTAAACGCCCTGCTGGAACATTTGCAAGTGTTGCTGCTTTTTGCTCTTCAGTTAAATCATCAGTCATATCAGTTTGAATAAAACCAGGTGCCACTACGTTTACTGTAATACCACGTGATGCCACTTCGCGTGCAAGTGACTTAGAAAAACCAATGACGCCTGCTTTAGCCGCTGCATAATTAGCTTGCCCTGCATTACCCATAGTGCCCACTACTGAGCCAATATTGATAATACGGCCTTTCTTTTTCTTCATCATTGGACGAAGTACCGCTTTAGATAAACGGAAAATCGAGCTTAAGTTAGTGTCGATTATATCGTCCCACTCAGCCTCTTTCATACGCATTAATAGGTTGTCACGTGTGATACCTGCGTTATTAACAAGTACGTCAATATCGCCAAAATCAGCTTTTATTGCGGCAAGTGTCGCTTCAATAGATGCAGGATCCGTTACGTTTAATGCATAACCTTTACCATTGTCACCTAGGTACTCGCTGATTTTAGCAGCGCCTGACTCGCTTGTTGCAGTGCCTGCTACTTTTGCACCTTGCGCAACTAATGTTGTTGCAATTGCTTTACCAATACCACGGCTAGCGCCAGTAATTAGGACAATTTTGCCCTCTAAAGAAAATAAATTAGACATTTTATATACTCTTATTTAGCTGCAGCGATTGAAGCGGCATCGTTTACTGAGCCACAAACCATTGCTTTATCAATTCGTTTAGCAAGTCCTGTTAATACTTTACCAGGACCAAATTCGTAGCTTTGCGTTACATCTTGTGCAACCAAGGCTTGTACTGTTTCTGTCCAGCGAACTGGGCTGTATAGTTGACGTACTAGTGCATCTTTAATTGCATCAGCGGTCGATTCAGCTTTTACATCAACATTATTAATTACATCACACTTAGGTGTATTAAATGTTAAAGCGGCCAAGTCTACCGCTAGCTTATCAGCAGCTGGCTTCATTAGTTCACAATGTGAAGGTACGCTAACCGAAAGTGGTAATGCGCGTTTAGCACCAGCATCTTTACATGCTTGTGATGCTCTATCTACTGCCGCTTTATGCCCTGCGATAACAACTTGACCAGGAGAATTGTAGTTAACAGGAGATACAACCTCACCTTGCGCTGAGGCAGCACATGCCGCTTTTATTTCTTCATCGCCTAAGCCAATAATCGCAGCCATTGAACCTACGCCTGCAGGTACAGCTTCTTGCATGTATAAACCACGGTTTTCAACAAGCTTAACAGCTTCGCTCAAGCTTAGTACGTCGCTACATACTAGTGCTGAATATTCACCTAAGCTGTGACCGGCCATAACAACGTCTGCATCTGGGTTTGCTGCAAGCCAATCACGGTAAATAGCAACACTTGCAGTTAATAATGCAGGTTGTGTACGATGAGTTTGATTTAATTTTTCTTCTGGGCCGTTAAGAACTAGCTCTGCTAAGTCGTAACCCAGTGCATCTGATGCTTCTGCAAATGTTGCTTTAACAATGTCAGAACTCTCTAGTAGCTCTTGTAACATACCAACGCTTTGCGAGCCTTGACCTGGGAATAGAAGTGCAATTTTTTGTGCCATACTTTGCTCTTTTTAATTAAACAAATAAATAATGAAATACACGGCACATCAATTATTGATTAACCGCCGTGTCTTTAGAATGTGTTTTTTCGAAAATAGCGGCTATTTTATCAGGAAGTTGACGTTCAACCTCTTTTACCGCTTCATCAATTGCTGCTTGAAATGCTTTAGCTGACGCATTTCCATGGCTTTTAACGACAATACCGCGCAATCCTACCAGAGAAGCACCGTTATACTGGTCGGGGTTCACCCTTTTATAGAGTTTTTTTATTATTGGACGCAATATAAACGCCATACATTTATATAAAAGGTGCTTTTCGAGCGCAGCTGTAAACTTATTCATAATCAGCTTGGCAATGCCTTCGCATGTTTTAAGCGCCACGTTACCCACAAACCCTTCGCATACAATAACATCAGCCTTACCAGAAAAAATATCACTTCCTTCGCTATAACCAATGTAATTAATATGTGGGCTTTGCTGCATTAATTGTGCAGCCTGTTTAATATCATCGTGGCCTTTAATGTCCTCAGCGCCAATATTTAATAAGCTAACGCGAGGGTTATCGCAGCCAAGTGCTTGGCCAGCAACTACAGAGCCCATAATCCCAAACTGATACAGCATTTGCGCATCGCAGTGCACATTAGCACCTAAGTCGAGTAAATATACTGGGTTTTGGCTTTCTGTAGGAACAGATGAAATGAGTGCGGCACGTTTAACACCTGGCAGCATTTTTAATACGTAGTGAGCCATAAAAAATAAAGCGCCGGTATTACCTGAGCTAACACACGCTTGAGCTTCGCCCGACTTAACTAAATCAAGGGCAACACGCATAGATGAATCTTTTTTTGAACGTACAGCAATTGCGGGTTCGCAGGCGTTAGTGACTATTTCACTACAATGACGAATTATGAGTCTTGGATGAGATAAAGAATCGAGAGATTCGAGTTCTTTAGATATAACGTCTTCATTGCCACATAAAATGAGACTTAAATTGGCATGAGCGTTTACCGCATGAACGGCAGCAGGAATAGATGAACGGGGGCCGTAATCGCCCCCCATCATATCTAACGCTATGGTTAGATCTTTCAGCATATAAGTAATCTCTTATTTAGAAATTACTTGAACGCCTTTGTAGTAACCATCTGCAGTCACATGGTGACGACGATGAGTCTCACCAGATGTTTGATCTACAGTTAAAGTTGGACCACTGATCGCATCGTGTGAACGGCGCATGCCGCGTCTTGCACGAGACTTTTTGCTTTTTTGTACAGCCATAGTCTTCTCCTAAGAATCTTTCTTAAGTTGTTTCAAAATATCAAATGGATTAGGTTTATCATCTTCCGCCTTTAATACACCAAAGCTGGCAGGCTTTGCTGAATAACTGCATGAAGCTTCGTTGTGGGTAGCCACTAATGGAATTGCTAAAATTAGTTCGTCTTCAATTAAATCAAAAACGTTAACTTCACCATTTTCATCAAGTGCAACTTCGTCGTAGTCTTCAGGAAAAATATCTAACTCTGTATCTTCACCTACTGGTGAATATGCAAAGTCTTGAACCAAATCCAACCCTAAATCACCATTACAACGTTGACAAATGACAGTAACATGTGTGGACAAATTGCCTCTAATCACAGCGAAACCTTGATCATCGTTTTTGCAATGTATTTTTACCGCTATTTCACCTACTTCTTCCTGCACAACTTTCTCTAAACGAGTAAGTTTTTCAAGCGGTACAATCCCGTCATACTTTAAACGGTGCTGCGCTGCTTTGCCTGGATGAAGAGTGATGGGAATTTTCACCTTTTGCATAGGGGCTGCATCATATAGATAGTTAGTTTGTTAGTCAAAGTAAAAAACCATTTTTACTTGGTTTTTAACGTGTTTTACTCTCGGATCTGATTTATCCTAACTCAATCTGAATTATCGTAGGAAAACAGTCCATGAAGCTTCCACTCATTTTAGCGTCAAGCTCGCCTTTTAGGCAGTCTTTATTACAAAAATTTAATTTACCCTTTGATACGTTTTCACCCGACGTTGACGAATCAGCACTTGAATGCGAAACACCTACTGAACTGGTTAAGCGTTTAAGTGAGTTAAAAGCCTCAGCAGCTAATAAACACTTTAAAAAAGGGTTAGCAATTGGATCAGACCAAGTCGCTGTGTTTAACAATCAAATTTTAGGTAAACCGCACAATAAACAAAATGCTCTAAAACAACTAAATTTATTTAGCGGTAATACTGTAACATTTTTAACTGGGCTTTGTGTTTACGATATTGTAACTGGAACAAAAAAAACCTGCGTAGAACCTTTTAATGTGACATTTAAAACACTCAGTGATGCACAAATTAGTGCTTATTGCGACGCAGAGCAGCCTTATAATTGTGCTGGCAGCTTTAAAAGTGAAGGGTTAGGTATCTGTTTATTTGAAAAACTAAGCGGAGACGATCCTAATAGCTTAATTGGATTACCATTAATTAAACTCAGCCAATTATTGGCTGAGTTTGGTATTGATGTGCTTACCGCTCAAAACAAGTTCTAGTTAAATAAATTAGCCAAGCAAAACCTGTTGCAATTGCAGATAATTATCTACCGTTGCAACAGAGCTAAGCTTATTTAGCTGCTGTGCGTTATGTACACCCATTGTTACGCCAATTCTATCCATACCTGCAGCTTTTGCCATTGTCATGTCTATTTGAGTGTCACCAATCATTACAGCGTCTTGAGCACTTATGCCAAGTTCTTCAAGTAATTGATACAGCATATTTGGAGAGGGCTTAGACAGTGCGTCGTCGCTTGTACGTGTTGCACTAAAAAAATGTCTAAGTTGGCTTTGATCAAGCAAACGCTCTAATCCATCTCGACCTTTACCTGTTGCAACCGCTAAAACAATGCCCTGCTCTTTTAAGGCACCTAAAACGCTAACAGCATTATCAAATACAGGAGTTGGCGTGGTATCAACACTATATTGGTGTTTATACCCTTTAATTAGGGCTTGATGCTGCGCGACATTATCGGGAAATAAAACATCAATTGCTTTTTCAAGCGACATACCAATGATATTTTTAATTGCTAAATCACTTGGCGCCACTAAATTAAGTGACTCAGCACTACTACGAATACAGTTAACTATTTTAGTTACTGAATCCATAACGGTGCCATCCCAATCAAAAATGACGAGCTTATATTTTTTAATCGGCGTCACTGCAATCACTGTTTTGCGTCTCGTAATTTTAGTAATGTATTTTTAAGCGTTTTATCAAGGGGCGCTTCAATACGCATCGTTGTTTCGTTTTTAGGATGATAAAAACTTAAATCGTGTGCATGTAAGAATAAGCGGTTTAACCCAACTTTACGCATAGATTCATCAAACCCCTGGTCACCGTATTTATCATCGCACGCGATAGGATGACCTTTACATTGCGTATGAACACGAATTTGGTGCGTACGTCCTGTAACAGGAGATGCTTGTACAAGTGAGCAATCGTTAAAACGTTCAAGTACTTTAAAACGCGTATGCGAAGGCTTGCCCTCAGTGTTATCTACACGTACTACGCGTTCACCCGATTTAAGTGTATTTTTACGCAGCCCTTCGGTAACGTTTTTAGTTTTAGAGTCCCACTGCCCTTCTACAAGTGCCCAGTAATTTTTTTCCATGGTTTTTTCACGAAGCTGTTCATGCAATGCTGTTAACACCGAACGGCGCTTTGCAATAAGTAAACAGCCCGATGTATCGCGGTCAAGCCTGTGAACTAGCTCAAGATTGCGCTCTTCTGGGCGAAGTGCGCGCAGCGCTTCAATTAAACCATAACTTAAACCACTGCCACCATGAACAGCCATACCTGAAGGTTTATTTATGACGATAAGGTATTTATCTTCAAATAAAATATCGTTTTCTAGGCGAGTTACTTTGTCTAACTTTGATGGTACAAACTCTTCACGCTCAGCAACTCTGATAGGTGCAATACGCAGTACATCGTCAAGCTGTAGTTTATATACAGGCTTAATACGCTTTTTATTAACGCGTACCTCACCTTTGCGCAAAAGTTTATAAATAGCGCTTTTAGGCACCCCTTTTAAATGGGTAATAAGAAAGTTATCAATACGCTGACCTAAATGGTCTTCATTGATCGTGACATAAGTTACTTGTAAGTCGTTTTTTTCTGACATTGCCTAATCACTAATTTAAGTAAAATAATTTAGTTGCTAACACTGTAATAATAGTGGGATAATCAGCAGCGCAAATATTTAGTATTTGCAAATAACAACGGTGCTTTTTAACACATTAAAACATTCGTGATGCACATTCTGGGTAGCCGATCATACAGATCCGAGTTAAGTTTTCCAAAGCTTTTATGCCTCCTCAGTTAACACGTGCGATCAATTAACGGCAATGCGCGTAATATATTGCTGGTTAAGTTTGAACATGAAGCGATTTTTAATGTGCTAGAGAAAGCAATGAACAGATAATTTGTCTGATAGTGACGACGTAAAAAACGTCGTTCAGCACTAGCTCAATTATTGTAGTACCGTACAGCAGCTTATTTAGAATTAAAAAAATCTAATAAATAAGCGTTCATTAACATCGGCAGCGATTTTTGCTCTTAAAACGGATATTAGCGATACATCAGTATGTATTGCTCACCAACTTAATGAGCCCTACGCGCCTAATATGAATGATATTTAGTAAGATTAATATGACAGGCCGACTTCTGGGTAAAACTTGTAAACGTAGCTGAAAAGCCGACAGTTTTAGCACCATTAAGAATTTAATAGCGGTAATAATCGCTATTGTTTGCCAGCATTTAAAATACTGCATACGAGATACAGAGCCGTTCCGTTAAAGACCCAGTCGTGAGGCTGCACATTCTAAAAATAGGGACAACTGAACAGGCGAGAAAAACATCGTCATGTCAGCGACATAAATAAGTAGAGTAACAATATGAAACGTATGCTAATCAATGCAACGCAGCAAGAAGAAATGCGCGTAGCACTGGTTGATGGCCAGCGCCTTTATGATTTAGATATCGAAAGCCCAGGTCACGAACAGAAAAAAGCCAATATTTATAAAGGCAAAATCACTCGCATTGAACCATCTCTTGAAGCAGCATTTGTTGATTACGGTGCTGACCGCCATGGTTTCCTTCCTTTAAAAGAAATTGCACGTACTTACTTCCCTGCAGGTTACACTTTTCATGGTCGCCCTAACATTCGCGACGTAATAAAAGAAGGTCAAGAAGTAATAGTACAAGTTGATAAAGAAGAACGCGGCCAAAAAGGCGCAGCGTTAACTACTTTTATCAGTGTTGCTGGTAGCTATTTAGTTCTTATGCCTAATAACCCTCGTGCTGGCGGTATTTCTCGTCGTATTGAAGGTGATGAGCGAACTGAACTTAAAGAAGCATTAGGTCGTTTAGAACTACCTAAAGGTATGGGCTTAATTGTTCGTACAGCGGGTGTTGGTAAATCATTTGAAGAACTTAACTACGATTTAAAAGCACTATTAGTACATTGGGATGCAATTAAACAAGCAGCCGATAGTGCTAAAGCACCGTTTTTGATTCACCAAGAAAGCAACGTGATTTTCCGCGCAATACGCGATTATTTACGTCGTGACATTGGCGAAATTTTAATTGATAAACCACGTGTTTTTGAAGAAGCTAAAGCGCACATTGAGCGTTTTCGTCCTGACTTTATGAGCCGTGTTAAGCTTTATCAAGGTGACACGCCTTTATTTACACATTACCAAATTGAAAGCCAAATTGAGTCTGCATTCCAACGTGAAGTACGTCTTCCTTCTGGTGGTTCAATTGTAATTGACCCTACCGAAGCACTGACATCTATTGATATCAACTCGTCTAAGGCAACTAAAGGCGGCGATATTGAAGAGACAGCACTTAATACAAACTTAGAAGCGGCCGATGAAATTGCACGTCAATTACGTCTTCGTGACCTAGGTGGTTTAATTGTAATCGACTTTATCGATATGACTCCTCCACGCCATCAACGTGAAGTAGAGAATCGTTTAAAAGATGCAGCGCGCCCAGACCGTGCTCGCGTTCAAATTGGTAAAATCTCACGCTTTGGTTTACTTGAAATGTCGCGCCAGCGTTTGCGTCCTTCATTAGGTGAAGCAAGCCAAGGCCCATGTCCACGTTGTAGTGGCCAAGGTACTATTCGTTCAAACGAATCAATAGCACTTTCAATTCTTCGCTTAATTGAAGAAGAAGCAATTAAAGACAATACAGCACAAGTAAATGCACAAGTGCCTGTTGCTGTTGCTGCTTATTTATTAAATGAGCAACGTCGTAGTGTTCATCGCATTGAAAAACATCATAAATGTGACGTAGTGATTATTCCAAATCAACATATGGAAACACCACACTATGAAGTTATGCGCTTACGTAAAGACGAAACACTTGAAACTGTAAGTTACGGACAAGTTGTTGCACCAGAGCCTGAAGTATTCGAGATGTCAAAATCTCCAAGTACGCCAGTCCGTGAAGAGCCAATGCTAAAAGGCGTAGTTATGCCTTCTACTCCTGCTCCACAAGCAGCGCCAGCTAAAGCAGTAGAGCCTGCTGCGGTAGCACAAACTAAAACTGAAGGTGGCTTACTAGCTGCTATTGGTAATTGGTTTAAGTCGTTATTTGCAAGTGAATCTGAAGAAGAGAAAAAAGAAGCTGTAGAAAAAGAGCAGCAAGAAACGCGCAATAATGCGCGTCGTGGTAACGATAACCGTCGTCGTAATAACAATCAACGTCGTCGTAATAATAACCCACGCACTAACAAGCCGCGCAATGAGCGTCCAGCCGCTGAAGAGGAAGCTAAAACTGACTCAGCAGCAAGCACCGAGACTCAAGAGAGAAGCGAGAACCGCAACAAGCGCCGTCGTAATCCTAACTCTCGTAAGCGCCCAGAGCATAAAAACCAAGAAAAAGATCAAGTTAAAACTGAAACCCCTGCAAAGGTGGAAGTAGAAACTGATTCTAAGCCAGCACAAGCTGCAGAGCCTAAAGAACAGAAGCCTAAAGTTCGCCGTCAACGTCGTAACATACGTAAAAAAGTACGTCTGCAAGATGAAAAAGCTGAGCAAGCTAACTCAACAGAGCAAGTACCTGAGCAAACAGCTGTAACTGAAACTCCACAAGTTCAAGAGCAAGCTCCTGCTGTAGAAAAGCAAAAGCAAACTCCGGCAGAAAAAACAGCTCACATTAAAGAAGAGAAAGTTGATGTTGTTGATTCTAACGATGAAACAGCAGCTCACATTAAAGAAGAGAAAGTTGATGTTGTTGATTCTAACGATGAAACAGCAGCTACTGAAGACGAACAAGAGCAAACACGTACACGTTCACGTCGTTCTCCTCGTCATCTTCGTGCATCTGGCCAACGTCGTCGTCGCCCTGAAGGTGAAGCAGAAGTTAAATCTGATGAAGCTCCTGCATTTATTCCAGTTGCTGATCAAGCTGCTGCAGAATACGAAGCAGAACTTAAAGCTAAATCAGAAGAAACACCGGTAGATGCGTCGCAACAAGTTGAACAAGCCGTTGCGGTTGAAGACTTAGCAAAAGTTGAAGCTGTAGAAGAGCCAGTAAAAGCTAAAGAACCGGCTAAAGCTGAAACGCCAGTAGCCACTGAAGAGCCTGCTAAAGCTGAAACGCCAGTAGCCACTGAAGAGCCTGCTAAAGTTGAAACACCAGTAGCCACTGAAGAGCCTGCTAAAGTTGAAACGCCAGTAGCAACTGAAGAGCCTGCTAAAGTTGAAACGCCAGTAGCAACTGAAGAGCCTGCTAAAGTTGAAACGCCAGTAGCAATTGAAGAGCTTGCTAAAGTTGAAACACCAGTAGCAACTGAAAAGTCTGCTAAAGCTGAAACATCAGTAGTAACTGAAGAGCCTGCTAAAGTTGAAACGCCAGTAGCAACTGAAAAGTCTGCTAAAGCTGAAGCAAAAGTGAAAACTGAAAAATCAGCACCGCATGTTAAAACAGCGGTTACTCAAGGGTCAGCAAGTGCGCCAATGGCACAACCTACTCCTGTAGCTGATAGCGAAGTGAAACATACGTCTGTAGCAATGGCTCACGATAAACGTGAACTAGTTCCAGACAGTGGTTTACGTGCAGGTTCAATCAAACCTGCTGGTCGTGCAAGTTCTGCAATGACTAAAACAATGAGTGTTGATTAATAACTAACATTCATTTAAAAGCCCCGCTATTTAATAAATAGCGGGGCTTTTTTGTTTATATGATTTGAATAATCAAAAAATGACTTCACGCCCGTAAAAAGCGATTTAGTCACAAAGAGGTTAAGAGACGCTGCGCTTTTAGAGGTAGTAAAAAGTCTAAGTCTTGCTAACTTTAAAAAGCCCCACTAGTAAACCATCGCTTGTGTTTCTCATTTACTCCTCTTTCACTTCTCTATGTGAAATAAATCTTTAAGGTTTTTTCCGATGCAACGAATTTATATACCGATACAAAAAAGCGCGATATAGATACCGCGCTCTTAAATCAGATTTTTAACTTAACTTGTTAAATTTACTCGCTTTCACTTTCCATAAAACGTTGTAACTGATCTTTTAAGTTTGGTGGAATACCTTTAATTACAAGCGTGTCCGTTGCCTCGTTGTAAGTTACGCGCTCACCTAAGTGTTTACGTTCAAAACTTACACTCACACCACCACCAAGACCTGAGAACTTAACCATGCTGGTTACGGTTTTCTTATCAACAGGGAAAGTTTCTTCTAAGTCATAGCTTTGTTCTTTACAAAAACTATCAAACGGGCTGTCATCGCCTTTTGTAAGCGTTGCAGATAGCTCGCTTACGCTTGCATCTTCACCAGTTGTCACACAGTCATTACAGTAGTCAAAGACTTGTTTACGTAAATCGTCTTTTTCTGATTTATCAAATTGTTGCTCAGATAAATAATCCTCTACTGCGCTAAGCATTACTTGGCTTTGCTGTTTTGAATCAATACCCTCTTCACAACCTAAAAAGTCTAAGAAAAAGTCAGCAACTTTACGTCCAGCTCGCCCTTTGATAAATGAAATATAACGGTTGTCGTCAGCTTGTGTATCCCACGCTGTTAAATCGATACGAGCAGCAAGTTGCATGCGTGATATGTCTAAATGACGAGAAGCGGCTAAATCAAGCTCTGAGGTCATAGAATAATGCTCTTTGATGTTAATCATCGCAATTAGCATGTAATCAGTTGCAACGTACTGGTAATGACAAAATACTAAATAGCCTGTTTCACTAAATGCATACTTATCAAGCTCTTCTTTTAAAAGCGTCGAGGCTTGCTCGGTCATATGCCAAAAGCCTAACTCATCATTACGGTAACTTTGCATTGCAGATGCTACAACACTGTTTTTGTCACCACAGAAAGCACAATAACCTTTACCAGGTTTACCATTGTATGCATGATGTAATTGTTCGATAAAAACGGCTACTTTATCGTTAATTACCATCTCATCATTTCGAAGGTGAATTTGCGTATCGTCGTCTTTTTTGTCTACATAGTGAACGACTAATTTTTTAACGTCTGTTGTCATCTTTGTTTTTCACGCCTCTAGTGTTAAAATACGAGAATATAACTATTTTATTGAACCAACTAATGCCAATCTTATCAAAATACTCTAATGAAGAAGTAGAACAAATCGTCGATCAGCTTATTGATGTGCTAACTAAACACAATGCGCCGGTTGATTTAAGTCTTATGTGTTTAGGAAATTCTATCACGCATATCTTAAAAGAGCATGTACCAACAGGGAAAAGACAAGCTGTAACCGAGAACTTTGCAAAAGCGCTCGCGCAGTCGGTTAAATAAAATTTATGAATTTATCGCAGCACAATCAATTTTCATCAAAAGCGAGTCAACTGCTAAGTTGGGGGCATTGGTTTACCTTTGCCAATATCGGCTTAGCCCTACTTATTAGCTTAAGCTATTTATTTGCAGACTCGCCACCTACAAGCTTTTTAGGCATTACTTATATGCTAGTTACTTGGCTAAGCCACACTAGTTTTATAGCCTTTTTAGCGTTTGTGCTGACGGTATTTCCGCTTAGTTTAATATTCCCCTACCCACGACACATTCGTGGCATGGCCGCTGTAATAGCCACTGTAGGCGCATCATTGCTTACTCTTGATGCTTATGTGTATGTTAATTTAGGTTATCACCTAAGTATATCTGCCTTACCTGAAATCATTTCATTGTTGTGGCATCGTTTAACAAGCTCTCCTGCTTTAACAACAATTTTAGCCAGTGGTATTGTTGTTGTTATTTTAGGCTTTCAGCTACTTGTGAGTAATTACACATGGCACCACCTTGAGCGTTTAAAGCAATATAAATTTGCACGTTACGCAATTTCTTTCTTAATCGTGTGTTTTTCGCTTAGCCACAGTATTCATATTTGGGCTGACGCCAATTTAAACTTTGATGTAACAAAACAAGATAATGTTTTGCCACTTTCATACCCTACTACCGCTAAAAGCTTGTTAGCTAAAAATGATCTGCTAGATATAGAAAGCTACGAGCAAGCACACAACGTAAAAATTAATAACCAAAATATTAGTTATCAAATGCCAAGCCCGCTTGAAAAATGCGAGGACTACACACAAGCCAATGTAGATATATTTGTATTTGAAACTCAACAACAACTCGAAAAGTTTGTTGCCGAGAAAAAAAACATGCACAAAACAGAGCAGTTTTTACAGCCAACAAATCATGACGATACGTTATTTAGCTTAGTGTATGGTTTACCCGCTTTTTATAAAGCAGCAATTTTAACCGAGCAGACACTCCCAGTTTGGCAAAGTCAGCGCCGTAGCATTGAACTAACTGGCATTGAAGAACTAAGCTTTATTAATGATCAAGCACATAGCTCTAGTGCTATTCGAGTAATTAAAGCGAGTGATACCCCTACTGTTCGAGATGATGAAACACAGGTTTTTGCTTTTAGTCTTGCCAATAACAAGCAAGAAGTAGTAACCACCTCAACGTTATACAGCTCTGACAAACGTATTTCTAAAGTAGATGGGCTAATTCAACCTAGCGACTTAATTGCAACAAGCGTTGGGCAATATTTAAATTGCAAAGCTATTGCCAAGCAAACAATGCTAGGCGTTAATCTATACAAGAAAAAAGACGATATGGGCGTGAACTACTCTCAGGGTGTTGTTATAGCCTATAAAAAAGATAGGATTACCTTAATAGATTCAGATGGTAACTTTAAAAACATCTCTGCCGCTGAAGGTTTTTCTATTGAACAAGGTTTAGATATACCATTTTTAGTACAAAGTATTAAAAAGCTCAAAACCTTTACCCAATAACAGTTATCCTAACCTAGCTTGATATACCACCAAGCTAGGTTATAGTTTTATATTGTTGTTAGATATAAAAACCAAGGATGACATGTATGTTTAAAACTTCTCGTTATATTCTCCATTCTAGCTTTTTACTTATCAGTTTTTTTAGCTTTAGCGATACCACTTACTACAAATGTGTAACAGAAAAAGGCACTGTCTTTTCTCAACTGCCGTGTGACGACGAAGCAACGACTTATAAAGTTAACACAACGGGTAATCAGTATTCTGGTCCTAAGGTTGACTACACTAAACAACTAAACGAACTTGAGCGTGAAAGGCTTCTATATGGCTTACAGGCAGAGCTTCGCAGTAATAACCATAAACTAACAATACTTGATCGTAATAAAGAGCGTGCTGAATACAAACAACAAGAGCGGTTAAATCATATCTTAGCCATTGATGATAAAAAACGTATTACTAAAGACATTACTAAAAAACTAAAAGCAATTAATCAAACATATAAGAAAAACGTATCGGCTGTGACTAAACAAATTAAAATTCTCGAAAAAAAGATAGCTCAATTCCAATAAGTTACTCTTAGTTAGTAAGTAACATTTATCTTGGTTTTAAACTTAAAATAACATACCCTTAACACAATAGAGTATAAACTCTAGGGACTTTTAAGGAGTGCAAATGCAACCTCGCCATATTGCTGAATTAATTTTAACGGGTTTTAAAAGGCACTATCAGTTATTTCAAAAAACAACAGCCAAAGCCCCTCTTGCCTTTGCAAAAAAAGATTGGCAAGCAATTAATGATATCAGCCGTTTGCGTATCAGCTATTATGATGATCGTGTTAACGAAACCACGCAAGCGCTAAAAAAAGAAACCCCAACCGAACAACTCGATGAAAGCCTATGGCTTGAAGTTAAAAAGATATATCAGCATTTTTTATGTTTTCATCCCCAAGCAGAGCTCGCCGAAACTTTTTATAACTCTGTATTTTGCCGGCTGTACCATAGGCGCTATTTTCATAATGACTTTATATTTGTAGAAGCAACCTTAAAAGATGCTCCTTCAGTGCCTGTAGAAGCAGAATATAGAACATACTTTCCTGTAGTTGATGGCCTAAAACCAACAATAAAACGCATTATTAGTCATTTTGATTTTAAGGCCCCATTTGTAAATTTAGAGCGTGATATCCGCCTCCTTGTTAAAGCTTTTTATAAACAAGCCCCCGATACACATCACCAACCTTGGCAAATGCGCTTTGATATTTTACACACACCTTTTTATCGAAATAAAGCAGCCTATATTGTTGGTCGTGTTGTTTCAAAAAGTGGGGTTCAGCCCTTTATAATCGCTGTATTACACGATGGAGATAACGGATTATATTTAGATGCACTTTTAACTAAGTCATCTCAAATGCGTGTTATTTTTGGCTTTGCCCGCGCCTACTTTATGGTAGAGACTCACGCACCTTCAGCACTTGTTCGGTTTTTAAATCAACTTATGCCAAACAAAACACTTGCTGAGCTCTATAACGCAGTGGGTTTTCATAAGCAGGGTAAAACTGAGTTTTACCGAGAGTTTTTAAATCATTTATCTCACTCTAGTGATGAGTTTACAATTGCACCGGGGACTCCCGGTATGGTGATGATGGTATTTACCCTCCCCTCATTTGGCTATGTTTTTAAAGTAATAAAAGACAAATTTGGTGAGAGTAAACCCTTTGGCCGTGATACCGTATTAAAGCGCTATCAACTAGTAAAAAACCATGATCGCGTTGGCAGAATGGCCGATACCATAGAATATTCTAACGTCGTATTTCCTTTAGCGCGTTTTGATAGTAATTTACTTGCGCAATTACATAAAACAATTGGCTCATCAATGGTAATTGAGGGCGATTGGTTGATCATCAAGCACTTGTATATTGAACGGCGAATGACACCTCTTAACTTGTTTTTAGAAAATGCTGATGAAGAAAGTGTCGCCGACGCGATTGAAGAATATGGGCAAGCCCTAAAAGAAATGATTGCTGTTAATATATTCCCTGGTGATATGCTCTTAAAAAACTTTGGTGTAAGTAAGCACAAACGTATTATTTTTTACGATTACGATGAAGTTCAATACCTAACCGATATGAACTTTAGAGCATTACCAAAAGCAAAGAGCTATGACGACTATTTAATGGATGAACAAAGTTACTCTGTTGCACCACAGGACGTATTTCCTGAGCAGCTTTGTACATTTGTAATGCCAAACCCTATGTATAAAAAGTTTTTACTCAGCACTCATCCTGAGCTTATAGATGTTAGCTTTTGGAAGCAGGCACAACAAAATATAAAAAATGGTCAGGTAAGTCATATTTACCCATACCCGACAGCACAGCGCTTTATTCACCACTGGTAAGCGCTAAAGGACACACAATGAATATAAGCAAAATAGATTTAAATTTACTCGTTTACCTCGATACATTGCTTCGAGAATGCAACGTAACACGCGCTGCTAATCAATTGAGTATAACGCAACCTGCAATGAGTAATGGCCTTAAACGTCTTCGTAACTTATTTAACGACCCTATTTTAGTTCGTACCAGCGATGGTATGGTGCCTACCGAGCGTGCTTTGGAGTTACAACCCGTTATTCGTGGCATATTAATGACCCTTGAAGAAACTCTAGCTCCTAATCGAGAATTTGAGGCAAGCCAAAGTAAGCGTGTGTTTAGAATAATGGCCAGTGATTACGCTGCAAGTACATTAGCACCAAAGCTTTTAAGTAAATTGCACGAAGAAGCCCCTGATACTACTTTAGATATACTCACACCAAGTGATGTCACCTTTCATGATGTAGAAAACGGTAAAGTAGATATGGCAATCAACCGTTTTGAAAACTTACCACAGTCTTTTCATCATAAACGTATTTGGAAAGATAGTTTTTGCTGCTTAGTAAAAGCCGATAATCCTATAATTGAAAACTTTAGCCTCGACAGCTATTTAAAAGCGCGCCATATATGGGTAAGCAAAACAGGTTTTGGTGTAGGTGTGGGCATGGACCCTAAAGATGTGCAAAAACTTGGCTGGGTTGACGAAGCACTTGCTCACTTTGGTAAGCATCGTAATATTGCCACTTTTACGCGTAACTACCATGTAGCAATTCATTTAGCTAAAGAGAAAAATTTGATTGCGACCCTTCCTTCAAAAGCCGCAAATATATATTTAGATGATCCGGGGCTTAAAATTTTAGAGCCACCATTTCCAATTCCTCCTTTTGAGCTTGATATGATTTGGAGCCCACTGTTACATCGCGATGCGAGTCACATTTGGTTACGTCAAAAAGTAGCTGAAGTAGCTGAAGAGCTAAAATAACTTTATTACACAATATAATGTAAAAATTGCTAGGTTAATTTTTTGCCTGTTAACTTAGCACCCTACTGAGACAAAATTAAACCAATAAAATCAAACAACTACATAACCATTGAAACGTGGAACATACATTGCTTTTATTAAATTGAACTATACATTCATTTAATTAAAGAGGTCATTATGAACACCCATCAAGGATCAGAAGTAAATCATATTACTGACATCATTCAAGTTATGAACAGCGGCATCGATTTTTATCAAAAAGCACAGGAAAAAGTTGAAGACCCTGCTATTGGTGCACTTTTTCAGCGTATGATAGATGCCCGAAAAGTGAGTGTTGAGCGCTTGCAGCCATATGCAATTAATGAAAAAGGCGAACGCGAAGATGGCTCATCTTTCGCAGTTGAAGCACGACGTGCGTACACAGCCCTATTGACTACTTTCACCTCACACAACGACAGCACGTATGTAAAAGAGCTTGAAGAAGTAGAAGATAAAACCCTTGAAGAAATTAAAGCAGCAATGGATAAACCGCAACCAGCTGACTGCGAAGCTGCACTGGCTAAAACATTATTAACAATGCAAAGCTGCCATGCAGAAATGAGCCGTATGCAAAAGCATTAAGCTTACATAGCGCATAACTAGAACCCAGCCTCGAGCTGGGTTTTTTATTGCCTCTAATACCAATCTGCATAGTTTTTTAAGCAATTTAACAAATTGCATTACATTATAACGATACTAAATAGACCCCATATATAAGCATAACGGTATAAACACCACCTTATTTCACCACATTTTAAAAACATAATTAGTACAAATATTTAATGTTATTAGAATATTTATTTAACCACGCTTTATTTTTGCTGTGCTAATTTTGCTGTGCTAATTTTGTTAATAGGTACCTAAAACCTTGCTGTGGCGCCGCAGCATTTAATTAAAAATAAGGTCCAATATGAAAAGCAAACTAACCAAGCTGCAAAAAAATGCTGATGTAGATATGACCCCGATATTAGACATAGTGTTCATATTACTAATTTTCTTTATTGTAACTACATCTTTTGTAAAACCTGTGGCTATTGAATTAAACCGACCACTCGACAGCCCTCAAATAGATAAGCCTGTTAAAAATGCTTTATTTAGAATTGATGAAAGTAACGGAGTATATTTTTCTGGGAGGTTAATTGATTTAGAGCAAGTTGCGACTAATTTAGCTATGTTCGCGGCTGAATATGAAATAAGTTCAGTACTTATAACCGCAGACGAAAACAGTACACATAATACTTTAATAAATGTAATGAATAATATTAAGCAATACGATGATTATTCAATAAGTTTGATTTCTAAATAAAATCAGCCCAAACTAAAACCAAAAAAAGGGCCTTACGGCTAATGCCAGTCAGTTAAGCTGACTGGCATTTTTCTTTTTATGGGGATACTTAGATGGTTTTGGCTTAACCCATCGGGCTGAGGGATCCCCACTTTATCCAGCGGCCTCTTTTTCGTAATTCAAAATAAAGTTTTTTAAACTTTTTTCTATATAGCTTTGTGTAATACGTCTCTTACATAGCTTTATGACTTGCTTGGCTAAGGTTAAAAATGAAAGAACTCGGCGATTCTTAACGCTATTTGCTTGAAATTTTATATGCCACTTTCTTTTTTCTGCTTCACACCCTATAAACCATAACGCAGTGCTCGCTATTGTGGCTATCAAGCATAATATTCCTATTCTATTTATGCCGGTGCTTTTACTAAAACGCCACGAAAAACCATATCTCAAACTTTTGTCATCGCGGAAATTTTGCTCTATTTGCATTCTTTTACTATATAAACCAACTACTCGCTTACTCGTCATTGTATTGTCTGATGTCGCGAGTAACCATGGCTCTTTAGCTAAGTTTTGATACATTTTTGTATCTTTCGTAAATCTGCTTTTTCCTTTTCTTCCTTTATTTTTTCCATGATATACGTGTAAAAATGCATCGCATGCTGCCGGGCTGGACTGAGTTAGTCGTGCTTGACCTAACGCCTTAGGTATATCGCTGGCACCAGCCCTAAGTTGTTTTAATGTATGCCATTGTGATTGCATGGCTAGTTTACACTTCATTGAGCCTCTTAATCGACCTATCATATGCCAACCAAGTTCGCGTACTTTACTATACCAAGGCGTAAGAAAGCCGCCGTCTGTTACAATATAGACACTAGGATGTCGTCCAAGCACTTCATAAAATTCATCTAAAAACAGGCTGTTGGTTGCTGGGCTATCAAAATCCTTCTGCTCAACAATCATGTTATAAATCACGATAGAGCGCCCATCCACAAGTAAGCTTGCTCGCAGTAAGTGATAGTCGTGACCACAGGCACCGCTCCAGTCAACGGCAATTGCAAGCATGGGTAAAGAGTCAATAATAGGATGAGCTAATGCTTCATAGATAGCGACCCTTTCATTGTAGAGGTGAGTATTTTTTAAGAAGCGATCAACGCGTTTTATTTTATGTTTTACATCCACAGCGCCAGACAAATTTCTGCCGATTTCAGTTAAGGTAAGTTTATTGCCCGAAATTAATGCATTACTGCAGCTTAGTAATGTTTTTACTCTGGCATTATTGAATGGCGCTAATGCATGTTTAAAGTACTTATGGCAAACTGATGTCTCAGGCATAGCAGTTGTGACTTATGTGGGTTGTGGTGATTTACATAAGATCATAAATTGCTGTGCCTGTCACGTTTTGGGGATTCGTCAGCCCAAAGGGCAGCGCATGTTTGGCATTTATGCTGCGTTATCACCTATTTATGGGGAATAACCACACTACATAGGCTCTGCCTTGCCCAAATACCAAACATACTGCTGCAAATTCAACCACGAAAGGTCAACACGCCCTGACAATTAGACTAATATTTAGGACGTTTAAATAATACACATTTAAACTATGTGTGTTATTTTAAATTAATGCATTTTATTGGAGCAAACGTAATGAAAAATATACTTATTGTTGCAGCGCTAGCACTTCTTACAGCCTGTACACAAACCCCTGATTGGGATTACGATAAATCAGCCAACTTTAGTAATTTTAAAACATTTGCTTGGGTAGAAAACGCCAGCCTAACTAAAGACACAAATAACTACCATATTAATGGCCTAATGGAAAAACGTGTTCGCACTGCCGTTAACGCAGAACTGAGCCAAACACTAGGTATGAAATTAGTTGATGCAGCAAATGCTGATGTACTTGTTAACTATCATGCATCGGTAGATAAAGAGCTTGAAGTAGATACATTTAATGTAAACTACCGCCCGCATTGGGGTTATTGGGGTACTGGTTTTCAACGTGACACAACCGCGCGTGAATACGAAGTGGGCACACTGATTATTGATATTGTGGATCGTGAATCTAACCAGCTAGTATGGCGCGGTGCAAAAGAAGGCCGATTAAAGAAAAACCAATCGCCAGAACAACGTGAAGCATCAATTAATAAAACAGTGAGCGAAATTTTAAGTAACTTCCCGCCGCAAAAGCAGCAGTAAGTTAAAATTAGCTATAAGTAAGTTTTAAAAAAGCTCACAGTACGTGAGCTTTTTTGTGGATGTGTATTTTTGGAACTTTTAAAATAAAGTAATTACGAGCTGCGCTCGTCACGTCAGCAAGCTGCACGTCTACAAAAAAACACCGTGTTAAATTTACGATTTATACTTATGCAATAACTCAAGCGGTATATGGCAGTAATCATCAGGGTGATTAGTTAGTCGGTCTTGATGCTCAGGATCGCTTGGCACGTAGTTAGTTAGCAGCTCTACCCCTACCACAATTTTATCGGCATCACTGCGCTTATTTATATAATTGCTTGCTGCATCTAAATGGGTTTGGTTTTTGCTGTAAATAGCAGTGCGGTATTTAGGGCCTACGTCATCCCCTTGTTTATTAATGCTGTATGGGTCAATAATTTCAAAAAAGTAGTCAAATAACTCGTTTAAGCTAACCGCTTTTGGATCAGAAATGACCTTTACGCATTCGGCATAACCATCATATTCGCCGTTAGTGGTTTTGCTTGTACCATTAGCGCGCCCTGCTTCAGTACTTATTACACCAGGTAAGTGCTTTAAAAACTCTTGTACGCCCCACAGGCAGCCACCAGCAAAGTAAATAGTATTATATTCTTTAGTATCCATTATAAATGTTACCTAATAAGTAATTATACCGATTGCATTAAAATAGTGTTCTATTATAGCGCCAAGAAAATAGCGCAATAACAAGGCGAAAATTATGACATATAGTTGTTCTATATAAATAATTTTTAACGCAGTGAGTGCGCTATTTAATACGATAGAATGACCATGTTTTTAATAAAGCCGGTATTACGTAAATGGTTATCAAATGCAGTTATTAACAAATTAATGTACAATCGCGCACAAAATGACTGCTGTTACATTTAGTTATTTTATCATGCTCAAATATAAGCTTTGAAATTAATTGTAACCGCAGCTACAAATAAAAAATGACGAGAAACACATGAATCGCACACCACACCTTATAATACCTGCAATATTATGCAGCGTTACTGCATTTGCTAATGCTAATACGCTATCTGATGAGTCACCAATCGAGAAAATAACGGTTGAGGCCTCACCCACTGCAAATAAGTTGCCAGTAGGTACATTCGACTCACCTATTTCTAATTTAGAATATGACCCTCGTGTTGACCTTCAATCGCGTAATATGGCTGAGGCGCAAGCTGATGTAACTATTCGTGGTGGGATTTTTGAAAACACCGGCTTTAGAGTAGGAAGCGCTACTCTACTTGACCCGCAATCTGGCCATTATTTTGCTGAAATACCCATTGCACCGCAAATGCTAACCGGCCCAGATGTTTTAACTGGTGCCGATAACGCACTTTACGGTATGAATAGCTCTGTAGGTACAGTTTCGTTTGATTGGAAACCGATTATTACTGGCGGTAGTGTATCCCTTGGTACTGGTACAAACGACTTTAATCTGCAAAGTATTCACGCTGCTAAAAACACACAACTTGATAGCTTAGCTAACTATACTCTGGGCTTTGAAGGTGAGTATTCTCATTCGCAAAGTGATGGCACCATTGATAATGGCGATCATGACTTCTCGCGCGCCTCAGCTCGCGTGCAATTAGCAAGCGAGCACAGCCAAACAGATTTGTTTTTTGGCTCACAAGATAAGTTTTTTGGCTGGCCTAACTTGTACACTCCTTTTGGCGTTAACGAAACTGAAGATTTAGAAACCCGCCTTTGGATGCTTAACCACAAGCAAAGCTACGCTGATAACAGTCACTTTGAAGTATCTGCTTATTATCGTACCCATGACGATCACTATATTTACTCGCGCGAAAATCCAAGTGCATTTGAAGCTTTTCATAAAAGCGAAGTTAAATCGCTTGGACTTTCAGGTCGTCATGAACAAAGCGATGCACTGGCAATAAATTACTCTGCACAATTTATTGATGACTCGATAGAATCAACAACACTTGAAAACAACTTTACTTCACGAAAGTATTATAAGCTGAGTATATTGCCTGAATACACAATAGCGCAAAAAAACCAACAACTTACCTTTCGTTTAGGCGCAGCCTACGACGATACAAATCGTGATGACGCTGAAGTATCAGCTATTGGTGATATAACCTTAAACACCCAAAATAGTGACGGCACAGCGCAAACTATTTATTTATCATACGCGCAGGCGAGCCAAGTTGCAGGCTACACAGCCATTGGCGGCAGCGATTCTGGGGGATTATTTAGAAGTAATTACAATCTTGAGCGCGAAACCACTTCAAACTTAGAGCTAGGGTTATTGCTTGAAGAACAAAGCTGGCAGTTAAATTCGGCTATTTTTTATCGAAAAGATAATAACTTAACCGATTGGACCTTTAATTTTGATTCAACATCAGCGCGCTTTGCAAACCCGGTTGATATTGATACAGCTGGGGTTGAATTTTTAGCGACTAAGCACTTTGATACAGCAAAACTTATAGCAAGCTACACGTATTTACATAAATCAGAAAACTACGGCGCAGCCGATATTGATGCCAGCTTTTACGCGTTAAACTTTCCTGATCACCGTTTAACAATTGGCGCTGTGTACAACCCAACTGATATTTTAGAATTTAGAATAGATAACGAATGGCGTACACAACACAAAAATGCACTTAGAAACGGCAGTGACAACGCGTTATTTACCCAACTAACGCTTAAAATAACCCCGCCACAGTTGAGTAATTTATTTATCACCTTAGCGGCAGATAACTTATGGGATGAGTCGTTTGAAGAAATACCAGGTACACCTGGGCGCGGTGAGCAATATACGTTAAGCGCAACGTATAGTTGGTAGAGTTGAGCTATCACGTTCAAAGACCTGTTTATTTAAAATAGGTCTTTGAATAAATATTTAGCAAGGAATAAACACCATACTAAATATTAAGAGCTTTGATTACTCAGCTTATATTGAACCAGAACGACATTGTCTTTTTCTTAGCTCATTATCAACTTGTAAAGGGCGACTAAGCTCATCTGTAAGAACCTTTGAAACAACCGTACCGGTTTCAACTTCTTGTATCCAGATTGATATTTTATTCCCATCCCTTTTTCTATTTAACATGTAGCTTTTATTAGGGAATCTAAATTAACGTTAAAATTAACAAAAGCTTCTTTTTGACTATTTAAAGCATCAGGGTTTGAAACACTCGCCTTTACCCATAAATGATGCTTACCACTGATATACTGCTTTGGTTCAGCCCATTGTGTAGGTTTTTTGTTAAAGCACATCAAGTGGACATATTCTAGATCTACTCCCTGCTCTCTTTTAAAGTTTTCGAGTCTGAAGTGATCTTCTTTAATATCGGTTTTAATGGGTAAGTTTGAACAACCTAATAAAGTCACACCTAATGTAAATGCTGTAAGTAAATTTTTCATTTTTCTTTCCTTTTAAAAATTAAGATTGAACGAAATCACCTATAAATGAGATTTATAAAAAGTATCTTACAGTTACCTATATTAGCAACAAAGTTAAATATATCTAATATTTCGCCATAAAATATATTAACGACTGCTTTTAATAACCTTGTGAAGATTTTTATTAATAATATATTGTAAATAGATGTGTATTAAAATGAGGATTAAGTTAGCTCTTCAAGCTCTGTAATAAGTGCTAAAGCTTGTGCATTTGTTGACCCGCACACATCAAGCGTGGCGCTAAAATCACTGCATACTTTAGGTCGGCTTGAATCACCAAATAACTTACATAAATTACGTTCATCTAGCTGAATACAGCGCTCTCCGGCTTTTTTACCATTTGGCATACCTAGAATAGGCGAACTAATACTAGGCGCAATACAACATGCGCCGCAGCCTAGCCTGCAATTCATCGATTCGGTTTTCATAATTTCCTCGGTATAAAAAACACTTACTTTAATTTCTTTTTAGGAACTTAATTAGTCGCATAGTAAGTTGTAACACACACATGTAATGCTTTGTTACATCTTAAAACAGCTTGTAAACACTTTATTGCGTATTATTGCTCTGTCACCACCAATTATGAAGGAATGCCTTGTGGCTACTACAAAACAAATAATACTCCCAATCGCTGTTTTAGCAGGCGGTATTGCTTTAGCTTTCGCCTTTATGGCAATGAAAAAACCACCCGAAGAAAAGCCAGAGCAAGATTTACGTCCTTTAGTAGCAACACAAAGCGTACTTTTAGATTCTATAACGCTAGATGTTAAATCGTACGGCATTGTTAAACCAAAGTATCGTACCGAGCTAATAGCACAAGTTAGCGGGCAAGTTATTTCGGTATCAGATCAATTTGTTGAAGGCGCGTTTGTAAAGCAAGGCGATATTTTAGCACGAATTGATGCAAATGATTACGAGGCAGACTTTATTGAAGCGCAAGCGGGTTTAGCACAAGCAAGCTCAGCACTTGAAATAGAACGCGCGCAAGCACATGTCGCTCAAGCTGAGTGGGAGCGCATTAAGTCAGACTCAAGCGACGCTATTGCATCAGAACTTTATTTGCGAAAACCACAACTGGCAGAAAAATTAGCGCGTTACCGCTCTGCTCAAGCAAGTGTTAAGCGTGCTAGCCGCAATCTTGAACGTACTTATATTAAAGCCCCTTATGATGCCATTATTAATGAGCGCACAATTAGCTTGGGTTCAGTAGTA
Source organism: Pseudoalteromonas sp. NCIMB 1079 (assembly GCF_040567695.1). NCBI lineage: Bacteria > Pseudomonadati > Pseudomonadota > Gammaproteobacteria > Alteromonadales > Pseudoalteromonadaceae > Pseudoalteromonas > Pseudoalteromonas sp. NCIMB 1079. The sequence goes on along the minus strand of NZ_JBEWZA010000001.1, from coordinate 1,809,712 downwards.
AACCCAGGTAACAGTTTTGGCGCACTAAGCGCAACCTCAGTTGCAGAGGTACGTTTACCCGTTGCCGACCAAGAACTACAATATTTAAAAAATGGCGGCGTAGGCTCAAATGTTACATTTAACGCAGAATACGCGGGTAAGCAAACAATGTGGCAAGCCAAAGTAATTCGCACCGAAGGTGTGGTTGATCAAACAAGCCGTATGAGCTACTTGGTTGCACAACTTGCAACACCTTATGGCGATAAAACACGCCCTCTTCGTTTTGGTTCATACATTAACGCTACCATTGAAGGTCGCCCGCTTGATAACGCAATAATTGTTGCGCATCATTTAGTTAAAGATAATAAAATTGTAATTTTAAATGACGATTTAACATTATCGTTTAAAACTCTCAATATTATACGCGAACAAAACGGCATGATTATAGCTAGCCAAGGGCTAAAAAATGGCGAGCAAATTATTACCTCAGCGCTTGAGTATCCAACTGAAGGTATGGCAGTAAAAGTTGAAGATATTGCGCCTGATAAAACTGATGTAACTCAACTTGCGCTGAAAGAGGAATAATCATGAACACTCGTGAAACAGGGTTAATAGCATGGTTTGCCCGAAATCCCGTTGCTGCCAACCTACTAATGATATTTATATTAGTGGGCGGTATTTTAATGGCGATGACCATTCGCAAACAAATGTTCCCACAGTTTGAAAGCAACTGGATAAGCGTACAAGCAGTTTACCCAGGTGCTGCCCCGCAAGAGGTTGAAGAAGGAATAACCATAAAAGTTGAAGAAAACCTCGAAGGTATTGAAGGCATTAAACGCCTAATTACTTACTCTAACCGTGGTTTTTCACAAGCGTGGATTGAAATAGAAGAACAATACAATCCACAAGAAGTACTTGATGAAATTAAAGTACAAGTTGATTCAATAAACACCTTTCCAGCGGGAATGGAGCGCCCTGTTGTGCGCCGCGATAAGTTTGAGCAAGAAGTAATGATACTCGCGCTTTACGGCGACATGAGTAACTACCAGTTAAAAGAGCTTGGTAACGATATAAAAGACGAGCTACAAGCACTGCCTCACGTTAACCTTGTTAATTTTAACGGCGGCTTAGAATACGAAATTGGTATAGAAGTCAGCCCCGATAAACTGCGCGAATATGGCTTAACATTTAGAGATATTGCAGGCGCGGTGCAAAACTTTTCGGCAAATATGTCGGCGGGGCAAATACGCTCTGAAAATGGTTATATTTCGATGCGTGTTGAAAAACAAGCCTACCGTGGTTTTGAGTTTGAAAATCTGCCACTTATTACCCTTGTTGATGGCGCACAAATTTATTTAGGCGATGTTGCAACTATTAATGATGGCTTTGAAGAAGGTCTTCAATATTCAAAATACAATGGTAAAAACTCACTCTCGTTTGAAGTAAACGCATCAAAAGATCAAGACATTACCGATGTAGCAAAAGTACTTAAAAGCTACATGGCAGCTAAAGAGCCGCTTTTACCTGCAGGCGTTAAGCTATCTCCTATTGTTGATTTAACTTACTACCTTGAAGGTCGACTCGATATGATGGTCGATAACATGATTTGGGGTGGCTTGTTAGTAATGATAGTACTGGCACTATTTTTACCGTTACGCTTGGCATTTTGGGTAATGATGGGCTTACCGGTGTCTTTTCTAGGCGCCTTTTTGTTTATGCCTATTGGCTTTTTAGATGTAACAATTAACCTAGCCTCTCTTTTTGCCTTTATACTTGTACTCGGGATTGTTGTTGATGACGCCATAGTTGTGGGCGAGTCAGCCAGTGCCGAAATAGAAAAATACGGTCACACACTTGATAACGTTGTACGCGGTGTAAAACGCGTCGCGATGCCAGCAACCTTTGGTGTATTAACTACCATTGCGGCATTTTTACCGCAAACAATGGCAACCGGCCCTGGCGCTGCTTTTTCTAAAGCAATTGGTGGCGTGATTATTTTATGTTTGATTTTTTCACTCATTGAATCAAAACTTATTTTGCCTGCACATATCGCAGCAATGAACCCACGTAAACCAAACCCTAAAAATCTATTACATCGCTTACGTATGGTGATTGATAGCAGTTTAAAAAGCTTTGTAAATAACTACTACCTTCCTTTTGTTGGCCGCTGTATTCATTATCGCTATACAGTGATTGTCGGCTTTATGTGTTTGCTTATTGTAAGCGCAGGTATGTTTGCAGGTGGTTTAGTTAAGTTTGTACCAAACCCTAAAATACCGCACGACTTTCCACGTATTGATATAGAAATGAACCTTGCCTCATCTGAGCAAGCAACGCTTGAAACCGCACGTAAAATAGAAAGCGTGTTGTTAAAAGTCGATCAGCAACTACAAGAGCAGTACGGTAAACCGATGATCCGCGATTTATCGGTAAGTCTGCGCGGACGAACGCAAGCAAATATTATGGCCATTTTGGTAGAGCCTGATTTACGCCCTATCGATACCTTTGCCCTAAGTGCATTATGGCGTGAGCAAATGCCCGCCCTACCTGGCATTAAAACCATGACCATTCAAGACAGTATAATGAATGGCGGTCGAGATGATGGCGACGTTAGCTTTAAACTTGAAGGTAAAAATGCTGACGAGCTAAAAGAGGTGGCTGGTAAATTAAAAGCCAAATTACAAACAATGGAAGGCGTTGGCGACGTAAACGACTCAATGCAAAGCGCTACCGACGAAGTGCAACTTGATTTAAAACCACTCGCTTACAGCATGGGTTTAACGCTTGCTGATGTAGCATCGCAAGTTAGCTTTAGTTACTACGGCTTAGAAGCGCAGCGAATATTGCGTGAAGGCGAAGAAATTAAAGTTATGATCCGCTACCCAGAAGACGAACGTAACTCAATTAGTGACATAGCAAGTGTGCGTATTATTACGCCTACTGGCGCTGAAGTTCCGCTAAGTGAAGTCGCTGAAGTTAAATTGGTTGACGGTGTAAACCGTATTCGCCGCGAAAACTCTAAACGTACTGTAAACGTATGGGCTGCGGTAAATACCGACCAAGCCGAACCATTTGCAATTGCAGAAGAAATTCGTGATGAATACTTACCAACATTACTTAAAAGCTACCCTGGCGTTACAAGTGATGTAGCTGGGCGCATTCAAGAAGAGATGGACAGCGCTTCAGAGCAGCTTCGTGACTTTGGTATATCAATGATGATTATATTTGCCTTGTTAGCGATTCCGCTTCGCTCTTACTCGCAGCCACTTATTATAATGTCGGTTATTCCGTTTGGTGTAGTTGGCGCGATGTTTGGCCATATGATTTTAGGTATGACTATGAGCAGCTTATCGATGTTTGGCATTATTGCTGTAGCGGGTGTGGTCGTAAATGACTCCCTCGTTATGGTTGATTTTGTAAACAAAGCACGCGCTGAAGGCGTTGCGATTAAGGATGCTGTAATGCAAGCCGGTGCTCGTCGCTTTAGAGCGATATTACTGACCTCAATCACTACCTTTATTGGTGTAATGCCAATTATTTTTGAAACAAGTTTACAAGCTAAAATTGTTATCCCAATGGCTGTATCACTTGCTTTTGGTGTGTTATTTGCCACAGTAATTACACTGATACTTATACCGTGCCAGTATGTTGCACTAGAAGATGCTAAACGATTAGTACGTAAAATGCGTGGCAAGCCACCACTAGTAGATGCCCAACCAGCGCCTACAAATAGCTAAATTAAGTAACATCCCAACCAAAAAAGCTCGGCATATTATATGCCGAGCTTTTTATTTTTAGCTTAAAAATAATATTCACCTATTTGCTAACAATACTTCTATTACTTATTTTTTAACACGCAGGATAACTTTGGCAACAGTCCTAATAATTGAGAGAAATATTGCTCGTTTTTTATCCCTAATACGTTATGGTATTTAAATAAATAGACATAATAAAATTAAGGAACAGCCATGAATACATCTCCCTCTGATCACATTCCTCAAGAAGCCTTTGATTGGTATGACGAATACGCCCACGGTTTAATGGACCGACGTACTTTTATGAAAAAACTCGGTGGCCTTGCTGCTCTTGGCTTTTCGATGGCTGTACTTACATCAGCATTATTACCTAACTATGCACTTGCTGAACAAGTATCGTTTAATGACGATGATATTAAAGCAACATACGAAGAATTTGATTCGCCAGACGGGCACGGTAAAGGCAAAGGTTACTTAGCAACCCCTAAAAACATAGAAGGTAAGCTTCCAGTTGTGCTTGTGGTCCACGAAAACCGTGGATTAAACCCGTACGTAAAGGATGTAGCAAGGCGCTTAGCTAAAGTGGGCTTTATTGCATTTGCACCCGACGCGCTTTTTCCACTGGGTGGCTACCCTGGTAACGATGATGAAGGACGCGCTATGCAAAAAACTATGGACAGAGCTAAAATTCAAAACGATTTTGTAGCTGCTGCGCACTTTTTAAAATCGCATGCTAACAGTAGCGGTAAGTTAGGCGCTGTCGGTTTTTGTTTTGGTGGCTACATTGTTAATTACTTAGCGGCAGTAGATAGCAACTTACTCAGTGCCGGCGTACCTTTTTACGGCACTCCTGCCAGTGAAAGTTTACGTAAAAATATTAAAGCGCCGCTAATGATTCAATTAGGCGAACTGGATAAACGTGTAAACGCGTCGTGGCCACAGTACGAACAAGATTTAAAAGCTAATAATGTTGAATACACTATGCATATGTATAAAGGGGCAAATCATGGTTTTCATAACGACTCTACAGGTAGATATGATAAAGACAATGCCGAGCTTGCATGGCAACGTACCGTTGAGTTTTTTAATAAAAAAGCTAAGTTAACGAATACGATAAATGCCACCAGCTCTAAGCCAGTGGCATTATTAAGTAGACTAATTAGCTCAGAGCGCTTTTATCAATAATTCCTTTATTTACCAACTGCTGCAAAATAGCTTGGGATTTTGCTCTGCATGCATCACGTAGTAAACGCACCGCCGGGGTTATTGACTGCCTACTTGGGCAAATAAGCCAAAGTTCACCATTAACATGTTGATAATCTTGCATTACAGTAATCACCCTGCCATTGAGTAAATCATCAGCTATATCAAGGGCTGATTTTACAGCCAAGCCTTTACCCGCAACGCACCAGCGCCTTACTAAATCGCCATCGTTTGAGGCGCGCCTACCGTCCATTTTAACTTTATATTTTGACTCACCATCGGTGAATTCCCACGTATTATTTATAATATCCTGCAACTGATAAAACAAACCTTGATGCGATGCTAAATCATCAGGATGCACGGGAGCCCCATTTCGTAAGAGGTATTCGTCAGTTGCACATAACAAGCGCGGTACGTTACAAATTTTGAAACCATAAACGCTAGCATCATTAGGCGAGCCATAACGAAGCGCTATATCAACTGAGTCACGGTAAAAGTCGATATTACTATCACTTATATGCGTTCTTAAACTTAGCTTTGGATAAGTGTCCATAAGTTCATCAATCCATGGGATCACTAAGTTACGCCCTAAGTCAGATGAAAGGGCAACACGCAATTCGCCTTCTATTTCGTCGTGCTCACCTTTAAGGTTTTGCTTTGCAAGCTCAAGTACTGCCAAAGCCTGCTCACATTGTGGTATGTAGCGCTCCCCAGCAGCCGATAGCCTCAAATGACGTGTTGTACGAACAAACAGTTCACTACCAAGGGCTGACTCAACACGTTTAATAGCAGCGCTTGCTGTGGCTGTACGCATATCTAACTTAGCAGCTGCGAGCGTAATACTTCTAAACTCAGCGACTTTTAAAATAAGTTTTAAATCTTCTATGTTCATGTTATCTATTTATATTTGATAATGATTCAACAATTATGCGGTTTATCTATGTTAAAGCAAGGTCTATTATATATATATCAGCTCGCCAAAGCATGGCTTGCACCTTATATGTAAACAAACTAGGACATTTATTATGAAAGCCATTGGTTATAAAAAATCTCTTCCTATTACTAACCCTGAATCGTTAATTGATGTTGAATTACCACAGCCAGTTGCAACAGGTCGCGATTTACTTATAAAAGTTAAAGCTATTGCAGTTAACCCAGTAGATTACAAAGTGCGTGCATCTATGCCCCCTGCTGAGGGTGAAGTAAAAGTTATTGGTTGGGATGCCGTTGGTGAAGTTGTTGCAATCGGCGATGCTGTAACGGCATTTAAACTCGGTGATGCGGTTTATTACGCTGGTGATATTACTCGCCCAGGTAGTAATGCAGAATTTCAATTAGTGGATGAGCGCATTGTAGGATTTAAACCGCAGAGCTTAAACGATGCTGAAGCTGCTGCATTACCCCTTACCGCAATAACAGCGTATGAATTATTATTTGAGCATTTAAACATTGTAAAACAAGCTGCTGATGCAACAACAAAATCAGACGAAGTTATTTTAGTAACAGGTGCCGCAGGCGGCGTTGGCTCTATTTTTATTCAAATTGCTAAAGCGATTACTGGCGCAACGGTGATTGCCACTGCATCGCGTGAAAGCTCACAAGCATGGGTTAAAAAACTAGGTGCTGATTATGTTGTTGATCATACAAAACCATTACCCGCTCAAATTGACGCATTAAACATTGGCTCGGTAACACATGTAGCAAGCCTGCACAGTACTGATACTTACTTAGAAGCATATACAGAGGTACTTGCACCATTTGGTAAAATTGCAATGATTGACGATCCTGAGTCACTCGATGTAAGTAAATTAAAAATGAAGAGTTTATCTCTACATTGGGAATTTATGTTTGCCCGCTCAATGTTTAACGCCAAAGATTTAATTGAGCAAAGTAAGTTATTAAATCATGTTGCCGATTTGATTGACCAAGGCTACATTCAAACAACGATTGGTAAAAATTTAGGCATTATAAATGCGGCTAACCTGCGTATTGCACACGCAGAACTTGAAGAAGGTCGCTCTATTGGCAAAATAGTGTTGGAAGGTTTTTAATTCCATAAATACTAAACACGCGCTGCCTGAATTAATTGAAGGCACCAATGCAATTGGTGTCTTCAGCCAATATTTCGGGGTGGCTATTAGTGTATTTATATTTATTAAAGAAACTATTACCTAATAATATTTGATAATGATTCAACCATATACCTGTTTATCCTATTGTAATAACCCACTACTATCCGTACCTAGCTATATTGATAGGCCTTATTTTACGTAGATATCAATTGAATCAAATAAGTAGAGTGATTTAAAAACACGATATTATTTTTGTAATAAATTTTTAAAAGGGTTTGTTTTTACTAAAACTGACTCAACATAGTAAATACTGGTAAAACACCTACTCAATGGAGAAACTAATGACTCACCCTATTATTAATGACTTAGAAAAGCGTTACACAGCAAAACGTTACGATGCAACGAAACGTGTATCTCAAGACGATTTAGCCGTTATTTACGAAGCTATGCGCCTATCTCCATCATCTATTAACTCGCAGCCTTGGAAATTCATCGTAATTGAATCAGATGAGGCTAAAGAGCGTATGCATAGTACATTTGCTAATAAATTTGCGTTTAACCAGCCACATATTAAAACAGCTTCGCATATAATATTATTCGCTCACAATCCTAAATATACCCGCGATGACTACGCACAAGTAATTGATGCAGACATTAAAAATGGTCGTACACAAGCAGAAAACCGCGAACAAGCTTTTGGTGCTTATGCGTTTGTTGATATGAATACTGATGAGCAAGGCGTTAATGAAGAGTGGACTAAAGCACAAACTTACATTGCACTGGGTAACACTATGCATGCCGCTGCACGTTTAGGCATTGATTCAACCCCAATGGAAGGCGTAGATGCACAGCTGATTGGCGAAGTCTTTGAAAAAGAACTTGATGGTTACGTATGCGACGTCGCATTAGTACTTGGCTATCATGATAGCGCTGAAGATTATAATGCTAAATTACCTAAATCTCGCTTAGCAAAAGAGCAAGTTATTCAGGTTTTATAAGTAATACGTTATAAACTTAAATGATAACAATATTAAAAAACCACTTATTTAAATAAGTGGTTTTTTTGCTTTAAAGCAGTTTAACTTACTTTGCGCTGTGCAGCCTGAATGTATTGCACTAAATCTTCAATAGAAACCACGGTCATATTATGTTTATTAGCATAATCACTCACCTCAGGTAAGCGCGCCATTGAACCATCAGGATTTGTTAGTTCGCAAATTACGCCAAATGGTTTTAAGCCGGCAAGTTGCATTAAGTCAACGGATGCCTCGGTATGACCTCGGCGTACAAGTACACCACCGGTTTGTGCTTTTAAACCAAATACATGGCCAGGGCGCGATAAATCGCTTGGTTTTGCATTATCGGCTGTCGCTGCTTTTATAGTAGTTACTCTATCAGCAGCTGACACGCCCGTTGTAACGCCATGCTTAGCTTCAATAGTGACTGTATAAGCGGTATTATTTTGACTGGTGTTGTGGGTTACCATTTGCGGTAAGTCGAGCTGGTTAATGCGCTCCTCTCCCATGCATAAACAAACAATGCCGCTGCCTTCGCGGATCATTTCAGCCATTTGAGAAGTAGTTAAGTGCTCAGCTGAAAAAACAAAGTCGCCTTCATTTTCACGGTTTTCATCATCAACAACAAGTACGCCTTGCCCTTGCTGTAGTGCAATAATTGCGCTTTGTACGCGGGTATGGCTTTCGCCGAATTGAGTAAGTAGAGACTGAATCATCATTATATTCCAAATAAAAAATAATAGATTCAGGACTGTGAAAGGATCAGTAATTTATCGCCTAAAATTTAAAGCGAACACTACCAAAATAGCTTAAATAAAATAACAAAAAGCACGCAGCAAAATGCAGCGCACACTGTTATACCAATAACATTAAATTAGTGACTAAATATAGCGCTAAGAAAATAGCTCACTTAATGCGATACAACGATCATGTCTTTAACAAAATTGGTATTAGTATAATAAGCCATATTCTCTTTCATCCGGACTGTAACCGTCGGCTCTGGCATCTCACCAGATCTGCTTGACCTTTACTTAACCTAATTACTGTAAAAATAAGTTAAATAAAGCGCTCGCGGGCTCATTTAAGTTACAAATAACATTAAACATACCGCCGGTGGGGAATTTCACCCCGCCCTGAGAATTTACAGTAAGCGTTAGCACTTACTGTAAGCCTATTATACGCTTGTATTTATTTGTTTTTCAAAACTAAACACAATAAAAACTACGAAAGTTGAATATTTAACGATGCGCACTCTACAATACCTTCGTTTATATCTGCAACTAGCGTACAGGTAGCACCATTGACCAAATTTAAGTTAGGTTGAACGTGCCCTATATCTGCATCAAAAATTACAGGAAATAAACACCCACCTAACGCTACATCTAACGCATGGCGATAGTCAAAGGCATCGTAATGACCTTGTGTTATTTCACTTCGCCCTAAAACCAAGCCATTGATGTCATCAAATATACCGGCTAATTTTAATGACAGTAAAAATCGTGCAACGGTTGTGGGTGTAAGCTCTGAGTTTTCGAGGTATAAAATAAGCCCTTCGGGCGCACTGTCCTTTTTAAACTCATGCAGCGCTAAAAATGGCGAGTCGAGCAATAAACCTACGGTATCTAAACACCCACCAAATAACCGACCAGACATTTCTATGGTACGTTTATCTGTGTAGTTTAAACATTGCCAGTTTGTGGGCTCACTCGGGCTGAGTAATTCGTTCGGGTTTTGCGCGTAATTAGGCTTATTTTTTTGGTATAAAGAAGAAGGACCTTGCTCAAATTTACTACTGGCTTCGTAGGTCAGAGTTTCAAATATTTGTAGGCTATACGGATTTTTTTCATCTGGGTGTAACTGCATAAGATTGGCGCTGTGAAGGGTTGCCCATTGGCACTTAGCAGTGAGTGCACATGCAATAGTACTCACATCAGAAAAACCAACTAACCACTTAGGCTTTGCTTCTTTAATGGCGTTAAAATCAAGTAGTGGTAGTATTTCCATTGCCAGCTCACCACCCATTGGCGGCATAATCGCATCTATTTCATCATCTAATAAAAAACCCATTAGCTGCTTAGCATGCGCTTTAGCATTAAGCTGTTCACGTGGTTTGTTTTGACGTAAAAACTCGCCTTCAACAACATCATACCCTCGTTGTTGTAGTCCATTTATAACTATATCTAATCGTCCGTGATACTTTTCTTTTAGCCCAGATGAAAGCGAGCAAATAGCAATTTTAGAGCCTACTTTTAAAGGCGCTGGGTAAAGTATATTAGCCATTGAGTGTTCCTTTTTAATAATACCAACCTGCATAAATCTTTGATCAATTTAACGAATTAAATTGCACTATAACGTCGTTAAAAGTTTTTTATTTAGAACACTAGATATAAAAACTTTTGCCTAGTTCTAGCGTAATTTTCTTAACGTTAAATAGACCCCATATATAAGCAGATTGGTATAAAGTGATTATGTACCTATATCATCATGCTTACTCTTTATACAATATGAACGCTCTTATTAGTATAGTGATTTATTTAAGGCATAAAAAAACCGATGTAAATACATCGGTTTTTATTTAAAACGTTAAAGTGAGTTATGCGTTAAAGATACTCAACTTCAATGATTTCGTACTCAACGATACCTTTTGGCGTTTGAATAGACACTGCGTCGTCCATTTGTTTACCAATTAAGCCACGTGCAATCGGTGAATTAACAGAAATTAAGTTGTTTTTAATATCTGCTTCATCATCGCCTACGATACGGTATTTTACTTCTGCATCAGTATCTACATTTACTATAGTTACTGTTGTGCCAAAAATAACTTTGCCCGTATTTGGCATTTTAGTTACATCGATAATTTGAACATTTGAAAGCTTTGCTTCAATTTCTTGAATACGACCTTCACAAAAACCCTGTTGCTCACGCGCAGCGTGGTACTCAGCGTTTTCTTTTAAGTCACCATGTTCACGTGCAACCGCAATATCACTTACGATTTTAGGACGGGTAACTGTTTTTAATTCGTTAAGCTCTTTGCGCAGTAAATCTGCGCCACGAACTGTCATCGGAATTGATTGCATACTTTTCTCACTTAACACCAAGGCCCTAGTTGGCCTTGGCACATTTCCTTAGTTCAATCGCAGGTGTAGCTCTTGAACTGACGTTACTTTACTACGGTCATCTGCTTTGTTAGCAGTACAGTTAGCAAAAGCTGCGTTCAAGGTTGTCGTATAGTTGGTTTTATTTTGCAATGCACCACGACGTAACACCTTCGAATCTTCGATCGCTTGGCGACCTTCGGTGGTATTAACGATATAGCTGTACTCTTTATTCTTGATATAATCAAGAATATGCGGTCGGCCTTCATATACTTTGTTTACACGTCGTACTTCAATGCCAGCTTCTTCAAGAGCTTGTGCCGTGCCACCTGTTGCGTCAAGTTCAAAACCTAAGTCGGTCATGATCTTGGCTAATTCAACAATGCGTGGCTTATCGCTATTACGAACAGATAATAACGCGCGACCACCGCGTGGTAAAGTGTTGCTTGCACCTAATTGTGCTTTTGCGAATGCTTCGGCGAAAGTATCACCAACACCCATCACTTCACCCGTTGAGCGCATCTCAGGGCCACGAATTGGATCCACCCCCTGAAACTTAGCAAATGGTAAAACAACTTCTTTAACGCTGTAATAAGGAGGGATCACTTCTTTAGTAATACCTTGGCTTGCCAAAGACTGACCCGCCATACAACGAGCCGCCACTTTTGCAAGCGCTACACCGGTTGCTTTTGATACAAACGGTACAGTACGTGCGGCACGCGGGTTAACTTCAATTAAGTACACTTTGCCATCTTTTACAGCAAACTGTGTATTCATTAAGCCAACAACACCAAGCTCAAGCGCCATATCGGTTACTTGCTTGCGCATCACATCTTGCACTTCTTGCGATAAAGAATGTGCTGGTAATGAACATGCTGAGTCACCAGAGTGAACACCGGCTTGCTCAATGTGCTCCATGATACCGCCAATAATTACTTGCTCGCCGTCGCAAATCGCGTCAACGTCAACTTCAATTGCGTTATCTAAGAAACGGTCCAGTAATACAGGTGCTTCGTTTGATGCAGATACAGCTTCGGTCATGTAGCGACGCAAATCGTCTTCATCGTATACAATTTCCATTGCACGACCACCTAGTACATACGACGGACGTACAACGAGTGGAAAACCAATTTCAACTGATTTAAGTAGTGCTTCTTCAGTTGAAGTTACTGTTGCATTTTCTGGCTGAAGTAAGTTCAAACGCTCAACAAGTTGTTGGAAACGTTCGCGATCTTCTGCACGGTCAATCGCATCAGGTGAGGTACCTATTACTGGCACGCCATTGGCTTCAAGCTCACGCGCTAATTTAAGTGGTGTTTGACCACCGTACTGCACGATAACGCCTTTTGGCTTTTCAACACGTACGATTTCAAGTACGTCTTCAAGTGTAATTGGCTCAAAGTATAGTCTATCAGATGTATCGTAATCGGTAGAAACCGTTTCAGGGTTACAGTTAACCATAATGGTTTCATAGCCGTCTTCGCGAAGCGCAAGCGAGGCATGTACACAGCAGTAATCAAATTCAATACCTTGGCCGATACGGTTAGGACCGCCACCAATAACCATGATTTTGTCTTTATCTGTTGGGTTTGCTTCACACTCTTCATCGTAAGATGAGTACATGTAAGCTGTGTCTGAGCTAAATTCTGCGGCGCACGTATCAACACGCTTGTATACTGGCACGATGTTTAATAGGTGACGTTTTTTACGAATTTCAGCTTCAGATACACCAGCAATTTCAGCTATACGTGGATCTGCGAAACCTTTGCGTTTGAGTTTACGTAGGAAGTCGGCATTTAAACCAGCCATACCTACTTCACCAATTTTTGCTTCGTCTTTTAAAATATCTTCTATTTGTACTAAGAACCAGCGATTAACTTTAGTCAGCTCATAAACATCATCAACGCTCATACCATGGCGCATTGCATCGGCAATGTACCAGATACGCTCAGCACCTGGCTCGCGTAATTCGCGGATGATTTTTTCTTTAGCTTTAGGGTCATCAAGTGCAACTATTGGGTTAAAACCTGTTGCGCCCACTTCAAGACCACGTAATGCTTTGTGTAATGATTCTTGTTGGTTACGACCAATCGCCATTACTTCGCCAACCGATTTCATTTGCGTAGTTAAGCGGTCGTTAGCACCGGCAAATTTTTCAAAGTTAAAGCGAGGAATTTTTGTTACAACGTAATCGATTGAAGGCTCAAAAGACGCTGGAGTTTTACCGCCAGTAATATCGTTTTGAAGCTCGTCAAGCGTGTAACCTACTGCTAGCTTTGCAGCAATTTTAGCAATTGGGAAACCCGTTGCTTTTGATGCAAGTGCAGATGAACGTGATACGCGTGGGTTCATCTCAATGATAACCATACGGCCATCTTCAGGATTAATACCAAACTGCACGTTAGAACCGCCAGTTTCTACACCAATTTCACGTAATACCGCCATAGAGGCGTTACGCATAATTTGGTATTCTTTGTCGGTTAGCGTTTGCGCTGGTGCAACGGTGATTGAATCGCCAGTGTGAACACCCATAGGGTCAAAGTTTTCAATGGTACAAACAATAATACAGTTATCGTTTTTATCACGTACAACTTCTGTTTCGTACTCTTTCCAACCAATCAGTGATTCATCAATCAATAATTCGTTTGTTGGCGATAAGTCTAAACCGCGCTCACAAATTTCTTCAAACTCTTCCATGTTGTAAGCAACACCGCCACCGGTGCCACCCATGGTGAAAGAAGGACGAATGATACATGGTAAGCCAATTCGGCTCATTGTATCTTTAGCTTCTTCCATTGAGTGAGCAATTTCAGCACGAGGACATTCAAGGCCAATGTTTTTCATTGCTACGTCAAAGCGTTCACGGTTTTCTGCTTTGTCGATTGCATCCGCCGTTGCGCCAATTAGCTCAACGCCGTGCTTAGCCAATACACCGTGCTTGTCTAAATCAAGTGCACAGTTTAATGCTGTTTGACCACCCATTGTAGGCAGTACTGCATCTGGCTTTTCTTTTTCAATAATTTTTTCTACCACTTCCCAGTGAATTGGTTCGATGTAGGTAGCATCGGCCATTTCAGGATCGGTCATGATAGTTGCAGGGTTTGAGTTAACTAATATAACTCTATAGCCTTCTTCTCTAAGTGCTTTACACGCTTGAGCACCAGAGTAGTCAAATTCACAAGCTTGACCAATTACAATTGGGCCTGCGCCTAAGATAAGAATGCTTTTTATGTCGGTACGTTTTGGCATTATTACTCCAGTTAAATTAGTGTTTACGCGCTTGCATCAAATCGATGAAGTGGTCAAATAATGGTGCTGCATCGTGTGGACCTGGACTTGCTTCAGGGTGACCCTGGAAGCTAAACGCAGGCTTATCAGTACGATGAATACCTTGAAGCGTTCCATCAAATAACGATTTATGCGTGGCACGAAGCGTACTTGGTAGGCTTGATTCTTGAGCTGCAAAACCATGGTTTTGAGCTGTGATCATAACTACATTACGGTCTAGGTCTTTAACTGGGTGGTTACCACCGTGGTGACCAAATTTCATTTTTTCTGTTTTAGCACCTGAGGCAAGGGCTAATAACTGATGACCTAAACAGATACCAAAAATAGGTGTGTCGGTTTCTAAAAAGGCTTGAATGGCTTCAATAGCGTAAGTACATGGCTCAGGATCACCAGGGCCATTAGATAGGAAGATACCATCAGGGTTTAAAGCAAGTACGTCAGCGGCAGAAGTTTGCGCTGGTACTACTGTAAGTTTACAACCACGGTCTACAAGCATACGTAAAATATTACGTTTTACACCGAAGTCGTAGGCAACAACATGAAACTTTTCATCAGCAGCGTCAAGGGTTTTAAATCCTTCACCTAATGTCCAGCTTGATTCGCGCCACTCAAAATTTTCCTTGGTTGAGACAACTTTTGCTAAATCCATACCTTTTAAGCCTGGGAAGGCTTGCGCGGCTTGTAACGCTTTATTTTCGTCTAGCTCGTCACCGGCAACAATACACCCGTTTTGTGCGCCTTTATCACGCAAAATTCGAGTTAGCTTTCTGGTGTCGATGTCCGCAATACCTAAAATATTACGTTCTTTTAAGTAATCATCTAACGATTGCTCGTTACGAAAGTTACTTGCTAGCAGTGGCAAATCACGGATCACTAGGCCTTTAGCCCAAATTTGATTCGCTTCTTCGTCTTCGCTGTTGGTACCCGTATTACCGATATGTGGGTACGTCAAAGTTACGATTTGTTCCGCGTATGATGGATCAGTCAAAATTTCTTGATAACCAGTCATAGACGTATTGAATACCACTTCACCGACTGACATGCCGTCAGCGCCGATTGCAGTACCGCGAAACACTGTGCCGTCTTCTAGGACTAACAGAGCGGATTTAGTCAAGTTAAACCTCCTAACAGTAAAAAACGGGAGTAAGCAATTGCTTAACACCCCGCCAATACCCAGAGGGATCGTCAAAACCAGATTTTTGTGGGCTTAAATTGTTTTACGCAGTCTTAAATGATGCAGATGTAAAGCATTCAACCTTCAATCATTTTTCTTGCCTAAAACTATTTTCATTCCCACTGAAACCCTGGATTTACTAGCCACTTGGGTATAATTGGAAACACGCATTTAGTAATTTTTGGCAAATTGGCTGCATATTACATGAAGTTGTTATTTAGGTCTAACATTATTTGGTTAATTGTTACAAATAAGTCACTGTAGGTAAAATTAGACCCAAACAGTTAAAATAGTAACTAAACTACTTAAGATCTAGCACATCTTGCATATCATAAAGTCCAGCAGGTTTGTTTTTCAACCAGCTTGCAGCCCTTATAGCACCTAGAGCGAACGTCATTCTCGAACTTGCTTTATGTGTTAATTCAAGCCTTTCGCCCATTGTAGCGAAGTATGCGGTATGTTCACCTACTATATCGCCACCTCTTAGGACAGAATAACCAATCTCATTTTGAGATTTCGCTGTTTCTACTTGGCTTCGGTCATATACCGCAACCTCGTCGTGATCCCAGCCTTTCGCTTGCGCGATTGACTCACCTATTGCCAGTGCAGTACCCGATGGTGCATCTATTTTATGACGGTGATGCGCTTCAAATATTTCGATATCTAAATCGTCACCAAACTTAGTCGCTGCAGTTTGCACAAGGTTAAGTAATACATTGACACCTACGCTGTAATTTCGCGCAAATACAATAGGGATATGTTTGGCGGCATTGTGTAATAGCGCCATATCATCATTTGTTAAACCTGTTGTGCCAATTACCATAGGAATTTTTTGTGCAACAGCTGTTTTTAAATGGTTTTTCATACCCGCTGGCAGCGTAAAGTCGATTAAAACATCTACATTATCTATTGTACTTTCGTCGCTAAAGCTAACACTGTTATCGGCTGCGCTATTTACTTGATTTACATTAATGCCTAATAGCGATGAACCACTACGAACATATGCGCCTGTAAGTTGTGTTTGCTCTTTAATTGTCACGGCTTCTAATAGGGCTAAGCCCATTCTGCCGTTAGCACCAAAAACACCTATTCGATTTGTAGTCATGGTTTTTACCTAATTTAATTTGAATCCGTTTATTAGCCATATATCCGGGCATTACAAAATACGCAGGTGGGTATTTTTATGCAGTTGGATAAATATTAATCGCTGAAAATCGCGTTGCTTTATAGATATTATCTAAAAGTCATGCAATAGTCAGGTGACCTTTTAATTTAATAATAATAACAATACCAGTTTACTTTAGCCATCTATACATTTAAACTTCTATTTCGCGTCGATTTGGTCTTTGGCTTGCGGACGCTGCGGCTAACAACTTTTTAAAATAAAAAGTTGTACTGCTAAATTCAGCTAAAAGAGGAGTTTTGGCTGTGATAAATTTTACTGGTTATGAGGATTATGATGCAGCCATCATTTAATAAAAACAAAGCAATACTTTCTTTACTTCCCCTACTTACCTTTGTAGCGATATTTTTAGGCTCAGGTTTGTATTTGCAATCGCAAGGGGTTGATTATGCTTTTTACCAACTACCTGCACCTGTTGCTATATTGCCCGCCATCATGCTTGCGTTTATTTTAAATAAAGGCACGGTAAACCAATGTGTAGAGACCTTTATTAAAGGTGCCGGACACAACAATATTATTACCATGTGTTTAATCTACTTACTTGCAGGTGCTTTTTCGGCTGTGGCAAGTGCAACCGGTGGTGTAGATGCGGTAGTAAATGCAGGCTTATCGCTTATTCCACCTTCGTTATTGCTCCCTGGTTTGTTTTTAATTGCGGCCGTTGTTTCTACTGCAATGGGAACGTCAATGGGAACAATTGGCGCCATTGGCCCTATCGCTTATGTGGTATCAATTAAAACGGGTATAGATCCAGCATTAATGGCCGGTACGATTGTATCTGGCGCTATGTTTGGCGATAACTTATCTATTATTTCAGACACCACTATTGCAGCTACGCGCACGCAAGGTTGTGAAATGAAAGACAAGTTTAAAGAAAATCTTAAAATTGCAGTCCCTGCAGCCATTCTAACAATCGCCCTGTTGTTTTATTTAACACCTGCTGCACAAGTAGTTGAAACTAAAGACTATGACATTTGGTTAGTACTTCCTTATGCCTTTATTTTAGTGTTAGCAGTTGCTGGCTTGAACGTATTTGTAGTGTTGTTTAGCGGTATTATTTTTGCCGCATTAATGGGCTTTACAGGAAGTTACGAAGGCGCAAGCTTTGTGAAAGACATTTACAAAGGCTTTACTGATATGCAGGAAATATTTTTACTTTCTATGTTTATTGGTGGCTTATCTGAATTTATTCGTATCAACGGTGGTCTTGATTACATTGCTCAAAAAATTCAAGCAATTACTAAAATCATTGCAAAATGGCACCGTAAAGTGGCAGATCAATTAGGTATCGCTGCGTTAGTTTTAACAAGTAATGTATGTATTGCTAATAATACAGTGTCTATTATTGTCGCGGGTCCTATTGCTAAAAAGCTAGCAGATGACGGTGAAATAAGCGGTAAACGCTCTGCCAGTTTACTTGATATATTTGCCTGTGTTACACAGGGTTCATTGCCATACGGTGCCCAAGCATTGTTATTAGGTGCTACGTTTAAAATTAGCCCGTGGGAAGTATCTACCTCGTCATACTACTGTTTTATTTTAGCATTTACAGCCATTGCAGTTATTTGCTTACGCCGTAATAAAGCATAATTTAAACACCGATACTATGTTGCAGCTTAATAAGTAAGCTGCAACATATGTTAAAATAATACTCTACATATCAATCACTTTTGCTATAATGCGCGCCTTCGCGTGTCACTAAGATTATAGTTAAATACAGATATGAAATTTAAAAAATTACTTCCTCTCGTTACTTTTACATCAATTGCTTTATCGTCTTCTGCTTTTGCGGCTAATTGGAGCAGCACAGCACTACATATTAATAATGGCAACCAAAAAAACCCATTCACTGAGCAAGAGTCAAACACCACTGTTTACTCGGTTCAACATGCATCGGGTTACGATTACGGCGATAACTTCTTTTTTATCGATTACAGTAAAGACGATACCGATGATGGTTACCAAGATGCTGATTTTTATGGTGAGTGGTATTCAACGGTAAGCTTATCGGCCATTAGCGGCGAAAAAATTGGCGCAGGCGCATTATTAGATGTGGGCCTTACCGGTGGTATTAACGTTGCTGGCGACGCTAAAGTAATGAAATACTTGCCTGGTGTTAAATTAAGCTGGGATGTACCTGGGTTTAACTTTTTTCAAACGCTATTCACAGCTTACATTGACGATAGTGAAGGTGTAGCAAAAGGCGGGGCTCCTATTGAAACAAATAGCTGGATGCTTGATGTTGCCTTTGAATACCCTTTCACTATTGGCTCACAAAAATTTAGCTTTAAAGGCCACGCTGAATACATTGCAGAACGTGAAGATGAATTTGGTAACGATGTAGAGGCGTGGATACTCGCACAGCCTATTTTAGTATGGGATATGGGCCACGCTCTTCAAATGAAAGAAAACACACTACTGTTGGGTATGGAATTACAATACTGGCACAATAAACTAGGTACTGAAGTCACTGAGTCAGTGCCACAAATCCATATTGAGTGGACGTTTTAAGCTTTAACGATACTCGTTTTACCCTACATTAATAAGCGAAGCTCTCTTTTAGCTTCGCTTTTTTCATCTCCAAATTAAACAACGTTGAGCATGACAAAGCCTCAATTGAATAGTACTTAATGTTTGGTTACTATAATGAATTATTCTGAGTTTTATATATTAGAGCTCATATTATTTGTCCTTAATTGGAGTAACCAAATGTCGTCGATTAAAGTTATTTGCTTTTCTACTTTATTGTTATTAACAAACAATGCATTAGCGAGCACAACGCAAGATACCTCTTCACTTTCTTATGATGCGCTTTTAAGCAGTTACCAGTACGACTTTAAAGTAAATTACTTTAACATTGAGTCACAAAAACAGTCTCTTAAAATGGCCTATATTTACTTAAAGCCTACCAAATCCGACATGCCTACAGTGACGCTTATGCACGGCAAAAATTTTAATGCAGATTACTGGACTACCACTGCGCAATACCTGCAATCTTTAGGCTACGGCGTATTAATTCCTGATCAAATTGGTTTTGGAAAATCATCTAAACCAACTAATTACCAGTATTCATTTGCGGCTCTTGCTCATCATACTCATGCGTTAATGGACTCACTTAATATAAAAGAGTCAATTGTATTAGGGCACTCTATAGGTGGGATGCTAGCGAGTCGTTTTGCATTAATGTACCCAAACACAACAAGTAAATTAATTTTACTTAACCCTATTGGGCTTGAAAACTACCTGCAGTATGTTGATTACAAAGATACAAATTTTTTCTATAAAAACGAATTTTCAAAAACGCCAGAAGGCGTAAGAAAATACCAACAAAAAAATTACTACGATGGTAAGTGGAATGCCACATATTCAGCCTTAACCGACTTTATAACAGGGCAAATACAAGGCCCGGATAAAGAACAAATGGCATGGGTAAATGCAAAAACATACGATATGATTTTCACTCAACCTGTAATAACCGAATTTAAAGATTTAACTGTACCGGTTAAATTAATTATTGGTACACGCGATAGAACCGGCCCTGGCCGTAACTGGAAAAAAGACGGTGTTGATTACGAGCTTGGTCGATATGATAAATTAGGCAAACACGCTGCAACACTTATCCCTGACGCACAATTATTTGAACTGGATAATTTAGGGCACCTGCCGCACATTGAAGATTTCGAACGCTTTAAAAATGTATTTAAACAAGCACTTGCTGCTGAATAACCACGCTTAAAAACTAAAATAAAACCCCTGTAGGTAAAATACTTACAGGGGTTTTATTTTAATTACGCATTAATACTAAACGTACACTACTTCAAATAGTAAAGCGCTTAGCTACAGTGTGCATTGTGGGTTTTTACCCTGTGCTTTAGCAGTGCCTTGCTCGCTAAGTGCTTTACTCATTTGCGCTTGTAAATTTTTAATACGGTTACTTGGCGCTGGGTGAGTAGATAAAAACTCAGGGGTTGTACCGCTGCCCGCTGCACTCATATTTTCCCAAAGTGTAACCGACTCTTGTGGATTAAAACCCGCCTGTGCCATTAAATCCAGACCTATAGTATCGGCTTCTGATTCGTGAGAGCGGCTAAATGGTAAAACAACTCCATATTGTGCGCCCAAACCTAAGCCTTGCATAATTTCGTTACGGTATTGAATATTACCCATTTCAAGTGCCGCGCTGCCCAGCTGCATACCGGTATCTAAAATAGAGCTTTGTGAAACACGCTCATTAGAATGCTCAGCTATTACGTGCCCTACTTCGTGACCTAGTACTGTTGCTAGTTGGTCTTGATTGGTGGCTATTTTTAATAAGCCCGTATGAACCCCAATGTAACCCCCAGGTAGTGCAAAAGCGTTAGCAGATTCATCTTCAAATACCACTACTTCCCAATTTTGCGACGCGTATTCTTTTGGTAATACAGCGACTACTTTTTCAGCAATGCAATTTACATATGCATTTGTTTTTGGATCTTTATTAATTGGTTGGCTTTTTTTCATATCTGCAAAGCTAGCTGTGCCCATTTCACTCATTTGTTGATCTGAGTAAAGCGCTATTTGAGTACGTCCTGTTGGTGACGTTTTACAACCGGCTAAAACGGCTGTCGCTAATACTGCAAGTACTAGTTTTTTCATGATAATTCTCTTAAGTAATGAATTTTTTATTGCTTGTAGAATAGCAAACACAGTACCAATTTAAAATATTTGCTTTATGTACCGTTATATTAAAAAAAAACAATATGACGATAAACTTAGCGGGCAAACTAAGTTTATTCAAATACAATGCCCTGTTACACTATAACCATTGTTTTTAGTGATTGTTGAGTTTACACATGGACGCCTCAGCCTCGTCTTTTAATACCCGTATTTTATTGCCTTTATTGGCCAGTATAGTGGCGATTACGCCATTGGCGATAGATATGTACTTACCTGCCATGCTGGTAATTGCAAACGATTTACACACTAATATGCCCAATGTACAAATATCGTTGAGTATTTACTTAGCAGGCTATTCATTAGGGATGCTATTTTTTGGCCCCATTGCCGATCAAATTGGCCGCCGTAAGCTTGCACGTATCGGCTTAACCTTATTTGGTGCAAGCTCACTTGCACTGGCATTTACCACCGAAGTCCATGCTTTTTGGACTCTTAGAGCAGTGCAAGCATTTACGGGAGCGGCAGCAACGGTAGTAGTACCGGGTATTATTCGCCATATTTATCAGCAAAATACAGCTAAAGGAATGTCATATGTATCGATGATTATGATGGTAGCACCGTTAGTTGCCCCCTCTGTTGGTTCGTTTATTTTAGGATTTTCTGTTTGGTCAACCATATTTTTGGTGCTTGCTGGATATAGCTTTTTAATATTGGCGTTAGTGCAAGTGTATCTAATTGATATTCCTATTCACAAAAATGAAAAAAAGGGTCTCGCTCTATTTTTTGATAGCTATAAAACAGTACTCAGTAATAAAGATGCACGTGCCGACATACTCAGTTCTATGTTTGTATCGTTTGGATTTTTTTGCTTTTTGACCTCAGTACCATTTATTTATTTAGATTTATATGAAGTGTCAGAACAGTTATTTGGTGTGTTATTTGCCTTTAACGTAATGGCGCTGATGTTTGGTAACTTTTTAAATACGCGAATTGTACCAAGGCTGGGCTCTCGAAAAATGCTCTATATTGGGCTTACATTTGGATTTGTATCGGGGCTGGCTTTGCTAACATTTAGCTTATTACACTTATCACTTTATTATATTGTGGCTGCTATTGCGCCATTAATGATGAGCTTAGGCGTCACTGCAAGTAATGCTGACTCGCTAATATTAATGAAGTTTGAAAAAAACACAGGCACGGCAACGGCCGTAATTGGCACACTTCGTTTTGGCAGTGGCGCGTTAGTTGGCCCACTACTCGCTATTATGCATGCAAAAAGCGCAGTGCCATTTTCAAGTCTAATGTTTAGCGCTGTGTTGCTTACTATGCTCGTACAGTTAATTCACTATAAAAAAGACAAAAAAAATGCCTCAATATGAGGCATTTTTTAAAACTAATAATTCAATTAAGCATCAGCAGCTTTAGAAACCATAACCATTGCAGGGCGTAATAAACGACCATTTAATGTATAACCTTTTTGCATAACAGCAAGTACTGTATTAGGTGTTACATCGTTACTTGGTTGAATTGACATTGCTTGATGAAAATCTGGATTAAACTGCTCACCTTGTGGGTTTACAATTTCAACACCAAACTTTGCAACAGCATCGTTAAAGCTTTTAACTGTCATATCGATACCTTCAAGCAACGGCTTTAAAGTCTCATTTTCTTTATCAGAAAACTCAATAGCACGCTCAAGATTATCAATTACAGGTAGTAATTCGTTAGCAAATTTTTCTAGTGCAAACTTATGCGCTTTTTCTACATCTTGTGCTGCACGACGACGAATGTTGTCTACGTCTGCTGCAGCACGAACAACACCATCTTTTTGATCAGCAATAGTTTGTTTAGCAGCTTCAAGCTCTGCATATAGCATAGCTATTTCTGCTTCAGGGCTTTGCTCTTCTTCTGCATGTTGATCAGCGGCTTCTACTGCTGCTTCTACATCAGCCTGCATTTTAGAAATTTCTTCGTTTAATTCTACTTCTTGCTCAGGGTTTTTTGTCTGCTCAGACATAAAATACGTGCTCCAATTCTTTACAACTGCGGTAATTATGGGGATTGAATAAAAAGATTCAAGAGTTAGATGCCTCAATTAATTTAAATTCTCGAATTATTTCTTCGATTTGCGCTGATTTAGGGCAAATTATACAAAAGCGGCTTTGGTATTCTTGATTTTGAAAGTACGGCACGCTTATTACGATCAATTCATCACACTCAGTAAAAGGCAATTTTTCGCTATTAAGTACCGATACACCGTTTTTAAAAGCGAGTTTATCTTCTACATAATTTAAAAACGAAACACCAATATTTAAACTTTGCTCACAATCGATTTGTTTATAGAGGTAATTTTCGCCAACTACAATACTATTATCTGAGCCTAATTTTTGACTTAGTTGTCGCGTCCATTGATTAAGCGAATCATGACAATTTCGAGGCGCTGTATTTGCCATCGCCTGCATACGATACAAACCCTCCATAAGAGTTTGTTGGCTAAATACGGTGTTCAACCATGTTGCAAACTGATAACGAACAGAATCTGACGAATCATGAGGTTTATCAATACAAATGTTGTGGCTCTGCCCAGCCCTGTCTATTAATAGAATAAGCCAGTCGGTAGAATCAAAATCAAGCACTTCTACTCTAAACACTTGCTGCGAGCTGACTTGTGGTAAACCAACACAACAACATATTTGGTATTTTTGGCTCAAACCATGTGCTAGTTCAACGAGTTGTGATTGCTCTGGTTGCCAATAATTAGCAATGTCAGCGAGTGGAAAAAACTCGTCAAACCAATAATCAAACCCTTCATTTGTGGGCACTCGTCCTGCAGATGTATGAGGTGAATACAATAGCCCCACTTTTTCTAAGCGAGCCATAGCATTACGAACCGTAGCCGAGCATACTGCCATGCCTTTGAGCTTGGCAATTTTTGTTGATGGAACAGGCAAGCCTTCACCATTACAGTACATGTTCATAACAGCTGAAAAAATTTGCTGATCTCGTGAGTTTAGTTTCATGGTATCTACATCTTGTTGCATGAAAGAGATATCGGGGCGTCTAGTTGTTTTTCAAGTCGTGCAGTTAACTCACTGCGAATAAAATTGAAGGTTTATAATATTGCTATAATCTGTATTTTCAAACACTTCTGTTTTGAGTTACTCTACAATTATTAAATCTTTTTGTGCGTACATTATGGACTCTCCTTTTAATACCATTGGCCTAATTGGCAAACCTAATCACCCGGGAGCCGCTGCTACCCTTCAGCGCTTACATACATTTCTACTTGCGCTTGGTTTTGAGGTAATAGTAGAAAAACGCACAGGGAGTCAATTAGACGATATCCCGCATGACAAACTTGTTAAGTTAGTCGACTTAGGAGAACAAGCCGATTTAGCTATTGTTGTAGGCGGTGACGGTAACATGCTTGGTGCTGCACGCGTGCTTGCGCGCTTTAACATTGCTGTAATTGGAGTAAATAGAGGTAACCTTGGCTTTTTAACTGATTTAAACCCTGAAGGGTTTGAAGCGAGCTTAGAGCAAGTCCTCAGTGGTGAGTACCTTGAAGAAAAACGCTTTTTATTAGAAGTAGAAGTATATCGCCACAACGAATTAAAGAGTGCAAATTCTGCCGTTAACGAAGCGGTACTTCATGCCGATAAAGTAGCGCATATGATTGAGTTTGAAGCTTTTATAAATAATGACTTTGTGTTCTCTCAGCGCTCTGACGGTTTAATAGTATCAACCCCTACTGGCTCTACGGCATATTCACTTTCAGGTGGCGGGCCAATTTTAACGCCAGAGCTAAATGCAATATCGTTAGTGCCTATGTTTCCTCATACCTTATCTAGCAGACCTTTAGTGGTCGATGCCGATAACGAAGTACGCTTAAAGCTAAGCCTAGAAAATACAGATAGCTTGCAAGTAAGTTGCGACAGCCATGTTGTGCTTGCCGTATTACCCGGCGATGAGGTAGTAATTAAAAAAGCGGATAAACAATTGCGCTTAATTCATCCAAAAAATTACTCGTACTACAACGTTTTACGTACAAAACTAAATTGGGGTAGTCGTTTGTACTAATTTTATTGCCAAAAGTTAAACGATAGAGCAAAATATTAGTAACAACTAAAAATTAAACATTTCAGGAACAAACGGCAATGACTTATGTAGTATTCTTTGCTTTACTGCTATTAATTACACTTTTATACAGTTACCTCAAAATTGAGAGTAATCGCAAAAAAGCAATCGAAGCTAGAAAAAAGCTATTTAATGAACGTGTTTCGCATGTAAATTCACGCCTTAGAGTAAAACTTAATGATCTTCTTGATGCTAAAATAATTCGCCCAAAATACGTTCCTCGTATTCAAGCTATTGTAAATAATTTTTTTGTTGTTCAATCGCATACAGAAGAGAATTTACAGCAACTTGAAGATACCGCTGACCTACTAATTAATACGTTGTCCAACGAGTTAATTAAAACTAATCAAACGAATATAATCCAACCATTGATTGATAATATACAGTACTTTGTATCTGAGTTACCTCAGCAAGGAATTTTATACAATAAGAGTTTTTACCTAAATACTTTACCTCCACTTATCGGGCTACTTAAAACCGAAGACGTTATACAAGCTACTGATATTGTTGATGATCAAATTGATACCTCCCCAAAAACTTCTGATACACAATTTACTCAAGATGTAAGCGTTGCATAAATAATAAAAAATTAATTTGCAAAAAACCAAAACACTGTATAAATTAACAGTTAATTGACTGGATGGATAAACAGTATGTTAATTGGTTTAGAAGTTAAAAATTTTGCAATTGTTAGTAATTTAAGCACAGAATGGCGCAGCGGTATGACCGCGATCACAGGCGAGACAGGTGCTGGTAAATCTATTGCTATTGATGCGCTATCATTATGTTTAGGTGAACGAGCTGAAGCATCAGCAGTGCGCCCAAGCTCTGATAAAGCAGAAGTATGCGCTCAATTTGACCTAACAGATTTACCGCTAGCTCAATCGTTTTTAGAGCAACATATGCTAAACAATGACGATAATGAATGTTTATTGCGTCGTGTTGTTTGCAAAAATGGACGCAGTAAAAGCTATATTAATGGCAGTGCCGTTACCGCATCACAATTAAAAGAACTTGGTCAATATTTAATATCTATTCATGGACAACATGCCCACCAACACTTATTAAAAGCTGAGCATCAGTTACAGCTTTTAGATGCCTATGCAGGGCATCACCACTTAGTAAATGATGTAAATAACAACTATAAACAGTTTGCTAACTTACAAAAAGAATTTAAACATTTAGAGCAACAACAGCAGCAACAAGCAGCGCAAAAACAATTGTTAGAATACCAAGTTGCAGAGCTCGATGAGTTTGCCTTACAAGAAAGTGAGTTTGATTTAATTGAGGCCGAGCATTACAAACTTAGTAATAGCCAAACAATATTAGAATCGTGCCAACGTGAATTACAATATTTATATGAAAGTGATGAACAAAATGCTTGTTCAATGCTGCAGCACAGTGCCCAACAATTCGCTGAGCTGGCTCAATACGACGAAAGCTTAGCGGGCGTAGCAGCGCTCCTTAGTGAAGCCGCAGTACAAGTTGAAGAAGCAAGCCGTGAAGTTCGAAATTATACTGAGCAAGCAGATTTAGACCCTGCTCGTTTAGGTGAAGTAGAAAATAGACTAAGCGGTGCGATGGATTTAGCGCGTAAGCATCACATAAAACCACAGCAGCTAGTTGAGTTTCATCAATCGATTGCTCAAGAGCTTGAGTCAATAAGTAATAATAGTAATCGTCTAGAGCAACTAGAGTCAGAAATAGAAAGCGCGTTACTTAGTTATAAGCAAGCTGCCGATGAACTAAGTAAAAGTCGCTATGAGTATGCTAATACACTTAACACACTAATAAGTGAAAGCATGGCTAATTTATCGATGGAAAACGGTGTATTTGAAATAGCTTTAACTCAAGAGAGTAGCCGCGCACCAAATAGCTTAGGGTACGATAATGTGTCGTTTTTAGTATCAACTAATCCTGGGCAGCCACTTCAGCCGTTAGCTAAAGTAGCCTCAGGTGGTGAGCTTTCGCGAATTAGCCTTGCTATACAGGTAATTATTGCCCAAAAAGTAACAACCCCAACGCTTATTTTTGATGAAGTTGATGTAGGTATTTCTGGCCCTACGGCATCAGCCGTAGGCAAACTATTGCGCCAGTTAGGTAAGTCTACTCAAGTGATTTGTGTTACCCATTTACCGCAAGTTGCTAGTAGCGCACACCAACAATTTTTTGTAGCTAAAGAAATAGCACAAGGCGAAACGTTCACTCATATGCTGCCTTTGAATAAAGATGGTCGTATTAATGAAATAGCTCGCTTACTTGGTGGTGATAATATCAGTAAAACAGCTAAAGCGAATGCTAAAGAACTAATAATGGCCCATGCCTAATATTGGTTAATAGAGCTTTGAAGGATTAAATAATGCACAGTACTTTAGTTAATTTTTGTATCATTTTAAGTTGGTTTTTATTAGCGCTAAGCAGCTGTTTAATAATTTTTAGTAAATATAAGCATACTTACTTTAAACAGCGTTTACTGAGGTTTTTAAATAGCTTTTTAGTTCTTCAGATAATCGCCGTAGCCTATTACTTTACTAGCGAAAAAATAAATAACCTAAGTGACTTAGGCATCAGTTATTGGCTATTAATTACAATGCAGATTGCCTGTAATGCAATGTGTTACATGAGCGTAAAGCGCAGAAAGGCTAAAATAAAGCCATCACTTGATTCGTTTTCAATGGATTAAAGTAGATAAACTTTTAAGAAGAACACGTTCTGTTTTTACCTTGCGCTTTTGCTTTATAAAGTAGTTCATCAGCACGCTTGATATCAAGATCAATTGAGCGTTCGGCACTTGCAGAGATAACACCAATACTTAGCGTAATATTGGTACTATCTGAAAATAAGCTCACAGCTGAAGCTTTAAGGGTGTTGTGGATTTTTTCTGCAACTTGCTCCCCCTGCTCAACTGTTGCATCTGGAATAACAATTAAAAACTCCTCTCCGCCCCAACGTGATGCAATCGCATTTTTTGGAATACTTTTATCAAAGGTTTTAGCTAATTGAATAAGTGCTTCATCGCCAAAATCATGGCCGAATTGATCATTAATCTTTTTAAAATTATCTACATCAGCTAATAAAATAACGAATGGAATATGATTTTTTGTTAGTTCAGTTTTAAAAGTAACCAGTTTATTCATAGCATAACGGCGGTTTGGCAGGTTGGTGAGTGGATCTATAGTTGCTAAAAATTCATTCTTTTGACTCAAAGCAATTATTTTACTGCTGTATTTTTCTCTTGAAAACTCGTAGTAGCCACTCAGCGACGCGACAATTATAAAAGCGAGTATGATTCTGATAGGAAACTGTTCCGGACTATAGTCATATATATTGAATGTATCAGCGCAGTAAAAGCCTAAAACAATCGCTAATAAAAACAAAATTATATCAAATGTACCTCGCTTAAGTCCGCGTATTGAATAAGTAACAGGAGACACTATGAATATCCATATAGGCCCTGTTCCTTGTGCTCCACCAGTGAGGACTAGGTAAAACATTAGTGCATAAAGGTTGTATAAAATTATAGTGCCTGACTTCTCTACTCCCCTACTTATGCTAAATGCCAATAAATAAACAAACGAAGAAACCACCAAGGTACACGCTAATAAATAACTGCTATTAATAAATGCTAAGCTAGCCATAGAAAACGTTGCTATAAACCCTATTGAAGAGAAGAATCGAACAATGAGTTTCCTTTCCGACTTGTTTGAATATTCGTACATAATTTCTATTTATTTTATTAATATATAAAAGCTTACTTGTACACAGAAAGTAAGCAAACCGTAAACAGCGTGCGATAATGGACCAACTTTATATTTAAATCAACTCTTAAGATTAGTTATTTCGGGTTGATAAAAGCGAATACTTTAACCATTACTTACCTTTGTTAGGGATAATGCAATAATATTAAGGGTTAAAAAATAAATAAGTTTACTTTTTTATTCCCACACTACCCGCACTAATAGTACTAGTAATAGTTAAAGTAGTGATATAACACACGTAGTTAAAGATGGTGTTAACGGTACTGTATATATGTATTGAGCCAAGCAACCAATCAATTAACTCTTCAAATCAAAGTATTTATACAACGATGCAAACAAGAGTTATAGCATATTAAGCAACAAAAGAAGCTACAGATTATGGCCAAATAACGTTAGCTAGTACTACTGAAAATCCAAAAAAATCGAGTTGCTATAAGTATATGCCTGTACCCTTGTGTTGGTTAAGTAAAGCGTAAAGTTTGATGTATGAATTAACCCTCAAGGCTGCTTAATAGATGCCCTAAGCATCCGTATTTAGCTCGAAACAAGCTCACCCACACTAAAGCATAATAATCCCTCTTGGTAGTACTCTAAAGGTAAAAGCTCAAGGTGTCGCTAAAGAAAGCTATACGCACAAGGTGAATTGTTTAATGAAGCCGAAGACATCATTGAGCAACCTGATGAGCTTGCTACGCAAGAGATTAGCTACACTCGCAAAACACCAAAGCGCAAACCATTACCCAAAGACTTACCCCGTGAGCAAGTGATTCATGACATTGCCGAAGAAGACAAGTTGTGTAACTGCTGTGGTAATGAGTTGCATAAAATGGGTGAAGACGTCAGCGAAAAGATCGACTTCGTCCCCGCAAAGATAAAAGTCATTGAGCATATTCGCCCAAAGTACGCGTGTCGTGAATGTGATAAGTCAGGGTCGAATAACAGTATTAAACAAGCCAAGATGCCAAACATGGCCATCAACAAAGGCATGGCCACGTCCAGTTTGTTAAGTCAAATCATCACCAGCAAATATCAATATGCATGCCACTGCACAGACAAGAGTCGATGTTCAAGCAATACGGCATTGAGCTTAGCCGTAAAACCATGAGTGACTGGGTACTCGCATCCGCTACCTTGTTTGAACCGCTGATACAACGACTGAAACACGCGTTACTTAAACAGCCTGCGATACATGCCGATGAAACGACGGTCAATGTGGTCAACGCCGACAAAGTAAAAAGTTACATGTGGCTATATTGTACCGGCACGGATTCGCCATCGGCTATAAATAAACACAACCCAATACCAAACATTGTGCTTTACGACTATCAAAACAGTCGGGCAGCTTCCTGTGTGGTTAATTATCTGGATGGCTATTCGGGCTATTTACAGGTTGATGGTTATCAAGCGTATGCACAAACGCAATCAACACTCGTTGGTTGCTGGGCCCATGCACGTCGTAAATTTATAGAAGCAAAACACGTGCAGGGTAAAAACA
Source organism: Pseudoalteromonas sp. NCIMB 1079 (assembly GCF_040567695.1). Taxonomy (NCBI): domain Bacteria; kingdom Pseudomonadati; phylum Pseudomonadota; class Gammaproteobacteria; order Alteromonadales; family Pseudoalteromonadaceae; genus Pseudoalteromonas; species Pseudoalteromonas sp. NCIMB 1079. Next base: position 1,778,901 of record NZ_JBEWZA010000001.1, on the reverse strand, counting down.
AGACAGGCAAAGCCGACGTAGTCTTGAGTCTTATTCAAAAACTGTACGGCATTGAATCAAAACTCAACGATAAAACACCAGAACAAAAGCATGAAATAAGGCAAGAGCAAGCGAAACCTATTATTGATAAACTGCATAAATGGCTAGAGCAAAACCAGCCACGTTTAGTCGGGAAAACCAAGTTAGCAGAGGCAGCAACCTATCTCGCTAATCAATGGCATAAACTTATAGTTTACCTTGAAAATGGTCAGCTTAATATCGACAATAACCGCGCCGAGCGCGCTATCAAACCATTTGTTATTGGCCGTAAGAACTGGATGTTTAGCCAAACCTCACGCGGCGCAATGGCAAGCGCTCACCTATACAGCATCATCGAAACTGCAAGATCCAACGGCTTAACGCCATTTGATTACATCATGCATTGCCTCGATGAGCTTTGTCAGCCTGAGCCAGACATAGAACAATTATTGCCTTGGAATATCAATATCTAGGTGATGATCACCGGACGTTTACTGAGTATATGTTAATTGCGCACATTTTACTTTTATGCAGACGTAAAAAAGCCCGACCATTTCTAGTCGGGCTCTCTACAATGTGAGGTCGGTGCGCTACGCAGTAGAATGTCGTAGTGCCCACAGCGGTGGAGAGTAACAGTGAAATGCTACTGTTTCGGCCGACTGAAATATTGAGTGATTTTGCTGTAATTCTAGCGTCGGGAGTCATTGCGCTCACCCGCCCTACGCGATGAGTGCTGATGTGAGTGCCTATTAATTGCGCACATTTCACTTTTCTGCAGACGTAAAAAAGCCCGACTCTTTCGAATCGGGCTCTCTACAATTTGAGATCGGTGCGCTACGCAGTAGGATGTCGTAGTGCCCACAGCGGTGGGGAGCCACAGTGAAATGCTACACTCTCTTTGTGTCGCGTTATGAATGTGTGTTAATTGCGCACATTTCACTTTTCTGCAGACGTAAAAAAGCCCGACTATTTCTAGTCGGGCTCTCTACAATTTGAAGCCTGGTAATGTCCTACTTTCACATAGCAAATGCTACACTATCATCGGCGCTGTTTCGTTTCACTACTGAGTTCGGCATGGAGTCAGGTGGGTCCAAAACGCTATTGTCACCAAGCAAATTTGGGCGTTAATTCGTATCTCTACGCATTAACTGAATTTGGAAAATATCTGATAATATTTTTTAAGTCTTTTCAGTAATTTCTACTTTAGTCATATTAACTTCTGTCAAACTGTCGCATAAAACGCGTTTGGCGTTGTATGGTTAAGCCTCACGGGTAATTAGTACAAGTTAGCTTAATGGCTCACACCACTTCCACATCTTGCCTATCAACGTTGTAGTCTTCAACGGCCCTTCAGAGACTTTAAAAGTCTAGTGAGAACTCATCTCGAGGCCTGCTTCGCGCTTAGATGCTTTCAGCGCTTATCAGTTCCGAACGTAGCTACCGGGCAATGCCATTGGCATGACAACCCGAACACCAGCGGTTCGTTCACTCCGGTCCTCTCGTACTAGGAGCAACCCCTCTCAATTCTCAAACGCCCACGGCAGATAGGGACCGAACTGTCTCACGACGTTCTAAACCCAGCTCGCGTACCACTTTAAATGGCGAACAGCCATACCCTTGGGACCGACTTCAGCCCCAGGATGTGATGAGCCGACATCGAGGTGCCAAACACCGCCGTCGATATGAACTCTTGGGCGGTATCAGCCTGTTATCCCCGGAGTACCTTTTATCCGTTGAGCGATGGCCCTTCCATTCAGAACCACCGGATCACTATGACCTACTTTCGTACCTGCTCGACGTGTCTGTCTCGCAGTTAAGCTGGCTTCTACCATTACACTAACCGTACGATGTCCGACCGTACTTAGCCAACCTTCGTGCTCCTCCGTTACTCTTTAGGAGGAGACCGCCCCAGTCAAACTACCCACCAGGCACTGTCCGTAACCCCGATTCAGGGGCCAACGTTAGAACATCAAAACTACAAGGGTGGTATTTCAAGGACGACTCCACAACAACTAGCGTCGCTGCTTCAAAGTCTCCCACCTATCCTACACATGTAGGTTCAATGTTCAGTGCCAAGCTGTAGTAAAGGTTCACGGGGTCTTTCCGTCTAGCCGCGGGTACACAGCATCTTCACTGCGATTTCAATTTCACTGAGTCTCGGGTGGAGACAGCGTGGCCATGGTTACACCATTCGTGCAGGTCGGAACTTACCCGACAAGGAATTTCGCTACCTTAGGACCGTTATAGTTACGGCCGCCGTTTACCGGGGCTTCGATCAAGAGCTTCTCCCTAAGGATAACCCCATCAATTAACCTTCCGGCACCGGGCAGGTGTCACACCGTATACGTCATCTTGCGATTTTGCACAGTGCTGTGTTTTTAATAAACAGTCCCAGCCACCTGGTCACTGCGGCTCCCGTCCGCTTAGAGAGCAAGTCTCATCACAGATAGGAGCGTACCTTCTCCCGAAGTTACGGTACGATTTTGCCTAGTTCCTTCACCCGAGTTCTCTCAAGCGCCTTAGTATTCTCTACCTGACCACCTGTGTCGGTTTGGGGTACGATTCCATATAATCTGAAGCTTAGAGGCTTTTCCTGGAAGTATGGCATCAACAACTTCATCACCTTAGTGACTCGTCTCGTGTCTCAGTCTTAATAGCAACCCGGATTTACCTAAGTCGCCAACCTACTCACTTTCACATGGACTACCAACGCCATGCTTGTTTAGCCTGCTCCGTCCCCCCATCGCAATTATATCGAGTACAGAAATATTAATCTGTTTCCCATCGACTACGCCTTTCGGCCTCGCCTTAGGGGTCGACTTACCCTACCCTGATTAACATGGGATAGGAACCCTTGGTCTTCCGGCGTGGGAGTTTTTCACTCCCATTATCGTTACTCATGTCAGCATTCGCACTTCTGATACGTCCAGCATACCTCCCGGTACACCTTCAACCGCTTACAGAACGCTCCCCTACCACTCAGAATAAATTCTGAATCCGCAGCTTCGGTGCATAGTTTAGCCCCGTTACATCTTCCGCGCAGACCGACTCGACCAGTGAGCTATTACGCTTTCTTTAAAGGATGGCTGCTTCTAAGCCAACCTCCTGGCTGTCTGGGCCTTTCCACATCGTTTCCCACTTAACTATGACTTTGGGACCTTAGCTGGCGGTCTGGGTTGTTTCCCTCTTCACGACGGACGTTAGCACCCGCCGTGTGTCTCCCGGATATTACTTTACGGTATTCGGAGTTTGCAAAGGGTTGGTAAGTCGGGATGACCCCCTAGCCTTAACAGTGCTCTACCCCCGTAAGTATTCGTCCGAGGCTCTACCTAAATAGATTTCGGGGAGAACCAGCTATCTCCCGGTTTGATTAGCCTTTCACTCCTAGCCACAGGTCATCCCCTAACTTTTCAACGTTAGTGGGTTCGGTCCTCCAGTTGATGTTACTCAACCTTCAACCTGCCCATGGCTAGATCACCGGGTTTCGGGTCTATACCTTGCAACTAGTCGCCCAGTTAAGACTCGGTTTCCCTACGGCTACCCTATTCGGTTAACCTCGCTACAAAATATAAGTCGCTGACCCATTATACAAAAGGTACGCAGTCACCCAACAAGTGGGCTCCTACTGCTTGTACGTACACGGTTTCAGGTTCTATTTCACTCCCCTCACAGGGGTTCTTTTCGCCTTTCCCTCACGGTACTGGTTCACTATCGGTCAGTTGGGAGTATTTAGCCTTAGATGATGGTCCACCTATATTCAGTCAAAGTTTCACGTGCTCCGACCTACTCGATTTCACTTAAAATGTCTTTTCATGTACGGGACTATCACCCTGTATCGTGGCACTTTCCAGAGCCTTCCATTAACACATAATAAGCTTAAGGGCTGTTCCGATTTCGCTCGCCGCTACTTTCGGAATCTCGGTTGATTTCTTTTCCTACGGGTACTTAGATGTTTCAGTTCTCCGCGTTCGCCTCGTTAACCTATGTATTCAGTTAACGATACCTGCAAGCAGGTGGGTTTCCCCATTCGGAAATCCTAGTCTCAAGCGCTTTTTACTAGCTTGACTAGGCTTATCGCAAGTTAATACGTCCTTCATCGCCTCCAACTGCCAAGGCATCCACCGTGTACGCTTAGTCACTTAACCATACAACCCAAACGGGTCTTTGTTTTGTGACAGTTTAACTTCGCCAGAAGTCAATATTGAATACTAAAGTAGATACCAATCAATCAACTCCTAAGAGTTAATTAAATGGCACTGAATGGTACTGCTACCATTCTTTTTTTACTTTTGAAAACTCTTGATAAATACAATGTATCTATCAGAATTTTATTATCAGCTTTTCCAAATTTTTAAAGAGCATATTAATTAGTTATCCCGAAGGACACGCACTAATTAACAATCATCTGTGTGGACACTACGAACAAATAAGTTCTAAATCGTATAAGGAGGTGATCCAGCCCCAGGTTCCCCTAGGGCTACCTTGTTACGACTTCACCCCAGTCATGAATCACTCCGTGGTAAACGTCCTCCCGAGGGTTAGACTATCTACTTCTGGAGCAACCCACTCCCATGGTGTGACGGGCGGTGTGTACAAGGCCCGGGAACGTATTCACCGCGTCATTCTGATACGCGATTACTAGCGATTCCGACTTCATGGAGTCGAGTTGCAGACTCCAATCCGGACTACGACGCACTTTAAGTGATTCGCTTACTCTCGCGAGTTCGCAGCACTCTGTATGCGCCATTGTAGCACGTGTGTAGCCCTACACGTAAGGGCCATGATGACTTGACGTCGTCCCCACCTTCCTCCGGTTTATCACCGGCAGTCTCCTTAGAGTTCTCAGCATTACCTGCTAGCAACTAAGGATAGGGGTTGCGCTCGTTGCGGGACTTAACCCAACATCTCACAACACGAGCTGACGACAGCCATGCAGCACCTGTATCAGAGTTCCCGAAGGCACCAAACCATCTCTGGTAAGTTCTCTGTATGTCAAGTGTAGGTAAGGTTCTTCGCGTTGCATCGAATTAAACCACATGCTCCACCGCTTGTGCGGGCCCCCGTCAATTCATTTGAGTTTTAACCTTGCGGCCGTACTCCCCAGGCGGTCTACTTAATGCGTTAGCTTTGAAAAACAGAGCCGAGGCTCCGAGCTTCTAGTAGACATCGTTTACGGCGTGGACTACCGGGGTATCTAATCCCGTTTGCTCCCCACGCTTTCGTACATGAGCGTCAGTGTTGACCCAGGTGGCTGCCTTCGCCATCGGTATTCCTTCAGATCTCTACGCATTTCACCGCTACACCTGAAATTCTACCACCCTCTATCACACTCTAGTTTGCCAGTTCGAAATGCAGTTCCCAGGTTGAGCCCGGGGCTTTCACATCTCGCTTAACAAACCGCCTGCGTACGCTTTACGCCCAGTAATTCCGATTAACGCTCGCACCCTCCGTATTACCGCGGCTGCTGGCACGGAGTTAGCCGGTGCTTCTTCTGTCAGTAACGTCACACATGATGGGTATTAACCACCACGCTTTCCTCCTGACTGAAAGTGCTTTACAACCCGAAGGCCTTCTTCACACACGCGGCATGGCTGCATCAGGCTTGCGCCCATTGTGCAATATTCCCCACTGCTGCCTCCCGTAGGAGTCTGGGCCGTGTCTCAGTCCCAGTGTGGCTGATCATCCTCTCAAACCAGCTAGGGATCGTCGCCTTGGTGAGCCATTACCTCACCAACTAGCTAATCCCACTTGGGCCAATCTAAAGGCGAGAGCCGAAGCCCCCTTTGGTCCGTAGACATTATGCGGTATTAGCAGTCGTTTCCAACTGTTGTCCCCCACCTCAAGGCATGTTCCCAAGCATTACTCACCCGTCCGCCGCTCGTCAGCAAAGTAGCAAGCTACTTTCTGTTACCGCTCGACTTGCATGTGTTAGGCCTGCCGCCAGCGTTCAATCTGAGCCATGATCAAACTCTTCAATTAAAAAGTTTTATGTCTTTCGACAGCCCAATGAATTCTGAATTTTTGTTTTTGTTGCCAAAAACGAATTGACTGTGCGTTATTATTTTCACTTTTAAAAAAGTAAAATCAAAACAGCTCAAGGCTGAATCTTTTAATAACATATGGTCACTCAGTTTCAATTGAGACTCTAATTTGTTTGCCTCGCTACCGAAGTAGGTTGGCTGTTAGAACTCAATCTGTACGAGTGCCCACACAGATGATTGCTTTATATTGTTAAAGAACGTTTTGAGTCGCTTTGGCGTCTCAAGGGATGCGAATAATACACCCTTTATTTTTTGAGTCAACACTTAGTTTTAAACTTTCTTTTTAGAAGATTTAAAACCGAAGTTTTATTTAACTCTCTGAGTAGTTCGTGCCTCGCTATGCGTTGGCGTTTCCCGTCTCAGTGGGGTCGCATTATAGGGAGCGGCGGATTTTACGCAAGCGTTATTTGCATAAAATAGTAATTAAAATTAAGCCCCAAGCAAGCGCACACGATAAGCACAAGTTACCCACAAAACCCTGTTGATAACTCTGTTTTTGAACTTTAAAACTAAACACTTTTATCCTGATGTGATAAGTTGCGGTCACTTTTTTTAACTCATGTATTTAGGCAGTATCCATGACAGACATAATAAATAGTATAAGTGCCCTTCTATGGGGCCAAGTTCTCGTCTACTTATTAATAGCAGCGGGCCTCTTCTTTACTTTTCGACTAGGCTTTATTCAATTTGTGCAATTTCCACATATGTTCAAAGTTATGTTTAGCTCTCGTAAATGTGCCGATAATGAAATTTCATCCTTTCAGGCTTTTTGTACTTCGTTAGCTGCACGCGTTGGTACAGGTAATATGGCTGGCGTTGCTGTTGCCTTATACCTAGGTGGGCCAGGTGCTATTTTTTGGATGTGGCTGATTGCATTAATAGGTATGGCTACAAGCTTTGCTGAAAGTACTTTGGCTCAGGCTTATAAAACAAAAGATGCTGATGGCAATTTTAGAGGTGGCCCTGCTTATTATATGCAAAACGGTTTAGGTAAACGCTGGATGGGGACTTTATTCTCGTTATGCTTAATTTTAGCCTTTGGTTTGGTATTTAACGCCGTACAGTCAAACTCTATTGCTGCAGCATTTGAAGTAGCGTTTGATGTACCTAAGTATATAGTAGGCATTTGCTTGGTTATTGGCTCTGGTATTATTATTTTTGGTGGTTTGAAAACGATTTCTCGTTTTGCTGAAATGGTTGTGCCATTTATGGCATTAGCTTACTTATTAGTTGCTCTTTATGTATGCGCTATTAACTTTACTGCATTACCGGATGTAATTGTACTTATAATAAAAAGTGCTTTTGGTATTGAACAAGCTGGTGCAGGTGCAATTGGTTATGGTGTTACACAAGCTATGATCCAAGGTATAAAGCGTGGTTTATTCTCAAACGAAGCTGGTATGGGTAGTGCAGCTAATGCTGCAGCTACTGCGACACCTTACCCTCCTCATCCAGCATCACAAGGTTATGTGCAAATGCTAGGTGTATTTATTGATACTATTGTTATTTGTACAGCGACTGCTTCTCTTATTTTACTATCGCAGCAATTAGTACCTGAATCTGGTGTTATGGGGATTGAACTTACACAAGCAGCATTACAAGAACATGTCGGCGACTGGGGTACTTACTTTATTGCCATTGCTATATTGTTTTTTGCTTTTACTTCTATTGTGGCTAATTACTCTTACGCTGAAACAAATTTAATGTTTTTAGAGCACAACTCTAATAAAGGTATGTTTATCTTTAGACTTGTTGTTTTAGGTATGGTGATGTTTGGTGCTGTTGGTGAGCTTGGTTTAATTTGGACGCTGGCAGATATATCAATGGGTTTAATGGCCATTGTAAACGTTATAGCGCTATTTATGCTTTCAGGTGTTGTTGTATGGCTCTCTAAAGATTACAACGAACAACGCAAAAAGGGCTTAATACCCACCTTTGACAAGAGTAAGCATCCTAAACTTGCTAAAGAGGTCGATCCCGAGGCCTGGAAATAAACAATAAACAGCGAGCTACGGCTCTAATGCCGATCATTTAAGAATTAGTTAATAGCACTTGAACGATCTTCTAGGTATGTAAGAATCCGAATTCTTTTGTAGAATTCGGATTTTTTTATGCAACTTTCTAATGCTCTCGATATTATTAACAACATCAAACCTAATGACGTTGAAACACTCGCAGACTTACTCCCTTTATCTCTTATCGAAGAAGCCTATGCACTGACCGAAACCGTTACACTACGAAAAAGAAAACTAACCCTAGAATCGATGGCTTGGTTGTTGATCGGGATGGTTATTTATAATGACAAATCGATGGCCGATGTCGTTAATATGCTCGACATTGTTGACCGCGATGGTAAGCCATTTGTTGCGCCAAGTGCTTTAACTCAGCGTCGTAAAAACCTAGGTGAAGCCGCCATGAAAGCCTTATTTGAATGCACCCAAAGGCATTGGAATAATGACGCTAATCATCCTCATTGGAATGGGCTTACCTTGCTTGGTGTCGATGGTGTCGTTTGGCGTACGGATGACTCACCCCAAAACAATGAAGCCTTTACAAAACCGACTAATACACAATACCCACAGGTCAGAATGGTGTGTCAAATGGAGCTAAGCAGCCACCTAATCACGGGGAGTGCTTTTGATGATTACAAGGTCAATGAAATGGTGCTGGCTGAAAAGCTTATAGAAACCACACCCGATAACAGTCTCACTTTATTCGACAAAGGTTTCTATTCTTTAGGGCTTTTACATAAATGGCAAACAACTGGCAGTGAACGCCATTGGCTAATCCCCCTGAAAAAAAATGTGCAATATGAAGTTATTCAAACATTAGGGCGTAATGATAAATTAGTCCAACTTAGCAGCAACCCAAGAGCAAGAAAGATGTGGCCAACGCTGCCTAACACCTTAATCGCGAGGTTAGTGACTCGAAAAATAAAGGGGAAATCATATAGTGTGATGACATCTATGACAGATCCGATGCGATATCTATCAGCCGATATAGGTGATTTGTACAGTCACCGCTGGGAGATAGAGCTTGGTTATCGGGAACAAAAGCAATATATGCTGGGCAATCGATTAACATTAAGAAGTCGCTTACCAGCGCTTGTAAAGCAAGAGCTGTGGGGAGTGTTGCTTACTTATAATATGGTGCGATATCAGATGGTAAAAATGTGCCACACATTAAAAGGTGATTATTTACCGTACCAACTGAGTTTCAATGGTAGTTTAGCTCAAATAATGAGGTTGCTTGTTGGATTACCTTATTCAACACCTGGAGCCATACCACGTCAATTAAAATACTTTTATGCGATGGCAGAAAGCCTAATTCTAGAGCCTCGAAGGGATCGAGGTTTTCCTCGTGCAGTCAAGCCAAGACCACAGCGGTACGCTAGAAATAAAAAAGCCGCTCACCTTAAGTGAACGGCATTAGAGCTACGGCTCGCTTTTTTAGTTCTAAAAATAAAAAGTCCTGACACATAACACTCGATCATTTATAACTAAAAGCTGTTACGGACGATAAGAACTGTATAGACATTATCTGATTATCAGCCTAGACAAGACAACCTACAAAAACAGATGTTTAATGCCCATAGCTCTGCATTATGTATAAGCACTTTATTGTTTACCTATTTGAAGTTCTCACCATAACTCTAGACTTACTCTTACCCGCGATTTTTAACTTCCAATGAGCATGTGTTAGCAACCAATTCGACAACTATACCAACCTGCATAAATCTCTGAGCAATTTAACGAATTAAATTGCCTATAACGTCGTTAAAAATTTTTTATTTACGACTGCATGGATGCAGGAGGTAGAGCAATGCAGGGAGCAATTGCCGAGAACACTAGATATAAAATTTTTTGCATAGATCTAGCGTAATTTCCTTAACCTTAAATAGACCCGATATATAAGCGGATTAGTATTACTTTATGCTACAAGCATATGAGTGTTTGAACTTTACTTTCAAGCTTATTTGCTCTCGAGGTGTAGATTACTTCATTGTTTTAAATTTTTTAAAGCTAATGGCCTACTTTGCTAGTTGGTATCATAAGTCTATGACCCTTAGTTCAGTTCAAAGTGTATTCATTAGCATTAAGTATTGTATGTCGTTAAGGATTACATGGCTGGTTTATTTGAGGTGTTATAGGACTGGGTTTGGAAATATTACATTATGCCTACTCATATATAATATCTTTAATACGATAGATATACAAACTCATACTGAACTATCACACAACGCTATTATTGGGTAAACCATGCATAAAATAGTGCATATCAAGATAATATAAATCATAGAAATGAGAAATGAGAAATCAGGGTTTTACTGAATATTTTATAGATATTAGAATGATTTATTAGATATTTTTTAAGCAAAGCGCTTAATATATAGATGGTGCCCGAGGCCGGACTTGAACCGGCACGACTTGTTAGTCGAGGGATTTTAAATCCCTTGTGTCTACCAATTCCACCACTCGGGCATCGAGTTTGCTAATTAAAGCGTGTGGAGTAAATTATATGGAGGCGGAACCCGGAGTCGAACCGGGGTAAACGGATTTGCAATCCGGTGCATGGCCACTCTGCCATTCCGCCTAAATGTTTCCAAATAATTTGGAGCGGTACACGAGGCTCGAACTCGTGACCTCGACCTTGGCAAGGTCGCGCTCTACCAACTGAGCTAGTACCGCAAAATACTATTTTATCAACTTTAAATTATCTTGGTTAAATAACTTAAAGTGGTGCCCGAGGCCGGACTTGAACCGGCACGACTTGTTAGTCGAGGGATTTTAAATCCCTTGTGTCTACCAATTCCACCACTCGGGCATCGAGTTTGCTATTTAAAGCAAGTGGATAAAACTAATATGGAGCGGTACACGAGGCTCGAACTCGTGACCTCGACCTTGGCAAGGTCGCGCTCTACCAACTGAGCTAGTACCGCATCATATTAATTCTAAATTAACCATTTTATAAATTACACTTGGTAATGCAATTAAACCACAAAGTGGTGCCCGAGGCCGGACTTGAACCGGCACGACTTGTTAGTCGAGGGATTTTAAATCCCTTGTGTCTACCAATTCCACCACTCGGGCATCGAGTTTGCTAATTAAAGCATGTGGAGTGTTGAAATGGAGGCGGAACCCGGAGTCGAACCGAGGTAGACGGATTTGCAATCCGGTGCATGGCCACTCTGCCATTCCGCCCCAGTACGGGGTATTAACCTTAAGATAAACTTGGAGCAGTACACGAGGCTCGAACTCGTGACCTCGACCTTGGCAAGGTCGCGCTCTACCAACTGAGCTAGTACCGCATTTTATTTATCAGTTATTTGAATTAGCACATGATGATTTATGTGAACATTCAGGTAACTGATTAATTACCGTTTTGTTTATCTCGGGGGCTATGCCCTCTCAACACGGACGCATTCTACAGAGATTATTAAACGCGTCAATACAAAAAATGCTAGTTTTGAACTGTTTGCTTGTTTTTTATCTAAAACGGTGCGTTATTATACATTTAGAGTTAATTTTTAGTCAATTCACCCCATGCTGCACGTAAATATTGCATCATAGAACTCAAGGTTAAAAAGGTCGCAATGTACAGTAGTCCAAAACTTAAATAGTTCATCCATGTATCATATTGCCAAATCAAACCGATAATGGCTAACATTTGTGCCGCCGTCTTAATTTTACCCATGTTTGATACAGCGACATTACCACGCTTACCCTGCTCTGCCATCCATTCACGAAGTGCAGATATGATAATTTCACGGCTTATTATAATAAGAGCAGGTATTGTCATGTACATTGACTGGTACTGATCAGATAACGCTACAAGTGCGGCACATACCATTACTTTATCAGCAACAGGATCTAAAAAAGCACCAAAAGGGGTTGATTGCTCAAGCTTTCTTGCTAAATAACCGTCTAGTATATCGGTGATTGATGCAAGCCAAAAAATAAAGGCGGCAGCAAAAAAAGCCCAGCTATAAGGCAAATAAAATATCACCAAAAAAACGGGGATAAGAAAAAGTCTAAATGTTGTGAGTGTGTTTGGAATATTCCACATAACTACTTGGATATGTCTTTTTTGCTATATTCGCATGTAGGGCTAGCCCTTGTCATGCAAATGGTTAAATATCTTCTCAGCCATGTCAGGGCTGATCCCAGGAACTTTCTTTAACTGTTCTATATTAGCAGCTTTTACTCCCTGCATGCCCCCTAAATATTTTAATAATGTTTGCCGACGCTTAGAACCGACGCCATTTATTTCTTCTAGTAGTGATTGCGTACGTTGTTTTTGGCGTTTATTACGATGCCCTGCAATTGCAAAACGATGAGATTCATCACGTATATGCTGTATTAAATGTAGCGCAGGTGCATCTGAATCCATAGGAATAGTTTTTCGACCACCGTCAATTAATAGTGTTTCAAGGCCTGGCTTACGGCTAGTACCTTTAGCAACACCTACTAACAAAGGCATTTTTGTATGTGGCCAGTTAGAAAAGTACTGCTCCGCGCGCCCCAGTTGCCCCTTACCACCATCAATAAAGATAACGTCTGGAATTTTGTCTTCATCTACTAATTTGTTGTAACGCTTATTAAGTGCAAACTCCATTGCAGCATAATCATCACCACCGGTTATACCCGTTACATTATAGCGCCTATACTCTTTTGTATTTGGGCCTTGTGAGTCAAATACAACACAACTTGCAACAGTGTTCTCCCCCATGGTGTGGCTTATATCAAAACACTCCATTCGGGTAATATCATCAAGTCGCAGTGTTGCTTTTAATTGTGCATAACGTTTATTAATAGAGTCTTGGGTACTTTGCTTAACTGCAATACTGTTTAATGCATTTTTATTGGCCAGTTGTAAGTATTGAGCACGCTCACCACGGGTGACTACTTTAAGTGTTACTTTGCGCTCACTTATTTGTGTGAGTGCTTCACCGAGCGCCCCGCTCTCTTCTATTTCAAACGGTAATATGATTTCTTTTGCAATACGCCCTGTTGCTCCTGGCGCTAAATAGTACTGTCCTAAAAATGAAGTCAATATTTCTTGTTCACTTGAATCTTTAGGTACTTTTGGAAAATACGTTTTACTACCCAATACTTTGTGATCGCGGATCATTAATAAATGAATACCATTTAAGCCATTTAAATGAGCAAAACCAACTACGTCCATTTCAGCAAAATTACCTGATATAGACTGTTGCTCCTGCATTTTACGAAGTAGCATTATTTGGTCGCGAACTTTTGCCGCCAGTTCAAAATTTAATTGTAGGCTGGCTGCTTCCATTTTTTTTATTAAATCAGCAATAACTTCGTGAGATTTACCCGTTAAAAACTTACGGACATAGTCAACTTGCTCGCTGTAATCATCATCCGTAACTTTATTCACACACGGAGCTGAGCAACGCTTAAGCTGATATTGCAGACACGGGCGACTTCTTGCGCGGTAATAAACATCTTCACATTGACGAACAGGAAATATTTTTTGCATTAAGCGCAAGCTTTCAGATACCGCTCCCGCGCTCGGAAAAGGTCCAAAGTACTCACCTTTAATTTTACGGCTGCCACGATGAAACGCTAAACGAGGGTGTTTATGGCTAGTTAATAAAATATAAGGATACGACTTATCGTCGCGTAATAATATGTTGTAGCGAGGCTGGTATTTTTTTATTAGATTATTTTCAAGCAGCAGCGCTTCTGTTTCAGTATTAGTGAGTGTGACTTCGATGTCACAAATATTACTCACTAAAACGCGTGTTTTGCTATCGGTAATGTTACTTCTAAAGTAACTGCTCACACGCTTTTTTAAATGCTTAGCTTTACCAACATAAATAACTTGGTTGTCACTATCAAGCATGCGGTATACACCCGGCTCACTTGATAGCGTTTTGAGAAAATGTACGTGATCAAATTCAGACATAAATTATAGTTAGTACGAAACGTCTATATCAATCATTTTATGACGAATTGCTAAATGGGTAAGCTCAACATCACCACCTACATTTAGCTTTTCAAACATACGGTAGCGATAGCTATTTACTGTTTTTGAACTTAGGTTTAAACGCTCAGCTATATTTTGTGCTTTTTCACCTTTAGTGATCATAAGCATAATTTGCAGTTCGCGTTCAGATAAGCTCTGAAAAGGATTTTCGTCTGTGCGACCTGTCACTTGCGCAAGTGCTATTTGCTGTGCAATTTCAGGGGCAATATAACGCTGACCGGCATGAACACAACGGATGGCACGCACCATTTCGTCAGAGCCAGCACCTTTAGTTAAAAAGCCATGAGCACCAATTTGCATTACTTTACTCGGAAACGGGTCTTCACAGTTAACGGTAAGCACAATAATTTTTACATCAGGGCAGTAACGACAAATCTTTTTAGTCGCTTCTAATCCGCCCATGCCTGGCATGTTCATATCCATTAATACTATGTTTGGCGCATGCTGACGACAAAACTGTACAGCCTCTTCGCCAGTTTTAGCTTCACCAATTACTTTAAACCCTCGTACATCATCAAGAATACGCTTTATTCCTGTTCGTACAAGTTCATGGTCATCAACTAAAAGTACATTAATCAATGGAACATCCTCACTTACCTAACAACATGCAATTTAATTAAATTAATTTGCCACAGTAACATACATAAAGCGAAACAATAACTAATATTATTGCCTCGCCCTAATAGTTTAAGATGACGATTTTTCGCTAAATCTGTCAACCCATAACGAAATGATACCATCACCCGTTACATTACACGCAGTACCAAAGCTATCTTGTGCCAAATAAAGTGCAATCATTAATGCAACCGCGCCTTCATTAAACCCAAGCATGCTTGTTAATAGACCAAGCGCCGACATAACTGCGCCACCTGGAGCACCTGGTGCTGCAATCATTACTACACCTAACATCATAATAAACGGTAGCATACCCATTAATGAAGGGACTTCCATGCTTGGCGATAAAAACATAACAGCCATTGCACAGGTTACTATAGTGATAGTTGAGCCAGATAAGTGAATAGTCGCGCAAAGTGGTACGGTAAAGTTAGCTACATCTTCTTTAACGTTATTTGCTTTACTTGATTGAAGCGATACTGGAATCGTTGCTGCACTTGACATAGTACCTAACGCTGTAAAGTAAGCTGGTAGCATATTTTTAACTAATTCGATTGGATTACGTTTCAATAGTACACCTGTCGCTATATATAAAACGCTTAACCATAACCAGTGCATAACAAGCGCTGCAATTAGTACTACGCCAAATGTTCGCAGTGTATCTACCACAGTACCCGCTACCGTCATTTCGGCAAATACACCTGCAATGTAAAATGGTAAAGCAGGGATAATTACTTTTGATAATAATCCGTCAATCACATCACGGCCCTGATCAGACACCTTTTTAAGCGTATCAAGCTCTAATTGGCTCATGCCTATACCAAATACAAAAGCAGTTACTAATGCGGTCATTACCCCCATCAAAGGTGGAATTTCTAAATCAATAAAGCTGCCAATTTCTGTAGCAACTTCTGCCTCGAATGTAATGCCACCGCTTAAAAAAGGGATAACAGCACTTACTAATAAAAATGCAAGCGTACCTGCAATAATTGTAGAACTATAAGCAAACCCGACTGTTTTACCAAGTAAGTGACCAGACCCTTTTGGTAGGCCTGCAATACCTGATGCAATAAAAAATAATATAATAAGTGGAATGGTAAAGGAGATAATTTGACCAATCAGCTCTTTTACTGTGAATAAAAGTTCAACACCAGTTATAGGTACATATAGTCCAACTAGGATACCGGCCACAATACCGGCAATTAATTTTAAGATTAATTTCATTGTGATTGCTTAATTGAATTTAGATACGTGTTTTTATCATGTTTTAGACGCATTGTGTGATAAAACTATTCAAGTTACATTCATATGCACAAATATTGAACAAACACAGCTTAATTCAATACTCTTTTGAACATTTTTTGACTAAACGAAGTTTTACTCTTTAAATTTTAAATTAAGCCCGCACCTATAATAACTAAAGCACCGCTAATAATTGATTTTTATTTCGACTGGTTATAAGCCCAATAGATATATGTTATAGCCAAACTTTACTTTAGTTTTTTTAAACTCACAGTAAAGTGTGTTTATATAGTTAGTAGCAAAGGCTATTAACACGTTGATCAGATTGCATCCAAAGGAACATTATGTCTACTATTTTTGAAGATAACTCACTAAGCATCGGTAATACACCGCTGGTAAAACTTAACCGTGTTACAGGTGGGAATGTATACGCTAAAGTTGAATCTCGTAATCCAAGCTTTAGTATCAAATGCCGCATTGGTGCATCGATGATTTGGGAAGCTGAAAAGTCAGGTCAGCTTGTTGAAGGTAAAGAACTTATAGAACCAACATCGGGGAACACCGGTATTGCACTTGCATTTGTTGCAGCAGCACGTGGTTACAAGTTAACGCTTACTATGCCAAACACCATGAGCCTAGAACGTCGCAAGCTATTAAAAGCATTAGGTGCAAATCTAGTACTTACCGACGGTGCAAAAGGTATGAATGGCGCAATTGAAAAAGCAAAAGAAATTCAAGCAACAGCACCTGATAAATATATTTTATTACAACAATTCGAAAACCCTGCAAACCCAAAAATTCACTTTGAAACAACAGGCCCTGAAATTTATGATGCGCTTGATGGCAAAGTAGACTTTTTTGTAGCCGGTGTTGGTACTGGTGGTACTATTACAGGTGTTAGCCGCTACCTCAAAACAGAAAAAGGTCTAAACGTTAAATCTATTGCTGTTGAGCCAACTAACTCTCCAGTTATTAGCCAAACGCTTGCCGGTGAAGAAATTAAACCAGGTCCTCATAAAATCCAAGGTATTGGTGCTGGCTTCATTCCTGGCAACTTAGATATGGACTTAATTGATGGCGCAGAGCTTGTATCTAACGAAGACGCAATTGCAATGGCGCATCAGTTAATGAAAAAAGAAGGTATTTTAGTCGGTATTTCGTCAGGTGCAGCGGTTGTTGCAGCTAAGCGAATTGCTGAAAAGCCTGAAAACGCAGATAAAAATATTGTTGTTATCCTACCTAGTGCAACTGAGCGTTACTTATCAAGCCCAATGTTTGATGAAGAGTTTAGTGAACAAGAACTAGTACAATAAGTAATTTTAAGATTTTTAGAAGGATGCTTTAGGCTTAATGCCGATCAGTTAAGAAAATGACCGGTTGACCGATCCAAACGATCATGCAAAATCCGTAGTTAGGAAACTAACTACGGATTTTTTTGTGAATATAGAACAAGCACTGCAAGTAACACTTGAAGAAAGCAGCCGATACCATACCTTTGAAAAATTATCAGAAATTCTTGACCCTGAAATCATTGAACAAGGCTTTCAACAAGCAGGGATTGCAACCGTTCGTAAGCGAAGATTACCGCTTGAAGCCGTTTTGTGGTCAGTTATTGGCATGGCATTGTTTCGAAAAGAATCAGTTTGGAATATCGCTAATAAGCTAGATATCATGTTACCTGGCAAGAACCAACTCGTTGCTCCAAGTGCGATGGTACAGGCGAGACAAAGGTTAGGTGATGATTCCGTTAAACACGTTTTCAATAAATCTGCTCAATCAATGTATAAGCAACAGTCATTCGAAACATGGAATGGTTTGAACCTATTAGCTGTTGACGGTGTTGTGTGGCGAACAGCCGACACGCCTGATAATCGTAAAGCCTTCTCTTCAGGTAGCAACCAATACGGTGATACAGCCTTTCCTCAAATACGCATGGTCTGTCATATGGAATTGACCAGCCATCAACTGCTCAGTAGCGAGTTTGATAACTATAAAACCAACGAGATGAAATTAGCTGAGCGTTTAATTGAACGTACACCAGATAATTCGCTGACTATGTTTGATAAAGGATATTATTCTTTAGGCCTGTTAAATCGTTGGCACCAAACTGGGAAGATGAGGCACTGGCTGATACCAGCAAGGCCCGACTTACAGTATGAAATCATCTCCAGCGCGGGTAAAAATGACCATATCATTGAATTGAAAACAACAAAGCATGCACAAAAAAACTTTCCCGATGTTCCTGAAACGATTAAAGCGAGATTAATCAGTAAAACAATAAAGGGCAAAAGCTACCGTATATTAACCTCGATGACGGATAGATTGTGTTATCCAGGTAATGAAATTGTTGAATTATATTGTCATCGTTGGGAGATAGAACTTGGGTTTAGAGAAATCAAACAAACCATGCTTGATAGCGCATACCATTTAAGAAGCAAGCGTCCAGACATGGTGCGTCAGGAGCTATGGGGCGTGTTACTCGCCTATAATTTAATACGAAGAATAATGACGATGGCGGCGACAGTTACAGGGATATGGCCTAACCAGCTTAGTTTCTCTAGCAGTTCGATGGCTGTCATTCAGTATTTCTCGTCAGTATCTATAATGAGTCCAGGAAACATTCCAATACACTGGCAGCACTTACTCAATACACTGGTCTTATTTAAGCTTCCAGCTAGACGAGAGGATAGAAGATATCCCCGATGGGCTGAGGGATCCCCACTTTATCCAGCGGCCTCTTTTTCGTAATTCAAAATAAAGTTTTTTAAACTTTTTTCTATATAGCTTTGTGTAATACGTCTCTTACATAGCTTTATGACTTGCTTGGCTAAGGTTAAAAATGAAAGAACTCGGCGATTCTTAACGCTATTTGCTTGAAATTTTATATGCCACTTTCTTTTTTCTGCTTCACACCCTATAAACCATAACGCAGTGCTCGCTATTGTGGCTATCAAGCATAATATTCCTATTCTATTTATGCCGGTGCTTTTACTAAAACGCCACGAAAAACCATATCTCAAACTTTTGTCATCGCGGAAATTTTGCTCTATTTGCATTCTTTTACTATATAAACCAACTACTCGCTTACTCGTCATTGTATTGTCTGATGTCGCGAGTAACCATGGCTCTTTAGCTAAGTTTTGATACATTTTTGTATCTTTCGTAAATCTGCTTTTTCCTTTTCTTCCTTTATTTTTTCCATGATATACGTGTAAAAATGCATCGCATGCTGTCGGGCTGGACTGAGTTAGTCGTGCTTGACCTAACGCCTTAGGTATATCGCTGGCACCAGTCCTAAGTTGTTTTAATGTATGCCATTGTGATTGCATGGCTAGTTTACACTTCATTGAGCCTCTTAATCGACCTATCATATGCCAACCAAGTTCGCGTACTTTACTATACCAAGGCGTAAGAAAGCCGCCGTCTGTTACAATATAGACACTAGGATGTCGTCCAAGCACTTCATAAAGTTCATCTAAAAACAGGCTGTTGGTTGCTGGGCTATCAAAATCCTTCTGCTCAACAATCATGTTATAAATCACGATAGAGCGCCCATCCACAAGTAAGCTTGCTCGCAGTAAGTGATAGTCGTGACCACAGGCACCGCTCCAGTCAACGGCAATTGCAAGCATGGGTAAAGAGTCAATAATAGGATGAGCTAATGCTTCATAGATAGCGACCCTTTCATTGTAGAGGTGAGTATTTTTTAAGAAGCGATCAACGCGTTTTATTTTATGTTTTACATCCACAGCGCCAGACAAATTTCTGCCGATTTCAGTTAAGGTAAGTTTATTGCCCGAAATTAATGCATTACTGCAGCTTAGTAATGTTTTTACTCTGGCATTATTGAATGGCGCTAATGCATGTTTAAAGTACTTATGGCAAACTGATGTCTCAGGCATAGCAGTTGTGACTTATGTGGGTTGTGGTGATTTACATAAGATCATAAATTGCTGTGCCTGTCACGTTTTGGGGATTCGTCAGCCCGATGGGTTAAGCCAAAACCATCTAAGTATCCCCATAAAAAGAAAAATGCCAGTCAGCTTAACTGACTGGCATTATGCTTTAGGCATCCTTTTTTATTATTTATTATCCAATTTTCTATTTATTGCCTGCCATACCTTTACATCTGCATAGATAAACCACACACTTTAAAAAAACTAATTAATAATAATTAATATGAAAAAAATCACGAGTTTATTAAGTTTGGTCATCTGTTTATTTTTATCAGCCTGTGGTGACGATACCAAAACACTTGGCGACACTCCTGGCGATACAGCAACCGCTTATTTTGATGCGCTTTATAACCAGCAAGACCTTCAAAAAGCCAGCACCATGGCAACCCCCAACCTTACACGTATAATGAAATCCTACGGCACCGCTAAACAGTTTTCCCGTAACTTAGTAAATATGCAATATGATGAAGTAACCATTGAAGTTGATATGACCAATATGAGTGTCCGTGAACAATACGGCGATAACGCTAAAATAAACCTTATTTTTACCGGCTATTTAAATGGTGATAAAATTGACGAAATGCGCAGTGTAAAAATGCTTCGTAAAAAGGGAAAATGGTACATAGATAAAATTGTTGCCGACCCTTACGCTCGTTAAAAATAAATGAATTAAACATAAAAAGGCCTTACATTTGTAAGGCCTTTTTCGCTTTAGCTAGGGCGTGTTGATCTTTGTGGATTGAAGTTTGTTCAATCTAGGGGCGATTTAATCGCGGCGCGAGGTTTGTAACCTAGTGGGCTAAGTAAAAACCGAGCAAAGCTTCCGCGTCCTGCTCACGCCCCTTACCTACATCCATGTCATAGGTAAGATCTTAAGAAATTGAGTTGAAGCTCAATTCATGATCAAATGGTTGTTACCACACAAACCACAGAATCAAGAAAAGAGCTTCAAATGAATGCTAACATTTTTATTAATAAGTTAAAAAGTATCCTAAGTGAAAAAAAACTGAACCGACTTGGTAAACAAGTAGCATTTACTAAAAGAGAAAGAAATATTACCGCATTTCATATGGTTGTTAGTCTTGTTGCTGCGCTTGGGGATAAAAAAACGATCTATTTATCCGAAATATTAAGAGTTTATAACCAGCTAACAGGGCAGTCTATTAAGTATAAGCCTTTTCATAACCAGTTAGTTAAACCTGAACTAGCTGAACTAATGCGAGAGGTAACAAATAGAGTTTTTAATTGTTGGATAAATGATGCGCTTAAGGACACTAAAAAAGATTTGTTCAAGTTTGAGAATATTTTAATTCAGGACGGTAGTTCTATTATGCTTCATCGTTCTTTAAAAGATGTTTTTCCTGGGCGATTTTCAAATACGTGTCCAGCAGCCATTGAATTGCATGCTACTTTAAATTTAACGCAAGGTTGCTTTGAAAAAGCAGGTATAACACCAGACAGTTACTCTGAACGTGAAGAACTTCCAACATTTAAAGAGTTGAAAGGACAGTTGTTACTTGCTGATAGAGGATATTATTCAGGTAGTTATATTCATGAATTAGATAAAGCAGGAGGATTTTACGTATTAAGAGCGAAGGGATTAAAAGCAGTCAGAGTACATAATGCTTTTAAGCAAAATGGACAGGAATTAACAGGAAGTCATTCCCCAAAGTTATGTGAATTGCTTCCCGAATTACCTAAAAATGATCTTATTGATATGAATGTTAGCATAAAAAACAAGCTAACAAGAGTCGTTGGGTATTGGTCAAAAAAAGAAAAACAATATACATTTTTAGTCACTAATTTATCTATTGATGAATTTACAGCGACTGAAATAGGCAAATTATATAGGTTACGCTGGCAGGTTGAATTACTTTTTAAGGAGTGTAAGTCTTATAATAATTTACGCGGCTTTCAAACATCAAACGCAACCTTACAAGAGGCGCTAATTTATGTAAGTTTAATAGTAACCACGCTTAAAAGATTTTTAACTGGCTGTATTGAAAAGATATTTAAAACTGAAATGTCTACAATGACAGTAGCAAAAACAACGGGTGTTTGGTGGATTGCCATATTAACAGCGATTATTAGGAAGCATAGGAAAGGATTGTTAAATGCAGTTAATGGAGCATTTGACTTTCTGAGGAAAAATGCAGCTAGGGCACACCCCAAACGCGATCGAAAAACAGGAGTATTTCAGTATGGGGTAGAGCCAAATTTTTAAGGCTGTACTTAATGTTTTTCTTAAGTACCTACCTATGACATCCATGTAGGCAACAAAGAGTTAATCGTCCCTAGAAAGAACCCAAAGGGCAGCGCATGTTTGGCATTTATGCTGCGTTATCGCCGATTTATGGGGAATAACCACACTACATAGGCTCTGCCTTGCCTAAAAACCAAACAGCCTGCTGCAAATTCAACCACGAAGGGTCAACACGCCCTAGTATTTAAAGTACTGCGCTACAGCTCACCAGGTTGAAAGTTATCAACTGCAATGGCTTTCTTACGTAGCTTATTAGCATGATGCATTGCATCAGCATCCGTTTGCTCTAACAACTTATTTTCAAGCGCAAAATTTATAGCACCTTCAATATCAAGCGTTGCAGGCACACTGCCCTTACGCTGCCATTGTTTTAAGTCTTTAAACTGCGCTTGCATATCATGCATAGCTAAAAATGCGCTTTCCATGACCCCAGTACCTGCATTTTCATCTACATAACATAAATGCGTTAAGCGGTTTCTAAATACACCAGGTTGAGTCATACGCTCGCAAATACTTTGTGCTATTTCATCACTTGGTCTGTGGTAATGGTTTCCAAGTGGGAACACGATACGTTTAAGGATAAAATTAACAACCGGGTTTGAAAAGTTTTTAAAGAAGCCATTAAACGCTTGGCCAATTTCAAATAATGAGTTCTCAATTGCATATTTTACAAATGGTAAATCAGCTTGTTGGCGCCCTTCATCTTCATAACGTTTTAAAACAGTTGATGCTAAGTACAAATGACTCAATACATCACCCAAACGCGCTGATATCATTTCTTTACGTTTAAGCTCACCGCCAAGCATTAACATTGCAACGTCTGTACAAATAGCTAAGCCTCGGCTCATTCTACTCAGTTGTTTATAATAAATAGCCGTTTCACCACCTACAGGCGCTTTCGCAAAGTAGCTACGTGTTAAGCCATGCACAAATGCCATGCCTGCATTACTTGCTGCAAATAGTATATGGTTCATTAATAAACCATCAAATTTTTCAAGTGCTGCGTCGTCATCTTCCATTGCAGCGGCTTCCATTTCTTTTAAAACAAATGGGTGGCAGCGTGTTGCACCTTGCCCAAATATCATTAAATTACGCGTTAGAATATTCGCGCCTTCTACTGTAATTGATACTGGAATCCCCATATATCCATGCGCCAAATAGTTATTAGGCCCTACTTGAATTCCTTTACCTGAATGAATATCCATTGCATCATTCACTACCGTACGACCCATTTCAGTCATATGGTATTTAGCAATCGCTGTTACAACCGATGGACTTAATTTTAAATCAATCGCACCTGCGGTCATTAATCTACACGACTCAAGTGTGTAAGTTAAACCACCAATACGCGCAAGTGCCTCTTGCACGCCTTCAAATTGCCCTATAGATACACCAAACTGCTGGCGTACCATGGCATATGCCGATGTCATTTTTGAAGCTAAATGCCCAGTTGCTGCACTTAATGCTGGTAGTGATATTCCACGCCCTGCACTTAAACACTCAACAAGCATTCTCCAGCCACGCCCTGCACACTCTTGACCACCAATGATCCAGTCCAGTGGTATAAATACATCTTTACCGTAAGTGGTACCATTCATAAAGGCCATATTAAGCGGATAATGACGCTCACCCGTTTCAACACCCGGATGATCGGTTGGTATAAGCGCACACGTTATACCTAGCTCTTTTTTATCACCTAATAAAGCGTCTGGATCATACATTTTAAATGCTAAGCCGAGTACAGTAGCCACGGGTGCAAGCGTAATGTAACGTTTTGACCAATTTAAACGCAGGCCCATTACTTGCTCGCCATTGTGCTCACCCATACACACAACGCCTGAATCAGGAATGCTGCCAGCATCAGAGCCCGCCTCTGGACCCGTCAGTGCAAAACAAGGAACATCTGTACCATCAGCTAAACTTGGCAGCCAACGATCTTGCTGCTCTTTAGTACCATAATGAAGAAGTAACTCGCCCGGACCTAAGCTATTAGGCACCATAACAGTGACTGCGGCTGTTAAGCTTTTAGTCGAAATTTTTGACACTATCGTTGAATTAGCAATTGCCGAGAACTCACGACCGCCAAATTTTTCAGGAATGATCAGCGCAAAAAAACCTTCTGTTTTTAGGTAATCCCACACTTCTTTTGGTAAGTCTTTGTCTTTTTGTACAATTTGATAATCATCAAGCATCGCCAATAAGGTTTCTACTTGGTTAGCCATAAATGCGTTTTCTTTATCGCTAAGCTCTGGTTTTGGAAAGTGGTGCAGTTTTTGCCAGTCTGGGTTACCACTAAATAACTCACCATCCCACCAAACATCACCTGCTTCCATCGCCTCTCGCTCTGTTTGCGATAATGGCGGAAGCACCTTTTTGAACATTTTAAACGTAGGACGACTAATCAAGTTTAGGCGAATATCTTTAACCGCAAAAATAACCACCACCACGACCAGCAATATTATAAATATTAACATGCGCACATTCCTTACACATTGAATGAAAATAGTAACTTAATTATGACCCATCTTAATTTAAATACAATCATTGCACGACGAGTCGTGAGCCTTAACGCATTCATTTTATTGTTTTAAACATCACTGCTATTATCAACGTTTTAATAACAATAAATTAAAGGAATAGCATGATCCCCTTTCGATTTAAACTAAGTATGAGCGCCTTAATGGTAGCAAGTACTCTTGCTTTAACGGCCTGCGATGCACAAGTATCTATCGACACTACCGATTCACCACACACTAAAAAAGCTGTAACAGCTAAAGATGCAAATACATTTATAACAAACACAGAAAAAGAACTGAGTGCACTTTATTTAGAATCGAGCCGTGCAGAGTGGATTTACGCAAACTTTATTACTCACGATACATCTGCTCTATCGGCTGAAGTTAACCGTAAAATGACCGAAACAGTCGTGCGTTTAGCAAATGAAGCTGCAAAATACGACGAACTAGAGCTTGATTACGATGCTCGCCGTAAGCTTGATAAACTAAAACTAGCACTTACACTTCCTGCCCCACAAGACGCTGATAAAACAGCGAAGCTTTCACAAATTGTCGCAGAGCTTGGCGGGCTATATGGTAAAGGTAAATACTGTAAAGAAGATGGTAGCTGTTTGAGCCTTGGCGACATGACCTCAAAAATGGCCACCAGCCGAGATTACAACGAACTACTTGATTTATGGCAAGGCTGGCGTGAAATATCAAAACCCATGCGCCCACTTTACGAGCAACAAGTAGCACTTACCAACGAAGGTGCAAAGGAGCTTGGTTATGCCGATACGGGCGCTATGTGGCGCAGTAAATACGATATGCCTGCTGATGACTTCACCACTGAGCTTGACCGTATTTGGGGCCAAGTTAAACCACTGTATAACTCGCTACACTGCCATGTTCGCGCAAAGTTAGGTGAAAAGTACGGCACCGACAAAGTACCTCAAGATCAGCCAATACCAGCGCACTTACTTGGTAATATGTGGGCGCAAGCATGGGGTAATATTTACGATGTAGTTGCACCAGATAACGCCGATCCGGGTTACGACGTAACCGAGTTATTAGCTCAAAATAATTACGACGAACTTAAAATGGTCAAAGGGGCAGAAAACTTTTTTACATCAATGGGTTTTGACGCACTACCAGAGACATTTTACGAGCGTTCATTGTTTGTAAAACCAAAAGACAGAGATGTGCAGTGTCATGCATCAGCATGGAATATCGATAGTAAAGACGATTTACGCATTAAAATGTGTATTCAGCGCACAGGCGAAGAGTTTTCAGTCATTCACCATGAATTAGGTCATAACTTTTATCAACGCGCTTATAATAAACAACCTTTATTTTATCAAGAAAGTGCAAACGATGGTTTTCATGAAGCCATTGGAGACACCATTGCCTTATCGGTTACACCGGGTTACTTAAAAGAAATCGGCTTACTTGAACAAGTACCTGACGAATCTAAAGATATCGGTTTGTTGATGAAAATGGCACTTGATAAAGTAGCCTTTGTACCGTTTAGCTTAATGGTTGATCAGTGGCGTTGGCAGGTATTTTCAGGTGAAGTAACCCCAGATAACTACAATAAAGCTTGGTGGGAATTACGTGAAAAATACCAAGGAGTGCAAGCTCCTATCGCACGTAGCGAAAACGACTTTGATCCGGGTGCTAAGTACCACGTTCCGGGTAACACGCCTTATACACGTTACTTTTTAGCGCATATTTTACAATTTGAGTTTCATCGTAGCTTATGTGAAATTGCCGGTAACGATAAAGCCATTCATCGCTGCTCTATTTATAATTCAAAAGAAGCAGGGGATAAGCTAAACGCTATGCTTGAAATGGGTTCGTCTCGCCCTTGGCAAGAGGCGCTTGAAACTGTGACAGGTAAGCCGCAAATGGATGCAACAGCAATGCTCGATTACTTTGCACCATTACAAACATATTTAGATAAACAAAATGAAGGCCGCAACTGCGGCTGGTAAATAGCGCTGAATAAAAAGCCCGCTCAAATGAGCGGGCTTTTTGTTCATATTCTAATTTTTAGTTAAATTAGAACTGTAAGCTTACATTTGCAAAGTAAGCATCATAATCAGAATCATCCCAGTTATTGCCGTAACCTGCTTCTAAACCAACATTGTTGTTGAAGAAGTGTTGAGCACCAAGAGTGTAATCATCATTTTTATTAACTGTAACAAAAACCGATGTTGCTTTGCTGAAATAGTAGTTAGATGCTAATTCCCAGTTACTTGAACCACCATCAACATCTTCAAATTTACCTTCAACAGTCAAGTAGTTACCTTGCTGTAAATCAGCAAAGTACTTAGCTGCTACTGCACGGTAATCAAACTCATCATCTGCTGTTACTGTGAAACCGATATAATCAGTGCTATTTAATTCGTGGTTATATGCTAGGTCAAACACAAACTGATTTTCAGCATCTTCTACATCAACAAACGTTGCTTTTAATAAAAAGTTTGGATTTAAGAAGTAACCTGCAGAAAGTTCAATTACATCCGTGCTTGAGCCAAAATCACTATCGAAATTATTGTACTGTGCACCTAATACAAAATCTTCTACAAAATACTCACCGCCAACGCTAGTAACATCTCCAAAATCATTATCACTGTATGCACCATAAACATTTGTTTGCTTATTGATGTATTCAAATTGATCGTAAGGACCTAAAGTCGCTTTTGGAGAAAAATAATAAGTTGAGTCAACAGTTATTGTGTCATCACCATCTACATCCACGTATCCTACATGGCTGATTGATTGGTAAGTATCTGCAGCTATTGCAGTGGTTGCAGCGCTTGATAATAAAATGCTCGAAATGATAACGGCTAATTTTTTCATTTTAAATTCCCTATAAATATTACTTTTTATGCCTCAGCTGTCTAGCCAAAGTCGGGGCGCATCCTAACGCCAAAAAATGAACAAAAACCGAACAAGAGGACAAATTTAAACCACTGAAAATATAAATAATTACAAGCAAATGTAAACAATAGGTATCATCAAAATCTACGTAACAATAGTCTGTCATCATTTAAACTCAAAAAGTAACAAATAAGGTACAAGTTGTCGCTAAATTAAACACAACTTAATTATTCGATAAACCTCATCAATATAACCTCCCCTCACTAAATTTTTCTAATTTCTCAAAATAATGACTATAATTAATTCATTATTTCTGAATTTATAATAAAAAATAGGTTTGTATAAGTGCATATTTTTATCTGTTTTTTCCAATAACTATTATTTACCAGCAAAAAAACTCCAATACTCATTATTTTATAACTATTATCATCGACTCTACTTAATGGCTTTAATAAAAATCTAGCCTTTTATGGCAACTCTATTTATAACTTAAAGGGGTTATTTAGATGAGCATAATAAAAGCCGTAATTATGGTTAGTAAAAGTTTATAGTTAAAAGATCAAACGTTTATAAACAACAAAGCCCGCTAAATTTAGCGGGCCTTTGATATTACTTTTGTATTAACTAAGTACGGGACTTAATTAAAACTGGAAACGCATGTTAGCAAAGTACGCATCGTTGTCAGAATCATCAGCGTTGTTTTCGTAACCCACCTTTACACCAATATTTTTATTGATAAAGTGTTGAGCACCAAAGCTGTAAGTGTCTTGCTTGTTGTAGTTAGCAAATACAGATGTTGCTTTTGAGAAGTAGTAGTTAGTTTCTGCTACCCATTGGTTTTCTGCGTCATCAATGCTTTCGTATTTACCTTCAAAAGTTAGGTAGTTACCTTGCTGTAAATCAATAAAGTATTTAGCAGCAACTGCACGGTAATCAAAATCGTCGTCTGATGTAAGTGTAACACCTACGTAATCTGTGCTGTTTAGCATGTAGTTGTAAGCTAAATCAAATAATGCGTAGTCGTCGCCGTCTTTGTTTTCAACTAGTGTTACTTTTGCAAGTAAATCAGGGTTGAAAAAGTAACCACCCGTCAGTTTATAAAGCTCACTGTTAGAACCTGAATCTGGGTCTAGGTTTTCGTAAGATGCGCCAACAACAAACTCATTAATAAAGTATTCGCCGCCAACTTTTGTAACATCACCAGAGTCGTCATCAGCGTAGCCGCCATATACGTTAGTTTGTTTATTGATGTACTCAAATTGATCGTACGGACCTAAAGTTTTTTTAGGAGATAAGTAGTAAATAGAATCTACAGCAACGGTGTCGTTGTTATCGCTATTTTTGTAGCTTAGGTTACTAATTGAATTATAGCTGTCTGCAGCAGCCGCAGTGCTAGATAATAAAATGCTCGAAATAATAACTGCTAATTTTTTCATTGTAAGACTTCCCTATGTACATTGCTTTTTATGCTCTAGCTGTATTGCTAAAGTCGAGGCACATGCTAACGTTAGGAAACTGAATGAAAACTTAACTAACCAATTGTATTTATTAAGTTAATTGTAAGGAAGTGTTGTAAACTGTAAAATTAAAGTAGTTGCAACATCTAGTCAACAACTACTTAAAACATGTACCGTATTAAAGCGCGTGTTGGCTAATAATTAGGTAAACATCGTTAATATTATCGCCAGACTTAAACTCTTTACTAATTGGTGTTGGATCTGAGCCAACCCATATTTTTAGCTCGGCATCTAAGTCAAAATGGCCTGCACTTTCTTTACTAAACTTGGTAATTTTAGAGTAAGCAATACTCACCATTTCCATTTTAGAACCGGTCATACCTTGCTTGTCAATTAAGATTAAGCGCTTATTAGTAAAAATAAACATATCACGTACTACTTTATATGCTTTTTCTACTTGCTCGCCGTCAATTAATGTATTGGCAAGGATTTTTTCTAAATCAGAATCGTCAACTTCGCTTGCATTACCCATAAGTCCGCTAAGTAAACCCATTATACTTTCTCCTGTTTAAATATTTGATTCTCTAATGTATGACCATTAACTAACTGTCGGTACTGCCAGTGTTGTTGATGACAAAAATTCAGTAGTGCAATATCAAGTGGATCGCTCGTTGGCTGATACTCAACTACATACTCTTTATGTTGGCTCATATACACACGACTCACACCTGCAATTGCTTGAAGCTGTTGCTCAACATTTTGATAAGCCTCGCTTAGCATTAATGTATAAAAGTGTTTATCGGTATTATTAGTTTTTGTTTGATGCTCGCTTAGTACGCCTTTATCTAAATGAAGTACCTGTGAGCATAGTCGCTCAAGCTCAGTTAAATCGTGAGAGCTTAAAATAAATGTAGCCTGTTCACTTAATTCTGATACCAGCTCACGTACTTCTCTGGCATGAATCGGATCAAGCCCTGCGGTTGCTTCATCAAGCATTACAATTTGTGGTGCGCCAATAAGTGCTTGCGCTATCGTAACGCGCTTGCGCATACCGTGCGATAAATCCCCCGCACGCTGCTTTGCAATTTCTTTTAAGCCAACTAAATCAAGTACACGTAGCGCCTCAGTTTGGCTTTGCTTAGCACCCATACCTTGCAGCTTTGCATAAAAGGCGAGTTGCTTATCTATATTAAAACGAGGGTCAAGTTGCGCGTCTTGCGGTAATGCACTTACTTTATTAAATAAAGCAGCACTAGCAGGTTTATGCCCTAATATTTCAAGGCTGCCTTTACTTGGCGCAATATAGCCGCACAACAAACTAAATAAGGTAGTTTTACCCGCACCATTTGGCCCAACAAGTGCCACTGGCGCGCCTTTGTTAATTTCAAAGTCCACATTATTAAGCGCAAGTTTTGCACCATACGATTTACTCAAACCGCTAGCTGTAATTAATGGTCTCATAGTGAGCTCCTTGCAAAAATACGTTGAGCAACGCTTAGTAATACCGCAGTTTGCACAAGGGGAATAGCCACAGCGCTCAATAATGGTAAATTTTGCCCCGCTAATAGCTCTATTTGCACACCCGGAAATAAATAATCAAGCAGGCCTAATGCGGGTATTTGCCATTGCAATAAACCAACTACAATACCGCCTGCTGCAAAATATAAAATTGCCAATACAATAGATAAACGTGATGAGCGAGCAAAGGTATTAATTAACGTCATTAGTGCTACAAATGGGCACAGAGTAATCACTAATATTAAAAATATAGAAAGCGCACGGGCAAAACCACCAGCCAGTAAACTTGGCTCTCTAAAACCCAATACCGCGAGTGTAGCTACAAGCGTTATACCCACCAAACATGCTAATACTCCTAGCTGCCCTAAAAAACGGCCAAACAGTATTTCAAAGCGAGTGGAGCGCAGTGATAAAAACCTTAGTGTGCCGCGCTCTCTATCGCCTACCGTTTGGTCGCTACAAATAAATAAACCAAAAACGGGAAAGCTATATAAGGCTATTAACCAGTACATAGCAAATTCGGCCTCAGGCCAATCAAGCAGCTTACTTAAACCAATGGAGCCTGATATATCACGGGCTATTTGCTCAAAATCGGGTGCACTTACAATGCCTACTGCCTGCCCTATTGGGTAGCGCAGTATTATTAGCCACACCAATGCAAAGGCTGCTAATGCAATAAGTCCACGTTTTGTTAAAAACATACGTACAAGCTCAAATCCCGCTATTTGCGTTAATCGCCCTACGTTTATCGGTAATGGTGTTGCCATTGACTATCCTTAATGACTTTTTATTTTCTGTGTATTTATCCACACTAAGTGTAAACACCTTGAATTACCAGCAAAAAAAAGCCCACCTATGGTGAGCTTTGTAACAATACATTTAAATGTAACAGCATAAATTGCGATATAAATTATAAATGCTGCTTATAAACCTCAAGTGCTTGGCTTAAATCGCTAATTAAATCTTCAACATCTTCAAGACCAATATGCAAGCGAATAACCGGGCCTAAATCCCAACCTGTATTTGAACGCAGCCCTTTCATAGTTAAATTAGCGGTTACTAAACTTTCAAAACCGCCCCACGAAAAGCCCATTTTAATATGCTCAAGGCTATCTAAAAAGGCATCAATCGCTTTTTGATTCCCGGTTTTCATCACAAATGAAAACAACCCATTACTGCCATCAAAATCACGTTTAAAGAACTCATGCCCTGGGCAGGTTTCAAATGCAGGGTGGCGAATATGATCAACAAGCTCATGTTGCTCGAGCCATTTAGCTACTTCTATTGCTGCTTTTTCATGTTGATTTAAACGCACACCCATTGTACGCAGGCCTCTAAGTGCTAAATACGCATCATCGGCACTGGTACATTGCCCTAGTAAGTATGAGTTTTCGCGCAAGGTTGGCCAATACTTTTTATTAGCAACAGCCACCCCCATCATCACGTCTGAATGGCCAACAATATACTTTGTTGCAGCTTGAATACTAATATCAACACCGTGCTCTAACGGGCGATAATGCAGACCGTTACCGTAGGTATTATCAAGCATGGTCATTACGTTGTGCTCATTGGCTACTTTTACCATAGCGGGCACATCTTGCACTTCCATCGTAATAGAGCCTGGAGATTCTAAAAACAACACTTTAGTATTTGGCTGAATGTAATCTTTAATACCTGCGCCAATGGTTGGCGGGTAATAGGTTGTTGTAATACCCAGCCCCACTAAAATTTTATCGCAAAAATCGCGAGTTGGTTCGTATACGTTATCAACCATTAAAATATGATCACCGGTTTTTAAAAACGATAAAAATACTTGGCTGATCGCCGCAGCGCCACAAGGGTACAATGCACACCCTTCGCCGCCTTCAAGTTCTGTAATCGCTTCTTGTAGCGCAAAGTGTGTTGTTGTTCCTCGGCGCCCATAAAATAACGTTTTATCGCCACGGGTTTTAGCTGCTTCTTTTAAATCGGCTACAGTATCAAATACAATGGTAGATGCACGCTGTACAACGGGATTTACTACGCCATGTGTATAGGCTTTTTTTCGCCCTGATGATACCAGCTGAGTGTTTTTATTACTTTTACTCGACATTGTTAATCCTTAAGGGTTTGTGCGCCAATGCTCAATTAAATAACGAGAGATAGAATCGGTTCTAGGCAGCTTTAAATGCTCGCCGTCTTCGTGCCAATTACCAAATTGCTCTAAGTCTTCACGGCTAAACCATTTTGCATCGTCTAGCTCTTCTTTATCTACGTTAATTTGTTCAGATGTCGCCTGTGCAAAAAAACCAAGCATAATGGACGATGGGAACGGCCAAGGCTGAGATGCAACATAACGTACGTTATCAACCTCTATACCTGCCTCTTCTTTAACTTCACGCGCAACAGCTTGTTCTAGTGTCTCCCCTGGGTCTACAAATCCAGCAAGCGACGAATACATACCAGTGGGCCACGCAGCTTGGCGACCTAATAAACAGCGTTCTACTCCGTCAGCAAAGACTTTAGTAACAACCATAATTACCGCAGGATCGGTACGAGGGAATGTAGGATGCTTACAGTTTTCGTTTTCACACACTCTAGAGTGCCCGGCTTCCACTGAACGGTTTTTACTACCACAGCGCCCACAAAAGCGATGCGTGGCGTGCCAATAACATAACCCTCTCGCAAGGGCGGCTATTGAGGCATATTTAATGGTTACTTGAGGCCCATATTGGCGAATATCAAAAAACTGAGCGCCCTCTATTAAAGGCGAAAGTACGCTTTCATCCAGATCAGAAACATCCAATGCAAACACACCATGTTTAGCATTGTTTAAACCAACAAAAATAGCACTCGTTAAATCTAAATGCGCCACTTGCTGATACGTTAAATAGCTTACTTTAGGGGTATCTTTAATAAATAGGGTTTGATTATTTTTAACTAAAACCCATTTACTTTGCGCCGACATTTGCGCTTTAAGCCACGATGGGTCTTTACGAAAATTTGAGCCTCTATCTAGTGGCATGTTGCTGTAATGAAGCATGTAAGTCCTTGGTAACTCGTTATGCTTTAAAATTACCATAATCATTTAGCAAACCCAATTGATTACAGTAATAAAAAAAGCCTATATAAGGCTTAATTCATCTATTACGGCTTTGTATTAAAATCTCTCATGTTGCAGGCACTTAGCTTGCACTTTTTTAACTATTTTTTACTGTTAAAGTAGCAAAGTATTATCAATTAAATGAAATTGCTCTGCGCTTTGTTTTAATACCTCAGCAGTTAACCTGTCAGCACCGTATACATCGCACGGTACATTATATTGATTTTTTAAATGCCCAAGTAACAAAGCAAAGTCACCATCGCCAGAGAGCAAAATAACTTTATCAAGATTTTTACCCTGCTCTAACATGTCTATTGTTATGCCTACATCCCAATCGCCTTTAGCACTTCCATCACGGCGTTGAATAAATGGCTTTAGCTTTACCTCAAAACCAATCGCACGCAAAATATTTTGAAACTGATTTTGCTTTTCATCTCCTCGATAAATTGCATACGCAAAAGCACACTCAATATTGTATTGCGCCTCCATCATTCGCCAAAACGCATTGTAGTCAAAATTTTTCCCGTAACTCTCACGGCACGTGTAATAAATATTTTGCACATCAACAAAAATACCGACCCGTGGTTTCGTGCTTTGCTGCTCGTTTTGTAAAGTCATTTAGTGTCCTAGTGAGGATTAATAGCAATAAAAGTAACGTTATAAAATAAGTGTACCTTGCAATTTATATTTAAGTAACCTAAATTAGTTACATACCCTTATGTAACCAATATTGGTTACATATTAAAAAGTAACCATTTTGAGATTTTTATGATTGGTGTGATCAGCGGCGATATTATTAAATCGCAAACAATCCCTAAGCAGCAATACGATGCCATGCTTTATCAACTAGAGCAAAGTTTGCGAAACATTTCGGGGGAGCAAACACTTTGGAATATATACCGAGGCGATGCCTTTCAGTTACAAGTTAATAATCCTCAGCTCCTTTTTAAAAATGCCTTACTTGTATATTTACACCTTAAATCGTCAGGTTATGAACTACGACAAAGCTTGGCACTTGGGCAAATAGATAACCCACGCAGCGATATAAAAACAGCAACCGGTTCTGCTTTTACTCTTTCGGGGCAAGGCCTTGATAAAATAGGCAATCAACGCTTTGTTTTTAATATTAACGAGCAGCAGCTCGATGAAAGCTTAAATCTTAATTTAGCCTTTGCCGACGTATTGCTCACTAAAATCACACAAAAACAAGCAAATGCCCTGTATGTCTATTTAACATCACCAGACAACAGCCACGCGGCACTGGCTAAAGAGCTTAAAACAAGTCGCGAAAACGTAACCAAACTACTCAATTTAGCGCACTACCAACTTATAGAACGCTTTATTAAGCACACGCAACACGTTATAAAAAATATAATTAAAGGAGGTGAATAATGGCGTTTTCACTTTTACTGGTCGCGCTTATTATTGGCCACTTACTCGCTGATTTTTACTGGCAACCTATGAGTTGGGTAAACGACAGAAATACCCGTCACTTTAAAGCCAGTAAGCTTTATTTTCATGTACTAGTGCATGGTATAACAAGTGCACTCATCATTACCCTGTGGGAATACACCTTTGGGTGGCAACAACTAAGCAGTGTTTTAATTACCACGGCGAGCATTATGTTGAGCCATTACTTTATTGATATAGCTAAATCGTATTCTAATAAAGGCGTGGTGCCTTTTTTACTAGATCAAATAGCGCACATACTCGTTATTATTGCGCTCAGTATTTGGCTAACTGATAACAATAGCTTTATGGCTGCAATTAATAATATGCTCACTGATCCCAAAATACTGTGGGTGGTATGCGGTTATTTAATTATTTTAAGCCCCTGCGCCGTATTTATAAGAATGATGTTAGAGCGTTTAACAAGTAACTTTTCAAGTACTGGTAGCTTAGTGCTTGCAGGGCAAAGCATAGGTATGTTGGAACGCGTACTTATGCTGAGCTTTATATTGCTTGACCAATTTGCAGGGCTTGGTTTTTTACTTGCGGCAAAGTCGGTATTTAGGTTTGGTGATTTAAGTGCAAGCAAAGATAAAAAACTTACCGAGTACGTTATGCTCGGCACATTACTTAGCGTAAGTGTGACTTTATTTGTCGGCTTGGGTATTAACTATTTAATCAGGCAGGCAATACAGTAAGTACAAATTACAGGCAATAAAAAACGCGCTGCTTCTATTTAATTAAAGAAGGGAGCGCGTTTTTTGTATCTGCCTTTAACTAAATTCTAAATTAATTAAACGCTAGTGCAATCACTAATAATGATTAATCGTTATTGGTGCGACGACGGCGTTGGCTATTACCGCCAACAGATTCACGCTTTGCCCATGGGTTTTGCGCGCTGTCATCTGTTTTAGCTGCTGGCTTTTTAGAACCACCACGGCGTGGGCCGGTACCATTACCACCATTGTTCGGCTTTTTGCTGTTAGGCTTGCTGCTATCAGATTTAGGCTTATTAAAAGGCTGCTTTTTCTTAGGCTTTTTAGCCGGTAACGGACGAGCATCTAATGCGCGCTCTGCTACTGGATTTATAGGCTCAAAACCATCTTCTTCAGCACGTGGGATAAGCTCACCAATAAAGCGTTCAATACCGTATAAATCAACAGCATCATCAACCGTTACAAACGAAATCGCATGACCCGATGCACCAGCACGGCCTGTACGGCCAATACGGTGAACGTAATCTTCATATACATTTGGCAAATCGTAGTTAACAACATGCGGTAATTCAACAATGTCTAAGCCACGTGCAACAATGTCTGTTGCTACTAGTACGCGTACTTCACCACTTTTAAAACCATCAAGTGCTTTAACGCGAGCACCTTGTGACTTATTACCATGGATAGCCGCGCCTGTAATATCATCACGTTCTAGTTGTTTAACTAAGCGGTTAGCACCGTGCTTTGTGCGGCTAAACACTAATACTTGTTGCCAATCGTTAGTACGAATTAAGTGGCTTAGCAATGCTGTTTTACGTGTTTTATCTACCGCGTAAACGCACTGAGTAACACTTTTAGCTGTAGTATTTTTTGCTGCAACTGAAATTTCAACTGGGTCATTAATTAACCCTTTTGCTAATGCACGAATTTCATCTGAAAATGTAGCCGAAAACATCAAGTTTTGACGTTTAGCAGGCATTTTAGCAATTAAGCGTTTAATGTCGTGAATAAAGCCCATGTCTAACATGCGGTCAGCTTCATCGAGTACAAGCACTTCAACGCTATCAAATTTAACTGCATTTTGATTATGTAAGTCGATTAAACGACCCGGCGTTGCTACTAAAATATCAACACCTTTACGAAGACGCTGCATTTGTGGGTTAATTTTAACGCCACCGTAAACTACAAACGAACTCACATCCGAATGCTTAGCGTACTCTTCAACGTTTTCGCTTACTTGCAAAGCAAGTTCACGTGTAGGCGTTAAAATAAGTGCACGTACGTGGTTACTTTTAGCTTTAGGGCCCGACGACAAGCGCTCAATAAGTGGTAATGTAAAACCCGCTGTTTTACCTGTACCTGTTTGCGCTGCTGCCATAACATCACGGCGTTCAATAATTGCAGGAATTGCTTGAGCCTGAATCGGCGTTGGCGTTTCATAGCCCTTTTCTAAAACCGCATTAACCAAAGACTGTGATAAACCTAAACCTTCAAAACTCATATAAACTCTCTTTTAAATAAGGCTACATTAGCCAGTTGCGCGCATTATACCTGTAGTAGCTAAGAATGCATGCCATTATTTACGTTGCGAGCAATTGAGCATAGTTTATTAAAATTAAACCTGTGCTCAAGTTGCTTAAAAATGCAAAAAACGGCCATAAGCCGTTTTATATTTATACTTAATTACTCTAAGTATAAGAGTTACTTAACACCTAACTCACGCAGGCGTTCTTGCAAGTAGCTATCTGCCGTGTAGCGCTCTGAAAGCACAACATCTGGATGCGGGTGTAAAAATAACGGTAGTGAAATACGCGATTTAGTAGATGCTTTACCCGTTGGGTTAATTACACGGTGAATTGTCGATGGGAAATACCCGCCCGACGCTTCTTGTAACATGTCGCCGATATTAATAATTAAGCTGCCAAAATCACATGGCACGTCTAACCAACCGCCATCTGTTTTTTGAACTTGTAAACCAGGCTCATTAGAAGCTGGTAATACAGTCAATAAGTTAATATCGCCATGGGCTGCTGCGCGAATAGCACCTGGCTCTTCATCACCCGTCATTGGTGGGTAATGTAGGATACGTAACAATGTTTGCTCAGAATCGGCAATCATGTCTTTTAAATCAATTGAAAACTTAGCACGTACATCAGCCGGAGATTCAGCCTGAACCCAGCTTAACAATGTGCCAGCAAATTCACTTGCTAAACGGTAGTATTCACGTACATCAGCTTCAAGCTGGGCAGGAACGCGACCTTTAGGGTACACATGAAAGTACTCTTTAATGTCTTTTATTGTAAAGCCTTTCGCTACTTCAGATACTGAAGGCGGAAAATAACCGTCTTGAGTTTCTTTAGAGAATAAAAAGTCGTGCTTTTGCTCTGAGTTAAAAAAGTCTTGCCAATTTTTGTAAATAGACTCAACTAAAGACTGTGGGATTGGGTGGTTTTTTAAAACGCCAAATCCAGTATTTCTTAACGATTCAACAAATTGTGCAGCCGCATCGGGAGCTTTATAATCAACAGTAGGTAATTGCATTGTACGTTCCAGTGAATAGGTTGTGTGAAGTGAGTTGCTTTTAATAGTGCTAAATTACTTATATAAAGTAGCAAAGCCTTCATTATAGCGCTATGCGAGGATAGACAAATGACCTCAAAAACATAAGGACATATGTCCGCAAAGCATAGTCGCCGCCACTTTGCTTGATCAAGATCAACTTATAAAAAAACGTTGAATTTGCAAGGTTTAGTAACTATCTCTGGTCTATTATTAGAATATATTTTATTTGTGTAAATAAGGCCCCCCATGCGACAAAAAGTATCTTTTAAAAGCGGCGATTTAGAACTTGCCGGCCAACTTGAACTTCCCTCTGGTGACGTTAAGTTTTACGCGCTATTTGCACACTGCTTTACATGCGGTAAAGACATTGCAGCAGCTACACGGATTAGCCGTGCACTCACACAACAAGGGATTGCCGTACTGCGTTTTGACTTTACTGGTTTAGGTAATAGTGATGGCGATTTTGCTAACAGTAACTTTTCATCAAACATTCAAGATTTAGTATCTGCGGCAAATCATTTACGTGAGCATTTTGCGGCGCCGCAACTACTCATTGGCCACAGTTTAGGCGGGGCAGCCGTTCTTGCTGCTGCTGAGCATATTCCTGAAGTATCGGCTATTACAACCATTGGTGCACCGTCAGATGCGCAGCACGTAGCGCATAACTTTGAAGCACACCTTGATGAAATTAACACAGCAGGTGAAGCAAAAGTTAATTTAGCTGGTCGTGAATTTACCATTAAAAAACAATTTATTGACGATATAGCCAAGTACGATAAAAGCCACATTAGTAAGCTTAAGCGCGCATTATTAGTAATGCACTCCCCTATTGATGCGACGGTAAATATTAGTGAAGCTGAAAAAATTTATGCATCAGCTAAACACCCTAAAAGCTTTATTAGCCTAGATAACGCCGATCACTTACTTACTAATAAAAACGATGCCGACTACGCTGCACAAATAATTGCAACGTGGGCAAACCGTTATGTTAAGTACGACAAAACTAAATACACGGCAAGTTTAACGGGTGGCAATGTACTCGTTGAAGAAAAAGACCATGTATTTACTCAGCACGTGAGCACTAAAGATCATACTTGGCTTGCAGATGAGCCAATAAAAGTAGGCGGTAAAAACTTAGGCCCCGATCCGTATCATCACTTATTAGCGGGGCTTGGTGCCTGTACGGCCATGACACTGCGTATGTACGCTACACGTAAAAACTTACCACTGGAGCATGTTAAAGTAGAACTTGATCACACTCGCGATTACAACAAAGATTGCGACGATTGTGAGCAAACCGGTAACCTTGAAGCCATTACCCGTAAAATCACCTTACGTGGCGACTTAACAGAGCCACAACGCCAGCGTTTACTCGAAATAGCCGACAAATGCCCAGTGCATAAAACACTACACAATAACCCAGTTATTGTAAGTGAACTGGTAGAATAACTGCCGTGAAATTAATATAGCGCAGGTAACACTGCGCTGTGATTTAACTTTTATAAACCTAATTTTTACTATCTAAAAATCCCTCTACTTCTTTACTCATTCTATCCACCAGCCATTTTGGCCCGCCATCGTACATATCGTTATGACGCGATTTTTCTATTAGTGTTTGTGTAACAGGAAGCTTATCCAGCTCTGAATCGTTTAACAGCACATTCGCATCAGCGGGGTAATCACTACCGCGTAGAGTAAGTACGCGAATGTTTTTATTGCGCGGGATCAACATGCGGCGATGATCGAGCGTAATAATAGTGCTAACTTCGTTTGGATAAATAGAGCCATATAATGCGGAAATATCCCCGCCGTTTGAGTGCCCAAATAAGGTGAGTTTTGTAAATTCGTATGCTGGGTATTTACTCGATAGCTCATTAACTAAAAACTTAAGCGTTACTACGCCACGATGCCAGTTTTCCATGCGAGTGGTTAAGTAAGGCTGCTCACGGTTTAAGTAAGGGTCACTTTTTAGCTCATGTGCAACGGCTATTGTTAAATATCCACGCTGATTAAACGCATTACTGGCAAACGTATACCCGTTATGGCTAATCCCGTAACCTGCGTTAATAAACGCTACAGGGCATTTTACTTCTTCAGTGCACTTAGAGCATTGTTACTTGGTAGTGTGATATTGATAGGAATAGTGCGATTACGGCTTTCATCAGTTATAACGCCATCGTTTGCATAGCTTGTCGCGCCTATTACTGATGTGCTTATAACTGATGTACTTAGAGCTAGTGCGCCTAACATAAAAAGCTTTTTAAGTGTTTTTTGCATGTTCAAACTTATATAAATTATTGTTTTTAATTAAAAATAACTTTTACTTTATAGGTTTGCATTCTCTATTGTCAAACTATGCGATAATGGCCGCCATTGTTTAAATATATTTAGTAAAAGATCCAATAAATGAAATCATACAATAGCATTCAAGAACGTATAGAAATTTTAGAAGACAAACTAACGGCAATACATGACGAAATCGAAACACTAAAAGCACCTGCTAAAAACAACAATGAACGTATTATTTTTAAGTTTATTGAAACAGGCAGCACAGGTAAAACGAAGGATTTTGTTCGTGAGTTAGGTATTAAATCACCGCGTGACGGTTTGTTTTCGTCAGGTGATGTTACAAAACTAATTAAAGATGGCGCTGAAGATATTTCACCAGCGTTATTAGAAATCGCAAGACAGCTTGCCAGTGCACGTAATAAAAATGGCCCAAGCCGTTAATTACGCAGTCACGCAGTATCTAGAAGCCCAGCTAAGCTGTCGCTTCTAGGTATGTAACC
Source organism: Pseudoalteromonas sp. NCIMB 1079 (assembly GCF_040567695.1). Lineage (NCBI taxonomy): Bacteria > Pseudomonadati > Pseudomonadota > Gammaproteobacteria > Alteromonadales > Pseudoalteromonadaceae > Pseudoalteromonas > Pseudoalteromonas sp. NCIMB 1079. The sequence continues at coordinate 1,737,799 of NZ_JBEWZA010000001.1, read as the reverse complement.
ATATTAAACTAAATTAATCACAAAGCTCTATATCAAGGCTGGTAAGCAGATTAAGTGCTTCGAAGCGATCAAACTTAGCATTCGCTAACATATTATTATTCAAATCTATATTAAACGCTGTAGCACCTACAAAGTCACATTTTGTTAAGTTAGTTTGAAAAAACTCACTATCGCGAAAATCTGTTCCTGTAAATTCACTACCGCTTAAATCAGCGTGTCTAAAATCAACATTTTTGGCAAAGCAGTGTGTTAGTTTGAGGGCTTTGAGAGTTAATTCAAAAAAAGAACTATTACTGAGCTCGCAATAATTAAAACTCACCGGTGCGTTGATACTAAGCGCTGGCCAATCTACATCAGCCCATTGCAAACTATTTAATTTACAGTGGCTAAAACTTACATTTTCAAGCGAACTGTAGTTCCATTTAAGTGACGATAAATTACAGTTTTTAAAACTACATTCTATAAATCGGCAATTTTTAAACTGCCCATCTGAAAAGTCGCAATCGATAAATATACACTCTTCAAACTCAGAGTTTTCAGTTAATTGCTCTGCGTACTGTAAAGCATTAAATTGTTCATCAAAATACTGGTTATTATTACTTAACAACACAATTCACCTATTAAATTTAACCCGTGTAGCCATTACTTTTAGGTAAATCTTTTTTAAGCGCAAGCACTGCAATAAAAATCAAAGCAAGTAGTGGAAATAGCGCTAAACAGCCACCCACAAAAGCTAAAACCCCAGGCATAGTACTTTTACGCTTACCTATTTTGTAGCTAATTACAGCAAAAATAGGAATACTCAGCACAATAAAAAAAACTAAGAACTCACCAAATAGGGTTGCATTGATCGACATAATAATTCCTTTTTCGTCTGTTCGGTTAAAATACACTCTGCTGCAAATTTAACCACAAAAAAAACCTTAAGCATATAACTTAAGGGTTTTTAAATTTAGCTCAATAAGCTAAACAAAAATTACTCTTCGCTAGGTATCGCTTTTTCAACAACACTAATTGCAAGCTCAGCTAACGAATCAAGGCTAGGTTTGCTTGGTGCGTTGGTTAATAAACACGACGCTTGTGTTGTTTTAGGGAAAGCAATAACGTCACGAATGTTATCGGTACCACATAAAAGCATTGCTAAACGGTCAAGACCAAATGCTAAACCTGCATGTGGTGGTGTACCGTATTTAAGTGCATCAAGTAAAAAACCAAACTTGTCTTGTTGCTCTTGCTCGTTAATACCTAAAATTCTAAATGCAGTTTCTTGCATATCTGCATTATGAATACGTACCGAACCGCCACCCACTTCGTAGCCGTTCAATACCATGTCGTAGGCATCTGAAATAGCCGCAGCTGGATTTGCTTCAAGCTCACTTGCAGTAATATCTTTTGGTGCAGTGAATGGATGATGCACAGCATGTAATGTGCCCTCGTCATCTTCTTCAAACATTGGGAAGTCTACAACCCAAAGTGGTGCCCAACTATTAAGGTTAGTGATTTCTAAGTCAACACCAATCTTAACGCGCAGTGCGCCCATTGCTTCATTTACTGTGTTGCGCTTATCGGCACCGAATAAAATGATATCGCCAGACTGAGCATTAGTACGCTCAAGTAATTTAGTAATTACGTCTTCGCTTAAAAACTTAGCCACTGGTGATTGAACACCTTCAGCGCCTGCAGTGTGGTCATTTACTTTCATCCACGCCATACCTTTAGCGCCGTAAATACCAATAAACTTAGTGTAATCGTCAAGTTGTTTACGAGAAAGCTTAGCGCCACCCGGTACAGTTAATACAGCAACACGACCTTTTTCGTCGTTAGCTGGACCTGAGAAAACATTAAACTCTACGTCTTTAACTAAATCTGCAACATCAACTAATTTCATTGGGTTACGTAAATCTGGCTTATCAGAACCGTAAAGACTCATTGCCTCGCTGTAAGGCATGATTGGAAAATCGCCTAAATCAATGTTTAGCAATGTTTGCCACATCTCGCGGATCATTTTTTCAGTCATACCACGTACTTGATCAGAGCTCATGAACGAGGTCTCTATATCTATTTGGGTAAATTCTGGTTGGCGATCGGCACGTAAATCTTCATCACGGAAACATTTAACAATTTGGTAGTAACGGTCAAAACCCGACATCATCAACAATTGCTTAAATAACTGTGGAGACTGTGGTAAAGCGTAAAAACTACCTTTATGAACGCGGCTTGGCACTAAGTAATCGCGTGCGCCTTCTGGCGTTGCTTTAGTAAGTACAGGTGTTTCGATGTCTAAAAAGCCGTTTTCATCTAAAAAGCGACGAACAAAGCTGCTTGCTTTAGCACGTAATTTAATACGGTCACTCATTTCTAGACGACGTAGGTCTAAGTAACGGTATTTTAAACGACGCTCTTCTGAGTTTACTTGGTTAAAATCAAGTGGAAGCGGTTCAGAGCGGTTAATAATTGTAAGCTCAGTACCTAAAACTTCAATTTCACCTGTTGCCATATCTTTATTTACTTGGCTATCAGGGCGTGCACGTACAGTACCCTTTAGCTGAACACAAAATTCTTGGCGAAGTGTGTTAGCTGAACTCATTAACTCTTCAATGTCAGAGTCGAATACAACTTGTACTAAACCTTCTCTATCGCGTAAATCGACAAAGATAAGTCCACCAAGGTCACGTCGTTTGTTGATCCAGCCACATAGTTCAACTTCTTGATCTACGTGAGTTTTATTTAGCTGTCCGCAATATATAGAGCGCATAGTTTTCCTGTCAGATAAAAGGCTTAAACGGTTATATTTATTTGTTTTAAGGCGTGTGATTTAAAAAACAGGTCACCACAATACAAATAAAGCCGCTAGCAATCTAAAAATAATCAAATTAAGCCCTGCATTATACTCAACTAACATTAAGATGCTAGGGCGTGTGCCGCTTTTGCCCCTGAATTTACAGCAGCTCGTTTTGTTATTTGCTACACTATCGCCACTTTATAATAAGGCGCTAGTTTGTATGTTATATATTGGATGCCCTCAGTGGTCGAGCAACGCATGGAAAGGCAATTTATTTTCAAGCCAATGTAAAAACGCCGATATGCTTAACCAATACGCCCAGCATTTTAACTCAGTTGAAGGCAATACCAGCTTTTACGCTGACCCATCGCCAAGCACCGTATTGCGCTGGGCAAACAGCGTACCCGACGATTTTAAATTTACGTTTAAGTTTAATCGTCGCTTTAGCCACGAGCTGCATCTTACTAATGTTCAAACCGAGCTTACTGATTGGCTTAACTTGTTCTCCCCTATTTTAGAAAAAACCGGGCAAATCATGCTGCAATTACCTAAAGCATTTGGCCTTGGTGACTTACCCAAACTCGCCCAATTTATTAGCCTGTTACCAAAAGAGGTTAATTACGGTGTAGAGGTACGTCATACTGCGTTTTTTCAAAAGGGTGAAGCCGAAATAGCGCTTAATCAGTTATTAATGGCAAACAACATAAATCGTATATCGATGGATACTCGCGCCTTATTTGCGGTAAAACCAACAACCGAAGCACTAATAGATGCACAGCAAAAAAAGCCCCACTTACCGGTACATGCAATAGCTACTGGCTCAGAGCCTATGGCGCGCTTTGTAATAGCCGATTTACAAAACGACTATAAACCCTTTTATAAACCGTGGCTAAGTAAAGTAAAACAATGGCTTGATGAAGGAAAAACTCCTTATGTGTTTTTTCATACGGCAGATAACCGAGAAGCGCCATTATTAGCAAGGCAGTTTTGCAAAGACCTTGGTTATGATCACAAAGCATTAAACCCATTTACTGGCGAAAAAGAAGCCCACCAGCAAGCACTTTTTTAAAAGTAAAACGACAGAGAAACAATAATGAGTGAATACGCACGTTACTTTACCGGCTACCCAGCTAACATTGTTGAGCAAGTATTAAGCCTTATAGATAACAACAAGGTATGTGACTACTTACTTAAAAAGTATCCGCAAGCACATACCATTACTAGCGATAAACTACTTTATAACTACGCAACCGAGCTTAAAAAACAATATTTAAAAAATGCGCCACCATTTGGTCGTGCGGCGTTTAAAAAACAAGGCGACATGGTGACCAATGCACTCGGTACACATACGTATCGAATGCAAGGTAAAACCCGTAAGCACGATTTAGCGATAAACAGCGACTTGCTCCGCGCTCCCGAGCCGTTATTAAAAGCGTTAGTGGTACATGAGCTCGCCCACTTTAAAGAAAAAGACCACAACAAAGGTTTTTATCAACTTTGCTGCCACATGGAGCCGAGTTATCACCAGCTAGAGTTAGATTTAAGAATTTTTTGTGTGGTAGTCGCAATGGGAGAAAATCCTTATTTATGAGTACTCTTAGATGCTTTAGCTGGACGTTGGCTAGGAAAGTGATTGAAATATTCTTTTGTATGTTTCAAAGTATTTTGATATTGAAATGAATTTTCATAATTGATTTGGTTAATAATAGTTATATCCAATCCAACGAACATAGGGTGATTATAATCAACCGAAGATTTTAAAACAGACAACCGCGGATCATCAATATACATATGAATAACAAGTCCATCATGATAGAAGCGATATATATTCTCACCTCCATTAATATCCATCTTGTGCTTAAATGGTGCTAAATTGACTGTATGACCTTTTGTAGATAACTGAACCAAGCTAATTGGAAAAATAGCTCTATTATCTTCCTTCTCACCAACTATAATCTGTCTAAGAAGTTCAATGTTTTTTGCATTTAAATTAACTTCACTAAATGCCGAAATTTTTGTTACTGCAGCTCTCCACAAAAGGCTAAGAAAGTATTTTCTAATTAATTTGGGTCTTTGAAATTTTACTAGTCTGAGGCTATTTAGCTGTTTGGCAGAGTTTGCTTTAAATAAATGACTAGACCAAACCAAACCTAAACCTCGAAGCTCCTCAATAGCTAAGGTATCTAAATACGCTAAAATATCTTCACCTTTTTGGGTCACTATATTTGGGTCATACCAGCTATCACTTGCTTTGCCATAAAAGGGTCCGCGATTAGTCACTTTCTTTTCAATAAATTTATTCCCTGAAATGTTTGGCCTAGTTAGGGATTTCGGTATTATGTGCGACTTTACAAACCTCCCAACTTCTTTTGTAAGCTTGCAATCACCGTTTTCCGTATCAGTCATTTAAAATATCCTTACTAATACTAAAGAGAATTTATATTTTGGTTAATAAAAAACGCGATATCAAATCGCCTTTTTATGGGTCGTATCAACCTACTAAAAGCTGATAGCGAAGAGTTGATAGAGCAGTCGTTGGGTTTCGTTTCTCTCAACAACCTACGTAAATAGACTTAAAGCCCTAGGCCTGCCATAAAATCATCATCGCCATCATCTTGTTCTACTGCTTTAGATGATTTTTCTTTGTCCGCTTTTTTTCGTGCTTCGTTTTCAATTATGTCGTCTGGGTCGAGTGCTTCTGCAATATCAAAGTCGTGTAATTTAATGAACTCTGTTTTATCCATCGCTAATTCCAAGTAAAAGATATTTTGTTTACTTGTGGTGAATGTTACGCGGCGGGCTTGCGGGCGATCCATCGTGGTATCTACCGATATTTGCACTTGCTTGTTTATTGCCATCATTTTTGGCTGGTTTTGTGTAATTGAAGTATGTAATTGCTCACGCACTTTAGACGTAAAGTCGCCAACAATTTGATTCATCAACTCGCCTAGTACGTTTGATACATCGTCTGATAAATGGCTATGCGCTATTTCATCTTCTGGCATTCCCATGTTACGCATGTAATCGCCATAAATTTCCATCGCCGCTTGCGAAGTAAAGTTGGTAATTACGAGCCCTGTAAAACCGCCGTCAAATAAAACAAAGCAACCAATATCTGGTCGCATACATGTACGTGTTATTTTTTGCACCATGGCTGAGTAGCTAATACCATTACCGCTGGCTGATGTGAGCACACCTGTCACTGAATGACAAAGGGTTGCTAATATATCGTCTGTGCTGATGACCTTACTTTTGCTCATTTAATCTTCTCTTTTGTACTTATTATTCATAATTCTAGTCAAGCTACTGAATTTATCACTGACTATCCAGTATAAAATGTTAAAATAGCGCCATTATTTACAAAGAGACTGCCTTCGTGACCATAAAAGACAGTATTTATGCCTCTGAGCAACAAGTAAAAGATTTTAGCTTTGATCAAAATGTAGTCGAAGTTTTTCCAGATATGATCCAGCGCTCTGTACCTGGCTACGCAACGATTGTCAGTACAATGGGTAAACTTGCGGGTGAGTACGCACAAAGTAACTCAAATCTTTATGATTTAGGCTGCTCACTGGGCGCAGTCACGCTTAGCATGCGTCGTAATATTCGCACTGATAATTGCCACATTATTGCAGTAGATAACTCACAAGCCATGGTTGAGCGTTGTAAAATGCATTTACAAGGTTTTAAATCAGATGTGCCTGTTACTGTTACTTTAGGCGATATTAACGAGCTTGAGATTCAAAACGCATCGGTTGTGGCAATGAACTTTACACTGCAGTTTATTCCACACGCACAGCGCCAAGCCGTGCTTGAGAAAATATACGCTAATCTTAAACCTGGTGGCGTGCTACTACTTAGCGAAAAAATTAAAGCCGAAAACGAGCAATGCGATAACCTATTAATTGATTTGCACCACGACTTTAAACGTCACAATGGCTACTCAGAGCTTGAAATAAGCCAAAAACGTACCGCTATCGAAAACGTTATGCGCCCAGATACACTGAGCACTCACTTTACTCGCTTACAAGATATTGGTTTTAGCCAAACTCAAGTGTGGTATCAATGTTTTAATTTTTGCTCAATGGTAGCAATTAAATAAAGAGAGTCATCCATGTCTCAATGGTTTAACCAATTTTACGCATCTATCGCACAAAGCCCACTTAGTCACTGGCTAGAAACCCTCCCTGCTCAATTAAAACATTGGCAAAACGAGGCTAGCCATGGTGATTTGCCTAAATGGCAAAAAGTACTTAAAAACTTACCAGAGGTGGCAACTTCGCATGTTGATATTTCTACTAAGGTAGAAATTGGCGCGCCAGGAGAGATGAGTGATGGCGAGCAAAAGCAAGCCATGCATTTATTAAAACGCATGATGCCATGGCGCAAAGGTCCATTTAATGTGCACGGTATTGAAATAGATACAGAGTGGCGCAGTGATTGGAAGTGGGACCGCCTGCTTCCTCATATTGAGTCATTAAAAGGCCGCACTGTTTTAGATATTGGTTGTGGCTCAGGGTATCATTTATGGCGTATGCGTGGTGAAGGCGCAGAGTTTGTAGTGGGTATTGATCCGTCTGATTTATTTTTATGTCAGTTTCAGGCAATTAAACACTACAACCCAGACGAAAACGTACATTTACTACCACTAGGCGTTGAAGCATTACCCGAGCTTAAAGCGTTTGATACGGTTTTTTCGATGGGCGTACTTTATCATCGTCGCTCACCTATCGACTTTTTAGCGCAGTTAAAAGCGCAGCTTCGCCCAGGCGGCGAACTCGTACTTGAAACCCTAGTAATTGAAGGCGATGAAAACACAGTACTCATACCTACCGACCGCTACGCTAAAATGCGCAACGTGTGGTTTATTCCAAGTACTGCGGCATTAAAGCTGTGGATGGAACGCGTTGGCTTTAAAGATGTGCAAATAAAAGATTGCGCTATTACCACGCTTGAAGAACAACGCAAAACCGACTGGATGGAAAACGAATCGTTAATCGACTTTTTAGATCCAAACGATACAAGTAAAACAATTGAAGGCTACCCCGCTCCACTTCGAGCCATATTAACCGCAAAAGCATAGCTGTTAATTTAACGCCGTTAATACTAAAAAAACGCCTACGGGCGTTTTTTTGTTTATTTAAACAACAAACAGCGGACAAGTGTCCTTGTTAATTATTTCGAAATTACATTTACGCTAGCCGCGACCTTGCAATTGTTGTAAAATACGCGCGTTTCTAAGCAACCCAAAACAACTATTTTGAGGAAAACCTGTGAGCGAACAAAAACAGTCTCTAAGCTATAAAGACGCGGGCGTAGATATCGACGCTGGTAATGCACTTGTTGAGCGTATTAAAGGCGTAGTTAAAAAAACTCGTCGTCCTGAAGTAATGGGCGGAATTGGTGGTTTTGGCGCACTTTGCGAAATTCCCGAAGGCTACAAGCAACCAGTATTAGTTGCAGGCACAGATGGCGTTGGTACTAAACTACGTTTAGCAATCGACTTAAAAAAACACGATACGGTTGGTATTGATTTAGTTGCAATGTGTGTAAACGACTTAATTGTTCAAGGTGCTGAACCCCTGTTTTTTCTAGATTACTATGCAACTGGTAAACTAGATGTAGACACAGCAGCTGACGTAGTGACAGGTATTGGCAAAGGTTGTGAAATTTCAGGTTGTGCCCTAATTGGTGGCGAAACAGCTGAAATGCCAGGTATGTATGATGGTGAAGACTACGACATGGCAGGCTTTTGTACAGGCGTTGTAGAAAAATCAAAAATTATTGATGGCACTAAAGTAGCAGCAGGCGATCAGCTTATTGCACTTGCTTCAAGCGGTCCTCATTCAAATGGCTTCTCTTTAATTCGTAAAGTACTTGAAGTGTCAAAAGCTGATACCAGCGCTGACTTTGAAGGTAAAACTTTAGGCGAAACTTTACTTGAGCCAACTCGTATTTACGTAAAACCTTTACTTGAGTTATTCAAAAACGTTGACGTACATGCGCTTTCGCATATTACTGGCGGCGGTTTTTGGGAAAACATTCCACGCGTATTACCCGCTTCAGCAAAAGCTGTAGTTAAAGGTGATAGCTGGCAGTGGCCACCAATTTTTAATTGGTTACAAGAAAACGGCAACATTACTACACACGAAATGTACCGTACATTTAACTGTGGTGTAGGCATGGTTTTAGTAGTCCCTGCTGACAAACTTGAGCAAAGCTTAACAATGCTAAAAGACTTGGGCGAAAATGCATGGCACCTTGGTGAAATTCAAGATGCAGCAGCTGGCGAAGAGCAAGTTGAAATTGTAGGTGGTGCTAAGTAATGGCACCGACTCGTCTGGTAGTTTTAATCTCAGGTAGTGGCTCTAATTTACAAGCCATCATAGATGCCTGCGAACGTGGCGAGATAAACGGGCATATAGCGGCTGTTATTAGTAATAAAGCAGACGCTTATGGCCTAGAGCGTGCAAAACAAGCAGGTATTGCTACAAAAGTGCTCAGTCATAAAGATTTTGACTCGCGCGAAGCGTACGATGCGCAATTAATGAACGTTATCGACTCTTTTATGCCAAATCTAGTTGTATTAGCTGGGTTTATGCGTATTCTTACTCCTGGCTTAGTGCAAAAATATGTTGGGAAAATGTTGAACATTCATCCATCTTTGTTGCCTAAGTATCAGGGGCTGAATACCCACCAAAGAGCAATTGATGCAAAAGACGATGTTCATGGCGTAAGTGTTCACTTTGTTACTGAAGAATTAGACGGCGGTCCCGTTATTCTTCAGGCGCAAATACCTGTACTCAAAGATGATACAGCAGAAACATTAGCAAAACGCGTGCATGAGCAAGAGCATATAATTTATCCTTTGGTGGTCAAGTGGTTCAGTGAACACAGACTTACTATGGAAGCAGATTATGCAGTTCTTGACAAAAAACAACTTCCTGCACACGGCGCGCACTACCCACAATAAAAAAATAAGTGCCCTGTTGTTATGTGCGGGCGCTTTACTTCCAACTAGCCTAATTGCAGGCGAATTGACCCAGTATCAAGCTAATTACGATATTTTACGCAAAGGTAAAAATCATGGTGAGGCTGTTCGTGAGCTCAAAAAAACGGGCGACGATACTTATGAACTTACATACCACAGCAATATTGAGTGGATGATTTTCTCTGACTCTCGTGAAGAAACATCAAAGTTTACCTTTAAAGATGGCAAGGTTACCCCGCATCATTACAACATGATTCGTACAGGGACAGGCCCAGATAAAGATTACAAAATTGATTTTGATACAACAAACAAAGTAGTGACTAGCAGCGCTAGTGAATACCCACTTAAATGCGAATGGACTGATGAATTTCAGGATGCTATTTCGTACCAAGTGCAAGTGCGCGAAGGATTGAAAAAAGGCGAAACAAGCTTTTCATTCCCTCTTATAGATAAAAAAGGTAACCGCCGCGACTACAACTTTGAAGTTGTTGAAAAAGAGATGATCTCCCTACCTATCGGTAATGTAGAAGCCATTAAAGTGAAGCGTTTATACGATAACGATAAACGCCAAGCAATTGCATGGTTTGCGCCAGAAATGGATTACATGCTGGTACGTATGTGGAAAGGCGAGAAAGGGATGGAACAGTTTGAGGTGCAAATGAACTCGTTTACGGTTACTCAACCTGTCGCAGCTCCTGCAGCTATAGCAGACAATAGCGATGCTAGCGTAGAGACGCCATAACATCTATTTGCAATAACTAATTATGTAAGCTGATAAAAATATATATTAAATAAAAAACGCGATTTTAAATCGCGTTTTTTATGTTTTTAATTTTAGCGCTAAATTAGCTCACCCATTTTAAATAACACAAATTCCCCAGGCTCCATTTTTTGCCAGCGCTCATCATTCGTCAAAGGCCTTGTAGCTATAACCGTTACAACATCGTTTGGTGTGGTCTCTTGTTGAAAATCAACCACCATGTCGGCATCAATCAACGTGGCTTTACCAAATGGCGCACGGCGCGTTATGTAATGTAAGTTATTAGTGCAATACGCTAAAACAAACACCCCATCGGTCAATAATATATTGAACACGCCTTTTTCGCGCAGCGTATGCGAAAGCTTAGCGGCGTATCTAAAAACCGACGCCATATTAGATGGACGTTTTGGATATTTTTCGCGAATTTTATCAAGTAACCAACAAAAAGCGAGTTCGCTATCGGTGTTACCTACTGGCCGATAGTACTCTGTTTTTAAATCATGATAATTAGATAATTGCCCGTTATGTGCATAGGTGAGCTCGCGCCCCCACAACTCTCGTGTAAACGGATGGGTGTTCTCAAGGCACACTCTCCCACGGTTCCCTTGGCGAATATGGCTAATAACCGAGACACTTTTAATGGGGTATGCTTTAACAAGCTTTGCTATTTCAGATTGATAACTCGGCTCAGGATCTTTAAAGGTTCTACAGCCTTTACCTTCGTAAAATGTAATACCCCAACCATCTTTATGAGGACCTGTATTACCACCACGCTCTAAAAGGCCTGAAAAACTAAAACAAATATCGGTAGGCACATTGGCTGACATGCCAAGTAATTCACACATTAATAAAATAACCCTTAAAAACCATACATTAAAATAAATAGCGAATATTTATGTATTAAGCGTACACTAAATTGCAGCCTGCTATAACGGCTATACTTACTTAAAAAGTGTCATTTTGCTATTAGATTTATTTATTTTTACGTTAACACTACTTACGGCTAATGCTTTGACTAAACGATAGTTATGGCGCGTTCCTCTGTCGGGTAATTAAATATCGTATTAAAGTTACTTTCTACTACAATTTAACATCGTTATGTACTTGAAAATTACTGTTACTAGCGCTACTCTAAGTGAGGTGGTCTGACCTCTATTAAGGAATAAAAATGACACTCATATTTACACTGGTTCTAATCGCGTTGCTTTGCACTGCGGTTTACCACAGAGCAAGTTGGAACACAGCACTTGGTGTTTCGGCTATAACTTTATTAATTGGTACCTTTGCGGGTGCTTTTGGTTTAATTAGCTGGTTGATCTTTTTGATCATCGCGGTTCCTCTTTCTGTTACTGGCCTTCGTCAGCAATATATCATCAAGCCTATTTTTGCTACGTTTAAAAAAGTAACGCCAAGCATGTCTGATACTGAAAAATCAGCTATTGATGCCGGTACGACGTGGTGGGAAGCTGACTTATTTTGCGGTAACCCAGATTGGAAAAAACTTCACCAATACCCAGTTCCTAAACTTACTATTGAAGAGCAAGCCTTTGTTGATGGCCCTGTTGAAGTAGTTTGTAGCATGTTGGACGATTGGGAAGCAACGCACGAACTAACCGACCTTCCTCAAGATGTGTGGCAGTATCTAAAAGATAATAAATTTTTTGCCATGATCATCAAAAAAGAATACGGCGGTTTAGAGTTTTCTGCATTTGCACAGTCTTGTGTACTTCAAAAACTAACAAGTAAATCAACATTACTTTCGTCAATTGTTGGTGTACCGAACTCTTTAGGCCCAGGTGAATTATTACAACACTATGGTACAAAAGAGCAAAAAGATCATTACTTACCGCGCCTAGCGAGCGGTCAAGAAATTCCATGTTTTGCATTAACTTCGCCAGAAGCGGGCTCTGATGCAAGCTCAATTCCAGACTACGGTGTGGTATGTAAAGGGCAATGGAATGGTGAGGAAGTTGTGGGTGTTAGTTTAACGTGGAATAAGCGTTACATTACACTTGCCCCAGTGGCTACCGTACTTGGTCTTGCGTTTAAGTTACAAGATCCAGATGGGCTAATTGGCGACAATAAAGAGCCAGGCATTACCTGTGCACTTATTCCAACGGACACTCCTGGAGTTGAAATTGGTCGTCGACATTTCCCGCTTAACGTACCATTTCAAAATGGTCCTACTCGCGGTAAAGATATTTTCGTACCACTTGATTATATTATTGGTGGTCCAGATATGGCTGGTCAAGGCTGGCGCATGCTGGTTGAGTGTTTATCGGTTGGTCGTGCAATTACATTGCCGTCAAATTCTGCCGGTGGCATTAAAATGATTGCCGTTGCAACGGGTGCGTATAGCCGCATTCGTCGTCAGTTCCGTTTACCTATTGGTAAAATGGAAGGTGTTGAAGAGTCACTAGCAAAACTTGCTGGTTACGCTTACAGCTCTGATGCTGCGGTTAGTATGTCTACGGGTGCGGTTGATTTAGGCGAAAAGCCATCGGTAGTTTCTGCCATTATTAAATACCACCTGACAGAGCAAATGCGTGATGCAACTATTCATGCAATGGATGTACTTGGCGGTAAGGGCATCATGCTTGGGCCAAATAACTATTTAGGTCGTGGCTATCAAGGGGCACCTATTGCCATTACCGTTGAAGGTGCAAACATCTTGACCCGTAATATGATTATTTATGGTCAAGGTGCAATTCGCTGTCATCCATTTGTACTAACCGAACTAGGTGCGTGCGAAATTGAAGACCGCGAAGAAGCGCTTAACGTATTTGATAAAGCGCTAATGGGTCATATTGGTTTTACTATGTCGAACCTTGTACGTACTAAATGGCTTGCACTTACCGGCGCTCGTTTTACAAGTGTGCCGTACAACGACGAAACCGCTGAGTTTTACCGTATAGCGTCACGCTTTAGTGCATCACTTGCTCTTATGTCAGACATTAGCATGGCAGTATTTGGTGGTTCTCTAAAACGTAAAGAACGTATTTCAGCACGTTTAGGTGACTTACTTAGTTACTTATACTTAGTGTCTGCAACGCTTAAGCGTTACAACGATGAAGGCCGTAAAAAAGAAGATTTTGCTCTAGTAAAATGGAGTTGCCAAGATCACCTTTACCATTGCCAACGTGCACTTGCTGATTTAATTAATAACATGCCTTCGGCTCCACTACGTGCCGTGTTAAAAGTATTGTTATTCCCGTTTGGTCGCCCGGTTCGTAAACCAACTGACCAACTTGAGCATAAACTTGCGCAACTACTACAAGTACCTAGCGAAACGCGTAACCGTTTAGCAAGCTATGTGTATTTAACAAATGAGCCGCTTAACCTTGTAGGTCGTCAAGAGCAAACGCTTAAAGACGTACTTGCTGTTGAGCCATTATTTGACCGTGTATGCAAAGAAAAAGGTCTTAAACTGCCATTCTTCCAGCTTGATAAAGTAGCGCAAATGGGGCTTGAAGCAGGCATATTAAGCCAAGCAGAGGCTGATAAACTAGCTGCTGTTGAGCAATCTCGTTTAGATGTTATTAACGTTGATGACTTCGACCCTGCTGACTTACTTGCAGGCAAAGCCGCGCGTAATAGCGTTAAAAAAGAAGCTGATGCTGCTTAATTAACTAAGTAAGCATTTGAATACTAAAAGCCAGCGCCTAATGCGCTGGCTTTTTTGTGTAAAATAAATTCTTATATATCAAATCGCACATATCAAGCAATCAAATACTCGACGATAAGTGTAAATTAGCGCTTAGTTATCAATCGCTTCCATGCTAAAACTATGCCTGTATACACTAAAAAACATGCGAGCAATGATGCCAAGCCAGCTAATGTTTGCCCTATAAAACCAAAGTATTCACCGGTATGTAAAAATCGAGATGTTCCCCATGCTTGATCGCCTCGCGTCCAATCAGATTTTTTTAGCGTTTTAATTGCATCACCAGTGCGAGTATCTAAAAATAATGAATATGCATATTCTTGGCGATTCCCGATACTGGTATCAATATAAAAACGTGCTTCGTGTTTTTTGTCACCTAATTCTAACCACATCGAATACCAATCAGTGGCACCATTATGAATTGCATGTATTTGAGCTAGTTGGAATAAAGCATCGTAAGGTACTTTATCAGCCGATAAATTTAATACTGGTAGATGCTTTTCTCGCTCGGGTACGTTTTGCCCAAACGCGCCATATAACGCTTTATTCGCCCAATCAAAATGAAACAAAGTAGCCGTTAATGACAAAACGAGTAAAACCGGCAAACACCAAATTCCAAAAACTAAATGCCACTGCCTATTTCGATGATGTGATGATTTGTAACTCTTTGCTAGTAAAAAATATCCTTTTAATGCAGAGCGATTAAATCGCTTTGGTAACCACAGATAAGCACCCGATAGTAGTAAAAAGATAAAAAATAGATTAGCGTAGCCATTTATATTTTTGCCAATCACTTGTGAAGCGCCATGCAGTAATAAATAACGATGTATATCAGTTACAACGTGAAAAAAACCAGCCGCTAGCCCCTCTCCTTCACGAATAACATCTCCCGTATAAGGGTGTAATAAGTAGCTATTTTTTCCCGCCCAGGCAGGAATAGCAGCCCCTTCTCGATTTACCCAACGAATATAAATATGTGATTGACTCGGATGCGATTTTTGCAAAATATCTACAACAGCATCAGTCGATAGCCGCTGTTGAGCATAAGTGTTTTTTACAGTAAATCGCATTTCATCTAGCTCAACAATCTGTCGTTCATAGGTTAATAAAAAACCAGTGAACGACATGCTGAAAATAAATAAACCGGCGATTAAACCTATAATTAAGTGAGCCCAAAAGACCCACTTTTTAAACAATTTTAAGAACATAAAATAAGTTACTTATTCTTAAAACTGATAAGAAATCGATAAGCGAATATCGCGCCCAGATTCGTATGGACCAACAACAGTGTCAAATACTTCACTGTAATCACCCACACTTGAATGATCGATATATAACTCATTAAATAAGTTAGTAACAGCAACATTAAATAATAATGCATTCGTCACATTCCACTGCCCATATAAATCAACAGTGGTATAGCTTGGTTTATTTAGGGTATATAAAGAATCAGTCCAATCAAGGTCAACAGCTTGATGAAGAGTATCAATATCGAGTGAATCGACTTTAGTTACACTAAAACCAACCTTTGCATTGGTGTTAATGTCGTAATCAACGCCAGCAACCCATGTATTGCCTCTACTATTACCTAAACCGACAAACTCATAGCCATTAATATCAATTGCATCATAACTTACACTGTACAACCCATCACGTGGGTCAAGCTCTGTATCAGTAGCTGAAAATCCAATGAAGAAATCAAATGAATTTAAACGATATGCTAGGTCAAACTCAAATCCTTTAGTCTCTAACGTGCCTATATTGTTATAAACCGAGTTTCCTTCATACCCTTCAAATATCACATCATCTAAAGACGAATTATAAATACTTGCCTTAGCGGATAAATTTTCATTAGTGTATGTTATGGATGCTTCAATATTAGCTACGGTCTCAGGTACTAAACTTTCATCCGCTACTGGAATATCTGAACCGTCATATAAATATCCATCAATGGTAAAGCCATCCCCTATTTGTTTACCACGCGCGGCTTCAGCATACCCAAGCCCTACTGTCCAAGCTTCATTAATGTCATATGCTAAACCGATATTAAAGCTCACTTCATTGTCGTCTAAACTCGATGCACTTTCTGTAATTGCAGTGCCATAATATTCATCTAATAGGATGTCTTGTTTAAACTTATAACTATCAAAACGCACTCCATAACTCAGTAAAAGTTGTGGAGTAATATCACTATAACCTTGTGCATAAACACCCAGTACACTGCCTTGTTCTGAATTTTCTTTTGCACCTGCTGCAGACCCACTCGATACTTCATCATTTCTATAATCAACGCCATAAACAAATTTATGTTCATCAATAATACTTGTATTACGAATATCTAAGCCATATGTGTCAATGTCAGCAAGCCAAGCAAATCGGCCGCCATTAAAAGATGATTCGGTTTTGTATGCTGTCGCCTCTAAATACAATAAGTTATTGTGAGAAAATATATAATTAGCAACGTAAGTCTCTCGCTCTGCTTCACTTGGATACAAAGCATCACCTTCTTGTACCGCCCAGTTAGGGCGTGCTGAAAAATCCCCTTCTTCGTCGCGTTTTTCAATACTTACCGACAAATGATGATTATCTGCTAACTCACCACTGGCTTTAATAAACATCATATCTTGATCGGCGGCCGTACCATAAATAGTATCGCCATCACCATTTTCCATGTTCTCGCGATCCACAGTACTGAAATACCCTAGTACGCCCCATGTATCACTTAATTTACCGTATACACTGGTGCTTAAACGCGTACCGTCATTTGAAAAGTAACTTGCTTTAACACGTCCACCAAATTGTTCACCTTGATTAAGTAAGTCTTGCGCGTCTTTAGTTTTAAAGCGGATAGAGCCGCCAATCGCACCAGGACCACTTGTTGCTTCTCCGGCACCTGCTTGCACATCTATTTGCTGTAATAGGTCAGGATCTATTGTTACACGACCAATATGATGAAATAACGTTGATGTTTGCTGTGCACCATCAACCGTTATATTTAATAAAGAATCTTCAACACCACGAATATAGATCTTTTGTGCAACGCCTACCGAGCCACCCACACTAACAGAAGGTGAATGTCGAAAAATGTCAGCCAGATCACTTGCTTGATATTGTTCTATTTCTTCAGCTGTAATACTCAAATTAGTTGCAGAACCAACTACAGATATTTTTTCAACAGACGCTGTATTTTTAGCAAGTTCTTGCGCGTATATAGGTGAACTAAATGATGCACAAATGGCACTCATTAGGGCTAATTTTTTCAAGGGGGACGTTCCTTCTTAATTACAAATAAGAAGAATTATCATTTTCTTTTTATTGAAAGTATAGCAACTTTACATTTGTTACATTTAGGACATATACAAAGACGCGTTAGGTGCAATCTACTTTAGTTGCCTAAAAATATGTAAGTAAGGGCGTGAACAGGACGAGAAAGCGTTGCTCAGTTTTTACAAGCACAATATGAAATGTAATTTATACACCTTTAGGAACCGTTACAGTCATTACTAAACCACCTGCAGTATCATTTTTAGCAAATACTGTCGCAGCAATCGCATGTAATTGCCTTTGTGCTAAAGCAAGCCCTAAACCAAAGCTATCACTGTTGCATGAGCGAGCTGAATCAATCCGGAAAAAAGGTCTAAAAATAGTATTTAAATGCTCTTTAGGTACTCCTGGACCTTGATCTGCAATAATAATTTGATATTCATGTTTATAATCAATGAGGCTAATCCATACTTTTTTATTAATGGGTGTGTAACGTAGTGCATTTCTAAGTATATTCTCCAGTGCTTGACCTAATGCTCTGTGATTACTGTTTTCAATATGGGCTTGATTAGGTAAGTCAGCAAAAATAAGTTTATCTGGGTACTCAAAACGCCCATCTTCAATGAGAATTTCGAGTAAATCGACTAAATCCAAAGATTCGATACGCAACTGAGGTGACTCGTTATCTAACCAGGATAAAGTAAGCGTGTCATCCACTAACTTACGGATGTGCTGTGACTCTTTGTGAATACGCTCTAATTTGATTTGCGTGTCTTCTACACCCTTTTCTCTGTGAGAGAGTAAATTGTCAGTTGCTATATCTAAGCGTGTTAAAGGTGTTCTCAACTCGTGAGACAGATCAGTTAGTAATACACGTTGATGCATAATCTGATCACTGATCCGCTCTGCCATTAAATCAAATGTTTCAGCTAACTGGGATAGTTCATCATTGCGTGAGCCCAGCTGCTCTCGAACTCTGACACTAAAGTCTCCTTTGCTAAATGCTCTACTTGCTAAGTCGAGTTCTTTAATAGGATGCATAATATGGCGATATAACACAATCGATAAACACACCAATATCAGCATTGGCAATAAAACTTGTAACGACAAACGTGTTAAATTCCAAAGTGATCCTGGGCGCATTCTTTTAGGCAACTGCACAACAAGGCTAGTTGCACCATCTTTAAAGGGTAATTGCATAACGGGTGCATGCTCAAAATACAGATGGATTTTCCAATAAATACTTCGCCCCAAGTTATACCCTGTATACTCATAACGATGAGAGCGATTACCAGCTAACTCAACCACATTGGCTTTAGCAATTACAGCCCAAATACTCTCTTGTTGTTGTAAATCATCAACCCAACGCTCAAGTTCGCTCATATCGCCTTGATCAAATATAACCTCAGCCTTTTTTTGCCAATTAATTAACTCTTCTCGACTTGAGTCACTTAGCATGCTCATATCATTTTCAAAATGATTAACCGCGACATTAATTAAATAAAACATCGCAACAACACCAGTACCAATAATTAAGCACAGCTTCCAAAATAAACGTCGTGTCATTTAATACAGTACCCTTGCCCATGCACAGTGTGTAAACGGCTGCCATCCCAGCCGGCGTTATTTAATTTTTTTCGTATACGACTCATATGCATATCTAAACTACGATCGTACTGACTGAAACGCTTGTTAAGCGCCACTTGATATAAAAAAGGTTTTAACAGTATTTGTTCTTGGTTTTTCATTAAAATTTGCAGCAAGGCAAACTCAATAGGCGTAAAAGCTAATAGCTCACGATGCAGAAAAACCTGCTGGTGTAGGCTATCTATTTCAAGTCCATCAATATTAGCAATGTAAGGGGTATTTGTGTCTTGTTTAAAAACGCGCCTTAGTACTGAATCTACTCGTAGTAATAATTCTTGGCTATTAAACGGTTTTGCTAAGTAATCATCTGCACCAGCTGATAAACCTAAAATGCGCTCTTCTTCAGCATGTTTTGCCGATACAATTATTACAGGGGTGTTATTACAACTACGTAAAATATTAAGCACTGCTAAGCCATCTTTGCCCGGCAACATAACATCTAATAAAATAAGACTAAAACGTTGAGCAACCGCTAAATCAAGCGCTTGATTACCATCAAAACACTGTGTAACAGAGTATCCTTGGTTGGCTAGTAATTCAGTAATTTGATCATTAAGTAATGTATCGTCTTCAACAACTAAAATATCAAAATCAGATTTGTTACGTTGATAGGCCTGTGGTGCAGACATAGAAAGCCATAATTTTTATAGTATTAAAACAAATTAAAGCAAATGGTAATACAAATCAATATCAAAATCAGTGAGTGTGGAGAAAGTTGATTTTTTGAGTGTTTTGAGTGTTTTGAGTGTTTTGAGTGTTTTGAGTGTTTTGAGTGTTTTGAGTGTTTTGAGTGTTTTGAGTGTTTTGAGTGTTTTGAGTGTTTTGAGTGTTTTGAGTGTTTTGAGTGTTTTGAGTGTTTTGAGTGTTTTGAGTGTTTTGAGTGTTTTGAGTGTTTTGAGTGTTTTGAGTGTTTTGAGTGTTTTGAGTGTTTTTCGAGCATAAACTTGTCATTTAGGAAATAACAAGTGGCGGAGTGGACGGGACTCGAACCCGCGACCCCCGGCGTGACAGGCCGGTATTCTAACCAACTGAACTACCACTCCGCAGTGGTATGTGCATGGGGTAATGCACTTACTAATTTTAATCATGATATCAAATGGCGGAGTGGACGGGACTCGAACCCGCGACCCCCGGCGTGACAGGCCGGTATTCTAACCAACTGAACTACCACTCCGCAGAGATATCATTATACTTGTTATTACTTAATTTGTTGGCGGAGTGGACGGGACTCGAACCCGCGACCCCCGGCGTGACAGGCCGGTATTCTAACCAACTGAACTACCACTCCAGCATACAAACTTTGTAATATAACGTTGTTTAAATAGTTGGCGGAGTGGACGGGACTCGAACCCGCGACCCCCGGCGTGACAGGCCGGTATTCTAACCAACTGAACTACCACTCCAGCGCATATTTAAACTGTTATTTTTTCTTAATGGCGGAGTGGACGGGACTCGAACCCGCGACCCCCGGCGTGACAGGCCGGTATTCTAACCAACTGAACTACCACTCCATAATAAGAATATGTTTTACAACCATACGTTGTGTAAGTGTTGGCGGAGTGGACGGGACTCGAACCCGCGACCCCCGGCGTGACAGGCCGGTATTCTAACCAACTGAACTACCACTCCAGCTTTTACTTACAAGTTTTACGAAAATGGCGGAGTGGACGGGACTCGAACCCGCGACCCCCGGCGTGACAGGCCGGTATTCTAACCAACTGAACTACCACTCCATATTTTCGTTGCTGTTTAGGTCTCCCTGACAGCGGCGTGAATAATACGAACCAACCCCTATTTCGTCAAGGGCTTTTTTGTTTTTTTATAGGTTTTTTAGTCATCTGTCATCGAAAGGTTTAAAATTTCACCTGATCTGTCATTTTTTGAGCCATTTTTACCGACTTGATTTTTTTCAGTGTCGGCAACATCACCTTCACTTGTTTTCTTTTTCTTTAAAAAAGGCAGCTTCACTTTAAATTTAATCGGTTTTTTCTGAACAAATATACGAATTAACAACCAACCGAGTAATAAAATGAGTGTATTGCAGCCTGCAATTAAACTAATAATTGTCGATGTGGCCATTTTTTCTTCAGCAGGCTCACTCTCGATCATTTTATCTGGCGTAATAATCGTTGCAGGATCAATTTCGGGCACCGCTTCTATGGGTCGTTCTATCTCAAATTTATACGTTGGCAGCGTTGCCATAAATTCACGGCCATTAATATTAGTGCCAAAAACAGACAGTTCAACACTATATCTACCCCAATCATAATTTTTAACACTAAGCTGACGTGAGTCTTTAGCTGCAGCATCTATGGTAAACATTTGCTCTTCGTTATTGGGATAGTAGATTTTTCCCTGGATGATGACTGTCTCTGGCTTAACAATACTTGGGTCTATATTAATAGTTAACAGATGCTCGTCTGTGTCTTGCTCTGCTAACGCGACTTCGGTTACAAAAGGTGGCTCGTGCACTTCTATTGTATTTTGCACAATGCGACGCTGCAGCAGAGGTGTTGCCAAGTAAAGCTCTGGTGTCCATTCACCCGCAGGAAAATCTAAAGTAAACTCGCCGGTAAACACACCATCTTTAGGGCGCTCATCAAATCCACGTCCATCGTCTTTAAATTCCGCTACTTCTTGAATGCCTGCACCAAAGTTAGCAAAGTTTTCATTGTTGGTACTTACAAAGTCAACATTAAGGCTCACAACATCCCTAAATAGGTTTGTGTTAATTGGCTCACCGTCGTTTAGTATTTTCCCGGTGATTTTTATTGTCTCCCCCCTAAACAACATTGAAGGAAGAGGCTCTGCCTCAAGAGATATTTCGCCTAATACAACTATTCTGCTATCAGGCAAAATACTGCCTATTACTTGCCAAGGACCTGCCATAGGTTTCTTTATGGTAACTAAATCGTAGCTGAGTTCGTCAAACCAATCTAAGTTAGGGTTTTTAACTGAGTCAGTAGCAAAGTACTTACTGCCATCGGGCCGCACTAAAATAACAGCAGGTGCAGCTGATTTTCTAAAAAACAGCAGTGTTATTTCATCTATTTTGCTATCTATGCGAAAACGATTATCAAGTAAAGGGATCTCATTTTGATACCCATCGCGCTTGAGCACTTCTACTTGTTTTACGCCATATGCATTGCCAGTAAATAAACTAGCGGCACATAACGCTGTTACAAAATACATCGTTTTCATTAAATCGCCTTATTCAGCGCGCCATATACATTGGCCGCCTTCTTTGTTTACAAGATCTAATCGTGCTTCGTGTGCGCTTTGCTCAGCGTCGCTTGCTCGCAATACAACTAATGGGGCTCTATCGCTATTTAAACGCTTTATACCGCCTTTCTGTTGCTCGCTGCCGTCATCTTTGTTTTGATTCAAATTCAGCTTTGTTTGACCACCCGTCATGGCAAGGTAAACATCGGCTAAAATTTCAGAATCCAGTAGCGCGCCGTGAAGTGTTCGCTTTGCGTTATCTACATCGTAACGACGACATAATGCATCAAGATTGTTCTTTTGACCTGGATGCAAGTCACGCGCCATTTTAAGCGTGTCGAGAACTTGACAAAAAGTCTCTGTTTTAGGATAGCCCTGATTAAGTAGTGCAAATTCATTATCCATATGACCAACATCGAACGGTGCGTTATGAATAACCAACTCTGCCCCTTCAATATAGTCGAAAAACTCTTGGGCAATTTGATGAAACAGTGGTTTATCACGCAAAAACTCGTTAGTAATACCGTGAACGTCGATTGCTTCTTCTTCGCTTGGGCGTTGTGGGTTTATATAAACGTGAAAATTATTGCCTGTTAAACGGCGATTTACTAACTCCACACAACCAATTTCTATAATACGGTGCCCTTGTTTAGGGTCGATGCCGGTGGTTTCTGTATCTAAAACTATTTGTCTACGTGCCATATCGAATTTAGCCTGATTCTGGTATCTTTCTATAATCACTTTATTGTACATAAGATCAAGGTAAAACAGTGCAAAAAACCGTAGAGATTTACACCGATGGCTCATGTTTAGGTAATCCAGGCCCCGGCGGTTATGGTATTTTTATGATTTATAACGGCCACGAAAAAGAAATGAGCCAAGGTTATAAACTCACAACTAATAACCGAATGGAAATGCTCGCGGCTATTGTAGCCCTAGAAACACTCACTCGAGAATGCGAAGTAAACCTAACAACCGATAGCCAATATGTTAAGCAAGGCATTGAATCGTGGATCACTAACTGGAAAAAACGTGGCTGGTTAACATCAGCTAAAAAGCCAGTTAAAAACGTCGATTTATGGAAACGCTTAGATAAAGCCTGTAGCGAGCACAATGTAACTTGGAAGTGGGTTAAAGGGCATAGCGGCAATAAATACAACGAAATAGTTGACGATTTAGCGCGCGATGCCGCTGGCAGTAAAGATTTACTAGAAGATGTAGGCTACCAGCCTTAAATTTATTCTAAGCTAGTTGTTATACCAATTTTATTAAAAACATGTTCATTCTATCGCATTAAATAACTCACTAACTGCGTTAAAAATTATTCATATAGAACAACTATATGTCACAATTTTCGCCTTGTTAATGTGCTATTTTCTTAGCGCTATAATAGCTCACTTATTTAATGCAATTGGTATTATTTTTTTGCTCGCACGATTTAAAGTGTTGCTTTGACGTTTGTCTAAGCCCTGCCCCTTTTACTGGTGCAAATTGCGGCCTAGCATGCCACTTAGGTTTTATTGGCGTAAGTGGCGCAACTCTTTTTCGTGCCACCAGCATATAAACACTGCCCATTGGTTTTAAATACTGTTTTGCAAAAGTCCGCCAAAACTCAAATCTTGATAACCTGTTACCTCTTGCCAGTGATGAATAAATAAAACGTTCGTCACTTACAATTTCAAAACCCAATAAATTTAGCCAATCTTTAACCCTTGCAGGGGTAAAAAAGCGCCCTGTCCATGGTAATTTCTGACCACTAAAAGGCAGCATTTGTGCAAGCCCGCACAAACTAAACGGATTAAAACCAGTCACGAGTATATAACCGCCCGGAATAAGCGTGCGATGTGCTTCTCGTAAAATGTGATGTGGGTCTGAATGATACTCTAAGCAGTGGCTTAGTATGCAGGCATCAATACTGTGCTCGTAAAATGGCAATTCATCTATGTCAGCAACTACCCCGGTGTAAGGTCCTGGCTCTGCAACACACACTTGATGTTTAATCGTACTTATACTTGTGTTTAATTCGCCACTTAAATTACCCAACTTAAGCATATGATAGCCAAACATACGCGGCAGCCATTGCTCCATTTTGCGTTCAATATCTGCACGCAAATAATCCCCATGAGGAAACTGCTGCCACGACAGTGGTTTGGGTCCTTCTTGAAAACTAAGGGCTGGTTTCATTTTTTGAGCTCGTTATACTATGCGATAAGTGTCACTTTATAGAGCAATTTACCATGGTGCAAGTCAAAGCAATTAAAGCCTTTTCTGATAATTACATTTGGTGTTTAACTACCGATAACAGTAACCAAGCATGGGTCGTCGATCCAGGCCAAGCACATCCCGTATTAACGTACTTAGCTGAGCACAAACTAACGCTTGGTGGCATTTTAATTACGCATCATCACTACGACCACACCGATGGCGTAGCTGAATTAGTTAACGCCTATCCAGATATATCGGTTTATGGCCCCGCAAATAGTCCATTTAAAGGCGTCACTCATGCACTCACTGATGGACAAAGCATCAGTGTGCTTAATATTAACTTTACTATTTTAGCAACTCCTGGGCACACGCTTGATCATATTTGTTACACAAATGATGAACTTGCTTTTACAGGCGATACATTATTTAGCGGCGGATGTGGGCGCTTATTTGAAGGCACGCCAAAGCAAATGTGGGAGTCTTTCAATAAACTAAGAGAGCTACCTGCAAGCTGTGTTGTGTATTGCACGCACGAATACACGCAAGCTAATCTTGCCTTTGCCAAAGCCGTTGAACCACGCAATCCAGAACTCCTTGCGTACAGTAAAAAAGTAGATGAATTACGCAGTAATGATCAAATTTCTCTACCTACCTCTATTGGACAGGAGCTAAAAATAAATCCATTTATGCGTAGCGATTTGCCAACCATTACAGAGTTAGTGCCGGAGAAATTTATCTCGGTTACAAAAAACAATGAACCTTGGGGAAACTTTGCTAGTCTGAGACAGTTCAAAGACAATTTTTAATGCACAAACTAATACTTTAACATTTATTTTATTAGAATCATTAACTTAAGATATAGTGATGATTCTATCTCTGCGTTTTAAAAAGTCATTAAGTGGCAATGTTAACTCATAACAGGTAGTATTCGCCGAGTTTTTTACCCGATGTATTGGTATTTATGAATAAATCTCCCCTATTAGTAGCCTTGGCGTTAGCGCTAAGTGGTTGTCAAACACTGACAACATTAGAGTCAGACTCTAAAGTTGCCACGCAAGCAAACCGACAACTCGAAGGCGCAAGTCCTAACGACATTAACAATGCATTGATGGTAAACGCACAATACCAGCAAATTGACCCTGATGAGCAAGAAGCTCCCGTGTTTGATGATGTGTGGGAGCGAATTCGCTACCAACTTTCTATCGAAATACCGCAAAACCGCCCTGTTGTTACTGAACGTAATTATTACGCTCGCCACCAAGCCTATTTAGATCGTATTTCCAAACGTGCAGAACCTTACTTACACTTTATAGTTGAAGAAGTAGAAAAGCGCGAAATGCCAATCGAAATTGCACTACTGCCTATTGTAGAAAGCGCATTTGACCCATTTGGTTATTCTAATCGCAGCGCATCGGGCATTTGGCAGTTTATGCCTGCAACCGGTGAGCGATTCGATTTAAAACAAAACTGGTGGTACGACGGTCGTCGCGACATAGTGCAGTCGACTCACGCAGCACTTGATTACTTATCGTATTTACATAAAACACTTGAAGGCGATTGGCTAAATGCGATTGCTGCCTATAATTCAGGTGAAGGGCGCTTGATGCGCGCGATTAAAAAGAATCGTAAAAAGCATTTACCTACCGATTTTTGGTCTCTTGATTTACCAAGCGAAACAACAGCCTACGTACCAAAGTTATTAGCACTTGCCGATTTATTAAAGCGCTCAGATGATTTTAACGTTACATGGCAACCTGTAATTAATGCACAAGTGGTCGAAGTGGTTGATGTAGGCTCTCAAATAGATTTAGCGCTTGCCGCTGACATGGCTGATATGACGCTTACTGAGCTATACAGATTAAACCCTGGTTTTAATCGCTGGGCAACTGATCCTAATGGCCCACACTCTTTATTATTGCCCGTTGACAAAGCAGAGCAATTTAGCCAAAAACTAGCAAACACTGATGTTAAAAACAGATTACGCTGGCAACGTTATATTGTGGCTCGAGGCGACAGCTTATCAGTAATTGCCAAAAAGTTTACAACGAGCTCAAGTGCAATCCGATCGCTTAATAAACTCAAATCAAATACGATTAAAGTAGGCCAAGAATTATTGGTCCCGCTTACTGATGGCGCTATAAATAGCGAACATTTACCAAAGCAGATGCGTTTAGCTGCTAATAAAGCAACTCGCACAAAGCTTTCGCACACAGTTAAAAGTGGCGACACGTTATGGGACATTAGCCGCGAATATGACGTAACTATGGATGAGTTGGCTAAATGGAATAAGCTAAAGAAAAACTCTGTACTGCGCCTAAATCAAAAACTTACTGTGTATAAGTCAGCTAATAAACCACAAGCAACGGCAAGTACCAACCGTACTATTACATACAAAGTACGCCGTGGTGACTCACTTGCACGTATTGCGTCTAAGTTTAATCTAAGCGTTAACGAAATTATTAAGTGGAATAATTTAGCCGGTCAAAAATACTTACAACCTGGCCAAAAGCTAAAACTTAAAGTAGATGTCAGAAGTAGTTAATTTATAAAACTATATTAAAAGTAAAAAGGAGCGCATGCGCTAATGCCGATCAGTTAAGAAAATGACCGGTTGACCGATCCAAACGATCATGCAAAATCCGTAGTTAGGAAACTAACTACGGATTTTTTTTGTGAATATAGAACAAGCACTGCAAGCAACACTTGAAGAAAGCAGCCGATACCATACCTTTGAAAAATTATCAGAAATTCTTGACCCTGAAATCATTGAACAAGGCTTTCAACAAGCAGGGATTGCAACCGTTCGTAAGCGAAGATTACCGCTTGAAGCCGTTTTGTGGTCAGTTATTGGCATGGCATTGTTTCGAAAAGAATCAGTTTGGAATATCGCTAATAAGCTAGATATCATGTTACCTGGCAAGAACCAACTCGTTGCTCCAAGTGCGATGGTACAGGCGAGACAAAGGTTAGGTGATGATTCCGTTAAACACGTTTTCAATAAATCTGCTCAATCAATGTATAAGCAACAGTCATTCGAAACATGGAATGGTTTGAACCTATTAGCTGTTGACGGTGTTGTGTGGCGAACAGCCGACACGCCTGATAATCGTAAAGCCTTCTCTTCTGGTAGCAACCAATACGGTGATACAGCCTTTCCTCAAATACGCATGGTCTGTCATATGGAATTGACCAGCCATCAACTGCTCAGTAGCGAGTTTGATAACTATAAAACCAACGAGATGAAATTAGCTGAGCGTTTAATTGAACGTACACCAGATAATTCACTGACTATGTTTGATAAAGGATATTATTCTTTAGGCCTGTTAAACCGTTGGCACCAAACTGGGGAGATGAGGCACTGGTTGATACCAGCAAGGCCCGACTTACAGTATGAAATCATCTCCAGCGCGGGTAAAAATGACCATATCATTGAATTGAAAACAACAAAGCATGCACAAAAAAACTTTCCCGATGTTCCTGAAACGATTAAAGCGAGATTAATCAGTAAAACAATAAAGGGCAAAAGCTACCGTATATTAACCTCGATGACGGATAGATTGCGTTATCCAGGTAATGAAATTGTTGAATTATATTGTCATCGTTGGGAGATAGAACTTGGGTTTAGAGAAATCAAACAAACCATGCTTGATAGCGCATACCATTTAAGAAGCAAGCGTCCAGACATGGTGCGTCAGGAGCTATGGGTCGTGTTACTCGCCTATAATTTAATACGAAGAATAATGACGATGGCGGCGACAGTCACAGGGATATGGCCTAACCAGCTTAGTTTCTCTAGCAGTTCGATGGCTGTCATTCAGTATTTCTCGTCAGTATCTATAATGAGCCCAGGAAACATTCCAATACACTGGCAGCACTTACTCAATACACTGGTCTTATTTAAGCTTCCAGCTAGACGAGAGGATAGAAGATATCCCCGATGGGTTAAGCCAAAACCATCTAAGTATCCCCATAAAAAGAAAAATGCCAGTCAGCTTAACTGACTGGCATTAGCGCATGCGCTCCTTTTTAGTGGGTATTAAGCTAAAACAACAGTCACAGCTTGTAGCTTAAACCTAAGAATAAGCGTGGGCCGTAGTCATTCACCTCACCAAGGTTACCTTCAACAAAGAAATCTTGTGATTTAAGTGCGCTGAACAAATTAATTGCTTCTGCTTTAACTCTGAAGTGCTCATCGATTTTGTATGATGCGCGCATTTCCCACACACCTACACCATCAACATAACGAAGTCGAGTACCATTTGTAGTATATGGTTGAAAATACCCACTACGATATTTGTAAATAACGGCAGTATCAAATCCACCAATTTGGTAGTAGAGCTGGCTGCTAAACACGTGCTTAGAGAAACCAGGTACTGAAGCCGACTCAATAATACCATCTTTTAATTGCGTTGTATTACCATCTACGTCAGTCTCAAACGTATCGCCGTATAAGCTATCTTGGAACTCAAAATCAGTGTCTGCATAGTTGTAACCAAACTTCATACCGATGCCGTTATCCCAGCGATAAGAAAATGAAGCTTCAAGACCTAATATTTCACTGTCATCATCTGACGTAACAGAGTTAGTAATTGGTAACGAAACTGTTTCACCACCAACAGTAAAATCTTCAATTACTGTTTGCTGTTGAAAGCCGCCGTTGAACTGTTTGTAGTATAAGCTTAACGCTAAGATTGAATCTTCGTTAGGGTACCATTCAAACGCAGCATCATAGTTCCACGACATAAGCGGTTGAGTGTCTGGGTTACCAGAACCATTTACACCGACTAATAAATCGCTGATTGAAGTTGCTGTACCATCTTTATCTTCTTCGAACGTACGGCTGTATCCTAAATCAGATGGATCTGCACGCGACATACCACGATATATACCTGCACGGAATAAAATATCTTCGCTGTAATCAATAACTAGATTAAAACTTGGTAAATACTTAGTGTAGTCACCACCGCTTTTTATTTTATCCAGTGAACCGTTATCAGACTCACGCAGAGAAAGTACACCTGTGTCGCTTGTTACTACGTCAAAGCTATTTCTAAAACCAATCGAAGTTACTTCTGTGTCTACAATACGAAGACCAAAGTTACCGCGAATGAATTTGCCAAACATTTCAGTATCGTAATTCGCCATTAAGTACACTGATGTTGTTTTTTCTGTTACATCAATTGTACCCGTATTTTCATATTCAACTTCTGGGTAAGCAAACACACCATCAACGTTAGAACCAGCTACAGCTTGTGAGAAACATACGTTGTCGTATGTAGCCCATGATGAACCTGTACCGCTAGCTACAACGTTACCGTCGCTATCAACATTTGTTACGATATCGCCATCAGATACACTCGATAAAAAGCCTGATTCAGGGAAATCGATTTGACAACCTTGTAATACGTCAAGCGCTTCAGTACCAGAGTCTAGTGTAAATTCGTTTCTTGAACCGTTACCTTGGCCACCACCATACTGTAGGAAGGTCATTTCAGATGTTCTTATACCACCTTGGACACTGGTAAAAACATTGCCATCTAGCGCATAGTCAAAATCTAGTCGCGCTGAAATAACTTCGTTTTCACGAACATTTTCACGATCAAGTCGTGTTCTTAGGCTATCTGTAAAGTTTGAAATATCTGTTACGTCAAAGTCTGTTAATGTGAAATGAGGGATTTCATCGCCCATATCCCAAGAAAAGAAAGTTTGGCTTGAGGTTCTACCACGGTTAGATATTTGAAGTTCTTCGCGTTCTGTTTTTGAGTACGCTAAATCTAAATCAACAGTTAATCTATCTGTAACTGTATGTTCTATATTTATGCCATAACCTTGGTAGTTTTCTTCACGAGAAAATTGCTCACCCGCTGATTCAATGCGCTCTTCACCTTCCCAATGTAAAATACCGCCTACATCGTTAGTTACAAGTGTTGGACCGGTTACACCAGGTGTTGCTCGTTTTTGTAAAAAGATTAAATCGTGGCGTGCTTCTTTTTGTGTTCTATCTGATATTTGTGCATCAAAGTTAACATCCCAATCAGCTGACGGCTGGTACTGCAGTGCAAAAAACATTGCATCACGCTCATCTGATGTTTCGTTTTGGCGGTAACTACGGCTACTACCAGTCCAAGCATACGGAGTACCATCACTTTCGGCTTTACCCGTTTCAGAATCAATTTTGGTTTGGTAGCCTTGGTTTTTTAATTTTTCGCCACTTACTTGATCTTCACAGTCGCCTGCTTTACTACGATAAAAACCTTCATTGGTATTATTTGGATCGTTTATACACGCCCATAATGAAGAGCCTGATGGGCTAGAGCTTCTGTATTCAGCTTCTGGTTGACTAATATCTTGGCGCTGTACACCAAAAGACACACCAATGGCTTGGCCATTATCAAATTCAAACTGGTCAACATAACTAAACGTGCCACGGTAACCCGCGTCACTTTGAAGTGAGTTATCTACATTACCTTCATCTGGGTTGTAATTTAGTTTAACTTCAGCTGATACACGTTGC
Source organism: Pseudoalteromonas sp. NCIMB 1079 (assembly GCF_040567695.1). Lineage (NCBI taxonomy): Bacteria > Pseudomonadati > Pseudomonadota > Gammaproteobacteria > Alteromonadales > Pseudoalteromonadaceae > Pseudoalteromonas > Pseudoalteromonas sp. NCIMB 1079. Next base: position 1,706,750 of record NZ_JBEWZA010000001.1, on the reverse strand, counting down.
TTGCCAAAATCAAGTGGAGTTATAGTTTCAAGTGCAATAACACCTGCAACACCGCCTTCAATCATTGACGCATCTTGCGTTTTATAAATTGCTACTTTTTTTACAAGTTCAGACGGAAACTGCGAAAAGTTAACTGAGCGGTCACCACTACCATTAGTCGCTTCACGACCATTAATGTGTGTTGCACTTAAAAATGGACCAAGACCACGGATAGTGATTTCTGTAGCACCACCGTTTTCACGGTGAGATGCAGCACCTGTAATTGATTCAAGTGCTTCGCCGATAGAAAGTGCTGGTAAATCACCAATGTCTTCTGATGATAAGCCATCAACAACGGTTGTTGACTCGCGCTTGATCGCTATTTGATCTTGTATCGTTCTACGCGTACCTGTAACACTAATTATTTCAACGTCTTCTTCAACTTCTGTCGCTTTTCCCTGATCTTCCTGTGCGCTTGCTGTAAATACGCAAGAACTTGCCATACCTGCGATGACCGCTGTTCTTACCCATTTTGCAACTGGGCGCATTGCAAACTGCCCTGTTGTAGAATTATTGTTATCTCGTGACTTCAACGACATTTTAATTCTCCGCTGGTTGTTGTTGTGTGATTTTAGTGTGTTAGCTTGTTATGTTGATGTATATTTTATGTAACCTTTAACATTAATATACTTAAACGAAGCACGATGATCAACCAATTTTAGATTTAAATATTACCAATAAGTATACCAATAAGCATACCAATTGCCATTTATTACCATTACCGCAATGTCAGATAGGTTTAAAGCGAAGAATACGAATAATTGAGAACAAGGAATGATTAGTAAAATTCAATCAAATAAAACTAGGTACTCGGAGCTAATAACACCCAAGTTTGAAGGATTAATTAATGCTGTTACTTAGTAGGTATTTAAGAAATTAGATTCTGATACCTATTGAGTAAGAGAAGTGGATATTAGGAATGCGTTAGATAAATTGTTAAAAAATAGGGGTTATTATCTTGCCCCTACTTTATTTATATACTAAGTGATGCTTTATAAAATAGCGTTATTATAAAACTCTACAGGCTCATTTGAACCCAAAGCAACAGGCACACGCTGGTGCAAGCTAGTTGGCGCAATATCTAAAATTCGCGTTCCTCTAGAGGTTGCTTTACCACCCGCGTTTTCAACTAAAAGTGCTAACGGGTTTGCTTCATAAAGCAGTCTTATTTTTCCGTTATCGTTACCACTGCGTTTATCTTGTGGATACAAAAATAACCCGCCTCTGCATAATATACGATGAACGTCGCCTACCATCGCAGCATTCCAGCGCATAGAGCTTTTTTCAAAGCTTTCACAGGTGTAAAGCAACTTATCAAAATACACTTGTGTCGGTTCGTCCCAATAACGGTAGTTAGCCATATTAACGGCAAATTCACGACTTTGTTCTGGCACACTTAACTGCTTGTTTGTTAGTAAGTAACCGCCATGTGTTGAGTCTAATGTATAACAACGCGTTGGGCCGCCAGTACTCATTACAAGTAATGACGAGGGGCCGTAAAGCACATAGCCCGCGCAAACTTGGTTTGCACCTAATTGGTTAAATTGCTCATCGCTATCATAGGGCACATCACCTCGGGCTAAATAAATAGTAAAAATAGTGCCTATTTGGCCATTTACATCTATGTTAGAAGAGCCGTCAAGTGGGTCAAATGCCACTATAAACTTTCCCTCTGGGTTGGCTCCTACTGCGTGGTCTTCTTCTTCTGACGCTACAGTTCTCACTGAGCTGTCCTCTAGCAAAATATCTTTAAGTAGTTGATTGGCTATTACATCAAGCTTTTTTTGCACTTCACCTTGAACGTTTTCATTCAAAGTTGAGCCTAAAACACCGGCTAATTCACCTTGGCTTACTCGAAAAGCAATTTCTTTACTGGTCGCTAAAATTGTGCGAATAAGTAAAATAAGATCGGTATCTACACCGTCTTCTTTCAATACTGTATTTAATCTTTTCATGCGCTATACCTGTTTACACAATTTAGATCGTCAAAGCATTGCTCTAGCCTTGCAACCATACTTTGCTCTGAATGACGCAACCATACACGAGGGTCATAGTATTTCTTGTTTGGCTTATCATCCCCGTCAGGGTTACCAATTTGCCCTTGTAGGTATGCTTGCTTGTCTTTGTAGTAATCTAAAATACCTGTCCAACACGCCCACTGCGTATCGGTATCAATATTCATCTTCACTACGCCATACGTTAAAGACTCTGCAATTTTACTGTACTCAGAACCACTACCACCATGAAAAACAAAGTTAATTGAGTTACTTGGTAGATTAAATTTTTCTGATACGTAAGCTTGTGAATCTTTTAAAATAGTTGGCGTAAGAACAACGTTACCCGGTTTATATACACCATGAACATTGCCAAAAGAGGCTGCAATTATAAAGTTAGGGCTAATACGACTTAAGCGTTCGTAAGCAAATGCAACATCTTCAGGTTGAGTGTATAAAGCAGAACTATCTAAGTGTGAGTTATCAACACCGTCTTCTTCGCCACCCGTGCAACCAAGCTCAATTTCAAGCGTCATACCTAATTTTGCCATACGCGTTAAGTAACGTTCACAAATTTCGATATTTTCTTCTAAAGGCTCTTCTGACAGATCAATCATATGTGAGCTAAACAATGGTTTGCCAGTCAGTTCAAAGTGTCTTTCACCTTCATCAAGCAAACCATCAATCCAAGGTAGTAGCTTTTTAGCTGCGTGATCAGTGTGAAGCATCACTGCTACTTCATAATGTGCTGCAACCGAATGTACATACCTTGCAGCACTTACCGCCCCAAGCACCGCTGATTGTTGCTCTGGTAAAGATAAGCTTTTACCACAAAAAAATTGTGCTCCACCATTAGAAAGCTGAATAATAATGGGCGAGTTTTTCTTTTTAGCAGCTTCTAGCGTCGCATTAATAGATGTTGTACTAACAACATTTACCGCTGGCAACGCATATTGATTAGTACGTGCATGCTCGTACACAGCACTTACTTCGTCGCCAACGATTACGCCTGGTAGTATTGTTGGGGCTAAATAATTCATTTATGAAATCCTTTCTATTTTAAAGCCTGGATACAAGAATCAGTAATTGCTTGCCAATTTTCTTGTTCAACCCATTCTTTTTTCGCTATCCAAGTACCGCCAACGGCGAATACATTATTTAAAGAAAGATAGTCCATTTTGTTACTTTCGCTAACGCCACCTGTAGGACAAAAGCTGACTGCTCTAAATACTGACGACACAGCTGACACAAAAGGAGCGCCACCGGCAAGCGATGCTGGGAATAATTTTTGCTCTTCAAAGCCATATTCAAGCGCCATTAAAATATCACCGGTGTTTGATACACCAGGAAGTACCGGCACATTACATTTAGCAAGTGCTTCAAGTAACGTAGGAGACACCGCTGGGGTTACAATAAAATCAGAACCCGCTTCAAGTGCTTGCTCCAAAATATCAGTATTGATGACTGTTCCCGCACCTACTTTTAGCTCAGGCACCTGTGCCTTAATAGCTTTCAATGCTTCTAATGATGCCTCTGTTCTTAACACTACTTCAACTAAAGTAAGGCCAGCATTGGCCATAGCTTTCGCTATTTGAACACCTTGCTCTGGTGTATCTGCTTGAATTATAGGTAGCAGTGTTTGTCCTGACATAAGTTCAGAAAAGCGAGTCATAACGTTGTTCCTTTATAAAAAGTAATGCGGCCGAGGTATAACGGCCTTTAATGTTTGATTATTTTGTTATACCAATTGCATTAAATTAATGAGCTATTATAGCGACAAGAAAATAGCTCAATAACAAAGCTAAAATTATGATACATAGTTGCTCTATATAAATAATTTTTAACGTAGTTAGTGAGTTATTTAATACGCTAAGGTGATCATGTTTTAATAAAATTGGTATCACATGCCAGCTTCAGCCATTGCTAGCTGAAATATATCTTTTGGAGCAATAGCACCTGGTTGCTGTATAACAGTCCCTGCCGCTTTTGCAGCAAGTTGTACAGCACTTGAAATTGATTTATCAGATAAACGTGCACCTAAGTAAACACCGTTAAAGGCATCCCCTGCTGATGTTGTATCTACAACGTTTTTGACCGGTATTATGGTGTGGCTTTGAAGCGTATCGCCCTCTTTTGTCACTACCGATTCAGGGCCATTTTTAACAACAATTTCTTCAATTTGGTAAGGCTTTAAATATTCAACAACTGCTTCTACGCTATGAACGTCATAAAGTGTTGTTAAATCTTCAACGCCTGGTAGGGTAATATCTGCAAACGTAAAGGCTAAATGATACTGCTCTTTTGTTTCCTCTACACTATTCCACAAACGTGCTCTGTAGTTAGGATCAAAAACGATTTTAACCCCAGCATCTTTAAGCTGCTTTACCACTTTCCAAAAGTCTTCACGTGCACTTTCTTCAATTATTGCTAATGAAATTCCTGAAAAGAAAAACATATCACCTTGGCTAAGCTGCTCGAGTGCATCAGCATCTAAAAAATCAACAACCTTTTTGGCTGCAGAATCATTGCGCCAATAAATAAAGCTACGCTCACCATGCTCATCAGTTTCTATGTAGTACATACCAGGTACTTTGGTGTCGTGAGCAAATACAAGTTGCGTATTTATTTGTTCACTCTCAAAGCGTTCTAGCATTTTTTTACTTAAATGATCTTGACCTAAAGCCGTAACAACCGAAGTAGTAACCTGCGGGAAGCAACGTTTTAAATACACTGCAGAATTATAAACATCGCCTGCAAATGATTGGTGCAGTGTTGCCGCGCTCATAGCTCTAAGCTCGACCATGCATTCACCGATAAAGTAAATATTTTTCATCTTGGAAGTTACCCTATGTAGTTAACTGCTATGCACTTATACAAAATATGTTGGCATAGCAGTTATTATCTAGATTATTGAGGCTTTTTAAGAGGTTCTATTTTTGGAATTAAAATCCAAACAGCTGCCATTGCAATGATGGCTAAAGAAGCACCAATTACAAATGCTGGTGTGTAGTTACCATCAGCAGTAAGAAAAGGTACTAGCGATGTAAGACCTACAGCACCAAGCTTTGCCGCCATACCAGAAAAACCTGATAATGTACCCACTGCTTTTTTACCTAACAAATCACTTGGTAGTGTTTGCACGTTACCAATTGCAGTTTGAAAACCAAATAATATAACAGCCATAATTAGTACCGCTGTTGTTGGTCCGCCTGGATTTGCCATTGCAAGTAGCGCTGGTAACATAATTAAACAACCCAGCGTAATAGTAAGCTTACGTGTTTTATCTGTATTCCAACCTGCTTTGAGTCGATTTTGAGCCAATAAGCCACCAAACCAAGCACCAAACATAGCGCCAACATAAGGTACCCAACCGTATATACCAATAGATTTAACATCCATACCGTATACTTCGTTTAGGTAAATAGGGATCCAAAATACAAATAACCACCAAATTGGGTCAATTGCGGCAGAGGCAATGATTACACCCCAGCTTTGCTTACGAGAAAGTAACTCAGCAGTTGTAGGGTTATATTCCTCTTCGTCTTCACCAGTTACATCACCGTTGTCATCAACACGTCTTTGACCCGTTAAGATATATTCACGTTCTTCGGCAGTCAGCCAAGGATGTGAGCTAGGCGGTGCTTTAACTAAAATTAACCATGGAACTAACCAAAGGAAACCTAATGCACCAACAAAAACAAACACCATTTGCCAGCTAAAGTAGATAGTTAAATAAGCAATTAAAGGAATAGCAATAATGCCGCCAATTGCGGCGCCAGAGTTAAAAATACCCTGTGCTAAAGCACGTTCTTTAGTAGGGAACCATTCTGCGTTACCTTTAGCTGCACCAGGCCAGTTACCGGCTTCTGCTACACCTAAGATTGCGCGAAAAATACTAAGACTAAGTACACCTTGTGCAAATGCATGCGCAACGGTTGCAATAGACCAAACACCTATTGATAGTACAAAACCGAAGCGTGTGCCCACCCAGTCAAATATTTTACCAAAGATTGCCTGACCAAATGCATAAGCAAATACAAACACAATAGAAATATTAGCGTATATTTGTTTGCGTTCTAGCGCTGATTCATCAGGAAATAAATCTTCAACAATGTCCGGCCAAAGCACACTAAGTGCTTGGCGGTCGATATAGTTAATAATGGTAGCTAGCGCTATTAGCGCTATAACCCACCAACGTAAGCCTTTAAGTTGCATAATTAATCCTCAAGAAAGTCTTCACGCGCTGGGCTAAAAGTATCAATCAGGATTCCGCCTGTTGGGCAGGTAGCTCCATGATCAGCAAATGGTGGGATTAAGCAGCTATCACCCGGTTTTAAGATTTTAGTTACGCCATCAATGTTAAAGTGAAACTCACCTTCAACAACATACGTTACTTGAGAATGTCTGTGAGCATGGTTATAACCAATAGCCCCTTTCTCAAACCAAATTTTAACAGCCATTAGCTCTTCGTTATAACCTAGCATTTGACGTTTTAGACCATTTCCTAAGTCTTCTATTTCGGTCTCGTTACCAAATGAAAAGTTTGCGCTTTGCTTTTGCATCCTATTTACTCCTGATTATTGTTCATCATATAAACGCCTAATCGGCCATTTAAAGTGAACTCTTTATTTTGATAATTGAATGTGTTTTTAGCTGATGTTTGTGCTTTATTAATAGCCACTAAATATGAGTTGCCTTTAATATCAAGTTCAACAAGTGTTAAATCGCCCTGCTGACTATATTCAAGCTTTGTAACTCGACTAACAGCTTCTAGGGTATATTCTTTACTTGGGTTGTACTCACCATGTGGCTCTAATACAGATATAAATTTATGATGCTTTTGACCCTCAACACGACGAATAAAACCGTTTTCGTTGCGTAAGTTAAAATCAGGGTCGTTTGCGCCTATTTGAGTAAACAAGAAAGACTCATCACCTTTAACCAAACTCGTTTGCGTATAAAAGCGACCATTTTCGTTTAACCACGTTACTTTAGCTAAACCACTTTGAGGTTGCGCTTGAGCTTTAAGCCATAAATGTTGGTAGCCATTTTTAGTACCTAATGCAGACAGTTGTGTTGCATTCGCTTTTAGCTCAAAGCTGGTATCGATAAGCTGACCTTTATAATGCAAAGGCAAATCAAGCTGATGCGCTTTATTTGCAGCAACATCAAATATATCAAGTGCAACTGTGCTTTGTAGTTCAGGTAAGTTAATAAGTGCAAGCGTACGCTCAAGATCAACGCCTTTATAAGCTGTGCTTATTTCGCCGCTTGAAACCGTGCCGTATTCATTCGTTTCGAAAAAGTTAAGTGTAGGGTAATTACTATTTCCTACTTCAGCATTTGCATTAAAATGCGTTGTTTCGTCAACCACTACCGTATTGTGCGCAACAGTGTGTTTAGCGTAAGTTTCGTTTTCAGGTAAATAACGACCGCCGTATTTAGCTTCTACATTTAAAAAACGTGCTGCGCCATAATCAGATACAATTTCATTACCATGGTCGTAAAATTGCCATGTTAGTTTATCAAAATGACCGTGACCTAAGCCTTGTGCAGCAGGTTTAAATAGTAGCGCTTGATCGCCACCTACCTGCGTTCTCATTACAACTAGAGCACCTTGTTTACCGTCATTACCATCGCCGAAGGCAACAGATTTAAACGAATAAGGTTTTGCCATGTTGTTATCAAGTGCTTGAGCTACTTTTAGTCCATCACCAGAGAGAATTATTTGATCTTGTTGCTTAGCAATATCTAAATAACCCGCATCGTTAGTTAAGCCATATGCTGCCGTTACACCATTAACTAACTCAATAGTATCGATACCTTTACTTTTTATTGCATCGTTAATTGGGAAAAACAAACCGTTGTAGCTAAGTTGAATCGTCGTATCAATCGCTTTTAATAATATGCCATCGCGATATTCAAAGATTTTTCGTTGTGGTTCGTTGTTTTCAATCGCTTTAGCAAACGTTACAAAGGGTAATAGTGCAAAGCGTTGATAGTAAGGACCTTCGTTATAGTAACCTTGTGGTGAAAACAGCATTTCTAGCTGCTTAATAAAGCCACCTTTACCCGACTTTTCTAAATCGTATAATGATTTTTCTACCCACTCAGGTTCACCTAATACATACCCTGCCATGCCAACACCCGCTGTTGCCCATGTTCCATGGTTATGTACTTTATTAAATGTAGAGGGTTGGCCTACTGATGTGAACAACGAAACAGGACGTAGTAAGTCATCCTCGATTGTTTTAATGTTATCGGCATTTAACGAGTCATGAATTAGATCATAAGCTTGTATTGTGTACACAAGCCACATTGCTTCATTTAGGCTTTGCCAAAAAAACTTACCTGGATTTTGCGAGTCCATTTTACGTTTTGGATGCAGACCAAGCGTTGGGTATAATTTTGCATACTCAAGCAACATATCACGCACGTAATTTGCATATTTATCATCTTGGCTTAGTTGATAAATGATGCCTGCGTTATACATAAGCTGATAATTTTTTTTGTGGCGTTCATGTGTATAACCACCACCACCATCTTTTGGTACAGGTACCGCAATTGGTTGAGCTATTTGTTCGTCTACTTGCGCTTTTAATAGCTCAAACGCAGTAGAAAATTTACCTTCGCTGCCTATTGCTTGGCGCATATGACTTACGTCATCAGTAGTAATTACTAAGTTTGGGTGTGCTGCATGCGCACCCAATGATGTAAGTAATGTAAGTGCTGCTACAGCCGCTATTTTAAAACCTGTTTGGCATTTTAATAAGTACATAGTATTTACCCTGCCTTATTTAAAATGTTGTTATTTTTTAATACTGCTGTATGTGGGCCTTTAACTCTTAGTTCTTTAACACTTGGTGCTTTAGTTGCATCAAATGTATTACCTGAGATTTCAGTTTTAGGCTCGCCTACTGTGTGCTCTACGACAATAGGAGCAGATTTAACAAATTTATTATCTTTGATATTAGTAACCTGAACACCGTGAACATAAATGCTCGCTTGCTCTTTGTTACGCTTACCAAGGCCAACGTTATTAAGCGTGTTATTTGTCATTTCAAAATGAGGGCCAAATGTACTTTCATCAGTACCACCACGGTAAAGCTTAAGTACACCACCTTGCACATCATTAAATGTATTATTATTTACAATAACGTATTCCGCGTTATAAACACCTAAGTCTTCAATTTCAGTATTTAGACGTAAAATGTCACCTGTTACTGTATTAAAGGTATTACCTGTAACAATAATTTCGTCAGCCATTGCACCTTTACCTGTGATAAAGAAATGGAATGAATGATTAATATCTAAAGCATTTAACTCTGAGTTGGTCATTACAAAGCGGTAATTATCAACCATACCCCATTTTTGCGTACGAACAATGCTGTTACCTATTGCATCTGGCGCGTTTTCACCTGAAATAGATAAACCATCTAGTTTTAAGCTGCCGCCATCATGTATTTCAAACAAGGTAGAGCGTTGAAAAGTAAGTTTAGACTTTGTGTTCTGCTTTGCTTTAATTGTCAACGTTTTATCAATTTTGACCAGTTTAGAAACATCATACTGGCCAGGCGCTAGCTCTAGAACATCACCCGACTCGGCATTATCAATAGCGTCTAGTAATGCACTTACATCAGCTTTAACAGAATGTGTCTTACCAGAATCAAAATCAACTAAAGCAGGTACTTTTGCATACCAGCTAACACCGGTATCTTCTTTTTTAAGTACTTTTAAATCGCGCTTTGCACCTACATTTAAACTTTTAGATGTTGGGTAAAGTAGACCATTACTTGCTTTTTCAAGCGTGATTTTATCTTTTTTTACACCGTACGTTAGCTCAGAAAGCACTTTTGTATCTGCAATGTTGTTACTTAATACTAACCCACTTACATCGTCGAATGTTGTAAATGGCTGTTCACCATTTTGGTTTATGATTAAGTTGTTTTTCATTACGCTATTTTTTGGGGCTGCGCTACGCTCAGCATCGCTACCTGCAGCAAGTTGAATATGACGCACATTTATAAATGTGTTGTTTTCAATTGTCGCATTTTCAACTTGGTGATAACGATTTATAGATGAATTTGGTACGCCGTTCATCACAGTAAAACCACTGCCAAAACGATACCCTGTTAGACCTTGTAGGTAGTTATTTCTTACAATTTGATCTTTATTAATAACGCGGATACCACCTGTGTGATCAACACCATTACCAATAAAGATATTTTCTTCTATAAGATTGCCGTTACCATGGCGCAGCGTTAATGTACCGCGCGCTTCATAAAATACGTTATTACGAAGGATGTTTTTACCTGATTTAACCGAAACAATTTCTACTTCACCATTGGTACGTTCAAAGTAATTATTTTCAACCAATGTATGCGAATCAGTTAGTGAGTAATGGCTTGTGCCAATACGCAGTGTTTCACCACCGTTAGAACCAAAAGTAGGACGGTAGCCAAAATAGTTGTTATCTATACGATGATAGTTTTCCTGGCTTGCTTTAGTATTTAAACGAACAGCAACTGTCACACCTTTATTTCGTTTGCCAACTAAATGACTATGATCAAAGCGGTTATGTTGTCCATATAAGGCAACCCAATAATCAGACTCTCGCTTGTCTGGATTACTGTAATTATCGATTACTGTTTGAGTAACTCGTGAATTGTAGGCTAATTCATTTTTATTTTTACGAAATTCTATTACAGCTGAGCTCGGTGTGTAGCCGTCTTTAAATACTAAACCAGAAGCTTCAAGGTATTTACCTGCAAGTCTTAGGTTAGATTGACCTGATAGAATTACTTTTCCGTTAGTTTCAGCGGTTAATATAATAGGAGAGTTTTTTGTACCTTGGCCTTCAAGTAAAATTTCGAAGTTAGACCAAGTACCATTTTTAAGTACTACTTTGTCGCCAGCAACTAGATTAGCTGCGATATCATTAAAAGCTTGTTTATTTTCTATAAAATAATCTTTGGCCGCTACTTGTGTGGATATGCAACCGATGAGAACTAGACTAAGCTTTATTGTATTAATCAAACGCATAGTTAACTCTTTTTCGTTGTGACTGAAAGTAGTGCTTCATCAGAATTAAAAAAGGCTGACATTGCACAAAGACTTTAGTCAATTGGTGTCATGTGTGTTAAAGCGCTTTAAGTTAAAGCTCAAAGCGCTCAATAAGGTCGAGAAGTATTACTTTTCTAACTTTTTGAAGTAATCAAAAATTTCAGGAACGTTACCTTGACCCATACCAGCGTCAAACGCTGCTTGTAGGTTAGCTGATGAACCTTCAGCGATTTTTGATTCAGTGCCTAGGTCTTCTACCATTTGTAGGAAGTAGCCTAAATCTTTGTTTGCATTAGCAATCGAGAAACCCAGGTCGCTAACATTATCAACTGCATAATTTTTACAAAATTGCATAAACGGTGAGTTAGATGGGCCAGTCGACATAATGTCGAAAAGTTGTTGACGGTCAACACCAGCAAGCTCTGCCACTGCAAATGCTTGTGACATAGCACATACTGTAGTCATGCCCATGAAGTTGTTGATAAGCTTAGTTGTATGACCTGCACCTAGCTCGCCAAGATGGAAAACGTTTTCACCTTGATCTTCCAGTACTGGTTTAACTTTATTGAATGTATCAATATCGCCTGCAGCCATAATGTTTAAAAGGCCGTCTTTAGCATGTGCTGGTGTACGACCTAGTGGCGCGTCGATCATGCCTGCGCCTTTAGCTGCTAAATCAGCACCAATTTTTTTAGTAGATGATGGGATAGAAGTACCAAAATCAACTAATACTGCACCTTCTTTAATACCCGCTAGGATACCGTCTTCTGCGTAAACAATTTTTTCTACAACGGCAGACGTTGTAAGACAAAACATAACAATATCTGAACCTTCAGCTAACTCTTTTGCAGTGCTTGCTGTTTTTGCGCCTCTAGCAACACATGCTGCAACCGCATCTTTGCTAAGGTCCATAACAATTAGCTCATAGCCTTTGTTTTGTAAATTTTCGGCCATGTTGCCGCCCATTAAGCCTAAGCCGATGAAACCGATGACTGGTTTTGACATGAATAACTCCTAAATATGTGGCGCATACTTTTATAAGAACAAGTAAAATTTACTCTATAAATACGCTGTGTCTTTTGTTTCAATTTGTAGAGTAACTTTAAGCTTGAGTTATTTATAAATTAACCTATGCAAAACGTAACTCTGATTAATTACCAATACATTGTATTCACTCAAACCAAGCAACTTACCAATTGGTATGCAAAAACTGTATTACCATACGCCTTTTTTGTCAACCAATAAGTTAACCAAGCAAACGCCACATTTTTACAAATTACACAAAAATTAATTTAATATACTATTAAAACAAATGGTTACATATAAACAGCACAATTAAGCAAAGGTTAACTTTTGTTGAACAATCAGTAACTTTTTTATACTAATAGGTTGACCAATAATTGAGTACTGGTTATTTAAATATCCAAAATTTAATAAAATGATTCATTAATTGGTAATTTATAAAGGTCGAACTCAAACTGTTTTAAGCCTACTCTCATATTAAGCTTGTGATTTATATGTAATGCCTATATATATGGCTAATACATATAACCCCCCTAAAACGCGCTTAATAATAGCGCTTAGTTAAAAATACCCTTAACTTTGAATAAATAACTAAAGGAACTAAAAATGCGTTTATTACATACTATGCTTCGTGTAGCCGATTTGGATAAATCAATTGCTTTTTATACTGAAATATTAGGTATGAAAGAATTACGCAGAGCTGATAACAGTGAATACAGATACACTCTTGCCTTTGTTGGATATGGCGACGAAGCAGATAACACAGTCTTAGAGCTAACTTATAACTGGGACGAGGATAGCTACGACCTAGGTAATGGATATGGTCATATTGCTATTGAGTTTGATGATATTTACAAAGCATGTGCAGATATTAAAGCTGCTGGTGGCAATGTAAGCCGTGAACCAGGGCCTGTAAAAGGCGGTACTACTGAAATTGCTTTTGTAAAAGACCCTGATGGCTATGCAATTGAGTTAATTCAGAAAAAAGAAGACATGAGTAAATTTTAAATTACTTAACAACCAATTCAAGTAATAACAATTTGCTTAATGCCAATCTGCTTTTATATGGGGTCTATTTAACGTTAAGAAAATTACGCTAGAACTAGGCAAAAATTTTTGTATCTAGTTGTTCTAAATAAAAAATTTTCAACGACGTTATAGTGCAATTTAATTCGTTAAATTGATCAAAGATTTATGCTGGTTGGTATAACTATGGAGGGGTTTAATTTTATATATTGTTCAGATGGTTATGCAGATTGGTATTAAATAAAAGGTGCTTTGCAGCACCTTTTTTTAACGCAACTGACTATCTTTACTACCACGCCTATTAAACGATTTAGCGCTAGCACCATTACCTTCTATTGCAGCTTGGCATTGCACACAGTAGCGTACACCCGGTAACGCGAGCCTTCGTGCTTGTGGGATTTTCTCATCGCACTCGTCACATAGCTCAGCACTTGCACCAGATATTAAATTGCTTCTTGCATACTGTACGGCGTCGTTAACACTTGCATCAATTTGATCTTGAATTGCACCGTCTCGCGCCCATCCACTTGCCATAAATCCTCCTAATAAAGTTGGATGTTTAAATTTATGCTACCAAATTGAATCTTTATAAGTACTGAATATTTTTAGATTTTTGGATTTTTGGATTTTTGGATTTTTGGATTTTTGGATTTTTGGATTTTTGGATTTTTGGATTTTTGGATTTTTGGATTTTTGGATTTTTGGATTTTTGGATTTTTGGATTTTTGGATTTTTGGATTTTATCTTAATAACACTACACTTCCCTATTAAAAAACGAGTAAGTTGCGTCCTCAAGAGATTAGTACTCTTGATAACGTCGTGCATAGAGAGTGCGGTGTCACACTGATTTACACAATACTTAAAATAGTAAGTGGCGTCCCCAAGGGGATTCGAACCCCTGTTACCGCCGTGAAAGGGCGGTGTCCTAGGCCTCTAGACGATGGGGACACATAAATGTGTCACTAGGACAACTGAATTTTTAGACTCGTTTCAGGCGAGCTTTCTTAATAACACTTCACTTCCCTATAAAAAATAAGTAAGTGGCGTCCCCAAGGGGATTCGAACCCCTGTTACCGCCGTGAAAGGGCGGTGTCCTAGGCCTCTAGACGATGGGGACACATAAATGTGTCACTAGGACAACTGAATTTTTAGACTCGTTCCAGGCGAGCTTTCTTAATAACACTTCACTTCCCTATTAAAATAAGTAAGTGGCGTCCCCAAGAGATTAGTACTCTTGATAACGTCGTGCATAGAGAGTGCGGTGTCACACTGCTTTACACAATACTTAAAATAGCAAGTGGCGTCCCCAAGGGGATTCGAACCCCTGTTACCGCCGTGAAAGGGCGGTGTCCTAGGCCTCTAGACGATGGGGACACATAAATATGTCACTAGGACAACTGAATTTTTAGACTCGTTTCAGGCGAGCTTTCTTAATAACACTTCACTTCCCTATTAAAATAAGTAAGTGGCGTCCCCAAGGGGATTCGAACCCCTGTTACCGCCGTGAAAGGGCGGTGTCCTAGGCCTCTAGACGATGGGGACACATAAATGTGTCACTAGGACAACTGAATTTTTAGACTCGTTCCAGGCGAGCTTTCTTAATAACACTTCACTTCCCTATTAAAATAAGTAAGTGGCGTCCCCAAGGGGATTCGAACCCCTGTTACCGCCGTGAAAGGGCGGTGTCCTAGGCCTCTAGACGATGGGGACACATAAATGTGTCACTAGGACAACTGAATTTTTAGACTCGTTTCAGGCGAGCTTTCTTAATAACACTTCACTTCCCTATTAAAATAAGTAAGTGGCGTCCCCAAGGGGATTCGAACCCCTGTTACCGCCGTGAAAGGGCGGTGTCCTAGGCCTCTAGACGATGGGGACACATAAATGTATCACTAGGACAGTTGATAAGTTTAACTCACATCATGAGCTTTAAGGTAATTGCGTTTAATACAAGTAAAGACTCGAGCTTTAATTGTGACGCTATTTTCTCGGTAAAACCGCCTTTAACTAATAAAAGTTAAGTGGCGTCCCCAAGGGGATTCGAACCCCTGTTACCGCCGTGAAAGGGCGGTGTCCTAGGCCTCTAGACGATGGGGACACAGAAAACTGCTACCCTAGGACAAAACACTAATTTTTGGTGGAGCCATGCGGGATCGAACCGCAGACCTCTTCACTGCCAGCGAAGCGCTCTCCCAGCTGAGCTATGGCCCCAACTTAATCAATACCCGCCGTGATAAACACATCGTGTATCGCTTAGTGCGGGGCGCATTCTATGCACCACCCAAAATAAAGTCAACAGTTTTTTACCTAGCTTTATTTAAATGGTTTAATTTTCAACAAACTGGCTATCAAGCGTGCTAAAAAATACAATTTGAATAAGATTCTAGCCCTACTGCTTATAATAACATCACTATATTGCAGCGAATACTTAACAACACCCTACTCCCCTATTTAATGCAACAAAATTGCATCAAAGCAAAGGTATACATTTATATGCAAATTAAACTTATCTAAAAAACTACCAATTAAGGCCCCGCCAATCGCTTTAATCTTTTAAAAGTTACAATTGCTTATAATAACCAAAACTTAAATGTAGGTTTGAGAGTACCCGCAGCCTTTACTTGCTTAATAACCAGCGTAACTCGTACTAAAAAATTCGATTATTGTTTAAAGAGCATTTTTAAAAGAGCACTGTTGCTTCGTAATTCTATGTATAAAACTTCAGGGCGGGTTGATCTTTGGTGGGTGAAGCGGAAGCTTTGCTCGGTTTTTACTTATTCTTACATGGATGTAAGCCATTAGGGTAACGCAGGAGCAGTTACCGAGCCCACTAGGTTACAAACCTCGCGCCGCGATTTAATCGTCCTAGATTGAACAAATTTGAATCCACAAAGGTCAACACGCCCTAGTTATATGTGAGCTATTTAGTCTTAATCCGAAGGCTAGTAGCGAGGAATACGTATTTACGAGATGGCTAGGTTGGCTTATAAAAATAAAGTAAGTACAAAAATAGAGTTTAGAATGCTGAAATAGCATTTGTTTTGGGAAGTTTAGATTAAATTCATTTTTAAAGGACCGCTCTATTCACTAAATAACTCGCCCTAATATTAATCCATCTTGCTCATAATCATAAAAACGACTCCAGTAAAAAAACAATGAGTATCGTAAAACTAAATTTAAGGTTAATAAAGTACAATTCCCTACTCACTTTTAGGTGCTTAATTGAACTGCAATATCAAATTTGATGATAAAATAGACTTCAACCATATCCTATTGTTTATAAAACCTTCATTCAGCACATTTTTATCATTCAAGTGTTGACACATTTCCAACTCTATCTATAATAGCGCCCCACAACAACGCAGCAATGCAATGTTGTTTAGATGTGGGTGATTAGCTCAGTTGGGAGAGCATCGCCCTTACAAGGCGAGGGTCACTGGTTCAAGTCCAGTATCACCCACCACTTTTTAGTTAAAGTGTTCACATCTAAATTCTATATGGGTCATAAGCTCAGTTAGAAAATAGAGAGCATTACCGCTACTTACAAGTAACGGCAAAGTTCACTGGTTAAAGTCCAGTACTATTTATTTAATAGTAGCGTTTTAATTTATATGTGGGTGATTAGCTCAGTTGGGAGAGCATCGCCCTTACAAGGCGAGGGTCACTGGTTCAAGTCCAGTATCACCCACCACATATAAAACCTATTACTATATTAATAGTCGTGTTTTAAAATTGTAATATGAGTCGTTAGCTCAGTTACAAGAAAAGAGAGCATCACCGCCTTTTATAAAAGATGGCGAAGTTCACTGGTTAAAGTCCAGTACTATCTATATCGGTAGTAGCATGTAATATGGGTCGTTAGCTCAGTTGGGAGAGCATCGCCCTTACAAGGCGAGGGTCACTGGTTCAAGTCCAGTACGACCCACCATTTTTTAAATGGTGCATATTACAAAAAAATCTAAATGGGTCGTTAGCTCAGTTAGAAAAAAGAGAGCATCACCGCTATTTACAAGTAACGGCGAGGTTCACTGGTTGAAGTCCAGTACTATTTATTTTAATAGTAGCGTTTTAATTTATATGTGGGTGATTAGCTCAGTTGGGAGAGCATCGCCCTTACAAGGCGAGGGTCACTGGTTCAAGTCCAGTATCACCCACCACATATAAACCTATTATTGTATCAATAGTCGCGTTTTAAAATTTAATATGGGTCGTTAGCTCAGTTGGGAGAGCATCGCCCTTACAAGGCGAGGGTCACTGGTTCAAGTCCAGTACGACCCACCATTCCTAGAATGGTGCATATTAAAATGTAATTTGGGTGATTAGCTCAGTTGGGAGAGCATCGCCCTTACAAGGCGAGGGTCACTGGTTCAAGTCCAGTATCACCCACCAAATTACATCAAGCGGTCAATTGATAATAAAGAATTAAATAACAGGCATACCTATTATATGTGGGTGATTAGCTCAGTTGGGAGAGCATCGCCCTTACAAGGCGAGGGTCACTGGTTCAAGTCCAGTATCACCCACCACATATAAATACCATCAGATAACCTCTCTAGTAATAACTTTTTCCCATATTAAATACGTTTAACTCCTCTTTTTACCTTAAATACATTTCATATTTTTATTAAAATCTAAATTACCATATCAAAGCGCTCATCAAATATAGCGTTTCCATTTTACTTATTTAGTTTTTAATTATGCTATTCGGCTCAGTACTTTCGAAGTTAGATAAACGTATTAGACAAAGTTAAGTACCTAATAAATACAGCTATCATTTAAATTCCCTTGTAAGGAGTTAAACTGTTGATTATAGTCTGTGTTAAATACAATTACGCTTAAGCCAATGCCAACTAAGATCTATTCAAAAGCCAAAATACTTATAGTAGAGGAGCAGCCACTTGCTCAAAGCTATATGAAACAATCGTTAGAAAGGCTTGGCTTTCGGCAGTTGCGCTTTGCTGATCATGCAAACTCTGCAAAAGAGCAGTGTTTAAGTGAAGAATTTGATCTAATAGTTTGCTCATTCAAGTTAAACAAACACCAAGATGGCTACCAGCTTTATGAAGAGCTACGTGTAAAGCAGCTCATAAAAAGTTCGACTGGCTTTATTTTTATCTCAGCAGAAACAAGTGGCTCACTCGTTCATAGTGTTCTTGAGCTGCAGCCAGATGACTTTTTAGTTAAGCCTTTTACAGTACAAGAGCTTAAAACACGCATTGAACGAATCTTAAAGCGTAAACACGACTTACAAACAGTGTATTCATTAATTGATGATGGTAACGATTCAAAAGCTATTAAATTTATTGATACCGCTCTGGATAAAAAAAATAATAATTACAGTCCTATCCTACTTCGCTTAAAAGGCGATGCCCTACTTCGCTTAAAGCGTGCTCAAGATGCAAAAGACTTTTTTAAGTCTGTTCTCGATATTCAAAAATTTGCTTGGGCAAAAGTAGGTTTAGTAGAGGCACTTATAGCGAATAACGAACATATTTTGGCGCAGCGAATGCTCAAGACAATGTTAGAGCGCCAAGAAACTCGTTTAGTAGCCCTTGATTTGTTGGGCAGATTAGAAATAAAGCTAAATCAGTTTGAGCTAGCACAAAGTTTTTTAAGTCAAGCAGCAGACATTGCACCGCGAAACATCACACGCCAAAAATCGTTAAGTAATGTGTCGCTAATTAATCACGACTACGAAAAAAGCTATTTAACTCAAAAAGATATAGCCACCTTTGCAAAGCACTCAATACACGACCACCCCGATGTATATTTGAATGCAGCACGTGCCGGTATCGACTTTGCGTTAACGACTGATCAAACTGATCAAATTCAACGAATTTCTAGACAAACAAATCAGTACATTAATGATTTAAAAAAACAGTTTCCTAATAATGCAAATCAAGCTCAGATTGATGTACTTAATGCACGACTTCATTACTTAAAAGACGAGCATCAAAAAGCAAAAAAACTAATTGAGCAGCTTGATGACGACGATACTCATATCCGATCGGTTGATGGAGCACTTGATAAAGCAAAAGCATTTCATGAACTGGGGTTTCATCAGAAGGCGCAAACCTTATTCACACAAATAATTAGCCACTGTGAAAGACACCCTGCAGTTAGCGACACAACTTACTTGCGTTATATTCAGCAGCAACAAAGTGAGCGACGCGATATTAAAATGGGTCCAAAAGAGCTTAATAACCATGCCGTTAATCAATTTAATAAAGGGCAGTTAAATACTGCGCTGGAAGCTTTTACGCAAGCGTTTAGAGTCATGCCTCGCAATCAAAGTATTGCACTTAATTTATTACAGTGCCTATTTGATTCAACCAAGCAATCTGGCAGCTCATTTAATATGGATCTTGCTAGAAGATGCTACGCCCTTCTTGATAAAACTAAATTACAAGCAGATCAGACGCAGCGTTTAGATAAGATTTTACATATAGCAAAAGAAATGAATTTAGATATTCAAAGCGCTAGTAAATAAAATATTAGAGCTTTTTCATTGCTGCAGCATTAACGCAATAACGTAAACCTGTTGGTAATGGGCCATCTGGAAAAATATGGCCTAAGTGCGAATCGCACACATTACAAACCACCTCTATGCGCTCCATACCATGACTTGTATCATTTACATAACCAATCGCTTCAATTGTCGCAGGTAGCGTAAATGACGGCCAACCAGTGCCACTATCAAACTTTTCATCGGCATCAAACAATAGGTTATCACAGCAAATACACACATACTTGCCAGGTTCAAGTAATGTACAACTACCCGAGCTATCTGGGCGCTCTGTTCCTTTCTTACGTGTTACGTAATATTCATCTTCTGATAGTTGCATCCGCCACTGCTCGTCAGTTTTGACTACTTTTTTACTTGGGGTAGGATTGCCGTTGGTGGCAAAGTTAATAACATCATTCCACTTCAACATAATAGCCTCATTGAATAGTTGATTAACCGTACTTAATAAATTTATAAGAAGTACGGTCAATTATTACGTTATTTAATACACTAGAGATCAGCTAAAGAGTGTTGACCGTTTAAAACTAAAACTCGTTCAATCTTAAAGGTAATCTCCTCAGCTAAAGGTAATATTTTGTTTTTCTGAGTCGGTAAGTATTCGTTTAATAAAACTATCTAGCTCTGCTTTTTTTACAGGTAAACTAACACTCATTTGGCGCTCGTTATTACTGTAAATAATTAGCTCATCATCCTTTGTTGTTATGCGTTCAATACTCTCAATAACTAACCAATTTGGACCATGCTTTTTATCAAAAAATCCCATCAAACTAAAAAGCAGTAAATGTTGGGCATCTCGCTGAATAAAATCCTCTAGCCTGTTTCTTGATTTAAATAAGGGCGTTAGCCTATAAACGCTTGAGCAAAAAACAAATACCCACAACCCAAATAGCGCTTTAAACCACATAGACTCTAAAAGCTCAGTGCTAATCATTAAAATAATAAGCACTAACCCTATTAACGATATAGCTATCGCTATTTTTTTATTTACAGCGTCCAAAACTAATCCCTTTTAAGTCGCTTTTTTTCTTCTGATGCTTTTTCTGTTGGCTCAGGCCAATCATTAAAAAAAACGGTTAAATAACGGCTTTTCACCAAATACCACAATACCCATAAAACAATCATCATTTGTACTGCTAAAAATGACGAAAATCGATAATGGCTATGCGCGGCTTGAATACTTAACCATGTTAAATCAACAACAGCACATACAATAAGGGGCCAGCGCATATGCCGCCATATTTTTGCTAACTTATCGCTCGCACTGTGTGAATCTCGTGGTCTGCGTAAACAAAATAAAATAGTTGGTATTATTGCGATACTTCCAATTGCTATTGCAATAAAAAAATCATTTTTATTTTTAAAAAATAACGACATTAAATCAAGTTCAGGCCTGCGACTTAAAGCCGCAATCACCCAAATAAAATAGCCACGTAATAGCACAAGCAAACTTAAATTAAATGCAATAGGAGTTCGGTAACTTCCGTACTTATCCCAGTATTCTGGACCGTATCGGCTCATTGTTGCGTCCTAACCATTATGCTTTTGAAGCAGCTCAATTAATTCATCTTCCGTGAGTATGTCGATACCTAAATCTTGGGCTTTAGTCAGTTTTGAACCTGCTTTTTCACCCGCGACTAACGCATCAGTTTTCGCTGATACGCTACCAGATACTTTAGCACCTAGTTGCTGTAAGCGTGCTTTTGCGTCATTACGATTAAGCGTATTTAGCGTACCAGTAAGTACATAAGTAAGCCCAGCAAGCGGTTGTTCTTCTTCAGAAGGTGCACTCAACGCTGGCCAGTTTATGCCTTGCTCTATAAGCGCATTAACAACTTCTAAATTATGCTCTTCATCAAAAAAGCTTCGAACATGTGTTGCAACTATTTCGCCTACATCACTTACCTGCGTTAAACTATCAATGCTGGCATTTATTATATTTTCAAGGGTAAGGAAGTGATTAGCTAAATTTTGTGCTGTTGCCTCACCTGCTTCGCGAATACCTAATGAATATAAAAACTTAGCAAGCGAAGTGCCTTTCGCCTCTTCAAGGGCTGTTACTAAATTTTGGGCTGACTTAGGTCCCATGCGTTCAAGTGATTCAAAATGTCCTTGTTTTAAAATAAACAAATCAGCGGGCGTTTTTATAAGCTCTCTGTCTACCAACTGATCAACAATTTTATCGCCAAGGCCGTCTATATCCAGCGCTTTGCGTGACGCAAAGTGTTTAATTGCTTGTTTGCGTTGTGCAGGACATACAAGCCCACCCGTACAACGAGCGACAGCTTCGCCTTCAACCTTTTCAACATGAGAGTCACAAATAGGACAAGTTACTGGAAATTCGATATCTCTGGCATCATCAGGGCGGCGCTCAAGTACAACTTGCGTTATTTGTGGGATTACATCTCCTGCGCGGCGAATAATAACTGTATCGCCTACTTTTACGCCTAAACGTGCAACTTCATCACTGTTATGAAGCGTTGCATTTGATACGGTAACGCCACCCACAAAAACAGGCTTCAAACGTGCAACAGGTGTAATGGCGCCAGTACGACCGACTTGAAAATCAACATCAAGTAGTTGGGTTATTTCCTCTTGCGCCGGAAACTTATACGCAATAGCCCAACGAGGAGCACGTGCCACAAAGCCTAAACGCTCTTGTAAGGCCTTTTGGTTTATTTTTATTACTACGCCATCAATTTCATATTTAAGCTCACCACGGCGCGTTAAAATATCGCTGTAGTACTCAAGCGCGGCTTTAGGACCTTCAACTAATTTTGTTTCTGGGCACAGTGGTAACCCCCAGTCAGTCAGCTTTTCTAGTTGCTGATAGTGATCCTCAGGAATGCTGCCATCTGCTACAAGCCCGGTACTATAGGCATAAAACATGAGTGGGCGTTTAGCTGTAATTTTAGAGTCGAGTTGACGCAAACTCCCCGCGGCTGCATTACGCGGATTAACAAATACTTTTTCACCGCGTTTTTGCGCTTCAGTATTTAATTTATCAAAGCCAGCGCTGTCCATAAATACTTCGCCGCGCACTTCAAGCTCTTTTGGGTAATCGCCACGTAACTTAAGTGGTACATTACGAATGGTTTTTACATTTTGAGTAATGTTTTCACCGGTAAAACCATCACCTCGCGTAGCCGCTTGTACAAGTACACCATCACGATAAATAATTGATACAGCTAAACCATCAAGTTTTGGCTCACAACAAAAAGTAAGCTCATCGGTACTCATTAAACGCTCTTTTATACGGCGATTAAACGCAGTGAACTCTTCTTCACTAAAGGCGTTATCAAGCGATAACATGGGTACTTGGTGCGCTACTTGCTCAAATTTACTCAGTGCGGCACCGCCTACTTTTTGTGTCGGAGAGTCGGCGGTTAAAAATTCAGGGTGCTGCATCTCTAGTGCGCTTAATTCGCGTAATAACCTATCGTATTCAGAATCAGGAATACTGGGGGTGTCGAGCACATAATAGTTATAGTTGTGTTGCTCTAATGTAGTACGAAGATGATTAATTTGCTCACTAATGCTGCTAGACATTTAAACCTCAATAAACATAAAAAAAGCCACTTTGACGATTCACCGTCCAGTGGCTTATAAAAATATAATGTATGCGTTATTTACGCTGAAAAAGAACGAACCTGTTCAACATATTGCCTGATGCGCTCTACTGTCATTTCATTTCGCTCAGCATCTAAAATTTGTGCACCAAATTCATCCGCTAACTTTTTAGCTGCGCTGTGCAACATATTAAATGCCGCTAGACCATCGCCGTCGCACGGTAACGTCATAAATAAGCTTACCCCAGCGGTACTAAATTGTTCCATATTATCAATATCAAACGTACCTGGGTTGTACATATTTACTAATCTAAACAAAACAGGACCTTGGCCAGCCGGATCTAAGTGGCGATTAAAAAAGCCTTCCTCAGAATATTTAAAACCTAAAGTATTAACTGCTGGTAATAGTTTACTGCCCTGCATACTAAGCTCTTCTGGCATTTGAATATGCACAATAACAAAGTCAGACATTTGAGCAGGCGCTTCTTCAGCACTTTGATCTTTTGTTTCAAGATCATCAACTATTTCTAAGTCATCTTCAATCGGTGTTTCTGGCACGCTTGTATCAATTTGCGGCTCATTTGCATCAAAGTTAAGCTCGCCAAATTGTGGCTCATCACGTTCGTCTTGCATTGGCTCTTTTGGCTCAGCCTCAGTACGAAACGGTTTAGATGAAGCTGGTGCGCTTTGTTGTAATGGCTCAACCCGTTCATTATCCGATACTTCTGGGCGGTCTTTTTTTCTAACTGACCACAATCCATGTATTAATAAACCACCAATGACAATTACACTGATAACGATTAAAACCCATCTTAATTGTTCGGCCATCCCCTCACCTTTTATTATTTGATATGCCTAAAACCTGTATATTAATGAAAAACTAATACACTTGTTATAAAAATTTATGCGTGTGCAAGTTGCACAGCTTGCTCTATATCTACAGCAACCATACGCGATACGCCAGGTTCTGCCATAGTAACACCTGTTAATCTACCTGCCATTTCCATCGCAATTTTATTATGACTAATATAAATAAACTGCACTGATTGTGACATTTCTTCAACCAAACGGCAAAAACGCACAACGTTGGCATCATCTAGTGGTGCATCTACTTCGTCCAGCATACAGAAAGGAGCTGGATTGAGCCTGAATATAGAAAACACTAATGATAATGCGGTCAGCGCTTTTTCTCCACCACTTAACAAATGAATTGTTGAATTTTTCTTACCCGGTGGTCGTGCCATTATACTAACACCACTTTCGAGTAAATCGTCACTGGTTAATTCTAAATACGCGCTCCCACCACCAAAAACTTTAGGAAATAGCTCAGCAAAGTCTTCGTTAACTTGATCGAACGTCGCTTTAAAGCGTGTTTTGGTCTCACTATCAATTTTACGAATTGCACCTTCAAGGGTACTTAACGCTTTTGTTAAATCATCTAATTGATTATCAAGATAATCACTACGTGCTTTGGCTAAATCAAACTCTTCTATTGCCGCCAAGTTTACTGCACCTAATTTATCTAACTGATTAGTAAATCCTGTTAACTGATTTTGTGCTGCACTTAAATTTAATGAATCTGGTAATTCATCAAGTATTGCTTTTAAGCTTTGTTTCAACCCTTCTAATGGCTCAAGCGCAACTTGCGCTTTTATTACTAAGCTTTGTTCTTCAATTGTTAGCTTTTGGTGCTGCTCTTGTAAGCCCACCAGCTCACCTTGTGAATTTTTAAGGCTTATTTGCTTAGTGTTTAAGCTCTCTTTCGCCTGAGCTAATTCTTTTTGTAGCAATACTAATGCCTGCTCACCTTTTTGATGCTGTGCTAAAAGCTGCGTAATTTTATCGCTAAGTTCTTGCTCTGGTATCAGCAGCTCTTCTATTTCATTTAGTAGTTCTTGCGCACCTTCTGATGCACTAACGTGCTCTTGCTCCGCATGGCTCAATTTGGTTTGGCTTAACTGCCATTCACTGCGTGCCTTTTGCTCTAAGAGAGTTGCCTTATGTGCTTGTGTTTTATATTGCTCAAGCATGCTTAATGCTTCGCTATAACTTTTATCACTTTGTGAGCGCAAGCTATTTGCAGCGTCTACTTCATCCGCTAAGTTGAGTTGCTGCTCATTTAACACTTCAAATTGCGCTACTTGCTCATCAAGCACGGTATTTAATTGTAAAAGCGCAGTGGTTAATTGCTGTTTTTGTTGTTGTAGCTTTTCTAGTTGTAACTTAAAGTGCGCTACTTGCTGTTTGAGCATATCGCTGCGCGTACTGGCTACCGCTATATTTTGCGCAAGCTCATGTATGGCCTCTTTTAGCTCGCTTTGTTCGTTAATTAATTTTATTTGCTCAGCTGTATGTTCGTCACGAGTGTGTGTTACTTGTTGTAACTCGTCCTCGGCATTGATTAACTGCTGCGCTTTATCTTGCAATTGCTTATGCTTTAAAAGTAATGAGTTTTCTGCATTACATTCAGCATTTACATGCCAATTACGACCATATAAAGCACCGT
Organism: Pseudoalteromonas sp. NCIMB 1079; assembly: GCF_040567695.1. Lineage (NCBI taxonomy): Bacteria > Pseudomonadati > Pseudomonadota > Gammaproteobacteria > Alteromonadales > Pseudoalteromonadaceae > Pseudoalteromonas > Pseudoalteromonas sp. NCIMB 1079. Next base: position 1,681,007 of record NZ_JBEWZA010000001.1, on the reverse strand, counting down.
TTTTATCCATAACGGCTGTATAAAAACTATCTTTTAGTATTTCTAAATCACCGCTTTTACTATAAGCAATACGTGCTAAATGCTCTGGATAAACACCGCTTGTTATATATGTAGCTAAGCTATTTGTTGGCACACTTTTATCACTATTTGGCCACACACTGTTATCAGCTTGCTGCTCACTTACATTTAAATGCTCTAAAGATTTAAGTGCTTGCTCTATTAGAAGCTCAAAGCCTTCTTTAACACTTAGCTGATTAAACAAACCATTAGTACGTTCACTTTTCTCATCAAGCCCTAATGTACTTTTAAGCCCCGTTATACTGGCTTTTAACTCGTTTATTGTTTGAGTGAGTGTCGAATATTGTTTTTGTGAGTTATTAACAAGCTCATTTTGCACTTCAAGCTTAGCAGTGCACTTCGTATGTGCTGTTTGTTTAGCGGCAAGTTCTTGAGTTAAGGTTTGTGTTTGCTGTGTTTGCTGTATTAACTGCTGCTCTACATCACTACTTTGTAGCTCGCTAAGCTGAACAGTTAACTGATCAATTTGCTCGTTAACGTGGCTTATTTGCTGCTGAGTTTGTTTAATGTGACTACTATGTAGTTGCACGTTATTATTAAGCTGTTGCTGTTGCTCACACAAAGCTTGCCAATAAGTATGGTGGCGCTGCTTAAGTGCTAATAATTCCTCAAGTTCATGCGTTAACCCACTAACTTGCTCTTCACATATTAAGGTGTTTTCACTTGCCTCTTGCAGGGCTTCGTTGAGTTGCTCGCACACAATTTGCTGCTGCGATTTTACCTCAGCACTTTGAATTTGGCGTTGCTGTAATTTAATTAAACTTTGTTTAAGCGTTTGGGTTTGCTGCTTTACATTGATTTGTTGTTGCTCAGCGCGAGTAAGCTCTGTGTGTATTACATGTTGCTGATGCTGTGCATCGCTTAGTTTATCTTGCTGAGCTTGTACTTGCCCTTCTAAGCTTGCAAGTACATCGTCATGCCCTGAGTTAGCGGTTTTAAAAAACAAAATTTGATCATTAAGTTTTTTAATTTGGGCACTTTTTTCAAGTTGCTGCTGATGTAACTTTTGCCATTTTAAAACGGCAATTTGGCCTTTTAGCGTACGTTCTTGCGCTTTTAATTCGCGGTATTTTTTTGCATCAACCGACTGCACAGCCAATTTATCTAGCTGGCTTTGTAGTTCTTTACGCACATCTAACAAACGTTCAAGATTTTCGCGAGTGCTCTTTATACGAGTTTGTGTTTCACGGCGACGCTCTTTGTATTTAGAAACGCCAGCGGCTTCTTCTAAAAATACGCGCAGCTCTTGTGGTTTACTTTCTATTAAGCGCGAGATCATCCCTTGCTCAATAATTGCGTAACTACGTGGACCAAGACCGGTGCCTAAAAATATATCGGTAATATCGCGCTTACGGCATTTACTGCCATTTAAAAAATACAGTGACTGTCCGTCGCGCGTTACTAAACGCTTAATAGCAATTTGGTTTCGATCGGCAAATGTGTTTGAAGGACTTCCTTTATCGTTATCAAAAACAAGCTCTACAGAGGCTTGTGATATGGCTTTTCGATTAGTTGAGCCATTAAAAATAACGTCGGTCATGGCATCGCCACGCAGGTTTTTAGCAGAGCTTTCACCTAGCACCCATCGTACTGCATCAATAACGTTAGATTTGCCACAGCCATTGGGGCCAACAACACACGTCATTTGATCAGGAAATGGAATTTTAGTGGGCTCTACAAACGATTTAAAGCCCGCTAATTTAATAGTGCTTAAGCGCATCTTATTGTTATTACCGATTATTATTGTTATTGATTACAAACAATTTAACTCATTAACAGTTAAATTGTTAAGCTTGTCGTTTAAAATTATCTAAAATAATACCGGTCGCCATTGCCACATTAAGCGACTCTGCACCACCAAAAGCGGGGATGGTGATTTTATTAGTTACTAACTTTGCACATGTCTCGCGTATTCCATGCGACTCACTGCCCATTAGTAAAACGCCTGAGCCCGTAAATTGGGTTTTATGCACGCTATGCCCATCTAAAAAAGCACCGTAAACAGGTAAATTTAAAGACTGTAGGTAATCAGGTAAATCTACTTGGCTTACCGATACCCTTACAAATGAGCCCATCGTGGCGCTAATTGTTTTAGGGTTGTAAGCGTCTGCGCTGTCGGTGCTAGTTACTATATGTTTAATACCGTACCAGTCTGCCACTCTTATTATTGTGCCTAAATTACCAGGGTCTGACACGCCATCAAGCGCGAGTATTAAGCCATTGGCTTTAGGTAGCTCTGCATTTGGCATATGAACAATAGCAATGGCTGCATTATTGCTAACTAGCGTGCTGGCTTTAGTGAGGGCTTCTTCATCAGCTTCAATAAAGTTAGCTTGCGGATATTTACCTTGGTACGCATTTATAAACTCGTTTGTAGCAAAAATATTAACCACATTTAATGGGCTGTTTAATAACTCAAGTACGTTTTTTTCACCCTGTACAAGGTATTGATTATATTGCTTTCGGTACTTTTTTTGGCCAAGTTGGCGAATAAGTTTGAGTTGGTTTTTTGAAATCATAACAGCCCCATAAAATTATCCAGCAAGTATAACAGATTTAGCTATAACATCTGAACTCGAAAAGCAGCGAATGGGCCTAATTTATCTTACTCGCACTTCTTTCGAAGGTCAGATCAATGCGAATAAACATGCCTTTTATCGCTTCTAATTGATTTGAATCGTCAACCGTCTGAGCCAATTCCTCATAAAGATTATCTGACGCTTGCTTAAACTTATTATTAAACTTGCCCTTGGTTGCCAACATAAATGCATCGGCTAATGTACGCTGCCACTCATTTAAATACTTTAGCTTTGTATTACCAGCCAAATTTTCACAAATTGAGTTTAATCGAACCGACGCATGCCCTAAATTTAGAGCGGTTAGTGCAAGATCAGTAATTACGCGTGAGTGTGAACCTTGATCGTAATTAGTTAGGCGAATTAACCTATCGGCCATGCGGCGGTTATACCAAATACTTGGGGTTGGATGGTTATTTATTTCGAGTAAATCTTTATAAGTGGCCTTAAAAACACGATGAACAAGTAATTGCACACTCGGGCCTGTGAATAACTGAAAAATCCAAAATAAAATACTCACCCCCGCAAAAATTGCCATGGCAGAGCTAAGTGTGTAATCGATTGAAAACGCAAGGCTCATATCGGTACTGGGTCTTACCAAAATCGTAAATGGGATACAAAACCCCAAGCCATATGGCAATGTTTGTTGATCAGCTAGCAGCAGTAAACCCAGAAAATAAGGCCCTGCTAATACAAGTAGCAATATTTCTAATTGCCCACCACTTTGTGATAATAAATTGAGTGCGTAAAAAATAGTTACAATAGCAGCAACCACCACGCCTACCAATAAACGCTTTATTACCACCTGTAAAATAGCTAACGGTATTCTCGCCAACATTATCGAAAATATGACCGGTAAAATCATAATTAATAATGCAGCAGAAGAGCCTGTATTAATCCAAATAAATGCGCCGATAGAAAATACCAAAGCAGTTCTAAATCCAACAATAATGCCAGCTAATGGGTCGCGATATGTAAGCATACTGGGTGCATTTAATAATGTTTTATCACGCTCTTCTAACGCTCTGTATGCGCGTAGTAAAATTGTTAAGTCGGCTGCTACCTCTAAGCTCACATTGAGCATGTGATATTCAAATGGCGAATCACACACCGTATTTGCTCTATAGTCGGTTAGCTCTTTACGCAGCGTTTTAACTTGTTCGGCGCAGTAATCAAAATCGTCAGACTCTTTAATTTGCGCAAATACGTGCTTAAGTTTACTTATTAATTTATCTAAAGTTGGTGTAATAAGGTCTTCGTGGTTTCGTTGCAGGCGGCCAATTATTTGAATTAAGGCCAATAAAGAAAGTACTTTTTGCGACAACTGATTTGCAGCACGCGAGCGCCCTGGACCTTTTGGTCCTTCGTACCTTACTGCGCTGGAGTCTTCGTTTATAGATCCTAACGTTGCCATAATGCCATCTATTTGTTGATGGCGATTTTCGTGAGAGCCCTTAGAATCAAGCTCAATAACTAAATAATGTAACGTTTGATTTATAACCGACCGCGCTTGTACTTGTAGTAAATGTTTAACCTTTACAGGCCAAAATAGATGACTCACAAGCCCAGCACATACAGACCCTATTATTATTTCGCTTACTCGCGCTTGTGCAATATCAAATATACTTTGGCTGCTCACCATTGCCGGAGTAACCATGACTAAAAGCACAATAATGGCGGCTGTTACACCTGCCATAGCAAACGCATAAACAAAGTTTGCTTGGCGTACCATTGCCGATAACGCAGAGTTTACCCCCAACCATAATGCCAGTGCACCGAGCGCTAAATAAGGGTAGAGAATTAACTGAGTTAAAAGCAATATGCCAAATAAACCGCCCACTATGGTGCCTATTATTTGGCAAATTGCTTTTTCAATAACCAATCCGCTTTGCGGGCGTAATTGCAAAAAAATAGCCGAGACTAACGCCCAATAAGGCCTTTCAAGATTAAGCGACATAGCAATAGTGAGCGCCATCACCATGGCTATAACGCCCTTAGTCGCAAAAATAATTGCCTGTTTTTTAGGAAAAAACAAATTTTGTAATACAACGCCCACTGTATTCCCCTTAACGTGTAGCAAGATGTATAGTGGCGGTCATTCCTGCGCTAAGCTGTGTATTTTCGGGCAACGAATCTAACTTAATATCAACAGGAATACGTTGCGATAAACGCACCCAATTAAATGTTTGTTGCACTTGCGGTAAAAGCTGACCGTTACTTTGTGTATTCGTATTTGCAATGGCTTTACCTACACTCACTACATGCCCTGTTAATTGCTTACCACCACTTAAAAGGGCTATTTTAGCTTTTTGATCAGGATAAATAAGCGGTATTTTACTCTCTTCAAAGTAACCCGTTACATAAAATGAATCTGACTGAACAATAGCAAAAACAGGTGTGCCTTGAGCTACATAGTTGCCTTGGCGTAAATTCAAATTAATTATTTGCCCTGATGCAGGCGCAACAATTTTAGTTCTATCAACATTTAACTGCGCAATTGTTTGCTCTGTCTTGGCTAGGTTATAATTTGCCTCAGCAATTTTAGTATTAATACGTGTTGATTCTAGCGTTTCTTCACTAATTGCCTGTTGAGTGTTTAGCTCAACACGTCTTTCGTATTTGTGCTTGGCAAGTTCCCATGTATACAATGCGTTTTCTGTGTTTGCTTTACTTTTATCAAGCGCTGCTTGATAACGCTTTTTATCAACATTAAAAAGTACTTCGCCTTTTTGTACGTTTTGACCATCTTTAATATTTAAAGCAGTTACCCAACCCGACACGTCTGGAGCAACCGTGACAATATCGGCTCGAATACGCCCATCACGCGTCCAAGGAGTATGCATGTAGTCAGTCCATACCCAACGCCCAGCAAAGACCGCAGCTATAACAACTAAGATAGTAAAAGTAATACGCAGATATTTAATCATTCAATTTATCTTCCACTTAGTAATACCAACCCGCAATAATACTTGAGTAATTTGAGGGCTTAAACCTGACGCTAACTATGTTAAAAATTTCTGATATAGAACAACTAAATAACGAAATTTTTGCCTTGTTATCGACACGGTTTTCTTGCCTCAAAATAGCTCAATTAATTAAACAGATTGGTATAAATAGACGGCGAGTGCCAAGTAACAAACAAATAGTGACACCTCAAACCAAGACACTTTCCAAATACGGTCATGCCAATCTAGTCGATGCAAAGCAAAACGAGTCAACGCCGTTAAAATAAATGCAATTGGGAAGTAAACAATCAGCGGGCTAAACTCTAATCCCCCTAACACGACTGCTTGGAACATAATAAATATCCTAATGTTATTTAAAGCGGTGATAAAAGCTGTAAAACCTAAATAAATTTACATCCGCACTACTCTTACAATCTATTATTTTGGCATATAAATCAATTAGCTTAATTGTACGTAGGTGTGCTTAATACATAATTAATGCCATTACATTTAAGCAGCACTAACTATGTATAGTAGCTAAATCGCATATTAAAAAGCTAAAGATCCCAGTTACCAGCCAAATAAATAAAACCAGCGAGGTTTATTTATAAAAAAGTATTAGAGTATTTAACTTAATACTTAAAACGCCTATTTATAGCTGTTTGCAGAAGGGTTGGATAATTATAAACATTGAATTTTGCACTAAAAATGGGTAAATTAACAAAAAAACAACATGGATATAATTTTAATGGAATCAATACACCCTACCCCATCTGAAACAACCCCACCAATAAATGAACCTGCTGAACCAATTTTTAGCGGAAAAGTGCAATTTAGTGGTAAAGGCGGTGAGTTTTTTGGAATTTGGATTGTAAATATATTACTTAGCGTTATTACGCTTGGCATATATTCAGCGTGGGCTAAAGTACGTACGCATCGCTATTTTTACGGCCACACCCGTATAGATGGTCATAGCTTTGACTACCTAGCAACACCAATACAAATTTTAAAAGGTCGGATTTTAGCGGTTGTTGTATTTTTTATTTACACATTCTCTATTAGCTTTATGCCTATTTTAGGCCTGTTTATTGCTCTTGGTTTTATCTTTTTAATGCCATGGATTATTAATCAAGGTTTACGTTTTAATCTGCGTATGACCCGCCATCGTAATGTTCGTTTTGCTTTTAAAGGCAATTACGGCGAAGCCTTTATTAACTTTATACTTTTGCCTATCGCCAGCATATTTACACTTTATTTATTAATGCCTTACGTTATAAAGCGTATTGATAGCTATATACATAGCAATATTAGTTATGGCGATAAACCACTTACTGTAAATTTAAAAGGCGAAACCTATTACTTAACAGCGCTTATTTGCTTTGTAGTGAGCTCTATCACCATGGTGGTATTTATGGGGATTTTAGGGTTATTTGGCCTCAACTTAGTAGATATTGAAAATCAACAAAATTTAGAAAGCTCCCCTGCAATGGTTATGCTACCTATACTTATGATGATTGCCTATGTGCTGATGATTGCCATTGTTTCTGCTGTATGGCACGCCGCTATTCGTAATCACATTTTTGATAACAGCCATTTTGAAGGCATTGCTACATTTAAATCTGAGCTAAAACCAGTTCCTTTCGCTGTTTTACTATTAACTAATATGTTGGCTATTGTATTTTCTTTAGGGCTTGCATACCCATGGACAAAAGTACGTACATCAAAAATGCTCGCTGATGTAACTAACGTTACTATTTACCCTGGCGCATTAAACCTAATCGATACCGCGCAAGAACAGCAATCATCATTTGCTGAAGAAGCTGCAAACGTATTTGATATTGACCTTTCTTTAACTTAAGAGCTCACCATGCATGTAAAGGGACATTTTTTTCCCATCGCATCGAGTAACTATCAAGTGTGTGTTGCAACTATTAGCGACACACACATTGACGTTATTAACGATGAACACGTTATAGCTCGCCACGCAATCTCAAGTCTTAATTTAAGTTCGGGGATGGCAGGACTTGCCGACGAACTAAACTTTGAAGATGGCAGTCGTTTTATCCCTCTTGATGTAAATTACAGATGGCCATTTAAAGCAAATAACCATCACGTAATGGAACGCCTTGAAAAAAGTAAATGGGCAATTTTAGCCGCAGTCATATTTACACCACTTTTTATGTGGTTAGTACTTTATAAAGCCGTACCCGCCATTGCTGTTTACAGTGTTGATACCCTGCCACGTAATGTTGTAGAACAAATGGGGGAGCAAAGTTTTACACTAATTAAAAAGATTGCGCTTGACCCAAGTGAGCTGCCCGCAGAGCAGCAAACTAAAGTACAAGCACATTTTACAAGTATGCTTAATGCGTTATCGCTTGATCAATCGGTGTATAGATTATCGTTTTATAAATCAGACAGCTTTGGTGCTAATGCGTTTGCACTACCTCATGGCCGTATCGTGGTCACAGATGATTTAGCAAATTTACTTGCCGATAAACCCAATGCACTAAAAGCGGTATTGCTACACGAGATGGGCCATGTAGTGCATCAACATAGCGTACGTATTACAGCACAATCTGCCGCAAGTACGATTGTACTAGCGGTTGTATTTGGTGATTTAGAGGGAGTGGCAGAGGTAGCATTAGGTACAGGCGCATCATTTGCTCAGCAGGGGTTTTCACGAGATATGGAACGCGAGGCAGATACCTTTGCACTCACTCAATTAGAGTCGCTTGGGTATTCGAGTAATGACTTTGCTGATGCAATAGAAGACCTACAAGAAAGCCATACCAGCGAAAACGAGCACCTCGAAAAAGTAAATGACTTTTTAGAGTACTTATCTAGCCACCCAAGTGCACAAGAGCGTATTGACAATGCTAGGAAATAATCGCGGCTATATTCAACTTACTCGCTACATAGTGAGTTTAAGTTGGATATACTAATTCAATTAACTATGGGGGCTATTTTAACGTTAAATAAATCATTTAGTAACTAGGCAAAAAACTTTGTGTTTAGTGGTTCTAAATAAAAGTTTTTTAACGACGTTAGTAATTGATTTAGATCGTTAAATTGTTCAAATAGTTATTTGGGTTAGTATCATTCACGGCTTTTTTCCAAAGCTTTATCATATTGCACCACTTGAAAAATTAATGACTGGCAGTGCGGGCTATTCTGAACAGGTGTCTGATTTAATTACACGTTCGGCGGGTGTTGGCGAAATTATATTTGGCGTGTGTTTATTTGTATTTTATAAAAATAAATACTTAGTAATTTTAAATATTTTAGCGTTAATTGGCCTTCTACTCGCTGTAGTTGCAGTGCAGCCACAATTACTTATTGAAGCATTTAACCCTGTAACCACTAATCTGCCTCTTATTGGGCTGAGCGTTATTTGGTTAAAAGAAATTAAGCAGTTGAATAATCGATACCTCTAAATAAAAAAAGGGTATGCAAGCGCATACCCTTTTTTGTAGTACTTAAGTTATATAATTAGTACTTATTTTTATGCGTCCACAAATGCAGTAATTCGCTCGCAATGGTTGCTGCGGCAATAGCGGTAAGCTCACTTTGGTCGTACGAAGGTGATACTTCTACTACATCCATACCTACCATGTTTATGCCTTTTAGCGCGCGCAGTACTTTAAGTACTTTATCTGACGTTAAACCACCACACACAGGAGTGCCTGTACCAGGCGCAAACGCAGGGTCTAAACAATCTATATCAAACGTTAAGTAAACAGGTAGGTCACCTACTCGCTCAAGTATTTGCGCTGCAATTTCATTTGCATGTAAATCATTGGCTTGCATTGCATCAATCACAGCAAACTCATGTTTACTTTGATCAAAGTCGGTACGAATACCTATTTGTATACTGCGTTCAACATCTATCAGCCCTTCCATTGGTGCATGATAAAACATAGTGCCGTGATCAAATCGCGAGCCATTGCTATAAGTATCGGTGTGCGCATCAAAATGCACTAACGCCATTTTGCCATGTATTTTTGCATGAGCACGTAATAGCGGAAGCGTTACAAAGTGATCGCCCCCTAAACCTAATAGTGTTTTACCTTGGCGAAGTATTTGATCCGCAGCCATTTCTAGTTGCGCAGTAAAATACTCAGGATCCCCGACAGGGTAAGTAAAGTCCCCTGCGTCTGCCACTTTTAAGCGATCAAACAACGGGAACGTCCACGGGTATTTAGTGTCTTCCCATGCTAAATGAACCGATGCACGACGAATTGCATCAGGGCCTAAGCGCGCACCAGGGCGGCCCGAGGTCGCTAAATCAAATGGTAAGCCTAAAACCACTACGTCTGCATCAATTGCATTAATGTTTTGCACCATAGGACGACGTAAAAACGTCATCCCATTTGAGTACAATGAGTGATCTGCGTGACCAAACAAAGTCGACATTGCTTATAACTCTTCTAAATAAGTGTAGCCATCAAGGCCGCTTTGCAACTCGTCTAAAACGCTTTGCTGTTCGTGTTTTTCAATTTTAGTGCTTACTAACTGCTCGTATGATTGCTGAAAACTTTCAACATCTAAATGTACATAGCGCATCATATCGGCAACAGTGTCACCTTGGTTTATCTCGGTAATACTTGCAACGCCTTGCTCATCCATATTGACAATTGCGCTGTGCGTATCGCCAAACAAATTATGCATGTCACCTAAAATTTCTTGATAAGCACCCACCAAGAAAAAACCCATTAAATAAGGTTTATCAGCGCTAAATTCTGGTACAGGTAATGTGCTTTCAATACCTTGTCCATCTACGTAATGCTCAAGTGCGCCATCTGAATCACAGGTTATATCAAGTAATACAGCACGTTTTTTTGGTGCTTCAGTTAAGCCACTTAATGGCAATACCGGAAATACTTGATCAATGCCCCATGCGTCTGGAAGCGATTGAAATAACGAAAAGTTTACAAAAAACTTATCGGCTAGACGTACGTTTAACTCGTCAATAATAGGACGATGAAAACGGTTTTTATTATCCATGTGCTTGTTAAGTTCATAACAAATACGGATATTTATTTGTTCAGCCCACGCACGCTGCGATAAGTCTAATAAGCCGAGTGCAAATTGGTTATGCGCTTCAGCTAAATCACCTTGGCTGTCGTGATAAATTTCAATTAATGCACGGTCATCCGTTAAATCAGTTAACTGTACAAACGATGCCCACATGTTTTTTAATAACAGGGGTGCATCTGCCGCTGGCGCTACTAACTCTTCTGGCGTGTAACTTTCAGTACCAATAACATTAGAAATAAGCACAGCATGATGCGCCGTAAGCGCACGACCCGACTCAGAAATAATAGTCGGCATTGGTTGCTCATATTGCTTACATGTATCACCAATGGTGTACACAATGTTATTTGCATATTCAGCTAAGCTGTAATTCATAGAGTTATGCGACTGGCTACGCGTGCCGTCGTAATCAACAGCCAAACCGCCACCTACATCAAGGCAATCAATTTCTGCGCCTAATTTACGTAGCTCACAGTAAAAACGCGCCGCTTCGCTTACACCTAAACGTACGTCACGAATGTTCGCCATTTGTGACCCTAAGTGAAAATGTACTAGCTGAAGTAAATCAAGCTGGTTTGCGTCTTTTAAACGATTAACTACATGCAAAACTTGCGATGCAGATAAACCAAATTTTGATTTTTCGCCGCCACTCGCTTGCCATTTACCTTTACCTTGCGACGCTAAACGTACACGAATACCGATGCGTGGTTTTACGTTAAGCTCTTTTGCTTGGCTAAGTACCATGTCTAGCTCAGAAAGCTTTTCAAGTACGATATACACTTTATGACCTAGCTTTTCGCCAATAAGTGCTAAACGAACGTATTCTTTATCTTTGTAGCCATTACATACAATAACAGCGCTGGTTTTTTCAGCCAATGCTAATACTGTAAGTAGTTCAGGCTTGCTGCCTGCTTCTAAACCAAGTTGCTTTTTTTCTACTTGTGCTTGGCTTGCTACTATTTCCTCAACCACTTCACGCTGTTGGTTTACTTTTATTGGGTAAACTAATAGGTAGTCTTTAGGGTAACCATAGTTTTCAATTGCAGTATTAAATGCGCCGCATAAGCTGTGTACACGATGGTGTAAAATTTGCGGAAAACGAACTAAAGCAGGTAAGCTTAAACCTTTATCTTGTAGTTGCTTTGCGATATCTGTTAATGCAATGGTTTGCTCTGGGGCATGAGCCTTGGGCGCAACATACACATCACCTTGATCATTAATACCAAAAAAACCTTGGCTCCAATGACGAACATTGTAGCTCGTACGAGCTTGTTCTAGTGATGTTGTTTCTTTCATTTATCTTTCTCTTTTATTTAATTAATTAGTGCCAACTCGGCTAGTGCCGCGCATTAAAAGAAAAATAGAGATCTAAGTCCAACAAGTATTTTTACTCGTAACGAGTGATTTCTAATATTAACAAAACAACCAATCACGCATTGCCCTCCAGCGTATATAAAATAGGACTTTGATGATTATTAAAGATAAGAAAAGCTGTAAAAAAATGGCTGTTTTTAAATGACTCTTTATAAATTTTATTAGCAAAAATGAGTTACCCTATTCAATAAAACTAATCTGGAGTTACTTTGGTAATAGAATCTGCTTTTGAAGAATTAGAACCGAGTGTTCTTCACGCTTCATATTACTCATAGTTTAGCCAACGTGTTGTGTTTAAGTAATACCTATGCATTTTTAAAATTGAATATAATCTGCACTTCTAAAACGCTCAGCATAACATCCACCAGCTTCAATAGTTGCTTAGCGCATATGTAGCGTTAGGTACTGCCTGTCGTATTGAAGTTGTTATATTTTATTGGCAGTTTGAAAATAATCGAGGTAGGACTTTAAATAGCACTAGGGTGTGTTTATCTTTGGAGGTAGAAATTGCAGCTGTGCATTTGGTTTTTAGCCAAGACAGGGCCTATATGTGTTTACCCCTATAAATAGCCGCTTTTTATTTATTGAGTATGAGCCAGCTATGCACTTTTTGGTGCGAACATAATTATAGCCATACCTAGCAGTGCAACTAAACCACCAATAATATCCCACATAGTAAGCTTTACGCCATCAACAACCCATAACCATAATAGCGCAACACAAATATATACGCCGCCATAAGCTGCATACACGCGCCCTGCTGCAGTAGGATGTAAAGATAGCAACCATGCAAATAGTGCCAAACTTAAAGCCGCAGGAATTAAAAGTAAAATGCTTTTATCTTGCTTAAGCCAAAGGTAAGGCAAATAACAACCCACTATTTCTGCTAAGGCTGTAATAGTAAAAAGTGCGATTGTTTTTAGTTCAAACATAATGCTCCACGCTAATATAACAAGCATAACAATCTATATAAATTGTTATGCTTAGTATTCGTTATGAATCTGCGTTGTTATTCGCTAAGCGCCATGGTGGCAAGTTTCATTGTGCTTTCAAACGACTTAGTGCCCGCTATAAATAAGCCATTGTGACAGAACACAGCGTCGTCAATACCGGTTTCATCTATAAACGCTTGATCAGATAAACCTGACCATGCTTTAGGAAGCGGTTTTCTATCTTCAAACGAGCCAGGCTCAACGGGTACTGTTTGTAATATCCATTGCCCAGAATGCGATGGGTAAACCATGTATAGTGCATCGCTTGATAAGATATGCACTGTTTTTTTCCACGGTGTGTACTTTTCAAGCACGATTACTCTGGCATCATCTGCATTTTCAATTGCTCTGGCGACAATCTCTTTTGCATTAACACTACCGTGAGCTGAGGCGATAAAACGAATGAGCATACGTGCTGCAAATTCAACGGCTTCATCAAAGCAGGTATCAAAGTTACTTTCTTCTTCCCATGTAGGGTTAAACATTGAAATTGTTTGGCTCAAGCTTATCCCTTTTGATACACCTTCAACATGACCACAATCAATGGCGTCAATAGTTGAAACTAAGCCTGAATCCACTCTATCAGCAACGGCCTGGTTATTATCACACAGTGCTAAGCCGTATTTTTTCCACACTAAACCAAATGATGAAAAAGGAATGCCATTTTCTCGCTCGCCTGCACCACCGCGTTGATGATGATCAAAGCGATTAGTTTCAGGATCGTATTCCCCACCTACATCTATTACGTAGTCGGCACTTTCTATAAGCGCTTTATCGCGTGTGCGTACCAATTTAAACGTTGGCAAAACATGTTTAAGTACCGCAATACTAAAAACGTCATCTGCATGAAAATTACCATTGTGGGTTACTACTGTTATTTCGCTCATTTGTTTATTGCTACTTTTAGAAAAGATAAAAATTCTCGCTTTGTAAGTTAGTCACTAATTATCGAGGCCGATTTTATACGAAGACAGGTGTTAAAAACAGTGAAGTATTTTTGCATCACTATAAAAGCTGCTTTTATAGTTAATAGTTTGAGTATGACTTTTATTACAAGGTAATAATGAGGCCAGATATTTACGACACATTAAGCTTTAACATGTCGTAGCGTTAATAAGCTTATTGGCTAAGCCCTAACTCCATAAATACACTTTGTGGATTATCTACATATGAGCCAAAACTGCTACAGCGTTTAAAGCCTAAATTTTCATATAAATTGATTGATTTTATTTGCTTTGGACCAGTTTCTAAACGTATTAACGGGATTTTCTTTTCGCCAGCTTGATGTAATAAAATCTGCATAATACGTCTTGATAGCCCTTTACCACGATGACTTGGTTTTACATATAAACGTCTTATTTCGCCATAAGGCTGAGTATCAAATTTCTCTACAATCGCACCACAAGCGATAATACCTTCTTCAGTTTTTAAACCAATAGCATACACATTAGGTAAGGTTAATTCGTTTAACTCCAAAGACTGCGCTGTAGCAACAGGGTATAAAGAATTTATAAGTCGGTCTATATCGTCAAATACATTTACTACATCGGGATCATTAGGGTTCAAATCGACTAACTGCATAAAGCTTCCATTCATTGTTATAAGTTTATTAAGCTTTAAATAATATATTCAAGCGGGCATAGCTTAGCATTGTTTAACCAAAAAATCTTTAGTCCTTATTTAGCATATAGTTTGAAGAATTTTAGCAGTTAGAAAAAGTAAAAGTGACCTAGCATATGGGAAGTCTCTTTTAGGTTATTCCCAATTATTAAACATTGGCCTTTAAGTAATGAAGCTCTGAGAGCATTTCCGTACCAAATTTGCTTAATTAATTGATCTATTTTGAGATAAGAAAATCGTGTCGATAACAAGGCAGAATTTTTTAACACAGTTACCGCCAGATTTAATCCCTCTAATTGATTAAGTATTATTGCGCATTAGTATTAGCGCTATGCCATTTTGCATAGCCTTCTTTATCCATCGGCCTTGCAATTAAGTAGCCTTGCATGGCGTCAATATTCATTTTTTTAAGTAAGTCATATTGTTCTGTTGTTTCTACGCCCTCTGCAACTACCTCTAAGTTTAAGCTTTTTCCTAAACTGATAATTGTTTGCGCAATATTAAAGCCAACCGTGCTATCTAAAATTTTATCAATAAAGCTTTTATCTATTTTTAATTCTTTAACAGGAAACGCACTTAAGTACGCTAAGCAGGAGTAACCGGTTCCGAAATCATCAATCGAAAATAAAAAGCCAGCGGCAATGAGTTCTTTCATTTGCCTAATTGTATAATCTATATCGCTTGAGAGCATTGACTCAGTTATTTCTAACTTAATTTGCTGTGCCCGAATATCAAATTTATTGATAGTGCTAAACAGCTCTCCTTTTAAATTTGATGAATTAAACTGGCTTTGACTAATATTAATTGAAACACTAAACGAGTCGTCAATTATGTTATCTGCTTTAAGTTCGTTTATTAAAATACATATATCATGTAAAACAATATTTTGTAGTTTTTGAATAAGCCCGTATTGCTCTGCAATTGGTATAAATTCGTTTGCCGCTATTAACCCTTTTTGAGGATGGTTCCACCTAATGAGTGCTTCAGCACCAATAACATCACCATACGTATTTACCTGAGGCTGAAAGTAAGCACAAAACTCATCAGATGCAATCGCCCTGACTATATCGGTTTCTAGTTCAGTTTGTTTTTCAAGCAGTGTTTGTAAGGCTGGATCGTAAAAGCTACTGCTATTCCCCCCTTTATTTTTAGAACGATACATAGCCGTGTCGGCAAATTTTAATATATTGTCAGCCTGTGCGTTTACGCTATCAATTAGACAAATACCTATGCTGCAGCTTACTTGAAATGCAAGGTTGCCCACTTCAAATTTATCATGAAAAGCTCTTTGGATCTCTTTGGCTACTATTTTGCACTCGATGCTCGCCTGCTGTGTATTTTCTCCAACGTGTTTTAGTAAAATAATAAACTCATCGCCACCCGCTCTGGCCAACGTATCAGATCCTTTTATTATTGCGCTTAACCTTTTTGATAATTCCACAAGTACTTCATCACCCGCACTGTGCCCAAGTGAATCATTAATACGCTTAAAATTATCTAGGTCTAAAAATAATAACGCCCCTATATTTTTATCACGCTTAACACTCTCCACACACATGCTTAATTTGTCGCTAAGCATTCTTCTATTTGGAAGATTCGTTAATGGGTCATAAAAGGCAAGCTTATGTACTTCTTGTTCGGCCTTTTTCTTTATTGAAATATCTCTGGCCATCCATACTACGTGCCTTTTTGTAGGACTATTGGGGTGGTAATGATCTAATGCAGCAGCCCTGCCTTCAAAAACTATATTCCCCTTTGGTACAGCTAATTCATATTCAAAAATTTGCGTCTCGTTAGTCGAGAGTGTTTTTTTAATAACGTCCATTATCATTTGTGCATCGTCTTGGGAGAGCAGGTCCTTAACACTTTGACCAATAAGGTCCTTGCTTGAATCAAGCAGTAACTCATTAGAAGTACCATACACATCGGTATAAATTCCCTCTTCACTTAAAATAAGGATGAGATCGGGCATTACCTTAGTGAAGGCTTTAAACTTTTTATTACTTTGCTGTAAATTCGCGAGAAGCTGTTTTGCTTTGTTAAATTCGTTACTTTTTTCAAGAGCGATACTAGAAAAGTGCACAAAAAAATCGATTAACTCTAAATCTTGCTTTGATGGTGATTTAGGAGTGCTGTGATAGATAGCAAAGGTGCCTAATAAATCGGCTTGAGTTGAGAAAATAGGCGTTGACCAACATGACTTAAGACCAAACTTTAGTGCTAAGTATTTAAAGTCCTCCCACAGCGGTGAAGTTTCGATATTTTCAACAATAGTGCGCGATTTCGAAAATGCTGCAGTACCACATGAACCTACTTTTGGCCCTATGTGAACTCCATCAAGCAAACTACAGTACTCTGGATGAATATTAGGAGCTGCGCAATGAAAAAGCTGCTGGCCTTTAACTGATAAGATTGAACACCTAGCGGATTCATCATCAATAATCTGCTCGATTGATGAACAAATTTCAGTAAGCACCTCACTTAAAGGTACCCCTAATGCAATTTTAGATAAAATGCCTTGCTGGTGAGATAATAACTTTTTTAACCTATCCGTACCCATTTTCCTTTACCCGTATTATTTATACACATTGAAACAACAAAAGCTTTAATCAAGCGCTTTTTTCTTACGCAGTAAAGTTCATTATAGTCATGATTAGTAAGTTTTTTATTTTATTGGCAAAAAATAATCGGGCCTGTCTTAAATAATCATAGTTGCATATTACTGAACACCTATTGTTACTATATAAACAAAACCACAATATTAAAGCTAACACTTTGTTACTTAAAAGTACTGTTCAAAATTTTTAAGCTATTTATACTATAAGTAATGATAAATATTTTTTGAGGTTACAGTGCAGATCACACAAGGTATGGAATACTTTTTTTCGGGGTTTAAATTAATTAGCCAAAAAGGGCTAAAGCGTTTTGTCCTTATTCCGCTATTAATTAATATTTTGCTGTTTGGTAGCTCGCTGTTTTTTTTAGTTGGCTGGTTAAGTGATAGTTTTAGCTACATAAACAACATGCTCCCCGAGTGGTTAAGCTGGTTAGAGTGGCTAATGTGGCCTATTGCTGTATTAGTTGTTTTGTTTAGCTATAGTATGCTCTTTACAGTTATCACTAATTTTATTGCAGCCCCTTTCAATGCGCTCTTGAGTGAAAAAGTTGAGCTTTACCTAACAGGTCAAAAAATTAACGATGACGGCTTTGCCGAACTAGTTAAAGATATACCTCGCATGCTTGCCCGTGAGTGGACAAAACTATGCTACTACCTTCCTCGCGCAATTGGCTTTTTTATATTGTTATGGGTTTTACCGGTCATTGGTCAAATACTATGGGTGTTGTTTACTTGTTGGATGTACGCAGTTCAATACGAAGACTATGCGTTTGATAATCATAAAATTGACTTTAAGCAAATGAAAGACGATTTAAAATCTAAGCAAGGTTTGTCATACGGATTTGGTTTTGCTGTTATGTTGTTAACTGCTATCCCTTTTATAAACTTAATAGTTATGCCAGTCGCAGTCTGCGGTGCAACACGTTTATGGGTAGATAACTATCGTCCAAAATATCGCAGTTAATTAAAAGGTTGCTAACTTTTTCAATATCCGAAGGACACCGCATTCTAGATTAAAAAGCACCTAAAGTGCTTTTTTTAATCTATTTTTAAAGCAATAAACTCAAGCGATGCACGCCTTGGTAATGCATCGCTTTGTTTATCTACTTATTCAAATTTTTTAATCAAAATACTAAAGCGCTGATTATTAATATTAACGGCTGTAACTTCACCAATTTTTATACTGTAGTTTTGCTGCTGATCAAACAGCTTTAGTATTTGACCTTTTACACGCTCTACGTATAAATAAGGTGTTTGGTCTGGCATCTTTAAACGAATGACATTGATTTTACTTAGTTCATGTACCGCGACCCAATTCTGACTCTGCATTAACGTATTATAACGACTAATACCTTCAGGCTGATAAACAACATCTTGGCGTATAACGCATGTATTACAGCCCTTTACTGATTCAATTCGCCAGTCAACAGCTGTATTTTTATAATACAAATTATCATTTTTTAGTAACCACTCACGTGCATTGTTAGTATCGCTACACGCTATTAGTAAGCTAAAAAAACTATTCAAGATAATAAACTTAGTGCTTAGCATTGGCTTCATACTATTGCTCTTTAATTGCTTTTAACTCAGCAATAATTGCACTACTTGGCTGTGCTTCTTTTATATAACTGGGCAGCGTTTCAATATTAGTAGGCGAGCTTTGTAAATTATGCACCTTACTGTTATTTGTCTTTGGCACCCCAAATCGATTACCTGCACTTTGCATATAAAACTGTAAATTAAGCATGCTCCACTCATCTACATCACTCAGAATTGATATTGTATTATCTTGGTTAGTATCAAAGCTGGTTAAGCTTTCGGTGTTAATTGCATTACAATTAAAATCAACTGGTAGTGAGCTATTTCTATTTAACCCCTGTACTTCAAGTATGGTGCTTTCATTTAAATCTGCTGAACTACCATTTGAATAATCAATAATAAAATCATCCGTAGAGCCTAAATGACTATTAGTATTTGGTGCAATATCGCAACTAGCATTGCCTGGGTAAAAACGCTCATAGTAGCGATCGCCTTCGTTATTACCTATTGTTGATAAACCCGCTAATTGATATAAATAGTTCATAGAGCTTAAATGATTAGGCTTAAAATTAACTTCTTCATCACCGCCATGGTATAAACCTAAGTTATGACCTAACTCATGAAATATTGTTGATGCTTGATAATTATAAATTACATTGGTTGCTACTTGCGTATCAAGCGTTAAACCCCAGCCCCCCATAGTTACCATTAAATTATTACCGCTTATCTCAGCAATACCCGAACCACTAATACTACCGTCTTCGTTACCACTACTTGCCATTAATAAATAATGGAAAATGGGCCTGCGAGTTATATCGCTATATTCCATTTTATAAGTAAATAAATTAGGGCTACTTAAATCGTATTCAAACGGGGTATAGCTATTAAAAGGGACAAGATTTCCGCCACCTAAATCAAAGTTTTGCGGTGCTGTATTTGTATTTTGATCAAACAAATCACCTACGTCAAAGTGGACTGTATAACCTTTTTCTGCAAAAACAGTGGCTACTTTTTCAAATGCTGTTCGATGTGGAGTAATACCTACATCACTGCTGTCCATATAATCAACTTCAATAAATATATCTTTTTGTGCGGTACGCGCCCCCCACTCATAAAGTGGTAAACCCGCGAATGTTGTACCCTGTTGCTCA
Source organism: Pseudoalteromonas sp. NCIMB 1079 (assembly GCF_040567695.1). Classification (NCBI taxonomy): domain Bacteria; kingdom Pseudomonadati; phylum Pseudomonadota; class Gammaproteobacteria; order Alteromonadales; family Pseudoalteromonadaceae; genus Pseudoalteromonas; species Pseudoalteromonas sp. NCIMB 1079. The sequence goes on along the minus strand of NZ_JBEWZA010000001.1, from coordinate 1,661,078 downwards.
GCGCAATCAGGAATACCATCCTCATCATCTATTGTGCAATTTATATTGTTTGGCCCAGCGGGTGTGTTAAACACAGAATAACTCCAATCAGTACTTTGATTAGTGTCTGTCGCATTAAACTCGCGCTTTAAGCTGCCTCCTTGCTCGGAGATGATTTGCTCTGCGTTACCACCTTGCCATTGTGATGGCGTTACTGGTTCTTGTACTGAGTTACCAAATTTTACAAAGTCGATTGTTTGTGTACCTGCACTATTAAGTAATTCTACAAAACCGTTTATGTACCAATAAGGTCTAATTTCATCACTAGCATTACCTACAAGCGCTATTTTAGGGTTGTTAACTGATGCATTTACTAAAAAATCATCTCCAAACTTACTTTGTAAAATAAGGTACTCACCATTTTCAAGCTCTTTATTGGGCAGTGAAAAAGTTGTCTCTGCACTAGTCGAGCTATTAACCATATTAATACTGCGGGATTTAAGCGAATAACTCTGTAAGTCTACAGCAGCCCCTGTGCCGTTATAAATTTCAATCCAAGGTAGGTCGTTACTAAATTGCACAGAAGAAACTTCAGTTATTTTTATATCTTGGCTAGAGGTAGTAAAAGAAGTAGCTGTTTGCGTTTCAATGGCCGTATCATCAAAATTAGTTAAATCAGCTGTAACACGGACAATATATTGGGTATCTTCATTAAAGCTTGCGCTTACATTTACAGTATGAAAATAAGTACTTGTGTCAATAGTAGTACCCGACAAACTTTCAATATTTAAGGCCAAGCAAGTAGTAAAATCATCTGCTGACACTTGTACACTTCCTGTACAAGCACCACTACTAGAATTAACTGCTAAAGTGCTCGTTAGCATAATATCTGAAAATGTAATACTAACAGGGCTATCTACAAGAACTGGGTCATTATTACTTTGGGGTGTTACATTACTAATTGTAGCGGGCGTTGAATCAACCACAGTAATATTCAAGGTAAATTCGGTTGTGTCTTTTGAATCAGACGCTGTTAACGTATAGCTTTGTGAAGTGATACTGTTTGCAGGAGGCGTGTAGCTAAAAAGTAAGGCCTGTGCATCAATGACACTAATTTGTGCACCATTTAAATCATCACCAAAATCAATCTGAACCGTATCGTTATCAGCATCGCTAACTACTAAACTAAATTCTGTGGCTTGATTATATTGCACGCTAATACTTACATCATCTGCAGTTGGTGGATTGTTTGGTGCTAATACTACAGCTGTTTTTTGAGCGCTATTTGTAGCGTTATCGTCATCGGTTACAGTAACCACAAATGTAACATTGGTATTTTGTGCAACAGTGGGCGCATTAAAGCTAATGCTTGTTTGTGTTTGAGTAAGTTCAACTACAGGACCACTTATTTGCTGCCAAGTTATGCTATTAATACTACCATCGCTGTCTTGTGCATCTGCAACTAGGGTTACGCTGTCACCTTTTTCAGCTTCTTCAGGGCCTGTAACAATGACTGTTGGCGCGCTATTTACTTGATTAATTAAAACCGTTTTACTCGCTTGAGCGCTTTTACCTGCATTGTCAGTTACGGTTACGCTAAAACCTAGTGTTGTATTTTCAGATACATTAGGGGCGGTAAAACTAAGGACTCCATCAGTTTGTGAAAACTCAACATTGTCCCCAGCAGACTGAATCCAATTAATATTACTTATAGTGCCATCTGTATCTTGAGCGTTAGCAACTAAACTAACTGTGTGCTGGCAAGTGCACTACTTGGGCCTGTTATATTAACTGTGGGAGCATTATTTTGAGAGGTGATAGTGCCTGAAAAAACTTGTTGTGCAGTAGCACCTGAGTTGTCAGTAACTGTAACCGAAAAGCTAAAGGTCGTATCGGTTGTTACACTAGGTGCAGTGGCTGTAAGCGTGTTACCGTTAGAGGTAAACGTAAACTCGGGCCCGCTAAGTTGTTGCCATTGATAGCTGACAATTTGTCCGTCGCTATCACTTGCAAGCGCTGTAATAGTAAATGATTGATTAGAAGTAATAACGTTACTGCTAACCGAAGGCGTAACACTGTGCGCAGTGTTACCAGAGGGCGTAGTTGTATCACTACTTTCGCCTCCCCCGCCACAACCTGTGATTAAAAGTGATAAAAAAAGTAAACTTAGCTATTTATTAATATTGTTTTTTACCACTTTTAGCCTCTACATATTAACTATACAAATTTTGTGGCACCTTAGTAACGTTTAAATGAACGGTTATTTCCTCACGATCATGATATAGATGTTTAGCTTGCAACTCGTAATTGATACCTTGTTTCTCAAGCTCTTTTCTGATCATCGAAAGGCATTCATAAACACTATCAAAGCGTTTTTTCATAGGCAGCTTTAAGTTAAATATAAACTCTTTTGCGTATGCATTTACTGCCCAGTCAATCATTAGCGTAGTCACTTTGGTCGGTTTTTCCACCATATCGCACACTAACCAAGTAATATTTCTTTTTTCTGGGCGATATTTAAAACCGTCGGCCCTAAAATGTTTAACTTGCCCAGTTTGCATTAAATCGTCATTCATTGGGCCGTTATCAATCGCACTTACAAACATACCACGGCGTACAAGCTGATAAGTCCAACCACCTGGGCATGCACCTAAATCAACACTGCGCATACCGGCAGCTACGCGTGACTCGCGTTGTTGCTCAGGTATAAATACGTTAAATGCTTCATCGAGTTTTAACGTTGAGCGACTCGGTGCATCGCTTGGCATACGAAGGCGCAAAATACCCATGAAAAATGGAGAATTATTAAAGCTATACGAGTAACCAACATAAGCCGTATTGTTTGTTAAAAACATGACATGCATTACTGGGCGATTTACTTTTGGCTCACGTAGTACAGTATTTTGTTTTTCGAGGGCTTTTTTAAGCGGTGTTGAGATTTTTTTACAGAACGTTAAAAGCTCTTTGCCTTCGTTTGTGTCTGGCGTTTCAACGCGCAGTTCTGAGCATAATGTAAAATCTTTAGCAGCTTCAACTACTGCGCTCACACGGTCCTCTACTGGCATGTTTTCAAGTAATGTGCCGGCAAACCATTGACGTGCAAACACCATGTTTTTAAAATCAACTTTTTTGATTATTTCATCGCTGTGATGCGCTTCAAAACATTCGTAAACAACATAACCTGTATTTGGTTTTGCTTTTACATACCCTGCAAAACCTTGCTCTGCAGCATGAAACGTTATTTCAGCAGCGGCATCGTTTTCAAAACCACTACGACAAAAAATCACAACACTAGACATATTAACCCTTAAACTCTTTAAAACTTAAATCGTGCAACTTGCACTAAAATAACAATCCAACCAATAATAAAGCACAACCCACCAAGCGGTGTTATAGGCCCAAGCCACTTCATTCCTGTTAGAGCGAGTAAATATAAACTACCACTAAAAAGTAGTGTGCCCATTATAAAAAAGCCACCAGCCCAACTCAGGTTTATGCCCCATTTAATTAAAATAGCCACCGCAATAAGTGCAAGTCCATGTACCATTTGATACTCAGCAGCCGTTTTAAAAACCCCTAATGAATACTCCGATAAACGGCTTTTTAAACCATGGGCAGCAAATGCACCTAACATCACCGAAAGCATACAAAAAATACTACCGGTCATTAAAAATAATTTAATCATCTAACCCCCTGCTCGAGTCTTAACGTATCTCAATTTGTTGCTTAATAAATTCAACGGCACTTAACGCTGCTGTTTCTCTATTTTGCAGTTCAGTTACGCCACTTTTTTTACGTGGTTTTAATGAGTGATCGCCATCACTCAGCCAAGTAAACAAAGGCTGCTTTGGCATTTTCATAGTAAGAAGTTCTTCACGTGTACCAAATGTATCTCGCTCGCCCTGTAATACCAAAAAAGGGCAAACAATATCAGCAAAATGATCGGTGCGTAATTTTTCTAGCTTACCAGGCGGATGAAATGGATAACCAAATGCTATAACACCTGAAAGGCTTTGCTCTGTACTACATGCAAGCATTGATGCCATGCGACCGCCCATCGATTTACCCCCTATAAACAACGGTAAATCTGGCTGCGCATTCGTTAGCACTCGTTCATAATAAATAAGTAACTTTGGTGCTCGCTCAGGAGGCCTGCGTTTATTAGTTTGTTTAGCGATTTGCATATATTCAAAATCAAATAAACCAACATCAACACCCTGCTCGCTTATTAATTTTGCCATGTGCTGCATAAAGTCAGAATCGCTACCAGCACCTGCGCCATGTGCAAATATAAACTGTGCTATTGCAGGTTGCTCCGTGCTTTTAAACCATTCAATCATTATTAATACTCATGTTCTTGCTCATGCTCTACTAGGCTCAGCATCCACTCTTTAAACGAAACTATTTTACCAAGCTCTGTTTGCGACTCACGAAGCACTAAGTAATACGCATTTTTACTCTCTAGGCTATGATTAAATGGAATTACCAAACGCCCTGCGTCTATGTCGGGTTTAGCTAATACACTATTGCCAATTGCCACACCTTGTCCATGTACCGCTGCTTGTAACACCATAGATGAGTGGCTAAATATAGGCCCTTGATTTACCTGGATGTTACGCACGCCTGCGGTTTTCATCCACGTTTTCCAGTTTTTACGTGTAGTGTCGTGTAATAGTGTGTGATGCGCTAAATCACTAGGTTGATCAAGCGGCTTTAAACCGCTTAATAACATAGGACTACAAAGTGGTACTAAATATTCGGTATGAAGCTTGTACGCTTGTACGCCATTCCAATGACCCCTTCCATAATAAATAGCAATATCTACGTCATCCGTGAGTGAGTTTTCATCTTGGTCTTGTGCTTTTATTCGCACATCTATCTCTGGATGTAACTCATTAAACAAACTCAAACGAGGCACTAACCACTGAATAGCAAAACTAGGGGTTAGGCTTACCGTTAGTGAGCCCTTAGCGCCACGAGCTAATAGCTTTTCAGTTGCATCAATAAGCTGAGTAAAAATCTCTTTAATATCTAAAAAATAGCCTTGGCCTTCTTCAGTTAATAATAAAGAGCGGTTTTTACGTAAAAACAACTTCAGCCCTAAATGCTCTTCAAGTGTTTTTATTTGATGACTTACTGCCGCCTGCGTTACATAAAGCTCTTCTGCAGCTTTTGTAAAACTTAAATGGCGCGCAGCCGCTTCAAAGGCTTTTAATGCGTTTAATGGAGGTACCCGTCTTGACATAATAACCAAGCTTAGAATTAGTTTTTCTTATGCGTGAGATTATATAGATCATATAAGTTTGTGTATATTAAAGGCATAAAAAAAGCGACCTGAGTCGCTTTTTAATAAACATCATGCTTAATTATAAATCGCTTGCACTTGTATCAAGTGGTGCAAAACTTTTAATTAAATCATCAACCGCTTTCATTTGCGTTAAGTACCCTTCTAACTTGCTAAGCGCTAGCGCACATGGGCCATCACATTTAGCTTCGTTAGGATTTGGATGCGCTTCAATAAATAAACCAGCAATACCCAACGCCATACCACTGCGCGCAAGCTCTGCAGCTTGTGCACGACGACCATCAGCAGAGTCAGCTCGTCCACCAGGGCGTTGTAGCGCATGTGTTGCATCAAAAATAACAGGTGCCATTGCCTTCATGTCATCCATACCCAGCATATCAACCACAAGGTTGTTGTAACCAAAGCTAGAACCACGCTCACAAAGAGCTACGTTGTTATTACCAGCTTCATTAAATTTAGTAATGATATGACGCATTTCATGTGGCGCTAAAAACTGTGGTTTTTTCACATTAATAATTGCACCTGTTTTAGCCATCGCCACAACTAAATCTGTTTGACGCGCTAAAAAAGCAGGTAACTGAATTACATCAACAACTTCTGCAACAGGTGCAGCTTGATGCGGTTCATGTACGTCAGTAATTAGTGGAATTTTAAACGTGTTTTTAATTTCTTCGAATATTTTTAAACCTTCTTCCATACCTGGACCGCGGTACGAATTGATTGAAGAGCGATTAGCTTTATCAAATGAGGCCTTAAATACATAAGGAATATTTAGTTTCGTCGTAACTTCTACGTAATGCTCTGCAACACGCATTGCTAAATCGCGAGATTCTAATACGTTAATACCACCAAACAATACAAACGGTTTGTTGTTTGCAAGTTCAATTTCATTAATTTTAATAATTTGGTCTTTCATTTAAATTCCTTAAGGTGCAACTGCTTGCATCATTAATCCACAAATATAAGCCATATAAGTACCCACACCGTAGCCTAGTACAGCTAACAAGACACCAACAGGCGCTAATGACGGATGAAACGCTGATGCTACAACAGGTGCTGACGCTGCGCCGCCCACATTAGCCTGAGAACCCACTGCCATATAAAATAACGGTGCTTTAATCAGTTTAGCCACAATTAACATGATGCTTGCATGCACTAACATCCAAATTGCACCCACTAAAAATAGCCCAGGGTTATTGAAAATAGCGGTTACATTCATGTGTAAACCAATCGATGCAACCAAAATATATAAAAAGCTAGAAGCTACTTTTGAAGCGCCAAACGCTTCTATTTGCCTCACTTTAGTAAACGATAAGCCTATACCAATCGTTGTTGATATAACAATTAGCCAAAAGAATTTACTGTTTAAGCTGTATTCTTTTGCCCATTCATAAGTAGTGCCAAAGTACGGCCCCAAAAAGTCAGCGCAAAAGTGTGCTAAGCCAGTTATACCAAATGCAATTGCAATCAGCGTCATGTAATCATTAAGAGTTGGGATGCGTGCATGTTCTGCGTGATATTCTTCCACACGCTTTTTCAAGTCTTCAATTGCGCTTGTATCAGCACCCGTCGCTGCATCAATCTTTTTATGATTTGCTGCCATTAACAATAAAACAGCCATCCAAATATTAGCGACAATTACATCTACTGTAATCATTACTGAGAATATATCACCACCAACTTCAAACATTTCTTTCATTGATGCTTGGTTAGCACCGCCGCCAATCCAGCTACCTGCAACAGTTGTCATACCGCGCCATACGGCATCTGGGCCATGCCCACCAACAATACTTGGGTCAAATGCGCTCACCACTAAAATAGCTAATGGCCCACCAATAACAATGCCTAAAGTACCCACTAAAAACATAATAAGTGCTTTAGGGCCTAAGTTAATAATCGCTTTTAAATCAATACTAATGGTAAGTAGTATCAAACAGGCTGGTAGTAAGTAGCGCGAAGCCACATAATAAACATTAGATTTATTACCATCTACAATACCAAAGGTATTTAATAACGAAGGTAAAAAGTAACACAGTAATAAAGCAGGTACGTATTTATAAAATCGTTTTAAAGCTGGACGCTCACTGTTTGAGGTTTTAAAAATAAACCCCAAAATAATAGCAAGCAAACCAAGCACAACGGCATCATTTGTAATTAATGCGCTTTGAGTTTCAACCATAATTATTCCTATTCTTAATGGTGCGTTTTATTATTATCTTCTAGTTCTTCTATTTGGTGTTGAATAATCTCTATTGCAGGATCGTCCGGACACTCATCTACAAAAAACTGTAAATCATCACGTGCCATTTTAGGGCAACCGAGCTGATTTAATAAGTAACCTCTGTCGCGTCTCTCATACGGGTCGTCGCCTATTAACTCCATTAGCATCTCTACACAGGTTAAAGCATGACCAAATTTATTTTCGCTAATGAAAGACCATTTTTGCTGAGCTAAAAATAACTTATATACTTCGTCATCAAAAATCAGTTCTAGTGGCTCTTGCTCTTGACCATCATCTTCATCTGCGTTTTCAGGGATAATATACCAACTTTGTTGTCCACTGCTTGGCTCTATTATGTAGCCTTCTTCGTCACTAATCGCCACATGTACGCCAACATCACCTTGGGTAAGACTAAGGTTCGCGTCACAGTTAGCTTGTTGTAAAAAATGACAAAGTATAATTGCCAGTGTTGTAGGTGAACCACTGCGCATAGAAAGCGTATAGCTTAATGTATTTAATTTATATTCAGGCACTTTTAAACCTGATGCACTAAATAGCCAATCACTGTAAAACATATCTAATAATTTTTCGAGGCGATCGTGCTCATCACTCACTTTTAAACACAGCGCTGAAATTTGCTGTTCAAAGTCAGTTAAAGTTTCATAACATGGTGTTAAATCTATCTGAGGGTCCCACTTTGACTCTGCTTTAATACAGCGGTAAATCGCTGGAGGTGTAAATTCATCGTAAGCATCATCAAGATAAGATTCATCGTGTTCGTCAAACCCGAGGGTAGTCATTAATACTGCAACATTTTAGAAAACGAAGGCGTAGTTTACCTAACTTTAAAGCTATATACCAATATAGAGGTGTATTTGAATATTTTCTGAGAGGGAGTTGTATTTGAGCTTTACAAAACAACTATAAAGCTCAAATAGTCAGATATTACTTAAAGCAAAAAAGCTGATTTAGACGTCGCTAAATAACCTATCGCTAAAATAACAGCGGTGTTAACTAAAACGTAAGCAACTTTCGCCGTCATTTTAGTTTGTCTGGCGCTTTTAGCCCCAATACCGATGTATATAACCACTAAAATTACTTTTTCTAATAGCCAATATTGTTCAAACGGATTAATTTTAGCCATAAATATAAGCGTAAGTGCAGACACTAATAACAAAGTATCTATACTGTGACTACCAATCATTACCGCTTTATTTTTTGCTAATTTACCACTGCCCATTCGCGAAAAAGCGCGAACATAAAATAATATTACACTTAACATCGCAATTGCCATGTGCGAGTGCTTTACTGCTAAATAATCCATATGCCCCTGTACTTCTGTTTTATAAAAATTTAATCAGGAAAACGGCTAAGAACCGCCTCTAACTCATCAAGCTTTTCGTTAAATACTTCAACCATTTTTGGTTCAAAATGTGTGCCTTTTTCAGCATTAATTTCATCAACCACATTTTGTAATGTCCAAGGCTCTTTATAACACCGTTTATGGCGAAGTGCATCGTATACATCAGCAAGTGCGACTATGCGACCAAATACATTAATTGCGTTTCCGCTTAGACCTTGTGGGTAACCAGACCCATCCCATTTTTCATGATGCTCTTTTGCAATAATTGCACCTGTACTCACAATTTCATGGGGAGAGTCTTTTAAAATAGTATAGCCTTTATCAGTATGGGTTTTCATCACTTCCCATTCTTGAGGTTCTAACTTTGCTGGTTTGTTTAAAATCGCATCAGGAATACCCACTTTACCTACATCATGAAGAGGAGACGCCAACCTTACTAAATCTGCATCATGTTTAGATAAACCATAGCCCTCAGCTAAAATATGACAAATATGTGCTACACGTTTAACATGATTACCTGTCTCGGTTGAGCGCTGCTCTACTGCTTCACTTAACCTATAAACAAGCTCTTGTTGTGTCGCTTCTATTTCAGACTGAAGCTGCACATTTTCAAAGGCAAGTTGCACATTTTGAGAAAATATTTTGATTAAATGACGCTGAGTATCCGTTAAATCCTTTGGGACACCTGATATGAACAGCATTGAATTATGATTGTACTCACTACTGCAGTACGCAAATAAGTAATTATCTTTATAAATGATACTTTTATCATTAAGCGCCTGATGACACGCACTTAACTGCTCAGCTTGTAATACCTCATCAAGCTCTTTACCTTCACTTTTTTCAAAATCGCCAGTGCCAGAGCAAACTATTAGTCTTTTATTTTTTTCATGTTCTGGGTTTTGTGCAACTAAAGTGGTGGCATACATAGCTTGATCAGCAATACCCAATAAAGATGTTAATTGCTGCATAACGCCTTCAATAAAGTGCTCTATTGAATGCGCAGAAAAAATATCACGAGACGCTATAATTATTTTCTCAAGCCCTTCGCGTGATTGCTCAATCGAAATAATATCCCGATACGAGCGTAGGCTCGACATAATAACAGTAAATAATTTTTGAGCCGTTAGCTCCGTTTTCGATTTGTAATCGTTAATATCATAATTAATAATGACTTGACGTTCAGGTGCCTGGCCAGGTTGGCCTGTTCTTAAAATAATCCGTATATGATTATTTTTAGCTTCTTCACGAATAAACTTAGCAACCTGCAAACCAGCGTCGTCGGTTTCCATTACCACGTCAAGTAGCACAATAGCGGCATCTGGATGCTCTTTTATGAGCTCTTTCGCTTCAGCACCTGAGTAGGCACTAATAAACTCTAAGCGTTTATTTTGAAATTCAAAATCACTCAGTGCTAGTTTTGTAACAGCATGAACTTCAGGTTCATCATCAACGATTAATACTTTCCAGGTACCGTGTTCAATCTCATCGATTGTTTCTTCTGGTTCATCTGAAAATAAAAAATCACCCATCATAGTCGAAATTCCTTCATGGCATTATTTAACGCACTAGTAGGAAATTATTATTCTCTAGGGCCACAGTGCAAGTGTTACACGGTCATTGTTACCAAGGTCTTTCACTGTTTTAATATTAACAAACGCCATTTTTTCAAAAAAATGACGAACAGCTTCACCTTGCTCAAAACCGTGTTCTATTAAAAGATAGCCATTAGATGACAAATAGTCACGTGATTGTGTAATTATTTGTTTAATATCAGACATTCCGCAATCATCAGCCACTAATGCCGATAGAGGCTCAAAGCGCACATCACCCTGATTTAAATGTATATCACTACTTTCTATATAAGGAGGGTTAGTGACAATTAAATTGAATTTTTCGCCATGCAACTCACTAAACCAGTTACTTTGTTTAACATGTACATTATTAATCGCTAATCGCTGCTGGTTACGTGTAGCAAGTGCAACTGCATCGCTTACTCTATCTACTGCAGTAATTTGCCAATTAGGCATTTCACTACCCAGTGCCAACGCTATTGCACCAGTACCTGTGCCTAAATCCAGCACTTTTGCTGTAGCGGGTAGCGCTATTTCAAGTGCTTGCTCGACTAATGTTTCAGTATCTGGTCGAGGTATTAGGGTCGTTGCGTTAACTTCAAGCGATAAGCTCCAAAATTCACGCAGCCCAGTTATATGGGCTACGGGCTCACCTTTTAAACGTCTTTGGATAAATACATTAAACTGCGATTGTTGCTCATCACTAAGCGTATGTTCTGGCCAAGTAAAAAGGTAACTGCGAGGTTTTTGAAGTATATGAAGAAGTAAAACTTGTGCATCTAATTTAGCACTTTCGCTGCTAAGTGCTAATAAGTCAGCACCTGCAGCAATTGCTTGTTCAAGAGTGTGAGCCACAATTACTCGTCGCCCATGGCCGCAAGTAAGTCAGCTTGATGCTCTTGCATTAATGGGTCAATAACACAGCTTAAATCACCGGCTACCACTTCGTTTAAACGATAAAGTGTTAAGTTAATACGGTGATCGGTAATACGACCTTGCGGGTAGTTATAAGTACGAATACGCTCAGAACGATCGCCACTACCTACCAAGTCACGACGTTCAGAGGCTTCTGCCGCATGGCGTTTTTCATCTTCAGCTTGTTGCAGTCGAGCTGCAAGTACTGACATCGCTTTAGCGCGGTTTTTATGCTGCGAACGCTGATCCTGACACTCAACCACAACACCGGTAGGTATATGTGTAAGTCGAATAGCAGAATCAGTTTTATTTACGTGCTGACCACCTGCGCCTGATGCACGAAATGTATCAACTTTTAAATCTGCTGTATTAATTTGTATCGCTTCTGCTTCTGGTACTTCTGCCATAACCGCAACAGTACACGCTGAGGTATGAACACGACCTTGTGATTCAGTCTCTGGTACACGTTGTACGCGATGTACGCCTGATTCAAACTTTAATTGACCGTAAACACCTTCGCCACTGATATTTGCAATAACTTCTTTGTAACCGCCATGCTCACCTTCATTGGTGCTTACAACTTCTACTTTCCATTTTTTATTTTCTGCGTAGCGGCTGTACATACGAAATAAGTCACCAGCAAAAATAGCCGCTTCATCGCCGCCCGTCCCTGCACGTACTTCAACAAACACGTTGTTGTTATCTCGCGGATCTTTTGGCAACATTAATACTTGAATTTGATCTTCAATCACTAGTATTTGTGCTTTTGCTTCTTTATATTCTTCTTGCGCCATTTCACGCATTTCAGGGTCAGAATCTTTAAGCATTTCTTCTGCACTGGCTAAATCGTCTTGCGTTTCTTTGTAGGTTAAAAACGTTTTTACAATCTCTTCAAGCTCAGAATATTCTTTTGAAAGCCCACGAAAACGATTTTGATCACTAATGACCGACGGGTCGCTTAGCAGCGCTTGTACTTCTTCGTAACGCTCTACTAAGGTTTCTAATTTATTATAAACAGACTCTTTCATTTAACGGTTATTCCTGATCAATACCTAACATTTTTTTCAACTGGTTTAGCTGCGCCACTTCACCTTTTTTCGCTGCGTCTTGTATTGCACGGGTAGGCGCGTGCATTAAGCGATTGGTTAATTTATTGGCGAGCTCTAATATAATTTTTTCTGCATCTTTACCTGTGTTTAGCTGACTAACAGCACGCTCTACAAGTTCTGACTTAATTGTTTGTACATCATTTCGATAATGGCGGATTAAATCTACCGAATCGAGTGAACGCATCCACATTGCAAATTCTTTGGTGCGCTCAGTAATAATTATTTGTGCTTGCTCGGCAGCTTGCTCTCGCGCTGCCATATTCTCGCTTACAATGGTTTGTAAGTCATCAACGGAATATAAATAGGCAGCATCTAGCTCCCCTACTTGGCTTTCTATATCGCGCGGAACCGCAATATCTATAAATAGCATAGGCTTGTGACGGCGCTGCTTAAGCGCTTGTTCAACAACCCCTTTACCAATAATAGGCAAAGTACTGGCTGTAGAACTAATCACTATATCGGCTTTATGTAAACGTTCTGGCAATTGCGCTAAAGCAATTACATCCGCCGACACCTCGTCAGCTAAGCTTCGAGCTCGCTCAATAGTTCGGTTTGCAACGGTGATATTTTGTGGCTCATTTTGATATAAATGTTTAGCAACTAACTCTATGGTTTCGCCGGCGCCAATTAATAATACGTTTGTTTTATCGAGCTTACCGTAAATATGCTTCGCTAAATTAACAGCCGCAAATGCAACCGATACAGCGCTTGCGCCAATATTTGTTTCGGTTCTAACTTGTTTCGCCACCGAAAATGTTTTTTGAAACAATCTATCAAAAGTAACACCTACAGCATCGTGGGTTTTAGCGCTAAAAAACGATTGTTTTATTTGCCCTAAAATTTGCGGCTCCCCTAATACCAAGGAATCTAAACCGCAAGCTACACGCATCAAGTGATTAATAGCGTCATTACCTTCGTGGCAATAAATATTATTACTCAGTTCATGTTCATCCAAACCATGGAAACTGGCAAGCCAAGTCAACAGTGTTTGGGAATTTTGCTGAGCGAGGCTACAATAGATCTCGGTTCGATTGCAGGTAGACACAATAACCGCTTCATTAAAGTCGGCATGGCCGCTTAATTGTTGCAACGCCTCTGAAATTTGCTCAGGCGAAAAGGCCACTTTTTCACGTAATTCTACGGATGCGGTTTTGTGATTTATACCTAGTGCTATTATGGTCATATTTGCCAAATATTGCTGAGCCCTACTTCAAAGGCGGTAATTTTACCAAAAATCAGCGGAATATGGAAAGTAAGGAACAACATTTGATTCGACAATATTTGATTTTATTCATGTTTTTTTTGTTTTTAGGTGGCTGTGCTCATCAAATTGATACAAAAACAACACTTTATGATGATTGGAAACCACGTTTAGCTGCTCAAAAAACTTGGCAGGTCGAGGGTAAACTCGCGTTTATTAGCCCACAAGAGCGTCAATCTGCAAACTTAAATTGGCAGCAAACAACAAATTCCAATAATTTAATACTGACTACCTTTATTGGTACGCGTATTTTGTCGCTTAAACAAACAGCAAACGGTGCTGAATTAGAGTTTGACGGCGATGAGTACTTTGATACTAATGCTGCAGAACTCTTAAAGCGCTTAACGGGTTTTACACTCCCTGTTGATAATGCCGATAATTGGCTTAAGGGCACCATTGACGATCAAAGTTTAGTTGTTGATGAGTTAGGCCGCGCAAAGCAAGTATTGTGGTTTGATAATACAGGTAAAAAATGGCAAATAGATTACGGCACTTATATACAAAACGCAGGTTACTGGCTACCAACTAAACTGACGCTAAAGCATCAACAAATAAAAATTAAGATTCAACTCTACGATTGGCAATTTAAATAAACATGAATAACAAAACCTCTTTTTCACTTATTGCTCCGGCAAAGCTCAATTTATTTTTACATATAAATGCTCGCCGAGAAGATGGCTATCATGAACTAGAAACCTTATTTACTTTTTTAAATTTTGGTGATGAGTTGCATTTTGAGCTAACAACGAATGGTAGTATTTCTATCGATGGTGATACTAAAGACATACCTTTAACTGATAATCTCATCTATAAAGCGGCACTTTTATTACAAACTCACTGCAAAACATCGCTTGGTGTAAAAATAAATTTAATTAAACGCCTGCCAATGGGTGGCGGTGTTGGAGGTGGTTCGTCCGATGCAGCCAGCACTTTATTAGCCCTAAATAAGTTATGGAAATTAGAGCTGAATTTAGAAACCCTAGCTCAATTAGGGCTTAAATTAGGCGCTGATGTTCCGGTGTTCATACAAGGTCAAAGCGCCATAGCACATGGTATTGGTGAGAAATTGCACCACGTAGAACTTGAACAAAAATGGTACTGTGTTGTGCACCCAAATCAACATGTAAGTACGGCTAAAATATTTACACACCCCGATTTAAAACGCGACACACCAAAAATAATAGGCGATTGGAAACACCATATTTTAACCAACGATTGTGAGCCTTTAGTTAAAAAGCTTTGTCCCGAGGTTGAAAAAACCCTCCAGTGGTTGCTAAAATACGCACCGTCGAAGATGACCGGAACAGGTTCATGTTGTTTTGTCGAATTTGCTAGTCAAGTTCAAGCACAAGATGTACTTGAAAATCTCCCCCATACTTGGCAGGGTTTTGTGGCTTCAAGCGCAAATGTCTCACCTGCTCATACGGAGTTAACCGCCATTTTCGATCAATGAAGTAACGTACAAGTAATCATAAGTTAACTTGCAGTGGTATTTATTACTGCTCGTTAGTCCAAATATTCAGTGCCTGAGGAACCCTACCGTGCCTGACATGAAGCTCTTCGCTGGTAACGCAACACCTGAGTTAGCTCAAAAAGTTGCAAAACGTTTATATATTGAATTAGGCGATGCTGTTGTTGGCCGTTTTAGCGACGGTGAGATC
Source organism: Pseudoalteromonas sp. NCIMB 1079 (assembly GCF_040567695.1). Classification (NCBI taxonomy): domain Bacteria; kingdom Pseudomonadati; phylum Pseudomonadota; class Gammaproteobacteria; order Alteromonadales; family Pseudoalteromonadaceae; genus Pseudoalteromonas; species Pseudoalteromonas sp. NCIMB 1079. Next base: position 1,645,690 of record NZ_JBEWZA010000001.1, on the reverse strand, counting down.
AGTGTTCAAATAAATGAAAACGTTCGTGGCTCGGATGTTTTTATCTTGCAATCAACCTGTGCCCCTACAAACGATAACTTAATGGAGCTTATCGTTATGGTTGATGCTCTACGTCGTGCATCTGCAGGTCGTATTACTGCCGTCATTCCTTATTTTGGTTATGCGCGCCAAGACCGTCGTGTACGTTCTGCTCGTGTTCCAATTACCGCTAAAGTTGTTGCCGATTTCTTATCAAGTGTAGGTGTTGACCGTGTTCTTACGGTTGATTTACATGCGGAACAAATCCAAGGCTTCTTTGATGTACCAGTAGACAACGTATTTGGCAGCCCTGTATTACTTGAAGATATGAAAGAACGCGACTTTGAAGACGTCGTTGTTGTATCTCCAGATATTGGTGGTGTTGTACGTGCGCGTGCAATTGCAAAACTACTAAACGATACCGATTTAGCTATTATTGATAAACGTCGCCCACAAGCAAACGTTTCTCAAGTAATGCACATTATTGGTGATGTTGAAGGCCGTGATTGTATTATCGTAGATGATATGATTGATACCGGTGGTACGTTATGTAAAGCCGCTGAAGCACTTAAAGAACATGGAGCTAAGCGTGTATTTGCATACGCAACGCACCCTATTCTTTCAGGTAAAGCAGCAGAGAACCTACGTGACTCAATGATTGACGAAGTAATTGTAACTGACTCAATTCCGCTATCTGACGAGCTTAAAGCCCTTGATAAAATAAAGGTACTTACGCTTGCTGACATGTTAGCAGAGACTATTCGTCGTATTAGTAACGAAGAATCTATCTCAGCGATGTTTGAACACTAAGATTAAACATTCCTGAGTATAAAAGCGCCTTTTGGCGCTTTTTTTGTAAGCGATGTTTATTTTGTCTGAGCGTGGTGGTATGATAGCGCGCCTTTTGGCTAGGGACCTTGGTCGCAAAGGCCCTACACATTTAAATAACTGGAGACATCATGTCTAACAAAACTTATACGTATAACGCTGAACTTCGCGTAGAAACTGGTACTGGTGCGAGCCGCCGCCTACGTCGCGAAGACAAAGTTCCTGCAATCCTTTACGGAGCTGACAAAGAAGCTTTATCTCTTACTTTTGCTCATAAAGATATGATCAAAGCGCAAGAAGACGAAGGTTTCTACACGCATATCCTTACGCTTAACGTAGATGGCGAAGCTGTTGAAGTAATCTTAAAAGATATCCAACGTCACCCATTCAAACCTAAGCTTACTCACCTTGATTTCCAACGTGTAGATGCTACTCATAAATTTCAAACTAAAGTTCCTCTACACTTCATCGGTGAAGATATTGTAACTAAAGCTGGCGCAACTGTTGTTCACCAGTTAACTGAAGTTGAAATCACGTGTCTTCCAAAAGCACTTCCAGAATTCATCGAAGTAGATGTGTCTAAGTTTGTTGTTGGCGATTCTGTTCATATTTCTGACCTTACTTTCCCTAAAGGCGTAAGCTCTGTAGATTTAGGTAAAGGCGAAGGCCATGATCAGTCTATCCTGACTATCAAAGCAAACAAAGCAGCTCCAGTTGAAGACGACGCTGCAGCAGCAGAATAATTTTTAAGGTCTCGCAACCTTGAATTCTATTCAAATGCTTGTGGGCCTGGCTAATCCAGGCCCCGAATACGCAAACACACGCCACAATGCAGGTGCTTGGTTCATCGAGCAAATCGCTGCACGCTACAACTGCACTCTAAAACACGATCCTAAATATCACGGCCTCACTGGCAAAGTGATAATTCAAGGCCAAGAATTCAAATTATTGATCCCCACTACTTACATGAATTTAAGTGGTAAAGCGGTCAGTAGTTTAGCTAATTTTTTCAAAATCCCTGTCGAGGACATTTTAGTTGCCCATGACGAATTGGATTTAGACCCAGGCGTTGCCAAATTAAAAAAAGGCGGCGGACATGGCGGTCATAATGGTTTAAAAGACATTATTGCAAAAATGGCAAATCAAAAAGACTTTATGCGTTTACGCATAGGTGTAGGTCATCCGGGGCATCGTGAAATGGTAACTGGTTGGGTGCTTGGAAAAGCGGCCAAAGTAGACCAAGAAAAAATGGATGCTGCTGTTGATGAAGCAGTTCGTTGTATGGAAATACTTGCAAAAGATGGTGTGTTAAAAGCACAAAACAGACTACATTCGTTTAAACCCTAATAACTTGGGTTCAAGCACATCGTTTAAACGAATCTAAACAAGGTATCTTACTATGGGTTTTAAATGTGGCATCGTTGGCTTGCCTAACGTTGGTAAATCAACGCTTTTCAATGCACTAACTAAAGCGGGTATTGAAGCCGCTAACTTTCCTTTTTGTACCATTGAGCCTAATACAGGTGTGGTACCTGTGCCAGATCCTCGTCTAGACGAACTTGCTAAAATTGTTAATCCTCAACGAGTTCTTACCACTAGTATGGAATTTGTAGACATTGCTGGCTTAGTAAAAGGCGCATCTAAAGGTGAAGGCCTTGGTAACCAGTTTTTAGCTAACATTCGTGAAACCGATGCAATTGGCCACGTAGTTCGCTGTTTTGAAGATGAAAACATCATCCACGTAGCGGGTACTATTGACCCTGCTGACGATATTGACGTAATCAACACTGAGTTAGTGCTTGCTGATATGGATAGTGCTGAAAAAGCCCTTTTCCGTAATTCAAAAAAAGCTAAAGGTGGCGATAAAGACGCTAAAGAGCAAAATGCTGTACTTGAAAAAGTAAAAGTGCATCTTGACGAAGGCTTAACTTTACGTGCTCTAGCACTAACTAAAGAAGAAAAAGCAGCAATTAGCTCTATAAACTTCTTAACGATTAAACCAACAATGTATATTGCAAACGTTGCTGAAGATGGTTTTGAAAATAACCCATACCTTGATCGTGTACGCGCTATTGCCGCAGCTGAAGATGCGATTGTTGTTCCTGTATGTGCCGCTATCGAATCTGAGCTTTCAGAATTAGATGACGAAGATAAGCTTGAGTTTATGGCTGATCTTGGCCTAGAAGAGCCAGGCCTTAACCTTGTTATTCGTGGTGGTTATGAATTACTACAATTACAAACTTACTTTACAGCTGGCGTAAAAGAAGTACGCGCATGGACAATCCCTGTAGGTGCAACAGCACCACAAGCAGCGGGTAAAATCCATACCGACTTCGAGCGTGGCTTTATCCGTGCGCAAACTATTGCTTTTGACGACTTTGTTGCCTTTAAAGGTGAGAGTGGCGCAAAAGAAGCAGGTAAGATGCGTCAAGAAGGTAAAGAGTACATTGTTAAAGATGGCGATGTAATGAACTTCTTGTTCAACGTATAAGTACAGATTAAACCAATTTAGCTTGGTAATAATTTTTAAAGGCTCGTTTTTACGAGCCTTTTTTGTATCCTTTATTTTATAACCTTTACCTCTCTCTCCTGCTAATTAATTATCGCATTTGCGTTTATATAATCTCTTTATAAGAGCACTTAAACAATGCATACAATCAAGCTAAACCTTTTTTAAAACGCCTCGTTACAGTTAAAAAACGAATTAATACCAGCCTTTTTAAAAATAAAATAACACTTTGGCTATTAATTTACGTATCGGGATATCAAATTAATGCTAAAATTTAAGCCATGCACGATAGTTTGTTGAATAATCAAACAGCTTTAAATAGTGTGTTTTTACTATTTAAATTTATCGTCATGATTTGTATTTGAATTGCAGTCAAAAAAACAGCATTTTTATTAAATTTTAGCCTGTTAGCTTAATTTTCCTGCAAACAAACACAGTTAAGTGTTTTTTTGCAAAAAAGGTGTTGACGAATTTGGGTCATATCAGCATAATACGCCCCGCACTCAGCGATGAAGTGCTAACAAAAAAAGATGGCTAAGTAGCTCAGCTGGTTAGAGCACATCACTCATAATGATGGGGTCACAGGTTCAAATCCCGTCTTAGCCACCATTTATTTTTTTGTTGCTCAATGAAGAGTTTAAAATAACTACCTGTACTTTATTGTACAAACGATGCGGGAGTGGCGGAATTGGTAGACGCGCTGGATTTAGGTTCCAGTAACTTCGGTTGTGAGAGTTCAAGTCTCTCTTTCCGCACCATTTCTTGATAAGAATTAAAACTATCAATTGTTATTGTTGGGATATCGCCAAGCGGTAAGGCACCAGGTTTTGATCCTGGCATTCCCAGGTTCAAATCCTGGTATCCCAGCCAACAATGGCTAAGTAGCTCAGCTGGTTAGAGCACATCACTCATAATGATGGGGTCACAGGTTCAAATCCCGTCTTAGCCACCATTTCTTTTTTTAGAAATGGCTCTGCAAGAGTTAAATTGCACTCAATGAAGAGTTTAAAATAACTACCTGTACTTTATTGTACAAACGATGCGGGAGTGGCGGAATTGGTAGACGCGCTGGATTTAGGTTCCAGTAACTTCGGTTGTGAGAGTTCAAGTCTCTCTTTCCGCACCATTTCTTGATAAGAAATAAAATTATCATTAATTCTTTGTTGGGATATCGCCAAGCGGTAAGGCACCAGGTTTTGATCCTGGCATTCCCAGGTTCAAATCCTGGTATCCCAGCCAACTTCTTCTACCAAGGAAAGTTGGATAAAAGAATTGCTCTAGCTTAGAGTTTAAATTGGCAAATTAGTGATGCGGGAGTGGCGGAATTGGTAGACGCGCTGGATTTAGGTTCCAGTAACTTAGGTTGTGAGAGTTCAAGTCTCTCCTTCCGCACCATGTTCTTATAAGAACTAAAATTATAAAGAATTCTTTGTTGGGATATCGCCAAGCGGTAAGGCACCAGGTTTTGATCCTGGCATTCCCAGGTTCAAATCCTGGTATCCCAGCCAACTTCTTCTACCAAGGAAAGTTGGATAAAAGAATAGCTCTTGCTTAGAGTTTAAATTAGCAAATTAGTGATGCGGGAGTGGCGGAATTGGTAGACGCGCTGGATTTAGGTTCCAGTAACTTAGGTTGTGAGAGTTCAAGTCTCTCCTTCCGCACCATGTTCTTATTAAGAACTAAAACTATTTCAAATTTATAGTTGGGATATCGCCAAGCGGTAAGGCACCAGGTTTTGATCCTGGCATTCCCAGGTTCAAATCCTGGTATCCCAGCCAATTTGACTCCCCTGTCTAAAACTTCTCAATACTCATTAAATTCAACTTACTTTTTCTGCACTTAAATAGATACTTATAAATTCATCTATTGTTATCGGTTTACTATATAAATACCCTTGCAAATAATCACAGTTCATACCTAATAGCGCTTGCTCTACCTCTTTTGTTTCTATTCCTTCAGCTACTACGTCACAATTTAATCGACTCGCTAAAAATAATGTAGATTCAACAATGGCATAATCTGGTGGGTTAATAAGCATATCTTTGATAAACGACTGATCTATTTTTATTTGATTGATTGGCAGCTCTCTTAATAACGACAGTGACGAAAACCCAGTACCAAAGTCATCAACATTAAATTTAAACCCGCGCATACTCAACTGCTGCATCATTTTTCTTGCAGCCGGGATATTTGTCATCATTGCACCTTCAGTAATTTCAAATATTAGTGAGTCACTTAAAGTAGGGTCGGTTGTAAGTAGGTTAATTATAAAATCGTAAAACTCACTACTCTCAATATCTTTAGTCGATAAATTGACATGTATAGTACCGGTGAAACCAAATAGTTTGAGTTTTCTAATGTGGTTAACCGCTTCTTGTACAACCCATTTCGATAAAGGAAAAATAAGCCCTGTACGCTCAGCTACGGTTATAAACTTTTCAGGGCTAATAAAGCTACCATCATCTTGCGGCCATCGGATAAGCGCTTCTAGGCCATGTAATTGTAAATCTTTAGAGTCTATTATGGGTTGTAAATAAAGTTCAAACTCACCTTTATGTAATGCCACTTTAATTTTGGCTGATAAATCAAAAAAGTCCTCCGCTCTTTTACCTATTGCAGATGAGTAATTTACTAAAGGTTGAAATGTTTTTTTAGCTTCATGCAGTGCCAAGTCGGCTTTTTTTAATAACTGATCGGGTAATCGGCTATCATCAGGAAAACGACTTACGCCTATACTTAATTGTATTTTAACTATTTGCTCATTCGTACAAAATGGAGCTTTAACAGCTGAATTTATAATATTTACACAGTAATCCATACTTTCATCCGCATCGGTATGCAGTAAAAATGCAAACTCATCACCTCCTATTCGATATAATTTAGCAATTCCGCACAAGTCTTTGCTTAGTTTATTGGCGAACGCTGCTAATAGTTGATCGCCACATTGATGACCAAACGCATCATTAATTTGTTTAAAGTTATTTAAATCAATATAAAATAATGCAAATGAAGAAGGGTAATCGACTTGTTTACTCAAGGATTTAAAAAAGCTATTGCGGTTGGGTAAGGTTGTTAAGTTATCGTGCTCAGTTTGATATTTTTGATACTGCGTTGCTTGCTCTATTTTAAGGATGCTTTTTAAACTCAGTTTGACAACTAAGAAAACAAACCCTGCACCACCAAATAATATTGTGGCAACTGCATTTCTTATTATTGGTGCCGTATCGTAATTTGAAAAGTAATAAAGTATCCACCAATACCCTAAAATAAAACAGACAATAGCGCATAAAAGTACACTCCACGCTCTTTGCGATGTTTTTTTACAAACTTTAAAGGTTGTTTTTAAGCTAGCAACTAGCAGTAGCGCACCTAAAATAATTATTACTGAAAAAAAATTATCCACACATAGGCTCTTTAAAATTATTAAATTGCGGTTTAGTGATATAACCCTAGTCAAATTAAAATTTTATTTAATATAACTGGGTCACTATTTGTCCACTTAAACACAGACATAAAAAAAGGCTCATAAATGAGCCTTTTTAATATCTACTTTAAATTTAGCCTAAATCACCGCTAATTGCGTATTTTAAAACCCAGTTTTTTATTGGCCCCGTATTATTCGCCATTTTTAAAAACTGGCTGCGTGCCCATTTAAGTGGCGTAATTTGATTAGAAAACCCAAAGTAACAGGCATCCATCATGCTCATCATTAACAAATTGGCTTTGCGTCGAGCTCGCTCGTATTCTTTAAGCTTTAGTGGGCAACCAACATCATCTGCATCATTTAAAATATCAGCAAGTGCCACAACATCCTGAAAACCTAAATTAACGCCCTGCCCTGCAAGGGGGTTAATTGTATGTGCAGCATCGCCCACTAAAACTAAGCGCCCTTGCGAATAGCTATTAGCATGCTGACGAGTAAGCGGAAATATCGCATGGGTCTGTACTTCAAAGTCTCCAGCAAGCTCTGGAAACTTATTAAGTATGTGCATTTTTAACTGCTCTGGGTTTAACCCTCTAAATGCTTGCAGTGTATTTGCATCGTCGTACCAAATTAAATTAGCGTACGGTGCCTGCATTGGTAAAAATGCCAATGGCCCTGTTGGTGTAAACTGCTGCCATGTTTTAATTTGTTGCGGTGCATCGAGCTTAATTAAGACCCCCATGCAATGCTGTTGGTACTGCCAACCAGTAATTCCTATATTAGCTTTAGCACGCAGCTGCGATTGCCCGCCATCGGCTGCAATCACTAAATCGGCTGTATAGGTTTGATCTCCATACACAAGCGTAATTAAATCATCCGTTTGCTCTATTTTAGTAACCGGTAATGATTGCTCAATAACCTCAATCTTATACCGCCCAAATTGCTGCCACAAACTTGCTTGAATTAAACTATTTTCAATCAAGTGGCCTAAATGTGTCGTGTTTATATCGGCGCAATCGAATAATAAATTATCTCCACCGCGCTCAAATGCTTCCAACTGTTGATAAGGCGCTATACGGTTTTGCCTTAAAAGCGGCATTGCCCCTAATTCATCAAGTAAATTTTCTGAAAAACGATTAATGGCCGACACTCTAATATCCACCTTATCGCTACTAAGAATGTGTGATGGGTCTATAAGGTGTTTTTCAATTATGCGCACGCCAAAGCCTTGTTGAGCCAGCTTTATCGCCATAGCCGCGCCAACCATGCCTCCGCCCACTACTATCACATTATTTTTAGTCATGTTTTTCATCATTTTATTATTACTTGAGTCTGTTTTGATTGTATCAAAATTAATTTGTTTTATACCAGAGGATATCCCTAACAGCACATTAAACTCGCCCTGTATTGATTTGAGATCACAAACATGAAAACTATACTTGGATCTGGGCGGGTATCCAGCTAAAATACGCCTCCTTTAAGTGAGCATGCTTGCTCCTTAATCCTGTTTCTAGCACATTTTTGTGCCACTATCGAATTGAACACGAGGCAATATTTCAATGAGCAAAAAGCTGCATATTAAAACCTGGGGTTGTCAGATGAACGAATACGACTCTCAGAAAATGGCTGAACTTTTAGATGCCACCAACGGCTACCAGCTAACTGAAGATGCAACAGATGCCGACGTAATCTTACTTAACACCTGTTCAATTCGTGAAAAAGCACAAGAAAAAGTATTTCACCAATTAGGTCGCTGGAAGTTATTAAAAGACGACAAGCCAGATTTAATCATTGGTGTAGGTGGTTGTGTTGCCTCACAAGAAGGTGACTCTATTCGCCAACGTGCACCATTTGTAGATGTTATTTTTGGTCCGCAAACGCTACACCGTTTACCTGAAATGATTAAACAAGTGCAAGGCGACAAAGGCTCATCGGTTGTTGATATTTCATTCCCAGAGATTGAAAAATTTGACCGCCTGCCAGAGCCAAAAGCAGATGGCCCATCTGCTTTCGTATCAATTATGGAAGGCTGTTCTAAGTACTGTACTTTTTGTGTTGTACCTTATACTCGTGGTGAAGAAGTTAGTCGCCCAGTAGATGACGTACTACTTGAAGTTGCACAACTTGCAGAGCAAGGCGTACGTGAAGTAAATCTTTTAGGTCAAAACGTAAACGCATACCGCGGCGATACGCACGATGGCGAAATTTGTTACTTCTCTGATTTAATTCGTCTTATTGCAGCTATTGATGGTATTGACCGTATTCGTTACACCACATCGCACCCGGTAGAATTTACCCCAGATATAATCGACGTTTACGCCGATGTACCAGAGCTTGTAGATCACTTACATTTACCAGTACAAAGTGGTTCAGACCGTATATTAAACCTAATGAAACGTGGCCATACGGCAATTGAATACAAATCGACAATTCGTAAGTTACGTAAAATTCGTCCTAACTTAAGCATGTCATCAGATTTCATTATTGGTTTCCCAGGCGAAAGCAAAGAAGACTTTGAAGCAACCATGAAGCTTATTAGCGACATAGGTTTTGATATGAGCTTTAGCTTTATTTACAGCGCACGCCCAGGTACGCCAGCGGCAGATTTACCAGATGACGTAACAGAGCAAGAGAAAAAAGAACGCTTATACTTACTACAAAACCGTATTACACAAATGGCGCAGCAAATTAGTCGTCAAATGTTCGATACAGAGCAACGTATACTTGTTGAAGGTCCTTCTAAGAAGAACCCTATGGAATTACGTGGCCGTACAGAAAACAACCGTGTAGTAAACTTTGTTGGCCCGCACACTGTGATCGGACAGTTTGTTGATGTACGTATCACCGAAGCACTACCTAACTCTTTACGTGGTGACTTAATTCGTACAGAATCAGAAATGAACTTACGACGTGAAGTCGCTCCTTCAGCTATTTTAACTAAAGCTGCAGCTGCAGAGCCAAAACCAGACACTGTTAACGAAATTGGCGTAGCTACTTTCGTTCCTTAGTCACACAATTAGCGCCAGTTAACGCTGGCGCAGTACTATAGGAAGCAATTTTGAGTAATCAGTTAAAAACATTAGAGATTTATTTAGAACCTGCCGATAACAAACGCCTATCTTCTTTATGTGGCCCGTTTGACGAAAACATCAAACAAATTGAACGCCACCTGGCTGTTGAAATAATTCACCGTGACAACTTTTTTAAAGTAACCGGTAAACTACACAACTGCGCCGGCGCTGTAGAAATCTTAAAAAACCTTTATGTTGATACTCAGCCCGTTCGTGGTGTTTTAGGCGAAATAGAACCCGACGCCGTTCATTTAGCTATTACCGAATCAAAAGCCTTAGAGCAAGATGCATCCAGCAGCGCTTATGGCAAAGAAATGGTTATTAAAACCCGCCGTGGTGTTATTAAACCACGTAACGACAACCAAGGTGTTTATGTGGCTAATATTCTAAACCACGACATTACCTTTGGTATTGGCCCTGCAGGTACTGGTAAAACTTACCTTGCAGTTGCAGCCGCCGTCGACGCTCTTGAGCGCCAAGAAATACGCCGTATATTACTAACGCGCCCTGCTGTAGAAGCTGGCGAAAAGCTTGGCTTTTTACCAGGCGATTTAAGTCAAAAAATAGACCCATACCTGCGCCCTCTTTACGATGCGCTTTTTGAAATGCTAGGTTTTGAAAAAGTAGAAAAGCTCATCGAAAAAAATATCATCGAAGTCGCACCGCTTGCTTACATGCGCGGACGTACTTTAAACGATGCCTTTATTATTTTAGATGAAAGCCAAAATACCACCGCCGAGCAAATGAAAATGTTTTTAACCCGTATAGGGTTTAACTCAAAAGCGGTGATTACAGGCGATATTACACAGGTCGATTTACCTCGTGGCACACGCTCAGGCCTTCGCCATGCAATTGAAGTACTTGATGGCGTAAACGAAATTAGCTTTAACTACTTCAAAGCCCACGACGTAGTACGCCACCCTGTTGTAGCACGCATAGTTGAAGCCTACGAGCGTAACGACGAAAGCGAGCGACTTAAGCGTATTGAAAAGCAAAATGCAAAAGACGCACTCGCTGCTCTTCAACAGCCTACTACTAAAGAGTAATACTTTGACAACCGAACTTGATTTACAAATAGCCTGTGAGTTTGACAACCTCCCAAGCGAAGAACAATTTGCACTATGGGCCGACAAAGCCCTTAGCCAATACCGTGACGAGTCCGAACTCAGTATCGTTATTAGCGACGAAGCGCAATCGCAACAACTTAATAACGACTATCGCGGTAAAAATAAACCGACCAACGTACTGTCGTTCGAATTTGAGGCACCACCAGGCATAGATATTCCCTTGGTTGGTGATTTAATTATTTGCCCAGCCATTGTATTAGCTGAAGCAATTGAGCAAGAGAAGTCATTTCATGACCACTTTGCTCACATGGTTATTCACGGATGCTTGCATTTGCTTGGATTTGACCATATAAAGAGTGACGATGCTTTAGAGATGGAAAGCATCGAAAAGCAATTACTTGCAGAGCTAAACATAGCAGACCCATACCGGGACGATATTTAAATTAACGGAGCAATTAGACGCAATGAGCGACGGTAACTCGCAATCTAGCCAGGGTTCTTCTGGCAAAACGTGGTTGGGCAGAATAGCCCAAATGTTGCAAGGGGAACCCCAGAATAGAGAAGAGCTGGTCGAAGTTATTGCCGATGCGCAAGAACGAGACGTAATCGATCCAGAAACAAAAGAGATGATAGAAGGTGTGCTTGGCGTGTCTGAGCTTAAAGTGCGAGACATAATGGTTCCGCGCTCACAAATGATCACTCTTGAGATCGACAGCCCGCTTGAAGAACTAATTCCAATGATGGTTGACTCAACTCACTCACGTTTTCCAGTGGTGATTGAAGACAAAGATCATGTAGAAGGTTTTTTACTCGCTAAAGATTTATTGCCACTGATCTTAAATAAAGACGAGCATTTACCATCAATACGCGATTATTTACGCCCAGCAATGGTAGTACCTGAAAGCAAACGTGTTGATACATTGCTAAACGAATTCCGTCAGCAACGCTACCATATGGCTGTTGTTATTGACGAATACGGCGGCGTATCAGGCTTAGTAACGATTGAAGATATTCTTGAGATAATTGTTGGCGAAATCGAAGATGAGCACGACGAAGAAGAAGAACATCAAGATATTCGTCAACTTGCTAAACATGTCCACGTAGTGCAAGCACTCACTCCTGTAGATGACTTTAACGAGCATTTTAAAACAGGCTACAGCACAGACGAAGCCGATACTATTGGCGGAACTGTACTGCACGCATTTGGCCATATGCCAAGCCGTGGTGAAACGATTGACATAGAAGGTTACCAATTTAAAGTAACCAACGCCGACAATCGTCGTATTTTGCAACTGCAAGTCACCGTTCCTAAGGCTGATGATAACGACAGTGAAGAAACTGCTAACTAGACTTACCCTATTAGCAAAAGATAAAAAAGCATGGCTCGCACTCGTTGCGGGCCTTGTTTTAACTTTTGGCTATGCCCCTTTTGAAATTTGGCCCATCGTATTTATTAGTCTTGGCGCCATAATTTTTTGCATTAATCCCAATAATACCGGTAAAGCACACGCAAAAACCGCCGCTAAATATGGCTTTATATTTGGCCTAGGCTGGTTTGGTGCAGGTATAAGCTGGGTACATGTTTCTATTGCCACCTTTGGCGGTATGCCGCTTATAGCGTCGCTCTCGTTAATGGCTTTTTTGTGCTCATACTTAGCATTATTTCCCGCACTTGCCTTTTGGGCAACTACACGCTTTGCCAGTGGCCCTAAAAGCTTTGGCGCATTATTAATTGCCTGCTTTGCAATTAGTGAGTATTTACGTGGCACCGTACTTACCGGTTTCCCGTGGTTAAGTTTTGGCTACACACAAACCGACGGACCTTTAAGGCTGCTTGCCCCTTATATTGGCGAGTTTGGCTTAACACTAACGTGTGTGGCTATTGGCTTTGCACTATATAGACTTACCCAAAAAGATTTTAAAACCCCGGCGGTTACTGCGACAGCTGTTGCGCTTATTTTTACAGGCGCAAATACCACAGGCAGCATTCATTACACAGATAAAAACATGTCAGTATTGCTCGTACAAGGCAACATACAGCAACACCTGCGCTTTGAGCCAAGTGAGTTTTGGACCACAATGAGCAAATACCAAGACATGACACGCCCACATTGGGATGCCGACTTAATAGTATGGCCAGAAGCCGCAGTGCCTGAAATAGAAATGCTTGCCGATTCCTACCTAGCCAATTTAGACAGTGCCGCCTCGTTTAATCAAACCGCCCTTGTAACCGGTATTGTTGACTACCAGCGAGACACCAAAAATATATTCAACACACTTATTGTGGTCGGTAATAAAGAACGTGGCGACGAGCATGGGCATTACCATTACCTTGATAAAAACCGCTATCAAAAACACCAGCTACTACCTATTGGCGAATTTGTACCGTTTCAAGACTTTTTGCGCCCTATTGCCCCATTATTCGATTTGCCTATGTCATCGTTTACCCGTGGCGACAAAGTGCAAAACAACTTACGCGCCAATGGCTATAACTTACTCCCTGCTATTTGCTACGAAATTGTTTTTGCCGACTTAGTACGCGGTAATTACAAAAGCGACTCCGACCTACTCTTTACTGTAAGTAACGATGCCTGGTTTGGCGACTCTATTGGACCTTTGCAACATATGCAAATAGCCCGTATGCGCGCGCTCGAACTACAGCGCCCTCTAGTGCGTGTTACTAACAATGGTGTAAGCGCCGTATACGACCCTATAAGCCACACTCAACAAACCATGCCTCAGTTTGAAGCTACCATATTGAAAGCCAACATTAAGCTTATAAAAGGCGACAGCGTGTACAGCCAATACGGCAATGTGTTTGTGTGGGGATTTGTGCTGTTGATGGGAGTTGTTGGCGTTCGATATGTATCTTCCAAGTGATTTTCTCCAGTATCACAAAATAACGATAAACGTTTTATTTAGTAATAATGGTGCCAAATTTGATTGAACAAAACAGCTTAATAGAGTTTTCTAAACTAAACTTAAATTTTGCAGAGTGCGCCTATGATTGTGATGCAAGTGAATTTGTTGAAGAGGAAGTAGTCATAGATCCAGTAACATATAAATCGAATCATATTTATAGATTCAAAAGCTTTTATTTAGATCATATGAACTTTTCAGAGTATTCTCTATATCCATATCAAGTTTTATTTATTAAAAACAAAGCTTATTTAATGTATGAAATAAGTGAAATTATCTTTATTTGGGTGTGCTATTCAGAACCCAACTATAGAAATATAGGTCTTATGTCATTATTAATAAAACAGTTAAAAAGCAAATATCCAAATAAACAAATTCAAATTGATACTTTTAATAGAAGCTTGCAAAAGATTAGTAAAGCAAGTGGTATAAAGCTATTCAGGGACTGATTAAGCGTTGGAGTAACCGAAAGCTTTATTTACAATTTCAATAAACGTATTAAACCATAGTACCAACTAAGCGCTGCCACCGTGCCATGAGTTTCTTCTTCAAAGTAACGTTGATTTATATATAAACTATTACTCGGGTGCGCTTTTAGTTTTTTAGCAAGCTCTAAGCCCCATTTATAATTAGCCTCTCCAATTTCACCAAAAGCTGCATTATTAGCAAAAGTAAAATATACATTGCCTTTAAGCTGCTTATTTATAAGTTGTTGTTCGTCAAAATAACGATTGAGATAATTATTATCCCAAAGGTAGGTTGCATCAATAATTAAGTAATCAGTAAATAAAGAGTGATTTGTAAGTAAAACATAACTTGCGAACAAGCCGCCGAAAGATTCCCCAATTAATACCCGCTTATTTGATGTACGGTAATTTTTATTAATGAAGGGAATAAGTTCTTTTTCAAAGAAAGCGGTGTAGTTTGCGGCATTGCCAATATTTTCAAATTTTTCGAGTAGCTTGCCGTTAAAAGTCCAATCGACATTGGTAGGGGTAAAGTCGCGCTCTCTTATCGCATTTTTACTGTTTGGAACAGCGACAATAATTGCTTGTTGAATTTGTTTTTCTAGCCGCTCAGTACTGAGTGCTTCAACAAGCCCCGCTAAGGCTTTTAAATGGGTTGGGTCGCCATCAAGCAGGTAAATAACAGGATATACTCGTTCGAGGTTTTGCTTGTAGCTTGGCGGTAAATAAACACTATAACTGCGCTGCTCACCTAAAATAATAGACTTAAGCTGATGTGTTTCTGCTAACACAATATTTTCTGACGCATACGAAGCTGTAATAAAATACAGATAACTAAACGCCATTAATAAAGCTTTCATAACCATCCTTGTAATTAATAAGAGCAAACTTAACTTTTTACAGTCTCTTCTACCGTTTCAACATTTACAACTTGATTCAAGTTACCTTTAATAACCACAGTGGCTGATATTTTATCTTGAATGGCTTGTCTGTTTGGATCCCAATATATCTGTAAAAACCCTAACAAGCCTGTGGCAAAGCCTGCACCGTAGCCGCCGTAGCGACCAAAACAATCTAATAATCCTAATGGCTCACCGCTTAAGGCAACCACACGAATATTACATACCTTTTTACCCGGTGTTTGGCCGCGCCAAAGTAACGAGAACAACGTAAAGTAAACAGCAGCCCAGCCAAAACCTAAGCCCAAGTCTTGAATAATGCCTTTGCTCCACTGCAAAATACTATTTGTGCTTGTTTGTGCAGGTTTTTCTTCTATTAACTGTGCAGGCTTTATTTCGTTATTTTCACTGAGCACTAATAATTGTAAAAGTACGGTAGCAAGTTGTGGGTTTTGTAGGCCGTCCATTTCTGCTAATTTGGGAACTTGCCCAATTAAATTATCAAGCGCGTTTCGTTGACAGGGTTGCTCACAGCTGTCATCGGCTGTTTGCGCTAAATAAGTATTTAGCTGTTGTTTTTCTGTGGCGGTAAGCTGAATTTCATCTTGTATTTTTACGCCCTGAACAGCTAAACCTTGATCAGTGTTATCGTCTTCTAGGTAATCAATGCCAATTGAAAGCACAGTAAGTGCGCTTACAAATAAAATACTTGCTGCCGTTATTTTTAAGATTCTTCGCCACACATTCGACATTTTTGGAAGGTATTGCTGTGCTGTACCTTTATAAAAAGCCATTGCAGCAACAAATGCTATTAAAGCAGCGCTAAGTTTGGCTGCTAAAAATATCAGTGCAACATCAATAATAATCGCTAGTGCACGCTGAATAGGTGTAGCTAAAGGCAAGCCCAGTAAAGCGCTGTCAATTTTAAAAGCGTAGGGTGTAATAACTTCTCGGGTTTCAGAATTTGATAATTCTAATTGTTCTATTTCTGTGGCTTTCATTTATTTTCTTGTTATTAAAATAGGTAACCCGGTTAACTTACGCGTTTTTTATTTTTTGCTCAAGGTAAAGCTATTAGAATCAATGCACAAAAAAGGGCTGCATAAAATGCAGCCCTTCATGTTTTTACTCAATGTTTATTACTTACTAGCAATTATACCGTTGGATAATCGGTATAGCCTTGTTCTGCGCCACCAAATAAGGTGTCGGGGTTGTGGCTGTTAAGAGGCTTGCCTTGCTTTAAGCGTGCTGGTAAGTCTGGGTTTGATACAAACGGGCGACCAAAGCCAATCATGTCGGCCCAGCCTTCGCTAAGTGCTTCGTCTGCGCGCTCTTTGGTGTACTTACCTGCGTAAATTAATACACCACTGTAGGCTTTGCGAATCGATTTTTTAAATTCAACACTCATTAAAGGTGCGTCATCCCAATCGGCTTCGGCTATATGCATGTAACCTACACCGGCTTTATTTAATGCCTCAGAAACCGCTAAGTAAGTTTCCTCAGGGTTTTCGTCTACTGTGCCATTAAGGGTTGTTAACGGGGCTAGTCTTACGCCTACTTTGCTGCTACCAATTTCGTCGCTAACAGCATGTACCACTTCAATTAAAAAGCGTATGCGGTTTTGCACACTGCCACCATATTCATCGGTGCGAGCATTTGACTCTGAGTCTAAAAATTGATTAATAAGGTAACCATTTGCAGCATGAAGCTCTATGCCATCAAACCCTGCATTAACTGCATTTCTAGCAGCTTGGCGAAATTCGCCTATGACATGCGTAATATCTTGTTTGCTCATTTCGCGTGGGAGTTGGGTGTCTACAAACCGCGGTGCGCCGTTTGTATCTACAAATACTTTTACGTCTTTTGCGGCAATGCCCGAGGCTGAAATAGGCTGCACGCCACCAGTGTTGTCACTGTGGGTAACACGGCCAACATGCCAAAGCTGAGCAAACATCACTCCACCAGCGCTATGTACTGCGCTTGTTACTTTACTCCAGCCTGCAACTTGCTCATTTGAATAAATACCCGGAGTCCAAGCGTAACCTTTACCAAGCTCACTAATTTGTGTGCCTTCGCTTACAATTAGTCCGGCACTTGCGCGCTGTGCGTAATATGTTGCCATTAAGTCGTTAGCTATATCGCCAGGCTGTGTTGAACGCGAGCGAGTCATTGGGGGCATAACAATACGGTTTTTTAATGTTTTACCTGCAAGTTCTATTGGTTCAAAAAGCAATGTCATAATGCCTCCTAAGTTTGATTGCGCTCATAATAACGTAACCAAGCACATGCAAAAACAACAAAAACTGCAAAATAGTTTTGTTGTATCTGCAATAAAGCCACAAAGTAAAACACATTAACTTTAGGTGAACTAAATGTATTTTATTGACTCTTAACAGCACTATTAAGTTGAGGGTTTGATGTGAATAAAGGGAATGCATGGCCGTGGGTTATCTCGTTGTGTATACACGCTATTGTGTTGTACTTTTTGTTTTCGCAATCTATTAAAGTTGCGCCGCCAAAGGAGGAAAAAAACGCAATAATACAGGCCTATGTTACGGTTAATTTAGCAAGCCTACCTAAGCTAAGCTCAGTTGTTACAACAACCAATGCGCCTGATATAAAAACTGTAAACACTAAAACTGATGCACCAAATTCAGCGACCTCTAACACTACACCTATAAAAAAAGATTCTACAAAAGCCAAAGTAAGGGCAACTAAAAAAACGCAAGCCAAAACCATCACGTTACCAAAGGCACAAACAGAGCTTAAAAAAGCCTCTGTAAAACCTGTTGAACCCCTGGTAGCCGCGCCTTCAGAGCCTACAACAAAAGCTTCTCAAACATTTAAAAAGCTAAATCCATACGCGCCGCTATTTGGCTCTCCTGTAAATAATATGACTCATAAAAAAATGGTCTCCTTTGGTGAAGATAAAAGCTCTGAAAATGAAGAGATAAACAATAAGCCCACAATTAAAACACCAGTAAAATCTGATAATTCAGAAGTTATTAACCAAAATACAACAGGCACACGACGATTAGAAAAATTTAATGGTAAATGCTATTTAATTGATACTTCCACCGTATTTGGTAGTAATGGCATGCCTCAAGGTAGCGGTAAACCCTGCCCTGAGGATAAAACTGATAAAGAAATTATGTTTGAAAAAATCATGAAAAAATGGAGCCGTAAAAATAATTAGCTTTAAATAAGTGAACAAATAATATGTTTATCCGTATTGATAAGCTTAAAGTACTTAGGAGTAAGCCATGATCACCAAACAACTATCATCACTTTTTGTATTTAATTTATTAGTTGTAAGTGCACAAGCGAATGCAAACCAGCGCTGGTACGTTGTTAACGACTCAGTAATGGGCGGTGTATCTAATAGCCAAGTAACACAAACTCAAGAAAGTTTGCTTTTTACAGGCAATGTTTCGCTTGATAATAACGGCGGTTTTGCATCAATACGTACAGAGCTAAATACACAAAGCCAAAACACTAAAGCTATAGCACTGCGTGTTAAAGGCGATGGACAAACCTATCAGCTCAGGCTCAGAACAACCAATTACCTTGATGGCGCAGCGTACACCCACTCATTTAAAACAGTAAAAAATGAATGGGTAGATATAAACTTTGCTCCGAGTGATTTTACTTTAACGTATCGCGGCCGCGTGCTTGAGCAACAACCGATTATTGATTTTGATGATATAAAACAGCTAGGCTTTATGATTGCAGGCAAGCAAGAAGGTAGGTTTAAACTTGAAGTGGGTAAAATTGAGTTTAAAAGCTAGCCCACCAGCATGTTGGCGGCGCTAAATAGTATAGTCGTCGCCCCGCCTCTTTAGTTCATTAATAACCAGTTCAACCATTTGTTGCTTTATTGCCGCTTGCTCTGATTTTAACTCCCCTAATTGCAGCTCTAACATATCTATTTGTTCTTGCTGTTGCGTGTTTTTATATTGTTTTACACCTAGGTGCTCAGCATCTAAAGTTAAACTCACATCACTTTTATTCGGCTCACTTACAGAAGTGTTTATAGTTATACTACGTTGTACGGGGCTTTGTTTAAGTTTATTAATTTGCTCTTGCAGTGCAATAATTCGCCAGGTGAAGTGTTTGTATACTTTTTCGAGGTTTTTATATTGATTGCCGAACGTAGCGTTATCTTCACTATATTCTTGCGCTTTGGTATCTAGAAACTTTGATAACACATATTTTGGCTCTTCCTCATTTTCTTCCTCGCTCTTTTCTTCACTCGCTTTTTCAACAGGTAGTTTATCTGATTGCGCTAAAGTTTGAGTATTTGAGCTGTATACTTGGTATGGAATGGGAGTCGGTGAAATCTTCATTATTTTATCCCTAAAATAGCTTTGTAACTATTATAGGTATCGACCTCGTATTAAAATCCTTGAGTAAATTTTAATGTTAGCTAAAAGCAAAAAGCCCCACTTTATTAAAGTAGGGCTTATACCAATTTATTAAACTAACTCGTTGCTTACTTAGTGCTTTGGTTATCTTGTGAGAGCGCAATAAGTGCAAGCGCCGCATTTAGGCGAGTATTTAAATTATTATAAATAGTCATTCCAAACACACCGATAATACAAACTATTAAACCCATTTGTAGGTTAACGCTCATCTTTAGTAAAAAAACAGCTGCAACGAGTAAGCACAGCGCTAATGCATAAATAATAGATTGAAAGGTAAAGTTAATATCACCCTTGGCTATTTTAAGTAATTCGTCTTTATTCATAATTTACTTCCTTGTTATTTAATTACTAAGACTCAATTGCCAGTAGCTCTACTTCAAAAATAAGTACTGAGGCAGGAGGAATACTCCCTACACGTTTTTCGCCGTATGCTAATTGGTGCGGTACATAAAATGTGTATTTATCGCCTGGGCTCATCAGTTGTAAGCCCTCAGTCCAGCCTTTAATCACTTGGTGCAAGCCAAAGCTAATCGGTGTTTTACGCTCTACTGAGCTGTCAAACACCGTGCCGTCGATTAGTGTGCCGTGGTAATGCACGTTAACCATACTTGTTGGGCTTGGTGTGTTTTCACTCTCACCTTTATGCAGTATTTTGTACTGCAAGCCAGAAGCTGTTTCTACTACACCTTCTACTTTTGCGTTAGCGGCTAAGTAATCTGCCCCTATTTGTGCATTTATGCCTGCTTGTTGTTTTGCTTTTTTACTATTTTGAAATATTAAAAAACAAAAAATGGCGATAACCACCGCCAAAATTATATTGATCATTATTAACCTTTTTCGTTATCTAGTTCTTCGTCTTTTTCGTCATCGTTATCGCCATTTACTATGTCGGCAATTTCTTTAAGGCGAGCAAGCGCAATTCCGTTTACTGAGTTTTCTGGATACTGGTCATCAATAATATCGCCAGCTTCTATATCCATTAACAGATTAAGCGCTTGGTCTACGGTTTCAACTGCGTAAATATTAAATTTACCCGCCTCAACTGCATTAAGTATTTCGTCATCAAGCACTAAGTTAACTTGGTTTGATTTTGGAATGATAACGCCTTGCGAACCTGTTAAGCCACGCATTTTACACAGTTTGAAAAAGCCTTCTATTTTTTCGTTTACGCCACCAATAGCCTGTACATCACCATGTTGGTTAATAGAGCCTGTTAGTGCAATTGATTGGCTAATAGGTAGGCTTGTAATAGACGAAATAAGCGCACACAACTCAGCCAAAGATGCGCTATCGCCATCTATGTAACCATAGCTTTGCTCAATGGCAATATTAGCGCTAAGCGTTAAGCTAAAGTGCTGCGCATATTTATTACCTAAATAACCGGTAAGCAACATAACACCTTTTGAGTGAATTGCTTTACCAAGCTCAGCTTCGCGTTCAACATCTATTACGCCATCGGCGCCAGCATAAACCGTTGCCGTAATACGCGCAGGGGTACCAAATGAGGTATCGCCAATGTGTAATACGGTTAAGCCATTTACTTTACCAATGGCTTGGCCGTCGGTTGCAATAAGTGTGTGACCTTCTTTTATATCGCTTAGCATGTTTTCACTAATTTGGCCGGTACGGTATTGCTTACCTTCAATGGCTTCATCAATATGATGCGCATCTATAACAGTTAATTTATCTTGTTTTGCGTAGTAACTTGCCTCTGCAACTAATTCAAGTACATCAGCAAAGCGCGCAGAAAGCTTATTGTGATGCTCTGCTTGGCGGTAGCTAAACTTAAGTAAACGCACCATAGCTGCTTGTGTGGTAGTGCACTTTAATGTTTGCTCGCAGTACTCGGTAACTTTAGTTATAAATTGGTACTGTAATTTATCGCTACTTGGTAAGTAGTAATCAAAGTCAGCTAATACTCTAAATAACTCTGCAAACTCTTCATCGTATTCACCTATGGTGTAATACAGTTCGCGCGAGCCTAATAAAATAATTTTTACATCAAGCGGTATAAGCTGCGGGCGAAGTGTAAAACTACTACCTACTGAGCTATCTTGATACGGTAAGTCGTTTTTAATTTGATGCGTTTTAAGCGACAGTTTTAAACCATCCCACACTTGAGGGTTAGCCATTACCTTTTCAGCATCCATAATTAAATAACCGCCATTAGCACGGTGCAATGCGCCCGGCTGAATAGAGCGATAACTGGTAATTAAAGACCCTTGCGATGTGGAATACTCAATTTTACCAAATATATTACCAAATGTTGGATTGGGCTCGTACACCACGGGTGCTGCATCGTCTTCTTTAAACTCAACTAAAATATTAGGTGCAAAAAAGTCGGTAAGCATGCCTTTACGATCAAAGTCTTCTTTGCTTTCTTCGCTTTCGTCTTCGTCATCGAGCCATTCAAGTACCGCGTCTATAATTTCAACGCGTATATCTTTTAAATAACGCAGTACACCAATATGAGTTGCATATTTATGTTCTAAGTCTTTTAAAAGCGGTTTTGTGGCCTGCTCTGCAGTCGACTTTTTAAGATTACGCTGTTTTTCTTTTGATTCGCGCTTCCAGCGTGGCAGCTCAATTAACGCTTCTATTAATGCATCTTCTAGCTTTTCAATTTTTTCAAAAAACTCTTCGCGTAACGTTTCTTCAAGTTCGCCAAATTCGCTGTCGCTTAATTGTTTACCATCTACTAGCGGTGCAAACCCTACTGAATTTTTTTCTTCAACTAATGCAACACTTTGCTCAAATGCCGCAATTTCTACTGCGGTAATAGCGCTGTCGTAGGCATCGTTAAATTCACGGTCGATTGATTTTTTTTTGCGTTGGTATCCTGGGTTATCAAATGCAGCAGGAAATGTGTCGAGTACTTCATCTAAAAATGAATCTATGTCGTCACTAAGTTGCTTGCTTTGCCCTGCATGCATAAACAACGCGATAGGCTCTCTGTGATCATCGTAATTATTTACGTATAGCCATTCGTTTGGGGTTGGGCGGTCTTTTGCGTGTTGCTTAAGTTTATCTTTAACAAGCGTAAAGCGCCCATGGGCAGCCTCGCCCATTACATAAACGTTATAACCAGGTAGTTCCATCCCTAAAGAGAAATCTAAGGCACTTTGGGCGCGTTGTTGGCCTATAAATGTTAGTTGCTCGGGGTATGGATTGCTCATACACGTATGTACGTGATTAGTAGAAATACTCGGTGCGAGCTTTGAAACAGATAGTGGCAGCAATTTTTTCGTCATTCTAACTTCTTTTTTTACCAACATATTCGCTGGCCTTTGGGCGTATTAAGTGGCCCGCAGCCACTTAATACTTATATTTAAGGGTGCAGCGCCTTACGACTAAAATAGATTCCATCACATTCAATACACGGTGTAATTTGTGTCGCGTGATAAACATCGTAACTATGGGTGCAATTCTTACATACTAATGTGCCCATGGCTATCCATTCGGCTGCGTGATACACACCATTGTGCTTAAAATCTTGACTAAGAGATTGCCACTCAAGCTGAGTTTTATCTTCTATGTGTGAAAGCTCAAACCATAATGATTCTTTAAGCTCTTGCCATGCAAGCGAATTATAGTGCGATTCGTTTTCTTGGACATGTTCTATATCGCGCTGTAAATAACTTTTATATAAAGCGTATCTTTCTTGCCCTAAATCTTTAAGTGCCTGCTCAGATTCAACAAATCGAGTAACTGCGTCTTTTACTTCATGATCTTTTACATCTTTTAGCCATTTGGTTAAATCGCCAAGCCATGCTTTATAATCTGCCATTTTTTACTCCTTCAAAATTGCTGTTAAATCACCCTATAACTTAGATAAGTATAGGTTAACCTGAACTGAAGGTTAGAATTTATCAAAACCGCGTTTTTGACGCTGTGAATAGCACTTTATTTGGGGTATCCTAATGGCAATTTTTTATTAGTTTGCAAGAAGTCTGGAACCATAGATGCAAGAGCAATATAACCCGCAAGATATAGAGTCAAAAGTACAAAGCTACTGGGAAGAAAACCAGGTATTTAAAGTCACTGAAGATGAGAGCAAAGAAAAGTATTATTGCCTTTCTATGTTTCCTTATCCGAGTGGTCGACTGCATATGGGTCATGTACGTAACTACACCATTGGTGATGTTGTTTCTCGTTTCCAGCGCCTGCAAGGCAAAAACGTAATGCAACCTATGGGTTGGGATGCGTTTGGTTTACCTGCAGAAAACGCTGCTATTAAAAACAAAACAGCACCTGCTAAGTGGACATACGAAAATATTGATTACATGCGTACACAGCTTAAGCAATTAGGTTTTGGTTATGACTGGGATCGCGAAATTGCGACATGTCATCCAGAATACTACAAGTGGGAGCAGTGGTTTTTCACTAAGCTTTACGAAAAAGGCTTAGTGTATAAAAAAATGTCGACGGTTAACTGGGATCCAGTGGATCAAACAGTATTAGCTAACGAGCAAGTTATTGACGGTCGCGGTTGGCGTTCAGGCGCTGTGGTTGAGCAAAAAGAAATCCCACAGTGGTTTATTAAAATTACCGACTACGCACAAGAACTACTTGACGATTTAGACAAGTTGGAAGATTGGCCAGAGCAAGTTAAAACAATGCAGCGTAACTGGATTGGCCGCTCTGAAGGGTGTGATATTGAATTTAAACGCACCGATAATAACGAAACTTTTAGTGTATACACAACTCGTCCAGACACCTTTATGGGTGTTACGTATGTTGCTGTTGCTGGTGGTCACCCTATTGCACAAGAAGCCGCTAAAAATAGCGATGCTGTTGCAATGTTTGTTGAAGAATGCAAAAACACCAAAATTGCCGAAGCAGACATAGCAACAATGGAGAAAAAAGGCATAGCAACAGGCTTTTATGCAACTCACCCATTAACGGGCGAGCAAGTACCAATTTGGGTCGCTAACTTTGTATTAATGCATTACGGCTCAGGCGCTGTTATGGCGGTACCTGCACACGACCAACGCGATTTTGAATTTGCAACGGCTTACGGCCTAGATATTAAACAAGTAATTGCACCGGTTGAAGGCTCAGATCTTGAAGTAAACCTTGAGCAAGAAGCATTTACCGACAAAGGTGTGCTTGTAAATTCAGGTGAATTTGACGGTCTTGATTTTGATACCGCGTTTAAAGCCATTGCCGACAAGCTTGAAGCACTCGGTGTTGGGGAGCGTAAAGTAAACTTCCGTCTACGTGACTGGGGTGTGAGCCGTCAGCGTTATTGGGGTTCTCCAATCCCAATGCTTAGCGACCAAGAAGGCAAAGAACTTGCAGCAACAGAAGATATGCTACCAGTTCGCTTACCAGAAGATGTGGTAATGAATGGTGTAACGTCACCTCTTAAAGCAGACCCAGAATGGGCTAAAACAACAGTAAATGGCGCACCTGCGTTTCACGAAACTGACACGTTTGACACCTTTATGGAATCATCTTGGTACTACGCACGCTACTGTAGCCCACGCTACGACGAAGGCATGCTAGATCCAGCGGCTGCTAACTATTGGTTACCAGTAAACCAATACATTGGTGGTATTGAGCACGCTATTTTACACTTATTGTACTCGCGATTTTTCCATAAATTATTACGTGACTTTGGTTTGGTAAATTCAGACGAACCGTTCGACCGCTTACTTTGTCAAGGTATGGTGCTTGCTGAAACATTTTATCGTAAAGATGAAAAAGGCGGCGATGTATGGATTTCGCCAAGCGATGTAAATACCGAAACCGACGACAAAGGCCGCGTAACTAAAGCATGGCATAAAGAAGACGGTGAGCCGGTATTCTCATCAGGCATGAGTAAAATGTCTAAGTCTAAAAACAATGGTATAGACCCACAACATGTAATTGCCCAGTATGGTGCAGATACAGTGCGTTTATTTATGATGTTTACAGCACCACCAGAGCAAACGCTTGAATGGTCAGACTCAGGTGTTGAAGGCGCACATCGCTTCTTAAAACGTGTATGGAAATACGCAGTAGACGTTAAAACAGTAGGTTACCAAGCACTTGATAAATCAGCGCTCACTAACCCGCAAAAATTACTACGTCGCGACTTACACAAAGCAATTGCTAAAGTGACTGATGATGTTGAACGTCGTCAAACCTTTAACACCGCTATTGCAGCCATTATGGAGCTTTCTAATAAGTTATTAAAAGCACCACTGAGCGACAAACAAGATGTAGCGATTGCTAACGAAGCACTTGAAGCATTAGTTATTATGCTTGCACCTATTACTCCGCATTTATCGCATGAGCTTTGGAAAGAGCTTGGTAAAAAAGGCGAGATTTTAGATGCTGCATGGCCAAAAGTTGACGAGTCTGCACTTGTTGAAGATGAAAAACTAATCATCGTACAAGTAAACGGCAAGCTTCGCGCTAAGTTAACAGTGGCAGCTGATGCCACTCAAGAGCAAGTAGAAGCCCTTGCGTTTGCAGAATCTAACGTAACTAAATTTACTGATGGCTCAACCATTCGTAAAATCATTTACGTACCAGGTAAACTACTTAACGTGGTAGCTAACTAATATGGCTGCATTTAACGCCATTAAAAATGGACTAGCCTTAGTGCTAGTCTGTTTTTTGTTATCAAGCTGTGGCTTTCATTTAAAAAAAGCCTCTAGCTTGCCTGATAACTTAAAACAGCTAACACTTGTAGGCGATGATGAAAAATCGACTTTATTTTCTGAGCTTAAAAAAGAGCTTAAAGCGAGTAACGTAGAGCTAGTATCGTCAGCTAAAGATAAAGCCCAATTGTATTTACGCAAAGAAAGTATTGAACGCCAAACACTTTCGCTGTTTCAAAATGGTCAGGTTGCTGAATACGAACTTGCTTATGGCGTGTCGTATGTAGTTAAACGCCCTGGTGAAAAAGCGATAGAAAAACGTTTTGAGCTTTATCGTAATTACCAAGACGATCCGGATCATGCATTAGCAAAAGCAAAAGAGCTTGAGCTACTCATTAGCGAGATTCGTGAGCAAGCCAGTCGTCGTATTGTTAGAGAGCTGTCGCAACTATAATGCGCTGCTATGCTAATCAACTACCGAGTGAATTAAATAAAGGGCTAAAGCCCTTTTATTTAGTATTTGGTGAAGAGCCTTTTCAAGAAGCGCAGTGCGTACAACAAATTCGCGACAGTGCTAAGCAACAAGGTTTTGATGAAGTAATTAAGTTTACTTTAATGCAAGGATTCGATTGGCAAGAAATTATAGCCCAGTACCAAAGTATGTCGCTGTTTAGTGCGCGCACTATTATTGAACTTGATTTAAACCAACAAAAGCCAGGCGTTATTGGCAGCAACACCTTTAAAAAAGTAGTTGAGCTGGTTAATCCCGATACTATTTTAATTGTTAAAGGCGCTAAAGCCAGCCAAGAAGTACAACGTGGAGCATGGTTTAAAGCTCTTGATAAGCAAGGTGTATTTGTACCTTGCTACCCGCTTACGGGCTCTCATGTAAAACGATGGCTTGATGAGCAATGCCAACGTTTATCACTTAATATGCAAAGCGACGCCAAAGTAAGCTTAATAAATGCCACCGAAGGCAACTTGTTAGCCTGTTTTCAGGAACTTGAGAAGCTCTCGCTACTGCACGGCAATGCATTAATTACTCAGCAATTAGTAATGCAAGGTCTGTTAAACCAAGCCAAGTTTGATATTTTTGATTTAAGCGATGCGCTATTAAATGGTCACGCGAAACAAGCTATAAAAGTATTAAACAAACTTGCCAGCGATAACACCGAAGTGGTGAGTATTTTGTGGGCTATAACCAAAGAGCTTAATACACTTATAAGTGTGCAACTTGGTTTATTAAATGGCGAACCTATAGCAAATTTATTTAAACAAAAAGCAATTTGGAAAAACCAACAAGGTCCAGTTCAAAACGCAATTAACCGTTTAAATATGCACACACTAGAACAAATAAACAGTGATGTTGCGTTGTTTGATGCTAGTTACAAGCAAGGTAATTTAATTGCACCTTACCAAGCGCTTGCTCATATTTGTATTAAATTTTGCCAGCCGCTCAACATTCCTATGCCGTGCCACGCGGTTAATTAATAAATAACTAATGGGTGTTAAATGATCGCAATTTTTGGTGGCACTTTCGACCCAGTCCATTTAGGCCATCTAAATATGGCGCAGCAATGCGTTAATGTGTTTAATTTAGATACGCTTTATTTTATGCCCTGTGCACTCCCTGCACATAAAGCAGCTCCGGGAATTAGTACTCAGCACCGTATTAATATGCTAAACGCAGCCATTGCACCTCATCCTCATTTTGAACTCGATTTAAGAGAGCTTAACCGAGCTGGTCCATCGTATTCACTACTTAGTTTGCAAGAACTTCGTAAAGAGCACCCCACTACGCCTATTTTATTTTTAATTGGTATGGACTCGTTTAACAATCTCGATAAATGGTTTGAGTGGAAGGCAATAACGCAGCTTTGCCATATTGTGGTGTACCAGCGTCCTGCTCAACATTGCACTGTAACAGGTGAGCTCAAAAGCTATATGCAACGCGCAAATGCCGGCGAAGTCGCGGCACTAAAACACTCACTTGCAGGTAAACTTTATTTTTTACCGGGTGAAATGCTCGATGCGGCCTCAAGTACAATTCGCAAGCAGCTAAAAAAAAGTAATAAAAAGAATGAACTATTGCCCGACGCAGTGAGTCATTACATAGAAGTGCATCAGCTCTATCAAATTGATGCTTAAAAACTCCTAGCGTGTTAAAATGCGCGCCATTAAATTTTTAAATTGAGACAAAACCTTGGATTCAAAACAACTACTCGCCTTTGCAATGGATAAAATTGACGATATGAAAGCGCGTGACATCGTTCATATTGACGTAACTGAAACATCAGATATTACAGATTACATGGTAATTTGTTCTGGTACTTCTAAACGCCACGTACAGTCAATTGCCGATCACTTAGCAAAAGAAGCGCGTCATGCAGATTCAGAGCCACTAGGTTATGAAGGTGAAGGCGACGGCGAATGGGCACTGGTTGATTTAGGTGATGTGGTTGTACACGTGATGCAAAACGAAGCACGTAGCTATTACGATCTAGAAAAACTGTGGGGCTAAACGCTCACTCATTTTAGACAATGCTTGGAAGTAATACGTGAAAATACAAATGATTGCTGTTGGTACTAAAATGCCAGCATGGGTAGAAACGGGATTTGCAGAATATCAGCGCCGTTTCCCTAAAGATATGGCGCTAGAGTTAATCGAAATTCCAGCCGGTAAACGTGGTAAAAATGCAGATATAAAGCGTATTTTACACATTGAAGGTGAAAAAACATTAGCGGCTATTCCAAAAGGCAATCGTATTGTAACGTTAGAGGTAACAGGGAAAGCACTGGATACTCACCAACTTGCTAAAAATATGGAAAAATGGCAACTCGATGGCCGCGATGTAAGTTTACTTATTGGCGGACCTGAAGGACTTGCTCCAGAGTGTATTGCAGCGTCTGAGCAAAAATGGTCGTTATCTAATTTAACATTGCCGCATCCTTTGGTGCGTATAATTGTTGCAGAGAGCCTTTACCGAGGCTGGAGCTTAAATAACAACCATCCTTATCATCGCGAGTAACCCTTGCCATGCTAAAACATAGACCCACTATTCGTGACCACTCCGCAGAAGCAAACTTATTTGCTAGGCGAGCATTCGTGGGTTTTGTTTTTGTATTAGGATTAGTCGCAGTATTGCTTTCTAATCTTTATACTATTCAGGTCGAAGATCACCAAGACTACCAAACCCGCTCCAACGATAACCGCATTAAAGTTATTCCTATTGCACCCAACCGTGGTTTAATTTACGACCGTAACGGTGTGCTACTTGCTGAAAACAAACCTGTTTACAACCTTGAGGTCATCCCCGAAGAGGTAGACGACCTTGACGAATCGCTTAATCAAATAAGTAAAATAATTGCGATTACAGAGCAAGACAAACAAGACTTTTTAAAAGATATAAAACACACCCGTCGTTTTAAATCACAAGTATTAAAAGCCCGCTTAGACGAAACAGAAGTGGCGAAATTTTCGGTTAATCAACATAAATTTCCTGGTTTTAGCATTGAGGCACGCCTTGCTCGCTACTACCCATTTGGCGACACACTAACGCATGCGCTCGGTTATGTTGCCAAGCTTAATAGAAAAGAGCTAAACCAATTAGAGCAAGAAGACCGTGCAACCAATTACCGCGCCACACATGATATTGGCAAACTCGGCATAGAGAAATATTACGAAGAAACACTGCACGGTAAAGTAGGCTCACAACGGGTAGAAGTTAATAACCGTGGCCGTGTAATACGCACCCTGAGCATGACCCAACCGCAACCAGGTAGCGACTTAGTACTGACTTTAGACGTTGGCTTGCAACAAATAGCACAACACGCGCTTAAAGATATGCGCGGCGCTGTTGTAGTTATGGACGCCAAAGATGGCGGCGTGCTGGCACTTTATTCAAACCCAAGTTACGATCCAAACTTATTTGTACACGGCATTAGCAGCAAAAATTATAAAGCGCTGCTTAACCAAGACCGGCCATTAATAAACCGTACTACGCAAGGTCGTTATGCGCCGGCCTCTACTGTAAAGCCTTTAATGGCAGTATTAGCGCTTGAAGAAAATATAGTAAATGAGTCAACATCAATGTGGGATCCTGGCTTTTTTCAAATTCCAAATGTTGAACATAAATGGCGAGATTGGAAACGTTGGGGCCATGGTCATGTAGATGTATATAAAGCGATTGAAGAGTCGTGTGATACCTATTTTTACGATGCGGCTTATCGATTAGGCATTACTAAAATAAGCGATTTTATGGCCCGTTTTGGCTACGGTGATTTGTCAGGTATTGATATTCACGAAGAAACTACTGCTATTCTACCTTCAAAAGAATGGAAAGAAGGACGCTTTAAAGAGTCTTGGTGGCGCGGTGATACTATTTCGGTAGGCATTGGCCAAGGTTACTGGACTGCCACACCTATTCAAATTGCAAATGCAACTAACATATTAGTTAATCGTGGTATTAATCATCCCCCTCATTTGGTGCAAGTGATAAAAAAAGATAACGACATAACGCAAATTAACAACGAAGAAAAACCCCCTGTTATTTTAAAAGATCCGCGCCATTGGCAGGTATCGTTAGATGCAATGCATAATACAGTACAAAAAATATCAGGCACAGCCCACAAAGCATTTAAAGGGACTAACTACGACTCGGCTGGTAAAACCGGTACCGCGCAAGTAGTTAGTATTGCCCAAGGTGAACGCTACGATGCAGAATCTCTTAAAGAGCGCCAACGCGATAATACAATTTATGTAGGCTTTGCACCTTATAGCGATCCTAAAATTGTGGTTTCTGTTGTGTTAGAAAACAACCACGGCGGCATTCAAATAGCTCGCCAACTTATGGATTACTACTTTGCAGCCAATCCTGTTAATCTTGCAAGGAACGAGACACCATGACCGCTTTGCACGATAAACGCTCTATTTGGATGCGTATGCACCTAGACCTACCGCTGCTTATTGCACTACTTATAATGATGGCTGGCAGCATAATGGTTGTTTACAGCGCAAGCGGGCAAGAGTCTTCTATGATGATTAGGCACATGACCCGCATGGGCGGTGCGGTTGTTGCTATGATTGTTTTAGCCCAGTTTTCGCCTGCCACGTTAAAGCGGTTAGTGATCCCACTTTATTGTGTTGGGTTATTAATGCTAGTCGGTGTACTTTTATTTGGTGTAAGCTCAAAAGGCGCGCAGCGTTGGCTCAATTTAGGGGTGACACGATTTCAACCTGCAGAATTAATGAAGTTGGCTGTCCCGATGATGGTAGCTTGGTATATAGGTAGAAACCACTTACCACCTCGCCCGCTACATTTAATTATTGGTTTTATGATTGTAATGCTCCCTACATTATTAATTAAAGAACAACCCGACTTAGGTACCGCTATACTTATTGCAAGCTCAGGTATATTTGTATTATTTTTGTCTGGGTTGAGTTGGCGTTTAATAGGCTTTTTAAGCTCGATTGTAGCGCTTGCTGCATGGCCATTTTGGCACTACGGTATGCACGATTATCAAAAACAACGTGTACTCACCTTTTTAGATCCTGAGAGCGATCCGCTTGGTTCGGGTTATCATATTATTCAATCGAAAATTGCTATTGGATCAGGCGGCATAGAAGGTAAAGGCTGGTTGCTTGGTACACAATCGCAATTAGAGTTTTTGCCAGAGCGCCACACCGACTTTATATTTTCGGTTTTAAGCGAAGAATTTGGCTTATTCGGCGTATGTGTTTTACTTAGCCTGTACTTATTTATTATTGGTCGTGGTTTATACATTGCTGTTAATGCACAAGATGCATTTGGTAAATTGCTCGCAGGCGCACTCACCCTCACCTTTTTTGTATATGTATTCGTAAACATAGGCATGGTATCGGGTTTATTACCTGTTGTAGGCGTACCTTTACCACTGATTAGTTATGGTGGTACATCGATGGTGACGTTAATGGCAGGATTTGGCATTATTATGTCAATCGCGACAGATAAAAGGATGCTTTTAAAATAATGCGACACACAAATCAGCTTATATTTACCACGTTATTAATTTTGCTTTTAAGTGCTTGTAGTAGCGGTTCTAGTAGCCGTTATAGTATGCGTCATGATGCAGCGCCATTAAGAGCCCCAACTACACTTGAGATGCAAGACGCTATAGTTACTGAAACCACTAAAAGCGCTAGCGCTAGCCGCCCATACACAGTGCTTGGTAAAAGCTATTCGCCCATGCTTGATGAGACGGGTTATAGTGAGGAAGGCATTGCCTCTTGGTATGGTCGTAAATTTCATGGTTATCACACCTCAAATGGTGAAACGTATGATATGTTTGCGATGACCGCAGCGCATAAAACGCTCCCCCTACCTAGCTTTGTTAGAGTAACCAATACAGCAAATGGTAAGTCGGTAATAGTACGCGTGAACGACCGTGGCCCGTTTCATGACGATAGAATAATTGATCTTT
This sequence comes from Pseudoalteromonas sp. NCIMB 1079, assembly GCF_040567695.1. Taxonomy (NCBI): domain Bacteria; kingdom Pseudomonadati; phylum Pseudomonadota; class Gammaproteobacteria; order Alteromonadales; family Pseudoalteromonadaceae; genus Pseudoalteromonas; species Pseudoalteromonas sp. NCIMB 1079. The sequence continues at coordinate 1,613,015 of NZ_JBEWZA010000001.1, read as the reverse complement.
CGTACGCAGCCGCTTATAAGCTTGGCTACTACACCCATGGTACAGCAAAGGTTAAGCTAGAGGCCGTTACGCTTGCGGGCGCAACTGCGCGTCAAACCTATATTCAGGTAGCTGCAGGTAGTACACTTGCTAATATTGAAGCACTTGCCAGCACATTGCGAGAGCAATACAAATTACCAACAAATATTGTGCAAAAAGACGATATTTACAGACTGCATTTAGGGCCAATAAAAGATACCCCTCATGCAAACGAAGTATTAAAAAAATTAAAAGAAAATCAATTTCAAAACGCGTTCTTGCTTTACACTCAGTAAGACTAATACCCAAACTACCCCAGGATGCAGAATTCAGCGTTGCACTGGGGCTTAATATCTAGGCGTTACTTTGTAGAAATGGTAATCCCTTTTAAAAAGTAACAACACAGAGAGTAAGCTCCAGTGAAACGCCCTAAGGGTTGGTTTAAAAACGATTTATACTGCGTTATTGATTTGAACAATAGAGTAACTATTATTTGCAATCAATGCCTTGCCTAAATCGTTTTTAACTCCAACTGAAACTCGCATCTCGGGGTAGTTTGGGTATAGAATGGCGTAACGCGAATCTTTAACTTTAACCATTAATGAGTATGATGAAATCTATTAAACATAAAATCCTCAAAGGTGTATGCGGCCTAGTTTGTACAGCCGCCGTATTCTCAGCCAGCGCCCAAATTATTCCGGCACCACCTCAAGTTAATGCGAAAGGTTATTTTTTAGTCGACTTTACAACAGGTAAAGTTATTGCTGAAGGTGAAGCCGATACACAGCTAGCACCTGCAAGTTTAACTAAAATGATGACCAGTTATGTAATTGGTACTGAAATTAAAGCAGGTAATATTGCCACTACCGATATGGTAACGGTAAGCGAAAAAGCATGGGCTAAAAACTTTCCAGAATCTTCAAAGATGTTTATTGAAGTAGGTAAACAAATTAGTGTTGATGAGCTTAACCACGGTATTATTATTCAATCAGGTAATGATGCATGTGTAGCAATGGCTGAGCATATTGCTGGAAGCGAAAGTGCATTTGCTGATTTAATGAATGCCCATGCTGCTAAATTAGGTATGAGCAACAGTCACTTTATCAACAGCCACGGCCTTGATACTGACGAGCACTTCACAACTCCACGCGATATGGCGACACTTGGTGCTGCTCTTATTCGTGATGTGCCAGATGAATATGCACTTTATAAGCAAAAATCGTTTACTTACAACGGCATTAAGCAATATAACCGTAACTCATTATTATGGGATGAAAGCTTAGATGTTGACGGCATTAAAACAGGGCATACATCAGAAGCTGGTTACAGCCTAGTTACCTCAGCAACTAAAAACGATATGCGTTTAATTGCTGTTGTTATGGGTACCTCAAGCGAACGAGCTCGTAAAGTAGAAAGTAAAAAGCTACTTAACTATGGTTTCCGTTTTTATGAAACAATTACTCCGTACAAAGCAGGCGATAGCTTTGCAGAACAACGTATTTGGATGGGTAACAAAGAGAACGTATCTTTAGGTATTTTAGAAGATACACCAATTACTATCCCACGTGGTCAGCATAAAAACCTTAAAGCTAACTTTGAGCTAGATAATACGCTTGAAGCACCACTTGCTAAAGGTACTAAAGTAGGTACGTTATTCTTACAACTAGAGGGCGAAGATATTGCTCAATACCCACTAGTTACACTTGAAGAAGTGGAAGAAGGAAGCTTCTTTAGCAAAATTTATGATTACTTACGCTTACAGATCATGCAGTAATTTATATCTCCCCTATTAACTAGGTAACTAATTTAAACGTCTCCACTGTGAGGCGTTTTTTTTTGCTTGAAAAATGTTAGAATGCGCCCCATATAAGCAAGACTGCTAATTGCCTATCTGTATTAAGCTTCAAGCTTGCATAGAGTCCACACTTTTGTATGAGGAGTCACCGTCGTGGTTCAACCTGTTAAAGATACTAAATTTGATGAGTACCTAGAGTACCCTTGCCCATTTACATTCAGAATAATGGGTTTAGCTAACGTAAACTTAACTGATCAAATTTTAGCTAAGTTACAACCAATAGCACCTGGCGATTACGCCCCTAAAGTAAAACCAAGCAGCAAAGGTAATTACGAGTCAGTAAGCCTTGTAGCAACAGTTACTAGTGGCAAACACATTGAAGAAATTTACAACGTGATCAGCAATATTGATGACGTACGCCACATGCTTTAATCCATAGTTGAGATTTGTTGTGAACGAAAACACTTTGATCGTACGCCAACTGGGTCGTCAGCGTTATATGCCAATTTGGCAAAAAATGCAGGACTTTACCGACACCCGTGATGAAAATACGCCAGATGAAATTTGGCTTGTAGAGCACGAGAGTGTATTCACCCAAGGTCAGGCTGGTAAGGACGAACACTTACTAGCTCCTGGCGACATTGAGGTGATTAAAGTTGACCGTGGCGGGCAAGTAACTTACCACGGCCCTGGCCAGCAAATGATGTATGTATTATTTAATCTACGTCGTTTAAAGATTGGTGTACGTGAACTGGTTACTTGGCTTGAAGAGTGCATTATTGAATCACTCGCCGAGTATAGTATTGAAGCTTATGCTAAAGCTGATGCACCAGGTGTATACGTTAATGACAGTAAAATTGCATCCCTTGGTTTAAGGGTTCGTCGTGGTTGCTCGTTTCATGGCTTAGCATTAAATGTTAACATGGACCTAAGTCCATTTTTACGCATTAACCCATGTGGTTATGCGGGCATGAATATGGTGCAAACTAAAGAATTAGATGGTCCTCAAAACCTAGAAAGTGCGGGTGAAGGATTGGTGAAACACATGATCAAGAAGCTTAATGCAACACAGGTTAAGCATACTGAAGGGTTTGAAAACGAATGAATAAACCAGTCAAAATGGAACCAGGTGTAAAACTACGCGACGCAGAAAAAATGGCGTTGATCCCAGTAAAAGTTTTACCTACAGAAAAAACTGAAATGTTGCGTAAGCCAGAATGGTTAAAAATTCGCTTACCTAAATCAACCGATCGTATTGACGGTATTAAAAAAGCGCTACGTAAGCATGGCTTACACTCGGTATGTGAAGAAGCTTCGTGCCCTAACCTATCTGAATGTTTTAACCACGGTACAGCTACCTTTATGATTTTAGGTGCAATTTGTACTCGTCGTTGCCCATTTTGTGATGTTGCTCATGGTCGCCCATTAAAACCTGATGCCACCGAACCTGAAAAGCTAGCACTTACTATTAAAGATATGAAGCTAAGCTACGTTGTAATCACTTCAGTTGACCGTGATGATTTACGTGATGGTGGTGCACAGCATTTTGCCGATTGTATTCGCGAGATTCGTAAACATAATCCAACTATCACTATCGAAATTTTAGTACCTGACTTTCGTGGCCGTATGGACCGCGCACTAGAGATATTAATCGAGACGCCACCAGATGTGTTTAACCACAATCTTGAAACTGCGCCACGTTTATACAAACTAGCTCGTCCAGGTGCTGACTATAAATGGTCTTTAGAATTACTTCGTCGCTTTAAAGAAGCTCACCCAGAAGTAAAAACTAAATCAGGCTTAATGGTTGGTTTAGGTGAGGAAATTAGCGAAATTGAAGAAGTACTTCGCGATTTACGTGCTCACAACGTTGACATGCTAACTGTAGGCCAATACCTACAACCTTCTAAGCATCACTTACCGGTTAAGCGCTACGTGCCACCAGTAGAGTTTGACGGCTTAAAAGCGTATGCAGACGAAATTGGCTTTACTCACGCGGCTTCTGGCCCGTTTGTACGTTCAAGCTACCATGCTGATCAACAAGCAGCGGGTAAAGAAGTGAAGTAATCACTTTTATCAAAAAATTAAAAAAGCCGTTAATGATGCATAATCATTAACAGCTTTTTCATGCTAATTGATAAAATAGCTTACTGCACTATCTTACCTTTTGTAATAGAAAAATCAGCAAACCTAACACGTTCTTCATCAGCGCGAAGGCTGTCGGTTTCAACAATCGAGCGGTAAATTCCCCACTTAGGACGAGCAAAATCAGCATCACTAAAGCCGCGCCACATATCTATGTTTTGCTCGCTTATATTAAATACCTCTGCATTATCGCTTAAGCGCGTTAACGTCATATCTAACTTGCCATTTTCACTAAATGTAGCTTGTACAAATACCTCGACCCATTCATCTGTAATGAGTGACCAGTCGGTTTCAATGAGGTTTTTATCAAGCCCTGTGTTGTTGCCGTTTTCATCAAACCCTGCGCTATATCGCACTTGCAGCTGATTACCTGTACTGTTTTTTTGTGCTCCAGAGAGAGTGATAATAGGCTGGTCGTCGTTGCCATTAGTATTATCGTTGCTGTCATTTCGAGCTTTTATTTGAAAAAAATGGCTAAACTTACTCGTAAGCTCAAGCTCGATGCTTACTTTAAATTTCCAGCTATATTGAAATGTCTCCCCCTCAAACGCCAGTGTTTCTTGTGGTGATTTATCGTAGGTTTTTATTTCGTTACGTTGTCTATCACTTACGCCTTTGTCTTTATCTTGGTCATCATCTCGGTGAGCTAAAAAGACAAAATGGTTACCAATTATCGTATCGGTATCTTCAATAATATGGACAACACTTTCATGATTACCAGCATATAAGTCTGGAGATTCAATTGACCCTTCGCCGAAGGCATTTTCAATAAGTGTGTATGCGTCAAGCCCCGAATTAACGCTATCTGATCGCAATAAAACGTGTGATATTTTCTCAAAGCCATCAGCTTGAGCTATTGGTGCACCTACAATTGTTATGATAATTTGTGCGCTAGTACCATCTACAGAGTTTACTGTTATTGTATCTTGTAGTGTTTCACCTTCACTTAAAGATGTTATTGATGCGTTTAAATCGTCAAGTGTGTATGACCAATCTCCACCAGCATTTAAGCTAAAAAAACCATAGCTTGTAGCGCTATTTTCTTGTGCTACAAAAGCAGCTTCACCTGATTGTTGATCCGTAATAGTTAACGAGCCTGTTATTGCATCATTACTATCGCTAATAACTTCACCTAGAGTGTTACCACCAATTGTTGCAGGAGTTTGTGAGGAAATCGCTTCATTATTTTGCACCGTAGGATCAGAGCCTGAGCTGCCACAACCAGTAACTAAACAAGATAGAAGTATAGCTGTAACTGTATTACAGGGTTTAAGGGTATATTTAGACATGAGTAGTTCTGCGGTTAATAGTAAGTTAATTAAATATGAATTTACCAATTTATTGTACAAATAACCACAATTCAATTACCAATTAACATTACCAATTTACTGATATTTTAAATTTAATTATAAAATCTATTATTTTCATAGTGATACAAAAAATTATTTCTATAGAGTGTTTATTTATATTTGTTTTAAAATAAAATTAGGTTAAACCTGAGTTACTTGAGATAATTAATACTGACATAATTATTTAGGTTCATTATGAAACTATTAGTTCGTAACTTGTCTCGTGCTACCACTGAGCATGAGCTTCGTACTTTATTTGCAGAGCACGGTAAAGTGACTACCTGTAACTTGGTACTTGATAAAGAAACTGGCCAATCTAAAGGTTTTGCCTTTGTAGAAATGCCAAACGACATAGAAAGTAAAAGCGCAATTACTGCACTTAACCAATCTACTGTTGATAAAAGTAAGATCCGCGTAAAACTTGCAGACGCATAAAGCTAACTGCAACCTATGCAAAAAAACCAGCTAATGCTGGTTTTTTGCTTTTAGTGCCCAGTATTATAAAAGAAGCAGACAGCACAAAAAATGTCTCCTGCTCAGCTAATATTGCAGCAGCAAAAAAATGCAATGCCACTAGCTATAAATAAATACCCACTTTTTTACATTGGCCCATTATGTGCTCCTTTAGATTGTTCGTTATTTATACGCCTTATAAAATCAATCTGCAATTGAATGAAAAGTTCTCTATAAAAATTCGACATCGCTGCGGTGCTTCCTTTATATTGAAAGCCTAATTAAATAACAATATGAAGACTATGGCATCTACTCTTTTAAAAAGCGCTAGCCTAAGCTTGCTAGTTGCACTCTTTGGCTGCTCAGAGCCTGCAAGCGAACAAACTCCATTAGAAAATACAGCAGGTGTAAGCCTTAGCAATATTAAACAGCATATTAAAACACTAGCCTCTGATGACTTTGAAGGCCGAGGCCCGCTTACTCATGGTGAAGTAAAAACCGTAGGCTACTTAAGCGAGCAATATAAAGCGCTGGGTTTAACCGGTGCTTATAAAGGTAAATACTTACAGCCTGTAAAAATGGCAATGGTGACAGCTAATCAGGATATGGAGTTAAAGGTAGGTGATTTAAGCTTTGAATCAGGTAAAGACTTTACCGCACGTACCGAGCAACTTCAGCCATTAATTGATGTACGCAATTCTGACGTTGTATTTGTTGGCTATGGTATTAATGCACCAGAATATAACTGGAATGACTATAAAAATATTGATGTAACTGGTAAAACAGTGGTTGTTCTAGTTAACGATCCAGGCTTTGCTACTCAAAACGACGCCCTTTTTACTGGTAATGCAATGACCTACTACGGTCGTTGGACTTATAAATATGAAGAAGCCGCTCGCCAAGGTGCAAAGGCTGTATTTATTGTTCATGAAGCAGCACCTGCGGCATACCCTTGGGGCGTAGTTGAAAGTTCAAACACCGGCACTAAATACACGTTAATGGATAACAATTTAAACGCATCAAAATTACCGGTTATGGGCTGGCTAACACTTGATGCAACTAAGCAAATGTTTAACGCCGCAAAGCTTAACTACCAAGATTTAAAACAAGCAGCATTAAATGATGACTTTAAAGCGACGCCACTTAACTTAAAAGCAAACCTTGCCTTTAAAAACGAAGTATCTCATGCAAAATCACATAACGTCGTTGCACAAATTACAGGTAGCGAATCACCTGACGAATACGTTGTTATTAGCGCTCACTGGGACCACTTTGGTACTAAACAAACCGATACCGGCCCTAAAATTTATAACGGCGCGGTAGATAACGCTTCAGGCACTGCAGCCACGCTTGAAATAGCACGTATAATGAGCAAAATGAACAAGCAAAAACCATTTAAACGCTCAATTATTTTTGCAAACTTTACAGCAGAAGAAACGGGGTTAATTGGTTCTGAAGAATTTGCATCGGGTGCGGTTGTACCTACAAAACAAATGGTCGGTTTATTAAATATTGATGGCATGAACGTGCTTGATGGCACTGACTACATTTTACAATACGGTAAAGATTTATCGACAATGGAAAACTATTTAGCAAAGGCTGCAAAATCACAAGGCCGCGTTGTTAAAATGGACCCTCGCCCGCAGAATGGCTTGTTTTTTAGATCAGATCATTTCTCGCTTTCTAAGCAAGGCGTGCCTAGTTTATTATTTATGAGTCTGGGCGATACCGACCCTGAGTACATTGCGCATAAATACCATAAAGAAGCAGACGACTACTCAGCTGATTGGTCGTTAGGTGGTGTTAAGCAAGATATAGATCTTATTGTTGATATAGCCACACAGCTTGCAAATAATGGCGATTGGCCAAAATGGACGAGCGAGTCTGACTTTAAAGCCAAACGCGCGCAAGATAAGCAATAAATAGCTATTAAATGGTTATGTAATATAAAAATCCTCCTACTTGGAGGATTTTTGTTTTAAACGAGCGCGCATTAATAGCGTTTCGGCCTTTGCCCCTAAATAAACATAAATAGCCAGTGCAATTAAAAGCCCTACTACTGCCAGCATCATCGCTATGGCAGGCATTAAATACTCCGATTGCCCCAAAGCCGCTTTAAACATAGTTAACAGCGCCTCAATTGATATAGCAATCAACACAGTAGAGATAAACCGTGTAATAGTGCGCCGCGTAGACGAGTGCCTAAAAATATCCTTATGCATCAGGATTTCTTCTTCGAGTATTGTTTTACCTAAATCAAATACTGCCAATGCCAAGGTGATGTAAATAATGATACTAAAGGGTTCAAGTGGGTCTGATGAGGTATCTACATGAGTTAATAGCGCGTATATATCACTAAAAACGATATTTAGTAAAAATAATACTAAGCAAAATAAGCACGCCACAATAATACCGTAACCCGCCTTGAAGTAAGGCGACATATTAGCGCGCGCAGTATCACCCATTACAAACTCAATAAGCTGCGTTAAGCTCACATCAACGACCAAGTAATGTTGATTATTAATTGGTTTTTTTAGCTCTTTAATCGCCGATATACATAAATGGTTAGTCGCTATAGAAATATAGGGATCAGTAAAGCACACTTTATCACTTGCTTTAGCGTTCAAAAAATAGGGTCGCTCGCTTAAATCTTGTTGATTACCACTTTCACCTAATTTTTTGCTGTATGCGCGTTTAAAGCAGACGTTATTACCCTGCTGCAAACCTTCTGCATTTAAACAATATTGTAATTCTAAAAATGGGTACTGCTTAATCAGATAGCGGGTATCACGCTCTTTAGTTAATCCGTCCTCAATACTCATTAAAATAGATTCAAGTAAACTGTGTATTACATGCTCATATTCGTGGTAGCGCTCAACACTACTGATATAACTCATCCGCGCCATTTTAAATACTCATTAACCTAAGTTATAAATAGAGTTGCAAGTTTAAAACCAACAATAAAATAACTTAACAATCAGTAACTTGACACTATCCAAACTCAACTTTTGCACTACGTTGGTGACTAAATAGTAATATAATAAATTAAATGCACAAAAAAGCAGCTAAGTATTAATTACTTAGCTGCTTTGTGAGTATGACTGGTAAGGTTCTACATAGAGCTTATTACTGAACCTTCGAAAACTCTTCTTTAGATAACTCGCCATTTCCATCTGTATCTAATTGATCAAAAAGCTGTACTAGTTGCGAGTTTACTTGGGCTTCTGTTTTGCTAATTACGCCGTCGCCATCTGTATCAAAAGAATCAAAATCTACCGCAGCAAACGCCGCTGAAGAAGAAGCTAGGGCTACAAGAGCTAGAGTTTTATGTAATGTTTTCATAATCGTTTCCTTAGGCTTTGGGCCTGATCAGGGGTAAGAAGTCCTTTTCAAAGATCCTTTAGGAGTAAAGTGTTTATAAATTAATATTCAAAAAAATTATTTTCTGTCGGGCCACCGCTACTTTGAACATTCAGCTCGTCAAATTGCTTTATCACTTGCAGTGACTCTTCAAAGCGACTAATTGAAGCGTTGTCGACTGCATCGCGTGTTTCAAAGTCTGTGTTTGCAAATACTACTGACGAAGAAACAATAGCCATAAGTACAAATGTTGATTGTAGCTTTTTCATAATTTAATCCTTCAAAAGTTTGCGGTGTCCTAAATAAATTTGCTCTATAGTGTTCTCTAGTCACTTCCTGGTTATTCTTTTTAGTAAGCTCCCTTGCCTATTTAGGTTGTCTTTGGCAACTCAGAATTTAGATAACATCACAGAGCATTAACTGCTTAAGGCTTTAATTTTAGGCCTTAGAAAACTCATCTTCAGATAGCTCACCATCTTGGTTTGTATCGAGTTCTTCAAATTTGCTTAAAAGCTCAGCATCTACTGAAGCTTCGGCTTGGCTGATTGCGCCATTACCATCTACGTCTAGCGTATCAAAATCTGTTGCTGCAAAAGCCGCTGATGAAGAAGCTAGCGCCATTAGTACTAATGTTGATTGAAATGTTTTCATAATAGTATTCCTTCATTGGGTTGTTGCGATTAAGGCCTTTGGCTTTCATCACGTTTTGCTTAATACACTCTAGGTATTACAACTTCGGTGCCACTTTTTATTTATTACTTAAAAACAATGAGTTAAATGATATAAAGCGAGAAAAGCTTAATTTGGGGAGGTGTTATTGTTGCTATTTAGCAACAGCCATTTAACTAAAAATAATAAACCACTATAAATCAATTGGTTAAGTTTAATTAAAAAGACACACTTTTGCTAAAAAGCCAATAAGGGGGCGTTTAGGTTAGCCTTCAAAATAAACTGAATATGAACATGGAAATTACATAGGATTTATTTCCGGCTATTAAATAATTAATTTATTTATAGTCAGTAAGTTATATTGTTTTTGAAATTTATTATAAAAATTTTGGAAAGATATTTTGAAATTAACTGTTTTGTTGCCAAATGGCGAATTTATTTAGGAAGGTTTCAATGCTAAAGCTAAGTTGTAGCATTAAACTCCTAATTTAATGCGCTGTAAAGCATAGGTTCGCTTGAGTTAAACAAACCTACATCGTGTGCCAGCTATTGGAGTGAAGTAAATTATATAGATTTAAACTACTTCCACCCTTGCAGCCACTTTTGGTTATCTTTTAAATCTCGCCAACTAATTGGATATTGATTTTTTGACATAACAGCCTCAGTAATACATTCAATTACATTGCCGTCTTCATCAAATTCCACCTCAACAATAATGAAGTGTTTTTCTTTATTTATAGCAGGTATTGCGGTCCATTTACTATTCAATAATTTTTTAGGGTTTAGTTTATTCATTTAGTATAACGACTCCTACTCATCTATTTATACAGCTTATATAAGGCAACTATACGACCCCAACATCTACTTAGTTCAGGTTACTGAGCAACTAGCTTGCCCTTATACATTTGCATTTGGCAATGAAAGTCGTATTCACCGGCTTCAAGCGCAGGTAGTTTAACCGTATTGCCATCACCCATTGCCAGCATTTTACTTATATCAAGCTGTGGAAATACCACTGTTTCGGCGCACGGCGCGCTGTCTTTTCTATCAAAGGTAAGTACAACCTCTTTGTTGGCTGCCACTTTAATGTGTCCTGGCTTATAAACACCGTTATCAACGACTATTGTTACTTTGTTGTCATCACTTTGTGTTTGCTCTGGTTTGTATAGCCAAAACCAATAAATAATTGCAGCTATTAACAGTGCACCACCTATATTAATCATCAACATAATGTACTCCTTAGCTTAAATTACGATTTATTTGGTTTGAAAAAACGTAAGCGATTAGCGTTACTTACCACTGTAAGCGATGAAAGTGCCATAGCTGCACCTGCAACAACAGGGTTAAGTAGGATGCCAAAAAATGGATACAACACGCCAGCTGCAATCGGAATACCCGCCACGTTATAAATAAAGGCACCAAATAGGTTTTGTTTAATATTTGAAATAGTTGCATTACTCACTGCAATTGCATCAGCAAGGCCATGTAATGAACCACGCATTAAGGTAATGTCTGCACTTTCTATTGCAACATCGGTACCTGTGCCAATTGCAAATCCTACGTCGGCTTGTGCAAGTGCGGGAGCATCGTTAATACCGTCACCTGTCATACCCACTATTTCACCATTTGCTTGGCGTTTTGTTACTTCGTTTACTTTGTCATCGGGCATTACTTCTGCAATAAAGTCATCAATACCAACTTGTTTAGCAACGGCTTGTGCAGTGGCTTTGTTGTCACCTGTTAGCATAACTAGGTGGATACCTTTATCTTGCAGGCGTTTAATAGCTTCAACTGAATCCTCTTTAATTGGATCGGCTACTGCAATAATAGCGTGGAGCTTATTATTACTTGCAAAATACATGGGCGTTTTAGCATCACTGGCAAGTGTTTGAGCTTGCTCGGTGGCATCATCAACGGCCACGTTGTATTTATCCATTAGCGCTTTATTGCCAAACAACAATGTTTGCCCGTCAACACTGCCAGTGACACCTTTACCTGTAATTGCGTTAAAGTCAGCTACTTTACTTAAAGTTAACCCCTGCTTTTTAGCATGTCCCGTAATTGCTTCTGCCAATGGATGCTCTGAGCTACTTTCAAGGCTTGCAACACGTTGCATTACTGTATTTTCATCACTGTTGTTAAACGTAACTACATCGGTAACTTGCGGTGTGCCTTGAGTAATAGTGCCTGTTTTATCTAAAATCATGGTGGTGATTTTAGATGTTGTTTGCAGCGACTCACCATTTCGAATTAATATTCCTGACTCTGCAGCTTTACCAATACCCACCATAACCGACATAGGGGTTGCGAGTCCTAGCGCACAAGGACAAGCAATAATAAGTACGGTGGTTACCGCAACTACGGCATAAGCAATTGATGGCTCAGGTCCAAAGTTTAACCATGCAAGCCCTGCAAGTACTGCAATAATCATCACTGTTGGTACAAATATTCCTGATATAACATCGGCTAAGCGCCCTATTGATGGCTTAGAGTTTTGCGCACGCTTTACCATATTGATAATATTGGCAAGTGTGGTTTCGCTACCAATGTGCGTTGCTTTAAATAATAAAGTGCCACTTTTATTAATACTTCCGGCAACGACTTTGTCGCCCGTTTTTTTGCGGACGGCCATTGGCTCACCAGTAAGCATTGACTCATCAACCGTACTGCTGCCTTCAATAACATCGCCATCCACAGGGATTTTTTCACCCGGGCGTACCCGTACTTCATTATTTTTTACAACATCACTAATGTCGATGTCTTGCTCTTGACCATTGCGAATTACGCGTGCAGTTTTTGGTTGCAGGCCAATCAAGCGTTTAATTGCTTGTGAGGTGCGCCCACGTGCTTTTACTTCAAAAGCGAGTCCTAAACTAATTAAACCGATGATCATCGATGATGCTTCAAAATATACGTGTCTTGCGACTTGTGGTAATAAGTTTGGTGCTATTACTACAAACATTGAATACAACCACGCAGTACCTGTACCAAGTGCTATTAATGTATCCATATTGGCAGCATGGTTTTTGAATGCCTGCCATGCACCGTTGTAAAATTGTTTACCTGATATAGCCATAACCACAAGCGTGACTATACCCACTAAAAACCAAGCTATTCGTTGTGTGTCGGTGGTCACACTCATGTCAAAAATAAGCCCGTATATCATTAACGGCGCACCGACTCCTAACGCCAATATCATATTACGCATTAGCTTTTTATAATGTGCCTCATCCGACTTTGCTTTTTCATCAAGTGCATCTTGATCAGACTCATTACTCATTGGCTTAGCTGAATAACCAATGTTTTCGACTGCTTTAATAAGCGTGCTTTCGCGGGCTTTACCTTCTACACGTACAGTACGCTCAGCAAAGTTCATTTCCACGTTTTGCGCGCCTTGCACGCTATTAAGGGCTTTTTCAATTTTAGCCACACAACTGCCGCAATTAGCACCTTCAATAATAAAGTTTTGCGCGGTGTCTTTTGTATTAGTCGTCATTACGCTGCTCCTTATTTGCAGAATCGTTTATTGGATCAACAAAAGATTCTATTAAACTACATACGTCACTGGCATTTGCACCATCGGCTGATGTATCCCATTGCGCCAGAGCTGCATGCATTCTGTTTCGTAACTTTAATGTTTCTTGAAATAGTGCTTCGGTTTCTTCTAGGCGTTTAGTAATGAGTTTACGCGTTAACGGACAAGGACAATTCCCCTGCTCAGACTCGCCTATAATGTGTTGAATATCTTTGAGTGAAAAACCAAGTTGACGAGAGCTAATAATAAACTTTAAACGCTGCTGGTCTTGCTTTGTATATTCTTGATAGCCATTTCCTTCACTGCGTATTGGGTTAAGTAACCCAATACGTGTGTAATGACGAACAGTATCGGCAGTCACGCCCATTAATTTGGCAAGTTGTTTAACATACATAATTTAGCCCCGTGGAATTTCAATAGATCAATAATAAACCTATGTGCAACACACAGGTCAATAGAGAGGAGCATTAAAGCATAATTTAAATTTACTGAAACTGATTTAGCGAAAAAGAGAAAGCGCTCTGGCTAGAGCGCTTAAATAAGAGAGGTAAAAGTATTGAATCTATTGTTCTTTAAAGGTTAAATTTAACCAGCAAATATCAGCAGTCTCTAGTTAGCATGCTCGCGTGAGGCTTTTAGCTCTTCGCTTAGCTTGCCTGCTATATCTTGAATTTTTGGCATAGCATCTTTCATTAAGCTTTGTGACATTTGCATAGACTCTTGCATTACAACAGGCATTTTTTCAAGTATTTTTTGCCCTGTATCTGTTTTATAAAACGCTAACATATCGGCAATCTCTTGCTCACTAAAATGCTTGTCGTATACATTGACCATCATTGGCTGCATTTTAGCCCAGCTCATTTCGGTTTTTAATACCGTCGTCATGTCGCCGTAGTACTTATCAAAAATAGCTTGCTCAGAAGGCTTAACACCCATTTGGTCTGACATGCCTTTCATCATACCTTCAATCTGGCCGTACATAGAATCAACCATTGAATCTAAATTCATTACACTAATGAGTTCATCTATTTTTTGCTGCTTAGTATTTTGTTCAGCATATAAACTACTAGAAAAAATCAGTAATGATAAAAGTAGTACCTTACCCATAATAATATCCTTTCATATAAATAATTAATTTATAGTCACATGAATAGTTTGTATTGTAAAGGGTACAAGCAATCATTAAAAAGGCCGAATAAAATGAATTTATTCGGCCTTTTATAAATTAATTTTTGCGTTAGTCGTCTTCTACATTATCTAGGCCTTTAGTGCCTTCTTTGGCTTTTAGCTTATGATGAATAGCTGACTTTATTAGCATGTAACCACTAATCGGTGCTGTAATTAGTAAAAATATAGTGATGAGTATTTCTTTAACACTTAGGCCATGCTCTGAACTTGCAAAATAAACCATAGCCGCAATTAACATACTCGCCATGCCCAACGTAGTTGCTTTAGTTGGTCCATGTAAACGCATAAAAAAGTCAGGTAGTTTAATTAAACCTATTGAGCCAATTAAAATAAACGTACCACCAAATAACAATAATATTGATACAACCCATTCGCTGATCATGTTTTCACCTTATTCAATTATATCGCCACGTAGTAAATACTTACACACTGCAACCGTACTTATAAAGCCGAGCATGGCAATGAGCAGTGCAGCTTCAAAATAAAGCCCTGTATCCATACTAATGCTGTATAAAATAATCAGTGCGATGACGTTAATGTACATAGTATCGAGCGCTAAAACACGGTCAGGCACTGACGGACCGATGATCAATCGCCATAAATTAAGCAATAATGATAAGCCAATCATCGAAAAAACAATGAGTAATACGGTGTCTAACATTGAAATATCTCCTTTAGTGGAGCTTCGTAGCGTTGTTTTATTTGTTTGATAAGTGCTTCTTCATCTTTAAGGTCAAGCACATGTATCAGTAAGTAGCGTTGCGTTGGCTCTTCACCTTCAGGTAACGACTCAGCAATTGGATAAACTTCTGCACTCACAGTACCAGGTGTAAGCGATACACAACTAGCCAATATAGTAATTGGCATGTCGTGTGTTAAATCTATAGGAACTTTTATAAAGGCCGGACGCAATTTTTTTGATGGCCCAAGTATAAGTAAAGCCACTTGTAAATTTGCAACAACAATATCGTACAGCACTATAAGTAACTGCTTAAGCGCCAAGCCTGGCTTTAAAATCAGTGGCTGAGGGTCTCGAAACGAAAAACTTAATATAGGGATGAGTATCGCAAAAATAGTCGCTAATACTAAGTGCCCTACCGATACGCTATTGTTTAACAATAACCAAACCATAAACAAAAATAAGCTACGAAATGGCGTTGGTAACCAACGAAAACGGGCTTGTAATCTCATCACATGCCTCCTTTAAGTACAGCATTAATACCGCCGCTTAGATCATGTAACTGAGTAGCAGCATTTAGCATATATTCACTTATTGGTCCGCCCAAAATAACGAGCAATGGCGAACATGCAAGTAAAGCTATAATTACAGTTACCTGCACTGGGTGTGCACTTGCACAATCGGCATTTTCGCTATTTTTGCTTCTATGCTCCCAGAACAAAGTTGTGCCAGCGCGCGAAAGCGCTACTAGCAACGCAAAACTTGTTACTAAATATACTGGCCAAAATAATAAAGCTTGCTCACTGTTTAATGTCGCTTTAAGTATCCAAATTTTACCTACAAAGCCTGACAGTGGTGGCATACCAACTACCGTTAAAGACGCAATAATAAAGCACACACCTAATAAAAATGGCTGTTTTACAGAGCGACCTGCTACTAGTCTATCGCCAACTTTACCGCGCTGGATTGAAACTAAGTCTGCTAGTAAAAATAGTGCGGCACTAACAAGTGTTGAATGCACTAAATAATATAAAAGTGCAGCAGTGGCATTTACATTTTGCAATGCTATTAGCGCAACCAGCGTACCTACCGATACTAATACTAAGTTAGAGGTGAGTTTACGTAAGTCTTGTGCTGCCATCACACCAATTGCACCTACTATAATGGTCGCAATTGCTAAGCCCCAAAGCCAAGGCTGCGCCATGTGTTCAAGCGCTCCGGCTTGTTCACCAAATATCACAGTGTAAACACGAAGCATGGCGTAAACGCCTACTTTGGTCATAATCGCAAACAATGCGGCAACCACAGGTTTAGCACTTGCGTAAGTATTTGGAAGCCATAAATGCAGAGGTAATAGTGCGCCTTTTAAAGCAAATACTATTAATAGTAGTAAGCCACCTGCTTTTGCTAGATATACATCATCACCTGTAAGTAGTGATACCTTTTGCGTCATATCTGCAATATTAAGCGTACCAAGCACACCGTACAAAATACCCAAACCAATTAAAAATACGCTTGAGCCAACTAAATTCAATATTACATATTGCAATGCCGCACGAGTATTTTGTTTATCACCTGCGTGCATTAACAATGCATACGATGCAATCAGTAGCACTTCAAAAAATACAAATAGGTTAAATAAATCGCCAGTTAAAAACGCGCCATTTACACCTAATATCAAAAAGTGAACAAGTGGGTGATAAAAGCTACCTTTTTCATCATCGCCAGCACTACCATATAAAATAGCGCCCAAACCTAAAAATGAAGTTAACGTAACCAATAAGGTAGACAACATATCGGCTACTAAGACTATTCCAAATGGTGCAGACCAATTACCAATAGCGTAAACGTTAATACCCGTATTATTAATATGTACAAGTAAAAGCACACTAATGGCAAAAGTAGCTATTGCCATTACAATTGAAACTAAGCGGCGAATTTTAACGCTTTTACCACATGGTGGCAGTAATAAAATAACGGCCGTCAGCATAGGTAATAAAATAGGGAGCGAAGCTAAATGTTGGATCATTTTTGCTCCTTATTATCTGCAGAGGTGTTAGGCACATAACCATCAACATGGTCGCTACCTAAATCGGCGCGCCCACGTATTGCCAAAATAACCACGAATGCGGTCATCGCAAAACCAATAACAATAGCTGTAAGCACTAAAGCTTGAGGTAATGGGTCGGCGTATTCTGTACCAGTACCAAGCACTACCGCTTTATTAATAGTAAGACGACCTGCTGAAAACAAAAATAAGTTAACAGCATATGAAATCATAGTAAGTCCAAGTACTACAGGGAACGTACGAGCTCTTAGCAGTAAAAACACACCGCAACTGACCAATACTCCAACGCAAGATGCGTACAATAATTCCATTAAATATTTACCTCTTTTTTCTGGGTATCTGCCGTCATATTACCTAAGCTTGCCAAAATCATTAGCGTAGCGCCTACAACCGTTAAGTAAACACCTAGGTCAAATGCAATCGCGCTGGCAAGCTCTGTTTTACCGACAAACGGAATATCAAAGTAGTCAAACCAAGTTGTTAAAAATGGCTTATCAAAGAACCAGCTACCCACACCAGTGAACAGTGAAATACCAATGCCTGAAGCTATGATTTTACGATAATTAACATCAAAACGTCCGTTTATCCATGCTGTACCATGCGCCATGTATTGCAAAATAAACGCGATTGACGTTACCAGTCCTGCAATAAAGCCACCGCCAGGTAAGTTATGTCCGCGTAAGAAAATATATGCAGAAACCAATAACGCAAGCGGTAATAAACTTTGTGAAATACTCGCCAGTAAGATTGGGTGGCGCTCTCGTGCCCATGGACGCCCTTCGCTGTCACTTGCTGGCATAAATAATGGGATTCGAGAAAGTACTTTAAATATACCTAATGCGGCAATGCCTAATACGGTAATTTCACCAAGCGTATCAAAGCCCCTAAAGTCGACTAAAATAACGTTAACTACATTAGTACCACCGCCACCAATTTTAGCGTTAGCAATAAAGAAGTCTGAGATTGAATCTAATGGACGTGTAAGTAATGCATAACAGATACTCGCTATAACTACACCTAACGTAGAGGCAATTCCTAAATCTCGAAGTACGCGTAATGAACTTGATTCTTTTGGCGTATGCTGGGGTAAGAAAAACAATGCCAGCATAAGTAAAATAATAGTAACAACCTCAACAGTTAACTGTGTAAGTGCTAAATCAGGAGCAGAAAAGCGTGTGAATACAACCGATACCATTAACCCTACGATTGAGAGCATTAACAACGATACCATTCGAGAGCGATGCCAAATAACGGTAGCAAGAGCACCAATAATCAATAAGCCCGCACCAATTGCATTGTGCACATCAACAGGGGTAAGTGGCATGCTGCCAGCAAGTTGTTGCATTTCAAATAATGGCCAACCGGCACACAGTAAGACTACCGCTAACATAATTACTAGGTAGCGCTGCAGCGATCCATTTTCGATACTGCTTACCTTTGACTGACACCAAGCAACAACACTTAAAATTACACGTTCAAACGTCTTTTTAGCATTTAAAGGTGGTAATGATGCTTGAAACTGAAATAAATATTTACGATTAATATAAATAAATAAGCCGCCAGCAATCGCCATTGCACTCATTAATAGAGGCAAGTTAAACCCGTGCCAAATAGCCAATTCGTAAACTGGCATCTCTTTTCCAAGTACAGCTAAAGAGGCCGCAGATAAAATGCCATCAATTGTAAAGTGTGGGAACATACCCACTAGCAAACAAATCACAACTAATATTTCTATTGGTACTCGCATATAACGTGGCGGTTCGTGCGGCGTGCGAGGTAAATCGATTGGCTCACCATTAAAGAACACGTCATGAATAAAGCGTGCGGAGTACGCAACAGCTAATGCGCCTGCAACCGTTGCCAGTACTGGAATTAACCACGACATAGAACCAAGCACTTGCTGATGCAGCGTTTCTGCAAAAAACATTTCTTTAGATAAAAACCCATTAAGTAATGGAACCCCTGCCATTGCAGCCGCCGCGACCATTGCAAGCGTTGCAGTGTATGGTAAGTATCGCCACATACCATTTAATTTACGCATATCGCGCGTGCCTGTTTCATGATCGATAATACCAACGGCCATAAATAACGACGCTTTAAACGTTGCATGGTTAATTATATGAAATATAGCAGCAACAGTCGCAAGCTCAGTATCAAGCCCGAGTAATAGCGTTATTAAACCCAAATGGCTTATTGTTGAGTAGGCTAACAGTCCTTTTAAATCGTGTTTGAATAACGCTATATAAGCACCAAACAACAGCGTAGCTAAACCTGTTAATCCAACAAGTAAGAACCACGTATCGGTGCCAGCTAAAGCCGGATGAAAACGTGCTAACAAAAATATACCGGCTTTTACCATGGTTGCAGAATGTAAATACGCGCTCACTGGTGTAGGAGCTGCCATTGCATGAGGAAGCCAAAAATGAAAAGGAAATTGTGCCGATTTAGTAAACGCACCCAATAGCACCAATACTAATGCTACTTCGTATAAATCGTGAGATTGAATTATTGCTTTACTCGCTAGGATAACATCTAGGTCATAACTACCAACAATATCACCTAATAGCATTAAGCCTGCAAGTAACGCTAAGCCGCCCGCGCCTGTTACAGCAAGTGCCATACGAGCACCCTTTCGCGCTTCAGACTTATGCCACCAAAAACTAATTAATAAAAATGAGCTGATGCTCGTTAATTCCCAAAACAACCACAGCTGAATAACATTGTTAGACATAACAATGCCAAGCATAGCGGTCATAAACAGCATTAAATAACTATATAACTTAGCCATTGAGTCGTTGGCACTGAGGTAGTAACGCGTGTAGAGGATAACGAGCAAGCCTATGCCTAAAATCATAAACATAAACAATAAACTGAGGCCGTCTAACCGCAGAGATAGGTCGAGCCCTATTGACGGGATCCAAGCGAAAGAGTAACGAATGGTTTCGCCCGCTAAAACTGCAGGTGCATGGTATAAAGTTATTCCCAAAGCCGTTAAAGGCGCAAGAGCCGTTAAGCTAGTGCTTAAATTGCGGGATAACTTACCCGTGCATGCAGAAATAACACTGCCAATTAAGGATAACAAGGGTATCCAGAGCAAAGTCATAATGTAGGGCCTTTTATAATCATAAGTTTATCAGGGCATCTCTTTTTAATACTAAGGGATGCTTTTACTGCCTGTTTTTAAACGACATTAATGACTATAGTTATACTGAAAAACACTGATTTTGTCTATAAAAAGCGGTTCTGTATGGGTGTTTTTTAAACATGAACTAACAATTTATTAAGCCTACAAAAACAATTAATTAATACTGATAATTGTTAATTTAATATGGCCTTATTTGCAAATGTAAGCGCGCTGGAGTGGCGATAAGAATTACCATTGGTCATATCTAAATGCTTCAACCAAATCTCTCTATACTGCGCCGAGAGCCCTAACTGCTGATATTGCATAATAGACCAATTTTCACTAGGTTTATATGCAACACCACCTATCTGGCAACTCTTTGCTTTATGCCAGCCTATTGGGGGCGACTCATCATGAGAAATAAATAAATTAGGTGCCACAAAACCCGTTTTTGCACACAACCATGCTTGTTTAGTTTTAGGCAAAGCATATTCATCTTCAAAACCGTTAAAATGCATCAACTCATGCAAAAACACACTGTATTTTGCTTTTGAGTTTATTAGCATTGTTCCTTTAGTAACATTAGCCGTTCCATCTTTTGGCATCATTACTATAAAATCAAAATTGTTAGGAAGCTGGTTATTGAGTTTAGCTGATTGCCAGTCACACTTTGCTATTTGATTAGTGCTACTTTTACACTCAAGCATACCTGCAACGTAAACTGGTTTTGAAAAGCAAAAAATATTTTCACGGGGCTCTGGCTGTTTATTATAAACATTAATAAACTCGGTGAGTTTATATAAGCCACTACGATGATCGCTCATAGCCAGCACGTTAAACATACATTGCTTATTAGGTTTACTTATATTTATTAAAGATGAAAAACCGAGAGCGTGGATAAACTCACTAGATACTTTACTCTGTGGTGTTTTTAACTGAAGTTTTAGATGATTTAGCACATCCCCTGCTGGTAATTTGTTTTTACTAGCGAGTAACTTTAAATCGCTCCAACGTGAGTGCTCAAGTAACTTTGTTGCTAATATTTTACGCTCTGGGATTGTTAAGTCATTTAATGCTGTGAGCCAAAATTGTTTTGCAGTATCGCTCTGACTGTTTTTAATAAGCTTAAGAGAATACATATATTGGGCTGAAGAAATTTTACTGCGGGCAAGTATAGCTAAAGAGGTATTTGGTAACTGCTCTAAGTGATCAGAAAAATAACCAGGTGATTTCCAATAACTTTGTAGCACATTAGCTTTTGCGTTTAAAACATGCCAAAAGCCAATAGCGCCTAGGTGATTACTCGAGCCTGTAATTAACAAACAACATAGTAATACACCTATTAATTTAAAACGCTTAACTTGCGTCAACACCTTGCATCAACTCAAGCTCTAAACGCGCATATTTGTACTCAATAAACTCGTGTACATTAGTTGCTAGCGCAAGCCTAAAGTAGTCTGATGCTAAATACAGCTCACCTGCTGCTTGATGCATTTTAGCTAAATAAAAATAAGCTTCGCATAAACGCTGCGCATATTCTTGCTCAGTTCTAACACCATCACTAATGCCAGATAAAAATGCATGTTCACTCATATCCCCCGTATAAAGAGAAATTAACTGGTACGCCCATTGTGATTCATCAAGCGCAGTGGCATTTTGTTTAAGTGCATCAAGCGCAACGGCTTTATCCTCTTGTGCTTGTGCTAAATAAACCCATAAAACTCGGTACGGATCTTTTGGAGAGCGAGCTAAAAATTCATTAAAATCATTTTTAGCAAGGCCTGCTCTGTCGCCGTAATACAGTGCGATACCACGATTTAAATAGGCGTATTCATGCTCTTCATCAAGTTCTAGGGCAGAATCGAAAAACTCATAGGCTTTTTCATACTGCTGCATAAGCGTATGTTGAATACCTAAAAAATTATACACTTCAGCTAAATCAGGCTTAAGCTTTACTGCGCGATTAAAATCAATACGTGAAAGAGTTGTCATACCTAGACTATCAAAAAGTACACCACGGTCGTAATAAAGCTTAGCTTGTTGCTCTTCGCTTAAGTCGGCTCTATTTAATAGCTCTGAGTAGCGTGCAATAGCAATTTCACTTCTAAAGTCAGAAGCTAAAGGTGCAGTAAATGGCACATTAACAATCGGGGTTGGTTCTGATTCTGTTGTAGTTTGGCAAGCGCTTAAAGACAAAATAGCAAAAGATGCCAAAGCTAAATGTTTGAGTATCATTAAAATCCTTAATACCAAGATATATCGCGATTAATATAAGACAGACCTTGTCCAATAAGGTTTCATTAAAGCATAAAAAAAGGGGCTAAACAGCCCCTTTTTTACTATCTAGCTAATATAACTAGATTAATAAGTTAGCAATTACGCGTCAGTTGGCGCGTCAGCTGCAGGTGCTGCTGATTCCATTGCTTCTTTAATACTTAGACGTACACGGCCTTGGCGATCTACTTCTAGTACTTTAACTTTAACTTCTTGACCTTCAGAAAGGTGATCAGCCACGTTATTAACGCGCTCAGTACTAATTTGAGAAATATGTACTAGACCATCTTTGCCAGGAAGAATGTTTACAAACGCACCGAAGTCTACGATACGTACAACTTTACCTTCGTAGATAGTACCTACTTCAAGTTCAGCTGTTAATTGCTCAATGCGGCTAATTGCATTAGCTGCACTTTCGCCATCTGTAGCGGCAATTTTAATTGTACCGTCGTCACCGATTTCAATCGTTGTACCAGTTTCTTCAGTAAGCTGACGAATAGTTGCGCCACCTTTACCAATAACTTCAGCGATTTTCTTCTGTGGGATTTTCATTGTGTATATGCGAGGAGCAAACATTGATAGCTCTTCAGAAGGAGCAGAAATCGCTTCATCCATCACTTCTAAGATATGTAAACGTGCAGCTTTTGCTTGTTTAAGCGCAATTTGCATGATTTCTTGAGTGATACCTTCGATTTTGATATCCATTTGAAGTGCAGTAATACCTGCAGCAGTACCAGCAACTTTAAAGTCCATGTCACCTAAGTGATCTTCATCACCTAAAATGTCAGAAAGAACAACGAATTTATCGTCTTCTTTAACTAGACCCATCGCAATACCAGCAACAGATGCTTTAATTGGTACACCCGCGTTCATAAGTGCTAGAGAAGTACCACAAACAGACGCCATTGAAGAAGAACCGTTTGATTCAGTAATTTCAGATACTACACGGATTGAGTAAGGGAACTCAGTAAGTGTAGGCATTACAGCTGAAATACCACGCTTAGCAAGGTTACCATGGCCGATTTCACGACGCTTAGGAGAACCAACAAAACCAGTTTCACCTACACAGAATGGAGGGAAGTTGTAGTTAAGCATAAAGTGGTTTTTATGAGTACCAGTTAAATCGTCGATTAACTGTGAATCACGTTCTGTACCAAGTGTCGCTGTTACTAACGCTTGAGTTTCACCACGTGTAAAGATAGCAGAACCGTGAGTACGCGGTAATACGCCAGTCATTACGTCTAGTGCACGAATCATATCTGGTTCACGACCATCGATACGTTTTTCGCCAGCAGCGATACGGCCACGAACGATTTTCTTCTCAAGTGAACCGAAGATTTTGCCAATTTCTTGCTTGTCTAAAGACTCGCCTTCTGCAAGTTCAGCTGTTAATACTGCAACAACTTCATCTTTAGCTTCACCAAGAGCTTCTTTACGCGCTACTTTATCAGTGATTAAGTAAGCTGCGCCTACTTTTTCAGCAGCAATAGTTGCTACTTTATCTTCTAGTGCAACATTTTTCTCAGGTGCAGTCCAATCCCAAGTAGGCTTGCCTGCTTGCGCTTTAAATTCTTCGATTGCAGTAATGATCGCTTGAGATTGCTCATGACCATATACAACAGCGCCAAGCATTACGTCTTCTGCAAGTACGTTAGCTTCTGATTCAACCATAAGTACCGCTTTATCAGTACCGGCTACCACTAAATCAAGTTGGCTTTCTTCAAGCTCTTTTAATGTAGGGTTAAGTACGTATTCGCCGTTGATGTAACCAACACGAGATGCACCAATTGGACCACTGAATGGGATACCAGAGATAGCAAGTGCTGCTGAAGTACCAATCATCGCAACCATATCAGGTTGGATTTCAGGGTTAACAGAAACAACAGTAGCAATAACTTGTACTTCGTTTACAAAGCCGCTTGGGAAAAGTGGACGAATTGGACGGTCAATAAGACGTGCAATAAGAGTTTCGCCATCGTTAGGACGACCTTCACGCTTTAAGAAACCACCAGGGATACGACCAGCAGCGTACATACGCTCTTGGTAGTTAACTGTTAGTGGGAAAAAGTCTTGACCAGGTTGTGCTTCACGCTTACCAACAACAGTTACTAAAACTGAAGTGTCGCCAATGCTTGCAAGTACAGCGCCGTCTGCTTGACGAGCGATTGCACCAGTTTCTAGAGTCACTGTATGTTGACCTAGTTTGAATTCTTTAATAATTGCTTGCACTTAAAATATTCCTTAAATGTATTCTAATAAGTTGTCATCAAAGTACCAATTACAGTACATAATTGTATTCAGTTGGAAATCAATTAAGTACTACAATTGGCAATGATGTGAATAATTGCAGATAAACCTTTTTACCTACGCGCATAGTATATACCAAAGCTACTTCAAAATGCGAGTCTAGGGTGTGTTGATCTTTGTGGATTGAAATTTGTTCAATCTAGGGGCGATTTAATCACGGCGCGAGATTTGTAACCTAGTGGGCTAAGTAAAAATCGAGTAACAAAGAGTTAATCGCCCCTAGGATGAACCCGCAGGGCAGCGCATGTTTGGCATTAATGCTGCGTTATCGCCTATTTGTGGCGAATAACCACACTACATAGGCGCTGCCTTGCCTAAAGACCAAACATACAGCTGCAAAATTAATCACGAAAGGTCAACACACACTAGCTACTAGATTTAAGCTGGGCTAATGAGTGGGTAAATACAACGATGCTTGATAAGCTATGAAATAGGAGTTTTACAATATAATTCAATAAGTTTATAAATTTGTTTTATTTTCAAACACAAATTTTAGGCACAAAAAAAGGAGCTAAAAAGCTCCCATTTCTATAATCTAGTTCTTAACGACGTAGGCCAAGTTCTTTGATTAGTGCAGTATAACTAGTGATATCTTTACCTTTAAGGTAATCAAGTAGTTTACGGCGAGTGCTTACTTTACGAAGCAGACCACGGCGTGAGTGGAAGTCATGCTTGTGATCAGCAAAGTGACCTTGAAGCTTGTTGATATCATAAGTAAGTAATGCTACTTGTACTTCTGATGAACCTGTATCGCCTTCTGCACGTGCAAATTTAGCAATGATATCGATTTTTTCTTGATTGCTTAGTGACATAGTAACTCCAAAAATTAAATTTAAAAGGTGTCTTAGCCGATCACTAATTCAGCCAAAACGATTAAGCCGGCGTATTCTACCAACTGTAGGAATAACTACAAGTTAATTATTCCCATCTACAACTAATAAGCCACTGCTGGGCACACTAGTTGCTTATTCAGGCTTTACGTAATCATCTTGCTGGCTAGCAAGACCACGTTTAACCTTTAAATGGCCACTTGAGTTGCGCTCGCCAGTACCAATAAACACACCATCCGCAACAACTTTAATTGCCCCCTCAGGTAAAGCTTCAGGTAACTCGACTGCTTGCCCATGACTAAATACTTTGCCCTGCTCTTTCGAAATTTCAATAACAGGTAAATCAGTTAAAGCAGTGTCTATAGGTAATAACAACGCGTCTAAATAAGTAGAAGGCGCAAGCTCTTCTGCTTTCGCTTTAGCAAGCAACGCTTCAATTTCATCAAGCGAAACCATTTTATCTGCCGGATACTGACCAACAGCAGTTCTGTGAAGCATTATAACGTGTGCGCCACACCCTAGGTTTTCGCCCAAATCATCAACGATTGTACGAATATACGTCCCTTTTGATACATGAGCCGTCATTTGTAATACGTTGTTTTGTTCATCAAATTCGTCAAACGATAAGCTAAACACATTTATTTTTCTGCATTTACGAGGGACTTCAATACCCTCTCGTGCGTACTTATATAATGGTCTACCTTGATACTTAAGTGCTGAGTACATTGATGGATATTGATCTGACTCTCCAACAAAAGCTGCAATTTCTTTTGTTAACTGCTCACGCGTCACATTCACATCTTTCGTGCTTACGATTTCGCCATCAGAATCTGATGTTGTTGTACGCTCACCCAGTTTTGCACGAACGATATAGGTTTTATCTGTATCGAGTAAAAACTGCGTAAACTTAGTCGCCTCACCAAAACAAATTGGCAGCATACCTGTAGCAAGCGGGTCTAAAGCCCCAGTGTGGCCAGCTTTTTGTGCAAAATAAACACCTTTCGCTTGCTGCAGAGCTTTATTTGATGAAATGCCTTGCGGTTTGTTTAACAACAAAATACCGTCAACTGCACGGCCTTTACTGCGCTTTGCCATCTGTATCAGTGCCTTCTTCGCTATCTGTATCTTCTACGTGCTTAGTACTTTGTTCACTATCTGAAATATCAGCATCAACACTTTCTACATCTTCATCGACATGCTTTGCGTTATCTTCGCGGATAATAGAATCCACTAAATTAGAAATACGCATACCTTCCATCAGTGAATTATCAACTACAAACTTTAACTCAGGCATTATACGAGCACGAATACGCTTACCAAGTAACGAGCGAATATAACCCGTTGCTTCATTAAGTACTTTAGCGCTTTGCTTAGCTGCATCTTCATCTTGTGTGTTAAACACAGTGATGAAAATTTTGGCATAAGATAAATCACGCGATACTTCTACCGCTGACACTGTCACCATACCTAAGCGTGGATCTTTAATTTCGCGTTGTAAAATTACAGCAATTTCTTTTTGGATTTGCTGTGCAACACGATCAGTGCGAGAAAATTCTCTCATTGCATTTGTCCTAAAATCATAACTTATTGAAATTTAATAATAAGCTAATTAAATAATGGATACACAAATGGGGGCTAAGCCCCCATTTATTAGTTTAGCGAGCTAACAATTAAAGAGTACGTTGTACTTCAACTGTTTCAAATACTTCGATTTGGTCACCAACACGTACGTCATTGTAGTTCTTAACGCCGATACCACATTCCATGCCGTTACGAACATCAGCAACATCGTCTTTAAAGCGACGAAGTGACTCAAGTTCACCTTCATAGATAACCACGTTTTCACGTAGTACACGGATTGGAGCGCTACGTTTAATAACACCTTCAGTAACCATACAACCAGCAATTGCGCCAATTTTTGGAGACTTGAATACGTCACGAACTTGCGCAAGACCAATGATTTCTTGTTTAAACTCAGGTGCTAGCATGCCTGACATTGCTTGCTTAACTTCTTCGATTAAGGCATAAATTACGCTGTAATAACGAAGGTCTAAGTTTTCAGTATCAATCACTTTACGAGCAGAAGCATCAGCACGAACGTTAAAGCCAACTACAATTGCGTTAGACGCTGCAGCTAGTGTCGCATCAGTCTCAGTAATACCACCAACACCAGAGCCTACAATCTTCACTTTCACTTCATCAGTAGAAAGTTTAGTTAGTGAATCAGAGATTGCTTCGATAGAACCTTGAACGTCTGCTTTAAGTACCACGTTAACTTCAGAAACATCACCTTCAGTCATGTTAGTAAACATGTTTTCAAGCTTAGCTTTTTGTTGACGTGCTAGTTTAACATCGCGGAACTTACCTTGACGGTATAAAGCAACTTCACGCGCTTTACGCTCGTCTTTAACAACAGTTGCTTCGTCGCCCGCAGCTGGAATACCAGAAAGACCTAAAATTTCCACTGGAATAGATGGACCTGCCGACTTGATGTCTTTACCGTTTTCATCGCGCATTGCACGAACACGGCCATACTCAAGACCACATAATACAATGTCACCTTGGTTAAGCGTACCAGATTGAACAAGTACTGATGCAACTGGACCGCGGCCTTTATCAAGACGAGATTCAATAACAACACCTGCAGCCATACCTTCGGTAGGGGCAGAAAGCTCTAAAAGCTCAGATTGCATAAGTACGGCTTCAAGAAGGTCATCAATACCTAGACCAGTTTTAGCTGAGATATGAACGTACTGCGTATCGCCGCCCCATTCTTCAGGGATAACGTCTAGCTGAGCTAGTTCGTTTTTAACGCGATCTGGATCTGCGCCTTCTTTATCCATTTTGTTTACAGCAATGATTAAAGGAACGCCAGCTGCACGTGCGTGCTGTACCGCTTCTTTAGTTTGTGGCATAACACCATCATCTGCTGCAACCACTAAGATTACGATATCTGTCGCTTTAGCACCACGAGCACGCATTGATGTAAATGCAGCATGTCCTGGAGTATCTAAGAAGGTAATCATATTGCCATTTACATCAACATGGTATGCACCAATATGCTGTGTAATACCACCGGCTTCGCCAGAAGCAACCTTCGCAGAACGAATGTAATCTAGAGTCGATGTTTTACCATGGTCAACGTGACCCATTACAGTTACTACTGGAGCACGAGGCTCTGACTTACCATCTTCATGGCGGTCGTTAAGTACTGTTTGCTCTAATTCGTTTTCTTTAACAATGATAACCTTGTGACCCATTTCTTCTGCAACTAGTTGTGCAGCTTCTTGGTCAATCACTTGGTTAATAGTAACCATGTCACCCATTTTCATCATTGTTTTAACAACTTCAGCGCCTTTAACAGCCATGCGTGATGCAAGCTCAGCTACTGTAATTGTTTCGCTAATACGCACTTCATTTTTAACATCAACAGTTGGTTTTTGGAAACCATGCTGCAGCGATGCTGGTGCTTTTAATTTAGACTTGTTACGGCCTCTTGACGCTGCAAATTTATCTTTTGCTGGCGCTTTTTTCTTTTTCTTAGCACGGCGAGTGCCTTGCTCATCACGAGCATCGGCAACATCTTCTGCTTCACGTGCATAAGTTGAAGTCGTAAGATGGTGATCCGCTGTTTCTTCGCGTTTCTTACGTTCTTCTTCTTCTTTCTTCCAGCGTGCTGAATTCTCTTCAGCTAGCTTTCTTGCCTCTTCTGCTTGACGTTTCGCTTCTTCTTCAGCTTTCTTCAATGCGGCCTCTTCTGCTTCTTTTTGCAGACGCTCAGCTTCTATGCGATCTTTCTCAGACTTAGCACTTTGCTCTGGGGTCATCTGCTTTTGTTTCGCTTTACGCTCTGCATCAGCTTTGCGTTTAGCTTCTTCTTTGGCTTTACGGTCAGCTTCTTCTTTCGCTTTACGTTCTGCCTCTTGTTTCGCTTTTAATTCTGCGGCTTCTTGTTCAGCTTTTTGTTGCTGTTCAAGACGGGCTTTTTCTTCAGCGGCTAAGCGTGCTTGCTCTTGTTCTTGCTCCATTGCGCTTTTCTTCACGTAGGTACGTGTTTTACGAACTTCAACTTGAACATCTTTAGCTTTACCCGTAGAACCAGTCACACTTAATGTGCTTTTGCTCTTACGTTGTAAAGTCATACGCGCTGGGCCATCTGAACCTGTACCACCATGATGCTTGCTTAAATGATCAAGTAACGTTGCTTTTTCAGCTTCTGTTACGTTATCAGTTGCTTGCTTAGTGATACCTGCTTGTGAAAACTGCTGTAGCAATTTATCAACAGTTGTACCTATATCGCCGGCTAGTTTTTCAACATTTACTTCTGCCATAGTGTGTAATACCTCCGTTAATAAATTACTCGTCTGCAAACCAACAAATGTTTCGTGCAGCCATAATCAGTTCACCCGCTTTTTCAGATGAAAGTTCTGTGATATCAACTAATTCGTCAATACCTTGCTCTGCCAAGTCTTCAAGTGTAACAACACCTTTGCTTGCCATAACAAATGCTAAGTGACGCTCTAAGCCTTCAAGCGCAAGTAAGTCTTCAGCAGGCTCTGCGCCATCTAAGCTTTCTTCCGTTTTAAGTGCTTTAGTTGTCAATGCATCTTTTGCGCGTGAACGCAATAAATCTACAGTCTCTTCATCAAGACCATCAATTTCTAAAAATTCAGACGCAGGTACATACGCCACTTCTTCAAGTGTCGAGAAACCTTCGTTAATAAGTAATGATGCAAACTCATCATCTATATCTAAATTTTCAGTGAATAAGTTAAGTAACTTATCAGATTCAGCTTCATTTTTAGTACGCATGTCTTCAACAGTCATTACGTTCAGTTCCCAGCCAGTTAATTGGCTTGCTAAACGAACATTCTGACCATTACGACCAATTGCTTGTGCTAGGTTATCGGCTTCTACAGCGATATCCATTGAGTGAGTGTCTTCATCCATTACGATTGAAGCAACTTCTGCTGGCGCCATTGCATTGATAACAAATTGTGCTGGGTTGTCATCGTAAAGTACGATATCAACACGCTCACCACCAAGCTCAGACGATACAGCTTGAACTCGTGCGCCACGCATACCAACACATGCACCAATTGGATCAATGCGTTTGTCGTTAGATTTAACAGCAATTTTAGCGCGTGAACCTGGATCACGTGCAGCTGCACGTAACTCAATCATCTCTTCGCCAATTTCTGGCACCTCAATGCGGAATAATTCCATTAGCATTTCAGGTTTAGAGCGCGTTACAAATAATTGTGCACCGCGTGCTTCAGGTTTAACTTCATATAAAAGACCACGGATTCGATCACCCGGGCGGAAGTTTTCACGTGGCAACATGTCATCACGGTAAATTACCGCTTCTGCGTTGTTACCTAAATCAAGTACGATTGCATCGCGAGTTGCTTTTTTAACAACACCCGTTACCAGCTCGCCTTCTTGATCTTTGTATGCTTCAACAACTAAAGCGCGCTCAGCTTCACGTACTTTTTGTACGATAACTTGCTTAGCCATTTGTGTTGTAATACGGTCAAATTTGATTGAGTCGATTTGCTCTTCAACATAATCACCCATTTGCAAATCAGGTTCTTCAACCTGTGCTGCTTCTAGAGTGATTTCGCTGTATGGGTTCTCTAATGAACCATCTTCTAATACAGCGGCAATTTGCCAGCGACGGAACGTATCGTAATCACCGGTTTTACGGTCAATTGCTACACGTACTTCAATTTCGCCATCGTGTTTTTTCTTTGTCGCCGTCGCTAGAGCGAACTCTAGAGCTTCAAAAATCTTTTCTTTTGGAACCGCTTTCTCATTGGAAACGGCTTCAGCAACCAATAATATCTCTTTTGCCATGGGTAATGCCTCGCTTGCCCTATTCCTTCGCACTCGAATTTAAAACTTCGCGATTAAATTCGCACGTTCGATGTTACTAAGCATGATCAGATGCTCCGCACCATCGTTAGATAGTGTGATCATATCGCTGCTAACTGCTACTAAGTCGCCTTTAAAATTACGACGACCATCCTGTGGAAGTTTAGTACGCACGCGTACTTCCTCTCCTTGCGCCTGCTCGTAGTGATCTTGTTTGAATAATAGACGATCAACACCAGGAGACGATACTTCCAAATCATATTCATTTGTAATTGGGTCTTCGACGTCTAAAATCGCACTAATTTGGCGACTGGCATCCGCACAGTTATCAACTGAGATCCCATCCTCATGAGCAATATATACTCTTAAGGTAGAATGGCGACCCGCTTGTACAAATTCAAGACCATGCAACTCAAAGCCTAACATTTCTACCGCAGGCGTTAACATGGTTACTAAATCTTGTTCAAGTTTTGTCACGAAAATCCTCCATACAAACAAAAAAAGGGCTTATAGCCCTAAAATACTGAGTTTAAATTTTAATTTGATAGCAATTGCCACAAATCGTAAGGTGCAGATACAACAACGCCCCGAACCAAGCGGGGCGTCACACCAATAAAGCATAAAACTGTGTGGCCGAGGGCCAAGCTTGGTTGCGAGTCAGTAAACTGACCTAATTAAACTACATAGCCTAAAACGCAAAACGCGCATTACTTAGAATGCGCGATATAAATTAGTAAGGTAATACCTACTAGTAGAATTGGTTGCGGGAGCCGGATTTGAACCGACGACCTTCGGGTTATGAGCCCGACGAGCTACCAGACTGCTCCATCCCGCGCCAATAGATATCAAACCTTAAATTTAATATCGCTGTTAGCTGTTATACAACACACTAAACAATGGCCGCTATTATAAGGATGTACAGGATAATTAGCAACTATAATACGCAATTAGTTTATAAAATTTGCAATTCGTCAAGATGCTAATTTAATGTATATGTAAGTAACATAAGTAATCAGCCAACTTTATAAAATCCCCATACTTGAGCCATAAAATGTAGTAGCTTATTATTTCAGGATAAAAATCAGATAAACTGAAGTTTAATAACTCTTAAAATACGTTTTAAAGGCTCACTAATTACCAGAAAGTAAATAGATATAACAAAAAGCCATACTTTCACACTAAAAAAACGTGCAGAATTTGAACTGCCCGCTATAATCAACATTATTCCTACTTGATAATAATAGTTATTACTCACTGCAACGAGATAAAAATGAATCAACAACAATCAGCATTATTAAATAACTTAACAATTATTAAGCCTAACTTTCATGCGTTTACGGCTAAGTTTCATAGTAAATTAGCCCAATCTAGTATTGAGATGAATTACCCGACGGCCTTACAGTTTAACGAAAAGAGCTTTACCCTCTTTTGCGTGTTAGAACGAATTGTTAAACATTTAGATAAACCAGCATCGGTAGCTCCTTTTTTAGCTCACCATTTAATGTATCTAAAAAAAAGCGGCGCTTCACACAGTGACATTGCCCTTTTATCTAACGCTTTTTACGAAACCCTTGAAGAGCACCTTGGTAAGCATTTTACTACTGAGAGTCAACTCGCTTGGAAAAAAGCGCTTAGGTACTTTGAAAGCTTTGCAAGCAATGTTCTTTTCAACGTTACCAACGTGGTTTCGTTACAACAAAGAATGCAGCAAAAGCAAAGTAATAAAATTTAGATATTCAATTGGGGGGAGACTTAATTTACTTAATCTCCCCTTAATTATGCTCATTTTAACACCATGGTCAAAAACGCCTTGATATGCGGTTAAACTTTTTTGCCCTATTGCTAACAGCACAATGTATTGTGTTATTTAACGCTTCTATTCGTTTTACTAATCCATTATTAAACTCAAGAAACAACTAATCCCCAGCATTAAAAACAGCAAACTATTGTCGTTATGCACTTAATTACTCCTATTTGCTTGTTATAAAATATTAAAACGATCGTTTAATTAACTATGTCCGTATAAGAAAATTTGGCTTTACTATGACCTATCATAAAACACTTAGATTAATATTAGGCGATCAGCTAAACCTATCTCATTCATGGTATAAACAAAAAGACGACGACACGCTTTATCTCATCGCAGAATTAAAACAAGAAACCAACTACGTTAAGCATCACATTCAAAAACTGTGTGCTTTTTTTAATGCTATGGAAAACTTTGCAACTGCATTAAAAACGGCAGGATTTAATGTTTTGCATTTAACACTTGACGATACAGCTGACGACAAAGATTTAATTGAATTACTCAAGCGAATTGCTGATAAATACCAATGCGAAACTATTGAATATCAATATCCTGATGAGTTTAGGCTTAAGTCTCAATTAGCTAAGTTTAAAAGTGATGGCTCATTTGATGTAATTGCCACAGATACTGAACATTTTTTATTACCGTTCACCGATATAAAAACACGCTTTACAAAAAACAAGCATGTGACAATGGAGCACTTCTATCGTGCTATGCGTAAGCAGTTTAATATATTAATTGATGATACTAAGCCAACCGGTGGCAAATGGAATTTTGACAGTAATAATCGTAATAAATTTTCCAAAGCTGACTTAGCGTGTATACCAAAACCTAAGCTATTCAATAATGATGTTAAGAACATCATTTCTCGCTTAAATAAGCACAAGATCGTTTACTTTGGCGAAATAGCCGATCAGAAACTAGAGTGGCCAACAACGCGTAAACAAGCCATTGAATCTCTCGAATACTTTTGCGAGCATTTACTTAGTTGCTTTGGTCACTTTCAAGATGCGATGACAGATCAAAGTAAAAATAATACCAGCTTGTACCATAGCCGATTATCGTTTGCCCTAAACGCAAAAATACTCCACCCGTTATATGTAATCAAACGTGTAATAAGAGAATACGAACAAAGACCAAGTGAAATATCCCTCTCGCAAGTAGAGGGCTTTACTAGGCAAATATTAGGTTGGAGAGAACATGTACGTGCCATTTATTGGATTAACATGCCCGACTACGCTGTTAAAAATCAATTACAAGCCAAAAACACACTACCATCTTATTTTTGGAACAGCTCAACAAAAATGAATTGCCTAAGCCACTCATTAAAACAAAGCCTTGAAACCGCTTATGCCCACCATATTCAACGCCTAATGGTTATTGGAAACTTTTGCATGCTTACAGGAATAAACCCTGATGACGTAGACAACTGGTACCTAGGTGTTTATATCGATGCCATAGAGTGGGTAGAGATGCCCAACACCCGAGGAATGAGCCAGTTTGCCGATGATGGAATAATTGCGACTAAACCTTATGCTGCAAGCGGTAACTACATTAATAAGATGAGCGATTACTGCAAAAGCTGTCAGTACGATGTTAAACAAAAAGTAGGTGATAAAGCTTGCCCGCTAAATAGCCTGTACTGGCATTTCATGAATAAACACAGAGACAGACTAGAAAAGAACCCACGTATTGGTATGGTATATAAAAACTGGGATAAACAAGAAAAAACACTCCAAGAACAAACGCTGCAACAAGCAACCTACTACCTTAATAATTTAGAAGCGCTGTAAACAAAAAAGCCGCCTCGAATGAGGCGGCTAAGTAATCAGGGAAATATGTACTTTAGAAGATTATTTACCTTCTATTAGATTGCTATTACCAATTTCAATTTTGCGTGGTTTTAGCGCTTCAGGGATTTCACGTTCTAAGTCAATACTTAGTAAGCCATTGGCTAAATCTGCGCCGAGTACTTTTACGTGATCTCCTAACTGGAATTTACGTTCAAAGTTACGCTCAGCAATACCTTGATGAATAAATTTACGCTCTGCGTTTTCATCTTTATTTGCTTTAGTACCTGTAACTTTTAATGTGTTATTTTCTGACTCAATGGTTAATTCGTTATCGCTAAAACCGGCAACGGCCATAGTGATTCTGTATTTGTCTTTATCGAGTGCTTCTATGTTGTAAGGAGGAAAGCTTGGCTGCTTATCTGTATTAGCTGCCGCATCCATAAGTGATGCTAAATGTTCGAAGCCGATAAATGAACGATAAAGTGGTGATAAGTCTACTGTACGCATAATAATACCCTCATATTTAAGCGATATTTTGCATGTGCTCTTCTATTGAACAAGCTCAAGCAAAGTTTAATTAACAATATAAATTTCAATTATTTAAGTTTAATTTAGGACCCATCAGGCGTCCTACTAAACTATATATGGACGGTAAAATTGTTTTCAAGAGATTAATTTTAAAAAAATTAAAAATAAATAAAAAAAGGCACTAAAAAGTGCCTTTTGAAACCATGAAAATGAATGTTATTTAATAAATGTGCCTCGGATTGGATAGTCGTTTTCTCTAGAAAACTTAATTCCACCTAGCAGTTGCTCTAAATCAGGACGAACAAATGGGCTGTTTGATATATCGACCATTTGAAGCTGATTTTTTTCATTAAGTACAAAAATGCCTGGCTCAGCAAATGGATGATCAGTTTCTGCATCACTGCGAGGCTCGCTGATATGTAGCCCTAAATCGGTCATTTGTTCGATTGTTAAACCATAGTAAATTGGGAAGTTAACATCTATTTTTTCAAGATGTTTATCAAGCTGCTCATGGCTATCACCACTTACCGCAACCACTTCAACACCAGCATCTTTAAAGTCTTTATGAACTTTAGCAAGCTCGTTAAGTTGCGCAGTACATTTAGGGCAGTGCTGGCCTCGATAAACAACAATCATTTTCCAGGGAGAGTCACTTACTCTATCAACTAAATCTACCTTGTTCTCATCAACATCACTCACGACTAGTGATGGCATAATATCCGCAGGTTTTAAACTAGTGTTACTCATTGCGATCTCCTTTTACTGTGTCAGATTAAAAATTAATTTGCTCTTACCCATAAAGCTTAGGGTAACTTTTATTAATTCAACCTGAAAAGTGTAATTAAAAATCGATTATAACTTTAAGACCATCCCTTTATTTTTCTATAAATGGTAGATGCACTAACCCCTAGATAAGCAGCAGCAAGAGGAATATTGTCTTCACAGCTTTTAATTGCATTTTCAATCGCCCTTTTTTCAACTTGCCACAAAGGTTCTATATCATGAACAGACATAGGCGATAGTTGAACACTCTGCTCGTTTGTATTGTGAACTGACTTAGCGGATATCGAGTGCTTCACAGCGCCTAATCCAAATGAGCTTGGTAGCATGTCTTTTTCAATTACATCGTCATCATTAATAACAACGGTGTTTTCAATTACATTTTGTAGTTCGCGAATATTTCCTGGCCAATCGTAATTACAAAAAAGCGCCTTAACTTCATCAGAAAAACCAGTGAAATGCTTTGCATTACTATCGCTTTTTTGTTTCAAAATATACTCAGCAAGCAGTAATATATCGCCTCCGCGTTCTCTTAAAGGGGGGAGCTTTACGGGGATAACATTTAAACGGTAATATAAATCTTCTCTAAAACGCCCTTCTGCAACCTCTATGATTGGGTTTCTGTTTGTTGCACAGACTAAACGAACATCGCTGTGTAATACTTCACTACTACCCACCTTACTAAAAATGCCTGTTTGTAAAAAGCGTAATAACTTTGCTTGTAAGTTAAGTTCCATTTCACATAATTCATCTAAAAATAAGGTACCGCCGTTGGCCACTTCAACAGCCCCTTTTCGATCGCTTAATGCCCCACTAAACGCACCTTTAACATGACCAAAAAATTCTGATTCAAATAGCTCAGCAGGAATAGCTGCACAGTTTATGGCAATAAATGGTCCTGTATTTCTCGGGCTTGTATCATGAAGGGTTTGTGCGCAAACTTCTTTACCGGTTCCACTTTCACCTGTGATAAATACACACGCTTTACTTCTAGCTGCACTATCAAGTAATCTAAAAACGGTTTTCATTGCCAGAGATTCACCAACAAAATCTTGATTTTTATCTCTGTTTTTAACCAATGGTTGAACTTTAACTTGCTCTTTTGGCGTCAAGGCACTTTCTACTGAACTAATGAGTCGTTGACTTGTGAAAGGTTTTTCTAAAAAATCAAAACCGCCTAAACGCATTGCTTCCACTGCAATATCAATAGAGCTGTTTGAGGTGATCATGACTACATTAG
The DNA here is from genome assembly GCF_040567695.1 of Pseudoalteromonas sp. NCIMB 1079. Classification (NCBI taxonomy): domain Bacteria; kingdom Pseudomonadati; phylum Pseudomonadota; class Gammaproteobacteria; order Alteromonadales; family Pseudoalteromonadaceae; genus Pseudoalteromonas; species Pseudoalteromonas sp. NCIMB 1079. Next base: position 1,575,199 of record NZ_JBEWZA010000001.1, on the reverse strand, counting down.
CAGGATTTTTCTGCTTATTTACAAATTGTAATACCTCAAGCCCACTTATATCTGGCAATCATACGTCTTGTACTATGACCGCTGGCATTTTTTCTTTAATACCGACTAAAGCAGAGTACCCATCTGTAAAGTGTTTGCATTGGAAACCAGCCTGCTCAAGCTGACTTGCATATAAAGCACCACTGGCAATGCTATCTTCAACAATATAAACAAGACCTTTATCAATTATATCTGACACAGCTTTCTCCTAGATAGCTATACTATTACTCATTATTTGATACGCATCTCGGGTTTTATCCAAGTTGTGTTTAATAACAAGCGCTGCGTGCAAGTTTTCTTGTGTAGTTGACGGTGGCGAATCGTGTAATTGTGTTGCTAACGCGGCTAAAGCAGATGCACCATATAAAGCTGCTGAATTTTTTAAGACATGCATTACTTCTTTAATTTTTATAGTATCTTCACTACTAATTGCCGTATCTAATTGGTTAGCCATAGTAACTAATTCATCAATAAATAATTTAATTAAACGAGCTAACACGGTTGTCCCAACATCCTTTTCGAGTTGAGTTAATACATTTAGCTCGGTAATACTTTTATCGACAAACTGCTCTGATATGGGCATAGATAACCTTTGTGTAAGTTAAAACTTCTTACACTAATCAAATGTAAGAGTTGTAGTTTAAGAGTAATTTGTTTTTTGCATTTTGCAAATCAAAATGAATATAAACATTTACAAAGCCCAAGTATCAATACTTTTAGTTAACGTTTGCGGCTTATCTAGCAGGTACCCCTGAGCTATATCGCAACCAAGTTGTTCTAATATTTGTAATTGCTCATTCTCTTCAATACCTTCTGCTACCGTTTGTAAACCCAATCGTTGAGCCATCGCAATAATTGCGCTACATAACGTAAAGTCTTCATTATTAGTTGCAATACCACTTACAAAACTGCGATCAATTTTTAAACCATCAATATCAAATTGACGAAGTAAACCTAAAGAGGCATACCCAGTGCCAAAATCATCAATCCACACCTTTACGCCTTCATTATGGAAGTTTTCAAACGCCTTAGCTATTTTATCAGGACTATGAATGAGCGCTGTTTCCGTTAATTCTACTTTAATAGCCTGTGGTGGTATTTGGTACTTTTCTAGTAAAGCCATTACTTTTGAAAACACATCACCATCTAAAATTTGCACCGGCGAGATATTTAAAGAAACGGCTATATCTGTCATACCAAAATGTCGCATCTGCTTTAAATCAGACAAACATTGCTCAAAAATCCAGTCACCTAATTCTAAAATCATTCCCGATTGCTCTACATGAGGGATAAACTCATCTGGGCCAACAATGCCAAAACGCGGAGATTGGCACCTTACTAACGACTCGAAGCCGACCAGCTTTCCAGAACCCAATGATACAAGCGGTTGATACACCATTTTAAAATAATTATTTTGCATTGCATCAGACATAATTCTTTCTAGTTCATGCCATCTTGCTAGGTTGACAGGGCTTTCCGATTCTAGGTATTTAAACGCACTCATGATTTTGCTCCGGTTTTCACTCTTAGTGACTTATTATATTAACGAGCAATTTACAGGCCAATTTAAATGCTAAGGAATAGGAATAAAAGTCAATATATTCAATTGGTTAAATTATAAAATAAAATAACTCTATTTCACCCATTTCATTCGCATTTTGCAATTCAGATTGCAATGCAACTAAATTGGCAAATGAGTGCTTAACCGAGCTTATAAAGCACAGATAAGCCAGTTAATAGATGCTGACTAAAGCTAATATGAGCAATTGCAGATGAGATAAGGGAAAACTTTGATTAAACCCTGTTTAGGTCAAATACTATCTAAATTTAAGAGCATATAACTGATTTTATGGGGAGGGATAAAAATTAAATTAATGGTAGGAACATAAAAAAACGCAGGCAACTATAAATAATTACCTGCGCAAAAGTCTCTAGTTTGAAAGAGTATCGCTGTCGTCGTTTTTAGAAGCGGTTACATTTTGTGCATAGTTGGTATCTTGTGAGTCGAATGTATTACTCATCAACTGCGCGCTTTCAACATCAGCTTGTGTAAAAGTAATTGGCTGAATATCTGCCAGCGGTTCAATTGAGTCGCTACCTCGTAAAACTGTAATACCGACTACTAAAGTGGCAACAAGCAAAATAGACAAAACCATAATTTCAGGTGTAAGTACCCAATTGTTACCTTTAGGTTGTTGTTTGGCTTTTGTGTTTGTTTGCATATTGCACCCCTTAAAAATTTAACTAAATTCGTCTTGATTTGATATTTAATATATTGCGAAAGTCGTGCCAACCAGATAACAACGTTATAAAAAAATAAAAAGACAATAAAATCAGGTCGTTAAAATAAATTAAAGGTATGATTGAGGATTTAAATAAAGTTCAAAATAAAAACACTCATTAAATACTAAAAAATAAATTTAACTTACTCCTAAAATACTAGGTCAATTTTTTCATTTATCAAATTTATACAACACAAATCCACTTTTAATATTAGGGACTGTTGATCTTTGTGGATCAAAATTCGTTCAAACTAAAGGCGGTTTAATCGCGGCGCGAGGTTTGTAACCTAGCTGGCTCGGTAACTGCTCCTGCATTACCCTACTGGCTTACATCCATGTAAGAATAAGTAAAAACCGAGCAACAAAGAGTAAACAGCTCCTAGCCTTCATTACTCAACTCAGCTTTTCCCACACTTGCACTAAACGAGAAAGCTTTAAATGTTTAGATTCAATAACCTGCTCTGGGGCATATCTATCAAGCAGTAAATAAAGCATCTCACTTACAATTGGCTTAGCTAAATAGTCATTCATCCCCGCGTCTATAAATCGCTCTTTATCACCATGAACCGCATTTGCAGTGAGTGCTATTATGGGAGTGGCTATACCTAACTTTCTGATTGCTTTAGTTGCAGAAATCCCATCGAGTATTGGCATTTGAATATCCATAAAAATAATATCGATTTCATCGCTTTGCGCCTTTATTATTGCCTCTTGACCATCACTAACAATATGTACACTGCAACCTTTTTGTTCTAAAAACTGCCGAATTACAATTTGATTATTTGTATTATCTTCAGCAACCAATACATTGGTTCCGCTTAACTGAGTTAACCCTGAGGGGCTTTCTAAAGTTTCTTTTTGCTCACGATTGGTAAATATAATATCCAAATGAAACAGCTGCTCTTCTAATAAACTAATTGCCCGTAGTACATGCGATACTTTATAAGGGCCATTTAACCTAAGCTCTCTGTCGTTAATATTTTGCGGTAATAAGCTTTTACCTAGCAAATCTAGGATGAGTAAACACGGTGAATTAAGGGAGTTGTATGTATTTATACGCTCGCGTGTTTGGGCTAACATTTGAGGATCAGTTAATACAATTGCATCAGGAAAACTATCGTACTTGGGTATATCTGGGCATACTTCGTAGTGTTCAAAAGTGATAGAAAACCGAGTGAGCGTATGCTCCAAGGCTGTTTTTAGAATTTCGTGACTTCCTACTATCCATACTTTTGGCTTTTTACTTCGTGCTGCAAACCCTTCTCTTAAAATTGAGTCAGTTGTGTCTATTTGCAGCGGGTAATTAACTATAAACTCGCTTCCTTTATTAAACTCAGAACTAACCGAAATATCTCCACCTACTACATCACAAATTTGCCTACATATCGCAAGCCCTAAGCCACTGCCACCATGCTTTCGAGTAATTGAATTATCCGATTGAATAAAAGGCATAAACATACTGTCAATTTTATTTTTTGCAATTCCCATACCCGTGTCTTTTACAGATAAATAAAGGTTTAAATTATCACCTTCAATATGAGTGCACTTAACAGTAACGGTTATTACACCATGTTGAGTAAATTTAATTGCATTGGCTAATAAATTTATGACTATTTGTCTTATACGGGCATGATCACCAATTACTTGAGCTGGTACATCAGGATAAAAATCAAAAATAACCTCAAGCCCTTTTTGCAAAGCGCCTTGAGAAATTATATCTATTGCTTCTTCAATACACGTATCAATACTAAATGGCTGATTATTGAGTGTTATGGCTTGTGCTTCAAAGCGTGAGTACGTTAATACATCGTCCAATACACTTAATAGCGCGTCAGAACTTGTTTTAATCATTTGTGTATAGCGCATTTGTTCAGAAGTCAAACCGGTATGATGCAAAATATCTGCAGACCCAATCACAGCATTTAATGGCGTGCGAATTTCATGACTAATATTTGCCATGAATCGGCTTTTTGACTCCGCTAGGGTTTCTGCCTGATGTTTAGCATCAAGTAATATTTGCTCGCTTTCAATACGCTCTTGTATATCCACAAGTGTCGCAGCAATTGATGATAAATCACTTTCGTAACCACCAACAATAGGAGTAAGTGTAATTTCGACCCAGTTATTTATACCTTGTGCATTAATTAAACGTATATCAAAGCGACGAATGTCACGCTTACCTTGTTTATAATCAAGTAAAGTGTTACTAATTTTTTCTACATCTTCTTTTGCTATAAACTTAATTATAGGTAAGCCAAGGCTCTCATCTACCTTGCTGTGCAGAACTCGCTGCCATGCTTGATTTATAAATAATAGATTGCCAAATGTATCAAGGCGTAAAACAATATCAGGGATATTATCAACGACAGAGTGATAATTATATTCTATCTCTGCCATTGCTTGTTCGGCTTTAACTCGCTGCGTAATATTAGTTTCTATAGCGATAAAATGCTTTACTTGGCCTTCATCATCTCGCACTGGGTTTGCATCAATAGCAACCCAATAAATATTACCGTTTTTATCGTAATTTGTAGTTTCAACTTGAAAAGGAAGTCCATTTTTTACGGCATGAGACATGACCTTACGGCTTTTTTCACATGTTTTTGGCCCTTGCAGTAATTGACCTGGACTGGTGCCTATAACCTCATCACAGGTGTAACCTGTAAGTACTTCAAAACTATTGTTAACCCACTCAATTATGCCAAATTTATCTGTAATTATTACTAAGTTATTTGTATGGCTCGCAACAAGCGATAAGCGTTTTACATATTTTTGCTGCTGTGTGAGCAAAAGTTGCGAGTCTTTATGACGCTGAATGTCATAGAGTGAACCTATAAAACCGCTTTTTTCATCATAAACTAGCCTCAACTCAAACCAGTTTAAGAGTCCGAGACTATTTTTTATTTGTATTTCTACACTAGGAGTCTGCTTTCCTTCAAGCAAACAACAACTGTATGCAACAAAATGCATAATATCTTCGCAATTCATTAACTTAGTAATATTAGAACCAATTAATGGATCGCTTGAGTAACCTAGTTTCTTCTCCCACGCTTCGTTAATATAGGTAAGATTTAAATGCTTATCACACTCAAAAATACATTCATCTAAAATAGCTAATAGCTTTGCTTGACGTCGATTACTATTGGAGAGCTTTTCAACCAATGCATATTGAATTTGCACTTGTAGTTCATCGTAGTTATCCATGCTCTCTCCAATGCTTAATAAGAGTTTTGCTATCACAAACTCGCGCATAAAGAGGAAAAACCTCTTCACAGTAAAAAGTTTGTTCAAAAGGAGTGCGACTCGATGTGCAGTCACTTAAAATAGTGACGTTAAAACCAAGTTCAACAGCCGTACGCGCAGTTGAGTCAATACAAATAGAAGTCACCGTACCGGCTAAAATTACATTAGTTACACCATGTTCTTTGAGCTTTTGCGCTAGAGCAGTATGTGTAAAAGCATTTAAACCTCTTTTCCCAGGCACCACTTCTATAACATTGCTAAAAAAATCTAGCTGCTCAATGGTTTGAGCGCCGTACGAACCTGCTTTAAATGCGCCCACATCTGCAATAGCTTTTAATATGCCAATCGGATTTTTAAGCTCACTGTAGTTTTGTGTAAAATGAATGGGTGTATTAACAACTAACGCAAATTGCTCTGCACAGGCGGTCAATAAAGAGAGTGTATTTTCTACCACGCCAGTAATTCTTGACGACTCTTCAACCACGTCATACAAAATACCTTTGGTGAAAAGTAATCATTTTGAAAACCAATCAAAATAAGCGCTGTTTTAGAAAAGTCATGCATCATTGCCACCTTATTAACCAATTTAAGACGCTAATTGCCAAGGTTTAATAAACTTTTCGAGCACTGCTTTGGTCACTGGTTTTTGTAAATAGTGCGTAATACCTTTTTCAAATAACTCAGCTATCTGCTCATCCCCTGTTAGCCCCGTTAAAATAACTTTGGGTGTATCATTATTAGGGGTATTTTGACGCACCAATTGCTGTGCTACGTCACTGCCAAACATTCCTGGCATGCGCTCATCTAAGAGCAGTAAATCAAATGGTTCATTTTGAGCAAGCGTTAAGGCACTAGCACCATTTTCTGCACATGTTACTAAGCAGCCCAGCATTTCGAGCATCACTTTTGTTGCAATTTGGCTTGGTAAGCTGTCATCCGTCACTAATACAGATAAACGTGTTTGCGTATGAAATGTTGTTAAAATAGTAATTAGGTCAGTATCAAAAAATGGCCAACCTAATATTTTTTTAGATAGTTTATTCTCTTGGCTCAGCTCACTAATGTCGCTAATAGTGCATAACTTTATGTGTCTATTCATTCTGTCACCATTTAGTTTATCAGTAAGCGCGTCACCACTAAGGTGACGTAAATCCTCAATCTGTACCGTTTCCTTAAAAGTGCTATTGAATAATTTAAAATTTAAGCCAAAGCGCTCATGGGTATTATCCGATGTTATTAAACAACTTTTAAATAACGCCTCACAATCAGTTAGAACGTCTATATTTTGGCTAATATCAAGCGCCAAACTAACAGACTCTTTTGTTGCTAAAAGCCCATGAAAATCCAGCGTGCTTACTTGCTCAGAACCATCAATCTGGTAATGAAGGCTAACCCCTTGTATATTTGCTCCTAGGTTAAGTAAAAAGCTCTGCTTTACAGATGCTAGCGCTGGAATCAGAAATTCCTCGCATTGCGCAATCATTTGCTCAAGAGGAATTTGCAAACATACGTAGTTACATTGCAACTTGTTAATTAAAGTAACTGAAAAATTTCGATTTTGGGTTTCACAATATTTACCGATTACCCCTTGGATAATTTCTAAAACGTGACTATTAATATTCATAAAGTATTCTCATTAACCCAATGTATACTTCTTAATCATCAAGTTATGTGCCACAAATTAATTCTTGTAAACACACTTGCATTCATATACTTAAGTATTAGACAGACAGCGCTTTAGTTTCTCATTCGCATTTTGCAAATCATATTACTATGCAATATATGATTTATAGTTTTTATTAGAATGGTGTAATCGATTTTTTTTGCTTTAAATAATTTTTCAATCATTTAAACTGATTTTAATCAAATTGAGGAGAAAGCTATGTTAACTGTAATTTTTGGCCGTGAAGGTTGTCCATATTGTGTTCGTGCAAAAGATGTTGCGCAGCAACTATCAAATGAACGTGATGACTTTAAATTTCGCTACATCGATATAATTAAAGAAGGCATTAGTAAAGCCGACCTTGAAAAGTCAGCTGGTAAACCTTGCCCTACCGTTCCACAAATTTTTGTGGATCAAAATCACATCGGTGGATTTACAGAATTTGAAGCTTACGCAAAAGAAAACCTAGGCTTGTACAAATAAGCGTTGTATTAAATATGTTAACCAGTTTAATAAACCCCAAATTAAACTGGTTAAATTTCGACCAACATCAAACACATAGAAATTAGTTTCAATTTATACAAGCATTTGCCTCGCGAATCCTATATAATGCGCGCCTCTTTAAATTCGTTGAGGCGTATTAATGTCAGAACCAGTCACGTTTGAATCTCTAAATCTTTCTCCTGCAATTTTGAAGGCAGTTGAAGAGTTGGGTTACAAGACACCATCTGAAATCCAAGCTCAATGTATACCGTTATTGCTAGAAAGAAAGGACGTACTGGGACTAGCTCAAACGGGTACAGGTAAAACCGCAGCATTTGCACTGCCATTACTAAATAATATTGACCCGTCTGTGAAACAGCCACAGATCCTTGTACTCACACCAACACGTGAGCTTGCGATCCAAGTTGCTGAGGCATTCGAACAATATGCTAAACATGTTCGTGGTATTGAAGTATTGGCACTATATGGTGGCCAAAGCTACAGTATCCAATTAAGCGCACTTCGTCGTGGCGCTCAGGTTATTGTTGCAACTCCAGGTCGTTTAATCGATCACATTAACCGTGGCACTATCAAGTTTGATGCTCTACAAGCACTTGTACTTGATGAAGCCGATGAAATGTTACGTATGGGCTTTATCGATGATGTAGAAAGCATCATGGAAAAAACACCGCGCGAAAAGCAAACATGTCTTTTCTCTGCGACTATGCCTAAGCAAATTCAAAACATCAGCAGCAAGTATATGAACAATCCTGAACAGGTTCATATTTCTGCGCGTAACTCTACAGTATCATCTGTTGAGCAAGTGTTTTGGAATGCAAGCGTACATAAAAATAAAGCAATTGTTCGTTTCTTAGAAGCTGAGCAATATGAAGGTGCTATTGTTTTCGTACGTACGCGTAACGATACAGTACAACTTGCTGAGTTATTAGAGCGCGAAGGTTTCTCTGCTGCTCCACTTAACGGTGACATGAACCAGCAAGCACGTGAACGCACTGTAGATCGCTTAAAAAGTGGCATGCTAAACATTGTTATTGCAACAGATGTAGCGGCACGTGGTCTAGATGTTGACCGTTTAAGCTTAGTTATCAACTACGATATCCCACAAGATTCTGAAGCCTACGTTCACCGTATCGGCCGTACAGGTCGTGCTGGTCGTACTGGTAAAGCAATCTTATTCGTAAAACATAACGAACGTTATTTACTTAAAAATATCATTCGTCATACGAAGTCTGAAATTGCTCAAGTTGAATTACCTACAGCAAAAATTGTTGAAGAAAAACGTATCGAAGCGTTACAAGCAAAATTAACTATTGCGCTTGAAAACAAAGACATCACGTTCTTCAATGAAGTAGCTACTAACATGGCTGAAAAACTTGATCTTCCTCTTGAAAGCTTAGCGGGTGCGTTACTGTGTTTAGCACAGCAACAGTCGCCAATTAAAGTTGAAGAAGTTAAGATTCAACCTCGTGAACGTAACGAGCGTAACGACCGCAATTCACGCAACGATCGTGGTGACCGTGGACGTCGTAACGAACGTGGCGGCGAACGTGGTGGTGAACGCGCTGAGCGTAAACCTCGCGAACGTAACAGCCGTGATGCAGGTCCTATGGATACTTACCGTATCGAAGTAGGTCGTGAACATGGTGTTCAGGTTAAAAATATTGTTGGCGCTATCGCTAACGAAGCTGACATCTCAAGCAAGTTTATTGGTGATATTCGTCTACACGACAATCACAGCACGGTTCAATTACCGCAAAACATGCCTAAAGATGTACTTGATCACTTTCAAAAAGTGTTTATTTGTAAACGCCCTATGGGCTTAACAATTACAACTGATCAAGGTCCTGCTGAACCACGTGGCGAACGCTCTGAGCGTCCAGCTGGTGATAAGAAACGCAGCTTTAATAAAGATGACGGCGCACGCGGTGATAAGCGCAGCGGTCCTCGTAAAGAACGTCGCCCTGTAAGCTTCACAGCTAAATAAGCAACGACTCTTTAATAAAAAAACCTTGCCACGAAAGTGACAAGGTTTTTTTGTTTTTAAGCTGCTGCTACAGTGAAAACAAAGTAGACTTTCGCGTCAATTCAATAGCGGCTTGAGATAGTTTTTTTAGCCTGAGTTCGGGTTGCTTAATGCCTATAAATACATTTCTCTGATTTTTAAAATAACAAAAATTCTGTAAACTAGACAAAGGCTATAGTTCACGGACGAATTAAAAATTGAAAAAGATTTACGACAACTTGCTCCTTGTAGCAATAATACTCCCCATTTTATTATGCATCACTCTTCCTATTTTAATGGACTTTACAGATCCACCATTCATCTCAAATGAACTATACGACGTTGTTTTCTTTATAACCCTCCCTATTATCTGTTGTGCACTATTTATCTATTTAAATATACTTATATTTAATAAATATAAACGCTGCAGTAAATATAGAGAATCACTTAAATACAATTTCTCAGATACTAAAATAAAATTAGCATCCATTTTCATGTACCCATTATCCCCTTTATTAATCTTTGGAATACTCTATTTTTTTATCTCTGATCCTATTAAATTATGGGCTTACTACACACAAGGCGACTATTGGTATAAAGAATACATCCTGACCGATGTACAAGAGTGTGGCACTGAGTATGAAGATAGCTGTACTCGTTTATACTTCAAAGACCCTAAAACGAATAAGATTCATGATTTTAGGTGGTATGACGATAAGTCTACAATAATGAACAACAAAAATGATTATGTGTATATTGTTGGAGAGGCCAGCTTATTTGGCTATATAGTGAGAGATTTAGAAAGATAACTTAGACTTACTTTTACATTACAGGACTTTTATTTAAAAACCTCACTCAAGTGAGTGAGGTTCATAAAGGTTTAGGTTAAGGCAATGCTGGATAAATGTAGCTTGCATCTAAACCTAAAGGAATACCAAGTGCCCAGTAACCTAATAAAAAGATACTCCAGCCAATCATAAAGGCGATTGAATACGGTAGCATAATAGCAATTAAAGTGCCTATCCCGGTGCCTTTCACATACTTTTGACAGTACACCACCACTAATGGGAAGTATGGCATTAACGGTGTAATAATATTAGAGCTTGAGTCACCTACACGATAAGCGGCTTGAGTTAAGTCTGGCGAAATGCCAAGTTGCATTAACATTGGTACAAAAATAGGGCCAAGTAACGCCCATTTTGCTGAACTTGAACCTACAAACAAATTAACAAAGCCAGTTAAAAAGATAATGCCTACAACCGTTACTGCACTGGGCAATTCCATTGCCTTTAATAACTGCGCACCTTCGATTGCAAGCAGTGCACCTAAATTTGATTTACTAAATGCAGCAATAAATAGCGAACAGAAAAACGCCATAACGATATAATATGCCATACCGCTCATCGCTTTACTCATGGCATCAATCATATCTTTTGAAGTTTTAAAAGTGCCTACCGTAAATCCATATACAGTGCCTGGAATCCAAAAAAGTAAAAATATTAGTGGCACAATTGATTGCATTAAAGGAGAGCTAAAATTAGTAAGGGATCCGTCACTACTGCGCATTGCAGAATCGTCTGGAGCAGAGACAAATGCTAATAACGCAAGTCCTGTAATCATCACGGTACTGGCTATATAAAAGGCACGTTTTTCATCACTACGTGCATCTTCAAATACAGGTAAATCCTCTTTAGCACCATCAACCGCTGTTTTTTGTAAACGTGGTTCAATAATTTTATCGGTAATGTACCAGCCTAATGCCACAATAAATAAGCTAGATGCTGAAGCAAATGCCCAGTTATTTAACGGGTTAATTGTTATTGCAGGATTAATTATTTGCGCCGCACTTTGGGTAAAGCTTTGTAGTAATGGATCAATCCCTGATGGAATAAAGTTAGCCCCAAAACCACCACTGACTCCTGCAAAGGCAGCTGCAATACCCGCAAGTGGATGGCGTCCTGCAGCATAAAATATAACACCAGCAAGTGGAATAACTAATACATAACCTGCGTCAGTAGCGGTATGGCTCACAATGGCCACTAAAATGATTGAAGGCGTTAATAGCTTTTTAGGAGTCACTTTAAGCATTAACTTAAGACCGGTATTAATAAAGCCCGAATGATCTGCAACACCGACACCTAACATAGCTACTAAAACAACACCTAAGGGAGCGAAGCCAGTAAAGGTTTTTACCATAGAGGATAAAAAGGTAGCGAGCGAATCACTTGCCAGCATATTATTAATAATAATCGCTTCACCGGTACGTGGGTCTATTGCATCAAAACTCACGCTTGAAAACCACCACGACAAAAACCAAATTAATAACATTGCAAATAGAAATATTACGGCTGGATCTGGAAGCTTATTTCCTACTCGCTCAACAAAGTTTAAAAAACGCGCTACAACCCCTGAAGGTAAAGCATCTTGATTATTATTCATTCTTATTGTTCCTAAAATTTATTTTAGTAACAATATCGCATAAAAACAAAACAGTAAATTAACATGAAAATCTACTTTAAAAGTTTTGGGCACAAAAAAACACGATAGTGATAAACACATCGTGTTTTTTGTAACACTTAGGGTTAAGCGAGGGCTTTAACTTCATCCCATAAGCGTGCAACTAATGCCTTGTCTTCTTCGTTAAGCTCGCCGTTGCGATATGCTTTAACTAAGCTTTGCTCTACAGTTTCGTTTAGCTCATCTATACTGATTGTCAGCTTTTCTACTTCGGCATAACCAACTGCAAGATCAAAATGACCTCGTAAATAGCCGCCTGCAAATAACTCATCGTCAGTTGCTTTTATTACTAAATCATCGAAGTACTGCTGGGCTGCATCGATATAGTTCACTAAACTCATTTATTAATCTCCTGGTTTTGCAAAGCACCTGTATTTTCAAGGTTTTGGTGCCCTACTGCATACATAATATGGTCGTTAAATCCGGTGGTTACTTTAATATAACCCGTTAATTCATCATCTAATTCGCCATCGCCTGTATCACAAATAAGGGGGCGACCATTAAGCGCTTGTAGTTTTGTTTTAGTTGCTACTACAATAATATTTTCTTTTCCAATTGCGCGTATAAGCGCAGGGCTCAATTGCTGGTTACCACGGCCAAATATATGCCCTTGCCCGCCAATGAGCGTAATGGCTAACTTAGTACATTGATCATGTGTAAGCTCAAGTAATTGCTTCGCCGTTAAATCTTGAGCAACTAAGGTTTGATCTTTTATTAAATCAACACCAAGTAACGTATTCTCAAGACCCATTTCTTCCATTATGGCTTCAACCGTTGAGCCGCTACCCATTATATAAAATGTGTCTTCATCCATTTGCGATACAACATGCGCTGCAATGTCGGCAAGTACGAGTTCGTCGGTTTCTTTGCCGCCATTTTTAACCGCTTGCATATAGCGTACTTCGCTAGGTGTTTGCATTTCGCCGTAGCGTTTGGCTTTTACTGTGCCTTGCCTGAAAGCATCTTCATCTATATCCATTACATCGGCATCAGCTAAGGTAACTAACTCCCCCTTAACCAGCATTTCGACTACGCGCCCTGCAGCTTTTGGTGTAATGGCGTATACACCAGAATGAATTTTACAGCCTGCAGGAATACCAAGTACGGGAATGGTATCCTCTATTGCATCGCAAATATTACGCGCTGTACCATCGCCTCCAGCAAATAAAACTAAATCAACACCAAAGTCTTTAAGTACTTTTGCTGCTTGTTCTGTGTCATCTGGGGTTGTTATTGCAGAAGTGTTATATACAACCTCTACATTAAAGCCCAAGGCTTTTGCTGTTTGCTCACCCATGTCACCGTTAACGGTGTAAATGGTTAAGCGCTCTTTATAAGGCAATAGCACCTCAAGCGCTGCTTTTGTGCGGCTATTTGCTTTGGGTTCTGCACCTAATTCGATTGCTTTAACGGCTGTGTGTGCGCCATCACTACCTTTTAAAGCAACTGTTCCGCCTAAACCCGCTACTGGGTTTACAATTAAACCTAATTTAAACGCCATTACAAAGCTCCTTCGGATGTTGCCAATTAAATTGCTGCGCTGTTAATGGCCACTGTGTATTATAAAAATCAGAGAGTGCTTTTAAAAGTGACTCTGTACGAGAGTTAAAGCCATTTTCGATTAACGATAATACACGTGCATGTACTCGCTGCTGAAAATCAAACCGACATGTTTGCTCGCCGTTTAAGTTATCCACCGACACATTAAAAGTAAACCCTGCTGCGGTGCTTAATAACCACTCTATAGCTTGGGGCTTTACTTCTACGCTTTCAAACTCAGCTTGTTTTTGTTTGTCGCGCCCATCGGGGCAATACCAATAGCCGTAATCTTCTAATAAACGACGTGCATCGCCTGCTACTAGCCAATGCGCAATTTCATGCAGTGCACTCGCGTAAAAACCATGCGCAAATACAACTTGGTGATATGGCACGTGCTCTGTTGCTGGTAAATACACAGGTTCAAAATCGCCTTTTATCAGACATGTATTATGACTTTGATAAAAAGTGCGTTCAAAAATTGAAATTAGATCAGCTATTTGATGCATAAAATTAGGCTAATTTTTCTCGGTTGCAGCGCTATTTTGCGCAGTAAAAACGAGACGAATTGTACGGGCTTTTACAACTAAAGTAAAAATAAGCTCCTAGTGTTTACCACTTAAACAACAATACTTATAAATAAACTGCTTGCACACATAGATAGGAAACACCAATACCTCACGATCATAAAGCAAACCTATTTGCTTATTACGGCGCATTGATTTATTAGGGTTACTCTCTATGTTTAATAACAAAAGTATCAGTCTCAACTTATTTGCTATTCCTTAGGAGCTACTTATTAAAGCTGTTAGGTAAGTTAGTGATGAACTAAAAGAATGGGGAATCAGCTCTTTTTATTACAAAGGTTTTAGTGTTTCACAAAGTATTACTTCGATTACGCTGAAAAGTAAAATAAGTGGTTAATGTATCGCTGCTGCACTACTAAAAATAGGCAGCCTTAATAAAGACTGCCTGTCATTAAGCGTTTATTAATCGCGAGTTGGTGTTACCTTAAGTGAATAAACTTGTGGTTTTTTATGTACTTCTACAAACTTTTCACTAACATCCGATTTGTCTGATGCAGCTGCTTTAGTTAAAGAAGGAGTTAATGCTTTGGTGCTCTGTAGCATCTTAGAATCCGAAGCAAAACCAAGCATTTCAAAGTCATCAATTATCCAGCCTCTAAAGCCATTGTAGAGCCCATCATTCGTTTGGAAATCAAAACGTATGACAACTGATTGACCTACATAATCAGTTAGGTCTAGCTCTTCTAGCACCCAAACAGGTTTACGATTATAACCACCCGATGAGAATGGTTTTGCCTTACGATCTGCCTCATTTGGATCAACAAAAGGGTTTAGCTTCTTAAGTGTTTCAAAGGTTTCACCACTGTCAGTACTTATTTGCACTTCCATGATATCGTATCCATTCTCATTAGGATTTACTGATTCAATTTCCCACCATGTTCTAAATTTAAGAAGTGCGGCACTAACTGATGTCAAGTCAATCGCAGGCGATACAAGCTGTCCTGAATTTGCTTGCTCTGACTGCCCGCCACTAAGAAGGTAATCATTACTGTTTTGTGTGCCTATGAATGTACCCGTATCTTCCTGACCATACCACCACGCACTGTTACCGCTCGATGCTTTAGGTAATAACGCTTTTGGGCCTTCCTCATCTGGCGCTAGAGAAGTATATCCTCCATCAACTAAGGTATTAGTAATGCTATTATTTGCGAGGTCAACCTGGTTCCAAAATCCTGTAAATTGCCAGCTATTTTCACCTTCTTCAAAGCCATCAGAAAATATTATTTGCTCTTCTAAATTTTGGCTAACAAGTGTGAAGTTCTCTAGACGCTCCTTACCTGCCAATATGATAACTTCTTCACGCACTGAGGTTGTATAACCAAATGCAGAAACTTCCATTATGAAAGATTCAATTTCACCACCATCCGAATCACTTTTTGAAATATTCGAAATAGCAAATTCACCATTACTATCAGTAGTTGAAGCTGCAAAGAAACCATTTGTTTGCTCACCACCAGAAATCCTTACAGAGGCACCTTCTAATGGATTACCGTTACCATCAACAACAAAACCACTTAAAGAACCAACAGCACCAACTTCAGTAGATGCTAAGTTTAAGGTTGTTTGAATTGTACTTTCATCATTAACGATGATTGAGATAGCGGCTGTTTGGTAACCTTCTTGAGTGCCATATGCTTTATATGATCCCGCTTCTAAGTACATCTTACTAACACCTAACGAATCTGTGTAGCTAGACATTTCAAAGTTTTGTCCTGTGTCAGATTCAAGGCTAATTTGTACGCCCACTTGCGGCTCAAGGGATACAGTGTCTTTTGCGGTTAATATGACTGTTGAGTACTCAAATTCATACTCCTTAACCACAACAACTTCTGATCCACTCGTAGGGTTAAGCAAGTTAATAGTTGCAAGCAAGCGATGTCTTGAAGCGCTTGTATCAAGATCAACTAATAATTCGCTTTCAGCTGTTGAGCTAGTCTTAACCGTTTGCCATTTATCTGAGGCACCAAAAGACTGCAGTTCCCATTCAATATTTTCTACTTGTAAATCAGTATCTATAGAGTCAAATAATAGTTGTGTTTGAGCCGTAAAAGGATCAGGTATAGCACTTGAAATGATCACTTTGCTATCAATAATTGCCTGTGCTTTTTCTAAGGCTTTTTGTGCATTAACAATTGGAATTTGGTGAGCTAACGTCGCAATATTAGTCCCCTCATCCACACTCTTTGATGGAGTAATATAACGCTCAGTCACAAACTCTGTTGCACTATCAATTAATATATTTTTTACCTCTTCGCCTGTAAAATCTGGGTAAATAGAATATATGAGTGAAGCCACCCCTGTTACTATAGCTGCACCTGAAGATGTTCCCGAAAAAGCACTTGTACCATCTCCATATTGACCATCTGTATAATATTGAGAATTTGACTTCAAGGTTTTATAAGAAGTCGGTGCTGCTATATCTACTGAGCTTCCATAGTTGCTGTAAAAAGGTAAACGGTTATCATCATCAACAACGGCAACAAACATCACGTTCTGCTGCTTTTGTAGAGTACCGTTACTAGTAAAGTGAAGAGCTGAGCTATGTAAGCGTGCATCCACACCGTAAACATTGTTGCTGTTGCCCGCACCATTGCCGATGCCATTACCTGCAGACCACACTAATAACTTATCTAAATTACTTTCTGCTATTTTTCGGTAGGGTCTAGAAGCGACTAGAGCAAGCGTATTTCGCTCTTCTAAGCTAACAATGTTCGATGGGTCGAAAGAAACTGGAATATAACCAGGGATTGACCATGAGCTATTTACCGTCACAACACCTGCTTTTGATAATAAAGCTTTAAGGCTTTCTTTACCCCAATTACCTAAGATTAATTGAGAAGACCAGTTAATCCCAGACATGCCTGTCCCATTATTGGTAGCGGCACCAATAGTACCTGCTACAGCTGTACCATGATCAGAAACTTGGGACGTCAATACTTCAGAGTAGCGTCCTTTTAGCTCTGGATGGGTTGTATCAAAGCCACCATCAGAAATTGCTACTAAAACATCAGTGCTACCTGTTGTAAAGTCCCATGCAGCCGTTGCTAATATTTTCTCTAGATGCCAGTTATCGCCGCCATCAGTGAAGTCACTACCGTCATTTGGTATTGTATCTTCTTGTCGTAATACGTTCTGCCCTTCAAAAACACGGTTATCAACACTTGAAACGCCCTGCTCTAGCTTTAACAGCTCCATTGCTTCTTTAGTCTTTAAATCACTTTCATCATATTCAACTAATAAGCCCTGTGTTTCGTCATAACCTTTTACAACTAACTGCTCATAATTAGCCACGAGCGTTTTAAGTGCATCCTTATCAAGTGAAGACGAGTAGACCCAAGATTGATTTGATATCGCCCCTATTAGCTCGTTAACTTCAGTAGTATCATCATTACCAGAAACTTTTAACACATCAAATTCAAAACTTGGAGTAATACTAAATGTTGTACTTTTAACGCTATCATTATCTTTTGACTGCGCAATTAATTTATACTCACCCACGGCAGTTGGAGTAAGAGTTACTGATTGATCTTCAGATTTAGTTAACGTTAATGCTGAAGTCTCTGGTTGCATTTCCACTTGCCAGTTAATTTCACCTAAATCATCATCAGAGATAAAATTAATAGCCACTTCTTGGTTTTGTACTGGCACAGAACTAAAGCTAATTGCGGTATTACTTAGCTGTGCAAATACCGGATTAACTGTAACAATCACACTTCCTGTGACCACTTCACCTGCAGAGTCTTTGACTGATAACTGAAACTCTAAATTTGCTTGCTCAGAGACATCTGGCGCTATAAATGAGGTCGAAGCAGTTGTTGATGTGTTCAACTCAACACTTGTCCCATCAGTTTGAGACCATTCATATGATAACTCACGGCCTTCAGGGTCTGTTCCCTGAGCAGTTAAAACAACTTTAGTATTTTCATCAACACTTTGATCTTCTCCCATTACTAACGCTGGAGGTTTATTTTGTAATGCTGTTGGTTCGACACTTTTATCATCACTTCCACACCCAACCAAAGATGTTATAGTGATCGCAAGTAGTAATTTTTTAAAATATTTAACTTCTGTATTTAATCCAAATTTAGTTTGTCGCATTCCTGCTCCTTTTTAAATCCATGATAAATATTTACTTAGCTAATAAAAACGATTTTACGTCTCTATAAAGATAGATAAATCCTCATAGAAACACGCTAAAATAGCGAGAGTAAATAATAGATTGATTGCGGCAGGAAGTTACAGATCATGGTAAAGACGAGGTGCAACTTCCTTGTTGCTATGATTAGTATTTAATATAATTAAGCTAATAGTTCTATATACTAATCAATTTCTTATTTAAAGAGTAATTCTTTGTATAATTATTAAGCACTGGTTTTTTGATAATAAAAAACCTAACTTAATTAACATTAACATTAACATTACGAGAGAGAGAAAACCATAGTCTATCCTTCAAGATTGAATTTATATTAATATATTTTTTATTTGCTGTTTTAGCTTATTTTTATTCAGTATTTGAGTCTATTCGATTTGAAAAACACATCAACAATGGTCGGGAATAGTTCTAGGAGAACCATAATCTTCGAGTTCTCTTTGGTTATCGTCTACTATCATTTCATGTAGGGCACTGGCACAAAATAGAGTGTAGACATCACCTTATTAAGTATTGTGTTATGGTTTTGTAAAAAATAGAAATGAGATCCGTTATTTTCCGCACTAAAAACGAGATGAATTGTATGGTTTTTTTTACAACTAAAGTAAAAACAAGACGTAAGAGTAAAATCTAAATAGGTTAACCATTTACTTTATTGATGTTTTTAATAATACCTAAACAGTAAAGCGTATTGGCAAGTTCTATACGCTGTGTTTTTTCGCTAGCGGTTTTGTTGGCTAAGCTAGTTAACATATCGTACCGTTTACGTAGAGTTAGTATATATCTGGCATGCTTACGGCATTCAAAACAACGTGTGCAGTGTGAATCCACCCAAAAACCAAGTACCTCAAACCAATATTGTTGCTCTTGAGCAAAGAAAATAAATGCCTTAGGGCAGGTCTCGCACTGCTCCTCAATATCTACATAGAGTGTTCGAGGAAAACTGGCATAATTTTGCTTTTTTATATCAGCCAACATTACCGTATTAGAGAAGTATTTAAGGCTCGAGTAACGTCAATGCCCTTTCTCTATCTCCTCTATTGTCACTAAGGTATTTGTAGTTATTGGTCTATTGCCATACCTTAGGTGGTTAAGGTACATATATCTACCTATTTTAAATTCACGGCTTACATCTTAAAAGTAAGCTAAATAAAAGCAAGTTAAAGCAAAATCAATAATACGTAGTTATTATCCGAATTTAGGTATAAGTAATTTCTATACTTTGAATAATTTAGCCCATTAAATACATTCGGCATTAGCATTACTTAGTGTTCAATGCTCTCTACTTTTACCTGCTTAGCTATATGGTTTTTTAACAAACGGGTATTACGCGTGTTAGCTTTAAAAAACGCATCAAATATATCGCCAAAAAATGGCACTAAGCCGCCCACAAAATCTATGAGCATATTAATGATCATCTTAGTCTTTATACGTTTACTCACACCTAAACGCTGCGCTTCTATAAGCACATAGCTTGATAAAATTAGCCCTGCGGCATCACCTATAACAGGGACTAAGCCAATCACAGCCTCCAAACCTATATTAAATTTAGTAAAAGGAATACCAATGCTGCTATCCGTTAACTTACTGAAACGTTCTAAGCGGGCTATTGCAGCTTGGGCTTTTATTTGTGAGTGTTCATTAATATTATCGTTCATGATTACTACCCTCCTTCTTGCAGTATATAGTGCTTACTTGAACAACTCCTGAAAGGCTCCTAACTAAATTACAGACATAAAAAAACGCGGTAATCCGCGTTTTTTTATAATTATAAATACTTACACAGAGCCATTAATTGGCCCATGTTCGTGGTTTACATGTGGATTTTGTCCGCGTTGACGCAGTAAGTGGTCCATTAAGGTAATGGCCATCATTGCCTCTGCAATCGGTATTGCACGAATACCTACACACGGATCGTGACGACCTTTAGTGATCATCTCTACCGCTTCGTTGCTTGTATTAATACTCTTACCCGGAATAGTAATGCTCGACGTTGGTTTTAGCGCAATAGAAGCAATAATATCTTGCCCTGTCGAAATCCCCGCAAGTACGCCACCAGCATGATTTGATGTAAAACCTTCAGGGGTTAGCTCGTCGCGATGCTCAGAGCCTTTTTGCTCAACTACGTCAAAGCCATCACCAATTTCAACGCCTTTCACTGCGTTAATACTCATTAATGAGTGTGCAAGTTCGGCGTCAAGACGGTCAAATACTGGCTCACCAAGGCCAACTGGTACATTGCTTGCCACTACTTTTACTTTAGCGCCAACTGAGTCACCTTGCTTTTTAAGGTCACGCATATATTCGTCAAGTGCTTCAAGCTTACTTGCATCAGGGAAAAAGAATAAGTTGTTTTCCACTTCATCCCAGTCAAACGTTTCAGCCTTGATAGGACCAAGCTGACTTAAGCATGCTTTAACTTCAATACCATGAAATTGCTTTAAGTATTTTTTAGCAATAGCACCTGCCGCTACGCGTATCGCGGTTTCGCGTGCAGACGAACGGCCACCACCGCGATAATCGCGCAAGCCGTACTTATGCCAATACGTGTAATCGCCATGACCTGGGCGAAATACATCTTTAATTTTGCCGTAATCTTGCGAGCGTTGATCAGTATTTTCAATCAATAAACCAATGCTGGTACCTGTGGTTTTACCTTCAAAAACGCCTGCTAATATTTTTATTTGATCGCTTTCACGGCGCTGCGTTGTATAACGGCTTTGGCCTGGTTTTCGGCGATCTAAATCAATTTGTAAGTCGGCCTCTGTGATTTCAAGACCTGCGGGAGTACCATCAACAACGCCGCCTAATGCAACGCCGTGGCTCTCACCAAAGGTGGACACTTTAAATAACTGCCCAATGCTATTACCTGCCATTAACTTTCCTCATTCCTAATGACTACCAATAGCCAAGCACAGGGCTTGGCTATTCATTTTTTTACTTATTTTGCAAAATACTCATCTAGCTGCTTTTTGCTAATTACAAATACACCTAAGCCGCCTTGTTCAAATTCAATCCATTCAAACGGCGCGCCCGGATACAGTGCATCCATATGTACCATAGAGTTACCAACTTCTACAAATAACAAACCGTTATCAGTTAGATGTTCACTCGCTTCGCTCAATATAGTACGGGTTACATCTAAACCATCGTGACCTGATGCAAGTCCAAGCTCTGGCTCATGATGAAATTCGCGTGGTAAGTCAGCCATATCTTCTGCATCAACATACGGTGGGTTTGCTACTATTAGGTCGTATTTTTGACCTGGTACACCGCTAAATACATCAGACTGAATTGGTAACACGCGATCACTCAACATGTAATCGTTAATGTTAATGTCTGTCACTTCAAGCGCTTCATACGATATATCTACCGCATCAACTTGTGCCTGCTCAAAAGCTTGCGCAAGTGCAATTGCGATACAGCCCGAACCCGTACATAAATCTAATATACGGTTTACCGATTGTGGCTCTTCAAGCCACGGCGTAAAGCGGTTACTAATAAGCTCGGCAAATGGTGAGCGAGGTATAAGTACACGTTCATCAACATAAAACGGCATACCCGCAAACCATGCAATGTTTGTTAAGTAAGGTACTGGTGTGCAGTCGTTAATACGTTCTGCAATAAGACCCGCAAGTCGGTTTTTTTCTGTGCTTGTTAAACGCGCGTGCATTAATTCTTTTGGCGCATCAACAGGCAAGCTAAGCGCAGGCAGTAATAAGCTTACAGCTTCATCCCATGCGTTATCTGTACCGTGTCCAAAAAATATACTACTACTTGCAAATTGGCTTGTAGTCCAACGTAACCAGTCATGTAAAGTTGACAGTTCTGCAACGGCTTCTTCGAGTGTTGCTTCTTCTATTTGTAAATCGCTCATATATTTTTACCTGTATTAGCTTACTGACTGTTTTGAGTCTTTAAGACGATTGCATTGCCTATCTGCGCTGGGCAAATTACAATTGCCCCTCATTTAAGTATTGTACCGCCTTTTGCGCTGCGTTTTTACGTTTTTTTGTTTAGGTAATAGTTATGAAAAAAGACACTCCATCACATTCGTCCCTAAGCAATGACGACATAAGCTTATTTCGTCAAACGATCACAGGCGCCAAAATATTTAAACAAGATACTCATCGTTTTGATACAAAGCCTAAGGTGTCACAAGCTAAGCAATTTGCCCAGCAAAAAAAGCAGGCTCAATCTGAATTTTTCTTCTCAGACGTTTATATTCCCGATATAGACACCCACGGCACGGTTAAATATGTAAAACCTGGCCAAGATACTTTCCTAGCTAAACAGCTTCGCCGTGGTGACTTTGCACCCGATTTGACGCTAGATTTACATGGCTTAAATAAAGAACTTGCTAAAGATGAACTCGCTGGACTCATTCACGAATGTAAAAAGCAGCATTACTATTGTGCATGTGTAGTGCACGGTATTGGTGGCGGCGTACTAAAGCACAAAGTGCCTCAGTACTTAGTACAGCACCCAGACGTAATAGCGATGCACCAAGCCCCTCTCGAATATGGTGGTAGAGGCGCTGTACTTATTTTAATTAATTTACCGCAAAATGATGAGTTTAGGCGCTAACTTTAGCTATTACTAGGATGTAACTACGTGCATATTTTTTCAATTATTTTTCCGCTCATTTTTATTGTTGCGCTTGGTTATAGCTGTTGCCGATTAAAATTTTTCGACAAGCAGCATATCGCAGGCCTGAGTAAGTTTACTTTTTATATTAGTTTGCCAGCTTTTTTATTATTAAACATGTCGCAAATTAACTTACAGCAAAGCATTAGCCTTTTTGCTTTTTTGCTTTTTTGAGCTTTTACATACCTGTTCTGAGTGTATTTTGGGTGGGTATATTAATTGATCGCTTTTATTTAAGTAAAAAACATTTAAAAAATTACCAACAACACGGTGTATTTGGACTTGCTTCTAGCTATTCAAATATGGTGTTAGTGGGTATCCCTATTGTTATTGCCTCACTTGGCAAAGAGATGATAGCCATTGCGTTTATGATCATTACTTTTCATAGCACATTGTTATTTGCACTTACATTTTTAATAGGCGCTAAAGGTAGCAGCGATAAATTTTCGTGGTCGCACTTTGGAAAAAGTATGGTACTAAATCCTATTGTACTGAGTATTGGGTGCGGGCTTATATTAAACATATTAGGAGTTACACTGTTTAGCGACTTAGCAAATAGTTTGGAGCTATTAGCTAAACCAGCAATTGCCTGTGCGCTATTTGTACTTGGTGCAAATTTAGCTTTTTATAAAATAGCTGCAAATTGGCAACCGGCGTTAATAGCATCAATTTTAAAAATATTTTTATTGCCTGCATTAGTTTTATTGGTAGGCACTTATGTATTTAAGCTAGACACGCAAATACTTAATGTATTGGTACTTTTAAGTGCGTCTCCTGTTGGCGTAAATGCTTATCTTATTGCGACTCAAATAAAGCAACATGAAGCTACTCTTGCTGGGGCTGTCGTACTTTCTACTATCTTAAGTGTTATTAGCTTTACGTTTTGGCTAGCTTTACTACTTTAGCTTACAAACCGCCGGCTACATCAACAAAGCTACCCGTTGTAAAAGAAGCGTGCTCTGAAGCTAAAAAGTAAATTGCTACAGCAACTTCCTCCGGTGTACCGCCTCTGCCAAGGGGTAATTTACTTTTAAGACGATCGACTCGATTTTTTTCACCGCCATCGCTATGCATATCAGTGTAAATAAGCCCAGGTCTAACCGAGTTAACTCGAATACCTTTACTTGCCACCTCTTTTGCCAAGCCAATAGTAAATGTGTCCATTGCACCTTTAGATGCTGCATAATCAATGTACTCATTAGGAGAGCCCGTTTTAGCGGCCCCCGATGAAACATTAACAATACTACCGCCATTTCCCATTCGCTTTATTGCCTCACGGCTACATAAAAAAGCACTGGTAATATTTGTAGTCAAAACTTCGTTTATGCGCTCAGCACTCATTTCTAACAAGGGCATTTGTGGTTTTAAAATACCGGCGTTATTTATTAGTACATCAAGTTGGCTAAATTCTTTATCAATAAAATCAAACAACGCCAAAACATCTGCCTCTTTCGATACATCTGCTTTTATAACTTGAGCTCTAACGCCAAAGCTTCTTACTTGATCGGCTACTAGCTTCGCACTAGCTAAATCTGCTTTATAATTAATGCAAACATCATAACCATGCTTTGCAAAATATAGTGCGGTAGCTGCGCCAATACCTCGGCTAGAGCCTGTGATAAGTACAACGGGGGAGCGATTCATTAAAGCTATTATTCTTTTAAAGCTGCAGCTACTGAAATTTCAACAAGTAGTGCATCACGTGCCATTTTAGCTTCCACACAGGCACGTGCAGGCGCATAACCCTCGGGTACCCATGCATCCCATACTGCATTCATATCAGCAAAGTATTCCATGCTCTTTACATAAATAGTCGCGCTAAGCATATGTTCTTTTGAACTTCCCGCTTCATCAAGCAATGCCTCAACTTTATCAAGCATGGTTTGAGTTTGTTCTTTGATATCTTTTTGTGCGTCGGCGCATACTTGCCCACATAAATACACAGTACCGTTGTGTTTTACTATGCGGCTCATGCGCGCACCTGTTTGTAAGCGTTCTATCGTCATTTTAATTTACTCAATTATTTATATTTAAACGTTTTCTGGGGCATTTATACTTAAATAACTACTACGCTGGGTCTGTTCATCGTAATTAATAACAGCAACGGCACCCGTATTAAAAATTGGCATGTTGCCAGGGCTTAATTGATCCACTAAATAACTGACAATAGGCATATGGGCTACAATGAGCCACGTATTACATTGGGGGTGAGTAGCTATGAGTGTTTCGATGTAATCAGCGGCAATTTGAGGCTTGCCCTCAGGGATTATATCGGACGTGGTTTCGCTAAATTTAAATTCGTTATTTTTAGCCACACCTGCAGCTGTTTGCTGTGCACGAATGTAAGGACTAACTAACAGTGCATCCGGGTGATGTGTTTTATTGAGCCAAAGACCCATTTTTTCAGCTTCATTGTGCCCTGCTTGGGTTAAATTTCTACCTGCATCATCAGCCTGCATTGGTGTTGCTTCGCCGTGGCGCATTATTAGGATTGTTTTCATAAAAAATCAACCAATTAAAGAATATAAAACAGTAGCCAGTTTGCCCGTTTGTCAGCTATATTGACAACATAAACCTATTTATTTCTAAAATAGTTCTTTCATGAGACTCAGGTAAATTTTCAAGCTATATTTCGCTTTCCTGAAGCCATCATCTGTTGTTAACAAGTAAACGTTTAGTTTCAGGAGCATCATTTGAATATCAGCCGCAATGATAACAGAGCATACCGTGCCTTTACACTGGACAATGGTCTAAAAGTACTATTAGTGCAAGATAAAGATTCTACAAAAGCGGCAGCATCAATGGCAGTTAACGCCGGACATTTTGACGACCCTCTTGACAGGCAAGGCCTCGCACACTTTTTAGAGCACATGCTTTTTTTAGGCACAGACCAATATCCAGATTCAGGCAGTTTTAATAATTTTGTTTCTCAAGCTGGTGGCAACACTAATGCGTGGACTGGCACTGAGCATACCTGTTACTTTTTTGATATTAACAATCAAGAATTTGAACAAGCGCTAACACAATTTAGCCGTTTTTTTATTGCGCCACTTTTAAATTCAGCCGAAACAGAAAAAGAACGCAACGCAATTGAAGCCGAGTTTAAACTAAAAATAAAAGACGATGGTCGCCGTATTTATCAGGCCCATAAAGAAACAGTAAACCCAGCTCATCCATTTGCTAAATTTTCTGTAGGAAACCTACAAACCTTAGCTGACAGAGAGCGCTGTATTAGTGATGAGCTTCGCGACTTTTTTAATAGTCAGTACCAAGCTCAGTGGATGACTTTAGTTATTTGCGCAAACGAAACATTAGACACACTACAAAGCTGGGCACAAACTTACTTTGGCGCAATTAAGGGTAATAAAAACCTCAAAAAGCCAGAGATCAGTGAGCCACTCTATCGCAAACAAGACATAGGAAAAATACTTCATATTGAGCCGCATAAGCATATGCAAAAACTTATCATAAGTTTTGCTATGCCTAATATTGACGACTTTTATCGCCACAAAACAGTGAGTTTTATTGCCCATTTACTTGGCTATGAAGGCGCGGGTTCTCTTTATTCTATTTTAAAAGAGCAAGGCTGGATAAACGCGCTTTCTGCTGGCGGTGGTATTAATGGCAGCAACTTTAAAGACTTTAATATTAGTTTAGCGCTTACCGATGAAGGTATTGAATACTTCGAAGACATTATTGAAATGGTGTTTGAATACATTTGTTTAATTAACGATAACACCGAAAAATTGCCGCGTTTATATCAAGATAAAAAAAATCTATTACAAATAGCATTTGATAACCAAGAAAAGTCACGCTTGATTGATTGGGTCAGTAATTTAAGCATTAATATGCAGCATTACGACGAAGCAAATTACGTGCAAGGCGACTATTTAATGGAAGGCTTTAAAAAAGCGACCCACGAAATGGCCATGCAGTGGTTAACGCCACATAATATGCGCATCGTACTTATACATCCAGATGTAGAGCCTGAACATAAAACCGCATGGTACAACACACCATATAAAGTAGAACATATTTCACCTAGTTGGCTTGATGCACTTAGCGAGATAAATAAACCGCTGAGCGAAATGCTGCTGCCTACCGCTAATCCTTATTTAACAAAAGAAGTGGTGTTATTTGATGTCATAAAACCACAAACAAAACCCGAGTTATTAGTAAAAGAACCCGGTTTTGATTTTTGGTTTAAACAAGACAACACATTTCGTGTTGCTAAAGGCCATTTTTATTTGGCCATGGATTCTGATTTTGCCGTAAAAGATGTAAAGCATATGGCACTCACCCGCTTATTTACAGATTTATTTATGGATAGCGTAGGCGAGCAATTTTATCCTGCAGAACTTGCGGGACTTAGCTACCACTTAACCTCGCATCAAGGTGGATTAACTCTACATACCGCTGGGCTTTCATCCAGTCAGTTAGAGCTTGTTGATCAATTAATAGATGCTTTATTTAATGTAGAAATTTGTGCAAAACGCTTTGCTGAATATAAAAAACAACTTGTAAGGCATTGGCGCAATAGCAACCAAAACAAACCAGTCAGTGAGTTATTTAGTATTTTAGGCGCAAAAATAATGCCTTGGAACCCTCAACCTGGGGAGCTTGCATCGGCATTAAAAAACACCTGTTTTCAGCAATTTAATGAGTTCAGAACAGACTTTTTTAAAGCACTACATGTTGAATCATTTTTACATGGTAACTGGCAGCAAAGTGATGCATTAGCCTTTCAAAAAAAGGTCGCCGAACACCTAAAAAACGCAGCCATAATTGAAGATTTAAGACGCCCTCTTTTTGAAATTAAAAAAGTAACTCGCTACGAGTTAGAACTTCCTTGTAGCGACCATGCCATGGTAGTTTACTATCAGGCGCAAACGGATTGCGTGGCCGAAAAAGTAAAAATGATGGCGTTAAACCATTTAATTAATCAAGATTACTTTAACGAGTTACGAACAACACAACAGCTAGGTTATTTAGTGGGCGCAGGTTATGCACCTTTTAATACTCGTGCTGGAATAGCATTTTATGTGCAGTCACCTAAGTTTGATGCAAAAACATTATTGCATCGACATAACAGCTTTATTAAAAAATACCTTGACAACATTGATGCACTTGATGAAAACGATTGGCAACAGCAAAAACATGGCCTTAGTACTCATATTGCAGAAAAAGATAAAAACTTGCGCCTGCGCTCACAACGGTTATGGCTTGCTATTGGTAACAGAGATCACGAATTTCATATGCAGCAGCGACTTTTAGATGCCCTAAACGCACTAACACTAAGAGAAGTAAAAGTTTATGCACTAAGCCTATTTGATGATAATAGACCAAGATATGAGCTTTTAAGCTCGGCGAAAGTCAGTAAATCTCAAAATATGCCCGTTTACTCTCAATCTCTTTGACTCTAGGTTTAGCTTGTTTTAAATTATCATTTGTAAATTAGAAGTAATCAAAAAATGATAAAAACAATAATAAAACTAAGCATGCTTGTAGTACTTGCTTACTCATTTGAGCTTTTTGCCTTTGAGTCATCACTTAATTACAACTCAGACAATATACTTATACTAGCAAGCGTCATTATAGCGCTTGCTTTGCCCTACCTGTTATTTGTAATCCACAAACTTAGGCGTTCGCGTCGACAGCTCCGTCTTTCTGAAAAACGCCTTAAAAGTACTGTAGAAGGTAGCGGCGATACCCTGTGGGATTGGAACATAAAAACAGGCGAAGTCATTCGTATTAACGATAAGTATTTAATGGACTCAACTACGTTAATGGGGTTTCCACCAAATAAAGGCCTGATTCATCCTCACGATATTAATAACGTTGAACACTTATTAAAAGTGCATTTTGCAGAGCAGTCTGCTTTTTTTGAAGCCACCTACCGAATCAAAGATACTTTTGGTCGTTGGCACTGGGTGCTCGACCGCGGAAAAATAATTGAAAAAGACGCCAACTTATCACCCCTTAGAATGACAGGTACCGTTCGCGATATATCACAGTTAAAATCAACTGAAGAGCGCTTAAACCTTTTTGCAAAATGTGTTGAGTCGCTTACTGACGCCTTAGCAATTTACGATAAAAACTTTAAACTGGTTGATATAAACCCTAGCTTTTTAACCTTGTTTGGTGGCGTACGCGAACAATACTTAGGAAAAGAATTTAGCCTATCTGGGTATGAGCCAAGCTACACAAACAGAATTATTGAAATAGTAAAAGAGCGCGAACATATTCAACAAGAAGTGAAGCTTCGTAATAGTGAGCGTATTTTATTACCGATAGAAATATCCATAGATGAAATTAAAAACGATCAAAATCAAATAACTAATTATGTCGTTGTATATTCAGATTTAACAGAGCGTAAAAAAGCAGAATCGCAATTACATAACTTATCGAATCGAGATCGCACAACCAGTCTGCCTAACCGAAATTTATTTTTTACTGATTTGCATAAACTAGTAAAACTCAATTCGCATCACGCCTTGCTTGTATTCGATTTAGATAACTTTAAAAAAATAAATGACTCGTTAGGACATCAGCTAGGTGACAGCTTATTAGCTAAACTAGCAATGCGCTTAAATAAACTAACCCGCGAAAATGATGTGTTTTATCGTTTAGGCGGCGATGAGTTTGCTCTGGTAATGTCTGACACTAACGACATACATGTAATTACACGCATGGCTAAACAGTTTTTAGCAGCCATTGCTACACCATTTAAAATGGCAGGCCACGAACTGGCAATCACCTCAAGTGTAGGTATTGTATTATTCCCTGAAGACGGTAATACGCCTGAACTGCTTTTAAAAAATGCAGATACCGCCATGTATCATGCTAAAAAGAAAGGTAACAGCTACTTATTTTTTAACGACACGATGAACCGTCAAGCCGTTAAACGACTGCAAATTGAAAACCTCATGCGCTTTGGTTTAAAAGAAGATCACTTTGAAGTGTACTACCAACCAAAAATGAATATTCGCACAGGCAAGCTAACCGGAATGGAAGCATTAGTGCGCTTTATTACACCCAAAAAAGGCATTATTAGTCCGGGAGTTTTTATACCTATAGCCGAGGAAACGGGCCAAATAATTGAAATTGGTGAAGTGGTATTAAACAAAGCCTGCAGAGACGTAAAAGAATGGCTAGATAGCGGTTTATTTAGCGGCCGAGTAGCTGTCAATTTATCAGCAAAGCAATTTAGCCTCCCCGATTTAACCTCTCGTATTGACGTTATTTTGCAAAAAAATGAATTACCTTCTTACTTTTTAGAGCTTGAAATAACAGAAGGTACTGTAATGGATGACCCTAAAGAAGCCATTGCAATTATGCGTTCGTTAAGTGCCCGAGGTATTCATTTAGCAATGGATGATTTTGGTACTGGTTATTCATCATTAGCGTATTTAAAGCAATTTCCACTTAATACACTTAAAGTAGATAAAGCATTTATAGATGACATGACCAACGAACGTGGCCGTAATATGGTCGACTCAATAGTCACTATTGCACATAACCTTGATTTACATGTAGTAGCTGAAGGTGTAGAACAAGCTCATCAAATTGATATACTCAAAAAGCTTAATTGCGAAACAGTACAAGGTTATTACTATTCTAAGCCTCTATCAAAAAGTGAATTTACTGAATTTTTAAAGCAACAACAAACTAAAGCAGCCCCAAGCTTAATTAGAAAAAATAAAAATGTGGCGTCAATAAATTAAGGGCGCCATATACACGCATTTATTCCTACATTTCTTACTAAAGCACGACGATAATGTAGATTAAACAAGCACCAGGCTACAGGTCCAAGTAAACCGCCTAAAATCAGCCATCGCTTAATTGGCATGCCTTTTTTAATGGTTTCTAAATACATTAAAGCTATAAATGCACTGCTTAGTAAAACTATAAACAAAGCTACCCCTTAAAGTTGCTCAAAAATACAGCGCTTATTTTAACGCTAACGTGATTAAATTTAAAGCAACAAATCCCCGCGCGCAAAAAAGCCGAAGCTGTTAAATACAGATTCGGCTTTTAAAATTATAATTTACAAGTTACTTTTCAGCACGACCCATAAATTTGTGTTCAACAGTATTAATACGGATACGGTCACCTGTTGAAATATGCTCTGGCACAGAAATATTTAAGCCAGTAGACATACGTGCAGGTTTTGAACGCGCACTCGCAGATGCACCTTTGATAGATGGGTCTGTTTCTTCAACAACAAGTTCAACACTTGACGGTAAATCAAGCCCTACTGGCGCGCCATCAATAACAATTACGTGTACGCCTTGCGTTTCTTCATTAACAAACTGAATTTCTTCGCTAATAGCGTCTTTATTCAAGTTGTAAGGCGTGTAATCTTCATTATCCATAAACACATACTCGTCGCCATCAATGTACGATAGCATTACTTCACGGCGTGTTAAATCAGCCAGCGTTAGCATGTCACTGTCTTTGAATGTTTCGTCAACTTTACCACCGGTTACCACATCGTATAAACGCATACGGTATAAACTACCACCAGCACGACCTTGCGGCACAGAGCGCACAATATCTTTTACAACTAAAACGCGGCCATTGAAGTCAATAGCAGTACCTTTTTTAACATCACTCGCCTTTGGCATGTGTGAATTCCTATTATTTTTTTGATTGGCAGAAACATACCACGAACTGGATTTTGTTCAACTAAAATTACGTTGGTTTTACGCTACATGTTGTATTAGCTTGTAAAATTTTAATTTATACTAAAATACATATAATCAAATGTGAAAAAAACTGCTATGGTAGCTTTACCGAGTATGACTTCAAGGAATGGATCATGGACCAGAAAAAAGTACATGAGTATTTAGTTAAAAAACCACTTGTTCAGGTTACAAAACCATTTGCGCAAGAGGTTGATGTATATAAAGTGAATCATAAAATGTTTGCGACTCTTGCTATTGGCAATGACGGTCAAACTAATGATGATGGTGAGGTTATTTGGTGGCTTAACTTAAAGTGCGATCCTGATGAAGCAATATCATTGCGTGATACTTTCCCGGCAGTGATCCCTGGTTACCATATGAATAAACGCTTATGGAACACAGTAATTTTAGACGGCACAATTGCACAAAGTGAAATTGAGAGAATGATTGATAACTCATTTAATTTAGTCGTAGAAAACATGCCAGAAAAAGACCGCAAAGCTATCGCACTTCACTTGTAGCACTTTTTGGGCTAGGCTACTAGCCCATTAAAACCTTACACCTTAAGCGTATAAATTAAATCGTCGTATAACTTTTCGCCTATTGTATGCACTTTAAAAAGTGTATCGGTATGGGTTAAGCCGCACTTACTAAGCACCTTTTCAGAACCAACATTGCCACGCGTTACGACTGCTTTAAACTGCCTAATACCACATTCTTTCCAAGCCCAATCAATCACAGCTCTTAACGACTCTGTCGCGTAGCCTTTATTAAAATACTCTGGCAATAATAAATACCCAAGCTCTGCGGTTTCTCCGTCATAGGCAAAGCCTGTAACACCCACAGGTTGTTTTGTTTGATTATTAATAATGAGTAAACACAGTGGATGACGTGATTTAGCATTCCACTTAGGCAAGCGTATCTCAAAGCGGTTTCTTACCAGTGACTCCATTGGCATATCAAAACAATACTTAAGGACTTGAGGATCGCGATGAAGCGCTAGAAAAAGAGGCCAATCAGACTCTTCTATTTGGTACATGCTCAATCTTTGTGTAAATAATGTCATTAAGCTCCTCATTTAAATATTAAAAATCATAAAAAAACCGCATCTAAATGCGGTTTTTATAAACAGTAGAAACTTTATTCTTTTGTTTCAATCTCTTTAGTAACTTCAGGCTCAGTGACACCTTGCTCTTGTGGCTCAGTGCTTTGTACTTCAGGAGCTACAACCTCAACAGTTGCTGCATTATAAAAAGTAGTACCAGAGCTTGCCATTGTTACCAGTGACTCACAAGGAGCAAAATTAGCATCGCTGTTAGCCAATGTAGACATATCAGAGCTTATTTTACTTGCGCCTAATTTATCCATATAGCTAAACGGGCCACCTAAAAATGGTGGGAAACCAATACCAAATATTGCACCAATGTCGCCATCACGAGGGCTTGCAATAATACCATCATCTAAACAGCGTACTGCTTCGTTAAGCATTTTTGATACACATCGCTTAGCAATTTCGCTTTTGTTTAAACGTGGAGCTAGGGTAACACCCAATAGTTCGTAAACTGACTCATCAACCTTTTTGCCTTTTTTATCGTATTCATAAAAACCACGACCCGACTTACGGCCAAGGCGTTTTGAATCAATCATACGAGTAAATGCATCAGGACCTTTAAAACGCTCACCTAATTCTTTTTCAAGAATTGGAGCAATTTTAGAGCCAATATCAATCCCTACTTCATCAAGTAGAGCCAGTGGCCCTACCGGAAAGCCAAACTCAACTAGGGCTGCATCAATCTTTTCAATTGGCTCACCCGCAAGCATTAAGTTAGCAGCTTCATTTAAGTAAGGCGCTAAAATACGATTTACGTAAAAACCGGCCATGTCTTTTACAACAATTGGCGTTTTACCTTGCTTACGTGCAAAGTTAACAACACGAGCAATAGTCTCTTTAGATGTACCTTCGTGTGGAATAATTTCCACTAATGGCATTTTTTCTACTGGTGAAAAGTAATGTAAGCCAATTACATTTTCAGGACGTGCTGCCTGCGCTGCAATTTGCGAAATTGGTAATGATGACGTGTTACTAGCAAAAATTGTATTTTCTTGGCATTGCTGCTCTACGTCTGCAACCATACCTTGCTTAAGTGCAAGATCTTCAAACACCGCTTCTATTACTAAATCAATGTGTTTAAAGCCACTGTAGTCTGTTGTACCTGTAATGCGGTTCATTGTTAATTGCATATCAGCTTTAGACATAATACGGCGCTTAAGGCGCTTGTCTAAAATTTTGTAGGTGTAGCTCATTGCATTACTAATGCCCTGCTCTGCTACATCTTTAATACGTACCGGTACTTTAGCTTTAACAGCACTTACGTGCGCAATACCTGCGCCCATTAGTCCACCACCTAAAACAGCAGTTTTGCTAATTGCGGGGGCGTCATCATTGCGCCACTCTTTTTTCATTTCAGTGGTTGCAAAGAAAATACCGCGAAGCGCTTTCGATTCGTCACTCATTACAAGTGTTGCAAAGCTTTCAGCTTCTGTTTTATACGCTTTTAGCTCATCAAGCTCTACACTAGCTCGCACTGCTTTAATAATGGCTAGCGGTGCTGGGTAGTGTCCGCCCGTTTTTTTAAGTACGTTTTCTTTGGCTTTTTTAAAGATAAAGTTACGACCAAACGGGTTTGACTCTAATAATTTACTAATATTGTCGAGCTTTGGCTCTTTTGCTTGTGGCTTTTTCTTAGTCGCAAATTCTTTTGCAACTTTTAGCAGCGCACTGCGTGGTACGCAATCATCAAGCACGCCTGCTTTTTTAGCTTGCTTAGGGCGAATTTGTTTACCTGTTAGCATCCACTCAAGTGCTTTTTGAATACCAACAATTTTAGTTAAGCGCTGCGTACCGCCGCCACCTGGAAGTAAACCAAGCTGCACTTCTGGTAAGCCAATTTTTGTTAAATCGCTGTCGGTACCAACACGGTAGTCACACGCTAAAGCAAACTCTAAACCACCACCTAATGCAGCGCCATGAATCGCGCTTACTGTTGTGTATGGCAGTTTTGTCATATCAAAAAATGCTTGATGACATAGTTCGCTAATTGCTAAAGCATCATCACGCTTTTGAACGCTATCGAGCATTTTTACATCGGCGCCCGCGATAAAGTTATCGCTTTTTCCGCTTATAAATACCATGCCTTTTACATTTTGCGACTTAGCGTCTTCTAATAATGCTTTTAAGTCATCGGCAAAACTACTGCGCAGGGTATTCATTTTCTCCCCTGGCACATCAATCGTTACTACGGCAATTTTGTTTTCATCTACCGCTAAATTAAATACTGAATCAGTCATTACGCGCTCTCCAATACAAAGGCTGCACCTAAACCACCAGCAGCACACGCTGTTGTTAATGCCAAACCGCCACCACGACGTTTAAGCTCGTGTAAGCTTTGCGTAATTAAGCGTGCACCTGTTGCTGCAAATGGGTGACCATATGCTAAAGAGCCGCCGTTAACGTTAAACTTATCCATGTTAATTTCGCCAATTGCTTTGCTGCGACCTAAATGCTCTTGTGCAAATTTGTCTGAGGCAAACATTTTCATATTGGCAAGTGTTTGCGATGCAAACGCTTCGTGCATTTCAATTAAATCTAAATCAGCAAGCGTAATACCCGCTCTATCTAGTGCAATAGGCGTTGAATGAGCTGGGCCCATTAACATGTCTTTTTCTACGCCAATTGCCGAAAATGCAAAGCTACGTACGTAACCTAGTATTTCGTAACCCAGTGCTTTTGCTTTGCTTTCGCTCATCATAAGTACGGCCGCTGCACCATCAGTTAATGGTGTTGCATTTGCAGCGGTAACAGTACCGTGCTGACGGTCAAAAACAGGTTTAAGCTTTGCGTAGCCTTCAACCGTTGAGTTTTTACGAATGTTGTTGTCTTCTGAAATAAAGCTTTTATATGGCGGTAAATGCGCCGTCATTACTTCATCTTTTAACTTACCATCAGCCCATGCTTGCGTTGCAAGTGAGTGAGAACGATGCGCTAATGCATCTTGATCTTCACGGCTAATATTATGTGTTTTAGCCATTTGCTCAGCAGTTTGCCCCATTGAAAGGCCTGTTGAGTACTCTGCAACTGCAGGAGGCACTGGTAATAAATCTTTTAAGCGCAGTTTTGAAAATATTTTTAAACGTTGACCAAGCGTACGCGCTTTATTTAAATCAACTAAGCTGCCTGCTAGCTTTTTACTAACACCAATCGGTAGTACTGATGACGAATCTGCGCCGCCTGCAATACCTACACTTACAGATCCCGCCATAATAGACTCAGCTACATTAGCAATAGCCTGAAAGCTGGTAGCACATGCGCGCGATACAGAATATGCATCAACCGATACAGGCATACCTGTGCCCAATACAATTTCACGTGCAATATTTGGCGCTTCTGGCATTTGTACTACTTGACCAAATACAAGTTGATCAATTTCTGATTTGTTGAAATTTAATCGTTCAAGCATTTCGTTAACCACCAATTTACCCATATCAAGTGCTGGTACATGGTGAAACGCTGTTGCTTGTTTTGCAAAAGGTGTACGTAAGCCGCTAACTATGGCAATACGGTCGCCCTTTGGTGTTTTTAGTATGTTTTGCTCAGACATTTATGCTCTCCCGCTGACAGGTCTGACCTGTTTGTTTTCCTCGATTCTAAACAACCCGTGCCCTAAAGCCAATAGATAAACACAAATTTATATAAACAGTGTTTAATTACGACTATCACAATAGGCTTTTTTAGACGCATTTACAAAGTTTTGTGGTACGCTAAAATTCGTTAAAAAATAACGAACTATTTTAAAAAATACAGTCTAACTCTTGAGTTACCCAATTATAAACCTTATAAATAGGTCAGTATTTATCACCTAACACTATTAGGTACAAACCCAGCTGACGAGGACAGTCCACTTATTATGGCAGCTAACGCATTTTCACAATTAAAAACGTACTTAGATACACAAATCATTGGCCAGCCAGAGCTTACACAAGCACTACTTATTGCTATTTTAGCTGATGGTCACTTATTAGTAGAAGGCCCTCCTGGGCTTGCAAAAACACGTGCAGTTAATGCACTTGCTAAAGGCATTGAAGGCTCATTTCAGCGCGTACAGTTTACGCCAGATTTATTACCAGCTGATGTAACAGGTACCGATATTTACCGCCAACAAACTAGCGAGTTTGTATTTGAAAAAGGCCCTCTTTTTCACAACCTAATTTTAGCTGACGAGATTAACCGTGCACCAGCCAAAGTACAATCAGCACTATTAGAAGCCATGGCAGAGCGCCAAGTAACCGTGGGTAAAAATACCTATCCGCTTAGCGAACTGTTTTTAGTTATGGCAACGCAAAACCCGCTAGAGCAAGAAGGCACATACCCGTTACCAGAAGCCCAGCTGGATCGCTTTTTACTGCACCTAAGTATTGACTACCCTGGCGCAGAGCATGAGCTTGATATACTGCGTTTAACACGCGGCGAGGCGCTTAATGAACAACAACCAGTAATGCAAAAAATTAGTCAAAGCGATTTATTTGCAGCTCGTAAAGAAATATTAGGCCTTTATTTAGCAGAGCCGCTTGAGCAATATTTAGTACAACTTATTATAGCCACTCGTGAAGGCGCTAAATTAGATGCGCAACTAGGTAGCTGGATTGAGTTTGGTGCAAGTCCGCGTGCAACAATAGCACTTGATAAATGTGCTCGCGCCCACGCATGGCTTCAAGGCCGTGACTTTGTAGCACCTGATGATATTCAAGCTGTTGTGCATAACGTACTGCGTCATCGCATTATCTTAAGTTACGAAGCCCAAGCCGATGGCATTACTAAAGATCAAGTAATAAGCCGTATAGTTGAACTTGTAGCCGTACCATAAGTTATGCAAAAACAATTAGAAACCCAAGCATGGCTCAAACAGAGCCATAGCCACGGTGTTAATTTAGCACTCAAAGAGCTGATGTATTACAAAGCCAAAGCGCAATTGCTTGAACTTGCCCCTAAGGTAAAAATAAAAAATACCTTAACAGGACAATACCTTGCACCGCACAAAGGCCGAGGAATGGAATTTGCCGAAGTGCGACATTATCAGCAAGGTGACGATATTCGCTCTATTGATTGGCGAGTTACTGCGCGTACCGGCGAGACTCACACAAAGCTCTTTCAAGAAGAAAAAGAGCGCCCTGTGTTTGTGTTTACTGATTTTTCTAACTCAATGCTGTTTGGTTCAAAGTTACTATTAAAGTCGGTGCAAGCTGCGCATATAAGCGCTCTTGTTGCATGGTCGGCGTGTCAGCGCGGCGATAGAATTGGCGGTATTGTGTTTAATCAGCACTCGCATTTAGAGCTAAAACCCAGCGCCCGTGAAAAAGCCGTGCTTAAGCTTTGCCATAATTTATGCGACAACCACCAGCAAGCGCTTAACAATATTGATAAAACAGCCACTAACAACTTTAGCGATAACCTAAAGCGCCTTAACCATTTAGCAAAACCAGGCAGCTTAGTGTATTTAGTGTCTGATTTTAATGCTCTGGATGATGCCAGCTTTAAGCAACTTGAAATATTAAGCCGCCACTGCGAGCTGATTGGTTGCCACATAAGCGATCCGTTTGAGCA
This sequence comes from Pseudoalteromonas sp. NCIMB 1079, assembly GCF_040567695.1. Classification (NCBI taxonomy): domain Bacteria; kingdom Pseudomonadati; phylum Pseudomonadota; class Gammaproteobacteria; order Alteromonadales; family Pseudoalteromonadaceae; genus Pseudoalteromonas; species Pseudoalteromonas sp. NCIMB 1079. The sequence continues at coordinate 1,536,684 of NZ_JBEWZA010000001.1, read as the reverse complement.
TCAGTTACCTGCGTTTAAGCAAGCCGTTACGGTTAATGCAAATGGTCAAGACTTTGCCCTACCATTAATGGATAACAGCTTTAGAGAACGCTTTGCTAAAAATGCTGAGCAAGCATTTAGCGCGCGCTTTAATCGCCTAACTAAATCGGGTCTTAATTTAATATCATTCAATGCGGCAACACCGCTTGAGCTGCAATTAGTGAGAAAATAACCATGCAAACCAATCCACTCGATGGCCTGCACGATATAATAGCGCCAAGCCAAGTTAATTGGTGGCCACTCGCCCCTGCTTGGTGGGTTATTATTGCACTGCTGTTTTTAGCACTGTGCGCAGCTATTTATATATTTTATAAAAAACATAAATTTAAAAAGCCTAAACGCTACGCAATACAATTGAGCCAAAGTGAGCAAAACCCTCAGCAACTGCATATTATTTTAAAACGTTTAGTGATTGAATATTACGACAAGCGACTTGCTGCGCAATCTACCTCTAAATGGTGCACAACACTTAATACACTCACCGGTTTAAGCTTTACAGAACAAGAAATACTAAGCTTGTATAACCCCAGCCAAAAAGATACAACACTGTGCGAAAAATTTCGCCAAGGTATTAAGCAATTTAAAATAAAGGAGTCAGTAAATGTTTGAATTTAGCTGGCCATGGTTATTTTTATTACTACCCTTGCCTTTATTATTTTTACTATTAAAACCCGCAGCAAGTAATGCCAGTACGCGTTTACGTATACCCAGTTTTGCAAAGCACAATTTAACCAGCCACAGCATCGAGCCACACGCACGACGTTTAAGTCCCCTCGAGTGGGTAATTTGGTTATTACTTGTTACTGCTGCTGCCAATCCAACATGGTTAGATGAGCCAATTTCATTACCAAATGAAGGACGCGATATAATGTTAGCAGTTGACTTATCAGGCTCGATGACCGAACAAGACATGGCTTATAATGGCCAATATGTTGACCGCCTTACCATGGTAAAAGCTGTACTCAGTGATTTTATAGAACAGCGTCAAGGCGACAGGCTTGGGCTGATATTATTTGGCGACACCGCGTTTTTACAAACCCCGCTCACCCGCGACGTTAAAACAGTAAGTAAAATGCTCAGCGAAGCGCAAATTGGTTTAGTGGGGCGCGCAACAGCCATTGGTGATGCATTGGGTCTTTCGGTAAAACGCTTTGCCAATAAAGATGAAAGTAACCGAATTGTGGTGCTATTAACCGACGGACAAAACACCGCGGGCAATCTAAACCCAGAAGATGCCCTACTGCTAGCTCGCGAAGAAGGTATTAAAGTGTACACCATTGGTGTTGGCTCAGATAATCCGCGCGGCTTTAGTCTCTTTAATGTGGGAGGCTCTAGTGGCAGTAATTTAGATGAAAGATTACTTAAAAAGATTGCCGAGCAAACTGGCGGATTATACTTTAGAGCCAAAGATGTAGCTGGCCTTCAACAAATTTACGCAGAGCTTGATAAGCTTGAACCTATTAGCGCTGATGAACAAACATTTCGCCCACAAAGCTCATTATTTTACTACCCGTTACTTATCGCTATTTTACTTATTAGCTTAAAAGTAATGCTTAGTACACTGCGTGCATTAAAGGAGCCAAACTAATGGATTTTGAATTTATTCGCCCCGCTCTTTTATGGTTACTCATACCTGCTGTGGCATTATTTTTTGTTGCCTTAATTAAGCATAAAAAAACCACCAGTGAGCAGCTAATTGCACCTCATTTAGCACAATTTATAATGAGCGAAGCAAATACTAAAGCCAGCCAGCCACTTTGGTTAGTTGCTTTGTTTTGCAGCCTTGGCATTTTATTTAGTGCTGGGCCTAGTTTTGAGAAAAAACAAGTTCCTGTATTTCAAAGTAAAAGTGCCCGTGTAATTGTTATGGATATGTCGTACTCAATGTACAGCACCGATATTTTGCCAAATCGTTTAATGCAATCACGCTTTAAAGCGCTTGATATGATTGAGCTATTTAAAGAAGGTGATACCGCGCTTGTAGCTTACGCAGGCACGGCCTATGTAATTTCGCCACTAACAAACGATGCCACAACACTCAGTAATTTAATTCCAAGCTTAAGCCCTGAAATAATGCCAGACAAAGGCTCAAACGTTTTAGCCGGTCTTGATATGGCCAAAGAGCTATTAACGCAAGCGGGTTATATTGATGGCGACATTATTTTAGTGACAGACGGTATTGACCAACAAGAACAAAGCGACGTGAGTAGCTTTACCAGTAACACCCAATATAGATTAAATATATATGGTGTAGGTACCGCTCAAGGCGCACCAATTAGGTTACCTGAAGGCGGATTTTTGAAAGACAGATACGGCCAAATTGTAGTACCTACAATTAATGCCTCTCAGCTTAAAAATTTAGCATCGAGCAGCGGTGGTAAATTTGCTAGTTACCAACCTAGCAATAACGACATCAATACGTTTGCCCCAAATGCGCAGAGTGAATTATTGAAAGACGAAAAACAAAGCCATGCGCTTTGGCGAATAGATGCAGGTATTTACGGACTCTTGTTATTACTGCCATTTGGTTTGTATTTATTTAGACGCGCTGCCTTGCTAGGCGCATTTTTAGCTTTTGGTTTTTTACCGCAGCAAAATGCGTATGCCGTAGAGCTCCCTACTCTTTTGCAAAATGCAGATCAACGTGCATTAGAGGCTTACAATAATAAAGAATACGATGCAGCAACACAGGCGCAATCGAGTGAGTTGAAAGGCGCGGCGCTTTACCAGCAAGGTAATTTTGATGCTGCACTTAGTGAGTTTAGTAATGATAAGTCGGCTACCGGATTATACAACTACGGTAATGCCCTTGCCAAAGCTGGCAAACTTGAGGACGCAATTGAGGCGTACAAACAGGCCCAAACCTTACAAGATGACTTTACACAAGCAGCCGATAACCAAGCCTTAGTCGAGCAATTACTAAATCAACAACAGCAACAAAACCAGCAAGATCAGCAAGGCGACGGCGACGACTCTCAAGACCAAGATGATAGTCAGAAAAAAGATGAGCAAAACCAAGGGCAAAATTCTGATGAGTCAAAACAGGATCAGCAACAAAATGGTGATAAAAGCGATTCTGAAAAAGGCGAAAACGAAAGTCAAAGCTCAAGCGATGAAAAATCAGATAAAGAATCTGAACAATCAAAAGATCAACAAGGTGAGCCTGGCGAGCAATCAGATAAGCAAAATGAACCTGATATGCAAGCCCAGCCACAAAGCGAACAAGGGCAAAATAAAGACGCTGATCAGCCTAAAGAGGATGAGCAGCAACAAAGTAAGCCACAAGCAATAAGTGAGCAACCTGCCACTGATGAGCAAAAACAAAATGCTCAGCAACAAGCGATGCAAGCCCAAGCAAGTGAGCTCACTAATGAAGAAAAAGAAAAAGCACAACAGCTTAATCAACTACTTAGAAAAGTCCCGGACGATCCGGCTATTTTATTACGGAATAAAATGCAATTAGAAGCCCAAAAAAGACAATACAAACGTCGCCCTACAGGAGTCGAAAAATCATGGTAATGCGATTATTTTGCTGTTTATTGCTATTAAGTGCGATGCCTTCGTGGGCTGCCACCAAATTAGAAGCCAGCGTAGATAAAAACCCTGTATTAGCGGGTGAATTTTTTATGCTTAATATATCGGTAGACGATACAGTTAAAGGCGAGCAACCAGACACCTCATCGCTGTTAAAAGACTTTGTTGTAGGCCCAACAAGCTTAAGCTCTCGTACCAATATTATTAATGGCAGCATTAATAAACAAACTACGTGGTCAGTTAAACTAATGACCCGTACAGAGGGTGATTACACGATACCGGCATTTAGCGTTGCAGGGTTAACCTCACAACCTATTAAATTAAAAGTGGCAAAACGCTCAGTTGATGCAGATAAAAATAACGAAATATTTTTAAAAACGTCGCTCTCGAGTAATTCATTATTTGTGCAAGAAGCCGGTGTTTACACTGTTAAGCTCTACCTTGCCAAAGAACTGCTTGATGGCAGCTTAAGCACACCAAGTATGGAAGATGCTCAGCTAACCCAATTAGGTAAACAAACTGAGAGTTATGAGCTAGTTGATGGCAAACGCTACCTTGTTATTACTCGTGAGTATTTGATTCAGCCACAAAAAAGTGGTGCCTACACGATTGCAGGCCCTGCGTTTCAAGGGCGAGTACAGCAAAATTACCGCCAACTGGAGGTATCTGCTCTTGGCGATGATCAGCAAGTAGAAATAAAACCAATCCCGAGTGACTATAAAGGTGCATGGTTACCAAGCGAATTGGTTAACCTTGATGAAGAATGGCAACCTAACGACAACACAGTAGAAGTAGGTACGCCTATAACTCGTACTATTACACTTACCGCGCTTGGAGTTACAAAAGAGCAATTACCTGAAATCTCTATGCCTACTATTGATGGTATACGCAGCTACCCTGATAAAAAAGAAAATAACAATGCAGTGCGAGACGGACGCGTTGTGTCGCAGCAAACGGCATCATATGCCTTACTGCCGCAAAAACCAGGTACTTATACTTTGCCTGAAATAAAGCTGCCTTGGTTTAATACCAAAATGAACCGTATTAGCTTAGCCACATTACCAAAGCGTACTATTACAGTAACGCCAAGTACTACCGCGCCTAATACAGCCATAGCAAACCCACAACCCAGCACAAATAATTCACCTACTCTTGAAAATATTTCGAATCAAGCAACTGGCACACAACCTATTGAAACTAAAAGTGATACTCCTCTTTGGTTAATAGTTGTTGCCGCTTTAGGGTATATTTTATGGATTGGTACTGTAATTTTTTACTTAATAAGCCGTTCTACTAAAAATACGACTGAAAAATTACAGCTAAACACCCGTGGTACTTCTCAGCCAAGCTTAAATGAGCTTAAAGCATTAGCCAAAACACACGATGTGAAAGCCTTTTACACCGCATTAAATAACTTTTCTGTAAAGGTGACCCATAAAAATGTTGGCGCGATTGATGAGCTCTGCATCCGCGTAAACAGCAGCGAGCTTAATGGTCTCATTAGCCAATTGCAGGCACAACTTTATAGTAATAAAGGCGCAAACACGGATCTTAATGCTATTATTAAAATCCTTGAGATCTATCAAACTCAGGCATCAAAGTCGCAACAAGCTGTATTAAAAGACCTTTATGATTAATAACTACGAACCTTATGTCTTTTTTTGCAATAACTAATAATTTTTAATTAAAAAAGTGCTTATGCTTGGAAAGAAAAAATCAAACAATCAGGTCTTAATCGATATGGCAGAGAAACAAAAGCGTTATGAAGCCTTGGTCCACGTTTACAATAAAGAGCTTTATCGCTTTGCTTATTGGTTATGCCGTGATCCGCACATAGCAGATGATTTAGTACAGGAAACGTTTTTACGCGCATGGCGTTCACTCGACTCTTTACTTGATCAAAAGGCAGCTAAACCTTGGCTGCTTACTATATTACGAAGAGAAAACGCACGCCGATTTGAACGTAAACAGTTTGATTGCAGCGACGTAGAAAACGATACGCTTGTTGATGAAACCAGCCATTCATTAGACGATGAAATGGAACAAACGGTAATTCAACGCCAGATTGCACTGCTATCTGATGAATACCGAGAGCCATTATTACTGCAAGTTGTAATGGGCTGCTCTGGTGAAGAAATTGCAGGCATACTTAATTTAAATAAAAACACGGTAATGACTCGTTTATACCGTGCCAGAAATCAACTTAAAGAGGCTTTAAGCCGTGATGATGAACAACTTAAAGGGGCATCAAAATAATGGATGAACTTGAGTTTCGTCGCCGCACTATTGCGCAGCCAAACGACATTGACAAGGAGCTTATGGAGTTTGCTGACAATAACCCAGAGCGACAAAGTTTTATTAACGATATGAAAGGTTTTGATAAATTCATTCGAGATTCTTTAGATATACCTGTGCCTGAAAATCTTGCAGACCGCATTCTTTTAAACACATCGTTAAAAGAAAAAGCACTCCAAGAAGAACAAGCAACTGGTAAAAACGTGGTTGATGCTCGATCGCGTTTTAAGTTTGATCGTGTACATCTTGCGTTAGCAGCGTCTTTTGTAGTGGCGATTAGTGCCTTCTTTTTTAGTACAGAGCAAAATATTGCACACGAAGCAGGTGAGCATGCGCTTGCCCATGTGTACTACGAAATTAATGCGCTTGATAAAAAAGAGCCCATTAGCCTACAAAGCGTTAACGACAAGCTTGCAGTATTAGGTGGTCACCTTGATGAGCTTCCTGGCGCTGTAACTTATGCCATGTTTTGTGATTTTAAAGGCGAAAAAGGACTGCATTTAATATTTGAGTCTGATTTTGGTCCAATGACGGTATTTATAGTGCCTTCTGAAAATAAATCATTTGGTTTTGGCGATGATAATTTCAAAGACGAGCGCTTTGAAGGTCATATTAACCGAGGCTCACAAGCTGATACTATTTTAGTGGCAAGTCTTGGGGCACCTCTAGATACATACAATGAACGCGTTACTGGCGCAATTCGTTGGCTTTAAAATAGACAAATTTACCGCTTAGTTTCTACTGAGCGGTTTTTTGATTATATACTCACCAACAAAGCGTTTCTTCACTCCCCAAAACCTCTGATTTTTAAAGTAATTAATTAAATTTCTAAAGAAAGTAAATTATAATCGCGGCTCGATTTTAATTAGGGAATTTCATGAAGAACATCATCGTTATTTTTTCATTATTGGCATTATTATGTACTGCCAGTTTTGATGCACACGCACGTAAAAAATTTGGCAGTAGTAAACGCGGACAGACACCTGCAACACAACAAACAGCGCAAAAACAACAAACAGATACAACAACACCTAACGCTACACCTAAAGCCACACCTAAAGCCACATCAAATAAAAAAGGCATTATGGCAGGCGTTTTTGGAGGGCTTTTAGCGGGTGGCTTAATTGCAGCAATGCTAGGCGACGATTTTGAAGGTTTTCAGCTATTAGAAATGATTTTATTAGCTGGCGGACTCTTTATTTTATTTAAGCTAGTAACAGGTTTTTTACGTGCTAATCGTGCCCCACAACTTGCCAGTGCAAGTACAAGTGCTCAGCAAAATGCTTTTAAACAAGCACCTATCGAGCAACCAACAAGTACAGGCTTTGCAAGCAGCGCCCCACAAGGTGAAAGTGTGCCTTTTAATTTACCACCTAACTTTGACGTTAATGGCTTTTTGCAAGGTGCCCGTAGTCATTACCATACCCTACAAACTGCATGGAACAATGCCGATTACTCCACAATGGCTGAATACTTAAGCCCTGCACTTGTTGCCGAGTTTAAAGCTGAACGTGAAGCTATACAAAGCGTAGAAACGGAAGTTATGTTTATTGATGCCGAACTTGTGCGCGCAGATACAAACGCGCAATCGTGGCAGGTTAGTGTTCGCTTTAAAGGTAAGTACCGTGATTTAGGCGATAAAAAAGAAGAGCCTATTTTAGAAATTTGGCACTTAGAGCGTCTAATTTCAGACGATGCTCCATGGCTAATAGTGGGTGTTGAAGATTTAATTGATACGCAATAAGCGTTAACGTTTAAAACACCGCGCCTTTTAGCGCGGTGTTTTTTTATTTAAAAAACAATTGATTTACCGCGCCCAGATGCTTCAGAAGCGGCATCTAATTGGCCCTCTTTATTAATAATAACGTGTAAGTCACCAAAGTGGTTCTCATCTATGGTGTAACCCATTTTTGTAAGCTCTGCTTTTACGCTATCGGTTAAACCTATGTGTGTTCTAATTATATTTTTAGGCCACAGTTGATGATGAAAACGAGGGCTATTTACAACCTGCTCTGCAGTCATATCAAACTCTACCGCATTTAAAATAGATTCGTACACAGAGCTAATAATTGTTGTGCCACCAGGCGAGCCTGTCACCATTTTAACGGTGTTGTCTTTAAGGAGTATTGTAGGCGTCATAGAGCTAAGCATACGCTTGTGCGGCTGTATTTCGTTAGCTTTGCCGCCTATTGCACCAAACACATTCATAACGCCAGGTTTAGCACTAAAGTCGTCCATTTCATCATTTAAAATAAACCCTGCACCTTCAACAACTACACCGCTACCAAACCCTAAGTTTATTGTGGTGGTATTTGCAACAGCGTTACCCATTTTATCAACGATTGAAAAGTGTGTAGTTTGCTCACTTTCTTTAAGGCCCGGTTTAATATTTTCGGTAGTCGAGATAGCGGTTAACGAAATGCCATTACTGCGCTCTTTGAGGTAGTTAATATTAGTTAATGCGTTGACTGGTACATCAAAAAAATCAGGATCGCCTAAATACTCAGCCCTATCTGCAAATACACGTTTACCTATTTCAGAAAGTAAGTGTACATACTGAGTAGAGTTATGCGCTAAGCCCGCATCTGGTTTTTGTAACTCATACATTTTAAGCCACTGTAAAATAGCAATACCACCTGAACTCGGCGGTGGAGAAGTAAGTACTTCATAACCATTCCAACTCGCTTTAATAGGTGTACGTGATTTAGCGGTGTAACCTTTCAAATCATCTTGATTAATTATACCGCCATGTTGGTGCATAAATTTAGCAATAATATTTGCAGTTTCGCCTTTATAAAACCCATCTTGGCCGTTATCACGGATACGCTTTAGCGTCGCCGCTAACTCGGGTTGCTTAAATGCTTTATTAGCTTTTACATCAGCAAAGTATTTTTCGAAGTTTACATTTATTTTTTGCTCTTTTAGGTGGGCTATATAATTGCTCACACCTTTTGCTAACTTAGGCGGAACTACAAACCCTTGCTCAGCCAACGTTACCGCTGGTTGTACTAATTCTTCCCACTTTAAAGTGCCATGTTTTTGATGGGCAAGCCACATGCCCGCTACGCTGCCAGGTACACCGCTTGCGTGAATACCATATATTGATTTGTTTGCAATAACATTACCTTGCTCATCTAAATACATATCACGATGAGCCGCTGTTGGCGCTGTTTCGCGATAATCTATAAAATCGCCCTTGCCATCTTTTTGAATAAGCATAAATCCCCCGCCGCCAATATTGCCGGCTTCAGGAAGCGTTACTGCAAGTACAAATTGTGCCGTAATAGCCGCATCAACAGCATTACCGCCTTGCTCTAATATACTTTTAGCAGCATCGGCACTGAACGAGTCAGGCATTGCTACCGCGCTTTGCGATAAAGGCTGCGCTAAAACACTAAAAGCAGCGAACTGTAAAACCAGCACACTTTTGACAATTAATTTACTTGGTGCAAAAAACAATCCCATACAACATCCTTAATTTATTATTTTTTAGTTACGCATTCTTATTAATGCACGTCACTTAAGGACAGGTCAATCTTTATACTGTTGATATTTAATCATCTTTAAACATTTTTTGAATAAAGCACCGCAGGTAAGTCGCCTTGCTCGTCTGTATGTGTATAATTTTTCATAAATTGCAGACCTAGCTTTTTCATTATATTTATAGAGGCCGTATTATCTTTTAGTGCCGTTGCACTTATCGCCTTAATGTCATCTTGCTTTATAAGTTCATCACATAATGCTAAAGCCGCCTCGGTTGCATAACCATGCCCCCAACTTGCTTGCTTAAAGCGCCAGCCTATTTCAATATCACTGTAGTTTGGTGCATCAGTAAAAAAGCACATAGGCCTTATTAATATCCAACCTATAAATGTATTGGTTTGCTTTATAGTGATACTCCACAGCCCCAGCCTTTTAGATCATTTCGATATGCGAGCATACGAGGCACACCCTCATTTTTTATTTGCTCTAAAGAGGTAGGTTCACCTCGTGTTAAATACTGCATTACAGCTGGGTCTTGGTCGAGTTCAAATAATTGAGGCCAATCATGCTCATTCATTAATTTAAAATTTAATCGTTTTGTTACGGGGACGTTCATTTTCATTGTTGTATAGTCTGCCTCGAATTAATTATCAGTCTCTAAAGGAGATAGCACATGAATAAATTAGCAGGTTTAGCTTTATTAGGCACTTTAATTACATTAACTGGTTGTGAAGATGCCAACGAAGTAAAAGAAGATAAAAAAGATAAAAGCGCACAAATGCAAGAAAAGCTTGGTGATGCATGGAACGACGTTAAAGAGACAACTAACGATCTTAAAAATGACGAGTCTTTAAACGAGCTATTAGAGCAAAGTAAAGCAATGGGCTTAGACATGTACGACGACGGCAAAGAGATTGCGGTTGACGCATGGATTAAAAGCAAAGAAGCTGCTGGCGAGTTAACTGAAAAGACTAAGCAAAAAGCGCAAGAAATTGCTGACGAAATTGAGCAAGCGCGCCAAGAACATAACGAAGGTTAATTAAACTTTCGATAATAAAAAAGGAAAGCCTCGGCTTTCCTTTTTTGTTTTGGGCTATTTAATCAAGATATGCGTTTGCATATAGGACTTATAAGCTCAAATTAACCTTTGTACTTACTCATAACTAAAGTCGCGTTTGTGCCACCAAAGCCAAAGCTATTAGACATTACAGTATTTAACTCAACATCACGACGCTCAGTAATAATATCTAAACCTGTCGCTTGCTCATCTAGCTCATCAATATTAATTGAAGGTGCTACAAAGCCGTGCTCTAGCATTAATAATGAGAAGATAGCTTCGTGAACACCTGCAGCACCTAGGGCATGACCCGTCATTGCTTTAGTTGCACTGATCATTGGTGATTTACCACCAAACACTTCTTGTATCGCACCTAACTCTTTAACATCGCCTACAGGCGTTGATGTGCCGTGCGTATTTAAGTAATCAATACTATCTACATCTTGCATAGCTTGGCGCATACAACGTGCTGCACCTTCGCCAGATGGAGCAACCATATCGTAGCCATCTGACGTTGCACCGTAGCCAACAATTTCAGCGTAAATGTGCGCGCCACGTGCAAGTGCATGTTCAAGTTCTTCAACTACAACAATACCGCCACCGCCAGAAATAACAAAACCATCGCGATTAGCATCGTATGTACGAGATGCTTTTTCAGGTGTTTCGTTATATTTAGTAGAAAGTGCGCCCATAGCGTCAAATTCCATTGCCAATGTCCAGTGTAGCTCTTCACCGCCACCTGCAAAAATTACATCTTGTTTACCAAGTTGGATTTGCTCTACAGCGTGGCCAATACAGTGCGCAGATGTTGCACAAGCAGAGCTAATTGAATAGTTAACACCTTTAATTTTAAATGGTGTTGCTAAACATGCTGATGTAGTGCTTGCCATAGTACGTGGCACCATATAAGGCCCTACGCGTTTTACGCCTTTTTCACGTAAAATATCAGCAGCTTCTACTTGCCATTTAGACGAACCACCGCCAGAGCCAACAATAATACCCGTGCGCTCATTTGATACTTGGTCGTCAGACAAACCTGAGTCTTCAATTGCTTGCGTCATTGAAATATAAGAGTAAGCAGCAGCATCTCCCATAAAGCGCATTGCTTTGCGGTCAACGTGTGCTTTAACGTCAATATCAATTTTACCCGATACGTTACTACGTAACTTATAATCGGCAAATTCTTGATTAAAAGCGATGCCGCTTTTGCCCGTTTTTAACGATTCTAATACTTCTTCTTTGTTGTTACCTATACTTGATACAACACCGATACCTGTAATTACAGCTCTTCTCATGGGTAATTCCCTTAGCTTAATACTTAATTGCATTCTATTTTACGCGAATTTAATCACCTAAGTGGTCAGCTTTCTAGCGTACACTTGTACTCTGAACTGCTAGCTTATAAATAACGCCAGACTATTTCAAAGAAAACCCGTAAAATAATTAAAAAATATATCTATAAAATTAAAAATCATGATCAAAAATGCACATATACACTTTAATAATTTAGGTACACCTTTCGCTAATGACTTCGGTGATATTTATTTTTCTAACGACGATGGCTTAGCTGAATCGCATTATGTGTATTATGAGCAAAATAATATAGATGCACGATTACAAAATCATGACCAGCCACATTTTGTTATTGCCGAAACCGGCTTTGGTACAGGTTTAAACTTTTTAAATACATGGCAACGCTTTACTGACCACCTTGCACGTCAACAAGTTCAAAATCAATTAGATAATGGTGTTAAACGCTTACACTTTATTTCATTTGAAAAATATCCACTGCACATAGACGATTTAAACAAAGCACTACAGGCATGGCCTTCATTAAGCGCCTTTAGTAACAAATTATCTAAACAATACCCAATTAATTTAGAAGGATGCCACAGACTCGAATTTGACAATGGACTTGTTGTTCTCGATTTATACTTTGGTGATGCACTTGAATCAATACAAGCAATGAGCTATCCGCAAACAGGAATTGTTGACGCTTGGTATTTAGATGGTTTTGCGCCAAGTAAAAATCCCGAAATGTGGCAGCAAAGTTTATTTAATTCTATGGCCAATATATCAAGGGCAAGTGCAACCTTATCAACATTTACTTCAGCAGGTTTTGTTCGTCGTGGATTAATTGATGCAGGCTTTAATACTAAAAAAGCCAAAGGCTTTGGCCAAAAAAGAGATATGCTTGTTGGCCAACTAGAGTGCGTAAATGATGCTCAATCAGCTCCTGCATATTTTCATCAAGATAGCAGCGCTTTAAAAAATGTAGCGGTCATTGGTGGCGGTATAGCCAGTAGCTGCATTTTATATAGTTTGGCTAAACGAGGCATAGCAAGCCAATTATTCTGCCAAGATGAAAAACCAGCTATGGGGGCATCGCACAATGTGCAAGGCGCTATTTACCCTCACCTTCAAGCAAAAAACTCGCCGCACAGCGAATTGTTTGCACATAGCTTTTTATACGCAAAGCGCCTATATAACAACTTACTTAGCAGTGGTTTCAATTTTGATTACGATTGGTGCGGCGTATTACAACACGCAGTAAAAAAACCACTGGCCGATAAACATGAAAACTTAGCACAAAAACAACTGTGGCCAACCCAGCTAATGCACAACGTAACCGCAGAGCAAGGCGACGAAATAGCCGGCGTAGTAACAGGTTATTCGGGCGTATTTTTTGAACAAGGCGGCTGGGTTAACCCTCCTCAATTAGTAAACGCCATGTTAAGGGCTGCAAATAGCATAAACCCATTTAAAAGCGTATTTAACTGCAATATAAAACAGCTTAAAAAAACTGACAGCGGTTGGTTTTTATTAACGAATGATGAGCAGTTAGGTCCTTTTAGTGATGTAATTCTTTGTGCAGGCGAGCACAGTGATGCATTTGAGCAAACAAAAGCGCTACCAATAGTAGGCGTACGCGGGCAAGTTTCACATATTGAGGCAAGTGAGCAATCACGCAAACTTAAAACAGTGCTATGCCATAAAGGGTATTTTACCCCGGCTTATTTAGATCATCACTGTATGGGTGCCACGTTTGAAAAAAACACCAAAAGCCGTCAAGTTACAGCGCTCGACAACCAGTTAAACCAAGAGCAACTACTTAGCTTTTATCAGCAAAGTGAATTTGCCTCAACCCTTGGCAATATTACCTCGGCAAAAGCAGCTGTACGATGCACATTTATAGATCACCTACCAATGGCAGGGCAATGGTGCGAACAAAGTGATTACACTATGGCTTTTGCTAACCTACGTTTAGGTAAACGCTATCAATATGAGCAACTTAATAAGCCACAACAAGGCCTACATATTTTTACCGGCTTTGGCGCCCGCGCTTTATGTAGCGCACCGCTCAGTGCAGAACATCTCGTAAGTTGTTTAAATAACGAGCCTCGCCCATTAAGCGAACGTGTAAGCCAAGCTATTCACCCTGCTCGGTTTATAGTACGAGATTTAATTCGTAATAAAATTTAAATGACAAAGGTGCTTATTGAGGTAAAATGAGTACCAATAAATGGAATTTATTATTTAAAGGACTTTAATGAAAACTTTAGCATTTTTAATAATACTGCTATGCACTCTATCGTTTAATGTACTTAGCCAAAACGTCACTGAAATCCCACTTCCTGAAGAGTTTGTTACAACAATGGATGTAGCCGGCGAATACCCAATGGTTCGCACTGGTTATTTAACAGATTCAATTTCTGATATCGCTCGCTTTTATCAGCAAAAATTAGGAGAGCCGTTAAAAACAAGCGGCAATAATACATATCGCACTTTGTTTTATAATTACCAAGAACATAAGGTTCGTATTAGTCTATATCGCCGTAGTTATGTGACCGAAGTGAGTATAATGGTTGAATAAAAAGTTCTAAAAAACACCCCAAAAGCAGCTAATTTTAATGCTCAGTTAAGTATTGAATTTTAATTAAAGTATTTTTTGAAATTAGCTCATTTAAACTCTTTTTTACCCTTTAAAAATCATCCCCTACCCCAAGGTCTGTTTGTAAGCACATTACTTTTACTATTTATTGGAAGGAGTTAATTATGAGTAAGACCCTAATTATTGGCGCAAGCGGACAAATAGGTAAAATGGCAACTGAGCTACTTTTAAAAAATGAGCAAAATGTTGTGGCATTAGTGCGCGACAAGAATAAGCTAAGCGATTTAAACAGCTCTTTTTTAACTATTGTTGAGCAAGATCTTGAAGGCGATTTTGGTGATGCAATGAAAGGCTGTGACCAAGTGATTTTTGCTGCAGGTTCTGGCGGAAGTACGGGCGATGATAAAACTGTACTTATTGATTTATGGGCTGCAACTAAAGCAGCTACCTTTGCAAAAGAGCATGGCGTTAAACACTTTATTATGGTCAGCTCAATCGGTGCAGACGACCCAGATTCGATTCAAGGTGATTTAAAACCTTACTTAGTTGCCAAGCACATGGCTGACGAGCACTTAATCAATAGTGGTTTAAATTACACCATTGTTCGCCCTGGTACACTGACTGATGATAGCGCTTCAATGCAAGTAACGACGCAGCGACCAAGTGATCGTTCTGAGGCTAAAATTAGCCGCGAAAACGTAGCCAATGCATTATTACATATTGCGACTAACTCATTTATTAGTAACCGCATTTTTGAGTTATTTGATGGTGACAAACCAATTAAAGCCGCTGTTAAATAAGCTTTAATACCAATTTATTTAAACGTATAAACAATTATTGCAGATTAGTATAGTTCATCGATAAGCCAAAAAATTACAGTGTAGTCGCTCTATATCAGTAACTTTTTGGCGCAATGAATTGTTTAATTCGCTTAAGTGATTTATGTTTAATAAAATTAAATTTACTCCACTAAGCAAATTAGTGGAGTAATATTTTTATACCTTGCCAACCGAGTTGTAGCGTTAATAACGTTAAAACGACTCTAAAAATACGCTTAAATTTATCCCCAGACATACTTTTAAGTAATTTAATTCCAAACCAAGTACCTACAGCACCACTTATTACCATAGCAATTACAAGCGGCATCCATTGCCAAAAGCTGAAGCCAACAGCACCATAAATTACCGCTTTTAATAAATGCTGCACACTCATAATGCTCGAAAACGTTGCCGTAAATTGTAACTTTTCGTAATTATTTATATATAAACAGCTACCAACTAATGGCCCGCTTGCCCCCACAAACATAGAAACAAAAGTCGTTATGCCACCGGCGACCATACGCCATAGCTTAGAGGTTAGTTTTACTGGCGGTGTTTTACCCCACAGTAAATAAATAACAAAAATAGCGACCACTAACTTCATAGCATCAAGCGATATATCATCAATAACAAAACTTGATAACCCCGCCCCTACTAAGCCGCCTAACGCAAAATATACAAACATGCTTTTATCAATATGCTTAAAGCTGAGTAATAACCTATTTGCATTAGAGCCAAGCTGTACTAAACCATGCACAGGCACAACAACTGCCATAGGCATAAACGACGCCATAACAACAAGCAACATTAGCCCGCCACCCGCACCAAATGCAGCAGATATAAAAGAAGTAAAGCCAGCGGTGATCATCATTAATAGAAACAAAAATAAAGACATACTGTCGGGAAATAAAAAGTCCATAAAACTCCACTGCCTATTTAGGTACTTTAAAGTCGCAGTATTTTAAACAATAAAAGGTACAACATACACCTATAGCAAGTGTTATAAGTCTCTATTTCAGGCAATGTATTATGTTGCGTTGTTTTTGCACTTTGTTTGCACATTTAACAAATATTATACATTCAACTTCATTACCGGATATTTCTGATGAAAAAACTTAACGCACCAATTTTAGCACCGCTTGCAGTGTGCATACTTGCACTGAGTTTAGCTGCCTGTAACGGTAGCGATACTCAAAGTAGCGTCGTAACTGAAACAACCACCGATGAGGGCACTACAACAGATACTTCAACCGATTTTGTTGTAGAAGTTGACCCTTTTAACTTTGAAAGCGATGCGCTCATTTCATCAATTACCACTCAAACATGTACGCTAAGTAATGGCGATGAAGCCTCATGCTACAAAATTGATATTGCCGGTGCGCCTTCAAATTACGAGATTGGTGTATTTTGCCCTCAAAATATCACCTCAACAGCTGACGAAGCCGGTATTTGGTTTGATGGTACCGGTGAGGTTTACGATATAACCGGAGACTTTATTTTAAATCTACCAACATTATATAACGATAGCCATTGGCAGCTATACGACGAAGGTACAGGCCTTGTAAATGTAACAGACACACAAGAATCGTGTGATGGTGCTGCACGTCCAAACGTAGAGGAGCAATACCAAAACCACTGCGTAGAATGCTCTATTGATTATGTTGGTGGCGGTATATCAGAATCATTTTTAATTCCAATAACGCCTGTTGCAACCACTCAAAATAGCAGTATTGGTAACGCTAATGTAGGTGTTGCTCTCAATGGTGTTGTACTTGCTGCACCCGCCCCTGTTGAGGCTATTTTAGGCGCATACACTATTGCAGCCTTTGATGATTGCGCCGGGCATATTAACTTAGTAGCAGGTTATCACTACCACGGTGAAGCAGGTTGTAGCCAAACACAAATCCAATCAGACGGTCATGCCGCCATGATGGGTTATGCACTCGATGGATTTGGTATATTTGGCATGCTTAACGAAGATGGATTAGAACCCACTGATTTAGACGAATGTAGAGGCCACACCGACGATACACGCGGTTACCACTACCATGCTGCCGATGTATCTGAAAACATGTTTATTGGTTGTTTTAAAGGTGCTACCGCAAGATAACTCGCATTCTGGCCAAATAATTAACTGAGATACTAATGAAAATATTTAACGTAATAAAAGCACTAACCACTGGCTTTTTACTTGCTACCTCATGCTCAGCGCTAAGTCATGCAGGCCACGGTTCAAACGCGCCTTGGGAAGCATGTGAAGAAAAAGCCATTAATGAAGGTTGCAGCTACACAAGCCATGATAAAAAAGCGACAGGCACATGCCAAGCAATGAACAAAGTACTTATGTGCGTTCGAAATAAACCACTTGAAACATTAATAGACAAAGCAACCCAACCAGCAAGTGAGCAAAAGCAATCTGTAAAATCACTCGCTAAACGATAAAGTAAAAGCTACACGCCAAAGCCTTAACGCTGTTTGTTAAGGCTTTTTTAATCGCAAATCATTAGAAAGCATACCCTTTATCTGTTAAGTTAGCTTGGTGTATCAAATAATAAAAATAAAATTCCAAAAATGGAATTACACAAGCAAGGTACTAACGTGAGCGCTACATTTAAAATTGTTTTTAATGGTCAGTTATATCAAAATACTGACCTTACCTCTGCCCAAGAACAACTCAGCCAACTTCTTAATATTCCTCATAATATTGTTATTCAGTTATTTGATGGAAAAGCTTACGCTTTAAAAAAAGACTTATCGAGTATTGATGCTGTTAAAACAGAATCCTCACTTAAAAAGCTAGGTTTGATTACTAAAGTAGAACCTCAACTCATTACTGTAATCTCTCAATCTCAAAATAATCAAATAGCACTCACTGAGCACAGTAAAAATACAGATAAACACATTAATGAAAGTACTGACGGCAAAAGTATTTCAATACAAAACGAACGCCTAGATACAGACGAAGCCCCAAATACAGCTGCAGCTGTTGAGCAAAGTTATAATAAATATAAACTACTGCGTAACACTTTAAAAAGCGCATTGTACTTTTGCTATTGCGCACTTTGTATTATTACCATAATAGGCGTAGGGATCAGTGTTAATGCACTTAAAAACAATTTTGGCACTCTAAATAATGGAACCACAAATAACACAACTACAAACAGCTTAAGTTACCAAAACTATAAACAATATTTGATTGATCAAAACAGCCTAAATCAACCAACACAAAAAGTAACAAACGAGCAAGCAGCTAACCCTACCCTACAAAAAAGTAATGAGTACTTTAGTCGCTTTTCATCGCTAATAAATAGCTACGCGCAAAGTACAGGACAAGCTGATATAAAAACGATGGGGGGCGATAAATTACAACAGCACCTGCAAGAAATAGATGACCTAGGCCCTAAAAATGAATTTTGGCAGCAACTGATACAACTTTCAAAAAGCTTAGATAACGATAAGCATGTAATAGGGATGCTAAACAATACTGATCCCGCCAAAGTACAATGGATAAACGCGGTAGATTGGATCAGCCAAAGCTATATTAGGCAACATCAAAACTCGCAAACTACAAACAACTCTCCTGTCGCTACCTACGAGCCAAGTAACCTTATACTTAACCTAACGTTGTTAATAAGTATGCTGTCGTTATTTAGCCTGCTTGTGATTGCAATAAAAATAAAGCTACGTGCTATAAGACATTCTTAAACTTTATTTTATAAATTCCATAAAAAAACCCGCAAATTTGAATTAACAAATTTGCGGGTTTCTTATGGTTTTCGAATAACGAGTTCAAAAACCTTTATTGGTGGGCTGGGGGGATTTGAACGCGCGTCCGAAAAGCCTCGATTGTTATAGGTAACTAATAGAAACAATGAGTTACCTTAGTATCAAGCAGTTAACCTCTAATGTTATCTTATATAATCTAATGCAAACTATTATTTGTGGTCACTGACTGGTCAATAAAACTTACAGCCTAAACACGTGAATTTGACGTTTTTCGTCAAAAAAACCTATTTAGCTTGTTAATTTAGGTAAACCTCTCTATCATCCATATTGTTTCAATTCGTAGATATGAGGTTATCACCAAATGATTTTAGAATATGGCTTAAAGAACTTTTTTGGGTTCAAGGAAGGTTGTATTGTTAACTTTAGAGTTCCAAAAAAAGTATCTAAAAAAGGTGTCGCTGATTTTCTGTGCGTAAAAGGCAAAAATGCCTCCGGTAAGACAAATTTGTTGAAGGCTTTATCATTCATCAGTGACTTTTGTACTGACTCTTTTCAAGATTACAAACCTAAAGATTATATAAGAGTAGAGCCTTTTTTTAGAAATCAAAATCCTATTGAGTTCTACATTGAATTTATATGGAACAATTGTGAATACAGCTACGAGCTATCTTTAACTGATACCGAAGTTTTCAGTGAAGTTCTTTATAGGAAAAATAATAGAAAAGTAAAAATAATAGAACGACAAAAAAATGAATTTACTCATCTTATTTCGGAGTTTTCTGAACTCGCGTCAATGAAATTACGAACTAACGCTTCTTTTATCAGTTCTTTTAAACAATATGATTTAGATTTGATGGACTCGTTGTCAGATGTTTACTGTTTTTTTGACTCTATCACCTATAACGTTAGTTACGGTGGCCTAGTAGAGCATCTCCCTGATATAAACCAAATATCTAAAGTTTTGTATCACAATGAAGAAATGTTTAATTTTACAAAAGATATCATTGTTGCAAGTGATACCGGTGTTAGTGATATTGTAATACGACAAAAAGATGATCAAGAAACTGGGAGAGTTATTTATACCCCTCTTTTCATACATGAAGTGAGTGGTGAATTACATCCATTACCAATATTTGCAGTATCAAGTGGTACAAAATCGCTATTCACTCAATTAGGTAAGTATCAAAATGCTTTGAAATTTGGTGGGGTTCTATGTATCGATGAATTTGATATTAATCTTCATCCTCATATTTTACCTAAATTAATAGGTCTTTTTGATTGCCCAGAAAATAATCCAAAGAATGCCCAACTAATTTTCACAACTCACAATTCTGAAATTATGGAATATATGGGGAAATATAGAACTTACCTTGTTGAAAAAGAAAACAATGAATGTTTTGCATACCGATTAGATGAAATACCGAGTGATATATTACGAAATGATCGCGCAATTTTACCAGCATATAATAGCGGTAAATTGGGTGGAGTTCCTGTTCTATGAGCTTCAAAAATCACAGAAAACAAAGTTTCCTAGATCGATTCCCTACAGCTAGCCTTGATAGCCCTGAAGATAAAATAGCTAGTTTGTGCAAATTTAACTTTTCATATTTTACTCACGACCAACCTGCTGGCCAAAACTTTTCCGATTGGACTGAAGTACAGTTACAAAAGCTACTTGATAAGTTAGTTAATTATTCAAAAAAGCCCTTAGTACAATGGGAGAAAGAAAAAATAGGACAAGGAAAAAACCACGTCTTAGAGGTTTATGGTTCTTTTCCAAAAAAATCTGACTTTACTCAACCCAAGCATATTCCTCACCAAGCTAAGTGGGCTAGATTTAGGTTAGAAGGTTCTGTTAGGTTAATAGGATTTGTTATTCCAGATGATTTTAACAAAAAGGAGCAAAACAAATCCTCCTATAATTTCTGTTCGAACACTTTTTATATTGTTTTTCTAGATAAGGACCATAATTTTTACAAATAATCGCTAGTTTATTTTTGGACCTAATCTAATAGCATCTTCTAAATGACTTGGTGCAAAGTGCGCGTAAACCATAGTTTGCTCAATCTTTGCATGAACAAGTATCTGTTGTAAAACTAAAATATTACCTCCGTTCATCATAAAATGACTCGCAAAAGTATGCCGTAAAACATGGCTACACTGTCCCTTCGGCAAATTAATATCGCTTTATTTACTGCACTGTAAAACGCTGAAATAACAGCTAAAACTTAGTTGCCACAAACGTTAAACGATCATTAATAATTAAATTATAAGCATAAAAAAACCCGCAAATTTGAATTAACAAATTTGCGGGTTTCTTATGGTTTTCGAATAACGAGTTCAAAAACCTTTATTGGTGGAGCTGGGGGGATTTGAACCCCCGTCCGAAAAGCCTCGACCGTCGGTACTACATGTTTAGTATTGTCATTTAATTAACCTTTAAGTCCCGGACAAACACGGTAAATAAAGGCGAGGCCGCTTAGTTTTAACGCTTCAACCCCGGCCAGGGTTTCCGTCGCGATCAGGTGTTAGGGTGACACTCCAAAATCCAGTCCACAAGAATACATGGAAGGAGCGCTAGCCAGCCTAAGCTGCTAGAGAGTAGTTATCGTCGTTTGCGATTACTTTAGGTTGCGGCTGTTTAACGAGGCAAACCGCACCTCGACATGCACCTTGGGCTTCTTGAATTCCGTCGAATCCTAATCAGCCCCTGAATTAGTAACTCAATTCAGAGCGTGCAAACAGTATAACTGAGTAAAGTACTGATACTCAAGGCCTAGTAACGCTTTATTTTAATTGCGTGCACTAACCGAGCATTAAGTAACCAAAATTTAGTTTATGCAAGCCCATATAAACATTTGCTTAACAATGTGTTTAACCTGTGTTCAAATAAGGAGTTAAGGTTTTTGTCATTTCTAAACCTTTAGTTGTAAAAAACAAAAATAATAACAGGCATAGAGTAGGGAATTAATAAATGTCGGTTTTTTCATTTGATCAAAATACAGGGTTTGTCTCTTTAGTTAGTCACCCTATTGATAGTGGCTTTCCTGTTACGAGTACTCAGCTTACGCAAATGCTCGAACAATCTGAGTTTAGTGAGTACGAAGCTGTCATTGCCAATATTGGAAAGCTTTTTGCGCCGACTAAAAACTATCAGGAAGTATCACTTGTCGTTGCTAAAGCGGTAGATGCGTCGCTTGTCATTAATATTGATGAAAAAAACATGGTCGCAGAAGCAACATTAACTACCGCTAAAGGTGGTGCGCTTTTGTCTATGGAAGGTGCGCAAAAAGCGCTTGCTGATGCAGGTGTTAAAAAAGGAATAAGCCCACGCGCGCTTGATACCTTTTTAGGCCAGCAATTTGAAAAACCAGCAGGAAGCTCTTATAGCGCCATAATTGCACATGGGCGTAATCCTAAAAAAGGCAGCGATGCTAAATTTGTGCGTTTATGCTCAACAGCCCAAGACCGTGTGCTTAGCCCACAAGCTAAGGAAGGTGGTAAGGTTGATATGAAAAACCTTGGCGCTATTATCACCGTAAAACCTGGTACTCCCTTAATGCAGCGTATTGCCGCTACCCCTGGAGAAGATGGTTATACGGTATTTGGCGATTCAATTAGTGCAAAACCAGGTACAGATCACCAACTCCAGCCTTTCGAAGGTACAAAAGTAGATCCTAATAACCCTAATATGCTTATTGCCGACTGCAAAGGTGTGCCCGTTGCCCTACCCCGTGGTATGCGTGTAGATGACGTTTTATGCTTTGATAACGTAGATGTAAGTACAGGCCACGTTGATTTTGATGGTAGCGTAATTATTACTGGCGATATTAAAGACGGCATGCGTGTAAAAGCCAATGGTGATATTACGGTACTGGGTTTTGTAGAATCAGGAGCTGTTGAAAGTAAAAGTGCGGTAACCATTATGCTTGGCGCAATTGGTAGAAAACGTGAAGGCGAGGAAGCATTTACATGCTCTATAACCGCTCAACGAACTATTTCTATTGGTTATGCTCAGTACTGCAATATTAAATCAGAACAAGATTTATTTATTGAACGCCAAGCCCTACATTGTGATTTAAGCGCTAGGCGATTAATACGTGTAGGCAAAGCAAATGATCCGCGAGGTAAAATTATTGGCGGTAATATTTTAGATGCTATGCGCATTGAAACGGGTGAGCTAGGCGCGCCAGCCGGTACTAAAACGCGAGTATTTTTAGCGCAACTCTGGTTTGAGCTTCGCCAAAAGCAAACACAAATAACCGATTTTGAAAAAGTACTTGCGACTAAAGTAACCGCTTTACAACAGGCTCGTGAAAAAGCGAGTAAAATTGCGGGGGCTGCTCAGCGCCAGCAATTCATGAATAAGATAACTGAAAATGAAAAGCATATAAAAATACGCTCTGCACATATTCATCGTCAAAAACTACTTATTAAGCAAAAAATAGTGCAATTACTTGCCAGTAGTCGTTTAAAAGTAAATGAATTAATGCACCCTGGTGTGGAGCTTAAAATAGCCAAAGATTCTAAACAATTTTCGCGTATTTACCCGCCCCACCTAGTTAAGCTAACTGAGGGTAAAATTACTCAGACGTTTTAGTTTCTTCGTTATTTTGTGTCTCAGTTTCAACTTCGTTATTAGCGTCGCAATCATCAGTTGGCGCTAATGGCCAACCACCTAATTGCTGCCAGCGATTTACTATTAAGCAATAAAGCTCAGCTGTACGTTCTGTGTCGTAAAGCGCTGAGTGTGCTTGGCTGTTATCAAACTCGATACCTGCCGCTCTACATGCTTTTGCTAATACAGTTTGCCCTAACGCTAAACCCGCTAAAGATGTTGTATCAAAGCTTACGAACGGATGAAATGGCGTACGCTTAATGTTATTACGCTCTATTGCTGCATTTAAAAAGCCATGATCGAATGCGGCATTATGCGCCACTATAACTGAGCGTTGGCACCCAGCGGCCTTTTGCGCTTTGCGTACTACTTTACATATTTCTTTAATTACTTCGTCTTCAGGTACTGCGCCACGTAATGGTGAAAATGGGTCTATACCGTTAAAGTCGATGGCTGCTTGTTCAATATTAGCGCCTTCGAATGGCTGAACATGAAAATGAACAGTATGATCTATGCTGAGCAGTCCTTCGTCATCCATTTTTAAAACAGAAGCTGCTATTTCTAACAAGGCATCTGTCTCTTTGTTAAAACCAGCAGTTTCAACATCAATAACAACAGGAAAAAATCCACGAAAGCGTTTTGCGAAAGGTGTTTGCTCAGTATTTGCCATAGTCTTCTTTGTTTATACGTGTAAGCTGACTATTATGTCAAAATTGATGCCCCCTAGGCTAGGGGATTTAAGTATTTATTGCTTTAAAATTGTAGGCACATAACTTGCTTTAACTTATAAGTTAGTTACGTAGAGAACAAACTAATCATTGCAGTCGTTAATTTGCCAAATTATTGGCATTCCCGGATAGCTGGAGAGCACCATGAAGTATAAGTTGTTATTTATTAGCCTTAGTATAAGTGCAGTGCTTTACAGTACTCACTCGCAAGCTGCTATGCGCCAATATACAGCAACCCAAGACAACTCCAACTGGGAAGTAGTTAAAACAACGCGCTTACAATGCCAATTAAATCATGAAGTTCCTTATTATGGGGAAGCTATTTTTAAAGCTTCAGCAAGTAAAAATAAAAACTTAACGTTTAATTTAGATATGGTTGTACGCCCAGATAACTACGCAATTGCTGGTTTAAAAGCCGTGCCACCGTCTTGGCGTGCAGGCTTACCGGCTCGCGATATTGCAAATATGAAATTACTTAAAAAGTTTGATGGCGAGCTGGGTAATAAAACCGCATGGGAGATGCTTAGCGAGCTTGAAAAAGGCTACTACCCTACTTTTTATTATCAAGACTGGCAAAACAGTGCCGATAAAATTGCCGTTGGTATATCGAGTGTAAACTTTAAACAAGCTTACTGGGCTTTTTTACAATGCCGCGATGAGCTACTCCCTTACAGCTTTGAAGATATTTCGTTTACTGTAATGAACTATCAATCTAACAGCAGTAAATTAACTAAATCGTCGCAACAACGTCTTGATAAGATTGCTGAGTATTTAAAAAATGACGCAAGCATAGAGTCCATTAGCATTGACTCATACACCGATAGTTATGGCGGACGCTGGAATAACTTAGATTTATCGCGCAAGCGCGCCAAAACTATAAAAGATTATATGGTGAGCTTAGGTGTTGATGAAGCAAAAGTACAAACCACCGGTTTAGGCGAAAAACGCTTTGTTGATAATAACGATAACATTTTAGGCCGAGACAAAAACCGTCGTTTAATTATTCAAATAGAGAAAATGTAGTAAAACTAATTTGCGCTTACTCTCTTTCGCTTTAAAAACTTATCAACAAATTGAAAAAATGCAGTAAAACTAATTTGCGCTTACTCTCTTTCGCTTTAAAAATTTATCACCAAATTGAAAAATGTAGTAAAACTAATTTGCGCTTACTCTCTTTCGCTTTAAAAATTTATCACCAAATTGGAAAAAGCCCAGACTAATTAAAATAATAACCGCACCAATGATTAGCTCTTGGCTTAATGGCTCATTGTTTAGCCAAGCTCCTAAGCCTAACGCAAAGCTAGGAGTTATGAGCGTAGTAAGTGATACCGTACTCGCATTTAGGTTTTGCAGTACATGAAAATACGCCAAAGCCCCAACTAAAGATCCAAACACACCTAGATAACCAATAGCCCACAATGATTTTGCACTCCAGTTCTGTATATGCAACTGACCATCTAATAACCACCAAGCAATAAAAAAGAGTGGGGTTACAAAAACTAAGGCACCAAATGTTGTCGCCATAGGATGAATCGCAATTTGTACGCGTTTAATCATCACACCACTTAAGCTAAAAAAGCAGACAGCCATAAACACATAAAGTAACCCGAGCCCTTGAGTTTGCGAGTTTTGTACTTGGTTATAACTAACAAAATATAAGCCGATTAAGGCGCACGCTAACGCCACTAATTTAATCGGGCTAAATTTAGGTTCATTTAATAACTGCTGAGCAAGCAACCCCGACAAGATAGGTGCAAGGCCAAACATAAGCGAAATAATACCCGAAGGGACTGTTTTAGCTGCCATATAGCTCAGTAACATACCGCCAAAAATACCTATACTCGAATAAAAATAAAGTAAGCACGCATTTTTGCTCCAAGGTACTCTAATGTTTGTTATGGCAACAATTAAACCACCTAAAAACAACCCCACCAGCATACGCATTAATACAGCAAGCGTTGGCGATACTGTTTCACTGCTCCACACAATCCCCAGAGGTGTAGTAGACCAAATGAGAACCATAAAAAAATACGATACTTTTACCGGCACATGCCAATCCTTAGCGTTTTATAACGCAATCCAACGTATATAAAATTATACCCTCACCACCCTATTTTAATACTTTTAAATGCATACAAGTCCTTAATAAATACAGTTGTAAATTGTAAGTTACATTTTAATACCGCTCTTTTATTACAAAACTATTTGAGATTTGAGTAACTAGTTATATCGTGCATGTATATTAATAATAATTAAGGTAATTAAGTGCTTAAAAATAAAACAACTGGAAGCATGTTAATTGTTGCAGGCACAACTATTGGTGCAGGTATGTTGGCATTGCCAATAGCATCTGCCGGGCTTGGGTTTAGTACCGCGCTTGCATTAATAATTGCTAGCTGGTTACTAATGACCTACACCGCACTACTCATGCTAGAGCTACACCAATATGCACCACGCGATGCAACGTTAAATACGTTGGCTAAATTATGGCTTGGAAAGCGCGGACAATACATCGCGAATTTTTCGATGGTTTTTTTATTTTACGCTTTATGCGCTGCTTATATTGCAGGTGGTGGTGCACAACTTCAAGCGCGTATAAATATAGGCTTTGATGTAAATATAGCCCCACAGTTTGGCTCTGTGATCCTCGCTGTTATTATTGCAAGTGTGGTAACGCTGGGCACTAGCAAGGTAGATAAACTAAATAGAGTGTTATTTACAATAAAAATTATTGTATTAGCTAGTTTGTTTTACATGCTAACCCCTTATGTACAAGGTAAGCATTTATTAGAGATGCCTGTAGAGCAAGGGTTAATCCTTTCAGCTATACCGGTTATATTTACTTCGTTTGGCTTCCATGGCTCTATTCCTTCTATTGTTAAATATGTTGGTGTAGAAATAAAAGTACTGCGCAAAGTAATGATTGCTGGAGCCGCCCTGCCTTTAGTCATTTATATTTTTTGGCAACTACTTAGCCAAGGTATTATGAGCCAAGTTGACTTACTCAACAGCCAAGGCCTTAGTGGCTTTGTATCAAGCGTGGCAAGTATTGCGCATAACCCAAGTGTTGCAACGGCCGTTAAATTATTTGCTGATTTAGCACTTGCGACATCATTTTTAGGGGTGAGTTTAGGGTTATTCGATTTTTTTGCTGATACATTTAAAAAAGGTGACAATAAAACGGACCGAATTAAAACGGCCTTAATTACGTTTATTCCGCCGCTTGGCTTTGCATTATTTTATCCTCAAGGCTTTATTATGGCTTTAGGTTACGCTGCAATAGCACTTGTCGTACTTGCAATATTTTTGCCTGTAGCAATGGTTTATAAACAGCGTACAACATCAAGTAAAACAGGCTACAAAGTTAAAAGTGGGAATGTTGGGCTTGGCATAGCAGCTATATGTGGCATAACGATTATTGCTGCGCAGTTTATGCAAATGGCGGGGCTAATTCCTGCTATTGGTTAAAGCTTTTTGTTTTAATTTAGATAATAAAAAACCGCACATCATTAGATGTGCGGTTTTTTTATATTAACTGCGTTTATTTACAAACGTCAGCTACAGCATTTGAAAAGTATTCAATATTTGACTGGCTAACACCTGCAACATTTACGCGGCTAGAACCTACAATGTAAATACCATATTCTTTTTGTAGGCGAGCAATTTGCTCTTTATTAATACCTAAGAAAGAAAACATACCGTTTTGGCGTTCAATAAATGAGAAGTCTTGCGCAATATCTTTAGTTGCTAAGCTTTCTTTAATTAAGCTACGTAAGCCATTTATGCGGCTACGCATTTCATCAAGCTCAGAGTGCCATAATTGTGTAAGCTCTGTGCTGCTTAAAATAGTATTAACAATATCAGCACCATGCGCTGGCGGCATTGAGTAAATACTACGTACAACGCTTAGCATTACAGAGTTTGAAATATCTGCTGTTGCGCTATCTTTTGCAATTAGTGAACATGCACCAATACGCTCGCGGTATAAGCCAAAGTTTTTAGAACATGAAGAACAAATAATTAGCTCTTCTACTGCATCAGCTAAAATACGTAAGCCACGTGCATCTTCTTCAAGTGAAGCACCAAAGCCTTGATATGCAATATCAACAAGTGGTGTAAAGCCAACTTCTTTTGCAAGTTCGGCAACTGTGTTCCACTGTGTTTCGTTTAAGTCCATACCGCTTGGGTTATGACAACATGCATGCACTAAAACCACATCACCTTTAGGCACTTGTTTAAGTGTATTGATCATTTCATCAAACAGTAAGTCTTTATTTTCGTAATCGTAATACGGGTATTCTTTTACTGTTAAGCCTGCCGCTTCAAACAAGCTAATATGGTTTGCCCATGTTGGGTTAGTTACCCATACTGTTGCATCTGCATTGCAACGCTTAATAAATTCAGCTGCAACGCGAAGTGCGCCCGTACCACCTGGCGCTTGTGCAGTACGTACGCGATTTGCTAACAATGCTTGATGTTCGCCTAGTAGTAACTGCTCCATCTTTTGGCAGTAATCTAAGTTACCCGCTAAACCAATGTAAGATTTGCTCATTTCGTTTTCAAGACGAAACGCTTCAGCTTTTTTAACCGCTTTAAGAACCGGTGTATTGCCTTGCTCATCTTTGTAGACACCTACACCTAAATCAATTTTATTAGGGTTTGTATCTTGTTTATAGGCCGCCATAAGGCCAAGAATAGGATCTGTTGGTAATGGTTTTAATACTGAGAACATTGGCTATCTCTTATCGTTATTTAGGGGTTAGCTGTTAAGCTAAGCTTAACATAAAAGCACATCATGTTGACTAGCGTTATTTACACTAGAAAGTGAGGAATTTTAATACAACATGCAATTAAAACGGCAAGCGTCTTTTCATCAAAAAAATCATTTTTAAAGGCTTCAGCATCTACAATACCAACACATTCATTTTGTGTATTAAATAAAGGTAAGCAGGTTTCTGATTTAACTTTAGGATCGCATGTGTAGTATTCACCACCTTGTGATAAGTACTCTTCAACGTTATTAATAATACGGCCCTTGTGAGATAGCGCAACCTGTACGTTATTACTACCTGCCGCAAATGCTTGCGTTAAAGGGAACAACGGACGACTAGGCGCACCATGATAAGCCAATTTTAATAGTTGTTTACCTTCACTAGTATTAGTTGATTGATAAATACCATACCAATCAACACTTGTTTGTTGCTCAATGTAGCTCACAATACTTTGTAAATTAGCTAGCTTGAATTGTGTTTGCTCATCACTTTTAAGATAGTCAGTTAATTTGAATGGCTCATCTTGTAGGTAACCAAATAAACTACACGCACCGCCCTCGCCAAGCTCAGGTATTTGATACTCCCAACAGACATCAGGCAAAGCTGTGTTTGCTAAATGTAGCTCAAGCTTTTCAAGCTCTGTTGAAATCAAAGCTGGATTAGCACTTAGTTGTGCTTGTTTTAGGTAAGAAGAAATCATTTGGCCATCCATACATCTAAAGTTTCGAGAATAATAGCATGGATATTTTTGCAGAGCTAGCTCAACTTGTAGCACATTTCAACTTGGTTACCGCTGGCGTTATAAGTTACCTTTTCGGCTATTTCTTCTAGTAAAGACACCCCTCTACCAAATTCATTATTAACCTTTGCCAACTCATCGTGCTTACTACTAAACCCTCGGCCTGAATCACAAATAATGAAATATAAACTGAGCGTGTCGGGGCAATAGCGCATATCAATAATAATCATCGCATCTGTAAGTTTAGCAAGAGCTGCCTCTCTTAATTCATAATATCGAAAAAAGCCGTCTTCTTGTTTTTTAATCTCTGAGTTAAGCCCTAGTACACCATGATCAAGCGCATTGTTATAAGCCTCAGACAACAGTAAAAATATATTAGAACGATGGGCGTTTAGCCCCCCAACACTGCTTAAAATATTAACAACGTCGTAAACGGGGTCTGTTTTTTTTATTTGTTCTGAGTTTAAACTCAAAGATAAATTAAACGCTAAAGTAGAGAATGCTTCTCGCTCTTGCTCCTCAGGAACTAAAGGCAGGCAGTTTAGTAAAACAATGCTTAAATCGTCTTGCTGTTTAGTGCCATCTGCAAACTCAGTAACGTCAGCCACTATATCTTCGCTACTAATCATCGATTTACTTTTTAAGGTTTGTAAAAAACGCTCTTCCCCAAAAAATGTATCTTCTTTGTTTGCTGTTTCTATAATACCGTCGGTTGCTAATACTAGGCGTGTATTACTATTTGTTTCAAAGTGAATAACTTCATATTCAAATTCTTGATCGTCTAAAATCCCCAGCGCCATATGTTGCGACTCTAATGTTTGTTTTACATTACCGTCTTTATCTATTAGGTACGCATCTGGCAGGCCGCCCATCCATGCAGAAATACTTTTACCGGATGCACTAAGCTCTATAATGGTTGCAGCACAAAACATGTGTCCAGGTAGGAGATTGTAAAGCAGTGTATTTAGCTCACAGGCAATGTCATTAATCGCCATGCCTTTTTGTACCATAGTATAAAAAACACGAGAGATAGGTAATGCACCAATAGCTGCCGCTAAGCCGTGCCCTGTAAAGTCTCCCAACATGCAATACAGATTGCCTATTGGACTTTGCGCCACTAAAAACATATCGCCGTTAAACATAGACGCCGGCGATAAATTAAAATCGAGGTACTCTTTAAACTTGCCTTGATTCTCTAATGAGTTATTAAAAATATGCTCAATTATTTCGTGTTCACGTTCAATTTGATTATGATGATATTCAAGCAGTTTTTTTTGTTTATTTGATTTTTTACTTAGCTCTCTGGTGCGGCTATGTGCTTTAATTTTTGCATGCAAAATAACTTTTTCAAATGGTTTATGAATAAAGTCATCGCCACCTACCGCGAGGCACCGCTCAAAACTTGCTTGATCGTCTAAGGAAGTTATAAAAATAATCGGTAAGTAAACTTCACTATACTGCTGTTTTATTTTTTCAGCGGTTTCAAAACCATCCATTACGGGCATTAAAACATCAAGTAGTACAATGTCTATTTGCTCTCTTTTAAGTACATTAAGTGCATCTAGCCCATTGTAAGCCACTGAAATTTTGTAACCTTCCTGCTCAAGCATTTTACTTAGTAAAATGCGATTGAGCGCCTGATCGTCAACAATCAACACATGTATCATTAGCTAATATCAAACTTTTTATCAAAACGTGAAATTTGTAGGATTTTTCTAAGCTGAGGTTGGCAATTACTTATTTCGATGGTTTTCACTTGGCTATCAATGGTTTTTTTCATATTAAGTAACATGCCAAGTGCTGAACTATCCATGTAATCAGTCTCTCTTAAATCGATAATAACCTTTACTGTTTTTTCGCTCATTTGAGCATAAGCTTGGCGAAACGATTGCACTAAATTAAAATCAAACTTACCTTTAATTTGTATTGTTAATGTAGTGCCATCGACTGATTCATTCTTAGTTAAACTCATATTAAACTCCAATAATATTTCCTTTGAACTAAATATAACCTGTTAAAAGTATTTAGCAAAAAGAAAAACACACAACTTCAAATTTGCTATCATTTACACCAGTATTTAATTCATTTTTATCCACAAAGGTAAGGTATGAGTGATAGTCACTTAGTATATTCAACTAGTACGGGTCGCATTGACCAGCCGAAACCAGAAAAAGAGTTGCACGCTAAACTTTTTAAAGATGGTTTTATTCGCATTGAGCGTCAAACAAAAGGGCGTAAAGGCAAAGGCGTAATGCTAGTTGTTGGCATTGATCCAAAAGATCACGATTTAAAAAAGTTAGCTAAAACTATAAAAAGCAAAATGGGCCAAGGCGGCGCAGTAAAAGAAGGCATTATTGAAGTACAAGGTGATGACCGAGATAAACTAAAAGGCATTTTAGAAGCGTTAAAATTTAAAGTTAAAATTGCGGGTGGTTAACCCGCAATTTTATTAACTAGTTACTTCGCTATTTGCGAGTTCATTTAACCTTTCATACAAATTCGGTAGTTCGTGCTCAGCAATTGGCTTACTAAAATAATAACCTTGCACAATGAAGCAATTATTATTTTGTAAAAACTGCATCTGCTCTATTGTCTCAACCCCTTCTGCGACCACGTCTAGCTTTAACTTTTGCGCCATGGCAATAATAGCTGCAGTGATTTCCATATCATTTGTATCCTCTGGGATATCTTTTACAAATGAACGGTCAATTTTCAATATATCAACCGGGAATCGTTTTAAGTAACTGAGCGATGAATAACCTGTACCAAAGTCATCAATAGAAATTGATATACCTAATGCTTTAAGCTCGTGCAATTGTGTAATGGCTGCCTCTACATTACCCATTAGCATGCTTTCGGTCAGCTCTAAATGAAGGCGCTTTGCTGAAACACCCGACTTAATTATCATTTTGCTCAGTGTTGTAACTAAGCTTGAGTCTTTAAACTGGCGGGCCGATAAGTTTATCGATATATTATTTTCTAGACCTTGTTCTGCCAATCTTACGGCAAAATCACAAGACTCTTGAAGCACCCATTCACCTAATTCAACTATAAGGCCTGTCGCTTCTGCAATAGGAATAAATTTATCTGGAGGGATTGCGCCTTCAGTTGGGTGGAACCATCTTAATAACGCTTCATAACCAACGACCTGATGAGTACGGCTATCAACTTGAGGTTGGTAGTAAACTACAAATTGCTTTTCTTTGAGCCCTATACGTAACTCATTTTCAATAAATAAACGCTCATTTGCGGCCGCATTTAATTCTTGGCTATAAAAGTGGAAGGTATTACGTCCTTTTGCTTTTGCCTCATACATTGCCAAATCAGCATGTTTGAGTAACTGATCTTCCTCTAAGCTATCGTAAGGAGCCATAGTTATACCAATACTCGCGCTCACAATAACTTCATTGCTACCTAGTTTTATAGGCACGTTCAGTGTTTTTTGAATTGTATTGGCAACATCAGCCGCGTGAGCTTGGCTTTCTATACCACTGAGCAACACTGCAAATTCATCACCACCTAAGCGCGCTATGGTGTCCTCGGCTCGTAAACGTTTTTTAAGTCTGTTTGCCACTTCAATTAATAATTGATCGCCAGCATCGTGCCCTAATGTGTCGTTAATACGCTTAAATTCGTCTAAATCAAAGTAAAACAAAGCAAATGCATAATGCCCGCGCTCTGCTAATGCCATTGATTTACGCAATTGCATTCTAAAAAACGTTCTGTTGGCAAGTCCGGTAAGGGTGTCAAAGTAAGCCAGTTGTTCCATTTTACGCTGGCTTTCTTTTACAAACGAAATATCTTGTGCTGATGCTACATAACTGGTTATTTCACCGCCCTCTTCACGAATTGGCGAAACACTTAAAGACACCCAAATTGGCTCTTTGTTTAAACCCGCTATTAATGTGTCCCCGCGCCAGTAATTACGGCTGCGTAAATCTATGTCTATATCTTCGACTAAAATAGACATTTCTGAGGCAATAATATTAAGTAATGGTGCTCTATTAAAATGACTTTCTGGATAGCCTGTCATTTCGAGCATTTTGGGGTTTACATACTCAATGACAAAATTTTCATCGGTGATCACAACCCCAGTGCCCGAGAACGCGACCGCTTTAGATAAACGATTAGCTGCTTTTTCAGCAATTTCTTTTTCTGTAATTCTTTGGTTTAAACCATCAATAAGTTTGCGGATTTCTACCGTCATGTCTCTAAATGAGCCATTAAGGGTACCAATCTCATCTTTGTTTTCTGGCGGAAACTCTGTTGTTAGCTGACCTTTACCAAAGCTTGTTACTGCATAAACTAAAGTATGTAAACGCCGAAGCACTAGTTGATAAAGCGCCTGATGCAGCAATAAGGCAACTAATATTGCGTATAAAATAAAGAGTCCAAAAAACTTCAGTTTTAAATCTTGTAACGCAGATAACGTTGATGAACGTTTTTTATAAACCCCTATGTACCAATCTAAATCATCAATTTTACGGATATTAATAATGTGAGCTTCATCATTTTGTTCAAATGAATTGGCGTATTCTGGTAACTTCACCGCAATTGCATCGTCAATAATTGACTGCAGTTCTGGGTTTACAAATTCGTTAGTAGCGAGTGCTTTATTGTCACTACCGTAGTCAGCTAATAATGCAGGGTTTAGATTGGGATGGGCTAACAATTGCCCTTTACTATCAAATACAAGTAAGTGTTTTTCTTTATCGCCAACAGGTAAAAATGAAATAAGTTTATTAAGGGAAATATCGCTTCCCGTTACACCTAAAAACTCGTTATCAACATACACCGGCACTAGTAAGCTAATAACCCACTTTCGCCATACTGTATCGTAATAAACTTTTGACCATGCAGGCTCTCGCTCTGACCCCAACATACTTTTAATATATTTATACGTTGTACCTTGCGTAACTCTAAACTCGGCTGGTGCATTTAATGCCCAGTTTGGAGGAGAAACACGAATGAAATCGTCATCGGTAATTAAATAAAAGTTAAAAAAGTCATGTACCAGAGTCGGAGAAATTATACGCCATAACATTTCAGAATCATTAAATAGGCGTTTATAAAAAGGAGAGTAATTTTGCTGTGGTAAAAATGCTGCTGATAATCCGTCAGCCGAGGCACTTCGAATGGTACCATCGCTATTAAACTGTAACTGTGATTTATTACCTAAATTAATTGGTGAATTAGATTGAAAAAGCTGCTCTGTCACTACGTTATTAGCTTGCTGAGCAATATTTATTTTTGTTTTAATACGCTCATTAAACTGCTTCACTAATAAATCTGTAGAGCTTTTTAACACCTCATGTTCTTCAAAAACAAGTTGTTTCTCTTCAGATTTAAGCATTAAGGCAGCCGCACATACCCCTGCTATTAAACAAATAGCAGATATAAGCAGTGAAAGTTTTACACTTAAAGAATTCAATCCAAAACGAGATGGAGGCCGTCTGTAAACCACGGGTCAACCTTAATTATTAATAATTGTTATTATTTGAACCAGTTAACGAAATATACCAGATCCGCATTCATATTTATAAATTATTTGTAAAGTTTCTATAATAATCACCTAAGGTAAATAAATAGTACCCTAAGCTTATTTAGATCTTTATTGACATTGTTGGCAACTCTCCATACATTAACCGTATGAACATATTTATCTCTCGCACTTTTTTTTCGTTTTTTAGCTTCTTTATATAGAAGAGGCTTCCCTGTTTGTGAGATAAAATCAATCGAATAGTAAAGCCTCCCAACCGGGAGGCTTTTTTGTTTTTGCTGTGTAATAACAGCCTACTTTTGGAATGAGGATACCAAAATGACAAATGATGTATTAAATGCACTAAGACACGATATAAATGAAATAGACTCCGACCTACTCGTGTTATTAGCTAAACGTCGTCGCATTAGCCACGGTGTGGTTGAATATAAAATCGCCAACAACAAGCCAATTCGCGATGAAGCACGTGAACTCGCGCTTCTAGAAAAATTAATTGGTTATGGTAAGTCACTGGGTTTAGATGCTTACTACGTAAATAATGTGTTTCAAACTATTTTGGAAGATTCAGTTTTACACCAACAAGCAATGTTACAAAAAAACCTTAATCCAGACGCACTGAGTGAAACACACCGTGTAACTTACTTAGGTGGTCAAGGTTCTTATAGCCAGCTTGCATGTCATAAATACTTTAGTCGCCGCCCTGGTAAATTAATTGAAATTGGCTGTACATCGTTTGACGAAATAACAGGTAAAGTAGAAAACGGCCAAGCTGATTTTGGTTTATTACCGATTGAAAACACAAGCTCTGGTAGCATTAACGAAGTATTTGACTTATTACAGCACGCACAAGTCTCTATTGTTGGAGAAGTCACTCACAGTGTAGAGCATTGCTTACTCGCAAACCCTGATACTGAACTTAGCCAACTAACAAAAGTATTTGCACATCCACAACCATTTGCACAGTGCAGCCGTTTTTTGCAAGGCTTGGGTGATTTGCAACACGAAACTTGTGACTCTACATCAAGCGCATTACAATCAGCTCTGAACACACCAAATAGTGCTGCAATTGGCTCTGCACAAGCAGGAAAAAATGTCGGCCTTGAAGTCATCAAATCAAATCTTGCTAATCAAAGCGAAAACCATAGCCGCTTTATTGTTGTTGCGCGTAAACCTCTGCAAGTGTCTAACCAAATTCCAACTAAAACTAGTTTAATCATGTCGACAAAACAGCAAGCGGGCTCACTAGCCGATGCGTTGATGATTTTTAAACAGCATAAGATTAATTTAGTAAAACTTGAGTCGCGCCCAACTCCGGGCAATCCGTGGGAAGAAGTATTTTATGTAGATCTTGAAGCAAACTTAGCTGATAGCCAAGTAAAAGAAGCGCTAGAAGAACTTAAAGAACACACCCAATATGTGCGTATTTTAGGCTGCTATCAAAGCGAGTCATTACAGGCAGTAAGCGTTAATACTTAATACACACTTTCATAATTAAAAAGGGCCGATATCGGCCCTTTTTAGTAAAAAGTGACAAGTATTAGTCTAAAACTTTTGAATCATTCGCTTTATTTAATAAGCTTCGGCTTTGTGTTAAAAAGTGCTCTGTTGAGTCAGAAAAGTAAACTTTCGCTTGCGCAAAAGAATCAATAAGCGCTGCTTTATCTCCTGCTTTTAATTTTTCCAATGTACTTGCAAAAGTGTCTTGGTACTGTGCGAGCAGGCTCTCTACATCATCGAATTGCGCTAACATAATATCTGAGTACAACTCCGGCGACTGCGCAAATAAACGCCCTACCATCATCAGCTCTAATTGATAAATAGGTGACGAGCAACTACGTAACTCTTCAAGTGTATGACTTTGTTTTGCTAAAAACTGTCCGTACACAAATGTTGTTAAATGGCGCATTACCTGAATAATTTGCATTGCTTCGTCGTGCTTTTTAGCATGAAGCTCAACAAGCTGACAACCCCATACTTGTAACTGCTGTAACAAACCTTTTGCCGCTTGGTGCTCTCGCCCTTCACATACAACGACCGTTTGTTTTACCCAGTGTGATATGTCAGGGCCAAACATAGGATGCAAACCCACCACAGGGCCACTGTGCGCAGCTTTTAGTGCTTTAATAGGCGATTGCTTTACCGATGTAATATCAACTAGTAAACAGTCATCATCTAGTTTAGGTAACTTAGCAACTACTGCGTCCAATGCATTAATTGGTACGCTAATCATTACCAGCTTGGCACCTTTTAAAATATTTTGCGCATCGTTTTGCTGATCTTTATCTAAAACTTTAACTTCGTAACCTGAGCGAATAAACTGCTGAGCAAATAGCTGCCCCATAGCACCTTGGCCACCTACAATAACAATTGGCGAAAGTTCTGGCGCTGCACATGCAAGTTTTGCTTGTTGGTTTTGATAGGCTTCTCGCATCATGCGTCTTAGTATATCTTCAACGAGATCGGGGCTTACATTTTGATTTATTGCTTCTTGCCTTCTTGCCGCTAATAGCTCTGCTTCACGATTAGGTGCATGTAAAGGCGCGCCTGTTTGTTGTTTTATCTCACCAATTTTTTGCGTAATACCATTACGTTTAGCGAGTAAGGCAACAAGTTGTGCGTCGCATTCATCTATACCTTCTCTCAGCTGTGCTAAATCACTTATGTCAGCCACGTTCATACCACCTTAAAAAACAAATAACGTAAATATAAATTTACATAAAAGTAAACTAATCAATACGATAAATACTAACAGGATCAGCTAACTGATAAAAGGCTAAAGCTTAAATTTTACTAATGAGGAAATAAGAATTGAGAATTGAGAATTGAGAATTGAGAATTGAGATAATAATATTCTAAAACCAAAACGGGTTGCAACCCGAAGGATGCAACCCGTTTTTTTGCGTTGATAAACAGCGCGTATTAGTTAAGTTTTTCTCTAATACGTGCAGATTTACCAGAACGCTCACGTAGGTAGTAAAGCTTAGCACGGCGAACTGCACCGCGACGCTTAACTGCTACGCTATCAATAAGAGGGCTGTGCGTTTGGAATACACGCTCAACACCTTCACCGTTCGAAATTTTACGAACTGTGAATGCTGAGTGAAGACCACGATTACGCTTAGCGATTACAACACCTTCAAAGGCCTGTAGACGCTCTTTAGCACCTTCTTTTACTTTTACCTGTACAACCACTGTATCACCAGGGCCAAATGCAGGTACGTCTGTTTTAAGCTGCTCATCTTCAAGCGCTTTAATAATATTTTGGTTTACTTTTGCCATTATGTTTCTCACTTTCCTAGGTGTAACTGTCTTCTAGCCACAAGCTTTTTGGTACTCTTGCTGAAATTCTGCGAGTAATACCGCTTGCTCCTCAGTCAGAGCTAGGTTATGCAACAAGTCAGGACGTCGTAACCAAGTTCTACCTAATGACTGCTTAAGCCGCCACTTTGCTATCTCTTGGTGGTTTCCACTGAGTAATACAGCAGGAACCTGTTTGTCGTCCAATGTTTCTGGTCGTGTATAGTGTGGACAATCTAACAAGCCATCCGAAAACGAATCTTGTTCTGCTGACTGGTTATGACCTAACACACCTGGCACTAATCGCGCTACTGCGTCAATTAATGTCATGGCAGGTAGTTCACCACCACTCAAAATAAAATCACCAATTGACCATTCTTCGTCAACATATGATTCTATTATTCTCTCATCTATACCTTCATAGCGACCGGCAATCAAAATCAGTTTATTAGAGTTAGCGAGTTCGCTAGCGCCCTGCTGATCAAGTTTGCGCCCTTGCGGGGACATATAAATTACTTTAGCGCCATCACCAGCTGCTTTTTTAGCTTCGGCAATCGCTTTTTTTAATGGCTCAACCATCATTAACATACCTGGTCCGCCCCCGTAAGGACGGTCATCTACGGTTCTATGCTTATCTAAAGCGTAGTCTCGCGGATTCCAACAGTTAAAATCAATTAAACCATTTTTTACTGCGCGACCGGTAACACCTTGGTCTGTAATAGCGTCAAACATGTCTGGAAAAAGGCTTATCACCCCTACCCATAATGAACTAGTTTGCGTCATTAAAACCCTGGATCCCAATCTACGGTAATTTCTCTTGCGTCGTATTTAACTTCTTTAATAACTGAATCAGTTAAAAAAGGAATCAAACGTTCAGCTTGACCAAATGCGTCTTTACTGTTTGCTTTCACAACTAGTACGTCATTTGACCCTGTCTCCATAAGGTCATCAACAATGCCTAAGCTATAACCTTTATCGGTTACAACAGACATGCCAATGAGATCTCGCCAATAGAACTCACCTTGCGGAAGTTCTGGTAAATGCGCTGCATCCATTGAGATTTCAGCATGGGTATAAGCCATTGCTTCGTCTCGGTCGTTTATCTGCGCAAATTTAGCGATAAAGCCTTTGTTGTGGCGACGCCAGTCGACCACTTCTAAGGACTGCCATTTACCTTGCTGCCCTATCAACCACGGGCTGAAATCGAAGATCCCTACGGGATCATCAGTAAATGAATGTACCTTAAGCCAGCCCTTTATACCATATGGGGCACCGAGCTTTCCTACGACAATTATTGATGAGGTGTTCTCTTGACTCATGGTTACACTTACGCCTATTAAGCCGCTTTACGAGCGTCTTTTACTAACTTAGCTACGCGATCTGAAAGAGATGCGCCCTGACCTACCCAGTGTTCAACACGTGGTAAATCTAAACGAATTTTTTCTTCTTGACCTGAAGCAATTGGGTTAAAAAAGCCTACTTTCTCGATGAAGCGACCGTCACGCGAGAAACGGCTATCCGCAACCACAATTTGATAGAAAGGGCGTTTTTTAGCGCCACCACGTTGCAAACGAATAGTTACCATACCGTCCTCTATAAAGATTGACTGTTTTCATTAATAAGATTTACTCCCCAGAATGGGGAGCTGGGGAATTGTACGAGTTTTTGGCAATAACGCAAGTAAGAAGTGAAGCAAAAAGACAGTTTAGTAGGTTAAACCGTGATCTCAACGACAAATTAGGGTTAAAGGTGTATT
Organism: Pseudoalteromonas sp. NCIMB 1079; assembly: GCF_040567695.1. NCBI lineage: Bacteria > Pseudomonadati > Pseudomonadota > Gammaproteobacteria > Alteromonadales > Pseudoalteromonadaceae > Pseudoalteromonas > Pseudoalteromonas sp. NCIMB 1079. The sequence continues at coordinate 1,496,430 of NZ_JBEWZA010000001.1, read as the reverse complement.
ACATGCATAATTTATTCAACAAAAAAGGAGCTATTTGCTCCTTTAAATATGATTCGCTATTATTTTAAAAAATAACTCAAAAGTATTTTTTAAAACTTAGGACCACCGCCACCCATCATCCCAGGTGGTAACATGCCTTTCATACCGCGCATCATTTTAGTCATGCCGCCTTTACCTTTCATCTTTTTCATCATTTTTTGCATTTGCGTAAACTGCTTAAGCAGCTTATTGATCTCTTGTACTTGTGTACCAGAGCCAGCTGCGATGCGTTTTTTACGCGAACCTTTGATGATTTCTGGACGTGCGCGCTCTTTTTTAGTCATTGAGCTAATAATAGCTTCCATTTGGATAAATGTTTTGTCACCCATTTGGCCTTTAACAGCATCTGGTAAGTTAGACATACCAGGGAGCTTATCAAGCATCGACATCATGCCACCCATATTTTTCATTTGCTTTAATTGATCAGCAAAGTCGTCAAGGGTAAAACCGGCACCTTTAAATACTTTTTCAGCAACTTTGGCAGCTTGCTCTTTATCTACTTTCATTTCGACTTCTTCGATTAATGAAAGTACATCACCCATACCTAAAATACGCGACGCTATACGGTCTGGATGAAAAGGCTCTAGTGCGTCAGTACGCTCACCCACACCCATAAATTTAATTGGTTTGCCTGTGATATGACGAATAGATAAAGCAGCACCACCACGTGCATCACCATCGGTTTTTGTTAATATTACACCGGTTAGTGGCAGGGCTTCGTCAAATGCTTTAGCTGTATTTGCCGCATCTTGACCCGTCATTGCATCAACAACGAATAAAGTTTCAATTGGGTTGATTGCTTTGTGAAGATCTTTAATCTCGTCCATCATGTTGCTGTCAACATGTAAACGACCTGCGGTATCAACAAGTACTACATCTATAAATTTCTTTTTAGCATGAGAAATTGCAGCGTTTGCAATATCCACTGGCTTTTGCGAAATATCACTTGGAAAGAAATCAACGTCAACTTCTGTAGCAAGCGTTTCTAGCTGTTTAATCGCAGCAGGGCGATAAACATCGGCACTTACTACAAGCACTGATTTCTTTTTGCGTTCTTTTAAAAACTTAGCAAGCTTAGCTACACTGGTGGTTTTACCCGCACCTTGCAGACCCGCTACCATAACAACGGCTGGCGGTTGTGCATTTAGGCTTAGCTCTTCATTGGCCTCACCCATTGCTTTTTCTAGTTCTTCACGCACTATTTTTATAAATACTTGGCCTGGGCTTAAGCTTTTTGTAACTTCAACCCCAACTGCACGTTCTTTAACTTGTTTTACAAACTCGCGAACAACAGGCAGTGCCACATCGGCTTCTAAAAATGCCATACGCACTTCGCGAAGTGTGTCTTTTATGTTGTCTTCAGTCAGACGGCCACGGCCACTGATATTTTTTAAGGTTTTACCTAATCGTTCTTGGAGGTTCTCAAACATGTAACGGTTCCGATAAGACGTTTATATCAATCCATTAAAATTTTACGGTTAGTTTGATTTTCAATTAACCAGGATTGACTTATTAAGTTTCAATTAAAAGTAGTATACCGTATATGGCGTCTTACAATACAGTGTTCAAGTGCACCTTGTTGAGTTTCTTTTTTTAAGGTCTATGCATTTGCTTTGCTATAAAATACAATGGCTATATAACAACAAGGATTATTTTGTCTCAAATTAAGTGGCCCAAGCACAATGCTGATTATTAGTTTAACTATTATTGCCAGTTTATTTTATGTGTTAGCAACGTCTCACGTGCTCTCACGCCTGTTTCATCAACAAGGCCCTAGCCAAAAGGTAACCGTCATATTGAGCACGGTTGCTATAGTGGCGCATATGCTGCTGTTAGTTAACTCTGTTTTTAGATCCGATGGTCAAGACTTAAGTATTGTAAACGTCTCCCTTTTAACATGCTGGGTTATTGTAGTTTCAGTAACAGCTGTGTCGCTAAAGTTCCCTGCCACTTTATTATTGCCCGTTGTTTATGGTTTTGGTGCTTTACTTACAATTGCCAGTTTATTTATTCCTCATCATATTTTACTGCAAAGCATTAATATTGAGGTTGGCTTAGTAACACACATTTCCTTATCCCTATTGGCCTACTGTATTTTAATTATTGCTACTTTATATGGTGTACAGTTCTACTTTATTGATAAACGTTTAAAACGTAAAGATTTAGCAATTGTGCATAGTCACCTTCCGCCTTTGATGGTTGTTGAGCGCCAGCTTTACCAACTGCTTAATTTAGGCACCATATTACTCACGTTCGCATTACTCTCGGGGTTTGTATTTCTTGATGGGATGTTTGCTAAAGAGTTCATTCATAAAACGATATTGTCGTTAGTTGCGTGGGCTATTTTTGCCATTGTAGCCATCGGGCATATGAAAAAGGGTTGGCGCGGTAAACCTGTGGTTATTACCATCATGGTCGCTGCATTTGTCCTCACACTCGCATATTTTGGCAGCCGTTTCATACAAGAAGTGATACTAAATAAGTTTTAACTTGACTCTGCTTGCTCACTCTAGCTTAATACGCATTGATTTATAAGAAAAGGATCCATCGTTGGACGACATATCGACAAGTACCCTATTTATCATTTTAGGTTTTTTGGTGCTTTTTTCTGCTTATTTTTCTGGTTCAGAAACCGGAATTATGTCAATCAATCGTATACGCCTGCGACACCTCGCTAAAGAGGATCATCGTGCAGCTAAACGAGTCAGTAAATTACTTAGCCGTCCAGATAGGCTCATCGGTTTAATCTTAATTGGAAATAACCTTGTCAATATAGCTGCAGCTCAAGTTGCTACCATTATAGGTATTCGCCTTTACGGTGACCTTGGTATTGCTATCGCTACGGGTGTGTTAACTTTAGTCGTGCTTATATTTGCCGAAGTAACACCTAAAACTCTTGCTGCCCTCTATCCTGAAAAAGTTGCTTTTCCAAGCTCAATAATACTTAAAGGGTTACTAAAAATTCTTTTTCCTTTTGTTGTTATCGTTAACTGGATGACCAACGGGATATTGCGATTATTTGGTATTAGTGCCGCTCAAATCGACGAGCACAGCATGAGCAAAGAAGAATTAAAAACAGTGCTCAATGAGTCAGGCGCACTTATCCCTGCTCGCCATCAAAGTATGCTGACCTCAATTTTAGATTTAGAGCAAGTAACCGTTGAAGATATCATGATCCCACGTAACGAAATTGTGGCTATTGATATTAATGATGATTGGAAACTAATTAGTCGTCAGCTTACCCATGCACAACATACTCGCGTGTTGTTGTATCGCGACAATATAGATGACGCAGTAGGCTTTATTCACTCTCGAGATGCACTTCGTCTACTTACAAAAGAGCAATTTGATAAACCATCTTTGCTGCGTGCTGTACGCGAAATTTACTTTATCCCAGAGGGAACATCACTTAACACTCAGCTGTTAAAGTTTCAGCAGTCTAAAGAGCGTATTGGCTTAGTAGTAGACGAGTATGGCGATATTCAAGGTTTAGTAACGCTTGAAGATATTTTAGAAGAAGTTGTTGGCGATTTTACAACTACACAAACTCGTACGCCAAGCGAAGAAGTAGAAACACAAACTGATGGCTCTTGTATTGTAGATGGCGGCGCTAACGTACGCGATTTAAATAAAGAGATGGGTTGGGATTTCCCACTAGACGGCCCAAAAACTTTGAGTGGTTTAATTGTTGAATACTTAGAAGATATTCCCGATGCAAATATTAGTCTACGTATTGCGGGCTACCCTATTGAAGTACTTGAAGTAAAAGAGAATATGATAAAACAGGTGAAAATTCAGCCTAATAAGCGTTCTCGCTAAGTATAAAAGGAGCCGATTGGCTAATGCCAGTCAGTTAAGCTGACTGGCATTTTTCTTTTTATGGGGATACTTAGATGGTTTTGGCTTAACCCATCGGGCTGACGAATCCCCAAAACGTGACAGGCACAGCAATTTATGATCTTATGTAAATCACCACAACCCACATAAGTCACAACTGCTATGCCTGAGACATCAGTTTGCCATAAGTACTTTAAACATGCATTAGCGCCATTCAATAATGCCAGAGTAAAAACATTACTAAGCTGCAGTAATGCATTAATTTCGGGCAATAAACTTACCTTAACTGAAATCGGCAGAAATTTGTCTGGCGCTGTGGATGTAAAACATAAAATAAAACGCGTTGATCGCTTCTTAAAAAATACTCACCTCTACAATGAAAGGGTCGCTATCTATGAAGCATTAGCTCATCCTATTATTGACTCTTTACCCATGCTTGCAATTGCCGTTGACTGGAGCGGTGCCTGTGGTCACGACTATCACTTACTGCGAGCAAGCTTACTTGTGGATGGGCGCTCTATCGTGATTTATAACATGATTGTTGAGCAGAAGGATTTTGATAGCCCAGCAACCAACAGCCTGTTTTTAGATGAACTTTATGAAGTGCTTGGACGACATCCTAGTGTCTATATTGTAACAGACGGCGGCTTTCTTACGCCTTGGTATAGTAAAGTACGCGAACTTGGTTGGCATATGATAGGTCGATTAAGAGGCTCAATGAAGTGTAAACTAGCCATGCAATCACAATGGCATACATTAAAACAACTTAGGACTGGTGCCAGCGATATACCTAAGGCGTTAGGTCAAGCACGACTAACTCAGTCCAGCCCGACAGCATGCGATGCATTTTTACACGTATATCATGGAAAAAATAAAGGAAGAAAAGGAAAAAGCAGATTTACGAAAGATACAAAAATGTATCAAAACTTAGCTAAAGAGCCATGGTTACTCGCGACATCAGACAATACAATGACGAGTAAGCGAGTAGTTGGTTTATATAGTAAAAGAATGCAAATAGAGCAAAATTTCCGCGATGACAAAAGTTTGAGATATGGTTTTTCGTGGCGTTTTAGTAAAAGCACCGGCATAAATAGAATAGGAATATTATGCTTGATAGCCACAATAGCGAGCACTGCGTTATGGTTTATAGGGTGTGAAGCAGAAAAAAGAAAGTGGCATATAAAATTTCAAGCAAATAGCGTTAAGAATCGCCGAGTTCTTTCATTTTTAACCTTAGCCAAGCAAGTCATAAAGCTATGTAAGAGACGTATTACACAAAGCTATATAGAAAAAAGTTTAAAAAACTTTATTTTGAATTACGAAAAAGAGGCCGCAGGATAAAGTGGGGATCCCTCAGCCCATCGGGGATATCTTCTATCCTCTCGTCTAGCTGGAAGCTTAAATAAGACCAGTGTATTGAGTAAGTGCTGCCAGTGTATTGGAATGTTCCCTGGACTCATTATAGATACTGACGAGAAATACTGAATGACAGCCATCGAACTGCTAGAGAAACTAAGCTGGTTAGGCCATATCCCTGTAACTGTCGCCGCCATCGTCATTATTCTTCGTATTAAATTATAGGCGAGTAACACGCCCCATAGCTCCTGACGCACCATGTCTGGACGCTTGCTTCTTAAATGGTATGCGCTATCAAGCATGGTTTGTTTGATTTCTCTAAACCCAAGTTCTATCTCCCAACGATGACAATATAATTCAACAATTTCATTACCTGGATAACGCAATCTATCCGTCATCGAGGTTAATATACGGTAGCTTTTGCCCTTTATTGTTTTGCTGATTAATCTCGCTTTAATCGTTTCAGGAACATCGGGAAAGTTTTTTTGTGCATGCTTTGTTGTTTTCAATTCAATGATATGGTCATTTTTACCCGCGCTGGAGATGATTTCATACTGTAAGTCGGGCCTTGCTGGTATCAGCCAGTGCCTCATCTTCCCAGTTTGGTGCCAACGATTTAACAGGCCTAAAGAATAATATCCTTTATCAAACATAGTCAGTGAATTATCTGGTGTACGTTCAATTAAACGCTCAGCTAATTTCATCTCGTTGGTTTTATAGTTATCAAACTCGCTACTGAGCAGTTGATGGCTGGTCAATTCCATATGACAGACCATGCGTATTTGAGGAAAGGCTGTATCACCGTATTGGTTGCTACCTGAAGAGAAGGCTTTACGGTTATCAGGCGTGTCGGCTGTTCGCCACACAACACCGTCAACAGCTAATAGGTTCAAACCATTCCATGTTTCGAATGACTGTTGCTTATACATTGATTGAGCAGATTTATTGAAAACGTGTTTAACGGAATCATCACCTAACCTTTGTCTCGCCTGTACCATCGCACTTGGAGCAACGAGTGGGTTCTTGCCAGGTAACATGATATCTAGCTTATTAGCGATATTCCAAACTGATTCTTTTCGAAACAATGCCATGCCAATAACTGACCACAAAACAGCCTCAAGCGGTAACCTTCGCTTACGAACGGTTGCAATCCCAGCTTGTTGAAAGCCTTGTTCAATGATTTCAGGGTCAAGAATTTCTGATAATTTTTCAAAGGTATGGTATCGGCTGCTTTCTTCAAGTGTTGCTTGCAGTGCTTGTTCTATATTCACAAAAAAAATCCGTAGTTAGTTTCCTAACTACGGATTTTGCATGATCGTTTGGATCGGTCAACCGGTCATTTTCTTAACTGATCGGCATTAGCCGATTGGCTCCTTTTTTATATCCATTAATAACTCTCTAGCCAAATATAAGACGTTCAAACCAACCTTTATCAAGCTCGTCTTCACAGCGCTTTAATTGCGCGCCATAACGGCTCGCTCTGTGTTTAACTTTATTTGCGACACCCATTAACCACTTTTTCTTTTTATATGTGCCACGCTTATAGCCACCCCAACCTTCATGATAATTAAGGTATTGTGCGTAAGCATCCCATTTAGAGATTTTATTTACTTTATGCGTTTTATAAACAAACCACGCCATAAAGTCGATTGCATCGTCAAAGTCGTCTCTATCAGCACCATTGTTGCCTGTTTCACGAATATAATCTGACCATGTTGGTGTTTTAGCCTGTGAGTAACCATAAGCATCACTTGCGCGACCGGTTGGAATTATCCATAAGAAGTACTCCATAGGCGGAGCGGCATCATGCTTAAATGAGCTTTCCTGGTACATCATACTCATGAGTACATGCTTAGGAGAACCCCATTTTTCTTGCGCGTCTTTTGCGTCAAAATACCAATCAGGTTTTTCTTCAAAGATTTTACATAGATCATTAGGTTGCTTTGGAGGCGCTGTAGCACAACCAGCTAAAGTAATGGCAAGAGATAAAATAATTGCATTTTTTTTCATTTTTCTAAGATCTCACAGAACTTTTCTAAAAAGTGTGGGTCTGACTCAATGAATGCAGCAGTACAGCATTAGTTCATCCCTGAATATATATTTACGCAGCCTACTTAGGCTGCGTTTTTTTTGCTTAAATTTTACTAAGTATTAAGATTATTTACCGCCAAAATACGCATCTAAAAAGGCGGTAAATGACTGGGTATCTGCTTGCTCAATTGCAGTTTGTGCTTCGTTAGACTCTACAACTTGTTGTTCCAGCCAAGGCTTTAAAAACTCACTGTAATCAGTGTCAGCGTGACTTTGTTTGTATTTATTAGCCAGTGCTAGTGCAAAGTGACCGTTGTCTAAACCAGACTCTTTTAATTGCGACACGTAACGTCCAGAATAAGTAAGCTCTGGATTATGCACCCACGTTGCCATGCGCTTTATAGTATCGGAGTAATAATTAACACCATAAGCATTATCCATCCATTTAGCGACATCAGTGAGCTGTGCAAATATTTCATCGCCCCACGACTGAAAACTACGCTGTGTGTTATTAAAGTTAAGCATTAGCCCTTCTTCTCGACCTTGATTGACTACTGTGTCGAGGTTTTCAGTACTGCGTGTTTGTTCTTTCCAATCCATTGGAGCTGAATCTTTTAATAAACAATACGTTAAAAACACATCTAAAAAGTGAATTTGCTCAATATCAATACCCACTTCGCTAAACGGGTTAACGTCTAACGCGCGAATTTCTACATATTCAATGCCTGCTCGAAGCAATGCATCCGTTGGCGTTTCGCCACTTTTAGCATTACGCTTAGGACGAATTGGCGAGTAAAATTCGTTTTCAATCTGCAGAATATTTTTATTTAATTGTTTAGGGTTTTCACTCTTATAGTCATCAAGATCACCATAAATTTCTGATGGTGTGTTGATTGCTTTTTTAAGACCTGCAACATATTCATCTAACGAGTTATACATTACGCGTAGTGACGACTGGGCGCTATTTGTATAACCTAAATTGCCTAAACGCAGTGCCGTACCAACTTCTAAGTAAAGCGTACCTTTACCTAGTTTTTTAAATGGTAAATCGGTTTTTCGACCTTGTAAAAATGAGTTACATAATGCTGGTGATGCACCAAACATGTAACTTATTAGCCATAGTTCGCGTTTAAAGTTACGAATAAGCGCTAAATAACCCTCTGAAATAAAATCTTGAAGGCTTGCATTACTTTGTTGTAACGAGTGAAGCGACTGCCAAAGCGTATCTGGAAATGAAATATTAAAGTGAACGCCTGCAATTGCTTGCATCATACTACCGTAGCGATTTTTTAATCCTTCACGGTATAGTGTTTTCATTTTGCCTGTATTAGAACTACCAAATTGAGCTAAAACAATATCATCTTGGTGTTCAATAAAGCATGGCATACTGATAGGCCAAAGCAGTTCATCGTCCATCTTTTCTAGAGTGAACTTTTGAAGGTCCTTTAATTGTTTAAGAGTTTGCGTTGACGACTCACTAACTGGAGTAATAAATTCAAGTAAAGATTCAGAAAAATCAGTTGTGATATGGCCATTAGTTAACGCACTGCCCACCCCTTTTGGATGGCCTTTAGGTGATATAGCACCATTCTCTTGTATTCTTAGTGACTCTCGCTCTATGCCACGTTTAATGCCTTTAACTGCATGTTGGTGCTCATCTACTGATAACGCTTCAAGTGCGTTAGCTAAATCATGTGTTGTCAAAAAATCTTTCCTCGGGCCACGTGGCTTAATCATAAGGTTATGGGGGCTAATTACTTAGACTCAAGATGAATACCAATTTTATTGAAAATATGATCATTATATCGCGTTAAATAACGCCCTCACTGCGTTAAAAATTATTCATATAGAACAACTATATGTCATAATTTTCGCCTTGTTATTGTGCTATTTTCTTGGCGCTATAATAGATCATTCATTTAATGCAACTGGAATAAATTGCTAAGAACAATATAACTTTTCAAATCTAATAATTATTTGCCCACTTTATACATGCGCTTAATATGACCAACATCATTATATTAAGTCGTAATATTGCCATTGCTATGTGCATTATACAAATGCTTTATATACGTATTTAATTATAAATCAAATAAGTAAAATATCAGCCTATAGTAATAGACCGGAACTTATACAAAATCAGTTCAATTTAGCTGTCTGGTATTTAAACTTGATCTAGATCAATAAATACAATCATTTGTCTTATGAGCATAGAAGGAAAGACGCTATTTTTTGCTTTGTAGTGTGTAAGCAATATAATGACTGCAACAATAAAGGATGATAATAAATACAATGCACAATGATAAAAGCTTAAAAAATGAAGAAGTATACTTTGATGAATCACAAGAGCTGGTTTCCACTACTGATCTTAAAGGTGTAATAACATACGTCAATCAAGCGTTTTGTTCTATAGCCGGATATAGCGCACAAGAGCTTATCGGTCAGCATCATAATATCGTGCGCCACCCTGATATGCCAAAAGCAGCCTTTAAAGAAATGTGGGCAACATTAAAACAAGAACACTCGTGGCGCGGTATGGTTAAAAACCGCTGTAAAGATGGCCGCTATTACTGGGTAGATGCCTTTGTAACCCCCATTTTTGAACATGGCCGACTTGTTGGTTATCAATCTGTAAGAACCAAAGCAAGCTCTCAACTTAAGCAACGTGCACAAACACTTTACAACAAAATAAATACCAACAAGTCATTATTTAAACTACGAGAACACACCACAATACGACAAAGCCTTACTTTTATAAGCCTATTATTTTGGCTGATTTTTATTGCTGTTGCGGCATCAATCACCATTGCTGCAATTAGCCTATTTATTTGTGCTTTAGTTATTGTGCTAAATTATGACGAACTCATTGTTACCCCTAAAATATTACGCGAACAAAAAGCAAAAGCCGATTCAATCTCTCGTTATATTTACAGCGGCCATACACCGCACAGTGTAAGTGATTATAGAGAGCAAATGCTAAGTGCAAAATTGCGCACGGTTCTTGGTCGTATGAAAGACTCAACATTAAGCTTTAATGGCATCGCAACTGATTTAGACAAACAATCAACACTCACCGAAAAAGGGATTTCTTCTCAAGGTGAGCGTTTAGAACAAATTGCATCAGCGATGACTCAAATGAGTTCTACCATTGGTGAAATATCAGTAAATACCGCTCAAACAGCGGATAAAGTGAATAACACCCATCAAAGTTGCTCAGAGATAAAAGACCACATTGCAGATAATAGTAAAATGGTATCTGATTTAGCTTTTCAAGTAGAACAAGCAGCAAATACAGCCACCAGCTTAGCCTCTGAAGCAGATAAAATTGGTAAGGTAATGAGTGAAATAGAAGGAATTGCCGATCAAACTAACTTACTTGCTCTTAATGCAGCGATTGAAGCAGCTAGAGCAGGAGAACATGGTCGAGGCTTTGCAGTAGTCGCCGATGAGGTAAGGACTCTTTCGTCACGCACTCAAAATGCTACGACGCAAATCCATAGTTCTATTAAAGAAATACAAGACACTTTATTTAGCTGGTCCAAAGTAATGCAAAGCACTAAAGCACAAGCCGATAACTGTGTTTTGACAACCGATAAAACCCAAGTTGAATTAGAGGGTATTTTTATCCAAATCAGTGAAATATCTCACTTAGCAATACAAATATCATCCGCTGCAGAAGAGCAACAAATGGTTAGTAACGACATTAGTAATAATGTTTCGCAAATTAAAGACTTTGGCGATAACAACTTAAGTTTAAGCTTTAATGTGGCAAAAGGTGCAGCTGAGCTTGTTGAAGGCTCACGTAGAGTGAACGATTTATTACTAACCTTTAAAGTTTAACAAACATAAAAAAGCCGCTATTTTAGCTGTCTCTTGATCACAAGTCTGACTCAAGAGATTTTGCTAAATCGTAGCCTTCCAGGATGGCTTGTAACTTAAGCCATCCTTTCCATAACACTTTCACAGATGCACGCCCTGTGCGCTTGGTATCTTTCCAGCCTCCTAACTTTGCCAGTTCCTGATACGCCCATGACATATTTGGAGCAGTTTCAGGCAATGGTGTTTTTATTCTCTTTAACCACAATAACTTCCATGCTTTGGGAGATAACAGTTGTTCACAACTTGGAGAATCAGGCTGCTCATTGGTGAACTTTAGTTGCAATATTCGCGTCGCAATAAAGCCATTAATCGTCACCAATCTTTCCATGTTATCTTGGCTTTGAAGGCGTAAACTTTCGATATCCGTACCATCACTTTTCCAGACTTTATGGTATTCCTCTACAAGCCAACGGTGCTCATAGTAGGTGATGATAGCTAAGGCGTCTTCTTTGCTGGTGACTGGTTCACTGGTTAATAGGTGCCAGCTTAAGCCATTCTTAGCGTTTCCTCGCTCTGTACAGCCGACATAGTAAACTGGGAGGGAGTGTCCTTTCTTATTGTAAGGCGCTTTGAGTGTCACTGGCGCATAGGTGATATCCAGTGTTGCGCTTCGGGCTTTTCTTCCTCCTTTTTGTGCAATGTGGATGTGTTTGGTGCCTGCACTCATCAGCTCGCTTGCAAACGCATAGAGCTTATCCTCACCTTCTTCAATATGACGACTTTGCATCGAGCGTACGACGAATCGTTGCTGCTCGGTCAGTTTATACTGCAAGTATTCGTAGATGTCCGCTTCGCGGTCACACACCGATATCACGTTCGCCATTTGTCCTTGCAGCCGCTCTGCCATCGCTCGTGACGCTGACTCCCACTTGTAACTTTCTTTTTCTTCGTAAGAAGTCGTCGCGTGTTTTTCTCTTTTTCCAATCGTGTTGATATCACGACTCCAGCGAGACTGTTCAATTAATCCCACAACTTGCTTTGTGTCTGGCGCAAACAGTAATACGCTATGAGCTAACAAGCCTCGTTGTTTTGCTCCTCGTCCGACATGACCCAAATCATCTCGAATGGAGGAATGCTTATAAATTAGTGTGGTCGTGTCTTCTAATGCGAGCAATAAGTTATGACTTTTTGCTTGTTCAACCGTGGCTTTAAAGCCTGACTCTGCTATAGCCGTTGCGTCAATATTCTCGTTGCGAATAAAGCGGTAGGCACCTTCCATATCGGCGGGGGATTGAGTGATGTTCACAAGTGGTTTTCCTGGTTCATTTGCAAGCGTTGATGCTAACTTTACCAGACGCGCTGTTCTTCTTGGATCACCTAAGTCCGATTTACCGAATTGTTGTTTTGCCCAATGAGTATGTTCGTTAATCATAATGTGCCCTCAAACAAGATTTGAAGATCTGATCATGACATTGAGATTTAGTTCAAAAAAATCCCCGCTAATTTCTTAGCAGGGATTTGTGTATAAGAGACAGCTATTTTAGCGGCTTTAGAGTTTAATTATTTACAATCAGCGTTTGGTAAATACCAAAGAGTCGTCATTTACATCAATAACAATCACGCTACCTGGTATGTAGTCCCCATTAAGTAGCTTTTGTGCTAGCGGATTTTCAATCGTTTGCTGAATAGCACGCTTAAGCGGGCGTGCACCGTACACAGGATCAAACCCACTTGCTGCAATTCGCTCAAGTGCAGCATCGCTTATTTCAAGCAGATACCCCATCTCTGTTAAACGCTCACGTAATTTCATTAACTGAATATCAGCTATTTCTTTTATATGCTCGTTTGCTAACGGGTGGAATACAACAGTCTCGTCAATACGGTTAATAAACTCAGGTCTAAACTCATTAATCAATACTTCCATTACTTTAGCTTTAAGGGTCGTATAGTCATTATTACCCGCTTGTTCTTGGATAATATCTGAGCCTAAATTTGATGTCATGATAATAACCGTATTTTTAAAATCAACGGTTCTACCTTGTCCGTCAGTTAATCGGCCATCATCTAACACTTGCAGTAAAATGTTAAACACATCTGGGTGTGCTTTTTCTATTTCATCAAGCAATATAACTGAGTAAGGTTTACGACGAACAGCTTCTGTTAAATAACCGCCCTCTTCATAACCCACATAACCTGGAGGTGCGCCCACTAGGCGTGCAACTGAGTGCTTTTCCATAAACTCAGACATGTCGATACGCACCATGGCATCTTCGGTATCAAACATAAAACCAGCCAGTGCTTTTGTAAGCTCGGTTTTACCCACACCTGTTGGACCTAAAAACAAGAAAGAACCAATTGGGCGATTAGGATCTGCAAGTCCTGCACGTGAGCGTCTTATTGCGTTAGCAACAGCAACGACCGCTTCATCTTGCCCTATTACTTTACTGTGTAACTTATCTTCCATTTGCAGCAGCTTTTCACGCTCACCTTGTAGCATTCTTGCAACAGGAATACCTGTCCAGCGAGATAAAATTTCAGCAATTTCATCCTCACCTACTTGGTTCTTAAGCAGAGTCATTTCTTGCATTTCGGCTTGTGAGGCTAAATCAAGTTTTCGTTCAAGCTCTGGAATTCGCCCATATTGCAGCTCTGACATACGCTGTAAGTCGCTTGCTCTTCGCGCTACATCTAAATCTAATCTTGCTTGTTCAAGCTCGGCTTTAATTACTTGCGTGCCTTGAAGCGATGCTTTTTCAGCGTTCCAAATTTCGTCTAGCTCACGATATTGCCCATCAAGGTCGGTGATCAACTCTTGCATTTCACTGCGACGTTTTTGACTCGCCTCATCTTTTTCTTTAGCAAGTGCATTATCTTCTAATTTTAACTGGATAATACGACGCTCAAGCTTATCTAGCGACTCTGGTTTTGAATCAATTTGTAATCGAATTGAAGAACCCGCTTCGTCTATTAAATCAATCGCCTTATCTGGTAACTGGCGATCGCTAATGTAACGATGAGATAACTGAGCTGCAGCAACAATCGCGGGATCAGTAATTTCTACTGAATGATGTAGCTCATATCGCTCTTTTAAGCCACGCAATATTGCAATGGTATCTTCAACCGACGGCTCTTCAATGAGTACCTTTTGGAATCGACGTTCAAGGGCTGCATCTTTCTCTATATATTTACGGTATTCATCAAGCGTGGTTGCGCCAACACAGTGTAACTCACCGCGTGCTAAAGCTGGTTTTAGCATATTACCCGCATCCATTGCGCCATCACTTTTGCCTGCACCTACAATAGTGTGTATTTCATCAATAAATAAAATGACTTGGCCTTCTTCTTTAGCCAATTCGTTTAACACTGATTTTAAACGCTCTTCAAATTCACCGCGATATTTAGCGCCCGCAACTAGTGCTCCTAAATCAAGCGATAAAACACGTTTGTTTTTTAATCCTTCAGGTACTTCACCATTAATAATACGCTGTGCTAAACCTTCTGCTATTGCTGTTTTACCAACACCTGGCTCACCGATTAATACAGGGTTATTTTTAGTACGGCGCTGTAATACTTGAATCGTGCGGCGAATTTCGTCATCACGACCAATAACAGGGTCAAGCTTACCTTGCTCTGCTCGCTCAGTTAGATCAATCGTGTACTTTTCAAGCGCTTGGCGTGTTTCTTCAGCATTTGGGTCATCAACTTTTTGACCACCACGAATCGCTTTAATTGCGGTTTCAATTTTAGTGGAGGTAATATTTAACGATCTGAATATATCGCCAAGTGGACCTTTATCGTCGCATGCTGCCAGTACAAATAATTCACTTGAAATGTATTTGTCTTTGCGTTTTTGCGCATACTTGTCACATAGGTTAATAAGTGAAGCCATATTATTTGATAGCTGCACATCGCCACCTACACCTTCTACTTTAAATAGTTTTTCTATTTCTTGTGAAAGCTTGGTGTTAAGTTCATCTGCGCTGACCCCCGTTTGGGCAAATAACGCGCGCACACTGGAGCCGCTTTGTTGCAGTAATGAATACATTAAATGTACAGGTTCAATAAATTGATGGTCGCGGCCAAGGGCTAACGATTGCGCATCAGAAAGCGCAGATTGAAATTTACTTGTAAATCTATCTAAACGCATGGTGTTACCTATTAAATAATCTAATTGCTTAATTAATGGGTATGTTTAGGTGTTTGTTCAAGGTGTAGAGAGAAATATAATAGCTAAAGGTGCTAATTACTTGCGCCAGATCAAACTTGCCATACGTCCGGTTTGTCCATCCCGTCGATAAGAAAAAAATAAGTCACTTTGAGAGACTGTACAATAGTCGCCGCCTGTAATCTTTTTAACGCCTTGCTGGGTAAGTAAAGTACGCGCAATGCCATAAATATCAGCAAGATATTTGCCATTAGCTTGTGGTGTAAATGCTTGAATAAATGAAGAAGACCTTTTTTGAAATAACTCAAACACTTCAGCGCCAACCTCAAATTGAGTTGGCCCAATTGCAGGCCCTAGCCAAGCATTTATATTTTCATACTTTGAGCTAAAACATTCTAAAGTATTTTTAATAATTCCCTGCTCAAGCCCTCGCCAGCCACCATGTATAGCTGCAACTTCCTTCTCATCATCACTCACTAATAAAATAGGTAAGCAATCGGCAGTCATTATAGCCAAAGGCTGATTTAATAACTGAGTATAAAGCGCATCAGCATTGTGTAACTTATTAGAGTCAAAATGTTCATCAACAATAACAACATCAGAGCTATGAACTTGATTTAGCCACACGGCAGGTTTAGGTAAGAGTTTGGTTAATAGTGAGCGGTTTTTTGATACATGATCTTGATTATCTCCAACATGGTATCCCAAATTGAAACTTTCAAATGGGGTTTTTGAAACACCACCTCCACAAGTAGTACTTAACGTTCCTACTTTATGAAGGTTTTGCCATGTCGCTGACAATAAGTGCATTATCTATCGATATCAGGATTAGCTTTAGTATCTTCACGTAGTGCATGTGTCATAGCAACCATATCGTCAGGGATAGGAGCTTGCCATGTCATCATTTCACCGGTGATTGGGTGCGCAATACTTAATTTTACAGCATGCAGAGCTTGGCGTCTAAAGCTACGGAGTAACTCAAATAACTCAGGTGTTGCACCTTTAGGTGGACGCGGACGGCCGCCATAAGATTGATCGCCAATTAGCGGATGATTTAAATGTGCCATATGCACACGAATTTGGTGAGTACGACCTGTTTCTAAACGCAAACGTAAACGAGTATGAGCACGGAATTTTTCAGCAACACGGTAATGTGTAATTGCCGGCTTACCCATTTCATGTACGGCCATATGCGTACGCTGCGTAGGATGGCGGCCAATCGCTTTTTCAACCATACCACCTGCAGTCATAGTACCATTACACAGAGCTTCATATTCACGAGTGAAATTTTCGCGCTTTTGTAGTGCTTTTACCAAATGCGTTTGGGCCTGAATCGTTTTAGCTACAACCATTAAACCGGTCGTGTCTTTATCTAAACGATGCACAATACCTGCGCGTGGCACGTTAATTATTTCAGGGTAGTAATGTAGCAATGCGTTTAACACTGTTCCATTAGGGTTACCCGCACCTGGGTGAACCACTAGGCCCATTGGTTTATTAATTACCAAAATATCATCGTCTTCATAAACAATGTTTAATTTGATATCTTGTGCTTCGTATTCGCGTGGTGCTTCAATTGTTGTTTCAACACTTACAACTTCACCACCTAGTAGCTTTTCGCGTGGAGTGTTGAAAATTTCACCGTCTACAGTGATTTTATCATCCAAAATCCACGTTTTTATACGAGAACGTGAATAATCAGGGAACAATTGTGCTAATACTTGGTCTAGACGTTTACCACCTAATTCGGTTGGAACGTCGGCTTGAAGAGAAATTTGCTCTGACATTAGTAACTTTACCCAATTTACCAGTGCAAGCTTTGCTCGACTGGGTTAGAATCGCTTTTAATAAAAGCATAATATAATACGCATAGTTTACTCGGTTTTACCGACTTGGCCTAGCCGAAGACATCGAAGGTAACAAATAAAATGATAAATAAAATAGGGAAACGTGCATTTGCCATTGTTTTTTCAGTTTCTGTACTTAGTTTAGGTGCTTGTTCGTCGGCTCCTGACCAAGAAGACATTCAACGTGTACCGAATAAGTCTGCACACGCTTTATATGAAGATGCAAAAGAAACGCTAGATTCTGGTTTATATGCTCGTGCAATTGAACTTTTGAGTGCAATAGACTCTCGCTACCCATTTGGCCCATTCTCTAAGCAAGTACAAATGGACTTAGTCTATGCACATTATCAATCAGGCAATACTGAACAAGCACTTGCAACCATTGACCGCTTTATTCGCTTAAACCCAAATCATAAAGATTTAGACTACATGTATTACATGCGTGGTTTAGTAAATATTAAAGCAGATAAAAATGCGTTCCAAGAGTACTTTGGTGTAGATAGAGCCGACCGTGATGCTAACCGTACTCGTGTTGCATTTACAGATTTATCGACATTAGTAAAACGTTTTCCTAAAAGTGATTACGCGCCTGAAGCTAAGCGTCGTTTAGTATGGCTTTTAAATCGTATGGCACGTTATGAATTAAAAGTAGCCACTTACTATTATGAGCGTGAAGCTTATTTAGCTGCTGCTAATAGAGGTAAGTTTGTTGTTGAGCACTACTCACAAAGCAGTTACTTAGATCCCGCGCTTGAAATGATGGAAAAAAGTTACGACCAATTAGGTTTAACTGAGCTTAGTGAGCACGCAAAGCAAACACGAAAACTAAATAAAAGAACTAAATAAACAAAAAGGCGCTTAGTAAGCTGTCTCTTATACACAAATCCCTGCTAAGAAATTAGCGGGGATTTTTTTGAACTAAATCTCAATGTCATGATCAGATCTTCAAATCTTGTTTGAGGGCACATTATGATTAACGAACATACTCATTGGGCAAAACAACAATTCGGTAAATCGGACTTAGGTGATCCAAGAAGAACAGCGCGTCTGGTAAAGTTAGCATCAACGCTTGCAAATGAACCAGGAAAACCACTTGTGAACATCACTCAATCCCCCGCCGATATGGAAGGTGCCTACCGCTTTATTCGCAACGAGAATATTGACGCAACGGCTATAGCAGAGTCAGGCTTTAAAGCCACGGTTGAACAAGCAAAAAGTCATAACTTATTGCTCGCATTGGAAGACACGACCACACTAATTTATAAGCATTCCTCCATTCGAGATGATTTGGGTCATGTCGGACGAGGAGCAAAACAACGAGGCTTGTTAGCTCATAGCGTATTACTGTTTGCGCCAGACACAAAGCAAGTTGTGGGATTAATTGAACAGTCTCGCTGGAGTCGTGATATCAACACGATTGGAAAAAGAGAAAAACACGCGACGACTTCTTACGAAGAAAAAGAAAGTTACAAGTGGGAGTCAGCGTCACGAGCGATGGCAGAGCGGCTGCAAGGACAAATGGCGAACGTGATATCGGTGTGTGACCGCGAAGCGGACATCTACGAATACTTGCAGTATAAACTGACCGAGCAGCAACGATTCGTCGTACGCTCGATGCAAAGTCGTCATATTGAAGAAGGTGAGGATAAGCTCTATGCGTTTGCAAGCGAGCTGATGAGTGCAGGCACCAAACACATCCACATTGCACAAAAAGGAGGAAGAAAAGCCCGAAGCGCAACACTGGATATCACCTATGCGCCAGTGACACTCAAAGCGCCTTACAATAAGAAAGGACACTCCCTCCCAGTTTACTATGTCGGCTGTACAGAGCGAGGAAACGCTAAGAACGGCTTAAGCTGGCACCTATTAACCAGTGAACCAGTCACCAGCAAAGAAGACGCCTTAGCTATCATCACCTACTATGAGCACCGTTGGCTTGTAGAGGAATACCATAAAGTCTGGAAAAGTGATGGTACGGATATCGAAAGTTTACGCCTTCAAAGCCAAGATAACATGGAAAGATTGGTGACGATTAATGGCTTTATTGCGACGCGAATATTGCAACTAAAGTTCACCAATGAGCAGCCTGATTCTCCAAGTTGTGAACAACTGTTATCTCCCAAAGCATGGAAGTTATTGTGGTTAAAGAGAATAAAAACACCATTGCCTGAAACTGCTCCAAATATGTCATGGGCGTATCAGGAACTGGCAAAGTTAGGAGGCTGGAAAGATACCAAGCGCACAGGGCGTGCATCTGTGAAAGTGTTATGGAAAGGATGGCTTAAGTTACAAGCCATCCTGGAAGGCTACGATTTAGCAAAATCTCTTGAGTCAGACTTGTGATCAAGAGACAGCTTAGTAAGCGCCTTTTTATTGCGTAGAAGAAAATCTTAAATCGCTTCTTCATCTTCCTCTGCAGTACGAATACGTATTACACGCTCAACATCTGTGACAAATATTTTACCATCACCGATTTTTCCTGTTTGCGCCGTTTTTACAATAACTTCAATTGCACGGTCTACATCTTCATCAGTCAATACAATATCAAGTTTTACTTTAGGTAAAAAATCGACCATATACTCTGCGCCACGATATAGCTCAGTGTGACCTTTTTGACGCCCAAAGCCTTTAACTTCGCTTACCGTCATCCCCGTAATACCCACATCAGACAACGCTTCACGCACATCATCTAACTTAAAAGGTTTAATAATTGCTTCTATTTTTTTCATATTAATTACTTTTGAAAGCTTCAGTTGCCTCGATTTTAGACAATCATAGTGTTCATAGCAAACAAAGCAATTGAATTACGGTGATAAAACAACCGATCGTGGTATAATTTATTATATAAAAATCGCTATACTTAAATGACTAGCAGTAAATGAGATTAATATGAAAAACAAACAAAACGGGTTCACCCTTTTAGAACTCATGGTAACCGTTGCTATCGTTGGCATTATTGCATCAATTGCGATTTGGAATAGCAGCGATATGCTAGAAGAAAATAGAGCTGAGAACTTTTTGTTGGAATTAAAAAGAAACATTGCATATGCCCGCTCTCAAGCCGCAAGCACTGATGAAATAGTTGTTGTATGTCCTACAGGACAAGGAAAAGTTAAAAACAAACAAGATACGTTCAACTGCAACGCCAAGTGGGATGTGAATAAGATTATTGTTGTGTTTATCGATGTTGATAATGATGGAAACTACAATAACGCTTCTGATACATTACTAAGAGCAATGGAAGAAATATCAGACAACGATAAGCTGTCGTTTGATGGTAACGATCGTCGCTTACGCTTTAATACTAGTGGTAGAATTACGACGAAACCTGGAGACTTTATTTTTTGTCCCAATGGTACTAATGAAAATAATAAAGCATTAACCGTATCACAGTCAGGTACAGCCTTTTACGTTGGCGATACAGACAAAAAATGTGGTTAAAAAAGACATAGCCCATATTGTCATATTTTTATCATTTACTATACTGAGTTAATCATTTATTAACTCAGGTCTTCAAGGATGAGATTATCAATATCAAAAAACAAGGGAGTGACACTTCTCGAATTAATGGTATCTATGGCTGTTGTCAGTATTATCAGCCAATTATCTATGTGGTTTTACCCAGATTTTTTAGCTAAAAACCGCTTAGATAACCATGTGAATCTGCTACACCGAAATATAAATTATGGCCGCCTTTATGCGATTGAAAATGCTACTTACGTCACGCTTTGTGCACTAAAAGACAGTCAATGTACAAAAGACGAGTGGAATGGCCAAATGTCACTCTTTATCGACAAAGATAAATCAACCTCGTTAGATGATGATGAACTACTCTTAGGTACTTTCGAGGATGTTCATGAAGCTGATACTTTAGAATACCCTCGTAGCGCCATTACTTTTCGCCCGGATGGGTCTTTAAATGGCTTCCAAAATGGGACTTTTATATATTGCCCCAATAGTGATAAAGCCAATCTCGAAGGATTGGCTTTATCTGTAAGTCAAACGGGTAGAATTCGCATTAAATCAACTGATAAGTGTCAGAAGAAGTAATCTAGTTATCTTCCCCAGCAGTAGTCAATATCTGCTCCCTTGTTTGTTTTTGCCCCTTGCGCGCCTTTAGTACCTATATCAGTTATAGATAGCTCGGTGCAATCACCATCTCCTTTTACCGGCCCTGCCACAGGTTTAGCAGTGATTGTAAAAGTACTTTTATCAACTACTTTAATCGCTAATTCGAAATGCCCATTCTCTGTTTTACTTTGAATCCCTAAATCACTCGCTAATTCTGTATATTCTCTGTTATCTACAAAGTACTGCTCTTGCTTATTAGCTGCATCTAATAATGCAGCAACTGCCTCTGCACGCGAAGCACGCTTCACATACTCTGTATAATTAGGCAATGCAATTGCTGCAAGTATACCGACGATAGCAACTGCTATCATCAGCTCAATTAAGGTAAATCCATGTTGCTTTTTATTCATTTAAACACCCTTAGCCTTCTTCATCAGGTATAATTTCGTCGTTTTCTTCGCGCTTATAAATGTAAGTTTGCTGGGTTTTAAAACCAAACCCTAGCGCTTTATCTTTTACAAGTTGTATTTTACCATCAACAACTTTTAATCCCGGCCCTGTAATTTCAAGTGGTTGAAGCGGGTTTTCTGCATTCTCACCTTTAATACCCGGGCCAATTAAATAAAACTGACTTTTCACTTCCTCTTTAGGGTTATCGTCGCACATTCCATTACCATCACTATCTGCGCACGATGAACCAAAGTATAATTGTGGAGTATCAGGTACTTCATTACTTGTATCAAACTTAAGTTTATCATATACCTTAGTTCCATAATGAAGATGAAAAGCATAGAGTGAACCGCCACCACCACTAAGTGAGCACTGGTTTTTTGTAGAGGAGTCTGAAGCGGGTGTAAATGAGGTAAAATAAGCAACCCCACCCACAACTGTAGCAGCTGCTAATGACTTTTCACCCGTAGTTAGTTCGTATCGCCAACCTTTTTTTAAAGCCAAAGCAGCTTCTAATTTAACGAACCCTCCTATATCACTTTTTCCATTTTTGCTATTTAATGTTTTCTCAAATGGGTCATCGTTCATAACCATTAAATCATGTGGCATGATTGGTGTAGGTTCTTTACCTGTAAATGATTTTGTAACTGTATTTTCATCTCTTATCATAAATAATTGATCTGCAGTTTTTGCATCATTCGGATTAGTTCTTTTACCACTACCGATGACAACTGCATCATATGGAGAGTCTAGTCTAGTTATAACCTCTCCAATTATTGTTACTTTACTAAACAGCGTTCGTGCAATCACTGGTTTATAAAAAAAGCGTCTATCTGCTCCAATACCTAATTGAGCTAATTTATGGTGATTAAAAGCTCCTTTCTTATCGCCCGGCATATCTATACGCCAGATATCACCTCCTGTATCTGCAGCATATATTCTGTCGATATAACCATCATAATCAGAATCTAGTAGAGTTATATCTGCAGCAATACTATGTTTTCCTTTAAAATTATTATTATCTAGTAATGACCAAAGCTTAGTACCTGTATTTGCGTCAACAATATAAATATTATTACCTACAGAGTCAGCCTCTGAGCTAGTATCTTTATTTGTGTCATAACCACCACCAAAAACCAGTACTGGTTTATCACCAAAAGCTTTTATAAATGCCACTTGCGGCTTTGACCAAGTTTGACCCAGTTTTGTGAAGTCTCCTTCACCTCCCTTTATAGTCCATTTTAACTTTGGATTATCAGGAGCGGTTATATCAAAAGCATAATAATTTTTTCCTCCACGACGCATTCCAACAAATGCTAAAACTTTATCTCCTTTGGATACATTTACAATACCATCGTTAACGTTATCACTATTGAGACTTTCATTTTTGGAATACACGCTAATAGGCCCATCCATGCCATATTGCTTACCAGATTCTGCTTTTCTTAATGATTTAATTATTTTAAAAAGTACAGACGGTATAAACGCCCAACTTTCTTTAACTTCATTATTTACATCGTCATCTTTAAACATATGTAAAAAGCCAGCATTAGTACCAATCAGTATACGTATATCATTATTACCATAATCTATTGCTACAGGCCTAGAGTGTAAGGGATCACCAAAGATATCATTACGCTGTTCGCTTTCAGGATTCTTATTATCAACATCAACCCCACGCGCCCAATTAATCGTATTTTCAAGCTCAGACTTATCAATTAAGAAAGCACTAGCTGCCTGGCTTTCACCCATAGCATCAATAATACTGTCGGCCTTAAAAAAGCCGATATCCGTTAGCACTTTACGATCTTTATCCTTTATAGTTGCCAGCATTGCATTAACGCCACCATTTTTTACCGAATTACCATCTGCAGAATTATTAACAGACCAAAAAGTTTTTGCATCCTTACTAATTAATCCATCTTCATTGAGTGCTAACTTTAACGATGAATCAATAATTTTTCCGTCTGATACTTTTAATTTTTTTAAATTACCTCGCCAACGTGTACTTTTATCTGGATAAAACATAGCAAAATAGATTGCATCTCGACTTCGAGTTTGATCTACGTTATTACTGGCCACTGATGGAGAAATGAAAGTACTATTTTCTTCTCTAATTTGTGAAATTGTATTTTTAAGTGCAGAAGAAAGGGCTGCTGCTGATTTAGCTTCAAAATAATCCCCACCACCAACCTTAGCTGCTTCTTCTAAAAGTTTGAGCGCATTTTCACCCATTCCATCACCAAAACCTATAGTAAAAAGCCTACCCGTATCAATCACCTCAGAGGTCTGAGGATATAAATCAACAGATATAGTCTCTGTACCATATAAAATTTTGGCTAACGCTACTAAATAACTTTTATAGCTCCCAAATGAACTCGAATTAGCTCCAAATATACCTTTATATTCTTTATTTATACTTCCATCAGCTTCATCATCATTTTGAGGTTCACCGTCTGTTATAAGAATAATATTAATAGAGTTATCACAGCGCAGTGGAGTTCCTTGATCTTGTTTAAAAGGTGATATGTACTTGCTATTTTCATCAATGCTTTTATCTCTGCCGTTAACCCTTCTCGCAAACTTAAGATTTTGTCCTGTGATGTATAAATATGCCTCCCACAAAGTTTCTGTTAATGGAGTTGAACCATACGCAGGTAGCTCATTGATTTTATTAATCAGTATATTTTCATTTGCACCTATTCTAGCAAGCACATAGCCGCCACCGGGTTCATTACCTGCGTTATAATTAAAACGCATTAAACCAAAGTCAATATCACTGTTGTCATTTATTAAACCTTTTACAGCTCTTTTTGCAACCTCAAGCCTTGTCCCACCTTCAACTTCATCAACACAACTTGGTTGATAATTGGGGTTGTAACTACCTCCAATGTTTATGTAACATTGTTGATTATATTCACTATAGCTGCTTTTACTTTCATAGCACTGCCCTAGTTCCACATATACATCACGCCATAAAAGCCCAAAGAAGTAACTTTCTCTTTCCTTTATATAACATCGCTCTCTTGTGCCTGCTGATGTAACTTCCTCGTCCATACTTCCTGACGTATCAAAAATAAAAAGAACTCTTGGTTTTTCATCGAATTTTACATCTTTATTTACGTAAATCTCAATATCCTCAGCGTATGCATGCATATTAATTACTGATGTAAATAATAAAACTAGTGCTATATAAAGTTTAAATTTCATCTTAAATTCCCTTCCCCGTACTGGCCATCTCTTGAGCTATACCAGTAACTATGGTTAGTTGATGCTTGCTTTTAGAGCCATATTCTATCGTAGTAGATACTTGAACCATATTGCATGAAACACCCGCTGTAAAACTATAACTACGAGGACAATTAAGCTCTAGCGAACCACGATTTAAATTCGTCATTATGCTTTTCATTTCGTGCCCAGGCTCTGTAATGTCCTTCTCTGGTATAATTATTTTATTACCATCACCATCACCATCACCATCAAGCTTACCCGAATCTGTAGCGATCTCATCTGGAGTAAGAAAAAAGTCACTATCAGCACCTTTTTTAGCTTCTGACGCAATTACTCTTTGCACTTCGCCAATCAATTGATTTTCTGCAACTTCTCGCTCTTGTGCTGCATTAGTAATTTTAATATCAATTGTACTACTACTCATAAGAGTAACTGCAATGCCGGTAACAGCTATCACCATAATTAATGCTGTTAAAAGCACCACACCTTGTTGCTTATTTGGTAACAACTTTAAATTTTCCATAAGTTCCCTCCAACATTACTTAAGCGAATAGTTGTTGTAAAAACAGTGCGTCTATAATTATCATCAAATTTTAAAACTCGTTTTTCGGGTCCATCTCCTAATGTATATTCTTGTTTTTTTATTTTTATACCGGGGTCCGGTTGCAGTGATCTAATTAATAAGAAGAGTTGAACGGTTAAAATACCTTTACGATTTTCCCATTCTGTAGCAGAGATAGCTGCCGAGCTTTTATAAGTATCAACCTTGCTATCGCTATTAGTATCAAGGCCAAAAAGAAAACGCATGTTTTCAACACCTTCCATTATCGTTTCAGAGGTCATCTTTCCATTTACTAATCGTTTTCGTCTTAATGCGGGGACTTTTATTTCTTTATTATTTACTAAATACTTTTCTTCTTTAATATAATAAACATGATGACTATATGGCCAAATAGTTGCATTGATATTTGTTGGGGTATGTTTACCGGTTACAAAACTTGCTTGTTCTTGTTCTGCGATAAAATAATTTATTTTATCGCTAGTTGTATTAGTACCTGCAACAGCATCATATTGAGGATCACCTTGTAAAAACTTGAGCTGAAGAATATCGGTCTCTTTATTATCAGCAGGAATAATGCCATCGTTTATGCAATGTAGGTTATCTTTACTCGTAGTAGTTTTTGCATAAATAGTACGAAAATTACTACTACTGGTTAAATCTGGAAAGCTGCCGTTATTAGTTCCATCTGAACAATCACCTGTAATCGTCGTTGCAGAAACGGTTGTATTTACTGCTGTGAACGAGTCATCATAATAAGTTCCCCAAAAGCCAACTTGCTCGATATCGCGTTGCATAATATTTATAGCTAAACGTCCTGACTCCTGGAGTTCACCGATAGTCATAGTGTCTTTTGTGGTTACTTTCATACTAATAAAAGTAAACATAACGCCACCAAGAATTAAACCGCCTATAAATAGCGAAATCATTACTTCTACTAGCGTAAAGCCTTTTTGCTTCATGTTAGCTCCTAACATATATATAGCTGGTTAAGACCACTAAACGGCGTTTATTATTAGTTTTATCACCACAGGTAACTTTTCCTGTATTCGTATTTGCTTTGAACTCTTGCCGCCCTTGCCATGCTATAATTACTTCAATGTTGAACCCTTTCCCTCCAGTATCTGCTACTGAGGCTGGATTTATACATATTGTGGCATCATCTAAAGTTCCCGTATTTTCGCTAGCTCGAATGGCGCGTTTCCATTGCACTATATCCATATCCGCTATTCCTGATGAATCACAGCTTTTCCCAAAACAAGCATCAGTTGTAGCAAGTGCACCTGTACTGTCTATTTCTGCTTTCCCATACTTTCCAATTGATGCAATGGTATCATTTGCTCGAATGCGCTGAATAATGTCGTTACCTAAAGCCACAGCGGCGGCGCGCTGCATAGAGTCAAAACTGGCTTGTTTGGCTTTTGCTTGCAGTGCAACGGCGCCTAACAAACCAAAGCTGAGGATGATAAAAGCAATAAGTACTTCGATTAAAGTGAAGCCTTTGCGTCGCTTAATTGGGGGTGAATACATAATAAAACCAAATAAATATTATCTGATTATAAGTGTATGCAAATAAAATATAGATTCAAGAACTACTAAGACTAACGGTTTATTTTGTTGATAAACGGTTAATAAACACTGTTTTTGCCAAAATAGCTTTATAGTAAATGAGTTAACACAAGCTAGATTTAACTGTTTTTAGCTCGCGGCGACTAACCACTAACAGCTCTTGGCAATTTTGTAGTTCAATAGCATGACTACCGCTACTTAATGAATGCAGAGCAACCACCTTTTTTTTATTTACTAACGTATTGCGGTGTACTCTTAAAACATGTGTGGGATAAAGGGTTTCTAATTGTTTTAAACTTTGCTCTATAAGCGCACTGCCCCCTTTAAATACCATTTTTGTATATTTTTCTTCAGCAGCAAAATAATAAATACACTCCATTTCTATACTTTTTAATGTGCCCGCGAGCTGATACGTAATTTTTGTTGTTTGTTGTTTTTGTATATGTACTTTATTTAAGCGCCCAAGTTGTTCAACTACTTTTTGTAATGATTGCGCCGATACAGGCTTTACCAAATAACCCGCCGCATTTAATTGCAATGCGTCTAGCGCGTGCTCAGGGTGGGCGGTAATAAATACAATGGCGGGTGGAACTGCAAGTTTGTTAAGCTCACTTGCTACCTCCAAGCCATTAATACCCGGCATATCAACATCTAAAAACACTAAGTCAGGCTGGTTTACTTTACTTAACGCAAGTGCTTCTGTGCCATTGCTCGCTTCATTTTGTACAACTATATTTTGAGCCGCCAATAAACGTACTAAACGCGCTCTAGCTAAGGGTTCATCATCAACAATAATTACATTCATAATTGACTCTCAATATGTTTAGGGATCACTACTTTCACTCTAAATACGCCATTTTTATTAGCAATAGTGAGCTGCGCTTTACCCGTGTAATAAATATTAAGTCGTTGACGAATATTTTCCAGCGCCATGCCGTTACTTGGCCGAGTATTGGTGGTTGCCACGGCTATTGGGTTAGTGACTATAATAGTTAAATAGCCACTTGTGACATGCAGCTCAACTTTAATGACAGCGCCTGTTTCGCTAGGCTCTACGCCATGGCACACGGCATTTTCAATTAATGGCTGCAGGGTTAAACAAGGAATGCTCAATGCAGGTAGTTCATTGGGTATTTGCCAATTAACTCTTAAGCGATTACCGAAACGCCATGTTTCAAGTGCTATATATTGCTTACTCAGCGTTATTTCATCGTCAAGAGATACATTTTTTCCTGAGTGCATTGCAGCCTGCGATAAGGCGGCTAATGCTAAAATAGCCTGCTCTGCCGCATCGGCATCATGATGAGTAAGCTCTGCAGCAGTGTTTAAACTATTATATAAAAAATGAGGACGTATTCTAGCTTGCAAGGCATCAAGTTCAGCTCGAGAAAGCGCTTTAGTTTGCTGCTCTTTTTCAAAATGAATTAATAAAAATTGGACGAATAAAGCCGCCAGCAAAGCCACTATAATGCAATTGCGAAGTGTGAAATAAATTAAGTTATCTGTATCATCTATATCAAAAGCAAAATGGGAAAATAAAATACTAAAAATGCACGTAGATAATAAAAAAAAGATAAAAAACAAACTTAACTGAAAAGTTTGAGTGCGCGTTTGTAAGAAAAAACGACAAAAGTATAAAGAAGAGGTACCGACTAAAACAATTAAATGCATAAACAAACTGATGATCCCAAGTCGAAGCCAAATATCTCCTTCTACATTGGGTGCAAAGGCTAAAACAATAGCAATAACTTGAGAAACAACAAGCGAAGCTAATACGCCTCGCTCATTAAAAAGAGCCGAAAAAAGCAAACCATCATTTTTTAGTGACTTGCTCATAACGACTCTCCTATAATCTAAATTTTAAATTAACGTAGCTCTACAGGAACAGCAAATACGATATTCTCTTCTTTGCCTGGGTTTTCAACAACCTGCGTACCACCAAGATCTTTTAATCGGCTTATAACTTGTTGTACAAGTACTTCTGGCGCAGAGGCACCCGCAGTTACACCCACTGATTTAGAACCTGAAACCCACTGCTCTTGCACATCAGTTGCATCATCAATTAAATAAGCAACAGTGTCCATTTTATCTGCAAGTTCACGTAAGCGATTAGAGTTAGAGCTGTTTTTAGCGCCAACAACTAATAGCACATCAACTTTGTCAGCTAAGTCACGAACAGCATCCTGACGATTTTGCGTTGCATAACAAATATCATCTTTACGAGGTCCGTCAATTGATGGAAACTTATTGCGTAGTGCATCAATAACATCAGCAGTATCATCAACTGATAAAGTCGTTTGACTACAGTAAAAAAGATTTTCAGCATTTTTTACATTAAGCGCAACAACATCATCAACGGTTTCAACAAGATAAATACCACCGGCTGAGTTATCATATTGTCCCATTGTTCCCTCTACTTCAGGGTGACCATGGTGTCCAATTAAAATACACTCAATACCTTTACGACTCGCACGTGTAACTTCCATATGCACTTTAGTTACAAGCGGACACGTTGCATCAAATACTTTTAAATCACGACGTTTAGCCTCGCTGCGAACCGCTTGCGATACGCCATGTGCGCTAAAAATAACAATACTGTCGTCAGGTACTTGATCAAGCTCTTCAACAAATACCGCACCACGACTTTTTAATCCATCAACCACATAGCGGTTATGTACTACTTCGTGGCGCACATAAATTGGCTTTTCAAAAATATCTAGGGCGCGCTCAACAATACTAATAGCACGGTCAACACCAGCGCAAAAGCCGCGTGGATTAGCTAGTAATATTTCCATTAACCTTCCACCTCAATAATATCAACTTCAAACGTTAAACGTTGGCCAGATAAAGGGTGATTAAAATCAATCGTTACCGACTCACCTTGCACTTCGCGAACTAATCCAGGAAGCTCAGTACCGTCTGGTTGAGTAAACGCAATAATTGCACCTACCTTAGCTGGTGTTTCTGGACCAAACTTACTACGGTCAACGTAGTAAATATTATCTGGGTTTGGCTGACCAAACGCATCTTCAGGTTCTAATTCAAACGTTTTACTTTCGCCTGCAGTTAAACCTAATAAACACTTTTCGAAGTTTGCCGTTAAGCTGCCATCACCCATTGTTAATTTAGCAGGTTTGTTGTGCACCTTGGTAGAATCAGCGGCAGAGCCATCTTCTAATTTAATAGAAAAATGGAAAATAACTTGCGAGTTTTCACCAATTACAGCTTGGCTCATGCTTTATGCTCCTTTGGACTCTCGCCGGTGAAGGCGTCAAATAACAATAATGCTGCGCCAATACAAATAGCGCAATCGGCAATATTGAATACAGGAAAATGTGAGTCTTTATAAAAAACGTGAATAAAGTCGATTACATAACCATACGCAATACGATCGTATAAATTACCAATAGCGCCAGCAAGTACCAATGCATAAGCACCGCATAGTACTTTATTTGTAGCAGGTAAGCGTTTTAGCCACCACACAAGCAAAGCACTAATAGCAACGGCAATTGCACTTAAAAACCAACGCTGCCAACCACCCGCTTCACTTAAAAAGCTATAAGCAGCACCATAGTTATGTACATAAGTAATACTAAAAACAGGGAGTAAGTTTATAGACTCTTGATAAGCCATAGTCCCTACAACAAGTGTTTTACTGGCAAAGTCTATTACTAAAAGTAATAGACTCAACCAAAGCCACACTAAACCACTTTTTTGGGCTAGTTTGCTCACTAAGAATAACTCCTAAGCGAATTGACGCTTTTCACCTTCGCCGTCAACATTACTTACACAACGACCACAAATTTCAGGATGAGCAGGCTCAACACCTACATCTTCGCTGTAATGCCAACAACGCTCACATTTAGCAGCATCTGTTGCAGCAACGCTAATGAACAAACCTTCAATCTCGGTAGCTTGTGTATCTTCAGGCTGGCTATCAACTTCAGTAACATTCACGGCTGATGTTAACAATACAAAACGCAGTTCATCACCAAGCGCGTTTAATTTAGCGGCAAGCTCTTTACCCGTAAATAAATTCACCGTTGCTTGAAGTGTTGCACCAATGACTTCTTCTTTACGTGCAGCTTCTAATAAGCGGTTTACTTCGTCACGTACAGTTAAAATCTCTAACCAATCATCGTTACTAAATTGGCTATTTGTTGGCGCTTGTAAGCCATCGTACCAAACTGATGTAAATACGTAGTCACTACGCTCACCCGGTAACGCTTCCCAAATTTCTTGTGCGGTAAAGCTCATAATTGGAGCCATCCAGCGCGTCATTGCTTCAGCAATATGATAAAGCGCAGTTTGACAAGAGCGACGTGCATGGCTATCACTTTTAGCTGTGTACTGACGATCTTTAATTACATCTAAGTAGAATGAACCAAGCTCACCCGTACAGAAGTTCATTAGCTTTTGCGTTACTAATAGCATTTGGTAGCTATCGTAAGCGGCTAAAATTTCGTCTTGCAACTGAGCAGCACGACCCACAATCCACTTATCAAGCTCAACCATGTCATTAATAGCTACTTGATCTGTTTTTGGATCAAAACCATTTAGGTTAGCTAGTAAGTAACGGCTGGTGTTACGAATTCGGCGGTAACGATCAGCTGAGCGTTTAAATATTTCATCCGATACAGTCATTTCTGCTGTGTAATCGGTAGAAGCAACCCATAAACGAAGAATATCGGCGCCTAGTTTATTCATCACATTTTGTGGAGAAATAACATTGCCTAACGACTTAGACATTTTTCGGCCAGTTTCATCAACAGTAAAACCATGCGTCAATACTTGGCGGTATGGTGCATGGCCATTAATAGCCACTGACGTCATCATTGATGACATAAACCAACCACGGTGTTGATCAGAGCCTTCAAGGTATAAATCAGCTGGACCAACCAAGTCTTCACGTGCATCTACTACACACGCGTGCGAAACACCTGAGTCAAACCATACATCTAGCGTATCTTGCACTTTCATGTATTGCTTGGCATCTTCTTCACCAAGTAATGTAGCAGGCTCCAAATCGTACCACGCTTGAATACCAGACTTTTCAACAAGCTCTGCTGCTTGAGCAATTAGCTCTTGTGTATTTGGGTGAAGTGCACCGGTGTCTTTATCAACGAACAATGCAATAGGAACGCCCCAAGTACGCTGGCGAGAAATACACCAATCTGGGCGGCTTTCAACCATGTTAGAAATACGGCTTTCGCCCCACTCTGGTAACCACTGCGTGTTTTTAATCTCAGCAAGAGAATCTTGACGTAAGTTAGCCTGATCCATACTTACAAACCACTGCGGTGTAGCACGGAAAATGATTGGTGTTTTGTGGCGCCAACAATGTGGGTAACTATGCGTAAGCGCATGGTGATGCATAAGCGCACCACGCTCTTTTAACACTTCAATTACGCTCGCATTCGCCTTAAATACGTGCTGACCTGCAAAAAGTTCGGTATCTGGTAAATAAACACCATTTGCACCAACAGGGTTAGCCACTTCAAGGTTGTAATTTAAGCCTGCCACGAAATCTTCTTGACCATGGCCTGGGGCGGTATGTACAACACCAGTACCTGAATCAGTAGTTACGTGTTCTGCAACAATCACTGGTACATTAAAATCATAAAAAGGATGGGCTACTTGCAAGTTTTCAAGCGCTGCACCTTTTACATACCCTAGTACGTGAAAGTGATTAAAACCAAAACGGTCCATAGCATCTTTAACAAGCTCAGAACCTAAAATTAGGCGTTGTTGTACGCCTTCATCTTCAACCTGTACTAACGCATACTCTAAATCGGCATGCACAGCCACAGCGCGGTTTGCAGGAAGCGTCCACGGTGTTGTTGTCCAAATAACAGTACCAACACTGCCTTCACCTTTATGACCATCAGCCAGATCAAAGGCACTAACAACAGCATCTTGATCAACAAACGTAAAACGCACATCGATTGCTGGTGACTGCTTATCTTGGTATTCAACTTCAGCTTCTGCTAATGCAGAGCCACAGTCTGTACACCAATGCACAGGCTTGGCGCCTTTATGCAAATGACCTTTTTCAATAATTCGACCAAGTACACGAATTGCATTTGCTTCAAAGTCAAAGTTCATTGTTAAATAAGGCTTATCCCAATCTGCAAATACGCCTAAACGTTTAAAGTCGACTTTTTGACCTTCAACTTGTTTTTTAGCGTATGCACGGCATTTTTCACGAAACTCGCTCGCGGTTACTTTTACGCCCGGCTTGCCTACTTTTTTCTCAACCATTAACTCGATTGGTAAACCATGACAGTCCCAACCTGGTACATAAGGAGAATCAAAGTCAGATAATGTTTTAGACTTAACAATAATGTCTTTTAAAATCTTGTTTACTGAGTGGCCTAAATGGATATCGCCATTTGCATACGGAGGGCCGTCATGCAAAATAAAGGTTTTTTTACCTTTCTTAGCGCTGCGAATTTGACCATAAAGGTCGTCTTCATACCATGCTTTAAGCATTTTTGGTTCACGTTGTGCCAAATTGCCACGCATTGGAAACGGTGTTTCCGGTAAGTTCAAAGTATGTTTATAGTCGCTCATTTATCCTACATTCCGTCTCTATCGGCTACCTGATTTAAACCAAAACACTGCTTAGCGGCAGCAACATCGGTTGCTATTTGCGCCGTTAATTGTGTTAATGTCTCGAATTTTTTCTCATTGCGAAGTTTTTTTATTAACTCCACATGCATAAATTGTCCGTAAATATCCTGTGCAAAATCAAAAAGATGAACTTCTAACAATGCACGAGTTCCATTAAATGTCGGCTTATTACCTACATTTGCAACTCCAAAAATCTGTTTTCCTGCAATCGTTGCTTGCACTGCAAACACCCCATTAACAGGACACACTTGGCGTTTTAGGGCAATATTTGCCGTTCTAAAACCGAGTTCACGTCCTCTTTTCCAGCCATGTATAACACGCCCAGAAATAGCATAATCGTGACCAAGCATTATTTTAGCACTTCCTAAGTCACCGGATGCTAAAGCATCTCGTATTAAAGTGCTGCTTACTCTAGCATTTAATTGACGAAAGCTCGCGGTGCTTTTTACATCCATGCCCGCTTGCTTACCCATGCTAGCAAGTAAGTGAAAGTTACCTTGGCGTTGCTTTCCAAACTTAAAATCATCACCAACAGTAAGTGCTTTAACACCTAACTTTTTAATCAAAATCTCATTAACGAATTGCTCAGCATGCATGTTTGCAAATTGCTGATTAAAGCTAATGCAAATAACTCGCTCAATACCTAAATCACTCAATAAACGTAACTTATCTCGTAAGCGCGTTAACCGTGCAGGGGCATTGTTTTTAGCAAAAAACTCTTGTGGCTGGGGTTCAAACAGCATTACAGTGCTAGGCAAACTATGCGCTTTAGCATCGCTAAGTAAACCTTTTAACACTTCTGCGTGGCCTAAATGAACGCCGTCAAAATTACCAATAGTTAACACACAACCAAAATGGTGTGGGCGAATATTGTGTATACCTCTAATTAACTCCATGCCACCTAATGCCTTGTTTAGCGAGCTATTAATTACGGCTAAAAAATGATTAAAGCCGCAGAGTTGCCGATTATAATCTTTTTTTTAGTTTGATTCAGTAATTGCTACACTTTTTATCGTATTTAGTCTAACGCCCATCACAAATAGCATTGCAAAGTAGCTAATACCAGCCAAAGCCACTAGCGCTACTAATAATATTACTTGCTGTGTAAAGGCCCATGTAGCCCAATAATAGTAACTGCTCACAAACCATGTGACAGCTGCCATAACAATACTTGCAACAACACATTTAAGTGTAAAACGCATACTCATTGATGAGAACTGGTATACATTTTCTTTTTTAAGCTGTCTGTATAATAAAAATGCATTGCAGCTAGCCGATAACGAAGTAGCAAGTGCCAACCCTAAATAACCAATGAAAGGAGCCAGCATAATGTTAAACACCATATTAAGTACTAAGGTAATAATACCAATACGCACCGGCGTTTTTGTATCTTGACGAGCATAAAAGCCAGGAGCGAGTACTTTTATTAGCATAAAGCTTACAAGTCCGACCGAATATGCGACTACGCCTAAGCTTACAGCTTTGACATGATCAACACTGTCTTCTTTAAATGCACCGTGGTCGAACAATACGGTAATAATAAGTGGACTGATGATCATTAAACCTATCATTGCTGGCAGGCCTAAAAATATAACAAAACGAACTCCCCAATCGAGAGTATGCTGAAAGTCGCTACTTTTTTTACTGCTATGTAGTTTAGAAAGCGCCGGTAAAATAACTGTCGCAATACCAATACCAAATAATCCCAGCGGAAATTCAATTAAGCGGTCTGAATAATAAAGCCATGCAATTGAGCCCGTCATCAGTAATGACGCAATCATGGTATCTAGCAACAGATTAATTTGACTAATAGAGACACCAAACAAAGCCGGTAGCATAAGTTTTCGTAC
Organism: Pseudoalteromonas sp. NCIMB 1079; assembly: GCF_040567695.1. NCBI lineage: Bacteria > Pseudomonadati > Pseudomonadota > Gammaproteobacteria > Alteromonadales > Pseudoalteromonadaceae > Pseudoalteromonas > Pseudoalteromonas sp. NCIMB 1079. The sequence goes on along the minus strand of NZ_JBEWZA010000001.1, from coordinate 1,460,973 downwards.
TTTTTTTACGTTTTCGTCTTGCCATGCCCAGCGCGGACGCGCCAACATTTTAGCGCGATACAAGAACGGTAGTTGAAATAGTAGCTGCACTACACCACCGACAAATACACCTATGGCAAGTGAATAAGCACCTACTGAAAATTTATCATGTAAAAAAATTGCACACGTAATAATAGAAACATTAAGCAAAACTGGTGTAAAAGCAGCAACAGCGAAACGGTTATACACATTCATAACCGCACCACTAAGTGCAACTAAGCTTACAAAAAATAAATAGGGGAATGTAAGTTTAAGTAGTGAACTTGCAAGTTCAAATTTTTCGGCATTAGGTCCGCCTTGCCACCAATCTATAAACCAACCGGTACCAAATAATGCTGCAATAACAGGAGAAGCAACAACACCTATAATAGTGACAATTAGTAAAATGGTTCCTAATGTGCCTGCTGCTTGTGCAACAAAAAGTCTGACCTTGTCGTCGCCTTGCTGTTCTTTAATTTCACTTAGCACAGGTACGAATGCTTGTGCGAAGGCACCTTCTGCAAATAAACGGCGTAAAAAATTAGGAATACGGTTAGCAAATAAAAAAACATCAGCCGCTGCACTTGCGCCTAATAAATTGGCAACGACAGCATCTCGAACGAGCCCTAAAATACGCGATATCATAGTCATACAACTAACAATCATACCAGAGCGAAATAAACCTTTTGACACCTTAAACCTACTCAAAAATCCTCAAGATAGGCGATTATGCCACAGTCTTTTTTATAAATCGCTTTAAAGCACTAGGCTGGGGGTCTGTGCTTTGTTACAATGTCTATATTAACTGCTAAAGCGGCAAATTGATGCTCGTTATATGGTGCAGTTTTTCTTGGATTGTTAAATTTAAATTGACATCCATGATAGAAACAGGCATATTCCACGGCCTTTAATTTAAGCTTTATTTTAAGATTGTTAGGAGCAAACCTTGGCTAACATCAAGTCTGCAAAAAAACGCGCTATCACAAGCGAAAAAAACCGTCAGCACAACGCAAGCCGTCGTTCAATGATGCGCACTTACTTCAAAAAAGTAATTGTTGCTATTGAAGCGGGCGATAAAGAAGCTGCACAGCAAGCTTTTTCTGTTGCTACACCTATCCTAGACCGTTACGCAACTAAGGGTCTAATTCACAAAAACAAAGCAGCTCGTCATAAGAGCCGTATAGCAGCTAAGATTAAAGCTCTATAATTTGTTTTTGATAGAATATAAAAAACCGGCTTTTGCCGGTTTTTTTTTATCTAAGATTTAATCTCATACTTTAATAACAGTCGACATGAATATTTAAACAGATTGGTGTCATACATTTTCCAAGTCTGGATAAAACTTCTTAAGCATTGCCGCTATTTTTTTAGGTGTAAACGGCTTCACTACAAATCCTTTAGCGCCTTTATCAATTGCATCCTTAACATTTTCAATACCTGAATGCGCAGATACCATTACTACATTTGTCTCAGGGCTTAATTCATTGATTTGTGCAATCAAATCTTTGCCATCGCCGTCCGGCAGTTCTATGTCTAAAAAAATGATATTATAATTTGCAGCCTGGCACTCACTAATACATTGTGAGGCAGTAGATGCTTCCTTTACGTTATCTATCCCTAAGTGCATGAGCGTTTGACTCAAAAAACTACGCACTGTGCTAACGTCATCTACAATTAAAATTGATAGCTGCGTATTCATCTTTATTCCTCGTAGGCTATAAGCTAACTTTAAGTTATCATAATAATTAGCTTAGTATATAAATTTGCTCATTTAATTATAGAGACCTACGGAAAAAAGGCCAGATTTGCTTTATGTCTAAAACCCCAAATAAACAGTCGTTGCTAGGTAAAGCACCAACAAGAAAAAAAACAGCGCAAAAAAGAAAGCCGCAACGCCCTACTCAGCGCTCTATACCCGCAGAGGAAAAAACAAGCATAAACAATGGCACTAGCCAAAAAACAAAGTCAAAAAAGGGGCTATTTATATCTCTGGCCATTGTTATTGTAATAATTTTAGCTTTTCCAAAACCAACCTTGCTCACCTATAAAAAATTAGGGATGGTAAGTGAGAGTGTTTACTGGCCTGGACTTTTAGGTTACGGAGCTACTTTAATTGATTCCAACTTGCACCCCAACTATGATTCTAGCCGTGAATCCCTTTATTTATGCAGTGATTTACAAAAACCACAGAGCTGTCAAAAGTATCAAGTAATTGCTGACAATGGTTTGTTTTCGGCAATTGGCAGTTACTTTTAGCATTAAAAAAACTAATCTGAAAATTTAAAATTACTTGGTTGAAAGGTGTGCAAAAGATCAACATAATGGCGCTCCTTTTTTCAACAACTGAACTATTGAAACGACCATGCTAAACGAGCTAGATTGGCTTTTAAATACTACACTACTTGCACTAGGTTTAGGTGCATTCTTTATTAACCAGATAACACTGCTGCGCGTTGCCGCCATTAGTGCATGTGGTTTATTGTTCTTATCATTTAGCCTAGATCTTATGTCGTCGAGCGTTATTTCAAATATGAGTTTAGTGTTGATCAACACTTTTTACTTGTTTAAAGTTTATACATTCGGGCAATTTAATGTAACCCAAAGTTAACAACTTTTCCTTAGAATATTTAATAGCCCAGCATTGCTGGGCTTTTTTATTGCGAATTTTTAAAATATTAGAAACACGTTGGATCAGGACAGTATTGAACGCCACTAAAGCACCACTACAATAATGGTGCTGAGCATGTACTGTTGAGAGAAACGAGAAGAAAGACGAAAACCGAAAATACCTAATAAGCTAGGTTAATCTACTGTTGTTAATTCACTTTGGGTTTGTGTTTTAGATGGACTATCTTCAGCGTTAGCCTGATTAAACCAAGCTGAAACACCTAGCACGATAATTGAAATAACAACGAGGCTTAATTTAGCCCCACTTTGACCGGATTTCATAACACCCTCTTTATATTTTTATTAGTGAGAATATCTTTTACACTAATGAAAATTACAAATGTTAACAAGCTGTTTTTTAAACTAATTAGCTATCAGCTAATAACCTTTTGTTCTATCCACTGAATTATTGAGTGCTAAGCCCTTATTCAAACGTTCAATATTATCGGCTATTTGGTCTATAACGCTATTTAAATCAGATAGCGCTGCACAATGTGGTGTAAGTGTTATTTTGGGGTTTCCCCAGTAAGGGTGATTCTGCGTTAAAGGTTCTTGGTCAAAAACATCCAAGGTAGCTGCGCGTAAGCTATCGTTATTTAATGCATTTAATAAATCTTGCTCAACCACATGAGCACCACGTGCCACATTAATAACAACAGCATGTGAAGGTAGCTTAGCGAGCATTGAGCGATTAATAATGCCTGTAGTTGCTTGCGTAAGGGGTAATAGACATACAAGGTAGTCAACGTCAGAAAGCATACCGCTAAGCCCTTCATCGCCATAATAAACCTCGACATTAGCCGTGTTTTTATTACTTTGCGCCCAGGCACTTACTTTAAAGCCATTAATTATAAGTTTTTGCGCACATGCTTTACCTAATTCGCCAAATCCAAGTATACCAACATGTTTATTACTAAAAGCTCGTTTTGGCTTCCATGTTTGCTGTGTTTGTTTAGTGTAATACTCTTTTAAGCGTAATTTTTGAGCTAAGACATGTGTAAGTATATATTCCGCCATATCTTCAGCTAATTGCATGTCCACAATACGTACTACTTCGACATGTTCAGGTAATAATGTTAAATCGATACTGTCTACGCCTGCACCAAATGACGACACAGCTTTTAAGTTAGGCAGCTGCGGCCACAGAGACTCAGGAGCATTCCACGCAAGTACAAAATCCACATTATTTGCGTTTTTGCAATCAGGCCATTGCTCTATCAATGTATTTGGTAATCGCTCTTGTAACTTCGTTATTAGCTTTTCGTTGTTGCGCCCCGTTATAGCCACCAATACCGACATAAATTCTCCTAGCAATTCACAGTTTATAATTTAGTACTTTAAAAAGTCACACTACTGCAAAGTAACTGTCACACCCTTTTTTTAATCTTACATGTATAGCGAATAGACCAAACGGAATATGAGGTTAATATGATAAGTGTTGATAAAGTAATTGCAGCAAACTTACCACAACTAGAGAACTCTCCAAAAGTAAAAGGTTTAGTAAAAAAGGGCTTAGGTTACTTATTGCATGAGCAAGAGTTTATCACCTTTGGTAATACCTACCCTCACCTACAAGGGTTAGAATTTGTTGAGCAAGTACTTGATGAACTCAATTTTGATACGCGCTATAAACCTAAGCAGATAGAACATATTCCTAACGAGGGTAAACTTGTTATTGTTGCTAACCACCCTATTGGTTCACTAGATGCTTTAGCACTTATCAAAGTACTCTCTACAGTAAGGCAAGATTTAAAAGTAGTCGCAAACCGCATGTTAATGTCGGTCAGCGCAATGCATTCTCTGTTACTCCCTGTTGATAACTTATCTGGTATGAGTAAAAAGCAAGAGCTTAGTAATATACAAAACCATTTAAAAGGTGGAGGTGCCTTACTTATATTTCCTGCAGGGGAAGTATCGCGCCTAGGACCAACCGGTATTAAGGATTGCAAATGGAATAGCGGTTTTTTACGTATGGCAAAAAAAGCCAACTGCCCCATTTTACCTATTTTTATTAAAGCCAAAAATAGTCCACTTTTTTATGGTACATCAATGATTTATAAGCCTCTGGCAAGTTTATTATTAGTGACAGAAATGTTTAAGCAGCGCAAAAAATCTTTAGAGTTTGAGATTGGTGCTTCTATCCCTCCTGAGTCCTACTTAATAGAAAACCTTAAAGATAAAGAAATTGTAAACCTCATACGTAAACAGCTTTATAGGCTTACAACTAAAAAAACACTGCCGCTAAAAACACAAACACCTATTGCTGTGCCCGAGTGTAGAAAAGAACTAAAAAGAGCAATTGAGCAATGTCAGCTTTTGGGTAAAACACACGATGGCATGCACATTCATCTATATCAATATGTAGGTAGTTCACCTATTTTTAGAGAGCTGGGACGCCTCAGAGAAATAGCATTTAGAGCAGTAGGTGAAGGAAGCGGTAAGCGTCGTGATATAGATAAATACGATATGGATTACCAACACCTTGTACTGTGGGACCCTATGCAACTAGAGCTAGTAGGTGCTTATCGATTAGCCTGCGCACAACAGATAATACAAAAGCATGGACGTGAAGGTTTATATACCGATAGTTTATTTTCTTACACTGACGCTATGACGCCCTATCTACACCAAGGAATTGAGCTTGGTCGAAGTTTTGTACAACCTAAGTATTGGGGACGTAAGAGTCTTGACTATTTATGGTACGGTATTGGTGCTTTTATAAAAAACTACCCACAGTATAGATATTTATTTGGGGCCGTAAGCGTGTCCAACGCTCTACCTGAGCAAGCCAAAGCCATGCTCGTTTATTACTATCAACATTACTATAAAAGCAGCATAGAACTAGCTACACCTAATAATGAGCTTAAATTAACTGAGCAACAGCTAACTCAATGCAATATTCTTTTTAATGGAAACGATGTTAAAGAAGATTTTGTAGAGTTAAAACATGTGTTAGCTAATATGGGCGCTCAAGTCCCTACTTTATTTAAACAATACACTGAGCTTTGCAACCCTGGCGGCGTACAATTTTTAAGCTTTAGCATTGATCCCGATTTTAATAATTGTATTGATGGATTGGTATTAGTCGATCTTAAAAGTGTTAAAGAAAACAAAGCTAAACGTTATTTGGAATAACTATTGATAAGTAAAGTCAGTGCACCGAGTATTTTATGCCTTATAAAGTACTCGGTTTATATTTAATTATAAATACCAACTCAATCGCATTTAAGTCTTCCAATACTTTTTTAAGTGTCGGGTGTTTAAATTATTTTCGTTCCCTGCTAAAAAGATATTTTCTTGTTTATTAAGGCCCTGATTAAACACGAGATTATGGCAAGGCAGTGCCTGCCTTATATTCATGTGACTGTTAATTAAATAAATATGTCAATCTTTACAAAAGCATAACGACACTAAAATTAATCTAAATCAATAAAACATTTTATAAGCTTCAAATGCTTTTTAAACTTTGATCTAGAACAGGTTTTCATATTTATTGCTCGGTAATAATAGCGCTAATTAAATAGTAGTTCTTGGAGAACAACATGAAAACTCAAATTAGCATCGCATTATTAACCTCTTTATTAGCACTCTCTCCAGCTGCACACGCTAACTTTAGCGTAAATGTTGGCGCTATTAACGTAAACCCTGATAACAGTAGCTCAGCGATTAATGAAGCACCTACGCTAGGCCTTAAAGGTGATTCAGATACTCAACTAGGTATCACCGTAGATTATGCATTTAACGATCAATGGGTGTTAGAACTGATAGCAGCAACACCGTTTTCACACGATATAAATGGCGCAGGCGGCTTAGCAGGCAATAAAATTGCAGATATAAAACAACTTCCACCGTCATTGGTTGCACAATACCACTTTTTAGATACAAGCTATGCGCTAAGACCTTTTATAGGCGTAGGCATAAACTACACTGCATTTTTTGATGAGCAACCCTCTCAAGCACTTAAAGCAACACTAGGAACAGACGATGTAGAAGTAAAGTTAGATGATTCGTTTGGCTTTATGGCTCAGGTAGGTGCTAACTATAAAATTGATAAAAACTGGGGTTTACACGCCATGGTATCAATTATGGATATTGATACCGATGCCACTGTTTATGCTAATGGTGCAAAAGCACTTACATCAACTGTTGAGCTTGACCCAGTTGTTGCAATGTTCGGTGTTAGGTACAGTTTTTAAAGCAAATATAAAGTAGTACATAGTTACCCAATTACAATGTGTGTTAAAAGGCCGAAAGGCCTTTTTTTCATTTGTAGAGATTAGGGCAGGTTACTTAACTTTTTCTGCTCTAACATTTCTTTCCAGTGCATTACTTCACTTGGCAATATAGGTGTTTTCCCATCAAAACCAGCAACTTCAAGCATTTCTTCAATACTTATAATACCCTTTTTACTTTTAAATACACCGCGTACATAAGCAATAGCATGTAAGCCTCGCTCTGAGTGAAACTTTTGCTCAATATAAAAGTATTTATGATCCCAGCCAACTAACTTAGTACTTATTGTATATCGCTGCATAGGTTTAATATCGCGGATATAAGTAATAGCAGTTGCGTTAACAATCGGAAACCAACGTCGCTTCATTATTTGTTTTAGTAAGCCAACACGCTCCGTCATCCACGTGCGAGATAAATCCATCATCGCAAGATAGCGTGAGTTCGTTAAATGTAGATTAATATCACAATCAGTCGGCAAAGCTTTGTAATCAATATCTACTGTATCAAGTAGATTTTGATATTGCTTATTGCGTTTAATTTTGAAAAATAATAATAAAAGTCGAATATATAAGTTCACAAAAAAGGTCTTACCAGTTAAATTTATTCGAGTGTAGCATAGCCCCTTGCGAAGACGAATATTCTACTTTAATCTTAAATCATTATTACAATAAAAAAGATAACTAATGAAATCAAAACTAAAAATCATCGCTGCACTGGCCCTATCAGTCCCTAGCTACAATGCTTTTGCCGATTTTTCGTTACCAGGTAAAGGCTCAGTAACTTACCCTACCGGTGTAGTTAAAGAATTTAAATTTGGTTTTGAATGGCAGCAAAAAGCTGAGAAATTCACTATTGGATCTAAAAGTTACAATATGGAGCAAATTCCTAGCTCTTATTCTGTCGCCATCACGCTTTCGAAAGATGACAGCCAAGTATGGGTTCAAGAATTTAATAATGGGTTTATTGAGGAGTTTGAATGGCAAATTGGCGAACATACAGTCACTCTAAAAAAGCAGCAGTTTAGCGATCCGGTAAAAGGTGACTATGTTATTGAGCTAAATGGCCGTAGCTATTTTTTCACTCGTAATAACGCCAGTATCGTAATGAACTTTAACGAAGAAGGTATTGAGACGATTGCAATTGATGGGGTAACAAAAAATATGGGCACTAAAAATTAGTCCCCATATTTTAATTTCTTTATGTCAATTACACTTTTACTGTTTTTCGGTTAATCCCGTAATCACGTAATTTATTAGCTACCGCGGTGTGACTTAGGCCCAATCGCTTAGCTAACTGACGTGAGCTTGGATAAGCTGGGTAGAGTTTGCGAAGTAAAGTCGCCTCAAAACGTTTAACAGCTTGATCTAGTGAGCCTTCAAAATCAGACTCTAAATACCCTAAATCATGAGTAAAAGTTGGTAACTGCAAATGCTCTACGCGAAGCTCGCTATCATCTAGTAACGACACTGCACGGTAAATTGCATTTTCCAGCTGACGCACATTTCCAGGCCACGGGTACTCTTGTAAAAAGCTTAAACATTCTTGTGATAAAACAGGAATTGCATGACCATTTTGTTGTGCGTATTTTTGAATAAAATGCTCTGCAAGTGGCCCTACATCTGCTTTTCTATCTCTTAGTGGCGCTATTTCTAAAGTAAGCACGTTTATACGGTAATATAAGTCTTCTCTAAAAACCCCTTCTTGTACCATTGCAGGTAAGTCTTTTTGAGTAGCGGCAACAATACGTACATTTACTTTAACTTCGTTCTCATCGCCTACTTTTCTAAACGTACCATCTTGTAAAAAACGCAGTAACTTAGTTTGTAGTTGAGTCGACATTTCGCCAACTTCATCTAAAAATACAGTTCCACCATCAGCTTGCTCTAATACACCACGCTTTGGCGCTGCGTTTTCTTCGTACCCGGCATAACCAAATAATTCAGACTCAGCAACATCATCAGGAAGTGAAGCACACGACAGCGCAATAAAAGGCTTAACAGAGCGATTAGATGCGTAATGGCACGCCCTAGCTAATAACTCTTTACCTGTACCAGTTTCACCAGTAATCAAAATAGGGGCTTCTAGTTGCGCCATTTTGCGTGCTTCGCGCACAACTCGGCGCATTGCCGTACTAAAGTTATGAATAGTAGCAAAGCTTTCTTGCCCGTAGCGTCTAAATGCACTGACCTGCTGCCCTAAGCGACTTTGCGATTTAATGTTAATAACCGCACCCGCAAGCACATCACCTTCACTACCTTGAGGGACTGCAATTGGTAAAATGTCTGCAATAAAATCCTCACCCGCCACTTCAACGCGTGTGGTTTGCCCGAGTACTTCTTTACCTTCTAGCCAACGTGTAAAGTTAAACCCTTTAAGTAAGTTATTAATATTTGCACCAATAACTTCTTTTTCAATTAACTGTAAGTCCTTACATGCTGCATCGTTGCATAAGCGTACCCAACCTTTAGCATCAATAGAGATAACGCCATCAGGCAATGCACGTAGCAAAGTATTTAATTCGTTGTGTTCACGCTCAGATGGTAAAAACGCAGTGGTACGCACGTCATGTACGCCGTCGATTAAACGTATCGATGGCATAATTTTTTGAAATTGTTCAAATTCTATTTCGGGAAAACTAACGTACATACGACAATTTACAGAATCAACTTCAATTCCTTTTAGATCAACGCTGTAGTTAACTAATATATTAAGGATTTCTTGAGCAATACCAATTCGATCAGCACAGTGAATATCTAGACGCATACATCCTCAAAGAAGGAAAAACTATATTAGCTGAATAATACGCTAAGTCGCTTTGAGAAGGTAGCTTATTGTAAACATTTTTGGACGAAACAGACTGCGAAAGCGATAAGTTGAAATGTAATTAAATGAAGAAAAGTAGCACTGATATTTAACTATACCAGTGCTATTTGTTAAATCTTATTATGTGACTACTTACCTTGTGGGTAAGCATACCAATCACCACCATCTAATTGTATAAATGGTCTTTGGTTAACATACATCATTATTGTGCCTTCGTTTTCAGCAACCTTAGGTGCTGTAGGTAGGTTTTCAAGCAAATTAGCAACACTATTATTCCCACCAAATACATCAGTTTGCAGCGCCTTACTTACCAGCTCTGAAAGCGCAAAGTAACTTGTTGAATCATCAACCACAATTTGCGAGTAGTTTTGTACGTCTGGGCCTATAAATTTAATTGCTACAGGTACCGACACAATTGCTGGGCTTGGGATTTCACGTAAACCTGCAAACTGTACTTTGTCACCTTTTAAATTAGCGCCGTGTTCAGGCACTATCATTAACATAACGTTGCGACCGCGTTTTTCTAATTTTTTTACAAATTGGTTAATATCAGCAAACAAGTTTTTATGTCTGATTGGGTATGTCTCTTTACTATTAACCCTTGGTTGATTCTCTAGCTGATTACCATCATGTAAACTTGTGGTGTTGTAGTACATCGCACACGGCTTACAATCATCAGCTTGCTCTAACCAACCATCCAGCACAGCTTCATCTGAGTAAATAGGACTATTATCAAAACCTCGTAGCGCCACTGGCATTGAATCGATATTAAATGGCGTGCTATCTAGACCACCGTAGTGATACACCGCGAATACTTCCCCTAGCACTAAGGTATATGTATACTTGAGCGCAATTGTAACTAGGATAAGGGTGTGTCTCTTACCTTCTGGTGTTACTACCATATAGCAAATCATTATCTTAGCTACAAATAATAAACTGATGGTCGAGCATTTTAGTATGACTAAATACTAAGATAGCTAAAGCAAAAAATTATAAGGCCATTACAACAATTCTTAAAGTTAGGAAGTAAATATGAGTTCAGCTCCAGATAGTGGTTGGTTTGGCCACCCTAAAGGACTTTCGACATTGTTCTTCACTGAAATGTGGGAACGAATGAGTTATTACGGTATGCGAGCTATGCTCGTATTATTCATGACAGCAAGCTTACAAGAAGAAGGCCTTGCCTTTACTGTTGCATCAGCTGCTGCAATCTATGGTTTGTACACAGGCGCAGTATACTTTTTAGGCTTACCAGGTGGTTGGCTAGCTGATAGATTGTTTGGTGGTCAAAAAGCAGTTTGGTATGGCGGCATAACTATTATGATTGGCCATATTATTTTGGCTATTCCACATGATTATTCTTTCTTTATTGGCTTAATATTTGTAGCAACAGGTACTGGTTTACTAAAACCAAATATCAGTGCAATGGTAGGCCAATTATATAGCGATGCTGATGAGCGTCGTGATGGCGGTTACGCTATTTATTACATGGGTATTAACATGGGTTCTTTAATAGGTTACTACGTATGTGGTTACTTTATGGAGAACGTAGGCTGGCACTGGGCATTTGGTGCGGCTGCTGTAGGTATGGCCATTGGTTTAGTGCAGTACAAACTCACACTTAATAACTTACCAGAGCACGGCGCACTACCTGCTAATCCATTAGGCCCTAAAGGCACTTCACGCGCTTGGGGTGGTATTGCTGTATTTATAATTGCAGCTGCTGCAGTTACTACGGCAGCAATGACCGGCGCAATTGTAATCAATCCAACAGTGGTTGCAGGGTACGTAGCTATTGTATTTACTATTATCTTTTTTGTTTATTTTGGTGTTATTTACTTTACAGGTAATTTAACCGATGCCGAAAAACAAAGAATGTGGGCACTATTTTTAGTCTGTATTGCATCTGCATGTTTTTGGTCTGGCTTTGAACAAGCTGGTTCATCATTAAACTTATTTGCTCGCGACTATACTGACCGTCTTATTGGTACTTTTGAAATCCCTACAACGTGGTTTCAATCATTAAACTCACTGTTTATTATTACTTTATCGCCATTTTTTGCAGCGCTTTGGATTAACTTATCTAAAAGCTTAGTATCACCTAGCTACAGCGTTAAATGTGCAATTGGCTTAATTATCATGGCATCAGGCTTTTTAGTTATGTTTATGGCGGCTCATTATGCAGCTGAAGGTTTAAAAGTAGCGCCTTACTGGCTTGTTACTACGTACTTTTTACATACAGTGGGTGAGCTTTGTTTAAGCCCTGTAGCATTAAGTGCTGTAAGTAAGTTATCGCCTAAACGTTACACTGGCCAAATGATGGGTGTGTTTGTATTAACTTACTCAATCGGTAACATCATCGCAGGTTTACTTGCTGGTAATTTCGATCCGAATAATGTTGATGAAATTCCTAACTTATACTTACAAATTGCATTATTTAGCATTGGTGTTGGTGTTGTTTTAGTACTAATGACTTTTAAAGCTAAAGTATGGGAAAAACAAGGTTTAGAAGAGAAAGTCTCTTAATTATTGTTTATTTCAAATGTAGCAATATAACCTAAGACAATTCCTCCATAGCTTCTATGGAGGAATTTTTTATCCAACTTTGCCCTGCCCCCGTTAACTGATATTATATCCTGATTGATTATTGAATAGACTCAGGGACAGCAGTATATGCATGCATTGACGTTATCACGTACCACTCTAATAGCATTATTTCTCCTTATTTTTTATCTGCCTGTGGTGGCGGTGATGAAGTAACAGTAAATCCAAATGATCCTGTAGAGCCTGAGCCTAGTGGTTTAATTATTACCAACGCTAATGGCTTACAAACCTCATTAGATGAAGGTAACTTTACTATCAATGCTCCTGGGCAAATAGTGGCTAGCGATACTGAAATAACCTACGAAAAATTAGTTCTTGATGAGAATAATCAAGCAAAAAATATCATTTCAGATATACATACGCTTACACCAGATACACTTCAACTTTCTAGCCCAATGACTGTCACTATAAAAATACCTGACGACTATGTATTAGGCGGCCAATTAACTATTGCTCGTTTTAGCGGAGACTCTTGGTCAAGCATTACTGATTCAACGGTATCGCAAGGCTTTGTTAGTGCACAAGTAAACCAACTAGGTAGCTATGCAATAGAAATGCAACGTACTGTCGCGTTTTCTGATGTTGGCCCTACATGTGATGCTAATGCAACAGAGCAATCTGTAAGGTTTGTTCATGTTGCCGACATGCATTCTCGCTTTGGATATCAAGAACAATATTTTAGTCGCATTAAAGCTTATTATAAAAAAGCGCTAAGCGAATCACCGCATACATTATTCACCGATGGTGGCGATGTTTACGAAAAAGGCACTGTAGCAGAGCAAATATCACAAGGGTTAGCCTCTGATGAAACCGTAAAACTAATGGCTTTTGATTTACGTGTTTTAGGGAACCATGACTATGCGTGGGGCCCTGAAAAACTACTTGAATTTTCACAAGACGATAATGCCATTGTACTTGCCAGTAATACCCGCTTTGAGGGAGAAAACAGTCAGAATTTTGGTGGTGTCGACTTTGCTAAGGTACAGGTTGGTTGCATAACATTAGGTGTGTTTGGGATGACGTCAGTACCATGGGATGAGCTTGACGAACCAATTGAAGATGACCCTATTCCTGACTTTATAAAACAATTTAAAATGAGTTGGAAATGGCAACAAATCGCGCAAAGTATTGTAAGCCAATACAGCGATGAAGTTGACTACATGATTATGCTAAGCCACTTAGGTAAAGGAACTGATGTAGAGATAGCAACCAACGTACCCGGTATAGATTTAGTACTTGGTGGGCATACTCATGGTGGTGAGGACTTTATAGAGCTTGAGAATAACGCCTTAGTCATCCAGCCCGACTTTTATGCACGCGGAGTCACCGACTTAAATTTAGTATTTGATACAGCCGATAAAACACTAAGTCGTTACGATTATCAACATGTAGATACACGAACATCTATAGAACCTGACGAAGAAACCAAATTGGCTGTCGATGAAATAATGGGGCGTTATGCTCCCGATGCAGAAACTGAAATCGCTATTTCTGAAAACTATCCAACTGATGCGCAGCTAGCCGAAATAACCGCCTTAGCCGCAAAACATTCAAGCACAATTAGCGCAGCATTACTTAACCCTGAACTAGTACAAAAGCGCTGGACACCCGGCACACTGACTCAAGAAGACTTCCATAAAGCTTTTTACGTAGAAAGACAGCCATCAAATACGCCAGGGTTTAACTCTATTTATAAAGTAACAGTATCGGGAAGCGACTTAACAACGATGTTTGCAAGTCAACCAGATTGGTTTTTACTTAAACCTGAAGATATACAACCCACTAATAATTACGAAGTTGCACTATTTAAAGGAGCAGCTTTGAATCCTGATTTATTTTTTAATAGTGTTACATTCTCAAACGTAGAACCAATAGCTGAAGCTTGGTGGCTACTTGATAAATATGCACGTGCTAGAACAAGTCAGTGCCTACACCTTGACACTGACACCGAACTTTATTCATGTAACAACTTAGCAAATGTAACCGTATGGAACTTTGACGATACTAACAACCCGTTAGCAGCTGATTTTGGACCTTCGGTACTTAGCTACTTTGATCCAGATGAAACAAATTGGGGCACTGCAGAGACACAATATAGCACCACTACTCAATTAAATTTTGATGATTTAAGTGATGGTCCTTCAGGTGTTATGGCGTTTTCTCGCCACGCTCCAACAGAAGGCTTACTTATTGATTTAAACACACCAGCAAATGGTGACTTTGCAAATGAAGGAATGGTGTCTGACTACACCTTGGTAATGGATTTATACTGGCCCGCAGAAGGTAAAGATATTTACCGTGCAATTATGCAAGCCAATACAACTGATTATCTTAATGATGATGCCGATATGTTTATTGACCCAAGCGGCGGCTATGGACAAGCAACTAGCGATAGCGGCTATTTTGGCAATACACAACCTGACTCTTGGCATCGTATAGCTTTTGTATTTTATACAGCACCAACCAACGGGGTATTTGAAGTCTATATAGATGGAGAACTTGCTGGCGTAAAAGAAGATGGCGAAATCGATAGTCGCTGGGCACTCAATCAATCTGTATTGCTTTTTACAGATAACAATTACGAAATAGTACCAGGGTACTTAAACTCGCTGCTTTATGCAGGACGTGCTATGACCAGAGATGAAATTAAAAGTATGGGTAGCGCACAACAAAAGCTGTCTTTTGAGCAACCGACGCGAGTGCTAAATCAAACCATTGAGCGCCATTATCAAGCAGCTCCAGCAATTAAAACTAACGTGTGGATAGAACAACGGAACAAGTTCTTTGGTAACGGCTCTTAAAGTGTAAATAATTACATACAAAAAGGCTTTTGCTTATTAATTGTAAAAGGAGGTTTAGCGCAGGTTAAACCTCCTTTTTAATATTTAAATACAATGACTTAAAACAAGTGCTCCCACTTGAATTTATACCATATAAGTTCATTTTACTTAACTGTATTACAAACACGCAACTTTATAATAACCGTCCTATAAAATTTACACATGCACTACATACTAAATAACGCCCTCCTCTTCCCCAAATTAAAAATCTGGTTGATTATCTACTGCAATATGACAACAACACATAATCGCAGTGCTTAATTGCGGGAGTAATAATAATGAGTGAAGTAAATAACTATTTGGGTTTAGTCGGTATTGAATTTACCGAGTATGCAACACCTGATGCTGATTATATGGATAAAGTATTTACTGATTTTGGCTTCTCAAAGCTTAAAAAATTTAAAGGTAAAGACATTGTTTATTACAACCAAAACGATATTCACTTTTTACTGAATAACGAGCGTGAAGGTTTCTCTGCAGAATTTGCTAAAAGCCATGGCCCTGCTATTTGTTCAATGGGTTGGCGTGTTGAGAATGCGCAAAAAGCATTTGAAACTGCAGTAGAGCGTGGTGCAAAACCAGCGACCGACTCAACGCATAAAAATATGCCTTACCCTGCAATCTATGGTATTGGCGACAGCCTAATTTACTTTATTGAACAATTTGGCGACAAAGGCACTATTTACGAAAGTGATTTTGAAGACTTAGAAACGCAAAATGTTGTAGAAGATAAAGGCTTTATCCGAATCGATCATTTAACCAATAACGTTTATAAAGGCACCATGGAAAAATGGGCTAACTTTTATAAAGATGTATTTGGTTTTACTGAAGTACGCTACTTTGACATTAAAGGTCAAAAAACAGCGCTTATTTCCTATGCACTTAAATCACCTTGTGGCACCTTCTCTATTCCAATAAACGAAGGTAAAGGTAACGATAACAACCAAATTGATGAATACCTTGGTGAGTACAACGGCCCAGGCGTTCAACATTTAGCGTTTTTAACAGATGACTTAGTAAGCTCTCTTGATAAGCTTGATAAATCAACAATTGCCACACTCGATATAATCCCAGAGTATTACGATACTATTTTTGACCGTGTACCTTGGGTTGCTGAAGATAAAGAAAAAATTCGTGAGCATCAGATACTCGTAGATAGCCAAAGTGAAAATTGTTATTTATTACAAATTTTCTCTAAAAACTTATTTGGTCCAATCTTTATAGAAATGATCCAACGCGTTGATGATGGTGGCTTTGGTGAAGGTAACTTCCAAGCATTATTTGAATCAATCGAACGTGACCAAGAGCGTCGCGGCGTTTTATAAAATATTTGAGTAAATTAAAAGCAGCGAACTTCGCTGCTTTTTGTCGTTTTAATATTTAAAAAGTATGGCGCCAAGTACAAGTATGATTAAATAAACTATACCTTGTCGCCATACAGTAAAATCCAAAGGAAATGTAATGAGCCTAATTAACGAAACCCACGATATTAATTTAACCAGCTGGGTAGAATCAGCTAATGTTGATAATTGCGACTTCCCGATTCAAAACTTACCGTTTGCAGAATTTCGTCGTAAAGGGTCTGATGAGGCCTTTCGTGGTGGTGTTGCAATTGGTGACCAAGTAATCGATTTAGCAAAACTAAGTAAATTAATCGTTTTAACAGGTGACGCTAAAACAGCCGCAGATGCAGCAAGTGAAGCAACCTTAAATACATTTATGGGTTTAGGGAAGCAGTATTGGTCAGCTCTTCGTTTAGCGCTTTCAAAAGCACTAAGAGCAGGCTCTGAGCACCAACAAGCGCTTAGCGATACATTGGTTGCACAATCCGATATAGAGTTTTCTTTGCCTTGTCGTATCGGTGATTACACCGACTTTTACACTTCTATTTATCATGCTACTGCTGTGGGTAGTTTATTTCGCCCTGATAACCCATTACTACCTAACTATAAATGGGTACCTATTGGTTATCATGGTCGCTCTTCATCTATTGACGTATCGGGTCAAACATTTCATCGCCCTAAAGGCCAAACTAAAGCTCCTGATGCAGAAGTGCCATCATTCGGTCCTTGTAAACGCCTTGATTACGAACTAGAGCTGGGTATTTACTTAGGTAAAGGCAATGCACTGGGCGATGCAATCACTATCGAAAATGCTGAAAACCATGTATTTGGCTTTTGTGTATTTAACGATTGGTCAGCACGTGACTTGCAAGCGTGGGAATACCAACCGCTTGGTCCATTTTTAGCTAAAAACTTTGCCTCAACGGTATCGCCTTGGATTGTAACAACCGAAGCATTAGCGCCTTACAGAACAAGCTGGACACGTGATGAAAACGATCCACAGCCTATGGACTATTTAGAATCAAAAGCGAATCGCGACCAAGGTGCTTTTGATATTCAAATGGATGTTAAAATTCAAACGCAAAAAATGCGTAGCGAAGGCCATAACCCAACGCGCGTATCAACATCTAGCTTTAAGCACTCTTACTGGACTGTGGCACAAATGGTTACTCATCACACAGTAAATGGCTGTAACTTTATGCCAGGTGACATGCTAGGTTCGGGCACTCAGTCGGGTCCAACGCACGAAGAAGCAGGTTCATTACTTGAGCTTTCTCGTGGCGGTAAAGAAAAAATCACGCTAAGTAATGGCGAACAACGTAGCTTTTTAGAAGATGGCGATAACGTTATTATGCGTGGCTGGTGTGAAAAAGAAGGCTATGCACGTATAGGTTTTGGCTCTGTAGAGAGTACTGTACTGCCGGCAAAATAATACGCATATTAAAAAATTTATTAAAAGGGCTGCTTATTAAAAGCAGCCCTTTTTTATTAATTTTTGAACAGTTACAATTTTTTTCTAGCTTTTTTAACTCAAATTGCTATCTTAATTCGGTTAATAGCCAGTGTTATATGCCATGTCAGTATTTATAAAGTCTTTTTATCATAAATTTTTCCCTGCTCGTCAGCTACTTATTCGTCAAAATGGCGAAGTTAAGCATGTTGTTTTAGCCTCTTGGTTTCAACTTCTTGTAGCGTTGCTTATTTTAGTCACTTTTACTTGGCTGAGTATTTCGAGCTTTCGTGTTTATACACAAACAAATAAAATCTCTGACATAAAACAAAATCAAATAACCGAGCAAACGCTGTGGCAACAAAAAGTCAGTGAGCAACAAGCCCTTCAAGCAACGCAGCTAGAGCAACTTGCAATACTTGAACAAAAGCAGGCGCTACTGCAAAGCATGATAGAATCCCTTCCTGCTTCAATTAGCAAAGATGTTATTAAGCTTGATACTGAACTTGATGTACCAATTAATGAAAATGGCAATGAATTTCATGAGCCATTAGTCGATGAAAATCAAAAAGGTAAACAAGCACAGTTAATCGCTCCAATCACATTCGCAACAAGAGTGGCCAACTTAAATAGTCATTATGAGCAAAGCTTTACCTATTTAGATAACCAAATTAGTGAACGTCACCAAGCCATTTTAGCTATGGTTAAAGGCGCAGGAATTGAGTCTGCGCTTGAGCAACACCTAATATTAAGCGCCCAGACAACTGCACAAGGTGGGCCCCTTGATATATTTAACGAAACAAAAATTCCGAGCCACTTTTTAGCCATCGTTGATAAGTTATTAATATTAAATAATTTAGAAAACTTTTTAACTGAGCTACCAAACACCCTGCCTTTAGCTAAAGCTAAATACTATATTTCGAGTAATTTCGGCCTTAGAAAAGATCCCATGAATAGTAATCATGCCTTTCATAAAGGAATTGATTTAGCCGGTTGGCATAAAACCGAAATATTCGCTCCAGCAGACGCTGTAGTTCTTCGTGCCGGTCGTAATGGTGGTTATGGTAACTTTATCGAGCTTGAACATAAAAATGGCTTAGTGACTCGATTTGGACACTTAAATAAAATTAAAGTAAAGAAAGGTCAATCAATCACTAAACATGATGTGATCGGCCTAATGGGCAGCACCGGCCGAAGCACAGGCACGCATTTACACTACGAAGTATTACTTAATGGTAAACAAGTCAATCCTCTAAAAATAACAAAGGCGCTTTCTCGTGTTTGGTAGAAAAAAACAAAAAACAGTTAGCTCTAATTTAAAAAGAGTGAATCACACACCGTCTATTATTTCTGAAGACGTACGCCTTACAGGCACTTTAGTTAGCCAAGGTGAAGTACAGCTTGATGGCCGTATTGATGGTGACATAAAAGTGGAGCATTTAGTTATTGGCTCAGCGGGAGTTGTTGAAGGTATTGTTGAAGCTAAAAGCGTTATTGTTAAAGGTAAAGTTATTGGGTCAATTAATGCCAGTGAAGTAAAAGTACAAAGTGGCGCTCATGTTCATGGCGATGTATTTCACGATACATTGAGTATTGATGCAGGCGCAGTAATTGAAGGCAGTTTAAAGCAACGCTTTGAAAAAGAAGAGCCGGAACTAATTTCGAAAGAACTAAAACCCGCAAAAGAAGTTAAAGCATTATTGAAAGAAGATGGCAGCGACTTATCATTTGTAAATAAACAAGCCGCTGATAAAAGCTAAGTCAAATCAGCTTTACTTAAGTTACCTTTTCTCAGTAATGTACATAGTAATATCTGCAGTGAAAACAAGTTCATTGCGGGTATTATAAAGTTTCACCGGTACTACTAAGTCTTCTTTATCAATCCACTTATGTGGTAAATCAATTTCAGCGACTGCTCGTACATCTGTATCTACTTTAGCCAAATACCTAACTGTCATGCCTTTTGGGATCCAACGATGCGTTTTAACTGGCACTGTTGCATCAACCATTACACCTGCACACAATTCAGCTAAGTTACACTGTGCAATAGCATGAATAGTTCCAATATGATTATGAACGCTGCGACGATTTTTAACCACTGCACTACAATGGCCCTCTCTCAAATCAAGTACGTAAGGTTTCATCGAACCAAAATATGGCGCTTTAAAGCAAACAGCCTTAGTAAAAAGCCAATTCCCAAAAGGTAGGCGCTTAAATTTATGCCATGTTTGTACAAGTGCAGATTTATTACTCATTATTATTTTCCATCAACAGTTACTTTTTTAAAATTAACACATCAGACCAGTCTTAAAAAGTGCATTTATGCTGGCTTTTTAACTTAATCCAATCAAAAAGTAAGAAAGACAACCTATGCAGGGGTCATAAGCCCTTTCTTTTTTATGAGTGCCCACCTAAAATACTCGACAAAAGGAGACTCAATGCAAACACAGCCCGCTAAACCTAATATGACTTTGTTACTTATCTTAGCGTTACTCGTTATATTTTGCCCTATGGCAATCGATATTTACCTACCTGCTTTCCCTACTATTGCAGAACAATTTGCAGTTACTGAACAACAAGTACAGCAAACCGTTGCTATTTTTATGCTTACAGTGGGTTTAGGCCAATTAATTGCGGGCCCTTTGGCTGATAGATTTGGCCGAAAACCAGTGGCAGTAGTGGGCATTAGTTTGTATGCAAGCTCTGCATTACTCGCATACTACTCGCCTTCTTTTGAGATATTACTAATAGCACGTGCTTTTCAGGGATTTGGAGCCTGTGCCACATTTGTTGTCGCATTTGCGATAGTGCGTGATAAATATGGTAGTGAACGAAGCGGACAAATGATTACCTACCTTAACGGGATTGTGTGCTTTATTCCGGCAATGGCACCTATTTTAGGGGCTTGGCTTACCGTACAGTTTGGCTGGCGTATGAACTTTATGTTTTTAACCGCGTTTGCTATTTTGGGCCTTATTGTTACCCTATTCTTTTTTAGAGAAACTCGTCCTGCTGATAGTCATTATCAGGGGCATATTTTAGATTTACGTCGCTTTACACCGATTATTAAAACACCGGTATTTTTGTTTAATAGCCTAATTTGTATGGTCTCAATGTCGGCCATATTAGTGTATGTAACGCTCGCACCAGGCTGGCTTATTACACATTTAGGCGGCACCGTAGCCGACTTTACTTTTTGGTTTACGTTAAATGCCATAATAAGTATTGTCGCAAGTTTTATTTTACCAACCTACATTAAACGAAATAGCCAACGTGCTTTGCGTGTCGGTGTAAGTGTACTGGTTTTCTCAGGTATTTTAATGCTAGCCTTGAGTCATATAGAAACAGCATTTGCGCTTATGCTACCTATCTTAATTGCTGCATTAGGGTTTGCTTTAAGTTTAGGCTCTGCTGCAGGAATGTCTCTGTCTAGCTTTCCTAAACAAGCAGGCACAGCTTCTGCATTACTCGGTGCTATGCAAATGAGTGGCGCGAGTATACTTGTTGTTTTAACCCAAGATTTAGGGCTAAGCACACCGTGGTTGATTGCTTTTCACTTATTATTGCTAGTTCCGCTTTGGCTTATTTTAATGAGCAAAAAAGCACATAGTTTACACCCGGCTAAAAGTACTCAATGATCAATCCTGACTTTCTAGTCTCATTTTTATTAGCCAGCTTTTTAATGGCAGTAGCGCCTGGGCCATCAAATGCATTTTTGATGGCGCAAACATTTGCTAATGGTCGAAGTGCTGGTATGCAAAGTGCTTTTGGTTTTGCATTAGGTGGGGTTGTTCATACGCTATTTGCTGTTGTAGGCCTAAGCGCAGTACTGAAAGCTTCCTCTAGTGCCTATGCCGCAGTGCAATATGCAGGCGCAGCATACTTATGCTATTTAGGGTTTATGATGATTAAAGGCACGCTAAAGCAGCCAGAGCCGACATCTGATGACAAGCAAACCGATAAACCGCATATAAGTACCAGTAAAAAAAGTAATGTCATGTTTCAGGCCATGATGACTGAAGTATTAAACCCTAAAGTAGCATTATTCTTTATTGCATTTATTCCACAATTTGTAGATCCAACGCTTTCATCGGCTACTTTTCAGCTCGCTTTTTTTGGCTTACTTTACCCTCTTTTTGCTTTTCCGATTGACTGCACGTATATTTATTTTGGCGACAAAATTGCACAGTTTTTTAGACGTAACCCAAATAGCCAACTTTGGATTGATAGGATCACTGGCATTGTATTTATTGCCCTTGCTATCAATCTATTATTTTAACTAACCTGCACTTTGGTTAAGAGATTTATTCTTCCGAGTTTAGGTTCACCAATAAAAAGAATTAGCATGGAACAAAAAACACAATCTCTTCCCGCACAAAAAAATATTGCTTTAGTGGCACACGATGGTAAAAAAGCAGCACTAAAATTATGGTGTGAAAAGCACAAACAAATACTAAGTAAGCACACTTTATATGGCACAGGTACTACGGGGCATTTAATTCAAAAAACCACGGGGCTTGATGTAGTTCAGCTTTTAAGTGGTCCTATGGGCGGCGATCAACAACTTGGCGCTAAAATAGCAGAACATGAGATACATGTTTTAATATTTTTTTGGGATCCATTAGCATCACAGCCTCATGACCCTGATGTTAAAGCGCTGCTGCGTTTAGCCGCTGTTTGGAATATTCCGGTGGCGTGTAATGAAGTGAGTGCAGATATGTTATTAAGCTCACCGCTTATGGACGTAGAGCTTGAACGCACATTGCCAGATTACGAAAAATACCTCGCAACCCGACAAATAGATCTTTAACCTCAATTGTAATCTAGGTTATTTATAAAGCATGCTGGCCCATTTAGTCAGGCCAGCGGTTACACTACCAAAGTGATCCCCGTTAACCATTTTTATATTGCCTAAGTGCTCACTTAAAGCCGCTTTAATCAATGGTGATTGTGCACTTCCGCCTGTTAAATAGATAATGTCTGGCGTGGTCGCAGCGTCACTGATTGCTTGTTTTGCTAAAGTAACTATTTGGCTAATACTACTCTCAACGGCAACAGCTAAATCGCTTACTGATACATTTTTATTCAGTCCACTATCTAAAAAACTTAAATCACAATCAAACACACTAGCAGACGAAAGTGCTATTTTAGCCGCTTCACCTTGTTGCACTAACTGATGGCCTTGCTTGTTTTGCTGTAAATGTATTAAACGCTTATAAAGCTCAGGCGCACTAACATCACGTAATTGTGCATTTAGCTCTCGGGTATGGCTTTCACTATAAAATTGGCTTTGTAAGTTTACATCGTTAATTTTACACGCTTGCCAAAACGCTTGATTAGGCAAAGGCAAACCCGATTTAAACGTACTACCTAAACCCAATAACGGCATTAAACCATGAAAGCTCAAAGCAATATCTAAATCATTTCCGCCAACACGTTTACCACTGTGAGATAAAAAATCGCTATCGCGCTGGCTATTTCCTCTAAAGCTTGGGCCCATTTGTACAAATGAGCAGTCACTTGTACCACCACCAATATCAATAACGAGTACTTTTTGATCCTGAGTTAAATCACTCTCGTAATCGATACCCGCAGCAAGTGGCTCATATAAAAACTCTACGTCTTTAAAACCAGCACGTTTAGCAGCACGCTCTAAAATACCGACCGCTTGTTGATTTGATTGCTCGCCACCCACAGCTTGAAAGTTTACTGGGCGACCAATTACTGTTTGTGTAAGTGTTTTACCTAAAGAGAGCTCAGCGCGTTGCTTAATTTTTAAGATCATCGCGGTTGCGATATCTTCAAAAAAGTTAATTTGACCTTGCTTTAAACCTGTTGCACCAAAAAATGATTTAGGAGACTTAACAAAATAGCCTTCTTCAGGAAACTGCACGTACTCGCTAATCGCTTCACGACCAATAAATAGGGTTTCATCTGAGGGTTGTAAATCAAGGTCTGACTTAATACGAGGTAAGGTATTTAATAATGCTTGGCGCTGCGTTAAAAAGTCATGCTCATGGGCTGTGCCATGTAAATGCTTAGCAACAAAATCAACAACCAACGCGCTGTGATGAGTGTAAAGTGTAGACGGTAAGTAATGTTTTCCTTGCTCTAGCGGTACTAATTGAACATTACCCTCGCTCATTACACCCATAGCACAATTAGAACTACCGTAATCAAAACCTACAAACATACTTCACCACACATTACCAAAAAGGCCGCGCAATTTAGCACACTTTGTAAAATTTATAAATGTTATAAACTATCTCTGACCCGTAAAAAACTAGCAAAACGCGGTAACCCATTTTTTGTTAAGCCATGAAATCGGTACGTTACAGTACTACCAATCTCCGGTGGAATGGAGCGCTGTGCATCATTAAACCCAGTACCAATAGAAAATACCTGCCCCTGCGCTGTTTTTACCCTCAATGCACCTAACATACCTTGATATTTACCTTTGCCTGGTAAGTGCGCAATTACAACCGCTTCTGCATCTAAATAAGGTTTTAATTTTAGTAATGCATTACTTCTTCCATTGCTGTGCTTCGCGCTGGCCAAATGAAGCATTACGCCCTCGCCGCCCTGCTTAGTTATGTTCTCAAAATACTCTGTAAGCTGCTCATTATTTGTAAAGCTATATTGAACTACAGCACTAATGTGCGGCGAGTTTAGGCTAGTAATAAGCTCATTATAGTTTTTATAGCGAGTGCTAAAAGGCAGATTTTTATCTGGCATATCAAATACTTTATAAGTAATAGTTTGCCAATCATGATTATTAGGTTTTTTAGTTCTGACTATGCCACTAAGCGCAGAAAAGTGCTCACGTTTAGTCCACAGCTCACCATCAAGCCATACATTTGGCAATGGCACTGTAAACCAACTTGGCGCATTGATAATATTACCCTTACGAGTGACAAACTGCGTGCCGGTCCAGATAGCTCTTACGCCATCATATTTTTCACTGACTAAATATTTACTTACATCATAATGCTTCGTTTCGTCATATACTTTAGCCAGTAAAACAGACGGTTGTGCTGCACTTATGCATTGCGTAAAAAGTACAATAACAATTAAAAGCAGGTGTTTAATAGTAAACATTGGCGCATCCAAGCACGTAAAAGTTGGCTTAAACTATAGTTGAGATTGCGCCCATTGCCAAAACTCATCTAAGTTGCTCATTTGATAGGTAGCTTGGCTAAAGTCGTGATCTTTAGTATGGCTATTGGCAATGGCTACAACACGTAACAAAGCATTATTGGCCGCCGTAACGCCGGTAAATGTATCCTCAACAGCAATTGCATTGCTTGCCTGTATATTTATCTGCTCAAGTGCCAATAAATATGGGTCCCCAGCAGGTTTAGGATTACTTACGTCATCTTTTGTAACCACCGTATCAAACAGCTCATAAAACCCTAAACCTTTAAGTATTGGCATAGCTTCACTTTTAGCACTGCCTGTTACTAGCGCCATTTTTAAGCCACTCGCTTTTACAGCTTTCAATGTTTGCTCTGTAAATGGCATCAGTGGCGGTAAATGTGTTACTACATATTCACCAAATAAACGGTATTTTTCATCTGCTAAAAACTGTGCACTTACCGATAAGTTATGCTCTTGCTTAATTTCGATTGCGGCTTCTAAAGTGGGCCGTCCCGAAAAGCGCTGACAAAAATCATTTTCTAAATAACTAACACCGTAGGGTTTAAGTAATTTACTCCAGCATACAAAGTGCATGCTTTCTGAATCAACTAATGTGCCATCCATATCAAATAATATTGCTTTTAAAGCCATCCTCATTCCTTATTTAACTTGTGCTAAATTTTGACAATAAAAAAGGCGCCTTAAGCACCTTTTATATAAATACAGTTATTGCGTTAAGCCTGCTGGCGGCTCACCCGTTGCTTCCTCACCCGTTTCAACATCAACAAGCTCGTAGCCACGCGTTTTACGTACAACTTTAAGTACTGGTTTATCAAATGCAGTTTTTAAACGCTCAGAGTCATCTTTCAACTCATCTAAGGTTGTTCCAAAAGGGGCTGCGCCAGTTTCTGACCAGTTAGTTACTTTACCATTTAGGTTATATTCTACTTCATGTATTTGATATTGCGCTGCTTCGTCTTTCGTTGCTTCACAAAAAATTACACGGTAATTCCAAAATCCAGCCATCTTTTTATCTCTTTAAATTAATTAACGCTACTTTACCAGCTTTATAAAAACATAAAAGCCTGCACAAGGCAGGCTTTTAAAAATTAATATAATTTAAGGTTATCTCTAGAAGAAGTTAACTTTAAATTCAGCACCTACATAACGCTCTTCGTTAACCATTGCTGTGTTGTTATTAAAGTCAATTGCACCAATAGCAACTTGCTCATCAAATAAGTTGCGAGCAAATAAAGCTACTTCGTACTCATTATCATCTTGAGCCCATGTGTAACCGGCGCGCACACCTACCTCTGTTAACGGTTTACCTTCAAACTCAACTGCTTCATATAAGAAGAAGTTAACTTTACTGCGGTACGATATATCGGTGTAAGCGTAAAAGTTACCATCAGCCAACTCTTTAGAATAGCGAAGTGTTAAGTTAGAAATAAACTCAGGAGCATTTGGTAAACTATTTCCATCAATGATAGCTCTGCCATTTACTGTCGTGTCAGTAATATGAAGCGTCTCACGATCTGGTACAGGAATAGTAATACTGTCATCTTTTAACTCTGTTTTGTTATAACTAAAGTTAAATGTTGCATTAAGCTCATCAGTTAATACCCACTCTGTATCAAGTTCAAAACCATAGCCAGTTGTTTTATCAGCATTAAGTAAGCTTGTTGTATTTGCAGTACCACCAACAGCCGTTAATTGCTGATCGTCCATTGTAAAGTAGTAAATACTCGCATTTACACGGCCACGGCCATCAAGCACGTCTGATTTAATACCAGTCTCATACGATGTAACCGTTTCTGAGTCAGCTGTAGTAATTTTATCAGAAAATGTAATACGACCTTGAATACTTGGCGCACGGAATGTATTTGCAACTCGCGCATATAAGTTAACGTCATCATTCAATTTATAAGACGCTGAAATATCCCAACTTACATGATCATCACTTACTTCTGCTGTACGTGTGATATCAGTTGTACATTGCATTAAGTTGTTTAAACAATCATCACTTATTGTTTTACGCACGGCTTCGAAGTCTTTTTCATCGTCAGAGTAACGCAGGCCAGCTGTTAGTTTTAAATCGTCTGATACCGTGTAATCTACAGAGCCAAATACAGCCCAAGCTTTCGTATCTTGCTGCTGGTTAACGTAACCGTTTAACGCGCCGCCAGCTAGAGTGTTATAGCCATAGTTTTCAATAGTTACGGACTCGTCGAAGTAAAATAAACCAGTTTGAAAGTTAATATCACCGTCGTAGTTACTTGCTAGACGCAACTCTTGAGTATATTGGTCATGGTCAGGCATTACACTTTCACTTTCAGATGCAAATGGAATTGAACCAGGGCCATGGTAATCGCCTAGGAAATCAGCACCATAACCACCATCAATATCACCGCGCGAGCTTACTTCAGCGCTTTCCCAACCAGATATAGAGGTAATAGTATAATCATTAAAATCATACTCAAGCTTTAAGCTCATACCTTCTGCATCAACAGCTTGCTTTTCACGTGCTGCTGCATCGTGATAAACAACTTTGTAGTCAAAGTCATCAACTAGATCGTTAGTACCACTTTTGATTGCATTAGCACGAAATGGAATTGGCGTACCATCCATGTTACGTACGTGGTAGTTAAGAAGAGCACTGAAATCATCTTTTTCGTACAAAAATTGAATACGAGCAGCACGGTCTGTATACCCGCCAAGTACGTCGTCCTGTTCAAAACCTGGTGCACGATTATCAATAAAGTTATCTTTATCTTGCCATAAAACAGAAACACGTGCAGAAAGGTTATCCGTTAAGCCACCACCTACAGCACCTCTAAAATCAACAGCGCTGTCAGTACCGTATGATACTGAGCTAAACCCTTCAAATTCTTGGCTTGGCTTAACCGAATCAAACTTAACAAGGCCAGCCGGTGTATTACGACCAAACAATGTACCCTGTGGTCCACGTAATACTTCAACGCGTTCAACATCAAATACCGGGAAACCTTTTAAAATCGCATTTTCTTGTACAATATCGTCAACAACTAACGATACTGGCTGAGATGCATTCAAATCGAAATCGGTATTACCTAAGCCACGTACATAAAAACGCGGAAAAGTACGGCCATATGAAGACTCAATTGCTAAGCTTGGAATTTTCGCATTCATAAAACGAATATCCATACCCGCAGAGCTGTATGCATCAAGGTTATCGCCTTGTAATGCAGAGACTGCTACTGGTACTTCTTGAGCGTTTTCTACACGTTTACGAGCTGTTACTTGAATAACTTCTAGTTGATTACTTTTTTTAGCTGTTTCTTCTTCAGCAGCTAAAGAAGAAAATGAAGTACCTGCTACTGCAGAGAACAACGTTGCATTGATTAGGGTAGCTAACGTAGATCTTTTCATTGCTTTCATGTTGGGTTTAACCTTTTTTGTGCACTCTTGTTCAACGGTTTTTTGTGTTGCGCAATGTATTCACTGCGGGCTCGTTCAATTTTTCGCGACTTGCGTCATGCGCGCGGACCTTATTACCGAGAGTACAAAAACGATGTTATAAGGCTGAACGAACGATTAAGATTATATCATTGTGTGACAATTTTACTGCATAAATATAGACATAATTAGAAACTTTTTTGCAACATTTAACTACAAAATCACGTGTTTTTATCACTATTTAGATGCAAAATCACAACACTAAGGACATATGTCCTTTATTTGGTTTGGTGAAATGAAGTAGGAATAAGAGATTGTTTTACATGTTAACCTAAAATAGAAACACCTGTGATTTTATTAAAAGCCGCCCAAGAGCGACTTTAAATATTAACTATATTTGAACTATGAGCGCTTAAAAGCAATTTCACCATCTATATGAATATCGCGCTGTGGAAACGCAATCACTACATCATGCTCTTCAAATACAGCATAAATACTAAAACGAATATCACTGCGCACTTTTCTAAGCATAGTTTCAGACTCAGCGCATACCCAAAAAATAGCATTAAATACTAAAGAGCTATCTGCAAAGTCATCAAATAACACTGATGACTTTGGGTTAACCAATATTGCATCATGATCATCAAGCACTTGCTGGATAAGCTTTTTAACCAGTATAACATCTGAACCATACGCAACACCTACACTGACCGCTGAACGTGCATTGCCATCTATCAGTGTCCAGTTTGTTACTGTATTTTCGAGCAATTGAGAATTAGGTATAAGCATATGTACGCCGTCATTTCGGCGAATACGTGTAGAACGCGTATTAATAGTCTCAACTACGCCCTTTGCGTTACCTACCTCTAAAAAGTCACCAATGCGAATTGGGCGCTCCCACATCAATATCCAGCCACTAATAAAGTTATTGATAATATTTTGTGCACCAAAACCTACACCAATGGCTATTGCACCAGATACAAAAGCAAATGCAGTAAGCGGGATGCTGAGCACTTCAAGCGATGTAAAAATTAAAATGGCGATACTTAAAATAAAGTAAATTCGAGTAAACAAATGCACTGCATCTTGGCTTATTTTTTTAGCGAGTAATGTTTTTTTAATGAGCTTGCCAATACGTGTGACTACAAACCAAATAGCAAACAATATAAGTGGCACTTGAATTACCTTTGCAACTGTAATATTCACATCGTTATAAGTGAATATTACAAAGGCTAAGTATTGATTAATTTGTTCGAGAGTCATAAGTGTTCCCAATATCTTTTTTGATTGTTATTTGTTCACTAGAAAAAAGTGTGGTTCAGTTTTCGCTAAGCTTAGCACGTCATAATATAACTAAAACGCCAAGTTAATAAGTTCAATATGAATTTTATAAACAATTTATTAACTCTTTATTGCACCGAGTGCTATATAAATAGTGTACAAGCACTGGAGATCACATATGACACAACTTACTCTAAATCAAAGACTCGCTACTTTGCAGCCGCAGGTAGATTTAAAATTGTTTGAAAGCAGCCTAGATTACCGAAATAAAGTTTTGTGCTTGCTGGCCGAACAAGAGCAAACTCTAGCAACTATTAATAAAGAGTTTGGGCAGCAATCTAATAGCTTTGGCTCAGAGAAAAAATTTGTTTTAGGTTATAACTAACTCCTTCTCAAACACACAATCGTATAATTAAGTAGCTTTAATGTTTAATTTTAGAGCTACTTTTACCCACCTTAGTACTAATTATTAGCTAATTTGCGTTCAAATCCCCCTTAATACCGATAAACTTTATTGTATAAACCTACAAATTTGATAAGTTAACTAGGTTTTTCGACTCGCAAAGCCTATTTCGGCTAATCTTTTTATGGAGTTATTATGCGTAAAACCCTGATCGCCACTACTATTGCTAGTGCTTTAATACTATCTGCCTGTTCATCTAACGATACACAAAACATGGCAAAAGAAGGCGCAGCACAAGTGCAAGACATGAACGCAACCAATGTTTTATTCAAACCAAGCCCATTACAATACATGGCACCTGAGTTTGATAAGTTTGGTACAAAAGACTACGAAGCCGGCTTTGATGCAGGTATTGCTCAGCATACAGCGCAAGTACAAGCTATTGCTAACAACCCAGCTCCTGCAACTTTTAAAAATACATTAGTTGAAATGGAAATGTCTGGCGAGCTACTAAACCGTGTATCAGCTGCTTTTTATAACCTTTCAGGTTTGATTTCTGATGACGAATACCAGCGTATAAGTAAAAAAATGGCGCCAGTGTTATCAGCTCACTCTGATGACATTTACTTAAATGGTGCATTATTCAAGCGCGTACAAACTATTTACGACAACAAAGACTCGCTTAATGCTGAAGATCAACGCCTTGTGGATTTTTACTATAAGCAATTTGTAAAAGCAGGCGCTAAATTAAATGACGCTGAAAAAGCAAAAATGCGTGAAATCAACTCACAACTTGCAGAGCTTTCTACTGCGTTTTCTCAAAACATTTTAAAATCGTTTAAAGAAGATGTCATTGTAGTTACCGATAAATCTAAACTTGCTGGCCTTTCTGAAGGTGAAATTGCAGGTCTTGCGTCCGCTGCTAAAAAAGCAGGTAAAGACGGCTACATGATCACGCTAGTAAATACGACTCAACAGCCAATTTTATCAAGCCTTGAAAACCGCGACCTACGTGAGCAAATATTTAAAGCCTCTGCTAACCGTGCAGCAAAAACTAACGGCCCAATTATTATTGAAGAAACAAACCTACGCGCTCAAAAAGCAGAGCTACTAGGGTTTAAAGATTGGGCATCGTATGTAATGACTTCGCGTATGGCACAAACAACTGACAACGTGTATGGCATTTTAGATGATCTAGCACCAAAAGCAGTTGAAAAAGCTAAAATTGAAGCAGCTGCTATTCAAAAAGTAATTAACGATTCAGGTGAAAGCTTTGAGCTTAAACCATGGGATTGGGCTTTTTACGCAGAAAAAGTACGTGCTGAAAAGTACGACTTAGATCCTGCCCTTGTTAAGCCTTACTTTGAAATGGATTCTGTAATTCACGATGGTTTATTCTTTGCGATGAATAAGCTATACGGTATTACATTTAAAGAGCGTAAAGACTTACCGGTTTATCATGAAGATGTTACAGCCTACGAAGTATTTAACGCTGACGGCAGCGCCATCGGTTTATTTTACTTAGACCCATACGCACGTGAAGGTAAGCGTGGCGGTGCATGGATGAGCGCTTACGTAAGTCAAAGCGGCTTAAAAGGCACTAAACCAGTTATTTACAATGCG
The DNA here is from genome assembly GCF_040567695.1 of Pseudoalteromonas sp. NCIMB 1079. Classification (NCBI taxonomy): domain Bacteria; kingdom Pseudomonadati; phylum Pseudomonadota; class Gammaproteobacteria; order Alteromonadales; family Pseudoalteromonadaceae; genus Pseudoalteromonas; species Pseudoalteromonas sp. NCIMB 1079. The sequence continues at coordinate 1,429,116 of NZ_JBEWZA010000001.1, read as the reverse complement.
CAGAACATTCCAAAACCTGCTGCAGGCGAGCCAACGTTAATGACGTTTGACGAAGTGTCAACTATGTTCCATGAGTTTGGTCATGCGGCGCACGGTTTATTCTCTGACGTTAAATACCCAAGCTTAGCGGGTACTGCTACAGCGCGTGACTTTGTTGAGTTTCCGTCGCAAGCGAATGAAGATTGGATGATTGAACCTACGGTACTTGCTAACTACGCCAAACACTACAAAACAGGTGAGCCAATTCCACAAGCTTTACTTGATAAAGTACTTGCATCGCAAAAATTCAACCAAGGTTTTGGTACCACTGAATATTTAGCAGCTGCTTTACTTGATATGGAATGGCACTCGTTTGGCTCAGATAAAAAAATTACTGATGTTCAAAAGTTTGAAAGCGATGCGCTAAAAGCACACGGTATTGATTACTACCCTGTACCACCGCGTTATAAATCAAACTACTTTAGCCATACATTTGCCGGTGGTTACTCTGCGGGTTACTACGCATACCTTTGGACTGAAGTATTTGCAGCCGATGCCTTTGCACACATGGAAAACAACGGCGGCTTAACACGTAAAAATGGTGATAAGTTCCGTAAAGAAATCCTATCTAAAGGTAACAGCCGCGACTTAATGCAAAGTTACATTGAGTTTAGAGGTCAAAAACCAACTACCGACGCATTACTTAAGCGCCGTGGTTTAGTTGAGTAAATAACTTAATTTATTGAGCTCACTTTTATAAAAGCCCGCTTGCGGGCTTTTATTGTTTATACCCTCACATATAACAGATAAACTTAGCTCAATATTTATTAAAAGATGATGGTTATGCAGTACTTATTTGCAGTCACTTTGCTTTGGGCGTTTTCGTTTAGTTTAATTGGTGTGTATTTAGCAGGCCAAGTTGACGCTTGGTTTAGCGTATTAATACGCATAGCACTGGCAACACTGATTTTTTTACCTTTTTTAAAGCTCAAACAAACGCCTAAACCTTTAGCCTTAAAGCTTATGCTGATTGGCGCTATACAACTTGGTGTTATGTATAGCTTTTACTACCACTCATTTTTATTTTTAACCGTTCCCGAAGTGCTGCTATTTACTGTAATGACTCCTTTGTACATTACCCTGCTAAATGATGGATTGAACAGACGCTTTAACCCACGCTTTTTTATAGTCGCACTTATTGCTGTAATCGGTGCAATTACTATTCGTTACGAAAACCTAAATAGCAATTTCATAATCGGCTTATTAATCGTTCAAGGGGCGAATATAAGTTTTGCTGTAGGCCAAGTTACCTACAAACGCTTAATGAATAACAATCAGCTTGATGACAAAGCCGTATTTGGATGGTTTTTTATAGGCGCACTTATTATTGCCACAATTTGCTATGCATTATTTGGTAACTCAAACAAATTACCAACCACTATCACACAGTGGGGCATACTAATTTATTTAGGGTTGGTTGCATCAGGACTTGGTTACTTTATGTGGAATAAAGGCGCAACCCTTGTCAACGTAGGTGCTTTGGCAGTTATGAATAACTTGCTTATCCCAGCTGGGATTATAATTAACGTGCTGATCTGGAACCGAGATGCCGATATAGTTCGGTTAAGTATTGGGGCTGCTATAATGTTAGGTGCATTATTGGTCAATCAAATGCTTAATAAAAAAGTAAATTAATAAGCTTGTAGCAAAATCGTCATTAATAATCATTAAGGTAGTACAAATTTTACTTTTTAAGGATAAACAATGAAACGTATTACCTTACTTACAAGCTGTATATTGTTAGCCACACTTGCTGGCTGCGACGACGATGTAGAAATAGTAGAAAAAGAAGTGGTTGTTACCAACACCGAAGTGGAAATTGTTGAAGTACCTACGCCTATTGTTGTAGAGGTTGCTGAAGGAGTAAATATTCAGCTAGGGACTCGCCCTGACTATTTAGTTAACGATATGGCGCAAAGCACACTAAAAACAAAGTTAGAGTCATGCAGCGAAGGTCCTTTTTACCGCACCGATTTTTCTATTGGTCATCGCGGTGCATCAATGCAATACCCAGAACACACTAAAGAAGCCTACATTGCGGCAGCGAGAATGGGCGCTGGCATTGTTGAATGCGATGTTACATTTACAAACGACAAAGAGCTTGTTTGTCGCCACTCTCAATGCGATTTACATACCACAACTAATATTTTAGCCATTCCTGAGCTTGCAGCTAAATGCAGTGTGCCATTTACACCAGCCGACCCTGCTAATGGTATTGCCGCTTCTGCAAAATGTTGTACCAGCGATATAAGCTTAGCGGAGTTTTTAACCCTTGAAGGTAAAATGGATGGTGCAAACACTAATGCAACAACCGTTGCCGATTACATGGATGGCACACCAAGTTGGCGCACTGATTTATATGCCACCAACGGCACATTGATGACCCATAAACAAAGCATTGCACTGTTTAATGAGCTAGGTGTAAAAATGACACCAGAGCTAAAATCGCCACAAGTAAGTATGCCATTTGATGGAATGACACAAAAACAATATGCGCAAAAAATGCTAGACGAGTACACGCAAATGGGTGTGCCAGCCTCAAAAGTTTATCCGCAATCATTTAACCTTGAAGACGTAAAATACTGGATTAACAATAACCCTGACTTTGCAGATAAAAGCGTTTACCTAGATGGTCGCGACAGTGAAGCCGGATTTGATCCAAGTAACCCACAAACATGGCAACCGGGCATGGATGAACTTGTTGCCGATGGCGTTAAGATTTTAGCTCCTCCAATTTGGATGATGCTAACAATAGATAACGAAAGTAATATTGTGCCATCGCAATACGCTATTGACGCAAAAGCAGCTGGTTTAAAGCTTATTGCATGGAGCCTTGAGCGCTCGGGCCCGCTTAATGAAGGTGGCGGTTATTACTATCAATCAATTGCTGATGTTATAGATAACGATGGCGACATGATGACAGTAGTCGACGTACTCGCAAAGGACGTGGGGGTAATGGGTATTTTTTCAGATTGGCCGGCTACGGTAAGTTATTACGCCAGCTGTAATAAAATGCCTGCAAGTATTTAAAAACAGACTACAAAAGTCGTTTATTTTATCGCGCTCAGTTACCATATCAGCATATATAATTTTATTTTACTGAGCGCTTTTTATGATAATCCAACAACATAATGCTGACTTGCCAACACCGACAGGTTTAATGCGAACAACTGTATATCGCCCTCAAGCGCAAGGACAGTTTCCTGCTATCATTTTTTATTCTGAAATATTTCAGCAAACTGCCCCCATCGCACGCAGCGCAGCTATTTTAGCAAGCCATGGCTTTGCAGTGTTAGTGCCTGAAGTGTTTCATGAGTTAAACCCTATAGGCACTGTGCTTGCTTATGATGATACAGGTAAAGACAAAGGCAATGCCGACAAATGGGCAAAGCCACTTGAGCACCACGACAGTGACACACAAACTATGATCGACTTCATTAGATTACAAAGCTATTGCACAGGCTCCGTCGGCGCAATGGGCGTATGTATTGGCGGTCACTTAGCTTACAGAGCGGCACTAAATCCTGAAATTAATGCGGCTTTTTGTTTATACGCAACTGATATTCACAGCAATACGTTACCTGCGCAACCTGGAAATAACTCATTCGAGCGTATGGCTGATATACAAGGCGAAATTCACTTTATATGGGGTAAACAAGACCCGCATGTGTCACAGGAAGGCCGCGCTAAAATATACCAACAATGTGTAAGCACGGGCATCAATTACCAGTGGCAGGAAGTTAACGCACAGCATGCCTTTATGCGTGATGAAGGTGAGCGATACGATGCAGCCCTTGCGATAAATATGTATCAACAAGCGGTGGCATTATTTAGCCGAACTTTATAAATGCTTTAAAAAACTACTCATTAAGTACTTTTCAGCATACCTAAAGCGGTATGCTGCTTTACAAAATATGCTTTTAAGTAATCAATGAACAATCGTAGCTTTTTAGAGCCCGCTGCTCCTGGCGGAAATACCCCGTAAAGCTCAATATCTTTGCTTTTATAATCATCTAATATTATTTCAAGCAGTCCAGCTTGCACTTTTGGCCACGCATCGTAAAGCGGAATACGCCCAATACCATGCCCTGCTTCAACAAAAGCAGTACGAGCAGCGGCATTATTGGTGCTTAAGGCGCCTTGCATTGTAATATCGTGTTTTTTGCCATCTTTTTGAAGTGTTAATGTTTTACTGCCCAATTGATAAACGACCCATTGGTGCTCTGCTAACTCTAAAGGCGTTTTAGGTTTACCAAAATGTGCAAAGTATTCCGGCGCGCCACAAATACAAGTGCTCATTGTAGTCAGCTTGGTTGCCTGCAAGTTAGAGTCACTCAGTGCCACGCCTCTAATTGCAAAATCAAACCCATTTTTAATAATATCAACCACATCGTCAGTAAGCTGTAAGTCTATTTGAATCTTAGGATATTGGCGCTTAAACGTATTTATTGCAGGCACAATTAATTGCATTCCCACATTTACTGGGCAACTAATTTTAAGTAAACCTTGTGGCTCGCTCTTTATATTTTCTATTTGCTGATTAGCCGCATTAGCTTGTTCGGTAATTATTCTACAACGCTCATAATAAGCAATGCCTGCTTCAGTGAGCGCCATGGTACGGGTTGAGCGATTTAATAAAGTAACTTCAAGCTGCGTTTCTAATTTTTTTAAATGATAACTTGCAACTGCTCGCGTAAGCCCTAGCTGTTTGGCAGCAGCGGTTAAGCTGCCCTGCTCTACAATTTGTGCAAATACAACCATGCTCTTTAACTGCTCAAACGACACTTTCATAAATGCTCCGTAGTGTGTTTTAAATTCAACCTTTTTATTGTATCAATAATTAAATCAATAAAGTTAAATTTATCATCGTTGTTTAAAGCAGTGTTAGTGCATATAGTAATTGGTAAGCAAGATAAACTAATTCAAATCATCAGAAGGAATATATTCAATGTCTAAAAAAATACTTATGGTTCTTACATCTCACGCAGAACTTGGTAACACTGGCGAAAAAACAGGTTTTTGGGTAGAAGAATTTGCAGCCCCTTATTACGCATTTGTTGATGCAGGCGTTGAAGTAACATTAGCGTCTCCAGCTGGCGGCCAACCACCCATTGATCCGACAAGTACACTTGCCGATTTTCAAACAGATGCAACAAAACGTTACGACGCAGACAGCGCGGCGCAAACATTAATGGCAAACACTAAAGTGTTGAGTGAGGTTAAATCTAGCGATTTTGACGCTGTATTTTACCCAGGCGGTCACGGTCCATTATGGGACTTGGTTGACAACACAGATTCAATTTCACTTATCGAAAGCTTTGTAAAAGAGCAAAAACCTGTTGCTGCGGTATGCCATGCAAGTGCTGCATTTTTAAATGTTAAAGATGCCGATGGCAATGCATTAGTAGCGGGTAAAAAAGTAACTGGTTTTACTAACTCTGAAGAAGCTGCAGTGCAACTTACCGATATCGTGCCATTTTTAGTTGAAGACGAGCTAATTAAAAAAGGTGGTGATTATCAAAAAACTGACGACTGGGGTGTATTAGCGCTAGAAGACGGTTTAGTAATTACCGGCCAAAACCCAGCAAGCTCTGAACTAGCTGCAAAAAAACTATTAACTAAATTAGGTTAATAGTGAGTAATAATTAAAATTAAGCACAGCATTTTATGCTGTGCTTTTTTAATTGCTTTTCATTAGCAAATACAATTCCTATACTGGCAACTCTTAAAGTCAATTAGGGCGATTATATGGCAACCAAGCCAACCACACTGTCATTACTAACTAGTACCTGTTTCGCAATATTTAGTATTGTTGTTATTTGCTTCGTACTACAAGTGATCAATAGTCTACCTGGCATAAATCTTAATGGTTTAGGCATATATCCACGCAGTATCCAAGGATTAATTGGCATACTATGCGCACCTTTTTTACATGGTAGCTGGTGGCACTTTGCCAGTAATATGATCCCATTTGTAGTATTAAGTTGGCTAATTTGCCAGTACAGCGTAAAACGTTTTTATAACGTATTTATTTTTACCGCTCTAGTCGGTGGACTTTTAGTTTGGGCATTTGGGCGCAGTAACATACATGTTGGTTTAAGCGGTGTTATATATGGTTTATGGGGCTTTATTCTATGCTACGGCTTAGTAAGACGCTCATTAAAATCAATTATAATTGCAGTTGTAGTGGCTATACTTTATAGCGGTTTTATATGGGGTGTTTTACCTCAGCGCTATCATGTATCGTTTGAAAGCCATTTATTTGGAGCGCTAAGCGGGTTGTTTTTAGGTTATAGATTAGCAAAAGCCGATAAATTAAAAGGTCGGTAAATTAAATATTTAGGGCCTTTAATTAATTTTTTATGGCCACATTTATGAGTAAGTATTAAACATTTCCATTTAACATTGAGGTTATTTATGAGTGATCAAAACGAATACACGCCACCGAAAGTATGGACGTGGGAAAGTGAAAGTGGCGGTAAATTTGCCAGCATTAACCGCCCAATTGCAGGCGCGACTCATGACAAAACTCTACCTATTGGCGAGCACGCATTTCAGCTTTATTCTCTTGCTACGCCAAATGGCCAAAAAGCTACAATCATGTTTGAAGAGCTTTTACAGCTTGGTTGCACCGATGCAGACTATGACGCATATTTAATAAACATAGGTGATGGCGATCAGTTTGGATCTGACTTTGTTGATATTAATCCAAACTCAAAAATCCCAGCGCTAATGGATCATTCAACCACACCACCTACTCGCATCTTTGAATCAGGTTCTATTTTACAGTATTTGGCTGAAAAATTTGATGTACTCATCCCTAAGGATTTAAAAGCTAAAACAGAGTGTCGTAACTGGCTATTTTGGCAAATGGGCTCAGCGCCATACTTAGGTGGTGGGTTTGGTCACTTTTATAGTTACGCACCAAGTAAAATGCAATACCCTATTGATCGTTTTACTATGGAAACTAAACGCCAACTTGACGTGTTAAATCGTCATTTAAGCGAAAATGAATACATGGCGGGTGATGAATACTCAATTGCCGATATTGCAATTTGGCCCTGGTATGGCTCGCTTGTTTTAGGCGACTTATATGACGCAGCTGAATTTTTAGATGTTGCCTCATACACTCATGTTGTTCGTTGGGCAAAACAAGTTGCTGATCGCCCTGCTGTAAAGCGCGGCCGCCGCGTAAATCGCACATGGGGCCCTGAAGAAGATCAAATGGCAGAGCGCCATAACGATAGTGATTTCGAAGGCTAAATCTACTAAACAGCAAGTAAAGTCGTTAACACTTTAACCTGCTTAATAATTTTAAGGCTCATAATGATTATTTATTATGAGCCTTTTTACTGTACTAGCTTTTTTTTTGCTTTCATAAACTATATTTATTCCTATACTCAGGATTAGAGCCTAACTAATCGATGTTTAATACGCTTTTGTTCATCTGGAATATTTGCAGTATTTCTTGAACGTTTCTCCATCGCTAGTTGGAGTGACTTTTGTATAAGGTTTTACTTAGTGCCATATAAAAATCTAAATAGTGAAGAACGCAGAGAATCCGTTAAAATTTATACTCTAATGCCATCTCTGGCATTGCCATTTCGATTGTAGTCAGTTTTATATTAGTGTTTGCTTTTGATTTAAATAACCAGAAAATATCCTACGAAAAAAGTATTTGGCTAAGCATTATGGTTATCTTATTAGCAGCTCGCGCTATTGATGTAATGTGGTTTTATAAAACCAAAAAGGATAGCCCGTTATTTAATGCTGACACATATTCAAAAAGATTTTCAACGGGGTGTATTTTAACTGCGCTATCGTGGTGTGGGTATGCACTTTGGTTTCATAGCACCTCATCAGCAATAGAGACGACAACCACGATTGCTATTTTATCTGCCTTTGCAGGAGGCTCTGCAAATCTGCTTTCAGGAAGTCGAGTAACCGCTGTACTCTATAGCATTATTTTATTGGCGCCCTACTCTTTTTTATTAACCTTTTCTAACGAAAACTACAACTCTGTCCTCGGTATTTTAGGCCTAGCATTTACTGCTATTATGGTGGCTTCATCGTACAAATCAGCCACATTTACACACAGCGCAATCAAGCTCAAAAACCAAAACAGAGAGCTGCTTAATGAAATGGAAAACAAGGTTGAGCAACGCACAGAAGAAATCTACCGTTTATCGAATACCGATCCACTTACGAATCTATTAAACCGAACCGCATTTTTAAAAAATGCAAACAGACAACTAGCAGACAACCCTCAAGAACCCTTTGCTTTATTATTTGTAGATTTAGATGGGTTTAAACAAATAAATGATTCGTTGGGTCATAAAGTAGGCGATAAAGTATTAAAAGAAATAGCACGAAGAATTAGTAATGTATGCAATCAACAGCTATTTAAATGCCGATGGGGCGGGGATGAGTTTTTAATTTTAGCAACGTATCAAAAACAAGCTGAGCTTATCGAGTTTGCAGATAAAGTACTTCAAAGCATTGGTGCCGAGCATGAAACATATAAATATCAAAAATGGGTATCTGCAACTATTGGTATTGCCATGTATCCTGAGCACGGGAGTGATTTTAATACTTTAATTCGCTCTGCTGATACTGCAATGTATCACCAAAAACGCATGGCGAAAGGTAATATCAATATTTATAACGATTCACTCAAATTAATACAAGAAAGAGAGTATCTTTTGAGTCAACGCTTAGCCAGTGCCATAGAAGAAAATAGTTTAAGGCTAGTATTTCAACCAATTGTTGATAGCAAAACCTCAAAAGTAACCTCTTTTGAATCATTATTACGCTGGCAACTAGATGGTGAAAATATTTTCCCTGATGAATTTATAGCTATTGCCGAGCAATACGGTTTAATAACCGAGTTAGGTATTTGGGTAATAGAACAGGCATGTATACAAGCAACAAAATTAAGTCACTTACAACCACAAATTGCTATAAGCGTAAACGTATCGGTTATTCAGCTACAAGATCCTGATTTTGTATCTAAGGTATTAAAAATAGTAAATCGCCACCAGGTAGAACCTAAAAACCTACACATAGAAATTACTGAGTCAGTATTTGCCGAGGATAAACTCACATTTTTGACAGCCGTTAAAGCACTACAAAAACAAGGCTTTTGTATTTCAATTGATGATTTTGGTACAGGCTACTCATCACTATCAAGCATGCTTGATATTGGTGTAGATATAGTAAAAATAGACAGAAGCTTTATTCAAAATATGGATAAAAGAGGGTTAAGTATTATTCATGCAATTGTACAAATGGCCTCTACTTTAGATTTTACTGTTGTTGCAGAAGGCGTTGAAACTATTGAGCAAGCAAACACACTCACTAAAATTGGTGTATTTCACCTACAAGGTTATTACTTTTCAAAACCGATGGAAGTAGGTTTTGTAGATGCTTATTTAAATGAGCAAAATAAGCAATGTAGTTAATAGCAAACACCTCTAAAAGCGCTTAGCTACCATATGAGTTATGCGCAACCTTTCTTATTAGGGCCTGTTTATTTTTTGAGGTTGAATTTGCAGTAGACTGTCTGGTATTTAAGCAAGGCAGAGCCTATGAAGTGTGGTTATTAACCATACATAGTTGATAACGTAGTATTAATGCCAAACATGCGCTGCCCAAAGGTTCTGCCTAGGGAGATAGACTCTTTGTTACTAGGTTACAAACCTCGCGCCGCGATTAAATCGTCCTTAGATTGAACAAATTTCAATCCTTAAAGGTCAACAGCCCCTTCCTAAAACATAATCTTACAATTGCTTACACCCAGTAAATAGTAATTAGCGTAGGCTAAATATAATCCAACTTACATATGTATATTACGTTTAAACGAAAAAGCCCCAGCGCTGGATAGTAGGCAAAATTATGCGCTGACGCTGCTTAAATAATAAAAACTTTAACGATACAACTAAATATAAAAAAGGAATTTGCATGATAAAACCACTTTGCTATTCACTCATCACTTTACTTACCCCCATAAGCGTTATAGCTCAAACAATGGCAATAAAAACAACGGATGAATTAGTATCAACCGATTCAGAGATTTTATTTGCATATAATAAAGAATCAAAACAATTAGAAGCCATCAATTTACTTACATCACTTAGTAGTGAACTTGCTTTACCAAAAAACGCCATCGGGTTTGATGTGGCAACACTTGCTAACATCACCGATAAACAAGCACTCGTACTAACAAGTGATGGCGTATATAAAGCCCAAGCAGGTAAACCAACATTGTTGTTTAATTATGAGTCGGTTCTTAATCAATTAAAAATAGATAAATTTGAAAAAGTAGACTTTGTTTTCGATGCTAACAACGATGGTCTAAGCGATATTTTTATCCCCGGGTTAGCAAGCAGTACTTTATACATTCAAAATAAAGATGGCAGCTTTAAGCCTAACAAATTTAAACAAACGCCTAAGTATGAAGGCCGCTTTTCAGGAAAAGGGCTTTCTTTAGAAGTTAATATTAACAATAAACCTGTGGTTATCGATTTTAACCACGACGGATTAAACGACCTGGTTTTTTCAAATGACTTTGGAGCAGATGTACTACTTGCTAATTCAGAGGGCTTAGAGCAAAAGCTTACCTCAATTGATTTTAACATTGAGCTAGGCGAGCTAAGCAATGGCGAGACTCGCAAAATAAAGCAAATTATTGATATTAATAACGACGGATTTCTAGATTTTACAACCAGACAGTTTAAGCCTACACAAGGTATGGATTCGTTAGATATAAAAATAGCACATACTTTGTACCTAGGGAGTGCTAAAGGTTTTACTAATACGCCCATTACCTTATTTGAAACACAGGGCCCTAGTGAGTTATTGCTCAAAACTGACTTTAATAATGATGGCTTAATTGATTTACAAAAAAATGGACTTAGATATTGGCTTAGGTACTATCGCCTCTATGGCATTAGGCGGTGGCAGTACTGATGTAGATGTAGAAATGAATCTTTATAAGCAGCAACCCGACGGCTCATTTGCCAATAAATCGAGTATTGAACTTGATTTAGAAATGGAAGTGGGGATGAATGGCGATGAATCAGAACCGGTTCTCTATTTAGGTGACATTAACGGCGATAACTATATTGATGCGGTATACAAATACAGTAAAAAAACGCTGTATATTTATTATGGAGAGCAAGACTCACTGCTAAATGATAAATGCAAAAAATTAAAGCTAACGCTGCCTAAAAATAATAAAGATATTCTTCTAGTAGATATAAACCAAGACGGTAAAAAAGATTTTGTATTTAAATTTACCGAAGAAGATGGCACCAGCAAAATAGAAACACGGTTAAATTAAGCCAATAAAAAAGCCCAACAGAGTTAACCGTTGGGCTTTGGACTTAAGACTTTCGAGTAACAGTCAGCTTTACTCTAAGTTATAACACCTAAGCAGTTACATTTAGCAGCGAGTCGCCTTCACTTAAACCAAATTTCTCTTGCACTGATGCAAGGATTGATTCTTTATCTTCATCAGACAACTGGTTTGAATACTCAGTTAAGAGCTCATCTAAGTAGCTCACTACCTCGTCTGTATCGACTGATTCTAATGAGTTTTGTGGCGGTGGCGGCGGCCTTTGACCTTCAGCTCTTCCTGCATCACCAATGCTTTTAGCATCAAACTCGAGTTCGCCCATTAAATCAGCAAGCTCTTTTGTTGGTTCAATACCTTGTTCTTTAAATGCAGCTTGAATACTTTGCGCATCGTCGCTAGTTAAGTTTTCTGCATCAAACTGTGCAAGCGTTTCTTTAACGAAATCACTTTGCTCTGTTGTTAATTTTGCAGCTTGACTACTTTGTTGCGGCACAAAACTCGCAGAGCTGCTGCCAATATTATTAATCATTTTAGTATCCTTTCAACGTTCACGACGAGGTGGTTTATGATCGCTAAGCTCTTGTTCACTAATTTCGCCATTACCATCGGCATCTATAGAATCAAAAATTGTTTGTGCATCACCGTGCGGCGGTTTTTTAGCACTAAACTCTTCAAAGCTAATTACGCCATCCCCATCAGTATCAATAGTTGAAAAGTCAGGTTTTTCAGGAGGATTGTCACCGCCTCGAGCAGCTACATTAGCTGAAAAAGCAATAGATAATATTGCCACAGTGGCAAGAGTTGAAAAATGCTTCATAGTAATAACCTCGTATTTAAGAATTAAACTAAGATTACGCTTTAAAAACGCAAACAATGTGCAAATAATGAGGAAGTAATAAATTATTTTTAATAAAAACTGATGATTCAAAAAAAGTTCTGGTTGATTGCTTTGCAATCAATATATAAGCTAATAAAATAATACGATTAATTACTCTCTGGCAGTAGTGTTACTGCCCTTAATTCTCAAAGCTGATATACTGCTTGAGCCAATTAAACAAACAAATACAGAGCACTTTCATAAATAATGATTAATAACCAACCCTACTTAGCAGGCAATCTGTGAAAATACCTAAACGCCTAGAACCTCTTGTTGATGATGGCCTTATTGACGAAGTAATAAGCCGACTAATGAGCGGTAAAGAAGCCGATGTATTTATTGTGCGTTGTGGTGAACATATTCGCTGTGCGAAAGTGTATAAAGATGCGGTTAAACGTAGTTTTAAAAAAGCGGCACAATATCAAGAAGGCCGAAAAGTGCGTGGTGGACGCCAAGCGCGTGCAATGGGTAAACGCTCTAGCTATGGCCGCCAATTAGAAGAAGAAATTTGGCAAAATGCCGAAGTTGATGCGTTATCTCGTTTAGCTGGCGTGGGTGTACGTGTTCCTGATACTTACTTTTGTATTGATGGCGTGCTGCTTATGGAGCTCGTCTCTGATGAAGATGGTAACGTGGCCCCTCAACTAGGACATGTCGTTTTTAGTGAAGAGCAAGCGATTGAGCAGTATAAACTTATGATACATTACATTAAGCTAATGCTTTGCGCAGGTATAATACACGGTGATTTATCTGAGTTTAATGTACTTGTAGATAATAACGGCCCTGTAATTATAGATTTACCGCAAGCCGTTAACGCTTCAGCAAATAACAGTGCACAAGCTATGTTTGCACGCGATGTAAATAACATACGCCGCTACTATGGTGAATTTGCGCCAAGCATACTAAAAACTCAATACGCTAAAGAAATGTGGGCACTATTTGAAGAGGCCAATTTAACGCCTAATTCAACGCTTACAGGTGAATTTGAAGACAGCGACGAACTTGCTGATGTAGATTCTATTCTTGATGAAATTCAAGCTGCCGAATACGAAGAGTTTGACCGTTTAGAGCGAATTAAAAATGCTGACGACGATGAGTAACTCATCGTCATAGCTCATTCCACCTTACTGTGGATGCACAAACCGGTAGCCAACCCCATAAACAGACTGGATAACACTTTCAGTTTGTGTCACTTCATCTAGTTTTTTACGCAACTTTTTAATATGGCTATCAATAGTACGGTGGCTCACAATACGCTGATCGGCGTACATAGTGTCCATTAAGCTATCGCGCGAATAAATACGATTTGGGTTGTTAAACAAAGGTTTAAATAGTTGAAATTCAAAGTTCGTCAATTCTATACTGTTTGATTTAAATTTTACGCTGTAGCTGCTTTCGTCAAGCTTCATTGTTGACTCTGTAACGTCACTTGCGTTATTTAATCGCCTTAAAATAGCTTTTACGCGTGCCACCAGCTCAGCATAGCTAAACGGCTTACAAATATAATCATCTGCACCTAATTCCAGCCCAAGCAGCCTATCTATTTCTTCTACTTTTGCCGATACCATAATAATAGGCACGTTTGAAAAGCGCCTGATTGCTTTACACAGTTCAATACCACTTTGACCTGGTAACATTATGTCTAGCAAGATTACACTCGGCCTGTTAATTTCAAGCCAAGGTAATACTTCTTTCCCGTGATGTATTTGATGAGTAATAAAGTGATGGCTGCTTAAAAAGTCACTCATTAAGTTAGCTAGCTTTACTTCATCTTCCACAATTAGTATTTGTTCACTCATAGGCATCTCTGTAAGTAACCTTAACTTTATTTTATAAGCTAAATAGTTGGCAATCTAATAATAATAGCAAGGCCGCCTAAGCTGGCTTTTTCTGCAGCGATTTCACCTTTATGACCTTTAACTATATGCTGGCAAATAGATAAACCTAAGCCAGAACCGCCTTCTTGGCGATTACGCGAACTATCTACTCGGTATAAATACTCAAATAAATGCGATAAATGCGACTGATCTACACCTACGCCATTATCTTCGATTATAAGCTCTAAATAAGTTTGCCCTTTAATGCTTATATTATTAGCCGTTAAAGAAATAGTTGTACATTGTGCATAGTGTACTGCGTTCATTAGAATATTATCGAGTAGCTGCAAAAGGCGTGTTTTATCTGCTTGTACAGTTATGTGTTTAGCGCTATTTAGTAGGTATATTTTTATATTATGTTGTTCAAGCAAAACCTGATACTTTTGCTCAATAGTATTTAATAATAACGCCATATCAGTAGGTTGCATAGTGTAGTGCATACCTCCTAACTCTGCGCTATTGAGCATATGCAAGTCGTCTATTAAGCGTTTTAAATGTAGGGCTTCATCGTTAGCCGAACTTATATTTTTTGCGTTCGGTTCTCGTATACCAAGTAGCATAGCTTCAAGTTCACCGAGTAAAATACTCATTGGCGTCCTAAGCTCATGAGAAATATTAGCAAGCCAACGCTTACGTACTTGCTCATCTTTAGCGAGTGTAAATGCAAGCGTATTAAAATCTTCGCTCAACTGTCCTAGCTCGTCTTTTCGCTCAAGCGTGAGTTTGGTCTCGTAATTACCTTGCGTTAAGCGATGCATACCGTTAGCAATTTGCTTTACAGGGCTTACTAGGTGACGAGACAATAAAAAAGTAACCATTAATGTTAGCAATACCGCAGCTAAAGCAATAAACCATAAGTAGTTAGTTTGCTGCTGTAAAAAATCAAGCTCGTAGCCATCAACCAAGCTATCTCTTTTAGAAACTGCTAAGTAACCCACTATTTTATCGTTAACAATAATTGGGGTTGTTATATATTTTAAATCGCTGAGGTATCTACCCACTACTCGCTGTTTATTTTCATCAAGCAAAGCGTAGTGAGCAATATTTTCTGGCGGTGGGCGGCGATCTTCCTCTAAACGAATATGATCTGGCGGCGGTCGTCGCATCATTCGCCCACGCGGACCTGGACCTTCTTGTGGCCTAGGCAAAAACTGGCTATTTTCTAATTGCGATTCAACACGTTTTCTAAAGTTTTCGCCATTGCCGACAACACGCTCCCATGAGGGTGTTTGTTCATATTGCTTTGCAAATTGCACAACAAGTGGTTCAAGCGCTTTCACCTCTTTTGCATTAACAAAATCAATTACGCCTTGCCCTATGCTCCACTGTATAAGAACCACCAGCCCTGCAATAACACTAAAGGTAAAACTAAATAGTATTAAAAAAAGTTTATTATGAATTTTCATTAATGCGTGTTTTCAACCTTGCTAGGAAAGCTTTCAAATCGGTATGTTATAAACTCTTTGGTTTGGTCGTTAACATACAGCGTAGCAACTATTTTTTTACCTTGAGCGGTCCAATACATATGACCATGATTATTTAAAGTAACCGATACGGTATTTATACCTGTTTTAAATAAGTTAGCAGGTAAATGCAACGCTTGTCCGTAAATTCGCTGTATTTTAACCCCATTAATGTATAAATGAGCATGACCTTGTAAAAAACCGGTGTCTTGGTTTGTTGTCACGCCCATCATTTGTTGCATGTTCATCGTGCCCTCTGGCGGCACAGACAAATCATAACGCTGTGTATCTAAAATTAAGTTATAACCCGACATACTATCTTTTAATAACTTAAGGCTTAATGCCGGGATTGGCGTGTCATTTGGCACTGCTATAGGCATATGGCTATGATCCATCATTTCCTGCTGCGCAAAGAGCTTAAAACTCGATAGCACAGCAGTAGTTAGGATCAATGCGTATTTAAAATAACGCATAGTTACTCCTTACATTCCCGGTGGTGGACCCATTGTTTCGCCAGTATCACAGCGACCAATTGAATTATCGGCTAATTGACCTTTAAAACGAGGCCCTATTTGATAAGGAAAAGAAGGCTGTAATTTACCATCACTGTCTAACGTTAGTGTTATATGGTAGTGATAACCCTTACCATCATTAGTATCGTGGCCGTTATGCTCATCTAATTGAGCACCGGTTACTGTTTTTTGCGCGTAGTAATAATCTTCAAAGTAATAACCATCGTCGGCATTTAATGTGTTACCAGAGAGCGTCGTTACTTGTGCACCAATAGCAGGACCTGCATCACTTGTTTGTGTACCTTGGCTAACATCGTATTGATCAACTAAGGTACAGCTTCGCTCACCCTCAGTACCACAACCCCCTTCACTTGTAGGTGCACCGTAATCTCGCATTTCCCAGCCACTTAATGCTAGTTGTCCGTTACTTTCATAAGGACCATAAAGCGGATAGCCATCAGCTGCAAACCCATAAATAGGTGAATGCGCATCGCCATCATCTTCGAGTAAATCAGCTAAGCAACTCGTATAAAAATGGTGATGATATTCACCGTTAGCAGCATGTCCGCCACACACATCAACATCATATTGCTCAGCAATGGGCGCTAATGTATACCAAATATTATTTCCGTAGCTCATACCATCGCCCCAGTTAAATATACTGGTGCCATTAACCATTAAGCCAACTGTACCTAAACCTGTTTCGCAAGTTTCAGCGTCAGATAAATCGGTAGGTGTTAGCGGAAAATACGCTTCAACCGCTTGTTCTGTTGGGCAACCCGGTCCTGGAGGCCAATAACCTGCACCGCCTGTGTCATCACAGTTTTCAGTGCTGCTGTTATAGCCAATATCTTCACCAAAGGAAATGGTTTGCCCTACTGCTGCAGAAGTTACACCGTTATAAAAATCGGTAGCTGCACGCGGGCGGTTATTTAACGCGTCTACTTGGTCTTGTGTAAGCGTTACATCATATTTAGGAATGTCAGTAGTTTGCACATACATGTATTCAACGTCAGCATCTTCCTCAGTAACGCTAACAACCTCAACTGATTGAACATCTTCAACCACTGCACCATTATTTTGTATGTATGTAGAAGTTGTATCGTTGTTAATTAACCAGCTGGTAAGTTTTGCACTATTATCAACTGTATCTGAGTCTGATGAAGCAATCACATTAACTATAACTGTATCTACAACGACATCGTTTGTGCCATCATCTGCAATGATCTCAAATACAAGTGCTTCATCGGTTAAAACTTCAGGTGCAACAAACTCAGTAGACGTTGCAGTACTTGAAGATAAACTAACGGTAGTGCCTGATGTTTGTGACCAGCTAACAGATACTTCGCCATCATCTTCAACTGTTGAAATTAAATAAACGGTATCGCCCGCATTAACAGTTTGGTCAATACCGGCGTCAACAGTTGGAGCACTATTACTGACCGTTTCGCCGTCTGTTGTAGTACTTGTAGAATCGCTATTACATGCGCTTAAAGCAATACAAAGCGCGCTTAACGCAAATAACTTAGTGGCATTAACGGCTTTTGTTTTAAGAAGTGTTTTCAATGCTTGAACCTTTACTTTAACGTTTAATAAAACAAAGTTAACAAGTAAAAGTGCAAACAATGTGCACAAACAAAGGAAGAATCTATATTAAAATTACAACTGTGGCCTTTTAATCAAAAACTTATCTTTGGTTGTACTAAAGTAATCGCCGCCCATTTTGCCCACTGCATTTAATAATTCAGGGTCAATATAGCCACCACTCATCACTTCATCGTCTATACAAATACCCACTACATCCAGCAACATCATTGTTCCACCGCCAGGCTCATTTGAAATACTAATAACTTCGCGTAACTTACATTCAAACCGTACTTTTGAATCGGCAACGCTTGGCGCGTTAACTAACTTACTTGGAGCTTGGGCAATGTTAGCTGCATCAAACTCGCTTATATCACTAGGATAATTTGCACAACTTTGGTTCATTTTTTCAACTAGCTCTTGGCTGACAATATTAACCACACATTCTTTAGTTGCCATTAGATTACTGAGCGTATCTTTATTCGTTTTATCACTAGGGTTTACTTGCGTAACACTTAAAACAGCTGGCTTGCAACTAGCCACAGTAAAAAATGAATAAGGCGCAATATTTGCACTACCTTCGCTATTTAATGTACTTATCCATGCGATAGGCCTTGGGCTGATACCGCCTACTAAGTAAGAGTAAACATTTTGGTTGGTATTTTCGGTGAGATCTAAAAACATATTTTTTCAACTAAATAAGAATATCAACATGCCTAATATCTTAATCCGATGAAGGTTGGGGTTAAAGAAGATTTACAAATGAGAAAAGTTAAAAAGTAAAACCGAGCCTTCAGGCTCGGTTTTCAATCCATTTAGCAAGGCGCTACATTATTGAATACTCTGACTTTTGTTTTTAAATCAAATGCAGCATAAGCTGCAACAATAATAAAACACCCCGCAGGCACAACATAAGAAAACGCGACACTGTATGTATCAATAAACACAGCTTGGAATACAGGAACTATCGCTCCACCTAAAATAGCCATTACTAAACCAGCAGCACCTAGTTTTGCATCATCGCCTAACCCATGTAGTGAAATCGCGTAAATAGTTGGAAACATTAACGACAAGCAAGCCGATATACTTACCAGCGCCCATACGCCACTTATATTTGGCATTTTCACCATATAAAAACACAGCAGCATTGCAATAATAGAGGTTGCCATTAACAGTTTGGCAGGACGAATAAATCCCATAAGCCAGGTCATTACAAATCGAGAAACTAAAAAGGTGATCATACTGTATTGTAAAATACTTCCCCCAGTAACTTCATTTGTATCGAGTGCCTCCATTACGTACTGGATGGTAAATGTCCATACACAAGTTTGCGCCGCAACATTAAAAAACTGGGCGATAACACCAAAGCGGTAATGGGTATTTTTAAACAAGCGCTTAAACGTTGCACTAAATTCTACATGCTTAGAGACTTTTTTTTGCTTACAAAAATTAGGTGTTTTAGTAAACGCAATTGCCAACCAAATAAAAACCAACACACAAGCCATACCAACATAAGGCACCATAACTGCATCAAGTTCTGCGCTTATAATGCTAGTTAATTGCTCACTATTCATATTTGTGCGCTCACCAGAGGTTGCGGTATTGAGCTTTGGTAAAATAAGGGTAGCGGCTAAAAAAACACCAATGTTAGTACCGACAGGGTTAAATGATTGCGCCAAATTCAACCTGCGAGTTGCACCTTGTTGGGTGCCCATTCCCATTACATAAGGGTTTGCTGATGTCTCTAAAATAGATAAGCCTCCAGCTAACACAAACAAAGCCACTAAAAAAAAACCATAAGTCATTGCTTGGCTGGCGGGATAAAACAAAAATGCTCCGATTGCAGCCATCCCTAAACCGGTTAACACACCTGTTTTATACGAAAAGCGTTTATTGATATATGCCGCCGGAATAGCTAGGCAAAAGTAAGCTCCATAGTAGCTAAATTGTACCAATGCAGACTGCACTGACGACATAGTAAAAATTTTACTAAACACTTTTACTAGCGGATCAGTCATGTTTGCCGCAGCTCCCCATGCAGCAAAGCACAGAACAAGTAAAATAAAGGGAACCACCATCTCCTTGGAGACAAGAGGTGTTTGTGTGTGTGTGTGTGTGGTCATTGCCGTGTCTCAGTTGTTAATGTTAAGTAAAGCATTTAACCAGTTAAATATCATTCCGTCAATAAATCAACTATAGTTATTTATTGACCTCCTGTGACTTATTTATACTCTGTCGTAAATTTAATAATAAGAAATGAACCCGGCAATAAAGCTAATATAGTCGCCAATTACACACACTCGGTGTACAATTAATCAGGTTATTTAAGATAATAACAACTAGGTAGGAATAATTATCAAATCTAAAAACCCTCGACTCTCTTTACAAGAAGGCCGAAGCCAATCTGGCCTGCGTGCTCATAATGAACGCCGAATTATGTCATTAATTCGCCAACACGGTAGTGCTCCAAAAGCTGAAATTGCACAAAAAACAGGGCTTTCAGCACAGGCCGTCACAGTAATTATCAATAGTTTAGAAGCCGAATCGTTATTAATACGGAAAGACCCTCAGCGTGGTAAGGTTGGCCAACCAACCATCCCATTTGCGTTAAATCCAGATGGTGCATTTGGAATTGGCTTAAAAGTAGGTCGTCGCAGTTTTGATTTAACCTTGATTGACTTAGTAGGAAATATACGCGCAACTTTGCACGAAAACTGCGCTTACCCCACAGTACAGAGCTTGCTAACCTTTTTAGAGAAAGGGATCAGCGTACTTAAAATGAGCTTAAGTGACGAATTAGCCAAGCGTATCTTAGGTGTGGGTGTTGCAACCCCTTACGAAATTTGGAACTGGACAGAAGAAGCCGGCGCTCCAAAAACAGTATTGAATGAATGGAAGTCTTTTGATTTTAAAGAAAAAATAAATCAAATTGTACATCTTCCCGTGTATGTATGTAATGATGATACCGCTGCTTGTTCAGCTGAATTAAGCTTTGGTAATCCTGCTCGTTTTAGCGATTTTTTATATATTTTTATTGGTACTTTTATTGGTGGTGGAGTTGTTATAAACGAAACCTTATTTACTGGTAAAAAAGGTAATGCCGGCGCTATAGGTTCATTACCTAGGCCTATGCTTAATAGTGAAGGACAACTAACCTCCCAACAACTTATTATGCAATCATCACTGTATATTCTCGAAAAAATGCTCAAAGGTGATGGCTACAATACTGACATACTATGGAGTTCAAAAGAGTATTGGGGAGACTTAGGCCCCGTACTCGATAAGTGGATAGACCAAGTTGCAGATGGCCTCGCCTACGCGGCATTGTGTTCTTTAGCTATTTTTGATTTTGAGGCAATTGTCATTGATGGCGCCATTCCTATCAATGTCAGAGAAAAAATAGTTTTGGCAACAAAGTTAAAATTGAGCCAGGCTGATCATCGCGGTATTAATCGCTGTGAAGTACAAAGTGGCTCTATTGGCGCCAAGGCTCAATCAGTAGGCTGCGCTAACCTTCCGTTACTTATCAACTTTTCTCAAGATCACGCAAGCCTTTCACACCACTAATATACTTTAAAGTTAAAAAGCAGCCATCGGTAACGTTGGCTGCTTATTTATTTTTTATCAGAGGTAAAAAATTCACTTAAACAATCAAAAAGCTGTACAAAAAATAATAAGTAATAATAGTTGATTTATTATTTTAAGTTCTCTACATTCTATTTACAAATTTGATAACACTGACATGTTTGATTAATAAAACCGCAAATTTGTATACACACACAACAAAGAGAGAACAGAAAAATGAAAGTATCAGCAAAAATGACTCTAATTGCAGTCGCTGTAGGTCTATCCATATCCCCTAGCGTCTTGTCACAAGAGCAACAAGAAGCAAAAAGTGATTTAGGGTTTGAGCGCATCATTGTAACGGGAACATCTCGGCCAAAAGAGAAAATCGAATCAACTAATGCAATAACTACCTTTAACGAAGCAAAGTTAGAGCAATTGGCTCCGCACAGTGTTGCTGAATTAGTGCGAAGTATTCCTGGTTTTCATGCCGAAGACACCGGTGGAGAAACCGGTAACAACGTAGCCCCACGAGGCTTTCCGTTATCAACGCAAACAGAGTTTACAGCACTACTTCGTGATGGTATGACCGTGTTTTATAATCAAGATATTTTATTTACTCAAAATGATCGCTTTACCCGTTTGTCTAATTTTGTTGGCAGCGTTGAAGCTATTCGTGGTGGTGCCTCGTCAATTTTTGTTGGTAGCGCGCCAGCTGGGTTTATTAATTTTATTTCTCGTGAAGGCTCCGATGATACCCAAGGTGATGTGTTTTTTGAAACCAACAGCAACAACCGCCTAGGTGGACAAGGTTGGGTTAGCGGATCAATAGACGATCAGACAACCTATGCTGTTGGCGCTTGGTATCGCAAGGATGACTCCGCACGCGATCCGGGGTATACAGCTAACCAAGGTGGTGAGCTTAATGGCAATATTAAGCACTTTTTTAAAGATGGCAGCGGCTTTACCCGCTTTGAGTTTAATAAACAAAACGATAGATCATTCTTTTTTATTCCTCAGCCATTAATAGGCTCAACCACCAATGCTAAAACAATCCCAGGCGGGATGGATATCAGAGATGGCACCACCGGTAACTCAGCAGGTGCGCGTTTATTAACTCTTAATAACACCCCAAGCGGCGACATTGATTTGGATATTGCAGATGGTAACTACGCTAATGTGACCTACTTTGGCAATACAACCGAAATTGAAATTAACGAAAACTTAGTCTTTTCAAATCAAATGCGTTATACCGATATGCTAACAACCTTTTCCGGCATCATTAACGTAGGTAACGCCGAATCGTTAGCTAGTAAAGCACAAGCTATATATGCTGCAAATACTGATGTCCTTGCAGGTGCCATGGTTGATGGTAACCTAAGTTACGATATACGCGATGCAGGAAACGGCTTTGTATTGGCTGATTCAAGCAACGTAAATACCTACAACACCAATGGATACGGAATAAACGCAGGCTTTTGGCATAGACGTTTTGAAGGCGATAACTTTCAAAACGAAACCAGATTCAACTACACCTTTGATGATGTAGGCGAAGGGACTCTTTATGCTAATTTTGGCTTATTCTTCTCTAATATTAATGGCCATGTTACCGACTATCGAATTAATACACTGCAATCAGTAGAGCCCCTGCCGCAGCGCTTAGATGTTGTATTTACAGATGCACAAGGTCTTGACATTGCCAGCGGTACTTACAAAGGTATTCAGTCTGGATCACATGGTTTTGCCGATATTGTTTATAGTGAAAATACCCTGGCGCCCTTTGCTGACTTTGAATACGAGCTTGAAGATGTGTCGTTTAATCTGGGCCTAAGGTACGAAACCCTCAAAGCAGATGGGGAAGCGCAAAACCAAGCTAATTACACAATTGACAGTTTTGCCAGCGATACTGATACCGTCAATGGGAATATTACCCTGCCCTTTGGTGATGGGACTTACCGAAACTTTAATGTTGAATACAACGAAATGGCATGGACAGTTGCAGCTAATTACAAATTTAACGACGACTTAGCGGTATTCACTCGATATGCAGATGGTTTTCGTATGCCTGATGTAGATAAATACATGGCGATTACCAACCTAACTAGTCAAGAGGAAATTAATCAATTTAATAACTCTGAGAGACGTGAAACACAACCAACTTCAACGGTAATGGCCGAAGTGGGCATTAAATATAACGAAGGTGATGTCGCAGCATTTGTAACCGGTTACTTCGCCGGTGCGGATGATTTATTCTTTAATGTACCTACTGTTGAAAATGGTCAAGTAGTGCAACGTCAAGCCTTTAGAAACACAGAAACCTTAGGTGTAGAAGCCGAATTTAACCTGCAAATCACCCAAGACTGGCGCATTGGTGTATCTGCAACGTACCAATCACCCGAATTTGTAAACACACCAGCGGCGCAATACTTGGATGCTAATGGAAGCTCTGCCTCTATTGATATAAACGGCAACTTACCTGTACGTGTGCCTAAGCACTTTGGCCAATTAACTAGTAGCTATCAGTTTGAAGATTTTTCGTGGGGTATGGCAGCTATTCATGGTAGCTACTCTTGGAGCGGTAAACGTTATGCCGACGACGCCAACACAGCAGAACTGCCTATGTATGGCATGTTAAACCTTGGTTTATCCCTTGAAAACGAAGACGGTTATTACCTTCGTGCCGATGTTAAAAACCTAAATAACTCAGAAGGCTTATCAGAGGGAGATCCTCGCGCAGGTGAAACGGTAGCAGGTCAAGCAACTACATTTAATGCGCGCGTTGTCTTACCTCGTACCTTTAGCCTTACTATTGGTAAGCGTTTTTAATTTTACTCTAATCTAGGGTATCTTCATGCAAAGCGATACCCTCGCAATTTTTAGGAAAATATAATGGAAGTAGTTGCAATTGGTGAAGCTTTAATAGATATACTCTCACATGACTGCATGCACAATAAGGCATCAAATAGCGAACTAGACTTCACACAGTTTGCCGGAGGCGCACCCGCTAATGTTGCTGTAGCCGTAGCAAAGCTTGGTGGTTCAAGTTATTTGCTTGGTAAAGTAGGCAATGATAAATTTGGTCGCTTTTTAATAAATGCACTCAAAATGTATAATGTAAACACATCTTATGTTGGCTTTTCAAAAAAAGGGAAGACGGCACTCGCGTTCGTATCGTTGGATGAAAACGGTGAACGTACATTTGAATTTTACGATAAAGATGCTGCACATTACGATTTACAAATAACCGATTTAGAGCCCTCTTTATTTTCAACACCTAAAATTGTGAGTTTTTGTTCAGGCTCTTTTGCAAAACCTTTAGTATTAAATACAACCTTACATGCGCTAAAACACTTTAAAGAATCAGGCTCGGTTACATGCTTTGACATTAACTTTCGTTCAGCCTTCTGGGATGAACCACTCACAGCTAAATCTGTTATTGAGGATGTTGCTAAAACAGTTGATGTTATTAAAGCGAGTAAAGATGAGCTGATCTCGCTTTATGGAATAGAGCATATTGATACCACCATTAGAAGTTGGGTAGATAGTGGCGTAGCTTTAGTTTTAATGACTGATGGTGGCGAGCCTATTACTTTTTCATCTAGCTCATTTAGTGGTACTTATCCTTGCCCTCAGGCATATGTTGTGGATACCACAGCTGCAGGCGATGCGTTTGTAGGTGGTTTTTTATATCAAATATCTTCGCTAGTGAGTAATAAAACAGAATTTACTGACTGGGCAAGTAACTTTACTAACGTTTCAAAGGCTATCGACTTTGCTACTAAGTGCGGAGCCAAAACAGTAGCAACGTTTGGAGCCTTTGATGCCCTACCTACATTCCATGATATCTCGGCGAGTACCCTTAAATCTTCGTGTCGATGTTAAAAACCTAAATAACTCAGGAAACTTATCAGAGGGAAGTTTCACTCAGGTGAAACGGTAGCAGATCAATCAACTATATTTAATGCGCGCGTTGTCTTATCTCGTGTCTTTAGCTTTACTATTGGTAAGCGTTTTTAATTTCACCCTAACTGAGGGTATCGTTATACAAAGCGATACCCCCGCAAGTTTTAGGAAAAGATAATGGAAGTAGTTGCAATTGGTGAAGCTTTAATAGGTGTACTCTCACATGACTGTAAGTGCCAAAATTGCTTAAGTATCACGGTAATTCTCCCTATTTATAATACTTCTTTTATTGGCGACTCATTTTAGTATCACCTTAACATGAGTTGCCTATATCAAAATCGTTTTTACACTAGTCTTCTTTTACATTTAATACGTATTGGTTTTGTCTTATTATTTATAATGCCACGGTTTTAATATTGCCAGTATGAAAGAAAAAATAAACATCGTGTGGTTTAAACGTGATTTACGTCTTAGCGATCATCAACCATTAAAAAATGCATTTAGTAATGGCTTACCGACCCTGTTACTTTATAACTTTGAGCCATTACTGCTCGAAGATGCACACTACAATGAGCGGCACTGGCGCTTTGTGTATCAATCAATAGTTGAGTTAAATAATCAGCTAGCGCGTTTTAACGCCTGTGTTTATATATTTAATTTAAATATGAACGATTTACTTGAGTCGATAAAGACGCAGTTTGAAATAGTTAATATTTTTAGCCATCAAGAAATAGGCTTAAACAACACCTTTGAGCGCGATAAGGCAATAAAAGCATGGTGCCAGCATAACCATATTAACTGGCAAGAGTCGCAAACAGGCGCGATTATTCGCGGCAAAAAAAATCGTAATAATTGGAACGAACGCTGGCAGCAAACAATGCAAGCACCTATTGCTGTTCCTAATTGGAAGAGTATAAAAACAATTACCCTCAATAACTACCAAACACCTGAGCTACCAAGCGCTTACACGCAAGATCACGACAGCTTTCAACAAGGTGGCCCGCTGCATGCGCGAACTGTAATGCAGAGCTTTTTTGCCGAGCGCGGTAAAGGTTATCAAAAAGGAATATCGAGCCCAAGTTTAAGCCAAACTCATTGCTCCCGACTTTCGCCGTACTTAGCGTGGGGGAATATTAGCCTTAGGCAAGTGTATCAAATGGCCATTGATGAATATCATTCAAAACACCCTGATAAAAGAGGCTGGAAACGCCCACTAGCAGCGTTTGTATCGCGCTTGCATTGGCACTGCCATTTTATGCAAAAGTTTGAGAGCGAGTGCTCTATGGAATTTTTAGCCCTTAATCCAGGCTACCATGTATTTCCGTATCGCGATGATGAACATGTTAAAAACGATATTGAACGCTGGGCGCAAGGTCAAACAGGTATTCCCATTATTGACGCTTGCATGCGCTGCTTAAAAGCCACCGGCTATATAAACTTTAGAATGCGCGCCATGCTTGTAAGCTTTGTAACGCATCATTTAAATATAAGCTGGCAGCAAGCAAGCTTTCCTCTCGCTAATTACTTTTTAGATTTTGAGCCCGGAATTCACTATCCGCAAATTCAAATGCAAGCCTCGGTAACAGGCATTAACACCATCAGGCACTACAACCCAATTAAACAATCAGAAGATCAAGACCCAACAGGTTCGTTTATTAAAAAGTGGTGCCCCGAGCTTGAAAAACTCCCTATTGAATATTTACATCAGCCTTGGGAGCAAACTCCAATGGAAGCACTCTTTAACGACTTTAAGCTAGGGGAGGATTATCCCGAACCGATGCTTGATTTAACAGCAGCCTCAAAAGAAGCACGCGAACGCTTATGGCAATACCGTGAGCGAGCCGATGTTAAACGCGCCATAGGGAGGATTCTTAAAAAGCACGTTGGGGGTACTCAAAAAGTTACTCGAACAAAAAGTAAAACGGATACTAAAAGTAACAGCAAGGCTAAGTAAGCATGGCACACAAAAAACTAAACTTACCTCAAAAAATATGTCCTATTTGTAATAAACCTTTTACATGGCGTAAAAAATGGCAGCGCGACTGGGATAACGTTATTTTCTGTTCAGAGCGCTGCAGGCGTAATAAATAAGAGTAATAATTAACTGGCGTCTATTTTGCAGCATCATCAGTAATTAGTGCTTTTAAGGCTTTATATAAGCTTATTTTGTAAATAAGGCTTAGATAACCTGAAAAGCTTACACTCAAGCAAGGAGAAGATGATGACGATTAAAAAAACGGCAAGTTCAACATGGTCTGGCGACATTAAAACAGGCAAAGGTAGCATATCAACTCAAAGTGGCGCGCTTAATAAACAACCATATGGTTTTAATACCCGCTTTGAAGATGAGGCAGGCTCAAACCCTGAAGAATTAGTAGGTGCAGCGCATAGTGCATGTTTTAGTATGGCGCTTTCACTTGCATTAGGTGATGCAGGCTTTACCGCAGATAAAATTGATACTAAAGCCACTGTAAGCCTTGATGAAGTAGATGATGGTTTTTCGGTGACGCATATTGCCCTTGAGGTAAAAGCGCGTATTGATGATATTCAAAACGAGCAGTTTCAAGCTTTATGTGAGCAAACCAAAAAGAGCTGCCCTATTTCAAAACTCTTAAATACCGAAATATCACTAGATGCGACACTTCAATCAGCATTTTAAATATTTAGACTTAACTATTTAGACAGTCCCTTACTAAACAAGCCAAGTAAATATTTACTTGGCTTTTTTATTATAAAGAAGTATCTCTAGGTTTATTCCTACTCAAAGCACTTACTACTAGCCCAATTCCCATCCCAAGCGCTGGCCATACTACCCAGATATAACTAGGCGAAGTTAGTAAATTTATAATGCTTAGCAAAGTTAAAATAAGTAAATATGCTTTAATTTTTTTGCCTATTGTAATTGTATTGCTCATTTATATTCTCCAAGTAATGTATGTCGCTATTATTGTTTTAATAAGCAACGTACACACCTGCCAAATGTCACTAAGTGATCTGACATTAGTCATTATTTTTCATTTAATTACATAGTTATTTATTACGTATAAAAACATAAAAAACAATACTTTAATCTATTTGTGTTAGAATCTAATCTCAACTAACCTAAACAAATATGCATAAGAGGATGAGCTAAATGAGCGAAAAATCAAAAGATTGCGAAAAAGTGACGTGTAGTAACTGTGCTGACGCTAACGATCTCGAATTTGATTTTTCTATGGCTTTTCAACCGATTATAAACTGTAAAACTAATCTCATTTACGGCTATGAAGCGCTGGTTAGAGGTTTAAATGGCGAGTCTGCCTATTCAATTATTTCAAAAGTGAATGAAGACAACCGCTATGCATTTGATCAGCTTTGCCGTATTAAAGCCATTCAACTAGCTTCAAAGTTAGGCATAACATCAATGCTAAGTATTAATTTTTTACCTAATGCTATTTATAAACCAGAACGATGTATACGCACCACACTAGAAGCTGCAAAAAAGTATAACTTTCCTATTCAAAATATTATGTTTGAATTTACTGAAGTAGAAAAAATAGAAGACACCGCACACATTAAACGCGTTGTTGATTACTACCAGTCTCTCGGATTTAAAACCGCCACTGATGACTTTGGTGCAGGTTATTCTGGTTTAAATCTACTGGCTGACTTTCAAACAGATATTATCAAGCTGGATATGGCGCTCATACGCGATATTAACAACGACAAAAAACGCCAACTAATAGTAACTCATTGCTTAAATATGTTTCGCGATTTAAACATAACCGCACTAGCTGAAGGCATTGAAACAGTAGAAGAATATAAGTGGCTTAAAAACGCAGGTGTTGAGCTTATGCAAGGGTATTTATTTGCCAAACCAAGCTTTGAAAACTTACCTGAGGTAAATTTTAAGGACATAGGTGCTGATTAGTACTCAACACCTATTATTAAACCTTATTGAATTTAAGTAAGGCTTAAACTACATATTACCTAGCTCTATCATCATTGCTGTGTACATACGTAAATTCAGTTCAAGTTGCTCAAGTGTCATAAATTCATGCTCGGAGTGACCTGTATAGCGCTTACCTGGCATTGAAGGGCCAAACGATACCGCATTATCAAACAGCTTTGCGTTAGTGCCACCACCTATTGATACAAAGTCAGCTTTTTCGTCGCCCGTAAAATGCTTGAAAATATCAAGCAGCTTTTGCGCGTGTGGCGCGCCATCAAGTAGCATAGGTGTGCCAATAATTGTTTCTATGTTAGCAAGTGTTACATTGTTAGTAGCTTGCCAATTAGCGAGTGCATCATCAATTTGCTTTTGTAATACAGCTTCGCCTTTACCCATTGGACGACGTGCATTTACAGCAAGTGTTAGCGCATTACCATCGCGCTCAATAACTGTTGGTGCCACTGTCATTGGGCCCATAAAGTCGTGCTTGTAAGCTATTTCGCCAAATTGTTTACCGTGAATGTCTAAACCAATTAACTGATTCACAAAGTCGATTAGCTCGCCGTCACTGTTATTTTCAAGCTCCACACCTTTAAATAACTCAGCTAAATAAGCAATAGCATTTATACCCGACTCCGGCTCAGATGAATGCGCCGACATACCTTTAACGCTTATTGCTAAGCCATTACTTTTTTCACTAAAGTTAAATTCAACTTTATTTAATGTTTTAGCTTTTGCTTTTAATGTATTAATAAGTGCCGCGTCTGCATTGTGAAGTACTAAGCTGGCGTCTTCTGGAATTTGGCTTCTAAACGCACCGCCAGTTACATCGCTTACATATAAACCCGTCTGTGGTGATGTTGCATTAAAAGTAGGTGCAATTAGGCTCCAACCTTTCTCGGCAACCACTACAGGGTATGATGCATCAATCGTTACTGCATATTTTGGTTGTTCATACATTTTCATGAATTTAGTAAGCGGACCCCAATCAGACTCCTCAGCAAGGTAAATCATAAGCTCAATACGGTTATTAAGCGTTATGCCTTTATCTTTAATTGCTTTCATGGCGTAAAGCGCTGTCGCTATTGCGCCTTTGTCATCCTCAGTACCACGACCAACTAATTTACCAGGCTCAGACGTATCAATAATAAAAGGGCTTTGTTTCCATTTGCTAGCATTAGCAGGCTGCACGTCGCCGTGGGTTACTACCGTTACTTTTTCGCTTTGCTCGCCCATTCCAATTAATACGGTGTACCCTAAATCTTGATAGTCGAAACCAAGCTCTGCAGCTTTCATTTTTAAAAGTGCTTTAAAGCCAATAAAATCGGGATTTTGAGGAGCGGCAATATCGCTCTTATTAACGGTCGGAAAAGCCACTAAGTTAGTTAGTGTGTGTATTTGAGCATTTTGGTAGGTATTTACTGCGTAATCGGCAACGCTATCAATATTTTTATTTAACTGCGCATGTGCGCTAAATGCAAATAAAGCAATACTGGCTAAAGCTAACTTTTTCAAAACAATTCCCATTTAATTAATAACTAAGAGCGGTAATTATAACGCTATGGGAGGCTTACATATAGCAATTTGTGGCAGGCACACAGCTAACTTAAGGTAAATATTTATATAGCAGCTTTTATGAGGATGACTGTATAATGCGCGACTTAAAATTAAGAGAGTATTTAATTGTGAACCGTCGTAAAAAAATCGTCACTAAATTTCAAAAGAAAGATAAACGCACTAACGCTAAATTGCATAAAAGCAACAAACCCTCTTATGTATCAAAAGCTGAGCGCGAAAAACAAGCTGAACAAGAAAGTAATGAGCCACAGGTAATCCAAGAGTAGCTTTACGTTACCTGTTGCTTTGATAATTTAAAGTGGCAAAAGTACCGACCACTTACATAACATACCACTGCCGTGGCAACTATAAGTTCAAACGTAGCTAAGTAATTAACTGTATCTACATATGGCATTGCGAGGTTTATACTTTGCATCCAATCAGCCATTTTAAATAATGCAGTTGCCCCAATAACCATTGGAAATGTAAAAGCACCGTAGCTCGGCGAAAAAGGTCTGCGTAATAACTTTATAAATAACACATAAACAATCAGTGTTTTTATTATCGCTAATATAAATAATGCCCCCACTATAACAAGTGATGGATTAGCTACAATATGAAAGTATCCCGCTAATGTTAAGCTAGCAGGCGCTGCTAAAATGGCGAGTGTTGGCTGTATTTCGTAGTCACTTTTTAATGCTAATATAAAACGATAAAACATAATTGGCAGCATTATAGCGTACGTTGATATACCAATAACTAACGCACTATAAGCTAACCACGCTAATGTCGGATTTCCCGAAAAAGTAACATCTGCAATAATTATCCCCACTGGTGGCACAAACCAGCTGGGCGCCATATCCTCAAAGTTAAACTTTTTTACTCGCTGGTATAAAAAGCTCACCAAAAATGTGAGATGCAACACAAAAGCTAAAACCCACATAATGTCGCCAGCTAATGAGTGAAATTGCCCAACTGAGTTTGAAATAACAAGATTAGCCATTGCAAATGTAGGGATCACACTTCCTGCAACTGGGTGTGCTAAATCAGCTTTTAATAAATGAGGGTGTAGTAAAAACTTAGCAGCCAAAAGTAAAACTAATACGCCAGCTAATACCGCTCCCAAAAATTGCCCTTGAGAGTTTAAGTTAAAAACGTTTTCCCATGTCCATCCCATACTGGCAATACCCAAAGCTAAACCGGCCATAGCTGTTGGCGCACCCATCACTTTATTTTTAAATTGCTTAAAAACTGTACTTTCTAATCATTGGGTGATGAACAAGCTACTGCTTTTTACTGCATTGCCTTAAAATAACGCTGTAAAATTAGTACAAGCGTGCTTAATAGAACGCTTTTTGCGTACAAATATTTCATAAAAATAAGTTTACGGCTTACATATTAAAGCGTATGAAAAAAGCCATAACACAGTTATGGCTTTTACTTTATTTTAAAATTTAATTTAGTTAAAACGCGTAACTAATGCTTACATTAAATGAACGACCCTGCCCAGCAAGTTGTTCAAACCCGTTGCTGCTATCTTGTTTAAGTGCTGCAATACTTACGCCGCCTAGTGGGAGTTGGTAGTACTCATCAAACACGTTACTCACTTCTGCGCTTAGCGTTAATGAATCCCATGTGGCTTTAGAGCTTAAATTAACCAAGCTGTAGCTGTCTGTTTGGTTTTCAAAACGATTATTATCTACACGGGTTTTAGTATCTACCCACTGCCAAGTTAATGCGTTTTCAAACCGACCCATTTGCTGGCTAATACCTAGCTGGGTTTGCAGTGGTTTAATTTGATAAAGCGGCTGGTTAGTATCGTCGCGCTTGCCTCTCGTATTAGTAACATTAGCGTGTAACTGCCAGTTACCTAAATCCTTAGATTCATAAATGTTGACTGTTAAATCTATTTTTGCACCATATAAAATGGCATCTACATTAGTAAACTGCAAAATGTTACGCGCAGTGTTGTCCAAGTCATAACTATTGAAGCTTCTTACAATATCAGCATCAATATAATCATTCACATCGGTATACCAAACATTAGTGCTTAAACGCCAACGGTCATCTTTAGCCGATTTAATATAAGTAGCACTTAAAGTATGCGCTGTTTCAACGTCTAAATCAGGGTTACCAATATAGCCATTACCATCGCCATACCAACCAATCATGGTGGTTGCCATATTACTTACGCCCCAGCTGTATCGCTCATATAAATTAGGTGCGCGGTTTTTACGGGCAAGACCAAATTGCAGCTCATCATAATTTGTTATTTGGTAGTTAATTAATAAGTTAGCATCAACTATAGTGTCGGTTTTATGTCTGTCGCCAGCATTAAAATTCTGTGCAGCAATAGTGTTATCTGTAGACGTATCGCTCATGGTCATAGTTTCCATACTATCCATGTCGCTCATATCGTCCATATCCATCATGCTCATACCATCGTTGTAAGGCTGAACCTCACCTACTTGGGTATTAACACTTTCAATACGTACACCTGCGTTTAGCCACAGTTTTGTATTTATTTGGCTCTCGTATTCAGCAAATGCCGTTATGCGCTCTCGTTTGCCATTATTTATATTTACGTAATCGTTTGGTCCCATCATGGTTGAGCCTTCGATACCTGGCCACCAATCATCAATGCTGTAATTGTAATATTCTTGACCGAGTAAAATACTGCTGTTTTTATCAAGGGCAATACGCCATTTAAGCTGCGTACTTATATCTTGTGCATCGGTTTTCATTCGCATCATGCCTGTTTTTTCTTCACTGAAAAAACCCATTTCGTGCTTTACGCTATGCCAGTTAACTTGCCCTTCAAGCTCGCTGTTTTCAAAGGAGCGTTTGTATTGAGCTATTGCACCGAAACTGTTGTTATCGGTCATATCCATATACTGATTTGCAAATCCCTGATACGGGATTTTTTGATGTGTTAGCTTTATCACTAATTGCTGTTTATCATCGCGCATAGCTGCGGTTAAGCTATGATTTTGTGAGCGATACAACGTATCAAGCACTGCATCACCGTTACCATCTTCATAACTATCTGCATCGCTAAACGAGCCCTGATAATTAAGGCTAAACTTGTAGGTTGCTAAACGAGCGCCTACACCAAGTTTACGTCCGTTATCAACGCTACTGTACTTTGCTGACACATAACCTGAGTGCCAATCTAATTCACTT
Source organism: Pseudoalteromonas sp. NCIMB 1079 (assembly GCF_040567695.1). Lineage (NCBI taxonomy): Bacteria > Pseudomonadati > Pseudomonadota > Gammaproteobacteria > Alteromonadales > Pseudoalteromonadaceae > Pseudoalteromonas > Pseudoalteromonas sp. NCIMB 1079. The sequence continues at coordinate 1,395,270 of NZ_JBEWZA010000001.1, read as the reverse complement.
TTATCGCTATACTGTGGTGAAATAGAATTTACGCTTATAACACCGGCAATATTATCGCCGCCCGCGCTTACAGCCGACACGCCTGCAACCACATTGTAAGACGTAATTTGATTAGCCGAAATATACGAAAGTGGCGGGTTCATGTGATTAGCGCATGCAGCGGTAACATCTGCGCCATCAATTAACACTTTAACTCTGTCGCCCATTAAACCATTTAAAATAGGGAGGTTAGATACGCCGCCCGCGGCTGAAAAATCGACACCTAAATCACTTAATAACGATTCTGACGAACCAAGTGCTAAATGCTTATTTTGAGCATGTCCGTGTACTTCAATTACTTCTAAAGGCGTATCGTCGGCAAATGCAAAAGGAGATAGCACACCGCTAATAAAAAGTGCGACAGGGGAAAGTAAGTAAGTTTTTTGAGCTTTGCTTTTATAAACCATTGTTAATTTATGCCACTGTAATAATTGGCGTAATTATAGTGTGAACTGCAAAAGCAAAAGCGCGACATATTGTCGCACTTTATCAATTAAGAATGTTGTTAGGTGTGTTTAATCTAAAAGGTCATATAATAAATTAAGTATTTAACTTAGCGACCGTTTGAGAAACAATATCTGCTCCGCGTTCAATCTCTTTAATGACCTCAGATACATTCGCAATAAGCTCCCGGCCTTGCTCTGAAGAGTCTGAAACCGACGTTATTTGTCTTGATATATCATTAGTGAGCTCTTGGTTATTTTTAACAACGGTCGCTATTTCATTAGTTGAACTACTCGTACTGGCTGCAAGTTGTCTTACTTCATCAGCTACTACAGCAAAACCACGGCCGTATTCACCAGCACGAGCAGCTTCAATAGCAGCATTTAGTGCTAGTAAATTAGTTTGATCAGCAATGCTGCTAATTGTAGAAACAATGGAGCCTATAACAGCTGATTGTTCATTAAGATTTTTAATTAAATCAACTGACTTAAGTACTTGGCTTACAATGGCATCGGAGTTTGCAACAGAGCTTTGTAGTATTTCAGAGCCTTTCTTAGCGGTCTGCGCAGTAGCTACCGCCGATTTATACGCTATTGCAGCAGCTTCAGTTACTGCACTGTTATTATTAATTCGATCGGTAATATTTGATGCAAACTTAATTATTTTAATTACACTACCTTTGCTATCTAATATTGGATTATAAGTAGCTTCTAGCCAAATTTCTGAACCATCGGCGGCAATACGTTTAAATTTTCCTGACTTAAACTGCCCCTGCGCTAATTCATTCCAAAAGCGCGGATTTTTCTCATAAAATACTTCAGTACAAAACATTTTATGATGCTTACCTACAATATCTTTTAAGCTATACCCGATTGTTGTTAAAAAGTTTTGGTTTGCGCTTAAAATATTTCCTTCAGGAGTAAACTCTATCGTAGCTAATGCTTTATCAAGTGCACTAGCGATAGCTTCTTGTGCCTTTCGTTGTATGTAACTAGCCGTAATATCAGAGGCTATTTTAATAACCTTAGTAACTACGCCGTGCTCTTCAACCGGGAAGTAAGTTGCTTCAAGCCAAAGCTTATCACCATTCGCTTTGTATCTTAAAAACGATCCTGCTTTAGAGTCACCTGCCTTTAATGCTTGCCAAAACTTGCTGTATTCGTTTGAGCTTGCATACTCACTTTCGCAAAACATACGATGATGCTTACCAATTATTTGCTCTTTACTGTAACCAATAGTTTTTAAAAACAACTGGTTTGCGTCTAATATTATTCCTTCAGGGGTAAACTCTATATAAGCCACATGCTTATTAATTGCAGATAAAACAGACTGCTTTTGAATTAATTGAAGCTCCATTTCTTCAATTTTTGCGTTTTTTTTAGAAATACCAAACATATAAAAACCTTAAGGAGTAAATTAGCACTAGGGTTGTTGACCTAAAATTAGCAAATTAATGTAATATCAATATGTAACTATACTGTAAATATAAGCTTTAAATAGCCTTTCAGCTAATATTTAATACCTTACAGGCGCCTGCTTTATAAATAGTTTTTTTATTTTATGAATTTTAAGTAGTATTTTATTCTAATTAATATTTTAAAAACCTAACAAAAACACTAATTTATGCATGACTCTGTACTTTTTTTAACTTAAAATAGCACTTTCACAGACTACCCTCTCACACCAAAATTTAAGCATACATATAATATTTTCTATTCAGAATTTATTGCGCTGTTTCACTTTTAAAATTAAATCTTAAGGGATCATCTATGACATCAGATGTAACGTCGGCATCTAGTCAACTTAACAGAACCGCTATTTTACTCGTATTAGCACTTGGCACATTTATTTTAGGATTATCTGAGTTTTCGATGATGCCTATGCTGCCACTAATTAGCGAAACATTTGGCTCAACGCCCTCACAAAGTGGTTACGCAATTAGTGCTTACGCCATTGGTGTTGTAGTTGGCGCCCCTATTTTAATGCTCACTACAGCTAATATGAGAAAGCGTAAAGCATTGCTCATTTTTATAAGCTTAATGTTTATCTCAAACGGGTTAAGCGCGATGGCAACATCGCTTGAGCAGCTTGTAATATTTAGATTTTTAAGTGGCTTACCTCATGGTGCATATTTTGGTGCTGCTATTTTATTAGCATCAGATATTGCCCCAAAAGGTAAGCGTGCTAGCTTTATGTCTAAGGTGTTTATGGGTTTAACTGTGGCTACTATTGTTGGCGTGCCTATAGTTACACTTGTAGGTCAAAATTTAAGTTGGCGTTATTGTTTAGCTGGCGCTGCAGTACTGGCCTTTATTGCTTTTGTTTTTGTTTATAAAGTAGTGCCTAATATCGATAACGCTAAGCCTTCTAACTTACTAAACGAGTTTGGCGTACTTAAAAATAAACTGGTTTGGTCCATTTTGGGTATTGTAATTATTGGCTTTGGCGGAGTGTTTTGTATTTATACTTACATTGCCGACACCATATTAGTGGTAACAAAAACAGCTCCGTATACTATTTCTATCGCAATGGTAATGTTTGGTATCGGTTGTACACTCGGTAACTATGTACTGGGTAAAGCTGCCGATAAATCAGCAATTAAAACGACTGGCCTTGCGCTTGTATGTACTATTGTATTTGCCTTTGCATATGTAACGGCAAGCCATAATATTTGGGCTCTTTACGCGGTGATCTTCTTTATTGGTTGCAGTGTGGGCTTGGCTACGCTGATTCAAACGCTTTTAATGGACGTTGCGCCCGAAGGCCACGCTATGATTGGTGCCTTAGTACAGTGCGCATTTAATACTGCCAATGCTATAGGTCCTTGGGTTGGCGGAATAGCAATAGCGCAAGGTGCTGCACCTAATCAAACAGGTTACGTAGCAGCTGCATTGTTTTTAGGTGGTTTGGGTATGTGGCTATTAAGTTACTTACAACTAAACAAACAGCAACCAACAGCGCAAGCTACTAATTAACTGAGTTCGAGTTAATTTAAAATACAAAAAGAGCCGCTAATTAGCTGTCTCTTATACACAAATCCCTGCTAAGAAATTAGCGGGGATTTTTTTGAACTAAATCTCAATGTCATGATCAGATCTTCAAATCTTGTTTGAGGGCACATTATGATTAACGAACATACTCATTGGGCAAAACAACAATTCGGTAAATCGGACTTAGGTGATCCAAGAAGAACAGCGCGTCTGGTAAAGTTAGCATCAACGCTTGCAAATGAACCAGGAAAACCACTTGTGAACATCACTCAATCCCCCGCCGATATGGAAGGTGCCTACCGCTTTATTCGCAACGAGAATATTGACGCAACGGCTATAGCAGAGTCAGGCTTTAAAGCCACGGTTGAACAAGCAAAAAGTCATAACTTATTGCTCGCATTAGAAGACACGACCACACTAATTTATAAGCATTCCTCCATTCGAGATGATTTGGGTCATGTCGGACGAGGAGCAAAACAACGAGGCTTGTTAGCTCATAGCGTATTACTGTTTGCGCCAGACACAAAGCAAGTTGTGGGATTAATTGAACAGTCTCGCTGGAGTCGTGATATCAACACGATTGGAAAAAGAGAAAAACACGCGACGACTTCTTACGAAGAAAAAGAAAGTTACAAGTGGGAGTCAGCGTCACGAGCGATGGCAGAGCGGCTGCAAGGACAAATGGCGAACGTGATATCGGTGTGTGACCGCGAAGCGGACATCTACGAATACTTGCAGTATAAACTGACCGAGCAGCAACGATTCGTCGTACGCTCGATGCAAAGTCGTCATATTGAAGAAGGTGAGGATAAGCTCTATGCGTTTGCAAGCGAGCTGATGAGTGCAGGCACCAAACACATCCACATTGCACAAAAAGGAGGAAGAAAAGCCCGAAGCGCAACACTGGATATCACCTATGCGCCAGTGACACTCAAAGCGCCTTACAATAAGAAAGGACACTCCCTCCCAGTTTACTATGTCGGCTGTACAGAGCGAGGAAACGCTAAGAACGGCTTAAGCTGGCACCTATTAACCAGTGAACCAGTCACCAGCAAAGAAGACGCCTTAGCTATCATCACCTACTATGAGCACCGTTGGCTTGTAGAGGAATACCATAAAGTCTGGAAAAGTGATGGTACGGATATCGAAAGTTTACGCCTTCAAAGCCAAGATAACATGGAAAGATTGGTGACGATTAATGGCTTTATTGCGACGCGAATATTGCAACTAAAGTTCACCAATGAGCAGCCTGATTCTCCAAGTTGTGAACAACTGTTATCTCCCAAAGCATGGAAGTTATTGTGGTTAAAGAGAATAAAAACACCATTGCCTGAAACTGCTCCAAATATGTCATGGGCGTATCAGGAACTGGCAAAGTTAGGAGGCTGGAAAGATACCAAGCGCACAGGGCGTGCATCTGTGAAAGTGTTATGGAAAGGATGGCTTAAGTTACAAGCCATCCTGGAAGGCTACGATTTAGCAAAATCTCTTGAGTCAGACTTGTGATCAAGAGACAGCTAATTAGCGGCTCTTTTATTTTTAATTTACCTAGTAAATTAAGCGTTTAACGATGCCATATCAATAACAAAGCGGTATCGTACGTCTGACTTTTCCATACGCTCGTATGCCGTGTTAATTTCGTCAATGTTGATCATTTCGCACTCAGGTAGCACGTTATTTTCACCACAAAAGTCGAGCATTTGTTGCGTCTGTGCAATACCACCAATAAGTGAGCCTGCAATACGACGGCGACCCATTAATAATGGCACCGTGCTTAGCTCATCCACTGGACCAACTTGGCCAACAATAACTAATGTACCATCTACATCAAGTAGCGGTGTGTAAATAGATAAATCATGTTTTACAGGGACTGTATCTATAATGACGTCAAAGGCAGATTGCGAGTCTTTCATTTCGTCATCATTAGATGACACTAAATAGTGCTGAGCGCCTAATTTAACCGCATCATCTTTTTTAGACTCACTACGGCCAATTACCGTAACGCTTGCACCCATTGCAACTGCATTTTTAACGGCCATGTGACCAAGACCACCTAGACCAACAACACCAACACGGCTACCTTTTTTTACGCCCCACTTATGAAGTGGCGAATACGTAGTAATACCTGCACAAAGTAGCGGTGCAACGCGTGAAAGGTCTAAATTTTCTGGTACAGAAAGTACAAATTCTTCGCGTACAACAACATGCTTAGAATATCCACCTTGGGTCATTTCACCACTAACGCGGTCTTTGCCTGCGTACGTACCAACCATGCCTTCGCGGCAAAATTGCTCTTCGTCGTTATCACATTGATCGCAACTTTGGCACGAATCAACCATACAACCCACAGCAACTGTGTCGCCTTGCTTATATTTTTTAACGTCGCTACCTACCGACATAACTTTACCAACAATTTCGTGCCCAGGTACTAGCGGGTAGTCACTGCCACCCCAATCATTTCGTACGGCGTGTAAATCTGAATGGCACACACCACAGTATAAAATTTCAATTTCTACATCGTTATTTCGCAAATCGCGGCGCTCAAAAGAAAACTCTGTCAATTCAGAACCTTGGCTTTTTGCTGCATATCCTACTGTTTTCATAATAACTCCATAGTGGTTAAAAATTTAAATCATCAACAGCATAGTCCATAGCCCGTGAATAGAACCTGACAATATAAAATAGGCACAAAAAAGCCCAAACAGTGTTTGGGCTCAATCGTTAGTACTAGGGCGCTAAATTTAATTATTTTGCAAGTAAGCTGTTTAGTTCATTAATAATTGAATGAATGCGCTCTGCATTTTTTCCTAAATCACTACGCCCTACTCGCGATTTACTACGAATATCAACAAAACGCTGGCTGCCTTCATCTTTAATACGAATTACCACATCGTCTTTAAAACCAAACCATGTGGTTGTATCAGTAGCTTCTACAATACCTGTAGCCGTATTTGCACTTACCACTGCAAAGCCAAGATTTTTAACTGCTTGTTCGCTTGCTGCCATCAAATCGGCTTTAGATTGTGCAAAGCTTAACGTTGCCAGTTCAGGGTATGCTTTGCGTTGTTGTACTGCCGTTTCTTCACCCGCGTACTCTACTGGATTTGGTGCTTCAGCACGAAGTGGCGCAATTGCTACAAATTTTGGTGGGTTAACTAAATCTGTTGAAATATCATGAATTGCCGGTACGCTTTTAGCTTTGTTCATCATGTTAAGTGGCATAGCAATAGCCACAACCGAAAACACAAGCGCAATAACACCACTGCTTAGCGTTAACGTTTTACGCATAAATAACGCTTGTACTATAAGTAGCACCAATGCAGCGCCACCAGCGTAAACACCAAATTTAAAACCAGCAAACGCAGTTCCTAGCTCTACAATACCAAATTTATACAAAGGCCCCGGCAGTATGACGAGTAAAAAGGCGATTAGACTAACTAAGCTCACTAAAACTTTCATTTTATGATTCCTATATTGTGTGATTTTTTATTATTAAAACAATTAAGCACTATTAAACAGTAGCTTATACTACTAACAAGCGCTTTTAGATTACTATTAGCGACTAATTACACAAAAAAGTCCAATGTTGTGTGATCAAAGTTACTCAAGTTTGGAAAAATATCAACAAGCTCAGAGCTTGGCACACCAAACCACTGAGCCAATGTGGCAAAGTACTGCTCATTAGCAACACTAGGAATTAAACGCCCGCCACCGGTATCTTGTGGCCCATCCAAATGTTGAGTTAATAGCTCGCCATATATATTGCCGCCTTTTACTGCGCCGCCCATTACTATTTGGTTCCCTGCCCAACCATGGTCAGTGCCATCGCCATTTGAGGTCAACGTGCGACCAAAATCAGACATAGTAAACGTAGTCACTTTATCAGCCATATCAAGCTCTTTCATCGCACTATCAAATTCACTTAACCCTTGAGCTAACGTATTTAATAAAGCAGGGTGCGTTGTTAATTGGTTGTCGTGGGTATCATACCCCCCCATAGAAACAAAAAACACTTGGCGTTGAGTACTCAACTTTGCCTGTACGCTAATTGTTTTAGCGACTGCGGCAAATTGCTCACTAAGGCTATTATCGCTAAATGGGGTAATAAGTGCAGGCGCGCTTTCTAACGCGCTGTTCATTGCTTGAGTGTTATTTATCGCACTTGTTAAGCCATTGGCATAAGCTGTACTTAACGGATGGCTCGTATTGCCTAGTAAGCGGTTCATAATAGCGGTTACGTGCTCGCTACGAGGTTGATACCCTCCAAACGCGTTAATACTACTAATGCCGCTTTTGTTAAGCGCAAATGCATTGCTAGCACTTCCCGTTTGCCATAAATTAGTACCGTCGAGTGATACATTAGCTGCAAACTCATCTTGTAACTCTAAACGCTCTAAAAGTCGTGCGCCCCACCCGCTATTAAGTGATTGTTTTTCTCGACCATACATCCACGCAGCTTGCTGATCGTTATGCGAAAACAAATGCTTAGGCAAACCTATTGTTTTATTTTTATAGTCATTCAATGTTGTGGGAGCGAGTAAAGTACCTACCCCGCCTATAAATGCTAAATTTTGAGATTCAAACACATTTTGTATCGGTTCAAGTGAAGGATGAATACCTACGCCACCTGCAAACTGGCTTTTAATGCTTAGCTCAAGTGGGCTCTCTACCGCTAGGTTTTGCCTGCTTTGCTTGTACAAACTCCGTTGCTCGCCTTCAAGCGGAACGAGCATATTTAACGAATCATTCCCCCCGTATAAATACACACACACTAATGCTTTATAATCACCTAGCTCAACGGCATTAGTCGCTCCAGTTAATGCTTGTAATTGCAGGCTCGTTAACGCGGCAGCCGATACGCTGCCTTTTACACATAACGACAAAAACTCTCTTCTATTAATGCTCATTATGCGCTCCTAATACTGCACGTTAAATTCAGGTGAAATAGCAATCATATATAATAAATACGAAACCCGTTCACGGTATTGCTCTTCATTAAAGTAGGCATCTAAATCAAGTAATGCTTGGCGTGTGCCACTGCTCATTGCGCCTGCAAAATATAACGTGTTGTACTGAGTTAATAGCGCGCTAACACCGTTTTTCTCTAAAACATTCATGTCGTCTTGAATATAAACATAAATACCATTTGAATTTAAATCACTGTGTGCTTCAGCGGTACTCCACACTAAACTTGCGTAAAGCGCGTTCATGGTGCCAATCAGTGTCGCATCGTTTGCTATTTGTAACTCTGGCGCAACAATACCTTCATTTCGCAAAGCTGCGGTTTGATAATCAGGCCTAAAAAAGTTAAATACCGAAGCCGACTGCATGGGTCCTTGCCCGTAGCTATTTATTAAATTCCATGTTTTATAGTAACCAGCCAAAGATTTAGCATCGAGATTTCGCCAAAACTGTACGGTTTTTAAAATAGGCTCTTTAATTTTACCTTGATAGTTAAGCACTGAGCCAAAATGCCGTGCTTCATCATCTAAATATATAGCCTTTACTACAGCCGCTAAATCGCCGCGTACACCGGCGCCATTATCAATAAATACATTAGCTACTCGTTCAACGTATTGGGGGGTTGGATTTGACGTAATTAATCGCTGAATAAGTTGCTTAGTAATATATGGCGCAACATTTTGATGGTTAAATAAATTATCGAGCGCTATTTGCAATGACTCTTCTGCTGTATAACCTTGTGGTATAACCTCGCCATTTAGTAAGGTTTTTTGTTTACTAGAATGGTACTCGTCAAATGCTTCCATTGGTTTAATATAGTCACGACTTTTACGCTTAAATGTTTCACTATCGGCAAACGTCCAACCAGTAAATACGCGTGCAAAACCCTCTATTTCGACCTGTCCGTAAGTAGCAATAGTATTACCTTGTGCATCAAGCTTGGCGCTGCCATCTAGATTTAGCTCTTCAAGGCCGATAGTAAATAACTGCATTACTTCACGTGCGTAATTTTCGTCTGGGCGAATATTAAGTGTATCGTCTGCTTTTTCGTTACCCAAATGGCTTAAGTAAGTTCCCATAATAGGCGAAAGCGTGACATCTTCGAGTAAGTCACGATAATTACCAAAGGCATGCTTTAGTAACAAATCGTAATAAGTGATCATGCCCTCAGGTTGCCCTCTTAAGGCACTGTTTTCATCCGACACTACTAATATTTCACTTAACGCAAATGCAACACGTTGACGAAGTTGATCGTCACTTTGCATTACTACCTCCACCATGCGTCTATGCGGCTTATGTATTTAAAGTCGTCATCGTCATTTAACTTTACTAAATAATCACGGTGATAATTAATAGGTAGCGCTATTTGCTTATCAAGCCATTGCTGCTCGCTTAAACCTTGTGCGTTTTGTATTTCACTAAGCTTAGGTCCCATTGTTGCTTGGTGTAGTAACCGTGCGGCGCTAATGTCATCCATACTATTACGTGCAGTAAAGCTTAGCGTTTTTACACTGCTTGCCCCTTCGTTATCGGTTGCAGTGACCGAAAAAGCGTAATCAACAGGCTTATAACTTTGCGCATTTAGCAGTGTTACTGAAGTAGTTGTTGCCTCTAAAGGCGCACTAATTAGTTCAGGCCCTTGCGTTTGTTGCCACACAACAGATGTAATAGTGCCGTCTTTATCACTGGCTGTTGCTGTTAGCTCGATTGTTTGGCCTTTACTTAATTCACTAGGAATATCAGCGACTGACAAAATGGGGATTTTATTTCCGTTAACGGTTGGCGTATCATCGGAGCCTGAACCACCGCAAGCGCTTAGTATAAAAACCGAGCTTGCGATAAGAGCAAATTTATAATGCATGTAAAGTCGTCATCATTTGTTAATTAAAGTACGTTAGTGTGTACCGAGTTTAATGCATTTATTGAAACACAAAATTTACAATTTAATTCTTTATTTTTTGTAACCGAATCATGAACGCCCCATTAATAATGCACTAGCTGCAGGGGTAAACAGCCAGAGCTTTATTATTTATGAAAACAGAAATTCGCTATTGTTTTGAATCATCACAAGTTGCTAACCGATTTTTACACGAGCTCAAAGACTGGCCGGTTAACGATGTAAAAACACGACTTTTTAATGGCGGCGATAGTGTAAAAGTGACATACGAATACGACGAAAGTGGTTTTGATTACACTTGCGCCGAACTTGATGACCTAGCGCAGAGCCATGGCGGGAAAGAGGTTTAAGCGTTTTATAATAAAAAACAGCTGATGCATCTTTAATAATTGACTTAAATTATATAGATTTGATTGATGTTTTATCTCTACCTGAGTTTTTCGCTTCGTAGAGCATTATGTCAGCTTCTTTAATTAGTGATTGGATAGACACATTATTACCACTTAAGGTTTCTTTTGTAGCAAATACACACCCAGCACTAATTGTTAAATATTTACGTACAGGCGACGCTTCATGAGGTAAATTTAACTCCCGAACCGCCAAAAGCAATTGCTGAGATATATCTACAAACTCTTCATAAGAAAGCTCTTTAAAGAATAATATGAACTCTTCGCCGCCATAGCGCGTAACTGTTCCTGTGTTTTGCTTTGCCATTTGTTGTAATTTACATGCTAGGAGCTGTAAAGCGTTGTCTCCACCTTGGTGACCATAAAAATCGTTATAATTTTTAAAGTGATCTACATCAAGTAATATTACTCCAAAGGCATTTTGTTGCTGTTGAGCCTGCTCCCATTGCGCCGCTATAATTTCATCAAAGGCACGCCTGTTGTAAATTTGGGTTAACCCATCAATTTTACTTATTTTTTCGAGCTTAGAATTTTGCTCTTTTACTTGTTTAATTAACGCATTAAAACCGCTAATTAAAACGCGCATTTCTAAAAATTGATTAGTGAACCTCAAAGGCTGTAAATCGTTTTTAACCAACATTGAATTAATAGCGGACGCACCACTAATAAGCGGTTCAATAAAATAACGATTTACAATATAAAAACCTAATAATGACATTACAAAAAACATTAACAAAATAAGCTTTAAATAATCATCAAATAAAACTGGCAGTGTTTGGTGATGGTGCTTAATGTTCAAAGCAAGCAATGGCTTACCATTTACATCTAGAATCACCCTCTTCCTTTGAGTGGCAATGTCCTCTTCTTGGAGGCTCCCTTTAAGCGTCGCAATATCGTTTAAAGAACTACCGTGTGCTATTTGTGTATAGCTAAGCTCCACTTGTGCAATTTCCGCTAAGGATTTGATCAACGACGGTCTTACTTTTTTTATAAAAACAATACTACCAACAGGCTCACCTGTTTTATCTGTTCGCTTTATTACATGCGATGCAAACATGATAGGGCCGCCCGCTGTTTGTAAAAAACCAGAATGGCTTAAACTACTGTCTTCATTAGCAGCTTTTGGATTAGGAATAATTGCGCGGTTTAATTTATTAACCTGTAAATCTAAATCAGGCGCATCAAACTCCGTATGCTTCATATAATCATACGCTTGTCCGTAAACCATATTAAAGTTTACATCGTAGATAAACACACCATCAATTTTGAGAGAATAGAAGGTATCCCCTACAAAGTTTGAATCTACATATTCTGCTTCAAAATCAGCCATATAATCATAGGTATCATCCCATACGGCGTAGTCATAATTGAGTGTTTCTAAAAATATAAACTCTTTATCAAGCGCAATTTTAAGACTCAGTAATTCACGATTTTGATAATCTTCAATACTAGTGTTTATAGTCGGCAGGCTAAAAAAATAGCGATACCCAACTAATAAACTTGTTACAAAGCACATTAAAATTAAAGTACCTATTGTTACAAAAAATCTTAATGTCATAGTCTCTATCTAATCGTGTAGAGTTAAGTCAAAGTAGCTTACGTTTTATGTTTTAGACTTCTGCATCTAAATTATAAATAATTAGCTTCTTACTAAAGCGTAGTATAAATTCATGAGCAGGTATAAACAAAGCTTACTATTAAGTTTTATAGCGTTAAAACGTTAGCACTTTCAATAATATATTTAATATAGACATAAAATTATACCAATTCGCTTAATTAAATGGTCTATTGTGAGGGCGGAAAAACGTGTTGATAGCTAGGCAAAAAATTAGCTATTTAGTTGTTCTAAATGAGAATTTTTTAACGCAGGTAGCGACACGTTTAGCCTCGCAAAATGATTAAGTATTATTGCGAATTGGTATTACACATTTAATGTAATACAAAAAGCTGAAACTATTTCGCTACCGAAACTTCCACTTTCGACGAAGATGAACTCGCAAGATCCAGTACTTCATAATAATTTAAGCCATCAATTTTTTTACCAATAATAAAATAATTCATTTCATTCATCATGGTTGGGTCGCCTAAAACATCTTCTGCGCTTTGCACATCAGAAAATTGAATTGCAATTAAGGCGCCTATAAAGCGCATTACATCTTGAGATTTTAATGTCTTTAAAACTTTATGAACTCCCGCCTGAGTTGACTCAGGTGTAGAACCATCAAATCTAAAATCACTTTTTGTACTAGCGCATGCACTAAGCATTAATATTGATAGTGCGATCAGTAAATGTTTCATATATATCCTTATTTTTTATTCGTGATACTTGCGTATCATCGCCACTTTACCGTTTTCAAGTTCTATTACTTCCATCATTGTGGAGGTGTATTCTATTGGCTGCTTACTTTGCGGGTGAATGCCCTTTGCATGACTCTTATAACGAATAGCAAAGCCTGTATCATTAAACACAAATGTATTAAGCAGTGTGCTTTCAAACAACGTGTGCGCACCTAAGTAAAAACTCATACCTTTGCGCATCTGCTCTTTGCCATCAGGAGTACGTGAGTCATCCGGTTGATACGGAATATGCTGATTACCAATATCATCGGTTAACAATGCAAGATAAGCCTCAAGCTCTTTAGCACCTGCGTTAGGTGCTTGTGTTGCGGTCATTGTTTTATAGTATTGCTGCGCAAATGCATTTAAGTCGAGTGGCTTTTCAGCATAAGCCGAAAAAGCAGTTACTAGAGCCAAACCTAACGTTAAAAGTAACCTCATTGACTATTCCCTGTAGTTAAAAATATTTTATAGGTACATTACCTTAGTAAGTTCAATAATCAAACAAAATCAGTTTTAAGTAAATTAACACCTACATTTTGCTCTTTACTCTATTTGTTGCAACGCTGTTGGCTGGGTCGTCTGGCCAAAAATGTTTAGGGTAGCGGCCTTTCATTTCCTTTTGCACATCGCGGTAACTGCTAGCCCAAAAGTGGGCTAAATCTTGAGTAAGTTGCAATGAACGTTTACCTGGCGATAGCAGCTCCATAAGCAATGGCAATTTACCGTTGGCAAGCATAGGCGTACTGGTCAAGCCGTAAACTTCTTGCATACGCACGCTTAGCTTTGCTGGGCCATCAAGCTGGTATTCTATTTTTATATTTGAGCCACTTGGCACCGTTAAGCGCAAAGGTAACAAAGCTTTTAACGTGGTTTGTTGTTGCCAATCAAAGCAGTTTTGTAATGCTTCAAAGTAGTTAAACTTTTTAAGCTGCGTGAGCGTTTTAATATCTTCTAAAAACACGCCTAGCCACTGCGCTGCATTTTGAATAAGTTGTTGCTCGTTTATTTGCGGGAATTTATCGGGCATTAAATTACTTGCTAGGCTCATACGTATCAGCAATTGTTGCGCATCAGGTTGCTCGTTAAATAATGCAAAACCGTGTTTAGCAAATAAGTTAAGCCACGCTTTAGCACGCTCGCTCTTATCTAGTTTTTGTTTACTAGGCTGGCTGCTGAGCGTTATAGCCCCGAGTTTCACTTCATCTTGATGAATAAAGCGCGCTGATTTTTCATCAAACTCACAACGAGTAAGTTCACTAAATAAATGCGGTAAAAATTCTTGTAACTCAAATGGGTTAAGCGCGGTGGCTGCAAATATACGCCCGCCTTTGTGCCCGCCCATGGTTGCTATGGCTAAGTAATCGTCGTTGTGCCAGTAATCGACATTTAACTCAGCACCAGCACCATTGGCAAGTAAATAACCATTACCACGTTTTTTAGCAATACGATCGGGGTATGCCAATGCCACCAGCAAACTTATATAATGCGTATTTAATTCGCTGTTTTCGTCTTTTACTTTTAAGCGGCTTTGCCAATATTTTAACTGTTGTTTAAATACCGGATGCGGACGTTGCTGTTGGCTATGTAGCGCTAAACTCAACTCGTTTGCACTATTTACTCGGCTCTCAAGTAATGCCACTAAATAAATAGCGAGCCTAAAAATACCAGAGAGTTGGTCATCAAGTATTTGTGCTTTTAATAGCATATGCGCCAAACGAATATCAGCACCAAACCCTAACATTTTACTGCCAAGCGGTGTGAGCTTACCTTTGCTATCAATAGCTTCTAGCATGTTAAGCAGATTACTTGCTTGCTCGCATTGCTGCTCAGTGGGCTTATCGAGCAAGGTTAGCTCATCAATACTGGCTCCCCATTGCTTTGCCTCAAGCATAAGTTGGCTTATGTCTGATGTGAGTATTTCGGGATTGTCGTGACTATTACGTCGCTCAAAGGTTTGCTTTGAGCCAATTCGATAAACAATGCCCGGCTCTATTCGCCCTGCACGCCCAGCGCGCTGCACAGCAGACGAGCGCGATATGCTTTGTGTTGTGAGTTCAGTAACACCGGTTTTTAAATTAAAGGTCGCGGCGCGGCGTTTACCGCTATCAATCACAATCCTTATGCCTTCAATGGTTAAGCTAGTTTCGGCCACATTGGTACTAAGTACCACCTTGCGCATCCCTTCAGGCGCAGGAGCAATAGCTGCTTGCTGGTTGGCTTTATCTTGCTCGCCAAATAGCGTTGCCACTATACAATTGTTTGGTAAGTCAGTGAGTGCTTGTTGTACCCTGAGTATTTCGTGCTGCCCTGGTAAAAACACCAACGCGCTGCCTGTTTGCTCACTCAGTGCTTGTTTTATTATAGTGGGGATTGCATCAAGCCAGCGGCTTTCATCTTTTATGGGTATATATACTTCATCTATTGGATAGCTGCGCCCATTTGATTGAATTACAGGGCAAGCAAAAAACTCAGTGTAGCGCTGGGTATCAAGGGTTGCCGACATCAACATTATGGTTAAATCTTCGCGCAGCGCACTTTGGGTCTCTAACGCAAATGCCAATGAAGTATCGGCTGCAATAGAGCGCTCATGAAACTCATCAAATATCAGTAAATCAACATCGCTAAGCTCAGGATCGTTTTGCAGCATGCGGGTAAGCATGCCTTCGGTAACTATTTCAAGGCGCGTATTAACACTTACTTTGCTCTCACCTCTTATACGCAGGCCAACACTTTGGCCAACACTCTCGTTTTGACACTTTGCCAAGTAACTAGCAATATTACGCGCAGCTAAACGACGCGGCTCTAGCATTACAATACGTTTAAAGTGCCCATCACGCATAAGTTGCAGCGGCAACCAAGTAGACTTACCTGCACCCGGCGGCGCTTGCAGTAGCGTAATTGGGTTGCTTTGTAATGTTATTACGAGTTGTTGATATATGTTTTGAACCGGCAGCACAGCTATTTACCCTAAATTGCTTTACCGGCATTGTAACAAAAAACCGCAGCGTGACTGCGGTTGATGTTTAATAATTAATACTCTTTTACAAGCAACTAAGCTCAATAGGTTGCCCATTAGCTACCCACTTTCTACCTATTAACTCTCTACTAGCTACCCGATACCATTCTAATTCGCTCTGCGGGTACGCGCAATTGCTGCATTAAATACACTTTAAACGACTCTGCATAAGGCTGATCATCTACGGCTTTTTGCATGCATAATAGCCAAGCTTCACTTTCGGCAACGCCTACCGCCAAGTGTTTATGCGCCTGGGGAATGTTAATGCTGCCAAAATGCTCCGCGTACAGCTTAGGTCCGCCCATCCAACCTGACAAAAAGTAAGCTAACTTTTTACGCGACTGCGACAAGTCTTTACTGTGCATATCTCTTATGTGCTTAGCCTCTTTTAACTGTTGCATATAATCATAAAATGCATCAACCAGCTGGGTAATACCTACTAACTCCCCCGCCATTTTGTAAGAGCAATCTCCTACGCCATATTCACACACTTTAGTATCCATAACTCACTCATACCGTCTATTTTATCGCAACATAATAACTTAAAACCTATATTGGATAAGCAATTATTACAAACTGCTATGTATATTTTGTATGCATTTAAAGAAGGACCACATAATTACACCCACCTTTTAGCCTTACTCTATTTATGATTGATATTAAGCTACTGATATTAATTACAAAAAATATTTATGCTTTTTTTTGGTATACGACTTGCTACTTTATAGTTGACTGTTAATTTCACTAATCTAAAGTAAGGAGCTACTTATGAACAGCGATCGTATCAAAGGTAATTGGAAAGAACTTAAAGGTAAAGCGCAACGTAAATGGGGCGACATAACCGACGATGATTTAGATAAAATTGAAGGTAGCCGCAAAGAGTTAGTTGGCAAAATTCAACAGCAATACGGTAAGTCGAAAGAAGAAGCCGAACGCGAAGTTGATGAATTTGAAAAAGACCATTAATTTTAGCTATTAGCTACTTAAAAATAACCGCCTTTGTTGGCGGTTTTGTTTTTGGCTAAACATTAATGAGCACTTATCACATCTTCAGCTAATAGTAGCTCATCGCCTTTATATACTTCGAGCCAGCCTGGCGGGGATGTATCGCAACCAATAATAGTTACCTGTAACACATAACTATAACGACCATTTTTAAACGTATAATTATGATTGCCACCACTGCCTTCAAATGTAATATCGCCATTTAGTAAAACCATATCAGGCTTGTCGCTTGGCTTTTTATCAATACCCCACACTGCATAACGAAAATTATGATCGCCTAAATCATCCACACGAATATGGTAGTTAGCTGTTTTCCAATCAAGTACTGGCTTTTCAAAAGTATTGATACTTGCATGCAAAGATTGCTTACCTTGTTTTATTAAGCTTTTAGCAAGTGCCTGCTCTTTAGCGTTTTGGGTATTTACAGCAATAATTTTACCGTCGGTATCTACCCACATAACGCCGTTATTGAGCATAATGCCGCGCCAACCTACTTTCTCCCAATCAGTTTTAATGTTTGAACTGGCAATAACTGCCGCTAGCTCATCATTAAACACTTCATCAAAGCGGTTAATAAACTCGGCTTCATTTTTAATGTCAGGTATGGGGTATCGTCGTTTAAGCGGGTAACGAATATGTGCAGCAATCGCAGCTTTATCATGCGTTTTAAAAGCAGCAATAACAGGTAAAACGAACTCGTGATACTTTGGCTCAAGCGCAAATGTATTCGATGTGAAAAGTAGAGATAAGCAAAGTAAGATGAAATTTAGATACTTCATCCTTAGTCCTTTAGTTTTTGATTCGCTATTATTTTCTGCAACTTATCGACCAGATGTTTTATATCAGTAATAGCCTGATATAAATCATGAGGAAGAATATCAATTACCTCATTTTCTTTGGTATACCCATTTCTATGAACAATATCATGCCTTATGTCGATGATTAATTTCACTTTAGAAGTGTCTATATTTATTTTACAACCAAGTACTTTTTTGTACATTTCCATGGTTTTATCAATTTTGTGAAATAATACTTCACTAACGCACTTAATTGCCAACCCACTTAAATCCATTCCTGATTTAGATAAATCAAATAATGAATATTTCGTATTTCTTATTTGATCCACACGCTCTAACGCATTATTTAGATAGACATTATTTTCAGATATTAAGGCTTTTATTGTGTCCCCTAAAAAAGCTTCAAGAAGTGTTACTGAATATGAATAACACATTTTAATTATTAAATTTTCATTAAGAGGTATAGGTTCAGAAAGTGAATTTTCAGCAAGTTTTTTGATATTGGTTAACTCAGTCACAAAATTTTGATAGATATCAACTGAGCCATTTTCTTTTAACCATTTTATCTCTGAAATCCATTCATATTCATCATTTAAATAATCTTGATAAGCTGAATAGTCATTGAGTAAACTTTGCCACTCCTCAGATTCAACTGTTAAATTTTGATCAGTAAGCCTTTCACGAACCCATTTTTCAGCCTGTTTCTCTTGTTCACCAAATAAAACTTCTTTTATAGAGCTCAAAATATTTCCTTATAATTTATGTTTAAATAATGAATATATTAACTATTTTTATACTTTAAAAATAATTTATTCTTAATAAAAAGACAAAAAACGAGCCTAATTTGGCTCGTTTTTGTTTTACTGATAGCTGACCGCTTCGCTTTTACTCCGGCTCATACCCCAAGTTAGGCGATAGCCATCTTTCAGCTTCCTCTAACGTCATATTAGTTCGCTTAGCGTAGTCTTCTACTTGATCGCGTTGTACTGCGGCTACTGCGTAGTATTTTGCCTCTGGGTGTGAGAAATACCAGCCCGAAACAGCAGCCCCTGGCCACATGGCGTACGAGCTGGTTAGCTGCATGCCAATACGTTTTTCGGTGTCGAGCAACTGCCAAATTTTCTTTTTCTCGGTGTGTTCTGGGCACGCTGGGTAGCCTGGCGCAGGGCGAATACCTTGGTAGTTTTCACGTATTAGCTCATCGTTTTCTAAGTTTTCATCTGGTGCAAAACCCCAGTATTCTTTACGTACTTGCTCGTGTAGGTACTCGGCAAACGCTTCGGCGAGCCTGTCGGCAACGGCTTTAATCATTATTTTGTTGTAGTCGTCTTGCTGGGCGTCAAACGCATTAGCTAGGTCGTCTTCTTCCAACCCCCCCGTTACTGCAAATGCGCCAAAGTAATCTGGCGTACCTTTTGGGGCTATGTAATCGGCTAGGCAGTAGTTAGCAAAGTCGGTTTTTTCGGTTTGCTGGCGTAAATGGCACGAGGTAGTTAACACCTCTTTGCGTGTTTCGTCTGTGTATATTTCTATGTCATCACCCACGCGGTTAGCCGGGAATAAACCAATTACGCCAAGTGGTTGCAAACTGCCTGCTTTTTCAAGGTCGTCTAACATATCGTTAGCGTCTTTAAATAAGCTTTGCGCTTGCTCGCCTACGACTTCATCGTCCATTATGCGCGGGTATTTACCGGCAATTGACCACGTCATAAAGTATGGCGTCCAATCTATGTATTTACGCAAAGTAGCAATTGATACATTTTTAAACTCGGTCACGCCCAGCTTTTTAGGCACTGGTGGTGTGTAGTTATCCCAATCAAGCTTTGCTGCGTTATCGCGTGCGCGCTGGATTGTAACAGGCTTAGAGCGTGGTTTTTTACGCGCTTGTTGCTCGCGTACTTTTACATATTCAGCTTTAGTTTTAGCTAAAAAGTCAGGTTTAATGTCTTTTGATAATAAGTTTGAAACTACACCAACTGCACGGCTTGCGTTATTTACATACACAACGCCTTTGTCATATTGCGGCTCAATTTTTACTGCGGTGTGCGCTTTAGAGGTAGTTGCACCACCAATAAGTAGCGGCAGTTCAAAACCACGGCGTTTCATTTCTTTTGCTACGTGCACCATTTCGTCAAGCGATGGGGTAATTAAGCCCGATAAACCAATAATATCGGCTTTTTCGTCGATGGCGGTTTGCAGTATTTTATCAGCAGGTACCATTACGCCTAAATCAATAACTTCGTAGTTATTACACTGTAGTACCACGCCTACAATATTTTTACCTATGTCGTGTACGTCGCCTTTTACGGTCGCCATTACTATTTTACCATTGGTTGAGCCTTCTTCTTTTTCGGCTTCAATAAATGGGTCTAGGTAGGCTACGGCTCGTTTCATTACGCGCGCCGATTTAACCACTTGTGGTAAAAACATTTTACCTGCGCCAAATAAATCACCTACCACGTTCATGCCATCCATTAACGGCCCTTCAATTACGTGAATAGGTTTATCGGCAGCAGCGCGGCACTCTTCGGTATCTTCATCTATAAAGGTAGTAATGCCTTTTACAAGCGCGTGCTCAAGGCGTTTTTCTACAGGCCATGTGCGCCATTCTAAATCTTCTACTCGCTCGGCTTGTGCCATACCAGAGTATTTTGGTGCAAGCTCTACTAAACGCTCGCCTGCGCCTGGGTCTGTGTTAAGTATTACGTCTTCAACGGCTTTACGAAGCTCCTCTGGTATGTCATCGTAAACAGCGAGTTGCCCTGCATTTACAATACCCATATCCATACCCGCTTTTATTGCGTGGTATAAAAATACCGAGTGAATAGCTTCACGTACTGGGTTATTACCTCTAAATGAAAACGATACATTTGACACCCCGCCCGACACTTTACAGTGCGGTAAGTTTTGCTTAATACGGCGTGTGCCTTCAATAAATTCTACTGCGTAGTTATCGTGCTCTTCTATACCGGTGGCTACGGCAAATATATTAGGATCGAATATAATATCTTCTGGTGGAAAACCAATGTCTTCTACTAATATTTTGTAGCTGCGGGCACATATTTCATATTTGCGGTCTGCTGTATCAGCTTGTCCGTCGGTGTCAAACGCCATTACAACGGCAGCTGCACCAAAGCGTTTTATTATTTTAGCTTGGCGAATAAACGGCTCTTCGCCCTCTTTTAGTGATATAGAATTAACAATGGCCTTACCTTGAATACACTTTAGGCCTGCTTCTATTACTTCCCATTTAGAGGAGTCGACCATGATGGGTACGCGTGAAATATCAGGCTCTGAGGCTATTAAGTTTAAAAACTTAACCATGGCGGCTTTTGAGTCCAACATGGCTTCGTCCATGTTTATATCAATAACCTGTGCGCCATTTTCTACTTGCTCGCGGGCCACTGTTAGCGCGGCTTCAAAGTCTTCTTCCATGATTAAACGTTTAAACATGGCAGAACCGGTTACATTGGTACGTTCGCCGACATTAGTAAATACTGCTATTTGTTGGGTCATGTTGGCTCCTTAATTTAAGTTACAGGCTTCAAGGCCTGATAAACGCATGCGTACTTCAAGCTCTGGCAGTTGGCGTGGTTTAACGCCTGCTAAACCTTTTGCAAAAGCACGAATATGCGCAGGCGTGGTGCCACAACATCCACCTACTATATTAATAAAGCCCGATTTACCCCAATCGATAATTTCGGCTGCCATTTCAGGCGCTTCTAAGTCGTATTCACCAAACTCATTAGGCAAGCCCGCATTAGGGTGTACCGACGTAAAGGTTTCGCACACGCGCGAAAGCTCTTCTACATATTGGCGCAGTAAATCAGGGCCAAGCGCGCAATTTAAACCAATCGAAATAGGCTTAATATGGCGAATAGAGTTATAAAATGCTTCGGTTGTTTGCCCAGAAAGCGTACGCCCTGAAGCGTCGGTAATAGTGCCCGAGATCATAACTGGTAATGTGCGCCCTGCTTGCTCAAAGGCTTCTTCTACACCAAACGAGGCGGCTTTTGCATTAAGCGTGTCGAATATAGTTTCGATTAGTATTAAATCGGCGCCGCCTTCCATTAATGCAAGGGTAGACTCTACATACGCAGTAACTAGCTTATCAAAGGTGACATTTCGGTAACCCGGATCGTTTACATCTGGCGAAATTGAACACGTTTTAGATGTCGGCCCTAAAACACCGGCTACATAGCGTGGTTTTTCTGGCGTTTTAGCCGTAAATTCATCGCAAATTGCGCGTGCTAATTTAGCCGACTCTAGGTTTATTTCACGGCTTAGGTTTGCCATGTCGTAATCTTCCATCGAAATAGTGGTCGAGTTAAACGTGTTGGTTTCAATAATATCGGCGCCCGCTGATAAAAAACCACGATGAATATCAGTGATTAAGTCGGGCTTGGTTAGGCTTAATAAATCGTTATTGCCTTTAATTAATACATGCCAGTCTTTAAAACGCTCTCCGCGATAGTCTTCTTCTTCTAGCTTATGATCTTGGATCATGGTGCCCATAGCGCCATCTAAAATTAAAATGCGTTCTTTTAATGCGGCACTTATTTCGGCTTGCTTATTATTTGTAGGCGCGTTATTCGGCATAGTTGTTAGTCCTCACATCTTGGCTAACTAAATTAATATCATACGGTGTGGTTTGGTACACGTAGTAATTTAACCAGTTCGAAAAAAGTAAAAAAGCATGGCTTTGCCACGTTTTTGAAGGTTGTTTGGTTGCATCGTCATCCGGAAAGTAATTTTCGGGCTTAGGTGCATTAGGGCTTTTTTTACAATCGCGCTCGTATTCAGCTTTTAAGCTATCGGCGTCGTACTCTGGGTGGCCGGTTATAAACACTTGGCTACCCGATTTATTTTTAAGTAAGTAAGCCCCTACTCGCTCAGAACCTGCCAGTACAACGAGCTCTTCACAGGCATTTATTTTATTTATATCAATGTGGCCGTAGCGTGAGTGCGGTACTAAAAAGGTGTCGTCGAATCCGCGAGTCAGTGCACCGTGATCAAAATAACATTGGTGGGTAAATACACCACACAGTTTGTCGTCTTTTAAATCACGCTTTAAGTTGTAACGGTGATATAACGCTGCATGTGCTGCCCAACACGAAAACAACGTAGAGGTAACGTGTTGCTCAGCCCAATCAATAATGACTTTTAGCTCATCCCAATACGCTACATCGTCGTATTCTAAATGCGCAAGTGGCGCACCGGTTACTATTAATGCATCGTAATTGTTGTCTTTAACCTCAGAAAAATAACGGTAAAAGGTATCAAGGTGCTCTTCTGAATTGCTGCTACTGCGGTGAGTGTCGAGGCGCAGTAGCTCTACGTTTACTTGCAAAGGCGAATTGGCAAGTAAGCGAATAAACTGAACTTCGGTTTCTACTTTATTAGGCATTAAGTTTAAAATAGCCAAACGCATTGGGCGTATTTCTTGCGTTTTTGCACGACTTTTTGGCATTACAAATACGTTTTCTTGACGTAAACGTGCAATTGCCGGCAACTCGTCTTTTACTGTAATTGGCATACTTTACTCCTGCTCATAAAAACCGAGGCTTAATTATGAACTGAAAGTAAAAAATATCAACCTCTAGATGTATAGATGTCCAAATGAAATTTATTCATGATTTTATATTTTACTTACAAGCATGCTTTGGTGCTTTAAAACCCGCCATTCGTTGACTGTTTCACCCGTCAGCCACTACAATACAACATTGAAATTTTTATTATTATTTGAAGGCTTTCCTCCATGGTTTTACCTGATAAATTTATATTCTCGATGAGTCGAGTATCTAAGGTTGTGCCACCTAAGCGCACTATCTTAAAAGATATTTCGTTGCACTTTTTTCCTGGCGCTAAAATTGGTGTGCTTGGTTTAAACGGTTCTGGTAAATCTACGTTACTACGTATTATGGCCGGTGTTGACCAAGATTTTGAAGGTGATGCACATCCTCAGCCTGGTACTAAAATTGGTTATTTACCGCAAGAACCTATTTTAGACGAAAGTAAAACAGTACGTGAAACTGTTGAAGAAGCTGTTGGCGAAGTTAAACACGCACTTAAACGTCTTGACGAAGTGTATAACGAATACGCCATGGAAGACGCTGACTTTGACGCACTTGCAAAAGAGCAAGGCGAGCTTGAAGCTGTTATTCAGGCGCACGATGGTCATAACATCGACAACGTTTTAGAACGTGCAGCTGATGCACTTCGCCTGCCAGAGTGGGATGCTAAAATTGAGCACCTTTCAGGTGGTGAGCGTCGCCGTGTTGCTATATGTCGATTATTACTTGAAAAACCAGACATGCTTATCCTTGATGAACCTACTAACCACTTGGATGCTGAGTCGGTTGCCTGGTTAGAGCGCTTCTTACACGATTACGAAGGCACTGTTGTGGCAGTAACGCATGACCGTTACTTCCTTGATAATGTAGCTGGTTGGATATTAGAGCTTGACCGTGGTGAAGGTATTCCATGGGAAGGTAACTACTCTTCTTGGCTTGAACAAAAAGATGCGCGCTTACAGCAAGAACAAAAATCTGAAAAAGCACGTCAAAAATCAATTGCGCAAGAACTTGAATGGGTTCGTTCAAACCCTAAAGGTCGTCAAGCTAAGTCAAAAGCACGTATGGCTCAGTTTACTGAAATGCAGCAGTCTGATTACCAAAAACGTAACGAAACTAACGAGATGTTTATTCCACCTGGTCCGCGTTTAGGTGACCAAGTACTTGAAGTGACTAATCTTCGTAAGAGTTTTGGCGATCGCGTTTTAATTGATGACTTAAGCTTTAGCATGCCAAAAGGTGCCATTGTGGGCATTATTGGCGCGAATGGCGCGGGTAAATCAACGCTGTTTAAAATGATAAGCGGTGAGCAAACGCAAGACAGCGGTAACATCAGCGTTGGCGAAACAGTACACCTTGCGACCGTTGATCAGTTCCGCGACGGTATGGACGAAAGCAAAACTGTTTTCCAAGAAATATCAGACGGACAAGACGTACTGAAAATTGGTAACTTTGAGTTCCCAAGCCGAGCATATGTAAGTCGCTTTAACTTTAAAGGTAACGATCAGCAAAAGTTTGTTAAAGACCTATCAGGTGGTGAGCGTAACCGCTTACACCTTGCTAAGTTATTAAAAGCTGGCGGCAATGTGTTACTACTCGATGAGCCAACCAATGACTTGGACGTTGAAACACTACGTGCACTGGAGAACGCTATTTTAGAGTTCCCAGGTTGTGTAATGTGTATCTCGCATGACCGTTGGTTCCTTGACCGTATTGCTACACATATTTTAGATTACCGTGATGAAGGTCAAATTAACTTCTTTGATGGTAACTACACTGAATATGAAGAGTGGCTTAAAAAGACCCTAGGCGCTGAGGCAACTCAACCTAAACGTATTAAGTACAAAAAAATTGGCTAAAAATATTGGTTAATTTTATGTTTGTATAACTTAAGCCCTGCACTTTGCAGGGCTTTTTTATGCCACCAGCATTACAGGAGCACATCTTGCTAGCATGTAGAGAATTACCCGCTATGCTTAATTTATTATAAAAAACAGTAAGGCTAAATTAGGTTATGCAAAATCGTCGACAGTTTTCTCGTGTGCTATTTTCAACTAACGCTCTGTTATGTTTTGATAGCCAACAGTATCCGTGTAAATTACTCGATCTATCGTTACATGGCGCGTTGGTTACTAATTGTGATGCATTTATTGGCAGCCACAATACGCAAGCAATACTGCGTTTTACATTGCCTCAAAGCGATATAGAAATAAAAATGGAAGTAGTGATTTGCCATATTGAAGCCGATCATATTGGTTTAAAATGCCATCACATTGATATAGACAGTATTACTTATTTAAAGCGTTTAATAGAGCTAAACTTAGCCGATGATGAGCTACTGCATCGCGAATTAGCGTCACTTATTAATGACTCGCAATAGACTCATTCTCTTAAGTTGATTACCATAGCGCAAACTTTATAAAGCTTGTAAATATGCGCTTAAATCCTCATTTGCCTTTGGTATACCATCCTAACTACTCGTTTAGCTTTGATCCTAAGCATCGCTTTGTAATGAGTAAATTTGCACATTTATATCAACATATTGCAGAGCTTGGTTTAATCGGCAGTAACCTAGTTGAGCCAATATTAGGCACGCCAGAGCCGCTTGAGCTTGTGCATTGCGATAATTATATCCAAGATTTATGGCACAACCGCTTAGATGAAAAAGCAATGCGTCGCATTGGTCTACCTTGGTCAAAAGAGCTTATGGCACGTACATTTACAGCCCCTCAAGGAACGCTACAGACAGCCCGCTTAGCACTTGAACACGGTATAGCGTGTCATCTTGCCGGTGGTACACATCACGCACATAATGACTTTGGTTCAGGTTTTTGTATGGTTAACGATTTGGCCTTTACCACGCAAACTTTAATTGAATCGGGTGAGGTAACTAACGTACTTATTTTTGATTTAGACGTGCACCAAGGTGATGGCACAGCCGCAATGTTACAGCATCAACCCTATGCGTATACCTGCTCTATCCATTGCGAAAAAAACTTCCCCTTTAGAAAGTCCGCTAGCGATTTAGACATTGGCCTGGCAAATAATATGAAGGACGACGAATACCTTGCCATAGTTGACGAAACACTAAGTTATTTACTTAAAGAGCTAAACCCAAGCTTAGTACTTTACGATGCTGGCGTTGATATTTGGCAAGGTGATGGCTTGGGTAAGTTAGATATTAGCTGGGATGGCATAGCTAAACGAGACCATTTAGTGCTAAAACGCTGCCTTGAACACAATACACCTGTAGCTACTGTGATAGGCGGAGGTTACGATAGAGATCATCTACGCCTCGCTAAACGCCACGCTATTGTTGTTGAACAAGCTGCAGGCTTTTAGTTTGAAAGAAAAATGTTAAATTATCGTTCTTGTTTAATATGTAAAATAAAAAAGAGCATATTATGAAACAGCTATTTATTACCATCACGCTAATTTTATTAAGCTTTACAGCTTACGCACAAGATACAAGCTCAGAAGCAACATATCCTAAATTGCCTACATTAAATTTACAAATGGCTGATGGGTCGCCACTCAATACTCAAGATTTACTAGGTCAACCTTACGTTTTACACTTTTGGGCAACGTGGTGTCCGTACTGTAAAAAGCTGCAGCCAGCACTTCAAAAAATTGATGATATGGGCTTAAAAGTTATTGCCGTGAGCTTTAAAGAAGATGACGATGCTACTCCCGCTAAAGCACTTAGCGAAAGAGGTTATACTTTTAAAACAGCTGTAAAAGCCGATGCAATAGCACAGCAATTAGGTATACGAGGCACACCTACTACATTGTTTGTAAATAAAGAAGGCAATGTAATTTGGCTGACTAATACGTCAAATCCAGAAGATCCAAACCTTCATTTAAATGCACGAACATTGTTGCACTCCATCGACATGGCAACTGAGTAACTTATTGCGCTTTTAACTGATTAGGTGTTAAGCCTGTCCAGCGCTTAAAGGCGCGCCGAAAGTTAGGTATATCGTAAAAAGCTAAATGCTCAGCGACTTGTTCGTTATGTTTAGCGCACAGAGTAAGTAGGTAAATAGCTTTGTGCTTATTTTGCTCATCTATTAACGCTGAAAAGCGTACCCCATTGAGTTTGAGTCTGCGCTTAAATGTAGCTGAGCTCATAGCAAAGTGCTTTGCGGTACACTCTAAATTAGCACTTGGATGAGAGTATAAGTATCTGCAGACGGCTTCAATAAAAGTCATGCTAACTACGCTTTTATTATGTAGCTGCGACTGCGCTTGCATAAATCGTAATTGACTCGCATGCGGGTTTTTAGCCCTTAACATGGTTTTATTTAATACCCAGCGAGTACATGGCTTATCAAAACTTACCTTTAGCCCTAAACTTTGCTCGTATTCTTGAATATGCCGAGGGCGTTTAAAAGCAAAGTCGAACTGACAATGCGGGTAACTTTCGCTCACTCGTTTAAGTAAACTATAAAATGCAGTGCTGTATATCTCTAGCACATAGTGGTAAAGGCTTTCATCAAACCCATGTGCTGGCTGAATATAAATATAAACATTATCGTTTTTAATATACGTTTGGCTAAACAGCAAAGGCGCTAATTGCATTCTTAAAAGTGATAATTGCTTTAATACTTGAGCTAAATTATCGCTATATTTTAATGCCTGAGCTTCGGCTCGAGTGTCGTTAATAAGTTGGCTACCGAGTAAAAAACCACTGTCAGTACTTTTCATCAACAACTTAAATTGAGCTAATAAACGCACCTGCTGAGACACACTAAATGTATGCTGAAAATTAAGTAAGTCTTGTTCAAAAATACCGGTACCGCGTAGCAGCTTATGTAAATTTATGTTTCGGCTTTGAGCAAGCTCTACAGCTGACGTAATAAGCCCTTGAGCGCTTAAATATTTGTCGTCTTGGCTAACAAACATGTGCACGGTGCGCTACTTTTAGTTGATGCTTTTTTTGTTGTAATTGACTATGTAGTTGGCTTGTTAGTTTACCTGTACTGCTATGCTTATTACCTTGTATTAAGGCGGTAGTGACATATTGAAACTTTGCTTTTTTAGATGCTTCAACTTTAAATGCACAATGCTTTAGAGCTCCTTTAATTTGTGCCATCAACTCTTTAGCTTGTTGCTCTGTGGTGGCTGGCATCAATACCATAAAGCAATCTCCTGCGTAGCGGCACACTACATCACTTAGTCGGCAATTCATTAACAATAGCTCGCTAATTTCACGCAGTAACCGGTCGCCCTCACTAAAGCCAAACTCACTATTAAAATGCGAAAAATCACGAATATCAATAGCCCCAAGCCAGAGTGGTTGTTTGCTCGTAAGTTGCTCTTTAATTGCACAATCTAGGTACTGCGCCTTATAAAGACCTGTAACTGAACACACCTTATCGCACTCACGTAAATGCGCTTCACGGCGGCGTAGCTGACGATTTAATACGTACTGCTCTTGATGCCAATAATACAAACCCACACTCGTTAACAACATGCCTAAAGGTGCTGGCAGAGATTCAATCCAACTGAGCCATTGATGGGCGGGATGCATTAGCCATTCATCAAGTAAATCTAGGGTTGCCGAGAACATAAATAACCCAACACCTATTACTAAGTAAGTGGTTACTTTACTCGGTGGTCTTGAAATTAATAACGCGGTAATCCATACAAGAGTCATTAATACAATACCGCCCTCCCCCATAATATCGAGCCACTGAATACTGGCGTAAGTTTTTAATACACCTAAATAACTACTTAAAAACACAGCACTAAAAAACATCGCAATAATAGCGTTTATTAATAATCGGTGGCTGATAAAGGGGTTAAATCGCATGTGCGGTATCTCGTTTATAAATGAGTTTTAAAGTTAGTTCATACAAGTTTTTGTTAGCAGGGTCATATTAGCTCAGCTATATGACAACGAGATGATACCTACTTTAAAAACAGCCCTGCACGGTACATAACACCTGACTTTACGAGGAGTGATAAAAGCTCAATACACTCTATATATTGCTCAAATACCTCTAAATACATGTATTAAACCTAAACCCTGTCACATTTACGTAATCAAATATCTTTAGCTTGCTCGCCATACCAAGAAGCAACCCAGCAATAACCAAGAGCAAATACAATGAAAGACTTTAAAATAAAAGCACTGGTAGCCGCATTAGCCTTATGTAATTTGACGGCTTATGCAGAAGATGATGCAAAAGAAACCACAAAAAAAGATATCGAAGTTTCT
Source organism: Pseudoalteromonas sp. NCIMB 1079 (assembly GCF_040567695.1). Taxonomy (NCBI): domain Bacteria; kingdom Pseudomonadati; phylum Pseudomonadota; class Gammaproteobacteria; order Alteromonadales; family Pseudoalteromonadaceae; genus Pseudoalteromonas; species Pseudoalteromonas sp. NCIMB 1079. The sequence continues at coordinate 1,365,577 of NZ_JBEWZA010000001.1, read as the reverse complement.
GACAAAATTGTTGTATATGGTGAAATTGGCTACAGAAACCGCTCAGACGAACTCGCACCAACCTTGGAGTATTCACAAGAGTACTTTCAACGTTTTGAACCTTTAACCGCAGGCGATGCATTAAAACGAGTACCCAGTGTTACATTTTTATCGGATGTACTTGAATCGGATGGTGCACGTATGCGGGGGTTAAGCCCTGCTTATACAAAGGTGCTTATAAACGGTGAAGAAGTACCTGGCGCTGGTGCCGACCGTTCATTTTTTGTTGACCGAATTCCGGCTGAGTTAATTGAACGCGTTGAAATTATTCGCTCATCAAGTGCTAACCGCTCAGCCGATGCTATTGCAGGCACATTAAATATTGTATTACGCGATGGTTACAGTTTAGATGGCGGTTACTTACGCGCTGGTGGCTTGCTTTATGACGATGGTGAATTTAAAGAAAGCTTAGCTGCTGTGTACGGTACTGAATTTGCGGGTGGACGTTTATTACTTGGTGCAAATTTACAAGGCAGATATAACCCAAAACAAAAAACTAGTTTGCGCTACGGCGATAGCCCTGAAAACAATATAAATTTTCAAACAGAAGAATTTGATAACCGCGAAGACCAATCTGACACTCGCGATGGTGACGATACGTCACTTAACTCCAGCTACGAAATTGTTTTTGACGACGATAGTCAGTTTAATATTAGCGCTATGTGGGTTGATACCGAGCGTACTGAAGATGAACGTTCATTTGAATACAACGACCCAACTGCAGCCAATAACGACATTATAAGTGGCGGTAACTTAGAAACAGATAATGCCAATGTTAAGTATATTGACCAAACTAATTACAACATCAATACCGCTTATGAATTTCCACTACTAAGTGGCACAAGTAAGTTTAAATTTGGTATGGCCAAGTTTGAAGAGTCGGTATATGAGCAAGAAGTCGAATTAGATACGTCTGAGCTACCAATGATATTTGAAGAAGAACAAGCTCGCAGCAACATAGACGATAAAGAATGGACTCTGCAATGGCAGCACAGTCAACCTTGGGGTGACAGTAAAGAAATTCAGTTTGGTGCATTTTTGCAAAATAAAAAACGCGATAGCAATATTTTTGAAGCCGAAGACGAGCTTGAATTAGCACTTACCAGTTGGGATCAATATGCTGCAACACCTTTAACGCTTGCTGCATTTAATAGCGAGTACGAAGCGGTTACTGGTGGTGTAAATACTTTAGAAGAAGATCGCTTTGACTTATTTGCCCTTGTTAAGCACAAAGATGATTTATTTGCTTGGGAGCTAGGCGTTCGCTGGGAGTCTACCGATTCTAAAATTAATGATAAAACAATTGGTGTAACCGAAGATAATAATTACGACTTTATCCTCCCATCAGCACATTTTCGTTTTAACGTGAGTGAAAATGGACGCGTTAGCGCCTCTGTTGCGCGTAGTTTACGACGCCCCGAGTTTGATTTTTTAACACCGGCACTTATCGAAAAAGAACTTGGCGATAACGACCAACTAGGTAACCCTGAATTAAAACCAGAATCTGCTTGGGGTATGGACTTAGGCTACGAGTATCGTTTAGGGAAAAGCGGTGTTGTCGGTATTAATTTATTTTATCGCAAAGTAAATGACTTAATAGAAATTGCCAACACAGAACAAGAAGGCTCTGAAGGCGACGGTACGTTTGTACTGCAACCACGCAACACAGGCGATGGTAATGTAAAAGGAGTTGAACTTGATTTATCGACACCACTTGGCGCATTTAGCATGCCTAATACGGGTGTATTTTTAAATTACTCATGGCTCGATAGTGAAGTAACCGACTTTTTTGGAACTCGCAAATTTAACGACCAATCAGACTACGTTTATAACGTTGGGTTTATTCAAGACTTACCCGAACTTAAAGCTGCATTTGGCGCAACTTACCGCAAGCAAGGTGATGCCTATGGACGCATTGTAGGTGAAGAAATAACTACATCTTACAGTGCCGATTTTGAAGTATTTATAGAAAAACGTTGGGAAGATGTAACACTGCGCTTGGTAGGTTCAAACCTACTTGATGCAAGTAAAGACGAAACCTTTAATAAATTTGATACCGTTGATGATCAATTTAGTAGAAGCTTTGATGAGTACGAAATTGAATCTGAAGAAGCGGGTCCGGTTTATCAACTTATGCTGCGTTACGCGTTTTAAATAAGTTTATGAGGTAGCGCTAATCACTTTATTTAGCGCTACCAACATGGGAGAACAATAATGATAAAAAAAACATTACTGCTAATAACACTTGGTCTATGCAGTATACAAAGCGTATTGGCAAACGTAACGTACACCGACGCATTGTACGAGCAACAAAAAATTGCAAACTTGACTGCGCTGCCTAAGAGCTTAAATTTTACGGTTATTGGTGATTGGGGTCATAACGGGCACTTTTATCAAAAAGACGTAGCGCACCAGTTAGAAATAGCGATGTTTCAAACGGATGGTGATTTTACTATTTCAACGGGCGATAACTTTTATCCCAATGGGGTAGCAAGTGTTAACGACCCGCTTTGGCAAAGTGCCTATGAAGATATTTACCATGGTCCACATACATTCGAGCCTTGGTATGTAGTACTGGGTAATCATGATTATTTAGGTAATGCGCAAGCACAACTTGATTACAGTAAAAAAAGTCAGCGCTGGAATTTACCTGCACGCTATTACAGCAAAACCTTTACTTTAAAAGGTGGCGAGCAGATATTAATGGTGTTTTTAGACACTAATACTTTAAACCCTGAATACAAAACACGCGAAAAATACAAAGCAACTCAAGGGCAAAACAGCCAAGCGCAATTAACATGGTTAAATAGCCAACTCTCAAATAGCCAAGCTCGATGGAAAATAGTGGTTGGTCATCACCCACTTTATAGCAGTGGAAAACGTTATGGACTTACTGAAGGTTTGCGTAATTTACTCGAGCCCATATTTGAGCAAAATGGTGTGCAAGCATACATAGCAGGACACGAACATGACCTGCAACATAACCAAATAGATGGCAGTAAACTCGACCACTTTGTATCTGGTGGTGGTAGCGAAGCGCGTTACGTAAAACAACGTGAATTTACGCGTTTTGCAGAAGCTACTCCAGGATTTTTGAGCTTTTCGATTAACAATGAAGCACTAAAAGCAACGGCTATTAACTATAAAGGCGAAGTGCGTTACAGCACTCAAAAGCGCTTTGACCAATAAAAGGTTACAACATGAAATTTAAATTAAAAACATCTCTTAGCTTAATTGTAAGTAGCTTAGTGCTTAGCACATTAAGTGCATGTAGCAATAGTAACGTGGCTACAAATACGGCAGTAAAAAACACACCTGATAAAGTAGTCATTAATAGTACTAAATTTGGTCCAACAGATAACATGCAAGGCTCACAAGCGGCATGGTTAAATAATAACAATTGGTTGCTAGCAAGCGAAAGCAAAGGCTTAGTGTTAGTTGAAAGTGAAACGCAACAAAGCCGCATTATAAAAAAAGGTAACTTTGAAGCACTTGCTGTCACTAAGCTAACAGCACACTCATTTTTGGTTGCAACTATTGATAACAATCAAGATAACGTTGTTATATTTAAGCTTGAGCACACTCAAAGTGGCTGGAATACAATTGAACTAACCCGCATTAACCCACCACAAGCACAACCCGATACGGTGTGTTTATTTGCTAATAAAGCGAGTGAATCAATATCGGCATTTGTACCTGATGTACGCGGGCTAATTACCGAAACTATTATTTTTGATACAGCGAATAATAAAGCGGTTAACGTAAATGTACGTGAATTTTCTGGCGTTAGTGAGGCGTCGGGTTGTGCTGTAAGTACAACAACAAATACCTTATATGTAAGTGAAAGCGAAGTAGGCATTTGGGCAATAAACGCGAACGCGGAATCGCAAGCAGATAAAAAACCGATTGCTTTAGTCGCCCCCTTTGGAAAGTTACACAGTGAACTAGGAGCTATTTCAGCTTCGCAAGATGGTATTATCTGGTTTACTAGTACCAAAAACAATACTGTGTATGCTTATGATCCAATTAGTAAAATGCTTAATAACTGGATGTTAAATGGTGACTTGAGCTTGGAATCGGTAGCGGTAAATTACACAAGTAACAACGCGGCAACGGCAGTGCTGTATAACGACGAAACAGGTGCTTATATTAAAAGTACATTACCTGTAACACCTATCAAAAAACCATTAAAAACCAACACTCAATCAATCACTCAATCAATCACTCAAATAAAGGCAAGTGCACAAACGGCCCCCGTTCAAGCATTTGGTGATGCAGCAGACGATCCGGCAATTTGGGTTAACCCTAAAGATGCAGCAAACAGCTTAATTTTAGGCACCGATAAACGCCGTGGACTAATGGTATACAGCCTAAATGGCAAGCTTGAACAGTCACTTGAAGTTGGTCGTTTAAATAACGTAGACCTGCGACAAAATAGCACGATTAAAAACAGTACCAATACATTAATAACTGCTAGTAACCGAACGCTTAACGGTATTAGTCTATTTACAGTACAAGCTAATAATAGTGTGAAGTACATTGCTGATATTCCTACCAATCTTGATGAAATTTATGGCTTATGTATGTACTCGTCAAATACGGGGAACTATGTATTTGTAAATGATAAATCGGGGCTGTATCAGCAATATAAAATCAGTGAGGATAACGAAAAAATAACAGGCAAACTTGTTCGCGAGTTTAACCTACCAAGCCAACCAGAAGGCTGTAGTGCAGATGATGAACTGGGACAATTATTTGTAGGCGAAGAAGATGCCGGTATTTGGTTTATAGGTGCAGAGCCAACGGCAGGCAGTACACCGGTTATGCTGCAAGGTATAAATGAGCAACTTGTTGATGATGTTGAAGGTATGGAAATTTACCACAGCGACAAAACACGTTATTTAGTTGTTTCCAGCCAAGGTGATAACAGCTACGTACTGTATAAAATAAATAATGATACTGCGGGCATTAAAACACCTAGCTTAGAGTTTACGGGTAAGTTTAATGTAATAAGTGATTTGGTTAATGGTATTGATGGCTCATCAGAAACCGACGGGTTAACAGTAACATCTAAGTCCCTACCGGGTTATCCTGAAGGTATTTTAGTTGTACAAGATGGTTATAATCGTATGCCACAGCAACCTCAAAACTTTAAAATAATAGATTGGCGAGAAGTAAAAAAAGCAATTAAATAGTGCTTATTTTAATGTCGCTTTAAGATTACCTGAAATTGTATAAAAGGCTCATTTGAGCCTTTTATACAATGCTTGGCATTTAAGTATTAAGTGTAATTAACTCAATGTAATATATATTTTATACTACAATTTAAGCTCATAAATTAATTGAGATTATAATGCGCCTACTACTTACTTTATTACTAGTTACTTTAAGTGGCTTTGCCGCAGCTGAAGAAGAAAAAGCAGAACTTCCACCGGTAGACCCCGCTTACAATGCTGAGCATCCTATGGCTTTGGTTAATCAAGGCTCATCTATAATTGCGATTAACTTACCTAGTTATAATTCTCCAGATGATGTGCAAGTTGTTTATAAAATAGGAAACCCCGATGTCGCACTCTTAAACTTTGTTAGAAATGCTGAACTAATCACGGTTAAGCCACAAGCGTTTAATATTCAACATTTAATGCGTGGTGAAGAAATTACGATTATTGCCGACATTTACGAGGGTGATTATCAACAAGGTGGTAGTTTAATTTACTCAAAAAAAGAGCTTGAACTGAGTAAGCAACTGTATGCCAGAGATCTAAAAGATTTAAGTGAATCATCGCAATGGCAAGACTACGACATGATTAATCTGGGCGGGAGTGAGCGTATTTATATTCATAAAATTCAACAAGCGCCGAGCTATAACCATCTTATTTTTGTTGATTTAGTTAATGCATGTATGCAAAAGCTTCGTACCTCAAAACGTGTCCCAGCTGAAAATGAGCTTACCTATAAATTTATTAACTGCGGCACCCTTAAACCACTTTATTACAATGCTGATGATTTTAGAAAGTAAAAGGGCGAGAGTACTGATGTTCAATTATTTTAATATTTAGGCATAAAAAAAGGCCCTTTCGAGCCTTTGGATTAACTTTGGAATAGTTAAAATTTTTAAATTAGGTAAGCGTTAATAGCTGTGGAGCAACACTATGATAATCAACAGCCATAGCAATACTTAACGCTGTAATATTAATAATTGAAAATGCGAACACTTTACGTGCCCAGCTACTCATATCAATATTACGACGATAACCACGTAGCGCCATTAGCAACCACCAAAAGCTGGTAATACAAGCAACAGCCATAAAAGCAGCACCTGTGTAGCCAGTAATTGGCAGTAACATCACAACTAGGGCATATACAGCAATGTAAAGTACGATATGGCGTTTTGCTTTGTCGATACCTTGCGCTACTGGTAATACAGGAATACCTGCAGCTTGATAATCTTTAAAGCGAAAAATAGCAATAGCGTAAGAGTGCGGCATTTGCCACAAGCTAAACATGACTAGCAGTATTAATGCGCCCATATCGAACTGCCCTGTTACGGCGCAGTAACCTACTACTGGCGGTACAGCGCCAGAAAGGCTGCCTACAAAAGTGCCATATACTGAGTTGCGTTTCATGTAGAGGCTATAAACCCCTACATAAATTACGTAGCCAAAGGCTGCAAAAAATACCGCGGCTTGAGTGGTGTAGGCGATAAGTAAACCAAAGCCCACAACACCCAATAAAATACCGTGACTAAGTGCAGCAAAGGCCGACATTTCGCCCGTTACTGTAACCCGCGTACGAGTACGCGCCATGGCCACATCTATGTCTCTATCTATAACATTATTGATAGCGCAACCTGATGCAACCACTAGCGACAAACCAATTAATGTGGCAATCATTAACCATGGGTCTATATCACCGCGCGAAGCAAGTAAAAACCCGCCCGCTACGCTGATCAAATTGCCCATAATAATACCCGGCTTTGTCACTGATAAATAACGACGAAACATCTTCAACTCCTAGTACATCATCATTGCGTTAGATTCATAAATGATCCAAACAGATAACCCAACAACCATTACGATGATCAGAGCACTGAATAGGAATGTGAAAGTACTTGCACGGCCATCTTCGGTGGTAAAATTAAGGTGTAAAAAGTATTTTAAATGCACCCAAATTTGTACGATTGCTAAAGTAACAATGCTCCAAAGCGTTGTTGCTTTTGAAAAGTCACCTTCCATTACCATGTAAAACGGTATAGCAGTTAAAATTACCGATAGCACAAAGCCAATTAAGTAAGTTTTAACACTGCCATGAGATTCATCATGATGATCACTTTGCGTTTGCTTTAACGCATGCGTTTCGCTGTGGCTCATTACATTGCTCCCATTAAATAAACAACGGTAAATACACAAATCCAAACAATGTCTAAGAAGTGCCAAAATAGGCTTAAGCAGCTTAAACGCGTTACGGTTGCTTTACCTAAGCCGCGTTTAGCAACTTCAATCATCATTATGGTCATCCAAATTAGACCCGCAGTTACATGTAAACCATGTAGGCCAACTAATGAGAAAAATGATGTCAAAAAAGCACTTTGTTGTGGGCCATTGCCATGCACAATTAGGTGATGAAATTCGTATACTTCCATACCAATAAACACAGCACCTAAACAAAACGTAACAAATAACCAAGTCAGTGTTAGTGCCTTTTTTTGCCCTTGAGCGGCAATCATGGCAAAACCAAAGGTAATACTACTAATAAGTAGTGCAGCAGTTTCTACTGCTACAAAGTCGAGCTCAAAAATATCTTTACCCGATACACCGCCGGCAGTGTTCATAAACAGCACTGCGTAGGTGGCAAAAAACGAGGCAAATAATAGGCAATCGGTCATTAGGTATAACCAAAAGCCAAATATCGTGTCACCCGAAGTATCGTGATGATCATGCGCGTGGGCATGATCATCGTGTGATACAGAGTCTAAATTTGCTGATTCTAAATTTGCAGAAAGTGTACTCACGCTTTTAGCTCCTTAATGCCACTTGAATTATATGCAGCTTCAGTGCGTGCAATTTCATCAGGTTGTATATAGTAATCTACATCGCTGGTGTAACAACGTTTGATAAATATGGCAATTCCGCCTACTAGCCCAACAACAGCTAACCACCAAATATGCCAAATCATTGCAAAACAAAATACTGTTAAGCTTGCTGCCATTAACACGCCAGCTGATGTGTTTTTAGGCATATGAATAGGGCTGTAGTTTGCCTTATCTTGATATGCTTGACCTTTTTCTTTCATGTCGGTCCATGCATCAATATCATCAATATGTGGAATTGTTGCAAAGTTATAAATTTGCGGAGGTGAACTTGTAGCCCACTCAAGTGTGTGGCCGTTCCACGGATCGCCTGTTGTATCGTCAAGCGCTTCACGGTCTCTAAAGCTCACATATAATTGAATTACCTGGCTGATAATACCAAACATAATAATTACAGCACCGCCTGCGGCAATGTATAACCATATGTTCCAATCTGGGTTGTTAGTGTGGTTTAAGCGACGTGTCATACCTAAGAAACCAAGTACGTACAGCGGCATAAATGCTACGAAGAAACCAATAATCCAACACCAAAATGATGCTTTGCCCCATTTTTCATTAAGTTTAAAGCCCATTGCTTTAGGGAACCAAAATACAAAACCGGCCAGGTAACCAAACACAGCACCACCAATAATTGTGTTATGAAAATGTGCAATTAAGAATAAGCTGTTATGCAGTACATAATCGGCGCCAGGAATAGCAAGTAATACACCGGTCATACCGCCTACGGTAAAGGTAACCATAAAGCCAAGTGTCCAAAGTACCGGTACGCTAATACGTAAACGACCTCGGTAAATGGTAAATAACCAGTTAAATAACTTAACCCCAGTTGGTACGGCAATAACCATGGTCATTACCCCAAAAAACGCATTAACGTTAGCACTCGAGCCCATCGTAAAGAAGTGATGTAGCCAAACAATAAAGCCTAAAATTGAGATTGCACCGCTGGCGTAAACCATCGACTTGTAACCAAATAAACGTTTACCGGCAAAGGTCGAAATAATTTCAGAAAAAATACCAAACGCTGGTAATACTAATATGTATACCTCAGGATGACCCCATGCCCAAAACAGGTTGATGTACATCATGGCGTTACCGCCCAATTCATTGGTAAAGAAGTGGAAGTCGAGATAACGGTCAAGCGTTAGCATTGCAAGTACAGCAGTTAAAATTGGGAATGATGCTGCAATTAATATGTTTGCCCATGTACATGCCCATGTGAAAATTGGCATTTTCATTAGGGTCATACCTGGTGCACGCATTTTAAACACGGTTGCTAAAAAGTTTACGGCTGTTAGAAGTGTACCGAGCCCGGATATTTGCAAGGCCCAAATATAATAATCAACCCCCACCCCAGGGCTAAAGGTCAGCTCCGAAAGCGGCGGATATGCCACCCAACCTGTTTTTGCAAACTCACCAAACACAAGTGATAAGTTAATTAAAATTGCACCACTGGCTGTAAACCAAAAACTTAAATTATTTAAAAATGGGAAAGCAACATCGCGAGCACCAATTTGAAGTGGTAATACAATGTTCATTAGACCAATCATAAATGGCATTGCCATAAATATGATCATGATTACGCCGTGGGCAGTAAATATTTGGTCGTAGTGTTCTGGTGGTAAATAACCTGGCGCACCACTGGTAGCAAGTGCCAACTGCGCACGCATCATTATTGCATCTGAAAAACCACGAAACAGCATTATTAGTGCTAAAAGAATATACATTACGCCTAAGCGTTTGTGATCAACAGACGTGATCCAGTCGCGCCAAAGCACGCCCCATTTTTTATACTTTGTAATAAGCCCGGCAATAATAAGCCCAGCTATCGCAATAACCGACATCGTGAACACAAGAATTGGCTCATGAAACGGAATTGCGTCGAGTGAAAGATTACCTAATAACGACATTATTATTCCTCGCCTTGGCTGTGAGATGAAGGCATTGAGTGCTCACTCATTTCATGATGCTTTTTACTCATTTGCCCATGTTCGCCCATTGCATGGTGTTTTTTGTTCATATCGCCATGCGCCTGCATATACTTCATAACAATGGTATGAAATAAGCCGTCATCAACTTTTCCGTAATAGGCTACAGGGTTATTTTCACTTGCTTTTGCAAGCTCAACATAATTTGCATGAGTCAGGTTGTTAGCGCTTGAATTCGCTTTCACATCACTCACCCACTTATCAAAACCAGCTTGGGTAGGTGTAGCAATGGCATTAAATTTCATGCCAGTAAAACCTGCGCCGCTGTAATTTGCAGAAAAGCCTTTAAACGTACCTGGCTCATTTGCAATTAAGTGAAGCTTGGTTTCCATCCCAGCCATTGAGTATATTTGACTACCCAATTGCGGAATAAAAAAGGAGTTCATTGTGCTCTCTGAAGTGATTTTATATTCAACAGGTACATTTGCTGGGAACACTAATTCATTAACCGTAGCAATACCTTGCTCAGGATATATAAACAGCCACTTCCAGTTTAATGAAACCACTTCAACAGTAAGATGCTTACCTTTACCTTCAATTGGTTTGTAAGGGTCTAGCTCTTGGGTAGACTGCCAGGTAATAACACCTAAAATGATTACAATAACAATAGGAACAGCCCAAACAACGGCTTCAATTTTATTTGAATGAGCCCATTTTGGAGCATAAATTTCTTGGTTTTGAGTGTCTCTATATTTCCAAGCGAAATACAAAGTCATCACAATAACGGGAACGACTACAAGCAACATAAGCACAGTTGCGATGATGATTAAATTTTTCTCATCAATGCCTATCTGCCCTTTTGGATCGAGTATCCCGCCTTTACAGCCTGACAACGCCAGCACTGTACTAGCTAAAGCAATATTACAAAGGTTACGAATTAACAAGGGAGTATCCTACAAACCTAGAGTTTCAATTTGCTGCTTAAAATAAAAACCAAAGCAACGATTTTTCAATAAAAACCCAAGTTAACTAGAATTAAATTATAAAAATAAGGGGGCTATTCAAAACCTAAAGCTCATGCCATTAATGACCTAGCAACAAACCCAGCTTTCTAAACGCATTTATATAACGTAATAAAAGTTAACTTGGGTGAGTGGTGGTTGGCTGAAATGTGTTTAAAAAACACGGAGCTACTTTGTTGTAGCTAACCTTAATTATTTACAGCAAGAACAAATAATTAAAACCAGCAACAAGATGCAGCGTTACAGGCAACCTGTAAAGCTAGGTGGAGCACGACAACCGTGTGAAGAGATCACAGGCTGAAGAACTTTAGCCTCGCTAAAAGCAAAGGCTGCTTTACGGAGGACTATGCCAGCACGACGCGCTGGACAAATATGGAACAATAACCAACAAAGGCCAATAAGTAACTGACTTGATATGATCGGATGAGCTAAAAATTGCGCAAGATTAAGTAACAGTGGCTCTACAATAAACCCATCACTTAATAGCGCTTCAAGCTTGAAGGCATCCTCTAATGCACCGCTTAGCAACATTACAGTATTAAACACTAATAAAGTTATAGCTACACACACGCCCTTGCCTGCTTTATTCAAGCGCTCACACGTCTGCGGCTCGCCAGAGGCAAGTTCCGTAGCTGTATGATGCAAAGAAAGTGTGTTCAAAGACATTAACCTACTAAAATGACTATAACAAAATTAGAGTAATACAGTTCGCAATGGAAAAATTTAAAAAACATTGCTGTTGTAAGCCCTAAAACCAGGTGCTAAATACAATCAAATCCAGCTAGCACATATTTATCTAGCGAAAATTGATCCGTATCAACCAAACTTTCAAAACTTACTGAAAGTTCGAACTTGAGTATAACAAAGAGAATTTTCTGTTCAACTAAAAATCAATTAATTTGAGTTAAGCTTTCGAAGCTATTTTGTTAATAAAAAATAACACGATAAAAAACATTCGGTTAGTTCAAATAAAAAACGATTTAAAGAGAAGTATTTAATAGGATTATAGGTTTTTAGGAGGGGGTAATAATTGTGTCGCACAAATAAAAACAGCCCAAATTCAGTCACCACCGAACTTGAGCCGCCTTTTACACTGACAACATCTTCACACACAATATAAAGATTTTTGGTTTACACTGCATGGCAATTGTAGGGAATAAAAACAACTCAAACTCGTTCTTTATGGAAGTGAATCCACCGAATTTGAGTTGCCTTTCACACTGACAACATCTTCACACACAATATAAAGATTCTTGGTTTACACTACGTGGCAATTGTAGGGAAATAAAAACAACTCAAATGCAGTCACCACCGAATTTGAGTTGCCTTTCACACTGACAACATCTTCACACACAATATAAAGATTTTTGGTTTACACTACGTGGCAATTGTAGGGAATAAAAACAACTCAAACTCGTTCTTTATGGAAGTAAATCCACCGAACTTGAGCTGCCTTTCACACTGACAACATCTTCACACACAATATAAAGATTTTTGGTTTACACTGCGTGGCAATTGTAGGGAATAAAAACAACTCAAATGCAGTCACCACCGAATTTGAGTTGCCTTTCACACTGACAACATCTTCACACACAATATAAAGATTCTTTTAAGCGAGGCTAACTTATGCCTCAAGCTTATGACGAGAGCCTTGCTCTTTGTCTATGGTTAAACTTTAGAGTGTTAGCTCCAATTTGACAAACGAGAAAAATAAACCTAATAGGTGAAAAAAACTAAACTATATACCTTTGTCTAATACATTTAGATTGGATTGCTTTGGAAGCTATGATGCGAAGGCGTTTTACAGGCACAAAAAAAGCGCTATAAAGCGCTTTTTAATATTTAAGACAGGCTTAAATAATTTGGTTTTCTTTCCAGGCTTGCTCTTTTGCTAAACGGTTTTTGCGTTTATCACATGGATCATCGCAATCACAGGCTTTATCAATACCAACCGAACCTAAACCACCACAGCTGCTTGCCATAGATTTTTTTTGCACGATCATACCAACGGCCATAGCCGAAACTATCAAAATTAGTAAGCCAAAAGTAAGAAGAAAAAGTGACATTGCTTAGCCCCTATTGATCAGCAATAAATTAAACTCAAATATTTTTGAGCAACTGCTATTATATACCCAAATAACACGGAAATAAACAAGTCAAGCACCATACTATAAATAAGACTTAAATGCTGGGCTTGAGTAGGTAATTAAACCCTCTTTTGATTTACCTATTAAATAAACCGGTAAATCATGTTGCTCAGCATAAGCTTGCGCTTTTTGCATCCCCATTACAGTAAGTGCCGTCGCTAAACCATCTGCCGTCATAGCGCTTGGATGAAGCACAGTTACCGACACTAAGTCGTGCTTAATAGGCATACCTGTTGCTGGATCAATTAAGTGGGTATAGATCTCGCCATCCATTTTATAAAAAATACGGTAATCACCCGATGTCGCTATACCACTTGTACCTGGCGATAAAACACGGTGTACCTTACGCTCTCCAGGTTGCGCATCTGGTTGCTCAATCGCGATTTTCCAATCCTGATTATTTGGCTTTTCACCTGCTATACGCAGCTCACCACCAATCTCAACCATGTAATTAGTAATGTCGTGGCTTTCTAATAACTGGACAACTTTATCAATACCATAGCCCTTAGCTGTTGCCGAAAAAGAAAGCTCCAGTCCATTAACTGTTTTAGCCAGTCCTTGCTCATTTAAGATAAGTTTATCAATGCCTATTTTTTCAACCATACTTGCAAGCTCTTCATCACTTGGGCGATTAGTTGGTTTTTTATCAGGCCCAAAGCCCCATAAATCAATTAAAGGCCCCATTGTTACGTCGAGTGTTTTAGTTGATTCACCCAAGCGAATAGACTCGCTTATAACAGCCCTAAAATCTTCGCTAATTGGCATGACTTGATTTGCAGGTAATCTGTTAAATGTATTTATTTCAGAGTCTTCTATGTAAGTAGACATAGATTGGTTCACATCTTTTAAAACAGCGTCTATTTGCAGCTGTAGTTGTGAAGCCGATAGCTGGGCTTGCTCATCATAATATTTAATATGATAAGTGGTACCCATAGTCTTACCTTCTAAAAAGGTTTCTTTTAACTCTGGCTTTTCACCACACCCAGACAATAATAAAGTCAGTGTAATTAGTAAAAAGGCCATTATGCCCTGTGAAGTACTTACTCGATTCATAACAGCTCTACTTAATAGATTGATAAAATTAAAGAATAAAAAAAGCCTCGTAACACAAGTGCTACGAGGCTGGTATTTTAACCAAAACTAAACTGTTTTGGTATTAGTGTTAGCCACCGAAGTCATCTAGTAAGATATTTTCGTCTTCAACACCTAAATCTTTAAGCATAGTAATAACTGCCGCATTCATCATTGGAGGACCACACATGTAGTACTCACAATCTTCAGGCGCTTCGTGATCTTTAAGATAGTTCTCAAATAACACGTTATGGATAAAGCCAGTATAGCCTTCCCAGTTATCTTCAGGCTGTGGATCTGAAAGTGCTGTATGCCATACGAAGTTAGGATTTTCAGCGGCTAGGCCGTCAAAATCTTCTACGTAGAACATTTCACGCTCAGAACGTGCACCATACCAAAAGCTCATCTTACGTTTAGAGTTCAAACGTTTAAGTTGGTCAAAGATATGAGAACGCATTGGCGCCATACCAGCACCACCACCAACAAATACCATTTCTGCGTCAGTGTCTTTAGCAAAGAACTCACCAAATGGACCCGAAATAGTTACCTTGTCGCCTTCTTTAAGTGACCAAATGTACGAAGACATTTTACCACATGGCAAGCTAAGGTTTCTTGGAGGTGGAGCAGCAATACGCACGTTAAGCATAATGATGCCTTCTTCTTCTGGGTAGTTAGCCATTGAGTAAGCACGAATTGTTTCTTCGTCTACTTTTGACTCCAGATCGAAGAAACCAAAATGGTTCCAGTCGCCACGATACTCTTCAGGAACATCGAAATCTGCATATTTAACATGGTGAGGTGGAGCTTCGATTTGGATGTAACCACCCGCACGAAACGGCACTGACTCGCCATCTGGAATTTGCAGCTTAAGTTCTTTGATGAACGTTGCTTTGTTATCATTAGAGATAACTTCACAATCCCACTTCTTAACACCGAAAATTGACTCTTCAAGTTCAATTTCCATGTCATTTTTAACATTTACCTGACACGCTAAACGACAGCCTTCACGGGCTTCACCTTTAGATATGTGATCAAGCTCAGTTGGCAGAATATCACCACCACCTTCTTTAATGTGTACACGACACTGACCACAAGAACCACCGCCACCACAAGCAGATGATACAAATATACCTGACTCAGATAGTGCGCCTAAAAGCTTACTACCTGCTGATGTTTTAATGGCTTTATCTGGGTCGCCATTAATGCCGATGATAATATCGCCACTTGCAACTAACTGAGATTTAGCACCAATGATGACTAAAACCAGTAGTACAACGATAGCGATAAAAACACCAACGCCTAAGAAAATCTGATAATCCATGATTTATCCTCGCTACCTTTACAGTGAAATACCAGAGAATGACATAAAGCCAAGTCCCATTAAACCAACAGTGATGAAGGTAATACCTAAACCACGTAAGCCGTCAGGTACGTCTGAGTATTTCAGTTTCTCACGGATACCTGCAAGTAATGTAATTGCAAGTGCCCAACCAACACCAGCGCCAATACCATAAACAACAGACTCGCCGAAGTTATAGTTACGCTCAACCATGAATGATACCGCACCAAATATTGCACAGTTAACTGTGATAAGTGGTAAGAAGATACCTAACGCGTTGTATAGTGCAGGGAAAAACTTATCTAATGCCATTTCAAGAATTTGCACAAGTGCTGCAATAACACCAATGAAAGTTAAGAAACGTAAAAAGCTAAGATCTGCATCTGGGTAACCTAACCAAGTTAGTGAACCAGGTGCAAGTACCGCATGATAAACCAAGTTGTTTACAGGTACAGAAATACCCAATACAACTATAACCGCTATGCCTAGGCCAATTGATGTGGTTACTTTTTTAGATACCGCTAAAAAAGTACACATGCCTAAGAAGAATGACAACGCTAAGTTCTCAATAAAAACGGCTTTTACAAATAAACTAATATAATGTTCCACTATTTGCCCCTTACGCTTTAGCTTCTACTTGGTCTTTCTTATAAGTACGCAGTACCCATATGAACAAACCAATGATGAAGAATGCACTCGGTGGTAAGATCAATAGACCCATAGGCTGATACCAACCGCCATCTTGTACTAATGGGATAATATCAACACCGAATAGTGACCCCTTACCAAATAGCTCACGAATGAAACCAACAGTAAGTAGTACTACAGAGTAACCTAAGCCGTTACCAATACCGTCAAGGAATGACATAAGTGGTGGCGACTTCATCGCGTATGCTTCAGCACGACCCATTACGATACAGTTAGTAATGATTAGACCAACGAATACAGAAAGCTCTTTTGCAGTAGCATAAGAAAATGCCTGTAATACTTGGTCAACAACGATTACCAATGATGCGATAATGGTCATTTGTACGATGATACGTACAGATGATGGGATCTGGTTACGAATAAGCGAGATAAAGAAGCTCGAAAACGCAGTTACAAGTGTCAATGCAATTGACATGATTAACGCATTTTTTAAGCTAGACGTTACCGCTAGCGCAGAACAAATACCAAGTACTTGTAGTGCGATTGGGTTGTTAGCTAAAACCGGACCAAATAGGACCGCCTTCATTTCTTTAGTATCAGCCATTATTTCAATGCTCCTTTACGTACTTTCGCAAGGAAAGGGCCAAAGCCATTTTCGCCAGTCCAAAAGTCAACTGCATGATCAACACCGTTAGACGTTAATGTAGCACCTGAAAGACCATCGATCTTATGCTCATCATTGCCCGCAGTACCTTTAACAATTTGAATTGGAAGTTCTTTACCTTCCCATGTAGCAGTCCACTGTGGATTTTGGATTTCGCCACCAAGACCTGGGGTTTCATTATGCTTGTAAAAGATAATGCCCTTAACTGTTTCACCATCGCTTTCAAGCGAGATAAAACCGTACATTAAGCCCCATAAGCCGTAGCCTTGAATAGGAAGAATGATTGCATCAACTGAGCCATCTTCTTTTTTAGAGATATACACCGGTGACTCTTTAGTCACACGTTGAATACCAGCAATATCTTTAACGCCTTTCTCTTGAAGAGAAACACTTAGCGCTGCATCATATTTGCTTTTTTCAAAGTCAAAGATTGTTGGGTCTGTATCTACAAACTCACCTGTAGTCATGTTTACAACGCGCGCTTCGATTTTTGCATCAAATGTTTCAAGAACATTTTCAACTTTGTCGATGCCCGCAGCAGCTAAGATATTGCTTTGAATATCTTTGTTTTTATTAGCTTGCTGTAAAGGACGAAGCTGTACAGAAGCAAACGATACAATGATTGCACACACTAAACATAGTGCTACAACAACTGATAACGTTTTGCCGATTGATTCGTTATTACTAGACATTACGTGCCAACCTCCGCTTAATATTAGCCTGCACTACAAAGTGATCGAACAGTGGAGCGAACAAGTTAGCAAATAAGATTGCTAGCATCATGCCTTCTGGGAAAGCAGGATTCACAACACGTATCATAACCACCATAAAGCCAATTAATAGACCATATGCTAATTTACCTTTGTCAGTAAATGCAGCTGATACAGGGTCAGTAGCCATAAAGAACATACCAAACGCAAAGCCACCAAGTACAAAATGCCAATACCAAGGCATTGCAAATACAGGGTTAGTTTCTGAGCCAACAGCATTTAATAAAAATGCAGTTGCTACCATACCTAGGAATACACCTAGTACGATGCGCCAAGAAGCGATACGAACGTAAATTAAGAACAAACCACCTACTAATAATGCAAGTGTAGATGTTTCACCTACAGAACCTTGAATGAAACCATAAAACGCATTCCACCATAATTCCATGTTTGCAAAGTCAAGTGTGCCAGCAAATGCTTGGCCTAGCATAGTTGCACCAGAGAAAGAATCTACTGCTGTCCATACTGTGTCACCTGAGATTTGAGCTGGGTATGCAAAGAATAAAAATGCACGACCGGCTAAAGCAGGGTTTAAGAAGTTACGGCCAGTACCACCAAAGATTTCTTTAGCGATTACTACACCAAACGTAATACCTAACGCAACTTGCCATAAAGGAATAGTTGCTGGCAAAATAAGTGCAAATAATACAGAAGTAACGAAGAAACCTTCGTTAATTTCATGCTTACGCACTGAAGCAAATATAACTTCCCAGAAACCACCTACTGCAAATGTTACAGCGTAGATAGGTAAGAAGAAACATGCTCCATAGAACATCTTAGCGCCCCAGCCTGCATCAGCGGTTAACTCACCACCGAATAACTGGAACAAACCAACTTGCCACGTGTTTGCTAGTTCAAAACCTTGTGCTAAAGCACCAGCGGCCTGATGACCGATATTGAACATACCAAAAAACATAGCTGGGAACGTCGCCATCCACACTAAAATCATCATACGTTTTAGGTCGATGTTATCGCGTACGTGTGTCGCGCCTTTATTTACGTAGCCTGGTGTATAAAAAATAGTTGCAGCTGCTTCATACAGTGCATAAAACTTTTCATATTTACCACCGGCTTCAAAATTCGGCTCGATATCTTCTAGATATTTTTTTAAACCCATCTCTCTAGCCTTCCTTCTCGATCGTAGTTAAGCAATCGCGTAGGATAGAACCATACTCGTATTTGCCTGGACAAACGAAGGTACATAACGCTAAATCTTCTTCATCAAGTTCAAGCGCGCCCAATGAAATTGCACTGTCTAAATCACGTGCAATTAAGTCACGTAATAATAGAGTAGGCAAAATATCTAACGGCATTACGCGCTCGTAGCTACCAATTGGTACCATGGCACGTTTTGAACCACCTGTTGACGTTGTCATTTTAAATAAACGACTTGGTGCAAGGTGAGAAAGGAATGTACGCGTTACAGAGAATTTATCACTACCTGGTGCAATCCAGCCAAACAATTCTTTTTCGCGACCTTCAAGTAAAACAGATACTTGAACGTGGTAACGACCTAAGAATGCATGAACACCGTTTGAAATAGAACCCGATAGAACAGAACCAGAAATAACGCGGTTATCTCCGTCTTCTAACTCACCAGCCACTAAATCATCCAATGAAGCACCTAATTGTGTTTTCACTAAACGTGGGTTTTTAACGCGAGGACCTGCAAGCGAAATAACACGATTTGTGTAAATTTCACCAGTAAGGAATAAGTGACCATACGCAATAACGTCTTGGTAACCAATATGCCAAACTTGTTTGCTAACAGAAACTGCATCAAGATGATGGATATGAGTGCCAACGAGGCCAGCCGGATGCACACCACCAAACTCATGTACTTCTACTTGAGCTATAGATGAGCTAGGAACTTGGCTGCCTGCTTTTTTACACACAAATACTTTGCCATCGGTCAAACGCGAAACAACTGCAAGACCCGCTTCAAATGCTTGCGCATTTTCTGCAATAATTACTGCAGGATCTGCAGCTAATGGGTTTGTGTCGATTGCGGTCACAAAAATAGAACTAGGATTTGCATCCACAGCCGCTACTTTGCTGAATGGGCGAACACGAAGTGCTGTCCATTGACCAGACTGGATAAGTACTTCTTTGGCTTTTTCGCGCTCTAAGCTCGGAAGCTCGTCTGCTTTGAAAGAGTCAAAGGTGATTTGCTCACTGCCTGCTACTTCAATAACAACAGATTGCAGCACACGTTTAGCACCACGATTTATTTCTTTTACTGTACCAGAAGCTGGAGCAGTAAATAGGACGCCTGGGTTCTTTTTATCTTCAAAAAGTACCTGGCCTTTTTTGACTTGGTCATCCACACGAACATGCATGGTTGGACGCATACCGATAAACTCTTCGCCAAGCACAGCTACACGTTTGACAGCAGAACCGTCATGTATAACTTGCTGTGGCGCGCCCTCTAAGGGTAAATCCAGACCTTTTTTTATGTTGATCATACGCACTTGCATTACATTAAAGGAAAGAAACTGAAAAATCGTATCAACCACGTCGCCATTTGAGTTATTCCAAGTTATATCAAGGTACAAAAGAGCAGCTTGCTAGAGATATCAAACAAGCAACGTAGTAAAACTCATCACATATTGTCGAGATTTTAACATCATTTTAGATGACTATGCGAGTGTATTTATGAAAATTATACGACAGAAACACTTATTTAGTTTTGTTAAGTGAATTAAATAAAAATCAAGCTAGACCAAAGTGGTAGCCTAAGCAATTATCATTCCTGATTTCATCGTAAATTCAACAAATCGCATAATACAAAAAAAGCCGCGATAGCGGCTTTTTATAACTAGGGCCTGTTGACCTTTCAGGATTAAAATTTGTTCAATCTAGGGGCTATTTAATCGCGGCGTGAGGTTTGTAACCTAGTGGGCTCGATAACTGCTCCTGCGTTATTCTAATGGCTTACATCCATGTAAGAATAAGTAAAAACCGAGCAACAAAGAGTAAATAGCCCCTAGGCAGAACCCTTTGGGCAGCGCATGTTTGGCATTTATTCCACGTTATCGCCCCATTTATGGGGAATAACCACACTACACAGGCTCTGCCTTGCCTAAATACCAAACAGACTGCTGCAAATTTAACCTCGAAAGATAAACAGGCCCTAAGTTCTGTTAGTCAATCATATTGGCAATTGGCTTAACTGAATCTACATCCTGATCGTAGTCAACACTATCTATACCAAAACCAAATAAGCGTAAAAACTCATTATGGTAACCAACATAATCTGTTAGCTCATCAATGCTGCTTGTATCTACTTTATCCCAAACAGCTTGCACGCGAGCTTGTACATCGTCTTCTAGCTCTTTGTAGTTTTGGAATAAATGTCCACCGTCGTCAAAGCGAGGTGATTCACCATACAAGTTTTCACTAAATAAAGCGTGAATTTGCTCAATAGTGCCTTCATATGTGCCATCTGCTTTCATAACTTTAAATAAAGCAGAGATATATAGCGGCATAATAGGAATAGCAGAACTTGCTTGCGTTACCACAGCATTAAGTGATGAAACATATGCCTCACCATTTAAATCTTTTGTTGATTCTTTAATAGCAGCGGTTGCACGGTCTAGATCTTCTTTAGCCTTACCAATAGTAGCGTGTCCGTATATTGGCCATGTTAGCTCTTTACCAATATAAGTGTACGCAGTCGTTTTAAAGTTATCGGCTAATACATCCGCTTCTTTTAATGCGTCAATCCACATTTCCCAATCTTCACCGCCCATTACTTTAATGGTGTTGTCGATATCGTCTTGGTTTGCAGCTTCAACAGTAATTTCATCAATTTCACGCTTTGATGTATTTAAGTTTTTAGTAGTAACGGCATTTCCAATTGGCTTAAGCGTAGATGAGTAAACTTCGCCCGTATTTGGGTCTGTACGACGAGGAGACGCTAAGCTATAAATAATACAATCTACTTTGCCCAAATCTGCTTTAATAGTGTCGATTGCTTTTTGTTTAATTTCGTTAGAAAAGGCATCGCCATTAATATTTTTAGACCAAAGGCCTGCTTCGTCTGCTGCATCTTGAAAAGCAGCGGTATTGTACCAACCAGCAGAACCTGTTTTGCGTTCTGTACCTTCTTTTTCAAAGAAAATACCTAATGTTTTAGCACCACCACCAAACGCAGCTGTAATGCGCGAAGCCAAGCCGTAGCCTGTTGATGCGCCAATAACTAATACATTTTTTGGTGCATTTTTTAATGCGCCTTGTTGTTTTACATAGTTAATTTGTTCTTGAACATGCTCTGCACAACCTGCTGGATGTGCGTTTGTGCAGATAAATCCACGAATTTTAGGCTTAATGACCATTGATCATCCTATATCTTTTACAATAAAAATTAGCGCTAGTTTAAAGGCTAATACTAAAAACACTGATCTGATCAGTTAACCACAAGTGTAACAATCAAATCGCTATTAATTATTTAAGCTAATTTAGAGCCGCCCATACAATTAGGTGAATCAGGTGCCTCGCCGCCCTGCTCTGTATACTCATCGGGTGTATATGTATGAATTGCGAGTGCATGAATATGATTTGCTAATTCATCTTTTAGAATTTCATTAATTTCACGATGGCGCTGCAATAAACGTTTACCTGTAAAACCTTCGCTAACCACTATTACTTTAAAGTGTGATTCAGTGCCCGCACTGTGCATATGGCTTTCGTTAATTACGTTTAAATGTTTACACGCAATAGCGTTGCTTATTTTTTCTTGGATCTGTTGCTGCATTGACATAAAAGACCGTTTTAATTAGCTAATTTATACACTTACTATAACAATTTAACGCAGCGCTTGGCTAACTAAATTGCTTTTGTTTAATGTGCTTAATAAATCGGTAAGTTAAACTTATTCGAGGATGTGCAAGCGTTGTTTGCTTAGGTATTGCATGTTGATAATCTCGCTGGCTATGTCCGCTCATTATTAAACAGCTGCCACTTTGTAATTTCAAGTCGGTTACTTTATTGCTCGCCTTGTGCTTTAACTTTAGAACCCGATCAGCTCCTAGAGAGACACACACAATTGTTGGTTTATCACCAAGCTCTATTTCATCATCACTGTGCCAGCCCATCGTATCATTACCATCTCGGTAATAATTAACGAGTAATGAGTTTAGAGGCTGATTTAAGTGCGCCTCTAAACGCCTTCTCATATTAAGTAACAATTCATCCCATGGCTCTACTATTTGCTTACTACTTGAATAGCCGTATTCAATATTTAAATCGCTCATGAAGCATTGTAGCCGTGGAATAGGCCCCGTTTTACCATAAACAGTTACATCGGGTTGCTGCCAACGTAGGTTTTTTTGCAAATAATAAAATAGATCGAGGCTTTTTTGTGCACTAAGTGCCCTACTTTGATAAGAAAAGCCATTTGGTAACTGTTGGGGGTTGGCGTTTTGCCGTTGCATGTTAGAATTTACCTACATTAGATTACTGATCAACGAACCATTATGACGACGCAAGCCCAGCTAGGCGATAAAACCTTTACTCTTGAACGCTTTCCTTTGGATCAAAAAAACCGCAGCTTACAAGCGTGGGATTCGGCAGATGAGTACCTTATCAATTATGTTAACGAACATCACCCTGATTGTCGCTCATTGCTTATTTTAAACGATAGCTTTGGTGCACTTGCTTGTTATTTTAATAAGTTAACGGTTTGTTCAGTTAACGATTCTTATATTAGCCACCAAGCTGCGGCTTATAACTTACAAGAAAACAAACTGCCTACAGCAGATTTTACACAATTAGATAGTTTGTCTGCATTACCACAGGATGTTGATTTAGTACTTATTAAAATCCCTCGTAATGTGGGGTTTTTACAGTTTCAGTTAAGTGAGCTCAGTGAAGTCCTTGCACCTAGTACGCCAGTAATTGCCGCAGGTAAAACAAAAGAAATTCATAACTCAACAATAAAATCATTTGAGCAATTTATTGGTGAAACAAAAACTAGCCTAGCAGTTAAAAAATCCCGTCTTATATTAAGTACAGCTAAAGGCGGATATAAAGCAGCAGACTTCCCTGTAACGTGGGAGCTTGAAGGTACTGAGTTTAATATAACAAGCCATGCAAATGTGTTTTCGCGTGATTCGTTAGATATTGGTGCACGCTTCTTTTTTAACTACTTACCAGAAACACCAAAAGCTAAAAGCATTATTGATTTAGGCTGTGGTAACGGAGTTGTTGGATTAATGACGCTTGCTCGTTGCCCTAATGCATCAGTTACTTTTGTTGATGAGTCTTACATGGCAGTAGAGTCGGCTCGGTTAAATGTAGAAATTAACCTAGGCGATAAGTTTGATAACTGCGAGTTCATCGAAAACGACTGTTTAACAGGCTTTGAAAGAGACAGTGTAGATATGGTGCTTTGTAACCCTCCATTTCACCAAGCTCAGGCCGTTACCGACCATATTGCTTGGCAAATGTTTAAACAAGCAAAAGATACTTTAAAAGAAGGCGGCGAGCTGCGTATTATTGGTAATCGTCATTTAGATTATCATGATAAATTAAACCGTATGTTCGGCAACTGTAAGTTGTTAGGTTCAAACAAAAAGTTTGTCGTTTTAAGTGCAACAAAAAATAGTGGAATGCTATAAATGAAATTAACAAACATTATAATTGGGTGTTGTGTATTACTGATACTTGGTGGCTGCGCGAATCAGCCTAGCCAAGTAATACTTAACCCTGTTTATAAAAATGGTCAAATTAGCACTATAAATAGTAGCTTAAGTACTAGTGTAATTGATTTACGTGGCGATACATCAACACTTAAACTTATTGAGTCAGACAAAACTAAAACCTTTGCAAGCCAAGGCATTACCAGCTCTATTAAAAGTGTGTTAGACAGCGCCCTTAGCCGCAATGGAGCCAGTATTTCTAACTTAGCAACGGTTCGCTTTGAAGTAGATATTCATGCATTGCAAGCTATTGTAACTGAAAAGCTAGTGAGCCATACCAGCGAAGCCCACATAGAACTTGGCGTGCGTGTTATTCGCGCCTCAAGTAACTTTAGTAAAGTGTATAGAGGTAGTGCTAATTTAGAAGGCCCATTTAGTCATGAGCGAGCAAAAATAGAAGGTCAGCTCAATAAGTTGACTGAGCAAGTTATTACCCGCATTGTATCTGACCCTGAATTAATAGAATTTTTAGAAGGTTAACTATGAAACGACTTTTTTTAATCTGCTTAGGCCTATTCTTTAGTGTAAGTAGCTTAGCAGCCCAAGAAGGCCGCTTTGTGCAAAAGGACAACATTTTTCCACGCGTAGAAATTGTAACCTCAATGGGTAGCATCGTGGTTGAGCTAGATCGTTCTAAAGCGCCCATCACAGTCAATAATTTTTTAACTTACGTGTCAGACAAAAGTTATCAAGGGAGCGTTTTTCACCGTATTGAGCGCGATGTAGAAAATGATCGCGACTTTGTTATTCAAGGTGGCGGTTACGATAAAGACTATGATGGTCTACATGAAAATGACCCTATTTTTAATGAAAGCGGTAACGGTTTAAAAAACGATATGTATAGCATCGCTATGGCCTATCAAGATAGACAACCGCACTCAGGAACTCGCCAATTCTTTTTTAATATGGATAATAACGATCACTTAAATCCAGGGAAAGATTGGGGCTTTGCAGTATTTGGTAGCGTAATGGATGGTTACGACACGCTTGATAAAATTATGACTGTTGAAACCGGTTTTAATGAAAAAATTGGCTACGATTTCGTACCTAAAAAACCTGTTGTCATCTTAAATATTAAAGTGCTTGAACAAGTCCCACTATAATTTTTTAAGAGCAGCTTAGCTGCTCTGCATCAAAGCCAATGAAGGCCCTATGAGCAAATCTCTCTCTATTAGCGAATATTTTTCTTACTTTAAAGACAAACGCTTAATCCACATTTTCATATTTGGTATGAGTAGCGGTTTTCCGTGGGTTTTAATTGGCTCTGTTATGTCTGCTTGGCTAAAAGATGAAGGGCTAAGTCGCAGTATGATTGGCCTATTTGGCATTGTATTTGGCGCTTACAGCATAAACTTTTTGTGGTCGCCACTCATTGACCGTACAAAGCTTCCTATTTTATATAAATGGCTAGGCCAGCGTCGCAGTTGGATACTATTTTGCCAAAGTTTTATTTTTATTGGCACCTTGCTATTAGCAGGGCTTGATTTAAAAGCTAATTTGGCAATTGTTGCTGCGATTTGTTTATTAATCGCCATTGCTTCGGCTACTCAAGACATTGCTATTGATGCCTTTAGAATAGACACCCTAAGCGAAAGCGAATCACACAAAGCAACCGCTGCAGCCGCCATGGCAACTTCGGGTTGGTGGACAGGTTATGCACTTTTAGGCGCCATTCCATTTTACATGGCCGATATCCCCTCGCTCGACTGGCCACAAATTTATTACTTTTTAGCTGCCGTAATGCTGCTGTTAATGAGTGGAGCACTGTTTGCAAAAGAGCCCGAAACTAACCGCGAAGCAGTACATGCTGAACTTGAGCGTGTGTACCTTGAAAAACTGTCCTCTACAAAACAAACTCCTTTAACAAAAGCTGTTGCGTGGCTTGCGGTAACCGTTATTGATCCCTTTAGAGCTTTTTTTACTAAAAATGGCGTTAAAACAGCACTAGCATTACTTGCGTTTATTTTCTTATTTAAAATAGGCGAAGCGTTTTTAGGGCGCATGTCGATTGTGTTTTATAAAGAAATTGGTTTTAGTAATAGCGATATAGCTACATTTTCGAAGGTAGGTACAGCGGTACTTACAATCATATTTACCTTTGTTGGCAGTTTATTTAATCAAAAATATGGCATTGTTAAGGGTTTATTTGTAAGTGGTATTGCAATGGCTGCTTCAAACTTAGCCTTCTCGTGGATTGCTTTAGTTGGCCCTGACCTAAGGCTGTATGCCTTTGCTATTGTTATTGATGGCTTTACGCAAGCGTGGTCGTTGGTCGCTATGGTGGCCTTTATATCGATGTTATGCGATAGAGCATTTAGTGCAACGCACTATGCATTACTGGCGTCATTAGGGAATTTAGGACGAACATTGCTTTCAAGCTACAGTGGTGTAGTAATTGATGATTGGTTAATGGGGAATTGGTCGCTGTTCTTTATTTTAACAGCCTTAATGGTTTTACCTTCGTTGATATTTTTATATCTGATTAGGCATAAGTTGTATGAGCTTGAGAAGAATTACCACAAAAATATTTAATGCATCCCTGCATTAACATATTGCTTAGCACTATCAAGTGCCCCTTAGAGTGTACTAAGCAATTATTGAGTTAATCTACTTTTAGCAAGCCAAGTGCTTCATGTGGATCAACTTCTAGAGCTGTACAATAGCGAACAAACTCAATTACATCTAAACGGCGTTCTTGATTTTCAATCTTGCCGATAAACGAATGAGGCGTTCCAAGCACTTGTGCTAGGCTTCGCATTGTATGACCCTTTTCATGGCGCTTAGTTTTAAGCCACTTTGTTAGCTTTGCATTTTCTTCAGAAGAAACTGTTTTGCCCATCATTTTACATCTCCTACTAGATGATTTGACGTCCCCATTAAAGCAGTAGTTTCCATCAATAGCCGTAGGCAGGTAAGCAGTCATACTTTCAATAGCAAGCTATTGCTTAATAAAGCATGTGTTGCTACTCACTCCACCAACACAGCTAAAAACTATGCTAATAATATGGTAAAGATTTGTTTTTATTGAGAATGAAATTTTGCCCGTCTCATTCTTGGATACATTATATACTATTAACACTTTGGTTAAATAATTAATTACATACTCGGTACAAAATCAACCTGAAAAAACCTTTATAAAAACTGAATACTTACCCTAAGTCATCAGAAAATATTAAAAAAATAATATTACCCTCTAAAAATAGCTTAAAAATATTTATGACATATTTGTTCCTTTTTAATGTTACACGTTTATTATTAAGCAATAATTTGCACTAAAAAGGCCAAGTAATGTTCAGACTTCTTTTTTTATTACCTATCGTGTTGTGTTTAGGTTGGTACTTTTTTTTGCGCCACAACGGCGTACCAATTAAACAAGGTAAAAAAGGCTTTATGTATATTTTAGCGTTTTCAGCCTTTGTGCTCGGCTTTTTTGTATTGATAATGCAAATTACCGAATACGCACCAACTGATTTGTAGGCATTAAAAAAGCCGCAAAAGCGGCTTTATTCTATTTAGCGTTTGGCTGTTAAACGCTAAAGCTTGCACCACAACCACAGGTTGTTGTTGCATTTGGATTAGATACAAAAAAGCGTGCGCCTTCTAATCCTTCAGTGTAATCAACCTCACCATCAACCAAATATTGAATGCTCATTGGATCAATAACGAGTGTTACACCATTTTTTACAATTTCTAAATCGCCAGGATTCGCTTTTTCATCAAAAGTAAAACCATATTGAAAACCAGAACAACCACCGCCTGTTACATAAACACGCAGTTTTAAGTCTGGGTTTTCTTCTTCGTCGATTAACTGTTTAACACGAACAGCAGCTGCATCGCTGAACTTAATTGGTAATTCTTCAGACATTTTAAAACCCTCAATATCGCAATGGCGTGATTATCTAATACCCGAGTGTTTTAATCAAGTATAGTAAAACAACTCTTTCCCCTAAGTTATACCTATAAATTAGTAAAAAAGTGGCCAAACATTAACTAGCTAAAATAATACTTAAGCAAACTAAAAGCGACCTTTATACGCTATAAACTCATTAAATATTTTAGTTATAGGCAATAGGTCTTAATCTTCACTGCAAATTGTTAATATAAGTTACGAAAATTTCAAAATCACAAGGACTTAGCTAAACTCTTTTGCTAAAATGCTGCTGAAAAATACAGCGAGGAATTATGCATGTGGCTTGAGCAACTCAGGCGTCGGCTGGCAAAACCTAAAACATCTGTACAATTATGCTTATTAGGCGTAGTTGCCGGATTAATTGCTGCATTTTTTATTATTTTATTTCGCTTAACCATTCTGTTTTTCCAAAGCTTATTTTTAGAAACACCTGACGACTTTACTACCCTACCAACACTTGAACGTGTACTAATGCCTTTAGTTGCTGCATTACTAATAGCCACGTTTGCTGCCTTTACTGGGTTTAAACATTACCGCTTGGGTATCCCCTTCGTTATACACAGAATTAAACGTCACTACGGGCAAATGCCTTTATACAATACGGTTAATCAATTTGTTGGTGGCGCACTTGCTCTCATTAGCGGTTTTTCAGTTGGCCGAGAAGGGCCTTCCGTGCATATGGGCGCAACGGGGGCGAGTATTTTGGCAGATAAGCTACATTTACCGCATAATGCCATGCGTACTCTAAGTGGTTGTGGAGTAGCGGCAGGCATAGCCGCGTCGTTTAATACTCCACTTGCAGCCGTTATTTTTGTAATGGAAGTGGTACTTCGTGAATATAAAGTACATATATTTGTACCTATCATGCTTGCCGCTGTTACTGGCGCACTGGCAACACAGTTTGTTTTTGGTGAAGGTTCAGAGCTTGCACTCATTACCATAGCGCCATTGAGTGGTTGGCATTACCCTTATTTAATATTATGCGGTATGGCGCTGGGTGCTATTGCATTTAGCTTTAATCAAAACTTAATGCTAATTATTAAAACATTTAAACCTTTAAGTATGTTCCCTCGTTTATTAATTGCAGGATGCATTGCCAGCTTAATAGCTTACGCAGTGCCTCATGCTATGGGCTCTGGTATGAGCGCAATAACTATCGCGGTTGAATCTCCTGATGACGTGAAGCTACTCACAACTATTTTAATCGCTAAACTACTTGCTACATTGTTTGCTATCGGTTTGGGTATACCAGGTGGTTTAATTGGTCCGGTAATTGGGCTTGGCGTATTAATTGGCACTCTAATGGCTTTTTTTGCTCAGTTTATTAGTCCTGGCACTGATATAGCGGGTACTTATGGCGTGTTAGGTATGGCCGGATTAATGGCCGCCACGTTGCATGCGCCACTAGCTGCTTTAACAACGGTCATGGAGCTTACATCGTCACCTGAAATAATTGTTCCAGCTATGCTTGTGATCACCACGGCCTATGTAACAGCATTACAGTTTTTTGGAAATCGCTCCATATTTTTGCAGCAATTAGATTTTCAGGGGTTACCGTACCATGTATCTCCCGCTACCGAAGCATTACAAAAAGTGGGGATAATGGATGATATGGATGAAGACTTTAAATTGCTTTATTCTGACGACAAAGTGCAAATAAAAAGCACATTAGATGCCATGGATAGCCAAACTCCGTTAATTGTTTTTGACGAAGAAAATGGCTATCGTCTCGCTGAATACGATTTAACGCTAATGTCTAATGAAACAATAAATATAAATTATATTAGTTTGCAGGGCATCAGTAGTCAGGCCACCCTAGCCGATGCTTTCGATATCCTAAAAGATAAAAGAAGTGGCGCGCTTTACGTTTATAACCTTTTAGATAATCAACAAATTATGGGGCTATTACGCTGGGATCAAATTCATCATATTTTAACCATTCGTAACAGCTTACTTTAAACAATAAGGACTATTATGAGCGCATTATTGATTTATAAAACACTCCACATATTTTTTATGATTGCGTGGTTTGCCGGTATTTTTTACTTGCCTCGATTATTTGTATATCACGCTATGAGCGAGGAAAGATCATGCAACTCTATGTTAAAAGTTATGGAGCGCAGACTACTTTATTTCGTTACCCCATTTGCTGTATTAACCGCTGTATTTGGTGTATTGACCATTGTTGAATATGGTCGTGATTGGTTTAGATACAGTATGTGGTTACACTATAAACTAGTGCTGGTGATCATATTATATATATACCACGGCTACTGTTTTAAGTTATTAAATGACTTTAAACATGACCGCAACACTAAGACAGATCGCTTTTACCGTATTTTTAACGAGCTCCCAGTTATTGCGTTGCTCATCATAGTGGCGCTTGCGGTAATAAAACCTAATTTATAATACCAATCGGCTTATATGGGGTCTATTTAACGTTTAGAAAATTACGCTAGAGCTTGGCAAAATTTTTTATCTAGTTGTTCTAGGTTAAAAATTTTTAACAACGTTATAGTGAAATTTAATGCGCTAAATTGCTCAAATATCTATGCCGGTTGGTACAAGCTTTGCGGCGCATGTTAAACTTCGCTGCAATTTACAATACTTGCTTTAACACGCGCGATTGCGTGCTCCATTTATGGATTATCGCGCCCATTTGATTGATTAGGAATAACCCCATGTTAAGTTTCCAAGGTGAGCATATACTGTCTGTAAATCAGCTAGACAGAGACTGCATTGAACGTATTTTTGCAGTAGCAAAAAAAATGGAGCCTTATGCTAAAAAGCAAAAGCAAACTACGGTGCTAGAAGGCGCTATTTTAGCTAATTTGTTTTTTGAACCAAGCACTCGTACACGAGTTAGCTTTGGCACCGCCTTTAATTTACTTGGCGGTGGCGTACGTGAAACTACAGGTATGCAAAGTTCAGCCCTTGCTAAGGGTGAGTCTCTTTACGATACCGCCCGCGTTATTTCAGCTTATGCTG
The DNA here is from genome assembly GCF_040567695.1 of Pseudoalteromonas sp. NCIMB 1079. Classification (NCBI taxonomy): domain Bacteria; kingdom Pseudomonadati; phylum Pseudomonadota; class Gammaproteobacteria; order Alteromonadales; family Pseudoalteromonadaceae; genus Pseudoalteromonas; species Pseudoalteromonas sp. NCIMB 1079. Next base: position 1,334,264 of record NZ_JBEWZA010000001.1, on the reverse strand, counting down.
ACGCTGTTGCTATGCGCCATCCTGATGCAGGCTCAGTAAGTGAATTTGCTGATGGCTGTACTGTGCCGGTTATTAATGGCGGCGACGGCCCAAATGAGCACCCTACTCAAGCATTGCTTGACTTATTAACCATTGAGCGCGAATTACATCGTTTTGGTCAAAATATTGATGGTATGCATATAGCGCTTGTGGGCGATTTAAAGTATGGCCGCACAGTGCATTCTTTATCTAAACTATTGTGCCATTATAAAAACGTAAAGTTTTCGATGGTCGCGCCTGATGGCTTACAAATGCCAACAAGCATTTTAGATGCAGTAGAAAATGCTGGCCATAAAATTGAGCTAGTAAATAAGATGGAAGGCAATTTAGCAGCCGATATTGTTTACCAAACACGTATTCAAGAAGAGCGTTTTCCATCGCAAGAAGAAGCAAATAAATACCGTGGCGGCTTTAGGATTAGCCAATCTATTTACAGCGCTCACTGTAAGCCTAACTCTGTATTAATGCATCCTCTTCCACGTGACAGTCGCTTAGAAGCCAACGAGCTTGATAACGACTTAAACAGTAACGACAATTTAGCAATATTTCGCCAGGTACAAAACGGCGTATTAATTCGTATGGCACTGTTTGCTTTAACACTCGGCGTAGAAAACAAAGTCGATAAGTATGAAGTAGACGTACCTTGGTTTAGCCGCAAACGCGACAGCTAACCCCCTTTTAAGTGACAATTTATAGGATTTTTCATGACAATTAGCCAAGACTTATTTGAACGCGCCCAAGCTTCTATTCCTGGTGGCGTAAACTCACCAGTTCGTGCTTTTAATGGTGTAGGCGGTACGCCACTATTCATTACAAAAGCAGAAGGCGCGTTTACATTTGATGCCGACGGTAATCGTTACATTGATTATGTTGGCTCTTGGGGGCCTATGATCATGGGCCATAATCACCCTGCAATTAAACAAGCTGTACACGAAGCTGTAGAAAATGGCCTTAGCTATGGCGCACCAACTGAAGCCGAAATATTAATGGCTGAAAAAGTAAAAGAGCTAGTTCCATCAATCGAAAAAGTACGCATGGTTAGCTCAGGCACTGAAGCAACAATGAGTGCAATTCGTTTAGCACGTGGCTTTACCGGTCGCGATAAAATATTAAAATTTGAAGGTTGTTACCACGGTCACGCTGACTCGTTATTAGTTAAGGCAGGCTCTGGTGCGCTAACAATGGGTGTGCCTAATTCTCCAGGTATTCCTGAAGACTTTGCTAAGCATACACTTACAGTTTCGTTTAATAACCTAGATGAAGTAAAAGCTATTTTTGCAAAATACGCAGACGAAATTGCCTGTATTATTGTAGAGCCAGTAGCCGGTAACATGAACTGTATTCCACCAGTGCCTGGCTTTTTAGAAGGTTTGCGTGATGTGTGTGACGAATATAAATCAGTACTTATTTTTGATGAAGTAATGACAGGCTTTCGTGTTGCACTTGGCGGTGCACAAGCTTATTACAACATTAAACCAGATCTTACGTGTTTAGGTAAAGTAATCGGCGGCGGCATGCCAGTTGGCGCGTTTGGTGGTAAAACTGAAATAATGGATTACATTGCGCCTGTAGGACCAGTTTACCAAGCAGGTACTCTTTCTGGTAACCCTATTGCAATGGCTGCAGGTTTAAAATCACTTGAGCTATTAAGTGAGCCTGGCCTTCACGATAAGTTAGAAGCTATTTCAAAAGCAATTTGTGAAGGCTTTGAAGCTGGTGCTAAAAAAGCCGGTGTTGCGCTAACAACTAACTATGCGGGCGGCATGTATGGATTCTTTTTTACTGATGCTGAAAAAGTAACAACCTACAAGCAAGCAACTGAGTGTGACCTAGAGCGCTTCAAACGTTTTTTCCACCTTATGCTTGAAGAAGGCGTTTACCTTGCCCCATCAGCATTTGAGGCTGGTTTTGTATGTGCTGCGCATACTGAGCAAGAAGTAAAAAACACAATAGCGGCAGCGGAACGCTCGTTTGCTAAACTTTAAGCTAAAAATTACTATTTATACATTTGTAACCACTTGTTTTTAAGTATGTAATTAAGACTAAAGATTGAAAAAAGCCCGAAAGGGCTTTTTTTATTTGTATGTCTATAAATGAATGATAATTAAGCATAACAAGGTCTATTCACCTTTACTCTATTACAAAAAATACAAGAGAGCCTTATGTCAGGATTACGCCAATTTTCTTTTCCCGCTATCCAGCTAATGGCAAACTTAAAATACAAAACTAAAATCAGCTTAATGTTTGGAATTTTACTCGTTCCTCTAGCACTTAGTTTGTCTTTTTTATTCTCGTTATTAAGTGAAAGTATTACTGTTTCAAAAATGCAGCAGCAAGGCTTAAAAGGCTACCGATCTATACTTTCAAATCAAATGCAGGGAGATACGAATCAAAATATAAAAATAGCTCGCTCACTCGGCTTTGATATAAAAGACACACAAGCAAATGAAGTACTTGAACTTGTTTCTATTCAATCAAATCTAGCCTTAGACAGTCAATTAGCAAGCGCTTATGTAAACCGCTCTTTAGTCACGCCAATTCCTGCACTTATAATGCAAATAAACTCAACAGCGCAAAGCGCTAATACTGTTTTAGCTAGTAACCGTTTTACGCCTGATACGTTTATAGCACTTTCAAATTTTAGTAAGTCACTTCCTTTATACGAAAAACAACTCGATAAAATACTCAACGTAGCCACCAATGCAGATAAAGCAGTAAACAAAGCGCTCATGCCTCCTTTAACTAATTTACACAGTGCTGTGGGAGCATTTAAAAAAGCGATAGATGAAAAACTACTTGAACCAGACGATATTCTATTAACTCAAGCAGAGTTCACTAAGCTAACAAACAACGTTCACAGTAGTATTAATCAACTTGTTAGTAAGAGCATTCCAACACATGAGAGCCTTATAGAGGCAAAACTGCAAACTCAACAGTGGACACGAAATCTTGTTTTAGCTGCTTCATTGATCAGTTTGCTATTTGCATTTTATTTGATGATTGGTTTTTATTTTGCAGTTGTTGATACCATTAATCGCTTTGCTGATGCCGCGAATAGAGCCGCGAATGGCGACTTAAATGCCACTATCGATTCGAGCACTAATGATGAAATGGGAATTATTGCATCGCGCTACAATGCATTACTTAATGCATTTTCACATTTATTATTTGATGTTAAAACAAGTACAGAAGAGCTATGCGATGCAACTAAATCGCTATCACATGCGAGTAGCGAAACAAGCAATGATGTTTCAAAACAGCAAATTCGAGTCAATGCCATTTATAATGCACTAAGCGATATGGCTCAAAACGCACTTGCAGTTGAAGAGTCAGCGCATCAAGCTACGCTTACCGCACAAAATGCTGCAGCTCATGTGAAACAAGGTTCAGACAATACACTGGAGCTTGCTAAATATATGCAAGACCTCCAAATTGAATTTGCAGAGAGCCAACAAGCGCTCGATAAGCTAGCACAAGATAGCCAGAAATTAGCAAAGTAAGTAAAGGGATCAGTGAAATAGCCGATCAAACAAACTTGCTTGCACTTAATGCCGCTATTGAAGCCGCGCGAGCTGGCGAGCATGGTCGTGGATTTGCCGTTGTAGCTGATGAGGTAAGAACATTTGCTCAGCGTACACAAACACAAACCCAAGAAATACATCAAATTATTAGCTCTTTACAACAAGCATCTGACGACACCCAGCAAAAAATGCGCTCAAGTGTTGAAAAAATGGAGCAATCAGTAAAAGCAGCCAATCAAACCAATGAAGTATTGCAAAGTGCAGAGCAAAGTATGGGCGATATTAAACATCAAGGAGAAGTAATTGCAGAGCGTGTTAAACAGCAATCAAATGCAACAACACAAGCATTAAATGATTCGCAAGAAGTGAGTAATTTAGCAGATCAAACGCTAACATCGGCTCAATCAACGCTATAAGATGCACAGCAGTTAAGTCGCTTATCCGATGATTTAACTAAATCGATGCAGTTTTTTAAATCTCCTAGATTCAAATTGTAAGTGCATAACTTGTTTTGGCTAGATTAAGTGGTCAGTTGCTCATAAGCTAACTACTTTTTCTCCGGCAAGAGATTTTACAATGAGACATTACAAACAACTGACCTATGCGCAAAGATGCCAGATCGCCGTTCTAAAGAAAAGCGGTTTTACGCAACAAAGTATTGCTGAGCTAACTAATTTATCGCAATCTACGATTTCAAGAGAGCTTTCTAGAAATACAGGTAAGCGAGGTTACAGACACAAACAAGCTCATGAGCGGGCTTTGTTTCGCCGAAGAAGTGCAAGAAAACCGCTTAAGATGACACCTGAAATGATAGCTTTAATTACCCAGAAGCTTAATGAGAAGTGGAGTCCTGAACAAATAACGGGATGGTTACGCAAAGAAAGTGAACAGTCTGTCAGCCATGAATGCATTTATCTGTATATCTGGGAAGATAAAAAAGCAGGTGGTGATTTATACCTACATCTGCGCCGACACGGTAAGAAATATCACAAGCGCAGTCATGGTAAAACAAACCGAGGGCAAATAAAAAATCGCGTTAGCATTGAAGAGCGCCCACAAATAGTTGATGAGAAAGGCCGTATCGGAGATTGGGAAATAGATACCGTCATAGGCAAAGGTCATCGAGGCGCCCTTGTTACCATTGTAGAGCGGGTTACCCAATTCACTGTATCAACTCAGGTGGCAGGAAAAACAGCACAAGCCGTCACTGCGGCGACGATAGAACTATTAAGGCCATATAGGTCAGCGCTTCATACCATCACGGCTAACAATGGAAAAGAGTTCGCTTATCACGAGCAAATCACAGAGGCTTTAAGTGTTCCTGTTTATTTTGCTCACCCTTATCACTCATGGGAGCGCGGATTGAATGAAAACACGAATGGATTACTACGTCAGTATTGGCCGAAGAGCACAGATTTTAAGGCGGTAACACCAGCGCAAGTTATACCAGTACTTGAGCAACTTAATAATCGTCCGAGGAAGACACTTGGATTTGAAACGCCTGCAAAATTGATGCAGGATCACTTGGCGGCTAAAGCCGCCTAAACGTTATGCACTTCAGGTTTGAATCCGCGTCTTAAGAGTTAATAAATAAATTCAAATAAAAAAACCCTCCTAATCAGAAGGGTTTTTAGTAAAGATAATTAGACTTATTAGAAGCGAGCTTCAAAACCTAAGCGTACATACCTAGGAGTCTGCCAAGAATAAGCAGCATCATGATATGCATTAACAACACCCTCACTTTGCTCATAGTGCTCATTCATTGAGTACTCAGATTGCGTATTCAATATATTGAAAATATTTACCGATGCACGCATGTCAATATCTGATACCGTAAAGTCATACGCAGCAGATAAATCTAAATTAAATACCCAAGGTGTACGACCATTTGTACCACGATCGTGTTTTTCATAGATTTTTTCATCTTGCTCACACTCGCCATTGCCACTAGTGTCAGGGCAATCGTTAGTGTAAATGTAGAATTTATCACCCCAGCCACCATTTAGATTTGGATCTGTAGATGGGTAACCTTGACCAAATAAGCTTTTTGGACGACCGCTTTGCAAAGTTGCGTTCCAACCAACTGTAAGATCTTCCATAGGCTCCCAGCTACCAAAGAACTTAAATGTATGGCGTCTATCATTAGGTTGATAACCTTGTGAGCCATCCATAACTGCAGGGAAGTCAAAATCTTGTGTAATACCGGCATCAGCTTGACCAATATCTGATTTAACCGCACCTTCAAAGTTACCTACACTCCTTGCCCACGTATAGCCGAACTGGTAACGAATTGTATCGGCCTTGTAATCAAGGCTAAATTCAACCGCTGTATATTCATTATTAGCTTTCGGTAAACCGATTGTCTCTGCTGAGTAAGTAGTTAATGAATTTGCATCTGGGATGCCATCGTTTATTTCTGTTGTAGGATCATTACTTGTACCATTCCAATACACACCGTCTTTATACCAACTTGCTGAAGAACCTGGATTAATCATTACACAAAATGGATATGCATAACGACCACAGTAATCATCAAGCGCTGTAGCTACCTCACGGTATACACCTTTTACACCAACAGTATATTCATCATTAAGTGCCTGTTGAAAGCCTATGATATATTCGTCTTTAGAGAATGGGTCTGCCTCTTGCGCTTGAAAGATATCTTTTTCAGGAATAATTGGTACACCACTCACTTGCTGAGAATTAGCAAGGCCACCAGAGCCTAATGTATCTGCAAGTGGCGATAAACCTGTAGGAGCACCAGTTTGGCCATCAACACCAGAGTAAGTATAAGCTGTCGTTATATCACTCACACCAGATGCAGCTCTAAAAATAGTATTATTAGCAACTGGTAAGTAATAGCGTCCATATGTACCATAAATTTTAGTATCGCCAGTACCTGTTGGATCCCATGTAAAACCCAATCTAGGAGCAATATCTGTTTCAAAACTAGTTAGGAGCTTACCGGTCGTACCCCAGCTATCAAATTCATCAATACGTAAGCCAACTTTTACTGAGAAATCCTCTGTTACTTGCCATTGATCTTCAATGTAGTAAGCGGTTAATTCTGACTCAAAGCTACCACCTCCATCGAAAACACGATCTTCAACGTATTGTAAAACATTACCTGTATTATTCGTTAAAGCTCCATTATCTGCTTGAAAAGTTCCGTTTGCAGCAAGTGTTTTATAATCATAGCTATGGCCTCCAATTGGGCGATCGATACGCACCGACTCACGTTCTTGGTAATCAATACCAAATGTTATTTCATGATCATTCCAGACATACTCGACATCTAAGCGGTATTGTGTGTTTTCATCATTATTAGCACCAAAACTACCACCTGCGCCACAACCTGTAATAGGGTTAGCTGTGCCGCGTGAATCTGTAATTGAAGGACAAACTAAGTTCTCAGATTGTGTTTCATACTCTGTCTTAATATTACCAGCCATTGCCGTCACTACTAAGTTTTCAGTTAACACACCTGTGTAGCTTAAACTTTGCGCTTCACCACCACGCTTGAGAAGAGCGCCATCAATACGATCTCCAACTGTCCCATTATCATATTCATAAACAGAGCGCTCAATATCACGACGGTTAGAGTACGCAAAGTAGCTTAATCTGTGGTTTTCATTAATATCCCAATCAAGCTTACCACCCCAGAATAAATTATCACCACCAGAAGCTGATTCGTTGCGGTATTGATCATTTGGCGAGAACTCATCTCCACCCCAAGTATATGTAGATTCTGTATCCCTTGGGTTTATCAAGCCGTAGAAAAACAGTGTATCTTCGATTAGTGGACCACCAGCAGAAAACGTTACATCAGTTTTGCTATCTGAATCCAGGCTTTCATCTCTGAAAATTTGGCCAGCGCCATTATTACCACGAGAGATGCTGCCCTCTTCTTGTAAAGAGTCAGGTTGAAATTGTACGACTGCCGCAAATTCCCACTCATTTGTACCACTTTTAGTAGTTGTATTAATAGTACCACCGGTTGCACGACCAAACTTCGCGGAATAACCGCCTGTTTTAACTTGAAATTGGTCGTAAAATTCGAAAGGTACTTCACCACAACCAAGACCTTGGCGAGTATTAGTAACTTCTAACCCGTTTATATAACATGCATTTTCAGCAACCGATGAACCACCAAAAGAAGCGGTGTTTCCAAATGCACTATCACCTTTAACCGCTCCTGGCGCTAATAGCGCAACAGATGTAAGGTCTCTGTTTATAGGCATACGGTCTATTTCAGCATCAGTAATTACTAACCCCGAATCAGCTGTAGTTAAATCAATTGAAGATATACGAGCACCTAATACTTGGATTACTTCAGGCCCAGAGTCACTAACTTGAGCTAAATCAAAACTGGCTCTTGCATTTGCTCCTAACGAAACTCGAACGTTATCTTCTGCAACAACAGCACCATTTTTTATAATTTGTATTTGATAACTACCAGAAGGTAAAGATGCAAAACGAAAAGATCCATCATCAGAAATACTTAGTGTTCTTTCTAACCCTGTTGCTGGGTTTTTGACTTTTACTGTATACCCTGCAGTAGTAGAAATATTATTAATAGACCCTACAACATCAGATGCAGCTGCTGGGAGAGTAACTCCGAGAGAAGCAAGAACCGCTATTGCTGTAAGATTTTTTTTGAATATATTTTTCATATTCTTATCCCTGTAAAGTTTATAATTATTTTAGCACTTTAGACAAAATGCATACAGAGAGTAACAAAAGAGTACAAATTGTAAATATGTTAATTAATCTAAGATAAAATTAAAATTAAAAACAAATAAAAACAAAAGCTTAAAATGATTTAAGCGTGCTTATTTGTATAATATAAAACTTGAAATGTTAATTTAAAGATACAAAAATAGAATACCAACCAGCAATAATTTAAATAAACGCAACACTAACAAGTTATTTACAAAAGTTTTTTTTAATCTCGAATAATGCTATTTTTATTTTAGTTATACTCACTAATTTTTAAATAATTTCTAAAAAACATGGTAATAAAACCAATTAAAATTTATTTAATTGCTGATTCGAACTGCTAGATAGTTAAGCTAAATATAATAAAACCGCTGAGTTAGCGGTTTTATTATTAAGGGCTCTGTTTTATTAACGTATGCATTGCGGCCTAGGCTCGAACTCACTCGCTCTAAGCGGTAGCTGAATCACCTTGCCACATCCTGGTGGTGCCTGCTTACCCGTTTGCTCATTTACAAATGCCCAGCGTATTGATGGCGGACGAGTATCAGCTATTGCTTGTGGGTTAAGTGGCTTTAAGTAACGAATATATGCTTCTAATGCGCCTACGCTACCTGTTAACCCCGTACTTTTGTTGTCATCTCGACCAAGCCACGCAACAGTCACTGTATTTTGATCAAAGCCTGCAAACCAACTATCACGTAAATCGTTGCTGGTCCCTGTTTTACCAGCGAGCTGGATTGACGGAAAGTGTAAATTTAAGCGTTTAGCAGTGCCATCTTTCGTTACGCGTTTCATCGCGTATTTGGTCATATACATTGCAGATTTATCAAAACGAGGCTCTGCATTTACTTTATGCTTATAAAGTACTTTACCAACAGAGTCAGTTAATGCCGAAATTGCAGTGAGCTTTTTATATTCGCCATCTGCAGCAATTGTTGTATAAAGCTGAGCCACTTCAAAACTCGACATTTCAACAGCCCCTAAAAGCAGCGATGGGTATTCGTCTATCGCCCCTGTTGCGCCTAAACCTTTCAATGTATTTACTACTTTATCAACACCTACATCGAGGCCTAAATTAACCGCTGGGATATTTATACTGTTACTAAATGCTTTATAAAGTGGAATTGCACCACGGTATTGGTGGTCAAAATTTTCTGGTTGCCACACTTTACCTTGCTCATTTGTGACCTGTACTGGCGAGTCATCAAGCAAAGTAGCTAAATTATAATGTGGCAATTGCAGTGCGGTTAAATACACGGCAGGTTTTACAAGCGAGCCTATATTACGTTTTGTGTCTAAAACACGGTTAAATCCTGAATATCGAACATCGCGACCAGCAATAAGTGCAGAAACACCGCCTTTTTCTACATTAACAGAGATCATGGCTGCTTCTAGTTTTTCAGTTCTAGGGCGATTTTCCAAGTACGGTAAACTCTTTTCAATCGACTCTTCCATTGCTGTTTGCTTTTGCAAGTCAAAATAAGTAAATACTCTTACGCCTGCATCAAGTGTTTGCTGATCAGGTAATAATTCATTTAACTCTCTGTTTACTAGCTCTAAATAGCCTGGGTATGATTTTTGTAAACTGGCTTTCATTGGCGCAATATCAATTGGGCGATTAAGCGATGCACGGTACTCTTTTGTGCTAAGTAACTTATTTTCGACCATTAGACGTAGCACTAAGTCCCTGCGCTCCATTGTGCGCTCTTTATAACGACGTGGGTTGTAATAAGATGGGCCTTTAACCATTGCCACCAGCAGAGCAATTTGATCGTACTCAAGCTCGTCTACAGGCTTTGAAAAGTAAAAGTCAGAGGCAAGCCCCATACCATGGATGCCTTGGTTGTATGATTGCCCTAGGTATACCTCATTTAAGTATGCTTCTAATATCTGATCTTTTGAATAGCGATAATCTAAAATAAGGGCAATAAAGGCCTCATTTATTTTTCGTACTAAAGAACGCTCACGCGTGAGGTAAATATTTTTAGCTAATTGCTGAGTAAGCGTACTGCCACCTTGAACGGTGCGTCCCGCTTTAATATTTGAATAAAGCGCACGTAAAATAGAAAACACCGACACACCATGGTGATCATAAAAATCACGGTCTTCAACCACCAGTAGCGTATCTTTAAGCATGGCTGGGAACTTATCTAGCGGTACAAATTCTCTATCTTGTTTAGAGTCGTTGCCAATTCGCGCTATTTGCACAGGTTCTAGGCGAGCAGAGTTTAAACGCCTGCCGAACTTATCTTTAATAGTCGCAACTTTTTGCCCTGCAAAACGAAGTTCAATAATATGTGATTCTTCAAGGCCATCATAAAATTCAAAATCACGGCGATAAATCTTGATGCTATCTGCTGTTTTAACAAACTGCCCTGTTCTGCTTAATCTATTAACAGATGAATAATGTAGACGCTCTAACTCAAACACAACTTCTTGGCTTGATAAAAATTGCCCCGGATAGAACTCCATAGAACGAGCATACACTTGCGCTGGAAGTTGCCATTTATTACCTTCAAATATACGTGTAGTTTTTGAATCTAAATAAATGAAATACATTGCCATTGCAATAAAAACAGCCAAGCTGAATTTCCAAAACACTGACCATGTTTTTCTCATAAAAGAGCGTTTAACAGTGGGCTTCACTGTTTTTTTACTGCCCTTTGATGTGCTTTTTTTTGTCGTGCTTGACGATTTACTAGCACGTTTAGCTGCAGGTTTGCTGGTAGGTGTTTTTTTATTGTCGGCCATTTAAGTGTAATTTATTCCAAGGGTTATTCACGAGTGTGAGCTTAGCATATTGGGCATATCCTAACATCCGAAAAGTTAACCCCCCCTGAAACAAAAAAAGCCCTACCGAAGTAGGGCTTTGTGTAAACACACTATTATTTAAATAAACTATTAGCTATTTCGAACAGAAACAAACTCTGGGTAGGCTTCAATACCACAATCGTGTTGATCCATACCGTTTAGTTCTTCCTCTTCAGTTACTCGTATACCCATTGTTTTGTTAAGCACAGTCCAAACAATAAATGATGCTACAAATACAAAGGCAAGAATACATACTAGACCCGTTAACTGATTAACAAAGCTTGCGTCACCATTGGTTAGCGGTACTAACATAATACCTAATGCGCCACACGTACCATGAACAGAGATAGCACCCACTGGATCGTCAATCTTAACTTTATCAAGTGCTATGATACTAAATATAACAAGTGCACCACCAAGTAGACCAAGTAAACATGCCATTAATGGAGAAGGTGAAAGTGGGTCAGCAGTAATTACAACTAAACCTGCTAATGCACCGTTTAATACCATGGTTAAATCTGATTTGCCCCAAAGTATCTTACATACAAACAGTGCAGCAATGGCACCCATTGCAGCAGCTGCATTAGTATTAAGTAATATTTGACCTACCGCAGTTGCGTTTTCTTTATCCGAAAGTAGTAATTGAGAACCACCGTTAAAGCCAAACCAACCCATCCATAAAATAAATGTACCTAGTGTAGCAAGTGGTAAGTTTGAACCTGGAATTGGGTATATTTCACCGTTCTTACCATATTTACCTTTACGAGCACCTAAGATTAATACACCCGCCAGTGCAGCAGCTGCACCTGCGCCATGTACAATTGCAGAACCTGCAAAATCTACAAAGCCCATTTCAGATAAGAAACCACCACCCCACGTCCAGTAACCTTCAATAGGGTAAATAAAACCAGTTAGTACTACAGCAAAGCCAAGGAAAGCCCATAGCTTCATACGCTCAGCAACTGCACCCGATACAATCGACATAGCCGTTGCAACAAATACTACTTGGAAGAAAAAGTCAGATTCTAAAGAATGATCAGCATCAGCAGCTTGTGTGCCAATTAAAGCGCCTATTGAAGGAATAAAACCACCTTCGGCATTGTCTACATACATAATGTTGTAGCCAACTAATAAAAACATCGTACATGCAATTGAATACAGCGCGACATTTTTAGTTAAAATTTCAGCTGTGTTTTTAGAGCGAACTAAGCCCGCTTCTAACATGGCAAAACCTGCTGCCATCCACATTACTAATATACCTGATATTAAAAAATAGAAGGTATCGAGTGAAAACTTTAGTTCTATTATTGTATTTTCCATGAGACCCCCTTAAATTGCTTCTTCGTCAAGTTCGCCAGTACGGATACGAACAATTTGATCTAAGTCGTACACGAAAATTTTCCCGTCACCGATTTTACCTGTTGATGCAATTTTAGTAATAGCTTCAACAACGCGTTGACAATTTTCAGTACGAGTTGCAATTTCAAGTTTGATCTTAGGAATAAAATCTACTTGGTATTCTGCACCACGATATAACTCAGTATGACCTCGTTGACGTCCAAAACCTTTAACATCAACTACTGTCATCCCCTCAATTCCTAAATCAGCGAGTGCTTCACGCACGTCGTCTAATTTAAATGGTTTTATGATTGCACTAATCATTTTCATAGCGGCCCCCTCGGACTCTTTATTGTTATCCTGTTGGGTTAAACAATCCAACCTTTGTGCCACTATTTTTATATTTTTTAAAACAATAAGTTAGTGAAAAACAGAAACTAAATAACAAAAAAAACGCACCAATTAGGTGCGTTAATTTAACAAGTTATCTACATTGGTGCGTGCAATATATTAATTGCATGCTTAGCTTTATATAACAGAGTTATACCACGCAGTTTCTACCTTGGTTTTTAGCTTCGTATAATGCTTTGTCAGCAACACGCATTGCCTGCGTCAAGCTAGTGTCTTGAAAGTCTGCCAAGCCTATACTTGTAGTAATTTTAATTGATTTATCGCTGATAGAAAAATCGTAACTAGCCAGCTTTTTTCTAAATGCTTCAAAGTATTCACGACCACGTGCAAGCTCTATCTCAGGTAATATTATGGCAAACTCTTCTCCACCAACCCGTGCAACTGTAAACTTTGAAAACGTAGTACGGATTAATGAACCAACCTGCTTTAAAGCCTGATCGCCACCCTCATGGCCTAATGTATCGTTAATATTTTTGAAAAAATCGATATCTAACAATGCGAGAGTATTTTTCTGGTTTTTACTTTTAAGGAGCTTTTCTGCATATTGATAAAAATAGCGTCGATTATGAAGCCCTGTTAAATGATCCCTATGCGCGCTTTCTTTAATATCTGAAATTAACGATAGTTGCTCCATTGTTTGAAGTACTCGACAATGAAACTCCTCATTCATAAATGGCTTTGTTAAAAAATCATTGGCGCCATATTTAATAAATCGCGCTGATAGGCCATGTTTCCCCGCGCCCGACAAGCCAATAATTGCTAAGTCGTCTCGGCCTCTAAAGTTACGTACCGCTTTAACAAGTTCAAAGCCATCCATAGAAGGCATAGCGTAGTCGGTCATAAGTAGCTTTATATCAGGATTAGCTTTTAATATTTCGAGTGCTTGTTGTCCATCGTGGGCATCTGTCACATCAAACAATTGCTTTTCAAGCATTTGCTTCATTAACGAGCGGCTCAGTAATGAATCATCTGCTACTAATGCTTTACAACCTTGGTTTCTTAGCAATTGCGCAACGAGTTTAACGGCGTAATGGTAAGAGTCGCGATTATCTTTAATAACATAATCAACGACACCTAATTCAAGCATTTGTTGGCGCTTGTACTCATCTATTTTTGAGGTTAAAACAACCGTAGGAATCTTTTTAGATAAAGTATATTTTGCGACTTCACCGTGAGGAGCATCTGGCAAGGTTAAATCAACTAACGCAAGCGTGTAGTCGTATCTTTCTACGTAAGTGGCACATTCAGCTAAAGACCAAGCAAAATCGATTGCCACATCAAGGTATTGTGCAGTTAAGTGGCGAAGTACCTGCTGCACTACTTTACTGTCTTCAACCACTAATACTCTTTGCATAAAGCTTCTCTTTACCTTTAATTAGTTTTACCACAAAACGACAAATACAACGCTATTACTGCAATAGCATTAGTCATAAACATCCGGTGTAGAGTGCACTTATGTGCTTGAAAGCGTAATCCGTTAGATTTTTTTTTGGTGATAGCCTGTATAAAAAATCAATACAAGTAGGCCGCAATATACCTGAATTTTGCAATTAACTAAATAAAGAAAGTAAATCCAAAATAACTATAAAAGCGATTAATACGCGTCTTTCAATGTATTAATACCTTACTTAACCAGTATTATCGGCCACTAGTCTCAATACTTTTGTTATTTAACTCATTTTTATCTTTAATGATGTATCAACAATAATAAGGACACCTAATGAAGCTTAGTCGTATTATCAGTTTACCGATAACAGTTATTGCATTAATAATTAGTACAAGCACGCTTGCCGATAACCAACGTCGTATTGATGTAGACAGCAAAGTAGTTACCCAACATAAGGCTAAAATTAATGGCCAGCGTTTTAGTTATACCGTAGCTACAGGCACACAACCTGTATGGGATGATAAAGGCGACGCGGTTGCTACACTACAATACACCTACTACACACGTGACAAAGTTGACGACAGGACAGCTCGCCCATTACTTATTTCATTTAATGGCGGGCCGGGTTCGGCTTCTGTATGGATGCATCTTGCTTATACTGGCCCTCGCGTATTAAAAATTGATGACGAAGGCTATCCAATTCAACCTTATGGCGTAAAAGACAATCCATATTCTGTACTTGATATTGCCGATATTGTTTACGTAAACCCGGTAAATACTGGCTACTCACGCGTACTTGAAAACGAAAAAGGCGAACTGCCTTCTAAAGCAAAACAAAAAGAGCTATTTTTTGGTGTTAATGCCGATATTAAATACCTTGCTGAGTGGTTAAATACTTTTGTAAATAGAGCCCAGCGCTGGCGCTCGCCTAAATTTTTAATTGGTGAAAGCTACGGTACAACACGTGTATCTGGACTCGCTCATGAGCTTCAAAACAGTCAGTGGATGTACATAAACGGTGTTGTTCTCGTATCACCTACCGATATTGGTATCAAGCGCGACGGTCCGATTAAAGCCGCTAACCGCCTACCTTACTTTGCAGCGACTGCTTGGTATCACAAAGCACTTAAAGCCGATTTACAAGTTAAAGATCTAGATGAATTATTACCTGAAGTTGAAGAATTTACTGTAAACGAGTTAATCCCAGCGCTTGCTAAGGGTGGCTTTATTAATGCTGATGAAAAGCGACGCATAATTACAAAAATGGCGCACTACGCTGGCTTATCAGAAAAATTTGTTGAGCAAAATAACTTAGATATTCCAACTCAGTTTTTCTGGAAAGAGTTACTACGTGAACGTGGTCAAACAGTGGGTCGCTTAGATTCTCGTTATTTAGGAATAGATAAACGAGGCGCAGGTGAATCCCCAGACTACTGGGCTGAACTTACCTCTTGGTTACACTCTTTCACTCCTGCAATTAATCACTACTTACGTGAAGAGTTAAACTATAAAACTGATGTAAAATATAACTTATTTGGTAATGTCCATCCATGGGATAGAACCGGTAATAATACAGGCGAAAATCTACGTTTAGCAATGGCGCAAAACCCTTACTTAAACGTGATGATCCAATCAGGATACTTTGATGGCGCAACCAATTACTTTGACGCTAAATATACGTTATGGCAATTAGACCCAAGCGGTAAAATGAAAGACCGTTTGAGCTTTAAAGGCTACAGAAGCGGACACATGATGTACCTTCGCCACGCTGATTTAGAAAGCTCTAATAACGATTTACGTGACTTTATACAGCACGCTTTACCCAAAAAAGGGCAAGCGGCTAAATACTAAAATACCTAAAACAAAAAATGGCTCTTAAAGAGCCATTTTTTATGTGCGTTTTTCATATCGTAAACAATAGCTTTTAAGTTGTGTGACTACAGCGTTAAAGCGCTCTTCCAGCTGCTGTATATATTCATTTTTGACTGTTTCGTTTTCTGCCTGTGTTTCTATCTGCTGGCATATATTTGCCAACTCAATAGCCCCCACAGACTTTGAAGACGACTTTAATGCATGAGCCTGAAAAGCTAAATCAACATAGTTTTTACTCTTAGCATACGCGTTAGCTAATTTAATTTGCTCCCCTGCTGTTTTTAAAAACGCATTAAATACCATGCAATGTACGCTAGGATCATCACCAAGCATTGCTTTTAGTAGCGTAATATCTAATTGATCAAAACTATCTGAAGCTATATTTTCACCATCTGATTTTTCTGAACGTGTATTGACCATAGTTTGAGAATGCTCCATCAATAACGACTTTAATTTAACAAGCTCAATAGGCTTTGTTAAAAAGCCATTCATTCCACAACTATAGCAATTATCTATGTTGTTTTTGGTAATGTTGGCCGTAATTGCAATTATAATCAGTTCATCAAAATGAGTGTTTTCTCGTATTTTTTTGGCTAACCCTAACCCATCGAGTAAGGGCATTTGAATGTCGGTTAGTAAAATATCAAAGCGTTTATTTTGTATAGCCTCCCAAGCTTGCTCACCGTTACTTACAAAAGTAGAGCACACTCCAAGCATAGTTAATTGCTGTTTTAACACTTGCTGATTTGTAACTTGATCTTCTGCCACTAAAACCTCAAGCGTAGGAAGCGTTACCGCATTTAAGCTTTGCTGTGTTATTTGAGGGGCTTGCACTTGTGCTGGCAAGTCAGTTTGATCAAAACTGTTAAAGTTTAGCGTAAAACAAGAACCTTTGTGCTGCTCGCTTTGTGCGCTCAAAAACCCTTGCATACGCTCTACCAGCTGCTTAGTTATCACTAAACCAATACCGGTTCCATTTACTTTACTGGTTTCAGCGCCTAAGCGGTCAAAAGGTTTAAATAGGCGAGAAATGTCATCTGGAGAAAATCCGCATCCGGTATCTATTACATCTATTTCGCATTGTTTATTACTTAACACCCGACAATTAATATTAATGCTGCCATTTAGTTTGTTATATTTAATCGCATTTGAAAGCAAGTTAAGCATCACTTGTTTAAAGCAGCGCTGATCAATATAAATACTCAATCCTTCTAAGGACTCAAAACCGTGAGTTTGCAGTGTTATTGATTGCCCTTTAATTAGCTCAGTGACAAGCTCTACTGACTCTTCTAATATGCTTTTAATAGGCACATAAGAAAAACTAAACTGCATATTACCCGACTCAATAGCTGTTAAATCAAGCACATCGTCTATGAGTAATAGTAAATGCTCTCCAGCTTGATAAATGCTTTTCGCGTTTTCTTTTTGTACTTTATTAGCACTCTCATCATATCCATACAGCTGGGCTAAGCCTAAAATTGCATTTAATGGAGTTCTTAATTCGTGGCTCATACTGGCCATAAAATCTGACTTTGCTTTACTTGCAGACTCAGCTTGAATGCGTAATGCATTTAATTTTTGATGGTTATTCGCAACCTCATCAACCATATTATTAAATGCATTTATTACACTGCCCACTTCATTTTGTTGTTTATCTATATGGCAATCAAAGTCGCCTTTGGCTAAACGTGAAAACCCAAGTTTTAGCGTCCTCAAAGGCGATGTAACCCTGTAATCCACCAGCCAAGCTAAACCTATAAAAACGATAACTAAAATAATAAATTGTATATATATTAAGGTGTAATGAAGTTTTGAAGATTCGTTAATTTCATTCGTAAAATTAACAACCAAGCTAATATTAGCCAGCGGTTTGTCTAAAAATACCACCTGTTGAGATAACAGCATGTCGCCGTTTTCATTTGCTCCAACCCAATTCTCAAGCGGATACAATTGGTTTTTTGAATCAACATCAACAATTTTAATACTTTTCCAATTAGGGCGAGTTTGAAGTTGACTGTCTATTTCTTCATATAGCTCTGCATATTGCCTAGTTAACAACGGAGTCGTTATAGAAGTCGATAACTGCGCTAAAGAACGCTGAGCGGCCTTTGAAAGGCCATCGTTTACCCAACGCGCTTGTTCCGGTAAGGCGTAAAACATAAAAAGACAGGCCATAAGCAAGCCACAATAAAGCTTTGTGCTCTTAGGATACGAAACCCACTAATTTTCAACATAAAAAGAGCGTAAGCCCCACTGAGTTAACTGCTGATACTCAGCTAAAGCTGCAATACTAGGTTTAATAATTGGGATACCTGCAAGCAAATGTTTATGCTCTGGGCTTTGCCCTATATCTAAAATAGCTTGTTGCACTTTTAACTGTATTGCAGCATCAACCCTTGGGTGGGCGACAATTGGGTGGCGACTAATTTCATGCGTTTTATAAAGAATTTTGAGTTTATTTTGTAAGCTTTCTGGTTGTTGTTTAAATGTGCCCATTACACCACCGCCCGCCATTGTTGAGTGCAGTGCTACATTTAAATATACCGATGGATGAGTTTGGACATATACAGGCTTTATTGTTAGCCCGTATAACAATGCTAAATCAGCCCTCATTAATAATGACGCACCTAATGCGTTAGGTGCAGGGAATGCTATTTCAGCGCCCTCTAGTTGGCTTAAATTATCAATATCACTGTCTTTGTTTACGAGCAAAATACCTTGCAGCTTTCGCCCTGCATCTTTTATTAGTGGTAAATATCCCTGTTTTTCGTATGCTACAACACTATGCCATGGGTTCATATATGCAAAGTCGTACTCACCATTAGCAAAGGCTTTTTCAAATACAGGAATAGACTCAACTGTAATTAGCTTTATTGTTACTCCCGTTTGCTTACTTACTTGCTTTAACAAAGGTTGCCAAATAGTATTTAGCTTTTGCGGCTCGTATTGCGGCACTACACCAAAGGTATATTCTTGAGCTAATAAGAATGGGCTGTGTATCAAACATAATATAGCCACTAAATACTTCATCAATTCTCCAAATAATAGCGTGTCATTATTGCTTAAGCGTAGTTAAAGACTACTCAACACAGCATTAAATTATTATATATTCGATATTTAGCATTGACCTGCTTTGATTACAGGTAGTTTTGGAGTGTATTTTTTATCTGTGAGCATATGATGCAAGTTCATAAATGTGGTGTAAGTACTTTTCAATCCGACCTTATTGCTTAGTCAAGTAGGTATTGCCCCATCAGGCAAAGCATATACTTGGTACTCAATATCAAGGCGGCCTTTGTCCTCACTCAGTAGCCAGCGTGCATTTAAAGTAGTAATTCTTATAACGCCATTGTTTTTGGGCTGCTTATTAGGGCGAGCACTAATAAGCAATTGGCTTTTATTTGCAGTTAACTGTGAATAACAAGAATAAGTAATGCTATCTCTATCTCTAACAGGCCAAGGGGAATTAAAATAACTGTACACTAAATTTTCTGGTGGGCTTATGTGCTTAATAACCTTTACCTGAGATATATTTTCGAGCCATTGGGGTGCGGCATCGGTATCACTAAGTAATTCTAAAAACTCATTGGTGGATACGCCTTTCACGCTCATCTGCGCTTTTACTTCAAAGGTATTATCACTGTGGCTTTGATAATACACACTTACGCCATTTTTGTTTTTATACAAATGCCATATGGGCTCAGCGTAAGTGTTAAAACTAACTAATAAAAAAATAACGAATAAACACTTTTGCAACTGAATTTTATTACAAAAGCGCATCATTTATTTTTGCCAGTAAGGTTCTATGTCAAGTGAAGCAAGGCGACTTTGCTCCATGGCACTGACCAAATATTCAGACTTTTGTTCAAGCCATGACTGGATTTTAGCAAGCTGTTCGTCTTCTTGCCCTGCACATAATTGCTTTAAATACTCAAGCGTACTTAATTCATAAATACCATGAGAAATATCAAGCCAAGGCAATCTAAACTCTAGGCGCTCTTCTTTATCAAATAACGATCCTAAACAGTTACCGCTCAGTAGGCTATTTTCAAGCTGAGTTCGCAGGTTTAAATACGAAGCGACATCGAGTGTTTGCTCCTTTGGAAGCAACTCGTGCAGGTTTTTCCAGTCTTTATTAAAAAGCCTATTGGCAATAGACGATACATTTTGCTCAGCCGCTTGAAGCTCTGCTTGCCCCCAGTCTTTACGCCATTGCTTATCGATTAACCAGGTAGTTAACGACAGTAATAAACGATTATAACGTGCGCTGTGAAACAGTGCATTTATATCGTCAATGCTTGGCTGTAACTCTTTTAAGTCTCCAATGACTTGAGCAAGTGCTGGCGCCGCATTAATTTTTTTATAAAAAGCATGGCGTTTAGACGTGTACGTTTTTAATTGAATCGCGTTTTCTACCCACGCTAATTCACTTAATAACCATTTAAGTTCGGTACGTAAGTGCTCTGTACTTTCTTTAGATACTATATCGTCGTATAGCCAAAAAGTATGGCGGATTAAACTGATGCCGTCAGTTACGCGTTTAAGTGTTTTTAAACTTGGCTTATCGAAATAGCACTGCTCGTGCTTTTGTACAAAGCGAATGCCAAAGTTCATGGCTTCAACTAAAGCACGCTCTTGAGTAGTCGACTTTGGTAATTGTACAAAACCAATAGATTTGCTTGGCATTAAAGGTTTTTCATCAGCAAGTCGATAACCACGCGCGGCCTTAGAATACAAACCCAAGCGTATGCAGTTTTGGCTAACTAGTATATCTGCAAATGCAAACAGCTCATTACGACTGCCCTCAACTAGCTCAATTTCTAGCTCGCTAATAATTTCAATTTTACCCGAAGCCGCAATTTCACCTTTATCGAGTACGACTTCAATTTTAGCGCCACTTTCGGTTTCAATTAACCAAGTACGACGAATAAAGTTAGTACTAAATATTGGATACAGGTTTCTTGAGATGGCGCTTATTTGCATGCCATGAGGCCAAATATCAGCATCAAACGCCATTAAATTAGGGCGGCTTGATTCAATTGGTAAATTGTACTCTGGACGTTGGTGTAAACCACCTACCACTTCACCTGCAAGCTTTATAGTTTGCTCGCATTCGCTGTCAGAACAACGCGTTCTAAAGCCTATATCAAGCGCTCTAAGCTCTCTGCTTGGCGTATCGTAGTATGCATTTTGTAAGCTGCGAGACGGTTTATTCTTCACCGTTTTTGCAAATTGAGTAATTAACGAGGGGATCAGTGGAATAACGGCATCTGATACCAAAAATTTCAGTTCTATCTCAGTATCCATTCGGTTTGCGGATTACCTTTAAAATAAATAAGTGCTCAAAATAAACAAAGCGCCTTAACAATGCAAATTTTTTAACCTTATTTTAGGGCTTGATGACCTTTGTGGATTAAAATTCGTTCTATCTAGGAGCAATTTAATCATAGCGTGAGGCTTGTAACCTAGTGGACTCGATAACTACTCCTGCGTTACCGTACTGGGTTACAATATCAGTCTTGCTATTGATCTATTTAATCCATACTATCTAACTACTTATGTGAAATAAAAATCACGTTCATAACGGACGCAGTTAGATCAACAAGGTAGATAAATGCTAAAACATTGTTTATTAGGGCTACTTTTAACAGCCACCACATTCATGAGTTATGCACAAGAAGCACAACCTGCAAATTCAACGAATGCAAACACCGCTTATATTATCGATAATCTATACACTTTTATGCGCTCTGGGGCGAGTAAAAATTATCGACTACTCGGCTCTGTAGATGCTGGAACAAAGTTAACCTTGTTATCAAATGAAGAAAACGGCTTTATAAAAATTAAAGATGATAAAGACCGCGAAGGCTGGATAGAAACTAAGTTTATTACTAAAACAGCGGGCTTACACCAACAGTACAAAACACTAAGTAGCGAAATGAGCACTATGCAAGAAAAGCTACGTCAAGCTCAAATAGAACTTCCACAGCTACAAGAACAAAATCAAACTTTAACAGATCAAAATCTGCAGTTATCTGCTCAAATTACTAAGCTTAAAACAACGCTAGAGCAAGAGCGCACTCAAAAAGAAGCTGCTAGCTCAAAAGAGAAACGCCAGCTACTGACTTACGGTGGTGCTATTGCGTTTTTAGGCCTGTTTTTAGGTATTATATTAACGATAGTGCTGTCACGTCGTAAGCGCTACGAAGGTTGGGCGTAAAGCTCCATCCAACTAAATACAAAAAAGCCGCTTTATTGCGGCTTTTTATTCTCTGTATTTTCATGCAGTTCGAGTTTTGGTGCACTCATACCTTTGAGCAACCGACCAAATATATCAGCGCCGGTAATAATGCGTTTTACATCGCTCCACACTAATACCACATCGTGATCAATGGCCCCATCAAACGATTTATCTAAAGAATGATTAGCTCGTATTTTTAAAATCACTTCACTCAAACGCATCGCTTCATCAGCAACAATTATAGGCCTGTGACAATAATGATAAGGGTCAAACGTATCTGGCTCAAATAACGCTGATCTTAAAAAACCGTCAGCATCTACCACTAATAAAGGCCAACCGTCTTCATTGGTAATGATCACCCAGTTATAACCTGACTTATGTAGTTTGCGTAAAAACTCATTATCAGTTGTTAATGTAAGGTCTGGGAAAATAGGTAAATCAAGCTTAGTAGGCAAAGCAATAATAGAGTCTGGATCAATTACCTCACCCTCTTTGGTTACGCTTATTTCATCTAAGCTAAAAAAGTTAAGCGCGCCTATTCCCTCAACGTGTTGAACATCAGCTTCTTCAGCCTCTATGTGTTTGCGAATAATACCCCTGAGCTCGCTTTCAGCAAAGTACGTAATCCCCTCTTTACCTAACCATGCATCGAGTATTAAAGCCGTTGGCTTAGCAACTATATAAAACAGAATCTGATAAAACTTAATTAACGGCGAAAGTAGGCTTGCCATTTTTAACGCATTACGCGAAAAATAAGCCTGCGGTGTTATTTCACCAATAAGAGTAATTGCGATAGTTGAGAATAAAAACGAACTTGCGCCCATTAATACCGAATCAGAAAGTAGTGTAAGTAGTACGTTAATACCTACGTTGCCCCACAAAATAGTCGACAATAAAAAGTTAGAGTCGTTTCGAAGGGCCATGACTTTTATAGCCGCCTCGTTCCCTTTTGCACTTTCCATTTCAAGCTGAAGCCTACTTAGTGAAAAAAACGCTAAGTTTAAGCCCGAAAATATTGCCGATTGTGAAATACACAAAGCAATTGCACACCAGATCATGACTTCAAAGGTCATTGTATTTTCCTGTTAGTAATACCAATTCACTTAATTAAGCGAATTGGTACAAGGCTTATAAAAGCAATAAACTGCCTAAACCTAAAAAGGTAACAAACCCAACAATATCGGTAACGGTAGTTAAAATTACCGAACCAGATAACGCAGGATCAATTTTCATTTTGTCTAAAATAGACGGAATAACAACACCTGCTAGTGACGCGGCCACTAAATTCAATAATATGGCTACCGTAATCGTAATACTAAGCATTAAGTCGTTAAACCATAAAAAGGTAAGTAGGCCGATTACAAACGCCCATACCAAGCCATTTACAGCGCCAACACGCAGCTCTTTTTTAAGCAACGCATTACGGTTTGAATCTGTAACCTGTCCAAGCGCTAAACCTCGCACAATAACGGTTAATGTTTGACTACCTGCAATTCCCCCCATAGAAGCGACCACTGGCATTAATACAGCTAATGCTACAACTTGTTCTATCGTTGCGCCAAATAAACCGATAAACCACGACGCTAAAAAGGCAGTTGCTAAATTAATGCCTAACCATATACCACGGTTTTTAGCACTTTTTCGCACACTTGCGAACAGGTCTTCGTCTTCACGTAAACCACCGGCTTTAGCGGCTGCTTCATCAGCAATTTCTTGTCGTAATTCATAAGCAGAGGCAATGGTTAATCGCCCAAGTAATTTGTTATCAGCATTAACCACTGGCAGTGCCATTTTTTCACTGTGGATCACCACTTCTGCCGCTTCATATAAATCATCATCAGCATGGAGCGATGAAAAGTCATGATTTGCCAATGTCATTAAATTATCGGTGTCGCTGGCTTTTATTAAATCATTTACCGCAACCTCACCTATTAAACTACCCTTGCGGCTTACTAAATAAATAACTTCACTGTATTGCGGTAAACCTTTATGTAGCAATTTTTTAGCACCACCGGCTGTTAGCTTCTCCGATACTTTTAAAAAGTCAAAACCTAACCAGTGACCTAATTGCTCTGGCGGGTATTGCTGCGCTAAATCATATTGTTTGGTTTGCGCTTCATCGAGTTGCTTTTTTGCATACTCAACAAATCGCTCTGGTATAACTTCTTCAAGTTCCAGTAGCTCTTCTACATTAACTTCATCAAGAAGTTTAAAAGCCTCAGTGTCTTCTAGCGTTTGTAGCAACCACAAACAACTATCTTCACTTAAATTAACAAAAATTTCGTGTTGCGTGTCTTCATCAAGCAACTGCCAAATTTCAAGTCGTTGTTCTTTTGGTATCGCCTCAAAAAGTAATGACAGGTGCTCTGTTGAAAGCGTTAACTGCGCATCTGCTAATAATTTATTTTTGCGTTCTGTTGTATCGCATTGCAATAAATCATTTATGAGCTGTGGAAGTTGGTCTACCGGATACTCAATCATCTTAAAACCTTAAAATTTAAAAGCACACATTATTTATAGTCTACTTGAACAATAAAAAATTGCAGAAAAAACGTGAACTTATTAAGCATGCGCAAGCTATTTTTGCGCATTGTATGGGCAAACTAAATGCAGTACTAATATTTATTTTAAAAAATTAAAAAAACAGTAAAAGGAATTATTTTTGAGGGATTAAACAACAAGTAAGCAAACTAAAGGGATTACTTATAATAAAAAAAAATCCCATATTAGCTAGGCTAATATGGGCAAAATCACACAATGAATTAGGTGTTTTTAAATTACGGTTTATGCTTTAAATTAAAGTCTATCTGTAATATTTCGTACCAAGTCAGAATCTACAAATTGAGTAATAAGTGCTGCGCCCCACGCATAGCCTCGCTGTATTGGGTAACCTTTAAAAATCCAGCGTTTACGCACGTGATTAAAGCGCTCTAAATAGTCTTGCTTTTTTTGTGGCAGAGGCTGCTCACCCAATTTATTCCATGCTTTATATACGCCTGACATGTCGGATCCTCGCATAAAGCGTTGCAACCAACGTGGAAAACGAGAAAAGCTAATAGTAGACTGAAAATCTATAAAATAAGGTTTACCGTCTGCGCCGCATAAAATGTTACCCATATTACGCAAGTCTAAATGCACGATGCCTTTGCGATGCATTTTTGCTACTTGACGCTCAAGCTCACTAAAAAAGTTAACAGGTAGTGTTTTGTCTTCATGAATTAAAGCGCGCAGTGGCGTGCCTTCGATATAGTTATAAGCAACCGCTATCGGCGACAATCTACAAAAGCGGTTAGCAACTGCATCAAGCTCAGCTAAACGGCTCAACCCTTTATACTCTTGATTTACCGACATTCGTGCAAATGTTTTGCGGATAAACCAGGGGCTTTGGCTAAAATCTTTAACAATTAAATCAAATTCATTATCTTTATATCGATACACAATCGCGTTAGCAAAACGTCCCTTATGGACAACACTTAAGTGTTGTTGCGTAAAAGTATGTTCTGGATATTGCTGCTGTAATTGTACTAACAAATTATTTTCAATCATAACAAACCTAACAAGATGACAACCTTAATTGCCTAGGCAACTATATTATCAAAGTTAGATTCTGCGCACAATCAGATCAACTAATTAGCACGCTAACTTTCTATTGAAACAGTATCGCTATTTTATTGATAATCTACTTTTGGGGGGAGTCTGGCAGTAAATCAAGATTATTTATAGCTTTGAATAGTAAGTCGATTATTTGGTTTTTTTCTGGCTCTGAAAAACCATTTAATGCTTGCGTATAGACTTCGTTCACTACAGGCATAATTTCAGGACAAAGCGCTTTACCTTTTTCACTTAAACACAAAATAGTTGAGCGCTTATCAAGCTCACATTGCGTTTTAATAATGAGTCCTTTTTCTTCAAGTCGGTTTAGTAAGCGGCTCATAGCGCCACGATCATAAACCATATATTCGCAAAGTCCTGCAAGCGTATTAACCGACTCTCTCGCAAGTAGTACAACCACAATATATTGCGCTGAAGTTAGGTCCATAGGGAGTAACTTGGCATCAACATGAATGGCTAATCTCGAACGTAAAAAAGAGACTAAACGCCCCAAATCTTGCTCTGGCACTAACTCTTCTCGAGTACAACGTTTAATTGATGGCATGTTTTGCATGGTTATTTCACTGTATAGGTATATTTGCATGCTGATAGACCTTAACGCATACAAAAAATTCAATAATTTTTACAAAAAATCGCCCACAAAAATAAAGCCGCTATTAGCGGCTTTTAGTGTAGGGCTTTGAGCTTTGTTAAATCTTAAACTGGCCAACTAAGTGTCCTAAGCTTTCACCACGCCCAGCTAAATGCTGACCGACCGAAGAGGTCGTTTTACTTGAAATAGTTAGCTCATTAACTATTTCTTGAATGGCAAACACATTACGGTTTATTTCTTCTGTAACGCTACTTTGCTCCAGCGCCGCTGTCGCAATTTGCGTACTCATGTCGTTAATTGATCTAACTGAGCTTGTTACCGCGCCTAAACTTTCTGAAATAGCACGAGAGGATTCAACAGAGCGATTACAACTACTTTGGCTTGCTTGCATTGCAGCAACTGCATCTGATACTAAATTATGTAGCTCACTCAACATTTCGCTAATCTCTAGTGTGCTAACTTGAGTACGACTTGCTAGGCTTCTTACTTCATCAGCAACAACTGCAAACCCTCTGCCTTGCTCACCTGCTCGCGCAGCTTCTATTGCAGCATTAAGTGCAAGTAAATTTGTTTGCTCAGCAATTCCACCAATTACACTTAGTACGCTATTAATCTTTTTAGATTGATCACTGAGTGAATCAACCTGTTCAGCAGCTAAGTTAATTTCTCCCATTAAGTTTGAAACCTCACTGAGTGAAATATCAACACACTCTTGCGCTTTAGCAACTTCTTGCGTTGCCGCTTGGGTTGACTCTGCCACTTGGTTTGTATTTTGAGCCACCTCATGAGAAGTAGCCGACATTTCAGTAATAGCCGTCGCAACAAGGTCTGTTTCATGATTGTGATTAAGTAACTTGTCTTCAATTAATCGTGTTTGTGTATTTATATCACCAGAAGCTGTTTTTACATCGTGTGTTACATCAACCACATTAGCAATAATGCCATGTAGCTTACTTACAAACATATTAAATGCTTCGCCAAGTTGACCTATTTCATCGTTAGTATCAATGTCTAGACGCTTAGTTAAATCGCCCTCACCTTTTGCAATATCGTCAAGGCTTTGCGCCATGCGCTGTATTGGTTTTACCATTGTGTTTGCGGCAACTAACGCACATATAATTGTTAAAACAACCCAAAACAAAGCAATTAATAATAAGGTCATTACCTTATCATTCATGTGCTCTTGCATTGTTGTTTGGTATTTAAGTAGCTCCGCATCTATATCATCCATATATGCGCCAGTACCAATCATCCAGTTTGTGCCTGGTATCATTGCTGCATAGCCCATCTTTTCAACTAAGCCTGTGGTATTTGGTTTTTGAAAATGATAGTTAAAAGCGCCGCCGCCTTTTCTAGCTTGATCTAATAAGCCCACTATTATTTTTTTACCGTTAGGGTCAGTCATCCCTATTTTATTTTGTCCTTCAATAGCATCACCTAGTAATGCATGAAAAACACTAATGCCATTGGTGTCGTATATAAAAAAGTAACCACCTTGGCCAAATGTTAAGTCTCTTAAAGCGTTTTTAGCATCTTGCTCAGAGCCATTTGCTAATTGATAGCGAACAATTTTGCTAGCAATTTCAATTTCGGTACTTAATAACGTTTGCTTGTCACTTATCAGCTTAGTTTGAAATGATTCAAAATTTTGTTGCTGATTTTTATTCTCTAAATAATAAGAGCTCAGCATTAAGCTGATTAAAAGTAGCATTAGCGGTAAAATAGCTAGTAACAGCAATTTGTTTTTCAAGCTTAAATTACTCATTTTTTCTCCGAGGTGTATAAATGCATATATAGCGACAATTGCCAAAGTTAAATTACGACTGTTTACTATGTTTTATTGGGTTTAAAACGTAGTAAATAAAAAATTTGGTGAGAGTATACTCATACCTTGCTCTGCGTGCTGATATTATAGTCACAAAGGAGGTATTTGAACACTAAAAACACTGCGACCTTTGTATTAATCAATATATTATTTACCACCCTATTTGTTATATTCAAAATTCTAACGACTGTATTGATCTAAAATTAATTTGATAGCGTATTGAGCCGCTCGATTGCTTCGTATGTAATGAGTTAACTCATTAGTCATGTTAGTATTGGTTTTAGGTTCATATAAATAATGAACATATGAATATTAAACTTCCATTAACATATGATAGTCCTATATTCCTAATACCAAACAACTAGATGAAAATTGGAACACAACACTTTGAGCCACAGTTATAATCTAATAAAAATGAATTATTAATGAAGTATATTTTATACCTTGCACTTTTAGTGTCGGCTCACGCATTCGCAACGCCTGTAAATAATAGTATCGCTTTTTACTACTCAGCGCCGATGCCATTAGCCGAAATGACCTTTTATTCTCGCGTTGTAGTTCAGCCTGACCTTGTGACTGAGCACGAACTCAATTGGTTTAAACAGCGTGACATAGCTGTTTATGCTTATTTAAGTGTTGGTGAGTCGTTTATTGAAAGTGAGTCTTCACTCGCAGTTAACCCTAATTGGAATAGCCACATTGCCGATTTAACATCTACGCATTGGCAACAACATGTGCAAAATAACGCAGCTACTTTAAAAGCACGAGGCTTCAGTGGCTTGTTTTTAGATACTCTAGACAGCTATCAACTTTTAGATGATAAGCACAGTAAATCAGATCAACAAAATGGCTTAGTCGCAATTATAAAAAGTCTGTCTGGCACGTTTAATAAACACCTTATCCTCAACCGAGGCTTTGAGTTACTACCTAGACTTACCGGTTTAGCCAGCGATTTAGTGGCTGAAGGTTTATATAGCCATTACAACCCAATCAATAATAGCTACAAATTAACCACCGAGAACGATCAAGCTTGGCTAAGTGCACAATTAAAAACGGCACAAAAGCTTGGTTTTAAAGTACAAGTTATTGATTATGCACAGCCTGACAACCGTCTTACTATGGCGCAAAAAATTAAGCAGGCAGGTTTTACCCCTTGGGTAACTGATGGACACTTACAAACATGGGGTACATCAACTATATCACCAGTACCAAGACGCATCCTCATTCCGTACAACAGTAACGTAAAGCCACTCATTTACACTACCGTACATTTAAAACTAGCGACCATGATTGAGTATTTGGGATATATACCTGATTACATAGATACGGCAAAGCGCGACTTACCTTTAGTTGATCCTAGCTTGCATGCAGGTATTATCTCGTGGACCACAAGCGATACGTTTTACACACCAACACTAAACAATTGGCTTGAAGCTAATTTAGGTGTTGTACCAGAACTCATTTTAGGCGAGTTACCACAATCAACTAAATTATTATTAAGCTTAGGTATTGAGTCGTTAAACACACTACCTGAAGGTCCATATAAACAAGATAGCTTTGCACCTTGGCTCAAAGGGGAGTCAACAAAACCTCCCCCTATTGTTAAACCATACTTACTTAAATTAGCAACTGATGCGACTCCTCTAATAACAATAAAGTCTGCTAATAATATAAGTATTTTACAAGCGGCTAAAACTAAATATGGTGCAGTCGTGGCCGCTCCTTGGTTAATTGACACATTTCCGATGGAAGGCAGCAAATGGGTTATTGATCCGCGTACATTACTTACTCAAGCAATGGGGTTACCACCTATATTAGTGCCAGATACAACCACCGAAAGCGGCAGGCGAATGCTTACTTTGCATATCGATGGAGATGGATTTACAAGTGTTGCCCACTACGCAGGTAAGCCTTATTCAGCAGAAGTAATTCGAGATGAAATAATTAAACACTACAAACTACCGTTAACGTCATCAGTGATCCAAGCTGATATTGAAGAAGGCGGTATTCATTCTAAACAAAGTGCCAAACTCGAAGGCATTGCGCGTAGTATTTTTAACCTGCCTTACGTAGAAGTTGCTTCACACACTTATAGTCATCCCTATTTTTGGACAGCCCTATCTGGGCGAAAAAAAATAGATGAAGACGACACAGATTACGGTTTTCATCTAGACGTCCCTGGCTACAACACAATTAGCCTTAAAAAAGAAATTACCGACTCGATAAAGTACATTGATGAAAAACTCACACCTAAAAATAAAAAAACAGTAATGATGCTATGGTCTGGTGATGCAACACCTGGCCCAAAAGCACTTGAACTTGCTCGTGACGCTGGCGTGTTAAATGTCAATGGCGGTAATACTGATGTAAATGCTGATAACCCAAGCCTTTCTCACATCTCCCCTATCGGTCGCCCTGAAAGAGATTTGCTGTATCAAATTTACGCCCCCATATTGAATGAAAATGTTTACACAAACTTATGGCATGGCCCTTATTACGGCTTTAGACGCTTAACCGAAACATTCGAAATAACAGAAAAGCCATATAGGTTAAAACCTTACACTATTTATTATCACTTTTATTCAGGTGAAGTTCTTGCGGGCTTAGACGCTCTTAAACACAACATTGATTATGTTTTAGCAAGGCCAAATACACCGGTGCATTTAAGCCACTATGCAAAAGTAGCAAAAGACTTTTACTTTTCTGCACTTGCAAAAAACAGTAATAATGAATGGTTATTTAGCTCAAAGTACATTCGTACTCTACGCATACCTAGCGATTTTGATGTGCCAAACATAGCTCAAAGTGAAGGTGTATCTGGTGTAACTGAAAAAGGTGACTACATACATATTATAAATAACATAGCTCGCCTTAGCTTTGATCATAGCCAAAATAGTAAAAAACCTTATTTAGCGTCTGCAAATGTTGTTATTGATAACTGGCAAGTTAACGGACCGGTTAGTTTTAAAGCATGGGTGCCCGCTTCACTTGATTTAATTAATGCACGCTCATGCGAATTTGTATCTAATTTGGGTGAACACTTTAAAGGTGTAACACGCACTAATGTGACGCACTTTAATCTGCCAAAAGGTCAATTTTATGGTTACCTTAACTGCAACGGATCTGCTCTATAATGAATACTAAAAAGCGCCCTCAGTTAATTTCTATAAAAACAATATTAGCGTTACTAGCTGTAAGTTGTTTTGTACTTTATGCGTTATTTCCCCATACTTTATTTTTTGAAGATGATGCACTTTCACAAGATTATACCTTTGAGAAATCTTACCTTAATGCAGCGCTCAATACAGAGCCCGACAACGAAAAGCTTCGCGCTAAATTGGTTGAGCTACATATAGGGCTTAGTGAGTATTCACAAGCCACTAACGAGCTTGAAAAGCTACCTAGGGGCGAGCGCAAAGCAACACTTGAAATAAAGTTGCTTTACTCATTATGGCTAGCAAGTGGTGCTAAAGTTGACGACCGCTTTGAAGAGCTATCATTAAAAATAGGAGCTCATAAAAATTGGAACGAACAAATACTGACAATTGCAAAAGCCGTTGGGTTAAACGCAAAAGTTGCTCAGTATTATCAAAAAAATAAACAGCCACTCCTTGCAGCCGATTACTGGTTAAGCGCAGGGGAACCTGACAAAGCATTCGCTATTTATAAAACAAATATAAATGCTGACATTGCAGCTAAAGCGATTGAAACTGCACTTGGCGCAAATAATCCGATTCAAGCTTATGCATGGTGGAGCACCTACGGTGACAAAGCCGATGTTAAACGCACCCTTTATTTAGCTAACCTAGCTGGTAACACAGAAGATGCAGCTCAAGCCATTGAAAGCTTATTAAAAGCTGAGCCAAATAACACCGACTACTTAACACAAGCTATGCACCTGCGTTTAGCAAATGGAAATGCAAAAGGGGCTGAGCAATTACTTGCAAAGTTATTACTACAAAGCCCAGATGACAAAGAGCTACATTTATTAAATTGGAAGATAAAGCGCTGGCAAAACAAGCCTAAAGAGGCACTTCGAGAGTTTAAATGGCTAATGTCTAACAAAGCCGTAACCCCTTCGATGCTTACCGATAGTATTAACGATGCCACCGCTTTATATTTATACCAAGATGCTAATGATATATACGAATATAAAGCCCAAAATAGAAATCTAAAAGGAAATGGCTTTGCTAATTGGATGCAAGCTAACGAATTTATTGGTAACACAAAGCAAGAGTTAAATAATATTGAACGCTTTGAGCAAATAAATGGTAAAAGTGCATTATCACAATATTGGAAAGCAAAAGTACTTCACGATACTGGTAATTTAAAAGCATTAAGAGCTTTGTGGCCTACATATAAAGGGCCTAAAAATGAAGAGGATTTACTTTGGATTGCCCGCGCATTTTGGCTAGAAGATGACTTTTCTACAGCTCTGCAAGTACTAAAAAACAAACATGAAAGTTCTGACGATGAGTTTTGGAGTGCCAATGTAGACATGGCAATGCGAGTCCAAGACAAAGCTCATGAGCTATATGCATTAGAGCAGTTACAACAAATAAGCCCTTTAAGCGTAGGCGACATGCTGCACTACCAACAATTGCGCTTTGAAGGTAGGCCTCAGGAGCTTCTTGATTATTTATGGAAAAGTGAGTCGCAAACTGACCGTCAATTGATTCAAATTGCATTATTAAGCACACAGGTAAATGATGCTAAATCAGTTGCACGTATTCATGCTGAACTTGATAAACAACGATATAATAAAGCTCTCTATCCTGCTTGGTTAATTCTTTCTAATTGGTATCAAAACCAAAGTGATTTAAATTCAGCTTATACAACTTTAAACCGCGCTGCTAAATTAAGCGAATATGACTCTGATGTTGTGCTTGCACAAGGTTGGTTAGCGCTGCAAATGCATGACACTGTAATGATTGGCCGCATTTTAACGCGCTATTCTCAAAGCGACACTTCCTATGGGTGGACGCAACTCTTAGCTAGCCTATCTATTCACGAAAAGTCATATAACAGTGCCTACTTTTATTTGCGTAAATTAGCCATTGCAGATCCAAGTGACTTAACAACACTGGTTAACTTAGCCGATGTAATGAAACAACTTGGTTACTATGCAAATGCTGCTGAACTTAATCACTATTTACTGCAACACTTACCTAAAGATAAATATGCATACAGAGGCTTAATGTTCCGCTGGGCGGGCGCGATGGCTGTTCCTCATTTAATGCAATTAAACACAATGGAAGAACTTGCCCCCGACACTATTGGTGAGCCCCAAACAAACTGGTGGTTAGCACGCCGAGCTGCACAAAAATTAGAGCCATGGCAAAAACTACAACTTTATATGACCAACGGCGAATTTAATAAAGCGAAACAGCTTATAGCTGAAGGTTCACTAAGCAAACTAGATGAGCTAAACGCCCTACTCTATTTAAAACAACCCTATGCCACCATGCAACGTTGGTACGAAGAACTCACTGGCGAGGCAAATGAATCGCAATTGAGTTTACTCAGAAATGCACGCGCATCCTATTTTAGAGCGCTTGAAATAAACCTATCGCCAGAGGCTGGTTTAAACAGTAGCCAGTACGATGTAAACGTTTATTTTCCTTATGCTAATGGGCAATGGAAATTAAGTTTAAGTAATCAGCAAAACCTTGATAACAACGGATTACTGTTTGCGATAGAAGATAAAATGACCTTTGGTCGTTGGTATTTTGATGCAAAAATAGATTCGCACCAAGGCAGCTTAGTTAGCCGCCAAGGTCTTAGCTTAGACTCTCGTTATCAATGGGATTCACGAACACAGGTAGGTTTAAAGCTTGAATATAATGTTGAAAACCGCCAATCAGAAGCACTACTTAGCTATGCTCAGCTAGATAAAGCCACGGCCTATGTTAACTACAACATTGATGGTAGACAAAACGTACAGCTATCAGCAGCAGCGATGTCTTTTTCTCGAAGAAGCGATGGCAGCTCACTAATAAACGGCCAAGAATATAATGCTCGTTACCAATACAGCATTTTAAAAGACCGCCCAATTTGGAACGCTTATTTTAGTGCGCAATGGCAAGACTTTGAACGTGTTAATGCATTAATAAATACAGATTCAAGCAGAAGACCGCTAAGAGTTGACCTTCAACCATTTAGACGTTTTGCACTAGGGACCTCATTTGCTTCAACTGGTTCATTAGAACCTCCTTATTTAGGCGCAAGCCCTTCGTGGTTATTTGATATAAGTACTGGCTATCAAACACTTAACGATACAGTAGATGTATCAGTTTCAAGTGGCGCAGGTTGGTCTGTACTGGGCGATGATTTATTTAAATTACAGCTGGGTTACCAAAGTAGTAATAAAGTGGGTAACTCAGATACACAATTACAATTAGGTTATTACGTACATTTTTAATGTTAGGAGAGAGTATGTTTCGTTTAATTATACCGTGTTTGGTATTACTATTATCAGCATGTACCACCAGCAGAGTTGCTGATGATATAGAGCTTAGCCCTTCAAAAACAGTGGCACTAATGCCGCTTGTTAATCATGCTCAAACACCGCTTGCCGGTGAGCGTGCTGAAGATATTTTAGCCAGTATTTGGCAACAAAATAAATTACCAACTCTAATACGTGCACCTCGCGTAAACAGCAAAGAGCTTCCACCACTGGATGATCAATACCGTTTAGACAATGCTATGCAATGGTTAAGCACTCAACAAGCTGACTATGTACTAACAGGCAGCATTGAAGAGTGGCGCTATAAAGCAGGCCTTGATGGCGAACCTGTTGTTGCACTTACATTATCACTCACTGTAAATGGACAAACCACACCAGTTTGGACAGGTACTATTGCTAAAAGTGGCTGGGGCCGCGATAGCATTGCAGCAACAGCACAAGATGTGATTGCCGATTTAATTTCTTATATAGAGGTTAGTGAGTGAAAACACATTTCCTTAGACCAAGAGACGTTCCTGAGCTACAAATATGGGCTGAGGTATTTATATTTACCGCGCTTGCTTTAGGGCTGCCTGTATTATTTAACGCACAGGACCCATTTTGGACTGAGGGAGGGTTTTCGTGGCCTGTACTTGGCCCACTTTTAGTTTCTTTACGCTATGGCTTTTCAAAAGGCTTTATTAGTATTTTATGTTTGCTTGTTGGCCAACTTTTTTTACTTCAAGCAAATATTTTATCACCGCAAAGCGACTTCAATATTAACGCTATGATTGGCTACATTATTGTAATTATGATCACAGGCGAATTTAGAGATGTGTGGGAGCGTACTAATCAACAGCAAAGTATTCAGCTTGAGTACGTAACTGATCGTCTTGAAACATTTACTCGTCAGTATCATTTAATTAATTCATCTCACGATAGAATTGAGCAAATGCTAGCTGGCCATACGTTAAGTTTACGTGAATCACTACAAGCAGTAAGAACCTCTATCGGGCTATTAAAAGAAAGAAGACTTGATAGCGCAGCGCAAAAAATAATCGACTTGTTTGTTGAGTACGGTTCGCTAGAAAGAGCGGGGTTATATAAAGTTGAAAACGACAGTGTTTTAGAGCCACCACTTGCCTCCATAGGTAAAATGAGTCAAATAGCTAAAAACGATCCTCTTATATTAGCAATGATCGAAGAAAAAGAATTAGTATCGGTAAAAGACGAAAAAGCATCATCGGGTATAAGTAAATACCATATGGCAATCCCACTTATCGACGTAAACAATACTATTTACGGCGCTATTTTAGTTGAAAGAGTACAATTTTTTGCGCTTAAAAATACCACTCTAACATTACTTGCTGTAATGGCTGGGCATATAGGCGATTTACTTCGTCATGAAATAACAAACCCAGTAATGACGTATGAAGAGTCTCCATACTTTATTCGCCAAGTTAAGCGCGCAAATAAAGAAGCAAAACGATACAACATTCCATCGCAGCTACTAAAAATAAAAGCCAACAATATTACTGATAAATCGACTCAACTTATGAGTTATTTAAGTGAAGCCCGTCGTGGTTTAGACATTTATTTATATGATGATAAAAATCAGATATTACTGCTATTAATGCCATTAGCTGATGAACTTGAAAAAGCAGGCTTTATTGCCCGAATGAACACTTGGTGTAAAGAGCGCACTGGTAGCACTTTAGCTGAGCTTGATATTGTTATTGAGCAACAACTTGCACTACCAATAAGCTCAGATGACATAAAGAGATTGGTTTCACTTTCATGATTATAATTATTGTAGCGGCTATTTTAGGGTGTATTTGTCAGTACTTTGCACTAATAGAAGTACTGGAAACACCTAATTGGTTTTTAGCTATACTATTGCATGCTATTGCTAGCATTCTTTTTGCTTTTGTTAGCTATTTCCTGATACCTAAAAAATACAAAACGACTCCCTATAGCTCTTTAGTACTCATGTTTTTATTGTTGTTTACATTGCCTGTACTTGGAATTATAGGCGTTGTAGTAGCGCTTACGTTTGCTCTGTGTAAACCACTCAAAAACGATGACATAGAAATTGAAGAGCATAAAATACCTGAGCTTCCTTTTGAAGCCAGAGCAATATCAGCAAACCCGACCTATTCTATGGGCGGACTTAAAGCAATTTTGAAGCATGCTAGTGAACCAAATAAACGTCTAAGTGCCGTAATGGCGGCTCGTCACATGAGTGACTCACAAGCTATTCCTATTTTAAAGCTAGCACTTAAAGATTTAGAAGATGATATTCGCCTACTCGCCTACTCAACTCTTGATGGTAAAGAAACCAAACTCAACGAAAAAATCAGTTTGTACCAGCAAGAAATAGCCATTACGACTAAGCAGCCAAAGTTAAGTAATTTACAAAAACAACTAGCCGAACTTTATTGGGAACTTAGCTACTTAGGTTTAGCACAAGGTGCGCTTCGTAAATACGTTTTAGAAAAAGCCGAAGCACTTGCACAGCAAAGTATTGAGCACGTAAAAACACCTGCAACCTTTATATTTTTAGGGCGTATATCTTTAGCCTTAAACAAATACGAAATAGCCCATGAGTACTTACTAAAAGCAACTGAGTCGGGCATGGCAAGGCGTCATGTTCTCCCTTATAAGGCCGAAGTTGCCTTTTGTATGAACAAGTTTGACGACTGTAAACGCTACTTAAAAGAACTCCCAGAACAACCTAAGGGCAGTGAATTACGTCATTTACAGGAGTATTGGCATGAGTAACAAAAATGCAGACATTTTACTGCTTTTAGAAGGTACTTACCCTTATGTGCGTGGTGGCGTATCTAGCTGGGTCCATCAAATAATTGAAGGGTTACCTCATTATAACTTTGAGCTTGTTTTTATAGGTGGAGCGCCAGAGCATTATGGCGAGATTCAATATACCTTGCCTGAAAACGTTACCAAGCTGCATGTTCATTATTTAGTACAAAATGATACCTCTGAAATAAAAGCTAAGCATGGGGTTAAATATAAAAAAGAACTCTTTGATTTTTGGCAGCAACTACAAAATTATTTTAGAGATTGTAACGAGCCAATCCCGACTGAATTATTAAAGTTTGCATTTGAAACTTTAGCTAAAAAAGACGGTATTAATGAAGCCGACTTTTTATATAGTGAATCTTCATGGCAAGTACTCACTAATTATTATTCAACTTTTTGTGATGAATCTTCTTTTATTGACTTTTTTTGGTCATATCGCAATTTATATAAGCCGCTATTTAAAATAGCCGAAATTGCACGAGGGCTTCCTAAAGTTAAACTTATTCACTCAATATCTACCGGGTATGCGGGTATTTTAGGAGCTGGCGCCAGTGTAATATGTAATACTCCCTTTTTGTTGACCGAGCATGGTATTTACACCAAAGAGAGAAAAATAGATCTTATTCAAGCCAGTTGGATCAAAGAGTCAGAACAAAGCCTAGGTAAAAAATTAAATACCGAGATGGGCTTTATTCGCCGTATGTGGATCAGCTTTTTTGAGCAAATTGGCCGAACAACATACCAAGAAGCAGATAAGATCATTTCGCTATACGACGGTAACAGGCAGCGCCAAATAAAAGATGGTACAGCGCCAGAAAAAGCATTTGTTGTACCTAATGGCATTAAAACAGTGCGCTTTATTGAAGCGCTTGATCAGCGTCCAAAACAGATACCACCGGTTGTTGGGTTAATTGGACGTGTAGTGCCTATAAAAGATATTAAAACCTTTATACGTGCGATTAAAGAAGCGCAATCGATATTACCAGAGGTCGAAGGCTGGATCATCGGCCCTTTCGAAGAAGACCCACAATACTACAAAGAGTGTGAGCTACTGGTAGGCAGCCTTGATTTACAAAACAGTGTTAAGTTTTTAGGTATGCAAGATATTACTAAAATTTTGCCTCAGCTCGGAATTGTAGCTTTAACCTCGATTTCTGAAGCCCAGCCTTTAGTGCTTTTAGAAGCAATGGCGGCTGGTGTACCTGTACTTGCTAGTGATGTTGGCTCGTGCCGCGAAATAATCGAAGGCGGAACTGATGAAGATAAAGCGTTAGGTAAAGCCGGTGAAGTTGTCCCAATTGCTTCTCCGAGCGAAACTGCAAAACAAATATCAAACATGCTAACAAATGAGCAAACTTGGCTTGAGTATCAAAAAAGTGGTTTAGACCGCGTACAAAAATTTTATGACGAGAGCCACATGTTTGCCCGTTACGATAAACTTTATAAGGATACAATAGCATGGCTGGAATAGGTTTTGAGATACGAAAAATTCTCAAAAAAAATACCCTGCTCTCAGTTTTTGAAGCATACGGCTACGCAGGTTTAATAGGCTCAGGGCCTTGGCTGCTCTCTATTGTAGCGTTAATGCTTATTGGTATTTTAAGTTTGGGAATTGTATTACCTAAAGTACTTATTATTCAATTTTTAACGCTTGTTACCTACATGATGGCAGCCTCACTTATTTTAACGGGTGGTTTACAGTTATTACTAACTCGATTTATTGCCGATTTATTTTTTCAAAAAGAAGAGGCAAAGGTACTGCCTAATCTACTCGGTGCACAGCTTATAACAACAATAGCCGCGTTATTGGTAGGCTTGGCTGTATGGCCTATGCTCCCTATACCCGTTGTTACTAAGATTATAATTTTAGGTGCCTTTGTAAGCTTATGTAATCAGTGGCTTGGCGCTATTTTTCTATCAGGTATGAAAGAATACCGGTTAATTTTAATAACCATGCTAAGTGGTTACGCCTTTATGGTATTACTTGCATACTTATTAAGAGACTGGCAGTTAGACGGCTTAT
This sequence comes from Pseudoalteromonas sp. NCIMB 1079, assembly GCF_040567695.1. Taxonomy (NCBI): domain Bacteria; kingdom Pseudomonadati; phylum Pseudomonadota; class Gammaproteobacteria; order Alteromonadales; family Pseudoalteromonadaceae; genus Pseudoalteromonas; species Pseudoalteromonas sp. NCIMB 1079. The sequence continues at coordinate 1,294,608 of NZ_JBEWZA010000001.1, read as the reverse complement.
TTTTTGCGTTTTTTGCAGGCGAAGCTCTGCTCTTTTTTAGCTTTTTGTTTATGATTATTCGCCGCTACCCAGGTGAAAAACTTATAAGCTTTGACTTTTTAAGCAATAAAAAAGTGTATTACAGCCTATTCTTTTGTGGTCTGTTTTATAACATTGGTGTGTGGGCTGATAAAATCATTTTTTGGTATTCACCAAGCACATCAATTCAGATTATTGGCACGTTAAGAGCCAGCCCAATTTACGACTTACCTATATTTTTAGCCTATTTGTCTATTATTCCCGGTATGGCAGTATTTTTAGTAAAAATGGAAACCGACTTTGTAGAAGAATACGACCGTTTTTACACAGCTATTCGAGAGGGTTCATCGTTAGAAGAGATTTACTATTTAAAAGATAATATGATCCAAACTGCACGTGCCGGTTTATACGATATATTTAAAATTCAAGGTATTACCGTTGCCTGCTTATTATTATGGGGCGAGCAAATACTTACCTTTATTGGTATTGATCCAAACTATAAAACGCTTTTATTTATTGATGTAGTTGGTGTGGGTGTACAAGTTATATTTTTGTCTATTTTAAATATTTTGTTTTATTTAGATAAACGCTCAACCGTCCTGTTTTTAGCGGGACTATTTTTGGTAATAAACGTTGTTTTAACTTTGCTATCAATCGCTTTTGGGCCGCAGTTTTATGGTTACGGCTTTGCTCTCTCAACTATTATTACCTCTGTTGTTGGCTTATTTTGGCTTTCTAAACAATTTGAAGATTTAGAATACGAAACGTTTATGCTGCAATAGCATAATATAAAGGCTGCTGATGCAGCCTTTATATTTAAAGCTTTTCGTACAAAATAAAATAATTAAATATTGGAAAGCGGCTGATACACACCATGTTTATAGCTCACATAAGCGCCTCAGTTTAAAGTAAAAAAGACTAGCTCAGTAAAGATATTAAATGGGTATAAAACAAAGGGCTTATAAAAACAAAGCTACCTTGGCTTAGCTAATCTCTTATACAATTAGACTTAACTAGTTTAGCTTTATACTAAATGAGGTAGCCGTTGCCATTACTCACTCACCCATCGCGCTTTAAAGCCACGCGTATCAACATGTATAAATGCGCCTCTGTGCGACTTAGGCCCATAAATACCTAAACCACCTAGTAAACCTTTAAATGATTCACGTCTAGCTAACGACTCCACTATATCGGCCATCGCTTTAGCGTCACCAATTGAATGCTTACCGTCATTATTAATATCATCCATACGGTAGTTGCCATCGTTATCTATAAAAATATCGGCAGCATCACCAAATACATGTCGGCTAAGTTTTACATTGCCAATTGATTTGTTGTAGTACGGAGTTCTATAACCGCTCATAACCACCATATTACTAACCGGTATACCTTCTAAAATCAGTTCTTTGCGTATTTTTTCTAGTTTAAGTAGCAACTTATTTTGTAAAAATAAATACTTTGGGTACTTACTTCGCTGCTTACTAACAAATTCTTTTAGTGAAAAGTGAGGTGATATTTTTACATTTTCAGGCGTTACCTTAACAAAGCCATCGGGCACTATGTAGTGTGAAGCGTCTTTAATCTGTGAAGGTTTAGGATAGTGCCCAATGTGGTAATACTTGAGCTTTCCTCCTTCAACATTGTCTGCCGGTACTTTTACAAATACGTTGATTTTCATACGCTGTTTTTTATCGGGCGACTCAATAATTACCGTTGTTAAACCAGGCTCTTTGGGTGCTTGCCATTGCCAGCGGTTGGTGTCTGTAAGCTTAGATTTCCCTTGAGTGTTAATTAGCGTGTAAGCATTTTTTGATTGCGCAAAAAGCACTTCAAACTCAACTTGCTCTTTGGGCATTACAAATACTGAAAACATCGAATATGGCATAACTATGTCGTTAATTTTTAGACTAAATTCTGCATCTTCAAAGTTGGCTTTGTTTTTTATATCAACTACCTGATGCGCAGGCTTTATAGGCGCGGCAGCAAATACACTATTGCTAAATATAATTGTGAATATGGCGATAGAAATATAATGAATAAATTGCATAAACCCTCTCATTATTTATTTTTTAATAAAGCGGCAATCACCGACTGTTCATCATTTTTTAATAGCGCTTTTTTATCGCGTTGATATATGTCATCTCTAAAGTTAACCAGCTTATTTTCGTCAACCCATGCAGTCCAATAAACTAAATGAATAGGAAGAGGCTCATCTAAATGAAACGTTTGAGTACTATTTTGAGCAAGTGCGGTGTCCATATTATTGAGTGTTTGCGCTTCTCCTTCGTACTTAATAATTTCACGCGCTAACGAAAAAGGCTTTTCTATTCTTATACAGCCATGCGATAAGGCTCGGTTTGCTTGGCTAAAACGGTGCTTTGCAGGTGTATCGTGAACATAAATTGCTTCGGGATTGGGGAATAAATACTTAACTTCCCCTAGGGGGTTTTCTTCACCAGCACGTTTTACTAAAAAGTGATCAAATTGGTAGGGCTCAATAGAATCCCAATCAATATTGCTTGGATTAACAGTTTGTGAGTCTAGGTAGCTGTTTTTTCTAATTTCAATATTATTTTTTACAAGGTAGTCAGGATCCTCGGCTACCTTTGGAGCAATTTCTTTGGTGGCAATTGAGGTGGGTATACGCCATTCAGGATTAACTACAAACTTTTCTATTTCGTCGCTAAATGCAGGTGTTTCCCAACTTGGTTTACCTACAATTACGTTATTTTTTAATTTTACATCGCCCGCTTTTACAAATCGTAAGCTGTATTCAGGAATATTTACATACACATATTGCTCATCACTTGCGCCTGCAAAGTTAGTTATTCTATAAAAGTTAAGTTTTAATTTATCGAGTTTTTGTTGTGCGGGCACATTAAGCGATGCAAAAGTACGCTTACCCACTCGGCCATCAACTTTTAAACCATGGCGGCTTTGAAATTGCTTAACAGCTTGCTCTATATCTTTATCAAACGTGCATATAGCTTCGTCGCACACGTTAATTTTTAAGTCACGCTCTTGATATAAACGCTGTGCAAGTAAGCTCACCTGTTTATTATTACTGCCTAGTTCAAGCAATTCATCGTTATATAAGTGTGTAAAACCACCTTTGTTAACTATTTCTTGATACCAATTAATGGCTTTTTCTGTACGTTCAATTAACTGCGCTGAATATTGGTCAAAGTAGTAGGTATCATCAGCTTGCATGTACTTTTGTGAGTTGTAAGTAGTTAGTGAAGAGTTAGCGAGTACCACACTTTCAAGCTCATTGGCAGCGAGTGTTGGTGCTGAGCATAAGCCGCTCATGCCAATAAACAATGCAGTTTTTAGTGTAAAACCCTTTGCTTTAGTAAGCGCTTGATTTGAAAATGACCCCTTCACTGTGTACCTCCTCGCTAAATATCGTTGATAAATGCTTATGTACTTACCACTAAGTAGTACACTGGAGGTGCAATGCTAATGCCAAATTAAAGCTTCAGATTAACCCTTTGAAATTTAATAATTTTTTAAAAGATCGTATTTTATACGTAAATAAATTAGATTAGTGAATATGTAATTAATATGCCCAAGTGTGTAAAGTTGCTACGGCAATTAATCGTTTAAAAAAGCTAAAAAACCACGTTCATAACGACTCAAGTACTTCGTTTTTCGTGGTAATGAAAGGGACTCTCTCCACGCAGTTTGAGTATCTTCATCTTCTTTACACAGCGTAATTAAATCGGGATGCACATAAGATTTGCGTGCTATAGCGGGAGTATTACCAAGTTGCTCAGATACGCTATCAAGCATGCTTTTTAAAGTAAGCGCCCCTTTAGCTTTAGCTAATTGTTTGAATGCAATAACGCTTGCTCGCCAAGTTCTAAAGTGTTTTGCACTAAATTCCTCACCCATTATTTGCTGAATGTATTGATTTATTTCACCTGATGTAACATTTGTGCGCTCACCTTCATTTATATACTGGAATAAATGCTGGCCGGGTAAATCTTGCAAGTCTTTTATAACATGGCTAAGCACCCTATCGGTTATGTTTACTTCACGCTCCTTGCCTGATTTAGCACGGTACTTTAGCTGGATATTTTTACCCGTGAGTTTTGCATGGCGTGTGCGTAGTGTTGTAGCGCCAAAACTTTTATTTTGCTTTACGTTACGCTCGTTACCTACCCTCAACGCACCTAAATCCATAAGTCTTACAACTGCCGCTAAAGTGCGTTCAATATTAAGCTCATCGCCTTGTAAGTCTGTTTCTAAACGCGCTCTTAACAAAGGGAGTTTATTACCGAACACTCCACATGCTTGGTATTTTTTTGCTTCTTGTTGCGCCCTAAATTCAGGATGGTAGCGGTATTGCTTTCGCCCCTTACTATCAAATCCTGTCGCTAAAATATGTCCGTTTTCTTCTGGGCAAAACCAAGCGTTTTTATAGGCAGGCGGAAATGCCAATCCATTCAAACGATCAATCACATTTTGCTCTTTTATTTGCTTACCGATTGGATCAAAGTAAAGCCAACTTTTCTGTTTAAGTTTACGAGTGATCCCTGGTAAATTATCGTCTACATAAATTAGCTTCATTAACCCTCCAGTTATATTTAAGCATGCGTCGAGCTTTAAAATGTATCACTTTAAAATAACCTTAAACTGAACAAGACTATTGATATATAATAAAAAACAAACAACAATTATAAATACTTAATATATATTAATAATTCTATTTAGGTTTTTGTAAAAGTAGGTAGAACTTACGTGCCAGCAGCGAGTCTATTACGATTAAACTTGATGCACTCGGCGCTAAAAGTAACTACTTTAGATAGATTTATTATCCTAAGTTCAGATTAATTACACTTTGTCCCCCGCAAGTGGGGTGCTGTTTAAATGGAGAATTCAATGGCTTTTGATTATGGATCGATTGATCTTGGACTAAAAAACCCCTTCAAACTGGAAGGTAAAGTAACAGCATTAAGAGGACTCATTGAGTCTATAGCAGGTATTAGTTTACTTGTTATTGCTGCGGGCTCTGTGAAAGAAGATACAACCGCAGGTTGGATTTTAATGGTGTTTGGCATGCTTATTTTAGCATTCGGCATTCGCTCACTATCGGCAGGTATTTATGCAACACTTAAATACTTTGTAGGTAGAAACCACCCAACTTCACTTGCTTATAACTACAGTAAATCGCAAGCATCAACCGCTCAAGAAGAACAAAAAGAAGTAGCCTACACAGCGCAATCACTTGAAGAAATGCTGGTTGGTCGTAAAAACAGTACATTTAAAGAGCCTAATGGTTTTTTATCACGCTTACTTCACAGCTTAATCCCTAAGCTATTGTTTCTACCATATCCTATTCGTAATGTTGCCCAGCGATTATTTGGCTCATGGGTAAGCACCTTTGTCGCCCTTATTGCTTATGGACTTGTTGCATTTGTATCTTTGTCGGGCTTTACCGGTGAAGCTGGGGAATTAGCATTTCCGGTTTATAGTGCAATATTAATGTTTTACGTGCTTTTTTCTTGGCGCTCTACAGGTAAACCTATCTCTCGAAATGCAGAAAAGAATATTGAAGCACTTGGTACTGGTGCACTCGCTAAAATTATTTCTTTATCTTTTATTTTACCCATCGCTATTGGTCTTTCTATGTCATGGTTGATGAAAGAGCAGCACATTAGTAAACAAGAAATAGATAGCTGGCTTGAGCAACTACCTAGTCTTCATGCTGGAATGTACTTAATTGCAATTATTATATTAGCAACTCTAAGCTGTGTGCTTGCTTTTATCATGATTAAAGCGCGTTTAAATTCAGTTACCCCTTCAGCTGAAGTATCTGAACTACGTGAAAACTGGCAAGAGTCTGTTCATCCAGACGAGATTTTCATAAACCTCGATAACCTAGTAATGGCTAATCGCCGTTATAAAGAAGTACCTAACAGAGTTTACAGAGAATTAGACCCTAAGCTTCAAGAGCAAATAGAAGGTAAAGGCGGTTTTAAAGGTGAAATGATCCAAGAGATTCAGCCTAAACTGCACTCAATGGACTTAGGTAAAAACTTTACACTCGCGAGATTACTTGCTTTGGTGAGCGGTAACTTACTTTATATTGTAGCGTTAGCATTTACTGTACTTTTAGCGTATTCGTTTATTAATATTTACCATTACATTGATGCGGCAAATATTAATAGTTTTAAACAGGCATTTAATAACCAACATGTCATTCAATTTAGTGAGCTATTAATGACAAGCTTTCACTTATTGCTAATAGGCGTACTTATTAAAGCATTTGCGCAATTACTTGCAAACACAGCGCATCTATTTTTTGCAGAAATGCAATTTGAGTCACTGCTTGTGTACTTTAAATGTGAAGGCACGTTTACTGAGTCTAAAATATCAACAGGTACTGGTATTCACGATAGCACCCGCTCAGAAAATACTTTAGTACGCAGTAGCATAACGCCTTGGATTATTGTTTCTCGTGTTATCTCTACTACGTTTGCTGCAACAGGTATGAAAAACCTTGAACATCCTCGCCACATTATGGAAATGCATAAAGACGAAGGGCAATTACAAGCAATCAAAAAAGACGTTATTGCGTTCTTAAAAGACCGCGAATCTATCGCCTCAATCACCAGTGAGCGTGATTTAGGTAATGCGTCACAAATACATCAACTAAACCAACAAACGCGCGCTATACCTGCTCAGCAAGCGATAGCGAAAGATGATGAAGAAGCTGCCGGGTATTTAAGACAAGAAGAAAACTTATCTCCCGAGCCCAAGGGTTAATTAACCTCAAACCTAGATAACTTTTATAAATGCCACCTTGTTAACTTAGGTGGCATTTTTTTTAACCTCTATTCAATACTTTTTAACTTTATTACCTCTTTTGCACTCAACAACATGATTAATATTGGATTAGTTCACAAAGCCCTTGCTTTATGTGCCAAAACACAAATAATGAAAGGATTAATTACAGGGTAAGAATGAGGACAATGAGCTATATACTAACCACCCAATGTGCTGATGATGTAGGCTTAATAGCTAAAATTACAGGGCTTTGCCATAAAAATAATTTAAACATTACGCGTAACAACGAATTTGTAGATAAAGACGCGCAGCGATTTTTTATGCGTACAGAGCTTACAGGTGAGCCACAAAGCGACTTTTTAGATCAATTACGCGCACTGTTGCCACAAGGCGCTAAACTTGCGCTACATTGCGGCGCAAAAACTAAAGTAGTTTTACTGGCGACTAAAGAAGCTCATTGTTTAGGTGGTATGCTGTTAAAGCAATTTGAACAAACTCTTAATATTGAAGTACTCGCTGTAATTGCTAACTATGCTGATTTAGAGCCGCTAGCTAAAGGGTTTGGTGTGCCATTTCATGTTGTATCGCACGAAGGATTAACCCGTAGCGAGCATGATAAAAAGGTAGGCGATTTAATTGCCAGCTACAACCCTGACATTATTGGCCTTGCTAAATACATGCGTATTTTAAGTCCTGAATTTGTGGGTCGATTTGAAGGTAAAATAATTAATATTCATCACTCATTTTTGCCAGCATTTATAGGTGCTAAACCTTATCATCAAGCATTTGAGCGCGGCGTAAAAATTATTGGTGCTACCGCTCACTTTGTTAATAATGAACTTGATGAAGGTCCTATTATTTTGCAAGATGTAACCAGCGTTACACATGCTAATACCGCCGAAATGATGGCTAAAATGGGCAAAGATGTTGAAAAGACTGTGTTTTGTAAAGCACTTCAACTTGCCTCAGAGCATAAGCTATTTATTAATGGCAATAAAACCGTGGTGTTTTCTTAGCATTATTCCAACTGCTTAATTATTCTACATATAAAAAATGCCAGCATTGTTGCTGGCATTTTTTTGCTCATAAATAAGCTAATAACTTTTTAAATGTAAATTATGCCTGCTCTATTGGTTCGAGCTTTAATTTAGCTGCAATTAAAACGGCTTGGGTACGATTGTACACACCGAGTTTTCTAAATATGGCTGTAATGTGTGCTTTTACTGTCGCTTCTGATATGTGTAGTTCATAAGCAATTTGCTTATTAAGTAAACCTTCGTGCAGATATTGCAGCACTCGGTATTGTTGAGGCGTTAATGAGGCAACTTGCGCTGCTATTTCTCTATCTTCACCTTCAATTTCAGCTACTTTGTTTTTTAGCTCTTTTGGTAGCCATGTATCGCCTTCAAGTATTTGGTTAATCGCACTGGCAATATCATCAGACGATGATGATTTAGGAATAAAACCCATAGCGCCGTAACCCATTACTTTAGAAACGATATTCACGTCTTCACTACCCGAAACAACGGCAATAGGTAAGCTTGGGTATTCTTCTCTAATACGAATAAGACCATATAAATCACCATTACCTGGCATGTGAAGGTCTAGCAGTAATATATCAAGATCCTCTTGCTCGCTTAACACTTGCAGTGTGCTGTCAAAATCGGATGATTCAAAAACGGCTAAACCCTCAAATTTTGCGCTCAGTGCGCCCTTTAGTGCTTCACGAAATAACGGATGATCGTCCGCTATTAAAAACTGACTCATGGTTCACTCCTAATAAATTCGGCTGCCAGTTAGGTTTAAAACCTTTACTGACAGCCGATATACTACGTTTAGAATCAACTTGTAATCAAGTTTTTAACGCACATTTAACGATTTAATCTGTTCTCGATTAGTTCATCGACAACTGAAGGATCGGCAAGCGTTGACGTATCACCGAGTTGTTGGTGCTCATTTGCAGCGATTTTACGTAAAATACGACGCATAATCTTGCCTGAACGTGTTTTTGGCAAACCAGGTGACCATTGAATCATATCTGGAGATGCAATTGGGCTGAGCTCTTTACGAACCCAATTACGTACCTCTTTAGTTAATTCATCGCTGACTGTTATACCTTCGTTAGGCGTAATGTAAACATAAATACCTTGGCCTTTAATATCATGCGGGTAACCTACAACAGCAGCTTCTGCTACCGCTTCATGCGCAACTAACGCACTTTCAATTTCGGCAGTACCAAGGCGGTGCCCAGACACATTAAGTACATCGTCCACACGACCGGTGATCCAGTAATAACCATCTTCATCACGACGACAACCATCGCCTGTAAAGTAAACTCCTGGGTAGGCGCTAAAATAAGTTTGTTCAAAACGTTCATGGTCGCCATAAACAGTTCGAGCTTGCGATGGCCAACTATCTAAAATAACTAAATTACCATCTACGGCACCTTCGAGTGTATTACCTTCAGCATCAAATAATGCAGGCGCAATACCAAAAAATGGATGTGTTGCAGAACCTGGTTTTGTATCAGTAGCGCCCGGAAGTGGTGTGATCATAATGCCACCGGTTTCTGTTTGCCACCATGTATCAACAATCGGGCAATTAGATTTACCAATACTCTCGTAATACCATGTCCACGCTTCTGGATTTATTGGCTCACCTACTGAACCTAAAATACGTAAACTATCGCGATGTGACGAAGCTGTAGGCTCATCACCTTTAGCCATTAGTGCTCTAATTGCTGTAGGGGCGGTATATAAAATAGTAACACCGTGTTTATCAACTACTTCGCCCATACGCCCTGCAGTTGGATAAGTGGGTACACCTTCAAATAAAACCTGAGTACAACCGTTTACTAATGGCCCGTACGCAATGTAACTGTGGCCTGTGATCCAACCTACATCGGCACTACACCAATACACATCATCTTCTTTTAAATCAAATACGTATTCATGTGTCATTGATGAGTAAACTAAGTAGCCACCTGTAGTATGTACAACACCTTTAGGCTGACCAGTAGAACCTGATGTATACAATATAAACAAAGGATCTTCAGCATTCATTGGCTCTGGCTCACACTGTGCTGGTAAGTCAGCAACTAGCTCGTGCCACCATATATCGTGCTCATTCCAATCAACTTCACCGCCTGTTAATTGGTGCACAATAACGTGTTCAATTGTGGTTACAGTTTCTTGCGCTACCGCTTCATCTACATTTGCTTTTAATGGAACACAATTTCCTGCTCTGCGTCCCTCATCAGAAGTAATAACAACCTTAGCGCCAGAATCTCTAATACGATCAGCAATAGCCGATGGTGAAAAACCACCAAATACAACAGAATGAATAGCACCAATACGTGCACAGGCTTGCATTGCATACACCGCTTGTGGGGTCATTGGCATATAAATAGCTACGCGGTCACCTTTTTGTACACCCAGTTTTTTTAAACCATTGGCAAATTTAGCCACTTCATCATGAAGTTTTTGATAAGTAATGTTCTCACTTTGAGAAGGATCATCACCTTCCCAAATAAGCGCAATTTTGTCTGCTTTCGTTTTTAAGTGGCGGTCAATACAGTTGTAAGACGCATTTAAATAGCCATCTTCATACCATTTAATACTGATGTGGCCTTTATCAAAAGAGGTGTTTTTAACTTTAGTGTAAGGAGTAGACCAATCGAGGCGTTTGCCATGCTCACGCCAAAAACTTTCAGGGTCATCAATAGATTGCTTATAAAGCGTATTATATTTATTTTTATCAATGAGAGTCGCATCTTTAATATGCGCAGGAACTGGATAGATACTTTGTGACATCTTCGTCTCCATTTAAATTACTTGCCTTAAGCTTTTATCAAGGATTACTCAGCAGTACTTTATTAAGTATTAGACCTTAGTTGTACTCTACTCCAATTTACTCATTTGTAGTTTATAATCCACCTGCTTTCAATTTTTTACATAAATAATACAACGCGTTAAATGTAAGTAAATGCAAACTAATCAACTCTAAAACCTTAGTCTTATAGACCAATAGGTAATTGAGTAAATATTGCACATATTCAAAAGTGTTTGTGCACTTTAATAAAGATATTTGCGGTATTACTTGCTAAAGCTTTATTTAACGAATGAAAACAATATGTGTATTGAAAAGCCAAACTAACACCCTTTTTTATTCGTAAGTAATACTAGTAGCAAGTAATACAACCTTACATGAAAAAAAAAGCAACAAACATCAAGTAGCCTATAAAGGACACCACAATGAAATTTACCCCATTAAAAACATTAGCAGCAAGCGCTGTATTATGTGCACTAACAAGCACTGCTTATGCAGCGACTGCCGCAAAAATTGGTGATACGGAATTTACTTACGGTGGATACATTAAACTCGACTCTATGTGGAGTGATTATTCAGCGGGTGCGCCTGCAGGCTCAGACGTAGGTCGTGACTTTTACGTACCAAGTACGTTAACAGTTGGCGATGATAACAGCTCAGATGCTGTATTTGATATGCATGCTCGTGAGTCACGTTTTAACTTTGGCACAGCCACTGTTATGGATAACGGTAAAACCGTTAATACTAAAATTGAAATTGACTTTTTGGCCTCGGCTGCTGGCGGTAATGAGCGAGTTTCAAATTCTTACGCCCCGCGTATTCGCCATGCCTTTGTGACTTACGATGGTTGGTTATTTGGTCAAACATGGTCTAACTTCCAAAACGTGGGGGCGCTTGCTGAAACGCTTGATTTTGTAGGCCCTGCTGAGGGCACTGTGTTTGTGCGTCAATCGCAAATTAAATACACCACTGGCGCATGGTCGTTTTCATTAGAAAACCCAGAAAGTACAATTTCTACTACTAGCGGTATGGTAGTAACTGATGATGCATCATTGCCTGACTTTACAGCTCGTTACACACACAAAGCTGATTGGGGTAACATTGTGGTTGCAGCGCTTGCTCGCCAACTTACTTATAAAGTAGGCAGTGTTGATGCAGATGAAACTTCTTTTGGTATTAGTGCATCGGGTAAAATAAACCTTGGTGAAGACAACCTTAAATTTATGCTTACTCAAGGTAAAGGCTTAGGCCGTTACGTAGGCTTAAACGTTGCTCACGGTGCAGTACTTAATGGCGATGAACTAGATGCAATTGATTCGACTTCTGGTTTTGTTGCTTACCAGCACAAGTGGACAAGCCAATGGCGTTCAACGTTCTTATATTCATTCTTCAGTGCTGATAACAACACTGATTTATTAGCTATTTCTGGTGATCCGACTGAATCAAGCCAAAGCTATAGCGCTAACATTCTATACTCACCGGTTAAACGTCTAACTTTTGGTGCTGAGCTAAAGCATGCTGAGCGTGAAACTGAAAGCGGCGTTGATGGCGATTTAGACCGCTTACAGTTTTCTGTTAAATACTCTTTTTAATAGCTAAAAAGCTAACTACTTTAAAAAGCGGCCTAGGCCGCTTTTTTTGTAATTCAATTTAAGTTAAAAAAACAACCATATTTTTATAAGCCGTATCGTTTATCCTAATCATAATATTATTTACAGGCTAAGTAATCTCCCCTAAAACAGCGCTAACGCGTTTGCAAATGATAATAGTTTTTGTTTGAGTTTATTGATTCTAAATAGTAGAATGTCCCAATTATTTAAATAAACACAAATAATATTAAATATTAATTAAGGGAAAACATGAAACTCAATCGCACTTTTGCACTTTCTTCATTAGTTTTAGCCATGGGCTTTTCAGCTCAAGCACAAGAAACATCAACCAAAAATACAGTTGAAAATAACAACGAAACAATGGAAGAAATATTAATAGTTGGTGTACGTCAAGACCGAGTTAGCCAAGGTGCTACTGGTTTAACTATGGAACTTAACGAAACACCACAATCTATTAGTGTAATAGGCGCAGAGCAACTTCAAAACTTTGCAGCAAACAGTATTAATGACGCAATGAAAATGGCAACGGGTATTACTGTAGAACAAGGTGAAACTAACCGTACACGATATACATCACGTGGTTTTGATATTAAAAGCACACAAGTTGATGGAGTTGGACTGCCTAATAACTGGGGCCTTGTTACAGGTGCAATGGAAAGTTATGGTTATGAAAAAATAGAAGTTATTCGTGGTGCTAATGGACAATTAACAGGCGTTGGTAATGCTGCGGGTACAATTAACTATGTTCGAAAGCGTCCGACAAATGAGAATGAAGGTGAAGTAAGCATTTCTGTAGGTACTTATGGTTTAAAGCGCTTACAAGCTGATTATTCATTTTTATTAACAGATTCTGGTAGCTGGGCTGCACGTGTTGTTGGTGCTGCAGAAGGCTCTGATTCATACCTTGATGGTTTAGAAAACGATCGTACTTACTTCTCTGCTGTAGTTGATGGACAACTTACTGGTAATTCAACACTTTCATTTGGTGCTTCACATCAAGATGCCAATACAGATGGAACCATGTGGGGAGGATTACCACTTTCATATGCCGATGGTACACAAGCAGAGTGGGATGTAGGTACTAGTACTACTCAAGAGTGGACTAAATGGGATACGCTTAATACCACAGCTTTTATTGAATATACTTATGTATTCGATAATAACTGGGAAATCAAAACAACTTATAATTACCAAGACTCAGAAGATCAAAGTAAATTACTTTATCTTTATGACGCTAGTGGAATGTTTGATAGTGAAACTAATTTAGGTTTAGCCAGTCTTCCTGGACGATATGATACAGAATTTTCAGCTGATTTATTTGATATAACAGCTAAAGGTGAGTACAGCTTGTTTGGTCAAGAGCATGAGTTAATGCTTGGTGGAAGTATTTCACAAAGTACATCTTACTCTTTTACTAACTCTTACAATGCAGCAACAACTGAAGCTTATGGTTTAGCGCCTGCTTTTCCATACGCATTAGATGCGATTGCTGAACCTATTTGGGGCGAACAAACTAAATATGCAGATATTGATGTTACGTTAAAGCGTTTTTTTGGTTCTACTAAATTAAACCTAACAAGTGACTTATTTGTTATTGCGGGCTTTAACGCTATCGATTATGAGCGCACAGGTTTTAGTCAAGGCGTTGATATAGATAATGATGAAAGTGAAGTAAGCCCTTACCTTGCAACAACGTATGCAATTAATGACGATGTTAACTTATATGTAAGCTACTCCGACATTTATCAACCACAAGAGCAATACGATTACGACGGTAACTTTTTAGATCCAAGTAAAGGCGTTAATTACGAAGTTGGAGTGAAAACTCAATGGCTTGATGATCGCCTACTTGCAACCTTTGCAGTATTTAGTGCCAAACAAGATAATATTGCAACTTATGCAGGACTAAATGCCTCTGGATTTACTTACTATAAAGGAGCCGATCAAGATTCGCAGGGCTTTGAATTAGAATTAACCGGACATATAACTGATAATCTTAACGCTGTATTTGCTTATACATACCTAGATATTAATGATGACGCAGGCGATAGCTCTCACGAATGGGAACCTGAAAATGTTGTTAATTTTTCATTGGATTATACGCTCCCCCAACTACCTGAGTTTCAGTTTGGTTTAGCGGGTAAATGGCAATCGAAAACCGCGAATTTAGCCAGTAACGTTAAGCAGGATTCTTATTTACTTATGAATGCATTTGCTCGATGGGATGCTAGCGAAGACTTATCAATTCAAGCTAACATTGATAACATCACAGATGAAAAACATATTACTAGCTTAGCCAATGTTGGTTTTTATGGCTCTCCTATTAGCGGTAAAGTTAGCTTAACTTATCGCTTTTAAAGTTCTATTTTAATTAGGGCGCATTCTTAGCTCTTCTCCCGATTAAAATGTATAGCGTATGATCGCTTTGCTCTTACATTTAGTGTAGTAATTACTATTGCAGTGCCTGCTCATGTGCTATGTAATCGTATATTTTTATAGGTTAAATTAAAAAACGACACACTTTTAGCGTGTCGTTTTATTTTTATCCGCTTTAAGTTTTGAACAACAAAAAAGCACTAACCATTGCTGATTAGCGCTCTTTAAAGCTCGGGTCAAACCAAGCTTAATAACTCATTTTGATGCAGTTTAAAGGTCTGCTTCGTCGCCTAACTTATCTTCACCGTCTTCTGGTTCAATAGTTGCTTTTAGTAAAAGCATGTCGCGTAATTTACCTTCAATCTCATCTGCAATTTCTGGGTTTTCTTTCAAAAACTTAATTGAATTAGATTTACCTTGGCCAACCTTGTTGCCACTGTAACTGTACCAAGCACCTGCTTTTTCAACAATTTTATGCTTAACACCTAAATCAATTAACTCGCCTTGCTTAGAAATACCTTCGCCATACATGATGATAAATTCAGCTTGTTTAAATGGCGGCGCTACTTTGTTTTTAACAATTTTAACGCGGGTTTCGTTACCAACAACTTCGTCGCCTTCTTTTACAGAACCAATACGACGAATATCTATACGAACTGACGCGTAAAACTTAAGTGCGTTACCGCCCGTTGTTGTTTCTGGGTTACCAAACATTACACCTATTTTCATACGAATTTGGTTAATGAAAATACATAACGTGTTAGAGCGTTTAATATTACCCGTAAGCTTACGTAATGCTTGTGACATTAAACGTGCTTGTAAGCCCATGTGCGAGTCGCCCATGTCGCCTTCAATCTCAGCTTTTGGTGTAAGTGCAGCAACCGAGTCAATAATAACTACGTCTACAGCACTTGAGCGTACTAACATGTCACAAATTTCTAGCGCTTGCTCACCGGTGTCTGGTTGAGAAACAAAAAGATCGTCAATGTTTACGCCTAATTTTTGTGCGTACACTGGATCTAGAGCATGCTCAGCATCGATAAAGGCACATGTTTTGCCTTCTTTTTGTGCAGCAGCGATAACTTGTAAAGTAAGCGTTGTTTTACCAGACGATTCAGGGCCGTATACTTCAACAATACGTCCCATAGGTAGGCCGCCTATGCCTAAAGCAATATCAATACCTAATGAGCCTGTAGATACAGATTCAATATTTAACGCTTTGTTATCACCCAATTTCATGATTGAGCCTTTACCAAATTGACGTTCAATTTGTGATAGTGCTGCGTCTAACGCTTTTTGTTTGTTATCGTTCATTTTGTTCTCCAATCCAGCTAATGCAGACAAGTATACTGTATGAAATTACAGTATCAAGCTAATTTTTTAATTTTATCTCATCCATTACACTTTTCAATGCAAATACAATAGCTTGCAGCCTAACTTGAGCTCTATCACCAGTAAATACTTGTTTAAAGGTCAGTACTTTGTCATTAATTTGTATGCCAAACCACACGAGTCCTACAGGTTTGCCATCAGTTGCACCTCCGGGGCCCGCAATGCCAGATACAGCTATAGATATATTTGCATTTGTTGCCTTAATAGCACCGATTGCCATTTCACGTACAGTTTGCTCGCTCACTGCACCATATTGCGCTAATGTGCCTGCACTCACATTTAGTAAATCTTGCTTTGCTTGGTTACTGTAAGTTACAAATGCACGGTCAATATAGGCAGAGCTTCCAGGAGTGTCGGTAAGTGCATAACTTACCCCGCCACCAGTACATGACTCAGCAGTAGTGATCCATAAGCATTTATCCGTTAAAATAGCGCCTAATTGCGCAGCAAGTGTTTTAATCTCTTGATGTAATTCCATATTCAGCCTTTGGGTAAATACATGTCGTTTGATCTTTATGCTCCACACACTATAAAACAACAAACCCCTATGATGCAGCAGTATCTAAAAATAAAATCAGAGCATCGCGATATTTTATTGTTTTATCGGATGGGGGATTTTTATGAACTCTTTTTTGATGACGCAAAACGCGCCGCTCAATTACTCGATATTTCGCAAACTCAGCGCGGTAAAGCCGGTGGCGATCCTATTCCTATGGCAGGTGTACCTTATCATGCCGTAGAAAACTATTTAGCCCGTTTAGTGCAAATGGGCGAATCTGTTGCTATTTGCGAACAAGTAGGCGATCCGGCTACCAGTAAAGGGCCTGTTGATCGCAAAGTGGTGCGTATTGTCACCCCTGGTACTATTTCTGATGAAGCCCTACTGCAAGAGCGCCAAGACAACTTACTTACCAGCGTATGGCAGAGTAAAAATGGTACTTATGGCATTGCTTATCTTGATATTAACTCGGGTCGTTTTAACGTTGTAGAAGTTAATACCGACGAGGCATTCACTTCAACTATACAACGCCTCGCCCCTGCAGAATTACTGTATAGCGAAAGCTTCGAAAATGTTCATTTAATTGAGCACATTAAAGGCGCGCGTCGCCGCCCTGAGTGGGAGTTTGATTTAGACACCGCCCAGCATTTATTGTGTGAGCAATTTGGTACAAAAGATTTAGTCGGTTTTGGCGTTGATAAAGCCCACTGCGCCTTAGTTGCCGCAGGTTGTTTAATGCAATACGTTAAAGACACTCAACGTATTGCATTACCCCATATTCGTGCCATTACTCTTGAACACAACGAGCATGCCGTTATTTTAGATGCTGCTACTCGTAAAAATTTAGAGCTGACCGTTAATTTATCGGGTGGATTTGAAAACACGCTAGCGCAAGTACTTGATAAAACAGCAACCCCTATGGGATCTCGTTTACTTAAGCGCCGTATTCATACCCCAGTGCGTAATAAAGACGAGCTAAACTCGCGGTTAAACGCTATTAGCGCAATTTTAGATGTACAGCTTTGTGGTGAGCTACACGAATCATTAAGAGAAATTGGCGACGTAGAACGTGTTATTGCCCGCCTTGCTTTGTGCACTGCTCGTCCTCGCGATTTAACTCGTTTGCGTAGCGCCTTACAAGCACTTGCACCGCTGCATACTTTATTAAACGATGCCAGCGATCCGCGCATTGCCAGCATTATTAAGCAATCGCCTGAGCTACCTGATTTACAAGCGCTATTAGAGCGTGCAGTAATCGAAAACCCGCCGGTACTTATTCGCGACGGTGGTGTAATTGCCCCTGGTTATAACAGCGAGCTTGATGAATGGCGTAACTTAAGCAAAGGCGCAACCGATGTGCTTGATCAGTTAGAGTTACGAGAGCGTGCACGTACAGGGATCAGTACCCTTAAAATTGGTTATAACCGAGTACACGGCTTTTTTATTGAAGTTAGTCGCGCCAATGCGCATTTAGTGCCTGCCGATTATATTCGCCGCCAAACACTTAAAAATAATGAACGCTATATTATTCCTGAGCTAAAAGAGCACGAAGACAAAGTACTTGGCAGCCAGTCAAAAGCATTAGCGCTCGAAAAACAGCTTTACGAAGAGCTATTTAGATTTATTGCGCCGCATATTGAGCAATTACAAATAATGGCAGCCGCCCTTGCCGACTTAGATGTGCTAAATAACTTAGCAGAGCGTGCACTTACACTTAACTACGCTAAGCCGATACTTTGCGATAACGATAACATAAGCATTAAACAAGGTCGTCATCCTGTGGTTGAGCAAGTAATGAAAGAACCCTTTATTGCCAACCCAGTAGAGCTAAATGCACAACGTAAAATGTTAATAATTACCGGTCCAAACATGGGTGGTAAATCAACCTATATGCGCCAAACTGCACTTATAGTGCTAATGGCTCATATTGGCAGTTACGTACCTGCAGACAGCGCTAAAATAGGCAATATTGACCGTATATTTACTCGTATTGGCGCAAGTGACGATCTCGCCTCAGGGCGTTCTACCTTTATGGTAGAAATGACCGAAACCGCCACGATTTTAAATAATGCCACAGCGCAATCTTTGGTATTAATGGATGAAATTGGCCGCGGAACAAGCACTTACGATGGACTCTCGCTTGCGTATGCTACTGCCGATCATTTAGCGTCAAAAATATCAGCAAAAACCTTGTTTGCCACCCACTACTTTGAGCTAACCGAGCTTGCAGAGCAAACGCCTGGGCTGGTAAATGTGCACCTTGATGCCATAGAGCATAACGACACTATTGCCTTTATGCACACGGTACTTGATGGCGCAGCAAGTAAAAGCTTTGGCTTACAAGTTGCTGCACTTGCTGGCGTACCCAAGTCTGTAATAAATCAGGCAAAACAAAAGCTTAAACTACTCGAAAATCACCAAAGTGTCACCGCGCCTAATATTGAGCAGCAAGCATTTACCTTTAATAATCAAGCCCAACAAATTAGCCCTTCTGAAGTAGAATTGCAGTTAACGGCTATCGATCCTGATAATCTATCACCGCGACAAGCTCACGATTTACTCTATAAATTAAAAGCACTTCTTTAATTTACAAACAAAAAAAAGCTGAAGAATAAAACCTTCAGCTTTTTTACACATAACATGGTACTTTATTAAAACTTACGCAAAGTGCTCAAATAAACTCTCTGTGCTTAAGCCTTCTTGTTGCAAAATATCTTTTAAACGACGTAATGCTTCTACCTGAATTTGTCTAACGCGTTCACGGGTTAATCCTATTTCACGGCCAACATCTTCAAGCGTTGATGGCTCATAGCCTAATAAACCAAAGCGACGGGCTAACACCTCACGCTGCTTTGGGTTTAGCTCTCCTAACCAGTCAACAATGTGTTTATTCATATCGTTATTTTGTACTTCGCCCTCAGGACCAACATTGTTGTCATCGGCAATAATATCGAGCAAAGCGGTATCGTTTTCGCCGCCGATCGGCATATCAACCGAGGCTATTTTTTCATTCAAGCGCAGCATTTTGGTGACATCTTCAACCGGCTTATCTAAACAAGCTGCTATTTCTTCGGCGGTTGGTTCATGATCTAATTTTTGAGTTAGCTCGCGCGCGGTACGTAAATATACGTTAAGTTCTTTTACTACATGTATTGGCAAGCGAATAGTGCGCGTTTGATTCATAATGGCGCGTTCTATCGTTTGGCGTATCCACCATGTTGCATAAGTAGAAAATCGAAAGCCACGCTCAGGATCAAACTTCTCTACGGCGCGAATTAGGCCTAAGTTACCCTCTTCAATTAAATCAAGTAACGCTAAACCTCGGTTGTTATAACGACGAGCAATTTTTACTACAAGGCGCAAGTTACTTTCAATCATGCGCTTGCGAGACGCTTCGCACCCTTTTAAAGATTTACGAGAAAAAAACACCTCTTCCTCAGCGCTTAACAACGGAGAAAAACCAATTTCACCTAAATAAAGCTGAGTAGCATCTAAATTTTTAGTGACTTCTTCTTTGACAAAAACGTCATCATCCACAGCTTCAAGCAGCGGTGTTGAATCATCATCAACAGCAGTTTCATCTAATTTATTATCTACGAGGGTGTTTTTATCAACTTTTGCTGCATCAGCCATAAGACTTCTCCTGAGCAAGTTATCAATATCTTTAAAAATTAGGGAAGGTACTTAGCAGGATTTACAGCTTGCCCTCGGTAGCGAATTTCAAAACGAAGTGCCGTTACCGCAGATTCTGTATTTCCTATCTCTGCTATTTTCTGTCCAGCCTTAACTTCCTGTTTTTCTTTAACAAGTAGTTTCGAGTTGTGTGCATAAGCACTCAAGTAGTCGTCATTATGTTTTAAAATAATTAAACTACCATAACCTCGAAGCGCATTACCCGCATAAACCACTGTTCCTTGTGCGGCGGCTAAAACGGCAGCCCCTTTTTTATTAGCAATCTGTAAGCCTTTGTAGCCATTTTCCTTGTTCGAAAAGCGTTGTGTTATTTTGCCTTTTGCTGGCCAAAACCACTGCACTTTACTACTCGACAAATGCTTAGAGTTACTAATTTTTTTATTGGCTTGTTTCTGAACATACCCTCGTTGTTTAGGCTTATCAAGCTCTTTCTTTGATTTATTGTTGTTTTTTTGTGAAGTTTTTGCGGCTTTTTTAATAGGAGGAGTATATTTTTTTGTCTTTTTGTATTTTTTTGCTATGGCAGAAAAAGAAATACTCTGCCCGGGGAATATTGTGTAAGGTGCTGATATTGAATTATTTTTTGCTAAGGTTCTAACATCTTGGCCTGCACTAAATGCAATTGAATAAAGTGTATCGCCTTTTTGAACAGTATATTTATCGCCATTAATGTTAATTTTTCTGCCGTAATTATTAACATCATTATTTAAACTACTGACAGGCGCCGGAACATGGCTAGACGAGCAAGCAAAGAGCAAAATACTAATAAATAAAGCAACATAACATTTTATTTGTTTATTCACTGTATTTAGCTCCTTATGTTAATAACATTATTTTATAGTGCTTAACGTAATAAAATGTATGCAACTGCAATTAAAAGCACAACTGCCCATCCAAGCACTTCAATGTATTGACGTAATTTTTGCTCCATTTTAACACCGCCCCACTTCATCAGTGCAGCAACTAAAAAGAACCGAGCGCCTCGCCCTACTGCAGACGCAATTAAAAACGGCAAAAATGCCATTTGTAATACCCCTGCGCCTATAGTAAATACTTTATAAGGAATAGGCGAAAAACCGGCTATAAATACCACCCACACGCCATAGTTTTTAAACCAATCAAGTGCAATATCAAATTTATCTTGCCAGTGCATTTGTACTATAAGTGGCTCTACAACCGGTTCAAATAACCAAAAGCCAAGTAAATAACCTACTATGCCACCAACAACAGACGCTATAGTGGCAAAACTTGCAAACCGCCATGCTTTTTTAGGCTGAGCAAGCGACATTGGTGCCAGCATTACATCTGGAGGGACAGGAAAAAACACAGACTCTGCAAAGCTCATTGCAGCTAAATAACGCTCAGCATGACGGTGCTTAGCCCACACTAGAGCCATATCGTATAACTTAGTAAACAACTTCAAAATGAATTCCTATTCAATATCACCAGCGACTAGCGGTACAAATCTAACCGGCGCAATTACGTGTTCTGTGTAGTTATTGCCATTGCGAATAACCATAGTTAATTTTTGCTCTTGCTCGCCAATTGGGGCAAGTAACACACCACCATCTGCTAATTGAGCTAATAGATCTTGCGGGATTTTAGCCGCGGCTGCGGTGACTATAATGCCGTTAAACGGCGCTTGCGACTCCCAACCTTGCCAGCCATCGCCATGTTTCATTGCCACATTATATAAATCGAGCTGATGTAAACGGCGCTTAGCTTGCCATTGTAATGCTTTAATCCGCTCTACTGAGTAAACCTTGGTAAATATTTTAGCCAGTATTGCCGTTTGATAGCCCGATCCCGTGCCTATTTCTAGCACCTTGTCGCGCACACCAGCTAATTGCAGCAGTTCGGTCATACGCGCCACAATATAAGGCTGCGAAATAGTTTGCCCTTGGCCTATTGGTAACGCAGTATTTTGATACGCTTTATGTTGCAGCACGTCACCCACAAATATATGTCGTGGTATTTGTGCAATCGCATCTAGTACTTGCGTATCCTCAACACCTTCACGCTGTAATAGCGCTGATAGCGCCTTGGCGCTGCGGGTATAATTAGCCAGCACGGTTTATCTCCAAATCAGCTAACCACTCCCCTACCGCTTTAATGCTCTCGTTAGCGGTCATATCAACACTCAGTGGGGTAACCGAGGCATAGCCATTATTAATTGCATGAAAATCGGTACCTTCTCCAGCATCACTTTCTGTCCCTAAAGATCCGTACCAGTAAATATCTCGACCCCAAGGATCGGTTTGCTTGGTCATGGTTTCGGCTTTATGGCGCGCACCCAAACGCGTTACCTGCACGCCTTTTAATTCGCTTAAAGGAATGTCGGGTACATTAATATTTATAATTTGATCTTTTGGTAGCGGATGCGACGCTAAACCTTTAATAATACTTATAGTTACCGCTGCCGCCGTTTCAAAATGCTCGCCGTGGTGCGAACACAAAGACACCGCAATAGCAGGCAAACCTAAATGGCGTCCTTCGGTTGCTGCAGCTACCGTGCCTGAGTACAAAGTGTCGTCACCTAAATTAGCGCCGTGGTTTATACCTGCGACCACTAAATCGGGCATTTCATCAACAAGCTGGTTAACGCCTAAATGCACACAGTCAGTAGGTGTACCATTAACCGATATAAAGCCATTTTCAAGCTTTGTAGCACGCAGTGGGTTAAGCAAAGTTAACGAGTTACTTGCACCACTGCAGTTTCGGTCGGGGGCAACTAAAGTGACCTCGGCAATTTGCATTAATGCTTGATATAACACCGCAATACCTTTAGCGCCTACACCATCGTCGTTACTTAATAGGATCTTCATCTTTGCTGTCCTTTTCTTTTCGCTCGCGTGGGCTTGCGTCTGTGTAATCCACCAGCTCACGTAATAATGCCGTAGCAAAACAGCCTTTTGGTAAACCAAAAATTAACTTCAAAGTGCTTTCATCTATGGTTTCTACGCTAAAATCTTGCGGGATTAAACGCAGCATTCTGCGCTCATTTTTTAGCCCTAACTCGCCTAAACCATCGCACCAAGACTGATAAGGCCCAAGCCATACTTTTTCTTGTTCGGTGAGCCCTTTTTCGCTTTTACCTACCATAGGTGCCGACATCATAATATCGCCAGAGGCTAAGCGGGCAATATTTTCATCGCTAATAGCGTCTTCAAAAAAGGCGTTACTGCCGCTGAGCATAAATACTTCACGGTGCATGGTTTTAGCTAAACCATGCTCCTTTACTCGTAAACTTACGAGTTGATTAAATACATGCGAGCGCGCTGCAGAAATAATAATACCGCGTAATTTTTTATCGCGAATACGCTCACCTGCAAACATTTTTTCAGCCATTACCAGGTTATGGCCATCACGGCCAAAGCGTTGCTCGCCAAAATAGTTAGGCACGCCACTGCGTACCGCATTAATACGGCACAAAATATCCAGAGGATCGGTAACATTGCGCAGCGTAATAGTAAATTTATTACCTTTATGACAGCCCGTTCTCAGCTTACGTTCGTGGCGTTGCTGCGATACAACAAACACGCTTTCGCTGTTTAAATCACTAAAATCAATCGGTTTTTTAATGGGTACTTTTACACTAAACCACTGCGAACACACTCCGTGGCGATCTTTCATCCCAGCATAACTTACATCGCGTGGTGATACCCCAGCTCGCTGCGCAATTAACTTTGCTACGTACTGGGTGTTTTCGCCTTTTTTTACTACTTGCAAACATACATGCTCGCCGCTACCGGTAAACTCAATGCCTAAGTCTTCATCTACCATAAAGTCTTCGGCTGTGGTTTTAAAGTCAGCTTTTGATAACGGTGCGCCGTATAAATAATTTAAATCGCTCATGCGTTTGTTTTACTCATTGACTCTTTGTTCATAATTACCACTGCATGGCTCGAAATGCCTTCTTTTCGCCCTTCAAAACCGAGCTTTTCGGTGGTTGTAGCTTTAACATTTATTTGCGATAGTTCGCAGTTTAAATCACTTGCAAGGTTGCTACGCATAGCTTGAATATGAGGCAACATTTTTGGCGCTTGTGCCACTATAGTTACATCTCCATTGCCCAATACATAACCTTGCTCTTTAGCTAAGCTCACCACATGACGCAGTAATATTCGGCTGTCGATATTTTCATATTCACTGGCCGTATCAGGAAAGTGTTTACCAATGTCGCCCATTGCAAGCGCGCCTAAAATAGCATCGCACAGAGCATGAATAGCAACATCGCCGTCGGAGTGCGCTAAAAAACCTTGCGGATAATCAATCTTTTCGCCGCCGATAGTTAATGGGCCAACACCGCCAAATTTATGCACGTCAAAACCATGACCAATTCGTATCATAATGCATTCTCGTTTTGTTGTTTTTGAAGTAAAAAACCAGCCAAGTCTAAATCCTCAGGAGTGGTTATTTTAATATTATCGCTACGCCCTGGTATTAATTTTACTGGCTTGTTAGCCCATTCAATGGCGCTTGCTTCGTCGGTAATAACTGCGCCGCTTGCCAGTGCATTTTGCAGCGCATTTTTAAGATCTTCGTATTTAAAAAACTGCGGAGTAAGGGCTTGCCATAAATCATCTCGGGGTACGGTTTGCTCAGCATAAATATGGCCACGTTTTATAGTGTCTTTTACTTTACTGGCTAAAATTCCGCCTTCATCGGCGCTTATACACTCATTTATAAGTGTATTTATGTCGTCAATAGTAACTAGCGGGCGGGCAGCATCGTGCACAAGTACCCAGTCAGGCGGGTTGGCGGCTAAAAAAAGCAAACTATTTAAAACGGAATCTGCACGCTCTTTACCGCCACAAGTACGCACAATGCGCGCATCAATCACTGGCAATTGCTCAAAGTAAGGATCGTTTTCATTTAGGGCTACAACAATTGTATTAAGCTGCGCTAAAGCAGATAATTTTGTGAGCGTATGCTCTAAAATAGTTTTACCTGCTAATTTAATATACTGTTTAGGTGCATTATGTTTCATTCTGCTACCAACCCCGGCAGCAGGTATAATGGCAGCTATAGTTGGTTTATTTGTCATATTATTGTTGAGCTGGTAAAACACGTATAAATGTTTCGCCCGCTTTAATCATTCCTAATTCGTTACGTGCGCGCTCTTCTATGCCTTCATGGCCAAGCTTTAAATCTTCTATATCGGCGGTTAATACTTTATTGCGTTTAATCAATTTTTCGTTAGTTTGTAAATGAGATGCAACCGCACTTTTTAAACGTGTGTAGTCTTGTACGCCATTATGGCCAAACCACAATCTATACTGCACAAACAGTGCTAAACATAACAAGCCAACCTGAAAAAACCGCATTTAACACTCCTTATTTTAAATTCAAATAAACTTATTTAATTAACCAAGTTACGTTTGTAATCGTTTTACATTGCGCCAATTTATACTTCCTGCCAGTAGCATTTCGCGCAGCGATAAAACCCGTGGCAAACAACGCTTTGAAAACTGCCATTGGTGCCCGCAACACGCCGCGGTTAATGACACTTTACTCGGCGTTAATAATTGCGCGTTTGGCAGCTCAAGTCCCTGCCCCGAAAACGCAAACCAACCTAGCTCATTACAATGCACTTTATTGTCGCTTACTTGGTCTAGGCTGTCTATTCTAACGCGAATTTGCTCATCACTACGCACTAAAATAGGAATTATTAACCCGACTTTGGCATTATGTTGATAAAAAAGTTCATTTGCTTGAATGTTAATCTCTGGTGGGGTCGGTTTTTGCTTTGCAAGCCAAGAGCCATTTTGCGAATCTAGTTTAAAAGGCGAGCTTGTATTAGCAACTAATGTGGCAGCACGTTCAATGTAATAAGGTAGACTTTTTAATTGGCGACGCAGCCTATCGCTATTAGGCTCAGCGACTAAACGCTGAACCTCACGTTGATAAAATGCATTACACAATTGTGCATATAACACTTTTTTTGCATCGGCTTGCCACATTTCAACTTGTTGTGGCGCGCCAACAGGCTCATTTTTTGCTGCCAATTGCCGTACTCAAAAACACTTAGGTAAATGTTTTATAACACAGTACTGCATAATTTTTAAGCGCCGAGTGCTAAATTAAGCGCTTGGCTTTTCACCTAATTTAGCCATGCCCGACTCTAAAAACTGCACTACAGTATTGCGTTTTTTACCTATGAGTAAACTGCCGTCGGCTAAAAACATAAAGTTTTGCCAGTTGCGTTTAAACACATCAAAGGTGGTTTCAATAATATTGTCGCGTGCCATGCAAAAATAAACTGTGGTATTAGCTTGCCAATCTAAGTGCGCTAAAATAGCTTCGGGAAGTTGTTCATCGCCGTTTTCCCATGCGCTTTCCCAGTTTACTTCTTGGCTATAACTTTCATCTTGACCACACCAATCTGTTTTATCAAAAAAATCAGGGTGATCAAACTCACGGCTCACCATAGTTGTCCACAGTACAGCTGCGCGCTCAAGGCTCATAGGTTTAATGTTTACAGCATCGTCGGCTGAAACAGGCATGTCTTTATGGCGAAAAACCCATGCTTTTTTGTAATCATCTAGCGTAATATAGTTCATAGTATTGGCAAATTAGTTAGCATTAAAAGTGCAGAAACAAATTATACAAGAGATCAAAACATGACTACAGCAATAAAACCACTTTCCCTCAAATCAGGATTATACCAACACTACAAAGGGCCACAGTACAAAGTGCTTTATGTAGCCACTCACAGCGAAACCAGTGAGCAACTGGTAATTTACCAAGCGCTATACGGTGAGTTTGGTATATGGGCACGCCCTTTAGAAATGTTTAGCGAAACAGTTGAAAAAGACGGCAAAACTATTCCTCGGTTTAGCTACCTTGGTGAAGCCGGTTAACTATGGCATGATAGGATTATAAAAACTCATCTGACCTGTGACGAAAAGAAGGTAATAAAGTGCAATTTAATTCAACCGACAATTACATCGCCAGCTCTGCGCTTAAGCAAGCTGTAAACGCGGCTATTATGCTCGAAAAGCCACTTTTAATTAAAGGTGAGCCGGGTACAGGTAAAACCATGCTAGCTGAAGAGCTGGCAAAAAGTTTAGATACCGAACTTATTCAGTGGCACATTAAATCGACCACCAAAGCGCAGCAAGGTTTGTATGAATACGATGCGGTTTCGCGCCTGCGCGACAGCCAGCTGGGCGACGAGCGCGTACATAATATTAGTAACTACATAGTTAAAGGCAAACTGTGGCAAGCATTTACTTACGCCGACCAACACGGTAAACGCCCTGTATTATTAATAGATGAAATAGACAAAGCCGATATTGAGTTTCCAAACGATCTACTGTTAGAGCTCGATAAAATGGAATTTCATGTTTACGAAACCAGCGAGCGAGTAGTAGCAAAAGAGCGCCCTATTGTGATAATCACCTCTAATAACGAAAAAGAGCTGCCCGACGCATTTTTACGCCGCTGCTTTTTTCATTACATTGATTTTCCATCTGCCGATGAAATGCAGCAAATTATTGACGTGCACTACCCTAATGTTAAGCAAGATTTAGTACGCCAAGCACTCGAAGTGTTTTTTAACCTACGCGAAGCAAACGGTCTTAAAAAGAAGCCATCTACCAGCGAATTACTCGACTGGTTAAAGCTCCTTATGGCAGAAGATATAGACGCAAAAACACTCCACGACAAAGCTAAAAAAGGCGGTTTAATGCCAATGTTTGGCGCATTACTTAAAAATGAGCAAGACATAAGCCTAATCGAAAAACTCGCGTTTATGAGCCGCTAGGGCCTGTTGACCTTTCAGGATTAAAATTTGTTCTAACTAAGGACGATTTAATCGTGGCGCGAGGTTTGTAACCTAGTGGGCTAAGTAAAAGCCGAGCAACAAAGAGTTAATCGTCCCTAGGACGAACCTTCAGGCAGCGCGTGTTTGGTATTTATGCTGTGTTATCGCCTATTTATGGGGAATAACCACACTACATAGGCTCTGCCTTGCCTAAATACCAAACACACTGCTGCAAATTTAACCTCGAAAGATAAACAGGCCCTTATATGTTGATTGCATTTTTTTTCAAACTGCGTGAATACCGCCTACCGGTAAGCCTGCGCGAGTTACTCGACTTAATCAACGCCTTAAAAAAAGGCGTTATATTTGCTGACGTAGACGCCTTTTACTATTTAGCTCGCACCATAATGGTAAAAGACGAAACGCACTTTGATCGATTCGACAAAGCCTTTAGCGACTATTTTAGTGGTATTGCCGATCTTGATTTGCTCGAGAGCTTAAAGCAGCAACACAACTTGCCTGAAGACTGGCTACGTAAAGAGTTTGAAAAAAACCTAAGCGATGAAGAAAAAGCCCAACTTAAAGCCATGGGCGGGCTCGACGAGCTTATGAAAACCTTAAAAGAGCGTTTAGAAGAGCAACAAAAACGCCACGCTGGCGGTAATAAATGGGTAGGTACTGGCGGCACATCACCTTTTGGGGCATACGGCTATAACCCAGAAGGTGTGCGTATAGGGCAAGACGGCAATCGTAACCGCCAAGCAGTAAAAGTGTGGGATAAACGAGAATACAAAAACCTCGACACCGACAGAGAAATTAGTTCGCGCACAGTTAAACTCGCCCTTAAAAAGTTACGTAAGTTTGCCCGCACAGGCGCAAGCGACACGCTTGATTTAAACGAGACTATTCGCGCTACTGCAAAACAAGGCGGCATGCTTGATGTAAAAATGGCACCCGAACGCCACAATGCAGTAAAAGTATTGATGCTGTTTGATATTGGCGGCTCAATGGATGACTACATCCACACCTGCGAAGAATTATTTAGCGCAGCCCACAGCGAATTTAAACACCTAGAGTTTTACTACTTTCATAACTGTTTATACGAGCACGTTTGGCAAGACAACGCGCGCCGCCATTCAAACGTAATAGACACCATGACGCTAATTAATAAATTTACCAGCGACTATAAAGTAATATTTGTTGGCGATGCCACTATGGGACCTTACGAAATAGCCTACCCTGGCGGCTCCGTAGAACACTACAACGAAGAGCCCGGCAGTGCCTGGTTACAACGTATAACAAACCACTTTGATAAAGTCGCCTGGCTCAACCCACAACCCGTTGAACACTGGCCTTACTATCAATCAATTGGCTTTATAAAAGAGCTAATGAACAACCGCATGTATGCGCTGAGTTTAGATGGGATAAGTAGAGCGATAAAAGAGCTGAGTTAAACAATGCTATTAATGTCAGCTCAATGCTCTGATAAGCAAATGTGACACGCAAACTTAGCGGTTAGTTTTTACCTTGATTGAGGTAGGTTAGTTTGAGCGTAGCGAAACCCAACGAAAAAAGGCAACGTCAATTATCATAGGCGTTTTGCATTAACGATTGACTAAAAAGTGCTAAGTGTAGGTCGGATAAGCGAAGCGCCATCCGACACAGTAAAATATTTTGCCAATTTATTATCAGCATTTTATATTGCTTAGTGGCTGGAATGTGCCATTTCCGGACGTTCGTAATGTAACGCCGCAATAAACGGATTAAAATAGTGGGCTATAATTTGCAGCGAAGCGAAATTTAACCCACTGTTTTAGTTGAATTTAATTGCCTTGTTATACATTTGTATCAGCTAAGTACTAATGTTGGTTTTTCTGGGCTGTAATAAAAATCTTCATTGCTCTCTTGTAAAGCAAGGTAATCTTTTACATCTTGCAAACAGTGAGGAGTATAAATAGTGTTCGAATGACTAGTATTGAACAAGTTTATGATGGAAGTAATGTTGTCTATATAATCATGTGAAACCTTATAAATATTTATTCTCTTATTTTTTATACAAGTTAATTTACTTGGATCTGCACTAAAAATATTTATTGATGAATTGTAAAACTCTCTTTTTCCGATAGAAAAATGAATCGCAAAATTATGTGACAATGGTAAATAAACTAAACACTTCTCACGGTCATAGCACATAATATTAGGTCCCAAAGTAAACACAGGGCGAGGACCAATTGCATCAAATTCATACCCTGTATGATAAATCCCTTCAATATGAATATTTTTGAAAAGGTTATTTCTAAGTGTGGGCAAAAAATTCATTAAAGTAGGTAAACCTTCAGACTCTGCGACCATAAATAGAATTAAAAGTGTTTCACAGATATCTTTTTTAGGTGAGCTAGAATTTATTACTTTAATAATCTTTGTGTATATTTTACCTTCTAACAAAGCCGCAAAGTGAGGTGGTGGGTTCTCTAATTTCTGTTTGATATGGTCAAAGTCACGTATTAGAGATGCAGTATAGTGTTCAAAAATTTCTTCTTTATATTCTAATTTATTTTGAGGATTTTGTAAGTTCAAAACAAATTGAATCACAATAAAATTCAATAACATCTCTAACGGGTAATCACGTCCTTCCACATTCAATAATTGTAAAAAATCATGATCTTTAACTATAGAGTTGAATAAATCAGAAGTCTTTTTTTCATATATAGATAACTCATTTTCAATATCAAATTTTACACCCGTTTCTCCATCTAAAAGAGTAAAACAATCTTTCTTCATACCGACAGAAGAAATTGGTAAAGGTAAGTTTTTTATAATGTTACCTTTCTTCTCATCATAGTAAATTGTATGAGTCCAAACTCGTTTTTTATCACGAACTAATTTAGCTGTGTCATCACTTCTAAAATTTCTCAACATCCATTGAGAAAGCACATGCTGATCTTTTGTATAGCTCATAATAGAATACTCAAATAAAATTTAGGGAACATATAACGCCGTTTAAACGGCAAATTTGAAAACTCTTGTTAGGCACAATTACCCAATAAACCATCAAATAATTGATTAGCCCAACCTTTATATGAATTTATAAATATTTTAAACTCTTCATCTTCCCACTCGATTAAATCAGCAACTACTTTCTCTGTAGAAATTACATGATTAATTTTAAATTTTTGTTTAATTTCAACTTCACCGGAAGTTGATGTTCTGCCCCAAACCAGAGCAGTACCAGCTATATTTTGGTTTTTATTATTGCATCTTACATCATATTTTTTCGGTGTATGCGATAGTTCCAAAAACAATTCAAAAGCACGTTTTGAGCAATGATGCCTAAGCTGTTTGGATTCATTTAAGGTTAAATATTTATATTTTTGATATTCAATTTCACACTTCATTTCAGTTACAAACAATCGATTTTCAGTATCTTTTAGTAGAAAATCTAAAGTGAAATACTTTCCATTAGAATCATAAATGGTTGGTCGACCGATATTAGTGAAAGGAGATTTTTTGTTTTCACACCAAATTCGAATTATTTCTTCATTGAAAATACCGAATATTCGCGAAAGAAACTTATCTTTTCTTGATTTACCTTTATACGGTTTCACCTCTGAGATGAATAATGCTTCGAAATCCATTTTTTATGCCTAACAATTTAATAGTGCGCTCATCGCGCATATTTCTGCCGACGCTACGCTCATTTTTCTGCATGGTATAGTTTTAACAAATAACCTAAGATATTACTATTACTAAGTTTTCTAAGACTTTAAAGAAAAGTTAAATAGAACAATATGCGCGCGTCGGTCATTTTCATGAATATATGCGCAAAGAGCAGTTTAACAAATCAATTAGCGACGATATTTAGCCAATCTCAATGACCGGTTATCGCTCTAAGCTGACTATCAGCGCTCGTAATTATGGGTATTTAGCTTCTAATCAGAGACTTCAAGATTGCAGGCTAAATTTATTAGCCTGCAACTTATTAATTACGTGCTTAGCAACAGCAAGTGGCCTGCCAACTTTGCAACCCCCACCAAATCAAGTATTCAGT
The DNA here is from genome assembly GCF_040567695.1 of Pseudoalteromonas sp. NCIMB 1079. Taxonomy (NCBI): domain Bacteria; kingdom Pseudomonadati; phylum Pseudomonadota; class Gammaproteobacteria; order Alteromonadales; family Pseudoalteromonadaceae; genus Pseudoalteromonas; species Pseudoalteromonas sp. NCIMB 1079. The sequence continues at coordinate 1,262,584 of NZ_JBEWZA010000001.1, read as the reverse complement.
GATTGCTCGTTTTACTATGGGTCCTTCGCCTCGCACCTAAAATCACATCATCATCCACACTACAAATGCCACAGAAAAACCGACTAAGTAAAGTAGCCCTAACCAGCTTAAACTTTTAAGTAGTACGCCGTGTTTAATGCTGGGCTCGGAGCGCACTAGGCTAAAGTTAAGCCATGCAAATATAGGGGTGGTTACAAATGACAGTGTCATGGCAAAGGTAAGCATAGGACCTAAGGCTGATTCAAAAAATAAAATAACCGCCATACCAGCAAGTGCTTGCAGTATTAGCCATGTATTTAAGCTGTGTTTTGATTGCTTAAAACCAAGTAATTTATGCGATTCGTTTAAAGTACGCGCATAACCATCAAGTACCGTTAATGTGGTGCCAAACATACATAAAAAAGCGATGGCTGATACTAGCGGCCTTGCCCACTCACCAATGGTAAGTGCGTACATATCAATAAGCTGTTTGGCAAAAGCGACCCCACCGAGTTCTATATTACTGCTTTGCCCGTATTGCACTAATACACCTAAGCTAAAAAACACTAGCGCTAAGCCTGCGGTTAACCAGTAACCTACGTTAAAATCGAACAAGCCTTGGCTTTTAGAAACTGTTTGCTGCGCTTGTTTTTCTTTTAGCCATAAAGAACTTAATGCAGATATTTCGATAGGTGCTGGCATCCAGCCCATTAAAGCCACCATAAAGCTAAGCATGGCAAGTTCATACGGTGAAGGTCCCACATAATCAGCAGGTGCCATTGGGCCGTTACTAAATGCAATGGCAAGGGCAATCAAAGTAGCGAGCGTAAGCAGCCCCATAATGCCTTTGGCAACGTTATCTAGCGCTTTAAAGTGTCCAAGTAGCAATATAACTAAACATACACCCAGCAGCATCCAACAAAGCAAGGTTACTTCAATAACCACGGGTAAGGCGTAATGCAGTAAGCTTGCGGTAAGCAGTAATACGCCGGCGGTATTAACAACAGCGGCAACAATGTTTAAGCCAATAAAACTATAAAAATAAAACGGGCCTTTACTTTTATAGCCCTCCACTAGGCTATTTTTAGTGGCAAGTGTGTATTCCATACCAAAGCGAAAAAACGGATATTTTAAAACATTAACAACCAGTATTAGCCAAAATAGTTGCCAACCAAATATTGCTCCAGCCTGCGTAGAGGCAACTAAGTGAGAACCGCCAATAGCGGCTGTTGCCATGAGTATTCCAGGCCCAAGCGCACCTAGTCGAGACTTCCATACTGCTTTTGTTGTGTGCATTAATTTCTCAAAATATGTGTGTTATGTGTTCTTTTTATTAATTTTTTTAATTAATAAACGGCAAGAACGCATAACTTACCTAAATTACAGGCAATAAAAAAGAGCCATACGGCTCTTTTTTACAATACTTTGTGACTAAATTTTATTTAAGATCCATCTCTTGGATGATCTCGTGTGCGATTTCAGGTGTAGTGCTAACAGGCTTTTCGTGTAAGTTTGCTTTTATCTGCCCTTTTCGATGTTTTAGTGCCGCATCGAGTTTTTTAGCTGCGCTTGCAATGGCTGGGTACATAACTTCATTTTCCCCTTTTACCGATATGCGCGTGCCTTCGTAATTAGTGCTAATTTCAGCTTGGATTTTATGATGCTCTTTAGACAAAATAATATCGAGTGCAATAAGCGATGGAAAGTGGCTCTCGATTTTTGAAAATTTTTCGTTGATGTGCTCTCTAATAGAGTCAGTAACTTCAACATGGTGACCAGAAAGATTAATTTTCATAGGGTATCCTTTTATTTGTTACCTCATAAATAGTATTGGGGGCTATTTAGATTAACACAAGGAAAAAAGAGAGATATTTGAGGTTTATTTGCGGTTTTTGGTGATTTAAATCATGCGTTGTGCAAAGTTTATGCAAAGCCCATAGTACATGGGCTTTCAGACGTCTAGCTGTATTGATTAATCTGTGTACGAACAACAGTAGTCAGCAAAATCAGATACTTTTACTTTAAAGCTTACATTTGCATCAACATTAAACGATTCACCCGCGTTAAATGTTTTCCACTCACTTGCCCCTGGTAATAAAATATCCCATTGGCCAGCTAAAAGCTCCATGCACTCTTTTTGGTTTGTATCAAAAACAAACTCACCAGGTTGCATAAAGCCTAACGTTTTCGCTTCGCCATCACCTAAAATAACGGTACGGCTCGACACTTTTCCGTCAAAATATACATTGGCTTTTTTTACTACACTCACGTTATCGAACTTTGCCATTTTTAGCTCCTGCTATTAATTTAAGATTTTTGTTTATAAATTTTATCGCACTACCTTGCCTGATAGCTTACTTTCTTGCAAGGAAAGCAGCATTGTTCAAGGTGAAGTTGCTTCATGTAAGGGCATAAAAAAACCCGCAGCATGTGCGGGTTTTTCAATTACTTACTTTATTTAATCAAAGCGATTAAAAAAGCTCGTTTGCTTTGCTTACAATGTTTGCCACTGTAAAACCAAAGTGCTCAAACAGCTCACCAGCAGGTGCTGACTCACCAAAGGTAGTCATACCTACTACTGCGCCATTTAGACCTACGTACTTGTACCAGTAGTCAGCAATACCTGCTTCTACTGCTACGCGGCGTGTAACAGATGCCGGTAATACGCTTTCTTTGTACTCTGCGCTTTGATCTTCAAAGGCATCAGTACATGGCATAGATACAACACGTACCTTTTTACCTTGGCTGCGTAGCTCAGTTGCTGAATCTTGTGCTAGTTGCACTTCAGAGCCCGTCGCAATTAAAATAATTTCAGGATTGCCGTCACAGCTAAGGATGTAACCACCCTTTTTAACATCGCTTAATTGCTGTGCGTCACGCGCTTGTTGCTCAAGACCTTGGCGAGTAAAGATTAACGATGTAGGACCGTCTTTACGCTCAATAGCTTGTTGCCATGCAATTGCCGACTCAACTTGGTCACATGGGCGCCAGTTGTATAAGTTAGGCGTTAAACGCATGCTTGCAATTTGCTCTACTGGTTGGTGAGTTGGACCATCTTCACCTAAACCGATTGAATCGTGCGTGTATACAAAAATGCTTGGTTGCTTCATTAATGCAGCCATACGTACGGCATTTTTTGCATATTCAACAAACATTAAGAACGTAGCACCGTAAGGAATAAAGCCTTTATGAAGGGCAATACCATTCATAATTGCCGACATACCAAACTCACGTACACCGTAGTAAATGTAGTTACCGCTTGCATCGTCGTGTGTTAAACCTTTAGAGCCATCCCAAATTGTTAAGTTTGAGCCTGCTAAATCGGCTGAGCCACCCATAAATTCTGGTAATAACGGACCAAATGCGTTTAATGCATTTTGTGATGCTTTACGAGACGCTGGGTTTGCTGGGTTTGCTTGTAATTGCTCAATGTACGCTTGAGATTTTTCAGCCCAATCGCCAGGCAGTTCGTTATTAATACGACGCTTATATTCAGCTGCAAGCTCTGGGTATGCTTTTGCGTATGCTGCAAATTTTTCGTCCCAGCTTGATTCAAGCTGCTGACCTTTTTCTTTGCTATCCCATTGTGCGTAAATATCATCAGGAATTTCGAACGCATCGCCAGTCCAACCTAAGAATTCGCGAGACGCTTTAATTTCGTCATCACCTAGTGGTGCACCGTGACAATCGTGGCTACCAGATTTATTAGGTGAGCCGTAACCAATAATTGTTTTACAACAAATTAGTGATGGTTTATCGGTAACACTTTTAGCTTCTGCAATTGCAGCACTTATAGCATCGCTGTCGTGACCATCAACACCACTAATTACATGCCAACCGTATGCTTTAAAGCGAGCTGGCGTGTCATCTGTAAACCAACCTTCTACTTCACCATCGATTGAAATGCCGTTGTCATCCCAAAATGCAACAAGTTTACCCAGACCTAATGTGCCTGCAAGTGAACCAGCTTCATGAGAAATACCTTCCATAAGGCAGCCATCGCCCATAAATGCATAGGTAAAGTGATCAACAATATCGTGACCTTCGCGGTTAAACTGTGCAGCTAGCGCTTTTTCAGCAATTGCCATACCTACGGCATTTGTGATCCCTTGACCTAATGGACCCGTAGTAGTTTCGATTCCTGGTGCATAGCCATATTCAGGGTGACCTGGTGTTTTAGAATGCATTTGACGGAAGTTTTTAATTTCGTCCAGTGGTAAGTCGTAACCACTTAGGTGCAATAGAGAATAGATAAGCATTGAACCGTGGCCGTTTGAAAGAATAAATCTGTCACGGTCAGCCCACTCTGGATTTGTTGGGTTGTGTTTTAGATAATCGCGCCATAATACTTCTGCGATATCAGCCATGCCCATAGGGGCTCCAGGGTGACCAGATTTGGCCTTTTGTACTGCGTCCATTGACAAGACGCGAATAGCATTTGCAAGTTCTTTGCGAGATGGCATGAATTCTCCTACCTTTATGTGTATTTGCGCGGGTATTTATGTGTTTGTTTATGCACCCAAGTAACTTGGGTTTGTTTATATAGACCATTCTTACTTATTGTGGGGGCTGTGTGCAATTAAAAACCCTATAAAAGTGAGGCATTATGAATATTTTTTAAGACCAAAAAGTTATTAGAAATTTTATTTAGACGTCTAGGCGTAAAAACACTATGCAAGGTGTTTTGTTTTCGATAAAATACGCCCCTTAATTTTTTAGCGCTAATACCGACGTTTGTGAAGCGCAATATTTGTGAGCAGAAATACAATGGCAAAACATTTATTTACTTCTGAATCAGTTTCTGAAGGTCATCCGGATAAAATCGCCGATCAAATCTCTGATGCGGTACTTGATGCTATCCTAGAGCAAGACTCTCATGCCCGTGTTGCGTGCGAAACTTACGTAAAAACAGGTATGGTTATGGTTGGTGGTGAAATCACTACTAGCGCATGGGTTGATATTGAAGAAATTACACGTAAAACAGTACGTGAAATTGGCTACACGCATTCAGACATGGGTTTCGATGCTGATTCATGTGCAATTTTAAACACTATTGGTAAACAGTCTCCTGACATTAACCAAGGTGTTGACCGTACTAGCCCAGAAGAACAAGGTGCTGGCGACCAAGGTCTTATGTTTGGTTACGCATGTAACGAAACAGAAGTGCTAATGCCTGCGCCAATTACTTACTCACACCGTTTAGTACAGCGCCAAGCGCAAGTACGTAAAAGCGGCGAGCTTAACTGGTTACGTCCAGATGCAAAATCTCAAGTTACTTTTGCATACGAAAATGGTAAGCCAGTAGGTATTGATGCAGTAGTACTATCTACTCAGCACAGCGAAGACATTTCACAAAAAGATTTAGTAGAAGCGGTGATGGAAACTATCATCAAGCCGGTACTTCCTGCAGAGCTTATTACAAGCGCGACTAAATTTTTCATTAACCCAACGGGTCGCTTTGTAATTGGCGGACCAATGGGCGATTGTGGTTTAACAGGTCGTAAAATCATCGTTGATACATACGGTGGTATGGCTCGTCACGGTGGTGGTGCTTTCTCTGGTAAAGATCCATCAAAAGTTGACCGCTCAGCTGCATACGCTGCACGTTACGTTGCTAAAAACGTAGTTGCGGCTGGCCTTGCTGATAAATGTGAATTACAAGTTTCTTACGCAATCGGTGTTGCAGAGCCTACATCTATCAGCGTTGAAACGTTTGGTACAAGCAAGTTAGAAGAAAGCCGTTTAATCGAGCTTATTCGTGAACACTTTGACCTGCGCCCTTACGGCTTAATTCAAATGCTTGATTTAGAGCGCCCTATCTACCTTCCTACAGCGGCTTACGGCCACTTTGGTCGCGACGAATTCCCTTGGGAACGTACAGATAAAGCTGATGCACTTCGTGCAGCTGCTGGCCTTTGATTGGCTAAGTAAATATAAAAAAAGCGCCAATTGGCGCTTTTTTTATATGTAAACTAATTGAGTAAAAGCAGCTTTAAAAGCTACTTTTAAATCTATTAATCCATTCCTTTAGTAAGTAACTGCCACGCTGTAGCCATATACTTATTATAAGCTTGCTCTGTTGCTACATCAATTGGTTCAAAAGGCTGCGGCTTAAGTGGTACTAAGTTAATCCGATCCTCTGGTTCAACTTTTTGATACTCATACATTGACGAAAAATCACCACGCCAAAGCTGTTCTGGTTTACGCACAGTTTGAAAACCAAATACAGTACGATCTTTAGGTTGATTTAATAGTGACTGGCCCATGCTATAAAATGTCGTATTTTGCGGTGCTATTAAGTTTAATAATGTAGGTGCAATATCCATATGGCTCGCTAATTGATCGCTAGATACCCAGTTTGGATTTACACCTTTACCATAAATAACAAGCGGTACATGTGTTAGTTCATATAGATCTGGGCGATGATGTAAATAACGGCGACTATAGTGATCACCTGTAATTACAAATAATGCATCTGGGTAGTGCTGCTCCATTTTACGAACAAATTGACCAAGCATTTTATCGGCATACCATAAATGCCCTAATACGTAAGGGTCTAATAAGTCATCATCTAAAGCTTGAATTTCCTTTGGATAGTCAGCAACTGATTTTAAAGGATACCCATACTTATCTAAATCTAAGTTAAATGGTCCGTGGTAACTCCCACTCATGATTAAGTTAAAACTTTTTTCATCTGTTTTAGTATCGACTAAATCAAATAACTGACCATCATCAATTCCCCACACACCAGCACTTCCTTTACCTCCAGTGTCTGCAGCCGAAAATACTTTATCAGCTCCTTGTGAAAGCACATATTCGCCTATATTTTGCCATGACAGCAAGCCGCCATAATAAAATCGACTTTGATAACCTAGTTGCTCAAGTTGATTAAATATTGATAACTTACTCGCTGGTTTTTGTGGTCCAATACGGCTCATATTAACGCCCGAAAACGCTATACCAGACATAAGGCTAGATAGCGAATTCATAGTACTGCTTGCTGCAGGTAACACATTATTTAAATATATACCTTTACTAGCTAAATTACGTAGTTCATTAGTTAAATTGAGCGATGTATATTTTTGCTGTAACGGCCAAGCATCATAACTTTCCATAACAATAAAAAACACTTGTGAAGGTGCCGCTAACATTGGCGCACTGGTTTTTTTCTCAAGCGTCGTTAAAGGGTTATCTATGTCAGGTGCATTTTTTTGTAAGTAAGGATTGTGACCATTTAAACCAAAACTTTGTAAATCATTATAATCTTTAATGGCATATATAAAGCTTCGAAACGGATTTATTACAAGATTATTTACAAAAGCATCTGTCGTTACTGCTGACCATTTTCGAGAAGCAGGACGAGTTTCAAATGATCCTCTTATTGCACAAACAAATAAAACAATAATCAATGCAACTAAAATCGTACGCTTTAATATATTAGTCGTGAAAAGATGGTTGATAGCACTATAGCTTTTCCTATCAACTAGTTTATTTATTTTAAATGCTATCGCTAATAAAATAACTAAACTAAGTAGGCTACCCCACGGTTTATATTGCTCGATTACAGTTAATGCAATTGCCTGTTGATCGTCATTTAGCCCTTCGAACATAAAAAAGTTAAACTGGCTTCCATATTCAGCAATGTAAGTAATACTCGTTATACATAGTATTGTTGACGTAATGAAAAATATTAGACTTGTATATATACGTGCTTTTCTAACCCATTGTCCTAAACGCAGAGGCTGTAAAATACAGTTTAAAATAAAAACAATACTAAAACAGACTCCCGTCGCGGCAGAATCAAATGCTAGACCCGCTTTTAATGTCGCGATTATTGAATCAATATCTAGTTCGGAAGTTATACGATCACTAAAGTGAATTAAAAAGAAAATCCGAAAGCCCATAAAAAGTAGTACACCAGCAAACCAAAGAGTGGCGATACGTCCGCTTTCTTTTACAAATTCTAGCCAGCGACTAGATGGAAGTGTGTGTGTGTTTAGCAAAATCCTGTACCTAATATATTATACCCCTAGGAAAACAATTTTACTTGTTTAAGCTATTTCAACAAGGAAATAGCTGTAATTACTTGTAATTAAAGAATAAATTTTACATATAAAATATTCTATTCACATTTAATTGCAAGTAATGGAATATTCTATTGAAATACTAATCAACTTTTTTTGTAAGTCATCTTTTGGGAAATAGATACGTTTAACAATTTTATTTTACATAGAGATACATTTATAAAGGGGTTCGGTTTATACTCGCTTCATTATAAAGCTTTAGGGATAGTTAAATGGCCGATAACTTTCGCGTTATATTTGCAGGACTTGGCGATAACGTTGACATAAAAACAGCGTGCGCAAACTTAGCTGCAAAATTAAAAACGTCAGATGAAAAAGTAGCTCTTTTTTTTAAAGGTAAGCCGCTATTTGCGCCAAGCGATAAAGACAAAGCGTTAAAACAGAGTAAGTTATTAGCAAGCTTAGGTATTAAAAGTAAGCTGCAAGCTGTTTCAAACACCATTCAAAATAGCTCCTCCGCAGCTGCAAATAACAACCAACGTGATGAACGTATTTTTGATGCTCTAGATTACATCACTAGCAGCTTAATACGTCTTGAAGAAAAGCTAGATGAGCTAGAGCAACGCCTTCCTGAAGCTCAATTAAAAACACCAGACGAAAGTGTAGACGAATGGCAAAATGACGACCTAATGCTAGATGAGGATTTAGCACCTCCTAAAAAACGCAGTAACTTACTTTTATATTCATTGATTGCAACTGCCACAATTTTGCTAGTCGTACTGGCTGTTTTTTTAATTTTTCCCGATTTATTCTCTTTTTAAGAATGGCTAATTAGTTTAATGAGCAATAAACGCGCACAAATAAGAGCTGAAATTCGTAACACCCGTAAAAACTTGTCAAATAATCAGCAAATAATTGCTGCGCAATCGCTAAAAATGAATTTTATTCAACACTTAAAAAGCGAAAAAACAACGAGTCCTAAGCATATTGCCATTTATTTAAGTAACGACGGAGAACTAGACACTTCATTGTTAATTAAAGAATTATGGAACTTAAACCATGTTGTTTATCTACCTATAATACACCCATTTAATGGCGCTAATTTACTATTTCAGCGCTATGAGAAAAACTCACCCATGAGGGCAAATCGCTATGGTATCTTGGAGCCTAAGCTGAACTGCTCTCAAATATGCCCATTACCAGCGCTTGATTACATCCTTATGCCGTTAGTTGCATTTGATAAACAAGGTAATCGCCTAGGAATGGGAGGTGGGTTTTACGACCGGACATTGGCGCGTTTACATGAACAAAATTGGCAAAAACCACAACTAATTGGCCTTGCACATGAATGCCAAAAAGTTGATGTTCTACCAATCGAGTCGTGGGACGTACCACTTAAAACCATTATCACCCCAGATAAAACATACTGTTGGTAACATTTAATTTTGGTTACTAACCGCATATTTCTGACATACATGAGCACATAGCAATGACACAAGACGAATTAAAAAAAGCAGCTGCCTGGGCAGCACTCGAGTTTGTAAAAGAAAACACCATTGTAGGTGTCGGTACAGGCTCTACTGTTAATCACTTTATTGATGCCCTTGGCTCTGTAAAGGACACTATTGTAGGCGCTGTATCAAGCTCAGAAGCGTCAACTGCACGTTTGGAAGCGTTAGGTATTGAAGTGTTCGAACTTAATAACATTGATGCTTTAGATGTATACGTTGACGGCGCTGACGAAATTAACGCTCAAAACGAAATGATTAAAGGCGGCGGCGCAGCGCTAACACGTGAAAAAATAGTAGCAGCAGTTGCAAAACAGTTTGTGTGTATTGTTGATGACACAAAGCTGGTAGATACATTGGGCGACTTCCCGCTTCCGGTAGAAGTTATTCCAATGGCGCGCAGCTACGTTGCACGAAAATTATTAAAACTTGGTGGTGACCCTGTTTATCGCCAAGGCGTAGTTACCGATAATGGTAACGTTATATTAGATGTATTTAACTTAAAAATTACCAATGCCAAACAACTTGAAACACAAATAAATTCAATTGTTGGCGTAGTTACCAACGGCCTATTTGCGATGCGAGGTGCTGATAAAGTGATTATCGGTACCAAAAATGGGCCACAAATAAAATAGGATGAGGTTATGAGTAAGGTATCGTTAGCAAAAGACAAAATTAAAATTCTCTTGCTTGAAGGTGTTCACCAAAGCGCAGTTGAAACGCTAAAACGTAACGGTTACAGCAATATCGACTACGTTAAAACATCCTTACCTGAGGACGAGCTTAAAGAGCGCATTAAAGATGTTCACTTTGTAGGACTTCGTTCTCGTACTCATATTAACCAAGCCGTATTAGACTCAGCTGAAAAGCTAGTTGCTATTGGTTGTTTTTGTATTGGTACAAACCAAGTTGACTTAGATGCAGCACGCGAACGTGGTATTGCTGTATTTAACGCTCCATTTTCTAATACTCGTTCAGTTGCTGAACTTGTACTTGGCGAAATACTACTTTTATTACGTGGTATTCCAGAGCGTAACGCAGCGGCTCATCGTGGTGGCTGGTTAAAAACAGCAAATGGTTCGTTTGAAGCACGTGGTAAAACATTAGGTATTATTGGCTACGGTCACATTGGTACTCAGCTAGGTATTATGGCTGAAAATATCGGTATGAACGTGGAGTTTTACGATATCGAAGACAAGTTATCACTGGGTAATGCAACACAAGTTCATAACCTTACTCAGCTGTTACAACGCTCTGATATTATTAGCTTACATGTACCAGAAACACCGCAAACTAAAAACCTTATTGGTACAGCAGAACTTGCAGTTATGAAGCAGGGGTCTATTTTGATCAATGCATCACGCGGAACTGTTGTTGATATTGATGCCCTTGCAGAAGCGCTTACAGAGAAAAAACTAAGTGGTGCAGCAATTGATGTGTTCCCTACTGAGCCAAAATCTAACGATGAAGAATTTGTATCGCCACTGCGCCAATTCGACAATGTTATTTTAACGCCGCACATTGGTGGTTCTACACAAGAAGCGCAAGAAAACATTGGTATTGAAGTAGCGGGTAAATTGGCTAAATACTCAGATAATGGCTCAACTATTACTGCGGTTAACTTCCCTGAAGTATCGCTACCTGAGCTTGCTAATCGTAGCCGTTTATTACACGTACACCACAACCGCCCAGGTGTACTAACGCAAATTAACCAAGCGTTTGCACAGCACGGTATTAATATTGCTGCGCAATACCTACAAACAGACGCATCTATTGGTTATGTAGTTATTGATGTTGATACAGATCAATCTGAAGTAGCACTTAAAGAACTAAGCGCTGTTGAGGGTACAATTAGAGCACGTATCTTACATTAACCATTCTTTGATATTAAAAAAGGGTCCTTATGGACTAATGCCAGTCAGTTAAGCTGACTGGCATTTTTCTTTTTATGGGGATACTTAGATGGTTTTGGCTTAACCCATCGGGGATATCTTCTATCCTCTCGTCTAGCTGGAAGCTTAAATAAGACCAGTGTATCGAGTAAGTGCTGCCAGTGTATTGGAATGTTCCCTGGGCTCATTATAGATACTGACGAGAAATACTGAATGACAGCCATCGAACTGCTAGAGAAACTAAGCTGGTTAGGCCATATCCCTGTGACTGTCGCCGCCATCGTCATTATTCTTCGTATTAAATTATAGGCGAGTAACACGGCCCATAGCTCCTGACGTACCATGTCTGGACGCTTACTTCTTAAATGGTATGCGCTATCAAGCATGGTTTGTTTGATTTCTCTAAACCCAAGTTCTATCTCCCAACGATGACAATATAATTCAACAATTTCATTACCTGGATAACGCAATCTATCCGTCATCGAGGTTAATATACGGTAGCTTTTGCCCTTTATTGTTTTGCTGATTAATCTCGCTTTAATCGTTTCAGGAACATCGGGAAAGTTTTTTTGTGCATGCTTTGTGGTTTTCAATTCAATGATATGGTCATTTTTACCCGCGCTGGAGATGATTTCATACTGTAAGTCGGGCCTTGCTGGTATCAGCCAGTGCCTCATCTCCCCAGTTTGATGCCAACGGTTTAACAGGCCTAAAGAATAATATCCTTTATCAAACATAGTCAGTGAATTATCTGGTGTACGTTCAATTAAACGCTCAGCTAATTTCATCTCGTTGGTTTTATAGTTATCAAACTCGCTACTGAGAAGTTGATGGCTGGTCAATTCCATATGACAGACCCTGCGTATTTGAGGAAAGGCTGTATCACCGTATTGGTTGCTACCTGAAGAGAAGGCTTTACGATTATCAGGCGTGTCGGCTGTTCGCCACACAACACCGTCAACAGCTAATAGGTTCAAACCATTCCATGTTTCGAATGACTGTTGCTTATACATTGATTGAGCAGATTTATTGAAAACGTGTTTAACGGAATCATCACCTAACCTTTGTCTCGCCTGTACCATCGCACTTGGAGCAACGAGTGGGTTCTTGCCAGGTAACATGATATCTAGCTTATTAGCGATATTCCAAACTGATTCTTTTCGAAACAATGCCATGCCAATAACTGACCACAAAACGGCCTCAAGCGGTAACCTTCGCTTACGAACGGTTGCAATCCCAGCTTGTTGAAAACCTTGTTCAATGATTTCAGGGTCAAGAATTTCTGATAATTTTTCAAAGGTATGGTATCGGCTGCTTTCTTCAAGTGTTGCTTGCAGTGCTTGTTCTATATTCACAAAAAAATCCGTAGTTAGTTTCCTAACTACGGATTTTGCATGATCGTTTGGATCGGTCAACCGGTCATTTTCTTAACTGATCGGCATTATCCTTATGGACCCTTTTTGTATTTAGATTACATATACTTTCTCAAGTATTTTTTGAATACCGGATCTGTTTCAGCCAACTCTTTTTGCTCAGCTAATATCTCTTTTAAAATAGCGCCTGAGGTAAGCGGGTTAGCAAGGACCACTCTAAATACAACCGTTGGTTGATTGTCGTATTTAGAAGGCGTTAAGCGTGTACGTGATACAAATGAGCGACCAGACTCTCGCTGACGCTTTTGCATACTGGCAGTAAAACGGTTCAGTGAAGCAAAAATATCTAACCGAGTTGCAGCATCTGCATCGGCTATTGCTTGTTTAATTTGCTTAGGTACATAACGATACGTTAATAAGCACAACTCAGGCTCCGAAATAAGCTCGAAGTCTTCATCAGCTTTAATTAAATCAGCAAAGTAATGTGCTTTTTTGATGCTTCGATCAATCAGCATTTCGTAACCTTTGCGACCAATAACACGTAAGCAAGCGTGTACTAACATTGCCATACCCGGTCGGCTGCCTTCAAGCGTGTGGCTACCTAAGTCTTTTGAACCTTTACGTAATATATACTCAGCGTGATGTTCTATTGCATCAGTTGCAGCGGGGTCTTTAAATAAAACCAAACCCGCTCCCATTGGTACATACATTTGTTTATGTGCATCGATGGTAATTGAATCTGCTCGCTCAATCCCTTTTAGTAAAGGACGGTGCGTACTCGATAAAAGGGTCGCTCCCCCCCATGCAGCATCTACATGAAAATGGCAGTTAATGTCTTGTGCTAAGTCGGCCATTTCATCAAGTGGGTCAATATTACCGGTCTCGGTTGTTCCCGCGACCCCAATAATCGCCATTACTTTAATGCCTTGCGCTTCAAGCTCACGTGCTTTTTCACGCATAGCTCCTACATCTACTTTATTATTTTCACAGGTTTTAATACCAATTAAGTTATCGCGACCAATGCCGAGTAAATCAACCGATTTACCTAATGAGTAATGCCCGCGTTCTGATATTAATACCGCTAAACCTTTATAACCGTAATGCAGTATACCGGCAATTAAGCCTTGTGCGCCGATACCTCTAAAATCGCCATCAGGTTTTAATAAGCGGTTTCGCGCAATCCAAAGCGCAGTAATATTAGCAACCGTACCACCAGAGCAAAATGCACCTAATGAGGTTTTAGCACTGTGCATCCATTTAGAATAAAATGAGTCTTCTTGCCCATAAGCTAAATGATGCATCATCCCAAGCACTTGACGCTCAAGAGGCGTAAACGCTTTAGATGTTTCTATTTTTACTAGATTTTGATTTAGCCCTACCATCAATTTTGACAGCGGTAATAAAAAGTGCGGCAAGGCTGAGGTCATGTGACCAATAAAACTAGGCGCAGCTGTATGCACAGAATGTGCAACAAGCTGCTCCATTATGTCTTGGGCATAAGCAGAGACAAACGTTGGATCTTCTGGGATCACTGCCGATTGAAAATCTTTTTCTATTTCATGTAATGGTTTTTCAATTGCCGCTATATTTTCGTTTAGAAAACCCGCTAAATTACTCGAAATTTCAAGCTCGATTTTGCTTAAAGTTGAGTCTGGCGCTTCAGGTACAGTAAATATACGCTTAAGGCTTTCTTTAGAGGCGACGGCACAACGCTTTTGATCCATCTTAATACCTAGTGTGTGTAGCTAAAACACGCGCTTACCCATCAAAAACGCCTACTTATTAGGACATTTGGAGCAATCGTGTTTCTTTAAAAATTGCGCTAACTTTACTGCAATATAACTAAAATGTCTCGTTTAAACCTATAAAAGCAATCAAAGCGATGACAAAAAAATGATAATTTAATTAAAACTCTACCAAACCTAATTATTTATTGGGCATTTACTTATTTTGGGTATAATAAATTTGATAACAAAAAAGGGACACATATGCCAGAAGGAAGAGTCAAAGTTAGTTGGATAGTGGCAGGCTTTAGCTTGTTTTTAATAAGCTTGCTAACCTACGTTTACTACACTTACCAAACCACGCGTGCTGAAATAATGCAGTCGGTTGATAATCGCTTACTTAATGCCGCCACCAGCGTTAAACATATTTTAGGTGACGATTATTTAAGTGCGGTTAATCAAGGCGATAATATAAGTTTTTCTTACTATCAAGATAAAAGTAAACAACTCTCTGAGTTTGCTCAAGCACTTGATATTGCTTATGTCTATTCAATGATTTTAAAAGACGGTAAGGTGCTTTTTAGCTCATCAAGCTACACGCAAGACGATCAGAATAATGGCAAGGTAACTCAATTTTTAGATCTCTACCCTGAAGCTACCGATGCAAATATAAGTGCTTTTTATTCAACAGAGCCAGTATTTGAAATATCGAGCGATCAGTGGGGCCACTTTAAAACAATTTTTATTCCTTACGTTGACCCAATCAACGGCAATACCTATTTAACGGGTGCCGATATAACTATTTATGACTTAAACGAGAAACTTAAAGAAAGCGTATCGAAAGCTGCTGCAATGGCTAGCTTCTTCTTTTTTATCGCGATACTTGTTGCCGCCATATATATTTATTTACTAAAGCGCTCTTTAGCAACTGACTCAAGTACTGGTTTTTCAAATCATATTGCTCTTGAGTACTTTATTAAAAAAAGTAATGCTCATCACATGCAGTTAGCCGTTATTTGGGTTAATGAAATAGAAGATATAAACAGTTTTTACGGCACGGAAGTGGGTGACAAGGTAATGAAAAACTTACTTATTCACTTTAAACTTAGAAGCTCTACGCATTGCCATATATACAGACTAGCAACAAATAAAATAGTATTACTCGCGCCTAAAGAAATGAGTAATGACGAATTTACCGATCTCGTAAAAACATATAACTTTAATACACCGGTGTTAACTGACCCTTTTATCTACATAACCCTATGCGCAGGTATTGCCAGTGGTAATAAATCGCTATTACTTGAAAACGCTCATATAGCAGCGCTGCAAGCTAAACAAGGCAGGCATAGTGTAGTTAACTACTCAAAAGCGCTACACGATGTAAAAACGCAATATCAATACAATGTAGAGATGGCTAAAGAAGTGCGAGAAGCGTTTGATAACAATCGTATAGTGCCTTACTTTCAACCCATTATTGACACAAATACCAATAAGGTCGTTCAATACGAATGTTTAGCTCGAATGGTAACAGCGCAAGGGGAAGTATTAAAACCTGATGCATTTTTAAATGTTGTTACCCGCTCAAGAATGGACGGAATACTTACCCGTACTATATTTTCACAATGTGTTAGTCGCTTTAGAAAAACCGATATTTGCTGGAGTTTAAATATAACAGCACAAGATATGCTCGACCCTAATTTAAGTGAGTTTATTGCGGACGAACTTAAGCGCTACCCGCATCCAGGTAATATCACATTAGAGCTTTTAGAAACCCAAGCTATTGCCAACTTCTCTGAAGTAAAAGCATTTATTGGAATGGTTAAAACGAAAGGCGTTAAGGTTATTATTGATGACTTTGGTAGTGGTTATTCAAATATATCAAACGTACTTAAGCTTGAAGTAGATGGTATTAAATTAGATGGCGCACTAATAAAGCAAATAGTGAATGACAAAGATATCTACTTGTTTATTGAGCATATAGCCAGCTTTGCTAATCAACTTGGTTTACAATTAATGGCAGAATCGGTAGAAAATACAACCATAGTAACCGCACTTAAAAAGGCGAATGTGACACTAATGCAAGGCAACTATTTTGCCCACCCAGTGCCACATGTTAATACGGTTACAGAAGAATTAGCACTTTGACTTACTTTAACCAGGGCGTGTTGATCTTTGTGGATTGAAATTTGTTCAATCTAGGGGCGATTAAATCGCGGCGCGAGGTTTGTAACCTAGTGGGCTAAGTAAAAACTGAGCAACAAAGAGTTAATCGTCCCTAAAAAGAACCCAAAGGGCAGCACATGTTTGGTCTTTATGCTGCGTTATCGCCTATTTATGGGGAATAACCACACTACATAGGCTCCGCCTTGCCTAAAAACCAAACATGCTGCTGCAAAATCAATCACGAAAGGTCAACACGCCCTAGGTAAGTTTATAACGAGCCGGTGGCTTTGCTGGCCACTGGCCCAGTATTTACGCTCAAAAGGCGTAATTGCATCGTCTAACTCATAAAGCGTTACATCGCAAGGGTTGCCTGTTAATTCAAGCGCCCGAGCAAACTCCTTAACGTAAATATCCCAATTGCTGCGCACTTCTAATTTTCCACCTAACTTAACGATAAATGGAAAAATAGCTGCGCCATGCCAGCGCCTACGAATATGCTTAGATTTAGGCCACGGGTTTGGATACAACAAATAATGGTGCGTAGGTTGCCAATTGGCGGCTACCGCTAAACGCCAAAAGTCATTTAAATCTGCTTGCACTAAGATGTACTGACCACTGTCGGTTTGCTTATATTCAACATCATGCTTATCTAATCGGTGCGAAGATTTATCAATACCAACTATAAGTGCATCAGGGTGGCGTTTAGCTAGATTAGCTGAGCTTTCACCCACGCCACAACACGAGTCCAAAATAAGCGGGCCACTAAAGGCTTGTACTTTAGCATTAACCTCGTCAAATGCGACTTGGGTATGCGCTGCTATTGGCTTTTTAAATTCAGCATCTAAGTGCTTATTTACTATTTCATCAAGCTTTTCGTGAATACCCGCTTGATTAGATACAATACTACGTGAATTTGCATCACTCATTAGTGTCTTAGCCCCACACCTTTTTTAATTAAAGTTAGCGCTAAAGTAAATAACACAGTAATAAACACCAAAATAACACCTAGCGCTACACTTAAATCAACATCCGACACACCTAAAAAGCCATAGCGAAATGCATTTACCATATAAATAATAGGGTTTATTTGCGATACGTTTTGCCAAAATTCTGGCAATAACGTTATTGAATAAAATACACCGCCTAAGTAAGTTAATGGCGTTAGTATGAAGGTGGGGATAATGCTTATATCGTCAAAGCTGTTTGCGTAAATCGCATTAATTAAGCCACCTAAAGCAAACACAGCTGAGGTTAAAATAACCGTCGCCATAATTACAAAAATATTATGAATTTGAATATCAACAAATAATAACGATACACAGGTAACTATAAAGCCCACCATAATGCCGCGCGTCATACCGCCACCCATATAACCTAGAACAATGATGTAGTTAGGTACAGGTGCAACTAAAAGCTCTTCAATGCTTTTTTGAAACTTTGTTGAGTAAAAACTTGAGGCTACGTTGGAATAGGAATTAGTAATGACCGACATCATTATAAGGCCAGGTACAATAAACTCCATATAACTAAAGCCGCCCATGTCGCCAATGCGTGAACCAATTAAGTTACCAAAAATAACAAAATATAAGCTCATCGTAATTGCTGGCGGCACTAAGGTTTGTACCCAGATACGTAAAAAACGAATACACTCTTTAATCCATAAACTCTTTAAGGCTACGCCATATTTAAACATTTATTCGCCCCGCCCTTGCTCTAGTAATCCTACAAATAACTCTTCTAGTCTGTTTGCTTTATTTCGCATACTCAATACTGTATTACCTTGGGTTGTTAATGCGCTAAATACCGCATTTAAGCCCTGTGATTTAGCGACTTCTATTTCAACAGTATGATCGTCCGTCATCGTAAACTTATAACCTTCAAGCGTGACAGGGTTTGCTGGCATTTTTAAATCTAAAATAAAGGTTTCTTTATCAAGTTTTGCAAGCAGTGCTTTAATGGTGGTGTTTTCAACAATTCGACCAGAATCAATAATCGCTATGTTTTTACACAGTAACTCAGCTTCCTCAAGGTAGTGTGTGGTTAAAATAATAGTAACGCCTTGCTCATTTATTTGGCGTAAAAAATCCCACATTGAACGACGAAGTTCTATGTCTACACCCGCTGTTGGCTCATCAAGTATAAGTAATTTTGGCTCGTGCATAAGGGCGCGTGCAATCATTAATCGACGTTTCATTCCGCCTGAAAGCGTACGAGCTTGCTTGTCTTTTTTCTCTAATAAACCCAGCTGTGCTAGGTATTTATCAGCACGTTTATGGGCTTCGCCACGTGGCACACCATAATAACCGGCTTGGTTAACCAGTATTTGGCTAAGCGTTTCAAACTGGCTAAAGTTAAATTCTTGCGGCACTAAGCCTAAATGCGCTTTTGCAGCTTCTAAATCAGTATCAATATCACAGCCAAATACTTCTACTTTGCCTTTTGTTTTATTAACAAGTGACGAAATAACACCAATAGTGGTTGATTTACCGGCTCCATTTGGACCAAGCAAAGCGAAAAAATCGCCCTCTTCAACTTGTAAATCAACGCCTTTAATTGCCTCAACACCATTTTTATAAACCTTGGTAAGGCCTTCTATATTTAAAGCAATATTTTGCTTATTCATTACTTACCCTCACCATAACCCCAACGTTTTGTTAGGTTATGCTCAATGTTTAAATGATCTAAAATTCTCGCCACCATAAAATCAACTAAGTCTTCGATACTTTGTGGCTTATGATAAAAACCAGGTGCGGCTGGCATAATTGTTACCCCTAGACGAGATAACTTAAGCATGTTTTCTAAATGAATTTCGTTAAATGGTGTTTCGCGAGGCACTAAAATGAGCTGTCCGCGCTCTTTAATTACCACATCAGCGGCGCGCTCTAATAAATTATCAGACGCCCCCACTGCAATTGCAGAAACCGACCCGGCACTACATGGGCATACTACCATTTTTTTAGGAGCAGCAGAGCCCGAAGCCACAGGGCTAAACCAGTTATCTTTACCGTATACTTTTAGCTGTTCAGGTTTGGCATTAAACAGCGTACTTAACTGCTCTGTGGCTTTATCTTCATTACCAGAGAGCTTAATATTTGATTCTGTATCAAGCACCACGCGTGCTGCACTTGAAATGAGAACGTAGACCTGAAATTGCTGCTCTAGTAATACTTCAAGTAACCTAAGCCCATAAGGCGCACCCGATGCACCACTAAATGCGAGCGTAATTCTATCTTTAAATTGCACACTATTCTCCGCTGTATTTATCAGCTAAGCCATCAACAAGGTGTTGATGAAGGCCATTAAAACCGCCATTGCTCATAATTAAAATATGTTGATTAGGCTCAATATTTTCAAGCACTGTATCAATAATTGTTTGTGTGCTGTTAAAGCACTGCATGCCTGCTTTATCTGCTTGCTCTTTTAGCGACCAATTTAGATTCTCTGGTTCAAAAAGGAGTACGTTGTCAGCATCACGTAATGAATCTAATAATGTATGTTGGTGTACGCCCATTTTCATGGTGTTTGAGCGCGGCTCTAAAATAGCGATAATTTTTTCATCGCCTACTTTTGCGCGCAATCCTGCAAGCGTAGTTTTAATTGCTGTTGGGTGATGCGCAAAGTCGTCATACACTTTAATATTATTTATATCCGCCTTTAGCTCCATACGCCTTTTAGGGCTAATAAACTCTCCTAAAGCATCAATACTATGATCAATGGCTATACCCACATGGCGCGCTGCTGCGATAGTCATAATCGCATTTTGAACGTTATGCTCGCCTATTGCTTGCCAACAGACAGTGCCCTGCTTTTCGCCATTAAGTAATACATTAAACTCACTTCCATCGGCTTTTATTAATTCATAGCTCCAATCATCGCCTAGCGTTTCGCTTTCGCTCCAAAGCCCTTGTGCTATTACGTCATTAAGCGCTACGTCTTGCTTTGGCCAAATTACCTTGCCGCTTTGAGGTAATGTACGCATTAAGTGATGAAATTGTTTTTTTATTGCGTTTAAATCTTCAAAAATATCAGCGTGATCAAATTCAAGATTATTTAAGATAAGTGTACGTGGGAGGTAGTGTACAAACTTACTGCGCTTATCAAAAAAAGCTGTGTCGTATTCATCGGCTTCAATAACAAAAAATGGCGTTTCACCCACTTTTGCCGATACACCAAAATTTTGCACTATGCCGCCAATTAAAAACCCTGGTTTTAAACCTGCGTACTCTAATACCCACGCAAGCATACTTGCTGTGGTTGTTTTACCATGCGTACCAGCAACCGCAAGCACCCAAGAATCTTGCAGTAAGTTATGCTTAAGCCACTCAGGGCCAGATGTATAAGGCAGACCTTTATCAAGCACATATTCAACACATGGGTTACCCCGGCTCATTGCATTACCAATAACGACCATATCTGGCTTTGGCTCTAATTGAAATACGTCATAGCCTTGAGTTAGTTCAATGCCAAGCTCTTCAAGTTGCGTACTCATTGGTGGGTAAACGTTTTGATCCGAACCCGTTACTTTATGACCCAACGATTTAGCAATGGCTGCAATACCACCCATAAACGTGCCACAAATACCCAAAATATGTATATGCATATACTTTCCTTAAATCGTATGCTCACTTTACAGCTATGCAAAGTTTAATGGCGCTATAATGCCAAAATTCGTGCTTAGTTACCATTGCGAGTAAGCATTTCACTCGTGCCAAAATGACCACTTGATAATAAAAAAGCCTTCTTAATTAGAAGGCTTTTTTATTAGTCATTATTTGCTACATCATTAAAAATACTATTAAACCTACACCGAGCAATAAACGATATATCACAAATGGCAACATGCCCATTCGCTCTATTACTTTTAAAAACATAAATATACATGCATAAGCCGATAAGAACGATAGCACTACACCTAGTAATAATGTATTCCAATCAACCACATGGTCACCCAAAGCAAGCTCTGCAGTATAATAAAGCCCCATCATAGAAATAATTGGAATTGCCAGTAAGAACGAAAAACGCGCTGCGCTTTGCTTATTCATTCCAAGCATTAAACCAGCAGTCATCGTGATACCTGAGCGAGAAGTTCCCGGGATCATTGCAACAGCTTGTGCAAAACCAATAATAAGTGCTGTTTTCCAATTAAGCTGATAAATAGTTTTAATTTGCTTACCTTTTGCATCCGCGTACCAAAGCAATAAACCAAACACAATTGTGGTAGTAGCAATTACCCAAGCGCTTCGTAGGTACAACTCTATAAAGTCTTTTAAAAGTAAGCCTAAAATAGCGGCAGGCACAGTGCCTAAAATTATCCACCAACCTAGCTTACTATCATCAGTAGTACCCTGTGCTCCAAAGGATTTAAACCACGCACTGAGTATGTCGACGACCTCTTTGCGAAAATAAATAACAACGGCAATTAAAGTACCAACATGTACTGCCACGTCAAACGCAAGCCCTTGATCTTCCCAGCCTAAAATTTGCGATGGGAGAATTAAGTGCGCAGAACTAGATATTGGTAAAAACTCAGTAAATCCCTGTATGAGGGCTAAAATAATTATTTCGATGATACTCATGGGTTAGAAAACTCCACCTTCCATAGCTTTTGTTGAGGGTTATTATATTCATTCCATAACTGCGCAATCGTTTGTTTAGCTACAGGATGATAGAAATCTGGGGCAACCTCGCTAAGAGGTTGTAATACAAATGCGTTTTTAGTTATTTCATCTCGTGGTAATTGTGCTGGAGAAGCGCAAATTACATCATCATAAAATAGTAAATCTAAATCGAGCGTTCGTGGACTAAACTTTTTATCGTTCGCTGTGCGTCCATTATCACGCTCTATTTGTTTTAATAAAGCGCATACATCAACAAGCGACATATCAGTTGTAGCGCCAACGACTGAATTATAAAAATTATT
Organism: Pseudoalteromonas sp. NCIMB 1079; assembly: GCF_040567695.1. Taxonomy (NCBI): domain Bacteria; kingdom Pseudomonadati; phylum Pseudomonadota; class Gammaproteobacteria; order Alteromonadales; family Pseudoalteromonadaceae; genus Pseudoalteromonas; species Pseudoalteromonas sp. NCIMB 1079. The sequence goes on along the minus strand of NZ_JBEWZA010000001.1, from coordinate 1,240,001 downwards.
GCCAGCAAACCCAACTGCTTCACTTTCAAAAACAGACGAGTGTACAATATGTTCAAAGTGCTGCTTAAGTGCAATTAATGCACATTGTATATAATGCGCTTTATTTATATTTGACCCTAGGCTGATATAAATTTGAGCCATTTAGTCAGTTGCCTTAACACGTGTAATTTCAACACCTACAGTTTGCGCTTGTGCTACTGCTGCTGGTTTACTTACTCTTATAGTAACTTGTGGAGTATTAAACTCGCTTAAAATAATATGCGCTAATTGTTCAACTAAAGTTTCTAGCAACTCTACAGGTTTTAAAGTGCAGTGCTCAATAACTCGCTCACTTACTTTTGAGTAATCGAGTGCTAAATTAATATCGTCATTTTCAGCTGCAGGCTTAATATCGCTTAGCATTTCAATATCAAAATAAAGGCTCTGTTTACTTTCTTTTTCAAAGTCGTACACTCCAATAATAGTGTCGACGTGCAATTGAGATATAAAAACCTTATCCATTGATACTCCAAATAACAACAAACTACTAAGCAACTATACTAAGCATCAATAAAATTAATACTGTATATGGTTTAGCCAGTGTTTAAATATGTAAAAATAACTTCTACAATAGCAAAATAACTAAACTAGCTATTAAATAGCCTGTTAATAATTTTTACGATAAATTTTTCTGCCAATAATAGCCTAAAAGCACTATCAATTGGTATAGCAATTAAAAAATAAGGAAGCGCGTGTTAGCCACTATAATGTTTGTTTTAGCTTATTTACTTGGGTCGATTTCGTCGGCTATTTTAGTGTCGCGGTTGTTCAAACTCCCAGACCCTCGTAATAGTGGTTCTAATAACCCAGGAGCTACAAATGTTTATAGATTAGGCGGAGCATTTCCGGCTTGCTTGGTTCTAGTGTTTGATATTTTAAAAGGCACTATTCCGGTATGGGGGGCTTATTTTTTAGAAGTTGAACCTTTAGAGCTTGGTTTAGTCGCAGTAGCTGCTTGTTTAGGCCATATGTATCCACTGTTTTTTAGCTTCAAAGGCGGTAAAGCCGTAGCAACGGCATTTGGCTCATTATTACCTATTGGCTTATCATTGGCAGGTTTACTTGTGTGTACTTGGTTAGTTATAGTGGCAATAACACGCTATTCATCACTGGCGGCGCTTGTAGCTGTATCTTTAGCGCCCTTGTATACATGGCTAATAAAGCCACTTTATACTCTTCCCGTTACTTTTATCACGCTGTTAATTATATTTCGTCACCGTACTAATATTATTCGATTATTTAGTGGGGAAGAACCAAAAGTGGGTGCTAAAAAAGCACCCACCGATGAAAACAAAAATATCTAAAATATGAGTCATTAAATCGGCTCAAGGCTATCTATAGGCCAACGAGGTTTTGTTTTCATATCAAGCGTGGCAAATTGCCCTGCTTTTAAACGTTGCATTCCGGCATAAGCAATCATTGCACCATTGTCGGTACAAAATTCAGTACGCGGATAAAACACTTCGCCTTTCATACCTTTCATTACGCGTTCGAGCTGCAGTCGAAGCTGTGTATTCGCACTTACGCCACCGGCGATAACCAAACGCTTAATATCTGTTTGTTTAAGCGCACGCTTGCACTTAATAACGAGGGTATCAATAACCGCAGTTTGAAATGCATGCGCTATATCAGCTTTGGTTTGATCGTCGTCGTCCTTTTCACGAATCGTGATTGATGCCGCTGTTTTTAGACCACTAAAACTAAAATCAAGACCTGGCTTGTCGGTCATAGGGCGAGGAAATACAAAGCGCTTTGCTACGCCTTGTTCAGCCATTTTAGCTAAGCGTGGGCCACCGGGGTAATCAAGACCAAGTAACTTAGCCGTTTTATCAAAGGCCTCGCCTGCGGCATCATCAACTGACTCACCTAGTACTTCGTATTGTCCAATACCCGCTACTTTAACCATCATGGTATGACCGCCCGATACAAGCAATGCAATAAACGGAAACTCAGGGGTATTTTCCTCAAGCATCGGAGCAAGTAAATGCCCTTCCATGTGATGTACTGCTACCGCAGGTATATCCCAGCCGTATGCTAATGAGCGACCAATAGACGTACCTACCAATAATGCACCAACTAGACCTGGGCCTGCAGTATAAGCAATACCGTCTAAATCTTCAGGGCCACAACCTGCTTGTGCAAAAGCTGCATCTATAAGTGGTAATGTTTTACGAACATGATCGCGCGATGCAAGTTCCGGCACTACACCGCCGTAATCAGCGTGTACTTTTACTTGGCTGTATAATTGATGAGCTAACAAGCCTTTTTCGTCATCATATATTGCAATACCCGTTTCATCACATGACGATTCAATGCCTAAAATTCGCACTGTACTTCTCCTGCCTTTTAAATTCTACTTTGCTACTTTTATAACGTAAGACCAATATTTGTTTGGCCATCTTCAAGGGCAAACTTTTTTAGTGCCTTTACGCTATCAGAGGTAATACGCCCCATATTTTCTACAAAATCAATTAGCTCACCTAATACTTCAATTTCGTACTGCATTAATGGGTGCTCTCTCACTGCTGTGTTATCAGCAATCTCACCTTCAACCGTCATTTGATATTCAATAAAGCGAGCCACTGTTGCTTGAGATATTTTGCTCACACTGATGAACTCTTGCTCATCTTGCGCCACTAAACCGTGCATTAAGCTAAGTAAAGACGTTGCAGCATCAATAGCAGGATAAGTACCAAACATATCAAAATCAGCAAGTTCAGGAACATTTGGCTCTATTTTTTCAACTTGTTTTTCGAGATCTATTTTACTTTTAGGCAGTAATATTTTTTCCCAACAAACATTAAGCGAATTACGTAATAAGGTTTCATCACCAAACCCCGTTGCTTCGCTAAATAAACCGTAATTTGGCAGCATTCGCTCTATTAAAGCACTTGCTAAGACGGCCTTTTGTAAATAGTTAAGCTCTCTAATACGCTGAAAATTATTTGCTTTAGTCATTCTTTAACGTCTCACACGACCAACAAAAATCAAATGTTGATCCATTATGCTCATTACAATTAGGGCATACCCAATCTGGAGCGGATTGTTTTACTTGTTGATAGTTTATCAATATTTGCCGCGCATGGCGCTCTTTTATCGCATAAACCTGCACACTAACTTGCGCCTGATCATATGGGATTTCTCCAAGCGCCCCTTGGAGCATCTCGCCTTTAATTTTACACTCTATTCCAGCAGTTTGTATTAAGCCTTTTACGATATTCGCTTCCAAGGTATTTTCAGCTTTATAAATTGTAACCCATTGAAAAGAGCTATCTGTTGAATTGTTATTATTAATATTTTGCAAAATTCACCTCATTTATTTTGTGTTAACAATATCCTGCGCTAGATTATTAGCATGCTGTACTTTTAAGGAATAAACATGACACTAACAACCCCAGGCTTACTTTTTCCGGCCATATCGCTGCTATTACTCGCCTATACAAACCGATTTTTAGTTTTAGCGCAATTAATTAGGGAGCTAAATGCACGTGAAGGTGAATCTATTCGGCCTGTTGTAGTGGCTCAAATCACTAACTTACGTAAACGTATTAAGCTAATTAGGACGATGCAAGTGTACGGGGTAGCCTCTTTTCTACTGTGTACACTATCAATGTTTGCATTATTTATTGAGTTTAATGCCACAGGAATTATTTTATTTGGCATTAGCTTAGCTTGCTTAAGTTTATCGTTATTAACGTCTTTATTTGAAATACATATTTCCTGTGATGCAATCGAGATAGAACTACAAAGCATTGAAAATAAACCGCTAAGCAGCCGAATAAATAGAAATTTTGTAAAATAGAGTCTTATAAATAAAACACTCTATTATTTGTCACAATCATGTTGTATGAACGCCCCTTTTTGGGGCGTACTTTTTTATTAATTAGAACAATTTAATCCAAATATACTAACTAACTCACTGACAATAAATAACTTTACTTAGATAACCCATTGCAAAAATATAGATAAAATACAATAAACAACTAGTTATGAATTTAAAAAGTAATACTATTTGGTCGCTTTACTCTTTAATTAATACTAAAAGGGGGGTATCCTGCTGGAAACACGTATGAACTTACAAACGTATTTCAATATAGAATTTTACTAAACTTTAGAATAAAAAATTAATGTATTTGATGCCCGTGGTATCTGCGACTTACTTATAAAAAGGGACTATAAAGTGAGATTTGAACAATTAGAGCAATTTGTAGCACTTGGTATATTACGTCATTTTAGACAAGCTGCTGAACAAACCCAAATTAGCACTTCAGCGCTAACGCGCAGCATTCAAACACTTGAAGATGAAATGGGATATGAGTTAGTAAAACGCTCAACACGCTCTGTTAAATTAACGCCAGAAGGCGAGCTTTTTCTAGAATATGCTAAAACGACCCTATCGGAACTTGAGCTAACGAAAAAGCGGATTTTTCAATCAGTAAACGGTAATGCCAATGAAAAGCTCGTTATTGGGTATACCAATAAGGCAAGCAGCATAGTCCCTATTTCTTGTGGACAGTTTTTAGCTCAATACCCTCATATAAAAATTGAGATGCAGCTACAAGATCAGCAAGAGCTAACGCGCAAACTCCAACAAGGTGAAATAGACATTAGCGTATACTCTCAAGCTATTAATAGTATTGGTAGTGACATTCACTTACCAGATCAGCTTGTGTTATTTGTTTCAAAAAACCACCCTCTTGCCCATAAAAACGATATAAGTAAACAAAACCTTGATAGCTACCCGATGTTTGGCTGTTTCTCTGAGTCTAAACAAGTACAAACTATGCTTAATGAAGCGATTGATTCTTTAAATAAATCATCAAGTATTAAAGTGGGCAGTATTGAGCAAGTAATGGCAAGTGTAGTTAAATCAGATCATTTTGCTATTGCAAGCATTGAACATGCTAATGCAATCGCAGAGAATTCTGAATTAGTACAACTTAAAACAAATAAAGGTTTAAACCACGAACAACTCGTTGTACAAACAAGCCAACAGACGTCGATTACTGAACATGTAGAGCATTTACTATCGCTTATAAAAAAAGCGAGTGCTGCATTTAGCTAATCTGATGTTTCAAAAAGTGCGGCACAATAAACAGTAGCTTTTAACAGCTTTTCGGCTACACTGTCGCACCTTTTTTAAACAGCTGATGTGAATGAACACACTTTTTGGTCCTGATGTCTATTTAGATGATATAGAACGCCAAGGATATACCGTAATTCATAACGCGCTTATTGCCGATTTAGTTAACGATTTAGTTGCAGACTGCCACCGTATAAACCCTCACTTTAGCCTTGCTGGTATTGGTCGATTAAATGACTTACAAATAGATAAAGCCGTACGTACTGATAAAACCTATTGGTTTGACGGCAGCTCTCAAGCACAGCTTACCTATCAAGCAATAATGCAAAGTATAAAGACCACGTTAAATCGCAGTTTTTTTATGGGGTTATTTGATTACGAATGCCATTATGCAAAATATACACAGGGTGATTTTTACAAAAAGCACTTAGATGCATTTAAAGGTCGCTCTAATCGAGTATTTACAACGGTACTTTATTTAAATACGCCTAAGCAAGGTGGCGAACTTGTTATTTATAAACCTAAAAGTAAAGAGATAGAAATAACAATTAAACCAACTGCTGGCACATTAGTAATGTTTGAAAGCGAACGCTTTGCCCACGAAGTACTTCCCGCCGTTGACGATCGCTATTCTATTGCAGGCTGGTTTAGAAAAAACGCCTCTATTAGCGGCATTATTGATCCGCCCCGATAACTCCTAATAGAGCATTTTAACAGCCTTTATTGAGGTTTTTAAAATGCTATTGGGTATGAAAGTAATAACCCTATAAAGATAGCCAAACCCACGTAATGATTATTTAAAAACGCTTTAAAACAGGCATCTCTTTCACGTTTATGAATAAGCGTTTGTTGGTATGCCAATAGGCCCGCAGCAATACTTAAACCAACGCCAAACGCGACACTTAAATGATTGCTTATACCAATAAAAGCAACCAACGCTATAAATACAGCATTAAGTAAAAAGATAATATGGCGGTCGTATTTACCAAATAAAATAGCGGTTGATTTTACCCCTATTTTTAAATCGTCGTCCCTATCAACCATCGCATACATGGTGTCGTAAGCCACTGTCCAGCAAATATTGGCTATAAGTAATAACCATGCCTGCTGTGGTAGTGCATTAATTGAAGCCATATACGCCATAGGAATAGTCCAACCAAATGCAGCCCCTAAAACAACTTGAGGTAACTGTGTATAGCGCTTCATAAAGGGGTAACAAAAGGCTAAAGCCAAAGCTCCAAAAGAAAGCAAAATAGTATTAACGCTAAGCATTAATACTAAAATGAACGCAATAACTATGAGTAGTAAAAATAGACTAAGTGCTTCACCACTACTCACCTGCCCTGAAGCTAGCGGCCGTTGAGCTGTGCGTTTTACCGAGCCGTCTATTTTTCTATCTGCAAAATCATTAATTACACACCCTGCGCTACGCATAACAACAACGCCCAGCGTGAATATAATAAAGTTGAGTAAGCTCGGCATCCCACTATTAGCAAGCCATAAAGCCCAGTATGTTGGCCAAAGTAATAACAAGGTACCAATGGGCTTATCTATACGCATTAACTGTATATAATAAGGAATATGTTTTGGCTTTAAAGCGGCTAATTTCATGAGTATAAATATGCTCCAGGTAAAAACACTTCACACACTAAAAACTTATATTCTTTGAGTGAGAATACACTTCGACGCCCTAGTAAGTTTTTCTCGGGTAAGTTCAATTTTGTAACTAGTTGCTGAATAGGGTGCGTGTCATCAAAATAAGCAATTTCTATATCCGTTCTTTTTAATGCTGGGTCCTGAAAAATCACATCACCTAAAGGACGCTCGCCCATATTGTGCAAAGGATTAATAGAATCATTTTTCGGAAGCCAGCTTTGTGCGTACACCACAGGTTTGTTATCGCACAGTAAGAGAACTTCTCGATTCATAGCTGTTTTAGCTGTGCTGTTTAGTAGTAAGTTTTGCTCTGGGCTTAAAGTAAATAACTGCTCACTTAATACCTTTACATTAAAAGTTTTTGAGTTGCTTTTTAATTTAGCCGTTAATGAATTCTGTTCAAAAAGCCACTCTTGCTCTAGAGGAGATAAGTCACTTATATAAGAAGTGGACTGCCAATTAGCAGATATAGACAGAGGATAAGTAATCATAATAGCTCAACAAAATAAAAAACAACGAGATGATACCATTGCCAAAGCTTTTGAAAAAGTGATGTTTTATAACCATAAATAATTGCTTGGCGCTGTTTATTACCTACTATTAAGTATAAACTATTTGTAACAAGTTTTAAGAAACGCTTTAAATATGAAAAAAATAGTATACGCAGGTCTTTTTACGTTCTTTGTAAGCGTTATAAGCTTTACAGCTCGTGCTGAATCCACAGTTGGTTATTTTGGTTTTGAGCCAGATATAATCACCAACTACATTGGCGCATCAAGTAAAAAAATGGGCTATGTGCGTGTAACTATTGATTTAATGCTTACTGATACTTCTGATATTGCACTGGTTGAACACCACACGCCACTACTTCGTGATGCCCTAGTAGAGATTTTATCTAAAGAACCAGAAGAAAAAATAAAATCACTTACTGGCCGTGAAGAAATACGTGCAAAGTGCGCCGAAAAACTAAAAAGCCTGCTAAAAGAAGAAACAGGACAAGAGATCATCCGTGAAGTCTTGTTCACTAAATATTTATATCATTAGTATTTAACGTTTTGCGTTAAATATTTTGGCGGTATAGGTAAAAGCCATACCGCTAAGTAACCCACCTAAGTGCGCCCAATTAGCCATACCTACAAACAATACATCAGCAAACCCAAGCACTAACCAAATCAACATAAAGCCAACAATAGCCGTACTTACAAGCGCAGGCTTGTTAGGATTTAAAAAGCTATGAATCCAGCAAAAACCAAGTAGCCCATACACCACACCACTCAAGCCGCCAAAATTGGGGCCAACCATTAAGTATTGTGCCCAATTACTTATAAGTGCAGTTACTAAAAACAAACCTATTAGGGTGAGTTGTCCGCATTGTTTTTCGATATTGTCACCAAGCGACATCCACCAAATTAAATTAAACACTATATGCATCGCGCTAAAATGTACGAGGGCGGGCGTTAACCAACTTAAAGGCTGCGTAGGTTTAAACTGCATCATGGTGTAAATGGTCTCAAAACCACCTAGTAAAAAAGCAAAATAAATTATAACGCTTACAATACTTACGGTTTGATTTAACCAGCTAAGCGCTTTAAATCGCGTCATTAGATTAAGTGATTGCCCTTGGTATTTAAGCGGCGATTGTGTGCTACCTACATCCCATGAAGCTTGTTGATAGCGTTCATGGTTAGGGTTTTGTGTAAATTCGGCCCATAAAGGTTGTATTTGATGAAAATGCCCAGGCGCAACACTAATAATGACATTGCTACCATCTGAGGAGCTTAATTGTCCTTGTAAACCTTGGCTTTTTAAATAATCTATAAAGCCCTGTGCGGCGCGCGGGTTATTTAAACTGCCAAGCTCTATCATCGCTCTACTTTCTCGCTGTAAGCAGCTTCCCAAGCTGTAAAGCCGCCATCCATACTGTAAACGTCTTCAAAACCTTGCTCAACTAAGTAGCTAGCTGCGCCTTGTGAGCTCATACCGTGGTAGCAGACAATAATAATTGGCTGATCGAATTCTTTTTCCATCATAAATTGTGCGATATTACCGTTAGAAAGTGCTTCTGAGCCTGGAATGCGACCGGCTTGATACGAATTAGGATCGCGAATATCTGCAATTACCACGTCTTCTTTATCTAAAAGCTCTAACGTTTGCGCTATAGAAATATGTTTAAATGCCATTGAAATCTCTTTAATTAATAGTATAAAAAAGGCGGCTAAAGCCGCCCTTCTTGTAATTTAGTGAGGAACTAATCCCAGTTTAAAATTACTTTACCTGACTGACCTGAAATCATCATATCAAAGCCAGCTTGGAAGTCATCCACAGAATATTGATGTGTAATGATTGGGTTTAAATCTAGGCCAGATTGAATCAAACTTGCCATTTTGTACCACGTTTCGAACATTTCGCGACCGTAAATACCTTTAATCACTAAACCTTTAAAAATAACTTGGTTCCAGTCAACTGCCATATCAGATGGTGGAATACCCAGCATGGCAATTTTACCGCCGTGGTTCATATTATTAAGCATTGAATTAAACGCGCTTGGCACACCTGACATTTCAAGGCCAATATCAAAACCCTCTGTCATACCTAGCTCTTTCATTACATCTTCAAGCTTTTCATTGGCAACGTTTACAGCGCGTGAAGCCCCCATTTTACGTGCTAAATCTAGGCGGTATTCGTTTACGTCGGTAATTACAACGTGGCGAGCACCAACATGTTTTGCAACAGCTGCTGCCATAATACCAATTGGGCCTGCACCAGTGATAAGTACATCTTCGCCAACTAAGTCAAACGATAGTGCGGTATGAACTGCGTTACCAAATGGGTCGAAAATAGAAGCGAGTTCGTCAGAAATATTATCTGGAATTTTAAATGCGTTAAATGCAGGAATAACTAAATATTCGGCAAACGCACCTTCACGGTTTACACCTACACCCGTTGTATTACGGCATAAATGTACACGCCCTGCACGACAATTTCGACAATGCCCACACGTAATATGCCCTTCGCCAGATACGCGGTCGCCAACCTGAAAGCCACGAACTTCTTGGCCCATATCAACGACTTCACCAACATATTCATGGCCAACAACCATAGGCGTTGGAATGGTTTTACTTGCCCATTCGTCCCACTTGTAAATATGTACGTCGGTACCACAAATAGCTGTTTTGCGAATTTTAATCAGTAAGTCGTTATGACCTACTTCTGGCTTTGGTGCATCTGTCATCCAAATGCCCGGTTCTGCTTTTAATTTTGATAATGCTTTCATAATCCACACTCAATTAAAAAACCGAAGCGAGGCTTCGGTTTAAAATAAAATTAAATAACGCCCATTTCTTTACCAATACGGGTAAATGCATCGATAGCTGTATCGAGTTGCTCAATACTATGTGCCGCTGAAATTTGTGTACGAATACGCGCTTGCCCTTTTGGTACTACAGGGAATGAAAAACCGGTTACGTAAATGCCTTCAGCAAGTAATTTATCAGCCATTAACGAGGCTACTTTGGCATCTCCTAGCATTACGGGGATAATTGCATGATCTTTACCTGCACACGTAAAACCAGCAGCTTCCATTTGCTCACGGAAATATTTAGCATTTGACCAAAGTTTAGCGCGAAGCTCGCCGCCATTTTCAAGCATTTCAAGTACTTTAATTGATGCAGTAACAATTGAAGGCGCTAATGAGTTTGAGAACAAGTATGGGCGTGAACGCTGACGTAACCATTCAACAATTTCTTTTTTACCTGATGTATAACCACCTGAAGCACCGCCCAGCGCCTTACCTAATGTACCGGTGATAATATCTACACGGTCTAATACATTACAGTACTCAGGTGTACCCTTACCGTTTTCGCCAACAAAGCCAACTGCGTGAGAGTCATCTACCATTACAAGCGCATCATATTTATCGGCTAAGTCGCATACAGCTTCTAAATTACAAATAACGCCGTCCATAGAAAACACGCCATCGGTAGCAATTAGTTTAGTTTTAGCACCGGCTTCGTCTGCTGCAATAAGTTGCTTCTCAAGATCAGCCATGTCGTTATTTGCATAACGAAAACGTTTAGCTTTACATAAACGTACACCGTCAATAATTGATGCATGATTTAATGAATCAGAAATAATAGCGTCTTCTGCGCCTAAAATAGTTTCGAACAAACCTGTATTTGCGTCAAAACATGAAGAATATAAAATAGTATCTTCTGTTTCTAAAAACGCACTGATTTTTTGCTCTAGTGTTTTATGGATATCTTGCGTGCCACAAATAAAACGAACAGACGCAACACCAAAACCATGATTATTTAAACCGTTTTGCGCCGCTTCAATTAACTCTGGGCTATTAGCTAAACCTAAATAGTTATTAGCACAAAAGTTGATTACTTTACCTGATGCAACTTCGATTTGAGCTTGCTGCTGGGACTTGATAATACGTTCGTTTTTATACAAACCTTCGGTTTTTACGTCTTCAATTTGCTGTTGTAGCTGGCTAAAAAAAGCAGATGCTCTCATCTAGGTTCTCCATATATTTGAACGGGTAAACAACCGCACTTTCGCGGCTGTTTATTATGCGGGGTATTGTAAAAGTTTAATGGGTAAAATGCACGGTTTGCAGTTCGTCGCAAACGCCCTAAGTTGGAAGGAATTCCTGCCAGTTTACAGGCTGTTTATTTATGTGTTTAAAAGTGCAGGTAAACTACTTATAGAATCGATAATTAAATCAGCTTCTTGCTTAGCGCTTTCGTCAAAGCTTTGACCTGAGCGCACTAAAACGCGTGTAGTGATCCCTGCTTTTTTCGCAGCCTGCATATCACTGAGTTTATCGCCCACCATAATACTGCAAGCAGGGTCGATGTTATGCTCTTGTATGCCTTGTAATAACATACCTGGCGCAGGCTTTCTGCAACTGCACTCTTTCAAATATTCAGGGTGCGCTTTTTTAGGGTGATGCGGGCAAAAATACACATCGGTAACTGCAATGCTGTGGGCACTAAACTGGTCTTTCATCCACTCGGTCAGTGCTAAAAAATCAGCTTCGGTGTAATAACCTCGACCAATTCCAGATTGATTAGTGACGATTATGATTTTATAGCCTGCATCATAAAATGTTTTACAAGTACTAAAAACACCGTCAATAAATTCAAATTTATCGCTTTGATACACATAACCATGATCAACATTTACCACGCCATCTCGGTCTAAAAAAAGCGCTTTATTTTTTTGTTGTGCATTCATTACAAAGACTCTTTTTGTACAACATGGTCAAACATCGCTTTTACATCATCAACTGTAATTTGGCTCATTAAATCATCGCCTTTTACGCGTGTACCCCACGGTACTTGCTCAGCCGTTTTACCTGTTTGCTTAAACAAGTTTTGATGATAAACCTCTACCACGTAGTCTTGATATAAATAAGGACCTGTGCGTGCTGGATTTGAATGTGCATATAAACCAATAACCGGCGTACCAACTGTTACTGCCATATGCGCAGGACCCGTATCGGGCGCAAGCACTAAGCTGCCACGCTTTAACACGCACAACAACTCTTTGAGTTTTGTTTTACCTACTAAATTTAAAATAGGCGTGTTGCTGTGCTCAATAACGCTATTTGCTAGGTTAATTTCAAGCTCTGTTGGGCCACCAGTCAATACCACCTTAAAGCCTTGCTCGCTTGCATAATCAGCCAATGTGGCATAACGATCAGCGAGCCAATTACGCTGCGCTTTACTAGCTGCGGGCGATATTACTAATAGTTTATTAGTTAGGTATTCTGATGTTAATAACTCATCTGCAACCGCTTGGTCTTGCTCGGTGTATGGCATGTCCCAACTCGGTTTATAATCAGAAACACCAATGGCTTTTGCAAAACCTTTAAAGCCTTCAAGCACATGCGCCTGGGCTTGTGGGTCTATTCGTTTATTAATAAATAAGCTGTGCAATTCTTTTGAACGTGCCCAATCGAACCCTACTTTTACTTTTGCAGGAATACAACGCGCTACAAACCCAGCCCTTAATGCAACTTGCATATTAAGAAGCACATCAAATTTTTGGTTGTTGAAGCGTTGCTTTAAGCTTTTAAGCGCTGCTTTGCCTTGCTTTTTATCAAATACCACCAGCTCAACACCCGGTAAGTCAGCAAGTAACATGGCTTCTATTTTGCCAATTACCCAAGTGATTTTTGCATTCGGGTGTGCCTTTTGAATAGCTTGTACTGCACTCACACCATGACATACGTCACCAATGGCAGAGAGTCTTAATATACAAATAGATGAATAATTAGGAGCTTGAGTCACACATTCCCTTAGGTATTAAATACAAAAGCCGATCTTAAATTATAATCACGCTATTGCAAGCACTTATCCTGCGCTTTAAAACGCGCTAATATAGACTCATTATTTAGCAATTACACAGAGCTATGTTTAAACAACACGTGCAAGGCAATCACACGCTATTAAGCCACCCTAAATACACAAGCCAAATTACCCTCGATTGGTTTGATGCAAATTATTGGCAACAACAAAATAAAATTGTGGGCGCTAAAAAAGGTCGAGCAACTGCGTGGTTTTTTAAGCAAGACGAATTAACAGCCGTACTTAGGCATTATTGGCGCGGTGGCTTAGTGGGTAAATTGCTAAGCGATCAATATTTATACCCAGGACTTGAACAAACCCGCGTATTTAAAGAGTTTAGCTTAATGAGTAAGCTTATAGAGCTTGGTTTAAACGTACCAACCCCTGTTGCAGCTAAAGTAACCCACAGCGGATTAATTTACCGTGGTGATATTATTACCGAGGCTGTTAAAGGCGCTAAAAGTGTACTCGATATATTAATTGAACGTTCATTGACTGAAGATGAGTTGGAGCGCATTGCTAAAACAATCGCGCTATTTCATTCAAAAGGTGTGTATCACGCCGATTTAAACATTAATAACATATTGTTTGATGATACTGGTGATGTGTATATTATCGACTTTGATAGAGGTGAAATAAGAGCGCCGAACCCACAGTGGCAACAAAGTAATATGGCACGCCTTGAGCGCTCATTTTTAAAAGAGCAAGGTCGAAATGATGTATTTAATTGGCAAGTGAATGACTGGCAAACTCTGCACAGCAACTACCTCAAAACACTCGCTAATATAAGTTAACTTAGTTAGCCAATGCTAAATACTGCAGAGCAACCTGCTCTGCCTGTACTTGTTTTAGAATATCTGCGTTTTCTACATTTGGCTTATCTACTAGCACCTGCTTAACGGCATTGGCTAATGCCTCACTTTGTCCAGCAGGTACTAAATATTTATTTAGCTCGCCTGTTAATATCTCGCTTGGTCCAAATGTACAATTAGTGCTAACTACCGGAGTACCCACCGCTAAAGCCTCAATTAATACCGTTGGCAGTCCTTCAAAATCAGAACTCAAAACTAAAGCTTTGGCATGCTTAATCCAGTTGTACGGGTTTTGTTGAAATCCTGGCACTACTAACTGTTTTTCTATGCCATATTGCTGTGCAAGCTTTAGCGCTTTAGCCGGTTTATTACATAAAAGGACTAGCTTGTATTTTTTATCAAGCTTTGCAAATGCTGCAAATAATATATCGTGGCGTTTTTGTTTGGCGAGTCTTCCTACATGAATTAAGTAAGGCTCATTTGGGATATTGTTATTTTGCTCATTTGCTTGCTGTCTTATTTTTTCAAAATCGAACGGGTTATAAATAGTCGCGATTGCACTTGGATTAATTAAAACCCCTTGTGTTATTTCTTTTTCAACACCCTTTGATACGCAAATAAGTGATTTACCATTTAAGTTTTGCTTACTTTTTTTAAGGTATAAGTATGAAAATGGACCTAACTTTTTTTGACGAGCAAGTTCTGCATTGACGGAGTTATGAATAACAAAGTGAACATTTTTGATATTACTACGTGCAAGTAAATTATTACTTCTATCAAGGTTAGAAAGCACTAGATCAATATTGCCAATCTCGCTTTGTTTTTTTTCAAACCACGCTTCTAATCGCAAAATACTATTTTTTCGCTGCCAGAATCTATCTACTTTAGATGCTCTATCAGGAAAAAGGCTATCAACTTTAACTATATCAGGAATGTCATACTCAGCGTTGCTAGCAAGAGATAAGATAGTGATATTGTGATGTAGTTTCGCCATTTTTTCAGCCAAAGTAAGCATTACTTTTTCAGCTCCTCCCCCCACTAATGAATCTATTACAATAACAACATTCATCAACTTTCCCCTGCAAGCATACTTTTTATACCATTAATTATTACATCATAACTATTTGAATTATCAAGCTGGTTATATTTATCAATAAACTCACTATAAAAAGGCTCGGTAATAACTTGAGCTATGTTTGTAGTGATTTCATCTATATCAAGATTTGTTTTAATTACAACACCTGCATTAACGCAATGATCCAAACGTGTATTTTGATCTTTTGAGATAGCACATGCCACAACAGGGGTTTGAACTGCAATTGCTTGTAGTAGGGTATCGCCGCCACTCAGTAATGCAACTTTAGCTTGATTCATTAATGCTAAAAAATCAGTGTTTTGCAAGCTTGTTAAACAAATTAGCTCATCACTTTTGGGAATGGTTTGATTATAATTTGGACCAAAAACAACAACGCCTTTTAGGCCTGTGAGTTTAGTTATTTTGAGTGCAGCTTCAAAATATACATCAGCGCAGTTTAGGTTGTTTACACTATGGCCGCCTGAACCCGCATTAACAATAAAGTAGCCATTCGGTACTAAATTATAGCGATTTAAAACATCCCGCTTTTGCACACAAGAAGCAAATGCAACAAAAGGCCCAACATTACGAGGATACGCCAAAGAAAACATGTCTAACTTGGTAGTTTCTGTCCATGTAAGTGGTTCAATACAGTAATCAGGTTGAACCACCCAATGTGCATCAATTAAATTTACCCTGTTAAGCTTTAAACCTTTAGCACGTTTTTTAGCATGCTGAGAAATAAATATAACTTTAGCACCTACCTTTTTAGCTGCTTTCATGTGGCCCGCGCGCCCTGCACAATCGAAAATAACGACATCAGGTTTAAATTGCGTTATAAAATCGCAAACTGAATCTAGCTCTTTAGTCGCTGAGTGTTCAAGCAATGTGGCTTCAAAAGGACACTTTTTTGCGTAGCTTGTATGCTTGTTTAGTATAAAATGAATATGGAGAGAATCAGCAACTTCTGCCTGTAAACTTTGAGCTAACAACAACGAGCGCATATACTCACCAATGCCTTCTGGCGATGATACTGGAATAAATAAAAGTCGTTTGTTGCTCATTGCATTCTCAATTTCCTATTTGAGCAGTAGTATACCAATCAGATACTTCATGCGATAGACAGGTTACATTTTTATGCATTAAATTAACGCCAAAAAATTGATTATTTACTGCATTCCACCGCTTTGATTGATAAACTTAGCCACAATATAAATCACAAGGATCTGAACTTTGCGAAACAGAATTTTTCTTCTCTCTACTCTTTTCTGCGCAGTAAGCGCATCAGTAAATGCTGAACCCTGGGTAAAGCCTGATGATTACGGGTTAAGAGCTGATATTCAACAATTAGCTGATGCGGGTGTTATTTTGGCGCCTGTAACCACCTACCCGCTTATGTGGAAGAGTTTTATAAGTGATGTTGAAAGCATACCGCTGGAGCAATTATCTCCAAGTTTACAGGATGCTTTATTACGCGTTAAACACCGTTATAAATCAGAGAATAGTAGTTCGCATAGCGTTCAATTTTCAGCATTTGCAGCGACAGATCCTATTGTAGCAACGAGCTTTGGTGCAACTGATACTCAAGAGACCGAGCTTTCTGCTGCTTATTCCTATTTAGGTGATAACTTTGCGGCTAAAATAGCTGTAAATTATCGTAAAGATGGTAAAAAATGTTTAGTTGATGGGAAAACGACTGACGATATAGCCACTGATGTGCAAGCTTTAACTGATTGTAACGATACCTCATTTGATGACAGCTACTTAGCATATCGCTTAGGTAACTGGATTTTTAGAGCGGGTGCTGTTGAACAATTTTGGGGCCCAAGTGTTGATAACAGCTTAATTATGTCTGGTAATGCAAAACCTTTACCTGCGCTTAGTGTTACTCGAGAAAAAAGTACCGCTTTTGAAACACCATGGTTAAGCTGGATCGGCCAATGGGGCTTTACTGCACAAATGGCAAAGCTTGAATCAACGCGTGTTGTTCCTGATGCTTTACTTTGGAGCAGCAGATTAAACATTCGTCCAATGCAACAATTAGAAATTGCCGTGAGTTGGTCTGCTCAATGGGCTGGCGAAGGTCAACCAAGCTCTGCAGGAGACTTTATTGATGTTATCACTGGGCAAACGGCATGTATTGATGGCACTGATAATTGCGATAGCCAATTAGAGTCAAAAATTGGTAATCAGCTAGCGGGTATTGACGTTCGTTGGTCAGATACACTTTTTAATCAACCTTATGCTGTATATGCCAGTACGATTGGCGAAGATGCTAGTTCACAGTTTAAGCCAGCCGATAGAGCTTATTTATTTGGTGTGCAAACGACACAACGAATATACGATCAAAATATATTAGTAAATGTTGAATATATAGATACAGGTGTTTCATGTTCAGCAGAGTCTACAAATGAAAATTGCTACTATGAGCACTCAGATTACAAATCTGGTTATCGCTACCACGGCCGTACAATTGGTTCAACTTATGATAATGATGCACAATCAGTTGTTCTAACTTTATTAGGCCAACTGTCAAATGGTAATGATTGGCAGGTAAAACTGCGCAGTGTTGATTATAATAGTGACAATCGCGATCGTTATCCTAACAATCCTGACTTAGGAAACACCATCACTAAAACTGGGTTTAACTCTAAACAGCTAGAAGTACGTTACAGAATGCTTTCTATGGGGGGGCGCGTCACTTTAGGTGCATTTGCATCAAACAATGACGGTGCTGAAAACGATACTTCTGCATTTGCTAAGTATGAATATAATTTTTAATACGTTACTTTTAATAAAGTAACGTATTAAAAATTAAAAAAAGGGATGAAAACACTGTTCTCATCCCTTTTCTGTTTGTTTAATAAGTTAAATCAGTAGTTATACCAACCTGCATAAATCTTTGATCAATTTAACGAATTAAATTGCATTATAACGTCGTTAAAAATTTTTATTTAGAACACTAGATACAAAAATTTTTGCCTAGTTCTAGCGTAATTTTCTTAACGTTAAATAGACCCCATATATAAGCAGATTGGTATTACTCTTTTATTTTACTAATCACTTTTGATGTTGAACACCCATCTAAAAATTCAAGCACTTCAACTTTTCCGCCATGGCGAAGTACATGCTCAGCACCCGCTATTTGATCTACAGTGTAGTCGCCACCTTTAACTAAAATATCAGGACTTATTTGCTCAATTAATTTAGCGGGAGTATCGTTTTCATCTAAACTTCCAAACGGAATAACCCAATCAACTGATGAAAGTGCGCTAAGTACCATCGCACGCTCATCTAGCGGGTTAATAGGGCGTTCTGCCCCTTTTAAACGCGTAATTGATTCATCATTATTTAATCCAACAACGAGTCTATCGCCTCGTGCTTTAGCTTGCGCTAAATAACGTACATGCCCAGCATGCAAAATATCAAAACAGCCATTAGTGAATACAATGGTTTCGCCGTTTTGTTTTGCAAATTCAATATGCTGAAGTACATCATCAAATGGTGTTTGGTAATGCTCACCCGTAGTATGTAAATACTGACCAAGCTTGCGGCTTAGCTCTTCTGGCGAGACAGTTGCAGCCCCAAACTTACTCACAACGATACCTGCGGCTAAATTAGCAATTTCGACAGCATCTTTAGATTCCATGCCCGCGCCAAGCATAACCGCGAGTGTAGCTATAACCGTATCACCGGCCCCGGTTACATCGCTTACTTCAAGCTCTTGCGCTGCAAAATCAAATTTTTCATCTGCACTAATAAGCGACATACCTTGCTCAGAACGCGTAAGCAACATAGCTTTAATGCCATTTTTGCTAATTAAATCACGCGCACTTGCGGCTAAAGCCTCTTCTGAATCGGTTTGACCACCCGCTAACTTAAACTCATGTAAGTTAGGTGTAATGTAATCAGCACCTTCGTATAAGTGTAAGTCTGGCGATTTAGGGTCGATTAAAACCGTTTTTCCGGCGCCCTTCGCAAGGCTTACCATTTCTTTAATTAAACTCAAAGATCCTTTGCTGTAATCAGAAAACACAATAAAGTCGTATTCATCAAGTACAAGCTCTAAGCGGTTTAATAAAAGCTGGCTGTGTTGCTCAGTAAACGTTTCTTCTAAATCAAGACGAACCAGTTGTTGATGGCGGCTAATAACACGCATTTTTGAAATAGTCGGTAAATCACATACACTGACTAATTGTGAGCTTATTTTTTCACCTTTTAAGATGGTCTCTAAAATCTGCCCGCTTTCGTCCTCACCAATTAAACCCAATAAGCCAACTTTTGCATCTAACCGCGCTATATTTTTTGCAACGTTAGCTGCGCCACCGGCTTTGTCTTCAAATTTACTTACTTTAACAACCGGTACTGGTGCTTCTGGCGAAATGCGACCTGTATCACCATACCAATAGCGGTCTAGCATTACATCGCCAACAACTAATATTCGTGCCGCTGATAAGTTTTTTAATAACGATAAATCCATTACTGCTGCTCCGCAACAACCATATCCATGGCTTCACATAACCAGTGACCTATAAACATGTGAGCTTCTTGAATACGTGCTGTTTCGTCATTTTTTATAATAATAGGTAACTTAGCAATATCTTTTACTTTACCGCCATCACGCCCAGTTAATGCCACTGTAAAAGCGCCTAGTTTATTTGCAGCCTCTAATGCTAAATTAATATTGTTACTAGTACCTGATGTAGTTAAACCAATTACTAAATCTTCTGGCTTACATAACGCTTGAACTTGGCGCTCAAACACCGTATCAAAGTGATAGTCGTTGCTGTGCGCTGTTAAAATTGAGGTGTCGGTGGTCAATGCCATTGAAGCAAGCGGACCACGTTCTAATTTATAACGCACTACAAATTCTGCTGCTAAATGCTGTGCATCTGCTGCACTACCACCGTTACCAAACCAAACAATCTTGCCACCAGCTTGTAATGCACTATGGCATGCTTCTAACAATTGCATAGATTCTTGATGATAAGCCTCCATCGTTTCAAATAATGCCTGATGACGGTTTAATGTTTCAACGTAGCTAGTTGCCACTGAATCGATAATTGACATGAAAAAATTCCTCTTGGAACTGAAATGGCAGGAAAAATTAAATTCATTATTCCATAATTTTATTTAATTGTGTGTATTTTATCGGGTTATAACTGAACCCAGACCATATTTTATAACGAGTCTGTTTAGAAAACGGCTATTTCACGGTAAACTAACGCCACTTCCCTTTAAGAAAGATCAGTATGGCACGCATTTTTTACTCATTCGCATTAATTATTATTAGCCCACTGATTGTATTTTATCTCTATATTTTACGAGGTAAAAAAAACCAAGGCTATCGTGCACACTTTAAAGAGCGCTTTGGGTTTGTCAGTAAGTCTTTATTTACGGTTAAAACTAAACCTTTAGTTTTTCATTGTGCTTCTGTTGGCGAGGTACTTGCCGCAACGCCACTTATTAAAGCTTTGCAAAAAGTGCATCCAAATTTAAATATACTTATAACCTGTAATACTCCAACAGGCAGAGAGCAAATACTTAGCCAGTTTAAAAATACTGTAGCGTGTAGCTATTTACCAATCGATTTCCCGTTTGCGACAGCCCGATTTTTAAAGCGTATAAAGCCACAAGCATTATGTATTTTAGAAACCGAGCTATGGCCAAATTTAATGGCGATAAGCCACAAAAAAAACATACCAGTACTTGTCATCAATGCAAGACTCTCTGAAAAGTCACAGCAGGGCTATCAAAAGGTCGCTAAATTAACGCATATTATTATGCGCTCAATTACGGTACTTGCGAGTCACAATAAAACAGATGCTAAACGCTTTATTGAACTTGGTCTTGAAGCTTCAAAAAGCCATGTAACAGGCTCAATAAAATTTGATATAACACCAAGTGACGAGCAATTAGCTAAAGTACTCAACCTTAAACAGCTTTATAACAGTAATGAAGACAATAAAGATGAACGCTTTGTATGGGTGGCAGGCTCAACACATCCTGTTGAGCATGAGCTGGTACTTTCAGCCCATCAAGAGTTACTAAAAAAGCAACCGAACGCATTACTTATAATTGCCCCGCGCCATCCAGAGCAATTTGACAAAGTGGCAGAGCTTTTAACGCAAAGCCCACTTAGCTTTAGCCGTCGTAGCCAAAATAACTATAATAATGAGCAAATACTCCTTGCAGATACGCTTGGTGAATTACAGTGTTTATATGGCGCTGCAAATGTGAGCTTTATTGGTGGCAGCTTAATTCGCAGAGGTGGGCATAACCCACTGGAATCAGCAGCGTTTTCGGTAGGTGTAATAACAGGTCCACACACATACAATTTTGACCATGTTTATCCCGAGCTAACAAAGCTCAAAGGTGCTGTAGTGGTTGATAGTAACGACGAACTCGCAAAGCAGCTTATAACGTTTAGCCAAAACACAAAAGCGTGCCAAACCTTAGGTATTAAAGCTGCGCAATGCGTAACTAAAAACCAAGGTGCTATACAAAAAACACTTAACATTATTAATCAATATTTAGAGCCAAAACCGTGACCAACATAGCTATAAGCCAAACCCGTGAATGGGTGTCATCTGTTATTGTTAAATATAACTTTTGCCCATTTGCACGTAAAGAAGTAGAAAATAACTGTATTCATTACATAGTAAGCTCTGCAACGAGCATGGATGATGCTGTAATGGATATGCTTGAGCAATGTGTTGAGCTTGACCGTGAACCAGAGCGCGAAACAACCCTTATCATGTTTGACAATGGCTTTAGTGACTTTGAAGACTTTTTAGACTTGGTCGATTTAGCTAATGCACTTTTAGTCGCGCAAGGCTTTGAAGGTAAGTATCAAATCGCTAATTTTCATCCTGATTACGTATTTGCTGACAGTGATGAAACCGATGCCGCAAACTACACAAATAGAGCGCCCTTTCCTACATTGCATTTAATCCGCGAAGCAAGTATGAGCGAAGCACTTGATAGTTATAACGAGCCTGAATCTATTCCTGAGCATAATATAAATCTAGCAAGGCGTAAGGGGATTGATTTTTGGCAGCAGTTACTTGAAGGCTGTAAAAAACCGAGCGCTTAAATGCTCGGTTTTATTTTGGTTTGTGCAGAACAAGACAATCACAAACGCTTATTTTTTAACCCAGTTACCATTTACTTCAACGTAATGACCACTTTGGGTTTTTTCAATTGTTTTAGCGGCAGCAAGTGCTTCTACTTGTGAAAGCGACAAGTTATTCTTTTTAGCGAGCTTTAAGTACTGCGCTTTACGCTTTGCATTTATGTCATCAACAACGGCTTTTGCCTCTGCGTTTTGTACAACAAGTCCTAAATAACCAGAGCTATCTTCACCTACTAAACCTTGGTTTTTAGCGTCATCAAGGCTAATAGCCCAAGCAGAGAACGACATACATACTGCACTAACTAACGTAATAATATTTAATTTTTTCTTCGTATTCATGTTCAAGCTCCTTAAAATAACTCACTGTCGTCACTAAATAAATTGTCGAGTTCTTTATCTACTTTTACGCGAATTTCGTGATCGACCTTCACATTTAAATTAATAGTAATGGGCTCTTTAGCAGACACCTCAACACGATGCGTGCAAGCACTGAGTGCACTAATAGCACTCAGTGCGAGCAGTACTTTTATCAATAACGACTGTCTCATTATTAGTTTCCTTTTTGTGAGTATTGTTGCTCAACTTTCTGTGTAATTTCGTCACTTAAACGTAGTGCGCGTAAAAGTGTAAATACGTTTTCTTCGTGGTTATAATTAAAGTTAACCTGCTGCTGCTCTGCTTTATTATAGCCTTGCAAATTAACCCCTAGTTTTAACCAACCATCATTTTTTAGTGCCACACTGCTATTAAGTTTTTGAATATCTAAATTAGTTAATAACCCTAACACAGGTTGTAACTCTTGCTGTTGCTGCATTACTGAATCAAAAGCGGCATTATTGGTAATTTTTAAATTACCTGTTCCTTGGCTAAATAAGCTTCCGTCAATTATCTCAATTTTTCCACTATCAAAGTGAACCGGTAAAGACCCCGCCAAGCGTCCCGTTAATACAATGCCCGACTTATCGTCGAGTGTAACAAGTTTGCTTGCATCAATATTATCAAACTTAACATTAGCAACTTGGTTTGGCTTCCCTACTGTGTAGCTATCTAACGAAAACTCGCCACCAAACACACTTCCTTTTACATCATTTATAAGCGCGGTATTGTTATTAACTTGCCATTGCCCTTCAATCGCTTTAACTACGGCACCCGCCCTAAGCTCATTTAAATTAAAGGTAGTTGGTTTTACATTAAGCTTACCTGAATTATATTCCCCGCTAAATGTACTCCTTAAATCGCTCGCAAGGTAATCGTTATACAATGCACTTGTATGACTAATCCCTATATTGAACAGTGCATTTTGTAAGTTTATATCGCCACTAATATAGCCATTAAATTCGCCCTCTGTTAGCTGTGCAAGTGGCTCAAATTGACTAATAAACGCATTTAACGACAGCGCACTTTGTTCAGGAATAACCACTTCAAATGGATGAGCTTGCGACGACATATGATGATTTATCACTAACTCAACATCGTTTATAAATGCGTGATGCGTGGCTTTTAGTGCACGGCTTTGCAAGCCCGTAGACTCTACTTTTATATTATTAAGTTTTATGTCGGGGCTATTAACAGCCTTTATATTCGTTTTTGCTGTTAGATCAGCAAATAACTCACCTACGCCTAAATTAGCATTTGCTGTTAATGTGTTACTTATATCTGTGACTTTAAATTCTTTATATTCTGCGCTTTTTAATTGCTGAGTTAACGCTACCTCTGCGTTTAACTGTTTATCCATTTTTGCTGTTAAATCACCTTGGTATTGCACTGCACTTATATCAAACGCATCTACACTATTAAGCGTTAATTTAGCATTTATAAGCCCAATTGGTTTTGAGTCTATAAACTCACTTATATTAAAGTGACCACTAAGGCTAAGCCCATCCGCTGTTGCGGGTACAAACTCAGGTAAATTTTCAAGCATAACGACGTAATCGCCTTTAATTGCAGCGTCAGATAACTGAGCATTAACGCTAATATTATTTATATCAGGTGTATTTATTTGAGCTGACAAAGTTGTCTGTAAGTCTTCAAATGGAGATGTAATATTTAGTGTTGTATCTGTTATTAAAATATCAAATTGCTTATCGCCCACGCTTACCAAATTAATTGCAGGAACACTGAGCTCACTAGCCTCTAAGCGAATTGATTGAGGGAGTTTAAGTTGCCAATTTAAAGGCACTTGTTTGCTAATAAAGCCTGCATATTCACTTGGTGGAATTAACTCAGTACAGCTTGGTGTTAAATTAATTTTGTTATTAAGCAAATCGGTATTAAACATTAACGCTTGGCTATTTAAATTAAAACGCGTCGCCAATTTACCAGTGGTTAATACGTTAACTTTGCACTGCTCATACGTGTGAGCAAACTGGGAGCTAATATCGCCATTTAACTCAAGTTCTATACCATCAAAGCTAAATGCTTGCTGAGTATTAAAGTTAAAATCTGCTATTAATGTATTTTTAGTGTTTATAACGTGCTTTAAAAAAGTGTCATTAATTTCAAACTGACCTCTTACTTTATTAGCAGTCAAAATTGCACTTGCGTTTATATCACCTGAGACATTAAATTTATTTAGGTCAGGCTCTAATATGCTTATTTTAAGTGGCTTATTGAGCTCATCACTTTTTACTACAAGCTGTTTAATATTGATTAATGGGCGATTTAAGGGAAGTGCTAAATCGAGATTTTTAGCAAGCTGATTAGCATTATCACTTTTAGGGAGTGGATTAACTGTTAGCACTGCATTTTCAATATCTACACGCTTTGTATTTGCAGTAATACCAGTAAGTTGTAATTGTTGATTTTGATAATTTACACACACTTTATCAGCATGAATATTTAGTTCAGACGTGATTGAAAAATCAAGGCAGTTTAATGTGACACCCGCTTTTTCGAGCTCAGGCGCTATAACCCACTGTAATAAAGGTAAACGAAATACATAACTAAGCAGCAAGGTACTTAGCAATAAAACGCCAACAATTAAACCAATTCGCTTAAACATACTATCCTTAAATGCTTTGTGCTTTTAGCTATACTAATACCAACCTGCATAAATCTTTGATCAATTTAACGAATTAAATTGCACTATAACGTCGTTAAAAGTTTTTTATTTAGAACAACTAGATATAAAAACTTTTGCCTAGTTCTAGCGTAATTTTCTTAACGTTAAATAGACCCCATATATAAGCAGATTGGTATAATCAAAAAAGGCTGCACAATGCAGCCTTTTTAAGTTTACTGTAAGATTATGAATCTAACTTGTATAAACGTAAATATAATTAACCTACGTTTTTACGTGCGTTACGGAACATACGCATCCACGGGCTATCCTCGATCCACTCATCTGGATGCCAAGAGTTGGCAACGCTTCTGAATACACGTTCTGGATGCGGCATCATTACAGTGGCACGGCCATCAGTTGACGTAACACCTGTAATACCTTCTGGAGAACCATTAGGGTTAGCTGGGTACTGCGTTGTAGGGTTACCGTAGTTATCTACAAACTTAACCGCTACAGTGCCGCTATCAAGCGCCGCTTTAGTGGCTGCATCGTTTGCAAACTCAGCATGACCTTCACCATGAGAAACTGCAATTGGCATACGCGATCCAGCCATTCCGTTAAAGAACACAGACGGATTCTCTTGTATTTCTACTAAACTAAAGCGTGCTTCAAAACGCTCTGATTTATTAGTTACAAAGCGCGGCCAATGTTCAGTACCAGGGATCAACTCTTTTAACGTTGATAACATTTGGCAACCGTTACATACACCTAAGCTAAAGGTATCTTCACGGTGGAAAAAGTTTTGGAACTGATCGCGTGCCATGTCGTTAAACAAAATAGACTTAGCCCAACCTTCACCCGCACCAAGTACGTCACCGTATGAGAAACCACCACAGGCCACTAAACCTTTAAATTGCTCTAGTGTTAAACGACCTTCTAAAATGTCGCTCATGTGTACATCAACGGCTGCAAAACCTGCGCGATTAAACGCTGCCGCCATTTCTAAATGAGAGTTAACACCCTGCTCACGTAAAATAGCCATTTGCGGTTTAGCACCGGTTGCAATATATGGTGCAGCTATATCTTCGTTTAAATCAAAGTTAAGTTTTACGTTTAAGCCTGGATCTTTTGCATCAAACTTAGCATCAAACTCTTGCTTAGCACACTCAGGGTTATCACGGCGTGCTTGCATTTGATACGTTGTTTCAGCCCAAATAGTACGAAGCTCAGTACGCGTATGATTAAGTACCGTATTTTCGCCACGGTTAAATATAATCGTATCGTCACTGTTAAGCGTGCCAATGTTGTGACTAATGGCTGCTATACCATATTGTTCAAACACCGCATTTACTGCATCTAAATCAGCATTTGCAACTTGAATTACGGCACCTAGCTCTTCGTTATAAAGCGCTTCAATGTCAGAACCTGTTAAAGCTGCTAAATCAACCGTTACACCGGTATGACCCGTAAACGCCATTTCAGCTACTGTGGTAAATAAACCACCGTCTGAGCGGTCATGATAAGCAAGTAACTTACTATCAGCCACAAGCGCTTGCATTGCGTTATAGAAGCCTTTTAATAACTCAGGGCTATCAACATCAGGGGTTACATCACCTAATTGCTTATAAACTTGCGCAAGGCTTGATGCGCCCATGCGGTTTTTACCCGCACCTAAATCAACTAATATAAGCGATGTATCGCCTTTATCTGTGCGCAGTTGTGGCGTTACTGTTTTACGTACGTCGTCAACACGACCAAATGCAGTTATAACTAGTGAAAGCGGCGATGTTACTGACCTCTCTTGTGAGTCACCTTCATCTTTCCATGTCGTTTTCATCGACATAGAATCTTTACCTACAGGAATCGTTAAACCAAGCGCAGGACAAAGCTCTTCGCCTACGGCTTTAACAGCTTCATATAAACCAGCATCTTCACCTGGGTGACCTGCTGCTGCCATCCAGTTTGCCGATAACTTAATGTTTTCAAGGCTACCAATATTTGCACAGGCAATATTAGTTAACGACTCTGCCACAGCTAAACGAGCAGATGCACCGTAATTAAGTAATGCAGCCGGAGTACGCTCACCGAGTGACATAGCTTCACCGTGGTAAGTATCATACGTTGCCGCAGTTACAGCACAGTTAGCAACAGGTACTTGCCAAGGACCAACCATTTGGTCGCGTGCTACTAAACCCGTAACTGAGCGATCGCCGATTGTTATTAAGAATGTTTTTTCTGCAATGGTTGGTAAACGCATTAAGCGCTGCGCTGCATCTGCTGCATTTATTGATGTGATATCAAGCGCCTTGCCAACAACTTGCTTTGACGTTACATCGCGGTGCATTTTAGGTGCTTTACCTAATAATACGTCCAGCGGCAAATCAACAGGGTTATTTTCAAAGTGGCTGTCTGACACTGTTAAGTGAGGTTCCGCTGTTGCTTCACCAATAACAGCGTACTGGGCACGTTCGCGCTTACAAATTGCTTCAAAGCGGTCAAAGTCCTCTACGCCAACAGCGAGTACATAACGCTCTTGTGATTCATTACACCAAATTTCGTGTGGTGCCATGCCTGGCTCATCGTTAGGGATGCTACGTAATTGAAACTTACCACCACGTCCGCCATCATTAACAAGCTCAGGAAACGCGTTAGATAAACCACCGGCACCTACATCATGGATGAATGCAATTGGGTTTTCGTCACCAAGCTGCCAACATTTATCGATAACTTCTTGGCAACGACGTTCCATTTCTGGGTTTTCGCGCTGTACTGAAGCAAAGTCTAAATCTTCGTTTGACTGACCAGAGGCCATACTTGATGCAGCACCACCGCCTAAACCAATGTTCATTGCAGGTCCGCCTAGCGCAATTAACTTAGCGCCAACAGGAATATCGCCTTTTTGAACATGATCAGAGCGAATATTGCCTAAACCACCGGCAAGCATAATTGGTTTATGGTAACCACGCACTTCTTCACCATTATGGCTTGTTACTTTTTCTTCGTAAGTACGGAAATAGCCTAACAAGTTAGGACGACCAAACTCATTATTAAATGCAGCACCACCTAGTGGACCTTCTGTCATTATATCAAGTGCGTTTACAATACGACCCGGCTTACCAAAATCGCTTTCCCACGGTTGCTCGTAACCTGGAATACGTAAATTTGATACAGTAAAGCCAACTAAGCCTGCTTTTGGCTTAGAACCACGACCAGTTGCGCCTTCATCGCGAATCTCACCACCAGAACCTGTAGCAGCACCTGAGAATGGCGCAATAGCTGTTGGGTGGTTATGCGTTTCAACTTTCATTAGTATTTCAATGTCTTCTTGATGATACGCATATTCACCTTGCGCATTTGGGAAGAAGCGACCCGCTTTTGAGCCTTTCATTACTGCCGCGTTATCTTTATACGCCGACAATACATTTTCAGGATTTAGCTCAAACGTATTTTTAATCATTTTAAACAGCGATTTTGGCTGCTCTTTACCATCGATTGTCCAGTCAGCATTAAATATTTTATGGCGACAATGCTCTGAGTTCGCTTGTGCAAACATAAACAATTCGATGTCGTTAGGGTTACGTCCTAACTTTGTAAAATTTTCTACTAAATAGTCTATTTCGTCATCAGCAAGCGCAAAGCCTTGCTCAACATTGGCTATTACTAATGCTTCGCGTCCACCACCTAAAATATCGACAGACGACATTTGGCGTGGGGCATCACTGCGAAACAGCTGAGCCGCATCTTCAAGTTCATTGTGTGTGGCTTCAGTCATGCGGTCGTGCAATAACGCAGTTACTTGTACAAGTTGTTCTGCGTTTAAATCACCTTCAACATAATAAGCAATACCGCGTTCAACACGGTGAACCTGCTTTAAACCACAGTTGTGGGCGATGTCGGTAGCTTTAGATGCCCAAGGTGAAATGGTACCTGGGCGAGGTGTAACAAGTACAAGTTTGCCAGCTGGGGTATGCTCAGCAATAGTTGGACCGTAAGTTAATAGTTTTTCAAGCTTTGTTTGCTCAGAGCTACTCAACGGCGATGTTAAATCGGCAAAGTGAGCATACTCGGCGTATACGTTAGTGACTGGAAGTTGCGATTGTTGGCAACGCGCTAAAATTTTATTAACTCTGAACTCTGAAAGTGCTGGTGCACCACGAAGGATCAACATAAGTAATTTCATCCGGGGTTAGGGATTGAACGATATTTTAGGCACGCATTATAGTCCAATTAGCATTCAGATTTAACTCAAAATTACGCTTTTCATAAAATTAACTTTTTAGCTTTATTTATAGCCTCTTTTGGTTAATAAAATAAAAGGTAAAGTGACGCGATAGCTTAGTTTTGCTATAACGGTGGCTGGCGAGCTTAAGGGGCACTCAATGTTCAAAGAAAAACTAATAATAATCATTACTTTAGTTATGCTGTTATGTGCATGTGATATGCAAGAGCAGCCAACTCAACTCGCCCAAATAAAAGAACAAAACAAAATACGTGTGGGTACACTTGCAAGTGCTAGTAATTATTATCAAGCCGTTCAAGGTGAACAAGGCTTTGAATATGAGCTATCTCAAGCATTTGCTGAATATCTAGGTGTAGAGCTTGAAATAGTGCCATTTTTTAACTTATCCGATATGTTTGAACGCCTGGAAAGCGGCGATTTAGATTTAATTGCCTCAGGACTTACCTATAATAAAACCCGTGCAGAGCAATACCGTTATGGACCAACTTACAGAACAATCAGCCAAAAGTTAGTTTATAAGCAAGGACGTGTTCGCCCTCGAGAGTTTGCCGACTTAGATGGCAACTTTACTGTTATCGCTAAAAGTAGTCATTCGCTTACTCTGCAAAAAATGAAAAAAAACAATCCAGATCTTACTTGGATAGAAAGCGAAGAGTTTGATGAAGAAGAACTACTTCAAGCAGTTATTGATGGCGAAATAGATTACACACTCGCTGATACGCATACCCTATCGCTGTTTCGACGTTATCATCCAAATTTAAGTATCGGTTTTTCTGTTAGTCATAACGACCCGATTGCATGGATACTTAATAAATCAAAAGATGATTCTTTATACTCCTTATTAGTGCCATTTTTTGGCGATATAAAACAGAGTAATCAGCTCTACGTACTTGAAGAAAAATACTTTGGCCACGTGCGCCAATTTAACTATGTAAATACCCTTGCTTATATCGAAGCTATCAAAGAAACCTTACCAACATACCAACCATGGTTTGAACAATATGCTGGTAGCCTTGATTGGCGTTTATTAGCGGCACTTAGCTATCAAGAATCTATGTGGAATCCTCGCGCTAAATCGCCAACAGGCGTTCGCGGTATTATGATGCTAACCCGCGGTACAGCAAAACAAGTAGGTGTTACCAACCGCTTAGAGCCAGAGCAAAATATTCGCGGTGGTGGTAAGTATTTAAGTAAACTGATTAAGCGTATTCCTGATAGAATTCCTCAACCTGATAGAACATGGCTTGCACTAGCGGCTTACAATGTAGGTTGGGGGCACGTTAACGACGCGCGTATAATTACCGAGCAGCAAGGCGCAAGCCCTGATAAATGGGCTGATGTAAAAAAACGCTTACCGCTGTTAATTAAAAAGCGCTATTACCGTAAAACTCGCTATGGTTATGCGCGTGGCGATGTAGCGGTTAAATATGTTGATAATATTCGTCGCTATTACGATGCACTTGTTTGGCTAGATGAGAATAATGCTATTGCTGTAGAACCTGAACCAGAACCAATCACAGAGCAGAGCACTGATACCGAGCCAAAGCTAAATGAAGAAAGTGACGAAAAAAGTAACAAAGATGAAGCGCAAACAGAAAAACAACAGCCTATAATTGAGCCCGAACAACCGAGTGAAAACAATAACTAAGATTTGTATAGGTATCAGTTTTTTGAGCAAGCCAGTAAGCAAAATTTAAGTAAATTAAATATCTGTTTACTTGTCATCAAATGATCACTAATGTGTGTTAATTGTATATCTTTATTTTATAAGATATACCCGTGCCTTTCTCACTCTTGCATTAGGAGAAAACATGCTAAAACGTAGACGCACACAAAGATTAAAACGCAATGTCATTTATTCAACGGCCACACGTCGTCGTGTTATGTTGCGAAAACTACACAAAAAAATCATCTGGCGTCGCCGAATGTTTGCTATGCAGCAAATGGCTGAATCAGAAATAGAGCCAATCGCTAGTTAGCTTTAGTTGGGCTTATTTATTTGTTCATCACGAGCAGCTTTCTTAGCTGCTTTAATTTGCGCTCTTCTACGTTTAAAAAAATTCGAAATAGTATCACCGCACTGCTGTGCCAAAACACCACCACACACCTCAACTTGATGATTTAACTTAGGCTCTTGTAATAAATTCATAATTGAACCCGCAGACCCTGTTTTAGCATCGACTGCTCCAAATACTAAACGCTTTATTCTGCTATGCACTAACAATCCCGCACACATAGAACAAGGCTCTAACGTTACGTATAGGGTGCAATCAATTAAGCGGTAATTGTTAAGGACTTTTCCAGCTTCTCGCACTGCAATCATTTCGGCATGGGCAGATGGGTCATTATCCGTTATTGAGCGGTTATACCCGACTGAAACTAGCTGGTTATCTTTGACTACAATTGCTCCAACCGGAATTTCATCAAGCAGCTCTGCTTGCTTTGCATACAAAAGCGCTTGTTCCATCCAGTAGGAATCATCAAATGGTTCGTTCATTATTTCTACTTAAATAACCTTTTATGCTGTAATTATACCTAGTTAGCACTCTAAAGTGCGCCATTCATTACTTTATTCCAAAAATAAAACAATATTTACCCGTTTGTAATGGCTCACTCGTGCTGATTTACGCTATAATCTCACGCTTTTTTTATTTAGCTCACAACACGGGTAGCAAATGAAATTTCCTGGACGCCGCAGGCATAAACATTATTTTCCAGTGGAAGCCAAAGATCCACTTACCAATCAACTTAACGCAACAGAGCGATTACAACGTAGTTATATTACGGGTATCGATCAGATCGTTGTTGATATAGAGGCAAAAGTTGATCAAGCTTTCCTTGACGAATTTCAACTACGTAGAGGGATGTCGCAAGTTATTGATAGCGATACAACAAACGCCTTATACGATCGTTTAAAATTAAACAATATGGTTGATTTTGAGTTTGCCGGTGGAACCATTGGTAACACTATGCACAACTACTCTGTACTTGCAGATGATCGCTCAGTTTTATTAGGCGTAATGAGCGAAAATATAAAAATAGGTAGCTACGCTTACCGTTTTTTATGTAATACCTCAAGCCGTGTAGACTTAAACTACCTTCAACCAGTTGATGGGCCTGTAGGCCGTTGTTTTACATTAATTGATGAAACCGGTGAGCGTACTTTTGCAATAAGTGCAGGCCTAATGAATCACTTACGTCCTGAATCTATCGATAAAGACCTTATTGAGAATTCATCAGCGTTAGTGATTAGTGCCTATCTTATGCGTACTCAAGGTAGCGAAACAATGACTGAAGCCACTATGCAAGCGGTAAAATACGCTAATGACGCAGATGTGCCAGTTGTGCTTACACTCGGTACTAAGTTCTTAATTGAACAAGACCCTACTTGGTGGGCAAACTTTGTTGAAAAGCATGTTGATATTCTTGCTATGAACGAAGAAGAAGGTTTAGCTATTACAGGTTTTGAAGATCCTCTTCTAGCTGCTGATAAAGCACTTGATTGGGTAGACTTAGTTATTTGTACCGCTGGCGAAAAAGGCTTATTTATGGCCGGCTACGTAGACGAAAGCTTAAAGCGTGAAACCGAATACCCGTTACTACCAGGCGCCATACCTGATTTTAACCGTTACGAATTCTCACGAGCTATGCGTAAAGATGAGTGTGATGAACCTATCAGAGCATATAGTCATACGGCCCCATTTATGGGTGGACCTGATTCAATAAAAAACACCAATGGTGCAGGTGACTGCGCACTTGCGGCTGTACTACATGACTTGTCAGCGAATGTTTACCATAAGCTTAATGTGGCAAACTCAGCTAAACATCAGCAACAAGCTATTACTTACTCGTCACTATCGCAAATTAGTAAATATGCTAACCGAGCGAGCTATGAAGTATTAGTTCAGCACTCTCCGCGTTTATCTCGTGGTTTACCTGAACGTGAAGATTGTTTAGAACAAGTTTATTGGGAACAATAAATAACGGTGGGAGCAATTATTGCTCCCTATCGATTTCCTAAAAAATAGAAATATCGAGCTTTTTAGATAGCAGTTCTAATGCTGCTATTCCTGCAACGGAGTTACCAAACGAATTAAGCCCCGGAGAATAAACAGCTACAGTAAACTTATTTGGTAACACAGCTAAAATAGTCCCTGACACTCCCGATTTACCTGGCATACCTACTCTGTAACCAAAATCCCCCGCAGCATCATATAAGCCACTGGTAAATAATAGCGAATTAAGCTGCTTATTTTGACGGCTACTTAAAACACGATCGCCCGATCGATTATCAACACCTTTATTTGCTAAAAAATTATAAGCTTTGGCTAATTCAATACAGTTGAGCTCAATAGAACAAAAGTTAAAGTAAGACCATAAAACATCATC
Source organism: Pseudoalteromonas sp. NCIMB 1079 (assembly GCF_040567695.1). NCBI lineage: Bacteria > Pseudomonadati > Pseudomonadota > Gammaproteobacteria > Alteromonadales > Pseudoalteromonadaceae > Pseudoalteromonas > Pseudoalteromonas sp. NCIMB 1079. Next base: position 1,206,215 of record NZ_JBEWZA010000001.1, on the reverse strand, counting down.
GACTTCATTTTCAAAATTACCAAACGACTTCATTAAATGTGCCATAGCAGCATTACGGTGTCTAAATTCATACTCAGAATTAGCGACTTTTTTATCAATCACTATCCCTCTATTACCAGCTAACAACCTAAAGGTCTCGAGCATAGAATGCATTGGTGCAGATAAGCGGCTGTATAACGCATCACACGTTACAATTGCGCCTGCATTTATGAAAGGGTTACGAGGGATCCCTTTTTCAAACTCAAGCTGTGTAAGCGAATTAAAGGCAGTACCTGAAGGCTCCTTTCCAACTCGATGCCAAAGTTCATCACCATAACGTTGCAGTGCCATAGTAAGTGTCATAACTTTTGAAACAGACTGAATGGTAAAACGTTGAGAGCAATCCCCCGCACATACAGTCTTACCATCAGTTGTATAAATAGCGATAGAAAATTGCTCAGGATCGACCTCTGCAAGGGCCGGTATATAATCAGCTACTTTTCCTTGTGATAATAAAGGGCGTACTTCATGTGCTATTTCATCAAGCACCTTTTGGTAATCAGCTGTAGACAAACTAGACCTCTATATCATCATTCATAAAAAATTGGATTTTAGCACGCGCGAATAGACGCAACTAGTTTTGTTGTTGAATTTAAAGGGGGATGTTTTTCTTAATTTTAAAAAGCAAAAAAACCGTCACATTGCTGTAACGGGTTTCTCTTAATTAAATCCTAGTAATGTCGTACTGCCCACAGCGGTAGAGAGTCACATAGCAAATGCTACACTATCTTTGTGTCGGGGCGTCCTTCTGCGGGGCTCGCCTTAGAACTATTTTATTTCGCCACTGAGTTCGGCATGGACTATTTACAAAATTACAAAAAGCAAAAAACCCGTCACATTACTGTAACGGGTTTCTCTTAATTAAATCCTGGTAATGTCGTAGTGCCACAGCGGTGGAGAGGCACATAGCAAATGCTACACTATCTTTGTGTCTGGGCGTCCTTCTGCGGGGCTCGCCTTAGAACTATTTTATTTCGCCACTGAGTTCGGCATGGACTATTTACAAAATTTCAGAAAGCAAAAAACCCGTCACATTACTGTAACAGGTTTCTCTTAATTAAATCCTGGTAATGTCCTACTTTCACATAGCAAATGCTACACTATCATCGGCGCTGTTTCGTTTCACTACTGAGTTCGGCATGGAGTCAGGTGGGTCCAAAACGCTATTGTCACCAAGAAAATTCTTTTCAATTTTCTTATTTTAATTATTAAGGTTAAAGTCCTTCGACTGAATTTGAAGCCTGGTAATGTCCTACTTTCACATAGCAAATGCTACACTATCATCGGCGCTGTTTCGTTTCACTACTGAGTTCGGCATGGAGTCAGGTGGGTCCAAAACGCTATTGTCACCAAGCAAATTTGGGCGTTAATTCGTATCTCTACGCATTAACTGAATTTGGAAAATATCTGATAATATTTTTTAAGTCTTTCTAAGTAATATCTACTTTAGTTATATTAACTTCTGTCTAAACTATCACATAAAACGCGTTTGGCGTTGTATGGTTAAGCCTCACGGGTAATTAGTACAAGTTAGCTTAATGGCTCACACCACTTCCACATCTTGCCTATCAACGTTGTAGTCTTCAACGGCCCTTCAGAGACTTTAAAAGTCTAGTGAGAACTCATCTCGAGGCCTGCTTCGCGCTTAGATGCTTTCAGCGCTTATCAGTTCCGAACGTAGCTACCGGGCAATGCCATTGGCATGACAACCCGAACACCAGCGGTTCGTTCACTCCGGTCCTCTCGTACTAGGAGCAACCCCTCTCAATTCTCAAACGCCCACGGCAGATAGGGACCGAACTGTCTCACGACGTTCTAAACCCAGCTCGCGTACCACTTTAAATGGCGAACAGCCATACCCTTGGGACCGACTTCAGCCCCAGGATGTGATGAGCCGACATCGAGGTGCCAAACACCGCCGTCGATATGAACTCTTGGGCGGTATCAGCCTGTTATCCCCGGAGTACCTTTTATCCGTTGAGCGATGGCCCTTCCATTCAGAACCACCGGATCACTATGACCTACTTTCGTACCTGCTCGACGTGTCTGTCTCGCAGTTAAGCTGGCTTCTACCATTACACTAACCGTACGATGTCCGACCGTACTTAGCCAACCTTCGTGCTCCTCCGTTACTCTTTAGGAGGAGACCGCCCCAGTCAAACTACCCACCAGGCACTGTCCGTAACCCCGATTCAGGGGCCAACGTTAGAACATCAAAACTACAAGGGTGGTATTTCAAGGACGACTCCACAACAACTAGCGTCGCTGCTTCAAAGTCTCCCACCTATCCTACACATGTAGGTTCAATGTTCAGTGCCAAGCTGTAGTAAAGGTTCACGGGGTCTTTCCGTCTAGCCGCGGGTACACAGCATCTTCACTGCGATTTCAATTTCACTGAGTCTCGGGTGGAGACAGCGTGGCCATGGTTACACCATTCGTGCAGGTCGGAACTTACCCGACAAGGAATTTCGCTACCTTAGGACCGTTATAGTTACGGCCGCCGTTTACCGGGGCTTCGATCAAGAGCTTCTCCCTAAGGATAACCCCATCAATTAACCTTCCGGCACCGGGCAGGTGTCACACCGTATACGTCATCTTGCGATTTTGCACAGTGCTGTGTTTTTAATAAACAGTCCCAGCCACCTGGTCACTGCGGCTCCCGTCCGCTTAGAGAGCAAGTCTCATCACAGATAGGAGCGTACCTTCTCCCGAAGTTACGGTACGATTTTGCCTAGTTCCTTCACCCGAGTTCTCTCAAGCGCCTTAGTATTCTCTACCTGACCACCTGTGTCGGTTTGGGGTACGATTCCATATAATCTGAAGCTTAGAGGCTTTTCCTGGAAGTATGGCATCAACAACTTCATCACCTTAGTGACTCGTCTCGTGTCTCAGTCTTAATAGCAACCCGGATTTACCTAAGTCGCCAACCTACTCACTTTCACATGGACTACCAACGCCATGCTTGTTTAGCCTGCTCCGTCCCCCCATCGCAATTATATCGAGTACAGAAATATTAATCTGTTTCCCATCGACTACGCCTTTCGGCCTCGCCTTAGGGGTCGACTTACCCTACCCTGATTAACATGGGATAGGAACCCTTGGTCTTCCGGCGTGGGAGTTTTTCACTCCCATTATCGTTACTCATGTCAGCATTCGCACTTCTGATACGTCCAGCATACCTCCCGGTACACCTTCAACCGCTTACAGAACGCTCCCCTACCACTCAGAATAAATTCTGAATCCGCAGCTTCGGTGCATAGTTTAGCCCCGTTACATCTTCCGCGCAGACCGACTCGACCAGTGAGCTATTACGCTTTCTTTAAAGGATGGCTGCTTCTAAGCCAACCTCCTGGCTGTCTGGGCCTTTCCACATCGTTTCCCACTTAACTATGACTTTGGGACCTTAGCTGGCGGTCTGGGTTGTTTCCCTCTTCACGACGGACGTTAGCACCCGCCGTGTGTCTCCCGGATATTACTTTACGGTATTCGGAGTTTGCAAAGGGTTGGTAAGTCGGGATGACCCCCTAGCCTTAACAGTGCTCTACCCCCGTAAGTATTCGTCCGAGGCTCTACCTAAATAGATTTCGGGGAGAACCAGCTATCTCCCGGTTTGATTAGCCTTTCACTCCTAGCCACAGGTCATCCCCTAACTTTTCAACGTTAGTGGGTTCGGTCCTCCAGTTGATGTTACTCAACCTTCAACCTGCCCATGGCTAGATCACCGGGTTTCGGGTCTATACCTTGCAACTAGTCGCCCAGTTAAGACTCGGTTTCCCTACGGCTACCCTATTCGGTTAACCTCGCTACAAAATATAAGTCGCTGACCCATTATACAAAAGGTACGCAGTCACCCAACAAGTGGGCTCCTACTGCTTGTACGTACACGGTTTCAGGTTCTATTTCACTCCCCTCACAGGGGTTCTTTTCGCCTTTCCCTCACGGTACTGGTTCACTATCGGTCAGTTGGGAGTATTTAGCCTTAGATGATGGTCCACCTATATTCAGTCAAAGTTTCACGTGCTCCGACCTACTCGATTTCACTTAAAATGTCTTTTCATGTACGGGACTATCACCCTGTATCGTGGCACTTTCCAGAGCCTTCCATTAACACATAATAAGCTTAAGGGCTGTTCCGATTTCGCTCGCCGCTACTTTCGGAATCTCGGTTGATTTCTTTTCCTACGGGTACTTAGATGTTTCAGTTCTCCGCGTTCGCCTCGTTAACCTATGTATTCAGTTAACGATACCTGCAAGCAGGTGGGTTTCCCCATTCGGAAATCCTAGTCTCAAGCGCTTTTTACTAGCTTGACTAGGCTTATCGCAAGTTAATACGTCCTTCATCGCCTCCAACTGCCAAGGCATCCACCGTGTACGCTTAGTCACTTAACCATACAACCCAAACGGGTCTTTGTTTTGTGACAGTTTAACTTCGCCAGAAGTCAATATTGAATACTAAAGTAGATACCAATCAATCAACTCCTAAGAGTTAATTAAATGGCACTGAATGGTACTGCTACCATTCTTTTTTTACTTTTGAAAACTCTTGATAAATACAATGTATCTATCAGAATTTTATTATCAGCTTTTCCAAATTTTTAAAGAGCATATTAATTAGTTATCCCGAAGGACACGCACTAATTAACAATCATCTGTGTGGACACTACGAACAAATAAGTTCTAAATCGTATAAGGAGGTGATCCAGCCCCAGGTTCCCCTAGGGCTACCTTGTTACGACTTCACCCCAGTCATGAATCACTCCGTGGTAAACGTCCTCCCGAGGGTTAGACTATCTACTTCTGGAGCAACCCACTCCCATGGTGTGACGGGCGGTGTGTACAAGGCCCGGGAACGTATTCACCGCGTCATTCTGATACGCGATTACTAGCGATTCCGACTTCATGGAGTCGAGTTGCAGACTCCAATCCGGACTACGACGCACTTTAAGTGATTCGCTTACTCTCGCGAGTTCGCAGCACTCTGTATGCGCCATTGTAGCACGTGTGTAGCCCTACACGTAAGGGCCATGATGACTTGACGTCGTCCCCACCTTCCTCCGGTTTATCACCGGCAGTCTCCTTAGAGTTCTCAGCATTACCTGCTAGCAACTAAGGATAGGGGTTGCGCTCGTTGCGGGACTTAACCCAACATCTCACAACACGAGCTGACGACAGCCATGCAGCACCTGTATCAGAGTTCCCGAAGGCACCAAACTATCTCTAGTAAGTTCTCTGTATGTCAAGTGTAGGTAAGGTTCTTCGCGTTGCATCGAATTAAACCACATGCTCCACCGCTTGTGCGGGCCCCCGTCAATTCATTTGAGTTTTAACCTTGCGGCCGTACTCCCCAGGCGGTCTACTTAATGCGTTAGCTTTGAAAAACAGAACCGAGGCTCCGAGCTTCTAGTAGACATCGTTTACGGCGTGGACTACCGGGGTATCTAATCCCGTTTGCTCCCCACGCTTTCGTACATGAGCGTCAGTGTTGACCCAGGTGGCTGCCTTCGCCATCGGTATTCCTTCAGATCTCTACGCATTTCACCGCTACACCTGAAATTCTACCACCCTCTATCACACTCTAGTTTGCCAGTTCGAAATGCAGTTCCCAGGTTGAGCCCGGGGCTTTCACATCTCGCTTAACAAACCGCCTGCGTACGCTTTACGCCCAGTAATTCCGATTAACGCTCGCACCCTCCGTATTACCGCGGCTGCTGGCACGGAGTTAGCCGGTGCTTCTTCTGTCAGTAACGTCACAGCTAGCAGGTATTAACTACTAACCTTTCCTCCTGACTGAAAGTGCTTTACAACCCGAAGGCCTTCTTCACACACGCGGCATGGCTGCATCAGGCTTGCGCCCATTGTGCAATATTCCCCACTGCTGCCTCCCGTAGGAGTCTGGGCCGTGTCTCAGTCCCAGTGTGGCTGATCATCCTCTCAAACCAGCTAGGGATCGTCGCCTTGGTGAGCCATTACCTCACCAACTAGCTAATCCCACTTGGGCCAATCTAAAGGCGAGAGCCGAAGCCCTCTTTGGTCCGTAGACATTATGCGGTATTAGCAGTCGTTTCCAACTGTTGTCCCCCACCTCAAGGCATGTTCCCAAGCATTACTCACCCGTCCGCCGCTCGTCAGCAAAGTAGCAAGCTACTCTCTGTTACCGCTCGACTTGCATGTGTTAGGCCTGCCGCCAGCGTTCAATCTGAGCCATGATCAAACTCTTCAATTAAAAAGTTTTATGTCTTTCGACAGCTCAATGAATTCTGAATTTTTGTTTTTGTTGCCAAAAACGAATTGACTGTGCGTTATTATTTTCACTTTTAAAAAAGTAAAATCAAAACAGCTCAAGGCTGAATCTTTTAATAACATATGGTCACTCAGTTTCAATTGAGACTCTAATTTGTTTGCCTCATTACTTGCTCAATAAAGAACGAAGTAGCTTGGCTGTTAGAACTCAATCTGTACGAGTGCCCACACAGATGATTGCTTTATATTGTTAAAGAACGTTTTGAGTCGCTTTAGCGTCTCAAGGGATGCGAATAATACACCCTTTATTTTTCGAGTCAACACTTTGTTTTAAACTTTCTTTTGGAAGATTTAAAACCGAAGTTTTATTTAACTCTCTGAGTAGTTCGTGCCTCGCTATGCGTTGTCCGCTGCGCGTCGCCATATCCCGTCTCAGTGGGGTCGCATTATAGGGAGCGGCGGATTTTACGCAAGCGTTATTTGCATAAAATAGTAATTAAAATTAAGCCCCAAGCAAGCGCACACGATAAACACAAGTTACCCACAAAACCCTGTTGATAACTCTTGTTTTTACATAGATAAACCATACTAAAGCTATTAATTAAAACCTTAAAAATGCAAAAAGCACCTTATGTAGGTGCTTCTCAAAAGTAATAGTTATTAGAATCTAGGGTCTGTTTATCTTTCAAGGTTAAATTTGCAGCAGCCTGTTTGGTATTCAGGCAAGGCAGAGCCTATGTAGTGTGGTTACCCCATAAATAGGCGATAACGTAGCATTAATGCCAAACAGGCGCTGCCTAAAGGGTTCTTCCTAGGGGCTATTTACTCTTTGTTACTCGGTTTTTACTTAGCCCACTAGGTTACAAATCTCGCGCCGCGATTAACCCCCCCTAGTTTGAACAAATTTTAATCCGCAAAGAGCAACAGACCCTAGTATAAAATACTATATAACTTGCGGCGATACTTAGCTGCGAGTGCGTCGCCATCAGGTAAAGAGGCAATAATGGCTAAAAAGCTTGGTTTTGCTTCGTTGAAGTTCAGATCTTTTTGTAGAACTGTAAACAGTACATCCAATGCCTCTTCTTTTCTGCCTGCTTCATTAAGTAAAATACTGAGCTCTTCTTTTAGTTCTAAGTCATTTGGATACTTTTCTACTTGTTGTTGCTTTTCTTTAATCTCTGGTGAGTCTTTTGCTTCAAGCGCGGCTTCGCATTTTGCTTTAATATTATTAAAGTAAGCATCTTGCTCTTGTGCACCTATTGTATTTATAAGCGCTTGCGCTTCATCTACCTTGTGAATTTGAATACATATGTCTGCTAGCACTAACTTGATACGTGCATTACCGCTGTCTATTTCATAAGCTTGCTTTGCATAATTAAATGCAGCATTTAAATCTGACTTTAATAACGCTTGCTTTGCTTGTTCTAATAGTAAGTCTTGTTGCGCAGGTAAATGCTTTGCTAGGGCTTCGCGTATTTGCGCTTCGCTTTGAACACCTGCAAGTAAATCTACTGGTGCGGAGTCTTTTAATAATACAAGCGTAGGCAGTGTTTGCAGACCAACTTGTTGCGCAAGTTGAGAAGCGAGTGCTTGTTCTGCATCGCAATCTAGGTTTGCTACTACTATATAGCTTGCATATTCTGCTGCTACTTTATCTAAAATTGCAGCCTGTCCTATACAGTCAGGACTTTGAGGAGAGAAAAAGTTAAGCAACACCAATTTTTGTTGTGATGTTTCACCGAGTACTTGTTGAAGGTTTTGCGCATTAATACTAACTATGTTGCTCATTGAATTGATTGCCATATTCGTCTATTTAGGTTTTTATATGGTGGTGAACATAATAATTACAAGTCATATACCTAAATCACTCGGTATACATATTCAACAATAAGGGAAAATATGAAATTAACTTACCTAAGTGCAATACTTTTATTAGCAAGCCCATTAGTACAAGCAAATGGACTCGATTTGAATTTAAGCAAAGCCATGCCAGCTATTGAAAAGTTTTACCTCGACTTACACCAATCCCCAGAGCTCTCTTATCACGAACAAAAAACAGGTAAAAAGATAGCAGATAGATTAACTCAGCTGGGTTTTAAAGTAACAAGCAATGTAGGTGGGTTTGGTGTTGTCGGCATTTACAAAAACGGAAACGGTCCAACCGTGATGATCCGCACTGATACTGATGGCTTACCTATTATTGAGCAAACAGGAAAATCCTATGCCTCAAAAGTCAAAGTAATAGACGAGCACGGTGCAAAAGTAGGTGTAATGCACGGCTGTGGCCACGATATCCACATGAGCTCTTTTATTGGAACTGCAGAGCAGTTAATTGCTCATAAAAAACAGTGGCAAGGTACATTAATGATGGTTGCACAGCCTGCAGAAGAAGTAGGTGGGGGTGCTAAAGCGATGTTAAGCGAAGGACTATTTAGTAAATATGCAAAACCTGATCATATAATTGCTTTACATGCAAGCGCTAGCGTCCCCGCTGGTAAGGTATCAATGAAAAATGAATACACGATGGCAAGTGTAGACTCTGTCGATATTACAATTAAAGGTAAAGGTGGTCATGGTGCTTATCCGCATACAACTATAGACCCAGTGGTTATAGCTGCACGCACTGTACTTGCTTTGCAAACAATCACAAGCCGAGAGCTTTCACCGCTTGAGCCATCTGTTATTACAGTGGGGTCTATTCATGGTGGTTCAAAACATAATGTGATTTCGGATGAAGTAAAACTACAACTCACTCTCAGAAGCTATAACCCCGATGTAAGAAGCGCTCAAATAGCTGCAATCAAACGTATTACAGCTGGTATAGCACAAAGTGCTGGATTAGATGAATCAAGCTACCCTGTTGTATATGTACATGAAGATGAATCTATTCCGTCTACTTATAATAACCCTGCACAAACAGACATTGTTAGAAACTCTATTGCCAGCGCAATTGGCGATACTAATGTACTTGAAACACAGGCTGTAATGGCGGGTGAAGATTTTGGCCTATACGGACGCACCGATGAAAATATCCCTATTACCCTCTTTTGGCTAGGAGGCGTAAACCAAGCACAATATGCAGATTCAATAAAAACAGGTGAGGTACTCCCTTCTCTACACTCTAGTAAATTTGCACCAGATTATAAAGTTGCTATTCCTACTGGAATAAAAGCAATGAGTAACGCTGCTGTTGCCTTATTTAATAAGTAACCTGAGTTTAGGTTAAGTAATACCAATTCAACATTAAGCAATATGGTTTAATAAAATGGCTCTGTTGCTAACTAGCAACAGAGCTTTTTTTATAACTCGACTTTTTAAAGGTCGCTTTTCCACCTCGTTTAGCAAAACGTTTTTTAGGTGAGGTTTTTGGTAACTTCCCAAATGCATTGCTATCGCAGTTTGCTGCTAATTGAACAAACCCATTTAGGTCAGCAAGTAAAGGCTGTAAAAATTGCTGATAACTCATTGCCTGCTGTGCAATATCACCTAAGCTCGACTCCCACTTTGCGGTTAAATCAGGACTCGCTAAACCTTGTGGTAATACGCTAATAAGAGCAAGTCCCGTTTCGGTCGCTCTAATTGACTTACCTTCACGTTTTAAAAAACGCCGCTTAAATAGCAACTCGATTATTCCCGCACGTGTTGCCTCCGTACCTAAACCATCAGTGTCTTTTAATACTTTTTTAATTTGTGGATCTTTAACATAACGGCTAATGCCCGTCATCGCAGCCAATAATGTGGCATCGGTAAAATAAGCAGGGGGTGATGTATGCTTTTCGACTACTTCGCCTTTATCGCAAAAAAGAGGCATACCTTTTGTTAAATGAGGTAGCGAGGCTTCATCTTTTAATTCAGATTTACCCATTAACACCTTAAAACCCAAGCTTACATCTTGCTTTGCATTTGCCTTAAAAAGCCCACCAGCAATAATTACCTCAGCTTTAGTTTCGTTATATATATAGTCAGGATAAAACTGGATTAAGTAATGACGGCTTATTAATTGATATACCTTTGCTTCGTCACCGCTCAAACTCGCTGACTTTAACTGCTTAGCCGTAGGCACAATGGCATGATGGGCAGCTACTTTTGAATCGTTAAAACATTTACTACGCTTTTTCACATCAGCCCCGTTTACTAATTCACTACTTTGCCCCCCATTAGCACTTATTGCCTTTAAAATAGCAGATGCTTCTTGATGGTGATCTTTAGGTAAATAACGATTGTCTGAGCGTGGGTAAGTTATTAATTTATGACGTTCGTAAAGTATTTGGCAAATATCCAATACTTTTTGAGCTGGCATACCAAATGCTTTAGCCGCATCGATTTGTAGTGCAGATAAATTATAAGGTAATGGAGCACTTTGCTTTTTTTGTTTTTGGTCGAGAGAAGTAAGCTCAGCACTTTGCTTTGTAATACGTGAAGCAACATTTTCTGCAAGAGCTTTGTTAAGTATTCGCCCTTCTTCATCTTGATGTGGCTCACATGCTTTGCTTGGAACCCACTTAGCTATGAATGGTTGATTATCTGGAGTAAGCAAATGCGCCAATACATCGTAAAAAGGCTTAGATACAAAGTGTGCTATTTCGTTATCTCTATTAACAACAAGACCTAAAATAGGGGTTTGTACTCGCCCTACCGAAAGCACATTACCAAACCCTGCTTTTTGCCCAGCTAGTGTGTATGCACGTGTTAAATTCATACCAAATAGCCAATCCGCACGAGAGCGCGCTAAAGCAGATACACTTAGCGGAATAAAATCTCGATTAGAACGCATTGCGCCCAATGATTTCTTTACCGCAGATAAGTTTAAATCACTAATGAGTAAACGTTGCGTACTTTGTTTTTTAGCCTGACTTATTTTAGCTTCTTCTATTACTTGGTCGACCAGAAGCTGGCCTTCACGGTCTGGATCGCCAGCGTGAATAAGTTGCGAGGCTTGTTTAATTAATTTTTTTAAAACAGTGAGCTGTTTGCGAGTTTTGGTTTTGGCTTTTAACTTCCACTGTTCAGGTATTATAGGTAAGTGATCAAACTGCCACTTTTTAAAGCGCTCATCATAATCATCGGGCTCTGCTTGTTCTAGTAAATGCCCTATACACCACGAGACACAATCTCCGTTGGCGACTTCTATATAGCCATCGTGTTTTTTATGTGGTTTTGGTAACGCATCAGCAATAGCGCGTCCAAGTGAAGGTTTTTCTGCAATGTAGAGTTTCATAGCTTGCTCACCACTGTTCATATAAACAGTAGTTTAGCACAGCTATTTTAAAGGAGGGGCTTTTTTATGATTATTACCAGTTACTGTCTTATTATTTTTAATTACAATATAAATTAGCGGAAGATAACACACCACTACGGTGAGCGTATTAATTAAAGGTAAAAGCGTTTTATACATTAACGTGCTATAAGATAAATCCCAAAGGTGGCGATCAACAACGCGAAAAAGTTGTAAAATTGGTGCCATTATAACAACCAACTGACCTAACACACATTGCCATAAATAAACTTTATCTTTTATCCCAAGATAGGCAATTAAAGCCATCCAAGCTATGTCATTAAACGCCCAGACAAGATATCTATATATATAAATATCTTTATCAAACTCTTTTAAAGAATCGTATATAAGTGCACCAAATAAGAAAAATACACCTGTGACACATACAAATCGTAATGCTAAAAAATCTTTACGCAAATAGAAAACAACAATAGCTGGGATTAAAAATAAAACCCAGCTAAGTTCAAGAAATGTAATTACCTTATCAACCCATAAAGGCATTGTTATTCTTTCGTCTTATCGTCATCTCCGCCAGTACCATTTCCAGGCATATCGCTATACTTATATTTTTTATTCACGGGCATTCCATTACATATGTTAAGGAAATGTACTGTAAGCTAAAATGATGAAATTGCCAAGATGCTTAGGCAATTAAGTACCCTAAATTAAAACGAAAAGTAGTGAGATATAATACCAAGCAATAGCTTAACGTACATCAATAGGCGCTGACTCTTTTGCTTTACCTTGTAATATAGATATTTCTACTCGGCGATTCCTGCGGCGATCTTCATTTGAATCGTTTGGAACAAGTGGACGGGTATCAGCCCGACCCACTACCATCATGCGGTTTTTATCAAACCCTTGCACCGTTTGCAGCTCGCTTGCGACTGCTACGGCACGCTTTGATGATAGGTCCCAGTTGTTAATATATAACTCATTCGATACCTGAAAATCATCTGTATGGCCAGATACAGTTATTTCGCCAGGTACATCTTTTAACAGTACACCAATATCTTGAATTATGGGTTTAAACTTAGGTTGTAAAAATGCACTACCCGAAGGAAATGAACCATTCTCTCTAATACGAATAATTATTTGCTGCCCTAAAGATTCAAGCTCAATTGCACCATCTATTATTTGCTTTTCAAGCTGCTGCGCGATTTTTTTAACGAGCTCGTTAGTTTGTTCCTGATCGGCCGCTGAAGTTGCTTGCTCTGACGATTGCTCTTGAGAAGTACTACGAGATTCGCCACCACGTTTGTCCCCGCGCTGTTCTTGCCTGCCGCCAGCTGAGCTTTCATCTCCAGCCTGAAACTCTAACATTTGCTGAGTCATTTCTACTGTTTGTTGTTGAATAGTTTCTATTGGAGTGGGTTCTGGTTTGCCTGGGGTAAACTCCATAGCAATAACAGAGGTACCTTTAGGGATATCTTTTACTTCAATTTTATTCTGCACACCAAAAGCAAACTTCATAGAGCCCGCAATTTGTTTAAACTTAAGTACATCCATTTCTGAAAACGCAAGCAAGAGTACAAAAAAGCACATTAACAGTGACATTAAATCGGCAAACGTTCCCATCCATGCTGGTAGGCCTGGTGGTGGGCATTTGCACTCTTGATCAGACATAATTACTCCTCGGTATCTACTTTGCGTTTAGATTCAGCTAAGTAATTTTTCAAAATACCTTCGATTACTTTTGGATTTTGGCCATCTTGTATACCTAAAATAGCATCTAAAATTAAACGCTGATTCATAGCTTCTTCGTCTTTACGCAGTTCAAGTTTTACCTGAATAGGAATTGCCACAACATTGGCTAAAAACGCACCATATAAAGTTGTTAAAAGCGCTACCGCCATTGCCGGGCCAATTGCTTTTGGGTCATCCATGTTAGATAACATTGCAACTAAGCCAATTAGAGTACCAATCATTCCCATTGCTGGTGCAATATCGGCTAATGACTTAAATAAGCCTGCGCCCATTTCATGTCGAGTAGTGGTTAAAGAGATGTCTTTTTGAAGTGTGGCGCGAACAACATCTGCGTCATGGCCATCAACAAGCATGTCGACTCCTTTGCGCATAAATGGATTTGGGATTTCAGCTTCTTCGAGTGCTAAAAAGCCCCCTTTACGAGCTGAATCAGCAAGTTCTACTGCTTTTTCAATAAGTTCTTCTGGCGTTTCAATTTTAAACATAAACGCTTTAGCAACAACTTTACCTATACCCAAAAACTGCGACATGGTGAAATTTGATAAAACAATGAAAAGTGAACCACCAAATACAATTACACTAGAAGGAGCATCGGCAAACATAGCCATTTCACCGCTACTACTCATAAACATAGACATGACAATTAAGCCAATTGCGCCTAGGATCCCGATTATGGTTGCTAAATCCACATTTCCTCCAGAAGTTTCATGCTTAATGGCCTTATCATAAACTTTTATTATTAACTGCTTATCGGCAACATATTGAATTGCTTAAGCCATTTTTATAAATAAACATAAAAAGCAGCCTTTAGCACTATTTTAGATCAAGTTATAAGGGCTACCTAATTATCAATTGATTTATTAAACTAACAGACCGCTATTAAGGCTTTATTAATACACTTGAAATATAATTTAACGTTATAAAGGTAAAAAACCAATATCATCCTTTGACCTAGTTTAGCATTCCCCCTAAAATTGACCCCTAAATTTATTATGTAAGCTGAAATAAAGATGGCGACTAAAAAACCTGAAAACTTAAGTTTCGAACAAGCACTAGAAGAATTATCTACAATCGTTAGTGACATGGAACAAGGTGACTTATCGCTTGAGCAATCGTTAAAGCAATTTGAGCGTGGAATTGCATTAGCAAGTGCTTCATCAGGTAAATTACAGCAAGCAGAACAAAAAGTATCAATTTTGATGGGGAATGGCGAAAAGTCAGTTCTTACGAATTTTGATAATGATATGGAATAGCTGTGAGCATAAATAATTATATCGAACGTGCTCAAAAAGATGTAGTAGCGACCTTACAACAGCATTTTAAACAGCCTCTCGATACTGAAGAAACAGTCAAGAACGCCACCCAGTATGGATTATTTAATGGCGGTAAAAGATTACGTCCATTTTTAGTTTATGCCACAGGTAAAATGCTCGGTGCAAACCAGCAAGACTTACATGTACTTGCAGCTGCAATTGAGTGTATCCATAGCTATTCGTTAGTTCATGATGATTTGCCCGCAATGGACGATGACGACTTACGCCGTGGCCGCCCTACTTGCCATATAGAATTTGACGAGGCAAATGCAATTTTAGCCGGTGATGCCCTACAAACACTCGCCTTTGAGCTTATTGCGAATCACAAATTCACATGCTCGTCGCAAACACAAGTAAAAATGATTGCTACGCTTGCCCACGCATCAGGCCTTGAGGGCATGGTAGGCGGACAAGGTCTTGACATAGCAGCAACAGATAAAGTAATTACCGTACAAGAGCTTGAGCGAATACATAAGCTAAAAACCGGAGCTTTAATTAATTGTGCAATTACACTTGGTGCACTGTGCAGTGAAAAGGCAGATCAACAAACCTTAGAAAATTTAAGCATTTTTGGGTATGCTATAGGGCTGGCGTTTCAAGTACACGACGACATTTTAGATGTTGAAGGCGATACGGTTACTTTAGGTAAACCACAAGGCTCCGATATTGCCGCGAATAAAGCGACATATCCGGCGTTATTAGGTATGCTAGGCGCTAAAGAAAAGGCGCAAAATTTAATACAACAAGCCCATGAAGCGTTGGCAAATATAGATGCTGACACAACACTTCTTGCGTCGCTAGCAAATTACCTAATTGAGCGTGACCACTAATTTTTGCTCATACGTATTGCAATTAGCACTGACATTATTACTCAACATTAATTATTCGTAAAAGCTTTGAATGAATTAATGTTAGCGAAGGATATATATAAAACCATGACACTTGATAGTAGCAAGTATCCATTACTTAATTTAGTTGACGAGCCAGCCCAATTGCGTGACTTAGCGCAAGACAAACTCCCTGCATTTAGCAATGAGCTGCGCGATTATTTACTCAACTCAGTATCGCAAAGTAGCGGTCATCTAGCGTCTGGTTTAGGGACGGTTGAACTAACCGTTGCGCTACATTATGTTTATAACACTCCAGACGATCGCCTAGTTTGGGATGTGGGTCACCAAGCTTATCCACATAAAATCCTTACAGGTCGTCGCGACCAAATGCACACTATTCGCCAAAAAGACGGTTTACACCCTTTTCCTTTTCGCGATGAAAGCCAATACGATACGTTTAGCGTAGGCCATTCAAGCACCTCTATTTCAGCTGCCTTAGGCATGTCTATTGCCGCACAAAAAGAAGGTAAAGGTCGAAAGTCTGTTGCCATTATTGGCGACGGGGCTATAACCGCAGGCATGGCATTTGAAGCGATGAATCATTTAGGTGATGTAAAATCAGACATGCTTATTATTTTAAATGATAACGAAATGTCGATTTCTGAAAATGTTGGCGCATTAACAAATCACTTTGCCCGAATTTTATCAGGTAGCTTTTATACTAACATTCGTGAAGGTAGTAAAAAGTTACTCTCAGGTGTGCCTCCGGTAAAGCAACTTGCCAGTAAAATGGAAGAGCACATTAAGGGTATGATGATCCCGGGGACCTTCTTTGAAGAATTAGGCCTAAATTACATAGGCCCAATTGATGGTCACGATGTAAACATGCTTGTAGATACATTACGTAATATGCGTAATTTAAAAGGCCCACAGCTTTTACATATAAAAACGCAAAAAGGTAAGGGCTACAAACCGGCTGAAGCCGATCCTATTGGCTACCACGGCGTACCAAAATTCGATCCGAGCACAACTAGCCTGCCTAAATCTAAACCTAGCGCTGCTACTTTTTCAAAAGTTTTCGGCGATTGGTTATGCGATATGGCAAAGCAAGACAGCAAGTTAATGGCTATAACGCCTGCAATGCGTGAAGGCTCTGGCATGGTACGTTTTTCTAAAGAGTTTCCAGAGCAATATTTTGACGTGGCCATTGCAGAGCAGCATGCAGTTACTTTAGCGGCTGGTTTTGCCTGTGAAGGTTTAAAACCGGTTGTTGCTATTTACTCGAGCTTTTTACAACGTGCGTATGACCAATTAATACATGATGTTGCACTGCAAAACTTACCTGTATTATTTGCCATTGACCGCGCTGGTATTGTTGGAGCCGATGGTGAAACTCACCAAGGTGCGTACGATCTAAGCTTTATGCGCTGTATTCCAAATATGGTAATTATGGCACCAAGCGATACCAACGAGTGCCGCCAAATGCTATACACCGGTTATAAAGCAAACTGCCCTGTTGCAGTGCGTTACCCTCGGGGTAGTGCAGGTACTGCAGACATTGAAAGCACTATGCAACTGCTTGAAATAGGTAGGGCAGATACAATTAAGAAAGGCAGTAAAATTGCCATTTTATCGTTCGGTACATTACTTGAAAACGCACAGCTTGCTGCAAATGAATTAGATGCAACGCTTGTTAATATGCGTTTTATTAAACCTCTTGATACTGCTCTATTAAATGAGCTTGCGACTAGCCACGATGTACTAGTGACACTTGAAGATAATGCGATTGCTGGCGGTGCCGGCTCTGCAGTTAACGAATACTTAGCAACACTAAAGGCTAATATTAATATTCTTAACTTAGGTATTCCTGATGAGTTTATTAAACACGGCACACAAGATGAAATGCACGATGAAATGGGATTAGGTGAGCAAGGAATATTAACCGCTATTAAAGCGTTTATTAATTAACTTCCTATACATCTAAAGTAGAGCACATTAAAAAAGGAGCCTAGGCTCTAATGCCAGTCAGTTAAGCTGACTGGCATTTTTCTTTTTATGGGGATACTTAGATGGTTTTGGCTTAACCCATCGGGGATATCTTCTATCCTCTCGTCTAGCTGGAAGCTTAAATAAGACCAGTGTATTGAGTAAGTGCTGCCAGTGTATTGGAATGTTCCCTGGACTCATTATAGATACTGACGAGAAATACTGAATGACAGCCATCGAACTGCTAGAGAAACTAAGCTGGTTAGGCCATATCCCTGTAACTGTCGCCGCCATCGTCATTATTCTTCGTATTAAATTATAGGCGAGTAACACGCCCCATAGCTCCTGACGCACCATGTCTGGACGCTTACTTCTTAAATGGTATGCGCTATCAAGCATGGTTTGTTTGATTTCTCTAAACCCAAGTTCTATCTCCCAACGATGACAATATAATTCAACAATTTCATTACCTGGATAACGCAATCTATCCGTCATCGAGGTTAATATACGGTAGCTTTTGCCCTTTATTGTTTTGCTGATTAATCTCGCTTTAATCGTTTCAGGAACATCGGGAAAGTTTTTTTGTGCATGCTTTGTGGTTTTCAATTCAATGATATGGTCATTTTTACCCGCGCTGGAGATGATTTCATACTGTAAGTCGGGCCTTGCTGGTATCAGCCAGTGCCTCATCTCCCCAGTTTGATGCCAACGGTTTAACAGGCCTAAAGAATAATATCCTTTATCAAACATAGTCAGTGAATTATCTGGTGTACGTTCAATTAAACGCTCAGCTAATTTCATCACGTTGGTTTTATAGTTATCAAACTCGCTACTGAGAAGTTGATGGCTGGTCAATTCCATATGACAGACCATGCGTATTTGAGGAAAGGCTGTATCACCGTACTGGTTGCTACCAGAAGAGAAGGCTTTACGGTTATCAGGCGTGTCGGCTGTTCGCCACACAACACCGTCAACAGCTAATAGGTTCAAACCATTCCATGTTTCGAATGACTGTTGCTTATACATTGATTGAGCAGATTTATTGAAAACGTGTTTAACGGAATCATCACCTAACCTTTGTCTCGCCTGTACCATCGCACTTGGAGCAACGAGTGGGTTCTTGCCAGGTAACATGATATCTAGCTTATTAGCGATATTCCAAACTGATTCTTTTCGAAACAATGCCATGCCAATAACTGACCACAAAACGGCTTCAAGCGGTAATCTTCGCTTACGAACGGTTGCAATCCCTGCTTGTTGAAAACCTTGTTCAATGGTTTCAGGGTCAAGAATTTCTGATGATTTTTCAAAGGTATGGTATCGGCTGCTTTCTTCAAGTGTTGCTTGCAGTGCTTGTTCTATATTCACAAAAAAATCCGTAGTTAGTTTCCTAACTACGGATTTTGCATGATCGTTTGGATCGGTCAACCGGTCATTTTCTTAACTGATCGGCATTAGCCTAGGCTCCTTTTTTAATATCAATATTGCTGATCAGCGCATCCACACTTTAATATCAGCTAAGCCATTGCTTTGCAAAATACCTAACTGCTGATCAACATTAGAGTTTTGTTCAAACTCAAATGCATCGAGCTGATCATCAAACGTAATATTAGCCACACCATCACCACCGCGCTTTTTAACTTGATGTAATGCTATATCGGCCAAGTTAATAGAGGTTTCCCAGCTAATTACCTGCCCGCCTAATAAAGGTAATGGATAAAATGACCAACCAATTGATGCAGTGATATTAGTTGTTTTTCCATTTGGTAATTGGAACGAATTAGCCGCTATTACTTTACAAAGTTCTGAAGCATAGCTATCTATTTTATTGCATTTAAAGTCACGTAATAATAATAAAAACTCATCACCACTCCAACGTGCCACATAGTCAGAACCTTGTGTACGAGAGTTAAGTAATGCAGCCATTTGCTGTAAGCAGCTATCACCTGCAATTGGGCCATACGCATCGTTAATACGGCTGAAGTTATCAAAGTTAATAATTACCAGCACCAGTGACTTACCTTGTGCCTGCAGCGACTGTGAATTACGTTGAAAGTGCTCAATATCTTTAGGGAGTTGATCAAACAAAAAGCGGCGACTACGTAGCCCTGTTAGCTCATCTGAGTGACTCACTAATTTAAGCTGTGAATTCACTTGGCCTAATTTATCATTAGCTTGGCGAAGCTCTAAGGTACGCTCAGTGATTAAGCCCTCTAATGCTTCTTGTTTTCTGCGTTCTTGTGCTCTAAACACCCAAAAAATGAGATAAAAAAGCAAAATAAAACCACTGGTAATTAAAAGCCTAAAGTAAATTGTTTCGTCAAAGCGCTCAGGCACTACAAAACCGTATTCTACATCTTGCGCTTTAGCCCAGTCTTCACCTTGGCGCTTAGCTTCTAATTGAAACAAAAACGAGCCAGGAGGCAAGTTAGTATAAATAGCTTCACGTCGCGTATTTGCATAGCGCCAGTCACTATCTAAGCCACTTAGTTTATATCTAAATTCAATGCTGTTTGGTGCATAGTAATCAATAGCTGTGTAAGTTAGCGTTATATCACGCTCGTCTGTTTCTAATGATGGTTTTTTACCAAGCGCAGCGGTAGTTAAATGACGAAGTGGCGTTGTTATTGTCTCTATTGTTGGCTTTAATGCAAGCACGCCAAATAGCTCTACATTTTTAGGTATTTCAACAACACCTTGTAAGCTTGGGTACCAAATAGAATTTCCGGTGTCTGCTACCGCATCATGCCCAAGTCCACTACAACATTGATTCGCTTTACCATCAAGTTGACGGTCAAAAGATGAAATTACTTCTTCAACTTTTAGGCTTTTTATTTCTGTTTTAAATTGCTCTACAGGCATTCTGTAAACACCTTTCATGGTGCTTACCCAAACATGCTTTAACTTTTCATCATATTCTAGGCTAAATATAGAACCATACGGTAAACCATTAGCTGCATCGAGCTGACGCCATTGCCCTTGCGTACTTCTGTAAAAAAGCCCATCGTTAAGAGAGCCGATTAAAATACCCACGCCATCTATATGTAGCACGCTAGTTACGTATGCGCTTTCAAGTGTTGTTTGGTCGCCAATTTTTTCAATGCCACGGTCTGTAAAGTAATATGCGCCTTTACTAGTACCAATCACACCAAAGTTTGTTTTATCTAATACGTAGGTAATAAACTTACTACCTAAAAAAGCGTTATAAGCAAAAGGCGTTAAACCAGCATAATTTAATCGATATAAACCGCGTCCGGTACCAATCCAAAAGCCGCCTTTACTAGAGCGACTTATTGCAAATACCGGATTATCGCGAAGTGCTCGACCAGGGACGGTGTAAAGTGTCTTGTTTTCAAAAACAAATAAGCCGCGCCCTGTGGCTATATATAATCGCTCACCATCAAATTGTAGATCGTGTACTGATGCGTATCCATATTTACTACTTGGGACTAAATTAATAAAACTTTTATCTAAATCGAAATAACCAATGCCGCTTTTATTCGCAACCCACAGTTTACCATCGGGTGCTTGGCTAATAGCCATAACAGATTCGGTCATGTTTGAAACTGCTGAATGCCTCTCTACTCGCCCTTCATGAGCAAGCCACAAGCCTTCACTAAAGCTTGCTAACCAAACGTTATTTTTATCATCTCTAAAAATATCAGCAAACCATATACTTTGATCAAGTTGGCTAGGCTCTACCCATTGCCACTCACCGGTTTTATCTCTGAATAATAAGCGTCCATAGGTCGATACCCACAAGCCACCATCGGTATCACTCATAAACTTATAAACGGCTGAGTTATTTGCATTAGGTAAAGGAAAAGGTCTTAGCTCGTCATCTAAATCTAAAAAGTATGCACCTAGCTCAGAAGCTATATACAAATTACCATTTAAAAATGATAAATCGTGCACGATAGTTTGCGCTAAGCGCTCTGGTAAAGATATTTTTGCGGTAAGCTCTAAACGTAGTTTAGAAAAATCTGATGAGTTTTTTGTAAGGCGTAATAAATGACGATCATTAACCAGCCAAATGCCTTCAGGAGAGAGTGCCATTTGGCTAACAGAGCCAACTATTTGTGTGATCACAGTAGCATTAACAATAGGTAGAGGACCATTTACTTCAGTGCGTAAATCAACTTGCCCTCTATCTACATAGTATAAGCCGTTGGCCGCAATCCATATGCTACCTTTAGAGTCCTCAAGAATATCCCTCACTGGACCTTTAATATTAAATTCTTGTGCTGCAAATGTGGCTGGGTTAATAACTACCAAGCCACTTTTAGTGCCTACCCATAACAAACCACTAGAATCGACTAAAAGCTTATTAACGCCATTACTAGGCAAGAATGGACTATTTTGCGTGTTGTAATTTGTAAATGTTGTACCATCAAAACGGCTTAAACCAAATTGCGTACCAAGCCACATATAGCCTTGCTGATCTTGCACAACACTTTTAAGTGATTGCGACGGTAGGCCATCTTTTATATTCCATTGCTTAACTACGTAATCAGTAATTGAAGCCCAACTTGGCGTCGCGCACAACATAAGTACACAAACCAGTAAAAATCGCATCATATTGCTGCCACCTAGTTAAACAAATCAAATATAAAAATTAAAAGGACAGTAAACCCACTTTTATTAACGCTTGTAAACATATAAGCGAAAAAATACCCGCAAGTATATCATCGGCCATTATACCTAAACCGCCATGTACTCGTTTGTCTAGCATACGGATTGGGCCGGGTTTTGCTATATCAAAAAAGCGAAATAACAAAAAACCTACGAGTAATGTTTGCCAGCTAAGTGCTGCGCCAATCATAGTGATGTAATAACCCGCCACTTCATCCCATACAATAGCAGGATGATCGTGTACGCCTAAATCATCAGCCGTTTTACCGCACGCCCATATACCAAATATACTGATCACAACGGCAAATACAATTTGCAGCCATAACGGATAATACATGGTCATAAAAATGAATGGCAAGGCAGCAAACGTACCAAATGTACCGGGCGCTTTAGGGGCAAGCCCTGTCCCAAAGCCCAGACCAAAAAACTGATGTGGACGCTTTAAATTAAACTTGCGGTTATTGTTCAAACCAGCTCCTTTGCAAAGTGCTCAAAACCCTGCGGTTCAAAATCAAACTTTTCACCGTTGTGTAAAAGCTCAATTTGGCCATCGCCACTTTTAACTTGGCCAATGCATGTTGCATCTACACCATACTGGCGTAGCTTTATTTCTAACATACTTTTATTGCTATCAGGGACCGTAAAAATTAATTCGTAATCATCACCGTAACTGAGAATAAATGGCAGCTGCTGATTAAAATCAAGGCTTGCTTGCATCGCATCTGAAGTTGGAATACTTTCAATATTCACCACTGCATTTACTTGTGACATATCGAGTATATGACTTAAATCAGCGATTAAGCCGTCCGACACATCAATAGCCGATGATGCTAGGCCTCGTAATACCTGCCCTGCAGCAACACGTGGGGTTGGAAAGTCAAAGCGTTTATTTACGTACTTTAAATGCTCTGGCTCAATATTTATACCTTGCTTGCGAGACTCAATTGCAAGTCCAGCGTCACCTAGCGGACCCGTAACATAAATCCAATCACCCACTTTTGCGCCACTACGACGAAGTGCAGTACCTTCGGGTACAGTCCCTTTCGCACAAATAGTGATGGTTAATGGACCCTGAGTTGTATCGCCACCTATAATCTGCACATTAAAATATTCAGCAATTTCATGCATGCCATCAGTAAACTCTTCAATCCACTGTGGGTCAATACTTGGCAAAGTTAACGCAACTGAAACCCAAGTTGGCTCAGCGCCCATGGCCGCTAAATCACTTAAATTAACAGCAAGCGCTCTGTGACCTAATGCACGAGGGGAAATATCATCAAAAAAGTGTACGCCAGCAACAAGAGTGTCTGTTGTAACGGCAAGTTGGCAGTTTTGTGGAACGGTTACTAAAGCGCAATCATCCCCTATACCTAGGTTTACATCACGACGGGTGATACCGCGACCTTTAAAGTAGCGGTTAATTAATTCAAATTCCTTCATACACAAAAAAGCCGGCCTATGCCGGCTCCCCTCTTTAACGGTTTACTTACTTGCGTAAATGCTTAACAGCTTTATCAAGTACACCGTTTACAAATTTATGGCTGTCTTCAGCGCCAAAAATTTTGGCCAGTTCAATACCTTCGTTAATAGCAACTTTATAAGGTACGTCTTCACGGAACTTAAGCTCATAGCTGCTTAAACGTAAAATTGCACGCTCAACCATATCTAAGTCATCAAACGGACGTGTTAAATGTGGTGATACAGCTTCGTCTAGTTGCTTGTAATTTACAGCAACACCCGTCGCTAGATCTTTAAAGTATTCAACATCAATTTTAGTAACGTCTGTTTCGATCAACATTTGTTGTTCGATATCGGCAATTAAATTGCCACTTATTTGCCAAGAATAAACGGCTTGGAGTGCTAAGATACGTGCTTTACGTCTTGCTGCTGGTTTCACAAAAATTCCTTAAACTTAAATTTTATCTAACACATTAACCATTTCAAGCGCGCCTAAAGCAGCTTCGCCGCCTTTATTGCCCATTTTGGTGCCAGCACGCTCAATTGCTTGTTCAATGCTTTCTGTGGTTAATACGCCAAATGCAACCGGGATATCATACTCAAGTGATACTTGCGCAAGACCTTTGTTTGATTCGCCAGCAACTAGGTCAAAGTGTGGTGTACCACCTCTGATCACTACGCCTAATGCGATGATTGCATCATACTCTTTTTTTGCCGCAACGCGTTTAGCCGCTAAAGGTAATTCTACCGCGCCTGGCACATAAATAACGGTAATGTCGTCATCTAATACGCCACCTGTGCGTTTTAGCTCATCAACAGCACCTGCAAGGAGGCTGCTACCAATAAAGTCATTAAAACGAGAAATGACAATGGCAAATTTTTTGCCTGGAGCGTACTTATTACCTTCAATAATTTTCATTTGATAACCCTAAAAATAAGTTCAAGCGGTTGCGATTGCGCAAAAATTGCTGCGCATCATACCATAAAAATAAAATAATAGCCTAGTTTAAGCGTGATGCTTATTGTGGCTCAACGTAATCAACAACTTCTAAATGAAAGCCCGAAAGTGCATGGTACTTTTTGGGGCGACTCATTAATCGCATTTGTTTAATTCCAAGATCGGCAAGTATTTGCGAACCTACGCCAACAGTACGAGATGTACCTTTGAATTTGCGTGGCGTAACGCTTTCGCCAGCATCAGCTGCTGCAAATGCTTTCACAGTTGCCTCTAGCTCTTCAGTGCTTTCTTGCTTACCTAAAATAACTAAAGCACCTTCATTTTTAGCAATGTAGGCCATTGCTTCAGAAAGACCCCAGCTACGGTCAGCACTTCTGTCTGAAAGTAGAATATCGTTAAAGGTACTTTGCAAATGTACACGTACATTTGTCGGCTCTTGATCTTTTATATCGCCTTTGAGCAATACGTAATGTAATTGGCCGTCAATTGTGTCTTTGTAAGTAACTAAATCAAATTCCCCATGAACAGTTGGTAACTTACATTTTGCTACTTGCTCAATTGTTGTTTCGTTTAAGTTGCGGTATTCGATTAAATCAGCAATGGTGCCAATTTTAATATCGTGCTCTTTCGCAAAAACTTCTAAATCAGGGCGACGTGCCATAGTGCCGTCAGCATTAAGTATTTCAACAATAACAGATGATGCTTCAAGTCCAGCTAAACGCGCTAAATCACAGCCAGCTTCAGTGTGTCCTGCGCGAGTTAATACGCCACCAGGTTGCGCCATAATAGGAAAAATATGTCCAGGCTGAACAATATCACTTGGGACTGCGCCTTTAGCTATAGCCGCTTGCACTGTACGTGCTCTGTCTGCTGCTGAAATACCGGTTGTAACACCTTTTGATGCTTCTATCGACATTGTAAAGTTAGTAGAAAATGCTGCACCATTGTTTTTAACCATTAACGGTAAATCAAGTTGCTCGCAACGCTCTTGCGTCATGGTTAAACAAATTAAACCACGGCCATGGGTAGCCATGAAATTAATTGCTTCTGCGCTAATATGCTCAGCTGCTATTATTAAATCACCTTCATTTTCTCTATCTTCATCATCCATTAAAATAACCATTTTACCGGCTTTAATATCGTCGATGATTTCTTGCGCGCTGTGTAAATTCATAAATTTGCTCGTGTAAGTTGTCAGTTTCGTTATTTAATAAAACCCGCTTTAGCGAGTAAGCTCATCGAAATATCAGAGCCCGTTGGTTGCTCTGCACCCTTTATAAGGCGCTCTAAATAACGTGCAATTTGATCTACCTCTAAATTAACTTGGGTACCTACTTTAAAATGAGCAATTGTGGTTTGCTCACTCGTGTGCGGGACAATTGTTAATTTGAATTTATTGCCCTCTACAGCGTTTACTGTCAGGCTTATACCATCAATACATACCGAACCTTTGTACGGAATGTATTTCATTAAATTTTCGTCAGTTGTAAGCCAATATTCTGTTGCTCTGGCGTTTGCTGTAATACTTGTAATCGTTGCAATGCCATCAACATGGCCGGATACTAAATGACCGCCTAAACGCGAAACAGGTTGCATGGCTTTTTCAAGATTCACCGTTTGTCCTAAAGCATAGTGAGCAAAACCGGTCAAACTAATCGTCTCATTAGATAAATCCGCACTAAAACCATCAATATGTTTATCAACTACAGTTAAACAAACACCATTGGTCGCAATGCTGTCACCTAACTTTATGTCTGTCATATCAAGATCAGCACTTTGGATACGAATGGCTAAGTCGCCTTGTTTTTTTTGTAATAAAGCAATTTTGCCTGTGGCTTCTATTATCCCAGTAAACATAGCACTACTCTTTTTATTAAGTGATTTTAATGAGTTTTGACGCGGTGATACGTAAATCGTCACCAATGCGCGCACATTCATTAAATGTTAAATCAACGGTGTTTTGCATACTCGTCAATTCAGGAAAGTTAACTAAACTTTTTGCATCATGGCCCATTAGTTTAGGCGCTAAATAAAAAACAAACTCGTCAACTAAATTGAGCTCTGTCATTTTACCAGCAAGTGTTGCACCAGCTTCAAGCCAAACATTATTAAACTGCAGTTGCCCAAGTTTTTTTAAAACGGCTTGTAAATCAACTTTACCGTTACTTTCACTAACTTCAATATGCTTTACAAAATGCGGCCATTGCAATGATTTATCAACCTTAGTCGTAAATATTATTACATCACTTTGGATTTCAAATAAAGCAAGGTCAGGTGTTAAACGGTTTTGAGAGTCAATTATAACACGCACAGGCTGGCGAAGCGGCAAATCTGTAGGTAGTGTGCACGGTAACTCACTTAATCGCACATTAAGTTTAGCATCGTCTACTAGCACAGTATCGGCACCGGTTAAAATAGCACAGCTTTGCGCTCGGTATAATTGCACGTCTTGTCGAGCAGCAGGACTTGTGATCCACTTACTTTGCCCATTTTTAAGGGCTGTTTTACCATCTATGCTTGCTGCCATTTTACAGGTCACATAAGGTAAGCCTTGCTCCATACGCTTAAAAAAGCCAACGTTAAGTGCGCGAGCTTGTGATTCGAGTAACCCGTAAGCAACGTCAATACCCGCGTCGCTCAGTATTTTAAGGCCTTTGCCAGCAACTTGTGGATTTGTATCAACCATAGCAGCAATTACTTTTACCACACCGGCAGCTTTTAAGCCTTCGGCGCACGGTGGCGTACGGCCATAATGACTACACGGTTCAAGCGTTACATAAGCCGTTGCACCTTGTGCATTTTTTCCAGCGACAGCCAGTGCATTTACTTCAGCATGGCCTTGACCTGCTAATTGATGAAAACCCTCGCCAATTATTTGATTATTTTTAACTAAGACACAGCCAACATTAGGGTTAGGTGTGGTAGTAAACCGACCTTTTTTGGCAAGTTCTATGGCGCGTGCCATATACATTTCATCATGTTCAGTAAAAGTAATTTGGTTAAGCATTTATTATACCAATTGCGTTAAATAAGTGGTCCATTATAGCGCTAAGAAAATAGCGCAATAACAAGGCGAAAATTATGACATATAGTTGTTCTATATGAATAATTTTTAACGCAGTGAGTGCGCTATTTAATGCGATAGAATGATCATATTTTTAATAAAATTGGTATTACTCCCCTAAACGGGCAATTTCTTCGCCAAATTCGCGTATATCTTCAAACGATCGATAAACAGAGGCAAATCTTACGTACGCTACTTTATCGAGCTTTTTGAGGGCTTCCATAATGCACTCACCCACCAAATGGCTTGAAATTTCTCGTTCGCCTGTAGCACGCAACTGCGATTTTATTATATTCACCACTTCATCTACTTGCTCTGTGCTCACTGGACGTTTTTCGAGTGCGCGATTTAAGCCATTTAATAATTTATCTTCGTTAAATGGTTCGCGGCTGCCGTCTTGTTTAATAACACGAGGCATAACCAGTTCAGCGCCTTCAAATGTAGTAAAGCGCTCATGGCAGTCGTTGCACTCACGGCGCCTGCGAACTTGATGGCCTCCACCAACAAGGCGTGAGTCAATAACTTTAGTATCTTTTGCGGTACAAAATGGACAATGCATAGCTCGGTACTTCCGTTTTAAAACAAAAAAGACCGCTAAATAGCGGTCTTTTATCTTAGCAAAAATTAAGGTCTGTTGCTCTTTCAGGATTTAAATTTGTTTTATCTAGAGCCAATTTAATTGCACTGTGCGATTTATAATCGAATAAACTGAGTCAAAACCCAGCCACAAAGCAAAAACTACTTTTAGAGCCACTTCAAAAACAGCGCAAATTTAATCTCAAAAGATAAACAGCTCCCTAACTGTTGTGCTGTTAATTACTGTTGCTTATGCAATTAAGCGTAAACAGGTAATTTTGCACAAATTGCTTTTACTTTTTCTTTAACTTGCGCCTGTACAGATTCATCAGTGATGTTATCTAGTACGTCACAAATCCAGCCAGCAAGCTCTTTTGATTCTTCTTCTTTGAAACCACGACGAGTGATTGCAGGAGAACCAATACGCAAACCAGATGTTACAAACGGAGAACGTGGATCGTTTGGCACTGAGTTTTTGTTAACTGTGATGTTAGCGTTACCAAGGGCTGCATCTGCATCTTTACCAGTGATATCTTTATCGATTAAATCGAGTAGGAATAAGTGGTTTTCAGTTTTATCAGATACGATTTTGTAGCCGCGCTCTTGCATTACAGCAACCATTGCTTTTGCGTTTTTAACAACTTGTGTTTGGTATACTTTAAATTCTGGTTGAAGCGCTTCTTTAAATGCCACGGCTTTTGCTGCAATAACATGACATAAAGGACCACCTTGGCCACCAGGGAAAACTGCGCTGTTAAGCTTTTTATAGATTGCTTCGTCGCCACATGCAGAGATAATTAAACCACCACGAGGACCAGCAAGTGTTTTATGCGTAGTTGTAGTTACAACATGTGCATGAGGAACTGGGCTTGGGTAAACGCCTGCCGCAATTAAACCTGCAACGTGAGCCATATCAACAAACAGGTAAGCACCTACTTTGTCAGCAATTTCACGGAATTTAGCCCAATCAACAATACCTGAGTACGCTGAGAAACCACCAATAATCATTTTTGGTTTATGCTCAAGTGCTAGTGCTTCAACCTGTGCGTAATCAATTTCGCCCGTTGTTTCATCTAGTCCGTATTGAATTGCATTGTAAAGCTTACCAGAGAAGCTTACGTGTGATCCGTGAGTTAAGTGACCACCATGAGCTAAGCTCATACCAAGTACAGTGTCGCCTGCTTCTAATAGCGCTAGAAAAACAGCAGCATTAGCT
The DNA here is from genome assembly GCF_040567695.1 of Pseudoalteromonas sp. NCIMB 1079. Lineage (NCBI taxonomy): Bacteria > Pseudomonadati > Pseudomonadota > Gammaproteobacteria > Alteromonadales > Pseudoalteromonadaceae > Pseudoalteromonas > Pseudoalteromonas sp. NCIMB 1079. The sequence continues at coordinate 1,176,921 of NZ_JBEWZA010000001.1, read as the reverse complement.
TGCGAACCAGCATGTGGTTGTACGTTTGCGTAGTCAGAACCAAATAACTCGTTAGCACGGTCAATTGCTAATTGCTCAACAACATCAACGTGCTCACAACCGCCATAATAACGTTTGCCAGGGTAACCTTCTGCGTATTTATTTGTAAGCTGTGAACCCTGCGCTTCTAGTACGCGTGGGCTACAGTAGTTTTCTGAAGCGATTAGTTCAATGTGCTCTTCTTGGCGAGCAGTTTCTTTGTTTATCGCGTCAAATAACTCTGGATCAAAATCCGAAATATTCATGCTACGTTCTAACATTGGGGTCTCCTAGGGCAACGTGTATGGTGTTTTTTAGAGGCTTTATTGTACGCTTTAAACGACTCTTTGCCTACGCTCTTAAGTTGAGGATATTTAAACAGGGATTGAAACTATTTCACAGACTTTTTAAGATGATATTTTCTTATAAAACCATAACGATTTTAAATGAATGCTATTTCCTACATTTAATTAGTAAATGCAATTCACTAGATTTAATAGCCTAAAGTTATAAAAAAAGGCGGCTTAACCGCCTTTTTGAATTAATTAACTTAGCCAAGTTTAGCAAGTATTTCTGTACGTAATGCGTCGTAATCGGCCTTTATATCGCTTGCTAGGCATGGTTTTGCTAGTGCGTCGCTAAGTGGTTTTGGCATACCTAATTCAATATTTAAAATACCCTCTACGCTTTCTTTAAACTTAGCAGGATGAGCGGTTGCTAAAAAGATACCCGCAGCACCAGGCGCTCGATTTTCAACAAGACCTTGGTACGCAATAGCAGTGTGGGGCTCTGCAACATAACCCGTTTGTTGAATTTTTTTCATCACCAATTGCGTGTCTTCCTCGTTTACGCTAGTTGAATAAAAGTTATCGTAGCTAAACCAGTTATTATCTAACATTGTTTGCACACGCGGCCAGTTGTTTGGCTTACTTACATCCATTGCATTTGAAAGCGACTCAAGTGTTGCGTTTGGCGTCCAGGTTTTATCAAGCATAAAGCGCGGCACAGTATCATTTTGGTTGGTTGTTGCACTTAATTTACCTACTGGTAAGCCAATAACCGCACCAATCATTGCAGCACATACATTACCAAAATTGCCACTTGGCACTGATATATGCGCTGTTGCGCGTTTTTCTTTTGGTAGTTGTGCAATGGCCTCAAAGTAATAACAAACCTGAGCAACTAAACGGCTAATATTAATTGAATTAGCAGAATTAAGCCCAAGTGTTGATTTAACTTCTTCATCTAAAAAGGCATTTTTAACCAACTCTTGGCAATCATCAAAACTGCCATCAACTGCGTAACAATGAATATTGTTACCTAACGTAGTAAATAGCTTTTGCTGAGCAAGTGAAATTTTGCCTTTAGGATATAAGATGACAACATCGATATTCGGCTTGTTATAAAAAGCATGTGCAACGGCTGCACCAGTATCGCCCGATGTTGCGGTTAAAATAGTTACTTTTTCATCTTTATTAAATTGCGCTAAACACTCAGCCATAAAGCGACCACCAAAGTCTTTAAACGCAAGCGTAGGACCATGAAACAACTCTAAGCAGTATGTATTCTCTTCAACTTCTACCAGCTTAACTGGAAAGTTAAATGCATTTTTAACCATTTGTGCCACAGTGTCGCTTGGCAGCTCATCACCAATTAGGTGAGATAATATTTTGCCACTGCGTGTAACAAAGTCCATATCAAGCAATGCATCAACATCGGACAGTGGGGCAAGGGATTCAGGGAAAAACACACCTTGATTACGACCCAAACCTGTTTTTACGGCTTCAACGAACGACACTTTTTGTGAGCTATCTTTTAAATTATGTAATTGCATGACTACCTATCCTATAAAACTGTTAATTGACGCGTGCCGTCGTTATCTAATTTACAAATGTGGCAAAAGCCTTGCTCGTTAATGTAATTTGCCTCTAACCACTGCGCGCATTGCTTTGCAGCTTCAAGTGTTTTACATACACTAAACAAGGTAGGTCCTGCGCCCGAAATACTCACTATTTCAGCGCCCAACGCTGGTAAGCTTGCTTTGGCTTCACTAAAACCTTTAATAAGCGGTGCGCGGTAAGGTTCTGCTATTTCATCTTTCATTATGCTAAGTGCATCGTCAAAACGATTAGTCAACAGTAAGCTACTAAATGCCGATAAACGCTGTGCAAACTCAACACTTGCATGCATGCTCAACTCTTTTGGTAAAACCGAGCGCGCTTTTGCAGTGTTGAGTGAAAAACCAGGGAACGCAGCAACGTAGTACCAATTTTCATCAACAGGCAGTGCAATCGATTTATCAGGGATTAAATCACCTGTTAATTGCAAACCACCTAAATAGCATGGCGTGATGTTGTCGTAATGACGACCACCGCTCACTACAGCTTCAAAGTCAGCCATAAGCTCAATAAGCTCAACCTGACTTAAGTTAGTTTGTGCAAACTTATCAAGGGCAGCAAAGGTAGCCACGACCGAGCATGCACTAGAACCAAGTCCAGATCCAATTGGTAAATTCTTTTTAAGCTCGAGCTTTACGCTTGGCATATCAGGCGCAACATGCGCTCTAAAATGTACTAAACACTGGTACGCTAAGTTTTCATTCGCATCACTTGGTAACTTGTGAGCGTAGTCGCCAGTACAAATAAATTCGTCACTTGGTGCTGCACTTACAACGGCTACATCGCCTAATAAACTACCATCAATTGGCGCAAGCGCTGCGCCAAGTGCATCAAAACCTACTGCAAAATTACCAATAGACGCCGGAGCATATACTTCAATCATAACGAGCTCCTAGCGCGATAGTGTTTTTAAAATATCAGCAAATACACCCGCTGCTGTTACTTCAGAGCCTGCACCATAACCACGAATAACAAACGGACGTGGCTGGTAGTATTGACTTAAAATAGCAAGCGCGTTTTCGCCATCGCGAATTACATTAAGCGCATGTTTTTCATCAACAGCCTCAATACCTACTTTACAGTGACCTCCTTTAATTGTACCTACATAACGAAGTACCTTACCTTCGCTCGCAGCACTTTGAATGCGGTCATTAAAATCAGCATCTAGGCTTGGTAGTTTTGCCATAAACTCATCAACGCTATCACCTTGTGCAAAACCTTGTGGTAATACTGACTCAACTTCAATATCGCTTAGCTCCAATTTCATACCGGCTTCGCGAGCAATGATCAGTAACTTACGTGCTACATCGGTACCCGATAAATCATCACGAGGATCTGGCTCAGTAAAACCGCTTTCTTTGGCTTTAATAGTTGCCTCAGAAAGTGATAAACCATCTTGAAGTGCGCCAAACATATACGAAAGTGAGCCTGATAAAATACCGCTAAACTCTAGTAACTCATCACCGGCACCAAATAATGACTGCAAGTTATCGATTACTGGTAAGCCTGCACCAACGTTAGTTTCGTATAAAAATTTACGATTATTCTTTTGCGTAGCAGCTATTAAATCTTGGTAATACGTGTATGAGCTTGTTGTCGCTTTTTTATTAGCTGCAACCACATGAAAGCCTGCATTTAAAAAGTCTACATACTGCGCAGCAAGTGCATCTGAAGATGTACAATCTACTAATACCGGATTCACTAAGTGGTTTTGCTTAACAAATTGCTCTACTAATTTTAAATCAAATGCTTGCTCAGATAAGGCCAATTTTTGCTGCCAATCACTAAAAGCGATGCCTTCGTTATCAAGGTGTAATTGACGAGAGTTAGCAACACCATACAAGTTAAGTTTAATATTACGCTTTTCAAGCCAAGCTTGCTGACGTTCAAGCTGATTAATAAGCTCTTGCCCTACTAAGCCACAACCTAGTAAAAACACATCAATTGACGGCACATGCGTGAAAAAGTTTTCATGGCATATTTTTACAGCGTCATTACATAACTCACCATCAATTACCGCAGAAATAGCACTTTCTGTAGAATCCTGTGCAATTGCCACAATATTTACTTGCGCTTGTGCAAGCGATGCAAAAAACTTAGCCGCTAAGCCACGGTGTGCGCGCATGTTGTCGCCCACTAAAGTAACAATGGCTAAATTACGCTGTACTTGTACAGGCTCAATAAGTCCTGCTTGTAATTCAAGCTCAAATGCAGTTTGTAGCGCATCGAGTGCAAGTGCTAGGTCTGTTTCGTGCACACAAAAACTAATGCTAAATTCACATGATGATTGCGTGATCAATACAATTGATACGTTATCATGAGCAAGCGCGTTAAATACCTTAGACGCCATGCCTACTTTACCTTTCATGCCTGGGCCTGAAACAGTTAACATTGCAAGGTCTTGTAAGCTAGAAAGCGCTTTTACGGGCTCATCAGATGAATAATCGTTACCAATTAATGAGCCTTGTGCGTCTGGGTTATGCGTATTTTTAATTTCACATGGCACGCCTGCTTTAGCACACGGTAAAATTGTTTTTGGGTGAAGTACTTTTGCACCAAAGTAAGAAAGCTCCATCGCTTCTTTATAAGATAAAAAATCTACTTTAGTGGCTTTTTTAATATAACGAGGATCAGCACTGTATACGCCATCAACGTCTGTCCAAATTTGACAAATCTCAGCTTCTAAACATGCTGCTGCAATTGCTGCTGAGTAGTCTGAGCCATTACGACCAAGCGTTGTAAGCTCGCCCTTGTCATTACTCGCAGTAAAACCAGGCATGATATAAATAGTTGCAGGATTTTCTTTAAGCACAGCTTGAAAGCGCGCTTTACTTGTTACTAAATCAGCCTCGGCGTCGATATAACCACCAGTTGAGGCGATACAGCTTGTTGCTTCTAAGTATCTTGCATCGTGCGAGTTCAATAAAGCCTGCATTAAAGAAACGCTAACGCGCTCTCCAAAGCTAATTACAAATGCGCGAACTTGATCAGGGCAACACTGTATAAGCGACACGCCATCTAGTTTATTTTTAAGTTCCCTTAGATCTGGCCAGATTGTAACTACTACGCCACTTTTTTCAACGTCAGCTTTTAGGCCTTCACAGCGACTCGCTAATGCTTGCCATTGCTGCGAAAAATCTAAGCCTTGCTCTGCGGCACTTGCGAGTGCAACTAGCGAATCGGTCATTCCACCTGGAGCAGAAAGCACCAATAACATTTCATCTTTTAACTGTGCTTTAACTAACTGAGCTACCTGTTGTAAGCATGCATAATCGGCAAGTGAAGACCCACCAAATTTTAAAACTCGCATTGTTTATGTTCCTCATCCCATAAAACGAAAAAAGGCCTGTGTTCTAAGTGAACACAGGCCTTTAAATTTGTTGCACCGACCTATGCCACTATCCAGTAAGAATGATGGTTGTAATAATAATGGTCAGTACGCGATTAATTGTTTTCATATGTTAAGACTGCCTTAACAAAGGCTATGCTGTCAACCCTAAATTAAAAGATAAAACAGCCTTTTTTAACATGAAAAAACCTAATGAATGCCAAATTTATGCAATATTTTATTTAAGCTTGATTTATTAATAGGTTTATCAATAAAATCAATTGCGCCAAGTTGGGCGACTCGTTGCTTCATTTTCTCCTGTATATCAGCAGAAATAACCAACACAAAGCACTCTATTTTTTCTATTTTTATAGTTTCAAGTACTTGTATACCATCAACCTCTGGCATGGTGAGGTCTAGGCACAGTAAATCAAAGTTTTGTGCTCTTAAAAGATCGAGGGCGTTTGCTCCATTTATAGCTTGTTGTATATCTGCATCTATACACTCATTTAAACACCGCACGACTTGTTTACGAGCAACAGCAGAATCATCACAGACTAATATCGAAAATTTCATCATGTTTACTACTACACAACCATCAAAGTTATTAAAAGACCATCTTCCTTTGCACTCAAGACACTTTAACACGCATCTAAATACTTAGCGCATTAATAATTCAATGCAATGATAAATATAGAATTAATTCATTTAAATATGATTAACGAAACTAAATTCTAATCAAACTTACAAAACTTAACGTCTAACAAATTTACTAATTCATAGCTGAATTTAATTACATTAATACTACATACCTATTTAATTAGATTTATCTTATTAAATTTTAACTTTTTTATTTATTTTTAGAGGTTTATTGACTAACTTTTAAATTACAATAGTAACGTTACAAAAATAACAAAGGATGAACAAGTCACTCATGTTACAAAAAAGCCTTTCTAAGAAGCTACTAACAAGCGTTTTATCCGTTTATTTTTTGCTTACCTTCGTAGTGACTTGCGGACAGGTGCTTGCTGAATATCTCAATACTAAAGACTATATACGTGATGAATTAAGTACATTACAAAAAACCTTTAGTCGTAGCTTAACACGTGCAATTTGGGAGCTTAATACCAAGCAAACAATTACAACAGCAGAAGGTTTACTCGCCATTCCCATGATTGAAGGGATTATTGTTCGAGACGACAGCGGCGAAATTATTTCACAATTAGGGCGCTCGCTCGACATACATAAGCTATATAACCAACAGTTAGTACACGAAGAAGCAATTTTAGAAGACGCGAAATCCGGTCTGTTTGGTTACACCTTTCCACTTATTTTTGAATTTTCTGGCCGTGCTACCCAAGTGGGTGACGTTACCTTATTTTCTAGCCGAGAAGTTGTTTTAAGCCGAATTATGGTATCAATCTACTTTTTGATTGGTAATGCGATGATTAAAACTACCTTTTTAATCATTTTATTTTTAATGGCATTTAGAAAGCTTCTTACAGATCCCTTAGCTGAGCTTACTGAGCAACTAGAAAACCTAGAATTAGATGAGCTAGAAGGACAACACATCGAAATAGAAACAGAGGAGCATAACGAACTAAAAGTAATGGAGCAGTCGTTTAACAAACTAATAGATAAAGTGGTTCAGTACAGAAAAGAGCTTGAGCACACCCAAAAAGAACTCATTATTAGTAACGAAAAGCTCGATCATCACAACATACAACTTGAGCAAGACGTAGCCCGTAAAACATCAAACTTAAGCCAAGCAATGATGGAATTACAACAGCAAAAATACGAACTTGAAAAGCAAAAAATTGTGCTCACTGAAGAAATAGACTTGCGCCGCAGCACAGAGCAAGAGCTAATTTCAAAACAAACTGAATCCCAACGTTATATAGAAGAATTAAGCCTTGCACAGGAACGTTTATTAGGCACAGAGAAGATGGCAGCACTAGGCGGACTTGTGGCGGGTATTACGCATGATATTAACACCCCTATTGGGATAGGTGTAACGGCAATATCGTTTTTGCAAGAACGCTTAAATAAACTCGAAAGTGCTTATAGTGAAAAAACACTTTCACCAAAAGCACTAGAAGAATTTATTAACGAAGCAAAACAAAGTACAAGTTTGTTAACCACTAACTTAGATAGAGCCTCAGAGCTTATTGCTAGCTTTAAGCAAATAGCGGTCGATCAGGCCAGTGAAGCAGTAAGAACTATTAACTTTAAAGATTACACTAACGAAGTAATACGCTCACTGCATCCAAAACTAAAAAAGACATCCCATACAATAAAATTAGAATGCCCTGATGATTTAGTTTTAAATTTACCTGCAGGCGCCATCAGCCAAATTTTTACTAACTTAATTATGAATTCACTCATTCATGGCTTTGAAGGTAAAAGCAACGGTGTGATGGATATCAAAATAAGCGCAGATGACACTAACTTAACGATTGATTACAAAGATGACGGTAACGGAGTTACCAGTGAGCAATTGAAAAAATTGTTTGACCCATTCTTTACGACTAAACGCGATGAGGGCGGAAGCGGATTAGGTACCCATATAATGTTTAATTTAGTTAAACAAACTCTTAGTGGATCTATTGATGCAACGAGTGAACCTGGCAAAGGTCTGCGTTACTATATTCAATTTCCAAAGAACATGGCTAAGCCAATGCCTATTTTTGATAAATATGAATAAAAAAAAGTATATGCATTAAATTTATTAAGGCGTGTTGATCTTTGGTAGTTGAATTTGCAGCAACATGTTTAGTTTTTAGGCAAGGTAGAGCCTATGTAGTGTGGTTATTCCCCAATAAATAGGCGATAACGCAGCATAAATACCAAACATGCGCTGCCCTTTGGGCTCGAGCTAGGGACGATTAACTCTTTGTTGCCTACATGGATGTCATAGGTAGGTACTTAAGAAAAACATTAAGTACAGCCTTAAAAATTTGGCTCTACCCCATACTGAAATACTCCTGTTTTTCGATCGCGTTTGGGGTGTGCCCTAGCTGCATTTTTCCTCAGAAAGTCAAATGCTCCATTAACTGCATTTAACAATCCTTTCCTATGCTTCCTAATAATCGCTGTTAATATGGCAATCCACCAAACACCCGTTGTTTTTGCTACTGTCATTGTAGACATTTCAGTTTTAAATATCTTTTCAATACAGCCAGTTAAAAATCTTTTAAGCGTGGTTACTATTAAACTTACATAAATTAGCGCCTCTTGTAAGGTTGCGTTTGATGTTTGAAAGCCGCGTAAATTATTATAAGACTTACACTCCTTAAAAAGTAATTCAACCTGCCAGCGTAACCTATATAATTTGCCTATTTCAGTCGCTGTAAATTCATCAATAGATAAATTAGTGACTAAAAATGTATATTGTTTTTCTTTTTTTGACCAATACCCAACGACTCTTGTTAGCTTGTTTTTTATGCTAACATTCATATCAATAAGATCATTTTTAGGTAATTCGGGAAGCAATTCACATAACTTTGGGGAATGACTTCCTGTTAATTCCTGTCCATTTTGCTTAAAAGCATTATGTACTCTGACTGCTTTTAATCCCTTCGCTCTTAATACGTAAAATCCTCCTGCTTTATCTAATTCATGAATATAACTACCTGAATAATATCCTCTATCAGCAAGTAACAACTGTCCTTTCAACTCTTTAAATGTTGGAAGTTCTTCACGTTCAGAGTAACTGTCTGGTGTTATACCTGCTTTTTCAAAGCAACCTTGCGTTAAATTTAAAGTAGCATGCAATTCAATGGCTGCTGGACACGTATTTGAAAATCGCCCAGGAAAAACATCTTTTAAAGAACGATGAAGCATAATAGAGCTACCGTCCTGAATTAAAATATTCTCAAACTTGCACAAATCTTTTTTAGTGTACTTAAGCGCATCATTTATCCAACAATTAAAAACTCTATTTGTTACCTCTCGCATTAGTTCAGCTAGTTCAGGTTTAACTAACTGGTTATGAAAAGGCTTATACTTAATAGACTGCCCTGTTAGCTGGTTATAAACTCTTAATATTTCGGATAAATAGATCGTTTTTTTATCCCCAAGCGCAGCAACAAGACTAACAACCATATGAAATGCGGTAATATTTCTTTCTCTTTTAGTAAATGCTACTTGTTTACCAAGTCGGTTCAGTTTTTTTTCACTTAGGATACTTTTTAACTTATTAATAAAAATGTTAGCATTCATTTGAAGCTCTTTTCTTGATTCTGTGGTTTGTGTGGTAACAACCATTTGATCATGAATTGAGCTTCAACTCAATTTCTTAAGATCTTACCTATGACATGGATGTAGGTAAGGGGCGTGAGCAGGACGCGGAAGCTTTGCTCGGTTTTTACTTATTCTTACATGGATGTAAGCCAGTAGGATAACGCAGGAGCAGTTACCGAGCCCACTAGGTTACAAACCTAGCGCCGCGATTTAATCTTCCTTGGATTGAACAAATTTCAATCCATAAAGTTCAACACGCCCTAGTAACAAATCAGTCATTTCGAGATGCTGTTTTTATTGCTATGATTGGACAAATTTTTCAAATGGATCAATTCCCCTATGTGGTTTAGTAACCTTATTTGTTACCGCTTTAAGCAAGACGTTTCATACACCCAAGAAGATTTTGATAAAGCATTAGAGCAAGATTTATTTCGCCCATGTACTGGTCAAGAGCTTGCAACATTTGGTTGGACAAAAGCGTTTGGAAAGCATGGCGAAACACTATCGCATTTTTCTCAAAAAAGTATTTTAGTTTGCGCAAAACGTGAAGAAAAAGTACTCCCAGCTTCTGTTATCAACGAACTAGTTGCTGAGAAAATTGATCAGATAGAAGCCGAAGAAAACCGCCCTGTTAAAAAGAAAGAAAAAGACGAATTAAAAGAAAACATTCTTCATACTCTTCTACCCCAGGCATTTAAAAAGTCGAGCTTACAATTTGCCTTTATTGACCAAGAAAATGGCTGGGTGGTTGTAAATAGTGGCAGCTTTAATAAAGCTGAAGAGCTACTGGCACTACTTCGTAAATCGTTAGGAACGCTCCCAGTTGTACCTGCGTTTGCTAACTACGACCTAGATGTATTCTTAACTGATTGGTTAACTAACTTTAGTACACCAGAAGGCTTTGCAATTGGCTCTGACGCTGAGCTTGAAGAAGCTGACGACAGCGGTGCACAAGTAAAACTAAAAGGCCATGATCTGGCATGTGATGAGGTTAAATCGCACTTAGAAAGTGGTAAACGCGTAACTAAACTGGCACTTGATTGGCAAGAACGCCTTAAGTTTATGCTGCAAAACGATGGCTCTATCAAGCGTTTAAGCTACTCTGAAACTCTAAAAGAAGAGAACGCAGATATTCCTAAAGAAGATATGGCTTTAAAACTTGATGCTGACTTTATTTTAGCTTCTGAGGAAATAAAGCAATTACTTGAAGAACTAACTGCTGGCTTAGGTGACGTTGAAGATTTAGAAAAAGCGTAAATACCACAAATATTTAAGCGCTTTGAAGCATTAAATAGATTCATATATAAGCAGGTTGGTATAACAGATAAAAAATCCGATAGCAGTTTACTGCTATCGGATTTTTTAATGGAATTTTTAGAAGCGCTTATTTATATATTTGTTATCCGCGAACAGAATTTAGCTAACGTTCGGCGTATTAAAACCTAATGAAATCATCTTTCAAGTAAGAGCTTACAGCAAGGTTCAAAGGAAAGTTATGTAGAGTGATATGAGATTATATGTATTCACTTCAAGCTGGACAGCACAAAAACTGAAGCTTTGATTTTAATTGAAATAATTAACTTATTTGTGCAGATAACTTATTTTAGCTTTTAGCGTCTTCAACTTTAGGTTGGCGATATATTTTTATAATGTGGTATAAATTTACAAGCGACAATAAGCCGTTGGTAAAAATAACAGGTACTGCGCCAATGGCAACACCGTATGCAGTAAATACAATACAACCAAACATGTTGTACCAACGCAGTTTTACTACATCTGTCATTGTTAACGATACAACCAATAAAGCTGATGCAATATAGCCTAAATATTCCCAACTCAATTGTTCTCTCCTAGCCTTTAGGTTAGCATTACATGTACTGCTAACTTATGGCATTTATAAGTATTGCAAAGTTACAACAAAATAAAAAAGCTAACTTGCTTAAAAACCTGAAAAAGTTTGCCGGAAAACACCAGCAAATTCTTAAATCATTACACGGGAAATGAAGGTAAAATAATACTATTAGCAAAGCTAATAATATTAGTAGCAAGTTAGCGTAAATTCTTAGTGTCTTAATGCTAACGTCATTAAGATGTAATAAATAGGACAAATGTCCGAAGAGCACATTGATGTTTCAATACCATTTTTCTAGTTACCTTGTTGATCAGCTTTTAACCTTTGCCGGTAGTAGCTATCAACAATCAAAAAAAGAAGTTCTGATCCATCAAGATCAGCCTTTAAGCAAGCTTGTGCTTGTACGCAGTGGCACTGTGTCGTTTAGTTACGACGTAGGTAATGGACGACGCCTGCTGTTAGGACAATTGGATTGTAACAACACCCTTATTGGTGAAATAGAAGCGCTAAATAATAATCCGTGTATTTATACGGTAACGTGCTTTAGCGATGTAACTTATAATCTTATTGAATTAAGACATTGGCGTGCTCTGCTGCTTGAAAAACCAGAACTGAGTTTATACACCGCACAAACTATTGCGGCTAAATTTCAGGAAAACCAAAAAATCAATTTAGATAAGCTACTACTACCATTGAGCTACAACATAGCCAAAGATTGCTTACTAAGAGCCGAGAACAACAACCCTACGCTACTTAGAGCCTATCCTACTGTAAATGCTGAAGCCGAACGCTTTGCCACCACTGAGCGAGCTTACAGACGTGTTGTTACAGAGCTTGTCGAAAAAGGCTTGGTACTTAGAAGTAACGATGGCTTACAAGCAGTCGATATACCAAAGCTAAGTGAATACGTAGATAGCTTTGCTCAACTTTAAGTTATTTAAAATTTACCCATAAAAAAAGGCCTTAACGGCTAATGCCGATCATTTAAGAATTAGTTAATAGCACTTGAACGATCTTCTAGGTATGTAAGAATCCGAATTCTTTTGTAGAATTCGGATTTTTTTATGCAACTTTTTAATGCTCTCGATATTATTAACAACATCAAACCTAATGACGTTGAAACACTCGCAGACTTACTCCCTTTATCTCTTATCGAAGAAGCCTATGCACTGACCGAAACCGTTACACTACGAAAAAGAAAACTAACCCTAGAATCGATGGCTTGGTTGTTGATCGGGATGGTTATTTATAATGACAAATCGATGGCCGATGTCGTTAATATGCTCGACATTGTTGATCGCGATGGTAAGCCATTTGTTGCGCCAAGTGCTTTAACTCAGCGTCGTAAAAACCTAGGTGAAGCCGCCATGAAAGCCTTATTTGAATGCACCCAAAGGCATTGGAATAATGACGCTAATCATCCTCATTGGAATGGGCTTACCTTGCTTGGTGTCGATGGTGTCGTTTGGCGTACGGATGACTCACCCCAAAACAATGAAGCCTTTACAAAACCGACTAATACACAATACCCACAGGTCAGAATGGTGTGTCAAATGGAGCTAAGCAGCCACCTAATCACGGGGAGTGCTTTTGATGATTACAAGGTCAATGAAATGGTGCTGGCTGAAAAGCTTATAGAAACCACACCCGATAACAGTCTCACTTTATTCGACAAAGGTTTCTATTCTTTAGGGCTTTTACATAAATGGCAAACAACTGGCAGTGAACGCCATTGGCTAATCCCCCTGAAAAAAAATGTGCAATATGAAGTTATTCAAACATTAGGGCGTAATGATAAATTAGTCCAACTTAGCAGCAACCCAAGAGCAAGAAAGATGTGGCCAACGCTGCCTAACACCTTAATCGCGAGGTTAGTGACTCGAAAAATAAAGGGGAAATCATATAGTGTGATGACATCTATGACAGATCCGATGCGATATCTATCAGCCGATATAGGTGATTTGTACAGTCACCGCTGGGAGATAGAGCTTGGTTATCGGGAACAAAAGCAATATATGCTGGGCAATCGATTAACATTAAGAAGTCGCTTACCAGCGCTTGTAAAGCAAGAGCTGTGGGGAGTGTTGCTTACTTATAATATGGTGCGATATCAGATGGTAAAAATGTGCCACACATTAAAAGGTGATTATTTACCGTACCAACTGAGTTTCAATGGTAGTTTAGCTCAAATAATGAGGTTGCTTGTTGGATTACCTTATTCAACACCTGGAGCCATACCACGTCAATTAAAATACTTTTATGCGATGGCAGAAAGCCTAATTCTAGAGCCTCGAAGGGATCGAGGTTTTCCTCGTGCAGTCAAGCCAAGACCACAGCGGTACGCTAGAAATAAAAAAGCCGCTCACCTTAAGTGAACGGCATTAGGCCTTAACGGCCTTTTTTTATTTATACAAATTACTGATTACTTCTCTAGCAAAATGTCATGAATTTTCACAAGATCAGATTTACCTGCAATAATTTCATCCGGTGTTAAACCCGATAGTTCATGCGGGAACACTAACCACTCTTCAGACTCATGAATATAATAATCTGGAACAGTGTCTACTTTTGAGTTTTTTGGCTTGTAGTACGGACATGCAATACGAATATCACGTGGCAAGTTTAAGCGCATAAGCTCTGAAAGCTTTTCTTTTAATGCAACAATACTACGACCAGAGTCAAATACATCATCAACAATTAATAATGAGTCGCCTGCATTTGCGTTCTCAACAATGTAATGCAAACCGTGGACTTTAATTTCTTTAGATTGTTTACCAATACCGTAATAAGACGATGTACGTACTGCAATATGGTCAGTCTCAATGCCTTTATAATCGTAATATTCTTGAACAGCAATACCGATCGGTGCACCACCTCGCCAAATACCAATAATAAAATCAGGACGAAAGCCATCTTGGTATACTTGTGCCGCTACGCGGAACGAATCTTCAAGCAGCTGTTGAGCTGTGATGTAGCACTTATCTGACATAATTAGAAACCCCAGTGGTGGATATAAGATTTGAGCGCAGCTTAGAGTTAAGCAAAAATTAAACTCAAACAGGTATTGGCGACGGATTTTACCGCAAATGAAATAAAATTGCTTGCCTGTAAATTAAAAAATAGGCACCCAAAGGTGCCTATTTTTAGTGTAAAAAGCATAATTTAGTAAATATTATGCTTTTTCTTGTAGGGTACGAGCAACCGTACGCATACCTTGAGTTGTTGCGCCCGCTGCCCATTGGCTTGTACTGCCCATGTTAAAAGCAGCAGCTAAATCTATGTGCACCCAGCCTTTGCCATCGTTTGGCACAAAGCGTGATAAAAAGCCTGCAGCATTCGATGCACCGCCGTAACCGCCACCCTTTTGTGCACGGCTATTTGCCGTATCAGCATAAGGAGATGGGCAGTTTTGTTGATGCCATTTTTCAAGAGGAAGTGGCCAAGCAGCTTCCATTTCTTGAGATGCAAAACTTTCAACTTCACGTGCAAGTTCTTTATCAAGTGCAAATAATGCATTGTACTCTTGGCCAACAGCAACAAGCGCTGCTCCAGTTAGTGTTGCTGCATCAATGATAAGTGGAGCGCCAGTCTCTCCTGCGGCCATTAAGCCATCAGCAAGTACTAAGCGACCTTCAGCATCCGTGTTTACAATTTCAACTGTTGTGCCATTTTTGTAAGTAAGAATGTCACCTAATTTGTATGCATGACCCGAAATTAAGTTCTCAGCACAACATAAAAACAGCTTAATACGTTTTTCAATACCACGGTTAATAGCCAATGCTAAACCTGCTGTTACTGTTGCAGCGCCGCCCATGTCGCACTTCATACCAAGCATACCTTCGCTTGATTTAATTGAGTAACCACCTGAGTCAAACGTAATACCTTTACCTACAAGCGCAGCACTTACTGGTGCATTTTCGTCGCCTGTTGGGTTGTAATCAAGCTCAAGCAATACTGGTGGACGAACACTACCGCGACCAACTGCATGAATACCAATCCACTGTTGTTCTAGTAACGCATCACCTTTAATAATTTGGTAACTTACATGCTCAGGCACTAATGATTGAATAAACTCAGCCGCTTTTTCAGCAAGGCTTTCAGGGTAAATGTCATCGGCAGTCCCGTTAACCATTTCACGTGCCCAAATTGCTGACGTTTTTAAGTGAGCAAGTTCTTTAATATCTGATTGTGCGTTATCAACAAACTCAACACCATTTAACGATTTTGGTGTTACAAAGCCTTGATAAAAAGCCCACTGGCTTTCTGTACACCAAGCATCGCCTGCTAATTCAACATTTTTAACGCCTTGGCTTGCAATAGTACGGCCTGCTTTTTGAACATTTTTTAATGTGTCTTGCTCTGATAAATGAACAGTTGCACCGCGCTCGTTAAAAGACAATGACGCATTATCGCCCCAATGACTCGCTGCTGCTTGTTCGCTTAGTTGAACAACAAATTTTTCACTCATGTTAGAATTCCCTTGCACTTAAATGTGCCACCGAGTTTACTATAGAGCGCTTAAGTTCCCAACAGCTTGAGATAAATAACATAAATCACACTGCTGAGCAGTGTTTACGCTTTGGAAGTTATTATGAAGTACACGCCAGCGCTGCAACCTGCCACCTTATTAAAACGCTACAAACGCTTTTTAGCTGATTTACAATTAAGTGATGGCAG
This sequence comes from Pseudoalteromonas sp. NCIMB 1079, assembly GCF_040567695.1. NCBI lineage: Bacteria > Pseudomonadati > Pseudomonadota > Gammaproteobacteria > Alteromonadales > Pseudoalteromonadaceae > Pseudoalteromonas > Pseudoalteromonas sp. NCIMB 1079. The sequence continues at coordinate 1,160,906 of NZ_JBEWZA010000001.1, read as the reverse complement.
CGAATTTACCGCACATTGTGCAAATACAGGTAAAATGACGGGATGCGCTGAGCCAGGCTTTACTGCTTTTTATTCAACGAGCGATAACGCAAAACGAAAATACCCGCATTCATTAGAGCTTACGCAAAATAACTTATCGCAGCTTATTTGTGTAAATACAGCGGTGGCTAATAAAGTAGTAGAAGAAGCAATAAACAATAATGTCATAAGCGAGCTACTCGACTACAGTCAATTGCAAAGCGAAGTTAAGTACGGCAGCGAAAACAGTCGTATCGACTTTTTACTCACAGACGAAAATAAGCCCGATTGCTATGTAGAAGTTAAGTCAGTCACATTATTAAGCGAAGATGCACCACAAAGCGGGCAAGGCTACTTTCCTGATGCGCAAACACTGCGTGGACAAAAACATATCCGCGAACTAATAGAAATGATCGAACAAGGCCACCGAGCAGTATTACTGTTCGCTGTTTTACATGAAGGAATAAATACCGCAAGTGCAGCTGCGCATATTGATAAAAAATACGCCACGTTATTAAACCAAGCAATAATAGCCGGTGTTGAAGTATTAGCATACAAAGCCAAAATTTCAGCTAATGGAGTCTTACTTCATAAAAGAATAGCATTTATAGAATAGTGTAAGAAACCAAGGGATTGAACTAAGCGTAATTTACAAAGCACCCTAATTATAGAAAGTGGTAAAAAGTGAATTATAAAAATTAACTTGTTTTTAAAGCTTTTGCCCATATAACAAGGCAAGTTTTAGAAAGCGAATATGTGAATTAATTAAAAGTGTAAATAAACTATTAATACACTTTTTACTCAGTAAGCATGGTTGAAGCTAATTCGATTAATTAAAAATAAATTTGCCTAGGATATAAGATTCTGTTATTTATACCGCCGGCTAATGCTGAGGCATTAAATTAAGGATTTAGGAGAGAGTTATGCCAGACCAAAAGAAACATGGTTTATTGGCTCAAGCCGGTTTAGAACCATACCAAGAAAAACCAGGCGAAGAGTACATGAATGATGCACAACGTGCTCATTTTAGAGCAATTTTAGAGACTTGGCGTAACGATTTACGTAACGAAGTTGATCGTACTAAATCGCACATGCAAGACGAAGCTGCTAACTTTCCTGACCCAGTTGACCGCGCTGCACAAGAAGAAGAATTCTCTTTAGAACTTCGTACTCGTGACCGCGAACGTAAATTAATCAAAAAAATTGAAAAAACAATTAATTTGATTAAAGAAGATGATTTTGGCTTTTGTGAGTCTTGTGGCATCGAAATTGGCATACGTCGCTTAGAAGCACGTCCTACTGCCGATTTATGCGTAGACTGTAAAACACTTGCAGAAATCAAAGAAAAGCAATCTGGACGCGGCTAATTAAAACTTATTAGTTAGTTATGTCTCCTACAGCCGTTACTGCGCCTATGCGTAAATATCGCGGTCGTTTTGCACCGTCTCCTTCTGGGCCATTACATTTTGGCTCACTTGTAGCGGCTGTGGGTAGTTATCTAGATGCAAAAGCTAATCAAGGAAAATGGTTAGTTCGTATAGAAGACATTGACACTACGCGCGTGGTTAAAAACGCCGACTCCGATATTCTAAATACCTTACAAGCCTACGCCCTTTACTGGGATGAACCTGTTGTATATCAAACGCAGCGTCTGTCTTTATATCAAGATATTACCCACTCACTTTTAGAGCAAAACCTTGTTTATGGCTGCACCTGTACTCGCAAGCAAATAAAAGCTATTGGCGGTATTTATCAGGGGCATTGCAAAGCACTTAATCATCATACTCAATCCAGCGCACTTCGTTTAGTTCAGCAACATCCAACGACCCAATATAGTGATTTAATTCAAGGTGATATATCTGTAAATAGTGCATTATCCCACGAAGATTACTTAATTAAACGCAGTGACGGTTTATTTGCATATCAACTTGTTGTGGTCGTCGATGATATCGATCAAAGGATAAATCGAATCGTAAGAGGCGCAGATTTAATTGAACCAACAGCTCGGCAAATTAGTTTGTTTAAACAACTCGACAGCCCCGTACCTGAATTTGCTCATTTACCTTTAGCGGTTGCCAAACCCGGTTTTAAACTATCTAAACAAAATTATGCCCCCGCCATTTGTAAACAAAATCCAAAGCCTGCTTTACTTAGCGCTTTTGAATTTTTAGGGCTACCTGTTATAGCTGATTTAAGCGACTTAAATATAGAACAATTAATCGATTGGGGAATTAAAAACTTTAGCTTAAAACAGGTCCCCCAAGTATCCGAAATACAAATTTCTCAACATCCACATAGCCAGAAAGTTCAATTTACACATTTAAGTAAATAAAATAGCTAAAAACGGCTTAATTTCAACACATCAACTTAATTTTTAAACCCTGCTGGTATATGATAGCCGCCTAAATATATGCTAATTACGTCAAACAGCTTGTACTGGGTTATAACCGCCCTATTTGCTGTAACTTTTGATTGCGATGCAGAGTCAATCACACCTTCTAGGAGACAGACTATTATTTCCAAGCTTTTTCAATTTTGCCGACAAATAATCGGCCCGAATACAAGTGCACAAAGCGCTTCTGTAAGCAGTGAACCTATTGTTGTCACTCGTGGTGAGCATGGTATTTCTCGCAAACAATTTAGCCCAAATGCAATCAAAGTATTATACCGCTTAAAAGACGGTGGCTACGATGCCTACCTTGTTGGTGGTTGTATTCGCGATATATTGTTAGGCCAACAGCCAAAAGATTTTGACGTAGTTACTAATGCAACTCCAGATCAGGTAAAAAAACTATTTAGAAACTGTCGCCTGATAGGTCGTCGCTTTCGTCTAGCACACATTGTATTTGGCCGTGAAATTATCGAAGTGGCAACAATGCGTGGCCACCACGAAGCGCAAGAAGACAAAAATCAAATAAGCCAATCAAGCAATGAAGGTCAACTACTACGTGATAACGTATTTGGCAGTATTGAAGAAGATGCAGAGCGCCGCGACTTTTCAATCAACGCACTTTATTACTCAATTAAAGATTTTAGTATTCACGATTACGCCAACGGCTTAGCGGCAATTAAAGCTAAACAAATCGAGCTTATTGGCGATCCTGAAACGCGTTACCGCGAAGACCCTGTTCGTATGTTACGTGCAGTACGTTTTGCCACTAAGCTTGATATGAGCATTGCGCCTAAAAGTGAAAAGCCAATTAGCGAGCTTGCAAGCTTGCTTGATAACATTCCGCCAGCTCGTTTATTTGAAGAAATTCTTAAACTGTTTTTAAACGGCAAGGCCGAAGCTAACTTTTTAATGCTGCGTAAATACGGCTTATTCCGCTCACTTTTTCCTGAACTTGATAAAATTTTAGATAAAAACCCAAGTGGCTTAGAGCACACGCTTATTCAGCAAATGTTTCAAAATACCGACAAGCGTATTAATGCCGATAAAAAAGTAACACCGGCGTTTATTTTTGCAGCCCTACTTTGGTTCCCACTGCTTGAGCGCACTAAAAAAATTCAAAGCCAAGAGCAATTATCTGAATACGATGCTTTCGCACAAGCAATGAATAAAGTACTAAGCGATAATTCACAGCATATAGCTGTTCCTAAGCGCTTTACTTTAGGTGCTCGCGATATTTGGCATATTCAGCACCGCTTAGATAAACGTGCTGGCCAACGTGCATACAGGCTAACGCAACAGCCTCGCTTTAAAGCCGCTTACGACTTTTTATTATTACGCGTAGATGCAGGCGAAACTCAGCATACAGAGCTTGCTCAGTGGTGGACACAATACTTAAGTAAAGATATAAACGGCCAAAAAGAGATGGTTAAAAGCTTAGGCCATCAAGGTGGTCCTAAGCCGCGAAAGCGCCGTCGTCCTACTAAAAAGCCAACTGAGTAATAACATGCATTGTGTTTATTTGGGTTTAGGTGCCAACCTAAACTCACCAAAAGAGCAGCTTGATAACGCGATAATTGCGCTTAAAAAGCTGCCTAATTGTGAATTTGTAAACGTATCGCATTACTATGCAAGTAAGCCTATGGGCCCACAAGATCAACCAGACTATATCAATGCCGTAGCCTGTATTAAAACGACCCTTGATCCAGAGCAATTACTTGATTTAACACAAAGTATTGAGCTTGAGCATGGTCGAGTAAGAAAAGCTGAGCGTTGGGGTCCACGCACACTTGATATCGATACCCTATTATTTGATGATCAAATTATAAATACGGCGCGCTTAACCGTGCCTCATTATGGTTTGAGTGATCGCGAGTTTGTGGTTTACCCACTATTAGAGCTTGCACCTGAACTTATTTTACCTAGCGGCATTGCATTAAAAACCATTGCAAATAACTTACCGCTCAACGACTTACAACAATTACCTCTGTAATTAACCTAGGCTTTTGCCTGCGAGGATATTATGTCTAAAATAACCGTTTCTACTTTAAATAAAATGAAAGCAGAAAATAACAAAATTACTGCATTAACAGCCTACGACGCTAGTTTTGCAAAGTTATTTCATGATAACGGCGTTGAAGTTATTTTAGTGGGCGACTCATTGGGCATGGTACTACAAGGCGGCGATGACACCCTTGGCGTAACAAATCAAGATATTGCATATCATACCCGCTGTGTACGCGCTGGTAGCCGCGAATTATTTGTAATTGCTGACTTACCTTTTATGACCTACTCAAGCGTTAGTGATACCTGTAAAAATGCAGCTGAGCTTATGCGCGCTGGCGCAAACATGATTAAACTTGAAGGCGGAGAGTGGCTTTACGAGAGCATTAAAGCACTCACTCAACAAGGTATCCCAGTTTGCGGGCATTTAGGCCTTACACCACAGTCAGTTCATGTATTTGGTGGCTTTAAAATACAAGGTCGCGAAGAAGATAAAGCACAAAAAATGATTGATGATGCGAAAGCACTTGAAGCTGCTGGCGCGCAATTATTAGTACTTGAGTGTATTCCAAGTGCCCTGGCAAAACGCATTACAGACGCTCTAAGTATCCCAACTATTGGTATTGGTGCTGGCAGCTTAACTGACGGCCAAATACTGGTAATGCATGACCTGGTTGGTATTTCGGCAGGTTACATTCCTAAATTTTCTAAAAACTTTTTGCTCGAAACAGGCAATATGCCTGCTGCCGTTCAAAAGTATTGTACAGATGTTAAAAGTGGCGCATTTCCAAGCGCTGAACATGAGTTTAAATAATGCAATCAATAACTGAAATCAGATCGTTACGTAGTCAAATTAAAGCATGGCGCCAAGCAGGTCTTAGCGTGGCGCTTGTGCCAACAATGGGCAACTTGCACCGTGGGCATTTTTCGCTAGTAGAAAAAGCAAAAAACTTGGCCGACAAAGTCGTTGTAAGTATTTTTGTAAACCCAATGCAATTTGGCGCTAACGAAGATTTAGATAACTATCCTCGTACGCTAAACGAAGACAAACAAGGCCTTGCTGAACTAGGCACTGATATTGTATTTACCCCAAGCGTAGAAACAATCTATCCTAACGGACTAGGTGCACAAAGCTTTGTAGATGTACCTGACATTTCATTAGGCTATTGCGGTGGCTCACGTCCAGGTCACTTTAGAGGCGTTGCAACAATCGTAACTAAGTTATTTAACTTAGTTCAACCAGATTACGCCTGCTTTGGTGAAAAAGATTTTCAGCAACTACAAGTAATTAAAACCATGGCACGCGACTTATCAATTCCGGTTGAAGTTATTGGTGTACCTACAATGCGAGAAGTTTCTGGCCTTGCTATGAGCTCACGTAATGGTTACTTATCTGATGATCAAAAAGCGACTGCAACCGTATTATTTAAAGCGCTTAATACGTGCGCTGAGCAACTTAAAAGTGGCGAAAAAGACTTCGTAAAACTTGAAAGCTTAGCTAAACAAAGTTTAGAGCAAGCAGGCCTAAAACCAGACTATTTTGAGATTGCTCAACGAGATACATTAAAAACTGCTACAATCGAAGATACTCAATTTGTTATTTTAGCCGCAGCCTATTTTGGTGGTGTTAGATTGATCGACAATATCCAAGTCGAAATTTAATATTATTGCGACTCCATTTTAAGGATAAGAAGCATGCACACTTTAATAAAAACAAGCGTAGTCGCCCTTACTTTTGCACTATTGGCAGGTTGTCAAAACCAAGTTGAAAACCCTGAAATGAATCAGTGTGCTCAACAAAACTACCAGTGTGAAACTAGTTGTGAACAGCAAACAACTGCTGAAGGCTTAAAGCAACAAGTATGCTCTGGAAAATGTGTTGAGAGCTATAATCAATGTAAAGCACAAGCCGAAAAATTAGGTAATATTTAATTCCTAAAAGTTTTTAGTTTTAGGCACAAAAAAACCGCTCAATGAGCGGTTTTTTATTGCTTATAGTTTATCATACCAATTTTATTAAAAACATGACCATCCTAGCGTATTAAATAACTCACTAACTACGTTAAAAATTATTTATATAGAACAACTATGTATCATAATTTTAGCCTTGTTATTGCGCTATTTTCTTATCGCTATAATAACTCACTAATTTAATGCAATTGGTATTAGTTCAAACCAAGCTTTTTAAGTTCTGTTTTTACTAGCTTTGCAGAAAGTGGTACATAACCATCTTTTTCTACAATTTGCTGACCATCTTTTGAAAGTACCATTTTTAAGAATTGCGCTTCCATTGGAGACAACGGCTTGTTTGGGTGCTTATTCACGTAAAGGTATAAAAAGCGAGATAATGGATATTTGCCTTGTGCAACGTTATCAAGTGTTGCATCAACAAAGTTATCGCCTTTTTTAGCTAGCGGTACTGTACGTACGCCTGATGTTTTATAACCTATACCTGAGTAACCAATTGCATTTAATGAAGATGAAATTGACTGTACTACTGATGCAGAACCCGGTTGCTCATTTACGTTATTACGGAAATCACCTTTACAAAGTGCTTTCTTTTTAAAGTAACCATACGTACCTGATACTGAGTTGCGTCCGTAAAGTTGCACATCTTTAGCTGCCCAATCACCTGTTAGACCAACATCGCTCCAACGGTTAACTTGCTCAGGTGCGCCACATTTACGAGTAGATGAAAATATAGCATCTACTTGGTCAATACGAAGACCTTCAATTGGGTTATCTTTATGTACAAATACAGCAAGTGCATCAATAGCTACGCGAACTTCTGTTGGCTTATAACCGTAACGTTTTTCGAACGCTTCGATTTCTTTAGATTTCATTTTACGGCTCATTGGACCCAGGTTAGCTGTACCTTCGGTAAGTGCCGGTGGAGCAGTAGAAGAACCTGCTGCTTGAATCTGAATATTTACATTTGGGTAAATACGTTTGTACTCTTCAGCCCAAAACGTCATCATGTTGGCTAAAGTGTCAGAACCTACTGATGAAAAGTTGCCTGAAACACCACTAATTTTTTGATACTCAGGAATATTTTGGTCTAGAGCAACTGCTTGTGCAGATACGAAAGTTGTAACAGCCACACCCATTGCGGCAACTAAGTTTTTAAATTTCATGTAGAGTTCTCCGGTTTGTTCGTTCCATTTTCTAACTGCTGCCCACTCTAAAGTGAGTACATGACAGTTACATTACTCTTAAATGACACTTTTATGACTTGACCTATTAGCTTAATTATTTAGTCAGCGAAACTATCTTATCTATTGAAAATTCAAAAGAAAAACACGATCCTTTGTTAACTTCACTGCTAATATTTAATTTACTATCATGGCGAGTTAACACATGTTTTGTTATAGCGAGCCCTAAGCCTGAGCCACCTGTTGTTCTACTGCGAGCTTTATCAACACGATAAAAACGCTCAGTTAATCGGTTAATATGCTCAGGCGCAATACCATCACCATTATCGGTAACACTAAAACACGCTTTATTGTTTTTGCGCTGCCAGCATACTTCTACTTTACCGCCTGGTTTTGTGTAATGAATCGCGTTGAATACTAAATTAGAAAACGCACTACGCAGTTCATCCTCAGAGCCTTTAATATCAAGGGTTTTATCAATATCAAAAATAAGTTCGTGGCCTTTGTCTTGATTAATTGAGTTTGCTTCAGTGTGAATATAACCAAGTAATTGCGGCACATTTATAGCTTTATCGTTATCTTGGCGCCGTGCACCTTCAATACGCGAAAGCGATAATAATTGGCTGACTAAACTATCCATGCGCTTACATTGTTCAAGCATAGTATTTTGCGCTTTGTTCCACATTGCTGGCGGCGGCATCATGTCGCCATCCATCATCTCAAGATACCCTGTAACCACGGTAAGCGGTGTACGTAGTTCATGCGACACATTGGCTACAAAGTCTTTACGCATTTGTTCTAGCTGTTTTAAGCGCGTTACATCACGTACCACAACCATAAGTTGCGTGCTTGCATACGGCATTACCCTAAACTCAAGCACCTGCTCAATACTATGACCGTTATCCAGCTCAAGCGCGTCATCAAATTCGCCTTTGTGCATGTATTTAGCAAACTTCGGTTCGCGAATTAAATTATCAAGGCGCTGACCATGATCCGTAGGCCACTGCAAACCGAGCACTTTAAGGGCTAATTGATTACACCACACAATACTTAAATCGTTTTGCAGTACCACAACCGCATCAGGTACCGCTTCAGCCCCATCGCGAAAGCGACGAATTAAATCTGCAAGCTCATTACGTTTTTTACGATTACGATGCTGGAGATGATAAATACCTTCGAACACTTGCTCCCATGCACCCTCACCCTCTGGCGGATTAAAGCTGCGTTGATTAAGTAGCCAATCGCTCAAACGATAAAGTTGATGGTAGTGCCAAATAAGGAGGGAAAAAGATCCTAAAAATAAAAGCAAAAATGGCGCGCCAACCAGCACACCAATTAATAGTAAGGGTAAAAAATAGATAAACAGGCGCTTTACTAACGCCTGCTTATTAACAACTCGATACATACACTCACTTTACCTTAGAGTAGTAATACATGCGTATTTTACACATTAGCTAAGCTTTAAGCTGATCACAGCTTACTTGAAAAACGATACCCAGCGCCACGTACTGTTTGCACCAAACGGTCATGTCCAAGTGGGCCAATTGCTTTACGCAGGCGACGAATGTGAACATCAACAGTGCGATCTTCTACGTAAACGTTAGTTCCCCACACATGATCAAGCAGTTGTTCACGGCTATAAACACGCTCTGGGTGAGTCATAAAAAAGTGCAGTAATCTAAATTCGGTTGGCCCCATATCAAGCTCGTTACCTTCTGAGGTAACACGATGAGAAATAGGGTCTAAACGCAGGCCATGTACTTCAATAGCTTCTTCTAATGAGGTTGGCGATACACGGCGAATAACCGCTTTAATACGTGCCATAAGCTCTTTAGGAGAAAACGGCTTGGTGACGTAATCATCTGCACCTACTTCAAGGCCGCGTACTTTGTCTTCTTCTTCGCCGCGAGCTGTAAGCATAATAATTGGGATTTGGCGGGTGTGTTCGTTTTGCTTAAACTTTTTAGCAATTTGAATACCGCTTCCACCTGGTAACATCCAATCAAGTAAAACCATATCTGGGTAAGGTTCAACCATAGCTGCAATAGCAGAGTCGTAATCTTCTGCTTCAATTGCTTGAAATCCATTTTGCTCTAAAACAAAAACCAACATCTCCCTGATAGGAGCTTCGTCATCTACGACTAGTACTTTACGTGACATTCCAATTTATCTCTTACGCTATCGAATTAGTTTTCATTATTATGACTAAGTATGACATTTTTATGAAAGTGTAACGTGTAAATTAAAATGGTGGTAAAAAAAACACAAATTAGTGACAAAAAACCTCATTAACGTCATATTTTTAAAGCCTTCTTAATATTTAACGTAATAAAAAGAGATTTACGATAAATTTATGTAATAGCTAACTTTTTAAAATTATCTTTTTTGTATCGCTATTTAAACCACTAAACAATATTAAACTAGCTGGGATCATTATTTTACTAACCAAGACATTTTTACAGATCGATCGTTTAAAAAGTAGCTTTAAAGCCCTTTTAAAATCAACAAACCCGCCTGTGTAACAAACAATACGCTCAAAAATAGATCTAAATTTTACTAAGCTCCAAATAAAGGATCAGATTTTTACCAAGCCGATCAACCCTCAGATCAGAGTTGTACCTAGTCAAAGCCATAAGTTGTTGATTGTTTATACAAATAAATAACGATCAAATTATCTCAGAACCCATATATAGCATTAAAGTGTATTTGGCTTAGTAAAGTAATGATCCGAAAAAGGCTGTGTTAGTAAATGCGTGATCCCAAAATTCCGCGTTGGTAATGCAGTGATCTGATCAAAAAACCGTAATCTGTAATATAAAAAGGGCTGACATTAAAAAAGCCAGCAACAAAGTTACTGGCTTAAATAAGCAATTATAAATTGATCTATTATCTAATCTTAGGGTCTAGTTCGCCGCTTAAGTATTTAAGGTGCATTTCATCAAGTGAAATTGGCTTAATTTTACTAGCCTGACCAGAAGTACCAAACGAGTTATAGCGTGCAACGCAAATCTCTGTCATTGCTTTTGTAGCTTCAGCTAGGTATTTACGTGGATCAAAGTTAGATGGGTTAAGCGCCATATGACGGCGAATTGCACCGGTAGATGCTAAACGTAAATCGGTATCAATATTTACCTTGCGAACACCAAACTTAATGCCTTCAACAATCTGCTCAACTGGCACACCATAAGTTTCTGGAATTTCGCCACCGTACTGATTAATAATTTCTAACCATTCTTGAGGAACTGAAGATGAGCCATGCATCACTAAGTGCGTGTTAGGAATACGGGCATGAATCGCTTTAATGCGATCAATCGCTAAAATGTCATCTGTTGGTGGGCGAGTAAATTTATAAGCACCGTGTGAAGTACCACAAGCAATTGCAAGTGCATCAACGTGTGTTTTATTTACAAAATCAGCCGCTTCTTCAGGGTCTGTTAGCATTTGATCAGTTGTTAATAACCCTTCTGCGCCAACGCCATCTTCTTCGCCAGCTTCACCTGTTTCAAGTGAACCAAGTACACCTAGCTCGCCTTCAACCGATACGCCACAGGCATGCGCCATCGCAACAGTTTCGCGCGTTACTTCTACATTGTATTCGTAGCTTGAAGGGGTTTTTCCGTCGCTCATTAACGAGCCATCCATCATTACTGATGAAAAACCAAGCTGAATTGAACGCTGACACACACCTGGCGATGTGCCGTGATCTTGATGCATTACAACTGGGATATGTGGCCATTCTTCAACGGCTGCTAAAATCATATGACGAATAAATGGAGCACCAGCATAAGCACGTGCACCAGCTGATCCCTGAACGATTACTGGGCTGTTTGTTTTGTCAGCCGCTTCCATTATTGCGCGCATTTGCTCTTGATTGTTAACATTAAAAGCAGGTACGCCGTAACCATGCTCTGCTGCATGATCTAAAAGTTGTCGCATACTGATTAAAGCCATTGGGTATTCTCCAATTTATCGACAGTAGTTCCCTACCATCTAGTTTGAACGGATGTGTTAGTTTGGCGTTATAACAACGCCACGAAAAACCACTGCTTTGCAGTAATATTCCGTCTAAATTAACGACTAAATTAGGGTGAGAGGTATTTAGTAATTAATTGTCGGTGAGGGCTATTACCCCCTCACCTTACGCCACTAAAATTACTTAGCGCGCGACTCTAGCATTTCAACTGCTGGAAGTTTTTTGCCTTCTAAAAACTCTAAGAACGCACCACCACCAGTAGAAATATAAGATACTTTATCGGCAATGCCGTATTTATCGATTGCGGCTAAGGTATCACCACCACCGGCGATTGAAAACGCATTTGAGTTAGCAATTGCTTGTGCAATAGCACGAGTACCATTACCAAACTGGTCAAACTCGAACACGCCAACTGGGCCATTCCATACAACAGTGCCTGCATTTGCAATAATTTTTGCAAGCTTGCTCGCTGTATCAGGGCCAATATCAAAAATCATATCATTGCTTGTTACTTCGCTTACATCTTTAAGCGTAGCTACAGCAGATTCAGAAAACTCATTACCAACTACTACGTCAGTCGGTACCGGAATTTCACCATTATTAGCAATCGCTGCTGCACATAAACGGTTCGCTTCTTCCATTAAATCAGGTTCGTAAAGCGATTTACCAACAGGGCTACCTGATGCAGCAATAAAGGTATTTGCAATACCGCCGCCGGTAACTAATTGGTCAACAATTTTAGAAAGTGAATCTAAAACGGTGAGCTTAGTAGATACTTTAGAACCACCAACAATCGCCACTAATGGACGAGCTGGATTATCAAGTGCTTTGCCTAACGCTTCGAGCTCAGCCGATAACAGCGGACCTGCACATGCAACATCGGCAAATAAGCCAACGCCATGGGTAGATGCTTGTGCACGGTGAGCCGTACCAAATGCATCCATTACATATACATCACACAGTGCAGCTAGTTGCTTAGATAACGCTTCGTCGTTTTTCTTCTCGCCTTTGTTAAAGCGCACATTTTCAAAAACAACCACTTCGTTATCAGCAATATCAACACCGTTTAGATAATCTTTTTCTAAACGTACAGTTTGCTCTAGGGCATCGTTTAAGTAATTAGCTACAGGTGTAAGCGAAAACGCTTCATCGTATTCCCCTTCCGTAGGACGGCCAAGGTGTGACATAACCATTACTTTAGCGCCTTTTTCAAGGGCTAGTTTAATAGTAGGTAGTGCTGCACGAATACGCGCATCTGACGTCACTTTACCTGCTTTAACTGGTACATTTAAATCTTCACGAATTAATACGCGTTTGCCGTTTAAATCTAAATCTGCCATTTTTATGACCGACATGAACATCTCCTTAGTTAACGATACTGAACCTGAAAAATACGTTTAAAATTATTATATTAATAAATTACTTATTCACTGCCATCATAGCACGCGCTGTGTCGAGCATACGATTAGCAAAACCCCATTCGTTATCACACCATACTAATAACTTTATCAGTCGTTTGTGACTAACACGTGTTTGTGTGCCATCAATAATACAAGAATGTGGGTCGTGATTAAAATCAACCGATACAAGCGGCTCTTCGGTATAACTTAAAATACCTTCTAAGCGGTCTTTTGCTTGTGCTTTAAGTGCATTATTTACTGCATTTAAATCTACATCGGTATTAACCGTTACACTTAAATCCATTGCCGTTACATTTATAGTAGGTACACGTACGGCGATGGCTTCAAAACGGCCTTTAAATTTAGGTAAAATACGGTCTATACCACGGGCGAGCTTTGTATCAACTGGAATAATTGATTGGCTTGCAGCACGAGTACGGCGTAAATCATGATGATAACCATCAATCACTTGTTGATCGTTCATCGACGCATGAATAGTTGTAATAGCGCCCGACTCAATACCAAATGCATCATCTAATACTTTAATAACTGGCACAACACAGTTAGTTGTGCACGAGCCGTTAGACACAATTGTGTGCTCGTTTTTAAGCTCATCGTCGTTAATGCCATACACAATCGTTGCATCAACATCGTTATCAGCCGGATGCGAAAACAACACCTTTTTAGCACCTGCGGTAATATGTAACTGCGCATGTTCACGCGAGTGGTAAACACCCGTACATTCAAGTACAACGTCTACATCGAGCGTTTGCCAAGGTAATTCAATTGGGTTTTCTTCACAAAAAAGTGCAATGGTATCGCCTGCAACACTAATGGTGTCTTCACCAAGTTTTACAGGAAAAGAAAAACGACCGTGGGATGTGTCGTATTTTAATAAATGAGCAATAGCTTCAGGATCAGCAAGTTCGTTAATCGCAACAATTTTTATATCGTCGCTCAAACCAGACTCGTATAACGCGCGGACAATATTTCGACCAATACGACCAAAACCATTAATTGCAAGTTTGATTGCCATGAAATATAAAATCCACTCTTTTAGCGTGCAGATAAAGGCAATACGCCTTTTAGATGTCTGTATTGTAATCGACCTTGCATCTGATTATAAGAGGGAAGCATTAGAAACTTTAAATTAACGTTGAAGAGCTTAGGCATTGCAAGCTCTTCAAGGGGTCTGACTTTTAAAATTAAGTTTTTTATACTAAATTTTTCAAAGCGTTAATTATATCTTCTGGCTCAGAACGAGTACGATAATCAACATCAACATAACGCCAAGTCACTTTACCTTGTTTATCTAAAACAAAGGTGGCAGGGATCGGTAAAACACTACTATTGCCATTGTTAACCGACTCTAAATCTAGGCCTCGGTCTACTCGCATATGCTCGAGTAAAAATGTGGGCACTTGCCATGCTACGCCGTAGCTTGCTGCTACATCGGCATTTTGATCACTCAGCACTAAAAAATCCATGTTACTTATATCGCTTTCGCTCATTGAGCCATCGGGTACTTGCGGGCTAATAGCTACCAGCTGCGCACCTAAAGCATGAATTTCAGGTAAACGTGACTGCAGTGCTTTCAGTTGTAAATTACAGTACGGACACCAACTTCCACGATAAAAAGTAATAACCACAGGTCCGTGTGCAAGTAGTTCTTCTAATAAAACTTGCTCACCTTTTTGATTCGGCAGCTCAAAGCGTGGGGCACTTTGAGCTAAATTAAGTGCATTTGCACCCTCTTGAAAGGATTTTGCTTGAGCAATACTTTCATCAACACCTTTCATAAAATCAGGATTACCTTTTCGCCCAGCGGCTACTTTTGCCTCGGTTTGTGCTTTTAATGTGTTGCTTTCATCGCTCATAGTATCGCTACCTTCAAATTAATCAAAAACTTAAAGCCAGCTTACATTATGAAAATGTATTTGAAATGAAAATTTTAACTTAATCATTTACTTCTAAATCAAACACCACGTTTATTGATGATTTAAAGCTTACCGTTTGTTGTAGATAATTTTTGCGAGCTTTAGGAAAAGAATCGCTTATTGGATTTACTCTATCTATTTTTTTAACCGCTGCACCAAAACCACTGTAAACACTTTTTTGAGTTGAGCTAATAGTGCGTACTTCACCCACTTTTGTATCAAAGGAGTTAGCAAGCATATTTGCTTTTTCTTTTGCGTTATTAAGTGCTTGTTGTGTAGCTTGTGCTTGTAACAGCTCAGCTTTTGAAGATAAAAACTCAGTACTTTGAATCGCATTTACTTTTAAATTCAATAAAAAATCACTTAAATCATTCACTCTTTCAATATTTTTTAGTGTTACTTCAAAAATCCTTATAGCTGCGTATTCAGCGGGAGCCTGATGCCCTGTTTCAATGTAATCCATACCCGTTTTTTCAACTTTAACACTTGAGGCGACTACATCATCGGCAGTTATTTCAAATTGACTTAGTCCGTCAATTAGTAAATTAACTTTATTATCAAGATCGTTCTTAGCTGCTAAAGGTTCGTTTTTAATACTTATAATTTGAAATAGTATTTTAGCTATATCAGGAACGGCAAGCACCTCTGCAGTCCCTTGAACCGAAATTTGACGGCTTGTAGGTAAGCCTGAATTAGCAAAAGTGATGAGTGGGAATAAGGTTAAGAAAATGGCAGTGATGAGTTTCATGATCGTCCTTGAAGTGATTAGTTAGATAATGATTACGTAACTGTACCTATAGTTATACGGATAACAATAAAAGTAAACTGCTCTTTATTGTAGGCGGGAGTTTATCTCGCGCGGCATAAAGCCCCGCCTTCAGCCAACCTACATCAACTCGCCTACTTTTAACTCTTTGCCACGGCTTATTTGATGACACTGGGCTAGCAGTAACTCGGCAGTGGCTTGTGCATCGGTCAGTGCATGATGGCAATGATAGCTTGGTAACTCATAACGTGTGCGGCAAGCATTAAGGGTTAAATCATCTTGTTTTATTTCAGTTGAATGATGGAGTAAGCGCTTTTGCTCAATATGCAGTGTGTCGAGTATCAGTTTAGGCCGTATAGTTATATTGGCATTTTTAAGCGCTATTTTTAAAAACCCCCAGTCGAGCATGGCATTATGAAACACTAAAATACAGTCGCTAAAATGGTTACTTAATTGCATTAATATACTGTTTAGGCTTAGCCCCTTTGCTATAGCATCATCGCTAATCCCATGAAAAACAGGACTTTGCTCAAGGCTTTTTACGTCTTTATTTATAAGGTGCTGCGACTCGCTCATTTTTATACATTGGTTATCTATTACCACCCACGCTACCGATACAATTTCGTGCTGTTTTGCATCAAGGCCAGTTAGCTCTAAATCAATCACCAAATAACGTTGTTGTAAGGCATTTTTGCCTAGTAATTTACGGCGCTTTAAATACCGAGTGAGCAGCTTTTTTACCATGTTAGTAATCCATCATTATAAACTGCCGCGAGCAAACTTAAACGCAGCGGCTTGCTGCGCTTGTTTAACAAGATAAAACGCTTCTTTTAGTTGATGGCGCTCTAGTGAGTTTAATTTATTAGGATTAATACAATTACTCGGTAAGCCCTCTTCGTTTATTTGTGTACTCAAGCGCTGCTGCGTTAAGAACCGCCAGCAGTCTTTTAGGTTGTATATATCTTCTTTGCTGATCAGTTTATGTTTTAGTAGTGCGTCCAACCGCTCTTGCGTGTTGGCGCGCCTAATACCCGCTTTTAAAGCGTATAACCGCACTATGTCATTTATAATTACGACACCGCGTTTTTTTAAATCTATGTATTTATTATTTTGATCTGTTTTTTCTGTTTTAAATTTATTAAATAAACCAATTGGCACGCTGTTGCTGCTTATGTCGGTTGCCATTGCGGCATAGAATAAGTCGTTACGCGATATACGAATTAGTTGCTCGCAAAAAGCCGTGTATAAAGCGTTTGAACCTTCAATAAATCGCAGGTCAAAAAATATCTTACAGTTAAGCATTGCATTGGGTGTGGGGCTTTTTATCCATTTAAAAAAGCGCTCGCTCCAGTCGTTTACGCTCATACGGCACTCATCACTGCTTGCCATAATATTACCTGGGCAACGCCTAATGCCGCACTCAACTAAATTCTCGCATACAAACTCGCCCATACTTTTAAAGTAAGCGTGTTGCTCGGTGGTTAAGTCGTTAGGGAGTAATAAGCCGTTATCTTGATCTGAATGCAGGGTTTGTTCTTCGCGTGCTTGCGAGCCAAAGCAAATAAAACTAAAGCTGGTTGGCGCTGTGCCATGCTCTTCTTGAAATAAGTGAATCAGGCGCGATGTAAGCGCATCGGTTAAACCACTGAGTAATTTACCAATTAGCGATATGTCGTCAATGTTGTACGAAAAACTACGCAAAAGTTCGGGAATTTCTTTAGCGTAGCGTTTTAAATCAGTAACAGTGTGCGCTTTATATATGCGCCCAATAAGCTGTACGGGGTCACTTTTTTGTTGGCGCAGTAAATCGGTGCTGGTTATCATCCCTATCGGGTTATGGTTTTCGTCAAGCACGGGCAAATGGTGAATATTGTATTTAAGCATTAAGTGCAGCGCCGAAAACACCCGGTTATTTTCAAATATAAACTTAGGTTTTGCGGTCATAATACTGCTTACTGCGTCTTGTGGATCTACCTCGTCGGCAAGTACTCGGTTGCGTAAATCGCGGTCGGTCACAACCCCTACTAAGTGCGCGTGCTGCGTTATCATTATTGACGATACGCCATGCTCTTTCATTTTTTTAGCGCTTTGCCTAATACTTGCATCGGGCGTAAGCGTAATTGCTGTGCGCGTCATCAGCTCTGATATTTTACGTTCAGACCAGCTATCGTTTTTACTTTTATAATGCGATGACAACAACCGGTTAGCATGAGCGCGTACAAAGTATTGCTCAAACGATTTATATTCTCTGCGTAAAAAATCAAAGTGCGTTTGAGAGAGCATATACACTATCCCCTCTTTTTGTACTTCTAACCTATTTTGAATTGCCTCACCGGTTAATAGCGACGGAAAACCAAAATAGTCACCTTGCGCTAAGCGCGTAACAACATCGCCCTTGCCATCAACGAGGTCGTACAAACCAGAGCGAATTAAAAATAGTTTAGGGTTTTCACTTTGTAACCACTGAGTTTGGTTTTCGCGGGTAAGGTAAATAATATCAAGATGATTTACAAAGTATTCGCATGCGCTGCTATCAAGCATAGTAAAAGGCGCTTGCAAACAAACGTATTGGGCTATTTCTTGTTGTTCTACACTCATTGTATTCGCTCTTTAAATGGTGATGTACCAATCTAATGTACTTATTTATTAAACAAATAAAAAGCCCGACTAAAGTCGGGCTTTGGGTGCTTTATATTTTTTTACTATATCTATAAATGTTGCCTAGTGATCGTGCGCTTCAGCTGACCCTTTAGGGTTACGAATACCTTCTACCATTTCTTGAATTTCAATAGGTGTAGCTTGAGTAAATTTAAGAACAACTGCAGCAACTGCAAAGTTAATAATCATACCAATTAAGCCAATACCTTCAGGCGAAATACCTAAAAACCAATGTTCAGGATTATTAAGCTCAGGGCTTACAAACTTGAAGAAGATGATATACGCAGCGGTAAAGCCAATACCCGTTACCATGCCTGCAATTGCGCCCTCTCGGTTCATTGTTTTAGAGAATATACCCATAATAATTGCTGGGAAGAAACTCGCTGCCGCCAAGCCGAATGCAAATGCCACTACCGATGCCACAAATCCAGGCGGGTTAATACCAAAGTATGCGGAGATAACAATAGCGACCATGGCTGCCAACCTCGCTGCAAGTAACTCTTGCTTGTCGGTAATATCGGGCTTGAGGGTTCGCTTGAGTAAATCGTGCGAAACGGAGGTCGAAATAACCAGTAGTAAACCTGCTGTTGTAGACAGTGCAGCGGCAATACCACCGGCAGCTACAAGTGCGATTACCCATGCTGGTAAATTAGCAATTTCTGGATTTGCTAATACCATAATGTCGCGGTCTACATTTACTTCGTTAGCACTGTTCGGATCGGTGATTTTACCCGCCGTGTAGAACATTTTGCCATCGCCGTTTTTATCATCAAATGTAATTAAACCTGTGCGTTCCCAGTTTTTAATCCATCCTGGTGCTTCTGCGTAAGCTGTACCGCTACCGTCTTTACCATTAATAGTATCAACCATGTTTACGCGAGCAAAGGCTGCAACCGCAGGTGCTGTAGTATAAACAATCGCGATGAACACAAGAGTCCATGCAGCAGAAATACGTGTGTCTTTTACGCGAGGTACAGTGAAAAAGCGTACAATTACATGTGGTAAACCAGCAGTACCTACCATTAACGCACCAGTAATAGCAAATACGTCAATCATGCTCTTAGAGCCTTCGGTATATTGCGCAAAACCAAGTTCAGCGCTTAAGCCATCTAATTTATCAAGTACGTACACGCCGTCGCTGCCAATTAGTGTGGCACCAAAACCGGTTTGTGGGAAGAAGTGACCCGTCATCATCATCGAGATAAAAATGGCTGGTACAAGGTAGGCAAATACAAGTACACAATACTGCGCTACTTGTGTGTAGGTAATGCCTTTCATGCCGCCAAGTACCGCATAAAAGAATACAATCACCATACCAATGTAAACACCGGTTTCAATTTCTACTTCTAAAAATCGTGAAAATACCACGCCTACGCCACGCATTTGCCCTGCTATATAAGTGAAACAAATGAATATGGCACAAAAAATAGCAACTAAACGCGCGGTACGTGAATAGTAACGGTCGCCAATAAAGTCTGGCACAGTAAACTTGCCGAATTTACGTAAGTAAGGCGCTAAACACATGGCTAATAGTACATAACCACCTGTCCACCCCATTAAGTAAACACTGCCATCGTAACCTGCAAACGAAATAATACCCGCCATTGAAATAAACGACGCGGCGCTCATCCAATCGGCAGCTGTTGCCATACCATTAGCAAGAGGAGGTACGCCGCCGCCCGCTACATAAAACTCTTTGGTTGAACCCGCTCGGGCCCATATTGCTATGCCGATATAAAGCGCAAAGCTTAAACCAACAATTAAAAACGTGAGTGTTTGAACATCCATTGCTGAGCTCCTATTCGTCTACGCCGTATTTTTTATCTAACGTATTCATTTTGAAAACGTACACAAAAATCAAAGCAACAAAGGTATAAATCGCGCCTTGCTGGGCGAACCAGAAGCCAAGTTTAAACCCAAAAAAACGTACTTCATTAAGTACATCAACCAGTAATATGCCAAAGCCAAAAGACACGACAAACCACACTGCTAACAGTTTAAATAACAGCGAAATGTTTTCTGCCCAATAAGCTTTTGCTTGTTCTTCATCTTTAAAAGCCATTTTTGTTTTCCCCTTTAAGCACCGCAATATCGCGATGAGTGGTTTTTTATCTTCGCTTACCAATTTAGCAACGCTGGTTACATATTGAATTGAGACCATAGTCGTAACAGCTTATTAACGTTTACGTAAACTGTATTTATCATTCAAGCGTGTTTTATATATTTTTATATTATTTCAATTACTTAGGCTGTTTTTGTAAGCTGGCTTTATGATTAAATTGATAAGTTGGTCATTAATGCGACATTAGTCTAATGCTCAAGGGTGTTTTATTTTTACTGTTAATATTCAGTAAGATATAAATAAAATAAAAGTTTTATTTTAAATTCAACCCTCACACTTAACCTCAGTTCTGGTATTGTGTTAATCCCTCATAGGGATGAGGGATTATTTAAAATAATAAGGTTTAATAACAACATGACTGCCGTACTCATTATTGTTGCTTTAAGTTATATAGGTGTGCTGTTTTGGCTTGCCAATTGGGGCGATAAAACAACCCCTTTAGCAAAGCGTATTAGCCATCACCCATTTGTGTATTCACTCTCACTCGGGATTTACTGTACCTCTTGGACTTATTACGGTTCGGTAGGAACAGCCGCCACCAGCAGTTGGAATTACTTGCCAATATTATTAGGCCCTGCGTTGCTGTTTTTATTCGGCCAAGGATTTTTACGTAAGCTGGTACTGGTAAGTAAAAAACAAAATATAACGACTATTGCTGACTTTATTTCAGCTCGTTACGGCAAACGTCAAACTACAGCAATAATGGTTACTGTAATCGCATTACTGGCAACCATTCCCTACATTGCACTGCAATTAAAAGCGCTTAGTACAAGCTTTTTACTTTTGCAAAACAGTAATAAAATATCCGGCGATATGCTCGCGCTTTCTGCCACACTAATTATGGCTTTATTTGCTATATTTTTTGGTACTCGCAAAGTTGATGTAACTGAATATCGCTCTGGCTTAATGCTCGCTGTTGCATTTGAATCTATGATCAAACTTATTGCTCTTATTGCCGTTGCGGGGCTTGCAGTATTTACAATTTTTAATTTACCCGAAGCCACCACGAACAAAGTAACTGAGTCTATTTGGGGTCACTGGAGCGATTTTAACTTTTTTAGCTTTAACTTTATTGGCCAGTCTTTAATGGCTGCAGCGGCTATTATATGTTTGCCTCGCCAGTTTCATGTAACCGTGGTCGACAACCAAAACAAACGCCACTTACTTACCGCTCGCTGGGCTTTTCCGCTGTATTTACTACTAACAGCCGCAATGATTTTACCTATTGCGACTGCGGCCATTCATCCTGAAATTGGCAGCGGCTATTCACCCGACAGCTTTGTACTTGCCCTACCGCTAATTAACGACAACGCCTTTTTAATCACCTTTGTATTTATAGGTGGACTATCGGCCGCCACCGCAATGATAGTGGTAGCAACGCTTACATTAAGCACGATGATCTCAAACGATGTGGTACTGCCGTTAATGCTGCGTAGAAAGTTTAAACGTAACTTAATTACCAGCAGTTATAAGTCTCACATATTACTTGTAAGGCGCTTTGCTATTGCAGGCATATTAATTTTGGCCTATTTCTATCAGCAATGGTTTGGCCATAGTAGCGCACTGGCCAGTATGGGCTTGGTGGCGTTTTCACTTGTTACCCAATTGCTGCCCTCTATTGTGGGTGGTTTATATTGGCGAAAAGGTCATGCTTATGGGGTGTATGCGGGTTTGGTAGCAGGCTTTATTTGCTGGATACTATTTTTAATGCTGCCAATACTCGATGCCGGCACAACCCTTGATAGCGAGCTGCAACAAACGCTTATAACGCGTGGAACCTTGATAGCTTTGTTTGCCAATATTGGTTGTTATATTAGTTTTTCACTTGGGGCTGAGGAGCGCTTAATTGATAAAATTCAGGCCGCTGCTTTTATTAACCCTAAAGATCAGGCTATTTTATCAAGGCGCTTAAATAAAGACGTAAAAGCCACCGTTTACGACTTTAAAATACTACTGCAAACCTTTCTAGGTATTCAGCGCAGCCAACAAGTGTTGGCCCATTACGCACTCGCCCATCATTTAAGCGATAACAACGCACACCCAGAGCCTGAATTTATAGCTTACTGCGAACGCGCATTAACGGGCGTGCTTGGTGCATCGTCGGCACAAGCGTTAATACATACGGTATCGTCGGGTAAACGTATGGCGTTTGAAGAAGTAGTAAACTTTTTTGACGAAACCACACAAGCGCTGCAATTTAATCAAAACCTGTTATTTACCTCACTCGAAAATTTAAGCCACGGTATTTCAGTTGTTGATAAAGATTTAAAACTCGTTGCATGGAACAAACGCTACAATGAAATGTTTGGCTACCCTGAAGGCTTTTTAGAAGTAGGCCAACCCATAGAAGACATTATTAGATACAACGCTAACCGTGGTGAATGTGGCCCCGGTGAAATAGAACGCCAAGTAGAAAAACGTGTACAGCATTTAAAATATGGCAGCTCGCATCATTTTATTCGCCACCGTCGTAATGGCCAAGTATACGAAATGATTGGTAATCCGCTGCCCGATGGCGGATTTGTTACCAGCTTTTCAGATATTACAAACCACATAAGTACGCAAAATGCGCTTGAAGAAGTAAACATGGATCTTGAAAACCGCATAGAAGCACGTACTCAAGAAGTGCAAACTATCAATAAAGACTTACAAGCTCAAATAGATAGCCGTGTACAAACTGAGCAAGCACTTACTTTAGCTAAACGAGAAGCAGAGCAAGCCAACGACAGTAAAACGCGCTTTTTAGCACTGGCGAGCCACGACATTTTACAGCCGTTAAATGCAGCACGTTTATACCTTGCCGCTATTGACGAAAAACAGCTCGACAGCACTAACCAAAACAGCTTTGAAAAACTAGGCGACAGTCTCGATTCAACCGTGCATTTAATGTCGGCATTGCTTGAAATAGCTAAGCTTGAGCAAGGCGCTATGACCCCTACCCCTCGCCACTTTTATATTGAAGATATTTTAGCGCCATTGCAAAGTGAATACGCTATTTTATCAAGTGATAAAGGCCTTAAACTTAGTGTGCGTTCAAACCAACAAATTGTGCACAGCGATATAACCTATTTGCGCCGAATTATTCAAAACTTGGTCTCTAATGCAGTTAAATACACCGACAATGGCCGTGTATTAATTGCCTGCAGGAACCGAAAGCACAATTTACGAATAGAAGTATGGGATACAGGCCCCGGTATTAGCGAAGTAGAGCAAGCCAAAATATTTAACGACTTTTACCGTGTGGAGTCGGGCGATAACAAAGGCGTAGGCTTAGGCTTAGGTGTTGTAAAACGTATGGCTGACTTATTAAGTTTGCCGCTTGATGTGCATTCTGAGCCAAATAAAGGTAGCCGCTTTAGCATTGAGGTACCTTATGGCGATAAGCTGTTCGTACAACAAAAAAGTACTACAAACAGCCTAATAGAAAACCGTGCAGCTATTAATATTGTTGCCGTAGACGACGACCCTGAAAATTTAGCAGCAATGGCAAGCTTACTTAAAAAGTGGCAAGCTAATTACACCCTTTTTGATAACGTAGATAATGTACTGGCGCATGCTAAGCAAAACGGTGCACCCGATGTTATTTTAATGGACTACCAATTAGGCAATGACTGCGATGGCATAACGCTAATTAAAACCCTGCGCGAAATTTGGCAAAGCCAAGTCCCTGCTATTTTAATTACCGCCGTGCGCGACACCGAGCTTAAACAGGAAACCAAAGCCGCTAATATTCATTATTTAAGTAAGCCAATTAAACCGGGCAAACTAAAGGCACTGCTTAATCACAGTACATAATAAGCTAGTAAAAAGTGATCTAGTTAAAAGTATTCTAGTTAAAAGTGTTCTAGTTAAAAGCTATCAAGTAATAGCGTAAAACAAAAAGCCCAGTATCTTCTGGGCTTTGCTTTATAAAGTATTCATAAAGTTAAACTTGATTTACTCGGCTTCTAATCTTTTGGAACAACCAACTTAACCCCACCAACGAAAGCCCTAATCCAATAAACGAAAGCGCTTTAAGTAAGCCCTCCAAGTTAGCCATATCAATTAAAAACACTTTAACAATAACTGCAGCTAGTATGCCTAGGCCTACTTTTTGTATTAATAATTGATTTTTTAAATGACCAAAAATAACAGTACCCGCCCCCATTACTAACCAAATAACAGAGTAGCTATAGAGCTCTGCATTGCTCGCCCCTTTTGATAAGTATATGTAAGGACCTTGCCAGTATTGACGAATAAAGCTGTTTATTGCCAATAATATAAAGCCACCTGCAACGGCCAATATAAATGGCGTAGCTTTAGCATTTATTGGTTTTACAAGCTTGGCCAGCCAAAACGTTAATCCTGCAGGTACTAACCACAATAGTAATAACCAGTTAAATATTGGCAGCTCACCTATGTAAAGTGATTCAAATAATGGGTTATCGTCAAGCAGTGTTTTAATAGCAAAAAGCCCTGCTAACCCTGCAAGTACAAAGCCCGCCACTTTATATAACTTAGCTAAAGTACCGGCAAGTTTTGCTCTGTGTAAATACACACACCCTAATGCCAGCCAGTTACAGGTAAGGAGTATTTGTTCGTAAAAGTTAAGTGAATCAAATTGCGGATAATGCCCTACTAACTGATAACTTGTTTCGGTAGTAATAAAAAGCGCTAAACAATGAAGAGCTGCACCTTCGAGCCATATTTTAAGTTTTGATGAGTCAAAGCACTTAGCTGCGGCAAAAAATAACGCGATACATAACGGGTAAACCACAATACTCCAATGCAAGCCAAATACCGTTAACGCATCGTAGCTTGGTGTCCAAGGCGCAAGCGTTAAGCGCAGTAATAACGCAGCAACCAAGGCTTTTATAGGCCAATGCGGCATAGGCACTTTATAGCGCTTAATAAGTACGCTTATAAGTAATACTTGTACAGCAAGAGCAATGGTTAGGCCGCTGTCACTTAGTAGCATGGTAATTGCTAACGTAATATTGGCATTAGCGCCTACCCAATAAGTAAAACGCTGAAATAGCGTTGTATTATGCTGCGCGAGCTTTATTAAAATAGCTGCCACTATAAACAATACAACGGCCCAAAGTGGATATGCAGTACTTAACGCAGAATTAGGAATAAGCGTATATAAAGTCGCTATCATTACAAATGCACTAAATGCCCCCGTAATATGAAACGCTAAACGCTTAATCTGTTTTTTACCGTAATAAAGCCCAAAAGCGGTAAGTAACAATCCGAGTAATAAACCCAAACCGTATTCATTTTTGAATATAAAGAGTGCGTCATCAAATAGATTTGGCGAAAGATGCGTGCGCTGAGCGCCTAACACTAATAGCGTTGAAATAACTAACGCTACGCCCTGCCAAATATCCCAACGGCTATTTTTAAGGACTAAAAACAACACCAATACAATACTTAACACGCCGATTGCTTGCCACTGCATATCAAAGTGACTGATCAACATAGTAAATATTAAGGGCGCTATAAAAGCGAGTAGTAATGCATGATCTGGAAGCGCTTTAATTAAGCGTTTTAAACTGTGCGGGCGATGTTCAATCACATTCAGTTTTAGACCTAAGCGCGGTATAGCAATTAACCCAATAATACTCAGTAGAGCAAACGTTCCCATTAACCAAACGGTATCAACTTTAAGTAGCGTAAAACCAAATAAATACCAGCCAATGTGCCCAGCCCATAGTAAATACCATAGCCAAATACGTTGTACTTTATGTGCAACTAACGCAGCAGACAAACTTACAAAGCCAACATACATAAATAATGCAAACAAGTTACCACTGCCAGTACTAACCCATATTGGTACACTATAAGCGCCAATAATACCTAATACTGCTAATAATGGGCCGAGCCTAAGCGCCATTGCACTTGCACTAATCGCTATAATAGCTAACGCAAAAAATGCCACGGTAGGGCTAAGCATATCGTAGCTACTGTAAGCTAAAAGCGTTAAAGCAAAACAGGTAATAAACCCGCCGCTTGCAAGCGCTGCGGGTATATAATTATTAAAGCCTTCAAATACAATGCGTTTATGGTGTAAATAAGCTGCGGCTGCAATTAGGCCAAGCCCAAATAAGCCACCTAAACTCAACCTCATTACAGGCGATAGTAACCCCGCTTCTAGGCTGTATTTAGCTAAAAATATGCCCCCAAACGCAAGCGCTATTGCGCCTATCCACGTCATCCAGTTCTCTTCAAACCCTGCGCGCAATTTATTAAATAGTAATTCTATGGCTGATGCTTCAGCTGGTTTGGCTTTTTTAGGAGGCGCTGATGGCTGATTTATTACAGGTGGCGACGCATTTTGGGACGTTAAGTTTGGCTGTGCTTTATGAGCAATTGGCTTTGATCTTGAAAGCGCTGCCTGAGCCGTAGATAATCCACTTTGAGGTTCACTTTGCGATATCGATTTATGTGTTTGTAAGTGTGTTACTTTTGCCCTTAAAACAGCAACTTCTTGTTTTAATCCATTTAACTGCACTAGCGCTATTAAGCCGCAAATAGCACCGGCAACTACAACCAGTATTACTATGACGGCTAACCCAACTAAATCATCCATGGCACACTCTTATTAATTATTATGCCCTGAGTGTACCTAATTATTAATGAGTAGGTAAATTTTGTTCAATAAAAAAACCTAAGCACTTAAAGTGCTTAGGCTTTATGCTACTTTATATGTTTAGGTTTATTCAACACTATCGGTAATAGTGCGCTCTAGGGTCATCTTATAACCTGAGCTTGTTGTTTCATCATGCTCTAAAATCAATATGTAGTTACCCTCTTGTGTAAAGTCCATATCGCTTTGTTGAATAAGCACAATTTGCTGGCCGTTGTCTTCGTAAACAACATAAACCGTGTAAATTTCATTATCTACAACCTGCTCTTCTTGGTCATACTTATCTAGGCCATCGACTACGTTACTGGTGTCGTCTACCGTTTCGCCGTTAAGTGTAAAGTACACATCTACATCTGAAACCGATTGCCCTGCGTAGCTTTCAATTAGGTTTACAACCGATACCGTATGGCTGTAACTGCTTGGTGTTAGATTTTCTTCAACGCTCATCATACGTAAACCGTTATCAACGTCGTTATAGAAAATACCCACCGCACTTTGCTCGCGCTCTAGCGTCATTAAAAAGTTATCAGCTAGTTTTGTACCTTCTTCGTCGTACATCGCTACGCTGTAACTATTAGGCGAAAGTTCAACATAATCGGTATAAGAGTCACTAGCGACTGTATTTGTTGTATTTACAGTTGTACCTCGTGTAGCAGAAAAGCTTACTGGCGAGTAGTCATCAACGGTATTTATAAAACGTAATTGCCCTAGGGCAGATTGATGTTTAAGCTCAGTAACGTAGTTATTATCGGTTACTACATCAAGCGTAATACCGCCCTCTTCTGTTGCATAACTTGGGCGGATCATTGCTACATAACTTGCTTCATCGTATAAATAAACAGATGACGACTCGTACACAACATCACTGCTGCCCGCTTCTGTTATGTAAATAGTGTAATAACCTTCATCAACGCTTTGCAGATCTAACTCACTTAAATATTGAGCCGATGAAAAAAGTGTCGCGCTTTCAAATACGCCATCATCAGTTGCTAAGTAAATATCGTAGTTAGTATCCTCACCTGCAATATTGTAAAACCCTAAGTTAAACTCACCCGTATCGCTTGAGATAGGTACGCTAAGCTCTGTAAATGTAGGCTCATCAAAGTTACCACTCATTACTACTAACTGTGTTTTGTCACCCTTAATAGAAATTTCTTGATCGCTAATTGTTATATAGCTGTCGTTAGCATCTAGATACTCAAAACTTACATCATAAGTGTCAGTGCTGTAGTTATGGCGAGTAGTTACATCAGCAAAATCAGCGCCTGAGCGCTCTGTTTCTTCAACAAACAAACGTGTGTATGGGCTATTGTAAGAGCCGTTATACAATTGGATGTAACCTGTAGAGCTTGAGCTATCGCCAGAGCCACAGCCCGACAAAATAGTAATTAGACTTAAGGGTAATGCAGCTTTTAAAAGGGAGTTGGTCATTAAGGTTATTCCTTATTATTAATATCCCCATTATGACCCAAACATTCTATTTTAATTTCATGATTTACAAAGCATTACCCTCACTGACATTTCCTTACGAAAACGTTAAAAAGTGTAGTAAATGTGCAAACAATAAGGACGTGTTTTTATATAATTAAAACGCTTACGGGGCAATTTCAAAACGATCTCGGCCACTCTTCTTAGCTAAATATAAAGCTTGATCAGCGCGCTTCATTACTTTATCTAAAGGCTCATTAGGCGTTTGCATTGCAACACCTATACTTACTGTTAGGTGACGAGAGTTTTGAATATTTATGGTGTGCGCAAGATCAATTAATTGCTGCGAAAAATCACACGCTTGCGTCATATTATTTGTAGGCAAGTAGCCACCAAATTCTTCACCACCGAGGCGAGCAAATTTGTTTTGGTGCGTAAAAGCATTGTCGTATTTAGTTGCTAGTTCTTTAAGCACTACATCACCAACATCATGACCAAATTCATCATTAATTGCTTTAAAGTGGTCTATATCTACAATTAAAATAACGTAAGGTGAGTGCTGAGCATCTTTAGCGTGCTGATAAAAATAACGTCTGTTATGTACCTTGGTTAAATCATCAATAATTAGCTCACGCGCTAATCGATTATTAATACTTTGTACAAAGCGCATTGTTTTAAATAAACCATAGGAAGTTAAAAGCATGCCGCTGGTTCTGCATAAATCTTCAAAATAAATACTTACCCAGTAAGGCTGTATCACTATCTCATCGATTAAATCAGCTGTATTACCCATGGACCAGAGCATTAATCCGAGAGTCGAAAATGTATATGCAAACTTTGAAAGTTTGGAGCACTGAACCATCCAAAATAAAAAAATAAGAACAATTAAATTAATAAAATCAGTTGTAAAACCGTAAACATTATTTTGAACTTGTAAGGGAGGAAAGTTAGTTAGGGAGTAGGCTGAAAAAATAACAATATAAGCTAATAAAAATAGGCTTACAGTTTTATTTTTCCAGCTCATTTTAAAAAAATTAGAAAGCCTGATAGTGAGTTTTACAGTTTCAATCATATTACCCCTAAGCTTTTCGATACTATATTAAAAAACTATAGCACATTACCAAAAAGGCTTATTAGAATAAGCTGGTTAATAACCTTTAATAATGAGCTTAAATCACCAAGCTTAATCCCCAAATTCCTAACACAAGTAACGTTATTAAAACCATTGCCTTAGTTTTGTGTTTACTAATGATTCGCTCAGCTTCATTACCTGCATAATAAACAATAATAGCCAGACCAAAGTAACGAATAGAACGCGCAATACCCGAGGCCAACAAAAACAGCCAAATAGAGTACTTAGTCGCGCCAGCTGCAAGCATCGCTATTTGAAACGGAATAGGCACTATGCCTAGTGTTATTACAAACCAAAAACCTTGATCTTGCATTTGCTGTTTAACGTTTTCAAATTGCTCAGGGCTCGAAAACGTATTAATAATCCAATCGCCAACCGCATCAAATAAATAGTAACCCAATGCATAACCAAACAATGCACCCACTATGCAGCCTAAGGTCGCCATTAGTGCTATAAGCCATAGCTTTTCTCGACGAGCCTGCATAAGAGGCACAAGCACTGCTTCAAGTGGAATAGGAACTATGGTTGACTCTAAAAACGACGCCACTGTAATACCGCTAAGCATATGCTTAGAGTCAATAAAATTACGCGTTTTTTCTTTTAGCTTTTTTTGAATGGCCATAGTAAATCCTTTTCACTTATCAGTAAGAACAAAAGTATTCAATAAGCCAATAATTACATATTTAGGTTAATACACGCTGAAAACAGTGTACTAAATTTACAGGTCCTAGGGCGTATTGATCTTTGTGGATTGAAATTTGTTCAATCCAAGGAAGATTAAATCGCGGCGCGAGGTTTGTAACCTAGTGGGCTCGGTAACTGCTCCTGCATTACCCTACTGGCTTACATCCATGTTAGAATAAGTAAAAGTCGAGCAAAGCTTCCGCGTCCTGCTCACGCCCCTTACCTACATCCATGTAAGCAACAAAGAGTTAATCGTCCCTAGAAAGAATCCAGAGGGCAGCGCATATTTGGTATTTATGCTGCGTTATCGCCTTATTTATGGGGAATAACCACACTACATAGGCTCTGCCTTGCCTAAAAACCAAATACACAGCTGCAAATTCAACCACCAATGATCAATACTCCCTACTGCGTTAACAAATTAGTAATATCCATATGAATATTTTATTATGTGTCAATGCAGTTAAATACCTACCAAAGCAGTTAAAAACTTATGCAAAGTGCGCGTTTTATTCCTTTTAGAAAACAAGATATTGTCGATATGTGTAGCGAAGAGCTTAAAAGCAGTACACAAAAAACATCGTTTAAACAATTTTGTGATTTACTAGCAAGCCTTATTCATTACGATTACCACTCAACACTTGAGTCACTTAAAAACAACTACGCCCCTTTTGATCCCAACAGTGACACGCGATCGTTAGCGCCAGTATCGGAGGATCAAAAAGCGCAGCGCCAACATGAGTTTGCTAAAGATTTTGCTAAGGTGCTTAATGCCGCTAATTTTGAAGTGATAACCAATGAAGACTTACAAGATGCATTAAATGAAGAGTCATTATTTAAGGTGCGCCTTGAAGTTGAATTTGACGACTTTGAAGAAGTGGTATTTTATCGCCGTGGCGAGTCGCAACTCACTGAAACTATTACCAGCTTTTGGGGCTTGCGTAAAAAAACGCTGAACTTTACTAATTACGACCGTGTTGCCGTGTTTATTCGCTTTAAAGATAGCGCTTATTTTGAAGCTAAAAATAAAACGCCAATGGGATTTGAGCCAAGCTCGACCATAGTTAAGCTGTTTCAAAATGTTCCAAAAGCCGACCTTGAAATGCTATTTCCTAATAGCGAAGTACGCATGCGCCCTATTGATAAAATGATTATTGGCTCATCGGCTTTAGTTGGTGGTGCGGTGGTACTTATAACTAAGCTTGGCGCATCAATTTTATTGTTATTTGCTTTGTTTGCCTTTTGGGGTGGTTTTAGAAGTGAGGCTGTAGAAATGACGCAACAACACTTTATTACTTTTGCTATTGGTATGGGGATATTTGGCAGCTTTATTTTTAAAGAATGGAGTAAGTTTAAAAACCGTAAAATTAAATTTATGAAAGCGCTTAGCGATAACCTCTACTTTAAAAACCTTGATAATAATGCCGGTGTTTTTCACACCCTTATTGACGCCGCCGAAGAAGAAGATATAAAAGAAGCCCTGCTTGCGTATACCTTTTTACTAAAATCAGAAAGCGGCTTAACCGCCCAAACGCTTGATGAACAAATAGAGCATTGGTTTAAAAGCAAATACCAGTGCGATCTTGATTTTGAAATTAGCGACGCACTTGAAAAGCTGGTACGTATGCGTTTGGTAACGTGCACTAGTGATGTGTATAGCGCAATAAATTTAGAACACGCAAAAACGATATTAGATGAGCGTTGGGATAATCTGTTTCAATATAATTAATGTAGTATTTTTTGCTAAATAATACCCAAATAAAAAAGCAGCTGTAAGTACAGCTGCTTTTTTTATTACATTATCAATAGCTAGTATTTAAGCTAATTCAGCTTCTGCTTTTTTAGTAAATTTAGAATGTACTAACTTATAAAGCGCGGGCAAAATTAACAGTGTTAGTAATGTTGATGAAATAATCCCGCCAACCACTACTGTCGCGAGAGGTTTTTGCATTTCAGAACCCGTTCCCGAATTAAGCGCCATAGGTATAAAACCTAAACTTGCCACCAGCGCCGTCATCAGTACTGGGCGCAGGCGCTGTAGTGCACCGCTGTGAATTGCTTCAAACAAACTTAAACCATCGCTTCGTAACTGCTTAATAAACGACAGCATAACTACGCCGTTTAATACCGCTACACCGCTTAGGGCAATAAAGCCGACACCTGCTGATATTGAAAGCGGCATATCGCGCAGCAATAACGCAAGCACACCACCCGTTAATGCCAGTGGCACACCACTAAATATAATCAATGAATCACGAAGCGATCCAAAGGCGCTATACAGTAAGCCAAATATAAGCAGTAAAGTGACCGGCACAACCAACGACAATCGCTTACTTGCCGATTGTAGCTGCTCAAACGTGCCGCCGTATTCAAGCCAATAGCCACTTGGTAAGTTAAGTGATTCATTCATGCTCGCTTGCGCATCACTTACAAAGCTTGCTAAATCGCGCCCCTCTACATTGGCAGTTACCACGACGTTGCGCTTACCACTTTCGCGGTTTATTTGATTAGGCCCTTTATCAATACTAATATTTGCTACTTCGCCAAGCGGTACAAATGCAAGGTCGGGGTTAGCACTTTTAGGCACGGCCACTGGCAAACGCGCAAGCTGTGATACATCGCTTGACCAACGTTCATCTAAACGCACTAATAACGAAAAACGTTTATCGCCCTCGTAAATTAGTCCGGTTTGCACACCACCAACAGCGGCGGCAAGTGTTTGTTGAATATCGTTTACGCTTAAACCCAATAACGCCATGTGGTCGCGCATTGGTGTTACCGAAAGTGTTGGCAATCCTTCCATTTGCTCCAAACGTACATCGGTAGCGCCTGCAATATTACGCATTAGCCCTGTGGCTTTTTCGCCAAACTCTTTAAGTACGCTTAAGTCGTCACCATAAATACGCAGTGCCACATCGGCGCGCACGCCAGCAATTAACTCGTTAAAGCGCATTTCTATTGGTTGTGTAAATTCGTAATTATTACCAGGTACATCGTTAACACGGGTACGAATTTGCTGAACCAATTCTGCTTTAGTGAGTGCTGGATTAGGCCACTCTTCTTGCGGTTTAAGTATTAAAAAAGTATCGGCAACATTGGGCGGCATAGGATCGCTTGCTACATCGGCAGTACCAATTTTTGAAAATACGTTAGCAACCTCAGGCTGATCTAATATGGCTTGCTCAAGCTCTTTTTCCATTTGCACAGATTGCTCAATACCGGTGCCAGTAATGCGCAGCGCATGCATAGCAATATCGCCCTCATCAAGCTGCGGTAAAAATTCTGCCCCCATATTTTTAACTTTAAAACCAAGCACTAATACTAATGCAGTGGCAATACCCACCATAAGCCACGGTAATTTAAGCGATATACCAAGTAATGGCTTATACACTTTTTTAACGCCGCGCATGACTGCGTTTTCGGTTTCATTAACCTTACCGCGAACAAATACCGCAATAGCAGCAGGTACAAAGGTAACGCCAAATATAAGCGCGCCTATTAATGCAGCAACTACAGTAAACGCCATTGGTTGAAACATTTTGCCTTCAACACCGCTTAGTGCAAATAAAGGTAAGTAAACCAGCATAATAATAACAATACCAAATACAGCCGGTGTAAATACTTCTTTGGTGGCGGCGGTCACTACATTTAGACGCTCATTTAAGGTAAGTAGCCTGCCATGTTTATGCTGAGCTACACCCAATTGGCGCAGGCAGTTTTCAACTACAATTACAGCGCCATCAACAATTAAACCAAAGTCGATTGCGCCTAGGCTCATTAGATTACCCGATACGCGATTACCCACCATACCTGTAACGGCAAACAACATACTCAACGGAATAACCATTGCCGTAATAAGCGCGCCCGTTACATTGCCCAGCAGTAATAGCAAAACTACTATCACTAAAACGGCACCTTCAAATAAGTTGGTTTGCACGGTTGCTATGGTTTTATCAACAAGCGTAGTACGGTCGTAAACCGCTTCAACAATAACGCCAGCGGGTAAGCTTTTTTGCACATCAACTAACTTATCAGCCATAGCTTTTGCCACCACGCGGCTGTTTTCGCCAATGAACATCATGGCGGTGCCGAGCACGGTTTCTTCGCCGTTATAAGTCGCCGCACCGGTTCTAAGCTCTTTACCTAAAAGCACGTTAGCCACATCTTTAATGCGTACAGGTGCGTCGTCGCGCTTAGCAACAACGGTATTGGCTATGTCATCAATGGTTTTTAGCTGCCCTGGCGAGCGTACTAAATATTGCCCATCAAAGCGCTCAATATAGCCTGCGCCTCGGTTACTGTTATTGACCTCAAGTGCACTAATCACATCGCTAATAGTAAGCTTATAGGCAATGAGTTTTTCGGGCACTGGCGCTACTTGGTATTGACGCTCAAAACCACCTTGGCTGTTTATTTCGGTTACGCCTTTTACTTTTAAAAGCTGCGGACGAATAACCCAATCTTGCAAAGTACGTAAGTCTTCGGCGTTGTAGGCGGTGCCATCTTCTTTTAACGCATTAGGCTGTGTATGCACACTATAAGTAAATATTTCGCCTAAACCACTGGCAATAGGGCCCAAGTTTGGCTCTACGTTATTAGGTAAGTCGGAGCGAATACTTTGAATACGCTCACCTATTTGCTGGCGCGCCCAATAAATATCGGTGCCTTCATCAAAAATAACCGTTACTTGCGAAAGCCCATAACGCGAAAGCGAACGGGTATAATCAAGCTTAGGTATGCCCGCCATGGCGGTTTCGACTAAGTAGGTAATGCGTTGCTCTACCTCTAATGGCGTAAACCCCTGCGCTTTGGTATTAATTTGCACTTGTACGTTAGTTATATCGGGTACTGCGTCTACCGCTAAATTTTGAATGTTGTATACACCAAATCCAGCAAATAAAAATGTAAGCGCAAGCACCAGCATGCGGCGTTTAACCGCAAAAGAAACTATCCAATTAATCATGGTGCCTCCTAGTGAGCGTGGCTTGCGCCGCTTTTTAAAATATCGGCTTTAATTACATAACTATTGTCTGTTACGTATTCGCTACCTGCATTTAAGCCTGTAAGTACTTCTACCCACTCGCTATTTTTTGCACCTAAGGTAACGGGACGCACTTCAAATACATTATTTTTACGAACAAACACACTGGGTTGACCGTTAAATTCTTGAATTGCTTGTGGCTTAACACGCACGCTGGCATTTATTTTAGCCACACTTACATCGCTATTTATATGCATGCCTGGGCGCCAATGCCCGTCTGGGTTATTAAGCTCTATACGGGCACGCGCTATGTGCCCGCCAGTCATCATTGGGGCTATAAAAAACACTTTGCCTTGCGTATTTAAATGATGATGCAAGTCGTACACTTTAGCGCTTTGCCCTATGACTAGCTTTTCAATGTTTTCGGGAAAAGCCGACAGCTCAACCCATACTTTATCAAGGTTAACTACTTGCATAAGTGCGCTGGTGCTTGCAAGCTCACCACGCTTTAAATATTGCTCAGTTACAACGCCACTAATAGGGCTTTTAATGGTGTAGTTTTGCAGTGTTTCGCGGTTAGTGATACTTACAAGCGCCTCGCCTTTTTTAACGCTTTGGCCAATGCTTACAAAAATATCGCTGATCAATCCTGTATACGGCGCCATTACTTCTACTGTGCCGTGCTGGGTTGGCGCAATAACACCAAAAAGCGTGTCGGTAATATCTACCTCACCACTTTGCGCTATCTCAGTTTTAATACCTGCGCGCTCAATAGCTCGCTCTGTTAACGTGGTACGGCCTTCGTGTTGCTCGTACTCATAGCTAATACTCTCACCGTTATAATTAGCAGTAACGGCAAGTACAAATGAATGCGGTTCGTTAATTGATTGCGTGCTTACAAGGTAGTCGCCCTCTGTTATGAACTGTATATTTTGCGGGGCTTCAACTAAGCGCTTTAAACTCATTGTTATGTTTAAGTCGTTTATATTAATCGATTTATTTTGCTTATAGCCGTATACACGTAGCTCAACATTACCTGCAAATTCTTGCAATTTAAGCTCAAGGGTTAATTTAGGGTCAGTTAATAAAAAGCCGCCGTGTGGACCTTGCTTTTTCTCGTGTTGCTCTGTTTCTTTATGACCTGACTCGCCATGTTCAGCAGAGGCAAATACATCAGTGCTTACAAAGCTGTAGGCAAACGAAAGTGATACTAGTAATACGATTATATTTTTATTCATGATTGATGAGTCTCAATTAAAGATTGGCCTGTTAAACGCTCAAGAGTAAGCAGCACTTGGTACAGCTCTGCGTGAGTTGTAATAAGTGTGCGTTTAGAATCAAAAAGTGCTTGTTGAGCATCAAGTAATTGCAACACCGAAATCTGTCCGCGTTGATAACTTTTTAAGCTTTGTTCGATCAATGTTTGTGCCTGAGGAATAATTTGATTAGATAACAGCTTTGCCTGATTAGCTCGGCCTTGATAATAAGCGTACAAAGTACGTACTTGCTGGCGTAGCTGGATGCGTAATTGCCCTTGCTGCTCATTTAAAAGTATGAGCTGACTATTTGCAGCTGCAATATTTCCGCTATTTGAATTACTTAATTGCAGTGGCATAGAAAACGAAAACACTAATGAGCTGGAGTCGCTTTGTTGGTTATAGCGCACGCCTCCCCCTATATTAATATCGGTTTGTCCGTTTGCTTTTTGCAGTGTTAAGTTAGCTGTTTGCTGTAAATATTGCTGCTGTAATAATGCAAATTCAGGGGCTTGGTTAACCGCATCTAAAAGTGCTTGCGCTGATTTAAGCGCAGTAATTGCATTAATATTGCCAGCAAAAGTGTTGTAGGGTTGCTCCTCACTCCACAGCTCGTTAAGCGATAAACTGGCTCGCTCAAATTCACTATTAAGCATGGCTTTATCAAGCTCTACTTGGCTAAGTGCATAACGCATGCGCGTTACATCAGCTTGCGACGCAGCACCCGCATTGGCTCTTTGTTCAATCGCTTTAAGTGCTTGGGTAACTACCTGTTTACGCTCGTTGTTCAAACTTAATAATGTTTGAAATTTAAGCCCTTGATAGTATCGCTCAGCAGTGGTTGCCAATAACGCTAAACGGGTATTTTCATACTGTATTGCTTGGGCTTTAATATTGGCGGTTGCGTAATTAATACGGCTTTGGCGCTTATCGCCCAGCTCTATTAGTTGGCTAAGCCCGAGTGTTATTTCAGCGCCTTGAATGCCACGCGCCTTGTTAGTGCCAAGTAAGTTTTCGGCTTCAACATTCAATACAGGATTAGGCGAAAGTGCAGCTTGAGATTTAAGCGCACTCAATATTTTTTGATGATACGGGTAGCGTTTTAATACCGGATTTTGTTGTTCGGTATTACTCAGCGCTTGTTTAAGGGTTAATGTTTTAACATTCCCCAAAGTACTATAAGCAGGTAACGCGCACATTAGCGCCACCAGCATAATTGGTTTTTTATTCATATAGCGTGTCCGTTTTTAACAAACAGAGTTAACTTGAGCACGGTATTGGCATTAAAAAATCAAACCGAACGTGCATCAAGTAACCTAAATATGCATATAACAGAGCCGAAACAGCGCATAAGCACAGGCTGTTATATACAAAGTATTTAAAATTAAAAACTAACTAAGTGAATTGGGTGGCGGTACATCTGGCGGGTAATTTAACCCGTTATAGCACGCAGGCGAAGTTGCTTTACTTTGCTCTGGGCTTATTGAATGGCTAGAGGTGCTGTTGTAGCCACAATGGCAATGTTGGTGGGCATGAATCTCGGTAGTTGATGTTTTATCGCTTTGGTTATCATCGGCTGTGAAGTCGCCTTGCGATAACGAACTGGTTACGTGATCAACGTCTTCTTGCAAATGATACGCAGCGCCATCACAGCTAATAAAGCTATGTACAAGCACTAATAATATCACTATTAAAAAACGGTTTGAGCGCATTACCTACCTAAAACTCTAAAATGCAATTTAAGAAATCGCACAATACCTTAAATTTATTCAAATGTAGAGAGCCGCTAACGTTATTTTCTAAATTCGCTTGGCGACACACCTACCGACTTCTTAAAACGTTTGGAAAAATTAAAAATATTAGAGTACCCCACATAACTTGCCACATGCGAAATTGGCCAAGCCGTGTTTAACAATAAGTTTTTAGCCCGTTCAATGCGTAAATAAATAAGTTGTTGTATTGGGCTTTTACCAAATTGGGCTTGGCATAAACGGTGTAAATGCGGCGATGAATAATGCACATGTTCGCACATTACCTCTATTGTCCAATCAAACTGCAAGCGCTTGTCTACCTCTTCAAACAAACTAATTAAACGGTTATGCGCCTCGCCTTGTGGGTTGTTTTGCAGCGTAGCATTTAAGTAATGACTTAAAATAGGCGTTACGCTTTCGCGTAAATTAGCATTGGGCTCGCTGTATAAAAGCTCCATAGCAAGGTGTAACGGTTCAAGTTTTTGCTCGGTTAGTACCAGTGCTTGCGCTAAGTTTAAATGCTGCCAACGTTTAGTATTTGCAAGGTTTAACCAAATAACATCCCAATGTTCAGCATCAATTTTCACTTCAAAGCTTTGCTTTGCTGGTAGCACAATAAGTGTATTGGCATTAAGTGTGTACTGCTCATTTTGTGTTGTTAATTTACCCTGCCCTGCAAGCGTATAAAAAAGTGTATGTTCTAGCGGTGCTGAGCGTGCTACGCAATAACGACCCGATAGGTTTGAGCAACCCGCAAGTGCTATTTCAAGGTTTGGCATTTGCGCGAGCGTTTGTGAATCAATAAAGCGTTCTATACAGCGCGGACCAATATCGAGTATGTCTTTAATGTTATAGCGCATAATTACAATGATAGTTTTGGATAAACAAAGGAGAGCTTTAAGCATAACCCCTGCGATTATTTTTAGCTATATTTAGCGCATTATAATTGCCCGCTTATGCAATAGGATAAACATGACCTCTTTACAGCACATAATTAATCGCCGAGATTGGGAAAACCCAATTTCAGTACAAGTTAATCAAGTAAAAGCGCACAGCCCACTCAATGGATTTAAAAGCGTTGACCATGCCCGTACTAACACGCAATCGCAAAAACAAAGTTTAAACGGTCAGTGGGACTTTAAATTATTTGATAAACCCGAAGCAGTTGATGAATCGTTGCTAAGTGAAACACTAAATAGCAACTGGCAAAGTATTACAGTGCCTTCTAACTGGCAATTACACGGCTTTGATAAACCTATTTACTGTAATGTTAAGTACCCATTTGCAGTTAACCCGCCTTTTGTACCAAGCGACAACCCTACAGGCTGTTACCGCACTGAATTTAATATAAGCGAAAGTAAGCTAACTCAGCGTAATCATATTATTTTTGAAGGCGTTAACTCGGCGTTTCACCTGTGGTGTAACGGACAATGGGTGGGTTATTCACAAGATAGCCGTTTACCAAGCGAGTTTGATTTAAGCGAACTATTAGTTGCAGGCACTAACCGTATTGCCGTTATGGTTATTCGTTGGAGCGATGGCAGTTATTTAGAAGATCAGGACATGTGGTGGCTAAGCGGTATATTCCGCGATGTTAACTTACTCACCAAACCGCAAAGCCAAATTCGCGATGTATTTATTACTCCCGATTTAGACGCCTGCTACCGCGATGCAACGCTACATATAAAAACGGCGATTAATGCGCCAAATAACTATCAAATAGCAGTACAGGTTTTTGATGGTGAGCAAGCACTGTGTGAGCCGCAAATACAAAGCACTAATAATAAACGTGTTGACGAAAAAGGCGGCTGGAGCGATGTTGTATTTCAAACAATTGATATACAAAACCCTAAAAAATGGACCGCCGAGACCCCTTATTTATACCGCTGTGTTGTAAGCCTGTTAGATGAACAAGGCAATATTATAGACGCAGAAGCCTACACCATTGGCTTTAGAAAAGTAGAAATGCTGAACGGCCAGCTTTGCTTAAACGGCAAGCCGCTACTTATACGCGGTGTTAATCGCCACGAGCACCATCCTGAAAACGGCCACACAGTAAGCACCGCCGATATAATTGAAGATATTAAGCTGATGAAGCAAAATAACTTTAATGCCGTGCGTACTGCTCATTACCCTAACCACCCTCGTTTTTACGAACTATGTGACGAGCTAGGTTTATACGTAGTTGATGAAGCAAATATAGAAACCCATGGCATGTTTCCTATGGGGCGTTTAGCTAGCGATCCGCAGTGGGCTGGTGCATTTATGTCGCGTTATACACAAATGGTTGAGCGCGATAAAAACCACACCTCAATTATTATTTGGTCACTAGGAAACGAATGCGGACACGGCGCAAATCATGATGCTATGTACGGCTGGTCAAAAAGCTTTGACCCCTCTCGCCCAGTGCAATACGAAGGCGGCGGCGCAAATACAACGGCTACCGACATTATTTGCCCTATGTATGCTCGTGTAGATACCGATATTAAAGATGATGCGGTACCTAAATACTCTATTAAAAAGTGGCTAAGCCTACCGGGTGAAACGCGACCACTTATTTTATGCGAGTACGCCCATGCAATGG
Source organism: Pseudoalteromonas sp. NCIMB 1079 (assembly GCF_040567695.1). Lineage (NCBI taxonomy): Bacteria > Pseudomonadati > Pseudomonadota > Gammaproteobacteria > Alteromonadales > Pseudoalteromonadaceae > Pseudoalteromonas > Pseudoalteromonas sp. NCIMB 1079. The sequence continues at coordinate 1,120,043 of NZ_JBEWZA010000001.1, read as the reverse complement.
GTAACAGCCTAGGTAGCTTTGACGATTACTGGCAAGCATTTAGAGAATATCCGCGCCTACAAGGTGGCTTTATTTGGGATTGGGTAGACCAAGGTTTATCTAAAACTGACGAAAACGGTGAGCATTATTGGGCTTACGGTGGCGATTTTGGTGATGAACTAAACGACCGCCAATTTTGTATTAACGGCTTATTATTCCCTGACCGCACCCCGCACCCTAGCCTATTTGAAGCAAAATACAGCCAACAGCATTTACAATTTACGCTGCGCGAGCAAACTAAAAATCAATACACCATTGATATATTTAGCGATTACGTATTTAGACACACAGATAACGAAAAGCTCGTTTGGCAGTTAATGCAAAATGGCATCTGTGTTGAACAAGGCGAGCATGTACTTAATATTGCTCCGCAAAGTACACACACGTTAACAATTAAAACTAAAACAGCGTTTGAGCAAGGTGCGCAATATCACCTTAATTTAGATGTAGCACTAATTAACAACTGCAGCTTTGCAAGTGCCGAGCATGTATTAAACACCGAGCAGTTTAAGCTTATAAATAGTAATAATTTAAACAGTGAATCATTTACATCAACTACAGAACAAAGCGCTATAAGTGTTAGTGAAACCGACTCTCAACTAAGTATTGAAAACGATAAGTTTAAACTTGTTTTTAGTAAGCAATCAGGGCTTATAGAGCAGTGGTTACAAAACGATACTCAGGTTATTAGTAGCCCACTGGTTGATAACTTTTATCGCGCCCCGCTTGATAACGACATAGGCGTAAGCGAAGTAGATAACCTAGACCCAAATGCATGGGAGGCACGTTGGTTACGTGCAGGTATAGGGCAATGGCAGCGCACATGCAGCTCAATTCACGCAGTGCAATCAAGTGTTGATATACGTATTACATGTGTATTTAATTATGAGTTTAATGGCGTGCTACAAGCTCAAACACAGTGGCTATATACACTAAATAATACCGGCAATATTAGCTTAAATGTTGATGTGCAACTAAACGATACTCTGCCGCCAATGCCGCGTATAGGGCTAAGTACAACGCTTAACAAGCAAAGCGATACAAAAGTAAACTGGCGTGGTTTAGGGCCTTTTGAAAACTACCCAGATCGCAAAGCCGCAGCACGTTTAGGTTATTACAGCTTGAGTTTAAATGAGCTACATACCCCGTATATTTTCCCAACCGATAACGGCGTGCGTAGTGATTGCCAATTACTGAGTATTAATAATTTAACCGTAACCGGTGCGTTTTTATTTGCCGCCAGTGAGTATTCGCAAAGTATGTTAACGCAAGCGAAACACACTAACGAACTCATTGCTGATGATTGCGTACATGTACACATTGATCATCAACATATGGGGGTTGGTGGCGATGATTCATGGAGCCCAAGTACCCATAAAGAATATTTACTTGAGCAAAAGCAGTACAGTTATTCTTTAACATTATCTGCTGAATAATTTAAACAAAAATAGCGGCCAAATTGGCCGCTATTTTTTTAATTAACACACTCTATTTATTAGCGAGCTTTTTAGCTAATACGTTATCAAGAGAAAAGCTTCCCGCTCCTTGAATTGCTAAAACTACAGTTACTACTAGTAAAGTTAATGCGTATTCATAGCCATTGTTTGCCATAAATAAGCCATTACTAATATGTACGCTAAAAATAGCAATCAGCATAGTAAAGCCGGCAACTACAGCAGCTGGGCGAGTTAACAAACCAATTGCTAATGCAATGCCACCAAAAAACTCAGCGCTACCTGCCATCATTGCTAACCAATAGCCAGGCTCTAAACCAATACTCGCCATCCATTGGCCTGTACCTTCAAGCCCGTAACCGCCAAACCAAGCAAATAGCTTTTGTGCACCATGCGCCGCTAAAATAAGGCCAACTGGTACTCGTAAAATTAATGCTGCTACGCCTGCTTTTGAGCTAAGTAATGTGTTTAGTAATTTCATGAGTTTTAGTCCTGTTTAAATTTATTTAATCGTTAGGTTTTTCCTAACCGTTGAGCACAGTTTACTATCATCATTAAAAAACATTAATACGAAATTTATTGGTTAATTAGCAACTCAGTATTTATAATAATCCATAAAAAAACCGCCAACCCAAAGGTTGACGGTTTTTTATTAACGTATTACTTAGGGCGTGTTGATCTTTGTGGATTGAAATTTGTTCAATCTAGGGGCGATTAAATCGCGGCGCGAGGTTTGTAATCTAGTGGGCTAAGTAAAAACCGAGCAACAAAGAGTTAATCGTCCCTAGAAAGAACCCAAAGGGCAGCGCATGTTTGGTATTTATGCTGCGTTATCGCCTATTCATGGGGAATAACCACACTACATAGGCTCCGCCTTGCCTAAAAACCAAACATACTGCTGCAAATTCACCCACCAAAGATCAACACGCCCTAGTATATTTAAGTAAGCGCTTAGCTTTGAAAATTAAGCAACCGCTTGCTCTAAAATTTCGCGGCTTTCTTTTAGCGTAATAGCTTGGTTTTCGCCAAGAGCAACCATGCCGTGAGCTTCAAGTTTACCAATAATATTGTCAATAGCAGCGGCTTTATCATCGCCATGTTCAGTAAGCTGGGTCGCTACGTCAAGGCTGTGGTAAAACGCTTCAATTGCTTGAATTGTTTGCTCTGCTAAGTCTTCAGATTGCTCAAGACCAAATACGTTTTTACCCATTTGCTCAAGCTTTGCTTTTTTAACTGCAAATTGGTTACGTAATAAAGAAGGCTGAACAATAGCAAGTGAACGAGCATGATCAACACCGTAAGCGGCTGTAAGCTCGTGACCAATCATATGTGTAGCCCAATCTTGCGATACGCCAGAACCAATTAAACCATTAAGTGCTTGGTTTGCTGCCCACATAAGATTTGCACGCCATGCATCGTCTTGGTTTTCAAAGTTATCGCCTAATGATTTAAGTGCTTTTAATAGCGCTTCAGCGTAACCATCTTGTACAAGTGCGCCTGCAGGGAATGTTAGGTATTGCTCACAGGTGTGTACCCAAGCGTCTACTAAGCCATTTACAAGTTGGCGCTGTGGTAATGTTTTCATTACATCAGGGTCCATAATTGCAAACTTAGGTTGTACCGCAGGAGACATAAACGGAAGTTTTTGTTTAGTCGCAGCTTTGCTCACAACAGAACCTTGGTTAGACTCAGAACCTGTAGCTGGAAGCGTAAGTACTGCCCCAATAGGTAATGCACTTGTTACTTTATGCTTACCAGTAGGGATATCCCAACCTTCGCCGTCATATACTGCCGACGCTGCAATGTATTTAACGCCGTCAATTACAGAGCCACCGCCTACACCTAATACGAAGTCGATATCTTGTTCTTTACAAATTTTTACTGCTTGATCTAGTACTTCAATTGTTGGGTTAGCGCCAACGCCCGAAAACTCAACCCAATCAAAGCCTTCAAGTGCTGCTGCAACTTGGTCGTACACGCCGTTCTTTTTAATTGAACCGCCGCCGTACACTACTAATACTTTTTGATCTTTTGCGATCAAATCAGTTAGTGAGGCAATTTGTTCTTGGCCGAACTGGATAAGCGTTGGATTTACGTAGCTAAATTTCATTATTTTGCTCCTAGGTAACGGTTAAATACTAAATATAATGCTTAGTTACTAACTAAGCTAAATTTCAATGAATGCATATTAGTGGCAAAACAAACATAAAAAAAGCCCAATAACTCGCAAAAGCTTGCCTAAAACTGTCAACATTGATATTTTACGCAAAATTCGTACGATAATAGATGTTTTAATGTCCTCAATAGCCAACATGATGCAAAAATTTGCAGAGCACAATAATTTACTTAACTTTGAAGGCAACATGGAAACCATTATTTCAGGTGTGTATTTTCATCGCGCAAGTAAAAGCTCGCCACGTCAGCCTCTTATATATAACTCAGGTATTATTATTGTTGGCCAAGGACATAAAATAATTCACTTTCCTGAACATCAAATAAAGTATGGCGAAGGTGACTACCTTGTTTTAGGAGTGCCTGTACCACTTGAGTGCGAAGCTTTTACCGATAACAACCTGCCTGTAATGGGCATTGTTATAGATATAAACCCAGTAATGTTACACAAGCTAGTAAACCAAATTGGTACACATAAACCATTCACTTCAGGGCAAATGAGTGGCGTTCAATCGGCTAAAATAGATGGCGCCATGGAGCAAGTAACTCACCGCTTACTTAGCGTGCTTAATAACCCTATTGAAGCAGATGTTTTTGGCGAAGATATAGTAAAAGAATTAGTATACCGCGTGCTTTGCGGCCCACAAGGCGACACGTTAATAGGCCTTGCCATGCACGACGGGCACTATGCACGTATAGCACGAACGCTCTCTACCATGCACAGTAGTTATGCCAATCAAATTACGGTTGAAGGGTTAGCTGAAGATGTAAATATGAGTGTGTCGTCGTTCCATCGTGCTTTTAGGCAAGTAACGTTTGAGTCACCTTTGCAGTATTTAAAAAAAGTACGCTTAGCTAAAGCTAAAGAGCTTATAACCAGTAGTGGAAGCAAAGCCAACGAAGCTGCATTAAAGGTTGGCTATACCAGCCCATCGCAATTTAGCCGCGAATTTAAACGCCACTTTAATAAAACCTCCAGTGAAATGTTAATTCAACTACATAACTAGGTAATGGCTTTAGATATGTAAGTTAACCGAGCGAGTCAATCTTAAGCACTGCTTTTTTGGTGTTTAGCATAACTTGCTTAGTCAATTGGCGATTAATAAGTTGGCTAAAAATAATAGTAAATAATGTTGAGCAAATGGCAGCTGTTGCGTACACCTGCCAAATCATAAAGTTATGTTTTAACATAAACGCAATCACCGCAAAAAATACACACCCACCTAATGAACCAATAATACCGCCATTAAGAATTTTAAACGTTGAGGCTTGTTTGTCACTAAAATGGGCAACACTGCCCATTACCGCTAAAATAACCGGAAAGGTAGATATTAACCCGCTCCATGCAGACCCTATATGCTGCGATATAAACGTAACAAGCACGATAAAGCTCGTCACTAATATCATTTTTACCGGAAGCTCCCAGCGAGCATTTAATGGTTTTGCATCAACTGATATATTTAGCCTTGTAGAGATAATAGCTAAACCGAGTAAAATACAAAGCGAAATCACCCTCGCCACAATAATATTCACTGGTAAAAATAAAGTAATAACGCTAAATACACACCAAATACTCAACGCTTTAAAAAGCGATTTAAGCATTCCAAATCTTCGTGAAACAACCAAGTAACTAAAACAAAATAAGCCTATACCGCTCATACCATAAAGAGAGGCCAACGCTGAGTTAGCTGCAAATAATTTACCTTGTTCTAATGCTATAAAATAAGAAATAGGCCAGAGGTAATAGGCAAGCCAGGAACTATGCTGCTAACAAAACTACCAAAGCGTTTTTGGGCGAATGTTATTAGTAAAATAAGCAAAGGTGCAATTATGAGTTTAAGCAGCATAAACAACAATAAAGTATGAGAGTTTAAATTAAGTCTACGTGTCTATACCTACATTGTAGAGTGAATAAAAATCATGTATGTAGCGTAATTTTTTTACCTGTAAATATTAATTTATCAAAACACTGATTAATAGGTTATAAAAAACCACTTATTAAAGTGGTTTTTTAGCTTAACTTAAACAACAGCATTTATACTTTTTTAAATAAAACCTCTGGGTTTACCATGGTTTTCATTTCAAGCACATTGCCATTTGGATCTTCAATAAAAAACGTTTCTTGCTCAAACTCATCACCAATAAATCGGCGGTATGGTTTATCTAAGTATTCAATACCCGCATCTTCAATACGTGTTTTTAACCCGTTAAATTCATCTTCAGATAGGTGAATCCCAAAGTGAGGTACTGCCACAGCTCCCATATCTACATCATGGCGAACTGTTGGTAAGCGCTCAACACTCTGGTGCAAGGTAAGTTCATTACCCCAAAAATCTATATCTACCCAGCGACCTTCTTCACTGTTACCCGTTTTACAGCCTAGTACGTCACAATAAAACGCTTTAGCCACTTTTAAATCGCCAGCCGGAATAGCCAGATGTAAACAGTTAGACATAAATAACCTTTGGTTAACACTTTAATACATTAAATTATCGCCATTATACATAACTTGTGATTTATAGAACATTAACAGCGGCACTATTAAGCATATTTAATACCTAAAAGCCGTTTAAAAAACACGCTTTTAAAGTTTGTAATTACTTATAACATTTATTTGTTAGAGAGTATTAGAAAGCGCAAAAGGATTAGTTTAAAATGCGCCGCTATGATTAAATTCTTATTTTTAAAATTCATCACTTTCTTTTTAGGCTTTGTAGCTTGCTTTACTATGCACACTACTTTTGCATTACCTTTAGTGATTTCTGCTGCGCTAACGGGACTTATTGGCTCGTTTATTCCTTTTCCTGCACATTATAAAAACCATCCGTATGCTGCAATTTATGCTGGTAGCTTTGCAGGTATGTGTTCAACTCATTTAATTACCAGTTACTGGGAAATTGCTATTATTTCGCTTATTGGCTCAAGTTTGTATGTGCTTACTATGAATATGTTTACAGGTTTTGGTGGCAAGCTTGGTAGTGTTGCCTTTGCAAGTGTGGCACTTTTTGTATTAGCCAGAGGAATAGTATTATGAGTATTGAATATCCATTACTTGTACTGCTTGGGGCTTTTTTAACATTTTATTTAGCTAAGCATAGTCGCTTTGACGGGGTTAGAGCGTCGTCTTCACTTTCTATTATTGCTTATTTAATTTTTAGCGCTTTAAATTTGAACCCCGATTTATACGCAATTGTATTTTTTGGCGGTACATTTATAGGTATGAGCGCCCCACATCGATTTGGTATTTATACTGTAGCAAGCTCATCTGTTTTGTTTTCAATATTATTTGAATTTCTTGTACCAAAACTTGACGGCTACGGTGGTGCACTAGGTATTAGTGCATTTTTATCTGTATGTATTTGCCATACCTGTATTTTGTTAGGTGCCCCAAGAAGTAAAAAGCCGCCACCAGTTCAATAAAAAATTATTGAACTGGTCTAGTTTCTCCCAGCATTCGCTTTAAAATAGTAGAAAAATTAGAGTGTAAAATATTCATGTTTTAAGCTGTTCTTTTTCTTTGCAAGTCTGTTAGAATCTTTCGCGAACTTTATTTACCCTAAATAAAGACAATCATATATGGATTTATGGAAATGAAAAAACTAATCGCAGTAGCAGCTCTATCTTTACTTCCTTTCTCAAACGCAATGGCTGACCAAGATATTGGTTGTGGTCTTGGTTCTATGTTATTTGCAGGTCAGCAAGGTAAAGGCGTTAAAATTTTAGGCGCTACAACAAACGGTACTTCTGGTAACCAAACTTTTGGTATCACTTTTGGTACTTTAGGTTGTGATGGTACTGGTACAGTAACTTCTTCAGAAAAAATTGCTTTATTCATTGACGGTAACATGGAGCAACTTGCTCGTGATATGTCAAAAGGTGAAGGCGAAACTTTAGCTACTCTAGCTGAAGCTTGGGGTGTTGCAGATCAAGATAAAGCAGCATTCAACGCGCTTGCTCAAGCACAGTTTTCTTCAGTATTTACTTCTGAAAACGTAACTTCGCAAACAGTTTTAGAAAACCTAAACACTGTTCTTGCAAGTAACGCACAACTTGCTTCTTATACTCTTTCTTAATCAGCTAAATTAGCCGGTTTTATACGTATAAATAAAGCCGCTGGAGTATTTCTCTAGCGGCTTTTATTGTTTAGTGATTATGAAAAAAATATTCTTTGTTTTATCAATTGCGCTGTTTAGTACTTACGTAAACGCTCAAAGTTTTAAAAATGACACCTTAGCAACCGACCCTTACTGGCTCAAATTAGGTCATTACCGTGGGGCCACATTAGGTGGTTGGAAAAGTGAAGTAGATAGGGCTGAGTTTTTTTTATCTCCTATAGGTAAAACAAGTCCACTGGACGAACTTGAAGCCACTATAGCCGCATTTAGTGGTAAAAATACTGACCCAAAAACAACACAATCTCGCTGTCGGTTTCCAGCACGCTATAAATGGCTAAAAACAAAAATTAAAAATAACTGGCCCGCGCTTAATTGCCCAGAGCTTCAAACGTGGCAAAAAATAATAAACCCAAAAGGGGTTACGTTAGTTTTTCCTACTGCATTTATGAATAGCCCATCATCAATGTTTGGTCACACCTTACTTCGTATTGATGCAAAAGATCAGACTCGCCATAAAGAGTTGCTCGCATTTGCGGTTAATTTTGCAGCAGAACCAGACGGCTCAGACAATGCAGCTATGTACGCACTAAAAGGCCTGATTGGCAGCTACCCAGGTAAGTTTTCGCTTATGCCGTACTATAAAAAAGTACGCGAATATAATGATTTAGAATCTCGTGATATTTGGGAATACAAACTTAATTTATCTGAGCTACAGGTAGAGCTTATTTTATTGCACTTATGGGAGCTACAATCAGCTACATTTGATTACTTTTTTATTGATGAAAACTGCTCTTACCAATTACTTGCATTATTACAACTCGCACAAGAGGACCTTGATTTAACATCGTCATTTAATATGCAAGCTATTCCATCAGATACCGTTGCAGTACTAAGAAATAACAACTTACTACAATCACCTAATTACCGCCCTGCTTTTGGCACTAAGCTTTACCATTACTCTACTCAAATGACTAACGAACAACTTGATGATGCAAGAGAGTTAATACAAGGTGGCTCCCTCAATACTCGTAATTACTCACAGTCGCAATTAGTCGCAATATTAGAAATGGCGTATGAATGGTTAAATTTTGAATTTTACGATAAAGCATTAAAGCGTGAAGAAATTGCCCCGCGACTAACTAAGCTACTACTAATGCGCAGCAAATATAAAGTAGCTTCGCCATTTACTAAGCCAAGTCGTCCTATTGCTTCTCCAGAGCAAGGTCATGGCTCTTCTAAAGTAACGCTAGGTAGGGTACAAAATAATAACCAAGCAAACCTTACAAATTTTGGTTATAGGCTTGCGTATCATGACTTACTAGATAGGCCTGAAGGTTTTATAGCGGGTGCACAAATTAGTTTTTTTGATTTGGAAGCCGCTATTACTGACGAAGGAAATGCAGATATTGAACATTTTTACTTATTAGATGCTATGTCGCTTGCACCCGATAACCGCGTATTTGATAGCTGGTCGTGGAACTTTAAAATGGGCTTTGACCGACAACCAAGTGACAATAAACGTTTAGGCCGCTTTTTTACAAAAGGAGGTTATGGTAAATCTTATGGCGATCCTAATAATCTACACGGCTATATTCTTGGTCAATTTGAGCTAAATACAGGCGATATAACCGACCGACTTAGTACTGGAATAGGCAGCGAAGCCGGTGTAATTTGGCAAATAAACAATAACCATAAACTCGCTTTAACTGGCAATATATTATGGCTAACTGATAACGCAGCAAGTAAGCACAGCGAAATAGCTATAACATGGAATTACGCTGTTTCTCGCAATGTATCGCTGCGCAGCAAAGTACAGCATGCTCAATGGCATAGCCATAATTCATCAATGAGTTTAGCTATGCAGTTTTACTTTTAACTTTTTCAATATTATTTATATTTAATGCTACTTGTAGGGTAGCCAAATAGCACTCTACATTTAGCTTTTATTCCCGATGCCTTATAAACACTTTTCAATAAGTGCTCCCACTGATGAAACGTAATAACGACTGGGTTATTGCTATTAAGCTGCCCTATAATGCCGTATTTACAAGGCTTTGATTTATCTTCTTCTACAAAGGTGCCAAATAACTTATCCCAAATAATAAGTACACCTGCAAAGTTTTTATCAAGGTAGCCTGTATTTATTGCGTGATGAACTCGGTGATGCGAAGGCGTATTAAATACTTTTTCAAACCAGCCTAACTTACCCACTATTTGAGTATGTACAAAAAATTGATACGCCAAATTTAATGCAACCACGCTAAATACTGTTAGCGGTTCAAATCCGATTAAAATCATAGGTAGCCAAAACACCCACATACCGGCTACGGGGTACATTAAGCTTTGCCTAAATGCGGTGGTGAAATTCATTTTAGTTGAGCTGTGGTGCACCACATGTGCAGCCCACAACCAATGAATATGATGCGATGCTTTATGAAACCAATAATACAAAAAATCTTGCAGTAAAAATGCAAATGCAATACTTAATACACTCACTTCAATATCAAACAATCTATAGTCATACAACCAATTAAATAAAGGCATTAACAGCAGTAACGCAATAGCATCTGCGCCTTGGTGTAATAGCGCTAACACTGTATTTGCTAGGCTATCTTTTATGTCGTAATAGCGCTTAAACTTAATAAACTCACAGCAAACAAATATCAAAAATAACGGGCTAAGAGCGAGCAAAATAATTTCTGAGTTCATACTTTACCCGCCAAAAAATAATTATTTAAATTGTTTAACGCTTGGGTTATATCTTTTGTAATAGCATATTTAAGTAATGCATTTGGCATCCACCACGGAGCTGAGCAGCTTATGCAATAGTTAAGTTCGGTAACTAAAGTATTGATGTCTTTATTTGCAGTGAGGTATATATCGCCTCGATGATTAGCTACTGGTTTATCGCCTACTATTTGGTAACTGATCTGATTTTGATCGGCACTGATTATTTGCTCTGAAAAAGTTATTTTACCTATTTTCACTTGCCTAACAGATCCTTTTCCGCCTTCTATTTGCCCTTCGTCTTGTGCTTGTAGCAGCGTAAATTTGGCATTAAAAAATCGATGCAACTGTTGATGATCCAATAGTGTGCTTATTATTTGTTTTGGCTGTGCATTAAGCGTTTGTTTTATTGTTATAAGTATCATTTTTACAGCAAGAGGTTATTAGGCATTCAACTAGCATATAAAAATTTAACGTGGCAAACTTGCTAATACACGACTATTTTTTAGCTTTAGATGACAAATGCACACATTGGCTGATCATTACTTTTCAAGTATTCTTGATTACTTACAAGCGCAAGGCATTAGTACTAAAACGGCTTTGCACGCTATTAGCTTTGACGAATTTAGTAATCAACGTACCCATCAATTAGCGCCGCGTATTAGTTTAAATAGTTACAATGCCTTATTAGTTTATGGCAAAAAAACACTTAACGATCCTCTTTTTGGTTTTACCCTAGGTCAGCAAATTCGCACTGCTGACTACGGCGTTTTAGGTTACTTAATTGAATCAAGCGATAACTTAAGCAGTGCCATTAAAGCATTGTTAAGCTACGACAGCTTGGTGGCTGATATTGGTAAAGCCAAGTTTGAACTAAATACTGATACAGCAACTATTCGTTGGATTGCTCATCAAAGTTGTAATGAGCATGTTGTTTTACGAAACATGACCGCGTGGGTAAGTGTAATTCGCCAGTTAATAAATTTAACGCTTTCGCCAAGTAGTATTAGTTTCACTTATAATTGGTTGCCATCGCAAAGGCGCGCCCTTGAATCATGGTTTAAATGCCCTGTAAAAAGCAGTGCTGAATATAATCAAATTAGCTTTCCGAGCGATTATTTGACGCTGCCCTTTAAAACCGATAACGCCATTATTAATTCTACTTTTAAGCAATTGTCAGAGCAGCAACTCTCTAACTTTAAAAGCCAGCAGTCTATTGACGATAAAGTTAATCAGTTACTTACAGCTAAAACTACCTTGCAAAACTGCAACCTAATAGGCATAGCTGATGCGCTTAATTTAACACCCCGAACGCTACAACGACGCTTAAAACAACAAGACTTAACCTTTGCTCAGCTACTTGAAAAAGAACGTAAAAAACGTGCAGATACATTAATAGCCAGCATGCCACTTGCTGATTTATCTAATATTTTAGGATTTAAAGATCAAAGCTCTTTTAATCGAGCTTTTTTACGCTGGCATAAATGCTCGCCATTACAATTTATAAAATACAAAACAGCAAGTACAGCCAAGTAAATGTAAATTATTTACGTTATATAAACATAATATATATATGTTTTAGTTAACACTCTCTACACTAGGTGTATTATTGCTTTAAAAGATTTTTTATGTTTTTGCGTGTTTTATTAAGTGCTTTTGTATTTATTTTATATAGCCCCCTGTGTAACGCCGATTCGGTTACTTTTATAGCTGAAGACCTTCCTCCTTATCACTTTAAAAATCAGCAAGGTGAAATAAGCGGCGCTTTAGTCGACATTGCCAAAGCAGTTGTGAAGCAAACAAACTTAACCGCTAATTTTGCAATAATGCCTATGGCCCGCGTTTTTAAGGAGCATAAAACAAATACCAACGCCATAATGTTGTCTTTGTTAAAAACCCCAGAGCGGATTAATAAATATACGTGGTTAGGGGATAATGCCGATCATTTAAGAATTAGTTAATAGCACTTGAACGATCTTCTAGGTATGTAAGAATCCGAATTCTTTTGTAGAATTCGGATTTTTTTATGCAACTTTCTAATGCTCTCGATATTATTAACAACATCAAACCTAATGACGTTGAAACACTCGCAGACTTACTCCCTTTATCTCTTATCGAAGAAGCCTATGCACTGACCGAAACCGTTACACTACGAAAAAGAAAACTAACCCTAGAATCGATGGCTTGGTTGTTGATCGGGATGGTTATTTATAATGACAAATCGATGGCCGATGTCGTTAATATGCTCGACATTGTTGACCGCGATGGTAAGCCATTTGTTGCGCCAAGCGCTTTAACTCAGCGTCGTAAAAACCTAGGTGAAGCCGCCATGAAAGCCTTATTTGAATGCACCCAAAGGCATTGGAATAATGACGCTAATCATCCTCATTGGAATGGGCTTACCTTGCTTGGTGTCGATGGTGTCGTTTGGCGTACGGATGACTCACCCCAAAACAATGAAGCCTTTACAAAACCGACTAATACACAATACCCACAGGTCAGAATGGTGTGTCAAATGGAGCTAAGCAGCCACCTAATCACGGGGAGTGCTTTTGATGATTACAAGGTCAATGAAATGGTGCTGGCTGAAAAGCTTATAGAAACCACACCCGATAACAGTCTCACTTTATTCGACAAAGGTTTCTATTCTTTAGGGCTTTTACATAAATGGCAAACAACTGGCAGTGAACGCCATTGGCTAATCCCCCTGAAAAAAAATGTGCAATATGAAGTTATTCAAACATTAGGGCGTAATGATAAATTAGTCCAACTTAGCAGCAACCCAAGAGCAAGAAAGATGTGGCCAACGCTGCCTAACACCTTAATCGCGAGGTTAGTGACTCGAAAAATAAAGGGGAAATCATATAGTGTGATGACATCTATGACAGATCCGATGCGATATCTATCAGCCGATATAGGTGATTTGTACAGTCACCGCTGGGAGATAGAGCTTGGTTATCGGGAACAAAAGCAATATATGCTGGGCAATCGATTAACATTAAGAAGTCGCTTACCAGCGCTTGTAAAGCAAGAGCTGTGGGGAGTGTTGCTTACTTATAATATGGTGCGATATCAGATGGTAAAAATGTGCCACACATTAAAAGGTGATTATTTACCGTACCAACTGAGTTTCAATGGTAGTTTAGCTCAAATAATGAGGTTGCTTGTTGGATTACCTTATTCAACACCTGGAGCCATACCACGTCAATTAAAATACTTTTATGCGATGGCAGAAAGCCTAATTCTAGAGCCTCGAAGGGATCGAGGTTTTCCTCGTGCAGTCAAGCCAAGACCACAGCGGTACGCTAGAAATAAAAAAGCCGCTCACCTTAAGTGAACGGCATTAGTGGTTAGGGGAAGTGTATTTTGCAGATGCTTATTTAATTAGCTTAAAAAGCCATATAGATGAAGTTGTTCACTTAAATTTTGCTAAAGAGTATAAAGTAGCAACCATTCGTGGCTACCTGAGCGAAGCCTACTTAAAGCAAAAAGGCTTTACCGAAAATAACAACTTAATACTGGTCAGTTACTATAATCAACTTTGGCAAATGCTTTATAAAAACCGAATCGACTTTGTAGTAACTAATACACTTACACTTAATAACGAGCTAAAAAGCCTAGGACTCGATCCTAGCCTAATAACAAAACGAATTCATTTAAGCGATCTTCCCTCCTCACTTAATTTTGCAGCAAGTAATCAACTTAATCCTAAAACAGCTAAAGCACTCTCTGACGCATTAAGTAGTATTAAAGAAAATGGTGAATACCATGCCATTTTAAACAAGTGGCAACTTTTATTACCAAACACGACTAACTTGCAGCACTAACCATAGTTAAAGCCCGACATTAGTTATTGGCAGTGGTTATTTAGTTATTTGCTAAACGCGGCAAAGCAAACTACAAAATTAAAAATCTCCTCCCCCCCAAAATAGACTACACCTTAGCGCCAAAATCTACGTTAAACATCACTAAATGAATAGCCAAGCACATATAAAATACATACCGCAAACACTTCCATAAAAGCCGTTAAAAAACACCTAAACCAAATTGGTATAACAAAAAATCATTTAAAAAATATTTAATTTTACTAATTGGTAAGTTTTAATTGTTAAATTGGTATGCTAGATTGAGATTAAGCGATGCCTGTACCGCACAATTTTTACTTCATCACACAGAGACAATAATGATAAAAAATACATCCACATTTAAACTTACGGCTTTAGCCGTTATCACCCCTTTACTTTTTACCGCTTGTTCAAGTACCCAAAGCACTAATCAGCAAAGCGATGCGCCGGTACCTGCAACAAAGTTTGATTTATCTCACTGGAAAATAAATGTACCAGTGGATTTAAACAACGACGGTAAAATTGATGAAATAGATGTAGAAGAAATTCAGACTTACGCACACCCTGATTTTTTCTACCTTGATGAAAAAGGCTACATGGTATTTACCTCCCCTAATAAAGCGCTTACAAGTGCTAACTCTACTAATACCCGTAGTGAACTTAGACAAATGATCCGTGGATCAAATACTAAAATTAAAACTAAACACTCTAAAAACAACTTTGCTTTAGCTGTTCACCCGCTATCTGACAGATTTGGTTCTGTTGGTGGAAAAATGGAAGCAACATTAAAAGTAGATCACGTTGCGCTACGTGCTACCGACCCTGATAAAAAAGCAGCTTACTCGGTTGTTATAGGGCAAATTCACGCAGGTAAAGATCAGGCACTTATTGATACCAAGCTTGGTTATGGCTGGGGCAATGAGCCACTTAAAATATATTACAAAAAATGGCCAGGACATAAAACAGGCTCAGTTTTTTGGAACTACGAACGTAACTTAGCTAAAACGAATCCTGATCGTACAGACATTACTTACCCAGTTTGGGGTAATACATGGGAAAACCCTAACGAGCCAGGCGGTGCAGGTATTGCACTAGGTGAAGAATTTAGCTACACGGTAAATGTGTATAAAAATGTTATGCACCTTACATTTAGCGCACAAGGCAAAGAAGACGTTAATTACTCTATTAACTTAGGTAATAACGTAGATGCTTATGGCAAAGTGGACGAAAAAGACCATCCACATGGCTACGCTGCAGATTGGCATTACTTTAAAGCCGGCGCTTATAACCAATGTAGTACTAAAAGCGCGAAAGGTATTTGGTACCCAGGTTGTTTAGGTACTGGCGATTGGTCTACAGATAAACAAAATGGCGATTACGCTCAAGTAAGCTTTAGTAAACTAGCGTTAAGCCCAGCGACACCGCCAACAAAATAACTAGGCTAGTACAGCCTCAGATAAGTAATTTTTTAGTGATGTAAACAGTGGCGTTGGTAGATTATTAATATCGTACCAGCGCCACTTTAAACATTTATTAGGCTCTTTAAGCTCAGGCTCTCCGCCTTCAAAATCAGCTTTTACATACAGCGTAATATAGTGCTTGTTCTCTGCTGTAAAAATATCATTGGTAAAATCAAGCTTAGTAATTTTACTTACCTTTAAACCTGTTTCTTCAAACACTTCTCGTATTGCACATTGCTCAACACTTTCACCAAACTCTAAATGTCCACCAGGTGTTGCCCATGTATTAGCACCATGCGCGCCAATGCGCTCACCTAGTAAAATTGTGTTTTGATGCTTTATGATAACCGCCACACCAACTCTTACTACGTTACTCATATCGTATTTTCTCTTATTTTTACTGCCCGCCATGCTGAACCACACGCTTTGTATTGTCAATTTTGTATTTTTAAAACCAGTGTGTTGATTAACTTTCAACCGACCAAGGTCGAATAGCTTGCTTGCTAAAAAAAGCCTACATTTTGTAAGGTCTCTCACACACAAATTTAGCTTTAGGAGCCTTACATGTCAGGCGAATATAAACAGCAATATAATGCCTTTAAACAAAACCCAGCCCAATTTTGGCTCGAACAAAGTAAAAATATTCCATGGTATAAAACCCCCACAAAAGCATACACACAAGACGACGACGGGCTTTATCATTGGTTTAGTGACGGGCAATTAAACACCAGTTTTTTAGCGCTAGACCAACACGTTATTGCCGGATTTGGCGAGCAAACTGCACTGATTTACGACTCTCCAGTCACTAATACAAAGCAAACTTATAGCTACTCACAACTACAACAAGAAGTTGCTAAATTTGCAGGAGTAATACAATCGTTAGGTGTTACAAAAGGCGACCGCGTTGTTGTTTATATGCCAATGATCCCACAGGCGGTTATTGGTATGTTGGCGTGCGCTCGCCTTGGTGCTATTCATTCGGTGGTATTTGGTGGGTTTGCTGCACACGAATTGGCTGTACGCATTGATGATGCCAAGCCCAAACTTATACTTAGCGCCTCATGCGGTGTTGAAGTAAACAGCGTTATTGAATACAAACCACTTATTGATAACGCAATAGACTTAGCTACTCACAAAGTAGAACACTGCGTTATTTATCAGCGTCCACAAGTAACCGCCACTCTTAAGCCTAAACGAGACATAGATTGGACTCAGGCAATGCAAACGGCTGCAAGCGCAGATCCGGTGCCTGTAAATGGTAGCGATCCGCTTTATATTTTATATACCTCAGGCACGACAGGCACACCCAAAGGCGTAGTGCGCGAAAATGGTGGTCACGCAGTGGCAATGCAATACAGCATGGAAACCGTTTATGGTATGAAGCCCGGCGACGTATTTTGGGCAGCGTCTGACATTGGCTGGGTAGTTGGGCACTCTTATATAGTTTACGCGCCGCTAATGTATCGCTGCGCGACCGTATTATATGAAGGTAAACCGGTTAAAACACCCGACGCTAGTGCATTTTGGCGCGTGGTTGAAGAATATAAAGTAAATGCATTATTTAGTGCCCCCACCGCATTTAGAGCGATTAAAAAAGAAGACCCCAATGCCGATGGTTTTAATCAATACGATACCTCTAGCTTAAAACGTTTGTTTTTAGCCGGCGAGCGGTTAGATCCTCCCACTTACGAGTGGCTTAAAGAAAAAACCAAACTGCCAGTGCTCGATCATTGGTGGCAAACAGAAACCGGCTGGGCTATTGCTTGTAACCCTGTAGGGCTTGAGTACTTAGCAACAAAACCTGGCAGCTCTACAGTGCCTACTCCAGGTTTTGACGTGCGAATATTAGATATGGATGGCAATGAATGCGCAGCTAACGAGCAAGGCGCCGTGGTAATTAAACTGCCACTTCCACCGGGTTGCCTGCCAACAATTTGGCAAGATACCTCGCGCTTTAAAGCGAGCTACCTAAATGAATACGAAGGTTATTATTTATCTGGCGATGGCGGTTATATTGATGAAGACGGCTACCTATTTATTATGGGCAGAACCGACGACGTTATAAATGTAGCAGGGCATAGGCTTTCTACTGGCGAAATGGAAGAGATAGTAGCCGCGCACCCTGCTGTTGCCGAATGCGCTGTTTTTGGTGTAAACGATCCCCTAAAAGGGCAACTCCCTATGGGAATGATCGTGCTTAAAAATGATTTTATAGGCTCAAGTACCGACGTAGAACAAGCGCTTGTTTTAAGTGTTCGTAATCAAATTGGCGCTATTGCGTGCCTTAAAAATATAGTTAGCGTAGATAGGTTACCTAAAACCCGCTCGGGTAAAATACTGCGTAAAAATTTGCGCCAACTAGTTGATGGCGAAGAGCTACAAATACCTTCAACCATAGATGATGCCAGTATCTTTGAAGAAATAAACCAACAACTAACACAAAGATAAACCCAACCTATCTAAAGCCATTTTTATAATGGCTTTTTATTTCATCCTTATATTTGATCCTTTTACTTAAGCTTTAATTTAACCAATAGCTGAAATTTTTACGGCTTAATGCTTTCTTCTTTTAATAGCGTTATTAATTTAATCAATTTAAAAAGGAATGGTGTATGCCCCGCTTGCTACAAAAACTATTAACCACAGCCCTATTGTTTATAGGCTTTGCCACACAAGCCTATGAAATAGAAGACTTAGGAGATGGCTTACACCGCTTTATAGACGACAGACACCGCTCAGTATTTTTAATCACTTCTTAAGGTGCAATTGTTACCGACCCGCTTAATAAAAAAAGCCGCCACCTGGTTAAACGAGCAAATTAAAACCCGCTATAACGTACCGGTAAAGTATGTAATTTATAGCCATAATCACAGCGATCATATTTACGGCGCCGAGGTATTTAAAAACCCGCACACCACGTTTGTAGCGCATAAACTCGCTGCGCAAGATATTAAAAACACGCAAATGAAAACAGTAACGCCCAGCCTTACTTTTGATAACGAGCTACTACTTACCCTTGGTGATTCTACAGTAAAGCTTAACTACCATGGTCCAAACGATGGTCGTGGTTCGGTTAGTATATTATTCGAAAAGCAAAAAACACTATTTGTAGTTGATTGGATTGTTATTGGCAGAATGCCGTGGCAAAAGCTGTGGAGCTACGATATTCAAGGCATGATTAATTCAACCCAAGCGGTACTCAAATATAACTTTGATACCTTTGTAGGCGGACATGCCGATATTGGCAGCAAGGCTGATGTAGCGCGCTATTTAAGTTATTTAGAGCTTTTATACAGCCAAGTAACAGCAGGCGTTTTAGCCGGTAATACGCTTGATGAAATTAAAAAAAATGTAAAATTAGACCAATTTAGTGACTTTAAACAGTTTGATGCATGGTTACCGCTTAACATGGAAGGCGTGTACGAGCGTTTAATGGAAGAGTCTGGTATGGGTTGGCGCAGCGATTTATAAGCTTTAATCTAATAATTATTGGTATTGCCGTATTTAACGCAATACCAATGTATTCATTAATTAGTTAAATAAAGTTATTACTGATCAAACCTTTTTAATCTACCTCAATTACTTTAAGCAGTAACCTACATACAAACCGAGTAAGTAATACTCCAATTGCATCTAGTTCATTTACACAAACCCACGCTTTGGGAATAAACATACTTTATAGGCTGGATATATTTAGGTATTTTAAAAACGTCTTAGGTTTACCAAGCATTCATAGGGATTTTTAAAGGTACTTGGCTACCATCTTCATTCTCTAAAAGTAATTGTAAAATCTCTCCAGACTCCTTGCGCATTAATTCTTTTGCTTCACTGGCAGGGCAGCCTGGAATTTTACAGCCTTCTATAGAAATGATTTCCTGTCCTGCAACAATCCCTGCTTTTTCAGCGGATGAATTAGGCTCTACTTTTTCAATAATAAAATGATGTTACCGTCGGACTAAAAAAACCATCAGCGCCAACGTTCCCCACAACTCCAAGTTTAACCTTCTCTGCAGCCAAGGCATTGAAAGAAGTAATTGAGATTAAAATAATTATGAATTTGAACATATGAATTAACACTCCATGTAAGTCTATCGTTAATATTCTTTACTATTCATAGTCTTAACAAATTACTTAACACATTACTATCACTAAGTTTTTATATTCTCAGCGTTAAATTAAATATTTTTGAATGTAACAACCTAAGTATAAAAAAGTCTATTAACTAAAATCGACCACCACTTCATAACGCCCAGGCATGTCGTTTACTTTGTATACCCAACCGTGTCGTTTTATTATTTTTTCGCTTAACTCTAATCCTAAACCGTAGCCAATATTGGCGGGCTTGTTTGTGTTATTAGCAGTGTGTGGCATATCCGTTTGTTCGCTGCTATTTACTATAATTACGCGGCTACCTTGTTGAGTAATACGCACTTGACCTTGTTGCGTATGCTGATACGCATTACGTATTAAGTTAGTAAGCACAATGTGGCATGCGGTGGCTTCGGTACTAATAGTCGTACTTTGGTTATCAGTATTTATAAGTACATTAACTTGTTTTGAATTGAGTAAATAATCGAGTTCGTTACCCAAGGTCGTTATTTTAACAGCTAGGTTTACAGGCTCTGGGGAACTTTGCTGGTCGTCATTTCTGCTAAGCCACAATAACATCTCGGTTAAATCGCTCATGGTTAAACCGGCGCGCTCTATTCGCTGCAGTGTAAGTTGCTGTTTGTCGCTTAAAGGGGCTTTTTCGCTTAAGCGGTTAAGTAATTCAACGTTGCTGCGAATAACCGAAATTGGTGTACGTAACTCGTGGCTCGCATAACTTAAAAAGCGCTGTTCTCGCTCAAGGCTGTCGTGAGCTGAAAGTAAGCTACTGCGTATTAACGTTGCTAAGGTATTTAATTCGTTATAGGTAAAATCGGGCGGCGTGTTTTGTAAATTATTTTGATTTAACGACTTAGCCCAATTGCGTAGCGATTCAACTGGCTTAGCTATTTTTTTCATTACCATAAACAAAAAGAAGGTAAATAAGGCAATGGCTGCAAAACCTGTTATGGCTATCAATGTCATACGGTGTATTGGTTTTACAGTTCCCATTCTTTTAGGGCGATCTTTTTCAAGCATAATGCGCGATATATAACGCGCCTCACCATTTGGGTTTTGATAGTAAACAACAAAAAACAAGTCTGCGGGCATAGCAAACAATGAGGTGTCATCTTTCATTTTTTGTAGTACGCCTGCTTCATTTGGCATAACTTCAAATTTTTGCTGTATTATTTCTGGCATGTCTTCCCAACGGCTTGCCACATTAAATCCAACAATATTTTTTGGCTGACCGTCTTCAACTTCAGTGGTTTGCGAAAGCTCAAACATAACTCCGTTTAACCCTCGGTCTAAGCCATCAATAAAATAATTAACACTTAAAAACGAAAAACCAATTGCCATTAATGAACTTAAAAGCACCATGGTGGCAAAAAAATACAACCTCAGGCTGGGTCTAATTTTCATGCTTGTGTCCCATTTTTTAATTTTAGCGCAAACCCTACACTGGGTATTGTTTCTAGTACGGCTTGGCAATGCGCCTGCTCTAGCTGTTTACGCAAATGATGAATATGCACTTTTAAGCTATTGCTGTCTGGCTGATCGCCTCCCCATATTGCTTGCATAATTACCTGTCGGGTTACCGGTTTTTGCTGCTCTCGTACAAGCACTTCTAATAACTTAAAAGTAATGGGTGATAACTTTAAACTGTGCTCTGCCACTGTTGCTGTATGCGCGGTTAAATTAAGTGTTAAATTAGCAAATGTAAGTCGCTTAACCTCTCCACTTTTACGCTTTGCTAATACTTGAACCCGCGCTACTAGCTCTTTCATCGCAAATGGTTTTACTAAATAGTCGTCACTACCGGCTGCAAACCCCTCAAGCTTATTGTCCAGGCTATCGCGCGCTGTCAGCATTAATACAGGTATATCAATGCCTTGCTCACGCAATGATTTACACATGGTTAAACCGTCCATTTTGGGCATGTTTACATCTAATATAATCATTTGATATTGATTACGTTCTATTAAATTTAAACCCATTACGCCATTGCTTGCATGGTCACACTCTATTGACTCAATTTCGAGATAATCAACAATGGTGGTTGCCAAATCTATGTCGTCTTCAACCAGTAGTACGTTTATCATTAAGAGGCTACTTCCTGCGTTTTATTTTTAGCACCTAGCGATATTAGCACAGCATCAATACCGCGTTTAGCATCGGTTTGAATCATCAATAATGCCGGTATAAGTATTAAGGTAATAACCGTGGCAAACAAAATACCGTACCCAAGTGATGCCGCAGCAGGAATTAAAAATTGTGCCTGCATTGAGGTTTCGCTAAGTAGCGGCACTAAGCCTGCGTACGTCGTAATTGAGGTAAGTAATACCGCACGTAATCGGCTCGTACACGACTCAACGATGGCATCGTGCGTGCTCATGCCCTCTTCTTTTACTAGTTCGTTAAAGCGTGAAACAAGTAATAAGCTGTCGTTTACAACTACCCCACTGAGCGCCAAAATACCATTTAACGACAATATACTAATGGTTAAGTCGTTCCACCAATGTCCTAAAATAGCGCCCACAATGCCAAACGGAATTGCTACCATAATCAACATAGGTTGAATGTACGATTTAAGCGGAATAGCCAGCAACACGTAAATAACTAATAAAGCCGCTACAAACATAGTGCTCATTGAGCTGGTGGTTTCGCTTTGTTGCTCTGCCTCTCCTGCAAAATACACACTTAAGTTAGGAAATTGCTGTGTTAACTCAGGAATTAAGTCGCGCTTTAAATTAGCAACTAACTCGTTTGGAGCAATCACGTTTTTATCTACTTGGGCGCTTAAATAAATTGCACGAAGTCCATCAATGCGGGTTATTTCATCTTGCTGATATTCACTGCTTACTGTGGCTACGTTAACTAAAGGGACAACCGTGCCATCGGGTAGGCGAATACGCGACTGCATTATATCGGCAGGTGTTTTACGAGCATCTTCTGGGTAGCGTACACGTACTTTAACTTCGTCTTTATTACGTTGGTAGCGCTGTACAACTGCACCACCAAAGGCTTGCAGTACTTGCTTTGATAAACTAGCTGTATCCATGCCAAGCGCGCGCCCTTGTGCATTTAGGGTAAATTTAAGCTGTGGCTGACCTGGGTTTAAGTTGTCGTCTATTCCGTTAACGCCTGCGGTATTTTGTAAGCGCTCCTTAAATAGTGCACCCGCCGCCATTACGGTTTCGTCGTCCCACGCTTTAAGTTCAACTTTAAAGTTATCGACCATTTTACGCGTGGCTAATATTTGTAATTTTTTACTGCCCTCAAGGCTACCTGCTACGCGCTGCCATTCTTGAGCAAATTCGCTTGCTGTAAAAGCGCCTTCGTTTAATAGCTCAACGCTTACTTCACCGCTGGTGTCGCTGCTACTAATGACTTGTAGGCTGGTTATTTCGCTTTTGTCAGAGCTCAACTTGGTCATTAAGTTTTGCTCTGCTTGTAATGCACTTTGCTCAAGCGTTAGTAAATTTGTGTTTGTTTGCCCATAAGCAGCGTCGTTTTGCATAACTAAATCGGCTGTTACGGTGTCGCCTGCAATACTTGGGAAGAAACCAACCTTTACTGTGCCTGTCATTGGCATGCCAATAACCAGTATAAAAAAGGCGATAAACGCAGCGACTACGGCGTATCTAAAGCGCAGTGAAAATTCAATAACCTTGCAGTAAATGTTTTTACTAAACCAGTTTAAGCCACTATCAGCACCATGTTGTATTTTTGACCACAGACCTCCTAAGCCTTTTTTAACTTGGCGTTTAGTACTAATGTGGGCTAGATGCGAGGGTAAAATAAGTTTTGATTCAACAACTGAAAGCAGTAAACAAATAGTTACTACTGTAGCAAATTGAGAGTAAATTTTACCTAAGTTACCTGACACATTCGAAAGCGCCACAAACGCGGCAACGGTGGTTAACACCCCAAATATTGTTGGCACGGCAACCTTCATAGTACCTAAAACCGTGTTATTTAATGTATCGCCATGCTTTTTACGTGTGGTGTAAATACTCTCGCCCACAACAACGGCATCGTCTACCACTATGCCCAGCGCCATAATAAAGCCAAAGGTGGTCATTTCGTTTATGGTCAGTGCGGTGTAGCCATCGGTCATAAAATAAAGCGTGCCAAAAAATACAAACGGCAAGCCACCAGCCACCCATAGCGCTACGCGTACGTTTAAAAATATGGCAAGTATTACAAACACCATAATAATACCGGTCACCGCGTTTTTAGTAAGTAGCGATAAACGCTCGGTGATCATGGTGCTTTTGTCGTGCCAGCTTTCAAGCTCTACGTTTTGGGGTAATAAACCGCTTTCGTGCCATTTATCTATTACGCTATTAGCTTGCTTAACAATGGTAGTTATATCGCTGTTATCGCCCATTAAAATTTCAACGCCTACGGCATTTTGTTGGTTATAACGGCTTAATGAGTTGCTGTCTTCGGCAAATGAGTCGGTAACTGTTGCTACATCGCCTAACTTAATTTGCGTGCCTGATGCAGTGCTCAACAATACAATATTGGCAAAGTCGCGCTGCCAGTAAGCTTGGTCGGCGGCTTTCAAGCGTATAATTTTACTGCTATCGCGCAAACTAGTCGAAAGCGGGCTTGATGACTCATTATTAATGACCTCACTTACATCACTAATAGTTAAGCCATACGCTTGTAATTTACCTTCGTCGATTTCTATGGACATCATCGGGTCGAGCACACCCGATTGCGCTACGTCGCTAATGCCTGATTGCGCTAATAAATCGGCTTTAAGTTTTTCACCCAGGTTTTGTAATGTATGGCGATCGGCATCCCCAAAAAGTTGCAGCGTTAATGCATGATCTTGCCTACGGGCTTTATCAATAACAGGTTGCTCAGCATCTGCGGGAAAGTTATTAATAGCGTCAACTTGGTTTTTAACGTCAACAAGTAACTCATCGAGTGAGTAATCAGTACTTTTTTCAATGCTTACATGGCTGCCGCTAGCATCGGATGTAGAGGTAATACGTTTAATACCTAATACGGTTTCGAGCGCTTCTTCAATTTTTAACGCTATTCCTTCTTCGGCTTGCAATGCATCGCCACTGTCGTAAACCACCGATACCGAAATAGTATCTGGCTCTAAACTCGGAAATGCCTCTTTACGTAAAGTCGTAAGCGACATAATACCCATTACAATCACACTAACTAACAATAAGTTAGCGGCAACAGAGTTATTTGCAAACCAATTAATAATACCGTGCAGCGGGTTATTATTACTGGGTATTTGAGGTGGTTGATGAGGGCTCATTATTGTATCTCCTCAACTATTGGATTTACTTTCATGTCGTTTAAGTAACTAACAAGTGGGCGCGCCACCACTTTTAGATTTTTAGCACCATCTACTGGCGTAATATATACGTAATTCCCACGCTCAAATACTTTATTAGCGTGTGTGCTTACTAAGCTATTTTGATCATTGACGTACCAAATTAAGCCATCTTGAGATACCGCCGAAGCAGGCAGTTTTATTACGTTACTTAACTGCTTACCGGCAATTTCTACCGCTAAAAATGTGCCAGGCAGTAACGGCGTTGTTTGCTCAAACGGTTTATCTAAGGCAACAATTACGCTGCGTTGACGCGAGCTGTCATCAAGGTGTTGCTCAAAACGTGCAATATAACCGTTCCATTTAGTATTAGTGGTTACATCAGTTAAAATAACCTCGCCTGATTTATTATTTGCTAGGTTTTGCCACTGACTTAATGAAAGCGGTACCGTTATTTCTACTTTGTCAGTGCTGTTTAGCGTGGCAAGCGTATCGCCAATACTCACATAAGTACCTAAATCTATATCGCGCGATAAAATAACAGCGTCAAATGGTGCACTTAACTGGGTGTTATTTACATCACGCTGTGCGGTTTTAAGTGCATATTGTGCTTTATCGAGCGTAGCTTGCGCGGCTTCTAACTGCAGCGTTCTAAATACAAGCGGCGAGCTTGGCGCTTGTGTAACGCCTGAGCGATCCCATTCACGTTTTGCTTGATTACCTAAATCTTGTTCTTCTTGCAGTGCTAGTTTTGCATCAGCCAATGTCGCTTTTGCGCTAGCTAGAGCTTGTAAATATTCGGTGTCATCAATTTGTGCAAACACCTGCCCTTTAGTTATTAAGTTACCGGTCGCAAATTGCTCGCTCATACTGGTTACTTCGCCCTTAACTTGTGCTTTTAAGCTAAGTGACCAATGCGCTTTAGCTTCACCTTGGCCGCTAACATAAGCCTGATAAGTGCTCGGAGCTGCATTAATTACCGATACATTTGGGGCAATAGCTTTAATAGCGGCAGGTTGTGGACTATTTGCTTTTTCAGCCATTTTTTGACCGTTATACACAATAGCAAGCCCTATACAAACAATAGCAACAAGCGTTACAACAACCGGTGTTGGCGAAATTTTCATGACGATACTCCAAGGCCCAAAGCGAGGCCTAAATCTATGCGGTTAGTTAAAAGGGTGTAGTTTATTTGGCTAAGCTGGGCTTGCAGGTCGTATACTTTTTGTTGCACTGTTAGCAAATCTAAAATATCAACCAAACCTTGTTGATACTTACTTTGATAGTTACTAAAGCTGCGTTTAGCGCTAGCAAGTGCATTGCTAATTTGCAGTTGCTGCTCGGTTAATGATTGCTCCTGCCCGAGTGCATTTTCAACTTCGTTTACCGCACTTAGCAGCGTATCTTGGTACTGCCAAAACGCTTGCTCGGCATTTAATTTTGCAATATCAACTTGCGCACGCAGTGCTCCACCTTCAAATAAAGGGGCACTTAAACTGCCTAATAAACTCCACATTGGGCTGGTTAATAATGCTTGGCTTGGCGTGCTTGCTAAATCACTCAGTGATGCCGAAAGCGAAATACTAGGTAGTAGCTCTTTGTACGATACATCAACCAAGTAATGCTTTGCCTGAATGTTGTAATAGGCACTTTGTAAGTCAGGTCGGCGCGCTAAATCTTGCTCTGGTAATGTACTTAATGGCTCAATAACGTTTGGTAGTGTTAATGTATTTGGCAGGTTTTGAAGTTTATCAGTGCCTACAATTAGCATTAAAGCACGCTTTGCTTTTGCTATTTGCTCTTGATAGTCGGCAATGGTTGCGCGAGTAGATGCCGTGCTAGTACGGGCGGTATCAAGCGCTTCTAAATCACCTAACCCATATTGGTAGCGCTCTACAATACTTTGCTCATTATTTTGTAAAACAACTAAACGTTGCTTCTCTATATCGAGCAAATTTTGCTGCAAAATAATATTTAAATAAGTACGAATAACACTCGCTACTAATGTGTCTTTAGCGCCTTGATAGGTAGCTTGGTTACTGGCAATAGTCATATCTTGCGCGGCTACATTGTCAGCAATTTTTTGCCATATATCGGCTTCCCAGCTTATACCTACTGATGAGCTATATTGCGTGCCTTCGGTTTCACTGCGCTGCGCGTCAAATCCCGCATCTACACTAAACCACTGACTTGCAGCAGTTACATCACGCTGCGCATAAGCTAATTTTAATGCAACATGCACTTGATTAAACGATGGGTTATTAGTAACAGCTTGCTCAATAAGCGAATCAAGCCCTTCAATATCCACCAAATCGGTAATGTAATTTACTTGCTGTGCGTTATTTTGCGTGTACTGCCAGTTTGTATGTTGTTTTAGCGACTGCTCAGTACTATTACCTTGATAGCTTGGCTGACTACTACATGCAGCAAGCGTACAACTAAGTGCAAATAACAAACTGGTTGAGTGCTTTTTAAAATAAACCATTTAACTATGCCTAATTCGTACTATTACACATAGCTTATTAGGGCAAGGGTTAAGAGTGGGTTAAAAGGAGTTAACTTACTTTAGACAAATTAGTATTTGCCTCGCTTAGCCAAATTACGTAGCCTTTGGCAAAAATACTCATTCAAAACCCACATGCATAAATTAATTTTTACCCTTTTTTTAATACTCCCTACGTTATTGCAGGCTCAAGTCACTTTAAGCGATAAAACGCTTATTTATAGTGGTCAAATCAACAAACAAAATAACAATACAGCAGCTGAGCTGTTAAAAAACAATCCCACAATTAATACCTTTACTATTACCAGCGGCGGCGGAAACATAGCTTTAGGAATGGATTTAGCCGAGCTAATTTTGGCGCATAAATTAACCGTAAATATAAAGCAGTTTTGTTTTTCATCGTGTGCTAATTATGTGTTGCTTGCTGGGCACCCTACTACAATAGAACCTAATGCAATTATCGGTTGGCATGGCGATGCAGCCTCAGCAAAATGGTTAGACAGTGATATTGATGCCATGGTAAAGCATTTAGAAGAGCCGCAAAAAAGCCAAAAGTGGGAAGAATTACGTGCTCATTACGATGAGATAATTAATAAAGCAAGCCTGCGCGAAAAAGCCCTATACAAAAAATTAAACGTAAATCATGATTTACTCACTGTAGGGTTAAAACCCAATTTACGCAGCGCAGCTATAAAGCAACGTGCCCGTGGCTGGACTTATTCACCTAAAGTGCTTAACTATTTTGGAATTAGCAATATTAGCTATAATAATTGGCAACCTCGCTCAGCTAAAAACTTCCCCCTTCTTATTATTAACGATCTTAAATAATTAATTGGTACCCCTCCATTTAGTAACACTCTCTTATTTGCAATATAAACCCTGTTAAGAGCAGGGTTTTGCTTTTTAGGGACATTTTCAACCTCAATTGAATACTCAATATTTATAATACAAATACAGATTAAACTTTTAAATCTAATTGATATCAGTTATCATTCGCAACATCATTAACTTTTTATATTAACAACAATGAACAAGCTAATTAAGTTTACCCCAATATTATGCGCCCTTGCTTTAGCTGGCTGTGGTGGTGGCTCTGGCAACACAGCCCCGCAGTTTGCACAACCTAATTTAAGCTTTACTGTAAATGAAGACACTCCATTTACTGCTCAAGTAACAGCCACCGACGACGATACCCTTAGCTACACACTTGCTAATGCACCAAGTAACGGCACTATAGCAGTAGAAGCAAATGGTCAATTTACGTATACGCCTTTTAGTAATTATTATGGCGAAGATACCGCGACAATTAGCGCAAGCGATGGCAACTTAACAGCAAATGTTGTAGTACGTTTTAGCGTAGAAAATGTTAATGATGCACCACAGTTACTAACCACTAATGTGTTTGTTACCTCTTCAACCACCACACAAGGGATTATTACTACGCAAGATTTAGATGGTGACACCGTAACTATTAGCTTAATTACACCACCTAGTAATGGTGTAATGAGCATAAATAGCACCACGGGTGAATTTACCTATGAGGCACAAACTCTAAGCAGCATTGATGAGCAATTTGAAATTAGTTACACAGATGGCCTAATTAGCGAGCCATTAACTGCAATTATTTCGTTAAGCCCTTCTTATGTAACTAACGAAGACAAACTTAATTATTACTACAGTTCTAGACTATCTCATCTAAAACAAGCAGATGAACTAAGCGCAAATATTGCTGACGAACTGTCTCGTTACGATATATACGCAACCCAAGCTGCGGCCTATGCGCGTGCAGGATTTTTAGATACTGCTAACGACTATTTAGCACTTATAAACGAGCAAACGGCGCGTTCTTCGGCACTAAAAGATGTGGCGCAAGCACTTGATGAAATAGGCCAAACAGAGCAAGCAAACGATTACCGCGTCCAAGCGGTAGCGGCCTACAACCAATACTTAGCTGATAAAGGTTTCGATAACATTGCCTCATCAGACGCATCAGCACTTTACTCTTTAGTAAAAAGCTACCTAGACGCCGATCAAGTCTCGCAAGCAAGTAATTTGTTGAATACAATTTCGTTATACGCTGAGCAAGTACGCGAAGACGAATACACATCAAGCTATGGCTACTTTTTAAATAGCGTACGCTTATCAATAGATGATGCCCTACAAAGCTATGCACAAAGCCTAGATGAAAGCGATTTAACTCAAGCCAAATTACTTGCCAATAACTACGCGCAACTTGCGGTAAAAACGGGTTACAGACTTGTACGTAGCGGCGAATACGAAGGCCAACCATACGAGCAATACAAAACGTTGCACGGGGCTTGGGCTGCGCAATACCTTTATAGAGCTGGCGAATTTGAAACAGCGAAAGATTACACTAACCAAGTCCTTGCTATGTATGACTCTACCGGTTTTGATAGTAACTACGCCTACTCAGCGTCGCCATACAGCGCCGCTACATTAGATAACTACACTTACCCTATTCAATTTTTAGCGGGCTTAATTGAAGGCTTATACCAAAGCGACGAAAACCCAGCAATAACGCTGTCAGACAGCGAAACCGATATAAACAACGCGCAAGAGCAAGTATATGGCTTTAATATAGCTAACCGCCTACTTGCCGGTGAAGATATAACAAGTGCCGCAGCACAAGCTCGCAGCTTTTTTACTGAAAATGGCGATTACAACGAATTTTTTAGAGCACTTACCGAACTTGATAACGTCCCAGGCACAGGCCTAATTTTAAGTGAGGCCGGCAGAAACGACTTAGCACAGCAAGTATTTACCTATGCGGGCGACTTTTTAGCCTCTGATGAATACATTAGCAAAGAGTCATCAACCACGTTTTTAACGGGTTTTAAAGGCTGTAAGTCATTAGTAAGCTTAACAGCGCGAGTTGGTGGTGATACAGCAAGTGCGGCTAATAAATGTTTAACCATACTTAATACGCTTAACGATGGCGACATACGCACGCTAAGTAATAGCTCATCAATTACGGCGCATAATCAAGTAATAGTATCGCTAATTGAAGGCGGCTTAGCGGAGCAAGTAGCCGGTGTACACAATCAACTACTTAGCTATATTGCACTAGATGAAGATACCGAAGACAGATTTGAAGCCCGCCTAGAAACCTTAGGTTACTTAGTTAATGCAAACCAAACATCGCTTGCAAGCACCACTTTAAATGATGCAATTACAGAAATAACACCTGCGTTAAATGAGTTAACAAGCGATCAGCTAGAAACTATTTTAGCCGCTGTTAAAGCCGAAGTAATTGGTTTAGAAGAAGCTCAAACAGGTGAATTTTTACGTTATTCTATGCTTTCAAGTATGGGTTCAAACGCAGCGAACATTAGCGACTTTTCAGCAAATTATAGTAATGCAAAAACACAAGCTAGCATGCTTTTAAATACGCTTGAGCCTCTTATTTTGGGCTTTGCCGGTACAATTATTGCCGACAACATGGCAGACTTAGTTAACAGTTTTACGTTAATTAACAACATTAGCAAAGCACAAAGCTTAATTAGTAACGGGGTTAATGGCGAAGCCGATCAGCTTGAGCTTTACATAGGCATGACCAACTTAGTCGCCTCTCGCGATGACTTTAGAGGCATAGCGATAGCAAGCGTAGATACCGACCACGACGGCTTACCTAACTTCTTTTTACCTAACACCAGCGATGAAGACATAGCCTTAGCAGGATTAATTGCCGACCAAGATGCCGATAACGATGGCGTCATTGATAGCGAAGACACTACCCCACTAGGTATTTAAATAAGAGCCGTAATAAATGCAGACACCGACTACCCTCGCGTGTCTGCTTTTGCTTTCTCAGGGTGTATACGCCGCAGAGCAGCAACAGCAGACCGAACCAAAGCCACAGCCATGTAACGAACTTAAAGATGAGCAAAAAGAGCGCTGTGAAGCACTTGAGCATATTGAAGTAAAAGGCCAGTACATAGGCATAGAAGTACCCGAAGTTATTGGGCGTTCTTATTTAAACCGTGATTTTATAAACGCCACACCTAAAGGCAATGGCGATATAAATGAGCTAATTGCATTGCTCCCTGGCGTGCAGCTAAGTAACGAAGCGTACTCTATTGGTAGCTTAGCTGAGATCAGCGCGCCAGAAATATCAATCTCAGGGGCGCAGCCTTGGCAAACAGGGTTTTCGTTAGATGGGTTAAATTACAATAACCGCATAGACCCAGCAAGCAGCAGCCGATTAAGCTCTTCATCAGACGATGTGTCGGGTGGCGTACAAAGTATGAACGTGAGCTCCGATATAGTTGAATCAATCACAGTTTACGACCATAACATACCGGCTGAATTTGGTGGTTTTTCGGGTGGTATTGTTGATAGTAAAACCAAAAGCGTATTTGCAAACAACAGCTTTAGTTTTGGCGTGCGGGGGAATCAAAGTAGCTGGGGGAGTTATCATTTTATTGAGGCTGATCAAGACAGTTCACAGCAAAATGTTGACCAAAGTACTCTTGAAGAGCCTAAATACGAAAAAATTAGCTATAACCTGCGTGCTAATAAACAAATTAATGAGCGCCATGGATTAATGATGAGCGTTAATTACTTAACCAGCGACATCAGCGATTTATCGCTAGGGGAAGTAAAAACCCAAAGCAGAACAAACATAAATGCGATTGTGAAGTATGGCTACCGAAATAGCTGGGTAGATGCACTAGATTTAACACTAATGTATTCCCCCTACGAAGTTGATAACTTTATAACGGATGCCAAAGACAGTAACTTTCATTTAGAAGGCGGTGCTATTGGCGCCGTTGCGGCATTAACCGAGCATTTTGACTTTGCATCGTGGCACAGTAATCTTAATTTTAGTATGAGTGACAGCAGCCGAGAAGGCCCAGCTCACTTTTATAGCTGGCTACAAGCCAAAGGGAAAGATTGGGGGCAATACGCCGACCAAGGCGATGCGCAAACTCGTTACTCTCGCCAAGGGGGATATGGCGCCCTAGATAATACCCAATACACCACCAGCTGGAAAAACACCCTTGATTTTAAAACGCTGGAGTTTGCAGGCACTGAGCACCGCATTAAAGCCGGTATTGAACTTATTCGCCAAGAAGTAGAACGCGAACGCATACAAAATAGCTACAGCTACGACTCCCCTATTATATGGTCTAGCGCGAGTACGCCACTTAATTGCAGCGGTTACACACTTGATTGCCAAGCACTTCAAACCACTATTTCTATTGATGAGTTAGCAGCACAACTTGGTGGCGAAATTTATTTTAATAATCAATCGCACATTACTGCCTATACAAATAATGTAACCGCTACAGCGCAGTATTTTAATGGCCGTTTAGTCACCCCTGCCGAATACATTAACGTAACACTTAATCGTGCCTCGTTTTATGTAACCGATAGCATCACATTAGGGCAGCTAAACCTAAACTTAGGTATGCGCTACGAATATGATGACTTTTTAGCAAATCATAAT
This sequence comes from Pseudoalteromonas sp. NCIMB 1079, assembly GCF_040567695.1. Lineage (NCBI taxonomy): Bacteria > Pseudomonadati > Pseudomonadota > Gammaproteobacteria > Alteromonadales > Pseudoalteromonadaceae > Pseudoalteromonas > Pseudoalteromonas sp. NCIMB 1079. Next base: position 1,086,861 of record NZ_JBEWZA010000001.1, on the reverse strand, counting down.
ATCGCGCCACGTATATCGCTGGGTTACGACGTATTTAACGACAACCGCACTATTATTAGTGCAGGCGTTAACCGCTATTACGACTCTGCCATTATTGGTTATAAAGTCAAAGAACAGCAGCGTTTTTCATATCGAGAATACCGCCCAATTGAAAACGGTTACCTGCAAGGGTGGCTACCTTCTAACTATACTGGCGCGTTTAAGTACCGCTTTGATGATGTAAACACCCCGTACGATGACGAACTCGCATTAGGTATTGCACATTCATTTGAAAAAGCAGGTAATGTATCGCTTAAATATGTCAAACGTAAAAAGCATCAGCAATTTTCTCAGGTTACCGATGAAGAAGCAGGTAGCGATGGCTATAAATATATTCGTATGACCAACGAAGGTGATGGTAGCTCAGAGCGCTATTCTATTTCGTGGAGCGCGCAGTTTGGTAGCCATTCATTATGGGCTAACGCCTCATACGCTGAAAACAAAGTCTCTAACGACGACTACAATGCCACTGCTGAAAATACCCCCCTTGACGAACTCGTTTACTACGAAAATGCAAGTGGCAGCGGCGAGCTTGTAACGCTTGGACAACTTGATCAAATTCGTACAAACTTTGGCACTCCGATTACCGGTGCGCTAGGTTGGAATGTTGATTGGAGCAATTCATTAAGCACAGGGCTTAACGTAACCTTCAGTGATAGCTACACCAGCGCAGTGAGTACCGGCGCAAGCGAAAGCATAGGCCTTGAACAGAGCTGTGCAAATTGTCCTGCAGAATCAACACTTGTTGATGTATACGAAGAACAAGAAATTCGTGCCAGAACCATGCTAGGCCTTAGCCTGCGCTATAGCCACAACCTAACAAAAACCCAGTCAGTTGAAATAAGAGCAGATATTTCTAACTTGTTGAATGCACGTACTTACACAGTAAACGAAGGCGCATCTGGTATTGAGCCTGGGCGTATGTTTTGGCTAGGAGTTAGCTATAACTATGATTAGGTTATTAAGCATTTTTTTTCTGTGCTCATTTAGCTTAAACGCCACACCAACAAGTAGCCACGATTTACGCTCACTGTATAGCAAAGGCCAAGCACACTGGCCTGCTATTCAAACCAGTGATGGCAGAAGTGTTGAGCCCATGTCGCTTTTGCCTGTAGCCTCGCCAAAACCTGAGCATGTTGCTTTAGGTGACAAGCTCTTTCATGATGTGCAGCTCTCGCGTAATAATACCGTTAGCTGCGCAACCTGCCATGAGCGCGACAAAGGCTTTCATGATGGCCGCACAACCGCAGTGGGTATTGATGGGAAAATAGGCACACGCAATACCCCTGCAATTTTTGGTATAGATCAGTGGCAAAGTTTTTTTTGGGATGGTCGCGCTAAAACAGCTGAGCAACAAGCACTTATGCCCATTAGCAACCCAATTGAAATGGACTTAGATCCACAAAAAGCTTTAATGCGGGTCAATAAAGATAAAAGCTATACGGCATTTAATAAAAGTGCTTTTAATTCAAATACGCTCTCTATGGCACAAATGGCAGAAGCCCTCGTTGCATTTGAGCGAACACTCATTGCACCTAATACTCGCTTTAAATCATTTATTAATGAGGTTCAGAGTAATCCAAAAAAAGCGCTGAGACGTTTATCCGATAATGAATTAAACGGATTACATTTATTTAGAACCAAAGCAAAATGTATGACTTGCCACAATGGCGCACTATTAAGTGACAACCAATTTCATGGCACTGGCCTTCATTACTACGGCCGTAGTTTTGAAGATAAAGGCCGGTTTAATTTTACAAATAATCCAAGTGATATAGGGTTATTTAGAACCCCTTCTCTACTTGGTTTAACTGAAACATTTCCTTGGATGCACAATGGGCTTTTTGATGACCTACTAGGCATAGTAAACATGTACAACCATGGTGGAGCAAGACCTAAGCCTAGGAAAAGCCAATTAAACGATCCACACTTTCCTAAAACGACGAAACTGTTAAAACCATTAAAACTCACCAAGCAAGAGCGTTTAGATCTTGTTGCATTTTTACGGATTTTATAAGTTTTGTAATTGCTCTATCAACCATTTATGAATAGGGCTTTTATTAGTACGCGGGTGCCATGCGGCTATTACTTTAAATGTAGGAGGCAGAGCTTCTATTTTTAGCTGTTTAACTTTGCTGTTTGGTAATAATCTTGATGGGTAAAACGCGAGCATATCGGTTGTATGTAAAATGTCGGGCACCGCAGAAAAACTTGGTACCGACATAACAATATTACGTTTTAGCCCTTGGCTTTCAAACCACTGATCGTGCGATCCGCGCAAATTTGCACGAGATGGCGACACCACTAGCTGTGGATACTTTGCAAATTGCGCCAAACTCAAAGGTTCAGTGTAAGTAGTGTTACCTATACCGGTAATACACAAATGCTGTTCTTCAAACAAAGTGATATAAGAAAGGTTGTCGGGTATAAATTCTGGAAAGCTTATCAGCAAATCAAGCTCGCCTGCCGTTATAAGTTGATTAACGTTATCTGATGCAAAGTCGCGCACAATCAGCTTTAAACCTGGCGCTTCGCGGCGAGTAATATTAAATAATTGCGGCAATAAGGCCTGCGTGGCGTAGTCGGTTGCGCTTATGGTAAACACACCTTTATAAGTTTGCGGGCTAAACTGCTCGGGCTCTAGTAACGACTCTAATTGCTTTAAAATATTATTAATAGGTGCCTTGAGCCCTTGCGCTTTAGGAGTAGCAACCATGTTATTGCCTTGGCGAATAAACAAGCGATCGTCAAATAAGTCTCGTAGTTTTCGTAGTTGCTCACTAATAGCTTGTTGCGTTAACCCCATTTTTTTGGCTACTTGTGAAAGATTTTGCAGTTCTAATAAGCTACTGAGTACTCTTAACTGTTTTATATCGAGCCGACTGATACCATTCATAATTGTATGCTGCACAAAAAAGTATTGTTTCAAATTGTATCTTTAAATCTCTATGCTGCCAATGTTGCTTAACCACTATTTAAGCCTTTGTTTGCTTTATAAGAGAATTTAAAATGAAATCAGAATTAGTTAATACCGCTCCTTTATTCTCATCAATTGAGCTTGGCCCTTTTACACTTAAAAACCGTATTGTGATGCCTCCTCTTACTCGCTCTCGCAGCACTCAGCCTGGCAATATTCCTAATAAATTAATGGCTGAGTATTACTCGCAGCGTGCATCGGCTGGTTTTATGGTTACCGAAGGCACACAAATAGAGCCTCGTGGGCAAGGTTACGCTTGGACCCCAGGTATTCACTCGCAAGCACAAATTGAAGGCTGGAAAAAAGTAACACAAGCAGTACACGCTAAAGGCGGTGTTATTTTTGCTCAGCTTTGGCATGTAGGGCGCGTATCGCACACCACGCTACAACCAAATTCAGGTAAACCGGTTGGCCCTTCAGATATTATTGCTGAAAACGTAAAAGTATTTATTGAAACCGCACCTGGTGAAGGCGTATTGGCTGACCCAAGTGAGCCCCGAGCATTAAGTACTACTGAGGTTGGCGAGCTAGTAAACATGTATGCGCAAGCTGCACGCAATGCTCTAGAAGCTGGCTTTGATGGTGTGGAGCTTCATTGTGCTAACGGGTATTTAGTTAATCAGTTTATTTCTGAGCATACTAATAACCGTGACGATCAATACGGTGGAACGCTTAGTAATCGCCTGCGATTTTTAAAAGAAATAGTTGAAGCGGTAAGTGACGTTGTAGGCGCAAACCGTTTAGGTGTTCGCTTTGCTCCTTTATTTGAAAGCACAGATGAAACACGAGTGTATTTAGGGCTTGTTGAATCAAACCCTCATCACACTTATATCCAAGCCGTTAAATTACTTGAGCAAGCGGGTATTGCTTACTTATCGATTGCTGAAGCTGATTGGGATAACGCTCCCGATTTACCACTAGAATTTTATAAAGCAGTACGAGCTGAATTTTCAGGTCGCATTATTTATGCAGGTAAATACACAGTAGAAAAAGCTGTACGTATTTTAGGTGAAGGTTACGGTGATTTATTTGCATTTGGTCGCCCATTTATAGCTAACCCTGATTTACCAGAGCGTATAGCAAATAATTGGACGTTTAACGAGGCCGATGCAGCCACTATGTATGGCGGCACCGAAGTAGGTTATAGCGATTATCCTTTTTATCAAAAGTAATTAACCTGCAAAGCCAAGGAAGGCTTAATTACTAATTTCATATCCATTTTTTGTGACACGACTAATCATTTTGATATATTAAAACGTTCCTAAAATCGTCAAAAACTAGAGATTATGTCAAGAACCGTCAGTAAAATGTAAAAAGCTGTAAGCATAACTCCGTTTGCTGTTGTATGTCAGTTAACATTCAGTTTGAGCCGCTAGTATTGAACCCAGTTATGTAAAAACATAAACGAGGCAATACTATGAAACTTACTTTTTTACTACCTGCCCTGCTCGCCATTGGCACAGTATCAGGCTCTGCGCTTGGAGCACAAAACGAGCGAGAGAATGATAAAAGCTTTAAACGTGACCACGAAAAACGTGTTGAATATAAACGCGATGAACGCCGCCATGAAAAAAGCAGCGTATTGAACATAAAAAAGAAAAACGAGAAGACCGTAAGCAAGAAAAACGTAAACTTGCTAAGTACAAACAGGAAAAGCGTGAACTACACCGCTACAACCAGCGAAAATATAACGACTTAACAAGCCATCACAATTCAGTCGCTTACAGACAAAATCGATTTATAAACCATTTACCACGCAATAGCGCATCAATCAGATTTAATGGTATTTCGTTTACGTTTAACGACGGCCTTTATTACCGTAAAGCTAAAAGAGGCTACCATGTTGTTAAACCACCTAGAGGCCTGCGTATAAATACGCTACCAAGAAATTACAGGCATTTTAAACACCATAATACGACTTACTACACTTATCAAAATGTGTACTACATTGCGGATAATGATGGTTATACGGTTGTTGATGAGCCATCAACTCGCCTTAATCAGGCAGTAAAAGTGGGTAATGTGAATGACTATAGCTTGGGCCAAACTTACGACTCACTGCCTCAGGCTGCACAGGCCGTAATCATTAACTCGCAGCAGTATTTTAAATACGGCGATATTTATTTTTTACCGCAAATAAGTGGTGACGACATAAAATACCTTGCCATTAAGCTAGGTTAAACTCGCTATAAATTAAAAGGCCTTACTGTAAATAGTAGGGTCTTTTTCATTCCCCTCCGTAGGTAGTAATTTACAGCAATAAAATCAATTCTCTCTAAACATTAACATGTCTTAGTATTTGTAAGCTTTTTTGTTAAACTAGCTCGCATATTAATAGTGAGAGTGTATTTATGTCGGGTGAGTTTCCACGTGCTGGTTTTTGGCGCCGTTTTGCGTCGTTGGTCTACGATACGTTAGCCATTATTGCGTTTGCGATGTTAACTGTAGTGCTGTATTTATTTGCAGTACAAGGGCTTATTTCTCTCGATGTAATTAGTTTAAATGGCGCAGAGGATGTATCTGCCTTTATTCAAAATTCAAATCTTCTTTCGGGTATTCGTACCGCTCTTTTAATTATTGTTAGCTTAGTATTTTTTGGCTACTTTTGGACTAAAAGCGGGCAAACCATTGGCATGCGTGCATGGCGTTTAAAAGTACAAACTCTTGAAGGTAATTTAATTAGCTGGCCGCAATCAATTATCCGCAGCGTTAGCGCTTTACTCGGTTTAGGTAATTTGGTGGTGTTAGTCGATTTTAAAAACAAAAAGGCACTACAAGATTACATCTCTAAAACAGAAGTTATTACACTTACTAAAGAAGAGAACAGGCGTATTTATAGTGAGCTTGATTAATACCAGCTTTCCAAAACTGGTAATTAAAAAGCAAAAAGGGTGACCAGTGGTCACCCTTTTTAATGCTTTGAATAGGTACTCTATACCCGTTTATTCATCAAATATGTCGCAAAGCCTATAAATATAATACTGGGTAATACCGCCCCTATAATGGCAGGTATTTGGTAAACCATAACTACAGGGCCAAATATTTCATTAGTTAAGTGAAACACGATCCCCGTTACAACACCCATAATAATACGTGCGCCCATAGTAACGGTACGCAGTGGGCCAAATATAAACGAGAGCGCCACCAGCAGCATTACCGCTACAGATACAGGCTGCATAAGCTTACGCCACAGAGCAAGCTCGTAGGTACTGGTGTCTTGTTCGTTTTGCTCTAAATAAGTTAAATACGACCAAAGCCCAGTAAATGAAAGTGACTCTGGTTTTACCGAAACAACCCCTAACTTTTCAGCAGTCAATTGTGAAGGGTAAAACTCTTCTGGTAGTTGCTCTGTTGTGGTTTTTTCGCTCGTAATAATAACCTTATTTACATCACGAAGTAGCCAGCCTTCTTTTCGGCTCAGTGCATCTTTTGCTTTAGTGATTTGGGTAAGCTCTAACGATTTGTCAAAGTGGTACATGTGTACCCCATTGAGCCTGCCGTTTTCGTCAACATCTTCAATATTAATAAAATTGCTGCCGTCTTTAGCCCATACACCTTTTTGTGTGTTAAATACATCGCCGCCATGTATTGCTTGGTTACGCATTTCTTTGGCGTGTAATTGCGCTTCAGGTGCACCCCATTCGCCAAGTGCCATCATGCATACAGCCATAAATATGGCCGTTTTCATCACAGAGCCAATTATTTGTAAGCGCGACATACCAGCCGCTTGCATCACTACCAGCTCACTGTTTGAGGCAAGTGCCCCCAACCCCGTTAAGCCACCAATTAGCGCAGCCATAGGGAAAAACACAACAAGATCACCAGGTATTGTATACAAAGTGTAAAGCATTGCGGTCATTAAATCGTAACTACCACGCCCTACCGACTTTAGCTGGTCGATAAACTTAATTAAGGTGCTAATACCAACAAGTACCAACAATGCAAAGCCGGTAGTTTGTAAAATACTGCGCCCTAAATACCAATCAAGTGTTTTCATCATGAGCCTAACTCCCGCTTAGTTACAACGGCTTTAAGCCAAGCGCCCAACGGTCGCCCTTTTATAATTAATAATCCACCTATAAACAAGGCACTTAGATGAATCCACCACAAGCCAATTGAAGGCGGAATTTTGCCATCTTCAACTGCAAATTTAGCGGCATTTAGTAAAATAAAATAGCCTAAGTACAAGCTTATAGCAGGCACTAGTTTTGCAAATTTACCTTGGCGAGGATTAACCACACTTAGCGGTACTGCCAGTAAAGTAAGTAGCGGAATTGATAACGGAATAGCGAGTCGCCACTGCCATTGAGCAATAGATTCTGGTGTATTAATGGCGAGTAATTGATTAGTAGGCACAGCCTCTAATTTACGGCGTTGGTGCTCTATTTCTTGTTCTCGTATTTGTACGCTGTAACCATCAAATTCTGTTAAGTTAAGTGCAGGCGTTGCGCCATCTGTTTCGTAACGTTTACCGTCTGTTAGTACGAGCTGTTGCTCACCATTTACGGCTTCAACCACAACACCTTGCTCTGCATATACTAAGCGCGCTAAGTTGCCTTTTTCGCTATCGGGTAACTGTGCAACAAATACCTTATTGAGCTCTTTGCCACCCTTTTCAATATTATGAATAAACACCACTGCTTTTTCGTTACCGGTTTCTTGGAACCGCCCAGCTCTGAGTGCAGATAACCCCGCATCGGCTTTGGCTTGCTCTTTTAATTGATACTCTTGCTCGCTTGCCCACGGAGCTATATACATAGTCAGTGCTGCGGCTAATATAGCAAGCCCTACACTTGATATAAGGGTTACGCGCACAACATACCATTCACTTACGCCACAGGCTTTAAGTACGGTCATTTCGCTATCGGCGTAAATACGGCTGTAGGCTAAAATAATGCCTAAAAATATACTCAGCGGAAGTATTAGCGAGGCTAGTTGTGGAAGTTTTAGTGCAATCATCGATAGCACTAATTTAGCAGGAATGCTGCCCTCAGAGGCATCACCTAAAATACCAACTAACTTTTGTGACAAAAATATTGTCATCAAAGTTAAAAATACGGCGACCTGCGATTTTAAAACCTCAGCGGTCAAATAACGGAAAATTAGCAATGCTCGCCCCTGTTAAACATGGAATTTCACTACGATAGTGAGAATTGAATAGTTAAATAGCTATTTTACCCAATTAATACCGGCAAATAGGCTATTATTATAAGCCATCAAAATTAATTATCCTACCTAAGTGCACGATATAATGTTGCATTAGTAGCCCTTAAGCATATAAAGTTCAATTACACAGTAAGAGTCTAGCAAAATCAGCTAAAATAAGAATTATCCTTACATAAGTTACGTAGATAAGACTAGAAAATACTTTTTTAGCCCCAACTTAGTAACTTAAACGACTCAAAACCAGGAGTAACAATGGAATTTAACGTAAAAAGTGGTAGCCCAGAAAAACAGCGCAGCGCATGTATTGTGGTTGGCGTTTACGAGCCACGTAGGTTATCCCCCATTGGTGAACAACTCGATAAAATTAGTGATGGTTATATCTCTAATTTACTTCGCCGTGGCGATTTAGAAGGTAAGCCAGGCCAAGTTTTATTATTGCATCATGTACCTAATGTATTAAGCGAGCGCATATTGCTTGTTGGTTGTGGTAAAGAGCGTGAGCTTGATGATAAGCAATATAAACAAATCATTTCTAAAACTATAAATACCTTAAACGAAACGGGCTCTATGGAAGCAGTCTGCTTTTTAACAGAGCAACACGTTAAAGGTCGCGACACCTACTGGAAAGTACGTCAGGCAGTTGAGACAACGCAAGACTGCCTATATACGTTTAACCAACTGAAAAGTAAAAAAGTAGACCCTCGTCGTCCACTTCGTAAAATGGTGTTTAACGTACCAACACGACGCGAACTAACTATTGGCGAAAGCGCTATTGAGCATGGTTTAGCCATTGCAGCAGGTAGTAAGCTATGTAAAGACGTAGCTAATATGCCACCAAATATTTGTAACCCTGTGTACTTAGGTGAACAAGCACAAGAGCTGGCAACTGATTTTGACAACATCACTGTTGATCTTATTGGCGAAAAGCAAATGGCAGAACTTGGTATGAATTCTTACCTAGCTGTTGGTCGAGGTAGTGATAACGAATCGATTATGTCGATTATTAACTACAAAGGCGCCGCTGACGACCAAGCCCCTATTGTACTTGTTGGTAAAGGTCTAACGTTTGATTCAGGCGGTATTTCATTAAAACCAGGCGAAGGCATGGACGAAATGAAATACGACATGGGCGGAGCAGCAGGCGTTATTGGCGCAATGCGTGCACTTGCACAAATGCAATTGCCGATTAACGTTATTGGTGTTTTAGCGGGTTGTGAAAACATGCCTGGCTCAAACGCGTATCGCCCGGGTGATATTTTAACAACAATGTCGGGGCAAACAGTTGAAGTGTTAAACACCGACGCTGAAGGTCGTTTAGTGTTGTGCGACGCACTAACGTACGTTGAACGTTTTAACCCGGATACTGTTATTGACGTAGCAACACTTACTGGCGCGTGTATTGTAGCCCTTGGCGCGCATGCGACTGGTTTACTATCAAACCATAACCCACTTGCACACGATTTATTAAAAGCGTCTGAGCAAAGTGGCGACCGTGCATGGCAGTTACCGTTATGGGATGACTATCAAGATCAGCTAGAAAGCCCATTTGCTGACTTTACAAACTTAGGTGGACGCTCTGCGGGTACTATTACTGCGGCATGTTTCTTATCTAAATTTACTAAAAAGTATAATTGGGCACATTTAGATGTTGCCGGTACAGCGTGGCGCAGTGGCGCTAAAAAAGGCGCAACGGGCCGTCCTGTTCCTATGCTTACTCAGTATTTATTAAACCGAGCGGGTGTAAGCGAAGCTACGCACGATTAATAATCTATTTAGCTATTTATAAGGCGCCATTTGGCGCCTTATTTATTTGTGTATTAATTGAAGCAAACCCCGTTATATGGCAAAATCTGCCTCTTAATTTGTGTATATCAATTTGGTATACATTCAATGTCATGGGAAACCCCGATACAATGAACATGAACGCTAAATTTTTCGTTCTAAAGCAACAAGATGAGTCTAAAGCGAAGGCTGACGATCATTTTGCATTGGCAGCTCAAATTGCAGCCGATCAGTATCGAAATGGGCAGCGTGTGTTTATTTGTGTTAACGATAACGAAGCAGCCTGTGCCATTGATGAAATAATTTGGGCATTCGATCCAGATAGTTTTGTGCCACATAATTTACAAGGTGAAGGCCCTAAAGGCGGCGCACCTGTAGAAATTGGTATTACGCCACCTGTTGGCAATCGTAAAGTTTTAATTAACTTGGCTACTCAGTTACCGGATTACATTCGTCGGTTTAACCAAGTTTTTGATTTTGTACCCGTAGAACCAGCTGCTAAGCAAGCAGCCCGCGAGCGTTTTAAAAAGCTACGCCAACTCGGTGCCAATCTCACCACGCAAGATATTAATAGCTAGCCAATTAGGCAAACTAACCAACTAATTTAAGTACTTATTTAAGGTTCTGTGTAATGGATAAAACCTACAATCCGCAAGATATTGAACAGTCTCTATATCAAGACTGGGAACAAAAAGGCTACTTTAAGCCATCTGGCCAAGGCGTACCATATTCAATTATGATCCCGCCGCCAAATGTCACTGGTAGCTTACACATGGGCCACGCCTTCCAAGATACAATAATGGATACCCTAACGCGTTTTAAACGTATGCAAGGTAACAACACATTATGGCAAGTAGGTACTGACCACGCAGGTATTGCAACGCAAATGTTGGTTGAGCGTAAACTGCATGCTGAGGAAGGCAAAACACGCCACGATTTAGGCCGCGAAGATTTTATTAATAAAATTTGGGAATGGAAAAAAGAATCTGGCGGCACTATCACTAAGCAACTTCGTCGCCTTGGCGCATCGGTTGATTGGGATCGTGAACGCTTTACCATGGACGATGGCCTATCTGAAGCCGTTAAAGAAGTGTTTGTACGCCTTCATAAAGAAAACCTAATTTACCGAGGCAAACGCCTAGTAAACTGGGATCCAAAATTACACACGGCTATTTCTGATCTTGAAGTTGAAAACAAAGACAAGCAAGGCCACATGTGGAACTTACGTTACCCACTGGCTGATGGCGTTACAACACAAGACGGAAAAGACTACATAGTAGTAGCAACAACACGTCCTGAAACCATGTTGGGTGACTCAGGTGTTGCAGTAAATCCTGATGACGAACGCTACACAGATTTAATCGGTAAAGAGATTTTATTACCCATCGTTAATCGTCGTATTAAAATTGTTGCTGACGAACACGCCGATAAAGATAAAGGCACGGGCTGTGTAAAAATAACCCCAGCGCACGACTTTAACGATAACGAAGTGGGCAAGCGTCATCAAATGCCTATGATCAACATTTTCGATAAAGACGCCGCTATTCTTACCCAAGGTGAAACATACACCTTTGACGGTAAAGAGCTTGAGTTTGATGCACCAATACCTGAGCGCTTGCACGGCCTTGATCGTTTTGCAGCACGTAAAGCAATTGTGGCAGAATTTGAAGAACTAGGTTTACTTGAAAAAATTGAAGACCATGGTTTAACGGTTCCTTACGGCGATCGCTCTGGTGTGGTAATTGAGCCACTGCTTACCGACCAATGGTATGTACGTGTTGCACCACTTGCTGAACCTGCAAAAGACGCTGTTAAAAACGGCGACATTCAATTTGTACCTAAGCAATACGAAAACATGTACTTCTCGTGGATGAACGACGTACAAGATTGGTGTATTTCACGCCAGCTTTGGTGGGGTCACCGCATTCCAGCTTGGTACGACAGTGAAGGCAATGTATTTGTTGGTCGCGACGAAGCCGAAGTTCGCCGTGAAAACAACATTGCAGATAACGTAACGCTAAGCCAAGACGAAGACGTACTTGATACATGGTTCTCATCAGCGCTTTGGACTTTCTCTACACAAGGTTGGCCAGAAAATACCGATGATTTAAAAACCTTCCACCCGTCTGACGTGCTGGTAACTGGTTTTGATATTATTTTCTTCTGGGTTGCGCGCATGATTATGATGACGCTGCACTTTGTAAAAGACGAAAATGGCAAACCACAAGTTCCGTTTAAAACCGTGTATGTAACTGGTTTAATACGTGACGATAATGGCGATAAAATGTCTAAGTCAAAAGGTAACGTACTTGACCCACTAGACATGATTGACGGCATTGAACTTGAAGACCTAGTACAAAAACGTACTGGTAACATGATGCAGCCAAAACTTGCCGCTAAAATCGAAAAAGATACGCGTAAAGTATTTGCAGGCGGTATTGAGGCACACGGCACCGACGCCCTTCGCTTTACACTTGCTGCAATGGCATCTACCGGTCGTGATATTAACTGGGACATGAACCGCCTTGAAGGTTACCGTAACTTCTGTAATAAATTATGGAACGCGAGCCGTTACGTATTAATGAATACAGAAGAGCAAGACTGTGGTTTTGCAAACGACGCACAAAAAGAGCTTTCATTAGCTGACCGCTGGATTTTAGGTCAATTTGAGTCAACAGTTAAAACATACACTGAGCACCTTGATAACTACCGCTTTGACTTAGCTGCTAACACGCTTTACGAATTCACTTGGAACCAGTTCTGTGATTGGTACTTAGAGCTAACTAAGCCGGTATTATTTAAAGGTAATGAAGCGCAGCAATGTGGTACACGTAATACACTTATTACCGTACTTGAAAGCTTACTGCGTTTAATGCACCCAATGATGCCGTACATCACTGAAACTATTTGGCAACGTGTTGCACCTCTTGCAGGCCTTGAAACAACAAACACCAGCATTATGGTTCAGCCGTTCCCTGTATATAATGAAGCAAGCGTTGATGCTAAAGCGATGGACGACTTAGAGTGGGTTAAACAATTCATTTTAGCTATTCGTAATATTCGTGGTGAAATGGATATTAGCCCAAGTAAACCGCTTAGCGTATTACTTGCTAATGCATCAAGCGACGACGTGCGCCGCATTGAAGAAAACAAATCATTTTTAGCATCACTTGCAAAAATTGAAGAGTTTACAATGCTTGAAAACAAAGACGGGGCACCTGCATGTGCGACTTCTTATGTTGGCAACCTTGAGATCATGATCCCAATGGCGGGCTTAATTGATGTAGAAGCCGAGCTTTCGCGTATTAATAAGCAACTCGAAAAAGCAGAAAAAGGCCTAGCACAAGTGCAAAACAAACTCGCTAACGAAAAGTTTGTTAATAACGCACCTGAAGCGGTACTTGCTAAAGAAAATGCAAAACTGGCTGAGTTTAGCGATGCTAAAACTAAGCTACTTGAGCAAAAAACTAAAATAGAAAGCTTATAAGCTTTCATAAAATGCCTATTAACACTATTTAATAGGCATTAAAAAAGCCGCTCACTTTAATTAAAGTGAGCGGCTTTTTTGTGCCCAGAGCCTAAGCTCTAAGCATTTATACAAATATTAGAATTTGTAGTTGTACTGAGCACCAATAAGTACTGCATTACCTTCTGACTCAAACTCAAATCCATCTTCTTTAAAGTTTTGAGTTTTACCGCGAATAATACTTACACCTAAATCAACATTTGATTGCTGGTCAATTGCGTAATTACCGCCAAATGAGAACCAAAAACGATCTGTATCTGGAATAGAGATAGATAAGTGATCTTGTGATACAGGTGATTCGTCGTAAGCAACACCTGCGCGTAACAATAAGTTTTCACTGTATTGATAATCAGAACCTATTGCGTAGCGCATAGAATCAGAAAAACTCTCATCTTTACTAAATCCAATAAATTTATCACCCGTCGGCGCAGTTACTTGCGCTTCTAATGATTCAAAACTGCTCCATCCTGTCCATAATACACTGTAATGTAGGCCTAGCTTATCATCTAACTGATGAGAACCAGAAAACTCTGCTATTGCAGGAAGCGTAATATCAACAGCTCCAGGATATTTCACCCCATTAGTACCACCTAAATTTGTTGGTAGAGCACTAGAGAAATCGCCATCAAATGTAATATCTGTTTCAGTACGGTAATTAAAACCAAAACGACTATTATCATCTAGCTGGTACATCAATCCCACATTTAAGCCGAAACCAGTATCATCACCTTTTAAATTTCTTGCTTCTGTTTGAGCTGGAAGAGGTAATGGAGTCTCACCTAAATGTCGAACAATTTCAGCTTCTGCATAAATCACATTCAAGCCAATACCATAGCTAAACTTTTCAGTAACTTTATAAGCAACGCTTGCATTTAAGTTAACAGTAAATATTTCTGTTTTACCCGCAATTTGACCTGCTGAGTAATCATCATCAAAGTCTGTTGATAAACCAAAGTTAGAAAATGCACCAAAACCAAGTGAGATTTTATCGCTGTAAGGCATAGTAAAGTAAGCTGCTGGTACCACTGCACTTGGTGCAATGCTATCGTCATCTAATGATGACTCATCAATACCTGCTGGGGCACTTTCACCTTCTAAGCTTACATCTGGAATTACGCCAATTGCTACAACGCTTAGTTGCTTCTCTTTAAATAAAGTCATTAGTGCAGGGTTACGTGCAACTACAGACGCGTCGTCTGCGATAGAAGCTTCACCAGCGTATGCACGGCCTAAACCCGATGCATTTTGCTCTGATAATTGAAACGCAGCTGCAAAGCTATCAGCTGAAACAAATGCAAGCGAAGCTGCAATAAGAGTTTTAGAAAATTTCATTGTTGAGTCCTTAACCAAACTGACTGTCTGGGTACTATGTGTGTTGTTATTAGGATTTAAAACGTGATTACACTACCTTAATTTTTTGTAAAAAACTCTATTAATACGTCAAAAGACAGTAAAAAACATGTTTTTTAACGACATTTTAACAACTATTTAAAACTCATCGGATGAGAAGTGTGGTATTAGAGCAAACACTCTAAATGTAATTAATTATCATTTAGATTGACTTGAAATTAGTAGCAACTTACACTCATTATAAAATCGCAATGGAAGTAAAACTGTGATCATTTTATTTATTATTACAGGGCTAATATTTTGTGGGGCGAGTGTGTTTTGCTTTTACAAAGCAAACTACTGTGCATGTACTCAAGCAGGACAATGCGATAACCCCGTAAACCATTATTGGCTAGGGGCAATGTTAAATGCGTTGATTTCTTTAGCGCTGTGTTGTTTTGCATTGCACGTAGAGCTAGGCACTTTGTTATGGTTAACACTGATGGGAAATTGCTTTTTGGGTGCGTTTATTTCTGCAAAACAAACTAAAAAAAGGCAATGCAGTAAGGCTAATTCAACAAATGCTCTTTTAGCAGGCGAGACAAATTAATCTGATAATCTAAGGGCTTAACACTTGATAGTATTTTAAGCTCTTGGGTGTGCTCACTTAAATCGATGTCTTTCGGTGTAACATGATGATTGTGCTTAGCATTATAAAATAGCTTAATTTTAGGTTTAATAGGATTTAATACGTTCCCTTCAAGCACTAAGGCTAAACGTTCATTCGTTAATTTTACAATAGTTCCTACCGGATGAACCCCTAAACACTTTATAAAACGCTGTACTAACTCACCATCAAACAATTGCTTATTGGCTAATAAGTACCGCAATGCGTTGATTGGTTCATCACCATCTTGATGCATTCTATCGGCAGTCATTGCATCGTACACATCTACAATTGCCATTATACGCGCTGGACGACTTAACTTCTCTGCCTGTAGGCCTCGCGGATAACCAGAGCCATCTAAGCGCTCATGATGATTCACTATCATATCAAGCATAAGGGGTGTTATACCCTTCTCGCCTTTAACTAAACCCAAACCTTGCGCTACATGCTTTTTAATCGCTAAGAGCTCATTATTAGTAACCTTAGTTGGCTTTGAAAATATACCCTGCGGTAATTTAGCTTGGCCTAAATCATGAAGTAACGCGCCCATGGCAAGCTCTTGCACAACAGCCATTTTGTACCCTAAGTATTTAGCAAATACAGCGGTAAAAATGGCGCAGTTGATCATATGCCGCCAGTTATAGCTGTGTTTATCTTTTATACGAGTAAGAATAGTCATGGCGTTGGCGTTACGAAAAACTGAGCTGACTATTTCGCTGGCTATTTCATCAAGCACTTTTATATTAACACTCAGGCCAGATGTTAAGTCACCGTATAACGACTGTAGCTTTCGGCCATGCTGATCGTAATTGACACTCGCTTTAGCAAATTCTTGTTCAATTGAGATTGCTATAGGTGTTTTTTCGGCTTTTTGCTGGCTATTAGATGTTTTAGGTTTGCTTTGAGGCTTATATTTGGCAGGAACTGGGGCATCACCTTTAGCAAAATCTATAAGCAGCTCAAGCACCCCTTCAGAGACTAAACGCTTAATAATAGATTTGTCGCGCACTAAGCCACTGGTCTTAATTTTTATGCTATTGATCCCTTCATGTTGCTTAGTAACGCTATCAACGTACATACCAGGAGTAAGCTCAGATACGGGCAAAGTAATTAGCATAAAGGCGGGATTTTTCTATTAAGGAATATGTACCTTAAATATCATTAATTAAGCCTAAAAGTCTAGTTTTTGAGTTGTAAGTAGTGATATATAACTACAAAGGATTACTTGCTGTATCACTCTTATTAGCTGTAGTGGGTAACCTTATTTTATGGATAATTAAAACCCTCTTCTATTTTCTTAATAACCTACAACCATTTAGCACTTAAAAGACTATTTGAGTATTATTTTTAAGCTTTTAAACAAACTTAATTAACCTAATTTGAACATAATGTGGTTTTTTCTCGGTCTAAATATACACAACAGCTATAAAAATTTAAGAGCATCAACGTATATGACAAAATTAAACCACCCCGTATCAAACCTAAGTGTGGCTGCAATAAACACAGCCTCGCCTTTGGGTCATATACTAAAAATAGCCGCTCCGCTGCTCGATAGCCTATTGGGCATCAATAAGCTACGTGATATATACCTCTGTAATAATTTATCGGGTTTAGATAAACAAGAGTTTAGTGAAAAGCTGTTAAATGTATTAGGTATTAATGTGCTTGGTGCACAAGATGTTATTAACAAAATACCAAAGCATGGTCCTTGCATAGTGGTATGTAATCACCCTTATGGCATGATTGAGGGCGTAATTATTGCAAATTTACTCACCCATTATCGTAGCGATACAAAAGTAATGGCTAACGTGGGTTTAAAAATATTTAAAGAAATTAAAGACTATTTTATTTTTGCTAACCCACTAAAACCAAAAGCAGCCATTAATACCAGCTCAATAAAACAGTGTTTTAGTCATGTTAAAATGATGGCTTACTTGTGGTTTTTCCTGCGGGAAGAGTGTCATTTTTTCAATCAGAAAAACAACGTGTAACTGACGGGCAATGGAATCGCTTAACCGCTCAACTAGCTTTAAAAACACAAGCTCCTTTATTGCCTGTATTTATTAGCGGTCAGAATAGCTCAACCTTTTATAACTTGGGGCGTGTTTACTACCGATTTAGATTATTAATGCTAATACGCGAATTACTTAAAATTCAAAAAAGCTCTATTAGCTTAAGCGCTGGTAATTTACTTACACCCAAATTATTAAATAAGTTTGAAAAAACTGACGACATAAACGCACTTGCGCGCTTGCTTTGCTATTTAAACGATGAACGCTTTGTAACACCTTGGCAAGAAGATGCCCAGTCAATGCAACTAAAAGCGATTATGCAGGATGTTGATAAAACAAAAATGAAAAATGAGCTTGCAAACTTGCCAAGCGAGCAGCATTTAGTCGACTTTAAAGGTTACTCAGTTTATTACGGCTACCAAGAGCAAATACCTAATTGCGTTACTGAAATAACACGCCTCAGAGAAATAACCTTTCGTACATTAAACGAAGGAAGCGGTGAGCCATGTGATACAGATAAGTTTGACGCAAGCTACATGCATTTATTTATTTTTGATCATAAAAATGAAGAGATCATTGTAGCTTATCGAATTGGACAAACTGATTTATTACAAAAAAATAGCGACGTGAGCGCCCTTTATTTATCGCAAATGTTTAATTTTGAACCCTCTTTTATTAATCAGCAACAGCCGTGCTTGGAAATGGGTCGCTCGTTTATAGTTCAAAAACATCAAGGCAGTTACCATGGCTTATTACTGCTATTTAAAGGGATCGGTGCGTTTATGGCGCAAAACCCACGTTATAGGACTTTATATGGCACGGTTTCATTAAGTAAGCTTTAAGACCCTCGTTCTGTCGCAATTATTGACCATGCTATGGTTAATAATAAACAAGGTGTTAGCGCAAATACGCCTTTTAATAATAAAATTCATCCAGAGTTTGAAGACTTCATTAGTGATCACACGTTAAACATAGATCATGTATCAACATTGGTTATGGGAATAGAAGAAGATAAAAAAGACATACCGATTTTATTAAAGCAATATCATAAGCTAGGCGCTCAATTTCATTGCATGGGCATTGATAGCAACTTTAATCACACCCCTGGATTACTTTTAAGTGTGCACCTACCAAGTGCGCCTGAAAAGCTACTTAGGCTCTACCTTGGTGATAAAAAGGATGATTATATAAATCACTCATAATTTTTACCTGCTGCTTAATATAGCAGGTAAAATACAGTTAACAAAAAAGTCGATGTAATTAATTACATCGACTTTTTTGTTTTTAATTATGTAATAGTTATGGCTATAAAAATATTTAGTTAAGCTGCAGCCACTTTTAAACAACCAATGCTACTAATGAGCTGAGACTGCTTATCAAAATAATTAAAGCGTATAGTGTTACCAACTTTAATATGACTAATACTGACCGTCATTGCATCTTCTCTTAGCATGTTTACGCCATATTGCCCTTGTTCGGCTTTACTGTAATGAAACGCTAAAAACTGCTCACTTTCAGGATGTCTTAAATCAATAAGTTGCTTAAATTGTTGTTTACGCTTTTGTGTCACCGTTTCAAGCTCAACACCTGATGACGTAGCAAGTGGTTCAACTTGGCAGTGGATCAACTGCTTTGCATCCCACCTAACAAAAACCACGTTATTGTTATTTATCGATAGTCCATCCGGAAAAATACACAACTTAAAAGGCGCGTAGCCCGATAAATCCATGTTTTGTAATTGGTACAATGCAGGGGCTTTATTGCTCAGTAAATGAGGGATTAACAGACCTCTACTATGCTTTACCGCAGTTATATCAAATACACTTTGGTAATCATTTAATAATGCGAGTGTTTGCCCAAAATGCGATACCCCAAGCCAAGTACCTCCTCCTTGCGGATCAATGGGGAAAATTGCATTGCCCTGGTGCTTACTTGGAGCGATTGCCGTTTCTCGTGTTTTTTGCTCATCGCGATTAAAAAATAGCTCGTAGCCATCATCAGTTAAAAAGTAGCTTAACGTGCACATTTTAATTTTGCATCGATTTTGGTTGTGCTGGCTGGCTATTTTCTCTTAAAAAAGTAGCTGTACTTGGTGCTAAACCAAAGCTTTGATCGAGCTGCGACTTTTGAGCAAAAGAAATTTGTGAAATCATCGCGTAATGGTGCACAGCGTGACTGCCTACAAAAATAAGCTCTCGCGCAAGTGATGTTGTTACTGTTTGTACATTTTTGCTTTTAATCGAAACTTCACTTGAAAGCGATAACGGTTTATTAAAATCATCTGGACTTAGCTGTTCAATCCACGTTGTTATTTCGGCAATTTTTTTTATTGCAGCAGTTGGAGAGTTTTCAATATCTCCTCCTCTTAAGCGGCAATCATAATCTACTTTTTGCGTCTAAAGCCGGTCATTAAAGATTGATAATGATCGATAATATGTCGCATATGAGCTCCTGCCGAGCTAATAAAGTTAGGAGTAATGACTTGGGAATAGTCCTCTTTAGTTACACCTTCAAGATAAGCGTGTCCTTGAGCTAGTATCTCTAATTGACTATTTAACATTGAATCGGTCTTCCTCATTTATCACTAAATCTTATATGTAAATAATTACAACATGATTTTTGGATGCTAATTTTGCATTGTATAAATAACTAGAAAGCTGTTTTTTAAAATTAACTTTCAAAGTTTTTGCAGTAAATGCACTTTTAAATATAAGAGTAATTAATAAGAAGCTAGGTAATATAAAGAGGATAATTGATACATATAAAAGCAAATGGCGCTCTCGGTAGGGATCGAACCTACAACTCAGCCTCCGGAGGGCCACGTGATATCCATTTCACCACGAGAGCACATTTGTTGCCGCCACACCAACTCGCGATATCAGTGCTTTAGCACTGGCAATGATAAAGAGATCTTTAAATAAATACCAGTAAGATCAGCTTATATGCTTATTAATTAAGCTGTTTTAAATAAAACACTTCACAAAGGCTTAAAAACACGCTATTTATTCTTATTAGATAAGAAACAGTAACGGTTTAGTAACATTAAAATTATGATTGTCGCTGTGAGGATTAGTTTAATACGAGGAAATAATAATGAGTTTAATGTCTACTGAGCAAACCGCTGAATTTTTAGGTGTAAAAGTTGAGCGTGTTAAGCGTCTTGCTCGCGAGAGTTTACTAATAGCTAAGTCAGAAGACGAAAACGGCGAGCCACAATTTGATGCGGCCGAAGTAACAAAGTACAAAGAGCTCGCTGAACGCTTTGGTGGTTTGTAACTTTTATAAAAAAGTATTAGTAACAAGTTTATTTAGCTGCGCACGTAACATTATAGATTTACTAGTTATGCTGCGCTCCTCATACCAAGCAATACATAACACCAAAAAAAACAGCTTATAGTAATTTAGCTTATCTATTGATGGGTAAAACGTGCTTGTTTTATCAACGCTATTTTTATAGTTGTTTAACAATGTACTTTCACTACTCTCATTAAGATTAAAGCTCACTGCAAGGGCTGCCAAATCAAAATATACATCGTTAGTTTGCGCGTACTCAAAATCAATTAAATACATGCCCGAAGCATTTACAATAATGTTATCTTTTACCAAGTCATTATGACAAAAGCCTTCATCAAATTGCATGGCTGCAACTACTTTGAGTGCCTGCTCTATTTGAGGTTTATATTGCGTATATACGCCGGTGCTTTGATAAAAATGCAGCTCTTTAGCTATATCCATTGGCGCAGTAGACACTTTGTAATTGTGCACTTGAGCAAGTTTATTAATAAAGCTAAGCGTTATATCCGATTGCGCTGTATTACCTTCAATATAATTAAATACCGCACGGCTATTCTTTTTATCGAGCCAAACAGGCGCAGGACATATATTAAGCTCACTTAAAAAACGCTGTGCTTCAAGCCCTATGGTTGGCCAATGGCTTTTATAACACTTTAATAAATACCCTTGTTGTTTGGTACGTATTAAAAAATTATCGTTACTAAAACCATTAAATAGTCGCTCGCTTGAAACAACGCTAGTAGGCTCTATAAACGCCCTACACATTTTTATTAGCTGGTTATACTCAATCATTAATTAAAGCTGTGCTAAAGGCTTAGCTTGGCTTTGTTCGTACTCTTCGTACCAGGTTTTAAAGCCCCACGCCGCCATAATGGTATAAAATATAAATAGTGCAAGCGTTGGGTAATAGCCTTTTTCATAATATAAATACATGGAAGCTGCATCTATTACAATCCAGTACAGCCAGTTTTCGAGGACTTTTTTAGCAACTAAGTAAGTAGTTACTACGGCAAAACACGTTGTAAAACTATCTAAATAAGCAAAATCGGCATGCGTATAGTTTTGCATAACGTAACCAATAGTTATTGCAGCTACGGTTGTTAAACTAATTAAAACAGCATGACGGTTCATCGACCACGAGGTAATATTTAGATTTTCAGCTTTGCCTTTTCGCCATACAACCCACCCAAATACAGCCATATACATATAATAAAAATTAAGTAACGACTCCATGAGCAATGCGCCATTCCAGTACATTATTGTATAAATGAGCGTGCTAAAAAATGCTGCTGGCCAACACCATAAGCTTTCTTTTATTGCCAATAATAAGTACGCCATCGACAACCCTACCGCAATGTATTCCCAATGCGACATTGCTGTAAAACCACTTAAGGTTTGTGTTAAAAAGTCCATATTATGCAGTTACCGTTTAGTTGTGCAGATTGTTATACCAATCTGCTTATATACGGGGTCTATTTAACGTTAAGAAAATTACACTAGAACTAGGCAAAAATTTTTGTATCTAGTTGTTCTAAATAAAAAATTTTTAACGACGTTATAGTGCAATTTAATTCATTAAATTGATCAAAGATTTATGCAGATTGGTATTATAGATTATTCAGGCGATAAGTCGCCAGAGAGAAACTTACATACAAAAATAGCTTTACCAAATTCTTCATATGAGCGCTTAATTTCGGTATTTAACACCTGCATTACTAAATCATAATCACCAAAAATTTGCGTTGATAGCGTATTAGTAATCACTTTTAAATCTTCGTATTCGTTTAAGCGGTCAATAAAGCCTTTAATAAACGGAATGTAATCTTGGTGAAGTGGATATTTACTGATCTCTACTGATAATTTCATTTTAAACTCTACTTTTTAATTATTTGATTTAAACAAATCATTCAATGCCAGTTCAATACAGTGTAAAATTATACTAACACTCAATTTAACTGAGCTTATTATGGCACGCAGAATAACGTATACATTTAAAAACCAACCGCGCGAAATTAACTTCGCAAAAGATAAATACCACGACATGTATCAAGCTATTGCTGCTGCCGAGGGTATTGATTTAACAAATTACTTAAACATGGTACGCCAAATAGAAATGACCTCAAAAGGGTCTGCTTCTGTTCGTAACTTTCGCGACCAAGAATTTGCCCGTATGGGCTTTAGCGACATTTACTTTATAAAAGAGTAATTATACCCAATTGGTGTACGCTAAAAACTAACTATGGCTGATACTCATAACTTACGCGTGGTGTAATATTACATAATAGCTCGTAAGGGATAGTATCAGCGCACAGTGCTATTTCTTCAACTGGAAGCTCAGGGCCCCACATAGTGACTCTGTCGCCAACTTTAATATTATGCTCATTAACCCCTATATCAACGCTGATCATGTCCATAGCTACGCTTCCTACAATACCATAACGCTGCTCACCAATTATTACCGGTGTCCCCTCTTTAGCATGCCGAGGATAACCATCGCCATAACCCATAGCTACAACAGCTAACTTGGTTGGTTTATCGCTTTTCCAACGACCACCATACCCAACAGCCTCATTAGCAGGCACATCTCGTACTGCAATTACGCGCGTAGTTAAGCGCATAACTGGTTTTAATTTGTGTTGCTGCCCAATACTATTTGCCATTGGCGATACACCATATAACATAAGCCCAGGACGTACCCAATCGCCATGACCGCTCGGCCAGGCAATAATACCAGCAGAATTTGATAAACAATGCGCTTGATCAATGCCATTCACTAAATTATCAAATAACGTAATTTGCTGAACCGTTTTAGCATTATCAACGTCATCAGCACACGAAAAGTGGGTCATTAAATTAACGGTATTTTTAGCGTTAGGTGTTTTTTGTAAGCGGTTATAAAACGCTTCAAACTGCTCTGGCGCAATACCTAATCGATGCATACCTGTATTTACTTTTAACCAGCATGTTATTGGTGCATCTAGCTTTGCTTTTTCAAGCGCCGCTAATTGGTACTCATCGTGAATAATAGTTTGAAAATTGTTGGCGAGCAGAATCGGTAAGTCGGCTTTGTTAAAAAAGCCTTCTAGTAAAACAATTGGCTTTGTTAAGCCCCCAGCTCGAAGGGCGAGCCCTTCATCTATACGTGCCACAGCAAATGCGTCAGCATTATTTAAATGCTGCGCAATCGTTACTAATCCATGCCCGTAAGCATTTGCTTTTAGCACCGCCATTACTTTGCTGTTAGGTGCAAAGCACTTAACTTGCGCTAAATTATGCGCAAGTGCCGTTAAGTTAATTTCAGCAGTGGCTAAGCGCATTAGTAATCGTCATCTACCGCTGGTCCCGCGT
This sequence comes from Pseudoalteromonas sp. NCIMB 1079, assembly GCF_040567695.1. Classification (NCBI taxonomy): domain Bacteria; kingdom Pseudomonadati; phylum Pseudomonadota; class Gammaproteobacteria; order Alteromonadales; family Pseudoalteromonadaceae; genus Pseudoalteromonas; species Pseudoalteromonas sp. NCIMB 1079. The sequence goes on along the minus strand of NZ_JBEWZA010000001.1, from coordinate 1,062,721 downwards.
AATTATCAAAGCGAGAAAATTGACCTTGGAACGTTAAACGCACTTTACCAATTGGGCCGTTACGTTGTTTACCTATGATAATTTCAGCAATACCTTTATCGGTACTGTCTTCGTTGTAAACTTCGTCACGGTAAATAAACATAATTAAATCGGCATCCTGCTCTATCGACCCTGACTCACGTAAATCTGAGTTAATTGGGCGTTTATCGGCACGTTGCTCTAGCGTACGGTTTAGCTGCGAAAGCGCGACAACCGGACATTTTAGCTCTTTTGCTAGTGATTTAAGTGAACGCGAAATTTCAGCAATTTCAAGCGTTCGGTTATCAGCAAGGCTAGGTACGCGCATTAGCTGCAAGTAATCGACCATGATCATACTAATGCCGCCGTGGTCACGCGCAATACGACGCGCACGAGAGCGAACATCGGTAGGTGTTAAGCCCGAGGCATCATCCACATACATTTTGCCTTTTTCCATCAACAAGCCCATTGTTGATGAAAGTCGCGCCCAATCGTCATCATCTAACTGACCTGTACGTACCTTAGTTTGGTTAATACGGCCAAGAGACGCTAACATCCTCATCATAATTTGTTCTGAAGGCATCTCTAGCGAGTAAATTAGCACGGGTTTGTCTTGAGTCATTGCGGCATGTTCTGCAAGGTTCATCGCAAAGGTGGTTTTACCCATTGAAGGACGCGCTGCCACAATAATTAAGTCAGACGGCTGCAGGCCTGTCGTCATTTTATCAAGATCGGCATAACCTGTACTTACACCCGTTACACCATCTTGTGGCGATTGATAAAGCTCTTCTATTTTATCAACGGTTTTTTCGAGTATGTTATGAATACTTTGCGGGCCTTCCGTACTTTTTGTACGTTGCTCGGCAATTTTAAATACTTTGCTTTCGGCAAAGTCGAGTAAGTCGTGACTAGTACGCCCTTCGGTATTAAAACCCGCTTCGGCTATTTCATTTGCCACGCCAATCATTTCACGTACAACAGCACGCTCACGTACAATGTTTGCATAGGCATCAATGTTGGCTGCACTTGGCGTATTTTTAGCAATTTCGGCTAAGTAAGCAAAACCACCAATACCTGCAAGTTTATTATTTTTTTCTAAACTTTCAGAAATAGTGATTAAATCTATCGGATCGCCAATCTCAGCAAGTGCCGTCATCGCCTCAAAAATTAACTTGTGCGTGCGGGTATAAAAATCCTGTGATACAACAAGCTCAGCTACGCGGTCAAAAGCTTGGTTATCAAGCATTAAGCCACCTAAAACAGATTGTTCAGCTTCTATTGAATGGGGAGGAACTTTAAGAGTATCGACTTGCTTATCTGGTTTGGCCATAACTTCACAGTAGTAAAATTGAATGGCTCTATTCTATCGACTTGCAGGGGCTGTGCAAATAGAAAAGCAGGAAATCTTTCCTGCTTTTTGTAATCGTGATGGGGAATGAGTGTTATTTGGTACGAAGCTCTATTCGTCCACTTATGGTATCCATTTCGACATTTGCATTACCGCCATTAATACTAAACTCTAAATCACTGGCTGGGCCATATTTAGCTTTACTGACTTTGTCACTACTGACTTTGTTAATGATTTTACCATTAGCATGGGCTTTAATTTCAAACTTTGCTGATACACTTTGTGGGAAATAAAAGTCGGCATCACCACTTACTGATTCAAAACGTACATCACCGCCTTTTAAAAGCTCGTTAATCTGTACTTCTGCTTCGCCATTGACCGTATTAATACGTAGGTTTTTAATAGCCGATAGCGTAAATTCTATATCGCCATTTACGTTTTCAAGGCGTACATCATTAGCGCTTGAAGTTGATTTAATATCACCATTAACAGCGCTAAAACGCAACTCACCACTTGATTGCCTATCGTTAATTTCACCATTTACGGTTTCAAACTGAATATTCCCGTTTAAGTTCTCAGCGTTCACATCACCATTTACAGTGGTGAGCTTAATGTTGCCAGTAATATCATCTACCGTAATTTCGCCGTTAACCACATCAACTTCTGCGCCGTTTTTAAGCGCCTTTGCAGTCACCGATACATTAACGCCAGCAAACTCTAAACTACTGCTTTTAGGCATAAATATAGTTAGGTTTGAGCCGTCACCACTATTTCCCCAATTTGATTTACGGGGCATTTTTACAATAAACTGTGTTTTATCACCACTTGTTTTAAGCTCATAACCCTGTGCTTTATCATCAAGCTCGCCAGATACTTTAAATTCGTTTTTATCCCAGCCTGTAATATGTATATCACCGCGTTGGTTTTCAATAAAAATAGTGCCGCCACTTGGTACGTCTATTTGCTTATCTATTTTTTCACCCGCAAATGCCGCCAGTGGAAATAAGCTCAGTCCTAATAAAATCGCTTTCATATCGTACTCCTAAATGTGCTGCCAACGTGGCGCGTGCACCTTGTTAATTAAATCAAGTTGTTGTTGATATATTTGCGCTAACATTGTCAGTAGCGCTTGGTTTTGTGGTTCGTTTTCAAGAGCTTGCTTTATTGCTTGCTCAGCTTCTTCAAGTTCTTGTAGTTGCGTTTGCCAGTTAGTGGTTAATGCTTCTTTATTTTCGTATTCAACTAACAAACTATTTTTTTGAGCCGAAAAGTAATCACTTATAGCCACTACGGGCTGTGGTTCAGGTGCTATAACAAATATATTAACAGCAATTAAAGCAGCCACAGTACACGCTGCTATTGCCGTTAGTTTTGGCCAAATAATAGTGCTGTTTGGGTTCTGCTTATTATTAACAATTGCTCGCTCAATCCCCGCCCATAAATCTTTTTGTGGCGTAATTTCTTTATCAAGCGTGTTTAATGACTTATTTAAGTAGTCGTTAAAGTTTGGTTTACTCATTTTCATACCACTCTTGTAATAACTGCCTAGCACGATGATATTGTGACTTACTTGAACCAACAGCCAGACCTAATTGCTCCGCGATTTCCTCGTGCCTGTAACCTTCAATAGCAAATAATACAAATACCATACGTGCGCGCTCAGGAAGCCTTACTATTAACTTATCGAGGCCATTTAAGCCTTTGCAGTCGTTAGCTGATTGCTCATCCATACCGCTGTGTTCAATACTTACTACTTTTTGTAACCAGTTTTTTTGCTTGCGCAGGTAACTTATCGCTACATTACTGGCAACACTATATAGCCAAGTAGAAAACTGCGAACGCCCATCAAACAATGCTATTTTATGCCATACCTGTACAAATACCTCTTGGGCGGCGTCTTCGGCGTGTGCTTGGTCTGCTAATAAGCGTAAACATAAACCGTATACTCGTTTTATATGTAACTCATAAAGCGTTGTGTATGCGCCTTGATCACCCGATTTAACACGCTCAATGAGTGCAGCTTCGCACAAAGGCGTTGGTTCGGGTTTAACGTGTAACATCCGTGATGCCGCCTTTTAATTATTATTGTTGAGTTGCTATTTAAGTGTATTGATAAGTTAGACGTAATGACAGTTCGAAAAGGTTTAAAAGGAATGAAAAAATAATTGAATAAAAAGGGGCTTATGCGAGGTTGTATTAAATTGTGCCCTCAACTAATGAAGTTAGCCAAATTATAGGCACAAAAAAGCCGTGCTAATAGCACGGCTTTTTTAGCTTAATTAAAAATTAAGCTTCAGCGATTACGATTACTTTGATAGTAGCCGTTACGTCTGAGTGAACTGAAATTGATACGTCAAATTCACCAGTCTCACGGATAGTACCTAGAGGCAAACGAACTTCTGACTTAGCAACTTCAACACCAACAGCTGAGATAGCGTCAGCGATGTCACGAGTACCGATTGAACCGAATAACTTACCTTCGTCACCAGCTTTAGATACTAATGTAACTTCTGCTAATGCTTCTAGTTTTTCAGCGCGTGCTTGTGCAGCAACTAACTGTTCAGCGATTTTCGCTTCAAGTTCTGCACGACGAGCGTCAAACGTTTCAATGTTAGCTTTAGTCGCAGGAACTGCCTTACCTTGCGGGAAAAGGAAGTTACGTGCGAAACCAGATTTAACTACAACCTGTTCACCTAGGCTACCTAGGTTAGCGATCTTATCTAGTAGAATAACTTGCATGTTTCTACACCTTTTAAAAACTGTTAATCCGCTGCTTACTTATGTAAGTCAGTGTATGGAAGAAGGGCTAAGTAGCGAGCACGCTTAATAGCAGTTGCTAGCTGGCGCTGGTATTTAGCGCTAGTACCTGTGATACGGCTAGGTACGATTTTGCCACTTTCTGTAACATAGTTTCTAAGAGTAGCTAGATCTTTGTAATCGATTTGTTGTACGCCTTCCGCTTTAAAGCGGCAGAACTTACGACGTCTGAAATAACGTGCCATGAGATTAATTCCTCAAATAATTCTTTCTATATGCTGAGCATGCAAAACCAATTGGCTAAGGCCGTTACGACCTTCGTGGCGATTTAAAAAACCACTCACTTGCAATGCCTGCCCAACGTGCAAATGTTGAGTCTGTTGTTGCATTTGCTTTCCACTGGCAACTACCTGAAGCCTCACATAACTATTACGGTTAAGGTCTGCTTCGGTTTGCATCGATTTATGTTCTACAACAAAAATACAATGCGGGATGCCAGCAGGGCTTTGGCTAAACTTGGGAGTTTTACAAACTACCCCAGATATAACCAGCTGATTCATATATGGGCTAACCATTATAATAACTGCTGACTACATGCCATGCTAGGACTCAAAACAATTAAGCAGCTGGTGCTTCTTTCTTCTCTTCTCTTGCAAGAGGAGACGCTTCAGTTACAGCATTTTTAGTACGCATAACTAAGTTACGAAGCACTGCATCGTTGTAGCGGAAAGTAGTTTCTAGCTCGCTGATTACTTCAGTAGGTGCTTCAACGTTCATAAGAACATAATGAGCTTTATGAAGCTTGTTGATTGGGTAAGCCAGTTGACGGCGGCCCCAGTCTTCAAGACGGTGGATAGTACCACCAGCTTCAGTGATAGAACCAGTATAACGTTCGATCATACCAGTTACTTGCTCACTCTGATCAGGGTGAACCATGAATACGATTTCGTAATGACGCATGGATATTCCTTACGGTTAATAGAGCCTTCTACCGTTTCGGCCGGTCGGTTTAAGGCAAGGAATTAATAGTTTAAAAGCCGAAATGAGCGCGCATTTTACGCTTAGACGGATAATTAAGCAAGCAGGTTTTTTAAGCTTTTATAGATAAGAGTTCAAAGGCAATTATTGCGAGCTTCGCTCATCCCGTTAGCAAGCCGTAGGCCTAAAGGAAAAGCTAAACTCGCAGTTTAATATTTATCATATACGCCAAGCTTGCGCGCGTATAAAGCGCAGCTTTGAATTACTTAAGTCTAACACCTGCCTCAAAATATAAGTATTTACTCAAACTTAAAGCCGTGCAATTATTAAATGAGGATATTTATGAAGCTCTTACTATCGCTTGTATTAATACTTACTTTTAGTACACCATTTTTAAGCCACGCAAAAACCAATACAACCGACATAACCGTTGGTAAAAAAGTCATTCTGCAATCAAAAATACTTAACGAAGACAGACCCATTAAAATTTTCATACCTGACACTGTAAAAGACGAACAGCCGCTTTATGTTATTTATTTACTTGATGGTGTTGAGCACTTTCATACGGCGTCTGGTGTTATTAAATCCCTTGTTGATTACGAGCAGATACCTAATGCCATGCTCGTTGGTATTGATACAACTAACCGTGTTCGCGATTATTTACCAAAAGTAGAAGGTGAGCCTAAAACTGAGTTTCAAACCTTTGTTCAAAATAAATGGCCTGAAGCGGGGCAAACCGACAAGTTTTTAAAGTTTGTGTCTGATGAACTCATGCCTTATATAAACAGTAATTACTCAACTAACGGCTACAACACCTTAAATGGCCACTCTAATGCAGGTACTTTAGCGCTTTATACTTTAGTTAATCAGCCTGAGTTATTTAATAACTATATAGCTATAAGCCCAAACAGTTGGTGGAGTGATGAAGAATTAAAAAATAATATTATAAAATACACTAAAAATCCTAAAGGCGGTCAATCGTTATTTATTAGTGTAGCAAGTGAAGGGTCACGCTTTTATACAGGTGTATTAAATACTTTAGTAAATTTAGAACAACAAATGCCAACACAGCTAAAATGGGAATATAAGCATTACCCTGCCTTTAGTCATATGGGCACCATACTACCAGCCCTTAGCGATAGCCTAATTCACTTATTTGGCGACCTAATTTTTAACGTTACTGACGAGCACGGAAGATTTGCTGATGTATCGCTCATTACAGGTTACTACCAAGCACTGAGTGATAAGTACGGGTTTGAGCTTAAAATTCCACAAGATGTATATGTAGAATTTGCTCATAGCCAGCAAAAATTTGGTAACACAGCCAAAGCTATTACCACGCTTAAACACTTTACTACCCATTACCCAAATGCAGCCTATTCTCACATGCGTTTATCGCAAGGCTATACTGCAAATAAGCAGTTCAAAGAGGCCGTCACCAGTATGAAACACGCATTAGAACTTGCTAAGCAAAACTCGCGAGATCCAATGTTAATTGATGCGCTCAAGGATATGGTGAATGAAGCGCAAGAGAATTTGTAACTGATTTAACGCAAAGCACTTTTTAGCTAACGATAGTAATTACGAGCAACGCTCGTCGCGTCAGCAAGCTAAACGCCTACAGGTAAAATTAAGCTCAGTGTGAAACTTTGCATGTAGACGCCGAGCTTGCTCGCGTGAAAAGCGAAGCTTTTAATATATTTAAAACCACCATAAAACAAAAACCGATGTTTAAATTAAACATCAGTTTTTTAATCAAGCTCATCACTTTACTTTATGCGTTGGGTTTCGCTTCGCTCAACCCAACCTACTTATTTGCCTATCGCTTCTTTGGCGAACAGGTGTTTTATTGGGCCTAAATTATCAACTAATGATAGCCCTACTCCGCGGATAAGTTTTTTAACCGGGTTTGCACCTTCAAATAGCTCTTTTAACCCTTGCATCATGGCTATGTGCTTTTGTGCATCGAGCTTACGGGTACGTTCGTAATCGCGAAGTGTGCGCGTGCTTGCAAATTCTTTATTATTACTTGTTAAAAGCTCAATTAAATAAGCGGCGTCTTTTAGGCCTAGGTTCATCCCAAGCCCTGCAAGTGGATGGATTGTATGTGCAGCATCGCCAATGAGTACCACTTTGCCTGAAACCCATTGCTGAGCGTATCGCATTTTAAGTGGGAAAGCTGCGCGCGCACTTTGCACTTCACATAGCCCGCATTGGCCATCTATGGCTGCCATTACAGCTTTATTAAAGCTGCTGTCGTCCATTGCAAGCAGCTCATCGCAGTGGTTTGGGCTGGTAGACCATACTATTGAATGGGTATTTGCATCGCTCAGTGGTAAAAATGCCAGCGGCCCGGTTGGTAAAAACACTTGGCGTGCGGTATTCGCGTGCGGCTCTTTAGTTTTAACAGTCGCAACTAGCGCATGGTGATCGTAATCTTTAAAGCTAAGCGCCATATTAAATTGTTTACGTATAGCTGAGTTTGCCCCATCAGCGGCCACCAGCAGTTTTGCAATAATTGGCTCGCCGCTTTTAAGCGTTATAAATACATCTGATTCGCTTTGATGTATTTGCTGATACTGCGTATCAAACATTAGTGTTGCGCTGCTTTGTTGCTCTAGCTCTTTTATAAGCGCGTAGCGGATAATGTCGTTTTCAACAATGTGGCCTAAATGCTCAAGCTCAAGTTGTTCATTATTAAATGCTATTTTGCCAAAACTGGCGGCATCACGTACGTCCATATGCGTATAAGCGCACGCTCGCTGTGCGATAATTTCTGGCCATACATTTAATTGCTCAAGCAAGGTTTGACTTGCAATGCTTAGCGCACTTACGCGCAAACCATATTCGTCAGTTGGCAACACTTGTGTTGGTGCGCCGTCGAGTACAACGACGCTTATATCGGCTTTTGCCAATCCAAGTGCTAGTGTTAGCCCTACGCAGCCACCACCTACAATACAAACCTGTGCTTGCTTCATAAACGCCTACCTTGTTTAACTTGCCCCATTAACTGTTTGGCTAATGGCGCTTTTAATGCGGGAAATAAATCCATCGAAAACAACCCAATACTGCGCCCCAATGCGAGCACTCGCGATGAGTTTGAAAAAAGCCTAACAAGTGCATCGGTTAAGCTCGTTACGGTTTTTATATCATCACTGCGCCTTTTAGAATATTCACGTGTAAACGCATAGCGGCCTAAACCGTGTTGGCTGTTTGCTATTAAATTACTAAGTACTTGCACGTCGCGAAGGCCTAAATTAAAACCTTGTCCTGCAATAGGATGAATAGCATGTGCAGCATTACCAATGACCACTGTACGGTGCGCAGTCAAAGACTCGACTTGCCCGTAAACGAGCGGGTAACTCGTGCGCATGCCTACTTTAGTAAATTGACCACCGCGATAACCAAACGCACTTTGTAGGGCACTTATAAAGTCTTGTTCATTAAGTGCCATGTGCTGTTCAACCTGATCTTGGCTCATACACCACACCAACGAATAACGGTTATTGCTCATAGGTAATAACGCCATAGGCCCGCTTTGTGTAAAGCGCTCAAAGGCATGATTATTATGCCCACCAGCCACTTCTACATTAGCAATAATTGCGCCTTGTTCATAAGGCTGGGTATTAAAACCAAGCCCAAGTAAATTACGTGTGGGTGATTGTGCACCATCAGCAATAACCAATAGCGCTGCGTTTAATTGCTCGCCGCTTTGCAGGGTAAGTGTATTGCTATGCAATGTTTGCTCAATAGCAATTACGCTATCGGGGCAGTAAAGCGCAATGTTTGATTGCGTTAAACGCAGGTGGAGCGCTCGGCCAAAAGGGTTAACTTCTACTACGTAACCAAGTGAAGGCTTAGCAAATTCGTCGCAATTAATGCGCGCTTTGCCAAAGTGCCCTCTATCAGACACGCTCACTTTTTTGATTGCGGCGGTGTAAGGGGCATTTTGTTCAAATAAATTGAGGCTTTGTAAATACTCTACCGATTGCTGAGCAAGTGCAATGCTTCTGTCGTCAAAGCTTGGGTGGTAGTCGCCGGTAACTTGATTAGCTTCTACAACGGCAATATTTAACGCGGGATTAGTTTTAGCCACACTTAACGCGCAGCTTGCTCCCGCTAAGCCACCACCAATAACAACTACATCAAACTGCTTAGCCACTTTACTCTCCGAGCTTTATACGTTTTTAGCACTTTGCATAAGTGCTTCTATATCGCTAATTTTTTTAGGTACGCTTAGGGTCAAGTTTTCATGGCCGGTTTCGGTAACTAGCAAGTTATCTTCGATACGAATACCAATGCCTTTGTATTTTTGCGGTGCGCTTGAGTCTTCGCTGATATAAAGCCCAGGCTCTATGGTGAGTACCATACCCGGCTCAAATGCACGCTCAACGTTATTTACTTTGTAATCGCCAACATCATGTACATCTAAACCAAGCCAATGCCCAAGCCCGTGCATGTAATATTCTTTACATGCACCTTTTGCCATTAGCTCGTCAAAGTCGCCGGTTAAAATACCTAAATCAAGTAAACCTTGAGTCATTACTTCCATTGCTAGTTTATTAGCATGCGACATGTAACCACCTGGTTTTACTTCATCAAAGGCAACTTCTTGCGCTTTAAGTACAATATTATAAAGCGCGGCTTGCTCTTCGCTAAATTGTCCATTTACTGGAAAAGTACGGGTAATATCGGCGGCGTAACCTTGTAGCTCACAACCGGAGTCTATAAGTACCAGGTCGCCATTTTTTAATACATCGCTATTTTGCGTGTAATGTAAAATATTGGCGTTGTCGCCACTACCAACAATTGTGCCGTATGCAGGATGCGGCGCACCATTCATGGCATAATGATGATGCAGCTCAGCCTCTAGCTGAAATTCAGTAGCTCCGGGGTGTGAAAAACGCATAGCGCGCATATGCCCTCGCGCACTAATTTCACAGCCTTCTCGCATAACATTTACTTCGCTTGGCGATTTAAACAAACGCATTTCATGAATAAGGCCGCGTATTTCTTTTAAAGTACTCGGTGCTTTGAGGCCTTTTCGCGCACCACTTCTAAGTGTACCTAGTAACGTAAACACTTTGGTATCAAATGAAGGATAAGCACCTTGTGCAAAATAAATTGCATCTTTTTCAGTTAGTATAGTCAGTAGCTTATCGTTTAATTCACTTAGCGGGTAAGCTTCATCAAACAAGTAGTCGCTTTTAGCTTTATCAAAGCCGACTCTGCGGCCATGCCAAATTTCTGCAAGCTTGTCTTTATCTAGGCAAAATAAAGTACTAGGTGCATCGCTGTTGTTACATAGTACAAGTACAGCGTCGGGTTCGTTAAAGCCTGTTAAATAAAAAAAGTCGCTATCTTGTCTAAATGCATATTCGGTATCGCGGCTACGCGTCACTTCGCTCGCAGCGGGAATAATAGCAACGCTATTTTTATCCATTTGCGCAAGTAAACGCTCACGGCGTGCTTTAAATTCTGACTTTTGTACTTCAACCATTATCAACCAACCCGTTTAACTTTTTAAACTAATGAAGTGTTTTTTTAGTACTTTGCGTGTTTTGCTCTTTACCAAGCTCTGCAAAACAAAGTAGTGCTGATACGCGCACATATTCAATCACTTCGTGCAGCGCTTGGCTGTCTTCTTCGGTTTCTTCAAAAGTGGTATCTAGGCGAGTGATTTCGCTAAAGTCAGTAATAACCTCTTTAACATCGCTTGATAACTTACCGTAATCTTTTTGCTTTAAGCCAAAACCAAGCATAAAGCCTGCTACCCATGATACGAGGCCATTAGCCTGATCGATGAGTGTTTCGTCATCGTTTGGTAAAAATAAATCAAACTGAAATTCGTCATCATTAAAGCTCGCAACTACTTGCTTATAAATAGTGCCAAAAAACTGCTTTAAATCGTTACTAAATGATTCACCATCGTTAAACACATCGCTCAAAAGGCCTAAGTATTCTTTGTCGTCAATGGTTAAACCACACGCAAGTAAACCACTAATTACACCATGCGCTTCGGCAGGTGATACAAATATTTCGTTTTTTTCTAAAAGCAGTTGAGCTTTTTCGTAATCGGGTAAATCGTTCATAATCGAATCTTCGCTTTGCAAGTTAAGGCAATGCTACCACTCGATAAAAAGCAACTCCAATTAATTGTATGATCAAGCTCAAAAACCATGCGATAAAGTAAATGGCGAGTTAAAGGTGCGGGAAAACTAAGCGAACGGTTTAATTTTTTACGTTTGGGGTTTAAGGATTGGATTATGTCTTATATACTTAAATTGTTCCCTGGGGTACCGGAGCTTGGTTAAGTCCCTGAGCCGATAAATTTTATACCAGGATTTCTGTTCGTCTACTATTGTGCAAGCTCGGCATGTACCGAGAAGCCTACGGTAAACCGCAGATTTCCGCCCTGAAACCTTCTGGTTTCAGGACTGAAACCGGGTACCGTATCTTGGGGAACACCTTCTTATTTTAATACCCCCTCTTATTACTTATTCATTTTTTTGCTATACCTTCGTACATTATTTTTATAATTTTTGGCAAAAAAAAGCTGCAAGCAATTTCTTACTTACAGCTAAATTTTAAATGCTTACGCTTATTTACTTAAACCAACCTTGAAAGCGCTCCATCATCATGTAGTTTATTGGCACTAACAATAAAGTAATAAAGGTCGCAAAAATAATCCCAAACCCTAGACTTACCGCCATAGGTATTAAAAACTGCGCCTGAGTTGCTTTTTCAAATAATAACGGCATTAAGCCAATAAAGGTCGTTAAACTTGTTAGCATTACAGGGCGAAAACGCGATGCACCGGCAAGTTTAACTGCATCTAGTAATTTGCCGCCTTCACTGCGCTTTTTATTGATAAAATCAACTAGTACAAGGGAGTCATTTACTACCACCCCAGTTAGAGCGAGCATACCAAGCAAGCTCATAATGGTTAAATCCATGCCCATAATCCAATGCCCGACTACAGCACCTATCATGCCAAATGGAATTACACTCATTACTATAATTGGCTGTAAGTAAGATTTAAGCGGTATTGCTAATAGCGCATAAATTATGAAAAATACAAACACAAGCGCCCAAGCCAATGACCCAAACGACTCTCGCTGCTCTTTAGCCTCACCTTCTAGTTTATAATCTACTCCAGGGTATTGTTGCATTAACTCATCTAAATACTCCGTTAGGTCAGCCTGAAGTATGGTCATGTTGGTGTTATTTTTTTCGATATCCGCTGTTACATTTAAAGTACGGTAGCGGTCTATTCGGTTAATAGTTGACGGGCTTTGCCCTGCAGTAAGAGTTGCAACATGCAATAACGGCACCGAGCCACCAGTAGGTGTATTGATGAGTATATTTTGTAAATCGGCTACAGAGCGGCGCTCGTCTATGGGCAAGCGTACCATTACTCGTACATCATCACGCCCGCGCTGAATACGTTGGACTTGCGAGCCAAAGAACGAATTACGCACTTGACCTGCAACATTGACTCTATTTAATCCCAGCGCTAAGCCTTGCTGCGTAAGCTCTATTTGTAACTCTTCTTTACCATCAGACATGCTATCGGCAATATCAAATACCGTTGGGTAGGTCGATAAACGGGTTTTAATGTGATCAGCCACGTCTTGTAAAATAGTCAACGAAGTCCCGCTAAGCTGAACATCAATTGGGTCAGAACTTCGGCCAATTTCAGCTCTAAATGTTAAGCTTTCAGCACCTGGAATGACACCAATTAAATCGCGCCATTCGCTGGCAAGCTCTCTTGATCCTATGTCTGATTCACGCTTTTCAGCCGGTGTTATTTCAAAGCGTACAGAACCTGAATTAGATACACCACCGCGCCCACCTGTTGTGGCTAATATATTTAAAATAACGCTTTCACCTGTATCTGGGTCGCGGTATTTTTCTTGTAATTGCTGCGCCTTTTGCGACATATCAATTACGTATTTATTAGTGACTTCAAACGGCGTACCTGTTGGTAGTGTTAAGTTAACGCGGACTGTTTCGCTTGGTATACGCGGGAAAAATACAAACTTAGTCCAACCACTAGTGATCATGGTTAAAATTATTATAAACACACCAACAAACAAACTTACCGAAGCCAATTTATGGCGAAGTGCTAAATTTAAAGTTGGTTGGTAATATTTTAAAATCGCGTTTTCAAATCCATCTGCAAAACGCTGTTGAATAACATCAAACTTTGAAGGTTCGCCTTTTTCGTGGCGTAGTTTTATATATTTTAAATGTGCGGGTAGTACAAATTTAGATTCAATCAATGAAAACAATAATACCGGAATAACCACTACCGGTATTTGTGCAAACAAAGCACCGCGTGCCCCTTCAATAAAGGCCAAAGGTAGAAAGGCGGCAACGGTAGTTAATACACCAAATGTTACTGGTGTTGCAACTTCTTGAGTACCTAAAATTGCGGCCTGCTCCCCCGACTTAGCTGTTTTTAAATGGGTATAGACATTTTCGCCAGTAACTATGGCGTCATCAACAACAATCCCAAGTACTAATATAAAGCCAAATAAACTCATAATATTAAGGGTTACGCCAAATATAGGCATCGCTATAAACGCGCCCATAAACGATACCGGAATACCAATAAATACCCAAAATGCAATTGCAGGTCGTAAAAACAAAGTAAGTAAAGCAAGTACTAAAATACCGCCTTGTAGGGCATTGGTCGTTAGTGTGGCAATTCGACTTTTAACCAGCTCCGAATCATCATCCCAGTAACTTAGTTCAAATCCTTGTGGAAGGGAGCTTTGTTGCTCTTTTATGTAATTTTTAACTTCGTCAGCAACAGTAATCGCACTTTGTGGACCAATTCGATATACGTCGATAAATGCAGCCTGCTTACCATTAAAGCGAGTACGTACTGGGGTTTCTTCAAAATCGTCTTTAATTATTGCAATATCGCCTAAACGAATAATCGTGCCGTCAGCTTGGTTTTTAACAACAATATTGGCAAATTCATCTTTACGATATGCTTGCCCTTTAGAGCTTATAAGTACGTCCCCACCTTCAGTTTTTAAGTTACCAGCAGAAATATCAGAGCTTGAATTAGCAATGGCACTCGATATTTGTGCAAGGCTTAAATCGTACTGGCGAAGAACGTCTTGGCTTACTTCAATGGCAATTTCGTAATCACGAACACCACTTAGCTCTACCTGCGTCACATTTGGTAAACGTAAAATTTGATCGCGTACTGTTTCTGCGTATTCACGGGTTTCTTTTTCGCCGTAATCACTTGATACGGTAACCGCGATAACTTCGCGAATTCGTTCCGCAAGCGCGACTATTGGCTTTTCAGCATCCGCTGGAAAGGTATTAATTGCATCTACACGACTTTTAATATCAGCTAAAAGCTCACGCGGGTCGTAGCCCGTTTCAACTTCTATTGTTACAGAGCCTGAGCCTTCAGAAGAGCGGCTAAATATTTGCTTAATACCTTCTAAATCTTGTACGGCTTCTTCTATACGAATTGTTACGCCTTGCTCTACATCCTCTGGTGTTGAGCCGCGCAAACTTACGTTCACGCTTATCATGTCGGTTTCGAATGAAGGGAATACTTCAAGCGGTATTTTAGTCGATAAACTAAAAAGCCCCGACAGCAGCAACGTTACTAGCAATAAGTTAGCAGCAACATGGTTTTTGGCAAACCAAGCTATCATGGCTTATCTCCTTGCTTTGCTGGACGGCGTTTTTTTAACTCTTCAACACTAATACCAAGCTCTTTTGCTTTTTGTTCAAGTTGCTCAGCTGTAGGGCGCTTTCCTTTACCTTGCCCATTCGCTCCACGGCTTTTAGGTTGATCTGCGCTTTGTTCACCTAAAATACTTACTTGAGTTCCTGAACTTACTTGGCCAAGTGGAGTAATAACAAGTTTATCATTTGCGTTTAAACCGGTTTTTATCATCGCCTGAGTCGCATTTTGCCAAGCTAGTGTGATGTCTTTGCGCTTAAGTACGCCACCTTCAACAATGTAAACGTACGTTCCTTGATAAATTGTACTGTTAGGAATTATAAGTGCGTTAGATACTGTTCTGCCGGTAATTTGCGCTTTTATATACTGCCCAATTTTTATTGGGTACTGGTTATTTGCTGTTGCTTTATACGGGTCATTAATTTTAGCAACTACATAAAGCTGCTGTGCGCCTTCATCTATAGCACCTTCTGTGCGTGCTAATTGCCCTTGCCACGTTTGCTCACCTACTAAGTCAGAAGTAAATTTAACAATTGAACCCGCTTGGTTTTTAGCACCATCGCGATACTGCTCTGGTAAATTTACAAATGGGAGATCTTTATTTTTAATTGGTAGGCGAATCTCAACGCTATCGATTGCGTAAATGGTGGCTAGCTGTGTGTTGTTAGTAACAACTTGCCCTAAATCAACACTGCGGCTGAGTATACGCCCCGCATATGGCGCCGTTACTTTAGTGCGCTCTAAATCAAGCATCGCTTTTTCAAGTGCTGCCTGCGCCGATAAAACCTCAGCTTCAGCGGCTGCTAGTTGTGGCTCACGTAGTACTAAGCTGCTTGCCTGATTTGAGCCGCCAAGGCGCTTCCAATCGGTAATAGCTTGTTGCCCACGCGCCTTCTCTTCTAGCAAACCTTGCTCTGCGGTTAATAAATTGGCTTGAGCAGATTTAACTTCAGCCTGATGATCTCTGTCGTCTAGTTTTAAAAGTACATCGCCTTTTTCAAAAAAACCGCCTTCTCTAAAGTCATCACTTACTTCAATTATTTGTCCTGATGCCTGAGCCACTAACAAGCTTTGTGTACGTGGTTTTACAGTACCGTAGCTGTCTATCATCACTTGATAATTTTGTGGTTTTAGCTCAAGCGCAGCCACACTTATTGATGCCTTAGGAGGTGTCCCAAAGCGTTTAGCCTCAGGCGTGTTATTTTTAATAAACATAACAATTAAAATAGTGGCAACTATAACCACCGCTGGAATAATAATTTTTGCTGTTTTAGTTTTCATCGTTATTGCTCTTTAGTTCACTTGAGGGCTTTGCAAAATCACCACCAAGGGCAATGTGTAAGTTAATTCTATTGGCTATTAATTGGTTTTTAATATCGATTAAGGAGCTTTGCGCATCGAAAGAGCGATCTTGGGCATCAAGCACTGTCGTGTAAGTTACCAAGCCACTTTGATACTGCTCAAACGACAATTGCTCTGCAGCAAGTGCGTTTTCTTGCGCTTCAAGAGTACTGCTGTATTGCGCTTTAAGGGAGTGCTGCTGCGAAATTGCATTTTCAACATCACCAAATGCGTCATAAAGCGTTTGCAAATAAAGCTGCTCTTGCTTTTGAGTGTTAAGACGCGCTATTTCTTCGTTGGCTTTTAAGCGCCCACCTTCAAAAAGTGGCGCTGAAATACTACCTAACAAAGACCATGCAAGGCTTGATGGAGAAAACAAGTCGCTTACTCTGTCTGTACTATCACTTAATGAAGCTGTTAAATCTAAACTTGGAAAGCGTTGTTTGTGCGCATATGCCAATGATGCGTCGGCTGCTAAAAGCTCATACCAACTTGCACGTAGAGTAGGTTTTCGCGTTATAAGTTCAGAAGGTAATCCTAGAGGAATATCGGTATTAATAACAGGTAAGTCACTACTAGCAGTAATAGCGCCTTTTGGGTATTCACCAAGTAAACGCTCAAGTACACGTGCTGATGCCGATAAACTCGCTGTTTGAGTGGCAATGCGAGAGCGTTCATTATTAAGCTCATTACGCGCTAAATACACATCGAGCGCTTCGTTTATGCCTTGGCGATAGCCAGCTTCAATAATATCGAGATTTTGTTGTGAGTTGGCTTCGCGACGCTTAAATAAGTCCAGTAATTGCTGCGCCGTAACCACATCAAACCAACCTGTTACCACATCTGCAACGAGTTGCTGTTTAGCTTGCTCAAATCGTGCCTGCTGGGCTAAATAGTTAAGATTAGCTTCGCGCTTTGAATCCGAAAGCTTACCCCATAAATCAACCTCGTAAGTTAAGTTTAAACTAGCTGAGCTTGCGTTGGCGTAACTTACAGGGCGGTTGTCTTTACTACGGCTTGTACGTGTTGATAAATCGAGGCTTGGCCAAAGTGCAGCGCCCGAGACTATAAGTTGCTGCTTTTGAATTTCAACATCATAACTCGTTTGCAAAAGCTGTTGGTTGTTTTTAAGTGCTTGTTGTACAAATTTATTAAGCGTAGGATTTTGTAATTGTGTAAGCCATTGCTCTTGTATTTTTAATACTGAGCTTGATGCTTCTTGCTGCCATTGCTGAGGCATATTATTAGGGACTTGCATGCGCTGAGACGAGTTTAAATCACTCGCACAGCCGCTCAGCAGCATCACACTAATTGCCAGTAGGGTTGGCTTGCATTGCCAAATCATAATTAAACCTAAATTACTGCTATTTATGAACGTAATTCAAGCACTTTGGCAAATTTTGCTCAACTTACTTTACATAACATTACATAGCTAGCGATGAATTAACATAATAGCCAGTTATACGGTAAAAATGAGTAAATGATCAGCAATTTTTAATACTAAAATTAACTTTTTGTAATGTGTTTAAGAGATTAACTATACAAAAACAAAAAAGCCCCGCTATAAGCAAGGCTTTTAAATAAATGGTGCCGACTAACAAAGTCGAGCGGGTAACTTATACAGACTACAGATCACAAGTCAGTTGCTTCAAGTTACCTAAAATAAATGGTGCCGACTAACCGAGTCGAACGGTTGACCTACTGATTACAAGTCAGTTGCTCTACCAGCTGAGCTAAGTCGGCACACAAAACTGTGTGCTAAGGCACGTTCAATTTTAAAGATTGAGAACTTTTATAAAGCACTTAAAATAAAAAAACCTTGCATAAGCAAGGCTTTTCAATAAATGGTGCCTCGACGCGGAATCGAACCACGGACACGAGGATTTTCAATCCTCTGCTCTACCGACTGAGCTATCGAGGCACATAAACTGTGCTAGTTACCGATTAATAAAATTAACCTTTAACTTCATAAATGGTGCCGACTAACCGAGTCGACAGGTAATTTGAACAGACTACTGATTACAGTTTTTCTTTTCAAACTACTTTAAATAAATGGTGCCGACTAACCGAGTCGAACGGTTGACCTACTGATTACAAGTCAGTTGCTCTACCAGCTGAGCTAAGTCGGCACACAAAACTGTGTGCTAAGGCACGTTCAATTTTAAAGATTGAGAACTTAAAGTAAATGGTGCCTCGACGCGGAATCGAACCACGGACACGAGGATTTTCAATCCTCTGCTCTACCGACTGAGCTATCGAGGCACATAAACTGTGCTAATTAATTGTGATACTTTACAATTAACTTTATATAAATGGTGCCGACTAACCGAGTCGAACGGTTGACCTACTGATTACAAGTCAGTTGCTCTACCAGCTGAGCTAAGTCGGCACACAAAACTGTGTGCTAAGGCACGCGTAATAATGTTTAAACTGTTGATTAAACACCACTACTTTAATAAATGGTGCCTCGACCCGGAATCGAACCAGGGACACGAGGATTTTCAATCCTCTGCTCTACCAACTGAGCTATCGAGGCACTTAAACAGTGCTAATTAAAAATCTTAAAGTATTTTTAATGCAATTCCCACTCATCTCTACCGACTGAGCTATCTGGGCGTGCGGCGTATTAAACGAGTTTTGCCCTTACAAGTCAACTTTTTTTTTATTCTTTATAACTGTTTGAACGGTTTTCAGACAACTCAGTGTATTTTTTATTAATAACGTTCATTTTTACCACAAATCGAACTATAAATATAAATAAATCAGACTAAAACCGTAGTGAATTATTTTTTGTAAATGTTACGATTAGCTTAGATACGTACGATAGGGACTTATCGTAGTAAAATCACATCAATTGGAAACAATCAATGCAGAGTAAATTTTCATCGCCAGTCAAAGGCTTATTACCTCTTTTTTTAATCATAAATATTGCAGTAACAGCGCTTGCTATTATTGCCCACTCATTTTATTCACAAACTGAAGTTAAGACAGCCCAACCTGCATCATCTGTTAATATTGTAACGCTTGCCGATAGATTAGACTTACCTATGGTTGATGCATTAACTATGTATGGTCAAGGTAAAATAAGGCAGTTACTTGATTTAACGTCGTTATTAGATGATGACTTTGAATATACTCTATATCGCTTCAATCCAACATCAGGTACTCAATTGGTATATAGCAGTAGTAAACCTGCTATCGCTTCAATTAAAACTGAAAAGCATCTAGTAGAAGAAGGCATCCTACACCACTTACTGCTGTTAAACGATCAACCTATTGGCGAGCTTATTATTAAGCAAAACCTACCAACCGCTCCTTTAAGCGCTCAAAACTCTCAAGTTATTGCCTACATTATTGCTATAGCAAGCGTAGCTGCATTATTTATATTTACTTTAATGTTTAATATGTACATTAATAGTCGCTTACGAAAAAGTACTGACACTCTTACACAAGAGCTGCAGGCAATCACCGAAAATGCTAATTACAATAGTAGTGTTGATGAGCAGCTTGATATTGGTTTAGGTGTAGTGGCAAAAAACATTAACTTACTGCTACAAAAAGTACAGACTGCGATGAGTGAGAATGACGCCGCACAAAAAGAGCTTTATAAATTACAAAATGGCCTAGAAGCCGAAGTGCAAAATCGTACTATAGCGCTTGAGCAAGCCACATTAAAAGCAGAGCGAGCAAGCGAAACAAAAACGACCTTTTTAGCCACAATGAGCCACGAAATAAGAACACCGATGAATGGTGTTATAGGCACTATTGATTTACTGCGCCAGACAGAACTTGATGGCGCTCAACATCGTTTAAGTACAATTATTCGTGAATCAGCATTTTCGTTATTGAGCATTTTGGATGATATCTTAGATTTTTCTAAAATTGAGGCTGGAAAGCTAAATATTGACCCGATCCCATTTTCGGTAACCGATACCATTGAAGAAGTTGCTCGAGTGCTCTCATCAGTTGCTAAAAAACGTGAGCTTGATTTAGAACTAGCAATAGCACCAGATATTCCAGTCAATCTTACTGGTGATAGTGTGCGTGTACGTCAGGTGCTTTATAACCTATGTAGCAACGCAATTAAATTCACTAGCACTGATGAAAAAACCCAAGGCCATGTAAAAATATCAGCAGAGGTGGTTCATAATACGACTGATCACTTTACCTTACGCTTTTGCGTAACTGATAACGGTAAAGGCATGTCGCAGGCGCAACTTCGCGAAATATTTAATCCATTTATTCAAGCCGAAAACTCAATTACCCGAGAATATGGTGGCACCGGTTTAGGTCTTTCTATTTGTAAAAGCTTAACTGAGCTTATGCTAGGTACTATTCATGTAACTAGTCATACGGGAATTGGCAGTGAGTTTACAGTAGAGCTGCCCTTTAGCACATCGGGTAAAATTAAGTACGCACATAAAGGTGCATTAAATGGCAAGAAAATTGTTGTAGTTAGTAATCACCTAGAACGTGAAAAAACAATGTACCGTTATTTATCGTTCATGGGCGCTAAAATAATTTATGCACACACAGAAGAAGAAATTGAAGAGCACCAGCATTCACAAGATATTATTTGGGTGGCTGATGGCATAGACAATATGGATAAAACTAATGCGCTGCTAAGACGCTTATTTTATTCATTAGAGGATTATAACCAACAAGTTGTAGTACTAAGTAAGCTTGATGAAGCAGCTATAAATCATAAAAACATTTTTTATATTAATGCTTCTCCTCTATGTAAATCTAACTTTATGCTTTCTATATTGGTGGCTGCAGGGTTACATACACCTAAGCAAATTAAAAAAACCAAAACACTTAATAACTATTTAAATGTTGAGCAGGCACGTAATTCAAACAAATTGGTTTTACTTGTTGAAGATAACCTTCTAAACCAACAAGTCCTCACCAATCAACTACATATACTGGGCTTTGGCGTTGAAATAGCGAACAACGGTGAAGAAGGCCTAGATATGTGGAGAAAAGGTGATTACTCACTTATTTTAACCGACTTACACATGCCTAAAATGTCGGGTTACGATATGGTCGAAAAAATCCGTAATGAAGCAGAGCTATTAGAATCGATTGATGCACAACCTTACATTATTGCTGTAACAGCAAACGCACTTAAAGGCGAAAAAGAGCGCTGTTTAGCAGTAGGTATTAACGACTTCATTACCAAACCTATAGAGCTGAACGCGTTAGAAGAAACTCTAAAACGTTGGAGCGATAAACAAAGCCAAAACCCAAATGTAGTTATCCATCAAACTATGGCACTACCTATTGATATGGAAGCTGTTGCTAAATATGTAAACGGTGATGACGCTAAGCAAATTCGTTTTTTCAAAATGTATTTAGAACAAAGCCAAGGCTTAATTAAGAGTATTAATTCCGGCGTTATGGTTAACGATTTAAATGAGATTATTGAAGGGTGTCATCAATTAAAATCGATCTCCAAGACAATTGGTGCCCAAACGGTGGCAGAACTTTCAAGTGCATTTGAAGATAAATGTAAAGAAGGTGAACTCACAACCGATGAATTAATAGAGTTAAGAGATAAGCTGGAAATTGAATACTCTAAAGCTGCTCAATTTTTAAAGGAACAAATTAAAATATCTGAGCAAGAAGATGAGTTAAATGAATAAATAAACATAAAAAAGGGCTTAATAGCTAATGCCGTTCACTTAAGGTGAGCGGCTTTTTTATTTCTAGCGTACCGCTGTGGTCTTGGCTTGACTGCACGAGGAAAACCTCGATCCCTTCGAGGCTCTAGAATTAGGCTTTCTGCCATCGCATAAAAGTATTTTAATTGACGTGGTATGGCTCCAGGTGTTGAATAAGGTAATCCAACAAGCAACCTCATTATTTGAGCTAAACTACCATTGAAACTCAGTTGGTACGGTAAATAATCACCTTTTAATGTGTGGCACATTTTTACCATCTGATATCGCACCATATTATAAGTAAGCAACACTCCCCACAGCTCTTGCTTTACAAGCGCTGGTAAGCGACTTCTTAATGTTAATCGATTGCCCAGCATATATTGCTTTTGTTCCCGATAACCAAGCTCTATCTCCCAGCGGTGACTGTACAAATCACCTATATCGGCTGATAGATATCGCATCGGATCTGTCATAGATGTCATCACACTATATGATTTCCCCTTTATTTTTCGAGTCACTAACCTCGCGATTAAGGTGTTAGGCAGCGTTGGCCACATCTTTCTTGCTCTTGGGTTGCTGCTAAGTTGGACTAATTTATCATTACGCCCTAATGTTTGAATAACTTCATATTGCACATTTTTTTTCAGGGGGATTAGCCAATGGCGTTCACTGCCAGTTGTTTGCCATTTATGTAAAAGCCCTAAAGAATAGAAACCTTTGTCGAATAAAGTGAGACTGTTATCGGGTGTGGTTTCTATAAGCTTTTCAGCCAGCACCATTTCATTGACCTTGTAATCATCAAAAGCACTCCCCGTGATTAGGTGGCTGCTTAGCTCCATTTGACACACCATTCTGACCTGTGGGTATTGTGTATTAGTCGGTTTTGTAAAGGCTTCATTGTTTTGGGGTGAGTCATCCGTACGCCAAACGACACCATCGACACCAAGCAAGGTAAGCCCATTCCAATGAGGATGATTAGCGTCATTATTCCAATGCCTTTGGGTGCATTCAAATAAGGCTTTCATGGCGGCTTCACCTAGGTTTTTACGACGCTGAGTTAAAGCGCTTGGCGCAACAAATGGCTTACCATCGCGGTCAACAATGTCGAGCATATTAACGACATCGGCCATCGATTTGTCATTATAAATAACCATCCCGATCAACAACCAAGCCATCGATTCTAGGGTTAGTTTTCTTTTTCGTAGTGTAACGGTTTCGGTCAGTGCATAGGCTTCTTCGATAAGAGATAAAGGGAGTAAGTCTGCGAGTGTTTCAACGTCATTAGGTTTGATGTTGTTAATAATATCGAGAGCATTAGAAAGTTGCATAAAAAAATCCGAATTCTACAAAAGAATTCGGATTCTTACATACCTAGAAGATCGTTCAAGTGCTATTAACTAATTCTTAAATGATCGGCATTAGGGCTTAATAGCCCTTTTTTTATTTAAAACATTACTTTTCAGGCGGTCGATAACCTTCAATTTCTACATCTTTATTTTCAAACAAAAAACCAACCATTTGCTCTTCTAAAAATGTGCGGTGTTCTGGGTCCATCATATTTAAATGCTTTTCGTTAATAAGCATTGTTTGTTTATGTTGCCACTGAGCCCACGCTTCTTTAGAGATGTTATTAAAAATCTTTTCACCAATTTCACCAGGGTATAACTGAAAGCCAAGCCCTTCGGCTTCTTTTTGTAACTTTTGACAAAATACTGTACGTGCCATGATTGATTCTCTCTAACGCTAAATATGGGGCTATTCTATACTATTGCTGTAATTTGTTTAACCAACTTTTTAGTTGGTGCTGCTAGGCCAACCTCTATTGATTGATCAAGCGGATACCAGATTAATTGCTTATCGTTTACCACATCAGGAGTTTTCTTAACATTGAGCACATGCGGGTTAATCCTCAGCTCAAAATGTGAAAACACATGAATAAACGCTTCAAGCTCTACTAAACTAGCCTCTAGGCCTTGCTGAGCTAAAAATATTTGAAGCTCTTCGTACTCATTAAATTCAAAAAAGCCAAACAATCCGCCCCAAATACCGCTGTTAGGACGTTTTTCCATAAGCACTTTATCACCACACTGAATAATTAACTGATGACAACTCTTTTTAGGAACTGCTTTTTTAGGTTTTGAATGTGGAAACTCTTTTACTTTACCTGTATTAAAAGCACCACAGCCTGAGTTTAATGGGCAAGCCTCGCAATCAAACCGGCTGCGTGAGCAAACGCTAGACCCTAAATCCATCATAGCTTGATTAAACTCAGTAACATTATCTTTAGGCGTTAACTGCTCTGATAAATGCCAAAGCTGGTTTTCGACTTTTTTAACGCCGTACCAGCCCTCAATCATAAAATAGCGCGCTAAAACTCGCTTCACGTTCCCATCTAAAATAGGGTGATGCTGCCCAAGCGACAATGATAAAACAGCCCCTGCAGTAGAGCGCCCTATTCCAGGTAAATCCATTACTTCATCGAGTGTTTTCGGAAACTCACCTTGGTATTTGTCACGCACTATTTTAGCTGTTTTGTGTAAGTTACGCGCACGAGCGTAATACCCTAAGCCGGTCCAGTGATGCAGTACTAAATCTTCATCCGCATCAGCTAAAGCGATAATATCTGGAAAGCTTTGCATAAACTTTTCAAAGTATGGAATAACAGTAATAACTTGGGTTTGCTGCAACATCACTTCAGACACCCACACTTTATAAGGTGTTTTACCTAGCTGCCACGGGAGTGTTTTACGCCCATGAAGGTGATACCAATCAACAACTTGATTAGAAAACCAGTGTGACTGTTCTTTATTTAAATCCAACATTTTTAACTTTTACTGATGCCCAATGGCGGCTCAGTCTATTGCAGTTAACAAAAAGATCAAGCTATACGGGGTGTAAAACCAGCTAATACTTGTGATTGCGGCCTCGGTCAGGGATAATATGCAACCATTTTTAAACACATTGTTTTTGTCAGGCCAATAATATGAGTGAATCAAGCAACACTAACCTTGAGCAAGCTAAGCAAGAAGGTAAATACATCCGCACCATTCGCAGTTTTGTAAAACGCGAAGGTCGATTAACCAAAGGCCAAGCCGCTGCAATCGAAAAATGCTGGCCAACAATGGGCCTAGAGCATAAAAACGGTATGCTTGATTTAAGCGAAGTTTTTGGCAACAACAACGATGTAGTAGTAGAAATTGGTTTTGGTATGGGTAAGTCGCTTGTCGAAATGGCAACAAATGCCCCTCACCTAAACTTTATCGGTATTGAAGTACATCGCCCTGGCGTTGGTGCTTGTTTAATGGATGCCGATGAAGCAGGCATTACCAACTTACGTATTTTTGAACACGATGCAGTTGAAGTACTTGCAGATTGCATACCTAATGAAAGCTTAACAACACTACAACTATTTTTCCCTGACCCTTGGCATAAAAAGCGTCACCACAAACGCCGTATTGTACAAACTGAGTTTGTTGAAAAGCTAAGAGCCCAACTTAAAATGGGTGGCGTTTTTCATATGGCAACAGACTGGGAAAACTACGCAGAGCACATGCTCGAAGTAATGAATGTAGCTCCTGGTTTTAAAAACCAATCAGAAACAAATGATTATGTTCCACGTCCAGATTTACGCCCGCTTACTAAGTTTGAGCAGCGCGGACATCGCCTAGGTCATGGCGTGTGGGATTTAATGTTTGAGCGCACAGAATAATTAAATTTAATTATTCACTTTTACTTTTATAAAACTAAATATACTGTAAGGCAAAGCCATTTATGAGCGTACTAACCAACCCAAGTTTACTGTTACTTCGTAATAGCGAGGCACTAACGGGAAAATCTATCTTGGTGGTCAACTTTGTTCAAGATGGCTTTTTAACAGAGCTTAAAAGACTTAATCCGCAAAGCAAAGTAACTGCGTTTAGCTACAACCATGCTAACGGAGAGTTTGCTAAAAACACCAAAGATGTTGATGTTCATGTAAGCCACACAATACCTGGTAACGACTACGATTTAGTTATTCTTTACTACCCTAAATCAAAACCAGAGTTATTAATGGCACTTGATAATATTCGATCTGCTATTACTGATGATGCCGAACTATTAGTAGTAGGTGAAAACAAAAGTGGTGTTAAGTCAATTGAAAAGCAATTAGCTGGTAAGGCTGAGTTTAGTAACAAGATTGATTCAGCTAAGCACTGCGTTCTTTACTCATTTGCTGAAATTTCTAAGCATCCTCATTTTGATATTACGACCTACCATAAAAAGTTTGTTGTTAATGTTGCCGACACTGAATTTACAGCTATTAGTGTTCCAGGAGTGTTTAATCACGGTAGTTTAGATATAGGAACGAAGGTTCTACTTGAAAACGCACCGACAATTAAGCAAGGTAGGGTTCTCGACTTTGGTTGTGGCGCAGGTTTAATAGCAACCTTTTTGGGGCTTCATAATCCAGCACTTGAGTTTGTGTGTAGTGATGTAAGTGCGCTGGCAACTTACGCAACACAGCAAACCCTAAAGCTTAACAACATCAATGGCGAAGCGATATTAAGTGACGGCCTTAAAAGCATTAATGGCAAGTTTGATTTAATTATTAGCAATCCACCTTTTCATACTGGTATTGCAACCGACTACACAGTAGCAGAAACATTTTTAGCTAATGCAAAACAGCATTTAACTAAACTAGGGAAGCTAAATATTGTTGCTAACAGCTTTTTAAAATACCCCCCTATTTTAGAAACGCAATTTGAAAGCTATCAAACTGTATTTAAGAACAATAAATTTGCTGTATATAGTAGCTAATTTAAATTAGTAAAATGATTGAGCACAAACGTGCTCAAGCTAACTTTCGAATAAATATAAGAATTAATTTAGTTATTTTCCTTCATTTTTCCACGTCTTTGCTAAACTAAAATTCTAAATAATTAAAATTAACTCAGGCGATAATGAAATAATGCCTAAAAAAGTTCATCAAAGTAGCATTCGAAAAGCACTCATTAATTTGATCATGCTTATTACAGCTATTTGCTTATCATTATCTATTTCTATCTCTA
Organism: Pseudoalteromonas sp. NCIMB 1079; assembly: GCF_040567695.1. Lineage (NCBI taxonomy): Bacteria > Pseudomonadati > Pseudomonadota > Gammaproteobacteria > Alteromonadales > Pseudoalteromonadaceae > Pseudoalteromonas > Pseudoalteromonas sp. NCIMB 1079. Next base: position 1,035,847 of record NZ_JBEWZA010000001.1, on the reverse strand, counting down.
CGTATTTAAGCGTGAAAGAACAAAAGCAATTAATAGTTAATAAGCTTGTTATTCTTTCTGAAATTGTAGCTTTTGATGCTGGGCCATCGGTAATTGAAGATGATCGTAAAACAGAAGAAAAACGGCTCAAGTCATTTGAAAAGATCCCTCTTGTAAAAAACATACATATTTACTCAATAGAAAAAGCATCCCAAAAGCCTGTTTTCTTTATTAGCTTTAATGCTAAAAAAACACCTCCTGTGCCACTGAGAATAGACAGTGTAGAAGAGCTAAAAACACCACGAATTACGAGTGACCATATTGAGTTAACCCGCCCTATTTACGATAACGAAAAAATAGTAGGCTATGTTTATATGCGAGGAAGCCTCGAAAGTTTAGAGGTTTATATTGAGAGAAAAATATTAATAGACGTGCTATTAACATTATTGATTCTGGTGGTTGTTTACTTTATTGCTATTAAAGTTCAACGACGCATAGCTAAGCCAATAGAACAATTAAGCATGTTATTGCAAGATGTATCTAAAAATCATAACTACGATGCACGAGCTCCCGTAACTGATGTAAAAGAAATAAGTGCTCTTTCAAATAGTTTAAATATCATGCTTACGCGCACCAAAAAGCAACTTGAGCGCCACGAAAAAGATAAGCAAGAAATCAAACAATTGAACCTAAGCCTTGAAGAAAAAGTAAGTCAGCGAACAATCGCCCTTAGAGAAGCAAATCAAGAGCTTTTGTCAACTCTTGAGCGGATGCATCAATACCAAACACAAATTGTTGAAAACGAAAAAATGGCATCTTTAGGGCAAATGGTTGCAGGTGTTGCCCATGAAGTTAACACACCAATAGGGCTAGGTATTACAGGTTCTACGTTACTTAGAGATAAACTAGCAGACATACAGCAAAGCTTTGATGACAAAAAACTAACCTCAAGCCATCTAAAACGCTTTATAGATGAAGGTATTGAAAACTTAGATTTAATTTACCGCAACTTAAATCGTGCAGCTGACCTTATATCTAACTTTAAAAAGGTAGCGGTTATTCAAGATGACGGTGTAAATACCTATATTAATGTGCACAAATTAATAAGTGATGTTTTAACGTCGATTCAATCTGAATTATTGCCCAAAAAGCCTGTTGTAACTATCAACTGTCCGACCGACTTGGCTATTCATAGTAAGTCTGAACCTCTACAACAAGTTTTTCAGCAGTTACTTATGAACTCTGTAATTCATGGATTTATAGGTAAAGAAAACAATGAAATTCGCTTTGACGTAGAACTCGTCGGGAAAAAATTAACAATCGTTTATTCTGACAATGGTCAGGGCGTTGACAAAAACATTAAAAATAGAATTTTTGACCCATTTGTAACTTCAAAGCGCGGGCAAGGCGCAAGTGGCTTAGGCATGCACTTAGTTTATAACCTAGTAACACAAGCACTTGGCGGAAGAGTGATGTTTGATCTTGAAGAAAAACGCGGTGCTCGCTTTATAATTACTATTCCTTAAATAAAGATCATTAAAAAGTGCATATATTTAAAATTTATCCTTGAATTAGCATTTAATGACCTCATTAATGAGGCATGTGATAAGTGCGTAACATTATTTAATTGCTTTAAATAAATATTATCAAGCGATTTATGAACTTTTTTATCTTTGCTGTATCACATACATTGATGAAAGGTTAAAAAGTGATATAGTTTTGCTTTGAATTAGTCTGATTATTTTAAGTACCTTGTTTGATTGAATGATATGTCAATTATCAAAGGAAAATGGCTTCGACTTTATGATTCAAATAGCTACATCCATGTATATATCAATTAAACAGTAGTTTTTGCACTGCCCTTTTTAGTAGACTTTGGACACCCTACTGTTTTATTTTTATCCAATTTGTTTTTTCCTTGTTAACAAATGGGTATAATCCTATAATCTCTAGTAATCGGTTATAAATTAGTCACCGATTTTTTATAAATAATATATTCCAAAAGGTTAATTAATAATGCAAACGCCAGTCATTCTAATCGTAGAAGATGAAGACGTAACTCGACTGAACCTAGTTAGTTTATTTGAAGCTGAAGGGTACAAAGTTATTGAAGCCATTGATGGCGATGATATGCATGACAAGCTTACAAATAACGATGACGTTAATCTTGTAGTTATGGATATCAACCTTCCTGGTAAAAACGGTCTTATTTTAGCCCGTGAATTACGCCAAAAGCGTAAAGTAGGTCTTATATTCCTAACTGGTCGTGACAACGATGTTGACCGTATTTTAGGTCTTGAAATTGGCGCAGATGACTACGTTACTAAACCGTTCAACCCGCGTGAATTAACTATCAGAGCTCGCAACCTTATTACTCGTACTGCCTTAGGTGGTGAAGAGTCAGCACTAGAAACAAATGGTGTTATTACGTTTAATGGTTGGGAACTTGATGAAAACAGCCGTTGTCTTACTTCTCCAAATGGCGACGCTAAGCGTTTACCTAAAGGTGAGTACAGAGCACTTCGTTTAATGCTTGATTCTCCAGGTCGCATTTTCAGCCGTGAGCAATTAATTAAGCATATGACAGGCCGTGAGCTTCGCGCAAATGACCGTACTGTTGACGTTACTATTCGTCGCATTCGTAAGCATTTTGAAAGTGATAACTCAACGTCTGAGTTAATCAGCACCATCCATGGTGAAGGTTACCGTTTCATTGGTAAAATTGACGCTTAATTAGAGCTAATTAGTTTCACTCTAATTGCTGTAAAAATAAATGAAGGGCTTTTTGTCCTTCATTTATTTTATCTGCCAGAATATCTAACCACTGCTTTAACACCTCATCAGATTCATCAATCGCACCATGTTCCATTATTTTGGCATGAAGCTGCACATCATTAAGACCTACTGAGCCAGCCGCACCTTTGAGTTTATGCGCTACTGATTCATACTCTTCTCTATCACCAGTATTTAATGAAGTAAGTAACTCTTGCTGATATTGTGGACTTAGCTTTTCGAATAGCTGACTACTGCGTCTAAACACAACTAAGCCCATCGAATTGACAAAGTCTTCTATTGTTTCCATATCTAATAAGTGTGCATCAATGCCTTTAAGGGCTTCTTCACTTACTTTTAACAGCGGCTCTGTGCATTCACTTTGCTTAATTCCAAATAAATCAGCCAGCATTTTATCAAGCTTCACTGTGTTAATTGGTTTAGCAAGCGCCCCTTGTATTGATATGCCTTCAAGCTCTTCTTCAGCACTACGAACATTGGCCGTAAGTGCCACGATAGGTAATTTATCAAAGTGACTATCTGAGCGTATTTGCTTGGCAACTACGTCACCATTTATATCAGGCAATTGCATATCAAGTAATACTAAATCTAAGTCATCTTCAGTTTCGACAAACGAGAGTGCATCTTCACCGGTTTCAGCCCACAACACCTCATGCCCGCGTTGCTCTAATAAGTTTGTAGCAATTTCGGCGTTAAGAGGTACATCTTCTACTAGTAAAATATACAAACCACGACCAACATAACTTTGCTCTGTTGGTGCTACACATAGACTAAGCGGTATTTGAACTGTAAAGCAACTTCCTTCGCCCTCAGTACTATTTACTGTAATTATCCCTTTCATCGCACTTACAAGTGCCTTAGTTACAGCCAAACCAATACCGGAACCTATTGCGTTAGTCCCTTTTAAATCTGGCGCTTTGTAATACATATCAAATATATGAGCAAGCTGCTCTGGCGGAATACCTTGGCCGGTATCCGATACTTTCATAACTAACCATGGGCCTTCAACTCTGTTTTCTCGGCTACATTCAAGTGTTACCTTTCCTTGCTGTGTAAACTTAACGGCGTTATTAATTAAATTCCAAACAACTTGGCGTAAGCGAGTTGGGTCGAGCTGTGCGTAAATATCCAGCACCCCATTGCGCTTAATATCAAACTCTAGCTCTTTTTGCTCCGCGATTAAGCCCGCAAAGTTAACAACGTCATTTATAAAGTCTGACACATTAATAGAGTTAGTCACTATATCGAGCTGATCTCTATCTATTTTGTCTAAATCAATAATATCGTTAAAAATATTGCCGAGCGTTTCAGCGCTCGAAAATATAGTATTACCCCAACTACGCTGCTGTTTGTTTAAGTCAGTATCAAGCAGCATTCGTGTTAAACCAACAATACCATTGAGCGGTGTACGTAGTTCATGGCTTAATGTGGCAATAAACTTACCTTTGTCTTTATAGGCCGTTTCGAGCGCTTGAGCGGCCTCCTTACGACTTGTGATATCACGACCAAAACCCAGTAGACCAATGTAATCACCTTCATCATTTATAAAAGGTAATTTACGCAGCTCAAACCAACGCGTTTCGCCATTTACTTCATAACCGACATCAATGGTCAGTGCTTTATGGCTTTGCTCTACTTCTTTATCGGTTTTCAAAACTTCAGATAAAAAGTGACTAGGAAATATTTGCTCAACCGTTTTGCCAATTAGTTCGCTACTTGATTTGCCCATTACTTCTTCAAACATTTTATTACAACCAGCAAACACGCCATTGTTATCGCGGTAATAAAATAAGTCAGGAGATGAATCAACTATTGAGCGCTGCAGCATGCTTTGTTGAGCAAGTTCTTGTTGTGTTTTTTTACGCTCAGCAATTTCTCGTCGTAGTTCTTCGATAGCGCGGTGCTTGGCATGAAATGCCATTTTACGCTCATCAATTTCGATGTTTAGACGGTTAATGTTATCTTTTAGGGTTTGATTTAAAAGCTTTTCTTGTTTGGTGGCGCTATCTAAATAAGCATATGAGGCATCTAGTTGTCGAATTGAATTAAGCAACACACTTATAATTAAAGGAGAAACCACAGCCGTAAAAAATACAACGGCTAAAATATCAACCAGGTGTAATTCGCCTATCGCCACATAATAAAACATGCTCGATAAAATAAGAGATACAGTTAAAAATAAAGTGTAACAAATAGCAGCGGTTTTAAATTCACCAAATCGCGTTATTGAGCTGGAAAGTACCCGAGCCCAAGGGCTCAAAGAATAATCGGTCATACGTAATTTTATCTCTTAGCTGTGTACTTAATATAAAGAAGGCAATGCGTATGTATAAACATACCATTTTCCCAGATTTTAGCATTTTTCTCCTACCACTACTCACGTTGTGCGATAAAAACAGAATTTTTCATGTTTGATTTAGCTCATCTATTAAACTCATCATTTCAGCAATAAATTATTTAGTGTAAAATGCCCCGCTTTATTATCCCCAAAATACGAGTAGCGCACATGCAAACCAATATGCCAGATATAGCAGACACTGCACCCGCTTTACAAACAGGTAAATTAGACTGGGTTGGCATGGGCGAAATAGAACTGCCATTTATTTTTGAATCCCGAGACTTATCTCCAGTTACAGTAAACGCCAAAGCTCGTGCATTTGTAAATTTACATAAAGAAGATGCCAAAGGCATTCATATGTCACGTCTATTTTTGGCACTTGACCTGCTTTCAACCGAGCAGCAAGTCAATCCGCAAACAATAGCGCAGGCACTCGATACCTTTATAACTAGCCACGAAGGGTTGAGCGATAAAGCACAAATTGAATTTAAATTTGAATTACCGCTACGCCGTAAGTCACTATTAAGTGGCAAAGCGGGCTGGAAAAGCTACCCAGTTGTACTTACCAGTACAATTGAAAATAACGTTATTAGCTACGAGCTAACCGTAGATGTTACTTATTCTTCAACGTGCCCATGCTCTGCTGCACTTGCGCGCCAGCTTATACAAAACGCGTTTAACGAAAAGTTTAACCAAGAAACGTTGAGCCAAAAAGATGTGCACGAATGGCTAGGCACTACACAAGGTATTGTAGCGACTCCCCACTCGCAGCGCTCTATTGCCAACGTAAAAGTAAAGCTTGATAGCAACATTCAAGAATTTGACGTAGTTACGCTAATTAACACTCTTGAAGCTGAGCTTAAAACACCAGTACAAGCAGCAGTAAAACGTGAAGATGAGCAAGAATTTGCCCGTTTGAATGGTCAAAACCTTATGTTTTGTGAAGATGCAGCGCGTAAAATTAAAGCATTGCTAGAGGCAAACCATTACAGTGATTATTGGCTGCAAATAAACCACTATGAGTCACTGCATGCACACGATGCTGTAGCTATTGCAGTAAAAGGTATTAAAGGAGGCTACAAAGCTTAATCGCTGTGTAGCTATTGCTTGTAAACCAGCCGGTAATTATTTTATAACCCATACTTTTTAGGCACGTAAATTGCTTTGTTTGAGCAGTGTCAATTTGTTGTTATGGAGTTACCGTATGGAATTCGCTTTATTATTAATCCTAGTATTAGTTGTCGGGGCCTCTGTTGTTGCGTCAAAATTTAATGACGATGGCGGAAACCCGTATCCTTTTACTCGCAAGCAAACTGTTTTTACGCAGGTTGAAGGCGCTTTTTTAAATCTTCTAGAGCGTGCTGTTGGCGATCAATATAAAATTGTTAGTCGCGTTAAGTTAATCGACGTTATTGACTGTAAGCAAGGCCTTTCAGTAAAGTCTAAACGTGCTGCTTTAGCTAAAGCTAAAAATAAGCAACTCGACTTTGTATTAATCGATAAAGAAAAACTAACAATCATTGCTGCTGTTGACCTAGTTAACAATGCCAACAAAGATGGCCACAAAGCTCAACGCGACTGGTTTGTAAACGGTGCACTAGAGTCTGCGGGCATTCCACATATTCGTATGAAAGTTAAATCGGGCTACCGCCCTTCTGAAGTACGCGATGCAATTATGTTTAAACTTGGTAAGCCTGCAGCAACACAAACTCAGCGCCCTGTTCGTAACCGCTCACATAAGCCAGCGGTACTTTCACCTTCTCAGGCTAAAGCGCAAACCACCGCGTTAGCTGAAATTTAAAAAACGAATTAAATACTCTCCTAAAAAGTATTTAAAGCGAGCTCATAAACAAGCTCGCTTTTTTGTTTTTTATTGCTAACTTCACGTATAATCAAGTGATTCAAACTCAGGAATTAAACTTTATGAATGTTGGTATTATTGGCGCAATGGAGCCAGAAGTTAAAATTTTACGTGAAGCTATGCAAAACCCACAAATTTTAACTAAAGCAGGTTTCACTTTTTATACTGGCGAGTTGGCTGGTAACACGGTGACACTTGTTCAATCTGGTATTGGTAAAGTCGCATCAACTATTGCAACTACCTTACTGATCGATAACTTCAAACCTGATTGCATAATTAACACAGGCTCAGCCGGTGGATTCGATCCTTCTCTTAGTGTAGGCGATGTAGTAATTTCGTCAGAAGTACGTCACCACGATGTAGACGTAACTGCTTTTGGCTACGAAATTGGCCAAGTACCACAAATGCCGGCAGGCTTTGCAGCACACCCTAAATTAGTTGAAGCAGCACAGCAAACTATCGAACAAATCAGTGATGTTAAAACACTCGTTGGCTTAATTTGTACTGGTGACACATTTATGTGTGACCCTATACGCATTGATAAAGCACGTAGTGATTTTCCTACAATGCTTGCTGTTGAAATGGAAGGCGCTTCAATTGCACAAACGTGTTTTACGCTAAACACACCATTTGTTGTAATTCGCTCAATGTCTGATATTGCTGGTAAAGAGTCACCACAATCATTTGAAGAATACCTAGAAACAGCATCAATCAACTCATCTAAAATGGTTGTTGCACTTTTAGAAAAGCTTACAGCAGTATCTCTGTAAATGCTTAGCAATATTGTTCAAAATCACTTGGACTTTATTGCCTTTATACTAGCGCTCCTTGCTGAGCGCTTTATTCCCCTTATTAGCTGGTATCATCCTAATACGGCGTTAAATGCTGTTTTTAGTGCTATTGGCAAACGTATATACAAAAGCAAAGAACCTAAAAGCTATCAATATTTGGCAGCTATCCTCGCAAGCTCACTTATTTTAAGTGTTATTCTCATTATTGTAGTGTTACTACTCGAGTTTGCTTTTTATCCTGAATTACTCGCTGGCCTTATTTTATATTTATGCCTAGAAAGTAAGAGCATTGATAAAAAAGCACTTCGCATTGCAAAGCTAACTAAACAAAATCAAAAATCCACAGCACGCGAATTACTAAAACCACTGCTTGCCCGTGAAGTTAATAGACTTTCATCTGCTGGTATTATCAAAGCATTAATTGAGAGCTTAATACTGCGCACCGCTCGATACTATTTCGTAGTCATATTTATATTTTTAGCATTTGGTCCTATTGCTGCCCTTGCCTATCGGTTACTTACCTTAATACAACAAGCCTGGCGTAGTGATATCCCCCCAAATAGTTACTTTTTAAAACCGCTTAAAACACTCTTGTTTATTATTGAATATATTCCCATGCGCTTACTCGCTTTAACTATTGCAGCAAGTCGAGCAAGCAAACAAAGCATGCATTATATAAAGCATTATGGCAGGCATTTTTATCAAACAAATACAGGCTGGCTCTTAAGCACATGTTCTGCATCGCTTGGCGTGCAGCTGGGCGGACCAGCTGTTTATTTTGGAACTCGCTTTAATAAAATGCGTATTGGTACTGATAGACTACCTACACCCGAGGATGTACCTGTAATAATTAATAGGTTAAATCAGGCCCGTGTATTTTGGTTGTTAGTAATAGCCAGCATTGAAATATTAAAATTGATTTAAAGGGCTCAAAATACGAGCACAAAAAAAACCAGCCGAGGCTGGTTTTTTAGTTTTTAAACTGTGCTTAAGCTACAGTGATGTTTGCAAACTTACGTTTACCTACTTGGTAAATAGCCGTTGTGCCTTTTGCTATTTCAAGTTTGGTATCAGTGATTTTATCTTCACCGTTAAGTTTAACTGCACCTTGCTTAATCATACGCATTGCTTCTGATGTACTTACTACTAAATTTGCTTCTTTAAGCAAGTTAGCAATTAAAATAGTATCTTCTGCGATAGTGATTGTTAGCTCTGGGATTTCATCTGGTAACGCTTTTTTCTGAAAACGCTGAATAAAATCATCATGTGCACCTTGTGCATCAGCTTCACTATGAAAACGAGCAATTAGCTCTTTAGCTAGTTCAATTTTAATATCGCGCGGATTCGTACCTTGCTCAACACGTTCTTTTTGAGCTGCAATTTCTTCAATAGAAAGCGCACTTAATAAGTCGTAGTAACGCCACATTAGCACATCACTAATTGACATTATTTTGCCAAACATATCGTTAGGTGTATCAGTAATACCAATGTAGTTACCAAGCGACTTAGACATTTTTTGAACGCCGTCAGTACCTTCAAGTAATGGCATCATTAATACTGTTTGCGGCTTTTGACCTTCTACTTTTTGTAGCTCACGGCCCATTAACAAGTTAAAGCGCTGATCAGTACCACCTAGTTCAACATCTGACTCTAGTGCAACCGAATCCCAACCTTGTACCAGTGGATATAAAAACTCATGAATTGCAATTGGTTGGCCGCTTCCATAACGCTTTTTAAAGTCATCACGTTCAAGCATACGTGCTACGGTTTGGTTTGCAGCAAGTTTAATCATGCCTGCAGCGCCTAACTTTTCCATCCAAGTGGAGTTAAATGCAACAGTGGTTTTAGCAGGATCTAGAATTTTGAATACTTGTTCTTTATATGTTTCGGCATTGGCTAGTACGTCTTCACGAGTAAGTGGTTTACGCGTTACGTTTTTCCCCGTTGGGTCACCAATCATGCCGGTAAAGTCACCAATTAAGAAAATAACCTCATGACCTAAATCCTGAAAGGTTTTCATTTTATTAATTAGTACAGTGTGTCCTAAGTGTAAATCAGGCGCTGTAGGATCAAAGCCTGCTTTTATTTTTAGCTTCTTGCCCGACTTTAGTTTTTCAACTAGTTCGTCTTCAATTAATATTTCTTCTGCACCGCGTTTTATCTCTGCTAGAGCGGTTTGTAAATCCACTGTGTATTACTCCAAAATTCTGCCGACGAAGGGGCGACTAGTTACTTGCGTAGTCACGGTTTAATAAAGGTTTAAACCGAATAAATAGATGTAGCTAACATAACAAATTTCTACCTAATTAAAACAACTTTTTAAGTGATTCATGCAACTAAACTAAATCAATTGAGTCTTAGCTAGGTAGAGCGTTAAAAAAGGCTTTCTAAGCCCGATTTTAGCGTAGTTTAAGGTCAGTTTAAATCTACAAAACACTAGTATTCGTACATTATTAAGTATATCCTGCAATATTATGTATTTATTATCTTGACAGCAGAAAAAGGCACGTTATGGTTCACGTGGTTCACACGCTCCCCAAAAAACACAAATTGCTTATTCTAGGTTTGGTTTCTGCTATTGTTGGCTTAGCCTTTCTTCCTTCTGAAAAAGCCACTGCATCCAAAGACAATAGTGCAAATGCACTAGAAATTGGTAAGCGCTATGAGTTACAAGTTAAAGTTGATAACAACGAAAAATTAACTGAGCTAAATTCAGAGCAAGCAGCAGAAAAGTTACCAGAATACGACTTTGTCGATCATAAAGTTAAAAATGGCGACAATTTAGCAATTATCTTTAAGCGTGCTGGTTTTTCGGCTCAAACGCTTCATAAACTAATTAACACTAATGCGGAGACTCGCAAACTGACTAAAATTCACCCAGGTGAAATACTTAGTTTTGCGACAGCTGAAGATGGCTCCTTAGCTCAACTGCGCTATGTGATTTCAAAAACCGATACTTTATTTGTTACCTTAAACGAAGAAGGTAACTACGATACAGCTATTGATAGCAAAGAAATTGAAACGCTAACCAAAACCGCTGGCGGAGAAATATCTAACAATTTTTGGACTTCAGCAATTGCAGCAGGTTTAAGCGAACGCCAAATAATGAACTTTGCTGACATATTTGGTTGGGATGTTGATTTTGCAAACGACATTCGTAAAGGCGATGTTTTTGGCTTAATTTACGAGTCTCACTATGTTGATGGCGAGTTTATTGGTACTGGTAAAATTATTGCAGCTGAATTTGTAAACCAAGGTCAGCGCTTTGCAGCTATTCGCCATACTGACGGCAATTTTTATACGCCTGAAGGGCGTAGCATGAAAAAAGCATTTTTACGTGCGCCTGTAAGCTTTAAATATATTAGTTCGAGCTTTAATCCTCGCCGCTTACACCCTGTTACTGGGCAAGTTAGAGCCCACCGTGGTATCGACTTTGCTGCACGCACTGGCACACCTGTTGTTGCATCTGGTAACGGTAAAGTAATTAAAGCCGGTTACAGCAAGTACAACGGTAACTACGTATTTATTAGCCATGGCACGCAATATGTAACTAAGTACTTACACCTAAATAAGAAGCTAGTTAAAACGGGCCAAAAAGTTAAACAGGGCCAACAAATTGGTACTGTAGGTTCTACAGGTCGTGTTACTGGTGCACATTTACACTATGAATTTTTAGTAAATGGCGTTCACCGTAATCCTAAAACTGTAAAACTTCCTAAGTCAGAGCCATTACCTCGCTCAGAACTTGCCAAGTTTAAACCTATTGCTGATAACTTTATTGCCCAGCTTGAGCGCAATCGCGAGCTACAGTTAGCACTTAAATAAAGTTTATCAATAAACATTAAAAAAGCCTTTGCAGGTTTACCCTGCAAAGGCTTTTTTGTATACGCTATTAACCATTAGTACATCAGTACATAAATGAGCTGAATAACTAAAGACACCATCACTAATGGCCAAATATATTTACTGTATTTGGTTGCGCCGTTGAGCCCTATTTTACTTTGATACTTTTCAAGCAAGGGTATAAGTATCGCCAGCGCAACAAACAAACCAATTAAAATAACGAATATGTTCATATTAACGCCCTACTTATGGTAATTCGTGGCCTTTAGCGCTTACATAAAGTGCATACCAATGCTCACGAGTTAGCTCTACGTTTACAGCATCACAAGAGGCTTTAATCCGTTTAGCATTAGTTGTTCCAATAATTGGCTGAATAGATGCGGGATGGCGAAGCAACCATGCAAGTACAATTGCCTCAGCAGAGGTTTCATAAAGTGCAGCCAGCTTATTAACTAAAAGACTGGTGTTGATATCTGCCTGAGATGCGTTTGATAAATCACTACCACTGTACAAGCCTTGGCATAAACTACCCCAGCTTTGAATTTGGATTTCAAAATGGCGACAGTACTCAATACTACCTGGCGTAAAATTAAGATCTTTACCGTCACTGTTACCGGCATATACACCTTCATCAACAAACTGATGTTTTTGTAAACTAGCCTCAATTTGGTTAGCCACAATCGGCATATCAAGTGCATGTTGTAAAAAGTTCATTTGGTGCTGCTGCATATTAGACACTGCAAAATTGCGCACTTTACCGCTTTCTTTTAAGCAACTAAATATACGAGCAATCTCGTTAACTTCCATGAGTGGATCAGGACGATGCAGCATAAGTACGTCTAAATAGTCTGTATTTAATCGCTTCAAGGATGCTTCAACTGATTGCTCAATCCACTTTGATGAAAAATCATAGCGCTTTGGTCCTAAATCATCTTCAAAACGAATCCCACACTTAGATTGAATATACATATGCTCTCTAAGCTCTGGCCGCTCACTTAATGCTTTACCAAAAACCTGCTCTGCTTTACCAAAAGTATAAATATCAGCATGGTCAAAAAAATTAATACCACCTTCAATGGCGTTATCTATACATTCATGAGCTTGCTTAACATGTGCATCAGTGATTGCGTCTTTATTCCAACCGCCTCCCAGACCCATACATCCAAATACAAGTTTACTAACGTGAGGCAAGTGCTTTGCTAAAGGCGTGTGAAGCATGATAACTATCCTTAAAATGTTGAAGAGCTGTTACTGTAAACAAAAAGTGCTGAACAAGAAACCATTAAGAGGCGAAGAAATTAAGAACAAAAAAAAGCGCAGTAAACTGCGCTTAATGGTTAATCTATTTTAAATTACATTTTTAGCCAACAAGTGCTAATAAAATACCCGCAGCAACTGCACTACCAAGTACACCCGCTACGTTGGGTCCCATTGCATGCATAAGTAAAAAGTTATGTGGGTTACTTTCAAGGCCAACTTTATTAACTACTCGTGCCGCCATTGGCACAGCCGATACACCTGCCGCCCCAATTAATGGATTTATAGGCGTTTTAGATATTCGGTTAAGTCCTTTTGCCATAAATACGCCAGATGCCGTACCAATTGCAAAAGCCAGTGCGCCAAGCACTAAAATACCAATCGTCTCAACAGTTAAAAACTTATCTGCAGCAAGCTTTGAACCAACAGCTAAGCCTAAAAATATAGTTGTAACATTGATGATTTCGTTTTGAGCACTGTTACTTAATCTATCAACAACACCCGACTCCCGCATTAAGTTACCTAAACAAAACATACCTACAAGCGGTATAGCAGCCGGTAAAAACATTGCCGTTAAACTAAGTACCATAAGAGGAAAAATGATCTTTTCCTTTTTAGATACCTTACGTAATTCAGGCATCTTAATTTGGCGCTCTTCTGGTGTGGTTAGCGCACGCATAATTGGCGGCTGAATAATTGGCACAAGTGCCATGTATGAATATGCAGCTACTGCTATTGCGCCTAGTAAATCAGGTGCCAGTTTTGATGCTAAAAATATTGCTGTTGGCCCATCGGCACCACCTATAATGGCAATAGCCGATGCGTCCTGTAGAGTAAATTCAAAACCTGGCACATAGTTAAGTAATATAGCGCCAAACAATGTAGCAAAAATACCAAACTGTGCAGCCGCACCTAATAACAACATACGTGGGTTTGCAATAAGTGCGCTAAAGTCGGTCAGCGCCCCTACTCCCATAAATATCAACAGCGGAAAAATCCCCGTATCAATACCCACATAATAAACGTAGTACAAAAGCCCACCTGGGTCTGACAAACCTGCCACTGGTACATTTGTTAAAATTGCACCAAAACCAATAGGTAGTAATAATAGTGGTTCAAAGCCTTTAGCTATCGCTAAAAACAGTAATAAACACCCTACCGCAATCATTATTAACGATGGGATTGTAAAGTTAGCAATGCCTGTCGCATTCCAGAGGTTTAAAATACCTTCCATCCTCTATTTACTCCTAAGCTAATGCAATCATAGCGTCGCCGGTAGTTACAGCATCGCCTTCACTAACTAACACTTCAGCAATTGTTCCGGTATGCGTAGCGCGTATTTCAGTTTCCATTTTCATGGCTTCCATAATAATCACTACATCGCCTTCGTTAACAACTTGCCCAGCTTTTACTTTAATCTTAAAAATATTACCGGCTAGAGGCGCGTTAAGTGTTTCACCTGATGCAACCGAAGCAGATTGAGGAATGTGCTCAGAGTCTTTTAATGTTACTTCCTTAAGTTCACCACCTTGCGCTACGACTACGTCATAAACTTTACCATCTACTTTTACGCTGTATTGCTCAGCCTTCACTTTGTTACTATTTGAAGCTGATTTAGAAGGCGCTTTACTGCTTTTATCTTCAACAGAAGGTACTGGCTCAAATGCATCTGGGTTGTTGCGGTTTTTAATAAACTTCAAACCAACTTGTGGGAATAATGCATAAGTTAATACGTCATCAATTTGATCATCAGCAAGTGTTAAACCTTGCTCTTGTGCTTCTTTTAATAACTCAGCTTCAAGCGTTGCAAGCTCAGGTGCAATGTTATCAGCAGGGCGACAAGTAATAACTTCCGCTCCATCAAGTACGCGCTCTTGTAGCTCTTTATTCATTGGTGCTGGTGTTAAGCCATATTCACCTTTTAATACGCCAGCAGTTTCTTTAGTAATTGTTTTATAACGCTCACCCGTTAGCACATTAAGTACCGCTTGAGTGCCAACAATTTGCGACGTTGGTGTTACTAAAGGTAAAAAGCCAAGATCTTCACGTACACGTGGGATCTCAAGTAAAACCTCATTAAGCTTATCGGCTGCGCCTTGCTCTTTAAGTTGGTTTTCCATGTTTGTAAGCATGCCACCAGGTACTTGAGCTAATAAAATACGCCCATCAACCCCTTTTAAGCTACCTTCAAATGCCGCATATTTTTTACGTACATCTCTAAAGTAAGCAGCAATTTCTTCTAGGTGGTTTAAATCAAGCTCAGTATCACGCTCAGTCCCTTCAACTATCGATACAATAGTTTCAGTTGCAGAATGTCCATAAGTCATACTCATTGATGAAATAGCGGTATCGAGCATATCAATACCAGCATCAATTGCTTTTTGGTAAGTAGCAGTACTTAAACCTGTTGTAGCGTGGCACTGCATAGCAATTGGAATAGATACAGTTTCTTTAAGTGCTTTAATTAGTTTTTCAGCATCGTACGGCTTTAATAAACCCGCCATATCTTTAATACAAATTGAGTGACAACCCATATCTTCAAGCTGCTTTGCAAGAGTTAGCCACATATCAAGTGTATGAACTGGGCTAACTGTGTACGAAATAGTACCTTGAGCGTGAGCGCCTACTTTTACAGCCGCTTTAATAGCTGTTTCTAGATTGCGAACATCGTTCATTGCATCAAATATACGAAATACGTCAACGCCATTTTTATGTGCACGTTCTACAAATTTTTCAACTACGTCATCAGCGTAATGGCGGTAACCTAATAAGTTTTGACCGCGTAATAGCATTTGCTGTTTAGTATTAGGCATCGCTTTTTTAAGTGCACGAATACGCTCCCAAGGATCTTCGCCTAGATAACGAATACACGAGTCAAATGTAGCACCGCCCCACGATTCAATAGACCAATAACCCGCATCGTCTAATTTGCTAGCAATCGGTAGCATATCGTCTAGGCGCATACGCGTTGCTAATAATGATTGGTGAGCATCGCGTAATACCAATTCTGTTAATTTTAATTTAGCCATGTGTGTGCCCCTTATTTATTATTTGATTTGTACTGAGCAATGGCAGCACTAATAGCAGCGATGTGCTCATTAGGCACACCTTGAGATTTAAAAGATGGTGATTTAACTGGTGTCGCCACGTCAGGTTCGCTAAAGCGCGTCACCAAATTAGACATAAGCGTTACTGCACCAATTAATATCGACAGAAATACAAACACCCCAACCATGCCAGTAAGCATTAAGTTACCAGCCGTTGTGAGTAGAGCACCTATATCCATTTTTCTCCCCTTGAAACCCATATCGAAAATAAAAAATCGATTTAATTAAATATTTATTCACTGGATAATAACAAAACTAATCGCTTTGTCTACATCTTGTAAATTGGTAAAACCAATTAAACAATAAACAACATAACACTCAATTAATTTACATGCTATAACTCAGCAATCACGCGCTCTACAATACATACAAGAAATAACGACTATAGCTAATAGTTATATGGAAGTTGTTAATTAACTATCAAGCCAAGTAAAAATAAACACCAATTTTTAATATAAAATGCAAAGCCATAACCACTTGTTAATTGGTCTTACCAAATAAAGTCTGTTTAGTGAATATTTACCAGTTATTTGCAACAGTGTGAATAACTTACATAACAAAGCGTAAAAGTTACTAAGCAACTAATAACTAGAGTAACAGCAAAAAACCATAACCAATTGATATTTATAACAAATAAACTTTGGCATATAACTGGCATTAGTTATTATGAGCAAATTTGATAACCAAGGAGAAAACAATGTTACGCTGGACAATTACATTTTTAGTTATTGCTTTAATCGCTGCAGTGTTAGGTTTTGGTGGCATCGCAGGTGCCGCAGCTGGTATAGCAAAAATTATATTTTTTATCTTTTTAGTACTTTTAGTGATTTCATTAGTTTCAGGTGCACTACGTGGTAAATCACCCAGGTAGATAAAGCATTCAACTAACAAACACTAAAATTTAATTAATACTTACAAGGAATTACACTATGAACTCTACAACTTTAAAAGCAGCACTAATCGCAGTATTTGCAGGTTTTTTCATGATGGGTTGTGAAGACAACCATGCAGAAGATGCTGGCGAACGTATCGACGAAGCAGTAACTGATGTGCAAAACTCTGTTGAAGATGCATGTGAAAATGTTAAAGAAGGCGTGAACGCTGAAGAAACTAACTGTTAATTCTTCTTGTACCGCTAAAAAAAACGGCTTTCGAGCCGTTTTTTTGTGCCAGTAATAAAATCACTGACTATAAAGCTGCTCATTTAGCAGTTAGCTTGTTAAAATAAAAAAAACGATATTTAAAGCAAGGCAAAATGGCATTCACAACCACCTACACATTAGATAAACCCTACTTTTACGAGTGTTTTGATGAGTCACTCCCTTATAGTAAGCGTGCAAAACCTAAATACTTTTTACTTGTGTTGTTAGTTGCGCTTGGTTTATTTGGCATTTATGTTTTAGACGATCATTACTTAGGATCGTTTATGATCATGTTAGCGGTACTCGAGTGCGTCGCTTTTTACTATCGCAGACCATGGTGGGTAACCAGACAAATGCTCAGCAGAGCATCAGGCTCTGAGGTAACACTTACCTTTGATGAAGAAGGTATTAAATCTGCTAATCATTACAAAAGCTATCAATTAGAATGGCAAAATATAAGCGAAGTAATTGACACCCAGCAAGGTATTATTATTAAAAACAAAAGCGGCATGCAGTACATATCAAAACAAATACTTAGTCCTGAAACACTCGCTTTTATAAACAAAAAAGCCACTCAGTGAGTGGCTTTTAGTCTAGTTGAGTTAATTACTCAACTACGTATACGTGTTGATTAAGCATTGCCCGGATTAGGGTTCGACTTTTCAGCTTGTATGCGCATGTAAATCTCTTCACGATGCACTGATACGTCTTTTGGTGCATTAACACCGATTCGAACTTGATTTCCTTTAACACCTAGAACAGTAACTGTTACTTCGTCACCAATCATTAGGGTTTCACCTACTCTACGAGTTAGTATTAGCATTCTCTTGCTCCCATGTTCCAATAAAAATTATAAGATTCCGCTTAAACATACTAATGAAAATTAGACTGAAAAGTAAGTAAAAACTCGCAATCTATCCATTTTCTGTTAAAAATGCCTTGTGTAATGCACGAACAGCTAACTCTAAATACTTTTCATCTATTAAAACTGAAATTTTAATCTCTGAAGTCGAGACTAAAACCACATTAATATTTTCCTGCGCTAATGCATCAAAAAATAAACTAGCGACACCAGAATGTGATTTCATACCCATGCCAACAGCAGAAACTTTAGCTACTGCTTGCAATCCGCTTATATTTTGAGCACTGAGCTGAGCTTGATCTTCACTCAATAATTCAAGTGCTTGCAGATAATCATTCGAGTGCACAGTAAAAGCATAGTCTATTTTTTCAAAGTTATGATTAACTTGATTAATCATATCTATTTCGATGCCATTTTCGGCAAAAAGTTTCAATATTTTTGAAAGATATTGCGTGCCCGTTGGCACACCTTGTACCTTAATTAAACATTCGTCACGATTAAACGCAATCCCCGATACCACCTTGCTTGGCATATCGTTCTCCTCTAAACTTATTAATGTACCTTCATCGGGATTAAAGCTCGAAAGCACCCTAAGTGGCACATTATGTTTTCCTGCGGCTTCTACTGAGCGAATATGCAAAACTTTCGCCCCTAAACTTGCCAGCTCTAGCATTTCGGCAAAGGTAACTTGGCTCATTCTGCGCGCGTTAGGTTCAACACGAGGATCTGTAGTATATACGCCGTCAACGTCTGTATAGATCTGGCATTCGTCAGCTTTTATAGCCGCTGCTATTTCTACAGCCGATGTATCGGTGCCGCCGCGCCCAAGCGTTGTAATGTTGCCCTCAACATCACGCCCCTGAAACCCAGCAATAATAGCAATACGATTATGCTCAAGCTCATGCTTTAAACGCGTAGCAGCAACCTCTGCAATACGAGCTTTACCAAACATGTTATCGGTTAAAATATTGACTTGATCGGCTAATAGGCTCACAGCAGAGTGGCCACGTTTTATAATAGCCATAGCAAGTAGTGATACAGAAACCTGCTCTCCGGTGCTAATTAGTACATCTAGTTCACGGCTACTCGGGCGAGTATCAATTTGTTTGGCGAGATTAATTAAGCGGTTGGTTTCTCCCGACATAGCCGAGAGCACCACAACCACTTGATGTCCTTGTTGTCTGGTTTTTACAACAAGGTCGGCGACTGCTTCAATTCGCTCTATTGAGCCGACCGAAGTGCCACCGAATTTTTGAACAATAAGCGCCACTTAGGCTTAAGTACGCTCAGTTAACCAAGCTGTAACGCTATCTAGTGCAGCAGCAAGGTTTTGTGGCTCACTACCACCAGCTTGTGCCATATCTGGACGACCGCCACCTTTACCACCTACTTGGCCTGCCATGTGGTTAACTAACTCACCGGCTTTTACTTTGCCTGTTAAGTCTTTAGTAACACCAGCAATTAGGCTTACTTTGTCGCCACTGGCAACACCCAGTGCAATAACACCTGAGCCAATTTTGTTTTTAAGGTCATCAACCATACCGCGCAGTGCTTTAGATTCAGTACCTTCAACATTTGCTACAAGTAGCTTAACGCCGTTAATTTCAACAATCGAATCAAGTAAAGATGCACCCGCCGCACTTGCTAACTTATCGTTAAGCTGGGCAACTTGTTTTTCAAGCCCTTTCGACTTTTCAAGTAAGGCAGTTACTTTTTCAAGCACTGACGCATTGTCACCTTTTACAAGCGCTGCAACATCAGCTAATTGTTGCTCTTGCTCGCTTACATAAGCAATTGCCTCTGCACCTGTTACCGCTTCAATTCGACGAACACCAGCAGCAATACCGCTTTCAGATACAATTTTGAATAAACCAATGTCACCCGTACGCTCTACGTGTGTACCACCACAAAGCTCGATTGAGTAATCACCAATAGTCACAACGCGTACTTCGTCATCGTACTTTTCGCCAAACAGTGCCATTGCACCTTTGGCTTTAGCATCATCAATTGCCATTAGCTCAGTGTTAAGAGCAAAGTTACGACGAATTTCGTCATTCACTACGCGTTCAATTTCGCGCAGTTCTTGTTTGGTCACCGCTTCAAAATGTGAGAAGTCAAAACGCAGACGATCTGGCTGCACAAGTGAGCCTTTTTGCGATACGTGCTCGCCTAAAAGCTGACGCAGTGCTTCATGCAAAATATGCGTAGCGGTGTGGTTTTTCTTAATGCTATCGCGGCGTGCATCGTCAATAGTCGCATCCACTTTATCGTTAACACCAATACGTCCTTGAACTGTTCCATGATGAGCAAAAGCATTACCCAATTTAGTGGTATTCGTTACATTAAACTCACCACCGGCAACAGTAATTGTTCCGCTATCACCAATTTGGCCGCCTGATTCAGCGTAAAACGGAGTACGGTCTAAAACAATAATACCTTGTTGACCATCTTCAAGTAACGATACCGATTCGCCACCGGCAAAAATTTCTACCACAGTGCCACGGTAATGATTACTATCATAGCCTTTAAAATCAGTGTGCTTATCTGATTTTAATTGCTCATTATAATCTGCACCAAATTTGCCTGCTTGCTGTGCTGTTTTACGTTGCACTGCCATACATGCTTCAAAACCTTGATGGTCAATGGTCATTTGGCGCTCACGCGCTACATCGGCTGTTAAATCGGCAGGGAAACCATAGGTATCGTAAAGTTTAAATACTAAGTCACCTGGGATCACATCCCCGGTTAAATCACTCAAGCTTTCTTCTAAAATAGCTAAACCACGCTCAAGCGTTTTACCAAACTGCTCTTCTTCAATACGCAGTACTTTTTCAATAATTTCTTGTTGCTTAGCAAGTTCTGGGTACGCTTGACCCATTTGCTCAATAAGTGCAGCAACCAATTTATAGAAAAACGCGCCTTTAGCACCTAACTTATTACCGTGACGTACTGCACGACGAATAATACGACGCAATACATAACCACGGCCTTCATTTGAAGGCATAACCCCATCTGAAATTAAAAATGCACACGAACGAATATGATCGGCTACCACGCGAAGTGATTTATCATCCATATCTTGTGCATTGGTAACGCTTGCAGCGGCCGCAATTAAGCCTTGGAATAAGTCGATTTCGTAGTTTGAATGCACGCCCTGCAAAATAGCTGAAATACGCTCAAGGCCCATACCTGTATCAACAGATTGCTTAGGAAGTGGCTCCATAGTCCCGTCGCTTTGACGGTTGTATTGCATAAATACTAAGTTCCAAATTTCAATGAAACGGTCACCATCTTCTTCAGGTGTGCCCGGAGGACCGCCCCAAATATGCTCGCCGTGATCATAAAATATTTCAGAACATGGACCACAAGGACCGGTATCACCCATAGACCAAAAATTATCTGAAGTCGCAATACGAATAATGCGGTCTTCAGGTAAGCCTATATCGTTAGCCCAGTAGCCAAAGGCTTCTTCGTCATCATGGTAAATAGTTACTAACAGCTTTTCTTTTGGTAGTTTTACAACCTCAGTTAAAAACTCCCACGCAAATTTAATCGCGTCTTGCTTAAAGTAATCACCAAAGCTGAAATTACCTAACATTTCAAAAAATGTATGGTGGCGAGCAGTGTAGCCTACGTTTTCTAAATCGTTATGCTTACCGCCAGCACGTACACAGCGCTGCGAACTTGTCGCACGTGTATAAGGGCGGCTTTCTGCGCCTAAAAATACATCTTTAAATTGCACCATGCCGGCATTATTAAATAACAACGTGGCATCGTTACCCGGTATAAGCGAGCTAGAAGGTACTATTTGATGTTGCTTGCTGGCAAAAAAGTCTAAAAACTGTTGCCTAATTTGTGCGGTAGTCATGTGCTGCATTTGAAAGTCTCACCTGTATTTACTGTGCTTGCATTGCAAAATTAATTTCATCGTAGCTAAAACCCCGATACATTAAGTAGCGCACGCGCTTAGCTTTATCTTTGTAATCGAGATCTGGCGGTGTATTCGAATATTTTTTATTGTACGCATCCTGCGCAAGCTCAAACCAATCTATTTCAAGCTCTTCAACTACCATTTCAAGTAGCGAACGATCAATCCCTTTGCCCATAGCTTCGCTTTGTATTCGCTTAAGCCCGTGGCATTTAAATATGTGTTTTCTTACAAAGCCTTCACAGTATCGCTGCTCGTTAATAAAATTGTGCTTTTCGCACCAATCAAGCAGCGTTTCAATAAACTCTTCTGTCGCTTCTTTTTGCTGTAATTTGAGCGTTAACTCACGACGCGAATATTCTTGGCGCCCTAGTAACCAAAGTACATAGTTTTTTAGTTTTTGCTTTAATTTATCATCCATTAAGCGTCAAAACGTCCGCTTGTTTC
Source organism: Pseudoalteromonas sp. NCIMB 1079 (assembly GCF_040567695.1). NCBI lineage: Bacteria > Pseudomonadati > Pseudomonadota > Gammaproteobacteria > Alteromonadales > Pseudoalteromonadaceae > Pseudoalteromonas > Pseudoalteromonas sp. NCIMB 1079. The sequence goes on along the minus strand of NZ_JBEWZA010000001.1, from coordinate 1,013,499 downwards.
ACTGCTAAGTGGCTTAACATTAATGTCGTCACTTAATGGTACAACAGGCATAAAAATGGCTTGATAAGATACAAAAAAGCTAATGTAGCAAATCGGCATTAAAATCAACAGTGGTAAGAACGATAAGAACATCGAAAGCGCCATAAATAATGCGCAAATAAGGCCAAAAACGCCAAGTGGCAAAATGTTATGATAAAACACCATTAACGATTTTTTAAGCGCCGTTAAAATGCGTGTTTCTTTACTAAAATAAACAAGTGGCACAGCGTACGCAAATGCCGTTAAATAAATTAGCATTGCCATAAAAAATAAAATTACATTCGCGCCCGAAATACTCTCAAGCATTTGTTCTAGCGCCACGTTTGGATCAAGTCCTGGTTGGCTCATAACAGCCACTGCATCGGCAAATAAGCCATTAGCAAGTAACGCCATTAAAATACCCGCACCCATTTGGTAAAGTGCTAAGCGTAATAACCCTAAACGATTTCCTTTAGCCGTAAATGGCTTGAGAATATCGGCTAGCATAATTTTTCCGCCCTGTTGCTTACTAAGCACCGCTTGGTAAAACCCTGCGGTTAAAAATGGCGTAGCGAGTGCTGCTACTACTTGCAGCAGCGGTAAAAATAAAGACAGCAGCCCTACAATGCCAATAAATAAATGCATAAAAATAAAGGTTGCTGGCTGGGTTTTAAAAATAAGCCATCCGGCTTTTAACCACTTTAGCCCTGCATCGGCTTTAAAAATTCGTAATTGTGTAGACATACTTGCTCTTAATTTAAAACGAAACACGCCAAGTATAACTTGGCGTGAGGGGGGATTAATAGACGAAACGTAATTAAATGATTAAGGTTTTTTAATTTTCTTAATATCTAACATATGCGCGCCATGCTTAATTTTTGTTTCTAGGTACGATTTATTACCCGCAACACCCGCTTTTATGTGCGCATGTGTGCCCACAACCGAGTCAACATTAATACCGGCATCTTTTAATGCATTAAGCTTTTTAGGATTATTAGTCATTAATTTAACGTGACTTAAATTAAGCGCATTGAGCATTAATACCGCATCCGAAAAGTCACGCAAATCATCAGCAAAGCCTAAATGATTATTAGCTTCGTAGGTGTTCATACCTTGCGATTGCAATACGTAAGCGTCAATTTTGTTGTATAAACCAATGCCACGGCCTTCTTGGCGTAAATACAATAAAATACCGCCTTGCTCGTGCATCATTTCAATACATTCATTTAGCTGCTCACCACAATCACAACGAGATGAGTAAAATACATCGCCCGTTAGGCATTCTGAATGCATACGAATTAGCGGTACATCTTGCTCTGTATCGGCGTTGTTAAACACCATAGCAATATGTTCTTTACCATCTTTTAAATCAGTAAATGAGATTATTTCTGCAGGGATATCACTATTTCTGCCAACTTTAAGCTGGACTCTTGCTCTTACTTGCGCCACGACAAATCCAAATATTTAAATAACTACGACACGACAATAAAGTGATAGTATCACAAAATAGGATAAATACACCGTAGTACAAGACTGTTTATGGCAAATATATGGCGACGACAGGCGTTATTTTCAATGATTGTTAAGCAATAAATTAATACAAATAACCGCCAATATTATTTACGTTGATTTACCTTAATCAGTGACACCCGCAGGCACGTTTGGTATTTTGTATTTTAAACAACGATAGGGATTATTATGAAACGTCAGCAACTCGCTTTATTTATAGGTTTAAGTTTGTCTGCTTTAAGCGCAACAACTTTAAGCACTACAGCATTCGCCAGCCAAGCAAGCGATCCTCAAACGGTATTTAACCAAGCATACCAAAGCTATTTAGCAGCAGTTAAAGCAGACGAAAACGTACAACAAGCTGCCAAACTTGCTTACACATCAGGTAAAGCCGTTTACGGTAAAAGCGACGACAATACTGCTAACTTAGCTATTAACTACGCTAAAGCTATTAAAGGCTACGGCGATGAGCTATACGAACAACGTTTTGCACTTTATGATGAAGCACATACTATTTTAGCGGCTAATCACGGCAAACAATCAATAGAAACAGTTGATGCACTGCTCGGAAAAGCTAACTACACAACATCAGCTTACAAAGCAGCTAACTTTTTAGAAGAAGTAATAGGTATAGCTAAAACACAAAATAACCCTAAGTTTGTAGCCGACATGAAACTTGAAGCTGCAACGCTACTGGCTAAAAAGTTTAGTTCTAAAAAATATCGTGAGGCTAAAAACTACCTAGAAGAAGCCGACGAATACTACCAAGAAAACTTACCTGAAAACTCACTAGAGCGCATAAAAGCCGATTTTTTAATGGCCTCATTCGCAGAGGGTCGTAAAAGATACAACCAAGCGATTGAAAGGCTAAACCGTATAGTTACTGTATTCGATAGTAACTTAAACTTTGATCACAGTGCAGAGCTAACAGCTCATTCAAAGCTTGTAGGTCTGTACGAAAAACAAGGTAAAAGCGAAGAAGCAACTAAACATTGCCTAGCTATCGCTCAAATGGTGCCATGGAAAGAATCGCAAGAGCAAACGCCGCTTTACCGTGTTAATCCTAAATATCCAGTTAACAAAGCCAGATTTAGTACCGATGGTAGCGTTGTTATGGAGTTTGAGGTAGACGCAGCTGGCTTTGTAAAAAACCCAAAAGTACTTAGATCAGAAGGCGGCAGCGCATTTGAAAAATCAGCCAAAGCAGCGCTTGAGCAATGGCGTTACGCGCCAAAGTTTGAAAATGGCAAACCTGTTAGCGCTATTTCTCAGGTACAACTCGACTTTAAAATTAACCGCCACTAAAAGCGGCTCATTAAAAAAGGCGCTTTTAGCTGTCTCTTGATCACAAGTCTGACTCAAGAGATTTTGCTAAATCGTAGCCTTCCAGGATGGCTTGTAACTTAAGCCATCCTTTCCATAACACTTTCACAGATGCACGCCCTGTGCGCTTGGTATCTTTCCAGCCTCCTAACTTTGCCAGTTCCTGATACGCCCATGACATATTTGGAGCAGTTTCAGGCAATGGTGTTTTTATTCTCTTTAACCACAATAACTTCCATGCTTTGGGAGATAACAGTTGTTCACAACTTGGAGAATCAGGCTGCTCATTGGTGAACTTTAGTTGCAATATTCGCGTCGCAATAAAGCCATTAATCGTCACCAATCTTTCCATGTTATCTTGGCTTTGAAGGCGTAAACTTTCGATATCCGTACCATCACTTTTCCAGACTTTATGGTATTCCTCTACAAGCCAACGGTGCTCATAGTAGGTGATGATAGCTAAGGCGTCTTCTTTGCTGGTGACTGGTTCACTGGTTAATAGGTGCCAGCTTAAGCCGTTCTTAGCGTTTCCTCGCTCTGTACAGCCGACATAGTAAACTGGGAGGGAGTGTCCTTTCTTATTGTAAGGCGCTTTGAGTGTCACTGGCGCATAGGTGATATCCAGTGTTGCGCTTCGGGCTTTTCTTCCTCCTTTTTGTGCAATGTGGATGTGTTTGGTGCCTGCACTCATCAGCTCGCTTGCAAACGCATAGAGCTTATCCTCACCTTCTTCAATATGACGACTTTGCATCGAGCGTACGACGAATCGTTGCTGCTCGGTCAGTTTATACTGCAAGTATTCGTAGATGTCCGCTTCGCGGTCACACACCGATATCACGTTCGCCATTTGTCCTTGCAGCCGCTCTGCCATCGCTCGTGACGCTGACTCCCACTTGTAACTTTCTTTTTCTTCGTAAGAAGTCGTCGCGTGTTTTTCTCTTTTTCCAATCGTGTTGATATCACGACTCCAGCGAGACTGTTCAATTAATCCCACAACTTGCTTTGTGTCTGGCGCAAACAGTAATACGCTATGAGCTAACAAGCCTCGTTGTTTTGCTCCTCGTCCGACATGACCCAAATCATCTCGAATGGAGGAATGCTTATAAATTAGTGTGGTCGTGTCTTCTAATGCGAGCAATAAGTTATGACTTTTTGCTTGTTCAACCGTGGCTTTAAAGCCTGACTCTGCTATAGCCGTTGCGTCAATATTCTCGTTGCGAATAAAGCGGTAGGCACCTTCCATATCGGCGGGGGATTGAGTGATGTTCACAAGTGGTTTTCCTGGTTCATTTGCAAGCGTTGATGCTAACTTTACCAGACGCGCTGTTCTTCTTGGATCACCTAAGTCCGATTTACCGAATTGTTGTTTTGCCCAATGAGTATGTTCGTTAATCATAATGTGCCCTCAAACAAGATTTGAAGATCTGATCATGACATTGAGATTTAGTTCAAAAAAATCCCCGCTAATTTCTTAGCAGGGATTTGTGTATAAGAGACAGCTTTTAGCGCCTTTTTTAATACCAACTAATACAAATTCTACGTAGTTAAAATTCGTAACTTACGCTAATACCGCCATCGGCTCTTTTTTCATTGCTATCGCTTGCTTTACCGTAGCCCAAATCTAGCTCTAATCTAAAACCAGCGCTGTTCAATCCATTAAAGTTGTAGCTGTACGTAAGCCCTATGCCGTTTGTTGTTTCTTCATCAAAAATACCGCCAATTACACAACCTAGCGTATTAGCAAAGTCAGTTGCTACATCATTAGTTGAACTTTCGCACTCTTGGTCTGTATCTCTTGCACCAATAGCGCCCATAAGTACGCCAAAAGCATGTTTTTTATTATCGCTAACTGCTTGTTCAAAACCGGCAGAAAATCCATCATCAAGGCCTAGTTTATAATTTGCATACCAGCGTTGTGTGTCGTCGTTAGCCGATAAAGACACCTCAGGAATAACTAAGTAAGGATAACCACCCCCAATCGAAAAACTAACATCGTTAGCAAAAGTAGAACAAGAAGCAATAGATAAAGTGAGTAGTAAAACTTTTATTTTCATAAAGTTCCCTTTGAGCAAGTATAAAATGTACTTACTTTAGGGACGCTGTGCAATACGACTAAAAGCTCGTTAAATTTAGCTTTAGTAATAAAATAGGGATTAAATTTTAGCGAGTATTTTATCGCTAGCCGCTTCTATCAAATCGAGCACATTTTCAAAGCCATCATCGCCGCCGTAATAAGGATCGGGAATCGCGCTTTGGGCTTGCTCGCCATATTCTAAAAACAGCGCTAATTTGTACTGTAGATGCTCAGGGCACTGGGCTTTTAAATCAGCTAAGTTTTGCGTATCGGCCGCTAAAATTAAATCAAACTCAGTAAAGTCACTTGTACGCACTTTACGCGAATAAATACCTTTAAAGCTGTAACCGCGCTTCTCCCCTGCTGCCATTGAGCGACTATCAGGCGTTTTACCTTCGTGATAGCCAATAGTGCCCGCCGAATCAACGTTAACGTTTACACCTAGCTTTTTAGCGCGGGCTTTTAATACCGCCTCTGCGGTTGGCGAGCGGCAAATATTACCTAAACACACTATGAGTACTTTTTTCATTAAGGCTCCTCCAACTAATTTAAAAACCTAAGTTTTAAAACTGTTTTAAAATGCTTTCATCGTAATCTTCAACATTAAGCGTTACGTTATGTTGCACGGCAACAGATTCAAGCTCAGCTTGTTTAATGGCTAAATCGTCCATAGTGATTAGATTATCGTCTAGCTGCCACAATAACCGAGAGCCCGCGTAGCTATAATGAATCGCCAATAACGCATCAGCATTACCTTCACGGCCAGCGGCTTTTAACTTAGCCATTTTACGGGTTATTTTATTAAGTGCTTTTTTAAGCTCCCACACATAAACAACTTCAGTCATAAAGCTATGTGTACGGTATTTATTAAGTAACCACGCAAGCCCAACGCTTGTAATAGCAACGCCTATTAAGTTCCAATGAAAGTGGCTGCCACTTTCATCAGGAAATAAAGCAATCAGCGTTTGCGATATAGCCAAGCTGCCTACAGCCAAACCAATACCGCATCCTGCAATAACACGGTTTAAATGTTTACGATAACGCGCTTTTTTTATTTCAATGAGTTGCATAACAGCCTAAAAAGTTAATAAGTAAAAGAATGCGAATGGCTATTGTAACTAAACCCCACATTTTTTATAAAATTATTTCACCCCTTTTTGATTTGCCACCCGTTATAGCTTTGAAAACACTCTAATAGTAGTGGTCAATAAAATTTGGAGCGGCTTATGCACACACTTGAAGCACCTAACAACCCAGTATTTATTAAAACATCGACTGCGCAGCTGCTGGCTGTAATCTTGAAGTGCTAGTGCAAATAAAGCAGTCGCTGTTGAGTGATTTGAAAGGTAAACACGCGGTAGAAAGTAATATAAACACAGGTGATATGCTGGCTATGGCGCATAGCGGAAAAGGGCAGATTATTGCGCTTAAACATGCGGGTGCTGGGGTTAGGCAATGTGGGGTTTAGGTGGTTTGGTCCAGTTGAGGTTGGTGGTAATTTAGATAAATATTACCACCGAGAACACAGAGGCGCTTCGCGCTGCACAGAGATAGTTAACTATCGCCCATGTAATTTAATGGTGAGGAAAGCTCTATAAAATCACGATAGTGCTCTTTAGTAATTTTGTTATATGCATCTTTTATATAAATATACCTGAGCCACGATAGTGAAACTTGCTCGGAACCATCTCTTATATGAATAGTAAGGTCATCTTTTATATTTTCTAATTTTATTGGATTATCATTATTAGAAATAAAACCTTCATAAGGGTTTGTTTGTGAAAAGACTATATTGCAAAAAATTCCTCCAATAAATTTAGATACAGAAATAGAGTATGACTCTTGAGTTTTCAAACTTATTTCTTGAGGCAAGCATTCATGATAAAAATCATTAATAAAAAACTTTATTTTTGCTGAAGGATCTTCTTTCCATATTTCTTTTATTAAAAACTCGTGTAATCCCAATTCACGAGGCGGATTAATATCATCTGTAAATATCTTTTTAAATCGGCCACTTATTATCTCTTCATAAAGAGAATGATCTTTTTCATATATACAAAATAAAACAGCTAGCACGAGAACATCTACTTTTTTATCACTTTGTAAATGTACAATAATGGCCGTAATGCGCTCAGTAATTTGAATGGCTGTTCTTGCTGATACCTGAAACGCATCTAGAACAACTGAAATATTAGCTAAAGCTATCTCTGGTGTCTTTGTGTAGGGAAATATTTCAATATTTTTACTTTCTAAGTACGCAGATTCAAATTTAGTTGTATCACTATGTACTGATAAAAAATCCTTTAAAACAGGTCGTTTTAAGCTATAGCGGCTATTAAAAAAACGGCCTAGGTAAATCTTAGCATCAAAGCCTTCACCATAAACTGATTTGATTGTATGTTGAAGCTGTTCAGTATCTGTTGCTACAACAAACACGATACCTTTAACATCAAAAATATGTTTAATCGTCTCAAGCATTTCTACTGCATAACTTGGGCGGCAACGATCTAATTCATCAATAAAAATAAATATGGGTAACGACTTACCTTCCTGCTTCTCAAACTTACTGACCCAATCATCTAACTTAGACTTTATTACTTCAATGCTTTTGTTTTTAGCCTCATGATCTTTAATCAAGTTCTGCGCAAGCGCCTTTACTGCGGGCGAAAAGTCGCTGCTCGTCGGCTTATTAGAGTTTTGATTTTGGCCACTATCAATTTCTTCATCAGAAAATAGTAATGTGTGTAGTTCATCTAAATCGATACCAGATATCTTTTTAGTTAAACCTTGTGCAATAGCGGGTGCAACAGCCTTAAACATCGAAACGGCACTTTTAGGTATTGTTATATTAAACTTAGCCTGCAGTTGAAGCTGCTTTATAATACCTGCAATTACAGTTAAAAATGGGTCGTCTGAATAGTCTTGCTGCCATGCATCAATATATACAACAGGAAAATCTACTATTAATTCTCGTGACCAACGCTTAAGAAAATATGTTTTACCTGCCCCCCATTCAGCATTTAAGTTTAATACATAGTTTTTCTTTTGTTCATCAACAGGCCTGCTCTTGTCAAACCCCTCTTGAGCCAATAGCCTTGATAAGAACGTGGCGTAGCGAGCACGATCTAATTTATCTGCAGGGAAGTATTCACCCACTTTGCAATTAGTTGGCTTATCCCATTTAAAGTCTTTAACCTCAGTCATTTAATGTCCTTTTAAATAATGCTTTTTCACATAGTGTAATATCGAATTATCAACAGTTGTATTTATTTCGGGCTAACGCCCGACGCGCCAGCAAGCTAAGCTTGCCCACAATAAACACCACATATAACTAGCTTTGGGTGTGCTCATTGCATTGGCGATCCGTTGGGTTTCGTGTCACTCAACCCACCTACATACGCAATAAACGTGAGCCTAGCGCTAAATAAATCATTGTTAATGATTACTGCTTTAAAAGTCGCTTTTCTGGATTATTTAAATACTTTAAGCCAATGGTAACTATGCGTGTATGTACCATTGTTATAACGCGTATTTGCACATTACCAATAACAACAATAGCCCCTTTACTGACTTCTCCTGAAAGCTTTTGGTTAATTACTTCTTCCAAGCTTATGCCCTCTGGGGCGTCTATGTGCATGTGGTAAGAGTAAAATATATCACCTACCAACGTTACCCCTTTCACTTTAAGTTCGTTATGCGATAAGTGGCTATCTTGGTGGTTTGTTTTATCAGTTGCTGTAAAAACTAAATCAACAAAGGGTCTGTTATCTGGTTTTAAAACAACAAATAGGTGATCGTTTGGTTTTAACTTAGTTGAACCCCGTGGCGGTATGATTGACGGACCTCGTGTGATCATAGCAACAACTACACTTTCAGGAAGTGCAGCATGTGACAAGCTGCGCCCAGAAACCCGAGAAACGTCACTTAAAGTGTATTCTACAATTTCTATATCAATATCGTTTAGTGCTGTGATTTCGAGCGTTGCAGCAGCCAAATCAGGTGGCGGCTCTACTAAATTTAGTTTTTTAGCCATCCACGGCATTGTTGAGCCCTGTAACGTGGCTGAAATTAACACCACGAAAAAAACAACATTAAAAATAAGTTCAGCCCCTGAAAGGCCAAATAATAATGGGAATATAGCTAAAATAATGGGTACTGAGCCTCTAAGGCCAACCCAAGATACAAATAAGGTTTCGCGATTATTAAAGCCAAACAGTTTTAAAATAGGCGCTACCGCTAATGGGCGAGCAACAAAAATGAGTGCCAATGCAATAAGCAATCCTTCTAGCCATACATCAACCAACGACGAAGGGTTAATAAGAAGTCCTAATACAACAAACATGGTTATTTGCCCAAGCCATGCTAAGCCGTCATGAAACAGAAAAATACCGCGTTTATATACAAATTTACTGTTCCCTAAAATAACACCCGTTATAAATACAGCTAAAAATCCACTGCCGCCAAGCGTTGCAGAAAGGCCAAATGAAAGCAGTCCAAATGCGGTTACCATCACTAAATACAAACCCGATGCATTTAGTTTAATGCGATTAATAAACCAAACCGATATTTTACCAATTAAAAGACCACAAATAGCGCCAACACCCATTTGTTGAGCAAATAACTGTAGTAGACCCAGCCCTACTGGCATGTCATTAACGAGCATTTCGAGCAAACCAACCGTTAGAAAAATAGCCATTGGATCGTTCGAGGCACTTTCTATTTCAAGGGTAGATTTAAGCTTTTTGTTTAAGTGAATACCCGCACTTCGTAAAAGTGCAAACACGGCTGCGGCATCTGTAGAGCCAACAATGGCGCCCAGTAATACACCTTGTAATATGGGCAGGTCTAAAATATAAGTGGCCACAAGGCCTGTAATTACAGCGGTAAATAACACACCGATGGTTGCTAAAGCAGACGCGGGTTTCCACACTTGTTTAACTGAACTGGTGGGCGTTTGTAAGCCGCCATCAAATAGAATAATAGCAAGCGCGAGAGTACCCAGAGCATGTGCGGCCTCTGCGTTGTCGAATGAAATACCTGCAATACCATCTTCACCTGCGAGCATACCTACAAGTAAAAATAGCACCAGCACCGGTAAGCCAACGCGTGCAGATAACTTGCTCGAGATCACTCCAAGTAAAATTAAAATGGCACTAACGAGAATGATATTATCAATTACAAACATAGTGTGGGTTTACAGCCTTATATGAGTTAAAAAGTAAGAATTTATAGCTACCAAAAAGCCTAAAGCTCATGCTATACAATAACCTAAAAAATATAAATGCGGGTACTTAAGTCTATATTTAAATAGTTTATTTAATAGCTAGAGCGTCGTTAAGCTTGGTATTACTAGCCTCGGTCTTAATTTAAAAACAAAAAAGCCTGCAATAAGCAGGCTTATGACTATTTAAGCAATTGTATTTTACAAAACAATAATGCTTGTTACTAAGTACGCTAAAAACGTAAGGCCGCCACCAAATAAGGCATACGGTAGCTGCGTTTTAACGTGGGTGAGTAAGTCACACCCCGATGCAATAGCCGATACAGCGCTGGTGTCGGATATAGGCGAGCAGTGATCGCCAAATATACCACCACCTAAAATAGCACCTACCACAAGCGACGGTGGTAAACCTAGCGCTTGAATAAGTGGCACACCAATTGGGATTAATATAGCAAACGTGCCCCACGATGTACCCGTAGTAAACGACATAACTGCGCCGGTTAAAAACAGCACCGGTACTATTAAGTAAATAGGTAGGTAGTCGCCAACAAGCGATGCTACAAATACACCAGTACCCAACTCTTTTAAGCTTGCGCCAAGTGTAAGCGAAAGCAGTACAATGGCGACTAATGGCATTAATTCGCCCATACCTTTAAAACCGGTATCAACTAATTGGTGATGGGTAAATTTACGTGAGCCAATCATTAAAAAGTAAGCAACAACAATGGCTAAAACCGTTGCATATAATACCGATTTAGAACCGCTGCCCTCTGCTAATACACCATTACCGGTGTAGTACATAAAGCCAACCATGCTGGTAATAAGCGTAATAAGCGGGATTAACATGTAACGCGCTTTAGAGCCTTTTACTTCTTCTTTTAAGTCAGTTGTTTGAAGCTCTAGTTTTTGTTCGGCTTCTTTCATTGGGCCGTGCACTTTATCAAACGCGATGGTGTAAAAAACAATGGCAAGGGTAATTATGGCGTAAAAGTTATACCCAACGCTGCCCCACAACACCGATACAGCCGACTCACCTAGCTCGTAGTTACCTAACAAACCAAGTACAAATGCACCCCAGCCATTAAGTAGTATTAAAATACACACTGGCGCACTGGTGCTGTCAATAATGTACGCTAGGCGCGCTCGGCTCATTTTAAATTTGTCGAATAAGCCACGCGATAAAATACCTGAGGTGAGTACGCTCAAGTTAGATTCTATAAACACCGCAATGCCGGTAAACATGGTTAAAAAGCCCACTTGGCGCTTACTTTTTGCAATACCTTTGTTCATTAGCATATTAACAGTTGCTGCTACGCCGCCAGATTCGCGAATGTAGGCAAGCAAGGCACCAATTAAAATACTAAATATTAATATGCGTGTATTACCTGGCGAGCTGGCAACCGAAATAATACGTTCAATGGTATTTAAAAAAGTGTCAAACAAGCTATTACCTTCGCCCTGAAAGGCAAGTAAAAACTCAGAAGAAGCAACAGCAACAAGTAGCGCCATAATCACTTCTTTTCGCCAAAACACGATAGCAATCGCAATTAGCGGCGGTAAAATAGAATACCAATGCATAAAAAGTTAACCTTAATTATTAGCGAGCCACTCTCGCTTTGTACGCGTTTTATCGCTTATTTGTTAAGCCTAGCAGCATAAACTGACTTAGATTTGTAAACCGCTTAGCTTAATGGATTGCCTTACTCAAGTCACCTGTAAATAAATCACTTAGAGTAATGCTGTTAGTACGTTTTAACCTATACGATAGCTTATTGATTTAGTAGTGCTTCATAAATAAGCGACACAACCGATCCGTACTGTGCGGTTTCAAATTGTTTGCCTGTGAATTCGTAACGTTTTAGCGAGCCTTTAATGGCACTATGGCGAGCATTGGTAAGTAAAACAATAGCTAAGTCGTAAGCGGGATCAATTACGGTCACGGTCCCCGTCCAACCTGTGTGACCATAAGCTTGTGCGCTTGCATAAGGGCCAAAGTGCCAGCGCCTTGCTTGATTATTACCAGCAAGCCTAAAGCCAAGCCCGTAGGTCTCGTCGCTTGATTGCGGCGTTAAAAATTGCGCTAAGGCGCTTGCACTAAATAATTGTTGGTCGCCGTAGCCACCATTATTTAGTAATAGCTGGCAAAGCACCGCTAAGTCGTGAGAGTTACTAAATAATCCTGCATGCCCTGCTACGCCATCAAGTGAGTAGTAAGCGCGCTCATCATGCACTTGGCCTTGTAAAACACTGGTGCGAACATTATCAAACTTAATGCGCCCGTCTCGTGTGTTGCCGCTAAGCTCAGTGGCTGCAAATTGCTGCGGCTTAAAGCCTTTTTTAAGTGGATTAAATAACGTGTTAGTTAATTTTAGTGGTGCGTACACTTGCTGCTCTAGATATTCGTCAAGGGGCTGCCCAGTTATGCGCTCAATGAGTACGCCTAAAATCATGTAATCAATATCTGAGTAAACATGCTGCCCAGATGATTTACTACTAAAAGGGACGCTGGTAAGTAATAGCTGTTTGGTGGTTTTACTGTTTTGCGAATAAAACGCGTCGCCGTAGCTGCCATCTTTACGATGAAAGTCAAATACTGGCGGGTATCCGGCGCTGTGTGTGAGTAAGTCTTTTACTGTGCGCTTTGCTCGCCCTTCACCTTTATATTCGCTTAGGTAGCTTTGTACGGATTTATTAATATTTAATAACCCTTCGCTTACTAATTTCATAAGTGCAAAGTTTGTGGCAAATATTTTGGTGTTTGAGGCAAGATCAAACAAGGTATTAGTTTGCATGGGCTCTGGGCGAAGTAGCATTAAATCACTTTGCTGATATTGCTTTGCATCGCCATAGGCGGTTAACTTTATTAGCTCACCGTTTTTAACAACGGCCAATACAGCCCCAGGAAAACCTGCTTTAACATCGCGTTCAATTAATGTGTCTACTTCAGTAAAATCTATATGCTTTTTTGGTTCATCGCTTAAAGTAGGAAATGCAAAACGCAGCGTTAAACTCGCGCCAGCAGGGAGAATATTTTCAACTTTAAAGGTATTAACACCGTTGTGGGTATTTTTTGCCAAACTGTAATTGTATAAGGTGTTGGCGCTTAGTTGGTTAACGTCGAGCTTTTTATTATTAATGTAAATATCGGCGCTTTGTGCGTTGTGGTTTTGTATTAATAATTGCCCGCGCCCTTTGTAAGCTTTAAACGTTCCTCGGTTATTTACATAAAACCGGCTACTTGGATTTACCTCAGGAAACGTTACAACCACTTGTGCATTAGGCAGCTCTACAAGTTGGCTTTTTGTAAGTGGTAGCACCGAGCTAATAGGCTCAGGTGGTGTACTACAACCCACAATAATAAAGCTCAATGCCGCTATAAATGCTTGTTTGATATAACCACACCTTTGATATTTTACAGCAATAAACATGCTTAGCCCTTATTTATATAACAAGTAAGGCGCTCTTTGCGCTTTAAATTGCGCAAGCCCCGCCTGCCAGCTTTGTTTTATTTTCGCTTCTGATTGCCCTGCTTCAATAGCTAAGCGCAATTTATTAGTACCCGCTAGTTTATCCATAAAGTCAGCGCGCTCAAAAAACGAGATGTTGTTTTTACTAAGCTCCGCGTACGCATTTATCAAGTAAGTTAAATTTAAACCTGTGGTATTTGCTTGTCTTAAATCGAGCCCTTGTACGGTTTGGTTTTTAAATTTAGGGTTTAAAGCAGCGCCTTTAATTGCGCGCGGTGTAAAATTAAAATCACCTAATGCAACTGGCGAATAGCCAATTACTTGAAATGCAAAATCGGTGCCTCTACCAATGCTAATAGGCGTTGCTTCAAAAAAGCAAAGTGATGGGTAAAGCGCAATGGCTTGATCGTTAGGTAAGTTAGGGCTGGGTTTTACAGGCAAGCTGTAAGTACTTTTGCGAGTGTAATGATCAACAGGGATCACCGTTAATTTTAAATCGGCCGCTTTATTGATCCAGCCCTCGCCCTTGATCATTTTGGCAAGCTCGCCAACCGTCATGCCGTGTAAAACAGGAATTGAGTGCATGCCTACAAACGATTTAAATTCTGGCTCTAATATTGGCCCATCAACGTAGGCAATATTTGGGTTGGGCCTGTCGAGCACTAAAAATTCTATCCCCTGCTCTGCAGCGGCTTCCATCATGTAGTGCATAGAGCTTATGTAGGTATAAAAACGCACTCCCACATCTTGAATGTCAAAAATAATCACATCAACATCGGCTAAAGCAGCTTGGCTTGGTTTTTTATTTTTACCGTAAATAGAAATAAGTGGAATACCTGTTTTACCATCAACGGCATTTTTCACATGGGCGCCCGCATCGTGATCGCCACGAAAGCCATGCTCAGGTGCAAAAATTTTAGTTATATTAATATTTTTAGTCAGCAGCGCATCTACTAAGTGAGTTTGCCCCACCATTGATGTTTGATTAACGACTAGCCCTACACGTTTATTTTTTAACTGCGGTAAATATTTAGCATATTGTTGCGCACCTACTACAAGTGAGTTGTTAGCTTCGTTGGCTTGTGCGCTTGCAATAAAAATGGCGCTAAAAATAAAAAACAACGTAATAAATAGGGTTTTAAACATACTGCAATATCCTTTTAAACAAGGCGTTTAAAATAACATAGGTAATAATAAAGAGCAGCTTTAGAAAAGGGTTAAGTGGGCTTGAGTAGATATAGTGATTAGAAGCTGTCGCTTCTCACGCGAGCAAGCTCAGCGTCTACAACGGATGAATAAGCTCGGAGTTTAGATTTAAAGATTAGAGCTAGTTTTACTTGAAAATACCACCTCTCATTTTAAGCTTAAAGACCGTATTTAACCTTCTTAGAGCTAAACGCTTCTAGTTATTTAATTTCTTGGTCAATGAACCACTTAAAGATCTATTATACAAAGAGAAGCGAAAGAGAAGTAAATAAGAAGACATAAACTCGGGTTTATTATTTTAGCTTTATTACTACCTCTAAAAGCGCAGCGCCTCTTAACCTCTTTGTGAATAAATTACTTATTTCTGGCGTTGCAAACAAATAAAATCTTATAAATTATATTTTTGAGGGGGGAATAGAAGCTGTCGCTTCTCACGCGAGCAAGCTCTGCGGCTACAACGAATGAATAAGCTCGGAGTTTGGATTTAACGATTAGCACTGGTTTTACTTGTAGGCATACAGCTTGCTGACGCGACGAGCGAAGCTCGTAAATAAAGTATCAGTTATATCGGTGGTAAGTGATTAGAAGCTGGCGCTTCTCACGCGAGCAAGCTCAGCGTCTACAACGGATGAATAAGCTTGGAGTTTGGATTTAAGGATTAGCACTGGTTTTACTTGAAGGCGTACAGCTTGCTGACGCGACGAGCAACGATCGTATATAAAGTATCAGTTATATCGGTGGTAAGTAATTAGAAGCTGGCGCTTCTCACGCGAGCAAGCTCTGCGGCTACAGGAGTGGTAGTTTACATTTCACTTTATTTTAGGCACAAAAAAACCGACTTAATGTCGGCTTGTTTATGAAAGTGGTGGGCGCAGGAGGATTCGAACCTCCGACCGCTCGGTTCGTAGCCGAGTACTCTATCCAGCTGAGCTATGCACCCACTTTCATAGATTGCTTATTTAAACTCTAAGCAGAGCGTATTAATTCAGGAATAAAAAAAACCGATTTCCATCGGTTTATTTTTCTTACACTTAAAAGTGTATGAAAACATGAAAGTGGTGGGCGCAGGAGGATTCGAACCTCCGACCGCTCGGTTCGTAGCCGAGTACTCTATCCAGCTGAGCTATGCACCCACTTTCATTTTTACTATTACTTGTTTTTACTCTAAGTGAGAGTTTTACTTATTTATACTCTAAGTAGAGTTTATAAAGTGGTGGGCGCAGGAGGATTCGAACCTCCGACCGCTCGGTTCGTAGCCGAGTACTCTATCCAGCTGAGCTATGCACCCACTTTATAGTTTGCTTATTTAGACTCTAAGCGAGTTATTAAAGTATGGTGGGCGCAGGAGGATTCGAACCTCCGACCGCTCGGTTCGTAGCCGAGTACTCTATCCAGCTGAGCTATGCACCCATACTTTAAAATTTTACAAAAAACGCCATTAAAAGAAATGGTGGAGAGGGAGGGATTCGAACCCTCGATAGAGCTACAAACTCTATACTCCCTTAGCAGGGGAGCTCCTTCGGCCACTCGGACACCTCTCCGTCTTGTGGGGCGTATAATAAAGATTTCAGAAAATATGTCAAACACTTTTCTACCAAAAACGACTATATGGTTATAGATTGCACATATGCTTGGTTTAAAAGTGTAATTAGTTTGAAATTTAAGCGGGTTACGTATTTTTATTTGAAGGATTAACACCTAGCACGGGAACTAAGTCATCAGTTAACTGAGCCAAATACTGTTCTTGGTAACCTAATTGTTGAAATTCAGCGATACAAGCATGGTAGTAAGCGTTTCGTTCTTGCTCTGATGTGCATTCTTCTGATAAATCATCTACTCGTTTGTCTTTCATACTATTATTCTAAGTCCTTTAAGAATCTATATTTAACAGCTAAATACCAACAGTGTAAATTTCGTGCGTATTCTAGCTAAAACCTTTGTACAAACACAACATATGTTTAAAAAACAATCATACTAAAAAGTTATAGCACTGTTAGTTTTAATATTAAAAACTTCCAGTAACAATAAGTTAGTAAAGCTGAATTGCACATTAATCAGCACTAATAATTACCTTTAATTTTTAGTGTAGTACTTATTAATTAAAACACTAATTATAAGCAAAAAAAACGCCGCTATTAAGCTGTCTCTTATACACAAATCCCTGCTAAGAAATTAGCGGGGATTTTTTTGAACTAAATCTCAATGTCATGATCAGATCTTCAAATCTTGTTTGAGGGCACATTATGATTAACGAACATACTCATTGGGCAAAACAACAATTCGGTAAATCGGACTTAGGTGATCCAAGAAGAACAGCGCGTCTGGTAAAGTTAGCATCAACGCTTGCAAATGAACCAGGAAAACCACTTGTGAACATCACTCAATCCCCCGCCGATATGGAAGGTGCCTACCGCTTTATTCGCAACGAGAATATTGACGCAACGGCTATAGCAGAGTCAGGCTTTAAAGCCACGGTTGAACAAGCAAAAAGTCATAACTTATTGCTCGCATTAGAAGACACGACCACACTAATTTATAAGCATTCCTCCATTCGAGATGATTTGGGTCATGTCGGACGAGGAGCAAAACAACGAGGCTTGTTAGCTCATAGCGTATTACTGTTTGCGCCAGACACAAAGCAAGTTGTGGGATTAATTGAACAGTCTCGCTGGAGTCGTGATATCAACACGATTGGAAAAAGAGAAAAACACGCGACGACTTCTTACGAAGAAAAAGAAAGTTACAAGTGGGAGTCAGCGTCACGAGCGATGGCAGAGCGGCTGCAAGGACAAATGGCGAACGTGATATCGGTGTGTGACCGCGAAGCGGACATCTACGAATACTTGCAGTATAAACTGACCGAGCAGCAACGATTCGTCGTACGCTCGATGCAAAGTCGTCATATTGAAGAAGGTGAGGATAAGCTCTATGCGTTTGCAAGCGAGCTGATGAGTGCAGGCACCAAACACATCCACATTGCACAAAAAGGAGGAAGAAAAGCCCGAAGCGCAACACTGGATATCACCTATGCGCCAGTGACACTCAAAGCGCCTTACAATAAGAAAGGACACTCCCTCCCAGTTTACTATGTCGGCTGTACAGAGCGAGGAAACGCTAAGAACGGCTTAAGCTGGCACCTATTAACCAGTGAACCAGTCACCAGCAAAGAAGACGCCTTAGCTATCATCACCTACTATGAGCACCGTTGGCTTGTAGAGGAATACCATAAAGTCTGGAAAAGTGATGGTACGGATATCGAAAGTTTACGCCTTCAAAGCCAAGATAACATGGAAAGATTGGTGACGATTAATGGCTTTATTGCGACGCGAATATTGCAACTAAAGTTCACCAATGAGCAGCCTGATTCTCCAAGTTGTGAACAACTGTTATCTCCCAAAGCATGGAAGTTATTGTGGTTAAAGAGAATAAAAACACCATTGCCTGAAACTGCTCCAAATATGTCATGGGCGTATCAGGAACTGGCAAAGTTAGGAGGCTGGAAAGATACCAAGCGCACAGGGCGTGCATCTGTGAAAGTGTTATGGAAAGGATGGCTTAAGTTACAAGCCATCCTGGAAGGCTACGATTTAGCAAAATCTCTTGAGTCAGACTTGTGATCAAGAGACAGCTATTAAGCGGCGTTTATTAACTTACTTTGTTCTACTAAAGATTAGTCAGCTTGTGGACGCATATGCGGGAACAAAATAACGTCTTTAATTGTTGATGAATCAGTAAACAACATAACTAAACGGTCAATACCAATACCTTCACCAGCCGTTGGCGGTAAACCATACTCTAGTGCGCGTATGTAGTCTTCGTCGTAGTGCATTGCTTCATCATCGCCTGCGTCTTTCTCTTCAACTTGACGAGTAAAGCGCTCAGCTTGGTCCTGTGCATCGTTAAGCTCAGAGAAACCATTTGCAAGTTCACGACCGCCAACAAAAAACTCAAAACGGTCGGTAACAAATGGGTTTTCGTCGTTACGGCGTGCAAGTGGTGATACTTCCCACGGGTAACCAGTAATAAACGTAGGTTGAATAAGCATGTGCTCTGCTGTTTCTTCAAATATTTCACAAAGAAACTTACCTGGACCCCAAACACAGTTTTCAGGAATTTTAACGTGTACTTGTTTAGCGTACGCTTTTAACTCTTCAAAATGGTTTTCTGGGTCGTTAAATACCGCAGCATCAAACTCAGGGTTATATTTTAAGATAGCATCCGCCATACTTAAACGTGTAAACGGTTGGCCAAAGTCGTATTCAACTGAATCGATAACTTCGCCGTTTTCGTCCTTAGTTGTATTAACTACAATTGCACTACCTAGTACGTTTTCTGCAACAGTACGTAGCATGTCTTCGGTAATGTTCATCAGGTCGATGTAATCAGCGTATGCTTGGTAAAATTCAATCATTGTAAATTCTGGGTTGTGGCGTGTAGATAACCCTTCGTTACGGAAGTTACGGTTAATTTCAAATACACGATCAAAACCACCTACCACTAAGCGCTTTAAGTAAAGCTCTGGCGCTATACGTAGGTACATGTCGATATCAAGCGCGTTATGGTGAGTCACAAACGGACGCGCAGATGCACCACCAGGTATAACCTGTAGCATAGGTGTTTCTACTTCCATAAAGTCACGGTCTGCTAAAAAGCGACGAATACCTTCAACTACTTGTGAGCGAATGCGGAATGTTTCGCGCGTTGCTTCGTTAGTAATTAAGTCAACATAACGTTGGCGGTACTTTGTTTCTTGATCTGATAAGCCATGGAATTTTTCAGGTAACGGGCGAAGTGACTTAGTTAGTAATTGATACTCAGTCATTTCTACGTATAAATCGCCTTTACCCGATTTATTTAACGCGCCTTTAACACCTATAATATCGCCAGTGTCTAGCTGACCATATTTTTCTTTAAGGTCTTTTTGAACATCTTTAGATGCATACGCTTGTACGCGACCTTTCATGTCTTGAATTACAAAAAACGGTCCACGCTTTGCTAAAATACGTCCAGCAATAGACACAACTTCTTGTAGTTCAACTAATTCTTCTTTGCTCTTATCACCAAACTGGGCTTGCAAATCAGCCGTGTAATGCTCACGACGGAATTGGTTTGGATGACCGTTGGCTGGGCAATTTTCGCGTATCGCGTCTAACTTGCCACGACGCTCAGCGATTAACTTGTTTTCGTCTTGGATTTTATCAGTCATTTTTTAGCTCTTTATTAGCTTGGTGGTTATAGGCCAGATTTAAGGCTGGCTTCAATAAATTTATCTAAGTTACCGTCAAGTACCGATTGGGTATTGCGGTTTTCAACGCCTGTGCGTAAATCTTTAATACGTGCGTCATCAAGTACGTATGAACGTATTTGGCTACCCCAACCTATATCAGATTTAGCGTCTTCTTGCGTTTGTTTTTCAGCATTTTGCTGCTGTAGCTCAAGCTCAAATAATTTAGCTTTTAACTGCTTCATCGCTTGGGCTTTATTTTTATGCTGTGAACGCTCGTTTTGACACTGCACTACGGTATTTGTTGGTACGTGAGTAATACGAACCGCCGATTCGGTGGTATTAACGTGCTGACCACCCGCGCCTGATGCACGGTAAACGTCTATACGTAGATCTGACGGATTAATATCAATTTCAATATTATCGTCAATCTCTGGGTATACAAACGCAGAAGCAAATGAGGTATGACGACGACCACTTGAGTCAAACGGGCTTTTACGCACTAAACGGTGAACGCCTGTTTCTGTACGTAACCAACCGTAAGCGTATTCGCCAACAAAGCGAACTGTTGCGCCTTTAATACCGGCAACATCACCGTCGGTTGCTTCAACTAGCTCAACTTTAAAGCCTTTAGCCTCGCCCCAACGTAAATACATACGAAGTAGAATGTTACACCAGTCTTGTGCTTCAGTGCCGCCAGAACCCGATTGTAAATCAAGGTACGCATCGTTTGAGTCATGAGGACCTGAAAACATACGACGAAACTCTAAACCTTCTAACTGCTCGTTTAGATCGCTAAGTTCGCTTTGTGCTTCATCAAAGGTATCTTGATCTTCAGCTTCTACAGCAAGTTCAAGTAGACCTTCAACGTCGTCCGTACCGGCTACAAGGTTGTCGATTGTTTCAACAACAGCCTCTAATGCTGATTTTTCACGGCCAAGCGCTTGTGCGCGTTCAGGCTCATTCCATACGGCTGAATCTTCAAGTTCGGCGTTAACTTCTTCTAGGCGTTCTTGTTTAAGAGCGTAGTCAAAGGTACCCCCGAAGCAATTCAGTACGTTCGCGAATTTCCTTGATTTGGTTAATCACAGGATTCACTTCAAACATGTACATCACTCCAAAATGGCTAGGTAATTGCGCCCCTTTACATGGGATTTTCGCAACAAATTATCGTCAAATGATAAAAACGCCCGATTTTAACAAAAAACCGCGCGCTTTATTAGCCTTTTATGCATGATTTGTGCATATTTTTTAGTGCACTTTTTCAAGCTCTCTAACTATTAATTGCAGCGTAAATTTACCTCTAAACTCATTTATATCGAGTTGATAGGCTACTTTTACAAACTTCGCTTCTGTGTCGGGCCATTCTTTTACATCAATACCAAAGGCAATGGCATCAACTAATCGCCCTGATTGATGCTTTAATACAAGTTTTAAGTGCTTTTCGCCGACTATGCGCTGCTGTATTACTTCAAATGTGTGCTCAAACACCGGCTCAGGAAATTGCTGCCCCCACGGGCCCGATTGCTTTAATAGCTGAGCAAACTCCATCGTAAAGCAGTCGTTTGGCAGCTCACCGTCGGTAAATACAATACAGCGCTTACTTTCTTCACTCAGTTGCGCACTCACGGCAGCATCAAATGCCTTTTTAAAGTCGTTAAAGTGTTGCTCATTAATACTTAAACCAGCGGCCATTGCGTGGCCACCAAATTTATTAATTAAGTGTGGCTCAGCAGTATTAAGCCCTTCGAGTAAGTCGCGCATGTGCAACCCTTCTATAGAGCGGCACGAACCTTTTATTTCACCATTTTCGCCACCAGCAAATATAACGGTTGGTCGGTGGTACTTTTCTTTTAAGCGACCAGCCAAAATACCAATAACACCTTGGTGCCAATCGTCTTGAAACAAGCAGATTGCATCAGGGACGTTATCGTCGCTAAATGCGAGTCTATCAAGCACGGCTTGCGCCTCGGCTTGCATGCCTTGTTCTATTTCGCGCCTTGCAAAGTTTAAGCTATCGAGCTCGC
Source organism: Pseudoalteromonas sp. NCIMB 1079 (assembly GCF_040567695.1). Lineage (NCBI taxonomy): Bacteria > Pseudomonadati > Pseudomonadota > Gammaproteobacteria > Alteromonadales > Pseudoalteromonadaceae > Pseudoalteromonas > Pseudoalteromonas sp. NCIMB 1079. The sequence goes on along the minus strand of NZ_JBEWZA010000001.1, from coordinate 991,430 downwards.
TGGCAATACTACGTGCTTGGTTTATATCGGTGCTAAGTAAGCATGCTATACCCAAACTCATGTCGTCTAATCGCCCTGCAGCATTTAAACGCGGCGCAAGTGAAAAGCCAAAGTCGCTTGCGCTTAAGCGCGCAGCATTGCGGTTAGCCACTTCAATAAGCGCGGTAATGCCTGGGCGTGTTTTACCACTGCGAATACGTGCTAAACCTTGATGTACTAATGTGCGATTATTTGCGTCAAGTGCGACCACGTCAGCAACCGTACCAAGCGCTACAATGTCGAGCAAGTTAGCTAAATTAGGCGGCGGTTGCTGCTCAAAATAACCAAGGTCTCGCATTACGCTTCTCAGCGCTATTAATAAGTAAAAAGCAACGCCAACGCCTGCTATAGATTTAGACGGAAAATCACATTCATGTCTATTTGGATTTACTATTGCATCGGCATTTGGCAGCTGCTCACCTTGTAAGTGATGATCTGTTACGAGCACTTTAATACCAACCGCTTTTAAAATATCAATACCAGCAATACACGATATGCCATTATCTACGGTGATCACTAAATCAGGCTTTATTTGTACTATCTGCTCTGCAAGCGCGGGGCTTAAGCCATAACCTAAGCTAAACCGGTCCGGAATTAAGTAATCTAAATGCTTAAAACCAAACATCTCAAGGCCTTGCATTAAAGTGGCCGTACTCGTTGCGCCATCAGCATCAAAATCGCCGACTATTAATATTTGGCTTTGCGCCTTTAATGCCTCAATTAGTAAATCGCTGGCTTTGTCGATATCTTTAAACAATTTAAAGTCGTGAAGCGTAGCTACGCTGTTATTTAGCTCGTCGGCATTAAATACATTGCGGTTAGCATAAATTTGTTTAATTACAGGGTGTAAATTACTCGGTAGATGCGAGTCGTCAACGTTTTCACGCGCAATGATTAGTTTTTTCATGCAGAGTTTTAACTTATTGGGTCGTATTAAAAAGACAAAAAAAGGCCATTAAGGCCTTTTTATTAGCTATAAAACGTATTACGACGCTTTGTTAGCATCTAATGCTGCTTTTAGTGCTGCTGCTGGCTGGTAACCTGGGATCATAGTACCATCTTCTAAAATAATGGCAGGTGTGCCGCTAATACCAAAGCTTTGACCAAGCTGGTAATGCTCTGCAACCGGTGCGCTACAACCTGCAACTACTTTAGTGCTTGTGCCTGACTTAGCTTCTGTTAGTGCTTCTTGCTGATCGCGTGCACACCATACGTTCATTAAATCGGCGTAACCTGAACCTTGTAAGCCTCCACGTGGAAACGCAAGGTACTTAACGGTAATACCCGCATCAAGTAAATCGTCTAACTCGCGATGTAATTTACGACAGTAACCACAGCTAATGTCAGTAAATACGGTAATACTGTGTTTTTCGTTTGGTGCTTTGTACACAATCATCGAATCTTCGTATTCTTTAATGCCCTCAACACGCACGCCGTTTAATGCTTGCTCTGTTAAGTTGTTACGATTATTTAAATCAATTAACGTACCTTGCATTAAAAATTGACCATCTGGACTTGCGTAAAGCACGCCCTTATTAGTAATCAACTCTTTTAAACCCACTACTGGGCTTGGGTTAATTTGCTTTACAGTTACACCAAGCTCGGCAAATTTAGTAATAATAGGATCATTAGCATCTGGTGTTACAGCAACGCCATTTGCAAATGCACTAATACTTGTGCACAACATGGCACCCGCTAACATTAATTTTTTCATAACTTCTCTCTATCCTAAAAATACTTAATATATTGACCGGCTTAATAATATTTACTTTCAAACTTACGCTCGCGGATGATGCTCTGCGTGTACCGACTTTAACCGTTCATTGGCAACATGGGTATAAATTTGCGTCGTTGATAAATCGCTATGGCCCAACATCATTTGTACCACACGTAAATCTGCCCCATGATTTAATAGGTGCGTAGCAAAAGCATGGCGCATGGTATGGGGCGATAATGGAGACTCAACTGATGCCAAAATAGCATAGTGTTTAATTCTATGCCAAAAGGTTTGTCGCGTCATGCCTACTCCGCGCTTAGATGGGAACACAAAATCGGTGGCGTGTTTTATCATTTGTGCACGCCCACCATTTAAAAACTGCTCCAGCCAATACATGGCTTCTTCACCCAGTGGAACTAAGCGCTCTTTGTTACCCTTGCCTTTTACAAACACCACCGCTTGGCGCAAATTAATTTGCTCCATACGCAGCCCAACAAGCTCGCTTACACGCAAACCCGTTGCATAAAGTAGCTCTAGCATGGCTTTGTCGCGCAGTCCCATCGCTTCTTCTGTGTTGGGCGCATTTAATAATGCCTCAACTTCAGCTTCTGAGAGTGTTTTAGGTAACGACTGCCCTGCTTTTGGTTGAGCTATGTTTAGCATAGGCGAATCACTAATTATTTTTTCGCGCACAAAGTACTGATAAAAACGCTTTAGCGCACTAATGCTACGTGCTGTACTGCGTGGTTTTAGACCTAAATCAACTCGATGGGCTAAGTAGCTTTCTATGTCGAGCCCCGTTACCGTCATTAAATTTTCGCCCTTTAAAAATAGGCAAAACTTATCTAAATCACTGCGATAAGCGCTTAATGTATTTTCGCTTACGCCTTGTTCTAAGTACAGGCTATCTAAAAAGGTTTCTAGGTAGTCGCTATTACTGCTCATACTACTGTTATTTTCAAAAGAATCGTCAGATAGCGTTGTCACATTATGCTCTCATGCTTTGCTAAGGTATCAATTAAAAATACCTTACGGTAAACTTGAGCCTATCATATCAGGCAATTACACAGTGATAAATACGATGCAAATTGGTTTATTTTTTGGTTCTACTACGTGCTACACCGAAATGGCAGCAGAAAAGATTCGCGACATTATTGGTGCCGATATAGTTACCCTGCACAATATTAAAGACGAGCCACTAAAAAATGCAGAGCAGTACGACTTTATCATCTTTGGTATTTCAACATGGGATTTTGGTGAAATACAAGAAGACTGGGAGTCAAAGTGGGACGACATAGCCGACGTAAACCTAAATGGTAAAACCATTGCTTTATTTGGCATGGGCGATCAGCAAGGTTACGGGCAGTGGTTTCAAGATGCGCTAGGCATGCTACACGACGAAATAAATACGCAAACATTTACTCAACTTGGTTTTTGGCCAAACGACAGTAGTTACGAGTTTGAAGCTTCAAAAGCATTAACGCCTGATGGTAAACAGTTTGTAGGACTTGCGCTCGACGAAGACAGTCAATACGAGCTAAGCGACGACCGCATTGCAACATGGGTTGAACAGGTAATGACTGAATACGGCGAAACGCTTTAATTAATAAGCTAATAAATAAAAAGCAAAAAGCCCGCAACTAGTTTAGTTGCGGGCTTTTTAACTAGGGTCTGTTGATCTTTTAAGGTTAAATTTGCAGCAGTCTGTTTGGTATTTAGGCAAGGCAGAGCCTATGCAGTGTGGTTATTCCCCATAAATGGGCGATAACGTAGCATTAATGCCAAACAGGCGCTGCCCAAAGGGTTCTTCCTAGGGGCTACTTACTCTTTGTTGCTCGGTTTTTACTTAGCCCACTAGGTTACAAATCTCGCGCCGCGATTAAATAGCCCCCTAGTTTGAACAAATTTTAATCCGCAAAGTTCAACAGACCCTAATAATATGAGTAATTTATTGAAACGTCATAACATTGGTCGTTTGTGGGTAATATCCATCAGCCATCACAATGTACGGTAATAAATTACTTAACCATTTTTGTTGTACGCTTTGGCTGTAATTTAAGTAAAGCTTACCTTCGTGAATATAAAATGCTTCTGGGTCAATCCCTACAGCATTACCCTCATCAGCCATTGCATAAGCGCACCAGCCACCGTATTGCGGAGCATAACGCTTTGGGTTTTCTGCAAATGCCGTTTTGTTTTCTTCACTCGAAAAGTGCCAGTCGGCACCTAAATAACTAAACGTATATTTGTCGCTGCCTTTAACGGCTTTATTTTGGGTAAAATAAGCAACACTGTCGTACCCTTTAATAGCCGTGTTATTAAACCAACCCGTGTTTACAGCATCATCCTTTGCGTTTGCCGCACCGCTTATTAACAGTGTGCTAAGCATTATTAAAGCAACTATGTACTTAATCATATTTTACCCTTTTATTTACTCAAAATTTTATGCCAATTAAATATGGCAGGCTTAGTGAGTAAGAAAGGCAAAGTGCAAAAATGATTTCAGTTAATGCTTAATTATTTAACGTTTAGTAATTAAGTAAGTAGTAAAACTTACTCTACTCTTAGCCAATATTGGTTTCGGTAAAAAAAGCCAATGTAACCGCGCACTTCGAGCTTTTTACCTTCATCTTGCGGGGTTAATTGTAAGGTGTAGGTTTTACCATTTGTTGGATCGAGTATTTCTCCGTCTCCCCAGGTGCCATCATCTTGTGCTTTTACGTCTTTAATAATAGTCATGCCAAGAATAGGTTGGTCTTTTAATTCATCATCGCACTCGGTACATATATCGTTTTGTTTTGCAGGGTTAAGAATGGTTTCAACTTTGCCGCTTAATACACCATTGGTTTGGGTAATACGTACATACGACTTAGCTTGGTTTGTATCCTCATCAATGGTTTTCCAAAGGCCTACTGGGGTCATGGCTGCCAGTGCACTTTGGCTTGCAAAAATGGTGGCTGCTAACGTGCTAAGTAATGCTATTTTATTTAACTTTTTCATTGTGTTGTCTTTAAATCAAGTGACTAATGACTTAATCATAACAGGTGATTTATAAACACACTACCAAAGCGCCCCACCTAAAATAACAACAAACCTAAACTAATAATCATTAGTTTAGGTTTAAGGATCTGTAGCATAAAAAACAAAGCAACGTATTACCTTACTTTAAAAACAACATCCCCTATTTTTAGATTTGAATATTCAGGCTCAACTAAAGATAATTCGTTATTATCAATCATGCTTTTAAGGTATCTAATCTCTTCAGGATTTTCGACATTCATATACTTTGAGCGCCACTTACCCATGTCGAATAACCAGAAATATGCGGATATATTTTCATTACTTTCGTCAATCACTATAAAATCGAGTTCATCATCTTTGTTTAAATCCATGCCAATGAAATAGTAAGTATGTTCTTTTAAAGAGTTACGATCGTAAAAATGTTGTTCAGAAAATACTGCCTCTATTAAACCTTGAGGTATTAGCGCTTGTGATGGCCAAAATACACTGCGCTCAATAAAATCATCGACTGTGTGTTCAAGCGTTAAAGCAAACTCATTATTTACATACATCCTATCGATGATAGCGTATTGCTCTGGGTGACTCGTTTCAATTTTCTGTTTTAATAACTGCATAGCTAAATAACCTTGGCGACCTAAGCTGTGCTCAAAATAGTAATAGTCAAACTTTTCTATTGTTACTTTATCTGCATCTAAACGCGCTATTTGGCTGTTTGTAGATAAGCTTTGAAAATTTAATAAAGGGGAGTTAACAGCAAGCATACTAACGAGCACCACCCACCCCATCACAATATTTATTTTGCTAAGCGGCTCTAGCCAATTGTCTCGCTTTGTTATAATTCCAACAAGATAACTAAACGAAAAACACGCCAATAAAAACCAAATCAAAATGCCCCAACAACGATCTACTGTTAGCCCATGCTGCTCTACCCGTAAGTAAATTCCATAGGCAGAAATAACACTATAAACTGGAAGTAACGCAACGCTTATAAAAACGAGTCGGTGCAAGAGCATGTGATAAGGGCGAACTGATGAGTCATCTTTATAAACAGTGTTAACAAAAAACAACGTGAGCACCTGCAGCCACATTACTAATAAACTGCCACTTCCGGTCTCCCATAATTTATTGAGTCCGGTAAAAGGAAGTGTTGCTAAAAAACCGAGAGAAATAACTGATAAAACAGGCAATAAAAACTTAATTAAAGTTTGTAGTAAAAAAGCGATATTATCTTCAATGTTCAAAAGCTTTCTAAATATGACACTCGCAAAGGCAAATGCGAGCGTTAAGGTTGGGATCCAAAACCATTCATTTCTTAGTAGCTCAGAGAAAAATTCTATATCTAAAATATCAAATAAAGCCGCACCTAAATTTAGAATTCCCCAAAAAATAAGTACAAACAGCCAGCATTCTCCAAATATTATAAAATTACGCCAAGAGAGCTTAAATAAACGACTGTAACTAACATTTTCTGAGCTACCAAATTGTTGTATGTACATAAGGCCTTTAAAGCCAGCTATTAAACTAGTAAAAATAAAAACTGACATTAAAGTGTTATTACTTACGTACTCTTGAGGCTCTTGCTGAAAGCCAACATACGCCCCCAATAAAGATAACAACAAGGAAAAAGGAAGGATTAAAAGCAACGACGTTTTTATATTATTTTTATTAACGGTCATTAGCATTAATAAAGGAAAGCTCATAGAAAATGTAATAAGTGAGACTAACCATGTAGGGCTTGTTGCTGGCCACACATTATTTTCTATACTGCTATACAAAAGGGTAAGAGCAATAGCCTGTAATACGGCAAGTATAATTATAAAAGATTTTGGTAACTGACTATCCATATCTGTTCTCAACAATGGTTTTAGTCAGTTTGCGTTATTCGTTCCTATTTTACAATTGCTTCACATTTTCAAATAAAATGCTTTGCATAGGGCTATATAATCAGCAGTGTAGGTATTATCTAAGTTTCTAATACACAGGATTGATGATTCTATATCGCTTTTTACGTAGCTAAATGTCATTAAACTGCGGCTAATATCTTTGTTGGGCGTGGCTTTTACTTGGCAATGAGTATTTAAATAAAGCCCATTTTGAGTAGCAAGCTCAATAAATAATGCGCCTTCAACGCTTGGGAGTATTAAGCTAAAGCGGGAACCACTATGGCTTAAATGTTTAAACGCATTAATTAACTCTTCAAAACTTAGGCCGTCGGTATGGCGTGCGGTATTACGCGCAGCATTATCGCCTTTTAAACTGTGATTAAAATACGGTGGATTAGAGATAACAACATCAAATTTAACTTCACTACTAAAGCGTTGAATAGTTTGGTGCGTAATACTTATAGTTGGCCACGGGCTATTAGCTACATTTTGTAATGCTTGGGTATAGGCGCTTTCGTCAATTTCTACCGCAGTTATATCAAGCTCATTACTGCGCTGCTTACACATTAGTGCTAGTAAGCCGGTGCCGGTGCCTATATCAAGTAACGACTTTGCACCGCTTAAATTAGCCCATGCGCCAAGCAAAATGCCATCGGTAGAAACTTTCATTGCACAGTGGTCGTGTTCAACTTTAAATTGTTTAAATACAAAACCAGACATTTTTTCACCTTTTCATTCACCAAGCGCAGCATAGCGCGTATAATCAGGGTAATTGTCCCTTATTTTAGACACTCTATGCAATTTTCTGAATTTGATCTTGATAACAAGCTACTCGATGCCATTAATAAAATGGGCTACGAGACGCCAACCAGCATTCAACAACAAGCTATTCCTGAAGCACTACAGGGGCGCGATATTTTAGCATCTGCGCCTACTGGTACAGGTAAAACAGCGGCATTTTTAATTCCGGCTATTCAGTACTTACTGGATTTCCCACGTCGTGATCCTGGTTTTGCGCGCGTCCTCGTTATGACCCCGACTCGTGAGTTGGCTTATCAAATTCATGAACAATGTGAACTGCTAGCTAAACGCACACACCTAAAAATTGGTGTAGTAACAGGCGGTATTAACTACGGCACGCATAAAGAAATTTTCGAAAAAAATAACGATATTTTAATCGCCACACCAGGTCGATTAATGGAATACCTAGAAACCGAAAACTTTCATGCTGAACACGTAGAAATGCTTATTATCGATGAAGCAGATCGCATGTTAGATATGGGTTTCAAAAAAGAAATGAGCCGTATTTGTGACGAAGCTAAAAATCGTCGCCAATGTTTTTTATTCTCAGCAACACTCGAAGGTGACAGCGTAGAAAGGTTTGCTGAAAAAACATTAAACGACCCTGCACTGCTTGAAGCTGAATCGTCACGTAAAGAAAAAGCTAAAATTCACCAGTGGGTACATTTAGCCGATGACTATCATCATAAACTAGAGCTTTTAGTAAATACCTTAAATGGTCCAGATGTGACTAAAGCAATTGTGTTTGTTAAAACCCGTGAGCGTTTAGAAACACTGATTGGCGAGCTAACCAATAACGGCGTTAAAGCAGCTTGGTTACGCGGCGAAATGCCACAAGACAAACGTATGAAAGCCATGGAAAACTTCCACAGTGGCAAAACACGTATATTAATTGCGACCGATGTAGCCGCACGTGGTATTGACGTATCTGACATTAGCCACGTTATTAACTTTGATATGCCGCGCACTGCCGACGTATACGTACACCGTATTGGTCGTACTGGCCGTGCTGGTAAAAAAGGGATTGCAATATCATTAGTTGAAGCACACGACATTGGTATTTTGTATAAAGTAGAGCGCTACGTTGAACAAAAACTAAAACGCCGTGTAATTAAAGGTGTTGAGCCACAACATAAAGAAGCTAAGCCGCCGGCTAAAAAGCGTAAAGATCCAGTAAAAATGAAAGCTAAGAAAAAGGCTAAGGTTAAAAAGAAAAAGTAACCTAACATATTTTTATTCTAAGCCGACTTTTGTCGGCTTTTTTAATGCAAGCCTTACAGGCTCTGGTCTTTGTACCTGTTACATATGTAACCCAAGCATGTAACTCATACTCATTTAAATGTAATTTTTGCCCACCTTAATTCCCACTTAATAAAATTACCTTATATTTCATAGCGTTAATATTGGCACCGAAATTGTAACTACAAAGATAACCTAGCCGATGGAATTTCCATTTTGTGGCTGCACTATTCACCGTAATGTAAGGATTAAGTTATGAACCGCTTCAAGTTAACTATCGCTTTAGTATCATTTTGTTGTTTATTTTTATTAGCTTGCGCTACAAAGGTAAGTGCAGCAACCAACATGGCCGTAGTAAGCAGTGTAGCCACTCAACCTAACCTACAACAAACTATCACCAACACCCTACGAACTAACCCTAACCTAGCGTTAAGTGATATTCGTGTGCAGGTCAAAAATGGTGAAGTAGATTTATACGGTGAAGCACAAACTGGTTTTCAGCGCGCACTAGCTCAAAAGTTTTTAGAAAATATAGATGGGGTTAAAATCATTCGTAACAAAATTAGCGTTATTTAATACGCACCACAAAACCTATTTGTATAACTAATTCATAAGCGCGGCTTGTTATTCCAACACAAGCTGCGCTTTTTTATATTCTTTTTAAGGCAAGTTTTGCAGCTGTGAAAAAGATAAAATAAAGCCTAAGCAATACGATTATTCCTCCCTTTAAAACGATAGCTCACACTTATACTTATGAAGATAAATTTAGAATTGATGCTAGCGTGTTTGTCTTCGCTCTTTTAACCCTTAAGTTAACCCAATTGATACTGAAAAAGCTTACACACATTCTTTAGCCGACCTAACTGGCTTAAAAATGATGATTTATTTAGTTATTGAAATAGATGAGAACGTTATTTCAGAGTGTGCGGCAAGGCAGTAAAAAAATCGTTGGGTAAAACACTAATCTTACTTGTTAATACTCCCATGGCCAAACGCAACTAATTAGAATTGATATTCAATAAACACAAACTAGGTATTTAGACTTTTAGCTAATAATCCGTTTATAAAAAAAAGCGCAATTTTACTCTGTAAAAATGCGCTGTTGGTAAGTAACTATTTCCCAATGCTTTTGCCTAATGAGTTTTAACTAAATTACTCACTTTGGCTAGAGTCAGCACCGTCGCTACTGTCTTTATTGGATGACTGCTGGCTTATTTTATCGCTTATCATGGCATCAAGTTTTTCACCCCCTTTAATGCCAAAGTCGAGCGTACGAATTGGGAAAGGAATACTAATATCAGCTTCGTCTAATGCTTGCTTAACGGCAACAACACCTTTGTGGCGTACCGTCATAAAGTCAGGCTCGCCTGGGTATTTAATCCAAAACCACACCAGTAAGTTAATGCTACTGTCGCCAAAACCTTCAGCGTATACAGCGGTTTCGTCTTTGCGTATTACAAAGTCAAATTCGTTAATTTTTTCGACTATAACGTCTTTTGCTTTTTCTATGTCATCGCCGTACGAAATACCTACAGGTACTTCTATACGTCTTATACCTAGCGTGGTGTAATTTTTTAGTACATTTCTAAATAAGACTTTGTTTGGTACAAGTATTAGTTGCCCGTAAAAGCTCTCTATTAGCGTGTTACGTAGGTTTATAGAATGCACCGAACCAAACACATCATCGGTTTCTATGACATCACCTGTTTTAAATGGCTTACGTACACCCATTGCTATACCTGCAATTAGGTTTTCGGTCATGTCTTGAAACGCAAAACCAATGGCTAAACCCACAATACCCGCACCAGCAAGTAGCGAAGTAACGGTGCCTTTTAAGCCAACAAAATCGAGTGCAATAAATAAACCTATGCACAACACAATAACTTTAAATATTGACGCCATTAAATCGGCAATTTGCGTTGAGTCGAGAGAGCGGCGTAATACGTTTTTCATCAGCTTGCCAGCAAAGCGTGCCAATATTGAAAACACAATTGCGATCAGTATCGCAACTATAAAATTAGGGATATGACTTATTACAACATCAAACCACCCTCCGAGCTTTTCTTCTATTAGTTTTTCGGCTTCATCAATTGACGGAATGCTGATCATTTTATTTGCACCTATTTAATTAGTGTTCTCATTAATATTAGATGAGATAGCAAATATAACGCCAACATCAAAAAAGCCATGCAATGCATGGCTTTTAAATTTTTTATTTAAGCTTATAAACCTAATTTTGTTCGTCGCGCATAAATACCGGCTCAAGCTCTTTAACTGTTGCCTCTGGGCTAAAGTAGTAACCCGCCACAGTAAACTCTTTAAGCTGACTTAATTGCGTTACTTTATTTTCGATAATGTAGCGCGCCATCATGCCGCGTGCTTTTTTAGCGTAAAAGCTAATTACCTTGTATTGACCGTTTTTACAGTCTTTAAAGTGTGGGGTAATAATTTGTGCATTTAATGCTTTTTTATCTACCGCTTTAAAGTATTCGTTTGAAGCAAGGTTAACGAGGTATTGTGCGTCTTGTGCTTTTAATACTTCGTTTAGTTTGTTCGCTATTACGCTGCCCCAAAACTCGTATAAGTTTTTGCCACGCGAGTTTTCAAGCTTGGTGCCCATTTCAAGACGGTAAGCTTGCATTAAATCAAGTGGTTTTAATAAACCGTATAAACCCGAAAGTATACGTAAATGGTTTTGTGCGTAATCAAGCTCGCTAGCTTTAAGCGTGCTTGCATCTAAACCGCCGTATACATCGCCATTAAAGGCAAGCACTGCTTGTTTAGCGTTACTTTGAGTAAACGGCTGCGCCCACTCGCTAAAGCGTGCTGCGTTAAGCCCAGATAGCTTATCGCTAATTTTCATTAAACTGCCAATTTGCGCTGGTGTTAGTTCACGGCATACTTTCATGAGCTCTTCGCTGTGCTCTAGTAATTCAGGCTGAGTGAACTTGTCTGTTGCGGGTGGCGTTTCGTAATCAAGATTTTTTGCAGGTGAAATAACAGTGATCATAGTTAGCTATTGACTTGTAATTTATTTAGTGTCAATTTCAACATTAAATGAAACGAAAAGCACGTTTTGTTTAAATAAATCCTCTCTTAATAACCCATGCATTGCCGTTTTTCTATTGATAAGGACATAAGACCTATCAAGCATTGTCACACTGTTGCAGTATGGATTGTATATATTAAGAGTGATTAGATTTTTCTTTTAACTTGCTTGGAATGAGGAAAGCAAATGACTTCAGCTCTACAAAGGCTAAAACAACATTCATCTATCGTAGCCGACACTGGTGATATTGAAGCTATTAAAAAGCATCAACCAGAAGATGCAACTACAAACCCGTCGCTTTTATTAAAAGCGAGCGAGATTGAAGCATATAAGCCTTACCTAGATAAAGCTTGGAGCTATGCAAAAGAAACCGAGCAAGAGCCTGCTAAACAACTTGAACTAGCATGTGATTACTTTGCTGTATTACTTGGTAAAGAAATTAGCGAAATTGTACCTGGTTATATTTCAACTGAAGTAGATGCACGCCTTTCGTTTAATACGCAAGCGACTATTGATAAAGCACATACTCTACTTAGCCTTTACGAAAAAGAAGGTGTAAGCAAAGACAAAATTTTAATCAAAGTAGCGTCTACGTGGGAAGGTATTAAAGCCGCTGAGCAACTAGAAAAAGAAGGTACTAAATGTAACCTTACTTTATTATTTAGCGATGCCCAAGCTCGCGCATGTGCCGATGCAAACGTATTTCTAATTTCGCCATTTGTAGGGCGTATTTTAGATTGGCACGTTGCTAACGGTATGGAAAAACCAACCGATCCGCTACAAGATCCAGGTGTTCAGTCTGTACGCAGCATTTTTGAATTTTACAAACGCCATGACTACAAAACAGTTGTGATGGGTGCAAGTTTCCGTAATACAGGCGAAATTATTGCTCTTACTGGTTGCGACAAGCTAACTATTAGCCCTAATCTTTTAGAAGATTTAGGTAACCTTGAAGGCGCACAGGAATACTTGCTAGAAACAGATATTCCTAAAGAGCCAAAACCAGAGCCACTTACAGAAGCGCAGTTCCGTTGGTTACATAACCAAGATGCTATGGCTACTGAAAAACTGGCTGAAGGTATTCGCTCTTTTGCTGATGCACAAGAACAACTAGAAGCGCGTTTTAAAGCAATGTAATTTGCTATAATCGTGTTTTAAAAACGTCGCAATAGCGGCGTTTTTTTATGCCTAAAATAGGCTACTTCTCTATTTAGCCTTCATATAATCTTCGTATAAACCTTCATCAATTAATCACACTTATGTAACATAACTGTCACTTTTTTATTCTATTTTAACTAGGCCTGTGGTATAGGTATTCTTGAGGTCAATAAAATCAATAGGAGAAGTTCATGGATAGCCTAAACGATATATTAGAGATATTAGAAGGACCAGATACAACAAGGAAAACCTCTCAGAAAAATAAAAAAAGAAAATGGCGTGAAATAGAAGCAATAAAAGATAAACAGCGCCTACGTAAAGAACTACAAGAACTAGACTACTTTACAGACAGTATTGCAATTGATGAGCTCGATTTTTAATTCAATACGCCCCAACTAAACAAAAAGGCTTCCACTATATGGAAGCCTTTTTTAATGCACTAAAGATAGCTGCATGAGATAAATTTATTATTCAGAGCTCGGGTTATTTACACCTGCCAGTTAATCGGTTTTTCACTTTGGGCTTGTAATAGCTCATTCGTTTGTGAGAAATGCTGACAGCCAAAAAAGCCTCTATGCGCCGAAAGCGGCGATGGGTGCGGCCCTTTTAAAACATGATGGCGAGTGCTATCTATGCCTTTACCTTTTTTTTGTGCATGTGCACCCCATAAAATAAATACCACACCTTCGCAGTGCTTATTAATATGCGCAATTACATTATCGGTAAATTGCTCCCATCCTAAATGTTTGTGAGAATGCGCTTGACCTTGCTCAACGGTCAATACTGTATTGAGTAAAAACACGCCCTGATCTGCCCAGCTTTGCAGGTAACCATGCTCAGGAATAATAAATCCGCTGATATCGACAGCTAACTCTTTGTACATATTTTTAAGCGACGGTGGCAACTTTTTTACATCAGGCAATACCGAAAAACACAAGCCATGCGCTTGCCCTTCTCCGTGGTATGGGTCTTGTCCTAAAATTACAACGCGGATGTCATTTAGTGCGGTGGCATCAAAAGCACTAAATACTTGAGCTTCAGGCGGATAAACAGCAACACCTTCATTGCGGCGATTAGCCACATACTCTAACGTTTGCTGCATGTAAGGTTGTTGTAATTCACTTTCTAAAAATGTAGCCCAATTGCTCATTGTGTACTCTTAATCTGTTTACGTGATGCGTCTATTTTATCACACATATCCGCGAGCCCATCTAGCATGCGCGGAGTAAAACGATGTAATAAATCGGCATTTACGCTAATAAATTGATCATTTTTAACAGCGGGCACTTCTGGCCATTTTTGCCAATTAACAACCGGCTGTGGTGTTTTTGATTTTTCATCAGGGATAATAATAACTTGTGGCTTAGTAACAATGACATTTTCGATACTAATTTGCGGGTAATCTGTAACGCTCTGTGCAAATACATTGCTTACATGGCATGTTTCAATCAGTTGGCTTATCCACGTATTTTTACTTACTGTCATCATGGGCTCAGCCCATAACTGATAAAACCCGGTAATATTTTTTTTATCTTGCTGGCTTTTAACAATACCATTTAGCTTATGTTTAAATGCGCTTGCCGCTTGCTGGCTTTGCTTAATGTTCCCTGTAAATTCACCAAAAGTAAGTAACTCGTCGGCTACACCAGCGATTGTGGTGGGATTACTCAAATACACTTTTATACCCAGACGCTCTATTTGGGCTAAATCTTCGCTTTGATTTCCGCTTTTCCACGCAATAACTAAGTCGGGTTTAAGCGCCAATACTTTTTCAAGCGAGATGCCGTAATAACCCCCTATGCGCTCAATACTTTGGGCTTCACTTGGGTAGTCGGCGTAATCAACTGTGCCCACAATATTATCGCCCGCCCCTATGGCAAATAGGTTTTCGACTATATGTGGTGCAAGCGCGATTATTCGCAGTTTTTTAGAATCATTAACCTGCTCTGCAAGTGCACTGCCCGATACACTAAAAAGCAGTAGCCCAATAAAAAACGCTTTAAACATTAGTAATCAAACCCTTCGAGCGCTTTTATGCCTGAGTCGAATGCGTGTTTTACATTACGCACTTCGCTTACTGTGTCGGCAAGGTCTGTTAAGGTACGATGCGCTGCACGCCCTGTAATAATAACTGACTGCATTGGTGGGCGGTTATTAAGCGCTGTTACCACTTCATCTAAATCAACGTAGCCGTAGGTCACCATATACGTAAGCTCATCGAGTAATACTAAATCAATACTGCTATCTGCAAGCATGCGTTTTGACTCTTGCCATGTTGCTTGGGCGGCTGCAGTATCGGCTTCTTTATTTTGCGTATCCCAGGTAAAACCGGTGTTCATTACAACAAACTCAACGCCTGCACCTTGTAATAAATTACGCTCGCCACACTCCCACGTACCTTTAATATATTGGCAAACAGCTGCTTTTTTACCATGCCCTACGCAACGTGCTACAACGCCAAAGCCCGAGGTTGATTTACCTTTACCGTTACCGGTGATTACCTGAAAAATACCTTTTACATCTTGTGCGGCGGCAACACGTGCATCCACTTGTTCTTTTACTTTTTGTTGGCGCTGCTTATGCTTATCGTTGTTTTGTTCAGTCATTATTGTGCCCTTCATAAATCGAGATAATTTGCTGTATGTTTAAATGCGTTTCGCACATGGTTGCTAATCGTTCTAACTGCTGCTCGCGATGAGTGGCAATACTAATTGGGTTAATTGAGGCGCTTGGTTTTACCCATTTTAAAATTTGCGATGTAGCATCGGCTTCATCAAACAAGCCATGTAAATAAGTGCCCGCAATGGCGTTATCATCGCTAATAAAGCCATCAAACGTAAAGCCATGTGGGTGGCTTTCATCAAAGGTTAAAAATGGCTTATTAAGCGCTGCACCTTGGCTAATCCCTGCATGTATTTCGTAACCACTACAGGGTGTTTGTTGGTTATTTAAAAGCAGTGTAGCGGTTATTTTAGTTAATACTTTTTGTGCTTTCAGCGTGGTTTCAAAATCGCACAGGGCGAGTCCATTTACTTGTTTTAATGATGACTCAATACCCTCGGGATCGTTGATTGTATTGCCTAGCATTTGCATGCCGCCACAAATACCAAGTACTTTACCACCATAGCGTAAGTGGCGTTTAATTTGAGTGTCCCAGCCTTCATTTTTCAAAAAATTTAAATCGCCTAGCACATTTTTACTGCCAGGGAGAATTATCAGATCAACGTTTGGGATCGTTTGCGTATGGCGCACATAATTTATATTAATGTTTGGGTGCAAACGCAGTG
Organism: Pseudoalteromonas sp. NCIMB 1079; assembly: GCF_040567695.1. Lineage (NCBI taxonomy): Bacteria > Pseudomonadati > Pseudomonadota > Gammaproteobacteria > Alteromonadales > Pseudoalteromonadaceae > Pseudoalteromonas > Pseudoalteromonas sp. NCIMB 1079. Next base: position 975,236 of record NZ_JBEWZA010000001.1, on the reverse strand, counting down.
CATCAAAATCGGTGTGGTTACTAATGTGGGGAACAAGTAGCACTGCAATATTAATTGTGGCGTTGGTTACGTTATTATCAATTGCGACGGCGTCCTCGGCATCAAGCGCAAGGTCGTGCAAATAAGGCAATACGCCAAGCACGGGTTTGTTTGTGTATTCTTCAAGCCAATCTAGCCCGCCTTGCAGCAAACCTATATCGCCTCTAAAGCGGTTTATAACAAAGCCTTTTACGCGCGCTTGTTCTGACTCGCTTAGCAAAGCAAGCGTACCTACCAAGTGTGCAAATACGCCGCCTTTATCAATATCAGCAATTATAATTACTGGGCAATCTACCTCTTCGGCGTAGCCCATATTGGCAATATCGTTTTCACGCAGGTTTATTTCAGCAGGGCTCCCAGCCCCTTCAACAAGGAGTAAATCAAAACGTTTAGCTAAACGGTTATGTGAGGTTATTACTGCATCCATCGCCACTTTTTTATAGTCGTGATATTTGCCCGCTTCCATATTGCTAATGGCTCTTCCGTGAATAATCACTTGTGCGCCCGTATCGCTATTAGGTTTAAGTAAAATAGGATTAAAGTCTATTTCTGGCTCTATTTTAGCTGCTATTGCTTGCAAAGCTTGCGCACGACCAATTTCGCCGCCATCTTTTGTTACTGCGCTATTAAGTGCCATATTTTGTGGTTTAAAAGGCGCAACCTTTACCCCTCGCTTAGCAAATACTCTGCAAAGGGCTGCAACTAGGGTACTTTTACCTGCGTCGGAAGTAGTGCCTTGCACCATTAAGGTTTTCATGGAATTACACCCTTCGCTTTCTAAAAAACAATAAACTCAAAAAGAACACGCTACCAATAGCAGCGGTTATAACACCTACGGGCAATTCTTGGTTTTTTAGCAATGAGCGCGAAAGTACATCAACCCACACCATAAATGTACCGCCCACTAAGCTGGTTACTAGCAATCCCGCGATGGTGCCTTGGGAGATAAAAAAGCGCACAATGTGCGGTACCATTAATCCTACAAACCCAATACCACCACACATAGCCACCAACACAGCGGTAATTAATGAGCTCAAAACCAGCATAAGTACTCTAAAACGCTGGACCCTAACACCTAATGTAATTGCGCTTTCATCGCCCAGTAACATAGCATTGAGCTGCCTTCTAAAGCTCAGCATTACAAACGTACACAATGTAATTACCAATAAAGGCAACCAAAGCGTTGCCCACTGCGCACGTGCAAAGCTGCCCAGTGTCCAAAATAAAATAGCGGCTACCGCCTGAGGGTCGCTCCAATAAAGCAACAAGCTGGTAAATGCACTAAATAAAAACGACAGAGCAACGCCAGCTAATAACATTGATTCTACCTGTGCACTTTGCTGCCTACCTGCAATAAGAATTAATAAACTCATAGCGAGTAAGCTACCTAATAACGCTGCTGCCGATAACATAAAACCTGCGCTAATGCCTGCTAATGCCATAAGTAACACCACCCCAAATGAGGCGCCCGACGATATACCAAATAAGTAAGGGTCGGCTAGGGGGTTGCGCGTTACCGTTTGTAAAATAAGCCCCGCAATTGCTAAGCCAGAGCCTGCTAAAAAGGCGAGTAATGTGCGTGGCATTCTTAGTTCAAAAATAATACGCGTATTAAAAGACGCCTCATTTGAGAGTAAAAAACTATTAAATACATCTTGAAGTGAGGTCTCTGCTGCACCAAAACTAAGTGCTGCAAATAAGCTAAATAAAGCAGCTGCAGCACTGATGAATAGCGCAAGTGAGTGGCGAGTATTAACTGCGCTCATATTATTCGTAACCATAAAAGTAAGTGATATGAGGGATGCTATTTCCCGACTTCGATATTTGCGGGTGATTATTTACTTGGGCGCAGACACCAAAAACGTCGCCTAGCATGTTTTCGGTTAATACCTCACTTGGCGTGCCTGAATGCGTAATTTCACCATTTTTAATAACCACTAGTTCATCGCACATTGCAGAAGCTAAGTTTAAATCGTGAAACGATGCAAACACCGTTACACCCAACGATTTAGCAAGCTCCATTACCTGTATTTGGTATTTAACATCTAAATGGCTAGTTGGTTCGTCCATTATTAACAACTGAGGTTGCTGGACTATGGCGCGGGCTATCAAGGCACGTTGCTTTTCACCACCCGAAAGTGACTCAAAGCTTTGATCGCTATGATCTGCCAACCCTACAGTGTTGATAGCTTGGGTAATTTTTTGTTTATCAATGTTAGTTACCGAGCTAAATAGCGATTTATGAGGCGTTAGCCCAAGCGCAATAACATCAAATACGCTTAAGTTAAATTGCGACGGGGTTTCTTGCAAAACAACCGCTACTTTTTTTGCGTACTCATCGCTTTTTAGCTGCCAAATATCGGTGTTGTTAAACTCTACAACGCCATCACTGGGTTTATTAAAACGATATAAACAACGCAATAAGCTCGATTTACCTGCGCCATTAGGTCCAATTAAACCAACAAATTTACCTGTGGTTATTTTAAGGTTTATTTTTTTGAGGATCGTTTTATTGCCAATACCCCACGATACGTTTTTAACGTTTAGTAATGGTATATTTAATGGCGTTTGAGTGTGCAATAGTCAGTCCTAGACGGGATTAAACTCACTAAAAATGCGATAAAAATACTAATGCACTACAAGAAAAAATGAGTAAACCCGCTCGTTAAAAGAATTCATACCAATTGTATTAAATTAGTGATTTATTATAGCGACAAATAAATAGCTTAATAACAAGGCGGAAATTATGACATATACTTTTTCTATATAAATAATTTTTAACGAAGTTAGTAAGTTATATAATTCGCTAGAAAGATCATGTTTTTAATAAAATTGGTATTATACCATTTGTATCTGACTTAAAGCTTTGCGCTAATTACAGTTGCGGGAACAGTCGAGGACTCGCACCTCATTCCAAATGAAGCTCTATTATGGGCGGCTAAGTAAATAATTTAAAGCAAAAAAAACCGCACTCAAAAGAGCGCGATTAAAAGGGAGTGTTTTAACTAATTTAGCGAATAGTTAAAACTTGTATTCCATACCTAAGCCTACGTAGTCTTGGTCAACGTTGTTGTCCATATCGAAGCTTGAGTAAAAGCCAAATACTTTAATGTTTTTATTTAATTTGTGATCAAGACCAACTGATATTGCTGACTTATCGTCGCTGTCGTCAAAGTCCATGTCTTGGTATTGTACTTTAAATGTGTTGTTACCCATGCTGTAAGCCGCATTTAATAGATAACCATCCGCTTCTGCGCTGCCGTCAACTTTTTCTTGTGTTTGGTACATTGCACCTAACTTAAAGTTTTCAACTTTACCTTGGATTGATGCGCGTACTACATCGTAGCCATTTACTTCACTATCGGCTGCGATAGAGGCATATACTGCGCTCTTTTTAAGTGCCACGTCACCGTAAGTAACCGCCATTGAGTAACCGTTATCAGCGTCTACATCATCTTCAGCTACAAAAGTAGCAAGTACTTTAAAACCTTCGTATGAGTTTGATGAATAACTAACAGTATTCCCTAAACGGTTTTCACCTTTAAATACATTTTTAATATCGCCTTCAAGGTCGTTAAACAAGTCTAACTTACCTTGAGATTGTTTAAGCGCAGTATCGTTACGACCAATAACCACTTGGCCAAACGCACCTTTTAAACCAACGTATTGGTTACGCGCAGAAATATTGTCGTCGTTATCGCCTTTTGAATCAGCATCAGACACATCAACTTGAAACTCAAACTTATATACCGCTTCTAAACTATCATTTATTTTTTCAGAACCTTTAACACCAAGACGAGATGCATTACTTTTTATCTCAGTAAAAGACCCTTCGCCGTCATCAGATGATTGCACTGTTACATTCGCTTTACCGTAAATGTCTACATCGGCAAGTGCATTAAAAGATAAACCACTTAATAGTGCTAAGCATAAGCTCGATTTTACAAATTTCATGTTATTTCCTTGGATAATCACAAAAGACTAATTTTTAAAACTGCTGCATTTTGTCACCACTAAATGACAGTAATATTACAATGGAAATATTAATGTCTTTTTTTATTAATAAAAATGCATTAAATTTGAAATCAAAATAACATGAAAGCCTAATAAACGGCCGAACTTACTTACTTTTCTTTAATGACAAGCTTGGGGTCATTTGCGATAGTAAATTAACTAAGGTTTCTATTAACTCTTTTTGCTCGTTGTCTCTGTGATACGCTATAAACACGTCTCGCGAGGTATTTTCTACATCTTTAACATGAAACAGTTCACCTTTTTCTAAATGCCCTTCTACCAATACTTGAGGTATAAATGCACTGCCGCCACATTGCAGTATTAAATCAAGTGCAATACGTCCTGTGCTGGTTCTAAAATAAGGCGGTGTTTTACCGGTAAACTGACGCGCATGCCAAAGTGAGAAAGTAGTTCCCCAATCAACATATACATACTGATTATCAAAAAAGTTTTCGTTCGTTGCAGTGTCGTATCCGCTTACGGGAATGATTGGCAACTCACAGATTCGCTCTACCACTAGCTCGTCTACTTTTGGTGGATCAAACAATATTGCCAAATCAAGCGTGCGTTCTAATAACAGCCGAGTGCTTTCTTGTTGTGCTTTAACTTCTGCGACTAATGACACGCCCGGCATCGCCGATACAATATTTGTTATACCAAACTGTAAAAAAGCATCCCAAATATTAGGCGTTCCTGCTAAGCTAATTTGCTTATGCATATTATCGGCAAGCGCAACATCCACTTTGGCGCGTTGCATGCCCGTAATAATCATTTGTGCATGGGGTAATAAGCGCTCGCCAGGTGCTGTAAGTTGAATGTTATTACGCTGGCGAATAAACAAATTAACACCAAGCCCTTGCTCTAATTGGCGAATTCTAAAGCTCACTGCAGACTGCGTAATATAAAGGTTTTCGGCCGCTTTACCAAAGTGACGCGTACGCACTACCTCAACGAATGTTTTTAATAAATCGATATCCAATTTTTTATCCTCACGATAAAAATAATTTGTTTAATAAATTGCCAAACTTGCATCATACTCCAGCTAATTACTAAGGTATGAGGATAAAGCTATGAGCAATAACATTTCATTACTACGCCAAGCATTTGTTAGCCAACGTCAATTTTATGATGATCAAAACTTTCCACGAGGCTTTAGCCGCAGCGGAAACTTCACCTTATTAGAAGCCAGCATACTTGAACAACACGGAGTTGTTTTAAAAGGCTTATACAGTAAAACAATTGAGCCGCAAAACGAACACCAAGAACAGTTTGTAGCAGTCGTAACTGGCTCACAAGAACCTACCAACCCAATCGAACGAGCTTGGGTAAAATACTTAAAACTAACGACCTGCAAAACTAAGTTTCATACTTTATTTGGACGCTCAAAAATGTCGAGCCCGGCACCGATTAGCCAAGAGTATTATTCAGAAGCGGATAATCTGTAAGTACTTAAGTTATTTGCTTTTTTGCGTTTTAACAGTTACAACTTGTATAAGCAAATATTTTTGCAAAATATATATAGGGTTGTTCCGTGACGCGAAAAATACTAATAGTTGAAGATACACCTGCCATGGCGCGAGTGCAAAAGCACATCGCGCTTAAGGCTGGTTATGAAGTTGATATAGCTGAGTCATTAGCGCAAACAAAAGAGCTTATAAGTAAAAATAGCTATTTTTGCGCTGTAGTTGACTTCATATTACCTGATGCCCCATCTGGTGAAGCTGTACCTTGTACTATTAATGCAGACATTCCAACTATTGTAATGACGGGCAATATTGATAAAAAAACTCGCGACACTGTAGAAAAATACCCAATCATCGATTACATCATTAAAGAAAATAAACAAGCTTATCAGTACCTCGAAAAACAGTTACAGCGCCTGCCTCGTAACGAAAATGTAAAAGTACTCGTTGTTGACGACTCTAAATCGACCCGACGATACATTTGTAGTTTATTAGTGCGCCATAAGTATCAAATTATTGAAGCGCAAGACGGACAAGAAGCGTTAAACCTCCTTGAAGCTTCACCTGATATTTCAGTTATTATTACTGATAATGAAATGCCCAACATGAATGGCGATGAACTATGTAGCGAGATTCGCCGCTTATATAGCAATGATGAAAAGGCTATTATTGGTATTTCGGGTTCTGACTCTGTAGGGCTTTCTAGCTTATTTTTAAAAAATGGCGCAAACGATTATTTGCATAAACCTTTTAATAGCGAAGAGTTTTACTGCAGGCTTAGTCAAAACGTCGATATGTTAGAACTTATAGCCACCATAAGGCGACAAGCCAACACGGATTATTTAACTAATTTACCAAATCGTCGTTACTTTTTTGAAGAAGCTGAAAAATCATTAAAGCAAATAAAACATACTAAAGGTGACGGTGCTTTAGCTATGCTTGATATTGATCACTTTAAATCAATTAACGATACATACGGGCACGATGTTGGCGACGAAGTATTAAAAGGGCTCTCTATTTGCTTCAGTAAATACTTTAAAAAGCACTTAGTAGCGCGCTTAGGTGGTGAAGAGTTTGCAGTTTATTTTATAGATGTAGATAAACAAGAAGCCCTTAAACGCCTTGAAGGCTTTAGGTATTTTATAGAAATGAATAGCCAAGAGTTTAGTAAAGCTAAAATAAAATTCACCATTTCTATTGGCTTTGCAAACGGGCCTGTTTATCAAATTGATGAACTTTTAAAACAGGCCGACTTAAAGCTTTACGACGCTAAAGAATCTGGTCGTAATAAAGTAGTTAGTTAACCATTTTATTAGTTAATTATACTTCTGCGGCTGTAATAGCCGCCCTTTTACGTTTGCGTGATTGATGGTAAGAGTCCCAACTAAAAATAGCCAGTGCACTCCAAATACATGCAAATGTTACTACACGCTCTGCATCAAACACTTCACCATAAAACACCACAGCTAGTATAAACATTAAGCTTGGCCCAATGTATTGAAAAAAGCCAAGTGTAGTATATTGCAAACGCTTAGCGGCGCCGGTAAAACAAAGCAGTGGTAATGTAGTTACAATACCTGCACTAATCAGTAGTACATTAGTATGCCAATCGTTAGCTGCTAAGCTTGAAGTCGGTGTTGGCACCATTAACCACCAATAAATAAGTGCGACAGGCAGTAATATAAGTGCTTCGAGTAAAATGCCAGGTAAGGCTTCAACGGGTAGTTTTTTACGTAATAAGCCATAAAGTGCAAATGATATAGCCAGTGAAAAGGCAACTACCGGAAACGAGCCAAAACTAATTAGCTGCAGCACTACACCGCTAAAGGCAAGGGCTACTGCTACGCCTTGGAACTTACGCAGGCGTTCGCCTAAAAAAAGCATACCCAGTAATACATTTAAAAGAGGATTTATGTAATAGCCCAAGCTTGCATCAAGCATGTGGTTATTATTTATAGCCCATATAAATAAACCCCAATTAAACCCAAGCAGTGCAGAGGTTATAACAAGCATAAGCAAAAGCTTAGGTTGAACGATAATGCGTTTAATTTTACCCCAATACCGTAAAACACTTACTACCAATACTAAAAACACAACCGACCAAATAACCCGATGCATTAAAATTTCAAAAGCAGAAACATGCTGAATCAACTTAAAGTATATTGGCGCAAGGCCCCACATTAGAAAAGCAAGACAAGCAAAAATAGCACCTTTACGCTGCTCAGTATCAATCGACATAATAAACACTTAGTGATTTAAAAGGCCGCTAGTTTACTTGCCATACGCGTTTTATCCAACTAAATACGTACCGGTTCCAAAAGCAATTTGAACAGACTGTTCGTTATGTAATTCCATTCTGCATACACATACTTTATTACCTGAACGAATAAGTGTTGCGCTGGCAGTAAAGCTCTCTCCTTTACCAGGGCGCAAATAATCAGTACGTAAGTCGATAGTCCCAAGCGTGGCTAATTTTGTTTGCACACTTGTGATATCTAAATCGGTGAGTTTATCAATTACACTTGCTGCAGCGAGCATACCGCCTACATTATCAAGTACGGCTGAAATAACACCACCATGGAGTATTTTTTGCGCAGGATTACCAATTAGTACATCCTGCCACGGGAACGTAATTTTGGCCTGTTCAGGGCTTAACGACTCAACCGATATTTGTAAAAACTGGTTAAACGGCATGCCATTTACAAATAACGCGCCCACTTGTTCAATTAACATTTCTTTATTCATTATTATTCTCTATGTCAAAACAGGTAAGATGAGTAAAACATACATAGTGTAAAACTACGAGACTCCACTTAAATAATTTATCAAGTAACTCAGCTAAAGACATCTCACTAAAAAACCACTAAAATACCCGCCAATGAATACATCAACTCCACCTTCTAGCACCCTTGTGCGTAAACCCGAAACTGTCCTCAAACAAGTGTTTGGCTACAGTGAATTTCGCGACGGTCAAAAAGCAGTTATTGATGCTGCTATTAACGGCCAAGACTCGCTTGTATTGCTTCCTACTGGCGGCGGAAAATCGGTGTGCTACCAAATCCCTGCTTTAGTACTCGAAGGCGTAACTATTGTTATATCTCCGCTTATATCGCTAATGCAAGATCAGGTAACGCAACTGCAAGCTCTTGGGGTAAAAGCCGCTTACGTTAATAACAGCTTAGCACGAGAAGAACAGCAATTGGTGTATCAACAGCTTCATCAGGGGCAAATTAAGCTCTTATATGTGGCGCCTGAAAAAGTATTACAACGCGAATTTTTAGAGCGCTTATCGCATTTAAATGTGAGTTTATTTGCCATTGACGAAGCGCACTGTGTGTCGCATTGGGGCCATGACTTTAGACCTCACTACTTTCGCTTAAACGAATTAAAGCAACGTTTTGCACATGTCCCAATGATGGCATTAACCGCCACCGCTGATAAAGCCACACGGTTTGATATAGTTGAGCAATTAAAACTACAACAGCCTTATATTCATACTGGCAGCTTTGATCGCCCCAATATTCGTTACACCATAGAAGAAAAATTTAAACCTATGGTGCAATTGCTTCGCTACCTAAAGGAGCAAAAAAGCCAAAGCGGTATTATTTATTGCACCAGCCGTAAACGCGTAGACGACATTGCTGAAAAGCTTGCAGATGCTGGACTAAACGCTGCAGCTTATCATGCTGGTATGAGTAACGAGCAACGGCAATTTGTACAAACCGGGTTTGCCCGTGACGATATACAAATAGTGGTCGCAACCGTTGCTTTTGGCATGGGCATAAACAAGCCTAATGTGCGTTTTGTACTGCATTACGATATTCCAAAAAGTATAGAGTCGTACTATCAAGAAACTGGTCGAGCTGGGCGAGATGGACTTGCCGCAGAAGCTATAATGTATTTTGACCCAGCTGATATAGGTCGCGTAAGGCGCTTTTTTGAAGACATAGACGACGAACAACGCCGCCGCGTAGAAGAACAACGCTTTAACGCAATGGCAAGCTTTGCCGAAGCGCAAACATGTCGTCGTCAAATATTACTTAACTATTTTAGTGAATATCAACGCGAACCTTGTGGCAACTGCGATATTTGCTTAAATCCGCCAAAAAGCTTTGATGGTACGTTAGTCGCCCAGCAAGCACTTTCGTGTGTGTACAGAGCGGGACAACGTTTTGGACTTGGTTATATTGTTGAATTACTTCGCGGTGCAAACACGAGCCGCATCCGCGATAATAATCATCATGAGTTAAGTACTTACGGCATAGGTAAAGATAAAAGCAGTGAGTTTTGGCTCAGTATTTTACGCCAACTTATTCATCAAGGCTTACTTAGCCAAGATATAACACAAGGTGCGTCACTTAGATTAACAGAAGCCGCGCGTGTAATTTTAAAAGGTGAATACGCACTGCAATTAGCCGAGCCACGCCTGCAAGCCAAACACGTTTATCAAGATAAGTTAGCGCAATTTAATTACGACAAAAAACTCTTTGCTCGCCTGCGCGCACTTCGTAAAGAACTTGCTGATGCCGACGATGTGCCACCTTACGTGGTATTTAATGATAAAACGTTAGCCGAAATGGCGCAGCTTATGCCAACAAACGACAGTGAATTTTTAAAGGTCTCTGGTGTTGGTTTTACTAAGTTAAATAAGTACGGCGGCGAATTTTTAACGGCAATTCGACATTACCTAGCTACTAATTAAGAGCATTATGACCCAAATAGAATATGACCATACACACAAATGTATTTTGATTAATCCCATTGAGCTACCAAACGATGAAGACTTTGAGCTGTGGAGTACATTATTTTTACACTCAGACGAAGTAACACTCAATGAGTACTCTGCAGGCGCCGATCGCCACCAAGTTCGCTTTACCTATAATCATCAAACCTTTAATTTAAACTATGAGCATTACAGCCAAAGCATCTGGATTAATGCCGAAGGTCATGAAGCTGAGCACTTATTAGCCGCTTTAGCATTTTATTTAAGCTAGCTTTTAATGCCTAGCGCATAGGTCGCTGTAAACCAGCTGGTTATTAACAAAAGTGAATATGAGTAACAATTAATTAATTTCAAAATCCATACCTTTTACTTACATTATAATAACAATGATGTAAGCTGATATTACGATAGTCATTTGCTACGTAGCAGTAAGAGGTTTAATGGTGAGCAAGAAATGGATAGCACAATGTTGTATTAGTTTAACGGTTTTAAGCTTTTATGTGCCTAATACGTTCGCACAACAATCTTCAATGAAAACTGATAACTGCCTTGTAGAACAGACAGATTTAAGCACAAATAAAAACCTACGCCGAGAAGTTCAAGACAAAACAACCCTCACGCACAGTAATAGTAACGCTAAAATAGCCTCAATAAAGCTCAAGCAACTTAATGTATTTAATACTGAGCTTGAAGAGGAAAATAATGCTTTATTCCGTTTTGCTAATCGCGCTCACATTCAAACAGAGCCCGATGTCATTAATAACCTTTTATTATTCTCCCCAGGTGACAAGTACGACGCTAAAAAGCTCGCAGAATCTGAGCGTTTACTTCGTAAAGAAAGCTACTTATATGATGCACAAATTAGTGCTACCGAAAACTGCGACGGCGACGTTAATGTAGAAGTGGTTACCCGTGATTTATGGACACTTTTACCTGAAGTGAACTTTAGTCGAAGCGGTGGAGAAAACAAATCGAGTATAGGCTTTAGAGAATCTAACCTGCTTGGGTGGGGTAAGCGCCTTTCTTTTTCGCGCACCACTGACAGCGATCGCAGCGGTTACTTATTTGTTTACGACGATCCTAATATTTTATCTACTCGCTACCGAGGCCGTTTAGAATACGCCGATAACAGCGACGGCAAGCGCCATTTGCTTGAGCTAACCTATCCATTTTACGCAATTGACACCCCCTTTAGTTACGGTATTTTAAGCTATTCTGAGCAGAGCGAAGAGTCACTATATAAACGCGGCGAAGAGTTTAGCGAATTTGATCAAACTACCGATTTAAACCGTGTATTTATAGGACACTCTAAAGCGCTTAATAATAATTGGACCCAGCGACTAACGTTAGGCTATACCGATGAGCAACATACCTTTGAAGCTATAGACACTACATTTGCACCACTTGCCGATGACAGAAGCTTAAGTTATCCCTTTATAAGCGGCCATTGGTTTGAAGATAACTACATAAAAGTACGCAATTTTGACAGTATATCTCGCACTGAGGATTTAAATTTAGGTTGGAATATTAAAAGCTTAATTGGCTATTCAGATGAGTCCTTAAGTAATGACGACAGCCGCGCGGTGTATTCTTTTAACTTTAAAAAAGCCCACTTTACTAACGATAATACCTTATGGCGTTTTAGTGCTGATATTGATGGCTATTGGAATAAAGAACAGAAAAAACTCGAAAACTTTATGGCCACCAGCCAAGTACAATATTATTTAAATACCAGTGAAGACCAATCTTGGTATGTTAAAGCCCGCGTGCAATACGCCAAAAACCTGACTGCTGATCAACAGCTTACTTTAGGTGGCGAAACAGGCCTGCGTGGTTACCCGATGGATTATCAACATGGCGATCGCAGCTTTTTAGTAAATCTAGAAAAGCGCTATTACTGGGAGTACGATTTACTACAACTATTTAAAGTGGGTGGCGCAGCTTTTGTAGATGTAGGCAGAGCATGGTTTAACGATGAAGATAACGGTGAAAATGCACATGTATTGAAAAATGTAGGCGTTGGTCTGCGTTTGGCACCGAGTCGCGCAAACTCAGGAACCATGATCCACATTGATATTGCCGCCCCTGTTGATAGCTACGACGATGTAGACTCAGTCCAGTGGCTAGTAAGCGTTAAAAACACTTTTTAAATAATACAAACACGTTAAACTAATACCAATTGCATTAAATTGTTATGAAAGTTCAGGACCTAATGTGGAAATAATAGAAGTTTTAGAATTGTTTGCATCACAATATAAGTTGGTTGTAACTATAATCGCTATTTTGGTTTTCCCTCTTCTATTAAAAATAACCAAAAAACTACTCGAAAAAGCGATTAAAGGCAAAGTAGATTTGCACCGAAAATACCGTGCAGAGCTTTTACTAAAAATTATACTCGCCTTTGTAGTACTGTGTTTGGTTTTAGTATTTTGGGGTATAGAGCTGCGTGGTTTATTGGTTTTAGGCTCTTCTTTATTTGCCATGTTAGGGGTAGCACTTTTTGCCGCTTGGTCATTATTGAGTAACCTCACCGCATTTTTACTGATGTTTATTCAAAACGATTGCCGCGTTGGTTATTGGGTACGAATTATTGATGGTGCGAATCATGTTGAAGGGCGCATTGTTGAAATGGGCTTAATGAATGTAGTACTTGAACATATTGATGGGCACCGTGTAATTTACCCTAACAATTTATTTGTGACCCGTCCTGTCATGGTTTTAAATAAAGAACCAAAGCCAACTAAAACCCCTGTTATAAAGCGTATTATTGGTCCTAAAAAAACATAGTTTAAAAAATTATATTCACAAAAAAGCCGCAGTAGTCAAAATACCTACTGCGGCTTTTTAATGCTTAACTAACCACAATTAAGACTAGGGCGTGTTGATCTTTGATGGTTGAATTTGCAGCAGTATGTTTGGTTTTTAGACAAGGCAGAGCCTATGAAGTGTGGTTACTCCCCATAAATAGGCGATAACGCAGCATAAATGCCAAACATGCGCTGCCCTTCGGGTTCTGCCTAGGGGCGATAAACTCTTTGTTACTCGGTTTTTACTTAGCCCACTAGGTTACAAACCTCGCGCCGCGATTTAATCTTCCTTGGATTGAACAAATTTCAATCCGCAAAGTTAAACACGCCCTAGCTATTAGTTATTTAGTTCAGCTGTTTTAAGCTCGTCATCTAAATCATTTATCTCATCAATAAAGTTCTCTAATTGCTGCTCTACTAAACTATTGTCATTTGCAAAGTAAGCAAGGTGGAATACCGCATCACCTTCATTTACCAATGGCATCGTTTGCTGACCAATAACAATACCGCCTTTAGGCGCTAAAAGCTCAAGCTCAGAATCCCCTAATGGGCTACTAATATAAGCAAGTACTTGCCCTTTAGTCACATGCTCACCTAGTGATACTTGTGCACGCACAATGCCATCAACCTCTGCACGTATCCAACTAGTCGAACCTGCAATAATAGGGTCTGGTAACTTTTTAGGGCGCTTGCCACGGATCATTTTTAAATGGCGCATAACATAATCAACGCCCTGCACACCTGCCGCAATAGCGATAGGGTCAAAGCGTAGCGCTTCGCCTGCTTCATAAGTAATAACAGGTATACCTAAATTTGCGGCTTCACTGCGTAATGAACCATTACGAAGGGATGCATTTATAACCGCCGGCGTACCAAATGCTTTAGCCATTTCAGCGGTTGCTTCATCTTCTAAATTAGCGCGAATTTGCGGTAAATTAGTACGATGAATAGCGCCAGTATGCAAATCAATAATATGAGTACAATGTACTGCCACTTGATTAAAAAACATATAAGCCATACGCCCAGCTAATGAACCACGTTCAGAACCTGGGAAACTGCGATTCATATCGCGTCTATCTGGTAAATAACGCGATTTGTGAATAAAGCCAAACACATTCACAATAGGCACAGCGATTATTGTTCCGCGCAGTTGGCTTGGATCTATTTTAGCAAGTAACTGACGCACAACTTCTACACCATTTAGCTCATCACCATGAATAGCCGCACACACCATAAGCACAGGACCTTCCATTACACCGTTAACCACTTCAATAGGAATATTAAGTGGTGAATGGGTGTAAAGCTTAGCTGCTTCTAAGGCAAGCGTTTTACGCTCGCCTACGCCTACATTTTCTCCTAATAAGGAAAAAGGACGGTTAATTTTAACCTTTGCCACGTGTTGCTGTTCCTTTACTTGAGGCATTTTTTTCGATGAAATCAATTACCATACCTGCAATATCTTTACCTGTTGCTATTTCAATCCCCTCTAAACCCGGTGATGAGTTAACTTCCATCACAAGTGGCCCACGAGATGAGCGAAGTAAATCAACTCCCGCTACATTTAAGCCCATTGATTTAGCCGCTGCTACTGCCGTTTTACGTTCCTCTGGAGTAATGCGAACTAATGTAGCGCTCCCACCACGGTGAAGGTTAGAGCGGAACTCACCTTCTTGTGCTTGGCGCTTCATTGCTGCGATTACTTTGTCGCCTAGTACAAAACAACGTATGTCTGCACCACCCGCTTCTTTAATATATTCTTGAACCATAATATTGGCTTTTAAGCCCATAAACGCTTCAATAACACTTTCAGCTGCTTTGCGTGTTTCAGCAAGTACAACACCAATGCCTTGTGTGCCTTCAAGTAATTTAATTACAACAGGTGCACCGCCTACCATTTCTAGTAAGTCTTTTACGTCATCGGGTTTGCTGGCAAAACCTGTTACTGGCATACCAACGCCTTTGCGCGAAAGTAACTGAAGTGAACGTAATTTATCGCGCGAACGAGAAATAGCGACTGATTCGTTTACAGGATAAACACCCATCATTTCAAACTGACGAAGTACCGAACAGCCATAAAATGTAACCGATGCACCAATACGCGGGACAATTGCGTCAAATTCTTTTAAGTTTTCACCGCGATAGTGAATTTCTGGTTGCTCAGAGTTGATATTCATATAACAACGCAATGCATCAATCACTTTAACTTCGTGGCCGCGTGCTTCTGCTGCCTCAATTAAGCGACGTGTTGAATATAGCTTTCTGTTACGAGATAAAATACCGATTTTCATAGTTAAACCTTACGACCTAATAGTTGAGATAAAGCCGGGTCAACGACTATACGATTTTCCATGGCTGTACGCCCTAATAACATTCTAAACTTCATTGTTGCACGGCTTGTTAAAGTAAGCTCGATAGGCCAGCTATGCTCGCCTGCATGTAATGTAGTTTCTATAAAGTAGCGTAGCTCTTTTTGCCCACTTGAGCTGGTTACGTACTTCATTTTTTTAACTTTTGCATTGCAAGTGACTTGCGTTTGCTCATCATCTTGCAGTGGTTGGGCCGTAAATTTAACCCATTTTTCTGAGTCAACTTCGTATTCTTCAATGTTAATTGCATGAATACATGAAGTGCGAGCGCCAGTATCAATTTTTGCTTTTATCTCGTTAATACCAAGCTCAGGTAAACTTAACCACTCACGCCAACCAACTGTGATCTTTGCTGTCATAAATGTGCCCTTAATAAAAAAGTGACTTATACGCTACAGGTCAAAAAACACCAACGAAATAAATTTATCTAGTCGATTAGTAAATTAAATTGATCTTTTTAAGCAACTGGTCACACAATGCACGCCTTGCTAAGCCGTACTTTAATGCCACTTTGCTCAACACAGAGGCTCTGCATATATTTTGCTATTTAAGCTTAACTTATTAAAAGTAAAGGTAAGCCTGTAAGCAACTAAGTAGATACACTATAGTTAACAGTATTAAAAATACACTATTATGAGAACTAATTATGATTAATGGTTTACTACATGCACTTGTACTTGATGGACAAGGCGGCGCTCGTCCTATTGGAAGCACTAATGAGCTAAATAGCTGGCAACCAAGCCAAGGTAAACTTTGGGTGCACATGGATTATAGCCAAAGTGAGGCAGTTGAATGGCTCAAGGCACAGCCTCATTTAAACGATTACGAACTAGAGTCTTTAATTGCTGACGAAACACGCCCACGTATTACGGCTACAACTAACGGGCACATGTTATTTTTACGTGGTGTAAATTTAAATCCTGCACAAAGCCCTGAAGACATGGTTTCAATTCGTTTATTTATTAGCGAAGACATTCTTATTACTACCCGTAAGCGCCGTTTATTATCGGTGCAAGATACGCTTGCGTGTTTAAATGAAAATAAAGGCCCATGCAATATTTCTGAATTAGTGTGCTCTATTACACAAAAATTAACCTCACGTATGCAAAGCGTTATTGACTCACTAGATGAAACACTCGACGAGTTTGAAGAAGAAATAGATGAACCAAGTAAAAAGTTTGACAACCAGGGCTTATCACAATTGCGACGCCAAACTATTGCCTTAAAACGTTATTTAAAACCGCAAAAAGAAGCCCTTAGTTCAATGGTAAATAACCACTACCTATGGTTATTAGATGACGATAAAGCAAAACTTAATGAAACCACCAACTTATTAATTCGTTATCTTGAAGAGCTAGATAGTTCGATTGAGCGTGCGCAAATTATTCAGCAAACAATCACTAACCAAGTTTCTGAGCAGTTAAACCAGCGAATGTATGTTATGTCTGTAGTGGCAGCACTTTTTTTACCGCTGGGCTTTTTAACGGGGCTTTTAGGTGTAAACGTAGGAGGCATTCCTGGTACAGAGAGCCCTTATGCGTTTAGTGCTTTTGTCATATTTTTAATTGTGCTTACTGGCGGTATTGGTGTGTATTTTAAAAATAAAAAATGGTTATAAATTAAAGCAATTTTAGTATGGCCACTCAATTGAGTGGCCATGATTGAGTAGCTAATTAGTTAGTTTCTCGGGTATAACTAACATTTGTCATCGTTACTTTAGATTCTGTAATCCCTAAATCTTCAAAGCACTCTTTGAAAGAATCCGAATTACCCGATTCCCCACACTCATCCAATGTATCAGGGTCTTGTGATTGTAGGTAATTACCAAATTTAAAGTATGACTCTGAGTCATCTTCTACAGGTATACCAAATGAGCGACCTAGTGCGCTAACATCAACATCGCCATAATTATTTTCAACACGTAGAGTAAACGAGCCACCACTAGTAATAGTACCAAGGGCAAATTTTTCTTCGTTACCGCTTGTATTTCGCAGACGAACATAAACGTCAAAAATGCCATTTCCAGCTACACTGTCATCAAATCCAGATTCATCTGTATCTGAAACATACACTTTAGAAATTGTCCCGGTATCGCTAGCATGGTGCTGAGAGATAATTGTTTTACCACCATCTGACATTTCAACTTTTACAGTTGCCTCAAAAACCTCATAGGTTTCGGTCATTGCAACACGTGCACTTTCTTTAACTTTATATTCATGACGCCAGCCATTCCCGTTTGGAGTGATATGACGCGCTTCTAAAGGAACAAACTCCAAAGTATCGCTATTTACTAATGGATGAGGATCATTACCTTCAAGATCAAAAATACTACCGTTGGTGATGTTACTCGCTATACCAGAGCCACTACCCGTATCACCGCCGCCAGTATCACCACCTGTGTCTCCACCGCCAGAAGAACTACCCTTAGTTAACGAAAAGTCATCAAAACGAACATCGCTTGAACTCTTATCATGCTTAGCAAATACTTGTAGTGAACCAGTGTTAGCCGTGGTGAAAGTTTTAGATACTTTTGTCCATGAAGAAACATTGAATTTCTCACTTTTAAACAAACCATTAAGATCATTGATCCCGATTTGCCCCTTACCGAGTACATAGGCACTTAACATGTACTGAGTATTTCGATCTACATCTACATTTTGATAAACACGCCCTGGGCTACCTTGTATTTTCAGTGATTTAGAGCCTTTATACGAATCTGAAGATAGCGCTGCAGGCTCTGTTTCATTCCAATTACTCCAGCCACCTTCAAAACCTGAATTTTCAATCGAGGCAGCGTGCGCAAAAGAAGTACTTGCAGCAACTGCAGAGCAAATAAGTAACTTTTTAAATTTAACCATTATTTTTATTCCTTTAAACCTGAATAATAAGCAACCTTACAGCTTAGCTTGGCGATAAAAACCAAACCTAGATCGCATCATGTAAACAGACTTTTAAACCCAAAAAAATTGGTAACAACAAAAAAAGAATTTTAAAAGAAAAAACCTTTAAATTGGCATTACCAAAACCATCACCTAACCGGCAAAACAAGGCTATATTTTTTATTACCAATATGTAAACAAGTTAATTGTTACCATGAAAACTATAAAACCTCTAAAGGGATATCTTTAAAATACAAAAAAACATTTTAAAAACAACACTTTAAAAACGTATTGATTTCTATTTACACTATGTAATAAATTTTAAATTTAAGAAAATAGTAATACCTAAAATAAAAACCACTATTACCAATATTTAACGCAAAACTTAATACCTTATGAATAAACACCGTTATTTCCTGATAAAATTGTTACCAAAACAGACTGGTAATACCTGTTAAATTTAATTTAACTTTAGTTATAAAGATAAATTTGCATGACTAAAATTTAAAAATACGCGCTTATATAATTTAAAATTTCAAAATATTAGTACAAATAAATAATTAAAAGTAAATTTTATATGTGAGATTAACCTTTCAAATTAATAGGTGATGATGAAATTGAAATGCTAAACAGGTACTAATTTTGAGATTTCTTTGGAGTGAGTAACACTTTGTTGTCTATATGGATACAGGTGAGGGGCGTGAGCAGAACGCGGAAGCTGCGCTCGGTTAACTTATTCTTACATGGATGTAAGCAAGTTTGAATCATGTAAAATTAGCACTCCCTAATTCGAGACACAAAAAAGCGAGTACTTTTACAATACTCGCTTTCAAATTAATAAATCTAAACCCTAGTTAGCTGCATTACTCTTGAAAGTAAGTGCCCCAACCGTCGTACTCAACTTCGCATTCTACGGCTAGTTGCGCTAGCTTATCAACGTCTTCCATAATTACGTCTACGTCTAGCTCAGCTTCTACTACTATGTCGAAGCTCCAAATTTTGCTGCCGTCTTCAAGCTCAAGCTCTGCTGGCTCTTCAACATCGTAGCCTAGTTTAAAAGCAGCCAACGCTGCTTGCTCTAGCTTAGGGAAGTCTTCACATACAAAATGGTGTTCTACTTCATAAAGTATTTCAGGATCTGATCCATCTTCAAGTAGTGAACTTACGATGTCTTCACTTATTTCACGCCAGTTTTCCATTATTTATCTCTCACTTGAGCATCTAATTCAGTTATTTTAGCAGCCATAATGCTATGCACGCTTTTAGCATGCTCACGCGCGCTAGTGTTTTTATCAAGCGATATAGGCGCTAACATTTCGATGTGAATTGTACCATTATCCCAACGATTTAGCTTAATGGTTTTATGTGTTGTATTCATACATACTGGAATCATGGGTACATCTGCGCTCATTGCGGTGTGAAACGCGCCAGTTTTAAACGGCAATAAACCTCTTCCGTAACTTCGTGTACCTTCAGGAAACATCCATACAGATAAGCCATTCTTCTTAATTTTTTCGGCTGCTTTTGAAATAGTTCCCGCCGCTTTGGAACGATTAGATCTGTCTATTAATATATTACCCGACAACCAGTAAAGCTGACCAAAAAACGGAATCCACTTTAAGCTTTTTTTACCTAAACTTACGCAATTTTTTGGCACCATTGCTGGCACTGTAAATAAGTCGTAGCTATTTTGATGATTAGCAACATAAACCGCAGGACCTGGATCAACGGCATCTTTATGACGTGTTAAAACTAACTTAACGCCAATCATTTTAGCCATTGAGCCAAACCAACCCGCTATTATATGTACATTATTAGGATGAAATGGTCTTACAATCGAAAGTAACAAACCAAAAATACAACTGAATAATATAAACAGCAGCATAATAAAAACGCGTATGACAGCTAGCAAATGGGCTTCTCCAAAAATCAATTATGATTATTATAGCGTTATTTTGTGACACAAACGAGTCAATAGCGCACAAGTGTACGCTGAAATATTTAAGCTGCTTGTTTTAATATTGCTTTAAAATGGTTTTAAAACAAAAACGGCCTGCAAATGCAGACCGTTTTTATTTGTACAAAAGAAGTCATTCGCTACTCTTCGCTAACAACTTCTTTTGGTTCATCATCTTGAGGTGTTAACTCAACAACTACTTCGTCAACACGCTGTAAGCCACGTGGTAGTTTATTACCCCTACGCCCTCGCTCACCATGATAATGCTCTAAATCACTTGGTTTAAGTGTTAGTTTACGCTTACCAGCATGAAGCGTAACACTGCTTCCTAGTGGCACAACAGCAAGCACTTTTACAAACTCTTCACGGGCTTGTACTTTAGCACCCGGTATAGAAATGATTTTATTACCTTTACCCTTACCTAATTTTGGTAAGTCACGTAGCGGGAATAAAAGCATTCGGCCTTCGTTAGAAATAGCCATACAGTAATCACTAGCAACATCGTTCACCCTAATAGGAGAAAGTAATATTCCACCCTTAGGGACACTTACCAGCGCTTTACCATTTTTATTTTTACTCACTAAGTCTTTAAAGTCAGTAATAAAGCCGTAACCTGCATCTGACGCCATAAGCAATACTTGCTCGTCTTCACTCATTACCACGTGCTCAAAATTAGCACCTGGTGTTAAGTTAAAACGACCTGTCATTGGTTCACCTTGGCTACGCGCCGAAGGCAGACTGTGCGCATCGGTTGCAAATGCCCGCCCTGCTGAATCTAAAAATACAGCAGGTTGATTGCTCTTACCCCGAGCCGAGGCTCTAAAGCCATCACCTGAACGGTAATTTAAGCCTTGTACATCTAAATCATGACCTTTACCAACGCGTGCCCAGCCTTTATCAGATAGCACAACAGTGACTGACTCTGATGGAATTAAATCTTTTTCGTTAAGTGCTTTCGCTTCTGAGCGCTCAATCACTGGCGAGCGACGATCGTCACCGTACATTTCAGCGGCTTCTTGAATTTCTTTTTTAAGCAGTGTCGACATACGACGTTCTGAGCCCAAAATTTGCGCTAATTTATCACGCTCTTTGGCTAGTTCATCTTGCTCACCGCGAATTTTAAACTCTTCAAGTTTTGCTAAATGACGAAGTTTTAATTCTAAAATAGCTTCTGCTTGCGTATCAGTTAAATCAAAGCGCTCCATTAATACAGGCTTTGGTTTGTCTTCGCTGCGGATGATTTCAATCACTTCATCGATATTTAAAAAGGCGGCTAATAAACCTTCTAAAATATGCAAACGTGCTAATACTTTATCTAAACGATACTGCAAACGACGACGCACTGTTTCGCGTCTAAATGTTAGCCACTCACTTAAAATACAGCGCAAGTCTTTAACTTGCGGGCGACCATCTAGGCCTAGCATGTTTAAGTTTACGCGGTAATTTTTTTCAAGATCGGTGGTTGCAAATAAGTGCGCCATTAATGGCTCAGCTTTAATGCGGTTTGAGCGCGGAATAATTACAATACGCGTTGGATTTTCGTGATCTGACTCGTCACGTAAATCAGCAATCATAGGTAATTTTTTAGCGTTCATTTGCGCTGCAATTTGCTCAAGTACTTTACCACCTGAACATTGATGCGGCAGCGCTGTAATAACAATATCGCCATGCTCTTCGGTGTAAACCGCACGCATTTTGATAGACCCACGACCGGTTTTATATATTTTATGAATATCGGCTTTTGGGGTAATTATTTCAGCATCTGTTGGGTAATCTGGTGCATGTACAAGCTCAAGTAATTCTTCAAGCTCTGTTTTTGGTTTATCAAGTAATAAACAACATGCGCTAGCCACTTCACGTACGTTATGTGGCGGAATATCTGTTGCCATACCTACGGCGATACCCGTTATACCATTGAGTAAAATATGCGGTAAACGAGAAGGCAATACTACAGGTTCATCCATGGTGCCATCAAAGTTTGGTGTCCAATCAACAGTGCCTTGGCCAAGCTCTTTGAGCAGTACTTCTGAAAACTTAGATAAACGCGCTTCGGTATAACGCATTGCTGCAAACGATTTAGGGTCATCTGCCGCACCCCAGTTTCCTTGTCCATCTACCAAAGGGTAGCGATAAGAAAACGGCTGCGCCATTAATACCATCGCTTCGTAACAGGCACTGTCGCCGTGTGGATGGTACTTACCGAGTACGTCACCCACTGTACGGGCTGATTTTTTGTACTTAGCGTTAGCCGACAAGCCCAATTCGCTCATCGCATAAATAATACGACGCTGCACTGGTTTTAAGCCATCACCTACATGCGGTAGGGCACGATCCATGATTACGTACATGGAATAATTTAAATAGGCGTCTTCGGTAAAACGCCCCATTGTTTGTTGCTCAATTCCTTGCATTAGCAAGGTATCTGTATCACTCATTAAAGCTTACCTAGTTTTTCTTATAGCTTACACGGTAGATTACATTGGCGTAATCATCGCTTACTAACAGACTGCCGTCACCTAATTCTGCAAATGCAACAGGGCGTCCAAATGTTGTTTCGTCTTTCATAAAGCCAGTAATAAATGGCGTATATTTAGTTACGCGACCTACTTCGATTGTTGCAAGGCCTACTTTATAGCCTGACTTTTTAGAACGGTTCCATGAGCCATGTTCAGCAACAAATAATTGTTGCTTATAACTTGCTGGAAATTGCTTACCGTTATAAAAATGAATACCTAGTGGCGCTACGTGCGCTGGAAGTGCAAGTGCTGGCGATGTGTAATCGGCAATGTTTTTACCTTCCCCAAACTCAGGGTCAATAATTGCGCCGGCATGAACATACGGAAAACCAAAATGCTCACCTTCTTGCGTTGCACGGTTTAACTCATCAGGCGGAATATCATCGCCCATCATGTCGCGACCGTTATCACTAAACCATAAAGCTTGAGTAGCAGGATGAAAATCAAAACCCACTGTGTTTCTAACGCCCTTGGCTATTGTTTTTATTTGTTTTGTTTCTACATTAAGCGCAAAAATACGGCCAAAACGTTCATCTTCAGCACAAATATTACACGGTACACCCACCGGAATGATTAGCTCACCCGTTGGTGCAAAACGCAGAAATTTCCAACCATGATGACGCTCGCTCGGTAGCTTGTTATAGACCACATCAAACTTTGGATCTTTTAATTGGGTATCAATGTTTTTAAAGCGAATAATACGATGTACTTCGCCTACATATAAATCGCCATCTTTAAGTGCTATGCCAGAGGGCATATTAAGGCCTTTAGCCACAACAATTTTTTTATCTGCTACACCATCGCTATTATGATCAATAAGTGCATATACGTTGCCCGCTTTACGAGAACCTACATACACAATCCCTTTTTTTGAAACGGCTATTTGACGTGCATTTTCTACATCATTTGCAAATAAGCTTATTTCAAATCCCGGTGCTACGGTGAGCTTATCGAGTATATTTTTAGCCATTACAGGAGCGGTAGTCAGCCCAAGTAACAGCAAACTTCCTAGTAGTTTTTTCATTCGCCTCTCCTAGTGTTAAGCACAGGTAATTAAACGAGTGCCTTGTTACCATGATCTTCTAACCATTGACGACGATCAGGCGATCGTTTCTTAGCAAGCAGCATATCCATCATTTCCATGGTCTCTACTTCTTCATCAAGCGTAAGCTGCACTAAACGTCGGGTATTTGGATCCATCGTAGTTTCACGAAGTTGTAACGGGTTCATTTCACCCAGACCTTTGAATCGTTGTACGTTTACTTTACCGCGTTTTTTCTCGGCTTCTATACGCGCCAAAATAGCGGTTTTTTCTTCTTCATCAAGTGCGTAATAAACTTCTTTACCAATATCTATTCTAAATAATGGCGGCATTGCTACATACACATGCCCTGTTTTTACTAACTCTGGAAAATGACGAACAAACAGTGCACATAATAACGTCGCGATGTGTAGTCCATCCGAGTCAGCATCGGCCAATATACAAATTTTATTGTAGCGCAGTCCCGACATATCCGTTGACTCGGGATCAATACCCAATGCCACTGAAATATCGTGCACTTCTTGTGATGCGAGTATTTGGCCTGACTCAACTTCCCAAGTATTTAAAATTTTACCACGTAGCGGCATAATTGCCTGAAATTCACGGTCTCGCGCTTGTTTAGCAGAGCCACCAGCAGAATCACCTTCCACTAAAAATAATTCGGTACGGTCGTTATCGGCCGCGCTACAATCTGTTAGTTTACCCGGTAAGGCAGGACCGGCAGTAACACGTTTACGCACTACTTTTTTAGCTGCACGCAAGCGAGTTTGCGCATTTGAAATACATAACTCAGCTAATAATTCTGCTGTATCTGTATGTTCATTTAACCATAAACTAAACGAGTCTTTTACAACCCCCGATACAAACGCAGAACATGAGCGTGATGATAGTTTTTCTTTTGTTTGACCGGCAAATTGAGGGTCTTGCATTTTAACCGACAATACGTAACTACAACGCTCCCAAATATCATCTGGTGTTAGCTTTACGCCACGAGGTAGTAAATTTCTAAACTCACAAAATTCACGCATTGCTTCAAGCAAGCCTTGGCGCAGACCATTTACATGTGTACCACCTTGCGCGGTAGGAATTAAGTTTACGTAGCTTTCCGCTATTGATTCGCCACCTTCAGGTAGCCATACAACAGCCCAATCAGCGCCTTCAATTGAGCTTTTAAATTCACCTACAAATGGGTCTTGCGGTAATGTTTCAAACCCTTTAACGGCTTCAATTAGGTAATCTTTTAAGCCAGTTTCGTAAAACCATTCTTTGGTTTCTTTCGTTTGCTTATTAACAAACTTAATACGCAGTCCTGGGCATAAAACCGCTTTGGCTTTTAATAAATGATTAAGCTTGGTAATTGAGTAGTTTGGTGAATCAAAGTAGCTAACATCAGCCCAAAAACGAACGGTGGTACCTGTATTGCGCTTACCAACAGTACCAATTACGCTCAAGTCTTCTACTTTGTCGCCGTTTTCAAAGGCCATTCTAAATTGTTGAGCGTCGCGCCTTACCGTTACTTCTACACGTGTAGATAACGCATTTACTACAGAAATACCTACACCGTGTAAACCACCCGAAAATTGGTAGTTTTTATTAGAAAACTTACCACCGGCGTGTAACTTAGTGAAGATTAGTTCAACCCCTGGGATACCTTCCTCTGGGTGAATATCAATAGGCATACCACGTCCGTCATCGCTCACTTCGAGCGAGTTATCTTCGTGGAGTATTACGTCGATACGAGTGGCATGACCCGCCATAGCTTCATCGACACTGTTATCGATAACCTCTTGGCCTAAATGGTTTGGGCGTACGGTATCGGTGTACATCCCTGGGCGTCGTTTTACCGGATCTAATCCATTAAGTACTTCAATGGCTTCGGCGTTATAATTTTGATCACTCATAGTTTTTGTCTTTATATCCGCTAAGGCTCTAATACGTTTACTAGTTTTATTGTTATATGCGCTAAAGCGTTAATATAGTAACTAACCTCAGTTCAGGCTAACTAGTTTTACGTGATTTTAAGAAAATCTACAATACTTGCAAAGGTGCGTTCAAATTTAACGTAGCTATGATCGCCACCAAACTCTATCAATTGCTTGCATTGCGAATAATATTTTACTGCGTGTTGAAAGTTCAACACTTCATCGCCTGTTTGCTGTAATAAATACAGTAACTCAGGATGTGCTAATTTATCTACAGTGAGTAATTTCAGCGCCTCAATATGACTGTTATTTAAATCGTAATGATAATCTTGATACGGATTATAATTAGGCCCAAGTAACGACTGTAATAAATTATAGGGTGCGACCGCGGGATTAATAACCACTGCAGGAATTTGATAACGCTGCGATAAATACGTGGCAAAAAAACCACCTAACGAGCTACCTAATAAAACGGTATCTGGCGTTAGCAATTGTTCAAGCTCAATTATAGCTTGTAGGGGCTCGTGGTTTAAGTTCGGTACACAATAATCAACGTCATAGTTTGCCATAAGCTCACCAAAGCGCACAGCTTTATATGATTTTTGTGAACTATTAAAGCCGTGAATATAAATTACGCGCTTAGCCATACCACTTCCGTTTTTACTTCAACTTTATCTTTTGTACTCTTTAGATTTAGCATTCTGTAAGCAGGCCCCGCATTTTTTTGCTCCCACTTTGGAGTGTATTTTACAAACTGTACTGAACTGGCAGGACTTGCATATATAGGCAAGCCTCTAAAATTTTGTTCATAGTCGTTGTGTACATGACCATGAAAAAGCGCAGATACATTATTACTATTAACTAAAATATTTAAAAGCTGTGGACCATTTTCTAATAAGTGCTTATCAAGATAGCCATTTATTGGCAGTGGATTATGATGACAAAAGATAACTTTACTATTATTCGAGTTGACTAAAGTATCAGTTATTTCATCTAAATGCGCGCCAGTAACCCATCCTGCGGGCGTGGGCCCTTTAGAATTAATAAGAAGCAGCTCAACCCCGTTAGCAATAATATGTTTAGCCGAATTTATTTGCCCGCCACTTATTCGGCTAAGCATTGCTAGTTCATCATGATTACCTGGCACCCAAAATACAGGGCAAGTGATGTCACTGGCATTTATAAGTTCACTAAATAATAAGTACGATTCAAAGCTATGATCTTGTGTTAAATCACCACCAAAAATTACGCAATCTACTGGCTGCTCAGCGATGTGTGCCAAAGCTTGTTCAAAATGAGCTGCAGTATTTGCATTAAAATATTCACCATTTTTATCTGCAAATAAATGGCTGTCGGTAATATGCGCAATGCACAAAGATGATTTATCAAATGTATATGTATCATCAAACCAAGCCATTATTTACATCCCAATTTAATGTTGCTTGCCCGTGCTCTACACAGGCCACTAACCAGTCGTATAAAAAAGCATTAAGTTGATACTTTTCATCTTTTTGATGCATTTTAGGATTGGGGTATCCGTACGATGGTTTTATGCGTTGATGATAATCGTGATGAATTATTTCAGCTACTTTCGCATCATGATACAAGCGAGCCGTTAAATACAGCGGCGCTATCCCTTTAACCATTCCTGTTAGCTGCTTAATTGAAATATCCATAGTGTATTTTGCGCTGCCATCAATTTTTGTAGCAAATTCACTGTTGCCAAGTTTTACTTCACGAATGCTTCCTATATTGCGCTCGCTCGGTAACAACTTTAATAGTCGCACATAGTTATGCTCACAAAGTGTTAAATACTTTGGGAGGTTTTGAATATATCGATTTGTTGCTAATTGTGCTGTCAAAGTTCCGCCATAATATTAGTAAGAGTTTATGCCCATTTACTTGCCATTTTTTCGCGATTTAGCGCAAGCCACTGCATACAAATAACCGTTGCCGCATTATCTATTTCACCGTTATTGAGGCGCATTAGCGCATCATCAACCGATAAAATATGAGTTTTTATATCCTCTCCTTCAGTTTCAAGACCATATACACCTGATTCTACTTGGCTTAAATCAGCACGTGCTAAATATAAGTGTAAGCGCTCAGTTGTTCCACCTGGGCTTGATAGGTATGAGAGCATAAATTCAAGCTCGGTTAATTCAAGCCCTGCTTCTTCATACGCTTCTTTTTTTACAACAGATTCGTAATCCGTACTGCCGTCTGTCATTCCGGCTATACATTCTAGTAGCCACGGCGAATGCTTACTTTTAATAGCGCCAATACGTATTTGCTCAATCAAAAGAACAGTATCTGATATTGGGTCGTAAGGCAGTACTGCAATGGCATCGCCACGTTCTAATATTTCGCGGCTAATTACTTTAGATTTTCCACCTGCGAAAAGAGCATGTTCAAACTGGTATAAATCAACCTGAAAAAAACCTTTATAAAGGTTTTTAATTGGCTTTAAATCCACATCTTTATGTGTAAATTGAACGAGCTTTTTATCAACCATGTACTTACTTCCTACTTATCTAAAGTTTTAAAATGCGTTAATATATTCTGTTACACTTGAACATACTGTTTTACTAATTATTTTTTTTGTTATGCAGTAAAACAGGTTAACATGCTTTTAGTACAAAAATTGTCTAAGGACCGAACCCCACATGAAAAAGAACATTCTTGCGGCGCTAGTTAGTTTATCATGCGCACTAGGTGCAACAGCAGTGAAAGCTGAAGATTTACTACAAGTTTTTGAAATAGCGACAGCTAACGATCCTACTGTTTTAAAAGCCAAAGCCCAAGCTGATGCACAGTCTTACCAAAGCGATTTGGCGATGAGTGCACTACTACCTCAAATTGGTTTAACCATGGGTTATACAAAAAGCGATGCAACGTCGTACCAAAGCGTTGGCGACTTATCTAACCAAGTTAAAGTTGAAAGTGACACAGACCAATTCTCTCGTGGTGTAAGTTTAAGCCAAACATTATTTGATTTAGGTGCCTGGAATACGTTAGATATTGCCGACAAGCAAGCACTTCAAGCAAGCGGCCTATACGATGCAGCTAAACAAAACTTAATTGTACGCGTTGCTGAGGGTTATTTTAACGTATTAAGTGCCAGCGATAACCTTGAATTTGTTGAAGCTGAAAAACGTGCAATTGAACGTCAGCTTGAGCAAACAAAACAACGTTATGCGGTAGGCTTAACAGCAATTACAGACGTACACGAAGCTCAAGCTCAGTTTGATAACTCGGTAGCTCAAGAAATTATTGCAGGTAATGCTGTAGAAACAGCACGCGAGCAGCTTCGTGAGATTACAGGTAAATACCACGAAAAATTAGATTTTTTAAATACAGATACTTTCTCAACAACTAAACCAACTAAGCGCTCAAGCGACTTTGTTAAAGTAGCTGAAGATAAAAACATAAATCTACAAGTGTCTAAAGTAACGGTTGATATTGCAAAAGATCAAATTGAATTAGCAAAAGCAGGCCATTATCCAAAACTAACTCTAAGTGCAAATTATGGTGACTCTCTTACAGACACTCAAATAAATGGCGCTAATTTTGATGATCAACCACGTTCAGACTCAAGCTCTGTTGGGCTTAACTTTAGCGTGCCTTTGTATTCAGGTGGTGCAACAGTTGCTGCAACAAACCAAGCCCGTGCGTTTTACGTATCAGCGAGCCAAGATTATGAAACAAATTACCGCGCAGTCACTCGCACAGTAATTACATCTTATAATCAAGTTGTTTCAGATATTGCGACTTATAAAGCGCTAGAGCAAGCGGTTGTTTCAGCTCAAAGTGCCCTTAAAGCAACTGAAGCTGGTTTTGAAGTAGGTACTCGTACCATTGTTGACGTACTCGTGAGTACGCAAAATTTATACGATGCAAAACGTAACCTTGCTGATGTGCGTTACCGTTATGTGTTATCTACCCTTCGCTTAAAACAAGCAGCGGGTACACTAACAAGTGAAGATTTAGTTGCTATAAACCAAGGTTTAAAATCAGCTTAACTTTTACAGCTAAACATAATATAAATTTATTCAAAGCCAGCATTTAGCTGGCTTTTTGTATTTCACAGCGCTTAGCGTTAAACTATCGTTTTTATTCTCAGAGAGATTTTTGTGGTCACTTCTTCTCCTTTTAAAGCATCTTTTTTAGGCCCTCGATACTGGTTAACGTGGGTTGGCGTTTTATTTTTATATTTGATTTCTTGGTTGCCACAAAAACTACAGTTGGCGATGGGAAAACAGCTTGGTCGCTTAGTTCATAAATTTATGAAACGCCGTCGCCATATTGCAGAAGTTAACATTAAATTATGTTTTCCTGATATGAGCGCAGCAGATCAAAAAGATCTTGTACTAAAAAATATGGAAAATACCGGCATTGCTATGGTTGAGACTGGTATGGCCTGGTGGTGGCCGCAGTGGCGAGTTGAAAGTGTATATGGTTCAATCAAAGGTCTAGAACACTTTGAGCGTGTACAAGCATCTGGTAAAGGTATTTTATTACTTGTCCCCCATATCTTGCATCTTGAAATGGCTAGTCGTGTGATGGGATTGAAATGCCAAGGCTTAGGCTTTTATCGCCCTCACAACAACGCACTAATGGAATACTTTACAACTAATGGCCGTCTTCGTTCTAACGAATACTTAATTGGCCGAAAAGATGTAAAAGGTTTGCTTAAATCATTAAAAAATAAAAAAGTATGCTATTACTTACCCGATCAAGATTACGGCCGTAACCGCTGTGAATTTGTCCCATTTTACGCAGTTCCCGACACTGCAACGACAACAGGTACTCTTATGTTTGCTGGCAGTAAAAACTGCGAAACTATGAGTTTAATCTCGCGCCGTGACGAAAATGGTAAGTACCATTTAGAGGTAGTACCTGAGCTTGAAAACTTCCCAAGTGGTGATGACAAGGCTGATGTAACACGGGTTAATCAACGCGTAGAGCTATGTATAAATGCAGCTCCAGAGCAATACATGTGGCTGCACCGTCGCTTTAAAACTCGACCGGATAAAAATACGCCTTCTTTTTACAAAAAGTAATGGTATAACAATAATAGGAACAAATAAGGTGGGTAATAATCATGTGGTTTTGGATTAGACATATATCATTTGCAGCCGTGCTAATAGCACTCGCCGTATACTTTTTAGTGGGTGATGGTTCTGTATTTGATATTAAAAAATCTAAAAATGCAGCCGCCGAAGGATTATCACGCTTTTACTCCTCCATTCGTAACCAAGTAAAAAGTAATAAAGAACGAGATCAATTTGTTTTAAAACTTAAAACACCAGAACAAACCTTGGATAGAGTATTGGCTGAACGTGCGCGAACAGTAGATCCAATGCCTACAAATTGGACTGGAGAGGTTGAACCTAGGCGCTTTGAAAATGGCACAACTCTTAAAGATGTACTTAATCAATATGCTAAAAACGAGGGGATTGAGCTTTACTGGTACTTAAGTAAAGATTACGTAGTTAAAGATCATTTTAGAGTAGACAGTAACTTTACTTCAGCACTGTACCAAATTGGACGCGCTATAAATGATGATTTTGAGCATGAGGTTTATACTTACTTTTGCTATAAACAAAGAGCAGCGGTTATTACCGAGTTACCATCAGAATTTGTACGTACAAACTGTTTAAAACTAAAGGTTTAAGGGTTTAAGGGTTTACACGTACATAGACCCAAGCAAGCGCTTGGGTTTTCAATTCAATTCAATTCAATTCAATTCAATTCAATTCAAAAATACTATTC
This sequence comes from Pseudoalteromonas sp. NCIMB 1079, assembly GCF_040567695.1. Lineage (NCBI taxonomy): Bacteria > Pseudomonadati > Pseudomonadota > Gammaproteobacteria > Alteromonadales > Pseudoalteromonadaceae > Pseudoalteromonas > Pseudoalteromonas sp. NCIMB 1079. The sequence continues at coordinate 943,733 of NZ_JBEWZA010000001.1, read as the reverse complement.
CAAATATTAGTTACGTTAGTAATATCTTGTAAAAACGTTTCTCGCGGGATCAATTTGCCTTTTTGCTCCAAGCTCAACACGTGATAACACGAGCGATAATCAATATACGCTTTTATCAACTGCTGCTTTTGCTCTTTAGTAATACAACCTATATTTGCCGCATCCGTTAATATCCTTACGTTATCTGAGTAAACTGTAAGCTGTTCAAACTCGTTTGCGTGTTTAAGTACTAAATATTGCGTAATAAACTCAATATCAGCCATACCACCAACATCTTGTTTTAAATCAAATTGCTCAGTATTTCCTTTCGCTAAATGGTCGCGCATTTTTTCGCGCATTTTTATTACATCTGCTTTTAAGACTGTATGATCGCGCTGTTGGCAAAGTATATTTTTACGAATTTGTGAAAAACGATCTATGAGATCGTTTTGCCCCAAAATCAACCGTGCCCGCACAAGTGCTTGATGTTCCCACGTCCATGCTTGAGTTTGCTGATAGTGATTAAAGCTCTCTAGATTGATAGCCAGTAAACCTGATGCACCTTCAGGGCGTAATCGCGTATCAAGCTCATACAAAATCCCCGATGCAGTACGAGTATTAAATAAATGCATTAAGCGCTGAGCGAGTTTTAAATAAAACTGGCGAGAATCTATCGGTTTTTCACCATTGGTTTGGCTTGAGCCATCATGATTATGCACAAACACCAAATCTAAATCTGAGTCATACCCCACTTCCAAGCCGCCCGTTTTACCATATGCAATAACAGCAAAGCCTTTGTTTTCATCATCAGTGCCAGGTGGCATACCAAAACGCTTAACAGTGTTATGCCATGCAATATTAACGGCTTGGTCAACAATCACCTCTGCCAGTACGGTTAAATGATCGCTTACTTTCATTACGTCAAGAACACCGGTTGCATCGGCGGCAGCAATTCGTAATTGATGAGTTTGCTTAAATTGCCTAAGCGACTCCATTTGCAGTTCTAAATCGTCATGCTCTATTCGTAAAAAATACTGTCTTATTTCATCTTTATACGCTGTGAGCGGGGTCGGCTTATAAAGAACTGCGGGGTCTATTAGTTCATCAAGTAATATGGGGTAGCGAGAAATATGCTCCCCTATCCATTTGCTATGACAACACAGTAAAACAAGTTGCTTTAATGCACCTTGGTTTTCGTAAAGCAATTCTAAATAGGCAGTACGCGAAATTATCTTATTAAAAATTTGGCAAACCATTGTGAAAGCTGCTTCACCGGCATTAAAGTCATTTAATTGATTTAGTAAAACAGGCATTAACTTATCAAGAGTGTCACGCCCTCGGTTACCTATATTTACCTTAGACAGCCTTAATTTAAAATCGTTAAGGGGTGCTTGCCATTCATCTCTGGCCTCTTTTAAAAAGCTCACATCACCATGATCCCAAGCACTAATAAATGCGCCTTCACAGGTATCAAGTGGCACGGTTTCCTCGCCAATCACAAGTGCAAACTCACCGTTAACTTGTTTCATCACCTTTTCTATAGTGTTTAAAGTGGCAGAAAAATCAGCTTGTTCTAATAATAAATTTAAGCGCTGCTGATTCAATTCATCATCAGGGAGTGTTTGCGTTTGCTGATCGTCAAATATTTGAAGGTACTGCTCAACTTTACGTAAATAAAGGTAATTGCGCCTCAGCTCGCTTGCTTCTTGCTCATCTATAACTTGGTTAAGTGCCAACTCATTTAATGCTTTGAGTAAAGATTGGGTTTGTAAATTAGCCTCTCGCCCACCTCTTACCATTTGCAGGGCTTGCACTATAAATTCAACTTCACGAATACCACCAGCGCCTAGTTTTATATTATTAGTTAAGCGTTTACGGCGAACCTCTTGTGCAATCATTAACTTCATTTTACGCAAGGATTCAATCACCGAAAAATCAATATACCGGCGGTAAACAAACGGCTTTAAAAGCTTAATAAATTCATCCCAATACTTATTAGGAGTGCCAATTAAGCGCCCTTTTAACATGGCGTAGCGTTCCCAGTCGCGCCCTTGTTCTTGGTAGTAATCTTCAATGGCATTAAAGCTCATAACCAAAGGGCCGCTTTCGCCAAACGGGCGTAGGCGCATATCAACTCTAAATACTTGCCCATCACCGGTGGCTTGGTTAAGTGCTGCAATCAGTTTTTGTGCAACTTTGGTATAAAACACTTGGGCCTCAAGGCTTCTGCGGCCACCTTGGGTTTTTGTGCTGCGCGGATACGCAAAAATAAGATCAATATCAGAGGAATAATTTAGCTCCTGTCCGCCAAGCTTCCCCATCCCCAATACCATTAGCGGCATTGCTTGGTTTTGCTCATCAAGCGGTTCACCATTTACTTTTGCCACCTGTGCATGCGCCCATTGGTTGGCGCTATTAATTAGCATGTCAGCCAGTTGGCTTATATAATTAATACTATCGGCAATGGGGTTATTACAGCATAAATCTAAAAAGGCGACTTTAAGCCAGTACTTTTCACGATATTGACGAAGTACTTTATGGCACTGTGCTTCATCAAGGTCAGCTAAATTCAGGTTTTTAAAAGGAGAATCTATTACTCTATTTTGTATTTCGTCTTTGCATAATAGCCAGGTATTTAAATCAGGTTGTGACTCTAAACTGCGCCAAGCAAAGTCGCTTAATGCTAATAACCTTACAACTTCACTTTGTTTACTTTGCTGCGGGTATAACTGTTCAAAGCGCATCAAGCCAAGTTTTTGTAATTGAATAGGAAGTTGCTTTACGTTACTCATCAATCCTCTCTTTTATATCATCAATAACCGTACTAGAATGATTAAAACCTAGAAAGGTTAACTTAATTAGGATCACCATGTCATATTTGTCTTTATCTAACACTAGTTTTATTGCGATTGCCATTAGTTTTGCGGTTATTTGCATAACTATTTTTTGTTTACGAGTTGTCACTCAAATCAAAGCAAAACAAGCGCTTAAAGATGAGTTAGCGCAACACGACAACTTTGCCATGGGTATTAGTTTTGCATCTGAAATATCGGTTGTTATAGCCACTATAGCCTTTTTATTTGACGAAATAAGCGTAAGCACTGCACAGTCAAACCCGTTAAAAGTGTTAATTATTATTGTTCTCTTATTCACTTTTATAAAAGTGGGCCATTTAATTCACAGAAAATGGATACTCCACAGATTTAATGAAGAAGCTGCCATACTAAAACAAAATGTATGTGCTGCATTGGTAGACTCAGGAATGTTAATCGCTAACTGTATTATTGCTCTGGGCTTGTACACGTGGACGCACACGCAAGGGTTTAGCAACTTACTTATTGCTTGCGTTAGCTTTTTTACACTTCAGGGGATGTTTGCACTTGATAGTAAAATACGAGAATATCGTTTTGCCAAAGCAAACCAAGGCGCTTCGCTACAAAGTAACTTCAACTTAGAAAACACCTCTATAGGTATAAGATATGCTGGAAAATCAATCGGTTTAGCATTATCTGTGTACGCTGGTTTATCTAGCGCAGCATTTCAAAACGGTAAAATGGTTGAAAACATATTTACACTTGTAATGCATTGCGGTGTAATGTGGATACTACTTTACGGCTTAACGTATGTGATAAAAGTTATCTCTTTACCAAATATTGATACGGCTCTTGAAATAGACCATCAAGATAATATTGGGGTAGCATGCATAGAATTTGCTGTTTTTTGTGCTATTGGTTATTTACTTATTAGTATGTTTTCTCTTTAGACCTTTTTTACTGAAAATACAGCAATTAAAACGTCTGCATTTAAGTAATAATGGTAATTACTTAGATGCAACAAGGTCCTAGCTCTATGCCGCCTGAAATAACGAACTATTTGTTAATTGACATAGACAACGAATTTAGCCGCGCATTTGCCGAATACTATGTAAATAGTAATGGCATAACAAAAGCGAGTACACTTATTGCTGCAGGGAGTAATACCCGCCAATTAGTAAAAATGATGTTTGACGAGCTTATTAAAGACTATAGTTATTGCGATCTTGAAAACGAAATAAGCGTTTCTGAGTTAATTAATTATTTAAAAGATCATCACGATTTACACGGAGTCCTTTTCAATAGCACCGATTATTTACTCGCAAGTGATAAGCAGCGCTTTATTTATAACTCCTTACATGAAGAACGCTTTTTAATAAATCTTGATGATACAGGCTATACACTAAGCCGGGTTACCGACGAGACGTTAACGGAACCTTCGCAAAATCATCACGATATAGCACACACCCCACAAGATTTAATAGATCTCGCCGAACAACTTAATAAAAATAAATAATTGCGCACAGCCCCCAGCTTACTTACCATAGCAATATATATTTTACGCTATGTAGTAAGTGACGCCCTATGCGAGTTCCTCATATTTATCAAACATCGAGTATTGCCCTAAACACCCCTGTAACTTTAGATGACGATGCTGCAGGGCATATTGGCAGAGTGCTGCGCATGAAAGTAGGCGAGCATGTATCTATTTTTAATGGCGAAGGTGGCGAATACCTTAGTGAAATAATTGAGGTAACAAAAAAAACAGTCGTCGTAATGCCATTAGAACTTAACCCTCACGATGTAGAATCTCCACTTAAAATTCATTTAGGTCAGTGTGTATCCCGTGGTGATAAAATGGATTTTACAATTCAAAAGTCAGTTGAACTAGGTATTACCGAAATCACCCCTATTTTTAGTCAACGCTGTGGTGTGAAACTAATGGGCGATCGTCTTGAGAAAAAACACCAACAATGGCAAAAAATTGCAATTGCTGCGGCTGAGCAGTCAGGGCGTAATTTTGTGCCAATTATTCACCCACCTATAGATTTAAAACAATGGCTTGCACAACAAACCGATGCAATTAAGCTCACTCTTCACCCTCGTGCTGAGCACAGCATTAAAACTATTACGGTACCTAAAGATGGCGTACGCTTTTTAGTAGGCCCCGAAGGTGGCTTTACCGACGATGAAATGGCACTAACCAAACAACTAGAGTTTGTAGATATTCGCTTAGGCCCGCGCGTTTTAAGAACGGAAACAGCCGCTTTAACGGTCTTAAGTGCATTACAACTTCAATTTGGCGATTTAGCTAATTGAAATAACTAAAAGCACCCTCATATAAACAGTAACATTTATAGTAAGGCACAGCGCATGGCAATTAAGTTAGGTATTATTTCAGATCCTATTAGTGGATTTAACATCAAAAAAGACACCGGTTTTGCAATGATGATGCAAGCGCAAGAACGTGGCTACGAAATTTATTATATGGAGATGGACGATTTATCTCTTCGTAAAGGCAAGTCGTACGCTACAGCGTCTAAAGCGCAAGTGTTTAATAATGCAGAAAAATGGTATGAGCTTGAAGAAAAAGCCACTATAGCCCTTGCCGATCTTGACGTAATTTTAATGCGTAAAGACCCTCCTTTTGATACTGAATACATTTACGCGACGTATATTTTAGAGCGTGCTGAACAAGAAGGTACGTTAATAATTAACAAGCCACAAAGCCTTCGCGATGCTAACGAAAAGCTGTTTACAGCATGGTTTAGCGAGCATACGCCAGACACACTTGTTACACGTAGCCAAAAACAAATTCGTGAATTTTTAGCACAGCATAAAGACATTATTTTAAAGCCGCTTGATGGCATGGGTGGCGCATCTATCTTCCGCCTTAGAGAAGACGATGCCAACATTGGTGTAATTTGTGAAACGCTAACCGAGCACGGTAGCCGCTTTGCTATGGTGCAAAATTACATCCCAGAGATCAAACAAGGCGACAAGCGCGTATTGGTTATTGATGGCGAGGTTATTCCGTATTGTTTAGCGCGTATTCCACAAAATGGTGAGACACGCGGTAATTTAGCTGTTGGCGGTCGAGGCGAAGCGCGCCCACTTAGTGAATCTGATTTAAAAATTGCGCAAGCAGTTGCGCCAACGCTTAAAGAAAAAGGCTTAATATTTGTAGGTTTAGATATTATTGGCGATAAATTAACTGAAATTAACGTAACTGCACCAACGTGCGTACGCGAAATTGAAGCTGCTTATGATATTTCTATCACAGGTATTTTGTTCGATGCCATTGAAAGAAAGTTAGCTAAATAGGCACCTACCTGTCGTTATTAAAAAGTGCTTTCGTATTATAAATCTTAATATAATTGTTGATTATTAATTTTTAAACCGTATGAAAGTGCTTTTTTAGTTTTAAAAACAAAGGTATGTGCCATACTCAAAGTTCATTAACTAAAAAGGGTGAAATCTATGCAGTCATTAGAAAATCATTTTTTAATCGCGATGCCGTCGATGCAAGACCCTTTTTTTAAACGTGCTGTTACCTATATTTGTGAGCACAACGAAGATGGGGCTATGGGCTTGGTAATAAACCAACCTATTGATGTTACTGTTGGCGAACTTTTAGATAAAATAGAAATTGATAACGACAAAACTCAAAACGCAGCAAAAGTAACTGTGTTTGCAGGTGGACCCGTTAAAACTGACCGTGGTTTTGTACTGCACTCTCCCCAATCGGGTTATTCAGCAAGTCAAAAACTCAGTAGCGATATTATGATCACTACCTCAAAAGACGTTTTAGCAAACTTAACCACTGCACAAGCACCTGATCAATTTATTATTACACTTGGTTATTCAGGATGGGAGCAAGGACAACTCGAACAAGAGTTACTTGATAACAGCTGGTTGATCATAGAAGCCGATCCGAAGATCATTTTTGATACCCCCGTTGAAAAACGATGGGAAAAAGCAGTTTCAATGTTGGGCTTTGATATTAGCCAACTTAGCCCTGAAGCTGGTCACGCATAATAGTAACTTAACCTTAGCAAACTTAAACAAGATACACATGACAAAAAAATCGCTTAAGCCGCAAGGCGAACGCACTGTAATGGGCTTTGACTTTGGCACCAAAAGCATTGGTATTGCTATTGGGCAAGAGCTAACCGGCAGCGCGTCTAGCCTTAAGGCTGTAAAAGCACAAGATGGTATTCCTAATTGGGACCATATCGCCGTACAAGTAGCCGAGTGGCAGCCTGACTTAATGGTTGTTGGTTTACCACTAAATATGGATGGAACATCACAAGAGGTTACCTTTAAAGCAAAAAAGTTTGCCAACAGATTGCATAATCATTATGGCATTCCTGTGCAAACACAGGATGAGCGGTTAACAACAGCGGACGCTAAAGCGCGACTTTTTGAAAGTGGCGGCTATAAAAACTTAGGCAAAGGTAACGTAGATAATATGTCTGCGGTTATTATTTTAGAAAGCTTTTTTGAATCTAGTTACGGTGAATAAGCCTGCTATATAATACCAATCTGCTTATATATGGGGTCTATTTAACGTTAAGAAAATTACGCTAGAACTAGGCAAAAGTTTTTATATCTAGTTGTTCTAAATAAAAAATTTTTAACGACGTTATAGTGCAATTTTATTCGTTAAATTGATCAAAGATTTATGCAGGTTGGTATAAACAACCCTTTATACAAATAAAAAAAGCGCCAATTGGCGCTTTTTTATTGATTACTTTTAAATTATTGATCCCTATTTTTATCATCAAGGCCATCAATAGTAACACCCTGTAAAAAGCCTGCGCCTTGTTGTTCGTTATTACGCAGTTTAATCATCAAGCGTAAATCATTTGGCGAATCAGCATGATGAAGTGCATCGGCGTAGTTGATTCGTTGCTGCTTATACAACTCAAATAACGCTTGGTCAAAGGTTTGCATGCCCATTTCTTTCGACTTAGCCATTGCCTCTTTAATTCCGCCAATATCACCGTTTTTAATCAGTTCAGCAACCATTGGTGAGTTAAGCAATATTTCAATAGCTGCAACACGGCTTTCACCATCAGCAGTCGGTACTAATTGCTGAGCTACAATTGCACGTAAGTTAAGTGCTAAGTCGTACTTAAGCTTATCGTGTTTTTCTTTTGGAACTAAATGCATAATACGGTCAATCGCTTGGTTCGCATTATTAGCATGCAGTGTTGCAACACACAGGTGCCCGGTTTCAGCAAAGCTTAGGGCGTATTCCATGGTTTCTTGCGAGCGAATTTCACCAATCAAAATAACATCTGGAGCTTGGCGTAATGAGCTTTTAAGTGCCGACTCAAAGCTTTCTGTATCAAGCCCTACTTCGCGCTGAGTAATAATACTTTTACGATGCTCATGAACAAACTCAATCGGATCTTCAATGGTCAGTATATGACCTCGTTGGTTACGGTTTCGATAACCAATAAGTGCAGCTAGTGAGGTCGACTTACCCGTACCTGTACCACCTACAAACAAGACAAGACCGCGTTTAGACATAATTACATCTGTCAGCGTAGATGGCAGACCTAAATCACTTACATCAGGAATTTGCGTCACAATACGGCGAATAACCATACCCGCTCTATCGCGCTGCCAAAAAGCAGAAATACGAAAACGCCCTTCGTCGGTAGCAATCGCAAAGTTACATTCTTTCGTTGTATGAAACTCTGCTTTTTGCTTTTCGCTCATTGCAGATTCAACTAACTCAAGCGATTGCTCATCTGTAAGCCTATCGTCACTGAGGGCTGTTAGCTCGCCGTTTATTTTTGCACTTACAGGTAGCTGACTCGATACAAATAAGTCAGAACCTTTTTTCTCAATCATGATGAGTAAAAAGTCGTTTAAAGATAAAGCCATAATAGTTTCTTACCCACCAAATTGTGTTTTGTCTTGTGCTTTTTCTTTCGCTGCCGTATTTGTAACAATACCGTGATTAACTAAATTAGTTAAACACTGATCCATTGTTTGCATGCCCACAGACGCACCGGTTTGAATAGACGAATACATTTGTGCAATTTTATCTTCACGAATTAAGTTACGAATAGCAGGAACTGCAATCATAATTTCGTGTGCTGCAACTCGCCCACCACCAATTTTTTTAAGCAGCGTTTGTGAAATTACCGCACGTAAAGATTCAGATAACATTGAGCGCACCATAGCTTTTTCTTCACCTGGGAATACATCAATAATACGGTCAATAGTTTTTGGTGCAGATGTTGTATGTAGCGTGCCAAACACTAAGTGACCCGTTTCGGCAGCAGTCATTGCAAGACGAATTGTTTCTAAATCTCGTAACTCACCCACAAGTATTACATCAGGGTCTTCACGCAATGCACTACGTAGCGCGTTTGAAAAGCTATGTGTATCGCGGTGAACTTCACGTTGGTTAATTAAACTTAATTTATTATCGTGAACAAACTCGATTGGATCTTCTATTGTTAGAATATGGTGATGTTTATTTTGATTTATATAATCGACCATAGCGGCAAGTGTTGTTGATTTACCAGAACCCGTTGGCCCTGTTACTAACACGAGCCCACGTGGGGTATCAGAGATTGTTTTAAAAATATCTGGCGCACCTAAATCATCAAGCGTTAACACTTCACTTGGTATGGTACGAAATACCGCAGCAGGCCCGCGATTAGAGTTAAACGCATTCACACGAAAACGTGCTAAATTAGGCACTTCAAACGAAAAATCCACTTCGAGGTTTTGTTCGTAGTCCTTGCGTTGATTATCGTTCATAATATCGTAAACCAGACTGTTTACGTCTTTGTCTGCAAGGGCTGGTATATTAATGCGGCGAACATCACCGTCTACGCGTATCATAGGTGAAACACCCGACGATAAATGTAAATCGGATGCTTTGTGTTGCACACTAAACGCTAATAATTCGGTAATATCCATTTATGACTCCACAACTAACTGATAAATATATGGTTATAATAGCAGAACGACTCACATCCGCCTACGCTAGAATTGCAGACGCGGCAAAAAACACACAGCGAAACACTAACGAAGTTACTCTACTAGCAGTGTCTAAAACTAAACCAAGCGAAGATATTATTGCAGCTTATGAGCATGGTCAGCGCGAATTTGGTGAATCTTATGTTCAAGAGGCTATAGATAAAATAGCTCAACTACAGTCATATAGCGACATCATTTGGCATTTCATTGGCCCTATTCAATCAAATAAAAGTGCACTAGTAGCTGCTAACTTTGATTGGGTGCAAAGTGTTGATCGCATAAAAATAGCAAAGCGATTAGATTCCCAGCGCCCAGACGATAAACCACCTCTTAATATACTTATTCAAGTAAATATAAGTAATGAGGAAGCAAAGTCAGGTTGCCGCCGTGATGAAATAGATGAACTTGCCGATTATATTAACCAATGTGAGCACTTAACACTTCGAGGTTTAATGGCAATTCCCGCTAAAAGCGACAAACTGGATACGCAAATTCAATCTTTTGAGCAATTACAAACTTGCTTTGATAAACTAAAGACCCAATATCCTCAAGTAGATACTTTGTCGATGGGTATGAGTAACGATGTTGAAGCTGCCATTAGCGCAGGCTCAACCATGGTAAGGATCGGCACAGACATTTTTGGAACACGAACTTAAAAGGTGATAACAGATTTATGTCAGATAAAAAAATCGCATTTATAGGCACAGGTAATATGAGCTACGCCATTATTGGTGGCATGGTAAAAAACGGCTTTAACGCAAGTAACATAATTGCGACTAACCGCAACCAAGAAAAGCTTGAAAAGGTAGCATTTGATTTCAAGGTGCAAACCACCAGTGACAATAACGAAGCCCTGCGCGATGCTGATGTAATTGTTTTGTCTGTTAAACCACAAATGATGGGCGATTTATGTAAATCGTTTCAAGAGTCAGGCGTAGACTTTAGCGATAAACTGTTTATTTCTGTTGCTGCGGGCTTAACTGTAAAACGTTTGCGTGAAATGCTAGGCCAAGACGTTAAAATGGTACGTTGCATGCCAAACACGCCATCTTTATTAGGTCGCGGAGTATCAGGTTTATATGGTGCGGGCGAAACACCAAGCGAACACGAATTTGTACAACAAGTTTTTGAATGTACAGGCATTGTTGTATGGGTGGAAAAAGAGTCACAAATTAACGATATTATTGCTGTAACCGGCTCATCACCTGCTTACTTTTTCTTATTTATGGAAGCCATAGAAGAAAAAGCTAAAGCGCTGGGCTTTAACGATGAAGACGCTCGTCGCCTGGTACAACAAACAGCCCTTGGCGCTGCCGAAATGGCACTTAGCCAGCCTGATATTAGTATTTCGCAACTACGTTCAAACGTAACATCTAAAGGCGGCACTACTCACGCAGCTGTTGAGCACTTAAAAGATGAAGGCTTAACTAAAACCGTTGGCGATGCAATGGATGCGTGTATTGCGCGTGCAGAGCAAATGGAAAAAGAACTTTAAAACCACTTTTTATTGAAGGTTACACTATGAATGCCATGCAATTTTTAATCAGTACCCTGTTTGATTTGTTTTTAATGGTGGTATTACTGCGCTTTTGGCTGCAGTGGGCAAAAGCCGACTTTTACAATCCAATGAGCCAGTTTGTGGTTAAAGCCACGTCGTTTGCGGTAAAACCACTGCGTAAAATCATTCCGGGGTTTGGCGGACTTGATCTAGCATCTCTGTTGCTGGCATTTATAGTGGCTGTAGCCAAAATTAGTACTTTAATGCTTGTTATATATAATGCGTGGGCAATACAGCCTGTGCTTATTCAAGCACTTATAACGGTACTAAAAGAAGGCCTTAATTTAGTATTTTGGGTACTTATTATTCGCGCTATTTTAAGTTGGGTTAGCCAAGGCTATAACCCTATAGAAGCGGTTTTCCACCAGCTTACTGAACCAATGCTAAAACCAATTCGTAAAATATTGCCATCAATGGGTGGCTTAGATTTATCAGTTTTAGTGCTTATTATTGGTATTCAGTTTTTGCAAATGCTGCTTATGGATTTTTTAGTCTAATATGGATTTTTTAATTAGAGGCCCAAAGGCCTCTTTTTTATATGTTTCTAGGAGTTAATAATGAACCGTTTAATTAAGTTTTGTTTTATTGCTTGTTTAGCATTTGCATTTAACGCGCAAAGCGAAGAAATGCAGGGCGCACAATACAAGGAGCTTGGCCCTTGGCAAGTCCATTACATCGCCTTTCCTTCTACTTTTATTCAGCCAAAAATAGCAAAAGCATACAACCTTGAGCGCAGTGGCTACAAAGGGGTTGTAAACATTTCTATATTAAAAAATGATGCCGATAAAACAGCACAAACGGCAAAGCTTACAGGCACAGCTAAAAACCTACTTGGCAACAAACAAACGCTTACTTTTAAAGAAGTAAAAGAAGGTGAGTCAATTTATTACCTTGCCCAAGTTGATTACACCAACGAAGAGATTTTACGCTTTGAAATTGAAATACAGCAAAATAATCAATTTCAAAAATTACAGTTTCAGCAAAAATTTTACGTAGATTAATAACATGACCAAAACTTTAGTACTTGCTACAGGTAATCCTGGCAAAGTAAAAGAGCTCGCTAACATGCTAAGCTCTTTGAATATTAATGTAGTTCCACAGAGCGATTTTAACGTAGGTGAAGTTGCCGAAACCGGCACTACCTTTGTTGAAAATGCCATTATTAAAGCGCGCCATGCCGCTAAAATTACCGGCATGCCAGCTATTGCCGATGACTCAGGTTTGGAAGTTGATGGCTTAAATGGTGCGCCCGGTGTGTATTCAGCCCGCTTTGCAGGCACAGGTGCTAGCGATCAAGATAACATCGATAAGTTACTCGTTGATTTAGGTGATAACCCTATTCGCAGTGCACGCTTTTGGTGTGTACTGGTGTTAATGCGCCACGCAGACGACCCTACTCCGCTTATTTGTAGTGCTAGTTGGGAGGGCGAAATTACGCTCACTCAAAATGGCAACGGTGGATTTGGTTACGATCCTGTGTTTTTTGTAGCAGAGAAAAATTGTACGAGTGCTGAGCTTACAAAAGAGCAAAAAAATGCAGTGAGTCATCGCGGACAAGCGCTGCAAAAATTATTACTAGAACTACAGCAAAAAGGCGGCCTGTGAACCTTCCACCACTGAGCTTATATGTGCACGTGCCTTGGTGCGTGCAAAAATGCCCGTACTGCGATTTTAATAGCCACGGACAAAAAGGTGAAATACCTGAAGCTGAATATGTTCAACACTTAATTGATGACTTAAAAGCAGATTTGCACTTAGTGCAAGGACGTAAAATTCACAGCATTTTTATTGGTGGCGGCACGCCAAGCCTATTAACTGGTGCAGCTTATACCCGATTATTAAATGAAGTCGACAACCTAATTGGGCTTGAAGAACACTGCGAAATTACCCTTGAAGCCAACCCTGGTACAGTAGAAACAGGTCGCTTTAAAGATTACGTAAAAGCAGGCATTAACCGTATTTCTATCGGTGTGCAAAGCATGCAAAACGACAAGTTAAAAGCACTTGGTCGGATTCATGGCAGCGACGAGGCAAACTATGCTGCGCAACAAGCTAAAGAAGCCGGTTTAAATAGCTTTAATCTTGATTTAATGCATGGCTTACCTGGGCAAACCCTTGATGATGCTCTGAGTGATTTAAAACAAATAATAGCGCTCGATCCACCGCATATATCTTGGTATCAACTAACTATTGAACCCAATACTCAGTTTGCTTCAAAGCCCCCTACCTTGCCACAAGATGAAACACTGTGGGACATTCAAGAACAAGGGGTTGAGTTACTCGCGCAAGCAGGTTACGTGCAATACGAAATATCGGGCTATGCAAAACCGGGCTATCAATGCCAACATAACTTAAATTATTGGCGTTTTGGCGATTATCTCGGTATTGGTTGCGGCGCACATGGTAAGGTTACTGATGCAAATACAGGGCTTATAACGCGTACCGAAAAGGTTAAACATCCTCGCGGCTATATGGATTTAATTAAACCGTATATGTATAAAAGCTGGCATGTAGAGCAAGACGATTTAGCGTTTGAATTTTTTATGAATCGCTTTCGCCTTGTTGAGTCTTGCCCAATTAATGATTTTAATAAACTAACAACACTGCCGCTGCAAAGTCAGCAAAGTGCATTAAACCAAGCAATAAATAAAGGTTTATTGACTCAAACAGACAGCCATTGGCAGGTAACCTTAAAAGGTCATCGCTTTTTAAATGACCTGCTAGAATTGTTTGTGTAGCGCTAAGGCACTGCACAACAATATAAAACTAATAAATATAAATCACCCTAATGGGTTTCTAACAACAAAAGGGAAAACAATGCGTAAACTCACTTTTATTGCGGCCGCAGTAAGCGTTGCACTACTTGCTGGTTGCCAGCAAACAACACAACAATCTACTTCAGCCCCTATTGCACAAGCAGTTCAATCACAACAAAGTGAAATAGACAAAGCCAATGCATTTTTTGAAGATACATTTAACCGCGATGTAATGAGCAGCCCTGTATATCAAACATACATGGGGATTAAGCAAGATTACGATAAATGGGACGATGGCAGCGAAGAAAGAAAGCTTAAAGATTTAGCACAAACAAAAGCAGACTTAGTTACATTAAAAGCAATTAATCGTGATTTATTAGATGATGCAACAAAAGTTAGCTACGACTTAAAAAAACAGGATCTTGAAAGCTCAATTGCTGACTTTAAATGGCGCTACCATAATTACCCTGTGAACCAAATGTTTGGTACGCATTCTATGATCCCTGCGTTTTTAATTAATCAGCACTCAATTAGTAATGTAAAAGAAGCTAAAGACTACATTTCACGCCTAAATGGTGTAACTGGTGTTATTGATCAGCTTATCGTTGATTTAACTGTACGTGCAGAAAAAGGCATCATAGCCCCTAAATTTGTATTCCCGCATGTTATTGATTCAAGCAAAAACATTATTCACGGTGCACCGTTTGAAAAAGGCGATGATTCTACATTGCTTGCTGACTTTAAACGAAAAGTAACAGCGCTTGAAATTGGCCAAGGCGAAAAAGACTCGTTAATCAGCGATGCATCAGATGCATTAGAATCGGCTGTTAAACCATCTTACTCTAAGCTAATTAATTACCTAGCGCAGCTTGAGAAACGTGCTGATGATCGCGATGGCGCATGGAAATTACCAGATGGCGAAGCGTTTTATAACAACGCACTTAAGCGCACTACAACAACAGATTTAACGGCTAAAGAAATTCATGCAATTGGTTTATCTGAAGTGACACGTATTCATGATGAAATGCGTGAAATTAAAGATAAAGTAGGCTTTAAAGGCGACTTAAAAGCGTTTATGCAGTTTATGAAAACTGACAAACAATTTTACTACCCTAATGATGCACAAGGTAAGCAACGCTACCTTGATGAAGCCACTGGACTTATTGATACAATGAAAACACGCTTAGATGAGTTATTCATTGTTAAACCAAAAGCTGATTTAAAAGTAAAAGCAGTTGAAGCATTCCGTGAAAAAGCAGCGGGCAAAGCATTTTACCAACAGCCAGCTCCAGATGGTTCACGCCCAGGTATTTACTACGCGAACCTCTATGACATGGAAGCTATGCCAACATATCAAATGGAAGCACTTGCTTACCACGAAGGTATTCCGGGTCACCACATGCAAATCGCTATTTCGCAAGAGCTAGAAGGCGTTCCTAAGTTCCGTAAATTTGGTGGTTACACAGCATATATTGAAGGTTGGGGTTTATACTCAGAGTTCATTCCTAAAGAAATGGGCATGTACTCAGACCCTTACTCAGATTTTGGTCGTCTTTCAATGGAGCTATGGCGCGCATGTCGTCTAGTGGTTGATACGGGTATTCACGCGATGAAGTGGACTCGTCAAGAAGGTATTGATTACTACGTAAATAACACGCCTAATGCAACATCTGACGGTGTTAAAATGGTTGAGCGTCACATTGTAATGCCTTCACAAGCAACGGCTTATAAAGTGGGTATGCTTAAGATTTTAGAGCTTCGTGAAGACGCTAAAAAGCAACTGGGTGATAAGTTTGATATTCGCCAGTTCCACGACGTAGTACTTAAAAATGGTCCTGTACCACTAAATGTACTAGAGAACTTTGTTAATGAATGGGTAGCAAGCAAAAAAGCTTAAAACCAATTTAAACAATTGCTTTAAATATGAAAGGTCGCATTTGCGGCCTTTTTTGTTTTATAGTAGTAAAAAAGATTTTTGGAAATAATAATGGATTTAAGCATACAACTACTTAATGCGCGTATTTCAAAGCAACAGTTAAATGAGCTCGATAACGACTTTAAGCAGTTAAGCCCTGCTCAGCAAACTTTGCAGCTTAACCATTTATATGACAGCGCCCAACGGTTGAGTGTTAAGTATGACTTTATGCAAAACATAGCAATCCGTATATTAAGTACTAATACAGCACCTTCTCCATTTATTAATCAACTCACTAATATTGACGCATTGAGCTTTTTTACCCCAGCGCTCAAACTCAATAAAGGCTTTTTAGTACAAGATACACAAGGAAATAACGTACTGCACAATGTGTTTAAGCATGCCGATGCGACAAAGCTGCCATTTAACTATGTGCGCTCTTTGATGTTGTTTGAATCAAATGATGAGTTAGCTAAAGCGCTGGCGCAGCCCAACTCTCATGGCTTAACACCGGTTGCCTGCTACATAGCCTATGCAAATAAACCTAGCACACCGGTAAAGCATGAATTTTCAGCTTTGTTAGCATTAATGGAAATAGAGCAAAAACAAAATCCTAACGCTAAACAGCAGCTTGCCAACGTAATAAAAGAGCAAAAAGTTAACGAGACCACAATTTTACTGAGCGCCGCTTACTTGCAACGCTCAACGGCGCAAGTTGCTCACTTAATCAAGGCGCTTTAATTCACTCACAACTTCTGTACGCACACTGTCTATGGCATGTGTAATAGATTGTGCAGCACTTTGGTGATCAACCATATTTGGCCAATTTGTTTGCCAGACCTTTTGTAAGTCTTTTGTTTTTAAATGTACTTTATCAACGGCTAAGTAGCTTAAGTCATGAATTAAGTTAACTTTAACCCAGCCTTTTCTGGGGCTGCCATCTATTTTGTTATTATCGTAATGTGCCGCAAATACAATAAGCTCAAGCTCGGCTAGTTCTTGTAAGATTTGAAAGCTAGCAATGCGTGTATTGTTGTTATCTTCACTTGCCTCCATCCGCAATGCATTATAACTAAAGCCTATAAACGCAAATACTACGCTCGCTATAGCAGTGAAAAAATACGAACGGGGCGCCAGTACAAACTGGCCATATTTAGACTCTGACATATTATTTCCTAGGGCCTGTTTATCTTTCGAGGTTAAATTTGCAGCAGTATGTTTGGTATTTAGGCAAGGCAGAGCCTATGCAGTGTGGTTATTTCCCATAAATAGGCGGTAACGTGGAATAAATGCCAAACATGCGCTGCCGAAGGGTTCTGCCTAGGGGCAATTTACTCTTTGTTGCCTACATGGATGTCATAGGTAGGTACTTAAGAAAAACATTAAGTACAGCCTTAAAAATTTGGCTCTACCCCATACTGAAATACTCCTGTTTTTCGATCGCGTTTGGGGTGTGCCCTAGCTGCATTTTTCCTCAGAAAGTCAAATGCTCCATTAACTGCATTTAACAATCCTTTCCTATGCTTCCTAATAATCGCTGTTAATATGGCAATCCACCAAACACCCGTTGTTTTTGCTACTGTCATTGTAGACATTTCAGTTTTAAATATCTTTTCAATACAGCCAGTTAAAAATCTTTTAAGCGTGGTTACTATTAAACTTACATAAATTAGCGCCTCTTGTAAGGTTGCGTTTGATGTTTGAAAGCCGCGTAAATTATTATAAGACTTACACTCCTTAAAAAGTAATTCAACCTGCCAGCGTAACCTATATAATTTGCCTATTTCAGTCGCTGTAAATTCATCAATAGATAAATTAGTGACTAAAAATGTATATTGTTTTTCTTTTTTTGACCAATACCCAACGACTCTTGTTAGCTTGTTTTTTATGCTAACATTCATATCAATAAGATCATTTTTAGGTAATTCGGGAAGCAATTCACATAACTTTGGGGAATGACTTCCTGTTAATTCCTGTCCATTTTGCTTAAAAGCATTATGTACTCTGACTGCTTTTAATCCCTTCGCTCTTAATACGTAAAATCCTCCTGCTTTATCTAATTCATGAATATAACTACCTGAATAATATCCTCTATCAGCAAGTAACAACTGTCCTTTCAACTCTTTAAATGTTGGAAGTTCTTCACGTTCAGAGTAACTGTCTGGTGTTATACCTGCTTTTTCAAAGCAACCTTGCGTTAAATTTAAAGTAGCATGCAATTCAATGGCTGCTGGACACGTATTTGAAAATCGCCCAGGAAAAACATCTTTTAAAGAACGATGAAGCATAATAGAGCTACCGTCCTGAATTAAAATATTCTCAAACTTGAACAAATCTTTTTTAGTGTACTTAAGCGCATCATTTATCCAACAATTAAAAACTCTATTTGTTACCTCTCGCATTAGTTCAGCTAGTTCAGGTTTAACTAACTGGTTATGAAAAGGCTTATACTTAATAGACTGCCCTGTTAGCTGGTTATAAACTCTTAATATTTCGGATAAATAGATCGTTTTTTTATCCCCAAGCGCAGCAACAAGACTAACAACCATATGAAATGCGGTAATATTTCTTTCTCTTTTAGTAAATGCTACTTGTTTACCAAGTCGGTTCAGTTTTTTTTCACTTAGGATACTTTTTAACTTATTAATAAAAATGTTAGCATTCATTTGAAGCTCTTTTCTTGATTCTGTGGTTTGTGTGGTAACAACCATTTGATCATGAATTGAGCTTCAACTCAATTTCTTAAGATCTTACCTATGACATGGATGTAGGTAAGGGGCGTGAGCAGGACGCGGAAGCTTAGCTCGGTTTTTACTTAGCCCGCTAGGTTACAAACCTCACGCCGCGATTAAATCGCACCTAAATTGAACAAATTTTAATTCTGAAAGGTCAACAGGCCCTAGTCATTTAAGTAATATTCAACACTGGTTACCACTCTTATATTTTTTATTTGCGGTGTGTTTGAATCTCGATTACTGATACTAAATTGCCCTTGGCGAGCTGTTTTTATTTTGCCTAATTTTGAATTAGAGTCTTTAGCAAATTTATTAGCGACTTCACGCGCTTTTTCAGTTGCTTCTTGCACCATCGCAGGCTTTACATCATTGAGGCCAGTAAAGATGTATTCAACTTTTGTTTCGTAGCTATCTTGCACTATTGCGATATCTTGTTTAGCAAGCTGGCTTACTTTACTCAGCGCGTTTTGCACTTTATCTGGCGCAGCAGAATAAACAATAATATTTGAGCGCACTATGTATCTAAATTGTTGATTTTCATTACTGTATTCACGTGCTTGCTTATCAATAACTGACTGGCTACCTATTGTTATTTCATCGTTGTCAAAACCATGGAGTTTTAAAAAAGCAGTTACCGCATCATTTTTTTTCTCAACTCGGCTTACTAATTTTTCAAGGTTATTGTCGGCATCACTAAATTGCAGAGGCCAAATTACCGTATCGGCTATTACTTCTCGCTCGGCCAATCCCTTAACCTGCACAGTACGTTCCATCCCTTTCACACTCAAAGCGGTACTTTTTAAAATAAACCCTAAGCTAATTAAGCCTATACTTAAACAAATAGCCGCTATAACAATGTAAAAACCGGGGTTTTTATTCACAATAATCTCCTTGATTGATATCAATAATAAGCATCGAGACGCTCGAAATAACACAGTAAACAGGGTACATTGAAACTATAAATAACGCAAAATTTAATCAGCCTAGGAAAAACCATGAGCCTTAAGCGTATAACCCAATTTTTTAACCCAAGCTCAGTGGCCGTTATTGGCGCCTCTAACATATCAACTCGGGCTGGTTTTGTGGTTATGCGCAACTTACTTCAAGGTGGCTTTAAAGGGCCGATAATGCCTGTTACTCCAAGCCATAGCGCAGTACATGGCGTACTTGCTTACCCTTCTATTGCTGACTTACCAAAAGTACCTGACCTTGCTGTTATTTGTACTAACAAAAACACCTTAATTGATATTATTGAGCAGCTTGGAGAGCTTGGCTGTAAAACAGCTATTGTTATTGCCGATGGGCTGTCTGGGGAGCAAAAAAGCGCGCTTAAAGCATGCGCTCAAGCCAAGCAAGTTACTTTGCTTGGACCCAACTGTTTAGGCTTGCTGATCCCTCATATTGGGTTAAATGCGAGCTTTTCACATACCGTGGCAAGCCCAGGTAAAATAGCATTTGTATCGCAATCAGCAGCAGTATGTTCAACCATTTTAGATTGGGCTAAAAACAAAGAAATTGGCTTTTCATATTTTGTATCAGTAGGCGATTGCCTTGATATAAACTTCAATGAGCTACTCGACTTTTTAGGTCGTGATGCTAAAACAAAAGCTATTTTACTCTACATAGATAACATTGAAGATATTCGTGGCTTTATATCAGCAGCAAGAGCCGCGGCCTTTAGTAAACCTGTAATTGCGATTAAAACAGGTAAAACAACTGCCGGCGCACTTGCAGCCGAAATTCACACCGGTGGAAAGCAAAGCTCTGACGCTGTTTACGATGCGTTATTTCAACGAGCGGGTATGCTGCGTGTAAATGATTTACGAGAGCTATTTGCAGCGACACAAACACTCGCCATGCACCCCAAATTATTAAAAGTAGAACAACTGACAATTTTAACTAATGGTGGCGGCCCGGGTGTTATGGCTGTTGATGAGCTAATTCAAAGCTCCGGTAAATTAGCAGAACTAAGCATTGAAACCCGAAATGCGCTAAATAAAGTCATTCCGCAATCAGAAACCACCTCAAACCCTGTGGATATTTTTGGCGACTCAGCACCTGCGCGTTATAAGCAAGCATTAGAAATTTTACTGCACGCAAAAGAAGTTAAAAACTTACTGATTATCCATACTCCCTCAGCGCTTGCGCCCAGCGAAGACTACGCCAACATTATTGTAGAAACCTTACAAACATTACCTAAAATGGCGCGCCCTTACGTTATAACTAACTTTATGGGTGAGGACGCATCTTACGCCGCCAGAAAAGTGTGCTCAAACAACGCAATACCCACTTATAGAACACCAGAGGGTGCTGTAGGCGCGTTTATGCACTTGGTAACGTATCGTCGTAACCAAAAGCATTTAACGCAAACACCCGAGTCGAACACTGATGACGCTAAAATAAATAAGGTGGCAGCTAGAACCCTTATTAATGAGTTTTTAGATGATGGACAAAGCTACTTACCTACTCATCAAGCAAGCCAAGTATTGAACCACTATGGTATTAAATGCATTCAAACTGAGGTCGCTTACACCCCAACAGAAGCCAAAGAGCAAGCCATAGAGCTTGGTTTTCCAGTCGCATTAAAACTGATTAGTCCAAGTATTGCCTCAAAGTCTGAAGTAGGTGGGGTGGTGCTTAATTTAAACGACGCCAACGAGGTTGAACAAACTGCTTTTGCAATGCTTATCCGTATTAAAAATACGTATCCGGATGCTGTTATTGAAGGGTTTTCATTACAAAAAATGGCGCCGCGAGCAGGCGCAAATGAGCTGAGAATTGCGATTAAAACAGAGCCTAACTTTGGCCCGGTTATATTATTGGGTGAAGCAGGTACCGGGCTTGAATATGCACAAGCCGCCGTTGCTCTGCCTCCACTGAATATGAACTTAGCAAAATATTTAATTGCCGCAGCGCACGATAAAGGCGTATTAAAGGAGCGCATACTCCCCGAAAAAGTTGATAAGTATCGTTTATGTGCACTGCTAACGCGTATTTCTCAGTTAGTTATTGATCAACCCGATATAAGCTCAATGGAACTAAATCCTATACTTGCCAGCAATGGGCAGTTTTTAGTGCTCGATGCCACTATGACACTTAACCGCTATCAAGCTCAGAGCAATCGTAAGCGCTTATCTATTCGTCCCTACCCTATTGAACTTGTTGAAGTGGTAACGCTTAAAAACAACACTCAAGCTACGCTCAGACCGATAAAACCAGAAGATGAACAAGCTCATAAAGTATTTGACGAGTCACTTAACAAAGAAGACAGATATAAACGCTTTTTTGGCGAGCTTCCACAGTTTAACCACGATCAACTCGCTAAAATGACGCAAATTGATTACGACCGTGAAATGGCGTTTATTGTTTGCCAACGCTTTGAAGGTAAAACCCGAACACTGGGTGTGTCTCGCGTTATTATGGACCCCGATAACTTACATGCTGAGTTTGCCATTGTAGTGCGATCAGACTGCCAAGGTTTAGGGCTTGGTCGCATACTAATGAGCGCAGCAATTAACCACTGCAAACGCCAAGGTGTAGAGTCGGTTGAAGGTATTACTCTGCCAGAAAACACAGGTATGATTGAGCTTGCCAGAAAGCTGGGGTTTAAAATTAGTCGCGACTTTGAAGAAGGCAGTATTAATATGGTGCTTAAACTTAAATAATGAATAATCCGCAAACTTTTAGACAAAAAATGGCTTGCCTATTTGAAGGCACAGGAGAGTATCACCGTGCTGGGCATATTTTGGATATTATGCTTATTAGCTTAATTATGGCTAACGTTATAGCCATTGTTATTGAGTCTATTCCCAGTGTGGCGCTTAAATATTATGACGAATTTTTAGTTTTAGAAATTGTCTCTGTCGCTATTTTTGCTGTTGAATACTTAGCCAGACTTTGGGCCTGTATAGATAAAACACAATATGTAGCAATGGAAGGCTCAAACAGTAAACGCAGATTAAAATATTTTTTATCGCCACTGGCACTTATTGATTTAATTGCGATTTTACCTAGCTTAATGATGTTTTTATTCCCGCTCGATTTACGTTTTTTACGCGTACTTAGGTTATTAAGAGTATTTAAACTCACTCGTTACTCCCGTGCAATGCAGTTATTGTTACAAGCATTTATGGATGAAGGTAGCTCACTCCTAGCGGCATTTTTTATTATGGCCGTCGTGCTTATTTTAGCTTCATGCGGAATTTATTTAATTGAGCACGATATTCAACCCGATAAAT
The DNA here is from genome assembly GCF_040567695.1 of Pseudoalteromonas sp. NCIMB 1079. Lineage (NCBI taxonomy): Bacteria > Pseudomonadati > Pseudomonadota > Gammaproteobacteria > Alteromonadales > Pseudoalteromonadaceae > Pseudoalteromonas > Pseudoalteromonas sp. NCIMB 1079. The sequence goes on along the minus strand of NZ_JBEWZA010000001.1, from coordinate 920,731 downwards.
TTGGCTCTATTCCTGCGGCAATGTGGTGGGCAATGGCAACGCTGACGACCGTTGGTTATGGCGATGTAGTACCTATAACGCCATTGGGTAAGTTTTTCGGCGGTGTTATCACACTACTGAGCATGGGAATGGTTGCAATACCTACAGGGTTATTGGCATCTAGTTTTTCAGAACAGATACGTAAACGCCGTCAGTTTTTTGAAGACGCTGTGCACGAGTCAATTCAAGGGGGCACACTTAATGACACTCAACAAATACACCTAGAAGAGCTACGTCATAAGTTAGGCTTGAGTAAGCTAGAAGCTAATAAGGCCATTAAAACGCAGTTAAATGAGCATAACAGCCATATGTTTTGCAGACACTGCGGTAAAAGGCCCTAAATCCGTGCGACTATTCTCAATTGAATATATCACTCCAATCGCGATTAATAAGCGCGAGTACGTCGGTATTAGGTACCGGTTTACTAAATAAATACCCTTGGAAATGCTTGCACCCTCTCGCCTTTAAAAAAGCAAGTTGATGCGAGCTTTCTACGCCTTCAGCTACACACTCTTTGCCTAAACTATCTGCAAGCGCGAGTGTTGATTGGATAATGGCCTCATCATCAGAGTCTATGCCTATGTCTTGTACAAAGCTTCTATCTATTTTGAGTACATCAATAGGAAAACGTTTTAAATAAGTAAGGGATGCGTAACCCGTGCCAAAATCATCCATGTACAATCTACAACCCAACTTTTTAAGTTGTTCCATGCTGTGCAGAGCTTGGTGAGAGTCGCGCATAAGTACAGACTCTGTTATTTCAAAAACAATAGCCTCAGATGATACACCTGAATTATTTAACGCTTTTTTAATTTCAGGTACGAGTTCTTTAAACTCAAAATCTAGTGCTGATAAGTTAATAGATAAATACAGGTTAGGTGAGGCTTTTCGCCACTCTTTTAACTCCAATAAAGCGCGCGCAAAAGTCTGCAGCATAATTTTTGTAATTAAGCCTATCCCCTCTGCAGCCAGCGAAAACTCTTGAGTTTGTACTAGTTTATTTTCGGGCCAACGAAGAAGTACTTCAAAGCCTTCTGTTTTTTGACTTTTAGCATTTATAATAGGCTGATAGTAATTGCAAAATTTTTCTTCTCGATACGCTCTAGTAAGCTGAGATTCAAGATGTAGTGCTCTTTGAACATGCTGATTCATCTCTTGCTTATAAAACTGGTAGCGCCCTTCTAAAGAGTCTTTTGCATGATATAACGCTATGCTCGCAGCTTTTAAAAGAGCAGGGCCTTGCTCTGCGTCATCTGGCGATATCGACACACCAATACTTAAATTAACGTTTACAACTTGGCCATTAATCGCAATATTTTGATTCACGCAATCCATCAACTTAGTACATATTATAAGTACTTGCTCTATCTGATGAATATCTTCTACTAGCACAACAAACTCATCGCCACCAAATCGCGCAACACTATCCGATGGTCGCAAAGAGCACTTTAAGCGCTCAGCAACTTCTTTAATTAGCTCATCAGCCGCTTCGTGCCCTAATGAGTCATTAAAGTATTTAAAACGTTTAATATTGATATGTAACAAAGCCACTTTGCATCCATGCAGTTTTGCTTGTTCAAGGGCGTGTTCAACGCGGTCATTAAATAATGTACGATTTGGCAGCCCAGTTAAGGCATCGTAGTTGGCCAATAAGTGCAGCTCATTTTCAGCTGATTTTTGTGCGTTTATATCGGTTAAAATAATGACATAACTATTAAGGCGCTGCTCGTTATCGGCCACTGCACTTATTTTCACAAGTACATGACGCGATTCACCATTAGCTAAAACCACACTGTCTTCGCACGAAAAATGCTCCCCAACAGATAGCTTTTGCATAATGCGTAAATAATCAAAACGATTGCTGCGCGATATACCTAAATTTAAAGTCCGGCTAGATAACGACTCAGCGGAGAAGTTAAAGGCGGTTTGCAGTGATTTATTAGAAGCCCGAATATTTAAGTTTTTATCGAGTATAAACACCCAATCACGTGTTTGCTCAAATGCTGCCGTAAATAGTAAAGCGTGTTCTTCAAACACCATCTCACGGGTCATATTTGTATAAGTACCCGCTACTTTTTGTGGAGTTTTATCATCCCACTCAACTACTTTTCCAAAGTCCTTATACCAGCGCCAATAGCCTTTTGCATGGCGCAGGCGGTAGGTACAATTAAAGTAACCTTTATCGGTAGATAAAAACTCAAGCCACTCTAAGCGAAATAGCTGTTTGTCCTGCGGATGAATTTTAGATAAATATTCATCAAGGCTTACGGTTTCATTTTCGTAGCCTAACTCACTCGCTAAGCGAGGTTGGTAAATACTTGGATTGCTTGATTCCCAATCCCAAACACCCGATTCGCTGCCTTCAAGCGCTAGCTTTAGACGGGCTTCGCTTTCTTTACTTTCTTTATTTGCTGCCAATAAAATACGTTGAATTTTATTACGGCGCATAACCCACATAGCAACAAAACCAATAAACAGCATGGCGTAAAGCACCATAAAATAAGGTGCACGCCAAAGCGGATACTTTACTTTTATTTTTAAAATAGCAGGCGAGGTATATTCGCCAGTCAGGGGGTCTTTAGCCCAAACTTTTAATTGGTAATTACCTGGATTCAATTTTGGAAACAATACGCGGTTGTTATTTCGAGTATAACTTTTTTGTCCGTTATCGAGTTGATACTCATAAATAATGCGTTCTTGATTACTAAATGCCATGGCAGAAAATGCCACTTCAAGCCCAATATCATCATGATTTAACACAACTTCGTTGAGCGGCTGTTTTAAATCAAGCGATAGATCTCGTGACATTAAATCAACTCGCGTAATATTTACGTGATCAATAAGTGACTGGTAATTTTGGTTTTCCATTGGGTGAAAATAAGTAAAACCTTTTAAGCTACCGTACGCAATATGGCCATCTTTAAGCTGTGCCATGGCGTTACTATTAAACTCAGCAGAGAGTAGCCCTTCAGATGTAGAAAATTGTTGAAAATGAAGTGTTTCTGGGTTTAATCGCCAAATGCCTTTATGGCTACTCATCCAGATCATGCCATCATCATCTAGCACCATATCGTAAAGCAATGTGCCTAATTTATTCTTCTCTAGATCGATTGTATGTACTAATTGATAAGTAGACGCGTCAAGGCCTATCAAGCCAAAATTAGAAAGTGATATCCACAATATATTGTTGTTATCAATTAAATAAGAAAGCACGCTAATGGCTACGTTTTCGTGCTGCTTTGGCACTTTGTAAATCATTTTAAGTGCTAAATCACTTGGGTTTACTTGATATAAAATTCCAGCATTAAAAAATAGTGGCGAGTCTGGCTTATTGCTCAACGCGGGTAAAAAGCCATGAGCTAAAAAGGGTTCAAACTGGTCGAGCTGGCCACCCAGACGCGTTATTACTTGAGAATCTATATTGTATATAAATACCCCATGATCTGAGTGCACAAAGTATAGATCTCCATTTGGCATTAGTGTAACGCCATGCACTCTACCAGTAATCAACTCTTGATCAGCAGGGTTATGCACTTTAGGTTCGCTAACTTGATGCGTTACAGGGTCAAAAATAAATAAACCACGGTTTGTATAAAGCCATAAATTATCTTTATAGGGCATTATTTCATATACGGTAAACTCAGTGTTGAGTAAGTCGACTTTGTAGTCTTTTAAATAAGCTTTACCAATATTTGTTTTTAAATCAACCTCGGTAATACCGTTATGCGTTGCAAGCCAAAGCTTATCTTTATATTCGGTAATCCCCCAGATAGAGTGATGTGATAAACCATCCCCCCCGAGCAAAGTGCCATCGACATTATTAAAATGATAGCTGTCGTGAGATAAGTAAAACGCTCCATCAGTCTTAGTCGCAACCCATGTACCACCCGATTTATCTTTAGCCATATCAATAATACTGGTATCGGCAAGTGTGTACTTACTTTTGGCTATTCGAGTATTTTTAATCATCTCTTTTGTGTTTAAATCAAATTTAAACAAGCCTTTGTCGGTAGCTAAATCTATTGTTCCGTGTTCGTTTACTATGCTCCAAACATTTAAGTCACTTAGTAATACTTTACTTTTAAAAGGTAAATCTGGGCGTTCAAACATTTTTGATAAGTTACTAATATCAACTTCGTATAAGCCTTGTACCGCCCCTACTAACAACTGTTTATTTTCACCTAATGCGAACGACTTAACATTATTTTGGTAAATATGTTCAGCTTCACCTTTTAAGTGCTGTAGGGGTCTAACTTGCTCTGTTGCAATATCAAATACGTATGCACCATGGCTTGTACCTATAAATATATAACCATTGTAGGCAAACAGCTTTCTCACAAGGGTATTTTTATATTTAGCAGGCAGCTCAAAAATAGTTGTTATTTTTCCGGTTGCTATATCAAGCTTTGCAAAATCGCGGCCTCGCCCAATCCAAAGTGTTTTTTTATCAACGGCCACCATACTAAAAACAGACTGATTGATAATTTCTTCTTCACTGGTAGGTTTTTCTAGAAATTGCTGATATGAATCTGTTACGGGGTCGTATCTAAATAGGCCTGCAAGTAAAGAGGCTATCCAAATATGCCCTTGAGGGTCTTGGTAAATACGATCGATGATCGCCTCTTCTAACTCACCATTAGGGCCGTTTATTGGAATAACTTGATAGCCATCATAACGATTAAGCCCAGCCTCTGTCGAAAGCCAAAGGTAACCGTTAGTGTCTATAAGCATTGTATTAACGTAGCTTTGCGATAAGCCTTCGCTTGGAGATAAACGTTTTACTTGTGCCCCTACTTGGCAACTTAGAATAGTTATTAAAACTACAAAGCAACTAATGATCCCATTAACGCATTTACTCATGCTTATTCCATATTATTATTTATTATTATGGGTACTCTAGAGCGACTATATTTCGATGTTTGTAAGTATCAAAAAGTACTTGTAAAGCAAGAGTATATGTTAACACCTGGTTAAAACCAATAGCACAATATAAATCAGCTACGTTTTCATATGCGAAGGTCTTTATCTCTCTATTTTGCGACTTTAAGAGTGTTGAAAGCAATTGTTTTGCAATCCCTTTACCGCGATGTTCCAGCGCAACAAACATGGTAGATAAAAATAAAAACTCTGTTTTATCTTGTAACCTACATGCTGCCACTATTTCATTATTATAGTAAGTTACCCATACCTTATCTTGTTTATTAGCACGCCCTCTTACGCTGTGCTTTTTGTAAAATTTATTCACAAGTGGGGTTTTTAGTTCATTTAACACTTCAACTTTATACATTTTTATATCGATATTTAGCTAAGCATTAGCGCTAAATACTGTTCAAATTTTTGTTTCAAAACCATTTGCTCTGCCACTGGGCGGCTGTGGATTGTGTTGTAAACTTGCTCTCTCGTTTTTTTATTACGCTTAATTTGATACGCCCAAAAAGACGCTTCATAATCTAACTGAATTTGATATTTTTCTTCACGTGGTAATAGACATAAATTAAAACTCACAATACTTCCTCATTCGTTTTTAAGATTATTTGATTCCCCCTCTAAACTGGGCAAGAGGTAATCTACTTGTTATTATACGCGTCTTATTTTATTTATTTCTGTAGTAATTGGAACCGATAATGAACAGACGTTTTAGTATCTTGTTATTATTGGTAAATTTATTTTTTATTGCACCTTGTTTTAGCCATCAATACAACCTTACTTTTAACCGTCCGCAAAGCACACCTCAAGCTGATTATGCCTTAGAGCTTTTAAAATTAGCATACGCAGATATAGGTTTTAAAATAAATATAATCGATTTTAACCATCAAAATGCTTTGCTCGCTGCAAATAATGGCGTACTTGATGGGCAGTTAGGGAGAGACGCAAGCATTGAAGAAAATTACGAAAACTTAATTAGAGTTGATTATGAGCTATTTAAGTTTGACTTAGTATTATATAAAAACTGTTTGCCTAGCCGTTTAGAGCAGCTCGATAGTGTCGCAATTATTGGCGGTTACCCTGTGCAAGAACATTATTTAGCAAACACACAGTTTGCAGGAAATATTATTAAAGTTAAAAGCATTAATACCCAACTCAATTTGCTTGCTCAGCAGAAAGTACAAGGGGCTTTAATGATTAACTTTATAATGCAAAACAATGACCTCCCGTCACCTCAAGGCTGTTTTGTAAAAGAAGTGTTGAGTACTCATCCGCTTTATCATTATTTAAATAAGCGTAATGAAAACTTAGTAGAAAAGCTTAAAATGTCATTAATTAACTTAACTAACAATGGCACTGTGTACGCACTAAGAGCCAAATATGGATTGAGCTTTTAAAAGTCGAACCCTTGCTGCTGCGCCTGCGTGCTTGGCACTGCATTTTGCTGTTTTTTTTGTAGATAGCGCTTGTAGCGCTGCTGGCACAAACTAAGCACCTTCTTTTTTTGGTCGTTCGATAAGGTATTCCACGAAAAGCGTTCATCCCGACTACGATAACACCCTTTGCAATACCCTCTGTTATTAACTAAGCAAATACTTTTGCAAGGGCTTGGAATATCAAATATTTCAATTTGTTGCATGTATAAGTACCGCCCAGTTGAAGAGGAGGTATTAGTATAGCGTTATTTTTGAGCAAAAAAAAAGCAGCAATTTAATTGCTGCTTAGTTTTGTTGAGCTGGGATTATTAATGCTCACAGCTATTGGTATTTATCTCTGTTTTGCGGTGAAATGGCTTAGCGTACATGGCCAGCACTAAAGGTTTTAACTCTTCTGGTACACAGGCTAAACGCTTCTCAAACGTCGCTGTATCTGGAGAGTCTATTACCGCCTCTTTACAGCCACCAGCAATGTAATTACCTGGATGCAAATAAAACGAATCTACAATTTGCCTATCAATTGTTTTAGCCAACTCTTCAGCACTATCACATTTAGATTCGATTGGTTGTCCAAATGCTAAATGCACATGCCCTTTAGCTGAACTAAAACCTTCAACAATACTGGCAATATCTTCACCCGCTGACTTAATATATTCACCATGATGCTGTTTATGATAAAGCTCTTTAGCCTTAGCAATTGCACACGGTTCATATTGATAAGAAATAGAAACAGGCACTATTTTTAACTCTTTAATATAATCGCCAAATTCTTTCTTTTGTTTACGTCCATTTAATTGCAACATTTTTAAAAGGGCAGGATCTGTTTGATCAAAACCGTCTTTTGCACGCCCTTCTTTTTGTGCAATCCAAATAGAATTTCCACCGATTAAAGAGTCATAGATATATGACGATAACTGGGTTAATGCTTTTAACATTTCTTTTGGTGCTTTAGCAGAGCGCTTAACAATGAAGCTTTTATTTAAACGCATAAGCTCCGTAATGTAAGGTATTTGCAATAAATTATCGCCAATAGCAATACGCACTGTTTTCATTTTATGCTGATATAAACCCCAATTAACTAATGCAGGATCAAGCACTATGTCTCTGTGGTTTGAAATAAATAAATAAGCCTGATTAGCGTCTAACTGATCTAGCCCAGAAAAGGTAACTTTTGATGTGGTGCGCTTCACTAGTTTATCTAAGTATTGCGCCACTTCATTTTGCACATCTTCAACGGTGCTTACTTTGCCCCATTTTTTGCGTAACTGACTTCTTACCATTGGACGCGCAATAAAAGGCACTGCCGATAAAAAGCGCGGTAAATTATACTTTGCTATTACATCAATAAACGCATCATCGTTAATCAAACGTGTAAGCGACGCCGCAACTTCGTCGTCGTTGTATGGGCGTATATCTGCGTATTTATCTTCTAATTCACTCATTACTACATCTACAATGTTAAAAAACGGTACGCTAAAGCGCACCGTTTATGTCTATATCCGATTATAACTCAGCCAATCTAAAATGCGAAATAACCAAAAAAACGATTTTTTATTTTAGCAACTTGCTTTAAAGCCGAGTTTAATTACCTTCTATGACCATGAGCTTGCTTAAAAGTGCAAAAAACTGATCAGTTGATCAAAATACCATGTTCTTAATCAACTAGTGGGCAGACCACTAATACTAAACCCTTTAATTACATGCCCTCTAATCATTTGGTAGTAATACCATTAACAAAGCCTTTTTTTCGTAGTACCTTAAGCCCATATTTTAGATTTTTGATGGATCGTAAGCCTCTTTTTTACGATTTTAACTCTTTCAGATCCACTTATTTTAGGGCTCATAATGAACATTACTATTCTTGATAACGCAACGTTAGCTAAAACATCTCTTTCGTGTATAGAACAACTTGGTAAATTAACGACTTATGAACTTACCAGCCCAGAGCAAGTTATTGAGCATTGCCAAGGCGCTGATGTATTAATCACTAATAAAGCAGTTTTGAATCGCGATACAATTAGTCAGCTAACACAGCTGAAATTAATTTGCGTAAGTGCAACCGGTACTAATAATGTTGATTTAGAAGCCGCTAAAGAATTTGGTATTGCCGTCACTAATGTAGCTGGCTACTCAACACCTTCTGTTGTTCAACATACATTTTCTTTAATTACTAACTTACTGGGTAACACCCACCGCTATCAGGCAGATTGCCAGCAGGGCGCGTGGCAAAAAAGTGAAATGTTTTGCATACTCGATTACAGCTTTAACGACTTACAGGGTAAAACATTTGCCATTATAGGCGGCGGTACACTAGGCAAAGGCGTTGCTAAAGTGGCTGAGGCATTTGGCGCTAATGTCATTGTTGCAGAGCGTAAAGGGGTTAAATGTCGTGATGGTCGTACGCCTTTTGAAGACGTCATTAAAACAGCCGATATAATCAGCATACACTGCCCGCTTACAGATGAAACACGTGATTTAATTGCACTTAATGAGCTTAAAATGATGAAGCCAAGCGCTATAATTATTAATACGGCACGTGGTGGTATTATTAACGAAGCCGACTTAGCAACAGCGCTTGAGCAAAACCTAATTGCCGGTGCGGGCGTTGATGTACTCACTAAAGAACCTGCTGAAGCTTCAAACCCACTTGCTAGTTACACAGGCAATAACTTATTGCTTACTCCACATATTGCATGGGCAAGTACTGAATCTATTGTGCGTCTAATTAATGAAGTAAGTTTAAATATTGCTGCATTTACTAAAGGTGAATCACGCAACCGCTTGGTTTAATCATTTTATTGTAGTAATCAAATAAGCTAAAAAATGGCTGTTTTTACTAATATATTTAATATTTTATTAGATAAAAACAGCTTAACTCACTTAACAAACTGATTCATAACAACTTATCAATATGGTCTACTCTTTGCTTTAATACAGTTAATAACCAATTAAAAATCTTATTAAGGTAAATAAAAATGAAAAAATCACTTTTAGCAGCCGCTTTAATCGCTCCATTTTTAACAGGCTGTGTTATTGCCGTATCAGATGGCGAAGCTGAGACTCATTGGGCAGGGAAAAACTCATCAAGCTGGCAAGCACAGCATAAAAATAATCGTGAAGTTATATCGGAGCTAAAAATGGATAGCAGCTACCAGTCTGTTTTAACGCAATTAAAAACGCCTAATTTCACTGAGCTATTAAAAAAAGATGACGATGTATACCATGTACTTTTTTATGTAACGCATAGCAAGCATTCAGATTCAAAAACAACAAAAGATGAATGTACGCCACTTGTATTTAAAAATGATAAGTTAGTGGGCATTGGTGAAACCGCTTTAGGTATGATCACGCAGTAACCAATAAAAAGTAGTTCGATACAAAAACGCCAATATATAAATATTGGCGTTTTTTGTATATTAAGTTTTTAGCGTGCGACTATTCTATCTCGCCCTGCATCTTTAGCGGCATATAAGCCTAAATCGGCCTCTTCTAACAATGCTTGCTCAGCATACTCCTTACCACTTTGTGTAGTGGCAATACCTATACTTATAGTGATGTGGTCTGCATTTAATGAAGCTTTATGTTCTATATTCAAAGCATTTACAGCATTGCGTAATTTATTAGCAAACTCCATTGCCTCATGCTTATCAATTCCTGGTAGCACAGCAGCAAATTCTTCTCCGCCATAACGAGCAATAAAGTCACTGCCACGTTCACATTGAGCTGCAAGTGCTTGCGCAACATTCTTTAAACACTCATCGCCAGCACGGTGTCCGTAGCAATCGTTGTAACGTTTAAAGTGGTCTATATCCATAAGTAACACCGATAGCGGTGTTCCACTTCGCTTGCTGCGGCGCCATTCTCGAGATAAGTTTTCATCAAGGTAGCGTCTATTTGGTATTTCAGTTAAGCCATCTATCGAAGCTAGCATTTCTAGCAAATCATTTTTTTGCTTTATGAGGAGTTGGTTGCGCACTCTAACGCGAACAATAGAAGGACTAAATGGCTTGGTTATGTAGTCCATTGCACCGAGCTCTAAGCCCTTTGCTTCATCATCATGGCTACGATTGGCTGATATAAATATAATAGGAATAGACTGAGTTATTGGGTTTTCTTTAAGCTCCACAAGTACTTGATAGCCGTCAATTCCAGGCATAATTACATCAAGGATTATTAAATCAACTTGCGCTGTTTTTACAAAGGTCAGTGCTTTTTCGCCACTTTCAACTAAGAACACGTCATGTTCTGCTTTGAGTGTTTTTTCAAGTACTAATCTATTGATTGGATCATCATCCACAATAAGTACTTTAGCTCTTTTCGACATCCCTAACCCCTAGCCCTTTTATAAAAACAATTACCTGTTCTAGCTGTATGATAAGCTCTTGTAGTGTAATCTCAATAGGCTTATTAGTTGTTTTAAGCGTTCTTTCACACAATAAAGCACAATGTGATAATCGTCTAAAACCTAAATTACCTGCTACACCCTTGATACTATGCACTAAACGTACCAAATCATCCTTATTGGTTGTTTCTTCTAGTTGCGATAACTGGGTTTCACACAAGCTAGCAAACTTATCAATCATTGTATTAAGTAGCTTTTCATCCATACTAAACTGCGTTAAAGCAAATGATTTTTCAAAAAAGCTTGGTTTAACTAAGTTTAAATCAGCAATTGCATCAATAAGTACTTTAGCAACAACCGGTTTAGTTAAATGTTTATTCATGCCGCACTTTAAAGAACGTTCAACATCAGCAGGTTCACAATGAGCCGTTAAAGCAAAAATAGGCAGTTGTTTTGCGTCAAACTGTTGACGAATCAAAGCGGTTGCTTGACAACCATCTATTTTCGGCATTTGCACATCCATCAATATTAAGTCAGGCTTCAAAACTTGCAATAATTCCATACCAATTGATGCGCTTAAAGCCGTAACAACATTTACGTTTGCTTGGCGCAGAACACTGCTAATTATTTCTAAGTTAAGCTGATTATCATCAATGGCTAATACAAGTAGACCCGATATATCAGCTTTACTTTCAGTTGCACTGTGTACTGCGGCACTTGTATTAACTATAGGCTTTTGCTGAGAGTTCAAACTAAATAGCCTTTGCCCTAATGCCGATGCTTTAACGTGATGCGCAGCTAAGTGCTCGCTTGTCGGTAAATTAAGTGTGTGCTGATGATTAATAATAATTACCGATGTTTCTTTAGCTGATAACGAATCATTAATCGCTTCAACATTTAAAAGTGCAGGTAAGTCAGCTGCATCAATTATTATTTTTTGAGTATTAGAGAGCTTAATTGGGTATTTTAGTACCTCATCTAAATTAATATTAGCAAGTTCGTTATATGCATTTGTCACCTGCTTAAGCTCTTTACTTTGATCAGATAAAATAGCCAATGTATTAGTCGGTAACACTGTGTTTTTAGTGGTATCAACTAAAAAGCGAATACTGAAATAAAATTCGCTGCCGTGGCCTTTTTTACTCTTTAAAGCAATCTCCCCACCCATTAACGATACTGCATGTTTAACAATAGCTAAACCTAGCCCAACCCCTTGGTGTATGCGGGTTGAAGATTCATCACCTTGAGTAAAAGCGTCGAATAAGCGACTTTGATCGGCTTCATCTATACCCATGCCAGTATCAATTACTTTAAAGCAAATATGCTGTTGCTCTAGGCTATCGCTTTCAATAAGTTCCATTTTTAAAGTAATGGAACCTGTTTTTGTAAACTTAACGGCATTAGTTAATAAGTTACCTAATATTTGCTGCAAACGTATACTGTCGCATATCAAATCAGGTGCTATTAGCGGGTCAATATCAATAAAAAATTCAATACCTTTTCCTTCGCACAATGGAGCCGTTAAGCTTTCACAAATATCTACCAGCTCAACCATGCTAAAAGATGCTTGTTTTAAATCGGTTTGCGAACCTTCAATACGTGCAAAATCAAGCATTCTATTAAGCATTAATAACAAGCTTTGTGCTGCATGCTTAGCTTGATCCGTTTGTTGTAATTGCTTTTGCGTTAAGCCTTGCTCAATTAACATATCAAGCAACCCTAAAACAGCGTTCAAAGGGGTACGTATTTCATGACTTAAATTGGCTATAAAGCGGCTTTTAGCTAAGGTTGCTCGTTCAGCATCTAGTTTTGATTTAGTTAAGGCACTTACATCCTGAATGTGTATAACATAATAAGCTGGATCGCGGTTTTCATCCCAGACAAGCGATACACTTAGTTGCAACCAGCTTGTTAAACCTCCTTGAGCAAGCGTTAAATGGTATACGCGTTTTTTGTCATCTAGCAATTGCGCTAAAGTGCTTTTTATTTGCTGCCATTGGGAGTCATCAAATAATGCTTTCAACTGCTCCCCAACTAGTACTGGCTGATCAGAAAACTGCTTTCTTGCTGCTTTATTAACTTGTAATATTGTGTGTTCAAGCGAGAGTAAAACCACGCAGTTAGCCGCAAATTCAATTGCACTTCTAAATTTAGATTCAGATGATTTTAAGGCCAATAATGTTTGTTGCTGCTCGGTAATATCGCGGCCAATACCCATGGTTCCTAACAGGTGTTGGTGCTCGTTATAAAAAGGTGCAATAGTAAGTTGATACGATTTTGTATCGGTTTCTATTCGCTGTTCAACACTATTTCTATTTTGTAATACTTGTTTTTCAAGCGCATTTATTTGCTGATCATTGTCACCTAAATCATCTACATATTTACCAACTAATGCAGTTTGATCTTTACCGATATACGCCTCAAATGCTTTATTGCATCCTAAGAATGAACCATCAATACTTTTAAAGTAAATAAGGTCTGGCACACTGTTAAGCATAGTGTTGAGCAAAGCTAAGTGGCGCTCTTTCGCTTCGTAACTGCGGCTTAGTTTTTCTGATTGCAGCTGAACTTGGTCGTCCAGAGCTTTATTTGCACTTTTTAATGAATCAACTAACTGTTTGTTTTTAGTAAATACCCGCTTCACTTTAGAAAACCAAGGTTGCCAGCTCAGTGGTACTTTGTAATTTAGCTGCTCTTGGGGTTGTGTACCGTTACTCTCAAGGTATGACATTAAGTGAGTCATCGGCTTTATAAAAATGCGCTGACTTAACCAAAAAAACACGCCAAACATAATACTTAAAAATAGCGTTAAAAAAGTAAACTCTAGTAATATCTCATACTTAATTGAGCTTATTAATTGGGGTTTGTGCTCGTAAAATGCGGCGTGAATAGGTAACTCATCCATAGGCTGCATAAAATAATTACTATCACTAGTTAATACTGTTTTTTGACTCTGATGATCGGCCAAGTCTGGCCAATAATTTTTTAACGCAGTCGCTTGCTCTATTATCTGTTTAGAGCTGGCGATAATTTGATGCGATTGGTTCATAAAAACGTATTCACCACTGTTCGGTGACACCTTTTTTAACCATCCAGAAATTGCTTGAACATCATAAATTAAAATAATGTACTCGGCTGAGCCTGTGCTTCGTTGTCGACCAATAGCAAAATACGAATTGTCATTCACTTTAACAATAGGACTTGAAGTAAGTTTGTTTTGCGAAAATTTTGGCTTAAATTTTCCATTTAGAATTTCAGTAAGCATTAAACTTTGGCTTTTGTTGTGCCTGCTTACATAAGCAAAACCATTATCATCAACATACGCTACAGCAGATAACGACTGCATCAACGCAAGCGTTGTATTAAACGAAGGCCCTAATGTAATAGCCTGCTGCCACTGCATTAATGCCTTAGCTGATAACGCAAACTCACCTTTACCTACAATTTCCGTACTTTGATCAATAAAATGACGATAATAGTAACCATCATATTGATTTATGCCTTCGAGCAAATCTTGGTTTATTTTGGGATAAGTCGCTTGCTCGTATAAGTTAAACATGGTGGTAAGTAGATTACTCACCGAGTCCATCCCGTGAGTAACCTGTGCTGAAATATTTGTAAAATCAGCTTGGCGTTTTTCAACCGTCCGCTCAAGCTTTATATTATATAAGTGCAAGCACAGTAAAAAAGCGACAATCAATGGCACTAACAGCGCAATAAATAATGAACGATAATAATGCTTCAGAGGTAAAAAAATCAATGTACTGCCTGCCATTTGGCTCGAAAATCAATCGATAGACTATCGAGCCAATTTGTTAAGCGCAAGTTATAAATTTTCTTCTGCAAATGATGCTAAGCGGCTACGTACAACACCGTTGAGATTTATTGTTGCGCTGCCTTCAAAGTTTTTAAAGCGCTCTACTATGTAGGTTAAGCCTGATGTTACTGGCGTTAAATAATTACTATCTATTTGCGCCAAGTTACCTGTACAAATTAATTTAGTACCTTCGCCGCAGCGAGTAATAATCGTTTTAAGTTGAGATGCCGTTAAATTTTGGCTCTCATCTAAAATCACCCCCGAATTGATATAATACTATCATACCCTCAATAAACTTGAACAAAAAAGTTTTTACACACATACTCTAGCTAAGAATCAAAGGTGAACGAAAATGATACTTCGAAATACAACAAAAACTAAAATAATTAAAACATCAGTCAACTTTGGAAAAGGAATGTCTTTTCACCTCGATAAATCAGGGCAACCTATTAAGACTGAAAAAGGCATCAGAACTCACTCATATAGGCACGATAAAATAGAACCTAATTTTCCAGTGCTATATCACCCGACTCGCTTCACCGAATGCCAAGAAATGAACTTATTTTTAATGCACCGCTTTGAAGGTCATTTCAGTCTCAAAAAGAATCAAATAGACAATGAGGCTTTTAGTGACGCTTATCATGCCAGCCAACCGGGAAAGCCATTAGATGTTAAGTCTGTTCGCAGTATAGCTAAGCACTTAAAAGCTTTCTTAGATTGGTTGGATAAAGATGATGCATCCTATTTTGAAGTAATAGCTGCACCACTTTCAAAACAATCTGTAGATGATGATATTTCTAGGTTACCTGTGTGGAGATATCACAAACATTTATGTGAAAGAGTCGAAACCAAAGATAAGTCTAAACGCATAAGCTTTAACAGCGCTCAAGAACGAATTAGAGCTGTTAAAGCATTCTATATATGGAGCCATAAGCGCGGAGCTATAGATAGCCTCCCCTTCTCACTTGAATACAAACAGGTACGTATTAAATCGAAAGCTAAATCAGGTGTCAGTTCGTTGTTTCAATTACCTACCAGCAACAATCGTTCTGGGGGCTTATGGAAATGGGTCAGTAATTTGAGCATTCCAAATACATTGAAACAAAAAGAAGACTCACCAGACAAAGGTCTACAACCATATTCTCCAAAAGAACTTAAACAGTTACTGGAGACGAATACAGCTCAAAAAGAGACTTATAAACTTTATTTGCAGTGTGCCTTGTTAGGTGGACTTCGATCTTTTGAAATTTCGGCCATCGACCAGAAAGACCTCTTTAACCCTGATGAAAAAGAAAACGAGAAACGTATTCCAAAATTGAACATTGTACGAAAAGGACATAAGCCAGTGAGATTAACAATAGCGCGAGTTCTAATGAAGCTTTTGTACAATCACACTTTGACAATTCAAAATATGAAGCGACGTACCAAACATGAGACTAATCATGGTATGGACAATAGCGAACATCCGCTTCCTTTGTTTATGAATAGTTCAGGATCGCGGATAAGCGAAGATACACCGGGGAATACTATTTCCATAGTTAGAAAAGAACAAAGGAAGCAGGGATTAGAAATACTATTACGCACATTCCATGACTTACGCGCTACCTTTGCTACTTATGTCGCTAAATACCTAATTGACAAAGGTGAATCAGAAAGTTCCATCCGACAAACACTAATGACTTTGATGAGTCACGAAAGCTTTAAAACAACCAAACGTTACATCGACTTTGCCAAAAGTGTATCAGTGGATGCATACGGAGCGATGTCAGAGTGGGTAAAAGATATCTACGGTGATGTTAACGAATTGCTTATGCGTGAGGCTGAAGATGCTACAGCAAGTTAAAACGCGGAAGTCCAATCGTATTCCTGCTAGATTTAAACCTCATTCAATTGTTCTAGCCGAACAGTTAGACGTTTTATTTAACAGGGCATATGACAAAGAAAGCAATATTAGCACAGGTGACGACACTGCTATTTCAATGAGTCGCTTGCGGAATGCTTGTGTCAGTTTACAGCACATTCTTCCTCTAGCCCTTAATAAGGTTAGTGCAGATACTGCGACATCAATTCAAACTTCGGGATTAAATGCTCTATCAGACTTTGAAATTTGGCAAGAACTGGAATACTTTTGCATTAATGAAATAAATGATGTCAAGCTACCTAGTTATGCTACTCGTATAGAAGAAGCTTTAGAAAACATAGCTAAGTTTCATTTTTATGATAACGCTATCAACGCTCCTTTTAGGCTAGTAAATGGGGCTACTTCAATCGACATAACTAAATTATTCGAACTTGAATTCCATCAAGTAAAAGAGACTCGTAAATTACTAAAAAAATATCTGGACTATCTCGTCCTTCCAGAATTAAGCCTCAAAGATTCTTCTATTAGAGACAACATCCTCAAAACTGCGACTGCTATTATAAATATTTGTCTACATGATACTTTTAAGAATACTGAACGCGTCAAACTGCCATTATTGGCAACATTAAAGGATAGGGAATTCGTTTCATCATTTATATGCAATCACAACTTCCGTACTTTTTTAAAATTTATACTACCCGATGTGTGGGGTAAAGCTAGAGTCAATCAATTTAAAACTGAAGCCGAAGTGATAGGGTATGCACAAAGCATATCATCCAAATTTGGCAATGAAGTTGATGCTTTTTTGAAAAATCAGATAGCAAGCGCTTCGGAAGCTAATACAACAAGAGTTAGATCCTCAACTTTATCATTTCCAAGGTGGTTGAATAGTGCTGGTAGCGTAGCATCACCAATAATTAAGCTGCTTAGTGAGCGTGGAATTCAAGGGTTTGCAGAAAATGGCCTTCAGGGATTTAAATACCTTTATAAGCATTACCAAGAAGAAACTCAAAATAACCAGCAGTTTTTACTGCTACTAAACGCTGCATTGGACCTTTACCACTTTGTTACGGGTGAAAAAATCGCAAAGGAAAGTTTATTACCCTACTCATTGGGCTATTACCTTAAAGAAAGTGACACTACCGAATGGCAGAAGCATGAGTGGGTATATGACAATGCCTATAAATTTTATCAAAACCTAGTCGAATACCATAAAGTTTTTACAAAGCGAATTGATGGCGAGAGCATAGGCATCGTCACTCTCAAAGGTTACATAGGTAGTATGGCTAGAGCATTGAAAGAAAATGCATCATCATTAACAGATGAACAAATGAAGCTTATTGCCAATCATGGGGTTCATGCTTTTGTTGAAAATAACTGTGAGATACTAAAGGCTATAAGAGAGGCAATTCAACTAAAATCAAAACAAGGCGATTTGTCGGTTTTTGTTGGTAATCAATATCAGAGCGCTATCGACAAATTACTATCGTTTTATGGTCTAGATACTATTAAAAGCTTTCCGGTCAACACCGAATTAACTGCACAACATCAAGAGCAACTCTCTCAGAATCAAGATAAGCTCTACTCATATAGAGAAGTAGTAGAATTAGCATATTACATAGAAAAAGGGCTTTCTGAGACCTTACTCACAATTAAAGACAAAGTTACACTTTATGCAGCAAAAGTCATATTGAAAACTGGTTGGAATTCAACTCCTACGCTAGAGCTTGATACTGACGACTTATTTTTCTTTAACACGCCATTACATTCAAGTAAAACTCCTGCTCTTCGTTTATTTAAACGCCGAGCTAATTATCAAACACAATGGCATAAATTTGAAATTAAAGCCGAAGATCTAGAAAAAGAAGGCGTCTTATACGGCGACGTTGTCGAACCAGTAATATTTGATATTAAGGCTGCGACTAAACTTACGTCTATTTACCGCCCTTCTATTGAGAACCTATCAAAAAGAATTTTTGTTTTTCCCAAAGTAAATAGTATTGGAGAAGTAAAGATTCAATTATTAACAGCATCACGTTTCAAGACCACTATAGATAGGATATTGACTGAGCTTGGGTGTGATATCGTATTTAATTCGCAAAAGATCAGAAAATCAGGGCTTAACTACATTTACCGAAAAGTTGCCAAAGAATTTAAGTGGTATCAAAAAGCTGGCAAGCACTCTTATGAAACGTTCTTGCGTCATTATTTAATGCAAGATAACAAAGATGTTGCAATGACAATCAACAGAGCGACAAAAACAATGGCAGACTATTTTGTTCGCGATGTTACCGACAAAGTAATCATTTTGCAGACTCCACCAGAAGACGGTAAAAAAGTCCCGAATGGCACATGCATTAACTCAAAAGATAAATCCGCAGTAGTGGCATTCGAATCACAAAACAGGAAATTATTAGACCAGCGAGATACAAACGAGCATGCATGTGCCGACTTTAACGCATGCTTGTGGTGTCCGTTCTATCGCTGTGTTGCTGACGCATTGCATGTTTGGAAACTTTTGTCATACCGGGATTTTGTTGTTGCTGATATGGAAAACTCAGCCGCAACATTTGACTCTATAACAGAGCAACTGGAAAACATAGAGCAGTTGAAAAATAGGGTTAACGAAATATTAGCTGATATTGCCAAGCTTAATGCTCAAGCTGTGACTGATGGAAAAGAACTATTGAGAACAGAGGGTATTCATCCTCATTGGAAAAACACAGGTTTGCTATGACCAAAGAGATAACTAAAACAAAACTACTTGATATCGCTGTTGTAAAAACACATACAGGTCAAATCACTATAAAACCTTTGGTTCAGGTGTTAGAAGATTTTAAAGTTGATGATACTAGCGCTTTTAATTCGATTGCTTTGTGGGAAAACAGAGCATTGAATATTGCTAAACATGGCACTATTCACTTTGGCGATGACACTTGGATAAGCTATGAAGAAACGCAAAGAAATGTGAATTTTAAAGGTGTTGATGAATTAGCATATCAAATTCGAATTTATTCACTAATTAAACTCACACATGGTGATGTTGTAGGCGGTAAACCTCTAAAAATCTCTACACTTCAAAATGATGTAACGTATCTAAATTTATTTGCAGCCTTCTTAAGACAAAGAGGTTATCACTCATTTCATGAGTTGGAGTTCAAATCTGACTTAGTTATTAGGAATCTCATAAAAGACTATTTATATGAAGTCAGGAAAATAGCTATTTACAGACAATCACACTCATTTACTAAACTATTTGACGTGCAGCGCAGCTTTCGTCTTTTTGGCCCTAAGGTGTGTAGTGTTTTTATTGATGTACTTAACCAACTAAACGAGTTACACCATCCGAGACCAGTCACTTATTCGCACCCTGTCATTCCTACTAAAGTAATGAAAAAAATTCTGAAGTTTGCAGAAAAAATAGTTGAAAACTCTAAGGATAAGATAGAACGATGGCTAGAATTAAATGCACGCTTAATAGATAGTTTAAATGAAGGCTCCGTTGAACCACCGCCCAAAATTAGTACAGGTGAGCTAATAGCAAAACATGTAAGAAACTTACCCGATGAAGTGGAATTCATTCAATTATCCGAAGAATTAGAAGATTTAAAATTAGCCACATACATTAATATCTTGGCCTATACAGGCATGAGATATAACGAAGTACTTACATGCAAGGTTGGCTGTGCCAATTACAAAGATGATATTTATTACATTACGGCAATCATGACCAAAACCGACAACAGTAAGGTTGAGATGGAATGGTTTTCAAACGCTGAAGTACATGAGTGTGTTGGTATTTACGAAAAATATGTGTTCGGTATGCAAGAAAGGGCAAAAGCTGTACTTTCTTCATGCAGAGCCAATATAACAAGTAGTCAAGCACACAACTTGAAAGAAGGGTTAGAAAGAAACCGTCTTTTCGGGGTTTCACATAGTAGCTGTAGTGTTAGTTTTAGCGATGCTGGGCGATTCACAAAATTTGAGGTTAAAAACAGTGAAAACATTGAGCTTTTTGACTTAACTCTAGACGATGATGATATAGCAGAGCTTGAACGCCTTGAATCTAACTACAAAGAAGTTAGAGGAGAGAATAGAGGTGTCCCATACGAAGAAGGCGATACGTTTAGATTAACCGCTCACATGTTTCGACATACGTTGGCCTACTTTGTCATTGCCAATAAATTAGGTGAGCTTGATGATATTAGATATCAATTTAAACATTTAACCAGCCTAATGACGTTTGTTTATACTCGAAGAGCATTTTTGGCCTCAACAACTTTAATTAAAACTACTGAAGAGTTTAATGAGATTTTAATTGACCGTGTTGCAGAAGAGTTAATAGATGAAGCCGAGTCACAATCACTTAAAGGTGGTGCTGGTGAGCAAATTAATAAAACATCTAAAGATCTGATAATAGGTATTACTGATAGTCAAAGTAAAGATTCGACTGTGATTAAGCAGATCCATTTCAGTTCAATTGAAGAACTGAAAAAATTTCTCGTCAAAAATATTAAAAACATACGTGGCTTGCCTACGGGGTACTGCACTGCGGGAGAAGCTTGCAAGATAAAAGGAGCAGGAATCCCTAGTGGCTGTGTGTATTGTGGTAGTAAAATCATTACCAAACGCCACAAGGTCAATTGGCAAGTGATAAAAAAAGATGCGACCCAGAAACTAGAGGCATATGCAGCATCAACCACAGAAGAGCAAGAAGATTACGAGCTATTTGCTATTCACTGGAAAAATAATATAGCAGCAGCTGACTATGTATTAGATGAAGGCAAAGCGCATACAAACCAAGGAGAACAAGCATGAGTAGCGCATATGATGATATAAAACGTGCTTTTGAAGAGATGAAATCTGATGGCAGCAAGATAACCAAAAATGCAGTAGCAACGAGAGCTAAAAGAAATATTGCGAATCTATCTAAAGAAGAAGAAAAATGGGTAAAGTTACGAGAAAGTATTGAAAAAGCTCAATTAACTTGGGAAGAAAAAAATAAAGATAATTTAATAAAACAACTCAGAACAAAGGTAGCCGAACTAAAAAGCAAGCTTGCTAAAGAAAAGCAAAAAAATAATATCGGCACTAAGGAAATCGATAATAAAGATACAAAGTTATTAGTGTTGTTGAGTGAAATGTACGCAGAAATAGATAAGCTCAAACTGATTAATGCCGATTTACAAAATCAACTTCAGCATTCAGGGCAACATACAGAAATAAGAGTGGATACGTCTACTGGTGAAATTATTGAATTAGTTTCAACGAAACAATAGATTAGATGTAGTAGCTCATATCTCAACTTACAGTTTTGTTGATTAGGCTTAGACTTCACCTGACAGGCAGCAAGAGCGAACAAGAGACGGTCAGAGTGATCTGGATATGTGAACTTAATTCTACAAAGAGGACGCTTAGCGACCCCGTTCATGCAATAAAATTGAGTTTAGGCAATCCGCATTAATTGTATAATGATATTTCTGCTTCTAAAGAGTATGTTTATGAGAACCATTGGAAAACTGGCAAAAGATTTAGATATCAATGTTGAAACAATCCGTTTCTATGAGCGCCAAGGTCTGATAGAGCAACCTTTAAAACCAGAGTCTGGTTACAGAATGTATGGCGATGCCCTTACCAGTCAACTCAAATTTATTCTGAAAGCTAAAGCATTAGGGTTTACGCTGAAAGAAATTGAATCGCTTATGTCACTAAGTGACAGTTGCGCTGATATTGAGTCGATGGGGTTGCAAAAACTTAATCTCATTCGTAATAAAATTGCTGATTTACAGCGATTAGAGAAAGTAATTCAAGATATGACAGATTCTTGCAAGGCCAATCAAGACCCTCAATCCTGCCCGGTAATAAATTCACTTAAATAGCTATTGACCCCGTACTTATGTACGGAGTTTATACTACCTTAAAAATTGAGGTAGATAGTTATGATCAATAAAATTCTAGATAAAGTAGGTTCTGGTGGCGTTTGGCTAGCCGCCCTTAGCTGCACAGCATGTTTTCCTGCAC
Organism: Pseudoalteromonas sp. NCIMB 1079; assembly: GCF_040567695.1. NCBI lineage: Bacteria > Pseudomonadati > Pseudomonadota > Gammaproteobacteria > Alteromonadales > Pseudoalteromonadaceae > Pseudoalteromonas > Pseudoalteromonas sp. NCIMB 1079. The sequence goes on along the minus strand of NZ_JBEWZA010000001.1, from coordinate 898,289 downwards.
TCGGCTCATTGGCATCTGCTCTTGGGTTAGGTTTTCTTTCACATTTTGAAGGGATAGCGGTGAACACCTTATTGCCATTATTTGCTTCACTAGCGTTGTTAGTTAATTTCTATAATTGGTATCAACATCGAGATTCATTGAGAGGCGTTTTAAGTGTCATTGGCCCAATTGCAGTATTGCTGACCCTTTATCCTTTATGGCAATACGACTGGAGCACTTACTTATTTTACTTTGGGATCATTTGGATGGTCGTAATGTCTATTTTAGATATTGTTAAGCCCATTAAGGAACCAGTATGCAAGGTATAGAACTAGAATCTAAAATCACTTGCCCTGAATGTGGATTTAGCAAAGTTGAAACCATGCCTACAAACGCTTGCCAATGGTATTACGAATGCGAAAGCTGTAAAGCACTACTTAAACCGTTAAAAGGTGATTGTTGCGTTTATTGCTCTTATGGAACAGTTAAGTGTCCTCCTATTCAAGAAGGCAATGCATGTTGCTCAGGTAAGTAGCCTAGTATTCGGTGGTTCTGTGTCAACCAAGTAATATCTTAAATGCGATTGCGATTAACACTAAACCACCAAATAGTTCAGCTTTAGATTCCAGCCATACGCCACTTCTTTCGCCGATATTCACACCAATCCAGCTAAAGGCAAACGTCGTGACGCCTATTATCAAGCAAGCTACGGCTATATCTACCTCAAGCAATGTGATTGCATAACCTGCCGCCATTGCATCAATACTGGTGGCAATAGCAAGAACAAATAGCACACGATGAGTAACATTAGCAATATCTTCTTCAATTCCTTCAGATTGGGACTCATAAATCATTTTGCCACCGATAAATACTAGCAAAATAAAAGCTATCCAAGGTGCATAATCTTCAATCCAAGATGATAAACCTTTACCGCTGTAATAGCCTAAAAGAGGCATAAAGCCTTGGAAAAAACCAAAATAAGCAGCGGCTTTAATAAAGAGCTTTTCAGCATTTACTACTTTTTTAGAACCTAAGCCTATGGATACTGCAAACGCGTCCATACTGAGTGCTATAGCTAATACAAATACTTCAAACAAACCGATTAAACCTGAATAAAATTGTTATAAGATTACGTGACGTATAATTAGTTACTTGATTGATGTTAAACACCTAAGATTTACTGACAATTTTTCTATTATCAAAGCCTTATTTTTACACCAAATTTCAGCCAGATATTCAGTAACAGTGCCAACACTTGAAGGAAACAGAATATTCCCCGCCACTTTGGCGAAAGGTCCATCAGTTTCGAGTAGAACTCTATCTTGAGGTATCCACGATATTACTTTTTTAGCTCTGGCTGAAGTTAGCATGGCTGGCCCAATAGAGAAGAAACAGCCTAGCTCGACGGCTTCTAGAACTTGCTTCTTAGTACCTAAAAACCAATGAAGAATAGAAGTACCAGCATTGGGATGTAACTTAAGTTGTTCAAGAACTTCACCAGTCGCGTTAAGACTATGGATAGTTAGTATTTTGTCATCAAAGCCTTCACATTTTTTTAGAATATGCGTGAAAACCTCTAATTGATCATCAAAGTAATCAGCGTAACCTTTTGAGCCATCCAGTCCAATTTCTCCAATATATCTAGTTCTATCAACTAGCTTATCGAATAGTGCTAATTCATTTTTTCTTAGATGAGCAAGTTGAGGGTGAAGCCCCAAGGCCGTCTTACAGTGTTTTATGCCACTTGTTAACTGGACAGTACCTTCAAAAGCTGAAGGCACCGTAGTTACTGATAGCACGTAATAATTACTGCTTTTTATGTCGTTCAATACCTCTTGATGATCTGGATATAAATCAACGTGGCAATGAAGATCCATCATGACGATTTATCCGCTTGGAGAAATAATTCAACCTCTGCCAATCCTCGCTTAATAGTTGATTCTAATTTTTCTCGTATATCTTTTTCTTGTGGTATTGGCCCTGAACTTCGAAGCCAAGAACGATAGTTATCGGATTGTTTCAATCTAATAATGGCAGTTTGAACCGCTTGGAGATCATCGCGAGTATCTTTTTCTTTGATAAGATCTCTCAACCGCTTTGTCTTGTATGGCGCATCTTGTGTAAAACCAGCATGAAAAACTGACGCTCTTCGAATAAGGCAAGGTACACAATGCCCACACTGTTTATGTTCTCTGTGCCAATGACTGCATGAAACACTTAGGGGAACTGCTTTTCTAATTGCGTCTTGATCAACACATTCCGCTAACATTTCACCTTTAGTTTTGAATTGATAGGGGTTTACAAATTTGACATGAAACCCAGTGTCTCTAAGCAAAGATTCAAGCCTGCTTAGAAAATTAGGATGAGTAGTTCTAGTGCTATGGCTACCAATCCGTCTTCTGGTAAGCGGCGGATTTATAGAAATATAGCCATTCTCTGGGACGACAATAGTTTCAATACTGCTATCGCAATTAGCATTTCTTAAGGCTGATATACCAAGTACCGCCATAGCTAGGAAGTTAAAGCTTCTTCCCCTCATACTAATGTCAGTTTTACCTTCTAAGTGCTTAATAATATGGGGAGACATTGAATAGGACAATTCGCCGAATGGCGGGGATAATAATTGCTTAATGTCTTCTTGCTTAGCGCCATCACCACGATAAGCGTGACTAACCAAGAGAGGCTTTAAATCTGATTCTCCGTTCAAAATATCAATTGCACCAACTGCGCTATCAAGACCACCAGAAAAAAGGCAAACAGAGTTGAGTCCAATTAATGATTTTGCTTTTGCTTTCGCTTGCTCACTTGTTTTAGGAGTCGGCATCGGCATAGTTGTTTTTTCAAAAGTAAACAGCCATTGATCGCCTGTAAGAAAGTTGAGCAAAGAACTCAGTTCAGGTTCTACAAAATTCCACATATCCTCATCAGTTACAGGAACATGCAAATGCATTTTTCTAGCCCATGCATTTTCTGCATTATCCCTTAATTCAAATGTATCAGCAGCGGTAACGGCGGTAGCAATTGTTATCAGATCTATTGAATCAGCATCTACATTCAATCCTAAATCACGAACTGTTTGTAGTAGTTGTTTTGACACCAAGCTGTGCTTAGTGATGTCATTTTGATGCGTATGAAACATTTGGACAGGATGACAATCATCAGAAAAGTCAGGCAAGTTAGCAGGGTCATGGTTAAAGTAAAAATTAGTCATTAAAGCTCTCCCATTCATCAACCGTCATAGCAATAGCATCGGCTTGAATTTTAGTAATATTTTCTTTGCTAATAGTACTGGGGTTGCCATTAGTTACTTTGTCTAACTGCTCTTGTGTAATCACTTTTATTAGTTCCCTTAATTCAACTTCCATTTGATGATGCTTGCTTGCTGGCTCAACATGAAACCAAGCTCTGCCCATGCCTTCAACCACATCCTGAAAAATAAGGTCTGTTAAATAACAGCCTATGGCTTCTTGGATAACTTCGTCAGTAAAACTGTTTGGGTCAAATTCTTCTGTATCGGGGAGTGCTTCTTCTAGTGCGTAATCCAACGCAACTCTTACAGCATCCGAATCGGCATTATCAGGCGCTAAATGGCTAGCAATTTTGTCGATTGCTTGATCAGTCGATAGCCCAGTTAGATCACCTAATGATAAGCTTTGATTATTAACCGTTACGGTGTCGCCACGCATGACACCAAGCAATCCAGAACCAGCAGTTATGCCGCTTGATAGTCTCCTGCTTGTGCTTTTACCTCCGCCAGAGCCTTTTCTAGAGTAACTTTTTAATGAACGCCTTAGATCTGAGGTTGAGCCACCTGTTTGCGCATATTTACCAAATGCTCTTCTGGCACTGGCAAACCTATTTGGAGGCGGTGTTGCTGTAGGTGAACCACCGATTTCTTGTTGAACCTTGTCATTGTCAATATCATTGCTATTGTCATTCTGATCATCAGCTTGATTATTATCAGAGCCAGCTTGCTCATCCCCATCAGTACCTGATGCAGGTTCTATTGTGACAGGATCTCCTTGCTCTGCCCAAGATGGAATAAGTGGACTCTTATTATTTGGTCCTGTTGACGATGCGGACGTACCCATATTACTTAGTTCCCTCTAGTTCTTTTAAAATTGGATTAAGCCATCTTTGGCGGGGCAAGCTTTTTAAAAATGTAAGAAGACTTAAGCTACATTTATCATCCTGCTTGGCAAGTAACACAGCCCCATAAATGCCTGTTGGTCTTTCGGTCCAATCACCAATCAACTTAAAGTTTTCAATCAAACCATCCATGACTGACATGTATTCTTCCTTCGGAGTTGTGGTAATCGCAGTAGAGTTAACGCCACTGACCCTTACCTTTTGCTTCATTAATTCTTCTACGAGTTTTTGAGCGGCTCCAGACATTACCGAATTAACAGCCCCCATTGGAATGCTTTCTCTGCTCAGATATGCCGCTGGTGTCAAATCCATTTCAGTGAACATGGGAGGTAATTTCGACCATTTATCAATAAAAGCTAGGTCGAGTTTCCACTCTTCAGGTAAATTAATTTCGTCAAATTCGACTTCTGAATTTTCAAGATCCGCTAATACTTTTGGATATCCGTTTTCCTTATCAATTAATTCATAAAGCTTGTTGGTAGCCTGAGTGCCTAAGCACCTCTCAAAAATTACCAGCTTAGTGATAGTTTTTTCATCAAGCTGCATTCCTCTGCGATGAGCGGTTTTCTTTCTCATCTTAACCTGATTGAGTAATCGCTTAACTATGCGAGGGTTGCCGTTAATGTTTGTGGATTCAGCTAATAGTGGAGCTAACTGTTCAGCAACCACAAATTTACTTCTGAGTTCGGAATGCTTTTCAATCTCGTGATCTTGAAGTAGCTCGTCAACGGTAATTTGTGGTTGTTTCCACGACAGCCTTAATGACTCTTCAAGGGCACATCTTATCGTTTCTAATTGCGCATCGGTAACGCCGTGATCTTGAGCAGTAAGCATCATTAAATATGCCCTTATCTCCAGAACGCCGGGTCTTGGTACATGCACAGGAATTTGAATAAGCTTGTCTAAATAATCAGTTTGATGTCGTTGAGATGCACCTTTGTGATACTCAGGCACTGCCAAGCGGATCATGTCCTCATCGGCGGCAATAACAAATGCAGTATTGGGTAAAAATAGAAATAACCTGATCGCCTCAAGGGTCGAAATAGCATTAAATGGAGAGCAGCGATCTAAATTATCGACATAGACAATAAGTGGCTTATCAAACTCCTTTAACAGATCAGAATATGCTTTTCGGAATTCTTTAATTTCTTTAGGAGGTGAAAATGATTTATTATCTTTGATCAAACCTTTGTTTTTCTTCGCGACATCCTTAGCGCCATCGACAGCACCTTTTACATCATCAACATCCAGTTCACCATCGTCACCACCACTGAATAGTCCCATGATCTTCTGTATACCACCCATAGTTGGTATACCAGCTAATGCTGCACCACCATCCATTAGCAATCCCATCAGTCTGATCTTATCTATTCGTCCAGCAAACTCTTTTGCTTTTGCACTGAGATTTTTATCGTCTGCTGCTTTTTTAACTAAAGTAGATGCAATTGTTTCTAGTAACGCCGCTTTAGCGTCATCATACCCTTGGAAAGTCCATGCATCGAAATGTACTTGGATATATTCTTGTTCATCACTTTCCAGAGAAGCCTTAGTAAGTTCAAGAATCGTCGATTTTCCAGCGCCCCAATCACCAAAAACGCCTATACTAATAGGCATTAACTCCTTTTCTGTTATAAGATCTTTTATTGACTCAGCCGTTTCATTAAAATTTAAGAAATCAATTTTTGATTCTTTATCAGACCACATAACGTCTCCTTTTATTTATTATTTCTTTTGTTCCATTCTTTCAATAATTCGGTGAACCGTGGGGCGGCTAACAGAATATTTCTTCGCTAATGCAGAGATCGATTCACCATTTAATTTATCTTTATATAATTCTTTCGCTTGTTTGTCTGATAAAGCAGGCAATCTGCCCATGTGTTTGCCTTTAGCTTTAGCCTCTTCACGACCTTCTGTGGTTCTGGCTTTTATAAGATCCCGCTCAAGTTGAGCGAATATGTGGCTACGCATAATGTTTGAGATTATTTCTCATCAAGCCAGATTGGGTGAGTACTAGGAAATCTTCGTCAGATTTGAGCCTGAAGCAGTCGTAAACGATGGTACAAAATTACTTCAGCTAAAATTCACTTTGATACGAAACCGGACATTAGGCTTAGCGTATCTCATGACAAGTGTTCCAACAATATAGTCGTTGCTCTTACTTTTAAATTTAAATCTTGTTTTAGATCCTCTGTACAATTAGTAACACACCAACGCGACTTTAATGTGGAATTAGGATCATCGGTTAATTTATTCTATCTAGATAGCTCTTCTATTTTTTATCTTTGATAAACATCGGTATAAAACGGGCAGTCCAAATAATGTTAGCAGTGTTTGCTGTCACTACCCCCCAACAATTATTTTCTTGGAATAGCTATTTGAGTTACTTCCCAATCTTTTCAAATTAAATAACTTTTTATTTGACTCTATAGCCACTATAGATTTTATACTTATTTTAATATTGTTTCGGAATGTTAAATATGTCAGAAAAATGTAGTGGTCAGTGTCAATCATCTCCTACCAACGAAGACGTAAAAATTGATACACAATTAGATAACTATAGTGGCGCGTTTGTCAGTACATATAAAGTGCCTCAAATGGACTGTCCTTCAGAAGAGAGATTGATCAGATTAGCACTTGACTCAATTCAGCCTTCAGTTGGATTGCAGTTTGATATTCCTAATCGCTTAGTCAAAGTTTTTCATGATGAAAATTTAGATGAGATAACAAAAAAGTTACAACAACTTAAACTCGGTGCAGAGTTAGAGTCAACTAAACAAAGTTGCAGTACAGAAGCTGCAAAAGCAAAAGACTTAGCCCAAAAAAATGAGATGAAAGAAGCATCAACCCTAAAATGGTTGTTAGCCATTAATGGAGTCATGTTTTTTATAGAAGTAATTGCTGGGATTATTGCACAGTCTGCTGGCCTAATTGCAGACTCATTAGATATGTTTGCTGATGCTGCTGTGTATGGTTTAGCTATTTATGCCGTAGGTAAAAGTATTAGCATGAAACTTAGAGCAGCACATATATCTGGTGTGCTTCAAGTTATTCTAGCGCTAGGTGCTTTGAGCGAAGTCGTAAGACGCTTTGTTTACGGTAGTGAACCGATCTCTTCTTTAATGATGATATTTGGTGGAATAGCACTAATCGCTAACGTTGCTTGTCTGTTTTTGATATTTGGCAACAAAGAAGACGGCGCTCATATGAAAGCGAGTTGGATTTTTTCCGCAAATGACGTTATCGCAAACGTTGGTGTAATTTTAGCTGGCTTATTAGTTACAGCAACAAGCAGTCGTTATCCAGATTTAGTGATTGGTTTGATAATTGCTCTTGTCGTTTTAAACGGTGCTCGCCGCATCTTACAGCTAAAGTATTAAGCAGAGAAATGAAAATAATGCACTCATCGTATATCAAATCAAATATATCATACGTGATAATGATTTTAATCGCGGTGCAGTCTGTGTTTTTTTCGCTAGAAGAGCTTGAAATAAACTTAAGTGAAAGTTCTTTTAGTTCATCACTAACTAAGTCTATTACCCCGCTAAAAGCTCCAGAAGACTCCAATATGCTTGAGGTGAATAATAGCAACTCTTCAATTGATAATTGTAATTTTTGTTGCTGTTGTCACTTATTTTTAAATGCTGATTCTTCCTGTAACATTTTCCAAGCAATAGAATATTTCCTTACCTACGCCTTAGTTTCTCCTGAGCTAAAAGGCTATATCTCGGTGCCATTCCGCCCACCTAAATACGCCTAAATTTTATAGAAAATTATGAAAGGTCAAATGTTAATGACCGAAAAAAACATATAAATTTATAGGAAAGTATACATGGCACTTAATACCTGTGTGCATCGCAAGATAGCAATTTTGAGGTGTGTAACACCTCGGCTTAAATATATCGCGTTTCTCGCGTTGTCACTTTTTACATTTAATGTTTATGCCTTTGAAAAGCAGTTAAATCTTCAAGAGGCAATTCAGTGGACGCTTAAACAAAATCCTGAACTCAAAATATTTGATTTCAAACAAACCGCATTAACAGGACAAGAACAAACAGCAAGTTTAAATCCTGCTTATGAACTAGAAGTTGAAGCTGAGAACTTTGCAGGCTCAGGTGAATTTAATGCATTCGACAGTGCTGAATTAACAGTCGCTCTATCTTCGGTTATCGAAATGGGAGATAAACGCTCAGCGCGGATTGGACTTGTTTCAAAATCAAGAGCACTACTCAATGCTGAGAAAGAAGTCTCTGCGCTTAATTTAATGGCTCAAGTCACTGAGAAGTACGTGGAAGTACTTGCAGCCCAACAAAGAGTTATATTGGCAGAAAATGCTTTGAGCTTAGCACAAGAAACGTTAGAGATTGTATCTCAGCGTAACCGCGCAGGTGCTACTCCTGAGGCTGAAGTGAAACGCTCAAAAGCAGTTATTGCTCAGGCTAACCTCACCCTTCAATCTGAACAAAAGCGCTTGGAATATTTGAAGCTCTCATTAGCAGCCTACTGGGGGGAAAACTCTGTAACCTTCTCTGAAGTACAAGGGGATCTTTTTCAGTTTGGCAATGATAGTGACTTTAACAGCCTTTTTGCGAAGTTAGAGAAGAACCCTGCTATTCAAATCTATGCAAGTGAACAGCGACTAAAAGAGGCTGAAATACAGTTAGCTAAAACAGAGTCAACGGCCAATATCAAATGGTCTGTTGGTGTTAGGCGCTCTCAAGAAGCCAATGATACGGCACTGGTCGCTGGCTTTAGCTTACCTTTGTTTGCTGAAAAGCGAAATTCTGGTGCAATCGCTAGTGCGCTAGCAGAGCGTGACCAAGTTGCCATAGAGAAAGAGGCGACTAAGTTGAGGTTTAGAAATCACTTACTACGAGCATACTCCAATAGAAAACAAGCCATATTAACAGCTAATTCATTAAAGCAGTCGGTTATCCCAATGCTTGAAGATGCACTGGAAGATACTCAAGACGCCTATCAAAAAGGTCGATATGGATATCTTGATTATGTATCGGCTAGACAAGAGCTGTTAAATGCTCGGCGAACCCTCATTGATGCGGCATCTGCTGCCCTAATTTATGGCGCAGAGATAGAAAAACTAACAAACGAAGCGCTGTCACTCTAAAAAAAGCATCACTTTAAGCTTAATAACAATTTATTGATTCAGTTATTAACTGAATCGTTTAGGAATTAAAAATGAAAAACTATTTACTCGCACTATTGATTTTTATTGGGTATTTGTCACCCATTCAAAGTGTTTTCGCTAGTGAAGATGAACATGAAGGCGAAGAAGGCATAAGCAAAATCGACAATAACATGGCAAAAAAGGTTGGTGTTGAAACAGCCTATTTAGCTTCAAAAACGTTGAACCAAACTATCCCTGTATACGGCTCTACGACGATAGGCGCTGAACAATTATTTCAAGTTGGCGCTAGATATAACGGCGTTATAAAGACAATAAACTCCACTGTTGGTGATACGGTAAAAAAAGGCGATCTATTAGCCGTTATTGAATCTAATGAGAGCTTAAATACTTATAAAATAACATCGCCTGTTTCTGGGACTGTTTTACAGCGAAATGGAAATATTGGCGGTATCACGCAAAACACTAGCTTGTTTGAAATCGTCAATTTTGACACCTTGTGGGCTGAATTTAAGGTGTTTACCAGCCAATATAATCAAATTAAAGTCGGTCAACCTGTTGATATTGAGCATGGTGAACAGGCATTCAACTCAACCATCACCAATATAATTCCAGCTAAAGATCAGTCTTATGTTTTAGCACGTGTACGTTTAAACAACACTGAGTTAAAGCTAACGTCAGGTCAATTATTAAAAGGCAACGTCAAAATAAATCAATTCAAGGTGGATTTAGCCGTTGAGAAAGTTGCTATCCAAGAACTGGGGGGACAATTAGGTGTATTTGTTAAAGAAGATGAAGAGTACGAATTTGCACCGCTTGTATTAGGACGTTCAGATAAGAACTATATCGAGGTTATTGGTGGCCTCAGTAAAGACACTGAATATGTAAACAAAAACAGTTATCTGATAAAAGCAGATATATTGAAATCTGAAGTAGAAGACGACGATTAGGAGACGCAATATGATTGAATCAATTTTGCGTCTTGCAATAAATAGGCGCTACTTAGTATTAAGCTTGCTGATGGTAATCATCGGCGTTGGTATGTGGAGTTATCAAAAACTTCCCATTGATGCTGTTCCAGATATAACAAACGTGCAGGTACAAATAAACACTTCTGCCCCCGGTTATTCACCTTTGGAAGCGGAACAAAGGGTGACCTTTCCTGTAGAAACAGCCTTAGCCGGATTGCCAAAGCTGTCTCACACCCGCTCCCTGTCAAGATATGGATTATCTCAAGTAACCGTTATCTTTGAAGAGGGAACCGATATTTATTTTGCTCGCAACTTAATCAATGCAAGATTAGCTGCGATAAAAGGCGTTATTCCCTCTGGCTTAGAGCCAGAAATGGGTCCTATTTCGACAGGGCTTGGCGAAATATTTATGTATACCGTACAAGCTTCTCCTGATGCTAAAATGCCTAATGGAGAGCCTTATACCGCTATTGCCTTAAGAGAAATACAAGACTGGATCATTAAACCGCAATTGGCTCAAGTTAAAGGCGTCATTGAGGTCAACAGTATCGGCGGCTACAACAAGCAATATCACATAACACCGAAACCTGAAAAATTACTTTTTTATCGTGTGAGCTTTGAAGAAATATCTGATGCATTACGTAAAAATAATGATAACCGTGGCGCGGGTTATATCGAGCAAAACGGACAGCAAGTTTTAGTACGCTCCATTGGGCAACTAGCGACAATAGATGAGATCCTCAATGTCATCATCAAAAAGAACGATGGTATTCCTGTAAAAATAAGTGATGTTGCCAATGTTGCTATAGGCAAAGAACTTAGAACAGGGGCTGCTACTCGTAATGGCATTGAGACAGTGCTTGGTACAACCATGATGCTGATTGGTGAGAATTCTCGCACCGTTGCTTTAGAAGTGGAACATAAGCTCAGCGAAATACAAAAATCTCTGCCAAAGGGCATTACCGCAGAGCCTGTTTACGACAGAACAACGTTAGTAGATAAAGCGATTGCAACCGTTACCAAAAACCTCGTTGAAGGTGCGCTTTTAGTTATTGTTGTGTTATTTATTCTACTTGGAAATTTACGTGCAGCTCTCATTACCGCTGCTGTTATCCCTATTTCCATGTTAATGACAATCACAGGTATGGTGCAAGCAGGAGTATCTGCCAATTTAATGAGTCTCGGCGCATTGGACTTTGGCTTGATAGTGGACGGGGCTGTCATCATCGTTGAAAACTCTGTCCGTAGGTTAGCACAGGCCCAACACAACGGTCATAGGCAAGACTTAAGAGAACGCCTAAATACCGTTTTTGAAGCCACTTCAGAAGTGATACGTCCAAGCTTGTTTGGTGTGGCAATTATCACTGTTGTTTACATCCCCATTTTCACGCTAACTGGCGTTGAAGGGAAAATGTTCCACCCTATGGCGGCAACTGTCGTTATGGCGTTAATTTCCGCAATGATCCTTTCAGTTACACTGGTTCCTGCTGCTGTAGCTGTTTTTATGAAAGGTAAAATCAGCGAAAAAGAAAGTGTTGTTATTCGTTCAACCAAGTCTATTTATGAACCATTGCTAAAAATGGCGTTGAAATTTCGTTGGGTTATCGTTTCATTTTCGACGCTCTTAATGGGGTATAGCCTTTGGTTAGCAACAACGCTGGGTAGTGAATTTGTTCCACAGCTAAATGAAGGGGATATAACAGTCCAAGCGCTAAGAATACCTTCTACCGGCCTAGAGCAATCAGTAGAAATGCAAGAAGTACTTGAGCAACGTATTAAAGCGTTTCCTGAAGTTGATAAAGTATTCTCGCGCATCGGCACACCAGAAGTAGCAACTGATCCAATGCCACCGAGTATTGCTGATATCTTTGTTATTTTAAAACCACGTAAAGAATGGGCCGAACCTTCAAAGCCAAAGAGTGAATTAGTTGAAGAAATGGAAGAAGTACTGAAAAACATTCCGGGCAACAACTATGAATTCACTCAGCCTATTCAAATGCGTTTCAATGAATTGATTTCTGGCGTTAGAGCTGATGTGGGCATCAAAGTATTTGGCGATGACTTAGATCGATTATTACTTACCGCAAAAGATATTCTAAATATTGTGAAAACCGTGGACGGTGCTGCTGATGCCCGAATGGAACAGGTCACAGGTGTTCCATCTTTATCAGTAATTCCTAAACGAGAAGCGCTTGGTCGATACGGTTTGAGCGTTTCAGAACTGCAAGACTGGGTTGCTACTGCAATTGGTGGAGAATCTGCGGGGATCATTTATGAAGGTGACAGACGATTTGAGTTAGTTGTTCGCCTACCAGAGCAAACAAGAACAGATATCAATGGCTTGAAGCACCTGCCGCTTCCACTTGAGGGTGGTAACTATGTGCCACTTGAAGAAGTTGCAGAGCTTAAATCAGAGTCTTTACCTGCTCAAATTAGCCGTGAGAACGGAAAAAGAAGAGTTGTGGTTACCGTCAATGTTCGTGGCAGAGATTTAGGCGGCTTTGTAAAAGAAGTGAAAGCTAAAATTAATCAGGAAGGAGAAATCCCAGCAGGATACTGGCTTGATTATGGTGGAACGTTTGAACAACTAGAGTCAGCGAGTAAAAGATTAAGCTTAGTTGTACCGATCACATTAGTTGTAATCTTAGGTATTTTGGTTATCGCATTTGGTTCATTAAAAGATGCATTAATCATTTTCAGTGGCGTGCCTTTAGCATTAACTGGGGGCGTATTTTCACTTTATTTAAGAGACATGCCCTTATCAATTTCGGCAGGTGTCGGCTTCATAGCATTGTCAGGTGTCGCCGTATTAAATGGCTTGGTTATGTTGGCTTTTATTCGAGATCTTTGGCATGAAAAAGGCGACCTTTACGTAGCGATCATTGAAGGTGCCATCATTCGTTTAAGACCTATTTTAATGACGGCACTGGTTGCTAGTTTAGGTTTTATTCCAATGGCGCTAAACACTGGAATTGGTGCAGAAGTACAACGACCACTAGCAACAGTCGTTATCGGCGGTATTGTATCTTCTACCATTTTAACTTTGTTTGTATTACCTGTTTTATATCAATGGGCGCATGGCTCTGAGAGTAACAAACAGTAATCTGACGAAATTTAAAGCCCAAAAAGCAGCTTAATTAATAGGTTATGCCTAATTAAGCTGCTTTTTATATTGTATGCCCAACATTTTATTGATAAAGCTTACTGCGCTTCATCCCGACAATTTTCATTTAAAAACTCAAACTCTATCGTTGTATGCGATAAATGATAGGAAGATAATTTAGCTGCAACTTCTTGTTTAAGCCTAATTAATTCTTTAACGTCAAAGTTGTCACTCAGCTCAAGGTGCGCTGTTAAAACGTGACTTTCACCATCTAGTGACCAAAAGTGCATGTGGTGGATACCATTAACTTCAGGAAATTCCATTAGTGATAGTTTAATACGCTTTTGAGTCTCTTTATCGGGTGCAGCTTGAAGAAATAAAACGAGTGTTGATTTCAGGTTTTTGAAAACATTAAACAAGATGAACAGCGTGAACCCTATTGATAAAAGGGGATCTAATATCGGCAGTTCAGCGAACAACAGTACGATAGAGACTATAAGAACGGCAACCCATCCAAGTACATCTTCAAGAAGGTGCCATGTCAGCACTTTCTCATTTAATGTTTCACCCGCTTTTAATTTTAATACCGCATATCCGTTAACGGCAACGCCGAGTATCGCTAGCCCTAACATCCCCTCGACTACAGGCATTTCAGGATTGGACAGCCTTGGAATTGCTTCAAATAAAATCCAAATTGAGCCAATGATTAAAACAATACTGTTTATCAATGCGCCAAAGAGAGTAAGTCTACGATAACCATAACTAAACTTATCTGATGCTTCTTTATCTGAAAAACGACTTAAAATCCACGCAAAACCTATTGAAAGACTATCACCAAGATCGTGAACTGCATCTGCCATTATCGCAGTACTGTTAGTGAGCCAACCACCTATAAATTCGATAATAGTAAATGTCACATTCAGAAAAAATGCCCAACCAATACGATCATCTTTAGAATGCTGATGACTGTGACTATGGTTGTGCATTTTGTACCTCCAGTGCTTTTGTATTTCTAATTTTTGATACATTCATATTAATCAAATGGCGAATCACACCTTGATACATCCAACGTTTTACTCCCGACAAATTAGTACCCTTTTCAAGATAAAACTCATCAGGGGAATCATAAAGCCCAAAGTCGTCATGAATACCTTCTTTTTGAATATAGGTATCTTGGCCGCACCAATTTGTGTTTGGTGAAGAGAAACACTTTGTTGCAACACCATAGACACAAAAGTCATCTTTTGCTTGGCTAAATTTCTGCTGTAGTGAGCTTAAGTATTGCTCATCCAATATAAAGCCCTCTAAGTTTATCCAGCGTCCATCGAAATAAACTTCTACCCAACTATGAATGATGTATTTAGGTGCTAACCAAAATACATAGCTAGGTATAGCCCCTTTTTGTAATTGCTGATCAATGGTAAAACCATGGAAACGACACTGGATACCTAGTCCACGCAATAGCGCCATTAACAGATTACCCTTAGTATTACATTGCCCATAACCATCTGCTAGTACATCGCTTGCTGCTATATCATCACTCTTGTTATAGCCAAACATTATTTCATCTTTCACAAATTGGTATGCTGCTCCAATTTTGTTGAAATCGTCTAAGCTTTGCCATCCTCGCTGATCGATCAGGGATTGGATATCTTTGTGTTCAAAATTAACGATATTCGTATTGTTTAAATATTTCTCGGTCATTTTTTATATATCCTTTTCGTTGCATACTTATACTACAGACTCTATAGTAACTATAGAATCAAATGTCTGGGGGAAATTGATGAAAATAGGCGAATTGTCTAAAAAATCGGGCTGTTCTATACAAACAATTAGATATTATGAAAGAGAAGGATTACTGTTAAATCCAAACCGTTCAGAAGGTAATTTCAGGCTGTATGATAGTAAAGCACTTAAACAATTGGAGTTCGTAAAACATTGTCGCAGCCTAGATATATCACTCAATGATATTAAACGTCTTATCGAATTAAAAAATAAGCCAGAAGAAAGCTGCTCTAGCGTTAATGCATTAATTGATCAGCAACTTGCACTAGTGAATAAACGCATGAAAGAATTAAGGGCGCTTAAAGCTGAATTACAACAGATGGCTAGTGCTTGTGGTTCGAACAATACTATTGAAGCATGCGGGATCATTAAGTCACTAGATAGTTAACTCTGTTAGAGGCATACGGGCAGAATATAGAACATTAATCGACTACTGCATGTCCTAAATGTGGACAGATAAAAACGGAAGAAATGCTGACAAATTCATGTCAGCGGTATCACAAGTATGAGTCACACAAGGTTTTGCCAAACTATTGAATGGTGACTGGTGTGTTTACTTCTCATATGGAACAGCAAAATTCCGCCAATTCTAGAACGACAAAATTAGTTGCAGCCGTTAATGCACTAGAGTGTTTAAATTGAAGTTTATTATTGACTCTTCAACGTCTGCTTTACACTCTGAATTTTCGTTAATAACTCAAAAGCTAACTTCCGCTTTTGGCTAAGTGAAGTCATAAGGTATTCATTGATGCTAATGTCCGCAATGTCGGAGGAGCTGCCGTTAGCAAATAGCATCAAATTATCGTAATATAACTGATTGAGTCTCAGATATTATGATTAAAAAATCATACTTTCATAAAAAGAGAGATTGGCGGCATCCCTTTAAAACCTTTCAGTCTAAAATGAGATCAATCTCAATCATTATGCACAGTCACAAATACTCCACATAGGTTGATCATGGCAGTGGCAAACGGATTATCATTTTTGGTATTGAGAGAGCCGTCGATAATATTCAAACAAGCACCTTTCTTATGGATGCTTTCAATTGCCTCAAGAATAGATTTTAACGACCGTCCCAAACGGTCGAGGCGAGTAACAATAACTTCATCACCTTCCCTGATAAAGTCGATGAGTTCCTAAAGCTTTTCTTCATTTCGAATCGAAGCACCAGACTGTTTGCCTTGGAATATTTTTTCACAGCCCTGAGCGTCCAACTTGGACAGTTGAACATTTAAATCTTGTTCTTTAGTTGAAACTCTTGCAAAACCAACTTTCATATATACGAAACCTGTAACTTTCGCACACCTTAACAATTAAATGAACGAAAGTATATTAAATAAATTTCGTACATGAACGTAATAAAAAATAGAAATTCGTACACTACGGATAGAAAATGAATGACAATTCTAACTATAAAGTGACTTAATTATTTCACACGCTTCACTTGTACACGAGCTTGCCATTTGTTGAAGCTCAGCTTGTAGTGCTTTGAGTTCTCCCATTAGATTGTTAACTAAAGCCAATTTAGCCTGTGTCTATCATAAGTTCAAAACTTAAACTTTAGATATAAGCTGAAATTGAGTCAATCGTATTACAAATACTCTTATTGATACTGGCTCATTACTTGCACTTTTTCGAGAACATGACCACATGTAGAGAATAATAGGCTAACAGTGGGAAATATTTACACTATCAATGTAAGGATTACTTATGAAATACTCAAGATTTGCTGCAATGATCATCACCTCAACCATTGCTATGTTTGTCATGATGTATCTCAACACTTACGCAGTATCACATATATGGTTTAGTGAAACGCGTATCTATATGGCGTTGTATATGGGAGCAGGTATGGCAATGATCATGCTGGCCTTTATGCTTGGCATGTACAGTAACAAGAAGCTCAACATGGCTATTTTTCTATTGGCGACAATACTGTTTGCCATATGTCTTTATCTTGTTCGCTCTCAAAGCACAATTTCTGACACTGCTTACATGAAAGCGATGATTCCTCATCACTCCATTGCTATTCTTACTAGTGAGCATTCAACTTTGGAGGATGTACGCGTGCGTGAATTGGCAAATGGTATTATTAAAGCCCAACGAAAAGAAATAAAAGAAATGGAATGGCTGATTAAAGATATTTCTGAAAATGGAAAGGTCAGCTCACAAGCTCAGGCTGAGCAACGACCGCTCCCAAAGTTTGAAGGCACACTGAACAAAGGAGACTAAGATGACTAAGACAGCTACCCTGTACAGAATGGTCACTGACGAACATATCTGCCCCTATGGTTTAAGGTCGAAAGATTTGCTGGAGAGGCAAGGGTATGATGTAGAAGATCATAAGCTCACGTCAAGACAACAAGCTGATGACTTCAAAGCTAAGCATGATGTCAAAACTACGCCACAAACCTTTATTGAAGGAAAGCGTGTCGGAGGATACGATGACTTAAGAGAGTATTTTGGTAAAGATGAAGCAGGTCAAACTGGCACAACCTACACGCCCGTTGTAGCCATTTTCTCGATAGCTGCACTTCTTGCTGTCGCATCTCAACATTTTGCTTCCGGCTCATTTATCTCCATCAGAACACTGATGCTATTTATAGCTTTTTCAATGACGCTCTTAGCGGTGCAAAAACTGAAAGACCTATACAGTTTCACAAATTCGTTTATTACTTATGATTTACTAGCGATGAGATGGATAAGATATGGTTATATTTATCCCTTCATTGAAGCATATGCAGGTATTGGTATGGTTGCCCAACTACAGCCTCTCGCAGTGGCACCATTTTCATTGTTTATCGGCACAGTTGGAGCAATTTCAGTTTTCAAAGCCGTTTACATCGACAAACGCCAGTTAAAGTGTGCCTGTGTAGGCGGCGATAGCAGTGTGCCACTTGGATTTGTATCGCTATCTGAAAACTTATTTATGATCGCGGGAGCATTGATTATGCTGCTGATGTAAAGGTATAGCTCTATTCGGCGGCCCCTTAACTGTTAAGATTAGACCTAGGATGCCAGCCCACACCTTTCTAATTCATATGTAACATTTTTTCTGTCGTACTGGCATCAAGATAACCAGAACTGAGCAAACAATCTCAAAGGTTGTACAAAATAACACTAAAGTTTTTTCATTAAGTTTTATTGTTATGCTCTTGTGGTGGCTTTCGCCACCACTTTATTAGTTTTCAAGTTCCACCATATCTTTCGCTGCAATGTCACCAGACACTAGCTTTACAGTTGCGAAATGATCATTCACAATTTTAGTAATTTGTACCGTTCCTACCTTTTCGATAGTGTAGGGATCTTCACCTTCACTCAATACTATTCTTTCATGGAATCTAATAACACTGTATTTTTGCCCAACCTCTGCGCCATGCTTAGCACCAATACAGATTAGAGTTCGATTATCAGAACTTTCTACTACCTGACCTCTCATCATGTATTTATGATAAGAAGTGGTATTGGAACAACCCACTAAATATAAACCGAATGTAAGCAATAAAAGAGCTTTTATATAGGGTGTTTTCATCACTGTTACCTCATTTGACTAACTAATTATCTATACACTTTTTTATGAATTCATTTGTTTTTCCGGCCAGCCCCCGAAGGTGCTTGATGACAACTCCAAGGCTTATGAACAGAGTTATCTTTGATGTTCTGATCAACAAATTTATAGTAACTTTCTTTAGTATGTGTCCACCAATCATCATGAACATCTGCGCCATACTTACGGATTACCTCCTCAATCCCATCAAGGCTTACGTTTGCGGCATCATAGGCAAGGTGTATTTCACCTTCTTTGATGTTGTAACTAACTTCATCTATACCAAAAAGCTGATCTATTTCTTTTACTAACTCGTCACAGCTTTCTTCTGTGACATTGCTAAGCTTTAGGTTTCGAACAACTAAATTTTGCTCTTTAACGCCAACTCTATGATTTAAATCGCTCATAATTTTTCTCCTAATGTTTGTGTGAATGCTGTTGATTGCTATCTTTCATTTCTTCCATTTTACGGTTCATCTGCGGCATCATGTTCCCCATCATTTCTAAATGATGTTCAGCCATCTTGATTTGTTGATGCATTGGCATTTCTTCCATGTTTTTGTGCATGGATTGCATCATCTTCATCATTGAACGGTGATGTTCAACCATCATCTGCTGTTGCTTTTCAGGATCTTTTTCAGTTTTAATGGCATGGACTTCCTTTTTCATTTCCATCATCTTTTTGTGCATTTCTCCCATGTTCTCATGTGGTATTGCCATGCCTTGATGCATATCAGCTTTGTTCGCACCTTCATGCTTATGCTCATTGTTTTGGGCAAATGAGCTAGTGGTTATCAGTAGTGAACTAATAAATAAAATTGATTTAGTTAACGTTTTCATGATTTTTACCTTCTACACTTTTATTAAAATTTGGGATCCAACTTGGTGTCGATTCCATATACCTGTGGTACTCCGAACCAAACTCAGCAATCGCTTGTGCTTCTTCGCGTTTCGCTAGCTTGACGTAAACAACGACTAAGATCGGAAACATCGCAAGTGTTGGGATTGTCGGCCACTGCAATAAAAAGCCGAACATGATTAGAATGAAAGCTACATACTGTGGGTGGCGACACCTTGCATACCATCCAGTTGTAGCCAATTGATGATGTTTTTGCGCGTGATGCAATACATTCCATGCTGAAGACAACATAAAGAAACCTGCAACAATTAACACCATACTCACTATATGAAATGGGTCCCAATGGGCATCACCTTGAAATCCAAAGAAAGTATGTAATAAATGCCCATTTTCATGCGCAAAGAAATTTACTTCTGGATAGGTCTCCGTCAGCCACCCCGACAGAAAATAGATAGTTAAAGGAAAGCCATACATTTCAGTAAATAGGGCAACAATAAAGGCAGAGAACGCGCTTAGACTTCTCCAATCAGTTGATGTTTTTGGTTTGACAAAACTAAAGGCAAAAAAGATAAAAATTGCTGAGTTCAGTATCACCATTGACCATAAGCCATAATCATATGTTTCATTCATCACTGCTCTCCTTTTTATGTGATTCCTTACGTGCCTTTTCTAACCCTTGTATGTAGCCATCGCGATAGGCTGCATTTTTATCCGTGAGTTCTTGAAAGCTCTCTTCCTTTTTTTCATCAGGCGCATGTGAATGATCGTGACCATGTTTACCATGACTGCCATGCATAAATACGTGCATCAAGGGGCATAGCAATAAAATCAAGTAGGGAAGAAATTGCAGCATATGTTGACCATGCTCAAGCACTAAGAAGTAGGTCACTGCGGCAATAAGTGCCAGTGCAGCCCAGCCTGTAGGTGTTGACCAAAAATTAGGGTGTTGATTTTTCATATTGCCCTCCTAAACGACTTTTAAGACACCGCGATACATTTGCATCTGACAGTGAAACTCATGCTCTCCCGGTGATAAGTTCAATAGGGTAATTTGAGTAATTTCATTTAATTTAAGCTGTTCGCTTATATCCAATGAAGGAATAAGCATTGTTTCAGCGCAGGGGGATTGATCTTTGCGCATAAACTTCAGAGTGACAGGTTGGCTAGCAGACACCTGAATTGAGGATGGGGAATACACACCATCCCTCACTTCAATGAGTACTTCATTACCTTGAACGATTGTTTTATTGGGTTTATATAGCCAAAACCACCAAACAATCAGCGCGATTAACATTAAGCCTAATAAGTTAATAACCATCATTGTGATTCTCCTTAATGCTCTTTTGCTTTAAAAAAGCGAAGTCGATTTGCATTTGACACTACAGTCAATGACGAAAACGCCATTGCAGCACCTGCAATTACAGGGCTAAGCAGAATGCCAAAGAAGGGATATAGAACCCCCGCAGCAAAAGGAATCCCGGCTACGTTATAGACAAACGCGCCAAACAAGTTTTGTTTGATATTTCGTAAAGTAGCTTTGCTTACCGCTATGGCATCAGCAAGGCCATGAAGTGAACCACGCATTAGGGTAATGTCAGCACTTTCGATAGCTACATCAGTCCCTGTGCCTATGGCGAAGCCAACATCGGCTAACGCTAGCGCAGGAGCATCGTTGATGCCATCTCCTGTCATACCAACAATTTCGCCGCCTTCTTGTAGCTCTTTCACCTTGTTGGCTTTATCTTCTGGCAGCACTTCAGCAAGAAACTCACTAATACCCACTTTTTTAGCTACGGCGGCAGCGGTTTCCTTGTTATCACCCGTTAACATGATGACGCGTATACCATTAGCCTGAAGCCGTTTGATAGCAGAGATTGAGTCTGACTTGATAGGATCTGCAACAGCAATGATTGCTGCAAGTTCACCATCTACAGCAAAGTACATAGGTGTTTTGGCTTCTTTGGCTAAAGACTGTGCTTGTTCAACAAAGCCTGTGAGGTCTATGCCTTTTAACTTCATTAGTTTATCGTTTCCGAAAAGCAGGGCTTTGTTGTTGCAGCTTGCTTCTACACCAAAACCCGTAATGGCGTTAAAGGCTTCAATTTTTAGTAACTCAATATCCTGATCTAACGCACTTTCAACAATCGCTTGCGCTAAAGGATGCTCTGAGCCGCTTTCTAAACTTGCTGCAAGCTGTAGTACGTCTTTTTCGTCAGTAGCTTTTGCTAAAATAATATCGGTTACCTTAGGTGCCCCTTCAGTAATAGTGCCCGTTTTATCTAAAATCATGGCAGTGATTTTAGAGGCGGTTTGCAGTGCCTCACCGTTGCGAATAAGCACTCCGGCTTCTGCTGCTTTTCCTACTCCCACCATGACAGACATGGGTGTTGCCAAGCCTAAAGCACACGGGCAGGCAATAATAAGCACAGTAGTTGCTGAAACGATGGCAAAAGCAATGGCTGGCTCAGGTCCAAAGTTAAGCCATGCTAGCGCACTTAACACAGAGGTGATCATCACGACAGGTACGAAAAAAGCTGAAATAACATCGGCCAAACGGCCAATCGGCGGTTTCGAATTTTGTGCTCGTTTCACCATATTGATGATCTGTGCAAGCGCCGTGTCTTTACCAACGCGTGTGGCTCTAAATAAAATCATGCCTGATTTGTTCAAAGTACCTGCGACAACCTCATCTTCTTCAGCTTTTTCAGCAGGCATAGGTTCGCCTGTCAGCATGGACTCATCAATAGAGGTGTGTCCTTCCAATACCACGCCATCGACGGGAATTTTTTCACCCGGTTTTACCTTCACAATATCGTTAAATAAAACCTGCTCAATACCTATCTGAACTTCTTTGTTGTCACGAACCACGGTTGCTGTTTTGGCTTGCAAGCCGATAAGACGTTTAATGGCCTCAGAGGTTTTACCTCTGGCTTTGATTTCTAATGCTAAACCTAAATCAATTAAGCCAATGATCATGGCGGTAGCTTCAAAATAAACATGCCGTGCCATCAATGGAACAGCGTCAGGTGCAAACACGACAACCATCGAATACAACCAAGCCGTGCCTGTTCCTAAAGCAATTAGGGTGTCCATATTGGCTGAATGATTTTTGAAGCTCTTCCATGCTCCTACATAGAAATGCTTGCCTGAAAAATACATAACACCAAAAGTTAAAATGCCTACAACCAACCAAGAAATTCGTTCAAGGTTTGTTTCAACCGTCATTTCTCCAACTACAATGCTGTAGATCATCAAAGGAACGCCGAGTGAAAGGGCAATAAACGTATCGCGCATTAGCTTTTTGTAATATGCAAAATCCGCAGCCTCTTTCTCATCAAGCGCATCTGTTGCTGAGCTATCATCAATTGGCTTCGCGTTATACCCCACTGACTCAACAGCTTTGATCAACTCTTTTGTTTTAGCTGTCCCATAAACTGTTACTGTCCTATCAGCAAAATTCATTTCCGCACTGACGACTCCAAGAGTTGCCTTCAACGCCCCTTCAATTTTGCCTACACAGCTAGCACACCCAGCACCTTCAATGATAAGCTGTTGGTTATGTGATACTTTCTCCAACGTATTCTCCTTACTTTTACACGAAGAGGATTGAGCTTTTGCCTGACAGCAACAGCCTGATTCAGTTTTTATATTTGTGTTAGTAGCCACCCTTTTTCCTCCTATGCTTTTTTAATTTGCTCAAAGTTTTCGATGAGATGACAAACCATGTTT
Organism: Pseudoalteromonas sp. NCIMB 1079; assembly: GCF_040567695.1. Classification (NCBI taxonomy): domain Bacteria; kingdom Pseudomonadati; phylum Pseudomonadota; class Gammaproteobacteria; order Alteromonadales; family Pseudoalteromonadaceae; genus Pseudoalteromonas; species Pseudoalteromonas sp. NCIMB 1079. The sequence goes on along the minus strand of NZ_JBEWZA010000001.1, from coordinate 875,027 downwards.
GCAGTCGGTGCTTTGTCTTCCATTTCTTCCCATCGAGAAAGCGCAGAAGACATTTTTCCTCGAAGTGCCAACATTGCTTGAAACTGCTTTTCTGTTTCTTCAAGCCGCTCTTTGATCAGGCTTCTGACTAATGGGCACGCACTTTTACCATCTTCAGATTCATTAATAATTTCCTTGATATCTGCAACGGAAAAACCAAGGTTTCTGGCACTTAAAATGAATTTAAGTCTCGATACTTCTTTATTCGAGTATGACTTGTAGCCGTTCACTAACTTAGCAGGTTTTAACAATCCTAATCTGGTGTAATAGCGCACCGTATCAGCAGTCGTTCCAAGGCTTTTTGCCAGCTCCGCAACTTTCATATTCACTCCTCAGTTTTTTAGCTAAGTTTGTACTCTCATCTTCAGCTTAGACCTGTGTCTAAGACACAGGTCAAGTACTAATTCTAGTGAATAAGCTAAAAACTAATTTTTTGGTAAAAGAGAAATCTCGGTCAAAATCGACAGCATTAAGTACTGTAAATAGCAATAGTTTGAGCATGTTCATCATGCCTCCAAAAAATATTGTGCTAATTGTTCAAAACGGTTGGTAATTTAAACCAATCAGTAAATCGTTTTATTTTTGATGGGACTGGCGAAAAAAAGGCGCACTGATCCCGTGATTAGCCAATAATTGGTGGACGATAAAGTAAGAGATGGATACCAGATTTTGGTAGGGGTATACGCTGTAGAATTAGCTCAGAATGAATATTGCAAATACCTTCGTCTTGCGCTTCCACAAGATAGGCATTTAAATGAAAGCTTGTACAAAAACCGCCTTCACAACAAACACAATCACCAGCTTTACATTTTTCACAGTCTTCATCACCATGACGGTTTTTAGAATCTTGCGAATTTTCAGTGTGATAGTGACTATTGTCATTCATTGATTGATGATGCATATTTTTGCTTGGTTGTATAATATGCGTGTCGGAAGATCCATTTTGATGTTCTTCACAATTCATTGGTTTAGCAATAGCAAAGCCATGCTGCGTAAGCAACAGAGTAATTACCACTATTTTAAACCACTTGAAAAGTCCAAACATTTTAATTCCTTATTTATCACCTACAATATTAGCCACTTTATAAAAATAATTTTATGATCTTGATCAACCTTTGAACTAAAACCTAAACTTTTTACTTTTTACTTTTTACTTTTTACTTTTTACTTTTTACTTTTTTAAACAGCTTTAACTTCACAAGTATAAAAGGGGTGTCTAATTTATACTCATGAGATTGAAGCCAAGCATGAGCACCATTAAAAGAAATAAAAACCCTACGCTCATAACTAGGTATTGAGTAATGGATCATTTTTCCAATTGTTCAGCTTTAAGCGCAGTACTTTGCAACAATCGGTTCTATCCCGGGCACATCCAATTCCCGTTCATCAAAAGTGATAAAATGGCCTATTGTACGTCTTTCAATGGCGATGTTTTTTGCCTTGACTCTTTAACCTTAACCATTCGCCAACTTTACTTCTTAGCTGATATTCCACCTTGATAGGTATACACCAGACTGGCACCGATTGAAAACAAGAAGTAGCTTACTATTACTGCTCTTAGTTCTTTCCAAAAAAACTATTAGCTAGGCCTTTCCTAACATAACTAAAATGGTTTAAATCCCAAAAAACGAAAGCTACCATCAATATAGTTGCGGTAGCTCTCATCAAGTCAATATAGTATTTCTTCATATCAGAGCCAGAACTTGATACCTGCAACAAAAGCAGTATCACGAGTACTTTGCCCATTTAACTTCGCAAAGTCGGCTGTATTACCAAATTTATTTGTCCACTCAACGCCAACATAGGGAGCAAACTGGCGGGTAAACTCATAACGAACCCGAAAACCAATAGCACTGCTAGACAAGCCACTACCAAGGTTATTTTGGACGTCATCCTTACCGTAAAGCGTCAACTCTGCTCGTGGTTGAACAATTAACTTTTGAGTAAGTAATAGCTCATACTCAGCTTCGATCGAAAATGCACTATTACCTTGCTCTCCTAAATACGCAGTCATATCAATTTCAAACCAGTAGGGGGCTAGACCTTGTAAACCAAAAGCTAGCCATTTGCGGTTTTCACCTTCGTTATTGTAATCAAGTCGAATACCGACTTGTGTATCCCAATAAGCAGATATTGCGTGGCCCCATAGAAAATCTGTTTGGTTCTCCTCTAAATTACCTTCGCTAAAATCTCCTTCAGTTTTGATGACTAATCTATCAAAAGTAGTGCCATACCATGCCTGAAAGTCAAAAACACCTGCGTTTGTTTGCTCATTATATTCAAGACGATCCCCTAGTAGCGCGTAAAATGAATGCTCATCTGCCAAAGTCAGTCGTTTGTCGCTACTGAGTGCATAAGGACCTTCAGTCAAAGTTGTACCTGCTGCATAAGCATGGGGGTCTCTAGCATCTTTAGGTGCATCTCCACCTTGTGCTTGCATTTTAGAATCACCCATCTCAGTCATCTCATCTTTTGCAGATACAGATACACTTATAAGGGGCAAACCTATTAATAATAGTCTTAACGTATTGGTTAGTATTAATTTTTTCATGATACAACTACCTCTCTAAACATACCTGCATCCATGTGGAATAATAAATGGCAATGCCATGCCCAGCGACCTACGTCATGAGGTGTTGTTAAAAAACTAATTCTTTGCGCTGGTTGTACAGGGATAGTATGGCGACGAACCTGTACATCACCTTTTTCATTCTCCAAATCGCTCCACATACCATGCAGGTGCATGGGATGTGTCATCATTGTATCGTTTTGTAAAATAACTCTTAAACGTTGATTATGCTTCATGTGAACTGGCGTGCTTTTTCCAAATTCCAAGCCATCAAATGACCAGCTATAACGCTCCATGTTTCCAGTTAAATGTAATTCAATTTCAGCCTCTGGCTCTTGCTGGTTTGTAATTCCCTCAAGAGAATGTAAATCTGCAAGTGTTAAAACACGGCGTCCATTTTTACGTAAACCTATACCGGGATCATCAAGGTTTGTTCTAGGCATATCAACACGCATATCAACAGAAGCTCCATACTCTGTTTTTGCATGACGCACTTTAGTGCTAGCAACAGCTAATGGGTTTTTAGTCATTCCATGTTTACTATGATCCATTGCCATCGCTCCATGACCCATTGCACTATGATCCATTTTATTAGAATTCATGCCCGACATGTCTGCCATACCTGCCATCGCGGAATGCTCACCACCTTGGGCCATATTCCCCATCATATCTGTCATCGTTAACCATTCAACGGGATCTAGAGCAGGTACTGGTGCATCAATATTAGGTGCCATTGATAAAGTACCTTTAGCATAACCTGAGCGATCCATGCTTTGTGCAAAAATCGTATATGCATCATTTTTTGGCTCGACAAGTACATCATAAGTTTCACCGGGACCAAATCTAAATTCATCTACTGTCACAGGTTCAACATTTTGTCCATCAGCTTGTACAACTGTTAACTTCAGCTCAGGTATTCTTACATCAAAAAACGTATTGCTAGAACCGTTAATAAATCTAAGCCTAACCTTTTCGCCAGCTTTAAACATTCCACGCCAGTTTGTCAAAGGCGCACAACCATTCATTAAAAAAGTCATTGCAGATGCTGATAAGTCTGCAAGATCTGTAGGGTTCATTCTCATTTTATTCCACATTTCCCGGCGTTGTAGCGCATTTGAAACGCTGCTATTTGAAATGTCATCAAAAAACTCTGGAACAGTAGGTTGATTAAAGTTAAATACATCGCTCTGTACTTTTAACTTGCGGAACAAATCCATTGGGTCATCATCAGTCCAATCAGACAATTGGATAACATGCTCATTGTCAGCACTAATAATATCCTTTTCTCTTGGCTCAATAATTAATGCGCCGTACATACCTGTCATTTCTTGAAAGCCACTGTGTGAGTGATACCAATATGTGCCGCTTTGTTGCAGCTTAAATTTATAAACAAAGGTTTCACCCGGCATTATACCTTTAAAGCTAATACCCGGTACGCCATCCATTTGATACGGAAGAATGATCCCATGCCAATGAATTGAACTCGGCACTGATAATTTATTAGTTACCCTGATAGTAACGTCATCACCTTCTCTGAGGCGCAAGGTAGGAGCTGGTATTGAGCCATTGATTGTTGTAGCCATTCTTACAACACCTGTGAAGTTTACGGGTGACTCATCTATCACCAGATCTATTATTTCTCCACTTAGTTCGGGCACAGTACCTGTTATTGTTCCAGCCACTAAAGATGAAGCAGCATGAAGAATGCTTGGAAAAGCAGCTAATATACCGCCAGCAGCTAAACCTTGTACAAAGCGTCTACGTGGCGTAGAAACTTGATGTAATGGACTTTTAATTCTCATTTTGTACTCCGTTATTTAACCAATAAATTAATGTGACCAATGAATGTGCTTAATCTTCCATTCACCATTTTGTTTTTCCAGCACCATCGTTTCCATGCCTTGATAATCGCGTTCAACACCTTTATGAGTACCTGTAGTTTGACTACGCGACGCAGAGATAGCGGTATTTCCAAGTATCGTCACTTGATGTTCAAGTGTGTCGCTCTTCATCGCTGCTAAATACTTCATATCCGACAACATATGATGATGAGCATATTCATCAGCGCTCCTTTCAACGCGGCCTCCCTCGAAAATGGTGACATCATCCGCTAACTGCGCTCTAGCCTGTTTTTGATTGCCAGTTTCAAGTGCTTGATGAAATGCCAAAACAACTTTTGCGGCAGGGGTATCTATACCTTTAAACAAACCTTTGTCTTTGTTCTTATCACCATGAGCGTTTGCTGCGAAACTAAACGTCATTAATAAAACGAGTAATATATTTATTGTTTTCATTTTCATTCTCTCTTTTAGGTTTTAATTTGCAGGGCCAACAACACTAGTAAGCCCAGCCGTTACAGATAAAATGGCAAAAGCTACTAGCATTTCTATCGAGATAGATTTAGATAAAGCCTCTCTGCCTTGACTATTTTTAAGTTGTGGAACGAGTATTAGTTTATGTTTAGCAGCAAGTGCCAAAATAGACACTACAAGGGCCAATTTAAACAACAGTGTTTGTCCGTAACTTGAGCTTATTAGTGCATCAAGACTTCCGATCAATTGAATCACGAGCCAGAGGCCTGCTACCAACAATAGGCTCACTGTAAAACTTGCTTGTTTGCCAAAGCTTTCCATCAGCAAATGAAGTTCTGCATAACTTAGCTGATGGCAAGCCTGTTTTAGTGGCAATAACGCCCCAAACCACCATGCCATAACGAGCACATGCAAAATAAGCAAGCCTTTTTCAATTGTGCCTAACTCAGAAATATGACCCAGTAACGTGAATGAGTATGCAAGGATTAATAAACTCAACATTAAAGCGCTTTGTTTTAAGTACGAGTTCACAGCGAGTTTGAACCTTAAAGCTAAAGCGATTATTGCGGTAACTAGCCCAAGCGCTCGAAGCAAAGCTCCAGTGCCTACAGAGGAGTCCCACATAATAGCCAATATATCAACGTCTATCGCCCCCTGAATTCCCTCTTCTGCCATTGCACCAGTACTGGCAAAGAACCAAGTAATATTAGCGATCAAAGCCATAACTATATAAGTTCTTGTCCACGTTAAATTCGCTATTACAGCATTAGTATGAGATTCATTATTCTCAAATATTTGCCTGAAAAATGTATAACCAGCAATACAGGCAAAGCCGACGTAAAATACAATTTTTGACAGTACAATGACTGTATTCCAGATATACATTTCCATATCAATCACACCGCCTATTTTAGTGAACCATAAAGCCGAAGCTATGTTTCATTTTATGACCATCGTTACCTAAGAAGGTTACATCCACAGCATAGTTTGCAGGAGCTAATTTAGGTAGTTTCCATGTAAATTTGCTAGTAGCGACTTTAGAAGGCTCGAATCCAAATTTAAATTCTTCGCCTTGTTTATTGGCCAATGAAACTTTTACAACCCGTACCTCTTTGGTGAACACCAAAGTTAACTCTTCTGGAGGATTCATTAGCATTGCATTATCAGCAGGCACACTTTTTTCAAGATGCACATGCGCAAATACCGCACTACTAAAAACGACACTGATTACGGTTAAAAATTTAATTAGTTTTTTCATATTTACCTCTATTTATTTAATGGATTAACGACTAAATTTATCTTTGAAAATTTGATTACTTGGAATCCCAGCATCTGTAATTATTTTTTCCACTTCACTCATCATTGCTTCTGGACCGCACAAGTAAAACTCAGCCAAAAGCAGTTCTGATTTTTGGTTCATATACGGCAGAAGTACTTTTTGAACATAGCCTGAGTGCCCTTGCCATTCTTCTGAAGGATTAGAAAGAGTAGGAATATAAGAGAAGTTTTTATGCTTCTCACTCAGTGACTTCAATTCATTATGGTATAGCAAGTCATCTTCAGTTCGCGCACCATAGATAAGAGTCAAACCACTTTTATCTTTATGCTTTTTCAACTGTTCAAAAATAATAGACCTCAGTGGTGCAAGTCCTGAACCCGCACCAATAAACACGCGACTAACTTTTTTATTTGAAGTGGCATAAAAATCAGAAAAAGGGCCTTTTGCAGTTATCGTTTCACCTACTTGGAGTGAACCTAAATAACTTGAACCTATTCCTGCTTTAAAACCATTCTTTGCGGTCTGCCAACGGATATTAAACATTAACTCATCAGACTCCTCGTCAAAGTTAACTAATGAGTAGTGGCGAGTTACACCGTTATGAGAAAATTTTCCATGATAGTAGCTATCCCAGTATTTTTCATAGCACTCTGGCATATCATCTGGACGTAAGCTATTCATCCCTGCTGGCACATCAAATTGCATATATGCACCAGCTTTAAATGCCAACTGTTTGCCTGATTTCAGCTTAAATTTCACTTCCTTGATAAAAGGAGTAATGAAATTAGTCGCAACCACAACTAGCTCATGATTTTCAATATTGCGATCAGTATTAACTTCAATCGAACTAATTTCAGAGAACCTATGCTGACATCCAAGCCGATAACCTTCCTTAAGTTGCTCCTGAGATAAATGTTCCTGTTCAGATAGTGTGATAGGTAATTTAGTTGAACTTAAGAACACGCATTTGCCACAAGTACCGCCACCACCGCAACCTGAAGGAAGGTATACATGTGAACTAGCTAGCCCTTCTAGTACAGTTGAGCGACCAACTGCTGAGATGTCAGTAATAGTATTTTCATTGGAAAACGTCACTGCCACTTTTTGCCTGTTAGTGCCCCAACCTAGCTTCAGTAAACCACTTCGATACTGTTGTATCAGCCAAGTAACACCAGTAATTGAAAGGAATAGCGTTGCAAAAGCAAATGCAATGATCAACCAATGGTTAAATCCTCCAGAATTGCCATAGTCCATAAAGTGAAGCTTCATCATCAGATCTTTCAATCTGAAATCATCATTGGCATGGCGAAGTACTTGACCTGTAATACTATCTAAATAAATAGTTGTATTGTTCTCATCCTCAACGGCAACTTGCCACATAGGATTTTGCTGCCTTACGTGATCAGAAAACGGAGGTTGAGATAACACTGGAGTAGTTAACTTACCCTGTCCTGAGTAGGAGTTTTTTGCCAAAGTTAGTACTTGTTCTTCAGACAAATTAAATGGCTTTCCTGTTACAGCATCAAATAGCTTTGAGTGGCGTTCTTGATAGCTATGCTGCCCCTTATCGAACACAAAATGATAGTAAGGCTGATGTAAAACCCATATAAGGTTTACTTCCTGCGGAGCATTACTAGTAATGTCTTTAATAGGGAATAGGTCAAAGCCTGTAATGCTACCTTCATGATGAGAATGAACTCTAAGTTCATTACCACTGGCTTTACTGTGATCCATCAAATTGAAGTAAAGGCCCGTTCCCAACCAAATAAGCAGTTGTAAACCAACAAATAAAGAAAGCCACTTGTGTATCGTTGTATTTAACTTAAATAGTCGCATCAAATGACTCCCTTTTTATTTGGGGAAAGCACTCGGTAATAAGTCAATACTGCGCCAGTAATTGCTCCCATTAGACCTAGAGTTGCGACCAAGAACAAAAACCAGTTAGATACGTTTTCTCCATCATAGTAATCCATAATGTGGAACCGCCACATCCAATCAAACAATCGCCAGTAATCATGACGCTTGGCAACAAGTGATCCTGTTTGTTGACTTATATAAAATGTCGGTGTGGAGAATTGCTCAAACGTCACTCTCCAAACAGGTAAATGCCTTGGGGACAACTCAGCAGGCAAGTTTGTCGCTGACTTAATCAACCTTACGCTGTCGATTTGATGATTCAGCGCATAATGGTATTGTGCGATTTCTTTAGCCTTGATTTCATCTACAAGTGCCTGAACAGCTCCAGTTTTAGCATCTATTGCTACTTTTCCATTTTCTCCATTAATAAAAGAATACAAAGGACGGCCCATACTTTGAGTAAGTGTAACTTGGCTAGCTTTAGGATAATCCGCAGCTAGCTTTACAATGGAGTAATCCATACTTGCTAAATCTATTTTGGCTTCCTCACTCTTAGCCAAGGTTTCGCCGTGTATATAGTGAATATCCATAGTCACCATATACACGCCTGTAATAGACCAGAAGAGGAATTGTATTCCGACAAATGCCATTAGCCATTTGTGATATTTTCTAGCCGTGCTAAGCATTACTTTTTAGCTCCGCCTTAGAAAGCTCCTTGTTAAAGGCGTTTAATTCTGGCTTTTTAACGATTGAGTAAATTACTGGGAGCACAATAAGAGTGAGTAGCACAGCACTTGTCATTCCGCCTACCATAGGTGCAGCAATACGACTCATAATCTCCGAACCTGTTCCTGTACCATATAAAATGGGCATCAAGCCGATAATGATTGTTGCAACTGTCATCATTACTGGACGAACTCGTAAGCCTGCACCGTGCAATAATGCATCTTGATATGCATCATCAGAGATAGGTTCAGCTCGCTCTTCAGCTTTTTCCTTAAGCTCAGCAAGTGCCTGATTGAGATAGACCAACATTATCACACCAATCTCAACCGCTACCCCAGCTAGAGCAATAAAGCCCACGCCAACAGCCACAGAGAAGTTAAACCCTTCCAGATACATCAACCATAAGCCACCAATCATCGCCATCGGCAAGGTAACGATAATGATAGCCACCTCACTAAACGCTCTGAAGTTTAAGTAAAGTAGAATAACAATAATGGCGAGTGTTAAAGGCAATACATAGGTGAGCTTTTCTTTCGCTCTTTCCATATATTCGTATTGCCCAGCCCAAGTAATTGAATAACCTGCTGGTAGTTTTAGATTATTAGCCAAGTGTATTTTTGCACTTTCAACATAAGTACCTACGTCAACACCGTCTATATCGATAAACGTCCAGCCATTTAAACGAGCATTTTCACTCTTAATTCCCGGCGGACCGTTCTCAACTCGAATATCTGCGACATCACCTAGTGCAATGCGTTGACCACTTGGTGTTACAACAGGTAATCGTGATAGCTGCTCAGGAGAGTCTCGATAGTCTTGCGGATAGCGTAAGTTAACAGGGTAACGCTCTTGACCTTCTACCGTTTGGGTAACGTTCATACCACCAATAGCTGTAGAAACCACTTGTTGAACATCTTCGATGTTTAACCCAAAGCGACTTGCCTTATCGCGTGAAATATCAACCTTGATATATCGTCCACCTGCAACTCGCTCTGAGTAAACTGATGCTGTGCCTGTAACTTCGGGTAAAATTTGCTCTATTTGTTGGCCGATTTCCTGAATCACATCAAGCTCTGGTCCGGCGACTTTAATACCCACAGGCGTTTTTATGCCTGTTGCTAACATGTCGATTCGGGTCTTGATTGGCATAACCCAAGCATTCGTTAAGCCCGGAAACTTAACCAATTTATCAAACTCAGCTTTTAACGATTCAGTAGTCACACCCTCTCGCCACTGCTCTCGTGGCTTCAATTGAATAAAGGTTTCAATCATGGTTAAAGGTGCAGGATCGGTTGCAGTTTCAGCTCTTCCTACTTTACCAAATACAGTTTCAACTTCTGGCACAGTGCGAATAAGCTTGTCTGTTTGCTGCAATAACTCCCTTGCTTTACCAATTGAAATACCGGGATAGGTAGTAGGCATATACATGAGATCGCCTTCATCCAATGGCGGAATGAATTCACTACCAATTTTATCGACAGGCCAAAAGCCAACGATAGTCACTAATATTGCTGCTACTATTGTCGATTTTGGAAACTTCATGACTTGCTTTAAAACAGGCATGTAGATAGCAATCAATAATCGGTTTAACGGGTTTTTCTTTTCAGAAACAACTTTGCCTCGAATAAAGTAGCCCATCAAAACAGGCACCAATGTGATCGCCAAACCTGCTGATGCCGCCATTGCATAGGTTTTTGTATAGGCGAGCGGAGAGAACATTCTTCCTTCTTGCGCTTCCAAGATAAATACAGGTAAGAATGAGACTGTAATGATCAGTAAGCTAAAAAATAGTGCAGGGCCTACTTCACTCGCAGCCTTAGCAACAATTTGCCAGCGATTTTCATCTGTTAGTGGTGTTTTCTCCATATGCTTGTGCATATTTTCAATCATCACTATTGCACCATCAGTCATCGCACCAATCGCAATAGCGATACCGCCTAAAGACATAATGTTGGCATTGATGCCTTGCATATACATGATAATGAACGACACCAAGATACCTAATGGCAGAGTAACAACTGCCACAATAGATGAGCGAAGATGAAATAGGAAAGCCACACAGACAATAGCAACGACTGCAAGCTCCTCTAGCAACTTGCTCCAAAGATTATCAACAGCACGATCTATTAACTTCGATCTGTCATAAACAGGGACAATCTCCACCCCCTCTGGTAGAGAAGATTTAAGCGATTCAAGTTTTTCTTTTACCCCGTTTATGGTTTGTTGAGCGTTTTCACCAAAGCGCATAACGACAACACCACCAACAACTTCGCCTTCACCATTAAGCTCTGCGATACCACGGCGCATTTGAGGCCCTAAATTAACGGTAGCAACATCACCAATACGCAATGGCGTGCCTTGTTCGTTAATACCAAGTGGGATTTTCTCTATATCACTAACTGATTGAATATACCCCGTTGCGGTAACCATATATTCAGCTTCAGCCATTTCCACAACGGATGCGCCAGTTTCTTTGTTCCCTTTTTGTAAGGCTATTTGTATTAAACTTAGAGGAATATCGTAAGCTCTCAATTTATCAGGATCTACTTGCACTTGATACTGCTTAACCATACCACCAACGGCGGCAACTTCGGACACGCCCGGAACAGTTTGTAGTTCATACTTTAAGAACCAGTCTTGAATGCTTCTTAATTGGCTTAGATCATGGTTTCCAGACTTATCTGTTAAAGCGTAAATGTATACCCAACCCACACCTGTTGCATCAGGTCCTAATTGAGGTTTTGCCGAATCAGGCAGGCTTGATGCTACTTGGCTTAAGTATTCAAGTACTCTGCTTCTAGCCCAATACAAATCAGTATCGTCATCAAAAATAATGTAGACGTAGGAATCACCAAAAAATGAGTAACCACGAACAGTTTGCGCCCCCGGCACTGATAACATCGCTGTAGTAAGAGGAAATGTCACTTGATCCTGCACTACTTGTGGTGCCTGTCCCGGATAGCTCGTCTTAATTATCACCTGCACATCAGAAAGATCGGGGAGTGCATCTACTGGTGTTTTTTGTAATGAATACAAACCACCAAACGCGATAATTAAGGTAATCAACAAAACAAAGAAACGATTGCCGATAGACCATCTAATAATTGATTCAATCATTATTTTTCTCCCACTTAATGATTAGAATGATCAACAGCAGCTTTATTTTCCTTGCCGTGTTGTTCATCTGATTCAAGAGAAATGTCAGTGATAACTAAGTCATCTCTAACCTCAAAAGTGAAAGTGACATTATCACCGACATTGAAATCAACCATTTCTATATTGTCCGCGACGATAAAATCCATCGTCGCAGCAGGTCTATCCCATTTCTCTATTGGGCCTCTGCTAATATTTAGAATCCGTGTATCAATATCAATCGCATTAATCAAACCAGATACTGTTGCTGATGATACTTCAGGCTCACTCATGATATGAATTCCAGTAATTTCATATCCACCGTCTTCGGTTTTGCTCACTTCAAAGTGCAAAGATTGACCTGACTTTAATGAGTCAATATCGACTTTTTCAGCCACAGTAAAATCCATAACCATTTCAGGCCAATCCCAAGCTTCAGCAGGGCCATGTGAAATATTAACCATGCGGTGCCCTGCCATAACACTATTAACATCCCCTTGCATCCAAACAGAGTTAGGCACTTCATCATGAGTCATTCGTTTAAAGTCAGAGCTTTTACTTGATTCAGAATCAATCAAGAATTGGGCAGATGTCACCACAACGTCATCTTCATTTAAGCCGTCTAATATTTCGATGCTGTCGATATCAACCCGGCCAATAGTCACTTCAATAGATTTAAATTGCCCATCACCTAACGCAAGTACTACTCTGTCCTGTTTACCTGTTCTAATAACGGCTTCTTTAGGCACGAGGATGGTGCTATCAGCTTGATTAGCGTGAATAGAGACTTGTGCAAACATATTTGGTTTTAATTGATAGTCTGTGTTATCAAATTTCAATCTCACTCGGAGTGTGCGTGTTTTACTGTTCAATGTTGGATAAACATAATCAACGACACCAGCCCAGTCCTCACCGGGTAAATAATCCAGTGTCATTGATACAGGAAGTCCTTTTTTAATTAAGGCTGCGTCACGTTCAAACACTTCTGCTTCAACCCAAACTTGATCTAGCTGGCCAATGCTTAATAAGGTGTTTCCCGGCTTTACATAAAAACCTTCTCTAACCTTCAAACCATCGACAACACCTGCTTGTGGTGAATAAAAGGTAATTGTTTGCTGAACCTTTCGTGTCTTTTCTAGCTTTTGAACAAAGTCTGCTGAAAGCTGTAACGCTTTTAGGCGATCTTTGGCTGCTGAAATTAAAGAACTATTGTTGCGCTTTAACGCTATTAACAGCTCTTCCTGAGCATTAACTAACTGAGGAGAATATAGTGTATAAAGAGGCTGCCCTTTCTCTACAGGGTTACCTGCTGCTTTGATGTAAAGTTTATCAATCCAGCCATCAACCCGTGGGTGGATATGAATTAGCTTATCTTCATCATATTGAACATAACCTACCGTTGAGATTTCAGTATGCATATTTTTCAGTTCAACAGGTGCAGTGCGAACCCCAAGGTTATTCACTACATGAGGCGCAATTTTTACTGCTCCGGGGCCAAAGTCATCACCAGATGATCCTTCCTCATACACTGGAATTAGATCCATCCCCATAGGCGACTTACCGGGCTTGTCCCGGCGGTAATTAGAATCCATCGGTGCAACCCAATACAGAGGCTTTTTTTCTCCTGATGTTGCTTCATTACTATTACTGTTTGAGCCAGTACCTTGATATAAACTCAGTGCTCCAGCACCAAGTGCTGCCCCAATGATGATGGCAATAATTGTTTTTGTATTCGTTGACATTATTTTTCTCCAAATTGCTGACTGGATAAGTGCTGATTAGTTTTGTGTGAAGTTTGCATCGACTTATGTTCAGCATTTGAGTTAGATTGAGAATGCGCAAAGAAATAGTTGATACGAGCAACTGTTTTAAGTGCGTCAACATCAATTCTTAAAGCTGATATTCTGGTATTTAATTCGGCAATTCTTGCTCGAACAACTTCGGCAAAATCGCCATCATCATTTGTGTAGGCTGTCAATGACGCTTCTGCTTGGTCATGAGTTTGTTTAAGGAGTTGTTCTTGATAGATAGATTGTCTATCTGATAAGCGTTTAAGCTGTCTTAGTTCTTTTTCTAAAACACTGATCATTTGCTTTGTCAGTAATAGTTTCTCGGTTTTAATAGTCTCTGAATCTGCAATAGAAGCTGCAACTTGCTTATCTTGTCTGTTCTCGGTAAACAAGGGTAAATCAAACGTTACCCCAACAGAAAATAAATCAGCTCGGCTATCACCAGAGGGCATATTGTCGCGATAGGCATAACTAGCATTAACACCCCATTGCGGCTCATATTGCTGTTTGGCTAACTCAATTCCTTTTTCTGAAGCTTTGCGTTTTATATCAATCGCAAGTATGGCTGGGTGATTCGAAAGCTCCTGAGCCAATAGATTTCTTGAGTAATTAGATGCTTTTAGGACTGTTGGATTATTCAATTGAATCGAAGGCAATTCTTTTGAGACGCTAAACTCTAATGGTTGCGCGTCAAAGTTGAATGATTCATTCAAACGATCCGCATCGTAAATATGAAGCCACTCATTGAGACGAGCGATTGTCGTTTCTAGTTTCTGCTTTTGCGAAGTTAATCTGTCATCTAACTGCACGATTTCCAACTGAGCACGAATAACATCTTGCTGTCTAGTTTTACCAACAACGTTTGAATAGCTAGCTTTAGCCACTTCCGCCATCTGCTCAAAGAGAGACCAATCATCTTCAATCAATTTAATAGTTTGTTGGGCTAAGTAAGCATCTAACCAAAGTTGTGACACTTGGCTTTTCAACTTAGCTTTACGATCCTCTCGTAACAGTGGAAATTTCGTGGACTCAATTTGTAACTGGTCTTTCTTGATCTCTAGACTGTCGCCTCTCGGAAACATTTGAGAGACGCCAACCTTTAGCTGAGTCATTCCTTCCTGATCTAAATCCCAAGTATCTGTTGGTAAATTCATTATCCCTAGCGATACTTTCGGATCAGGCAAAGTACCTGAAGCAATACTTCTATTTTCAACTGCACTTTGTTTCAATCGGCTACCATGAAGCCAAGGATCATTTTGCTGAGCTAAGGTGATAGCTTGTTCAAGCGACACTACTTTCTCAGCTTGAGCTGAGAATACAGATAAGCCGAGTATTAATGCAGTTGAAAGTGAAGTAAGGTTTGAAGAGTTCAATTTCATTAGAATTGCTCCTCGTATGTCTTAACTTTTGCATAGACTTTGCTCGTTCCATCTTTAAATAGAATTAACACGTTGTATGGCATAAAGCGGTCATCGACTTCCATACCGGGAGAGCCAACTGGCATTGCTGGAACTGAAAGCCCAATCGCATTGGGATGTTCTTCTGATAAGAACTGCTGAATAAATTTAGCAGGTATATGACCTTCAAAGGCAAATCCATTTCTACTCACTGCCGTGTGGCATGAACGGTAATTAGGTTTGATACCATACTTAGTTTTGATGTTGCCGATGTTTCGGAAATCTTTGGAATGCGCAACGATCCCTTTGTCTTCAATATGAGTTATCCATTTTTTACAACACCCACAAGTAGGGGTTTTATAAACGATTAACTCCAAAGGTGTTACGTCGTTATTGTGTGCATGGTTATGTTCGTTGGCGTTTGCAAACGCAGGTGAAAGCAGCATTACTACTGCTATTTTTAAATACTTATTGATCATTTTTGCCCCCAGACATCGCTGGAAAATATCTATAGCGCTACGACGCTATATTGACTAACAGAAAAATTAATTACATGTGCGAGAAATTTGGACGCACTAATCCTGTATTAGGCAAAAATTGGTGGACGATAAAGGGAAGTGGAAATTGAATGAGGTTGTTTAGATTGCAGAGCAGCTACAGATTCACTGAATATTTGAATATCTGTCGAATCAATACTGGAATTTAGGACTGTCGTAGATGAGCAAGCATTTGCAGGACAAATACATTCAACGTCACAACAATCTTCTGATTGACCATTACTGCTTTTATTCATATCACCATGATCCATGTTCATGTTCATGTTCATGTGTGATTCGTGAGAACCTGATGACATTTCGCAAGGCATAGCAGAATACGCAAATGCTTGCCCTACAAAGGCAACCAGCATAAGCGTCATTACTAAGACTTTTGAAAATGCTTTAGACATAAAATTCTCTTACAAATATACATCTCTAATACTAATGCAAATTTTTGACTAAGTCAATTGATGCTGTATAAACATTTATGAATATTTGATTATCGTCAAATTTTTCAAAGAGGTAAGTGACAAATAATAATCTCATCAGACTTCTTATCTTCGCTATTCAATGGCTTTTATTTTGAGACTTAAGTTGCTCTCTCATTTCTAAAACTCGATCTGCCGAATAAGCTCCTGCTCTCATAACAACCAGTTCAACAAATGAAATATCAATTAACTTATGGTCAGCATCAATCACATAACAACTCCCACTATGTGTGTATATTTCTAACTTATCCTCATCAGCAGATTTGCTAACAATCTTTGAAGTCACGATTTGCTGAAATGGCCGAAACCTGAATGTTTCATCTTCAATACCCCCCCCTGATAAAAACTCGCCAAGAAATATTTTTTCAAATTCTTTATAGTCGTAAACAGATACTATGTAGGCATCCTTTAAATATATTCTATCCAACGTATTCCCTTACTAATAACTAGCCGGGAGCATATCTCGCAGCTCTAATAACTCATTAGGAGAATACATACACTCATGCATTAAATTAAACTCAAATGCATTTACATCAAACTCTTTAGATTCAGCATCTAAGATATAAAAGTCAACACCAAAGCATTTACTTTCTAGACCATTGATTTCCAAAACCTTTATCGTGAATAAAGCATCTCCTTCTTTACCATTTTCATTTTCGTCAGCAAATGTGCCGTAAAGCACCCGTTCAACTTTTTCCTCTGTATCAGATTGAATTGAGATAAGTTTTGCGTTGGTTAGTTTTACTCTAGGTCTCATGCTTGAACTCCTTTCATATCTTCTACAGAAAAAGGACGAAAAAAACTTAGATATTTAACCCCATCAACTTTAAGCAAATTGTTGTCAGCATCAAAATGTGACAGAACACTAGATTGATACAACGAAATGTATTTTTCATAATCGATTGTGTTAAAAAAGTTGGTATCAACGCGCCTCGCATAAAAAACAAGATCTTGCTGTTCGATACGAACAATGAACTTCTGATCGCCATCTAGATTTTTGACTCGTAGACATAAATCAGGTTTGTGCCAATCAGATACAAAGGAAGGAATCAATGGGAAGCCATATACCAAATAGCGCATACCTTCGATTTTGAAGGTTGTTGGATTGAACTGAGCCTTATTTACTTTGCCGCTACTGAATAATTCAAGTGTCAACACCAGCCAGTGCACATGCTTAGAAAATGTATTTCCTTCAGAAATACAGCCTTCAAACTCACCATTATGGTTTACATGATTGATGTACATGTATTTTCTAATGTCATCCAAGGAAAGCTTTTCAAACGGAAACTTGCAAGCGATTAGCCTGAAATAACAACCATGAACTTTTAAATCTGCATATTGAACTATCAACGGATCATCAAAGGCATCAAAGTATGGTCGCCACTCTAAGCGGAAGTCTGCACCTGTATTTACAATAAACTTGGCATTTTCAGGCAACCCTAAAACTTGGTATATCACTGAAACTAACTCTAATGTTTCGATATCTACCAGCATCAGGCTTTCAATACGGTTTGCCATTGACTCAATTTCTTTATGAAGCGATTCAATAATTTCTTGATCATCGTATTCGTTGATCATTAAATATTTCAGGGAATCGTGCTTTAGAATTGAGTCCAGCTTTTTCTTTTCAAATACTTCAGAGAGATATTTATGGGTATCAGAAAAATGAGGGCAGTTATAAACACCTCTAGCCCACAGGCCTTGGGCGTAAAGATCAGGAAACTCTAATAACTCAGCAAACTCTTTTGCTTGTTTATTGAGCTTATTCTTTAATTGATAAAGTGAGATCACTTAGTTCTCCAAACAACTTTCCAATAAACAATGGCCTACCAACACATTGCTTTATTTATTGTTCAAATAACCAAATTTTTACGGATGCTCCGCTTCACTGTTCACGTTTTTCAAGGCGAAAAACATGTGTAGGCGTAGGCTGTCCGCACAACCTTTCACTCATAATATCGCTAAATTTTTAAATGGCAACTTACGGATTTGTACAAAATCAGTCAGAAATTTTGGCTTTGAACTCATCAAAGCTAAGTCCGAAAAGGGATATGACTAATTCTTCATTTATATTGGAACCGGGAAATTTTTTTTCAAAATTTCCAATGATGCTATCTAGGTGGCTAGCTAATATTTTTACTAAAAATATTTCCGAGTTTGGTGAGAGAGCAGACAGTGCTATCAATGGGTTGTCAAAGGATTCAGCTTTTATTTTTACTAGTAAATCGCTGTAACTGTTACAGTCATACAGACAAATAGCTAGGGCTTCTTGGGCTTGTCCAAGGGGAATAGTTAATAATTTAGATAATCGTTTTGCCTGCCTTTTTATATTTACTAGCAGGTCTTCTTTATTAAAAGACATCAATACACCAAAAAACGGCAACGCTAGGCCACGCACCTATGTCACTCAGTTTTTGTGAATATTTAATCTTTTAGTTCAGAGTAAATCCATTTCGTCCTGTTTTCGTGGGAACGGGCTTCTCTGAAAAGCCACTGCAAAAAGCAGTGGCTATTGTCGCAATATTATAAGGAAATGTGAATTGTAGTTTGATGCCTACATGTTCTTTTCAGTGAATTCAGCCAAGCTACTACGCTCTACTTCATCAAATATCAATACTGAGCCTTTTTCATAGTTTCTATACACGTTAACAGCCGCGCTAGCACCTGAAGATGCGGGTGTGACAAACTTATCATCAATCTGGGCTAAGTTGCCCAACACGATTGTGCGACAATTTTTGCCACCACGGCTTAACATGCCCTTAATTTGCGCTCTAGTCATGTTTTGAGCTTCATCAATGATTAAAACAGCATCGTCTATTGAACGACCTCGGAAGTAAGCCATACTAGTAAATTCTATATTGGCTTTTTCGATCACATGCTCAACAGTTGCACTAATATTACCTTCATTGTTATCACCTGAATGCATTGATATAAGCGCATCTGTTATACCTGCTAATAACGGCATTGATTTCTCTGTCAGGTCACCGGGTAAAAACCCCGGATCATCGTCCATAAAGTCTCTGGAGCGCACCACAACGATTTTTTTGTACTTTTTTAACTCCAATACTTGATGCAGCGCCGAAGCAACTGCTAAAAAAGTTTTTCCGGAGCCAGCAGGGCCAAGGATGATATTTAAGTCATAATATGGATCTGTTAATTGGCTTAAAGCTACTGCCTGACGCTGATTTTTAGGCAAAATGCCCCATACTTTTTCTTGTTTACGAGGCAATAACTTTGTGAATACCTCAGTATCTGTTACTTCTGAAATTCGCCCAATGTGTCCAGCTTCATCGTACCAATACATGTTTGGCTGAACTTCATCATTAAATAGACTTATTGGGAAAGTATAAACTTCTCCTGAAACCTTGAAGTCTTTGTCTGATTTAATTCGATCAAAAAGATCTCCTTTAAAGGCTTGTACCCCTGTGTATAAAAGATCAATATCTGATATTTGATTATCTACGGCAACGTCTTCTGCCATGACCCCTACGGTTCGAGCTTTCAAGCGCATATTAATGTCACGGCTAACAATTACTACGTCTTTATCTAAGTCCTTCTGAAGATACAGTGCATAGTTAATTATTCTATTGTCAGCGTCACTTCCAATACCGTGCTTTAACTCTTTAGCCATATCGAGCTGGGTATCAATTCCAATAAACAGTTTTCCTCGTTTAGCTGTTTCAGTAGAAGGCAGTGGAATACCAGCTTCCATCTCTTCTGCACTGTGCCCATTTATTATATCTTCAAGCATACGAATACATACACGAGCATCAGCACTAACCGATTTGTTAGTTCTTTCTTTTAAGTTATCTAATTCTTCTAGAACTGTTAGACAGATGTAAATATCATCTTGATATGACAGGATACTTTTTGGATCATGAACCAACGCAGACGTGTCAAGAACACGAGGGTTTCGGTTTTCAACAGAGCTTTTCATGACGCAGCCCTCCAAAAGTTTGCATCGTTGCTAGAATGCGTGTTGTACTTACATCCCAAATAACAAATACTCTGTAAAGATTGGCTATTGTGGGAATGCTTAAAGTCGTTACAAAAATCCATGTTTAGAGAAATTCTTTTTACTTTTTCTACAGGCCAATAAAAACAAGGGGGTAAAAACTTTAAAATCTTTCCAATTCGGGGTTGTAAAATTACCACCGCATTTTGAATGCTACGCCCACGCATAAAGTTGACCGATTTAAACTGTACATTAGCCTTCTCCATTATGTAATTTCGACTCGATATTGGATTTTCGTCGCCTTTGTGCAATACCTCCAGCGTATCAGTGATAGCTGCAAGCCATGGCGCCATTTTTTCCTCCTCCGTGCCTGGTAAAAAGCCGATGGACTCTGCTATTTCTGGCGTATTACGGGTAACTATTACTTTATCGTAAATGCCTTTTTCGATGACCATTTCAAGGGCGCTGGCAAGTGCTAACAAGGTTTTACCACACCCTGCAGGTCCTGTTAAAATAACAAGTTCAATACTTGTATCGAGTAGTGCATCTAATGCCATCCCTTGATAAATATTTTTGGGCTTAACGCCCCATGCTTGTTGATGCATTAAACGCTCAACACCAATATCTTTGAGCGTTATGTGCTCGTCATCGTAGCATTTAACGCGCGCCGCAAACTGCTCCCCTCCATCAAGTAAATATTCATTACAAAATACATCAGGTACTAAGTTTTTAGGCACATGATGAAACGTATCACGTCCGTGCTGCTGCGTATTACACTCCCCTACATGATCCCAAAAATCACCTTCAATTTTTTTATAACCACTAGTGAGTAAGCTTATATCGTCAATAAGTTGGTCGGTGCGGTAATCCTCAACATATTTAAGCCCTGCGCCTTTGGCTTTTAAACGCATGTTTATGTCTTTTGTAACCAATATAACCTTTGAATCACTGTGCTGCTTTTGTAAGTACACGGCGCAATTAATAATACGATGGTCGTTTTCGTTACCCGGCAGACCAGAAATAGAGTCGGCAAATAAATGGTCATTTACAATAATGAGAGTACCTGCAGAGCTCGCTTTTGCCTTTTTGTTACTCGGCAGCGCCACGCCTTGTAGCATTTGTTCAGGCGTGGCATTTTTAAGTACTTCATCTAATCCACGAATAGCGACGCGCGCATCACGACTTACATCGTGTTTTCTGTCTTTTATGTGGTCAAGCTCTTCAAGCACCGTCATTGGGATAACAACGTCATGTTCTTGAAAAGACAAATAAGCGAGTGGTTCGTGAAGTAGTACGTTGGTATCTAGCACATACATTTTACTTTCAAGGTTCGAAGCTTTTTCCATAGCACTTTCCTTACGTTTTATGATTTTTATGCTATACCAAAATAACTAAGTAAAACGGGCAAAACTTAAACCTGCAATACCTAATTGCTAAGGCATAATGTAAGTTTAGTCTATTTGTCATAAAAGTCCGTTTTATTACAAACTGTAATTAGTTTTGATTTACCTAAAAAAGAGTCATAAACAAGCTGTTTTAATAGTAATAATTAACACTTACAAAATTAATTAAAAGTGAGCCAAATAGCGCCTTGCAGTGGTGTTAGCTTACAGGTAACATAGCCGCCTTTTTCATCATAGACGAGACATACATGAATTTTTCCTTAGGTCAGCGTTGGATCAGTGATACAGAGTCAGATTTAGGATTAGGCACCGTTGTTGCCATTGAAGGCCGTCAGGTCAGCATATTATTTCCTGCCAGTGGTGAAAACCGTGTTTATTCTAGTGCAGAAGCACCTGTTACCCGTGTGGCATTTAATCCTGGTGATGTGATCAAAAGCGTTGAAGAATGGGAATTAGAAGTAGAGTCTATTGAAGTACAAGGCGAGTTACTTTGTTATCACGGCACCCGTGTTGATAATGGCGAAACAGCCAAGTTAAAAGAGACCTTTTTAGATCATTTTATTAAGTTTAATAAACCACAAGATCGTTTATTTGCAGGCCAAGTCGATCGTTTTGATCGCTACACACTTCGCTACCAAACGTGGTTACATAAATTTGAACGTGAACAATCGCCTATTAAAGGCTTAATTGGTCAGCGTGCTAATCTTATTCCGCACCAGCTTTATATTGCCCAAGAAGTGGGTAAACGTTTTGCCCCACGCGTACTTTTATCAGATGAAGTAGGCCTTGGTAAAACAATTGAAGCGGGCATGATACTACATCAACAAATTATTAGTGGCCGTGCAAGCCGCGTACTTATTGTGGTGCCTGAAAACTTACAGCACCAATGGTTAGTAGAAATGCTACGCCGCTTTAACTTACGTTTTTCTATTTTTGATGAAGAGCGCTGCGACGAAGCGTTTGCAGATTCTCCAAACGTATTTGATACAGAGCAACTAGTACTTACCAGCCTTGAGTTTTTAACCAAGAAAAAACGTTGGTTTGAACAAGCAACGCTTGCTGATTGGGACCTTTTAGTAATAGATGAAGCCCACCACCTAAGTATAAATAACGGCAAGCCAAGCTCTGAGTACCAACGTATGGCAGAGCTTAGCCAAGATATTCCGGGCCTTATTTTGCTTACAGCAACGCCTGATCAACTTGGTCACAGCAGTCACTTTGCGCGTTTACAATTACTCGATCCGGATCGTTTTTACGACTACGACGTGTTTAAAGAAGAAGAAGCAAATTATAAAGACGTAGCGCAAGCGGCAAATCAATTACTGCAAGAGCAAGCTCTGGACGACGCAGCCAAAGCCACACTAATTGAGCTATTAAAAGAAACTGATATTACTGATATTCTTGAAAAAGCACAGCAAGGTGATTTACCAGCGCGTAAAGAAATACTTAACATGCTACTCGATCGCCACGGCACAGGTCGTATATTATTCAGAAATAGCCGCAGCGGCATTGATGGCTACCCAAGCCGTAAATTACACGCCTACCCAATGGCATTGCCAAAGCAGTATAAAACGGCTATGTCGGTTCTTGGTAACATGGGCGGCATTCAAAACCCTGAGCTAAGTGCACACCGTGCTCTGTTTCCTGAAAAAATATTTCAAGAATTTGAAGGCGAAAGCGCAAGCTGGGGTTTATTCGATCCACGTGTAGATTGGTTAATCGACACCCTTAAAACACTTAAGCGCGAAAAAGTACTGCTTATATGTGCTAAAGCTGAAACAGCTATCAGCCTTGAGCAAATACTGCGTGAACGTGAAGCAATTAAAGCGTCAGTATTTCACGAAGGCATGTCTATTATTGAGCGTGACCGCGCTGCTGCATTTTTTGCAGACGAGTACGATAATGCACAAATATTACTGTGTTCAGAAATTGGCTCAGAAGGTCGTAACTTCCAGTTTTCGCATCACTTAGTGTTGTTTGATTTACCACTGAACCCAGATTTACTCGAGCAACGTATTGGTCGATTAGACCGTATAGGCCAAACACAAGATGTGAACATTCATGTGCCATATTTTGAAAACACCGCTCAAGAAGTACTGCTACGTTGGTATAACGAAGGTCTAGATGCATTCGAATCTACATCAACAACGGGGCAAATGCTTTATAAAGAGTTCCGTGACGACCTACTTGAATATATTTCTGCGCATAACTGCGATGAAGACGAGCTCGATCCATTACTTGAGCAAGTAGCACAACAAAATGCAGTACTGCGTAAAAAAATGGAAAGCGGACGAGATCGTTTACTAGAACTACATTCATCGGGTCAAGGTGCTGCCGACTCGCTTGTAACTGATATCGAAAAGCTCGATAACCAGTTTGAATTGCCAAGCTACATGATCAACGTGTTTGACACATTTGGCGTAAGCCAAGAAGATAAAGGCGAAAACACCATTATCTTAAAGCCAACGGAACATATGTTAAATGCATCTTTCCCATCGCTTAAAGAAGATGGTATGACGGTTACCTTTGATCGCGACACTGCACTTTCGCAAGAAGATGTACACTTTATCAGCTGGGATCACCCTATGGTGCAAGGCACCATGGATATGATTTGTGACGACGACTTTGGTAGCGCATCGGTGGCTTTACTTAAAAACAAAAAGTTACCGCCTGGCACCTTTTTTGTTGAGCTTATTTTTGTTGCAGAAGCAATGGCACCAAAGGTATTACAAGTTGGTCGCTTTTTACCGCCTACACCAATTCGTATATTGCTCGATAAAGCAGGTAATAACCTAGGTGAAAACGTGGCATTTGAAGGCTTTAATCAGCAGTTATCAGCCGTTGGCCGCCAAACAGCAAGTAAACTTGCAGGTGCACTGCAAAGCGCTGTTCACCCGATGATCACTACCGCTAAAAATATGGCACAAGAAAAACTTGAAGTTATTCGCGCAGCGTCACTTGCTAAAATGCAAACGTCACTCAGTGAAGAGCAAGAGCGACTTGTTGCCCTTAAGCAAATTAACCCGAATATTCGCCAAGAAGAAATTACCTTCTACGATAAGCAACGTAACGACCTAACTACGTATATTGAAAAAACACAGTTACAACTTGATGCAATTCGCTTAATAGTGGTTTCACACTAAATATTTAGTTTTTAAGCCGACTCCAGAGTAAATTTAGAGTCGGCTATTAAGCTTAATTGATATAAATAGCTGTATCTTTTTAAACTTCATTTAAAAACCACGTGTTCTTATTTTATTATGAGCCAATTCTACCCTCTCTAGCTATATATTAAGCCCTTTGTTGGACTGTTGATTTTGCCCAACATAACCGTATCTAAAAACTCAAGCTGCACTCTATACAACTATTCTGTGAGATAGTTGATAGGTTTATTTTCCCTTGCATAAAGTTGTTTTTTTGTTAACCTACTCGCCTTCCATTTTAGTCTTTTTGAGGTGTTTATGGCGTTTCTATCTCGTTCGATATTGGCGTTATCCATGGCGCTCTCAAGCACTAGTGTCTTTGCTCAAGCCCAATGCGATGTTGAATTACGTCATGGTTTAATTATTACTGACGATGCAATTCGCATATTAGATAAAGGCCAAACTCGTGTCCAAATTAATAACAATAACCAACTGTTTATTCGCGGTTATTGGGTTGATTTAAGCGATGACGAAAGCAAAGTACTCGAACAGTTTAGTAATGGTATTCGCCACACAGTCCCCGAATTAGTAAACCTTGCTACCGATGGTGTTAACTTAGGTTTAAGCGCTATTGAACACGTAGTTGAAGGTATGTCTGACAAAGAACCTGAAGTACTTAAAACACAATTGCAGTATGTAGAGCGCGCGCTAATGGATAAGTTTAAGCGCGGAGATGACTTCTTTTTTATAGCCCCTCAATCACTTTCGCAAATAGATGATTTTTTTACTAAAGAGATCAGCCAGCAAATTCACTCTGCTGTTCATGGATCGTTAGGTGCTATTTTGGTATCACTTGGCGATGCGTTTAAATCGCGTGAAGGTAATATAGAAGATCGCATTAACGACATGGGGCAACGCATGGATATTATCTCAAGAGAAATTGATAAATCGCTACAAAAAAAGGCACATCAATTAGAGCTTAAGGCTTCTGAGTATTGCGAATGTTTAAATGCACTCGATGTAACCGAATCTCGCTTACAGGCAATAGTACCTGGTATGGCCGATTACGATTTAGTGCAAATAAAGTCTTAGAGTACGTATTCGTTTTTAGAATAAAATAACACCGAGTATAAATATACTCGGTGTTTTGCTTTGTAATTGATTAAATGATTGATTTAAAATAAGCGCTTCTACTTTTTATTCTAAATTGGTGAGCCTGGTGGGATTGGCAGCACTTTAAAGTTGTTTGGCCATTGCCCTTTAATTAAAAACTGATTTACTTGCTCTGCTAAATATTGCTTAAATGCACTCTCGCCAGTACTTGTATGGCTCAGCATTGAGTTTTGGTTAAAGTCTTCACTTAACTTAACTAAGTAGTAACGTAACTGCGCCTGCACTTCAGGGCTTGCACTATCGCTTGCTACTAAATCAGCCATGGCTTTTGCAGTTAAAAATTGCACGCGCTGAGTTATTTTACCTGTCATTGTATTAGGTGATGACGCGTTAAACACTTGGCCATATAGCTCCTCAAGTAACTCATCTAAACTATAAAAATCATTACTACGTGCTTGCTGCTGCGCTAGGCGATTTAAACGTTGTGCATTTAATAAAAGCGATAAACTATGCTGCACTGCAACTTCGGGTAATGCCATTGCATCGAGCGTTAACCCTGTGCGCCCAACTATGCTCTCGCGCGATTTAGACTCGCCATAGGCTTTTGGCGGAATTAGCGATAATACAGATTCAGGAAGTAATAAGTTATTTGGCTTAAGCGTTGCAAAAATAGCACTTACCGCTTCTTGCTGCATTTTTTTATTAACGACTTGTGCGCCTTTTACGGGTGAGTCACCACGTGTTTCGTATTCGTAATCAACACCGGCTATAAGCTTAACTGCCGCCTCAACCTGAAAACGGTGGAACAGATAAAGTGGAACTAGTTTTTCCTCTAATTGCGATAGTGAATCGCCCGTTTTAATATTATTAATACCAAACTGCGAAAGCGCTTTTTTACGTACGTCGAGTACGCGTAAAAGCTCCTGAGAGGGATTAGTGCCGTTATCCCATAAATGAGCTGTTGGATGCGCGCCACCTTTAGCACGAGCGTCACTATCTGATATAAACTCAAGGCCTTTGGCTTTGTTCTCCTTTAAAATAGCGGCGAGTTCTGCGCTTTCATCTTGGTTAGTAAAATCGCTATAGCCATATTTAATTACTTGGGTATCCCACACGCCCATGCCTGTTGCATAGCCGCGCGTTACATCAAGCTTACCTTGTTCATTAAAACTAAGTAGCGGATGTGGGTAATCCATTACTGAGGCTCTATCCCCTACCGATGCAGCAAAGTTATGAGAAATACCTAACGTATGGCCAATTTCATGCGCGCTTAATTGGCGAATACGATCAAGCGCCATTGCTTGCAAGTTTTTAGCAACTTCATTGCCTTTCAAATAAGGCGCAGCAAGTGCTTCGGCTATTAAAATATCTTGGCGAACACGCAATGAGCCAAGTGTTACATGCCCTTTAAGTATTTCACCTGTGCGAGGGTCAATTACAGAGCTTCCGTATGACCAACCACGCGTTGCACGGTGTACCCATTGAATTACGTTGTACCGAATATCCATAGGATCGGCACTACTTGGCAGCACTTTTACTACAAATGCGTTTTTGTACCCTGCAGCAGTAAATGCGTCGTTCCACCACTTCCCACCTTCAAGTAAAGCGCTTTTAACTGGCTCCGGCACGCCGGGATCTAAATAATAAACAATAGGTTCAACTGGCTCACTAATTGGTAAGCTTGAGTCCTTTTTCACTAAACGATGGCGCGGTATATAGCGCACAAACATAGACTCGCCAAGCGGGGCTGCGTAGTCTTTATGCTCAATACTCCAAAAGCCAGATTGCGGGTTAAACTTGCGCGGCGTGTAGTTATCATCTGGTAATTGAATAAGCGAATGATGCATATGCACAGTAAGTGCGTATGGGTCGGCACTTACTTGGCGAACAAACTCACCTGGTTTTGTGCCTTTAAATGTAAGCACGGCTTCAAGCTCGGTGTTTTTTACAAATGCTTTTGAGCGATTCATATAAACGGCGCTACGTGATTCATCAAGGCTAAAGTTGCCTTGCTTACGTGCAGCAAGTGTGCGGCTTACGCCATGTACATCACTTAATAAATAAGGCGTATAATCAATAAGTGCTGTGGCTTTATCTTCTGCAACCACTTTAAAACCAGCAAGTATACTTGATGCAAACGCTTCTTTAATACTTTGCTGTTCAGCCTTGTTACTTGTATTAGCACGATAGTAAGTATTTACAGCCCGCAGCATTACTTTGTCGCCAAAACGCTCAAACTGCACAAGGTGAGTATTACCAAGCTGACCTCTATCAAGGCCTATATCGTTAGAGCCAATACCGTAAGGCAAGCTTTGTTGCAGTAAAAATTGTTGTTCAAACTTATCAACTTTTAAATATACTTTTCCCTTTTGGGTATCGTAAAAAAACGAATAATAGCCCGGAAAATGATTCATTTGCGTAGTAAATTCATCAATTGACTTAATTGCTGCGTGCGCTTGAGTTATGATAGAGCACAGCACAGTAAAGAATATGTAACTTAGTAGTGGTATTTTTTTCATAATCTTATCTTTGTTATTTGTGTTTTAAGTACGATTAGGTGGTCCCATTATAGGGTGCTATTTAAACAATACAGTTATTTAAGACGAATTTCAGCGCTCTAAGCTAATCTCTCTCACATTATGATTGGTTTTAACACGTTATCAGGAAAATAGAATGCGTAGACTCCCTCCAGTATTACTTGAAGATGGTTGTTCAAGAGAACTTTTATCATTAATTCGAACAGTTTTAGCGGCATGTAAAGAAATTTCGTTTCGCGTTGGTCAAGGCGCGCTTTCTGGCGTATTAGGCTCAACCCTTGATGAAAACATTCAAGGTGAAACTCAAAAAAAGCTCGATGTATTATCTAATCAGCTGTTAAAAGATATTTTACTGGAATCAGGTACGGTTAAAGCAATCGCCTCTGAAGAAGAAGACTACACAGTAGCAGGTAACCCAGACGCTAAATTTATAGTGGCATTTGATCCATTAGATGGCTCGTCAAATACGGATATTAACTCACTTGTGGGTACTATATTTTCTATTATGGAAGCGCCTGAAGGCTCTGACGCTGCTGATCAAAGCATATTTATGCAGCCCGGCCATAAGCAAGTTGCTGCAGGTTACGTACTTTACGGGCCATCAACAATGCTTGCGCTGACTACAGGTAAAGGCACGCGCATGTTTACTCTTGATAAAACACAAGGCAGCTTTTTACTTACACAAGATTTTGCCGAAATCCCTGCTGATACAAACGAATTTGCCATTAATACGTCTAACCAACGCCATTGGCAGCCAGCTATGCAAAACTATATCAATGATTTGCTAGCAGGCGATACAGGCCCGCGCGCTAAAAACTTTAATATGCGCTGGATTGCAGCAATGGTGGGCGATGTACATCGCGTGCTTAGCCGTGGCGGTTTATTTACTTACCCTACCGACACCAAAGATCCTAAAAAGCCAAATAAATTACGCCTACTTTATGAAGCAAACCCAATGGCTATGTTAGTAGAGCAAGC
The DNA here is from genome assembly GCF_040567695.1 of Pseudoalteromonas sp. NCIMB 1079. Lineage (NCBI taxonomy): Bacteria > Pseudomonadati > Pseudomonadota > Gammaproteobacteria > Alteromonadales > Pseudoalteromonadaceae > Pseudoalteromonas > Pseudoalteromonas sp. NCIMB 1079. Next base: position 845,773 of record NZ_JBEWZA010000001.1, on the reverse strand, counting down.
TGGCGGTATCGCATCAACCGGTACCGAGCGTATTATGGATATTCAGCCTGATGCAATCCACCAGCGAGTAGCCGTTATTTTAGGTTCTAAAAACGAAGTAGAAACGTGCTTGGGATATCATAAATAATCGCTTAAAACGGTTGTCCTCAATTTAAAAAACCGCATTCAATTGAAGTGCGGTTTTTTATAGGTGAGGTTTTATACCTCACTTTTTAACCACCAAAGCCACATTGCATGAGTGCAAAGTAAATTCGCACCTACAGGGTTACATATATTGTAGGTGAGGTTTTATACCTCGCTTTTTAAACACCAAAGCCACGTTACATGAGCGCGAAATAAATTCGCACCTACAGGGTTGCATATATTGTAGGTGAGGTTTTACACCTCACTTTTTAAACACCAAAGCCACGTTACATGAGCGCGAAGTAAATTCGCACCTACAAGGTTGCACATATTGTAGGTGAGGTTTTACACCTCGCTTTTTAAACTTTTACTAACGCAACTATTTGAGCAAGCTTTTGATGATTAAGCTCTCCCATTTGCTCACTATTACTGAGTGCATAAATAAAACCTTCATGCTCAGTACAATCAATATCATCTCGCGATTCAATTACGTTTGCCCAAAGCTCTAAATCATCTAAGTCTATTTCGTTACTTAAACAGCGTTTAAGCACATCAATTAAAACCTCGGTTGAGAGAGTATAATGAGTTTTATTGCTATCAGCAGGGCTTGAAACGATAACCGATATAGCTTCGTCCCTTTGCTCACCAAATGTAATAAATTCAGCTAATGCTTTTTGTGTATTCATAATATTTGTTATTCTTGGCTCACTGTTACTAAAAAGAATTATAATGACTCAACTTAACTGTACTCAATGCCACAGTACTCTAACGTGTAATGTAGACGATATATCAGCGTGTTGGTGCAATGAGCTGCCGGCTATTTTACCGCTTGATATCACAGCAACAAGTTGTTTATGCCGCAAGTGCACGCTTAATAAAATAAATACTTTTTTAGAGGGTGTTTATGCACAACCTATTAAAACCCAAATAGACTTTGCAAAGCAATTTAGAGGTAACGACAATTTAATTGAAGGGCTCGACTACACCATGCAAAGTGGTTACATGGTATTTAGTAAGTGGTTTTTTTTAAAGCGTGGTTCGTGCTGCAAAAATGGTTGTAAAAATTGCCCTTATGGTTTTAGAAAGTAAAAACTATTTAATACAAATACGAGCAAACATATTTTTACCTTCTCATTTTCTTCTCTTTCACTTCTCCTTGTGAGTAATACTTTAAATGCTGTTATTCACAAAAAGGTTTAAAGGCGCTGCGCTTTTAGAGTAAGCGATTGTATAAAAATAGTATTCAAATACGAGTAAGCACTGGTTTTTACCTTCTCATTTTCTTCTCTTTCACTTCTCCTTGTGAGTAATATTTTTAAATGCAATTATTCACAAAGAGGTTTAGAGGCGCTGCGGCTTTAACGTGAGCAAGCTCTAAACCCACAACACATCTGCTTTTCTCCCGTGGCGATGGGCAATGAATCACTTGCGCCCCACTCACTCCACGAGCCATCATAAACACTTAAATTACTGTAACCACATTCGGTAGCAAATAACGCTAAAACACACGCTGTAATACCTGAGCCACAGCTAAATTGTAGCTGCTGCACATCACCGATTACGTCATTAAATATCGCTTTAATTTCGGCAAGTGGTTTGGCTTCACCTTTATTAAGTAAATCCATAAAAGGTAACGGGCGACTATTTGGGATATGCCCGCTACGCATGCCTTTTCGGGGTTCACTTTCTTCGCCTGTAAAACGTTTATAAGCACGTGCATCTAACAATACAGTGCTGGGCTCATCAATTGCATCAACCACTTGTTGGCTATTGATAAAATACTCAGAATTATAGCTTGCCGTAAAATCACCTTTACCTAACGATTTGCTATAACCTTGCTGTGTGGCGTAACCGCTCTCTAACCACTTTTTAAGGCCACCACTGAGTACTTTTACGTTGTGGTGCCCCATAGCTTTAAACATCCACCACGCCCTTGCCGCGCTAAATAAACCGCCATCTTCGTATACAACTATAAACGAGTCGTTATTTACACCTGCATTTTGCATCACGTGGGTAAACTGCTGCTCGCTGCATACCGTACTTGGTAAGGGATTTGATCTATCGGCTAATTCGTTTTTTATGTCAAAACGTTTAGCGTTAGGCAGCATTGCTTGCGGCGAATAAGTACCCAAAACACCTGGGCGCAGCATACCTGCATCAAATATCACTAATGCAGGATTATTAAGTTGATCGTGTAATTGCTGACAGCTAATTAGGTTTTTCACTACGATTCCTTATCACCATGATATTTAGCAAACTCATCATTACCCGTAAAACGCGCTTCAATCGCTTTAATGTGTTTATCTTCAGTGTGTTTCCAAACGCCAGGAATACAATATACATGTTCAATAAAGCTAAAAAACTTATCCTTTAATAATGTATTTGGTTGCCAGCCCTGCATTACTTCGTTCAGATTTGCTGCAAGCTGCTCTGCAGTGCTCGCATGCTTTACCAAACCCTCAATGTTGTAACAGGCTTGTCCAAGAGTTAAAACTCGTTTATTTAGCAGTAATGCTTCTAAGCCGACCGTTGAATTAATCGTTAATACGGCTTCTGCGCACTTAATCAAATCACTCGTTTGATTTCCATTAGCAAAAATTGCAATCGGATCTTTTTCATAAAGATGAGCGTAATGTTTATGCCACGACGGATGCTCTTTAAAAACCACTTTTAAACTTGGATCATTTAAGCTTTTGACGGCTTTAATCACCTCGTCGTAAAACATGTCCATAGAGTTTATCCACGGAGAAAAGCTAGCTAATTGAGTATCGTGAGGTACTTGAAAAGGCGCAAATATATAGCGTTCTGGCACATCGGCGCACTCAAATTCACAGCGCTTTTTATGATCAGCTCTTGGAATTAAATCCGGCGCAGAAAAGTTTAACTTATTTTGTGGGTCAAAATTTAGGTAAAAAGAAGGGTCACGGCTTAACGACGCATTATAGTTAATACCATTAGGGTCTAAACTGCTTGTACCGGGTAGTAAACCATTTTCATAATAAAACTGCTTTACACCTAATGCTTTTGCAGCCATAGCAACGGTTGTATTTGGAAGTTTATTGCCGTTCCAAATGACAATGTATTCAGGATTAGTCTCGGTTAATAAGGCTAAATACTTGGCGTATCGTAATCGTTCAAATAAAACTAAACCAGCACTATAAACCGCAGTAACGATAGAATTATTCCAAGTTGTATTACGTGCTCTTTTACGTTTTAGTTGAGAGTTGACTACACCAGTAAAATTAACTTGGAACGCATCTATTAAATATTTCACAGCAGAAAGCTTAGGCGCTCCCATGATGTGTAATTGGCAATTCATCGACAATCTTTTGATTATTTTTTTATAGTATTTTGCGTGTACATTTTTGCGAGAAATAAATAGATAAGCCATACAAGCTATATTTGCCAATTGTTGTTTTTATGAAATAATTCTATGTGGACAATGCAATCAAAGCAAGGTTCCCTTTACTTAATAATTACTTTGAAAGCTTTATAGTTACATTTTTATAATTTCATCACGAAGTGGCGCCATTCTAGAAAGAATATCGTTTTGTAAGCTATGGCTAACATCTTGCTCATTCATTGCATTTATAAGCAAATCAACAACATGATTAAAATCTTTCTCTGTAATATGCATACCAGTATGAATTGCCACCATAGAGTCACCATCGTATGTACACGGGCCCTCTACTAACATGCACATATGATTAATAAATCCTTGGCGGAAATGCGCTATATTACTGTGTTCAAAGTAATGAATTATCTGCTCGTCATTGCCTATTTGATAGATAAAGCTATCAACAATTCTGCCTATCCCCGCTTTACCATCCAGCTTTTGATAAAGTGAGAGCTTAGTAGAATTTGCACACCCACTAAGCAACCCTAAAAAAATCAAAAAAATACCAACGCTTTTCATTACCAATACCCTGTTACCGATAAATACCAACCTGTTTGATCGTCAGCCCCTGCAATGCTTCCTAAATCAAGGTAAGCCGCAGTCACACTCACATGCTTGTTAGGCATCCACGCTACAAATAAGTCTTTCCAATCTTGTTCGCCTAAGTTTAAGTTATTTGATTTTTGACGATACTCAACACCTACGGCTATTTCGCGACTAAAAAATATAGCTGTGCTGCCTTCAAATAATACTTTTCCGCTAGTATTTTCTCCACCGTAACCAAGTAGACCAAGTTGATTAGCTTCACTGTATCGTGTAGTTACGTTCCAAAACCAGTTATAGCCAGCAATAGCCCCTAAATGTAATTTACTAGCAGCGAGGTAGTAGTCAGTACCGCTAGTCTCTTCTGCGCCTACAAGTGTTGCTATACTGCCATCATCTAGTGATTTATGCTGAATCCCTAAGCTAAGCTGTGGCCAATCACTGTAAACAATATCGCCGTACAAACGTATTTTAGCACCTGTAATTGATTGCTCTATTTCAGCATCAAGTGCTGGTACATCAAAGCGCTGTTGGGCATAACTAAGCTCAACACGATTAAATAAATTAAGTTGTGCACCACATACGTCAAGTGTGTAGTCGGTTACATCTGCGCGACTACAAAAGCCATTTACCGAAAATTCATCATCACTTGCGTACCCAGCAAGTTGTGCCCACGGTACAATCCCCCCGCCGCCACTGCCTTCAATTTGAGAAACTCCCGGCGTAGCTAGCAGCTTTCCATTGCTTGCAATGCTCGGCACACTAACTATTAAAAACAAACTTGCTAATAAGTATTTAATTTTTTGCATAGTATTCCTCCAGCCATTCTTCTAATAGTTCTGCTTTTAAAGGCCTACTTAAGTAATAGCCTTGTGCATGGTCGCACTGCATGCCTCTAAGTAAATTTAATGAGCCAAGCGTTTCAACCCCTTCAGCTACAACCGAGAAACCTAGCTGATGCCCCAACGTAATTGATGATTGCACTATAAATTGATCTTTTTGCGATTCATCAAGTTTTAGGATAAAGCACTTATCTAGCTTAAGCTCATCAATAGGCAGCATTTTTAATCTACCAAGTGATGTTTGCCCTACACCATAATCATCTAATGATATTTTAACGCCAATTGCCTTTAGGTTTTCGAGCGCTTTAATACCTTTTTCTTCGTTTTCGATCATATCGCGCTCAGTAAGCTCAATAGTGATCAGCTTAGAATCTAATTTGTACTTTTTAAGCGTGCGAACTAATGCAGCGTGAAAGCCCGGAAATGCTATATCTTGCGCAGATACATTTATTGCAGCCTGTAAGTTTATATTTTTAGACTGCCAATCAGCTACTTGTGCTACAACCGTATTAACAACCCACCCAGTAAGCTCAACAATAAGCCCCGACTGCTCGGCTAAGTCAATAAACAGTTCAGGATTAACCCAGCTACCATCTTTTCGCTGCCAGCGAATAAGCGACTCAACTTTATCTATTTTTTGCGATTTCAAATGTAATTTTGGCTGATAAGTCATAAACAATTGACCATCGTCATCACTAATAGCCTGCTTTAGTTCATCAAGCATTATTAAGCGCTCTAAGTGCGCTTCGTCTTCGCCATTTTGATAGTAATGTATGCTCTCTTGTGTGTTTGCAGCACTTTCAACTGCAATTAGCACACGGCGCATTAAGTCATCACTTGCAATACCTTGTGTAGGATACTGCACAATGCCTGCACTAAAGCGTAAGTTAATTTTTAGTTTTTGAATGGTGTAGCACGCTTGTAATTGTGCCATTAAGCCAACAATACCGCTTTTGTGTTCACGCGCTGCCGCAGTCGGAAACACAGTTAAAAACTCATCGCCGCCAATACGGGCATGAAAGCCCCCTAACTCATCCGAAAACTCACTTATTCTGCAAGCAACGGCCTTTAGGCAGTCATCACCAATGCGCGGACCGAGCTTATCGTTTATATGGCGAAGACCTTTTATGTCTATTGCAACGAGCGTGTACTCGGCTGATGAATCTAACTCATCATCAAGCACCTCAAGCATTGCCGAGCGATTATAAAAGCCTGTTAGGGAATCGTGTCTGGCTTGAAAACTAATTTGCTGTTCACGCTGATTTATATCGTTACCCATGCTATCGAAAGCGGCAACTAAGGTGGCTATTTCTGTACTTTGCTTTTGCCCTTTAAATTCAAAAGTATAATTACCTTGGGCAAATTGCTTTGCAATAACAGCGAGCTGGGTTAGCGGTGTCGTTAAGTTATTAGCAAATAAACTGCTAGTAATAACACCTACAAACATAGTTAAAATAGCTAAAATAATAAGTGTAAAAAGCAGTTTTTCGAAATCACTATAACTTTGTGTTAAATCGGCACTCAGCAAAATAATTATGGGATGGGTCAACAACGATGGTAAATCTATTTCTCGGTTACGAAACACTAAATACTCACCAAAAAACCGCGATATGGTTACGGTACTAAAATAGCTAACAGGTTCAAATTGCTCAGGACGATTAGCTAATGAGCTAATAACAATATCGTCAGCACTGCCTATAAAACTTACATCCATGCCTGTTAAGCTTTTTAGTTCATGGGCTACATTGTCGTCAATTTTAAAGCCCACCAAACTATAGGCTACTGTACGTGGCGCTTTTACAGGTAATAAAATAATTTGATACAGCTCGTTATTAAGCACCACAAAACTAGACTCTTCTGGCGCACTTAAAAGCTCTTCCATCAAGGGCTTTAAGTTGTGTGCAAAAACGTCTTCGTCAGTATTGGCGGAAATTAGCCTACCCGATAAATCAAGTAACAACATTAATTCGGCATCAATACGCTGACTGTGATTAAACAACACGCTGCTGATTGTACCTGCATCTCGCGTTGCTACAGCTTGCTTAAAACCAAAATCGGAGGTGAGTACTTTTGCAGCGGTTAACAGTAGGCTTTCTTTTGACTTTAAATATTGCTTATAAACATTTTGCGCTACGGTAATATCTTGATTTACTTTTTCTTCTTGAAACTTACTCGTAGACCACCAAAAACTAAACAAGCTGACCATAGTGGTTAATAACACTAAGCCAACACATAAAATGGTTATGCGATTTCGTAAACTATTAGTCATTACCAGCCTTAAACTTACTACCAAAGGTATTTCTAGGTGCTGGGGTCGATGTGTTTACTGTTATCTGTAACTTTTTTTGAGAATTGATTGTTATAATTTTTTTATTCTCCAATGGCGCTGTTTGTAAAGGGTGCCACACACTCACTTGTGCAGGCAGTATATTAATAGGCAAACTAACATAGCCTTTTTTATCTGTTTTATAGACGGATTCACTACTCGCTACATAGATATAGCCAACCATAGAGTCATGAATATTACACCCTAAAACAACAACCCCTTGTTGCTCAAACGTAATGGGCTCTTTTGGTTGCCCTGAATATAATCTTAGTTGAAAAGGCTTAGCTTGTGAAAAAGAATAAACATGATGGCGAATATTGTCGCTGTTAGGAAAGTTAACTTTTTGACCCTGTTGTACAACTAATAATTCGGGTAAAAACTGCTTATGGACTTGATCCATTATGGCAGTGGGCAAATTTGAAGGTGTGGCTTGCTTATCAGCAACATTAAGCTCAACCACTGCACCTGATAACTTTTGGCCGTGTTGATCCTCTATTACTAATTCAATATTTGCACTTAAAGCAAACTGACTAAAAAACAAACCTATAGCTAAAAAACAATGTCTTTTAGCAAACTTTTGCAATGCCCGCTCAAACATAACAACACCTAAATATTAATGTTAGGTTAAGTTAATTAGAGACGAGCACTAATTGCAAGAATTATAGCCCAGTAACTAAAAATAAAGACTTAGTTACTGGCTTTGTTAGCACTTAAGTGCTGCTATTTAACAATTAATTCGTAATCGTTATCTAAAATAGTAATTACTTCTTGGCGAGGATCTTTAGGGATCACAATATCTCTGCCTACAATTTTGCTCGCTATACCAACATAGGTGTTTGACACTTCAAGCATTACTGATTCTGGTAAAATATAATCTTTAGCTAATTGCTCACGCTCACTCATGCGATCTTTATTTAATAATACGTCACTCTCTGGCACATTATTAATCAGTAATTGACGAAAGCCTTCTTTAGAATTTTCAACAATTTTACCGTTTTTGTATGCAGCTTCATCCCAAATACGTGACGAATCAGGCGTGCCTACTTCATCAATATATATAAGTTGTTGCGCGCCATTTAAATCCTCTACATAACCAAACTCAAATTTAGTATCTACAAAAATTTGGCCAAGCTTCGCTAGTTCATCACTAATTAATTTAAAACCTTCAACTAACAGCTTTTCGTATTTGGTTACGTCATCTACCGATTTAAAGTTAAATACGTCTAAGTTATTAGTAATGTTAGCGCGAGTAATATTTACATCATCAACTGGCGGAATATCAGCAACGCCTTTAATAATACCTTTTGTTGATGGCGTAATTAAAACGTTATCAAGCTTTTGGTTCGCTTTTAAGCCTTCAGGCAAGTCAATACCACAAAAGTTACGTATGCCTTTAGCGTAGTCACGCCACATGCTACCCGTAATATATTGGCGAGCAATTGCCTCTACTTTTACTGTACTGGCTTTGCGTACAATCCACACATACGGATGTGGAATATCAACAATATGATTACCCGCAAGGCCTGCTTTATCAAATAACTTAAACCAATGGGCTGCCACTGAGTTTAACGCCATACCTTTACCTGGTACGCCATTTAAACCATTTTCGCCTTGCCAAATGCAATCGAATGCAGAAATTCGGTCTGAAATAACCATAATAGCAAGCTCAGTACCTGTCGGTACTTGGTAGCCTTTGTCTTTAATTAATCGTGCGCTGTCTTCATCAGTTAACCAATAAACTGAACGAACTTTACCGCTGTGTACTTCACCTTTGGTACGAATGGGTAAATCATCGTTTACGTCTAAAACTTTATAGCTAGTCATGCTATCTCCGGGGTTAGGGATGCTCTTTGAGCAAAGTATGGTATGGGGTTATATGGGCTGTATAATAATCTAGCCAACCTCAAAGCTCAATCGGATGCTTAAAACAAATAAAGGCATATATTTATAAGCGAGTCGCAATGGGGTAAACTTAATGTGCTAACCAGCCTGAGGAGATAGCTTGAACTACTTAACTGCCACTAAAAATAAAAAATACTTAATGTATATTTCTCAGAATTATTCATACGCTATCTTGAGACCTTTGCAGGCGCAAATATTGGCACATGGTGGTGAAGTACGCTGGTTTTTAGCGGGTAGCGAAGTAAACCCTGATTTTTTAACCACAGACGAGCCACGTTTACATACCATAAAAGATGTAAAAAGCTGGGCTCCAAACATTACATTTATACCGGGTAATATAGTACCTAGCTTTATTCCAGGTAAAAAAGTAGCTGTATTTCATGGTTTTAATTCTGAAAAGCGCAGCTCTGAAGGTAATCGTGGTCATTTTACTATTCGTGGTTGTTACGATTTATATTGCACGCAAGGGCCAAATACAACAACCCGATTTAAAGAGCTGGCTAAGCAGCATGGTTTCTTTAAAGTAGTTGAAACCGGCTGGCCAACACTCGATCCACTTTTTAGTAATACTTCAAATAATCCTTATGTAAGCGACGACCCTCGCCCTACTTTACTTATATGCTCTACTTTTTCACGAAAGCTGTCACTTGCTCCTAAACTATATGAGCAAATAAAATATTTTAGTGAACAAGGTAAATGGCGTATCTTGATGCAATTTCACCCTAAAATGCCTACCGAATGGGTTAATAAATACAAAGCGCTGAGTAACGAAAATCTAACATTTATTGAAACCGATAACGTTTTGCCGTTACTGAAAGCTGCTGATGTTATGCTGTGCGATACATCGTCAGTTCTTTTAATGTTTTTACTACTACGTAAACCGGTAGTCACGTTTTGTAATCAAAAACCACTTCCTCATTTACTTGATATTACCGACGCAGATGAAGTAGAAGCAGCTATTGAACACGCGCTTACTAAACCTAGTGATTTAATGCAAAATATTGAAAGCTATTGCCAGGAACTTCATCCGTATACCGATGGCCAATCTAGCCAACGCGTATTAAATGCAGCTAATGAATTTTTACAAAGTAACGAAAAACTAAAACCCAAGCCATTAAATATAATAAGACAGCTAAAAATGCGTAAAGATCTAAACTACTGGGGTTGGTAATCGGATAATGATAAACCTGAAAAACGTAACTTTTAAGTGGCATAAAAGCGATAGCTCACCCACGCTCAACATAAAAGAGTTAGTTATAGAAAAAGGTGAGCATATTTTTTTACACGGTCCTAGTGGCTCAGGTAAATCGACCTTATTAGCGATTCTTGCTGGCATTAATACAGCCACTAGCGGTGAGGTATCAATTTTAAACCAAAACCTAACTACATTAAGTAATACCACCCGTGATGTTTTTAGAGCGGATCACATTGGCTACATTTTTCAAAACTTTAACCTGCTTCCTTATTTAACTCCTATTGAAAATATAACGCTTGGGTGTGAGTTTTCAAAAAGCCGAAAACAAAAAATATTAAAGAAATCATCAAATAAAAACTCTGCCTTACAAAAAGAAGCGATACGGTTATTAAATGCTTTAGGCCTTACTGCCCAGTATCACCATAAAGATGTAGCGACACTGAGTATTGGACAGCAACAGCGCGTTGCTGCCGCTCGCGCATTTATAGGCAGCCCTGAACTAATAATTGCCGATGAGCCCACATCTGCACTCGATACAAATAACCGTGAGAGCTTTATAAAGCTACTGTTTGAACAAGCAAAGTTATCTAATAGTACGTTGGTATTTGTGAGCCACGATGAAACACTAAAGCCTTTATTTAACCGCTCCATTGACCTTATAAATTTGCAGGAGCAGGTATGATCATCGCTAAACTTGCTTACAAAAGCTTATTAAATCGCCGCGCAAGTGTACTGCTTACATTATTTACTATCGCAATTAGTGTAATGCTACTTTTGAGTATTGAACGTGTACGAATTGATGCTAAAAGTAGTTTTAGTAATACTATTTCGGGCACTGATTTAATTGTTGGTGCGCGTACCGGCGATATACAGTTGCTGCTTTCGTCAGTATTTAGAATTGGCCATACTAATAACGGCGTAAGTTGGAAAAGTTATCAATACATAACAAGTCAGCGAGGCGTAAAATGGAGCATACCTATAAGCCTAGGCGACAGCCATAAAGGCCAAGCGGTACTAGGCACAACACTTGATTACTTTAGCCATTATCGCTTTGCAAAAAAACAAAACCTAACCTTTAACAAAGGCCACCCTTTTACCGCGATTAACGAAGTAGTGCTAGGTAGTGAAGTCGCTAATAAATTAGGTTATAAACTTAACGACTCTATTGTTATATCGCACGGCATGGGGAACACGAGTTTTCATCATCATGACGATAACCCATTTAAAATCGTCGGCATTTTAAACCCAACAGGCACGCCAGTTGATAAAACGCTGCATATTCCTTTGGCTGCAATCGATTTAATTCACGGCGGTAAAGCGAGCCTTGAGCATGAGCATGAGCATGAGCATGAGCATGACGAACATAACAACCTAGTCGGTCACCCAAAGCAAATTACAGCATTTTTAATGGGATTTAATTCGCCTTTGTACACATTACAAATTAGGCGCAATATAAATCAATATAAGCCAGAAGCCCTGCTTGGCATTATGCCAACCGTAACACTTAAAGAGTTATGGGAAATGCTCGCCATAGTAGAAAAAATACTATTACTATTCTCAGCTGTTGTCGTGTTAGTTAGCTTACTTGGTATGTTAACGACATTGCTTGCAAACCTGAGCCAGCGACGTCGCGAACTTGCTATATTGCGCTCAGTAGGCGCTCGCCCTTGGCATTTATTTACACTTATAAGTATTGAATCATTACTGACAACTTTACTTGGTTGCCTAGTGGGTAGTGCGCTTTATTACTTAGTTATTTTTTCAGCCAGCGGTTACTTACAAAGCCATGCCGGTATAAGCGTAAATATCACAATGCTCTCTTACTATGAACTGGGCTTAATCGGGGTTATTATGGCCGCAGGTTTTATTATTGGCTTAATACCCGCTACTCGCGCTTATTTTTATTCACTCAGCGATGGCATGAGTATAAAAGCATAATTTTTAGGTATTTTATGACATTTTTTAAAACAGCTTTTCAATACATTGCTGCTATTAGCTTATTATTTATAAGCGTAGCGAGCTATGCCAATCCACCAAAAGAAATTTTTTGGGAAGACTTAATTCCCAAAGGTCATATGCAAATAGACACTCAAGCGCAAGCTAATCACGAAGGCAGCGATCAAAACTGGGTGCAACCCGATTTAGATGCTCCAGTGGTAAAAGCGCTTGATGGTCAATCGGTAAGTTTGCCTGGTTTTGTTGTGCCACTTGAGGGCGATAGCGAAGTCATTACTGAGTTTTTACTCGTGCCTTATTTTGGCGCCTGTATACACGTACCACCACCACCGCCAAATCAAATAGTCCATGTAACGATTAAAGGTGGTGTGCCTATAGATAGTCTGTACGACGCAATCGTTGTAACCGGAATAATAAGCACAGAAACATGGTCGGGCGAAATCGCGCAGGTAGGATATAAAATGAAGGCAGTCGGTGTAGCACCGTTTGAGCTTTAAAATGAAGGGCCCGCTTTTAAATCTGGCCCTTAAATCTCATTAAATTTAGAGTCGGTAAAATTCAAATAACTACTTTTGGCAATTTGAGCAAAAAATAGTACTGCGTTGCCCTAATCTAATTTCTTCTAATTCGTTTTCGCACGTCATACATGGCTTGCCTTTGCGCCCATATACTAATAACTCTTGAGCAAAATACCCAGGCTTACCATCACTTTGTGCAAAGTCTTTAAGCGTTGTACCACCTTGTGTAATAGCCGCTGCAAGTGTGTCTTTTATAATAGGGATAAGTGCTTGATAACGTTTGAGCGATACTTTTCCGGCTTCTCGCTTTGGATGTATACCCGCTTTAAATAATGATTCATTCGCGTAAATATTACCAACACCAACAACCACTGCGTTATCCATAATAAACTGCTTTACCGGTACTTTTTTATTGCGCGATTGTTCGTACACGCGTTTAGCAAAAAAATCATCGGTAAGCGGCTCAGGACCAAGCTTAGAGAGTAGCTTATGCACTTCACCGGGCTCTTGCCATAAGCAACAACCAAAACGACGAGGATCGTTTAAGCGCAGCGCTTTACCGTTGCCAAAAATAAACTCTACATGGTCATGCTTTTTAAGCGGCTCACTTTTATCTACTACACGCAAATTACCTGACATACCCAAATGTAAAATAGTGCTCCCAAGCTCACAATGTAAAAGTAAATATTTAGCTCGTCGTTCAATACTTGTAACAATTAGCCCTTCAAGTTGATACACGTCATCTGGCACTGGCCAGCGCATACTGGCATTGTAAATATTTACCTTTGTAACAACTTGGTTTTGTACGTGGGGAGTGATACCCATTCGGCTCACTTCTACCTCTGGTAATTCAGGCATTAATTAGACTCACTTTGTGAAAAATCAAAACTAGGGAATAACTGCTGAGCAGTTTTTAAATCGAGTGCGAGTATTCGTTGGCTACTCTTTTCGAGTAAGTAATATTGCCCATCGCCTTTATAAAGCAAATAAACCCAAGGTAAACTCTCGCCAGCTAACTCAAATGTAGCAACGTATAAAGGCGCATTAGGATTAAAAACAACAGACTCATTAACCCCCATTAACGCCGCGCTTTGCCATTGGTTAACTAAATCACTAAGCTGCTGCTCAGACGCTTTCCACACGAGCGATATATCTTTTTGTAGTGGTGTTGTACGCCAACTTGTTCCTATGCGCTCAATTTTTTGATCAACAAATTGCAGTGTCAGTACAAAACTTTGCTGGGGGAGTACAGCTTGTAACGCTGGTTTATCCTCACCTCCTAAAAATTGCTTATGCCAGCCATTTAAAAAGAAGATCATAATCAACATCGAAAATATTATAACGTTGTTCCAACCTTTACGGCCCAGTCGCATATAAATACACCTAGTAAATTCAAGATTTTAAAGTGTAACTAAAACTTAATTGCGCTGTCTATATGTTAAAGGCCGCAGACTTTGTTAGAATATCGACAAATTTAAAGGAGTTCCGTCAATGTCTATGTATGTAGTGGGCCATAAAATCCCAGATTCAGATTCTATTTGTGGTGCAATTGCACTGGCTTATTTAAAAAACCAAATTGATGAGCCAGCAATTCCAACTCGTCTTGGTGAAGTTTCACCTGAAACTCAATTTATTCTTGATAGATTTGGTTTTGAAGCACCAGAGCTTAAGTTAAGCTACGCTGGTGAAGATGTGTATATTGTAGATCACACAGAAAAAACACAAGCACCTGATGATATCGACCAAGCTCGCGTTGTTGGCGTGGTAGATCACCACAAATTAGGTGACTTAACATCATCTACTCCGCTTGAATGTTGGATTCGTCCTGTTGGTTGTTCAAACACCATTATTAAAATGATGTACGACTTCTACAGCGTAGAAATCCCTAAAGACATCGCGGGCATTATGATGTGTGCAATTTTAAGCGACACAGTCATATTTAAATCACCAACATGTACCACTGCCGATATTAAATGTGTTGAAGCGCTAGCTGAAATTGCAGGCGTAGAAGACTTTAAAGAATTGGGTATGGATATGTTCCGCGTTAAATCTGCGGTAGAAGACACACCAGCACGCGATTTAGTAATGCGTGACTTTAAAGATTTCAACATGAACGGTAACCTAGTAGGCATTGGCCAACTAGAAGTAATCGACCTTGCTGTTTTTGACGATATTAAAGCAGACCTTGCAGCCGATATTGCTAAGCTAAAAGTTGAGGGTAATCGCCACTCTGTATTTTTACTGCTTACCGATATAATGAAAGAAGGCTCAGAAATGCTAATTGTATCTGACGATGCAAACTTAGTTGAGCAGGCTTACGGTGTAAAACCAGAGAATGATAAAGTATGGTTAGATGGTGTACTAAGCCGTAAAAAGCAAGTTGTACCACCACTACAAGATGCATTCACAAAAATATAATGATACCAATTTTATTAAAAACATGATTATTTTATCGCATTAAATAGCTCACTAATTTAATGCTATTGGTATAACGTTTTTTGATTTAAAAGCCTTGTTGGTTATGCCAACGAGGTTTTTTTATATCAATTCACTAATCATATTTTTAAAAACAAAAAACCCAGCCTAAGCTGGGTTTTTAAATTCTAAAAGAACTAAAATTACTTAATTTTAGCTTCTTTAAAAAGAACATGTTTACGAATCTTTGGATCAAACTTTTTGATTTCCATCTTCTCAGGCATGTTACGTTTGTTTTTGTCAGTAGTGTAGAAAAAACCAGTACCGGCAGTTGAAACTAAACGGATTTTATCGCGCATGATTCAGATCCTTAAACTTTAACGCCGCGAGCACGGATTTCTGTAAGAACCGTGTCGATGCCTTTTTTATCGATAATACGCATACCTTTAGTAGTAGTGCGTAATGTTACAAAACGTTTTTCACTTTCAACCCAAAAACGGTGTGTTTGTAGGTTAGGTAGGAAACGACGTCTAGTCGCGTTTCTCGCGTGTGAACGGTGATTACCAACCGCAGGACGCTTACCTGTAACTTGACATACTTTAGACATGTCTATATATCTCCAATAACTTCGCTCGAGCTTAATTTAATCTAAGGCCGTGTATTTCCGCCCTAGAGATAAATCGAAGGGCGCTCTTTATACAGCTTTTACAGGCAAAGATCAAACACTGATCTATCCAATCAGCTCATATATGTAAATTTGATAGCGGCTAATTATAAAGATCGAATGCCCTTAGGGAAAGTAAAAACTGCATTTAAATTAAACTAATTTGCCAAAACACGTTAAACAGCTCATTTTTAACACACTTCTGTATCTAACAAAGCTAAATCAGGCCTCGCTCGGCAAACGAAACACACGTTTCTCCACCAACAATGATGTGATCAAGCACACTTATGTCGACCAATTGCAGTGCTTGCTGCAATTTATTAGTAATAAGTTTGTCTGCTTGGCTCGGTTCTGCAATACCACTTGGGTGATTATGCGCAAAAATAACAGCGGCTGCATTATTTTTAAGGGCAGCCTTTACCACTTCACGCGGATAAACACTGGCAGAATTAATTGTGCCATAAAAAAGTATTTCATCTTTTACTAATCTATTTTGGCTATCTAGGTATAACACCATAAATACTTCTTGTTGCAAGCCTCGCATTTGAATTGTTAGGTAATCGTAAACTGAGTTTGGCGAATTAAACACGGCGTCTCGTTGGCAACGCTCCTGCATATAACGTTGGCTTAGCTCTAACACAGCTTGTAGCTGAACATACTTAGCGGTCCCTAACCCCTTTTGAGAGCAAAACTCCTCAATGCTGGCATTAAACAAATTATGAAGTGTTTTATTCTCGTTTAATAAATGCTGAGCCAACTCAATTACATTCATTCCAGGTAACCCTGTTCGTAAAAATATGGCAAGAAGCTCTGCGTCAGTCAGCGCCTTAGCCCCCTTTGCTATGAGCTTTTCACGAGGTCGAAGTGAGTTTGGTAGTGAAGTAAGTTGCATTATTCATCCTTGAGAGGCGAAAGTGTCTTATAAATGTAATGCAAATTTGAAATTTAGCCTGTTATTTCGAATTAAAAAACTTCGCTGTATGGGTAAAGATTTGTTATTTTAAGCCCAATATTTAATAAAAACTGATGAACATCCATGACTAACTTAACAAACAAAAAAATTGTACTAGGTATTACCGGCGGTATTGCAGCTTATAAATGTGCAGAACTCGTTAGGCGATTAAAAGACTCTGGTTGTGAAGTAAAAGTAGTTATGACTGAATCAGCTAAACACTTTATTACACCACTGACCATGCAAGCCGTTAGTGGAGAAACAGTCTCTGACTCATTACTAGACCCTTCTGCTGAAGCTTCAATGGGGCATATTGAATTTGCAAAATGGGCTGACTTAATTTTAGTTGCTCCAGCGACGTGTAATATTATTGCTAAAATGGCAGCCGGCATTGCTGACGACCTACTAACGACGTTACTGCTAGCAACGCCTGCAAAAGTCGCAGTTGCACCAGCCATGAACCAGCAAATGTATGCACACGCAGCAACACAAGCTAATTTAGCCACATTAAAAGCACGTAACGTACTTATTTGGGGCCCGGGTAAAGGTGAGCAAGCGTGTGGTGATATAGGCGCTGGACGCATGTTAGAGCCTCATGAGCTAGTTGCGCTATGTATAGCAGAAGAGCAACCGCAATTACTTGCAGGAAAAACAATTACAATAACAGCAGGCCCAACGCGTGAGCCTCTCGATCCGGTACGTTTTATATCAAATCACAGCTCTGGAAAAATGGGTTATGCACTGGCAGAAGCCGCTTTGCAACTCAGTGCTAAGGTTAATTTAATTTCGGGTCCGGTCACTATAAAAGCCCCTACTGGCGTAAACCTTATCAATATAGAAAGCGCTGAGGAGCTATTAACTGAGTCACTTACCTATGCACCACAATCAGATGCATTTATTGGCTGCGCTGCTGTAGCAGATTATCGAGCTGCAAACATTGCGACTCAAAAAATGAAAAAGCAAGGCGACGAACTCACTCTTACTTTAACTAAAAACCCTGACGTAATTGCAGCTATTGCCAACCTTAAACAAAACCGTCCTTATACTGTGGGGTTTGCCGCCGAAACTCAAAATGTAGAAAGCTATGCTAAAAGTAAACTAAAGAATAAAAATCTAGATATGATTTGCGCTAATGACGTATCAAAAAGTGGCTTAGGGTTTAATTCCGATCATAATGCTTTAACACTGTACTGGCATAACGAACAACTAGAATTACCAACTACAAGTAAAATAGAAATAGCTCGCAAGGTGATCGAACAGCTGGCTAAACATCTATAAAAAGGCTGGAAACAAACTGAATAAAACATTAACATACGCCATTCATTTGAACAAAAAATGACTAGGGTTCTTAACTGCGCCACTAAGAATAACTAATAAAAAGGAATGTTCATGCCTGCGACAAAAAGAAGTAATCGCAAAGAGCAAATACTGCAAGCACTCGCACAAATGTTAGAAACTAATTTAGGCCAACGCATCACCACAGCAAAACTAGCTGCTGAGGTGGGTGTGTCTGAAGCCGCGCTATACCGTCATTTTCCGAGCAAAGCGCGTATGTTTGAGGGCTTAATTGAGTTTATTGAAGATACCCTTTTATCTCGTATAAATATTATTATTGAAAACGAAAAAGAAAGCCAAACGCGCATTTATAACATTCTATTATTACTTCTAACCTTTGCTGAAAAAAACCCAGGTATTACTCGCATTTTAACGGGCGATGCTCTGCAAGGTGAGCAGGAACGTTTACGTGAGCGTGTACAAACCTTGTTTGAAAAACTAGAAACTCAGTTTAAACAAGTGCTTCGTGAGCGCAAATTACGTGAGGGTAAAAACTTTCAAAGTGATGAGCTTACACTTGCAAACTTTTTGCTTGCCTACGTTGAAGGCAAAATGAATCAGTTTGTACGTAGTGATTTTAAAGCTAAACCAAGTGTTCAATTTGAAAAGCAATGGCTTGAGCTACAAAAAATTTGGCTGTAATGTTTGCTAAATTAATAAATTGAATACTAAAAAACGACCTGCGGGTCGTTTTGTCGTATGTAGCTGCCATTTATCTGATCCGCTCGAATTATGAACCAAACTCGTTACAATGAAACAATGTCATAATACGAGAATCAATAATGAAAACAAAACTCACCTTATTAAGCACGGCACTCGTTGCCAGCTTAACTAGCACCTGCATACACGCCAAAGAATCGCTGCAATTTAAAGACGTATTTAGTTTTAAATCAGCTAAAAGCACACAACTATCTGACAATGGCCAAGTACTCACTTTTAGTGCAACGCCGTATCGTGGAAATGCAACTGGCCAAGTTTACTCACTACAAAGTAATACGCTCATCGCAGAAGTAGAACGCGGCACTAAGCCTCATATTAATAAAGCCGCTAACTGGGTCGCTTTTACACAAGTACCTACCTTACTTGAAAAAGAAACAACCAAAAAAAAAGACACACTTAAAAACAATCTGGTACTCGTAAACACACAATCAGGTGCCCAACAAAGCTTTGCTGATGTAAAAGATTACACGCTATCTGATGACGGTATGTGGCTTGCTTATCGTTTAAATAAAAAAGACGATGACGCAAAAGTAGAAGATAAAACCGATAGCGCTATCACGCCCGATAAAAAAGATAAGAGCTATGCGCTTGTTATCGTCAATTTATCTGATAAACGCAGCCATACGATAGAAAATGTATTTAGCTACGCTATTAACTCTGCTAACAGCCAATTATTAGTGAGCCAAAGTTACAGCGATGGTAATAACAACCAAATAGCGCTGATTGAGCTAAGTAACTTTAATAGCAGCGTATTAATTGATGAACCGGGCGTAATCTCAAATAAAATAGCGTGGCACCCCACTGACAATATTGCAGTGTTTACATTAGGTAACTATGTAAATGATGACACGCGCCGTCGAAGCTACACTTTACAGCTATATAAAAACAATAAACTTTCAACAATAGCCTCACCTGATAAAACATGGACCCTAGGTAAAACAGCATCCCTTGAATGGTCAGAAAATGGCGAGCGCTTATATTTTGAAAACCATCCAAAATTAGCAGCTAAAGTAAAAGCCAAAGAATATACCGACGAAGCCTCACTATACGATTTTGACACCATTCGTGAACACAAAGGTCTTAATGTATGGCACAACAACGATGCGCAAATAAAACCACGTGAAGAGCAACAATGGAACGAGGTTAATAAAAATCGCCATTACAGTGCGGTGTATCACTTTAACTCGCAAAAAGTTGCGCAACTTAGTACACCAAACATGCCTGAGGTTGCACTAAACCCTCAGCGAGATGTGTCTTTACTTGGCTCATCTAACATCCCCTACCTAGAAAAAATAATGTACGGCGGTTTTTTTGCTGATTACTTTGCAGTAAATATAAACACCGGTACACAAACTCCAATTATTAGTAACTACCCGTTTAAACCGAGCCTTGCACCTAATGGTGAGTTTGCAGCTTATTTTAGCGATAGCCAAATACAGTTAAAAGATTTAAAAAATAATAAAGTAACACCGCTTACAAAAGTGATTCAGGCAACCTTTGCTGATGATAAACACGACTACCCATCTGCTCAACCTGGTTATGGTTTTGCTGGTTGGATGACCGATAGCAGCCAAGTACTTGCTTATAGTAAATACGATATTTGGGCGTTTGATGTAAAAACTAAGCAAGCTAAACGCCTAACTAATGGTAAGCAAAGCAATACGCAGTACCGTGTTATTAAGCTTGATAAAACCAGAGTGGGCTTTAAAAAAGGCGATACATTACTTGTCTCTGCTATTAACTTACAAACTAAACAAAGCGAAGTTGCAAAGCTCGACTTAACCACTAACACACTAACTAAGGTGCTTAGCGATGATAAACGCTTTGATATGGTTAAAAAAGCCAAAAAGGCTGACAAGTACTTATTTACCTCGCAAACTTATAGCCAATTTCCTGATTACTACCAAACAGATTTTAGCTTTAGTTCACCAAAACAAGTGACCACGCTAAACCCACAAATTAGTAATTTTGCCTGGGGCGAAAAGCCAGAGCTGATAAGCTATAAAGGTTTTGATGGCGAAGACTTACAAGGCGTACTAATAAAACCTGCGGGATATAAAAAAGGCGATAAAGTGCCTGTGGTTGTGTATTTTTACCGTTACATGAGCCAGCGTATGTTTGATTTTCCAAAAATGGAATTAAACCATCGCCCTAATTTCCCTATGTTTACCTCAAACGGTTATGCGGTATTTTTACCTGATATTCGTTTTGAAATAGGTCACCCGGGTAAATCGTCAACGCAAACCATGATAAACGCCACCCAAAAATTAATAGATTTAGGCATAGCCGACCCTGATAAAATAGGTTTACAAGGTCACTCTTGGGCGGGCTATCAAAGTGCGTTTATGATAACCCAAACAGATATGTTTAAAGCGGTTGTATCTGGCGCGCCAGTATCAAACATGACCAGTGCTTATAGTGGCATACGTTTAAAATCAGGTCTTGCTCGTCAGTTTCAATACGAAACAGGGCAAAGCCGTATAGGTAAAAACTTATTTGAAGCACCAGAACTGTACATAGAAAACTCACCGGTGTTTTTTGCAGATAAAGTAAATACCCCTATTTTAATTATGTTTGGCGATAAAGACGATGCAGTGCCTTGGCACGAAGGCGTGCAGTACTACTTAGCACTTCGCCGCGCTGGTAAAGATGCAACCTTTTTACAATACGAAGGTGAACCACACCACTTGAAAAAGTTTCCTAATCAGGTCGATTTTTCAGTACGTATGATGCAGTACTTTGATCATTACTTAAAAGGCAAACCAGCTGCAAAGTGGATGACACAAGGCGAAGCATTTATAGAGGAATAGATATAGCATTTATTCAGAGCTCTACGTAAGCGATAACGGCGAGCTCTGCGTCAATTAAATCAAGGCGAGGCATATTACATTTAAGTAATCAGTCACTACCTAGTCCTTCATACCTTTGAAAAATGCTGTAATGATCTTTAAACTTTTATAAACACCACCGTATATAAGCGTTTTAATCAAAGTAAAAAACTATAATAAAAGCCTAATATAAGTAATAATCACTAAATTCAGAGGTTAAAGAGTCGTTCATTATGCTAGGTTTTTGGTACAAAGAGTTTCCACAATACCCAAAAGACCATAAGGATTTTTGGCGTACTCGCTTAATAGCCCACTCTTTACTAATAACTACATGTTACTTTTTAGTTTTAACACTCCTCAATCTTTTTTATTTTAAAAGCTATGACATTGCTTTAATTGATGCCTTAGGACTTACGATATCGTTAGGTATTTATACTTGGTTTAATAAAACAGCCAACGTAAATGCAGCAGCGTGGGCTGTTACCCTTATGGTCGTTAGCTTAATAATGATGTTTGTGGTTTCTGTAGGTGGGCATGCGCATTCTTTATTTTGGGCGACGTTAATCCCGCCTTTTAGCTTTTTTTTAGTTGGAAGAAACTGGGGAAGCCTATTTAGTGCAGTCGCTTTTGCTATTTGTGCGTATCTTGTGTATTTACAACAACAGCAAACTGTAACAATTGGCTTAGGCTCTTTATTTAATCTTATAGAAGTAAGCCTTGCTCATATTTTAATTTTTAGGTTTTACGAAAAAACACGGTTTTCGGCATACACTCGATTATCTATCCGTAACTTAGAAATTCAACACTTAGCAGAAACCGATAAGTTAACGGGGCTTTATAACAGGCAAAAATTTGATTTTGAATTATCACAGTTAATTGCTAAAAATGACGTTTTTAAAACCCCACATTGCTTACTTATTTGCGATATAGACCACTTCAAAAATATAAACGATACCTACGGGCATTTGGTTGGTGATAACGTGCTAACTGAATTTGCAAAAATATTAAAAAGCCGTATGGGAAATGACGCACTTATTGCGCGATGGGGTGGAGAAGAATTCACTATTATTTTATCCAACACCTCTTTAAATGATAGCGTTAAAAAAGCCGATGACCTAAGAAAGTATATTGCCGAAAACACAGTTACAAATGTAGCATTTACTATAAGTATTGGATTAGCAACGATACAAAAAGACGATACAGTGCTAAAACTACTGGAGCGGGCTGATACAGCGCTATATAAGGCTAAAAATAATGGACGCAATAAAGTATGTGTTAGCGATAACGATTCAACCGTTATCGCTCAATCAACTTACTTAAATGGGTTTATAGCCTAAACTTAAGCGTGCTGCCCACAAGCAAATCCACAGCTCCACGCATATTGGAAGTTGTAGCCTCCAAGCCACCCTGTTACGTCAGTTACTTCGCCTATAAAGTATAGGCCTTTAGCTTTTTTAGCTTCAAAGGTTTTTGAGCTCAACTCGTCAGTATCTACACCGCCCAATGTTACTTCTGCTGTTCTATAACCTTCTGTGCCATTGGGTTTAATTTGCCACGCATGAATATAATTTACTAACTCATTTATTTGAGCATGGGTAAGCTGATTAATATTACAATCTGGTATCGCTTTGCTTTCGTGCAGTATTTCTATAAAGCGTTTAGGTAAAATAGTCGCAAGACTATTTTTTAACGACTTTTGTGCTTGCGTTTCTCGCCAATCAGCAAGTTGCTGCCTTAAATCAATTTCAGGTAATAGGTTTATAGTTACAGCCTGCCCTGCTCGCCAAAATGAGCTTATTTGCAATATTGCTGGGCCCGATAACCCTCGGTGAGTAAAGAGGATGTTTTCTTTAAATACGGTGCCGTCTTCGCTTGAAACTTCACAAAGAATGCTAATTCCCGAGAGCCCTTCAAAACGCTCTTTATCATGCTGATGCAAAGTAAACGGCACAAGTGCAGCCATAGTTGGTAACACGCTTAAGCCAAACTGCTCTGCAATTTTATAACCTATTGGTGTAGCCCCTAGTTTTGGCATAGTTAAGCCACCTGATGCTATAACTAACGACTCACAGCTTAAGGTTTCTTGCTCTGTGGTAACGCTATAGCCGGTTTCGGTTTTTGATACGCTAATCACTTCACTGCGTAGTTTTATATTTACCCCGGCCCACTCACATTCGGTCAGTAAAATATCAACAATGTCTTGTGCATTGTTATCGCAAAAAAGCTGACCTAGTGTTTTATGGTGATACGCCAAGCCATGTCTGTCTACCAGCTCAATAAAGTCATGCTGTGTATAGCGACTTAAACATGATTTAACAAAATGAGCATTTGCGCATAAGTAGTTATCAGGGGTTGCGTTTTCATTTGTAAAATTACAACGCCCACCACCACTTATTAAAATTTTACGACCTGGTTTTTTGCCCATATCAAGTACTGTAACGCTTCGGCCACGGTATCCAGCTTGCGCTGCACACATTAATCCTGCTGCTCCCGCACCTATTACAATTACATCTACTTGACTCATTATTTTACCCTACTAAGAAATTTTTCCGATTATAGCAAAGTTTGATAGCTAACAACGTAGCATTTAAATTATTAGCAATAACACAACAAAAACGCATCAGTAATAAGTCGGGAATAATTACCCGCACAACAAACCAACCCTTTATACTTATTTTTAATTTATATGACAAATACTAAACAACGAGTAAACCGCTAAAAACCTGAGTTATAACTAAATGAAAGAGGTACATAATAAATTGATATTTTAACCTAGTTAACAGATCGTTTACTTTTGTTCCCGCATCGTGATCCTACATCACGAAATAATAAATAAAAATCTAGGGATAATTATGACAACAAGTAAAACTTTTAAAAGATGCGCAATTGCAATTACAGTTAGTACGCTTTTTGCTGCAACATCTGGCATGGCTCAATCAGTTTCAAGTTCAATGGCTGAAACATCGGCTAAACTACAAAGCCAAGGCGGTTTCGAAACTCAGTTCATTATTAAATATAAAAATAATAACGAAATGGCGAGCCTCTCAACTGCAGACGCAAGCCCAGCTAGCATGAAAAAGCGCGCACAAAGCTTTGTTAAAAACTTCGCTTCTAAAAAAGGCAAAGTAAAAGCAAAATACGTTCGTGCAATGGCACTTAATAATCATCACGTAATGCGTGCTGATAAAAAATTAAGTGCGGCTGAGGCCCAAGAGTTTATGCAAGAAATGGTTGATTCTGGCAATGTGGAATACATTGAAGTGGATCAAATGTTAAAGCCGTTTTCAACTCCTAACGATCCACGTTTTGATGACCAATGGCACTACTACGAGCAAGCCGGTGGTTTAAACTTACCGACCGCATGGGATACCGCAACGGGTAGCGGTGTAGTTGTAGCTGTACTAGATACGGGCTACCGCCCTCATGCTGATTTAAACGCTAATATTTTACCGGGTTACGATATGATCTCTAACCTTTCGGTAGCTAATGACGGTGGCGGTCGCGATAGCGATGCACGTGATCCTGGTGATGCAGTTGCTGCGAATGAATGTGGTACTAACGGTGCACAAAACTCTAGTTGGCATGGCACGCACGTAGCCGGCACAGTTGCTGCGGTAACCAATAACGGTGAAGGTGTTGCAGGCGTAGCTTATAACGCAAAAGTAGTGCCTGTTCGTGTACTAGGTAAGTGTGGTGGTTTAACCTCTGATATTGCAGACGGTATTATTTGGGCATCTGGTGGAAGTGTTTCAGGTATTCCTGCTAACTCAAACCCTGCTGATGTAATTAATATGAGTTTAGGTGGCAGCGGTTCATGTAGCTCTACAACTCAAAATGCAATTAACACAGCACGTAGTAACGGCACTGTGGTAGTTATTGCTGCAGGTAACGATAACGATAACTCAGCAAACTACAACCCAGGTAACTGTAACGGTGTAGTAAACGTAGCCTCAGTGGGCCGTAATGGCGGCAGAGCTTATTACTCAAACTACGGTAGCAATATTGATGTTGCAGCACCAGGCGGCTCACAAAGCTTTGCAAACGACTCTGAAGGCGTTCTATCAACATACAATTCAGGTTCGTCTACACCTTCAAGCGACAGCTATAGCTTTTCACAAGGTACATCAATGGCTGCGCCTCACGTAGCAGGTGTTGCGGCACTTATTAAGCAAGCAAAACCAAATGCAACGCCTGACGAAATAGAAAGTATTTTAAAATCAACTACCCGCTCGTTCCCTGCAACATGTACTAGCTGTGGTACGGGTATTGTTGATGCTGCCGCAGCTGTTGCAGCAGCAAGTGGCGGCACTACTCCACCTACAGGTGGCGATAGCGAGCTTATTAATGGTGAAGCTAAAACAGGTTTAAGTGGGGCTGCAAATGCACAAGCATTTTACACGATGACAGTACCAAGCGGTGCAACTAACGTAACATTCACTATGAGTGGTGGTACTGGCGATGCTGATTTATACGTACGTGCAGGCAGTAAACCTACAACTACTACCTATGATTGTCGTCCATATAAAGGCGGTAATAGCGAAGAGTGTTCTATTGATAACCCTACTGCGGGAACTTACCACGTAATGCTTAACGGCTACTCTGCGTATTCAGCTGTTAGCTTGGTAGGTAATATTACTGGTGGTTCATCATCGGGTGGCGGTTCAGGTACTCCACAAGCAGGCGGCGGCACTATAAGCGATGTGTCAGCCAATACTGGGCAGTGGAAACATTACACGTTAGATGTACCAGCTGGAATGAGTACGTTTATAGTAACAACATCGGGTGGCAGTGGCGATGCTGATTTATTTGTAAAATACGGTAGCCAACCAACAGCAAGCTCATACGATTGCCGCCCTTATAAAAATGGCAATGCAGAAACATGTACATTTACTAATCCACAAGCAGGTACTTGGCACTTAAGCGTTAACGCTTATAGCACTTTCTCTGGTTTAACGCTTAGCGGGCAATACCAACCGTAATTTAAAGTTTGAGCCTTAAATAAAAAACCGATGTTGTTTCCAACATCGGTTTTTCAATAATAACTAGCTGATTAATTAAAGCTAAAATCTACACTTTATTACTGTTACAGCTTTTCTAGTACTGATTCTGCGCGGCTTACAACAAACTCTTTGTCTTGTTCTACAAATAAACCTGTTACTAGCGCATTTTCAATAATCATAGCGTAACGCGTTGAACGTATACCACCAAAACTAGCAGTATCTTTATCAAGCCCTAACGATTTAGTGAAACTTCCATCGCCATCCCCAAGCATTGTAATTTCTTGCGCGTTTTGTGAGTCACCCCATGCTTTCATAACAAATGCATCATTAACAGATACACAGTAAATAGCATCAACACCTTTTGCTTTAATTTTATCAGCAAGGGTAATAAACTCAGGTAAATGGGCATTTGAACACGTTGGAGTAAACGCACCAGGTACTGCAAATAACACGACTTTTTTACCTTCAAACAATTCTTTATTTGTAAGAGATTGCATACCGTCGTCAGTTAATTGCGTTAACGTCACTGCTGGTAATTCTTGGCCTTGCTCAATCATGGTAGTTCCTTGAAAAGATTAATACAGAATAAGTAACAATCGTACTACGTAGCCTACTACTAGGTATAAAAAGTACGGCTAACTTAGTAGCTCAAAATAGCCTACCATAGAACGAAGAATACGCGCTGTATTAAGGTAAATTCAAATCATTTATAAAACTTGAAAAATCATTACCTAGCTTTTCATCTCGCAGACTGTACTCAACAATTGCTTTTAAGTAGCCTAACTTATCTCCACAATCGTGAGAGCGACCACTCATATGAAATGCTTCAACGGTTTCTTGTGCCATTAATGCGTCAATAGAATCTGTAAGTTGTATTTCACCGCCAGCACCTACAGACGTTTTTGCAAGTAGAGGCCAAATATTCTTACTCAGTACATATCGCCCTACAACAGCTAGATTAGAAGGCGCTAAATCTGCATCAGGTTTTTCAACCATTGCTTTAATTGCAGCACTTTTACCTGGCATTAACTCAACACCGCTTATATCAGCAATACCATATTTACTAACGTCTTCTTTAGCTACCGGCTCAAGCATTATTTGGCTTGCTTGAGTTTCTTTAAAGCGTTTAATCATGGCCGCTAAGTTTTCAGTCTCTTGATCCGCAGTATAGGCATCAAGTATCACATCTGGCAGGAGCACAACAAAGTTGTTATCACCAACTATTGGTTTAGCGCATAAAATAGCATGTCCAAGCCCTTTAGCTTCACCTTGGCGTACACTCATAATAGTTACATCATTTGGACAAATAGAGCGAATTTCATCTAATAAAGCTCGTTTAACACGCTTCTCAAGAGTCGCTTCTAGTTCATAACTTGTATCAAAGTGGTTTTCGATTGCATTTTTAGAGCTATGCGTAACTAACACAATATCTTTAATACCAGCGGACACACATTCGCTGACAATATATTGAATTAGAGGCTTATCGACTATTGGGAGCATTTCTTTTGGGATAGCTTTTGTCATAGGGAGCATTCTCGTCCCTAAGCCAGCTACTGGAATTACAGCTTTCATATCTGTCCTTAGTGATTAAGTTTGTAAATAATATCAATTCGCTTAATTAAGTGATCTATTTTGAGGATGGAAAACGTGTTGATAGCTAGGCAAAAAATTCGCTACTTAGTTGTTCTAAATGAGAATTTTTTAACACAGGTAGCGACACGTTTAGCCCCGCAAAATAATTAAGTATTATTGCGTATTGGTACAAACTAGCAGATACAAAATAGATACCAGCTGAATAAAGTTACCTCTTTTGAAGAAGTAAATTTGAAGCTGTTTATTAAACAGAGACTCTACATTTTTGGTTATTTAAAATGAGCAGGTAAGTTATAAAGTTTATTAATGATTTTGTTGTGAGGTAAGATTACATTAGCTAAACGAAAAAACCTGGGGTTGCTATAAATAACAAACCCAGACCAATAAATTTCTAACTAAAGGTCGCGTTACAAAACCTTTTTATAATTAAAGACCTGCACGCTCTTTAATTACTGCAATAAGCGGTGAGCTGGCAAAATTCCCTTCAGCCCAAGCAATATCAGCACCATCTGTTAACGCACTTTTTGATAAGTTTTTAACTATATACTCACCAGTATCTACTGCATTACTAGCAACAGCATGACGTAATAAGTTATTACCATTACATTGTACTGCATCATAAATATTACGAATTTTTACACGAGAGCTTTTAAGCTTGCTGCGTAATCGGTTTTTATCGTCTGCCGCAATATATTCACAAATAGATACTGCTAATTGATCTTCAGCATTTACAGGTGCTGTATACGAAAACGAACTAACAGCTACAACGGCAGTAAGTGCAACTAGCTTTGGTAATTTAAACATGACAAACCCTTTATAATACTTTGTTCTTATATAGACTATCGAATATTATATCAATCTATCAAAATTTACGCAATAATGTTAACGTTCTTTATATAAAGTTACGAATTTATAACTAGATAAATTCTTGTCATCCGGATGGTTTTCTTGCTCTTCTTTCACGTACCAATTAGCAACTTTATTGTAATCAGGAAACTGTGTATCGCCTTTAACATCTAAATCAATAAAAGTTAGATATAGGCGCTCTGCTTTTGGTAAAAATTGCTCATAGATATTACCACCACCAATAATCATTACTTCTTCAGCAGTAGCAACGAGTTCTAATGCGGCATCTGGCGTAGTTACTACTTCAATACCCTGTGCAGTATATTCGCTGTTTCGAGTAATAATAATATTACGGCGCCCAGGTAATGGACGGCCTATAGACTCAAAAGTTTTACGACCCATGATCACAGGCTTACCCGTAGTGACCTTTTTAAAATGCTGAAGATCTGCAGGTAAATGCCATGGCATTTTATTATCTAGACCAATTACACGGTTATTTGCCATTGCTGCAATCATTGAAATTATCATAATATACACCTAGTACTTTATTCTTAAACAAAGAAAAAGGAGCATAAGCTCCTTTTTAGTAAATTCTATTTAATTAACGCTCGTAGACAACTTCTACGTCGTAATCATCTTCATCCCAGTCATCCCAATCATCATCATTGCCCTTACCTTTAGTGGCTTTTTCATGATAGGTATCCCACTTAAATTCAACTTCTTCATCTTCCACTTGTACAAACTTCTCTTTAGGCATGCTATCAAGTAGTGTCATTATGTTGTGGATTAATGGTTGAGTGTTAAGTTTATTAATTGCTGAAATGTGATAGATATTTTCAGTTTCGCCCAGCTCTTCTGCAATCGATTCGCATAACGCTTTTGCTTCATCCTCTGGTAATAAATCTATTTTATTAAATACTAACCAGCGTGGCTTCTCAGCTAATTTAGGGCTGTATTGGTGCAGTTCGTTAATAATCGAAAACGCATTATCAACAGGGTTTGAACCATCTACCGGCATTACATCAATAATGTGTAACAACACACGACAACGCTCTAAATGTTTCAAAAAGCGAATACCTAGGCCTGCGCCATCAGATGCACCTTCAATTAGACCCGGAATATCGGCTATAACAAATGATTTATTTGCTTCAGGACGTACTACACCTAAATTAGGAATAAGCGTCGTGAATGGGTAATCAGCTACTTTTGGTCTTGCTGCAGATACACTGCGGATAAACGTAGATTTACCGGCATTTGGTAATCCAAGTAAGCCAACATCAGCTAATAATAGTAACTCTAATTTTAAGTTACGTACTTCACCTGGTGTGCCTAATGTTTTTTGACGAGGTGCTCGGTTAGTACTTGATTTAAAACGCGCATTCCCCAAGCCGTGGAAACCACCTTTTGCAACCAAAATTCGTTGACCATGTTGCGTTAAATCGCCAAGTCCCTCTTGGGTATCAACATCCATGATGCGCGTGCCTACAGGCACCATAACAAATAAGTCATCAGCTTTTCGGCCTGTACAGTTACGGCTACGACCGTTAGTACCACGTTCAGCTCTATGGAAGCGCTCAAACTGATAATCAATTAAGGTATTTAAGTTTTCATCAGCTTGTAGATAAACACTACCACCGTCTCCACCGTCACCGCCGTCTGGTCCACCATCTGGAACATATTTTTCACGACGGAAAGACACGATGCCGCTGCCACCGTCTCCAGCTTCTGCGCGAATTTCTACTTCATCTACAAACTTCATGATTACTCACTTTAGGGATTGGCTTGTTTAATAACTCTATTATATACCCAAGCCAGCACAAATGCAGGCTTGGGTATATATTAGCTGACTACAAAACAAAAAACCCCGCAAAGGCGGGGTTTTTAACTACCTTACTGATTACTCAGTTACGATAGTTACGTATTTACGGTTTAAAGGACCTTTTTGTTCAAACTGAACTTTACCATCTGCTTTTGCGAAGATAGTGTGGTCTTTACCGATACCTACGTTAGTACCAGGGTGGAAACGAGTTCCACGCTGACGAACAATGATGCTACCCGCTAGAACTGATTCGCCACCAAAACGCTTAACACCTAGGCGTTTGCTTTCTGAATCGCGACCGTTACGAGTACTACCAGCTGCTTTTTTATGTGCCATTTCTAAGTACCTCTAATTAAGCGCTAATGCTAGTGATTTTAACTTCAGTGAACCATTGACGATGGCCCATTTGCTTACGAGAATGCTTACGGCGTCTAAATTTAACAACCTTAATCTTCTCACCGCGACCATGTGAAACAACCTCAGCTGTTATCTTGCCACCGTTTACGAACGGTACACCGATCTCGATTTTCTCACCATCAGCAACTAAAAGTACTGAATCAAATTCTACTGCCGCACCAGTTTCAACGTCTAATTTTTCAAGACGAATCGTTTGACCTTCAGTCACACGATGCTGTTTACCACCACTTTGGAAAACCGCGTACATAATTAACTCCGTCTGTGCACCCTCAAATCGGCGCAACTAAAATATTCTTCGATAGGGCGCGAAGTTTACGCTAACGCGAAATAACTAGCAAGCCTATTTTGTAATTAAAATGAATAAAAAGTAGCTGCTTTGAGAGCAATTCAATATTTACCCCATTTTATATTAATTGGCCCTTTTGCCAAGCGCTTTTTAACTCTTAGCCGAAATAAATTAATGTACTCAAATATGACCCTCACAGCTCAATATCTAAGCACACCATAAACTGTATATTGATTATCAATTAATCAGTTATCTTGGCTAATTCAGTCTAAATTAAGTACTTTAATAGTGTTTTTTCAATCAATCGTCACAAAATATCGAGCTAGTGCATTTTTTGTTGTACAATCTGCGCCGTTCACACATAAAAATTGGCTCGGAGATCAATGGATATAAAAGCTATCCAGGCGTTAATCGAAAGCGATATGAATGACGTCAATCAACTTATACATGCGCAAATGCGCTCAGATGTGGCGTTAGTTAATCAGCTTGGTTTATATATAGTTAGCAGTGGCGGCAAACGCGTTCGTCCAATGCTGGCTATTTTAGCAGCCAAAGCGCTCGGTTATCAGGGTAAAGATCACATAACACTTGCAACAATTGTTGAGTTTATCCATACAGCAACGCTATTGCATGATGATGTTGTAGATGAATCAAACTTACGACGTGGCACGCCTACAGCAAATGCTGAATTTGGTAATGCTGCTAGCGTATTGGTTGGTGACTTTATTTACACTCGCTCATTTCAGCTTATGGTTGGCCTTGGAAAAATGCAGATTATGCAAGTACTTGCCGATGCAACAAACATTATTGCTGAAGGTGAAGTATTGCAGCTGATGAACTGCAATGACCCAGATACGACTGAAGCCAGCTATATGCAGGTTATTTACTCTAAAACGGCTAAATTATTTGAAGCAGCTACAGGCCTTGCTGCCATTATCACAGAGCAAGACCAAGCGACACTTGATGCACTAAACCTATACGGTATGCATTTAGGTACTGCGTTTCAACTAGTAGATGACGTACTCGATTACAATGCAGATGCTGAGCAGCTAGGTAAAAACATTGGCGATGATTTAGCTGAAGGCAAACCAACCCTTCCGCTTATTTATGCTATGCAACATGGTAGCGAGCAGCAAACACAGCTCATTCGTGATGCAATAGAGCACAGTAATGGTATGGAGCATTTAGAAGAAATTTTAACTGCACTAAAACAAACTAATGCGCTTGAGTTTACAATGCAAAAAGCAGAGCTTGAGGCCGAAAAAGCCATTGCCTGTTTAGACTTTTTAGCTGAGTCTGACTATAAGCAAGCACTTATAAGCCTTGCCCGTATTGCGGTTGACCGCGACCACTAGTTTTAACTAGTTACACAGTGTGACATTAATTCTGAGCAATAAAAAAGCCTGCAAATGCAGGCTTTTTTGTTGCTTAAAGCGGCTATTACGCCATGAAATCAACACCTTCTTTGATGTCTTTTTTCAGAGTTTCAAGCATGTCATTTTTTGCTTTTGTTTCAAATGCGCTTAGTTCGCCGTAAGAAAGAATTTTTTCTACGCCGTTTTTACCTAAACGTACTGGATGTGCAAAGTACTCTGCATCGCCATTTTCAACAGCAACGTAAGCGTAATCTACAACTTCTTCACCTTGTAGGCCTTTAACTAAAGACATACAAAAACGAGCTGCAGCAGCACCCATAGATAGCGTAGCTGAACCACCGCCGGCTTTAGCATTTACAACTTCAGTACCCGCATTTTGGATACGTGGAGTAAGTGCAGCAACTTCTTCATCAGTGAAAGAAACACCTTCAACTTGAGAAAGTAGAGGCAGAATAGTTGTGCCTGAGTGACCACCAATTACTGGTACTTTTACAGTTGCTACGTCTACGCCTTTAAGTTCAGCAACAAATGCTTCTGAACGAATAACGTCAAGCGTAGTAATACCGAATACGCGTTTAGCGTCGTAAGTACCTGCTTTTTTGAATACTTCAGCAACAATTGGAACTGTGCCGTTTACTGGGTTAGTAATAATACCTACTAACGCTTTAGGACAGCTGGCAACAATGCCTTCTGCTAAAGTTTTGATGATGCCAGCATTTACATTGAATAAATCAGCACGATCCATACCTGGTTTACGTGGCATACCCGCTGGGATAAGAACGATGTCAGAACCTTCAAGCGCTTTATTTAAATCGTCTGCGCCAAAGCCTGCAACTTTAACATCTGTTGGGATGTGAGAAAGGTCAACCGCAACACCTGGTACTACTGGTGCAACATCATAAAGTGATAATTCAGAGCCAGCTGGTAAGCCTGTTTTTAATAATAAAGACAACGCTTGGCCGATACCGCCTGCAGCACCTAATACAGCAACTTTCATTGGAATTCTCCGTAATTTGAGGTAGGAAACATTTGTGGCTCTTAAGATAATGAAATTAGCGACTAAAAACAAATTTATCCTGTCTATTTCAAGTATATTTTCGACCATAGTCGTAAACTTATGTGATTTAACGCATCAAACTGGCAAGTTAACTAAACAACTGCTGCATAATTATTCATTTTTGTGTAGAATTTGCGGCATAAATAACAAAAACGAATAAAGACTATGCAACCACAAGATAAACAAGAAGCACTGGTAAAAGCATTTAAATCACTATTAAAAGAAGAAAATTTTGGCTCTCAAGGCGAAATAGTTGATGCGTTAAAAGATCAAGGTTTTGACAATATAAGCCAAAGTAAAGTATCACGCATGTTAAGTAAATTTGGCGCTGTACGCACACGCAATGCCAAACAAGAAATGGTTTACTGCTTACCTGCTGAAATGGGTGTACCTACGGCTAAAAGCCCATTACGCCAATTAGTAATCGACATTATGCACAACGAAATGATGATCATCATTCGTACCAGCCCAGGTGCTGCTCAGCTTATTGCACGTTTATTAGATTCATTAGGTAAAGCAGATGGCGTACTAGGAACTATTGCCGGCGATGACACTATTTTTATCGCTCCTGCTAAAATATCTGAAATAGATGTAACTCTTGAACGCGTTCGCATTTTATTTGATACGGTTTAATAGCAAATTAAATTTGTTTTAAAAACCCTATTGAAGGTGCAAAGAAAGCAGAGCCCATATCGGCTTGAGTAAAATCAAGCCAGTGGTCGTAGCAATCCCCTTCCCCTAAACGACTATTAAGTACTTTTTCAAACGCGGTGCCCGTACAAGCGCATGTAATTGATAACATTCCCTGCTCATACACGTCGCCATAAGGCATGCTTTGATTTAATAGTAGCGGTTGTCCGTCTCCGTCTTTTAGCTCACTTCGCGAAGCATGGCTGGTTTCGATCGCTGGGGTAATTAGCGTGTTATCAAGACGCGTACGTCCCATTATTTGCTCTTGCTCACTCAATGATAAATGCTGCCACATAGTTAAATCATGTTTATAACGCTGAACATGAATATAACTCCCCTGATCTTCAAAGCTACCAGGGTTGCTGATTAAAGCCGTAGCGCGCTTTTTTCTTCCATGTGCGGTGTCGCCACCATAAATAAAACCGTTAAAATCACGACCATCTAAAAAGCGAAAATTCCGAATTTGCTCCACCAGCTCTACATCGGGGGCAAATAATTTTAAAATTTGCAGCGCAAATAAATGGTTAACGTCTTCACGGTCAGAGCGAATTTGCACAAATAAATCACACGGTTGTACACTCATTTGGTGATCGCTATGGGTTATATTGGGAAAGCTCTGTAATTCGCTTGGAATGTATTCAGGGAGGATATGCGGCCAGTATTGCGCACCAATAGCAACCATACAAGAGAGCATTGATTCTGAAAATTGATCGCTAAATTCTTCTTCTATAGCGCTTGCTTGTTTTAACTTTGCGCGAAGTGATTCGTCTTGACCATCAAACACATTAAAAAATAAGTGCAAACCGTGTAAGTTTGCTTCAGCACAAATCCCTGATTGCGCTTGCGCCATTGTTATTCCTTAGTTTTACAGATAAAAACACAGCGAATAACAAATTAATTACGATTCGAAAAAATTCACCGTGTGAGGTTTTATTTTTATTATAACCTGATCATTATTTTCAAATGACTGGCCATATTGTGCAGCAACTTCAATTTCTTGTTCATCAATAACAAGCGAATAAACATACGCCGAACCAATAAAGCGACGACTTATAATTGTAGCTCGCTTGCTGAATTTGTCACTTTGGTTATCTGCCACTAATTCTATTTGATGAGGGCGCACATATATAAGCCCTGCACTTACATTATACTTACTCTCAACATAAGATTCGACTAAACCAAATGGTGTTTTATATTCAGTTGCGGTTAACACTTCTGCGCTTAAGTATATGCCCTGACCCAGAAACTCTGCAACCTCCTTTGAACATGGAGCTGCAAAAAGCTGCTCAGGCGTGCCTTGTTGCTCAATTTTACCGCGATGCATAATGGCAAGTGTATCTGAAAACGCAAATGCCTCTTCTTTTGAGTGTGTAACAAACACAGCAGATACTTGAGTTGCTTTAATAATTCGACGTATATCGGCAATTAATTCAAAGCGTACTTGTGTGTCGATGTTTGAAAAGGGCTCATCAAGGAGTAATAAACTAGGTTTATAAGCTAATGCACGAGCGATAGCGACGCGTTGCTGTTGGCCACCCGATAACTGATGTGGAAACCTGTCAGCACAGCCAATTAAATGCACAAGCTTAAGCATTTCATCAACGCGTTGCTGCTTTTGAGCTTTGCTCATATTACCAAGCCCGAATGCAATATTATTTGCCACCGTTAAATGCGGAAACAACGCATAGTCTTGAAACATCATGCCGATGTTACGATGCTCAGGTGAGACAAACGATTGCTCATCACTCACTAATTTACCGTCTATAAAAATAGACCCTTGCTTGGCTTCAATTAAACCTGCAATCGCTTTTAATGTGGTTGTTTTGCCGCATCCACTCGCCCCGAGTAGGCAAACAATTTCATCTTTACCCACTGTTAAATCTAAATCGTGAATAACCTTTGTGCCGTTATAGTGATAGCTCACGCCTTGTAAAATTAAACTACTCATTTAACTACGCTGCTCCATAGAACGATTAATAAAGTACAAAGGAATAAACCCAACAATAACAATAAATAATGCAGATATTGAAGCAAGCTCTAATTGCTCATCACTCACATACTGAAATACATGAGTAGCTAAGCTTTCAAAATTAAACGGTCTGAGCAATAGCGCAGCTGGCAACTCTTTCATACATTCAATAAATACCAATAAGGCAGCAGTGAGTAACCCTCTTCGCAGTAAAGGTAGATGCACTAAACGCAGCGTTTGCCCTTGGCTTTTACCCATTGATTGGCTTGCCATATCAAGTGATGGACTAATACGTAAAAAACTCGACTCAATTGCTCCGTGTGCAATGGCGTAAAACCTAACAATATAAGCAATAATAATAGTAAGAATGCTACCTGTAAGCAGTAAGCCAATGTCTAAGTTATACGGCTCGAGTGCTGTGTTAATAGTGTTCTCTAATAATGTAAGAGGTAATAAAACCGCAATAGCGAGTACAGTTCCTGGCAACGCATAACCTGTGCTTGCTAAACGCCCAGGAATAAGCGGATACGCTTGCTTTGCCACACGCTGATAAAAAACCACAAAAACACTCAATGTAATGGTTATAACACTTACAACTCCCGCCACCTTTAAACTTTGCCAAGCGTAACTAAAAAACTCTACATCCCATGCTTTATCAAAGTAGGTAATGGCATAATTTATAAGTACTGCAATAGGGATTAAAAAGGCGATAAGTAAAATAAAGCTACAAAATGCCGTTGCGAGCCAAGCAGACTTTCCTTTTAATACATAGAGAGATTCGCTATTTACACTTGATTGGCGCTCAAATACCGCTTGGTTTCGGCGACTAAAACGCTCTGCCATTAATGCTAAAAATAACAGCAGTAACATCACACCCGATATTTTAGCGGCCGCTGTAAGTGAGTAATAACCAAACCACGTATCGTATACGGCAGTTGTTAATGTACTTACGGCAAAATAACTCACTGTTGCGAAGTCGGCCATGGTTTCCATACTAATAAGTGCAAGAGCCGCCACAATTGCCCCACGAGAGAGCACTAAGCTGACTTTAAAAAAGCTTTGCCAAGGAGATAACCCCATTAACTGACTAGCTTGTACTAATTTGAATGACTGCTCGCGAAGGGCTGTTTTAAAAATTAAAAATAAATACGGGTAAAGTACCAAGGCAATCATAACTATGGCGCCGGGTAATGTTCGTATATCAAAAAACCAATAGTCGTTAGGTGATTGCCAGCCAAACCATTCTCTCAGTGCTATTTGCACCGGGCCCGCATAATCTAATAAATCAGTGTATACATAGGCAATAATATAGGTAGGCATAGCAAGGGGCAGCATAAGTGCCCATTCAAACTGTTTTTTACCCGGGAAACTACAGTAAGCCGTTAGCCACCCAAGCGGCAAAGCTATGGCGCAGCTCAGGACGCAAACACCTAAAACTAACAATACGGTATTGGTTATGTAATCCCAAAGTACGGTATCCCACAGGTGAGAAAACACCTCAGAGCTACCTTGTAGAGATTCAAAAATAAGAAAAAACAACGGGGCCGATAGTATTAAGCCAGTCGACCACGCAAAGAGCTGCCATTTAGACAGCTTAAATTTATTAGTCATTAAAGATCGAACTTCACCTCATCAATTAGCTTAAGTGCTAACGGACGATATTTACTAATCTCATCAAGTGGCAAGCTGTCTTCTTTAAAGCTACCCCAAGAGGCAACCAAATTTGATAATTCAACACCCGACTTAACTGGATACTCCATATTTAATGAGGCATACATGTTTTGTGCTTTGCTGTCGGTCATATATTCTATGAGCTTTAATGCATTTTCAGGGTTTTTAGCGTATTTGGTAATAACCGCACCCGATACATTTATGTGTGAGCCACGATTAACTTGATTCGGAAAGTTAATATTTACGGCCTCTGCCCAACCTTTTTGTTCTTTATCTTCTAGCATTTTGCCAAGGTAGTAACTATTACCTAATGCCAAGTTACATAAACCTTCTTTAACAGCTTTAACTTGAGCACGATCGTTACCTTGAGGCTTGCGTGCTAAATTAGCCTTAACACCTTCAAGCCACTCTTTAGTTTGCGCTTCACCATGGTGTGCAATCATAGAAGCCACTAAACCTAAATTATATGGATGTTTGCCAGAGCGCGTACAAATTTGTCCTTTGTATTTAGGGTCTGCTAAATCTTCATAAGTGAGCTTAGGTAACTCACCAACTCGCTCTTTTGATGAATACACATTACGCACTCGCTTAGTAAGCGCAACCCATTGGCCATCACCGTCACGAAAGGCGGCTGGAACATTATTATTTACACTGTCACTTTTTATAGTTTGTGTTAATTTTAAATCTTCTAATTGAATAAGCGCACTAAAGTTAGAGGTTAATACTAAATCAGCTTTACTGTGCTTGCCTTCGCGTTTAACACGCTCAATTAGCCCTTTTTTAGCAAAAACAACATTGGTTTTTATGCCTGTTTGCTTTGTAAAGTCTTCTAAAATTGGCTGAATTAAAAACGGTTGACGAAAAGAGTAGATGTTAACAACATCGTTTGCAAAGACTGGTGCCGATGCAACTACCCCTAAAACAAGTGCAAATACTTTCTTCATTATTCCACCTAAATAACTGTTATTATCAACGAATTCTACCGTGCTCATTCTAAAAGTGCACACTTTAAATAAATGTAAATATGTAAATAACGCCCAAAAAGGAAATACGGTGTAAGAGATGTCTTACGGATGTGACAGCTAATGAGTAAAAAATAAGATAAAAAAACAACCTAAAAACAATTAAACACATGAATTATATGAAATTTATTTTTATTACTATTGCAAAAACACTAATTGAATGTAGTTTTATCTCTATTTTAGTTGCTCTATTGCACTATAATTTACGCATCAACCAAGCAATGACGCTTATTGAGTAAAAGGAAATGGACTGCTTACTCAACCAACCAATGATTAGGTTATCAGGACAACACGGATTTTAGGACAGGCTCAGGATGAGTATCACAACGCAATGTTGTAAAAAGGACAGCGTCAGGAAGATGCGAAAAGGATAACAACAAGGCTAAGTTGTTCAACAGGATGTTGAAGGAATAAATGGACAGGCCTTTAAGGCAACACAAGGGATTGGTTAAAACAAGGATACACTAAGGAAGTGTAATTAAGGATTTGGTAATAGTATTTACCCTACAGGACGTTTAGGAATTTAAGGATACGGGCCCGGACGGTCTACATTACATAGAACTAAAAAGTAATATAGTAATAAACATGGATTAGTGAAAATTGGAGTTGATTAAGTTCAATTGCAGGATGCAGAAAATTAGAAGATTCCGCAAGCGCGCCTAGAGATAGAGCGCGCTTTTCTTTGTCTAAAATTTGGGTTGAGTAAAGCTCTGAGCAACTATCACTAATTTTTACTGAGTAATATATCGCATCCCTGCCAATCAATGCTAAGACCTTAAAATACTTTATTTATATTTTAAATTTCGCTAAGTTTTTTATTAATTGCGCCGATAACTAAATAACGCAAGGATCATAAATACTCAATGGATATGAATTTTAAAACACCCCAAAGTAATGCCTTTTTATGTAAATTATCAGACGCAAGTACAGCAAAACCAATTGGTGTTTTTAGTGCCCAAACTCCCAACGAAAATCCCTATAAAGCTTTATTTAACCCCAAAGGTTATAACTTTTTAAATATGCCAATGAGTGAGTTTAAAAATATACTTAACGAAATTATTAAGTTAGAACGCGATATTCGTATTAGCAAGTGGGGTGAAGGTGCTCGACCTGATGAGTTTAGCTATCAACTTAATAGAATAGCAGACGCAATTGCAACGACTCAATTTAATGGCAAAATAGACATTAGCTGCTACTTTTTAAAGCGAGTTGAAGAAGCAAAAGAAATGATTGGTGAAGACTGTATCTCGTTTATTCAAGTGCATAATAGTATAAGTCAATTGTATAATACTGTTTTACAATTAACATCTGAAGAAGGCTTCAGAGCTATTCAAAATAAAGCACTTGCTCACTTAAAAAATCAGCAAGCATTTGCTTAACTTCGTAAAATTAATCTTCTAGCGGTCGGCCCTTGTTGCGCTTACCCAATAAATACGCATCACGAAACTTAATAAAATGCTGCTCTAATTTTGTCGATGCATCCATTTCGCCCGCAAGTGCTAATACCATAATAGCCACTTCAGCAGTGCCTAGTTGATGTGCATGAGGGGCTACACGTAATCGGTAATCAGACAGTTTATCAGCAGTAACAGAAAGTACAGGCAAGTTATCTAAATAAGGGCTTTTACGAATCATTTTCTTAGCTTCGCGCCACGTACCATCTAAGAATATAAATAGCGGCTTTTTACCTGATTCAATACTCACTTCTGTAATGGCTCTGCCCTCTTCTACATCTTCTGCGGGAAAGACGACCATAGGCTGATACTGCGAATCATTTATTAAAGCTAAAAGAGCGGGGTTAGGATCTGTTCTATCCCATCTAAATGCGTGGTTATCTGGCACTATTTCAGCAATTAAACGCCCTGTATTAGAAGGTTTAAAGCTTTCATTATGATACATCAGTAAGCATACAGCGGCCTTACAATCTGCGTGCTCAACACCTTTACAAATACAGTAGTGCTTAGCAATCAGGCATTGTTCACAGCGATCTAATTTACCGCCTCGAGCATTAAACTCTCGACGAGATTCACTTATTTGTTGAGCGCGTAATGCTAGAACTGAGTTTTTCACTGTATTTACCTTCAATTAATTAAGCGCGCATTGTAACTATATTTGGTGATAATAGATATGTGAGGGCTGTGAGATGGATATTCTAGCGCTCAGGTTAGGCATTAACAAAGTAGTAAAAAACCGTATGCGGAGTTTACCTCACGCAAATTTTTAATTTAACAAGCGCCCCCGTAGTCGCGAGTTTACCTCGCGCAATTTTTTGAATTTAAAAAACGCGGCATAAAGCCGCACCTACCCATAATTAAAACACTGTAATTTAAAACCTGCTCTTTCACCCATATCGAGTAGGGTGAGGCTTTTGCCTCATCCCTCTCACAGAACCGTACGTACGGGCCTCGTATACGGCTCCTGTATTCTTCTATCCCTTCGGCTTATTTTCTAAACGCCGATTGAGCAAGCCATCCTGTACTTACTTTTTCCATTGAATATAAACCTTGCTCCTCAAACCATTGGTTTGGCATCGCTACATTCGATAATGGACTTAGAGAGTTTCGCCATGAGTTCATTTTGATGAACTTAAATGGCGGCTTTTTCCCTAATTGTTTTAGTCGCTTATGCAACCTCGCTGGGTTTTTCCACAACCTTAACTGAATTGCCCTTAATCGTCGTCTCACCCACCTTGCCAACAAATTTAGCACTCGTTTACAATTGGCTATACTGAAATAATTTACAAAGCCGCGCACCACTGGATTGAGTCTTTTTATTACTTCAATTAAGTTCATGCCACTATTTCGCTTTGTTAATCGTTTAACTCTTTGTTTAAAGCCTTTGAGTTTTGTGGCTTGGATACGCGTCCAATTACTGCCTATCTCCACTCCCAAAAATTTTACGCCTTCACTACTATGCGCTATGTGCGTTTTCTTTTGGTTGACTGTTAACTTTAAGCCTTTTTCGAGTATCTGAGTCGCTACTGTGAGTGCATTCTTGGCTGCTTTTTCTGTGCAGCATAAGATCAATATGTCGTCGGCGTACCTCACTATTCTGTGATTTCGCTTTTTCATTTCTTGATCAAATGCATCTAGGTAGATATTCGCCAACAGTGGACTGATAACACCACCTTGTGGACTTCCTAGCTCACTCGCTTCCCAATTATTGCCTATCATTACTCCGCTTTTTAAAAACTGTTTGAGCAGTTTTAAGATGCTACCGTCTGTCACTTTGCGTTTGACGCTGCTTATGATCAAGTCGTGATCGAGTAGGTCAAAACACTTCGACAGATCCATATCAACCACCCACTCACGGTGATATTTACGAATAAATACCGTGGCTTTGCTGATGGCGTCATGACAACTTCGTTTCGGCCTGTACCCATAACTTGATGGGTGAAAGTCGATGTCGAAGAGCGGTTGGAGAATGTTCAATAGTGTTTGTTGTACTATGCGGTCGCGAACTGTTGGAATTCCCAGCAGTCTCACACCACCATCATCTTTCGGTATTTCTATCCGTTTGACTGGCTGTGCGCGATACTGCT
This sequence comes from Pseudoalteromonas sp. NCIMB 1079, assembly GCF_040567695.1. NCBI lineage: Bacteria > Pseudomonadati > Pseudomonadota > Gammaproteobacteria > Alteromonadales > Pseudoalteromonadaceae > Pseudoalteromonas > Pseudoalteromonas sp. NCIMB 1079. The sequence goes on along the minus strand of NZ_JBEWZA010000001.1, from coordinate 802,770 downwards.
TGCTTTGCAGTTCACCTTGCAGTTGTTTCAAGTTTTCTTCTAAATTCAAGGCGAACGCGGCTATGGACTGCCTATCTATTCCGGCCGCTCCTTTCGCTGCTTTCACTTTTTTGAATCCCTTGTACAGGTTATTAATATCTAATAATTGCCCATACAAGCTGTAGTAAACTGTCATCAATTGCCTTTGCTTACGGTATGTCTGTCGTTTCACATTGATGTATAGTGGTGTTCTTCATGAGGACATTAGGTGTGCTAGCCGAATGGCAATCTGCCTAAGTGGTCGCTCATTACTCCCATGCTCGGCCTTCAGTTCTCAGCGTCCACATTCCTGCTTAGCCGTCATCTATTGCCTATTTCCGTCGAAATACATGTGAGCCTATACGTCGATACTCCTGATTTTCATACACTTAAAGAATACTTCCCCCCTTCGCAATCAATTAAAACTTTTGATTAAAATTGACCCTATCAAACATTCTGTTGATAGTCGGCTTGGTTTTGTCCTCCACACCATTACTGGCTTTCATCGGCCTAGCCTTACTCACTACTACGGGTTCATCTGCCACCTCACACCGACGTTAAACCTTGGGTTTCCCCTTGAGTTTAGGCCACTTATTTACACTAAGTTTAGATGCCAGGCTTCCCCAGTTACTGCACTGGCTCCCTGTTAGAAATCCCACCCTCAAGCACAGTATTGGTCTGACTAAGTATAGGGCGTTGCGCTATTTTGCACGCTGACCCACCAATACTGCCGAAACAGGTTACGGTTAGTTGTGTACCTCTAACTTCTTATGGCTTCCTTCAGACCCCACCGTTGGCCAGTGACGCCCTTGCCATTCAGATTATCTTCCCCTTAGTCAGGGTAATAAGGCATCTTTCAGCCTATCGGGTTTGCCAGCTTCGCTGGGCAAACAAAAAAACCCAACCGAAGTTGGGTTTTTAAAGCAAATACTAAAAAGTTAAATTACTTCTTTTTAGCTGCTTTTTTGTTTGGTAAATCAGTGATTGAACCTTCAAAAATTTCAGCTGCAAGGCCGATTGATTCATTCAATGTTGGGTGAGCATGAATTGTAAGCGCTAAGTCTTCACCATCAGCACCCATTTCAATACCTAAACCGATTTCGCCAAGCATTTCGCCCGCGTTAATACCGATCATAGCACCACCGATTATACGGCCACTTTCTTTATCAAAGATAAGTTTAGTAGAACCTTCAGTACGAGCAGATGCAATTGCACGACCAGATGCTGCCCACGGGAATACCGCAGTTTCAACTTTTAAGCCTTGCTCTTTTGCTTCTTTCTCAGTAACACCTACCCAAGCGATTTCTGGGTCTGTGTACGCAATTGAAGGAATACATTTAGGGTCGAAGAAATGCTTCTGACCAGAAATAACTTCTGCAGCAACATGACCTTCATGAACCGCTTTATGCGCAAGCATAGGCTGGCCAACTAAGTCACCAATTGCAAAAATATGGCTTACGTTAGTACGTAATTGCTTATCAACATTAATAAAGCCACGCTCATCAACGTTTACGCCCGCTTTTTCAGCATCAAGTAAGTTACCGTTTGGAGTACGGCCAACTGCAACAAGTACTTTGTCGTAACGTACTGGTTCTGCTGGTGCGTTTTTACCTTCAAACGTTACGTATAAGCCGTCTTCTTTAGCTTCAACACCAACAACTTTAGTTGAAAGCATTACGTTGAATTTTTTGCTTACGTATTTTTGGTAAATTTTGATAATGTCTTTATCAGCTGCTGGTACTAATTGATCAGCAAATTCTACAACATCAATTGCAGAACCTAGCGCACGGTAAACCGTACCCATTTCAAGACCGATAATACCACCACCCAATACAAGTAGTTTTTCTGGTACGTCTTTAAGTTCTAATGCACCAGTTGAATCAATTACACGGTCATCTTCTGGGATGAAAGGTAAGTTAACTGGTTTAGAACCTGCTGCAATAATCGCGTTATCAAACGTGATAGTTGTAGCGCCGTCTGCGCCTTCAACTACTAAAGTATTGCTGCCAGTGAATTTGCCGTATCCAGATACAACTTTCACTTTACGCATTTTGGCCATGCCTTCTAGTCCACCAGTTAACTGGCCAACTACAGAATCTTTCCAAGTACGAACTTGGTCAAGATCGATTTTTGGTGCGCCAAAAGTAACACCGTGAGATGACATTTCTGCTGCGTCATCAATCACTTTAGCTACGTGTAAAAGTGCTTTAGAAGGAATACAACCAACATTAAGACATACGCCACCTAATGTTTCGCGAGATTCTACTAATGTAACTTCTAAGCCCAAGTCAGCAGCACGGAAAGCCGCAGAATAACCACCAGGACCACCGCCTAGTACAACAACTTGAGTTTTTAATTCGTTGCTCATGCTTTTACCTTAATTGTTTGAACGGGACACTGCCCTAAAATTTAACTGCCATGTTTCTGCAAGGCAGAAAGAGTGAGCAGCGCACAAAGTGATGCAATTCGTACAAAGATTGTATCATTGCAAATGGTAAAAATCCCAGCTAAAAACAACTGGCTGGGATTTGATTCTATTTATTTTATTGCGTATACCAATTTTACTAAACTGGTTACATCACCAACTGGCGAATATCGCTCATGTAACTTGCAAGAGTCACAGTAAAGCGTGCAGCTAATGCTCCGTCAATAACCCTATGGTCGTATGACATAGACAGCGGAACCATTAGTTTTGGTTCAAACTCTTTGCCATTCCATTTAGGTTTCATTTCAGATTTAGATACACCTAAAATAGCAACTTCTGGCGCATTAACAATCGGCGTAAATGCCGTACCGCCGATACCGCCAAGGCTAGAGATAGTAAAACAGCCACCTTGCATATCAGACGATGTAAGCTTACCGTCACGTGCTTTAACAGATACTTCCATTAGTTCACGTGATAATTCAATAATGCCTTTTTTATCAACATCTTTAAACACTGGCACTACTAAACCATTTGGCGTATCAACAGCAACACCAATGTTAATGTACTTCTTAAGAATTAAACTTTCGCCGTCGTTAGACAGTGAAGAGTTAAATGTTGGGAAGTCTGCAAGTGCTTTAGCTGCTGCTTTCATCACAAACACAAGTGGTGTGATTTTAACGCCAAGTTTTTTCTTCTCGCTAAGTGCATTTTGCTCTTTACGGAATACTTCAAGGCTTGTGATATCAGCTTCATCAAATTGTGTAACATGTGGGATTTGTACCCAGTTACGGTGTAAGTTTTTACCTGATAGCTTTTGAATGCGAGACAGCTTTTTCTCTTCAATTTCGCCAAATTTAGCAAAATCTACTTTAGGCCATGGAATAAGACCAAGCTCACTACCACCTGCGCTACTGCCTGCAGATAATTGACCAGATTCAACTTGCTTAACTAGGTTTTTAACATAGTTTTGCACGTCTTCTTTAACTATACGGGCTTTGCGACCGGTGCCTTTAACATTGGCTAGGTTAATACCAAACTCACGCGCTAAACGGCGAACAACTGGCGATGCATGAGCATACGCGCTGTTTTCTGTGAAGCTTTCATTACTTGCTTTTGCAGGTGCTGCTTGAGCCGGTGCTGACTCAGTTTTAGCCGCTGCTGCAGGTGCTGATTTTTCAGCTGGTGCAGATGCCGCTGGCGCACTGCCTGCAACTTCAAATACAAAAATTAATGAACCAGTCGATACTTTATCGCCAGCGGCTACTTTAATTTCTTTAACTGTACCTGCAAATGGAGCTGGTACTTCCATTGCAGCTTTGTCGCCTTCAACGTTTAAGATTGATTGATCTTCTGAAACTTCATCGCCAACGGCAACCATAATTTCAGTTACTTCAACTTCATCGCCACCAATATCAGGTACATTAACTTCTTTAGTGCTTGGTGCTGAACTTGCTGTTGAGCTCTCAGCTGGCGCTTCTACAGGAGCCGACTCTTTAGCCGGTGCTGCAGATTCACTTCCTGCTACTTCAAAAACAAACACTAACGAGCCAGTTTTAACTGTGTCGCCAGCGGCTACTTTAATTTCTTTAACTGTGCCGGCAAATGGAGCTGGAACTTCCATTGCTGCCTTGTCGCCTTCCACGTTTAAGATAGATTGCTCTTCTTCAACGGTGTCACCAACAGCAACCATGATTTCAGTTACTTCAACTTCATCATCGCCAATATCTGGTACAGTTACTTCTTTAATTGAAGAACCTGTAGAAGCAGCTGGTGCTGCCTCTTCAGATTTAGCTGGAGCAGCGGCTGATGTATTTTCCTCATCAGTGCTTTCACTCTCGCCTTCAAACAAAAATACTAAAGAGCCTGTTGTAACGGTGTCGCCAACGTTAACTTTAATCTCTTTTACAGTCCCCGCTTGAGAAGCAGGTATTTCCATTGATGCTTTGTCGCCTTCAACATTTAGTAATGATTGGTCAACATCTACTTTATCGCCAACGCTTACTAATATTTCGGTTACTTCTACTTCGTCGTCACCAATATCAGGTACTTTAATTTCAATACTCATTGCAAACCTCTTATGCGTACAGTGGGTTAAGTTTGTTAGTGTCGATGTTGAACTTTTTAAGTGCTTCAACAACTACTGACTTCTCAACTTCACCGCGTTTAGCAAGTTCAGATAACGTAGCAACAACAACGTAGCTTGCGTTAACTTCAAAGTGACGACGCAGGTTTTCACGGCTATCAGAACGACCGTAACCATCTGTACCTAACACTTTGTAGTTGCTGCTTGGAATGAATGAACGCGCTTGTTCTGCGTAGTTTTTCATGTAATCCGTTGCTGCAACAGTCACAGAGTCGTTTAATACGCTTGTGATAAATGCTGTTTTTTGCTCGCTTTCAGGATTAAGCATGTTGAAACGCTCAACATCTTGACCATCACGCGTTAGCTCATTGAAAGATGTTACTGAGTAAACATCTGATGCAATACCATATTCTTCGCTTAAGATTGAAGCAGCTTTGCGCACTTCAGTCATAATAGTACCTGAGCTTAATAGCTGTACGTTGGCTTTTTTACCTTCGTAACTTTCAAGCTTGTAAATACCTTTACGAATACCTTCTTCAGCGCCTTCTGGCATAGCTGGTTGATGGTAGTTTTCGTTCATAAGCGTTAGGTAGTAGTAAATATTTTCTTGGTCGTCACCGTACATACGACGAATACCGTCTTGTACAATAACAGCAACTTCAAACGCGTAAGTTGGGTCATAAGAAACACAGTTAGGAACCGTGTTTGCAAGAATGTGGCTGTGACCATCTTCGTGTTGTAAGCCTTCACCATTTAGCGTTGTACGACCCGCTGTAGCACCTAATAAGAAACCACGTGCTTGTTGATCGCCCGCCATCCATGCCATGTCGCCAACACGTTGGAAACCAAACATAGAGTAGTAAATGTAGAATGGGATCATTGGTAAATCGTTAGTGCTGTATGAAGTTGCAGCAGCAACCCATGACGACATAGCACCTAACTCATTGATACCTTCTTGCAATACTTGACCTGAGGTTGCTTCTTTATAGTAAGAAACAATATCACGATCCTGTGGCGTGTAGTTTTGGCCATGCGGGTTGTAAATACCGATTTGACGAAATAAACCTTCCATACCAAATGTACGCGCTTCATCTGCAATAATTGGTACGATATTTTTACCAATGCCTTTATCTTTTAATAAGATATTAAGTGCACGAACAAAGCCCATAGTAGTAGAAATATCACGCTTTTGCTCTTCAAGCAGTGGCTTAAATGCATCTACTTCTGGCAACGTAAGTTTTTCACTAAAACGTGGAATACGCTTAGGTGTGTAGCCTTTAAGCTCATCACGACGCGCATGTAGGTACTTGTACTCAGGTGAACCTTCTTCAAGCTCTAGGTATGGTAATTCTTTTAATTGCTCTTCAGATACTAAGTCATCAAGACCAAGGCGTGAACGTAAATGTGCAACATGCGACATGTCCATTTTTTTCACTTGGTGCGCAATGTTTTTACCTTCAGCTGCTTCACCCATGCCGTAACCTTTTACAGTTTTAGCAAGAATTACAGTTGGACGACCTTTTGTCTCTTCTGCTTTTTTAAATGCAGCAAATAGTTTTGATGGCTCATGACCACCACGCTTAAGCGCAAAAATTTCGTCATCTGTCATATCTGCAACAAGGGCAGCTGTTTCAGGGTAGCGACCAAAGAAGTTTTCACGTACGTACGCACCATCTTTAGCTTTGTATGTTTGGTAATCGCCATCAATTGTTTCGTTCATCAATTGTAGTAATTTACCTGTTGTGTCTTTAGCTAGAAGAATATCCCAACCGCTGCCCCACACTAGTTTAATTACGTTCCAGCCAGCGCCTTTAAACAAGCCTTCTAGCTCTTGAATAATTTTACCGTTACCCATAACTGGGCCGTCTAAACGCTGTAAGTTACAGTTAATTAAATAACAAAGGTTATCTAGTTTTTCACGTGCAGCAAAAGAAATAGCACCACGTGATTCTGGCTCATCCATTTCACCGTCACCTAAAAACGCATATACACGTTGGTTTTTAGTGTCTTTTAAGCCACGACCATCTAAGTATTTTAAGAATCGTGCTTGATAAATTGATGAAATAGGACCTAAGCCCATTGATACCGTAGGGAACTGCCAAAATTCAGGCATTAACTTAGGGTGTGGGTACGATGGTAAGCCTTCGCCATCAACTTCTTGGCGGAAGTTATCTAGTTGCGCAGCCGATAAACGACCTTCAACAAATGCACGTGCGTAGATACCTGGAGAAATATGACCTTGGTAATAAACTAAGTCACCACCGTCTACATCATTTGGTGCTTTAAAAAAGTGGTTAAAACATACTTCATAAAATGCAGCAGATGATTGGTAAGACGCCATATGGCCGCCTAAGTCGAGATCTTTTTTAGATGCACGTAGAACGATCATAATCGCGTTCCAACGTATAATTGAACGAATACGACGCTCAAGATTTACATCACCCGGGTAAGCAGGTTCTTGATCTACAGGAATAGTATTAACGTAGTTCGTGGTAATACCCGTTGGCATATCAACGCCGTCTAAACGGGCTTGCTCTAATACTTGCTCAAGTAAAAACTGAGCTCGTTCAACACCTTCTTCGCGCACAACTGATTCAAGAGCTTGTAACCACTCTTGTGTTTCTAGCGCGTCTACGTCAATTTTATTGACTTCAGACATATGGAGGTTTCCTTATGTTTAAAATACGAATATTGTTAATTTAATATCACAGCTACTTAATTTGTGTGTTCAAAGTAGTTATGTACTAACTTAATTTTGTTTAGTGCGTCTTAAACTACGTTCAATTCGCGAATGCTCTTTGCCCGCTTCAAGTAGTGCTTCTTCGATAAATGCTAAGTGCGCATTACTTGCTAAACGGGCTTGTTCTGGATTACCGTCAATAACGGCATCCATTAATAAACGCCTGTGTTGGGCTAACTGACTGCTAATATCTGACTTTTTTAATAGAACAGTTAAATTTTGCAATACATTTTGCTCAAGCAGCGCTTTCATACCTCTAACTAAATGCAGTAACACCACATTGTGCGAGGCTTCTGCCACGCTAAAGTGAAATGCATTAATTGCTTTTGCTTTTTGCTGTAAATCATCATTAACTAAGGCAATTTCATCAAAGCTTTGTTTTACTTTGCTAAAATCGTTGCTGGTCCCGCGCAGTGCTGCGTAGTAAGCAGCAATCCCTTCTAATGCATGACGAAATTCAAGTAAATCAAACTGCGACTCAGGGTGTTTACTAATCAAATCAAAAAGTGGATCAGTAAGCCCTTCTTCGAGCTGATTTTTTACAAACGTGCCGCCACCTTGGCGACGCGTAACTAAACCTTTCGCTTCTAATTTTTGAATTGCCTCACGCAGTGACGGGCGAGACACTTCAAACTGCTTTGCTAGTTCACGCTCTGGTGGCAACTTTTCACCTGGTGCTAACGAGCCTTCAAGAATCATATTCTCAAGTTGCTGTAAAATAACATCAGATAATTTTGCCGCTTTAATCTTTAAAGACATGAATCAACGTCCGCGTTGTATAAATACCAAGAGCCCATAAAACGGGGCTTTAAGTAGTATGATTTACCCAAAAGGTAAATTGGTCATACCAAAAATTTTCAATACGGTATCAAAAACACTATTAGCTGTCAATTTACAGGTAGTTTGAGCAATTAAAGTAGCGTAACGCATTTTGAACGAAGATCAAACAATGCGCAATTTACAAAAATTGTTATAACGTTAATAGGATGAAAACAATTGGTCTGACCAGAAAAATAGAGTGTTAACTCTAGTTGAATTTATTAAAGAAATTAATAACAGGATAAAAGTACCAAAGAAATAGCTGCAATTTACACACGATCAGTCCACTAAATATAAAACACAATGCGCGATATAAAATTTCGATCACGCAATATCGTAGCAGCGGGTTTACCCCGCGACATTTGGCAACTAATCTCCCAACCAAAAAAACACGATGCGCGATATAAAATCGCGACTACGCAATATCGTAGCAGCGGGTTTACCCCGCGACTATTGTGCAAGTAATTACCTAAACGTAAAACACAATGCGCGATGTAAAATCGCGACTACGCAAATTTATAAAAATTGCATATGCTTTAAATTCGTGGGTCTGTGATTGCTAAAATACGGGTATGTTATGCATCGTTCATATTTATTACGAAAGGGAAGAGTATCAAAAGCAAACCAATATTATGCTATTACACTGGTTTGTCATGAGCGAAACAACCTATTCACAAGCTTAATAATTAATAGAGCTATTATCAATGAAATGAGGGGATTAGAAAGAGAGCAACTAATTAAATCAAATACTTTCGTGATAATGCCAAACCATATTCATTGGTTATTACAATTATCCGATAGCGCAACATTAAGTGAGGTAATTAGAAGCTTCAAAGGACGCTCAGCCACGGTGTATAGACAATTTGGCAGACAAAAGCTTTGGCAAAAAGGGTTTTATGATCACTTAATAAGAAATACCGAAGACTTAAATAGCTGTGCTAGATACATAGTCGCAAACCCTTTGCGTGCAAATTTAATAGAAAATATTGCAGACTACCCATATTGGGATAGTATTTATCTAAACTCGTAGCAGCGGGTTTATCCCGCGACATTTGGCAACTAACCTCCCAACCGAAAAACACAATGCGCGATGTAAAATCGCGACTACGACAGCCCGCCAAATAATGTCAGCAACGCTATAAGTACTAAGTAAAAGAGCACATTACGCTTAACCAGCTTAATCATACAAGTGGCCTCGTAGGTACAGCCGTAATAACGCTTTTCAACTTGCTCTGCAGCAAGTGCAGTACATGTTACTACTTCTCGGTTTGGAGATTTAAAGTTAAGTACGTAACGTAGCCAACAGCTTGTGCCTTTATTAAAGTTACCTATTACTAAATAACCAAAGCTGGTGATGCGCGCAGGCAACCAGTCAAGCCAGAACAGTAGTTTATGTATAAGTTTAAAACGCTTAGCAAATATTACTTTATGATCATCTCGTACTAAATCAACTAAAGTACGTACCAGTGCATATAAAACGGCGCCCGGCGCGCCTAAAACAACAAACCAAAAAATCACCGCACAGTAAAATCTAAAGTTTACCCATGCCAATGTTTGCCCAAAAGTTTCGCCACCCTCTTGATCATCAGTACGCTTTTGACCTATTTGCAACGCATATAAAGATGCAGCAGTACCGTCATCTCGCGTTAAAGCATTTAAGTAAGACTTATATAAAGCACGCTGTTTGGCACAACCAAAGCAAACCAAAAGCACAGCAATATTAATAGCTAACTGCCATAGTACAAAATCAGATAAACAATAAATAAACGCTATTGCTATTACTGGGAGTAAAAGCCAAATTAAAAAGCCCAGTACAGAACTAAATAAGCCTTTGTCACCTAGTAGCTTATTAGAGCGATTTAAATAAGCATTTGTGTAGTAGCTTATCTGCCAGTAATTAGACCGAGCCCCTAAACGCTCCAGAATTAATGCAATTATTATAGAAACTAAAATCATGGGAATAACTCTCTTAACTTAGTTGTTCAAGCATATTAAAAAACAATGGCCAATTAAAGCTACTACCAGGATCGGTTTTACGCCCTGGAGCAATATCGCAATGCCCCACAATACGCGAAGGGGTAATTTTTGGATAGCGTTGTATTATAGATTTACTAAGTGTAGTTAATACTTCGTATTGCGCTAAAGAGTATGGCGTGGTGTCGGTACCTTCAAGCTCAATGCCAATGCTAAAGTTATTACAAGCAGATACGCCCTCAAACTCAGATTGGCCAGCATGCCAAGCACGCTTTTCAAAAGGCACGTATTGTATAACCTCACCGGTGCGCTTTATAAAGCAATGGGCCGATACACGTAAATTTTTTAAGTCACTAAAACTCGAGTGAGCATTGCAGTCAATGCTACCTATAAATAACTCATCAACAAAAGATGTACCAAACTGCCCCGCTGGCAATGATATATTGTGAATCACCAATAAAGAAATATCAGCCTCATCAGGTCGCTCATCAAAATGCGAACAAGGCCGCTGCGCTACCGTACTTAAAACACCGTTTAAATCTATTTTCATGATACGTTTATTATATAAATATCAAGAGATACATAGTACTGATGCTAAAGGATTTATTAAAACAATGATAGTAACAAGCGAGGTATAAAACCTCACATACAAATAATTCAAACCCACACGTAGGTGCGAATTTACATCCGCTCATGTAACATAACTTTTGAAATTAAAAGCGAGGTATAAAACCTCACCTACAGATAATTCAAACCCACACGTAGGTGCGAATTTACATCCGCTCATGTAACGTAACTGTTGAAATTAAAAGCGAGGCATAAAACCTCACCTATAGACAATTTAAACCCACACGTAGGTGTGAATTTACTTCAAGCGCTTATCTTTATATTGGTGAAAAGGCAATCGCTTCTCTTTCTTTTATAAACATAGTAAAATTTGCTTAATTTATTAACGCTTATGAGCTTTTATTATGTCTATCCCGCACTCTTTAGTTAGCCAACTTGTCACTCTTGCACTCGACGAAGATCTAAATTATCAAACCGCACAAGAAGGCGATATTACCGCGCAATTGATCCCACAAAATGAGCAAGCAAGCGCCAAAGTAATCACTCGCGAAGACTGCATTTTTTGCGGAAAAGACATCATCCTTGAAGTATTCAAACAAGTAGACCCAAGCGTTAAGGTTAACGTACTTATAAATGATGGCGACGCAGTTAAAGCAAACTGCACATTATTTACCGCTATTGGCTCGGCTCGTTCAATATTAACTGCCGAACGTACAGCACTTAACTTTGTGCAAACGTTATCAGGCACTGCAACTACTACAGCACATTATGTAAAAGAGTTAAGTGGTACAACTACGCAACTACTCGATACACGCAAAACCATACCTGGTCTGCGCGCTCTTCAAAAATACGCAGTAAAATGTGGCGGGGGTGCAAACCATCGTATTGGGTTATTTGATGCTTTTTTAATTAAAGAAAATCACATAGCGGCATGTGGCACAATAAACAAAGCCGTAGCTCAAGCTAAACAAAACCACCCAAACAAACCTGTTGAAGTAGAAGTAGAATCACTCCCTGAACTTAAGCAAGCGATTGAGGCTGGTGCCGACATAATCATGCTCGACAATTTTAGCGTAGAGCAAATTAAACAAGCTGTAATTTTGACCAACAAACGTGCAAAACTAGAGGTTTCAGGCAATATGACCCTAGAAACGCTCAAAACTTATTCACAAGCCGGCGTCGATTTTATATCAAGCGGAGCGTTAACAAAAAACTTACAATCAATCGATTTATCGATGCGTTTTGAACAATTTTAAAGCAACAACTGCCAATTAATACCGCTAATCGATTGACAAGTTAAGTAAAAAAGCATTAAATAACCCGAAAGGCTTACTTTGTAACATTTTGTTAAATAAAATCGCTTTTTTATAAGAAGATACGTGCTAAATACTAAAATAAAATGGTAGACTAATTCTGTTGTACTATTTTATTTTAAAAAGTAGTCGTAAATAACTAGTACCTTTAGTTTTTAAAGACATAATTAAAAACTAAAGCAACTAAACTACTTACTTTATGCCTATACTATTTGTTGCTACAACATGTAGTGCACTTAGTAAACTTTTATAGTTAGTACTAAACATAATGAATTCACATACGGCTTTTGTGTTTCATACTCTAAAGCTAAAGTGTAATAAAATTAATTTTAAGTAAAACTGTAAAGTAAATCAGTTAAATTAAGTGAGGCATTTGCCGCTTAAGTGATTTAAGTTACAAAAATCTATCCTTTAGGAGAGGAAACATGAAAACAATGACTCAAAAACAACAGGGTTTCACCCTAATTGAATTAATGATTGTAGTAGCAATCATCGGTATTCTTGCTGCAATCGCATTGCCTGCATACTCAAATTATCAAGCAACATCTAAACTAACTGCTGGTTTAGCTGAAATATCAGCTGGTAGAACTGGTTTTGAAATAGCAAAAAACAATGGACTTGCAACTGCTCCTCCTGTTGCTGACATAGGCCTAACCACCCCGACTAAAAATTGTACTATCACTACAACAGCAACTTCTATTACTTGTGCAATTTTAAGTGCTCCAACACAAGTAGCTGGCGCAAAACTCACTTGGAATAGAAGTGATGCTGGAGAATGGTCATGTGTAACATCGGACATTTCATCTGAAGATGGTCAAGCCCTAGCACCTAAAAGCTGCCCTCATTCTTAATCATTTATTGATTACTAAAAGCGCCTAATTTGGCGCTTTTTTAATGCGTAAGAATCAGCATTCATGAATATAATAAAATCATCGCTTATCAGCTTGTTTTTTCTATGTACGCTAATACCTTTAGTACCTGTAATTTCCTACGATTATCATAATCACCAGCGTATCATCCAAATAGCTTTTTTGCTTAGTATAAGCCTTCTAGTGCTTACTGCTTTTTTAGGTAATAAAAAACCTACTTTTAAGCTTTCACTAAATAAAAAAAGCAGTGTGTTGTACTTGATTTTTATTTTCAGTGGTTGCTTATCTGCATTAATGAGTATGGAGCAAAGCTTTAGTTTGCTTTATACGTTTCATATAAGTCTACTTATTTTAACTATGTGCTATGTAGGTACTATAAATAATAAAAAATCTATTTTATTTATCATTTATGCATTATTGATAACTCATACGAGCTTGATTTTAATATGTTTGCTAAATATTACTTTTACGCTATCAGAGCAACAACCATTAAACCCATACATAATCTACTCCGGTTTTATTAACATTCGCTTTTTTAATCAAGTACAAGTGTTTGTTCTTCCATTTTTGGTGCTACTCCTAAAATTTAAAAGCATTCAGCGTATTGTATTTATTATTTTATTTTTAAACTTATTACTTATATTTATTGGGCAAGCTCGTGGGGCATTACTCTCATTTTTAGCTTTCTCTATTTTTGCTCTTGCTTTAAAAACCACATTAAAAAAACAAGTACTTATTGGATTAGCTTGCTTTATATTAAGTTGTATTGCTTTTTATGCTCTGGACTCATTAAATAAGGGAGGGGCCGAAATACTACGCACATCCTCCTCGGGACGTATTGATTTATGGTTTAATACCCTTTCTAATCTATCTTTAAAGCATTTATTTATCGGCAATGGTCCTGGAGTGTTTGAAATGTCACTTGGCAGCTCAGCTCCTTTTAGCCATCCTCATAATTCGTTAATTGAAATTTTAAATGAGTGGGGCTTAATCGCCCTTATGTGTATTTTAGCCGTTGTTTTTACAACACTTCAAAAAGCTATAACACATTTGAAATGTCATAAAAAAGATATCATTACTGAAAGTCTCTTTTATTCTTTTGCTATAGGAATTACATACTCACTATTCTCTGGTGTGCATGTAATGCCGGTTTCGCAAACACTCTTATTTATCATGTGGGGGTTGCTACTTGGAAGAATTAATAAAAAAAATAACCAAAGCATTTCCATAAATAAATACTTAAAAGCTTTAATAGCCATTTTATTTATCTTTGCATGGTACCTTTACTTACAAAAAGCGATAAGTATTTATAATAATATTGATCCTGATAAAGGGTATATTTACGGACCTAGGTTTTGGTCCGTTGGGCAACGATTTTAAAGCGCCCAACTTTTCTACCAAGAATCATTAGTTTAAGTTATGCTTATAATAATGAAGTTTTAAAGCAAATTCAGCTGGGTACTCTTAATGGCAAAAAAACAACAAGATAAAGGCCTCGATACTTTTCAGTGGGTCGGTGTAAGTGCACGAGGGAAAAAACTTGAAGGCGAGCTTACTGGTAATAGTATTGCGTTAGTAAAAGCCCAACTTCGTAAGCAAGGTATAACTCCCTCAAAAGTAAAGCGTAAAGCAAAACCGTTATTTGGCATTCAAAGTGTTCAAAAGGTAACCCCTAAAGATATAGCACTACTTACTCGCCAAATTGCGACTATGTTGATGGCGGGAGTTCCTTTAATACAGGCCATTGAAATGATTGGCTCTGGCTCGACCAATAAAAGTGTCGTCAAATTAATGGAAACTATTGCCGATGAAGTAAAAGCAGGCCAACCATTATCTACAGCGCTTAGAAAACACCCCCGCTATTTTGATGATTTATATTGTGACCTAGTAGCCTCAGGTGAGCAGTCAGGTGCGCTTGATAGAATATTTGATCGTGTCGCTATTTATAAAGAAAAGTCTGAAGCACTAAAGTCAAAAATTAAAAAGGCGATGTTTTACCCTATTTCGGTATTAGTAATTGCCGGTATTGTTACCTCAATATTACTAATATTTGTAGTGCCACAGTTTCAAGATATTTTTGCAGGCTTTGGTGCTGAACTTCCTGCATTTACTTTATTTGTAATTGGTATATCTAACTTTATGCAAGCATATTGGTGGATGATTCTTGTTGGGATGTTTGCCTTTGGATACGCGTTTAAAGAAGCCAAGCTCAGAAGTTTAAAACTAAGAGATGCAACCGACAGAGCAATACTAAAACTCCCTGTGATTGGCATGATTTTAAATAAAGCGGCTGTTGCTCGCTATGCACGTACTCTTTCGACCACGTTTGCCGCTGGTGTGCCGCTGGTTGATGCACTTGATTCAGCCGCAGGCGCTTCAGGTAATGCCGTTTACCGTTATGCCATTTTAGATATTAAAGTAGAAGTAAGCTCTGGTAATCAGATGAACTGGGCAATGCGTAACTCAAAAATATTCCCTGATATGGTAATACAAATGGTCGCGATTGGTGAGGAGTCAGGCTCATTAGATGGCATGCTTGCGAAAGTTGCAACTATTTACGAGCAAGAAGTTGATGATGCAGTAGACGGCCTTTCAAGCCTACTTGAGCCACTTATTATGGCCGTACTGGGTGTACTTGTTGGTGGCTTGATTGTTGCGATGTACTTACCTATTTTCCAACTTGGCTCTGTTATTTAATTACCAAAAATAACAATTTACAGGAAATAAAAGAGAGGCTTACTTTTTGGTAAGGCATAGCTATTAATGTTTTCTCATTTACTCTCTTTCACTTCTCTTTGTGATAATAATTTCACTTAATTTTTAAACGCTTAATTTTTAAAATAATTTTCAGGTAATATGATGCAAAGTATTATTGAAGTAATGCAAAGCCAATTGTGGTTTTATTTAACCACAGTTGGCTTAATTAGTTTATGTATCGGTAGCTTTTTAAATGTGGTTATTTATCGCTTACCGCTGATGATGCAACGTGAGTGGCAAAGTGAATGTAGACTACTGTTAGAAGATGAGCTTACAGCTAATAAATCTAAACAAGCTAATATCAATGAGCCTTTTAACTTAGTAAGGCCCAATTCTACCTGCCCTAAATGTAAAACAGCCATAAAGCCTTGGCAGAATATCCCTATAATTAGTTGGTTAATACTTAAAGGTAAATGCGCGAGTTGCAGTAACCCTATTTCTGCTCGCTACCCTGCTGTAGAGCTAATTACTGCCCTATTAAGTTTAATTGTTGCCTATAGCTTTGGTGCGACCGAGCAAGCCCTTTTATATATTTTTGTAACGTGGATTTTAGTCGCACTGACCTTTATTGATATTGATCACATGTTACTGCCAGACCAGCTTACATTACCGCTTGTATGGCTTGCACTTATTGCCTCGGTATTAGGTTACACAATTACGCCTACTGATGCCATTATTGGCGCTGCTTGTGGTTATTTAAGCTTATGGAGCGTATTTTGGTTATTTAAGCTATTAACCGGCAAAGAAGGGATGGGCTATGGCGATTTTAAATTGCTTGCTGTATTTGGGGCATTACTTGGCTGGCAGTCATTACTTACTATTATTCTGCTTTCGAGCGTAGTGGGTGCCATTATAGGTATTGCACTGTTGAGCATACAAGGTAAAGACAAAGCGACCCCTATCCCTTTTGGCCCTTATTTAGCGATAGCAGGCTGGATCACTATGCTTTGGGGCAACCAAATTCAAGGCGCTTATTTTAATTTAATAGGTTATTAAAATGAGTGAGCAAATAACTAAAGTAAACAGCTGGGTATTAGGCTTAACAGGCGGTATTGGCTGTGGTAAAACGGCCATCAGTAACATGTTTGAAGAGCTTGGTATTACAATAGTTGATGCCGATATAATTGCGCGTGAAGTCGTACTCCCAAATAGCAAAGGGCTAAAAGCGATTACAGCACACTTTGGCAAAGGTATTTTATTGCCAGATGGCACATTAAATAGAGCAGCGCTGCGCGCAAAAATATTTACTAACAACAGTGACAAAGAATGGCTTAATGCGTTGCTGCACCCTCTTATTCGGTCAAAAATACTAAACGATTTAAATAATGCAACTAGCCCTTATGTTGTTTTAGTAGCGCCTTTATTGTTTGAGAATAATCTTGATAAGTATTGCGACCATACCCTACTTATTGATGTACCAACCTCTGTACAAATAGTGCGTACAGTAAAACGTGACAGCACAAATATTGAGCAAGTTAAAAGTATTATTGCCTCACAAATGTCACGTGCCGATAAACAGCAAAAAGCGAATGATATTTTAAATAACGACCGTAGTTTAAACCTAGTGCATATAGAACTTGTTGATCTTCATAAAAAGTACCTACAATATGCATTACACAACAAAACTAACTCATGTTAACACTGTCCTAACTCACACAAACTCGTATTTTAGTTAGTAAAATCACAACAAAGAATGAAAGGAGATGTAATCCCCTTCTTTTTTCTGATAAATTGCTAACTATTGAAGGAATAAAACAGGTGCGCAATGAATATTAACTCACCGTTATTGAGAAAATTTATAACCCTTGGCCGCATTGATGCCGACACGGTTAAAAACAAACAAAATGAATTTGCCTCAACAGCTGAGCTTATTTCTAAATGTGGAAAAATCGATAGTAAAGATTTAGCTGAACAATGTATTGATTTGTTTCGCGTACCTTATTTTGATTTAAAAGACTTTGATCTTACAAAAATCCCGGCCGATCTCGTAAAAGAAAAACTCATACGTAAACATCACATTTTGCCGCTTGTTCAAAAAGATCGAAAAGTTTATATAGCAGCATCAGACCCAACAGATTACGGCGCATTCGAAAACTTTGAGTTTAGTACCGGTCTTTCATGCGAAATTGTTGTTGTTGATTATATTCAACTCGATAACAAAATTGAGCAGTTACTAGATGCCACTGGTAGCTTAAATCTAACTGATGACGAGTTTCAAGAATTTGCTGATTTAGACTCAGAAAGCCAAAGAGATACAGCACCACAAGATGACGATAAAGATGATGCGCCTATCATCGTTTACATCAACAAAATTTTAATGGATGCCATTAAAAAAGGGGCGTCTGATTTACACTTTGAACCGTATGAGCACAAGTACCGTATTCGTTTTCGTATTGACGGCATTTTGCATGAAGTGGCAAGCCCACCTAATACATTAGCAACCAAGCTTTCTGCGCGCATTAAGGTTATGTCGAGACTCGATATCGCCGAAAAACGTAAACCACAGGATGGCCGTATAAAACTAAAAATTACTGAACGCAAAAGTATCGACTTTCGTGTAAGTACCATGCCTACCTTGTGGGGCGAAAAAATAGTAATGCGTATCCTTGATTCATCAAGCGCTATGTTAGGCATTGATGTATTAGGCTATGAGCCTGAGCAGAAAAAATTGTATATGGATGCGCTTGCCCAGCCTCAAGGGATGATACTTGTAACAGGGCCAACGGGTTCTGGTAAAACAGTATCGCTATACACAGGTTTAAATATATTAAACCAGCCTGAGCGTAATATTAGTACTGCGGAAGATCCGGTTGAGATTAACCTTGAAGGTGTAAACCAAGTACAAATTAATATTAAAGCCGATATGACTTTTGCCAACGCATTGCGTGCATTTTTACGTCAAGATCCTGATGTAGTTATGGTAGGTGAAATACGTGACCTAGAAACCGCAGAAATATCAATAAAAGCGGCGCAAACAGGTCACTTGGTTTTATCAACATTGCATACAAACTCAGCACCAGAAACAATCACCCGTTTATTAAATATGGGTGTGCCGGCTTATAACGTAGCAAGTTCGATCAGCTTAATAATAGCCCAACGCTTAGCACGTCGTTTGTGCCCCAAGTGTAAAACGCCGGAACAACTTCCGAGTGAAGAACTGACTCGCCAGGGGTTTAGTTCCGAGCAAATTGAAGAAATGACATTATATACACCTAAAGGGTGTGATAGCTGTACCGATGGTTATAAAGGCCGAGTGGGTATTTACGAAGTAATGCAAATTACCCCTGAAATTGCCCAAATTATTATGCGCGGTGGTAACTCGCTTGAAATAGCAGATGTATCACTTAAAGCCGGATTTAATAATTTACGTTTATCGGGTTTACGCAAAGCAGCCGATGGTCTTACATCCCTTGGTGAAATTAATCGCGTGACTAATTTTTAAAGGTCCATAGTAAAAGTGACAAGGTTCTGAACACTAAACTCAGAGCCTTACTTATACCTAGAGACTCATATCTAAGTAATGTAAAATGCAGAAAAAGATTGTAAAGAGTAAATTATGCCTACTGTTGTAAACTGCCCGACCTGCAAAACTAAAGTTGAATGGTCAGAGCAAAGCCCATTTCGCCCTTTTTGCTCCAAGCGCTGTCAGCTAATTGATTTGGGTGAATGGTCGTTTGAAAATAATAAAATTTCTGCGCCAATCACCTCAGCAGAAGAGTTTAGCCAATACATGATTGAAGATATTGAAGCTATGCTGGCTAAAAATGAAGATGACTTTTTTAAGTAAACGCTGAATTTTTCATTTAAAAGCACAAAAGCCAGCGCGATGCTGGCTTTTTAGTGTTCAATATAATTGAACGATTAGTCTTTTTGCTTACGATGCTTTTTATTCATACGCTTTTGCATTTTAGCAAACTTCTCTTTTTGCTCAGCGTTGAGAACTTGCATTACTTGGTGCTGCGTTTTTAGTTTAATTAAACCAAATTGCTCACCTTTTTCGCGGCGTTCGTTTAATAGCTCTTTAGCTGCATTTTCGTCAAATGTTGCCGCCGAAAGTAACGCATCCATTTTTGCTTTGTGCGCTTCACGCATTGCTTTACGGGCTTCTTTATCGTCGCCGCGCAATGCTTTCATTTGTGTTTTTTGTGCTTCAAAAATAGCTTTTAGCTTAGTTTGCTGCTCATCTGTTAGGTTTAATTTTTCAACGCCGCGCTCAGAAAGTAAAAAACGAGCTTGAGAATGGCCTTGCTTATGTCCGTCGCCTTTAGCTAACACGCTACCAGCACCAAGCGTTGCTGTTGCTAAGCCACAGATAAGTACTAATTTTGAAAGTGTGTTTACTTTAGTCATAATCATTACCTTAATATTGAATTGGTTGGTTGAGCGATTGTGGCTGCTAAGCCAGTGAGTTAACTATACCTAACTCAACGCAAAGTAACGCAAAGCAGTGTAAAGGTTGTGTAAAGATTCACCTTTGCACTATTTAGCGGGTAAAATAACGCTATAAACAACTCTAAGGGTTTGTAAATGAAACTATTAATGATTGATGACGATACGGGCCTTTGTGAGCTATTAAGTGAATATTTAACTGCTCAAGGCTTTGAAATACAAAGCGTACACGACGGTGAGCAGGGCCTTAAACTAGCACAAGCAAACGACTACGCACTTATACTGCTTGATGTAATGCTACCAACGCTTGATGGCTTTGAAGTACTCAAACAACTTAGGCAAACAAAGCTCACCCCTGTAATAATGCTTACTGCAAAAGGTGAAGACTTTGACCGTATTTTTGGTTTAGAGCTAGGCGCTGACGATTATATTCCAAAGCCTTTTAATCATCGTGAATTACTAGCCCGCGTAAAAGCGATAACACGCCGTATAGAGCACATTAATAGCTTAAATGCAGCTACAACGAGTAAGTTACTCGTTAATGGTATTACTGTTAACCTTGCAGCGCGAGAGGCCTCAATAGACAGCTCTACACTAACCCTTACCGGTACAGAGTACGAAATACTCACGCTATTGTGTAAAAATGCAGGCGAAGTTGTTAGTAAAGAGCAAATTAGCGAAGAAGTGCTAGGCAGGCGTTTAGCTTCTTTTGATCGCTCTATCGATATGCATGTAAGTAATATCCGTAAAAAAATTGCGGAGCATATTCCAGGCGAGCGAATTAAAACAATGCGAGGTACAGGTTATGTCTTTATCCAAGGCGAATAAAAGCACTTATTTTGCTTGGTTAAAGCACCCTGGGCACTACCTATTTTTTAAAATATTTATTTGGTTTTGGTTAACTATAATCGGCACCGTTGCAGCGCTTATATTTTTAAGTAACATTACCGCTATTAACGCGGTAACTAACAAGCCGCTTTATGGCCCTATGAAAAAAAACTTAATATATACCGCCAAAAGTATTGAGCGCACTGCTATTAAACATAAGCGCAGCCTAAGCGATGTATTAGTACACCCTCGCCTATCAAAGCGTAAACTTTTATACTTAAGCGCAGCTCAAAGCGAAGACTCCCTTAGTAGTAAAGAGGTGCCAGAGAGCATCGACTTAAGTTTATTAAACTTTACTCAAAATATGTCACCACAAATTATTTTTACTGAAAAATATCAAGCCTTCGGCCCTGTTAACATAAACGTGCCTGAAGGGAGTTTTTATCTTTATGAAATAGATATTAACCATCAACCGCCGCTATTAATGCGCTTTAAGCTTATGCCTAATTGGATGAAAATAGTCATCGCAATTGTTGCCTCTCTTATTTTAAGCTTTGTATTTAGCCGTAACTTAATAGCCCCTATAAATAGTCTTAAAAAAGCAGCTATTAAACTATCAGCGGGCAACCTAAGCGCAAGAGCCGACATTTCTGTAAACCGAAAAGATGAGCTGGGAATACTTGGGCGAGACTTTAACAGCATGGCCAATCAGCTAGAGCTTTTAATTAGTTCACAAAAACGCTTATTAGCCGACATATCACATGAGTTACGCTCGCCCCTTACGCGTTTAAAAATGGCTACCGGTCTTGCGCAAATGCAAGCTAACGACGCTAGCCAGTCGTATTTATTACGCATAGAAAAAGAAGCAAACCAACTTGATAAGATGATTGCCGACGTGCTGCAAGTTTCTCGCTTAGAAGCAAAAAGCCAAGCGCTTTCACTGCAAAAACAATCATTACAAATAATTGTAGATCACGTTATTAACGATGCGCAGTTTGAAGCAAAACAAAATAATAAGCAGCTTAATATAGTGGGCGCTGTAGACGTAAATATTAATTGCGACGAAACACTTATTGCCAGTGCGCTTGAAAATCTACTTCGTAACGCTATTAAATACGCAAACAATACAATTAGCATTACTCTAAAGCACACAGATGCCATTTATATAGAAATATGTGATGATGGCTCTGGTGTGCCCGATGATCAACTGAGCAAGCTTTGTGAGCCCTTTTTTAGGCAATCAGATGCGCGGGATCGCGTAAGTGGCGGTACGGGTTTAGGGCTGGCGATTGCAAAAAATGCTATTACTGCGCATGGCGGCAGTTTAGTATTATCAAATAAAGAACTAGGTGGCTTGTGTGCTAATATAACCTTGCCATTAATAAAAGAGTAAAGCATGTTTTATAGTTCAGAAGCCCAGCTTGAGAGCAACCAAGAGGCCATTAATGTTTTTTATACTGAAAATTTAATTAAAAGCTACTTAGATACGCCATCAGGAAAGCTATTTTACGCATACGCAATACCTAAAAACGCGACAACCGCAATAGTAGTAAGTACAGGGCGTATTGAAGGCCTAGAAAAATATAAAGAACTGCTATGGGAGCTGTATTGTAATAATTTTGCTGTGTTTATTATGGATCATCAAGGTCAAGGCCGCTCTTACAGGCACCTTAAAAATAAACATAAAGGCTTTGTAAAACATTATAATAACTACAGCAGTGACCTAAATAACTTTGATCAGCAAATAGTTTCAAAACATTGGCAAGGTAAAAAAGTCATGCTGGCTCATTCAATGGGTGGCGCCATTGCTATTGATTATTTAGCAAAATTTGAAAATAGCTATAAAGGCGTGTTTTTGTCTGCCCCTATGTTTGATATTTTTACAAAAGACGTACCAAAAATACCAACGAAGTTTATTGTTAAATTAGCCACTTTACTTGGTTTACACTCTTGCTATGCATTTGGACAAGGCAACTACAACCCGATCCCATTTACCGAAAACGTACTTACTAGCAGCGAGAAGCGTTACACTTACTTTAGGCAAACCTATAAATTAGAACCTAACATACAATTAGGTGGCGTTACGTTTGGCTGGCTAGCAGCTACAATATCGTTTTTAAAGTCTATTGATAACCTAAACGTACCAATCCCTTTGTTTATAGCAAGTGCAGCTAGCGATACAGTGGTAAACAACGAAGCACAGTACGGTCTTGCAAAAAGGCATGCTCATGCAACGATTGAGAGTTTTGAAGGCGCTAAACACGAGCTACTTTTTGAACGTGACGAAATTCGAAAGCCGCTATTAACTAACTTTTATCAATTTTGTGAGTCGGTGACGGCTTAACAAGTACTGACAAGGGGTCGAGGTGGATCAGTATATCTACCTCAGACTCAAAACGTTCTTTGAGCATTGCCTCTACTTCATCAGCCACATTGTGCGCGCGAATCAAGCTTAAATGATCATCAAGCTCTAAGTGCATTTGAATAAACTTAACTTTTCCGCCTTGGCGAGTACGAATATCATGCACGCCATGCACATCAGCATGGGCTCTGGCTATATCAAATATGCTTTGTTTTTCATCATCAGGGAGCTCTTTATCCATTAAATGATCGGCACTATCGCGAGCTATATCCCAACTGTTATAAAGTAAGTAACCCGCTACACCTATTGCAAAAATAGGATCTGCATACAACACGCCATAATAAGCTAACAAAATAGCTAACAGCACAGCAGCGTTTAATATTAAATCGCCTTTGTAATGTACTGAGTCGGCTTTTATAGCAATTGAATCGGTATACTTAACCACTTTATTTTGTACAAATACAATGACGAGCGTACACACAATAGCAAAAATACTTACCCACACACCTAATAAAGAATGGCTTAACTGTATAGGGTTAAATAATCGCTCAATACCATGAAAAGCAAGTAGGCAACCTGAGCCTGCAATAAATGCGGCTTGGCCTAGTCCTGCAAGTGCTTCAGCTTTTCCGTGCCCAAACCTATGGTCATCATCCGCTGGGCGCAGTGCGTAACCCAACACTAAAAAGCTCATAGCGGTGGCAGTAATATCCATTAACGAATCAGTTAACGAGCCAAGCATTGAAGCCGAGCTAGAGGCCAGCCAGGCCCATGTTTTTGCGCCGATCATTAAACTAACCATGACCATGGTAACAATGCTGGAAGTTTTAACCCAAAATTCGTAGCTACGGTTATGCACGCGTGTACCCATTAATCACTGTATTGAATGTGTTGAGTATATCATTTTTTTAAAAGGTTTCGTGTATACTGCCCTTCGTCAAACTACAGATTATTTTATAAGGCTCATTATGCTGGATATTGTTTTATACCAACCTGAAATACCGCCTAACACAGGTAATATTATTCGCCTATGTGCCAATACTGGCTATGCATTACATTTAATTGAGCCGTTAGGTTTTGAATGGGACGATAAACGCGTGAAACGTGCGGGCCTTGATTACCATGAATTTAGCCATGTTCAACGCCATGCCTCATTTGAGGACTACCTTGAAAAATGCAAACCTAAAAAAGTGTATGCCTGTACAACAAAAGGCAGTCAATTTCATCATGAAGCAAGTTACGAAGCTGGCGACTGCTTGGTATTTGGTCCTGAAACACGCGGCCTGCCTGATGAAATGATTCAAGCATTACCAAACGATCAGCGTGTACGTATTCCTATGCAAGCAAATAGCCGTAGTATGAACCTTTCAAATGCAGTCGCCGTGTTTGTCTACGAGTCGTGGCGTCAGTTGGGCTTCCCTAACGCCCAGTAAATATAATCCGTTAGGCAATAAAAAACCGACATAATGTCGGTTTTTTATTTAAGGCCTAGCTCAAGCGCTTATTCAGCGCGTTGTTCTCGTCCTAAAAGAGCCATAGCAGCTTCTTTCATGTCTTTATTTTCATAAAGTACTTTATAAATTTGCTCAGTGATTGGCATTTCTACGCCAGCACGCTGCGCTAGTAAATACACTTCTTTAGTATTTCTAAAGCCTTCAACTACTTGGCCAATAGACTCAATAGCAGCATCAACACTCTCGCCTTTACCTAACGCCAAACCAAACCGACGATTACGTGATTGGTTATCTGTACAGGTTAGTATTAAATCACCAAGGCCTGCCATTCCCATAAAGGTTTCTGGCTTAGCACCCAGAGCACAACCTAAACGAGTGAGCTCTGCAAGGCCTCGGGTAATGAGCGCGGTACGCGCATTAGCACCAAAACCTACACCGTCCGAAATACCGGCACCAATTGCAATTACATTTTTAACCGCACCACCGAGCTGTATACCAATAAAGTCATCATTGTTATACACACGGAATGAGCGACCACAATGAAGTAAATCGGCCAGCTGCTGAGCAAATTCAGGTGACGTTGAAGACACTGAAATAGCTGTAGGTGACCCCATCGCCATTTCTTTTGCAAACGTAGGACCCGAAAGTACCGCAAGTGGAATGTCATCACCCAATTCTTGCAAAGCAACTTCTTGTAACAAACGTCCAGTATTAGGCTCAAGCCCTTTAGTTGCCCACGCTACTTTAGCACCCTCTTGCAATGCAGGTTTTATCTGCGCAAGCGTGTCGCCAAAAGCATGGCTTGGCACAACAACAAGTACAATAGCACTGCTAGCAACGGCATGTTGTAAGTTAGCTTCAAGAGTAAGAGTATCTGGGAAAGGAGCATCAGGTAAGTAACGTTGATTTTTCCGCTCAGCTGCAAGCGTGGCAACGTCGTCGCTATTTCTTCCCCAAAGTGTCACCTGGTGACCATTTCGGGCTAAACAAATAGCAAGGGCGGTGCCGTAAGACCCCGCCCCTAATACAGTAACAGCTGTAGTTGCTGTACTCATAAGTTATGCGTCTGCTGAAGCCTGGTCAGCTTGCGCAGTACGTTGTTGCATGTATTGTGCAAATAACGCATCAAAATTAACTGGCGCAAGGTTAAGCTGTGGGAACGTACCACGATTAACAAGGTTTGAAACAGCTTCACGTGCATATGGGAATAATACGTTAGGACAAAATGCACCTAGCATGTGCGCAAGTTGCACTTCTTCAACTTCAGCAATAGTAAAAATACCTGCTTGTTGAATTTCACATAAGAACGCAGTTTCTTCACCAATAGATGCAGTTACAGTTAGCGCTAAAACAACTTCAAATACACCTTCGTCCAACTTGTTTGAGCGTGTATCTAGGTCTAGCTTAACTTCTGGCGTCCATTCTTTTTGAAAGATGGCCGGGGAGTTTGGCGTTTCAAACGATACATCTTTAGTGTAAATACGTTGAATAGTAAATTGTGCGCCGTCTTGTGCAGCGGCCGCGTTTTGATTTTCTTCGTTCATTGTTATTCCTAACTTGTTCGTTATTATAATTAAATTAAGCGTTTAACTTAGCGTCAAGTTTACCTTGCGCTTCAATAGCCATCATGTCGTCGCAGCCACCGATATGTTCATCATTAATAAAAATTTGCGGTACTGTGCTTGCGCCACCTGCTTTGGCAATCATTTCATCGCGTAGTTCAGGCTGTACACCAATATCATAATTAGTGTATTCAACGCCTTTGCTATTTAAAAGCGAAAGAGCACGCTGACAAAATGGACAATACGCCTTGGTGTATAAAACAACATTACTCATAATAAATCCTCTATCGGCCTAGCTAAATTGATTAGCGACCTGTTGTAGTTGGTAAGCTGGCAGATTGCCACGCACCCATGCCACCTGCTAATAAGTAAACTCTTTCAAAACCAGCTTTACTCATAGCGGCTGCAGTACCTTGGGCAGTCATACCTGTAGTACATACAACTATAATGGGTTTAGTCTTGTACTTTTCAAGGCTTGAAAAGTCAGATTTTTTCGCATTCTCTGGGCTCAAATGCTCAGCACCAGAAATACGCCCTGCATTAAACTCTTTTTGCGCACGTATATCGATTACTTGACCGTCATCACGGTTAATAAGTAACGTAAGCTGCTGAGGATTTATTTGACGAACAGCCGAAAGCTTACTCTTTATCCAGCCACTAACAATAAGGAAAACAATACCAACCCAAGCAAGGCTTAAAATGGGATGATTTGTAATAAATTCAATATATTGATCCATTCTACTTCCACTATGAAATTATGTTTTAAAACGTGATGTTTTAATTATTTTGTACTTTAGCCACGCAAGTATACCCAAACCAACCTAAAATGCGAGTTTAGGAGCACTTAGAGACGTTTAAAAAACGATAAAGCCCCCCATATATAGTTAACAGAACTCTGGATAATAAATCTATCTCAAGCAGAGTTCATGTTAGTCAATAAGGTATAAGTAAAAATATTTAATATCTTGTTTTCAATGCTGATCCTAGCTTAAAAACACGGTATGCTAAAACCACGCTAATAAACCTTTTTAGGTGCACAGTATCCATCAACAGATACTAATTTTCAGGAGCTATTATGACAGAGCATAAAAAACCACTGGTATTAATGATTTTAGACGGTTGGGGATACCGCGAAGATACGCAAAGTAATGCTATTCTTGCAGCTAACACACCTGTATTAGACAACTTATGGGCCACCCGCCCACACACATTAATATCTGCTTCGGGTTTAGATGTTGGTCTTCCTGATGGTCAAATGGGTAACTCAGAAGTTGGCCATGTAAACTTAGGTGCAGGGCGCATTGTGTATCAAGATTTTACCCGTATCACCAAAGCAATTAACGATGGCGAGTTTGATTCAACCCCAGCCTTAGTTGAAAACATAGACAAAGCAGTAAGTGCTGGTAAAGCGGTTCACATAATGGGTCTTTTAAGCCCAGGTGGTGTGCATAGCCATGAAGATCATATAGTTGCAAGTATCGAGCTGGCGGCAAAACGTGGTGCTAAAGAAGTCTATTTCCATGCATTTTTAGATGGCCGTGACACACCTCCACGTAGCGCAAAAGCATCAATCGAACGAATTGAAGCGTTATTTAGTAAACTTAAGTGCGGACGTTTAGCATCACTTATTGGCCGTTACTACGCAATGGACAGAGACAACCGTTGGAACCGTGTAGAAAAAGCTTACAACGTAATGACGCTCGCCGAAGGCGACTTTAATTTTGATAATGGTGTTGAAGCACTTAATGCAGCGTACGAGCGCGACGAAAACGACGAGTTTGTAGCAGCTACGACTATTACGCCAACAGGTGCCACTCCGGCTTCAATAAACGATGGCGACACCGTTATTTTTGCTAACTTTAGAGCAGATAGAGCCCGCGAAATTACCCGCGCTTTTGTTGAGCCTGAATTTGATGGTTTTACTAAAAAAAGAACACCAGAGCTTAGCGCATTTGTAATGATGACAGAGTATGCAGCCGATATAGACGCACCTGTTGCATTTGGACCTACACCACTAATAAACGTACTTGGTGAATGGTTTGAAAAAAATAATAAAACACAGCTTCGTATTTCAGAAACCGAAAAATACGCACACGTTACGTTTTTCTTTAGTGGCGGACGTGAAAGCGAATTTAAAGGTGAAACACGCGAGCTAATTCCTTCGCCGCAAGTAGCAACCTACGACCTACAACCTGAAATGAACTCAGAAATGCTAACCGACAAACTAGTAGAAGCAATTAAAAGCGGTAAATACGATGCTATTATTTGTAACTACCCTAATGGCGATATGGTTGGTCACTCAGGTGTATTTGAAGCCGCTGTTAAAGCTTGTGAAGCTGTAGATAGCTGTATCGGACGTGTCGTTGATGCACTAGAAGAGTTTGGTGGTGAAGCACTAATTACAGCCGATCATGGTAATGCTGAGCAAATGGCTGATCTCAAAACAGGCCAAGCACATACTGCCCACACTAGCGAACCGGTGCATTTTATTTATGTTGGTCGTGATGCAGAGCCAATGCAAGGTAAAGCCTTGAGTGATGTAGCCCCAACAATGCTTCACTTAATGGGTATGGAGCAACCAAAAGAAATGACTGGTACGCCTATCATGATGTTGAAATAACACATGAATAAACGTATTAACCGGTTAATTAAGTGCGGTTTGATACTAACTTCATTAGTGGCTGCATCTGCAGTTGCTAATGAAGATCGTACTAAAAAAGACTTATCAGAGGTTCAAAATGCACTTGAGCAAAGCCAAGCTGAATATAACGCCCAAAGAAAAAAAATAGCGTCGCTACAAAAAAATCTAAAAAGCCATGAACTCGATATAGCTAAAAATGCTAAAGCACTTAACATGGCAGAGCAATCTGTAAAAGAGACTAAAACACAGCAAAAAGAGTTACAAAGTAAAGCCGATGAGCTTGATAAAAAGCACACTCAGTTTCAGAAAATTTTAGCCGCGCAACTCAAAAGTGCCTATATGGCCGGTGGCGACGACTACTCTAAAATGCTGTTGAATCAAGAAGACACAGCCAAGTTTGAGCGCACACTTAGCTATTACAATTACTTAAATAAAGCCCGTATTGAACAAATCGAAGATCTAAAAGATCTTCAACAGCAAATAGTACAAAACCAAAAAGAGCTCGTTAAAACACAAGAAAAACTAGCGCTTTTATTTGATGAACAAAAAAGGCGTCAAACTGCATTACTTAATGCACAAAGTGAACGCCAAGCTAATCTTAAAAACTTACAAGCTCAGCTTAGCAGCACTAAAAGCTCAATAAATTATTTAAAAGAAAACCAACAAACTTTAGTAACAACGATTAAAGAGCTCGAAAAAGAAAAAACACAAAAAATAGAATTACTTGGCCTAAATAAGAGCAAGGGAAAATTAGACTGGCCGAGCAAAGGCAAGTTAGAGCACACATTCGGCCAACGTAAGCATGGTGGTATTGATTGGAAAGGCGTATTAATTGGTGCAAAAGAAGGCACTAATATTAATAGCGTGCACAACGGGCAAGTTGTATTTGCCGATTGGCTAAAAGGTTATGGATGGGTAATTGTTGTAGACCATGGTGAAGGTTTTATGAGCCTATATGGCCACGCTCAAACGCTACTAAGAGATGTAGGGGATATGGTACGTGAAGGCGAAATCCTCGCTTTGGTAGGCCAAAGCGGCGGACAGGCAAGTTCTGGTCTATACTTTGAAATACGCCACAAAGGACGCGCAGTAAATCCTGTAAAATGGTGCAAACGTATTTAATTAGATAAATCGCTGCACCGCCCTGGAGCAGCTGATGACAACTAAAAAACACACAATAAATACCGTTCATAAAAAAAGTGCAGACTTTTATATAAGTCTGTACTTACTTGTATTACTAACCCTAATTACCTTTACTAGTAATGCACTAGCAAGCTCAATTAAAGATCTTAAAAGACAACAAATAGACGAAATACTCTTTAACATTCATACCTATTACGTTGAAGATCTCACCTTACAAAATAGCCACCATATTAAATATAACAACCAGCAGTTTGAGCGTTTATATTCAAAACTCGACTCCTATTCTAAGTACTTAAATGAGTATGAATTAACCTCATTATTTGATAACACAAATGGTCGTTACACAGGTATTGGTATAGAAGTTAAGAACATAGACGAGAATATGACTATTGTTAACGTGGTTAATAATTCGCCCGCAAAAGCAGCAGGTATTTTACCAGGCGATATTATTGTAAGTGTAAACAACAACGCAGCCCAAAACCGTACTATCGACGAAGTAGCAACACTAATAAGAGACAGTGAATTTTCGAATATAGATATAATTGTAAATCGCGATAACAATAATAACCCACTCACTTTTCATGTCACACGTCGCCAAATAAACCTCGAAAGTGTAACAAGCGAACGTTTAGATTTTGGAACTGGCTACATAGCTATCAATAACTTCTCTAACCACACATTACATGAAGTTGCACTACAAGTTGCCGCCCTGCAAAGCCATTTTGGCTACCCACTTAAAGGCTTAGTAATTGATTTACGTGATAACCCAGGGGGGACATTACAAAGCGCAGTGGCGGTATCAGACCTATTTTTACAAAGTGGCACTATAGTGACGACTAAAGGACGTTTTTACGATGCTAACCAAGCATTTTATGCAAAGCGTGGAGACATTCTAAAAAATGCGCCCATAGTTGTGCTTATAAACGAAAATTCAGCCTCTGCAGCCGAAATACTTGCAGCAGCACTTAAAGATAATAAACGAGCAACCATTGTTGGCAGCCAATCTTTTGGGAAAGGCTCTGTACAATCACTCATTCCACTCGGTGATGGCAATACCGCATTAAAGCTCACCACAGCGAAATACTTCACACCGTTAGGTAAATCGATTGATGGAATAGGAATAACCCCAGATGTGGCGGTTAATCAAACAAACCTTTCACAAAGTAATAAAGCCGTTATAATAAAAAATGAACACACTAACAATAATGCGCAATTACTTACTGGTAATCTAACCGATTTACAGTTGGTTAAAGCCAAACAATTACTTAGCATGCAATAGCTTGTATAAGCTGTATAAATAAAGCTAAAAAGATAATAAAAACTATAAACGTGAAAATAATAAAATGGCTAACATTAGTTATTTGTTTTAGCTCTGCAACAATTAGCGCCAAGCAAATAGCAATAGTGATAGACGATATAGGCTATCATCAACGGGACTTAGAGTTCCTTTCCTTACCTGGGCAATTGTCGTATTCAATTTTGCCCCATACCCCTTATTCGCAAATTTTTGCAACACTTGCCAGTCAATCAAATAAAGAGTTATTGCTTCATGTACCTATGCAAGCACTTAACGGTAAAGAACTAGGGCCTGGTGCGCTTACTTTAAATATGAATAAAGAGCAGCTTCAGCAAACTCTTGGAACCGCTCTCGCTAGTTTACCGCAAGTTAAAGGCGTTAATAACCACATGGGCTCAGCGCTTACGCAAAAAAGCCAAGCTATGAACTGGACAATGGAAGTACTTAAAAAGCGTCATTTATATTTTTTAGATAGTCGCACAACCGATTTGAGCCAGGCACAAAATGCCGCTAACTTTTTGGGTGTTGCTAATATTAGTCGCCAAGTGTTTTTAGACAACATAACTACACCAGAACAACTGCAACTAAGGCTTGAAGAGTTAAAACAATTAGCCATTTCCCATAGCTTTGCCATTGCAATTGCTCATCCCTACCCTGAAACCATCGAATTTTTACGCCATGCCTTACCAGAGCTAACTAAGCAAGGTTTTGAACTCGTACCGGTTTCGCAATTAGTTGAACGTAAGTACATTCAGTTAGCGCATGCTGAGGGAAAAGGAGTGAGTGCTCGGTAATATAAGCTTTAAATAATGCTATATCCGAATAATAAACTAATACCAATTCGCTTAATTAAGTGGTCTATTTTAAGGGCGGAAAAACGTGTTAATAGCTAGGCAAAAAATTCGCTATTTAGTTGCTCTAAATGAGAATTTTTTAACGCAGGTAGCGACACGTTTAGCCCCGTAAAATCATTAAGTATTATTGCGGATTGGTATAACCATTCAATAATGCAGAATATCGGTATTACTTAATTAGATATTTTATCGTTGGGTTTCGCTTCGCTCAAACCAACCTACTCAAAAGCAAAAAGCCCCGCATTTTCATGCAGGGCTTTTTAAATTTTGCTGCTTGAGCAATATTAGCTCATAGCGCTTTGTAATTTTTTCATCGCTGTTTTTTCAAGCTGACGAACACGCTCAGCAGATACACTGTACTTTTGTGCAAGCTCCTGAAGGGTTGCTTTATCATCAGACAACCAACGCGCGCTAACAATATCTTGTGAACGTTCATCTAGTGTTTTAAGTGCGCTAAATAAACGAGTATGCGCTTGCTCTTTCCACTGCTCTTGTTCAACGTCGTCAGCTAAGTCAGCTGCGCCATCTGTTAAATACTGTACTGGAGAGTATGTACTTGTTGGTGCATCGTCGTTATCGTCACCAGTTAGGTCAAAGCCCATGTCTTGGCCGCTCATGCGCGATTCCATTTCACGTACTTCTTTTTCGCTCACACCTAGCTCGCTAGCAACAGTGCTAACCTCAGCTTGGTTGAACCAGCCTAAACGCTTTTTGTTTTTACGAAGATTAAAAAACAATTTACGTTGCGCTTTAGTGGTTGCAACTTTAACTATGCGCCAGTTTTTAAGAACAAACTCGTGAATTTCGGCTTTAATCCAATGCACTGCAAACGACACTAAACGTACACCCACTGTAGGGTCAAAACGTTTAACCGCTTTCATCAGGCCTATATTACCTTCTTGAATAAGGTCAGCTTGTGGTAAGCCGTATCCCGAGTAGCTTTTAGCAATATGTGCTACAAAGCGTAAATGCGACATAATGAGTTGCTTGGCAGCACTAAGATCGCCTTCTTCCTGAAGTCTTTTAGCAAGTTCTTGCTCTTGTTCAACTTTAAGCATAGGAATAGTGCTTACCGCTTGAAGGTAACCGTCCATGCTTGCGCTTTGTTGTCCGACTGTAAGTGCCATTGCGTATAAATCTTTACTCATTTTTCACCTCGGTGATAAACATTTTAAACTATCTTAGCACTCTTTCTCTAAGAGTGCTAACCCCAATTTAAAACTTTTTAAAAGTATAAATCAAGCAGTTTTTAGTATGTGTTTAGTCTACTACAAGCGACTGAATAAGTGATGAATTGAGGGATTGCAGCCAATTAACCTAACCGCATCACCTTATTTACAACTCATTACTTTATGGGAGGATAGTACACAAATATGACAGTTTTAATAACGGGAGGTACAACCCAGTCCGATACGTTACGCATATCAAGCTGGGTTGGTTCACTTATAGTTTGCAGGGGTTTTTATACTTTATCGGGTTCTATTTCTTTAATATATCGATTTACAGAAAGGTACGATCCTACAAATCCTAAGCTTGTTGCTAGTAACACTAAAAAGCCGAGTTCATTAAGCGATAATCCTATTAACGAAAAACTTGTTTGATACACCCCCGCCACACTGCTCACTGCGCTTGAAAGCCACCACATCATCAAACCTACGCATATGAAGGCAAACAAACCACCTATTACACCATACCAAATACCGGTCCACAAAAATGGGGCATGTATAAAGGTGTTCGTTGCGCCTACTAGCTTCATTACTTGTATTTCTTCTTTTTTATCCATGATCGACAAACGAATGGTGTTACCAATAATAAGTGTCACTGAGGTAAGTAGTAATAATGCGATGGTTATTACACTTTCTTTAAGTAAATCTAGTAATGCATTTAAACGCTCTAACCAGGCTATATCGAGCTTACCAAAATCAACTTCACGTTCACTTTCTAATTTAGTTAGCAGTACTTTAGCGGCATTTGGGTGTCTGTGACGTTTTGTTGGAGTAACGAGCACCACATCCGGTAATGGATTTTTATCTAAATACTCCAAAGCTTGCCCAAAGCCAGATACGTCTTTAAATTCAGTTAATGCCTGTTGTTTTGAAATAAACTCAACACTTTCCACTTCTGGGTAAAGTGCTAAACGCTTTACTAATGTTTGCGTTTCTTGCTCGTTCATACTTTCTTTAACGAACAGCGATATTTCACTCGCCTCTTCAAAGCCACTACTCACTTGCTGTACGTTTTTAACGACTAAGTAAAGTGTTGCAGGTAACGTTAGGCTCAAACCAAGTACAGCGATAGTCATCATAGATGCAAGCGGCGTGCGCCACATTTCACCTAAGCTATGCACACCTTGGCGAAAAATATTAATAATAAAAAAATAACTGCCAGCTAATACTGATTTTTTTTGCTTGTCATTACTATTTTGGCGACCTTTAAAAAGTAAACTCATAGTGCCCCCTCAGCAAGCGGGTCTTGAAGCATACGGCCATCTTTTAAGGTTAAGCTACGATACTTCATACGTGCAACCAAACCCAAATCATGCGTTGCGATAAGAACAGTGGTACCGTGTTTATTAAAGTCTTCAAACAACTTGAGTATTTCCATTGAAAGCTCTGGGTCAAGATTACCTGTTGGTTCATCAGCTAGTAAAATTGGTGGGGAGTTTACAATAGCTCTGGCAATACCAACACGTTGTTGCTCGCCTCCAGATAGCATTGAAGGATGACATTTCACTTTGTCAATTAGGCCTACCTTGTCAAGCGCGCCATGGACCCGTTTAGCTATTTGCTTATGGTGAGTCCCCTCAATAATGAGAGGTAATGCCACGTTATCAAAAATAGTATAGCGCTCTAATAACCTATGGTTTTGAAAAATAATACCTATATCACGACGAGCATAAGGAATTTGACGCGAGTTTACTTTGTTTAAATCAACACCGTTGATAAATACACTACCTGCTGAAGGACGTTCCATTAAGCTAATTAACTTAAGCAACGTACTTTTACCCGCACCACTGTGGCCAGTTAAAAAGGCAAGTTCACCCGGTTTAATATGAAAATTAACTTTTTCGAGGGCGCGGTGCCCTCCAGGATAGGTCTTACTTACTTGCTGAAAATTTATCATTTTTTTATTATGCCAACTCCATTAACACATTAATGAAATTAGTATTCCTCGCAATTAAAAAGGGAGCTAGCTCCCTTTTTTGGTAAATTAAACGTCGTCCTCATCTTGGCTAAATAACGCATCAATAAAATCATCGCTTTTAAAAGCGCGTAAATCATCAATACCTTCACCAACACCAATGTAACGAATTGGAATATTAAACTTATCTGCAACCGCAAAAATAACACCACCCTTTGCAGTTCCATCAAGTTTTGAAAGCGTAATACCAGTTAAACCAACACATTGATTAAACAGGTTTACTTGGCTAATTGCATTTTGCCCTGTGCCTGCATCGATAGTTAGCATCACTTCGTGCGGCGCATCAGGATCAATCTTTTTCATTACACGAGCTATTTTTTCAAGCTCTTGCATTAAATTATCTTTATTTTGCAAGCGCCCAGCTGTATCAGCAATTAACACATCTATATTACGTGCTTTAGCCGCTTGGAATGCATCAAACACAACTGATGCACTATCTGCACCTGTATGCTGTGCAATAACGGGAATGCTGTTACGTTCACCCCAAACCTGAAGCTGCTCAACAGCTGCCGCTCTAAACGTATCACCAGCAGCCAGCATAACCGACTTACCTTCGTTTTGAAATTGCTTAGCCATTTTACCAATAGTCGTTGTTTTACCAACACCATTTACGCCTACCATTAAAATAACAAACGGCTTTTTATCTTCGCTTATGACTAAAGGCTGTTCTGCCGTTTTAAGCATCGCAGCCATTTCTTGTTTCATTAACTCATAAAGCGCATCACCATCTTTTAACTGTTTACGGTTCGCTGCATCAGTTAAACGATCAATCAACTTCATGGTAGTATCAACGCCTAAATCGGCGGTGAGTAATTGAGTTTCAAGATCTTCAAATAATTCGTCGTCTATTTTTTTTCCACTAAAAATAGACGCAAAACCAGAACCTATATTAACGCGAGTCTTTAACAAGCCTTTTTTAAGGCGAGAGAAAAACCCTTCTTTTTTTGGCTTTTCGGCTTTTTTAGCTTCTTCAATTGCAAGTTCTGCTGTGATACGTTCTTGTTCTAAACGCTCATTTTCTGCTTCTTCAGCTGTAAGGCGTTCTTGCTCTAAGCGTTCATTCTCTGCTTTTTCAGCTGCAAGGCGTTCTTGTTCTAAACGCTCATTTTCTACTTCTTCAGCTGCAATACGTTCTTGCTCTAAACGCTCATTTTCTGCTTGTTCAGCTGCAAGGCGTTCTTGCTCTAATCGTTCATTCTCTGCTTGTTCAGCTGCAAGGCGTTCTTGCTCTAAACGTTCATTTTCTGCTTTTTCAGCTGCAAGGCGTTCTTGCTCTAAACGTTCATTTTCTGCTTTTTCAGCTGCAATACGTACTTGCTCTAAGCGCTCATTTTCTGCTTTTTCAGCCGCAATGCGTTCTTGCTCTAAAAGCATCTGCGCTTCTTGTTCTGCTAAGCGCTTCGCTTGCTCTTGCCTTTGAGCTTCAGCATCTGCTTGTTCTTTTGCTAATAACTCAGCATTCGCTTGCTCTATTGCAAGCTTTTCGGCTTTGATTGCCTCATCTTGTTTTTCAAGGCGTATTTGCTCTAGTCGCTCAGCCTCTACTTTTTCTGCCGCTAATCGTTCTTGCTCTAAGCGCATCTCTTTTTCTTGATCGGCTAAACGTTGCGCATGTTCTTGTCTTTGCACCTCGGCATCTGCTTGCTGTTTTGCAAGCAATTCAGCATTGGCCTGCTCAATGGCAATCTTTTCCGCGTTTTCAGCACGCTGGCGTTCTTGTTCTAAACGCTCTGTTTCAGCCTCTGCTTTTAACCGTTCAGCTTCAGCTTGCTCCTGCGCTAGTTTTTCTTGCTCTAAGCGCTCTGTTTCAGCCTTAGCTTTTATACGTTCAGCTTCAGCTTGCTGCGCTAGTTTTTCTTGCTCTAGCTTCTGCGCCTCTTCTTGCGCTAATACTTGTTGTTTATCAGCTGCTGCTTTTTGCTCTGCTTCTTTTTTATCTGACTTGCCAAAACCGAGCCACGACATGAATTTACTTTTTTTTGTCATACTTGCTAATAACCACTTATAAAAATCTGATAAACTAAAATTTGAAATAGCTTGGCAATGCCCAGCAATAGTTGCTAATAAATACAACCATTCAAAACGTAAGTGTTCAATAGTAACACTTTTAATGCGGTTGAAAAATGAAGCTACACGTAATCGCCCATAATATTATCTGAGCTAGATACCATATACCATTTTTTAGTGAGCTAAATGAGAAAAAAAACAACGCAAAATAAAGCTACTAACAAGCCCAGTGATGGCTTTATTAGAGTGATTAGTGGTCAGTTTCGAGGCCGTAAACTCCCTGTTAAAAACGTAGAAGGCTTGAGACCTACTACCGATCGAATTAAAGAAACTGTATTTAATTGGCTAATGCAAGATACGCGTGACGCAAATGTACTTGATTGTTTTGCCGGTTCTGGTGGATTGGGATTTGAAGCGCTATCACGATTTGCTAAAAGCGCTACATTTATCGAGCTCGACTCATTAGCTGCTAAGCAATTAGAACAAAATATTAGCACTTTAAAGCTCGACAACGCATACGTTAAACATACCAATTCGCTCTCCTTTTTAGAGCAAAAAAACACAAACGAAGCCTTTAATCTTGTATTTGTTGACCCACCATTTCGCAAAGATTTAGCGCAAACAACCTGCGATTTATTAGAAAAAAACCAATGGTTAAGCAACGACGCATTAATTTATGTTGAAGTAGAGGCAGAGCTAGCTACCTTGGAAACGCCAACCAACTGGTTGTTAATTAAAGAAAAAAAGGCGGGGCAAGTACTTTGCCAACTGTACCAGCGCCAAGCAAATTAATACTGTTTAACGTAATGCGTTTCTGTTAATATTGTCCTTTACATGTGGTGTTGCTTCGGATTACAATACCGCACCATTTTTGAACCACTTGATCAATGTTTGATCAACTTGAGCAACGCTCATAATTTAGGTAGGTGAATTTTTAATGCCAGTAATTAAAGTAAGAGAGAACGAACCGTTTGACGTAGCACTTCGTCGCTTCAAGCGTTCATGTGAAAAAGCAGGAATCCTTTCAGAAGTTCGTCGTCGCGAGCACTATGAAAAACCAACAGCTGAGCGTAAGCGTAAAAAAGCTGCTGCAGTTAAACGTCACATGAAAAAACTTTCTCGTGATAACGCTCGTCGCGTTAAATTATACTAATATATTAGGTCTTGTATAAATGAGCCTTTTAATAACGCTAAAAGATGCGCAAAAAGATGCGATGAGAGCTAAAGACAAGCAACGTCTTAACCCTATTCGTATGGTACTTGCTGCAATCAAGCAACGTGAAATTGACGAGCAAATAACACTAGACGACGCAGGTATTACCTCCGTTATAGTGAAGCTTGTTAAACAACGTCGTGACTCTTACACTCAGTACAAAGATGCTGGGCGTGATGATTTAGCTGATATTGAAGCCAATGAAATAGTAGCGCTTGAAACTTTTTTACCTCAACAATTGAGTGAAGAAGAAATAATTGCTCTCATTGACGCGGCTATTGCTGATACTAATGCAGCAGGTATGCAAGACATGGGTAAAGTAATGGGTATAATCAAAAGCAAAGCTGAAGGTCGAGCCGATTTGGGTAAGATTTCTGGTTTAATTAAGCAACGATTAACTGCCTAATACTCCCACATACATTAAAGTATGATTGAAGTAAACCGAGCCTAGCGCTCGGTTTCTTTGTTTTTAACTTTAATAAAAAGTACACCGATTAGGTTACTTTAAAATGAAATTTTTTATAGCTTCCCTATTTATTTCGCTGTCATTTTGGTAAGTTAAAGCACACTATATTTTGCATCAAGCAAGTATAAAAAGTAAATTTCATATTCGTTCTTCTTCTTATTATTTCAGGACTGTATTTTACTAATGGCCGGAAAGATCCCACGTAACTTTATAGACGATTTACTTGCCAGAACCGATATTGTCGACCTGATAGACTCAAAAGTAGGTCTAAAAAAAGCAGGTAAGGATTATCAAGCTTGCTGCCCATTTCATAACGAAAAATCTCCCTCATTTACTGTATCGCAAGACAAACAGTTTTATCACTGCTTTGGGTGTGGCGCTAATGGTAATGCAATTTCGTTTGTAATGGAGTACGAAAAGCTAGAGTTTGTAGATGCTATTGAAGAAATAGCTAGCATGCTTAACTTAGAAGTACCTCGAGAACAAGGCGCAAACTCAGCACCAGAGCGTACGGCTGCGCAAAAGCGCTCCGATTACGACTTAATGCTTCATACTGCTCGCTTTTATCAGCACCAATTAAAACACCATAGTAATTCTGCTGCTGTTATTGAGTATGTTAAAGGCCGTGGTTTAAGCGGTGAAACTGTTAAAAAATTTATGATTGGCTACGCTCCTAGCGAATGGGATGGGCTATGCCTACAGCTTGGTCGTAATAAAGAACAAAAAGAGCAATTGGTTGAGCTAAAGCTAGCTTCAGAAAAAACACCAGGCAGACAATTTGATTTTTTCCGCGATCGCCTAATGTTCCCTATTCGCGATAAACGCGGACGCGTTATTGCATTTGGTGGGCGTGTAATGCAAGCCGACCAAGGGCCAAAATATCTAAACTCGCCAGAAACCCGAATTTTCCATAAAGGCTTTGAGCTTTATGGGCTTTACGAAGCAAAGCAAGCCCATAAAAAACTTGATCATGTAATGATTGTTGAAGGTTATATGGATGTTGTTGCCTTAGCTGAACAAGGGATTGAATATGCAGTTGCATCACTGGGGACAGCAACAACAAGCGAGCACATGCACACTTTATTTAGAACTACTGATAAAGTAATCTGTTGTTACGATGGCGACAGGGCTGGCCGTGACGCTGCTTGGCGGGCACTTGAAAATGCACTCCCTTATTTAAACGATGGTAAAGCACTACAATTTGCATTTTTACCAGATGGCGAAGACCCTGACTCGCTTGTACAAAAAGAAGGTAAGGAGCAATTCGAATTGCGCCTAAGCCAAGCAGATGACTTTACCAAAGTATTGTTTAATAAATTAAGCCAAGAGGTTGATTTAACACTCGATTCAGGAAAAGCTAAACTTCTTAGTGCAGCACTTCCACTAATTGAAAAAATTCCAAGTGAGTTTTATCAAGAAAACATTCTTGAACAATTAGGACGCTTAATTGGCAGAACGCGTGAGCAGTTGAATAGCCGTTTAAAAACGCCTAAACAACAACACTCTATTGAACGTAAATTTAAAATAACACCTATGCGCCAAGCTATCGGTATATTGATCCAGCACCCTAATTTAGCTAAAAGTGTGCCGTATTTACCTGAGCTTGCACAAATGAACATTGCTGGCATAGGGCTGTTATTACGATTACAAGAACAAGCTTTAGAAAAAGAAAATGTGACCACTGCGCAACTGCTCGAGTTTTTTCGAGGAACTGAAGATTACGAGCCATTAATCAAGCTTGCAACGTGGCAACATGAAATAAATGAAGAACGTTTAGAGACGGTTTTTAAAAATACTTTCAAGTTTATTGAAGATCAGTGTTTAAATTATCGACTCGAGACCCTATTAATAAAGGACAAGACGCAAGGCCTTAGTAGCGATGAAAGGCTTGAGTGTCATTTGTTAATGACAGCGTTAAAAGCGACTAACAGCTAGGGTCTGTTTATCTTTCGAGGTTAAGTTTACAGCAGTGTGTTTGGTATTTAGGCAAGACAGAGCCTATGTAGTGTGGTTATTCCACATAAATAGGCGATAACGCAGCATAAATGCCAAACACGCGCTGCCCTTTGGGTTCGACCCAAGGGAGGTTTATTCTTTGTTGCTCGGTTTTTACTTAGCCCACTAGGTTACAAACCTCGCGCCGCGATTAAACCACCCTTGGATAGAACAAACTTTAATCCTGAAAGACCAACAGACCCTAGTCAAAATTGATTTAAACTGTTATACTGTGCTATTCACTGCGTCACATTATTCTAGTTAGCTTTAATGCAAACTACATGATGGCGCCTGTTGTATCAACTTATCAGAGTGGAAGAAACAATCTCTATGGATCCAACTCCTCAGTCACAATTAAAACTTCTGATTCAGAAAGGTAAAGAGCAAGGCTACTTAACTTTTGCAGAAGTAAATGATCACCTTCCACAAGACATTATAGACTCAGATCAAGTAGAAGATATCATAAGCATGATTAATGACATGGGTATCAAGGTTAGCGAAAACGCGCCTGATGCTGATGAATTAATGATGCAAGAAACAACGACAGACGAAGACGCAGCTGAAGCTGCCGCTGCAGCCCTTGCGACTGTAGAAAAAGAAATCGGCCGTACAACAGATCCAGTTCGCATGTACATGCGTGAAATGGGTACTGTTGAACTTCTTACACGTGAAGGCGAAATTGTAATCGCTAAACGTATTGAAGAAGGCATTAATCAAGTACAGATTTCTGTTGCAGAGTACCCTGAAGCAATCACTTACCTACTAGAGCAGTGGGATAAGTTTGAAGCTGAAGAAATGCGTTTAAGCGATATTATCGTTGGCTTTATCGATCCTAATGAAGATACAGCGCCAATTTCAGCAACTAACATCGGTTCAGAATTAAGTGCTAAGCAACTTGAGGACGACGATAAAGATGACAAAGATGATGCTGATAGCGATGATGAAGATGAAGAAGAGATAGACACAGGGCCAGATCCTGAAGAAGCTCGTATTCATTTTGAAAATTTACGTGATTTGTATAATAAAGCACGTGATACGTTTGAAGCTAAAGGTCGTTCGCATCCTGAATCACAAGCAGCCATTTTTGAAATTGGTGAGCTTTTCAGAACATTTAAATTAATACCTAAACAGTTTGACCGCATGGTAAATAACATGCGTGAAATGATGGATCGTGTTCGTGTTCAAGAACGC
Source organism: Pseudoalteromonas sp. NCIMB 1079 (assembly GCF_040567695.1). NCBI lineage: Bacteria > Pseudomonadati > Pseudomonadota > Gammaproteobacteria > Alteromonadales > Pseudoalteromonadaceae > Pseudoalteromonas > Pseudoalteromonas sp. NCIMB 1079. Next base: position 760,602 of record NZ_JBEWZA010000001.1, on the reverse strand, counting down.
CTAATCATGAAGCAAGCTGTTCAAATTGCTAAATTACCAAAGAAAACATTCGTTAAGCATTTTGCTAATAACGAAACTGACGCTTCTTGGGTTGATTTAGAAATTTCAGGTAACGAAAAGTATTCAGCTAAACTTGAAGAAGTTAAGCCAGAAATCATTCGTAGCATTAATAAATTATCTGTTATTGAACAAACAACAGGTTTAAGCATTGAGCGTATTAAAGACATCAACCGTCGAATGAGCATAGGTGAAGCGAAAGCACGCCGTGCGAAAAAAGAAATGGTTGAAGCTAACTTACGTCTTGTAATCTCAATTGCTAAAAAATACACAAACCGTGGCTTACAATTCTTAGATTTAATCCAAGAAGGTAACATTGGTCTGATGAAAGCGGTTGATAAGTTTGAATATCGCCGTGGTTATAAGTTCTCTACTTATGCTACGTGGTGGATACGTCAAGCAATAACACGCTCTATTGCTGACCAAGCAAGAACAATCCGTATCCCTGTACATATGATTGAAACGATTAATAAACTTAACCGTATCTCTCGTCAAATGTTACAAGAAATGGGTCGTGAGCCAAATCCAGAAGAATTAGCAGAACGCATGATGATGCCTGAGGATAAAATCCGTAAGGTACTTAAGATTGCTAAAGAGCCAATTTCAATGGAAACACCAATCGGTGATGATGAAGATTCTCACTTAGGTGACTTTATCGAAGATACAACTATTGATTCGCCAATCGATTCGGCAACAATGGAATCTCTTCGTGGCGCAACTAACGATGTACTTGCAGGCTTAACAGCTCGTGAAGCTAAAGTACTACGTATGCGTTTTGGTATTGATATGAATACCGACCACACCTTAGAAGAAGTAGGTAAACAGTTTGACGTAACACGTGAACGTATTCGTCAAATAGAAGCGAAAGCACTGCGTAAATTACGCCACCCTTCTCGCTCAGATTTACTGAAAAGCTTTTTAGACGCTAAATAATTTAGCGCTACTATATAAACTAAAAAGGCCGCTATAGCGGCCTTTTTTCTATTTGAAGGAAATAACCATGGCTTGGATCCAAATTCGTATTAATGCCAATTCTGCAACAGCTGATGCCGTAAGCGATCTATTAATGGAAGCGGGTAGCGCTTCAGTAACCTTTATTGACGCAAAAGACACCCCTATTTACGAGCCTAAAATTGGCACCGTTGTGTTCTGGGCTGATACCACAGTTATTGGCTTGTTCGAAGCTAATCATGATATGAACGCAGTCGTTGCGTTATTAAAGCGCCATGATGAGCTAAAAGACAATTTAGTATACAAAATCGAGCAACTTGAAGATAAAGACTGGGAACGTGAATGGATGGATAACTTCCACCCTATTCAATTTGGCGAAAAACTATGGATTTGCCCAAGCTGGCGCGATATTCCTGACCCTGATGCTGTAAATGTATTGCTAGACCCTGGCCTTGCTTTTGGCACGGGCACACATGCAACAACGGCCTTGTGCCTTAAATGGTTAGAAAGCCAAGATCTGACGGGTAAAACGGTTGTTGATTTTGGTTGTGGTTCAGGCATTTTAGGTATTGCAGCTATAAAACTAGGTGCAGAGCGTATGATTGGGATAGATATTGACCCTCAAGCGCTTGAAGCAAGCCTTGATAACGCGAACCGAAATGGTGTTGCAGACAAACTCGAAGTATACCTTCCAGAAAACCAACCTGAGTTTAGTGCAGATATAGTAGTGGCTAATATTTTAGCCCAGCCACTTCGCGAATTACATAGTGTGATTTTAGGGTTATTAAAGCCAGGTGGTAAAATTGCCATGTCGGGTATTTTAGAAGAACAAGCGCAATCGGTTGCTGACATTTATGCACCGTTCATTGAACTAGATGACATTGCCGTTGAAGGTGATTGGACTCGAGTAAGTGGCACTAAAAAAGCGTAATAAATCGAACAATCAAATCTAGAGCATTAACTCAAAACATGCATGTAAAGCCTGTATTTAACAGGCTTTACTATTTTTTTACATATCCAAAAATTTTCTAGTTATCTTGTAAAAAATAAAATCTGTATGAATTTCAAACAAATCAACCTACTTGTCATGTGGTTATCAAATGTCAATACGAAAAGGGCAAAAAAAAGTTACTTTTGTTCAATTTATAGCCTTTGATTTTTGTGAAAAAAACCGTAAACTTAGCGCCCCTTGAAAAGAGGCCTATTGAATATAGTGCGTATCGGTAAATACCAACTTGAGAATAATGTAATTGTCGCGCCAATGGCAGGCATTACAGACAGACCATTTAGACAACTTTGTCGACGCTTAGGTGCGGGCTTAGCTGTGTCTGAAATGCTATCGTCAAATCCTAAGGTTTGGAAAACAGAAAAGTCGATGAACCGTATGGATCACAGCGGTGAGTCGGGTATACGCGCGGTGCAAATTGCAGGAGCAGATCCTGAGCTTATGGCGCAGGCCGCACAATTCAATGTTGCTAATGGTGCACAGATCATAGATATCAATATGGGGTGCCCAGCAAAAAAAGTGAACAAGAAACTCGCAGGCTCTGCCTTATTACAGTTTCCTGAACTTGTGGAAGAGATTATTGATGCAGTCGTTAATGCTGTTGATATACCTGTGACACTTAAAATCCGTACAGGATGGGATCCGGATAACCGTAATGGTGTAGAGATTGCGAGAATAGCTGAACGTTATGGCATTGCATCACTTGCTGTACATGGGCGTACGCGCGCATGTATGTACAAAGGTGATGCTGAGTACGCCACGATTAGGGATATAAAACGTTCAGTGTCGATTCCTGTTGTTGCCAATGGTGATATTACATCACCAGAAAAAGCAAAACAGGTTTTAGACTATACGGGTGCAGATGCCATTATGATTGGCCGAGCCGCCCAAGGTCGCCCTTGGATATTTAGGGAGATAGACCACTATTTGCGAACTGGGGAACATTTACAGCCACCTGCTATTGCAGAGGTGCGCAGTATATTAATGGAGCATTTAACAAACCTCCATATGTTTTACGGTGAGCCAATGGGAGCGCGAATTGCTCGCAAACATGTATCTTGGTATTTGCAAACCCATGACAGTGATGGTCAGTTTAGGCGAGTATTTAATGCGCTCGACAACCCACAGGCACAGGTCGTCGCATTAGAGCAATACTTTAAAACACTAGCAGCTAACTAAGAAAGAAAGAGACTTAATAATGTTCGAACAAAACGTGACTTCTCCATTTATCACTAACCCTCATGTTCAGTCACACGAGAAACCGCAGCCATTGCGTGATGCAGTAAAAAAAGCTGTTCACCACTATTTAAAGCAGCTTAACGGTCAAGATGTGCAAGACGTTTACGACCTTGTTCTTTCAGAGCTAGAAGCGCCATTACTTGAAGAAGTAATGACATATACACGTGGTAACCAAACTCGTGCAGCAATTTTACTAGGTATCAACCGTGGTACTTTACGTAAAAAGCTTAAAAAATACGGCATGAACTAATACCAATTATATTGAAAGCGTAAGTATTCTAACGAGCTAAACAAGCCCATAACGTCGTCAAAAGTTTTTTATGTAGAATAACTACACTGCAAAATTTTTGCCTTGTTATAGACTTGTTTTTCTATCGTTATTACTACTTACTAATCCAATACAACTGGTATTATGCAAAAAAAGCACCTTAGGGTGCTTTTTTTATGCCTACAGTTTATTAACTAAATTGCAAAATGCTCACGCTTATTGAGCCTTTATAAGTCGTTTTTTGAGTAGTAATCAGTTAAAATGCCCGCTTCTAAGCTAGCTCATTAACTGAGGAAATCAAACTACAATGGATACTCATCGTCCCATTCGTCGCGCACTATTAAGTGTGTCTGATAAAACCGGTATTGTTGAATTTGCCCGCGCACTTGAAGCGCAAGGCGTTGATATTTTATCAACTGGCGGCACATGTAAACTACTTGCTGATAACGCCATAAAAGTGACTGAAGTATCAGATCACACAGGCCACCCTGAAATCATGGATGGTCGCGTAAAAACTCTTCACCCAAAAATTCACGGCGGCATATTAGCCCGTCGCGGACAAGATGAAAGCGTAATGGCAGATAACAACATTTCTGCTATCGACATAGTTGTAGTTAACTTATACCCCTTTGCGAATACAGTCGCTCAAGAAAACTGCAGCCTTGAAGATGCCATTGAAAACATTGATATTGGCGGCCCTACAATGGTTCGTGCAGCAGCTAAAAACCACAAAGATGTAACAATCGTGGTAAACGCGAGCGACTACGACCGTGTTATTAGCGAAATGCAAAACAACAATGGTTCAACAACGTACAAAACACGTTTTGATTTAGCGATTGCCGCCTACGAGCACACTGCACAATACGATGGCATGATTGCTAACTACTTCGGTAAAATGGTGCCTGATTACACCGAGGAAGCTGCTGTAGAGACTAAATTCCCACGCACTATCAATATGCAGTTCACTAAAAAGCAAGATATGCGTTACGGTGAAAACTCACATCAAGATGCTGCTTTTTATGTTGAAAGTGACATTGCTGAAGCATCAGTTGCAACAGCAACTCAATTGCAAGGTAAGGCCCTTTCGTTTAACAACATTGCAGATACCGATGCAGCACTTGAATGTGTTAAAGAATTTGACGTACCTGCGTGCGTAATTGTAAAACATGCTAATCCGTGTGGTGTTTCAATTGGCGACAACATTCTACAAGCATACGAGCGCGCTTTTAAAACAGACCCTACATCAGCATTTGGTGGCATTATTGCCTTTAACAGAGAGCTAGATGCAGCAACTGCACAAGCAATTGTTGACCGTCAGTTTGTTGAAGTAATTATTGCACCTAGTATTTCGAGCGACGCTGCAAAAATTGTTGAAGCTAAAAAGAACGTTCGTTTATTAGAATGTGGACAGTGGACAGGTAAAGCAGCTGGCCAAGATATTAAACGCGTTAACGGCGGTATTTTAGTTCAAGACCGCGACTTAGGCATGGTAACGCAAGGCGACTTAAAAGTTGTTTCTAAGCGCCAGCCTTCTGAGCAAGAACTTAAAGATTTACTGTTTTGCTGGAAAGTAGCTAAATTTGTTAAATCAAACGCAATTGTTTATGCCCGTGACGGTATGACCATTGGTGTAGGCGCAGGCCAAATGAGCCGCGTATACTCAGCTAAAATTGCAGGTATAAAAGCCGCCGACGAAAACCTTGAAGTTAAAGGTTCAGTTATGGCGTCTGACGCATTCTTCCCATTCCGTGATGGCATTGACGCAGCCGCAGCCGCTGGCATTACAGCGGTAATTCAGCCTGGTGGCTCAATGCGTGATGAAGAAGTGATTGCAGCTGCTGATGAAGCTGGCATGGCAATGGTACTAACTGGTATGCGCCATTTCCGCCACTAATCACACAAAGGGTTAAACGTTGGTTTAACCCTTTTTGTTTGCTATAAATTCACGTATTCTGATTATTCAATAACCTATTTAAAATTATAATGTGAAGGAACAAACAATGAAATTTGCGCTAAAATCGCTACTTGTAGCCACACTAACAATGACATCGACTATGGCGCTTAGCCATAACCATGAATCAAGCCTTGAACATGCACTTCAATCAAGCGAACGCAATGCTAAAAACAGCGCTCGTGATGAATATCGTCACCCAGCTCAAACACTTGCATTTTTTGGCTTTAAACCAACCATGACAGTTGTTGAAATTGCACCCGGTGGTGGTTGGTATAGTGAAATTTTAGCGCCAGCATTAAAAGAGCAAGGCACTTATTATGCCGCGCACTTTCCTGCTGATTCATCAGTTGGCTACTACCAGCGCTCTCTTGCAGGCTTTAAACAAAAAGTAGCTGAAGATGAGCGCTTTAGTAGCGTTAAAATTACTGAATTTGCACCTGTAACACATTTAGATATTGCGCCAGCTGGCAGTGCCGATATGGTTTTAACATTTCGTAATGTACATAACTGGTATATGGGCAAAGATAAAAGCGGTGCATTAAGTGCATTCCAAGCTTTTTATAAAGCCCTTAAACCAGGTGGTACATTAGGTTTAGTTGAACACCGTTTAGCTGAAGAACGTGCTGATGAAGATCAAAAAACATCAGGTTATATGAAGCAGAGCTACGTAGTAGACCTTGCTGAACAAGCTGGGTTTGAATTAGTAGCAAGCAGTGAAATAAATGCAAATCCAAAAGATACAGCCGATCACCCAAAAGGTGTATGGACGCTACCACCAAGCTTAAGACTCGGCGAACAAGATGCTGACAAATATAAAGCCATTGGTGAAAGCGACCGCATGACGCTGAAATTTAAGAAACCGCTTTAAATAGGAATTTTCGCCATGAATGTTTTAGTCATTGGCAGCGGCGGCCGCGAACACGCACTTGCGTTTAAAGCCGCTCAAAACACCAAAGTAAATACTGTATTTGTAGCCCCTGGTAATGCAGGTACTGCACTTGAACCAAAACTTGAAAACGTAGCAATAAACGTTGACGACTTAGATGGTTTACTTAATTTTGCACAGCAAAATAAGGTAGAGCTTACTATTGTAGGTCCTGAAATACCGTTAGTACTGGGTGTTGTTGATAAGTTTCGTGAACATAACATGGCTATTTTTGGACCAACGGCGGGCGCAGCTCAGCTTGAAGGTTCGAAATCGTTTACTAAAGACTTTTTAGCACGTCATAAAATCCCTACGGGCGATTACCAAACGTTTGAACAAATTGAGCCTGCCCTTGCTTATTTAAAAGAGAAAGGCGCGCCAATTGTTGTAAAAGCAGATGGTTTGGCTGCGGGTAAAGGCGTAATTGTAGCCATGACGGAGGCCGATGCCGAAGAAGCGATTCGCGATATGCTTGCGGGTAATGCTTTTGGCGATGCGGGAAGTCGTGTTGTTATTGAAGAGTTTTTAGACGGTGAAGAAGCGTCTTTCATCGTAATGGTTGATGGTAAAAACGTATTACCATTTGCAACCAGTCAAGATCATAAACGCGCTTACAATGGCGATGCGGGTCCTAACACGGGTGGCATGGGTGCATACTCACCCGCGCCAGTTGTTACTGATGAAATCCACCAGCGTATTATGAACGAAGTGATCTACCCTACGGTAGAAGGCATGGCAAACGAAGGCCATCCGTACACCGGCTTTTTATATGCAGGTTTAATGATTGACGAAACAGGCACCCCTAAAGTAATTGAGTACAATTGTCGCTTTGGCGATCCTGAAACTCAACCAATGATGCTACGTTTGCAATCAGATTTGGTTGAATTGATTGAAGCTGCTAACCGTGTAGAACTTGATAAAACAACAATTGAGTTTGACCCACGCGCAGCCGTTGGTGTTGTACTTGCCGCTAAAGGCTACCCTGGTGATTACCCTAAAGGTGACGCTATTTCGGGGCTAAAAGTGGATTACCCTGCAGGTGAAAAAGTGTTTCATGCGGGTACTAAACAAAGTGGCAATGACGTTGTAACCGCAGGCGGTCGCGTATTATGCGCAACAGCACTTGGTAACACTGTTACGCAAGCGCAGCAACGCGCCTATGAGCTTGTTAAACAAATTAGCTGGGATGGTATGGAATATCGTACAGATATAGCTTACCGTGCTATTGCACGCGAGCAATAGCCTATAATACCTATTCACTGGTATAACCAATTAATTTAACTAAAAAAGCGCAGTTTCCCTGCGCTTTTTTAGTGCTACACTAATTAAAAGGTTTTTTAAAAGTAAATTAACGTTGGAACTAAGAACTTTACGTTACCATGCAATTGCTGTTGCCATACTGATTTTTATATTTTTTATAATCAGTACATTGGCATCAAACCTCGTCGTGCCTACACGATATACAATTGATAAAACGGCTCCAATGTACCTCGATTACGCCTACTATATTGACGAAACCAAAACTAAAACATTCGATACCATCATTAACCAACCTGAATTACTTACTCATCAACCATTTTCAGGTGTTCCATGGAGCTTTAGCCAACAAAATTATTGGTTGTTTCTTGATTTAGAAAATAAAAGTCTTAACAAGCAAAATGTTGTGGCACATTTTGACAACCCTATGGTCGATCACCTTACGGTTTATCGCCTCGATAAAAATAACAAACTAGTTGAAACATACAAACTCGGCGATAAAGAAGAAGCCCTCTCTTTGTTTGAATACAGCGTACCGCATATTCGCTTTTTAGTAGAAAGAAAATCATCACAACGCCTAGTAATAAAAATAGACACAATCGGCATAAGTAAAACACCTGTAAACTTGTATCGTGATAAAGAGTTTATTGACTTAGTGCGATCTCAAACTGGGATCTGGGGTATTTTTGTAGGCGTGCTATTGATGGCTGCGCTTTACAACTTGGTGCTTTATTTTGGTATAAAAGACCGTGTTTATTTAATTTATATTGGCTACATCGTCAGCGCTATTACGCTAATGGGTGCAGTACTGGGCTTTGGTTTTTATTTATGGCCTAAGCAATGGCAGCTCTTTATTCACGAACAAATTGTATTTAGTAATTATGGGGTCGCCTTTTTCACCCTTGCTTTTTGCACCATGTTTTTGCGCTATCATAAAGATAAATGTTGGCGTTACAAAATGAGCATAGCTCTACTTTGGCTAATGTTTACTCTTGCTGTATGTAGCTTGTTTATTCCTGAAAATATAGCGGCTCCTATATTTTTTGGTGTAATGGTACTGCTTTATATTACTTGTATTATTTTAATATATAACAAGTTACGCAGTGGTTTTAGGTGGGCTAAGTTTTATGTTTTATCATGGATACCGCTAATTTTTGGTGCGGCAATTCAGCCTATGGAACTCACTGGTGTTTTACCGTATACCTTTGCAACCCGCCATGCCTTTTTAGTCGCTATTTTGTGTGAAGTTATTTTAATGGCGATGGCATTAGCAGACAGGGTAAGGTATCAGCGAGAACGTGCGCTTTATCATGCCACGCATACACAACAAACACGATTACTTAATAGCTCCAAGCTAAAACAAGCATTTATGGCACTACAAAGCCAAAACCGCTCAACAACGTTGTGTTTAATAAAAATACGTCACTTTAATTCACTCAATACAATTATTACCTCTTCTCAGGGCTACACACTTATGAAGCATATAGCCAAAGAGCTTGAATTAGAACTCAGCCATGAACGTGAATTTACAAACCTCGAAACAGATTTAAACACCAGTCCTCGCTTAGCCGATTTAAGCAGTGGTGTATTTGCCTGTATTTCTACAAAAACACAAAACCAAGAAATGCTAGAAGCACTACTGACTAAAATAATTAGTAGCCTACCAAAACAATATGAAATTAAAGGGCTAAACCTGCAGCTTAGTTACAGTATAGGTATTAGTAGTGCAGGCAAGACTAACGACTTTGAATATTGGTTAAAGCATGGTTATTTAGCGCTTAAAAAAGCAAAAGGTAGCGTTAATCAAGTTGGGTCATCGTCAAACGGTAATAATCTGATGATGGACGTTGCTCTAGCCGCTAAGCTGCAACAAGCAATCAAAACAAATCAACTGGCGCTTTATTACCAACCTCAAATAAACTTATTAAGTAACCACGTAAGTGGTGCTGAAGCTTTATTACGTTGGCCCGACCCAACTTACAGCAACTTATCAATTGAAGAGCTAATAATACTTGCTGAACACACAGGTATTATTAACGAGCTAACACTGTGGGTAATAGAGCAAGCTTGTAAAGACATAGTTGAGCTTACTAAAAATGGCTATAACGAGCACACAATTAGCGTAAATTTAAGTGCTAAAAACTTAACCATAAATAATTTAGCCGAAAAAGTAGAAAATATTTTAATTAAATACCAAGTGCCGGCACACTTACTTAAATTTGAACTAACCGAATCAGCCTTCGTAGATAGTCAAGATGCACTTTTAGAGTTAATTGATGAGTTAACCGCATTAGGTATTAAAGTGGTACTAGATGACTTTGGGACAGGCTACGCGTCACTTAGCTACTTAGTTAATTATCACTTTAGTGAGCTTAAAATAGATAAGTCATTTGTTTTTGATTTGCCTAACAACCCAACTCACCAAGTTATTGTACAAACAGCCATTGATATGGCGCATAACCTCAATTTATCAATAACAATTGAGGGGGTAGAAACCCAAGAAATCCATCACTTGCTCAAAGATATGAACGCTGATTCCGCCCAAGGTTATTTATACGCAAAAGCACTGCCTTACACCGACTATTTACACTTCTTAAAAAGCCAATATAGCTTAAAAATGTTAGACTCCTCTTTTTAACATCTTTAGGGGCCAAGTAAAGATGCAAGGCACACTGCGTAAACTAAAATCGAGCTTAACCGAACCAGTACAATATCACTTACCTGTAGGTGAACACTTAGTAGACTTAAATGCATTTATAGGTAAGGAGCTTACGCTTACCTTTAGTGGCACTATTTTATGTTCTAACTGCGGTAAAAAAACCAAAAAAAGCTATTCTCAAGGTCACTGTTTTGTATGTATGCGCAAGCTTGCTAGTTGCGATATGTGCATAATGAAACCAGAAACCTGCCACTACGATCAAGGCACTTGCCGAGAGCCGCAGTGGGGCGAAGAAAACTGCATGATCCCACACTATGTATATCTCGCTAACACCTCAGGTTTAAAGGTAGGTATTACCCGCCACACACAAATACCGACTCGCTGGGTTGATCAAGGCGCCACTCAGGCATTACCTATTTTTAAAGTGCAAACTCGCCTGCAATCTGGTTTAGTAGAAGTTGCATTGGCTGAATTTATTGCCGACAAAACTAATTGGCGCAATATGCTAAAAGGTCAAAACGACGCAATTGACTTAAAGGCAGCGGCAGCCGAGCTGATCCCACAAATTAGTGAAAAGCTAGACGAGCTCAGTGAATTATTTGGCGCAACAGCAATAGAGCAACTTGATGAAGATGTGGTTGATTTAAACTTTCCAGTAACCGAATACCCAACAAAAATCAGCTCATTTAATTTTGATAAAGACCCTGTTGTAAGTGGTGTTTTACAAGGTATTAAAGGTCAGTACTTAATCTTTGAAAAAGGCGTTATTAATATACGTAAATTTACGTCTTATGAAGTAACCGTAGGCTAACGGGCCATGTTAAACAGCTACCCACAATTATTGGTTATTTATAATGAGCTTGAGATAGCCCATAACCAACAAGAGCAACAAGAGTGCTTGCACAGCGTTACGCAAAGTGAGCTAAGCGATGTGCGAGTACTTAACAAGCAAGGTGACTACCTTAATTTACAAGGCACTGTTTGCCCTAAATTGAATGGCGAGCAACTAGCACAGCTTGTTACAGCTTACTTATTAAATGAAGGACAATGCTGCCTTGGTAAAATCAAAACCCTAAGCACAGCGCAGGCGTTTGATTTACTAGGGCTATAAACACTCTCTTTATTTAAACCTCAGTAAGCACTTTTATATGCGCTACAGCACTGCGACCTAAAGCTGATAGCGCATAGCCACCTTCTAAATACGAAATAACCCCTTTGCAACCGCCCTCTTTAGCAACACCACATAGTTGCTCGGTAAGCCAAATATAGTCATCTTCAACAAATTTTAAGCTTGCCATATCATCTTCTAGGTGAGCATCGAACCCTGCGCTTATAAAAAGTAATTCAGGTTTAAACGCTTTTAATTTTGGTAGCCATTGCCCAGTAAACACCTCTTTTAAATCGTCGCCATTACTGGCAATTGGCAGAGGTGAATTAACTATATGGCTATTATTTTTAACCGCTGTATTTGGATAAAACGGATACTGAAATAACGAACAAAGCAGTACATTTTCGTCATCAATAAAAATATCTTGCGTACCATTACCGTGGTGTACATCAAAATCCGCAATAGCAATGCGCTTAACCCCTTTGCTTTGTGCGTACTTAACAGCAATAGCTAAGTTATTAAACACACAAAACCCAGATGATGAGTTTTTATTAGCGTGATGCCCTGGCGGGCGCACTGAGCAAAAAGCAGCATCGAGTTTATCGGCAAGTATTTCATCAACCGCTAACAATCCTGCACCTACTGCTCGCTCAATCGCTTTAAACGAATCGGGGCACAGCCACGTATCGCCATCTAAATTAGCGAGCCCTTCTGTTGGTAGTGTAGTTTCTACGTGTTTAACTAAAGCTTCATCGTGAGCAAGTAAATAATGCTCACGCTCGGCCTTGGGTGCTTGTAGGTGTGTTAAGCCAACATCTACGCCGCTGGCAAGTAATCGGTCTGTTATGGCATCTAGACGTTCTGGGCACTCGGGGTGGTCGTCTATCATTTTATGCTTACGGCAATGAGGATGAGAAATAACAGCGGTACGCATAAAAAGTCCCTTACAAGGTGTAAAAACTTAATATAGCAAAGCCACCGATGGGTGGCTTTGCGACTTTGGTTTATATCAATACTTTAAATATCAATATTAGCTATTTTGCTTTTAAATGTAGGTTTCTAAAGTCAAAGCTAAAGTCGGTCACTTGTGTTGATACCGCACGCATTTTGGCACTGTTTACACGATTTTGTGAGCTCATTTCAAAACGAATAAACGCATCTGCTTCTAGTAATTTTTCATCCCACTTAACAATAAATGTATTACCAGTGTAATGCTCAAGAGTGCCTTTCAAGCGTTTAGTGTGCGTAAAATCAATGCGTAATTTACCATCTAACTGCTCAATAATTACATCGCCGTACCAATCATCGTGCAATGTTCCGGTGTAATTAATATTTGGTAATTGTGGTTGGTAGTCAGCGGGGGCTTCTGGTTTTGCATTAGCATACGCTTGTTGCTTGCCTTCAAAATGACTTTTAGCTAAATCTTCTACCCAGTCTTTATCTTCAAGTTCAAGTGCATCTTCAAGCACTTCATGGGTTACTGCCGAAAGTGCACCAAAAGCTTGTTGATTAGATAAAATAACAATACCGAGGTTTTTCTCTGGCAATAAAGTAACTTGCGATACCATTCCCAAAATACCACCGCCGTGACCTAGCTTTTTAAAGCCGTGGTAGTCTTCAATGCTCCAGCCTAACCCATAACCCCTAAACTGCTGATGATACGATTCAAACGCACTTTTAGACGCCATAGATGTAATATGTGGGTGCCACATTTGCGCTTGTTGCTTTTCACTAAATAGCTGCTCGCCACTTGGCATTTTACCGCCTGCTAATTGCGTACGAAGCCATTGGCTCATGTCGCTTACACTTGATGCAATGGCGCCTGCACCTCTAAAGTCTTCAAGGTAGTTCACAAAAAAGGGATGAAGCGTGCCATCCATAGGAATATGACCTGTCGCCCAGTTTTTATTACTTTTAGGAATACGTGAAAAGCCCGCGCGTGAGTTATCCATGTGCAGCGGCTGTAATATATTTTTTTCGATGTAATCGTTCCAGCTCATACCCGACACACGTGCAACCACTTCACCAGCGGTAACAAACATCAAGTTGTTATAAGCGTACTTACTACGAAAACTGCTCGCTGGTTTTAAATACTGTAATCCCGCTAAAATTTCATCAACGGGCTTATCCGTGCTTGGCCAAATCATTAAATCTCCTTGCCCAAGCCCAAGTCCACTGCGATGGCTTAATAAGTCACGAATACGCATTTCGCGTGTTACGTACGAATCGTACAATCTAAACTCTGGTAAATGATCAATTACGCGATCATCCCAGCTTAATTTACCTTCATCAACCAACTTTGCCAGTGCCGCAGTAGTGAATGCTTTTGTGTTTGAAGCAATACCAAATAAAGTGTCTTTGTTTACTTTTTTGTTGGTATCGAGATTAGTTACACCAAAGCCTTTAGCAAATATTACTTTATCGTTTTCAACAATGGCAACTGCCATACCGGGTACGTCAAAACGTGCCATTGACGCTTTAATTACGTCGTCAATTTTGTTGGTATCAACTTGTGCCCAGCTGCTAAACGTAGTGCCTGCTAATAGTGCAATTGCGGCAAGTTTGGTTAATTTCATATCAATCCTATTTTATTATTTTTGATGAACTGCAAATTCAATTGCTGCGCGCTCTTGATTGGTGTCGCTTTTTTGTGCGCGATTTAATATGGCATCACTGTATTCTTTTGGTACGCCCGCTTCAAGTGAACCGCGATGAACGTGTTTTATGTACCAATCATATGGGAGTACATTGCTGTCATGGGTATTAGCTATATAACAATGTGCGGCTACAGTCTCACCCGTTAAAAGCGTTGGGGCTATATCTACGCAGTCATAACCTACGCCCTCAATACCATCTAAAATAGCTTTTTCTTCTTCATTGAGCTCATAAATAACGCCGTAAACCAATGCATCTTCTTTATCGCTTGGACAAATACTGCATTTACCTGAGCCATCTTTAAATAGCATATCAAAAGTAAGCTCGTAGCCCTTAAGTACCGCGGTTCCTACACGCTTTACATTGGGCAAGCGCGCTAACAAACGATTAGATGACATATTAGAACCAAACGAAAAATTATATAGCGGCATTTTTATCTCCTGCGCTTTTTGAATAAGTTAAATAACAACACGTACTGCAAGTGCAATTAAAATAATGCCAATTCCACGGTCAAACCAATAACCGCGTTGTTGGAAAAAACCTCTTACATTATCTCGAGAAAGCATCATTGAAAGCATTGAAAACCACGCCCAAGTAGCCAATGCCATGTACACGCCGTAGCCGACCTGTATGTTAGTAGGTGTTGTTGGGCTAATCACGAGTGTAAATAACGACATAAAAAATAACGTGGCTTTTGGGTTTAATGCATTGGTGAAAAAGCCGCGCCTAAAAGCCACCCAAACGGGTTCCTCTTGAATGGTTTTGTTTTCAACATCTTTTACAGCCTCGCCTTCATTACTTGCAGGCGGTTTTGCAGCTCTAAGAGCTTGTACGCCTAAGTAAGCTAAATATGCACCAGCAAGGTACTTAAGCGCCATAAATAAACTAGGCGATTGCGTTAAAATAAGCGCAACACCTAAAACGCAATAGGCAACGTGCAGTAAAATAGCAGCGCCAACACCGGCGCTTGTCCACAATGCATTGCGCCTTCCTTGTTGCACACTTTGCTTAAGTACTACGGCAAAGTCGGGCCCAGGGCTTGCTACTGCAAAAAAATGAGCAATAACAATCAGTAAAAATTCATCTAAGTATTCCACGCAGATCCTTGCTAGTTTGGCGAATAAGCTAATAACAGCGGGTTGGCCGAGTTATTTACCAATGCTTTAATTTCTTTTTGTGCTTTTTTAAACTGGCCACGTAAATGCGGCTTTAAATGCTTTTTAGACACTTTATCGTTTTTAAAGTAACTAATTAGGGCATGCATAAATACCGTATGCGTTTCACTTAACTTAGCTTCACGGTTAGCGTATGGGTTATAGCAAGAGCCACACCCGCCTTTAAACTGATACACCGTATTGCTCATCATCACACCAAACCCTAAAAAACAAGCAAGCGCATCGGCAGCTTGTGGTAAATACTCCCTACCACCAGGCGGCAGCACCCCAACGTGATGAATAAGTATGGTAGCTAGAGTACCTGCATAACTTGCCACTAAATCTTGTGGCTGATTAATCTGGTTAGGATTAAAAGAAATATTAATCGTATGGCTTGGCGGCACAATTAGATGGCTGCCTTCGCCACGTATTTCATTGCTAAATTCAAAGTGTGGAAAAACTTGCGGTTGTAATTGCTGCGGTGCAACTAGTTGGATAGGCCATGCGTTCATACCCGCGTAATTAGTAACGCGGTTAAAAACATTGGTTGCCATCTCTTCAATGCTCGATACCGAATCAGGGAAAAAAGTGGCCGTTGGCAGTATTATTTGAGTGTGCTTTGTAAAAAACTCAGCATCAAAGTTTTCTACAGCCCAAATAAATGTATCAATAAGCCATTGCTGTTCTTGCTGCTCTAATAATGGCTTTGATTTAAATAAAGCTAACATAGTGTGCTCTTTTAGGTTTTAGTTTAGGTGCTTACGTAGGTGCTAACTTAGTCTTTTTGTGTAAGCGCCCAGTCCCACGCTTGAGTATTGTATAGCGGCACTGTTGATAGCGCATGGTGGTGGCTTCCACTGGACTCTTTAGTTGAGTACGATAAGTACAATAAAGTACGATTTTCAGCATCGTAAATACGACGCACTTTTAGTGATTTAAATAATATACTTTTAGATGATTTAAAGATCACTTCGCCCGACTTGCTACGGTCTATTTTTTGTAGCTGCTGCGCTGTAATTGGCCCCGTTTGACGACACGCTATAGACATATCAGAGGGATCAGAAAAGTCCAAATTAGCCTCTATATGACTAATATGACAAGTAACGCCCTCAACAATAGGATCTTGCTGCGAATTCACCACAACATCTTTAGTTGTAAATAACCCAAGGCTTACCGACGCAACATCGTCAGAGCAAGCACTTAACGTAACAATTGCACCTGCAAGTAAAGCTAAACGTTTAAATTTTTGTGGTAATTTCATACTTATCCTTAATTAATATATAGGTAACTTAGTAGATAAGTTACTAAGCGAAGGTTCACCTGTTTGTTTTTATACTAACATCAAAAATAAATACGACTAAATTAGTTTAAAGTAAAGATTTTAGATAGCTCAGGGTTTAGTGACCCCTCTTGTATTTGGTACAATTACCTCTCGCTCATGTAGTAACTCATAATAGGAAACGCCTAAATGCCGCACATTATTATTGAACACTCAGAAGACCTCCCCGTTTTACCTCAAGTACTGGTAGAAAAAATTCATACAACCGCTTTCGAAAGTAACTTGTTTGAATTAGAAACCATAAAAACACGTGCTATTGCTTATCAGCAATATCAACTTGGCGCAGGAAAATCAGGGTTTATACATATCGCGGTACATATTTTGGCAGGACGCTCAATTGAGCAAAAACAAATGTTAAGCGAACTGCTACTTTCATGTTTAAAAACATATTGCAGAGCATCAGACAGTCTAAGCGTAAATATTTACGATATTGAGCATGAGATATACCGTAAAAATTAGTTAACTCTTGTAGTTTTGAGCAATAAAAGTAAACACTAGTAAGTAAAAAGCCCCAATAGGGGCTTTTTTAATTCTGAAATTAAATGCTAAACACTGTCACTTATTAAAGCAAAGCATCTGATCTAACGCTGGAATTTAATAGTACATTCGCACTCTTTCAAATTTAAGAAGGCTTAGCTTAATCTATGGATTTAACTTTATTTAGATTACGCTTATTATTAGGGATAAATAAAGAATAATAAATTGCCCGATATGAAATTAATGCAGCTTTAAATAATTTTAATAGATATTTACTTGGGAAAGTTTGTAAAAGTGGTGGCCCCTCCCAGACTCGAACTGGGGACCTAACGATTATGAGTCGTGTGCTCTAACCAACTGAGCTAAGGGGCCAACTTTATATAACTGCTAGGCAGTTAATTTTTGAGGCGTTCAGTCACAGAGCGACTAAAGCGGGTTGCAGTATAAAAACTTTTTAGGTGCTTGTCACTACCAAAAGCCTTTATTTTAACAACCAACAAGCTAACTGCTTAAATAGTAACCTTTTAAGTGGGCATAAACATAAAATGTAAGATATTTCCCGTGCTATTCACTGCATTAAATTATAAACAAAACCTATCCCATATAGTCTTTTATATTTAACCCTCTACTTTTTAAGCAAAGCTAACATATATGTATAGGCATACAAGGCTGTAAAAAATATGCTGGGGGCTACTGTCAGTGCCAAATTAGGTGTCTGATTAATTACATTCACCATAATTACTAAGCTCGATTGGACAGTAATCGGAATAATAGGCGCAAAAAGTACGCCTGCTATTTTTTTGTTACCTAAATACGATGCGCTAGAGTTAATTGCATTATTGAAGCTTTGTCGTATTGCTACGTTTTGTGGTGTTTTAGAATGAAACATACAAATAATTGGAGTTACAAACGCAAGCGTTACATAACTAGACTTATACTTGTTGACGACCTTTTCTAAAATAAAAGTAAAAAACAGCGTTACAAATCCACTATATAAACCTTGTACTAATGCAGCTTGAAGCGTGACCGATTTAGCAATATCTGCCGAGCTGTTTGCCCAGTAGGCCCAGCTAAAATAAAAAACGAATGACACAACGCCTGACAGTATAAGTCGAATATTCAATTAGCTACCTCAATATGCGTAAAAGTTTGGTGTAATGATAACACTAGAAGTGATGGTGATATTGTCACTAAATAATAGAGTAATTAATCGCGTATTGTAGATATATAAACAAACTAATGTTAAAGATTTCCTAACTGGCATCAATACAGAATCAGAACACTGCAGTTAGTTAGAAAGCTTAATTGAAGTAAACAATGGTTTGGCTGAGGGAATTTTGGGAGTGAGTTACAAGAAATAAATCACTTAGTTTGAGTAAATTAAAAATTAGATTTTGGTAAAAAATATTTACTTTAAAAACTAATATTGTGAGCCGAACAGTACTGAGACACTTGTATCATTAGGCCTCAGTAGTCGGCTTACACAATATATAATCTGTCATTATTTTTTCGCAATAATGTAGATTGCATGTATTAACCCTGGGAAATAACCTAGCAGTGTTAATAAAATATTTAACCAAAAGTGCATACCTAAGCCAACTTGCAAAAACACACCTAATGGCGGTAATAAAACCGAAAGTATTATACGAATAATATCCATGACTAAACTCCATTTAAATTAAGCATTAAAAAGGCGTAAAGCCCAGTGTTAGTGGGCCTTAACTATACTGTATTATTCAGCAACAATAGCTAGTTTATCAACTACGTCACGAACATCTTCAGCATTTTTAGCAATTTTAACTGCTAGTTGTTTTTCAGCTTCAGACTCTACTGAACCGTTCAGAGTTACAATACCGTTGTCGGTATCAACATCAATGTCTGTACCACCTACTTCTGAGTCAAACAGGAAGCGAGTTGTGATTACAGTGGTGATTTTAGCGTCCGTTAGGTCGTTATCATCATCGTCCATCATGTCATTGCTTTTATCTTTGGTATCCATGCTTTTAACAACAGTAAGGCTGTTATCAACATCAGATACACCATCTAGGCTAAGTACAAGTTCTTCCGCTAGCTCTTTATCAAGCTCGCTATTAACTTTACCTGTAAGTACTACTTTGCCATTTTTTACATCAGTGTTAATGTCAAAGTTGTTTAGATTAGTGTTCATAAGTAGAACTGTTTCTGCCTTACCATCAATCCAAGCATCTTTACTTTCGTTTTCCCAGCTGTTTGCTTGGGCACCCATAGCCGTAGTACCAAGAACTAGAGCTGCGATAATAGACTTGTTAAATGTTTTCATAATCTTTCTCCTTTTGATTAAAGACACTTTAACTAATGCGAGCTTTGGGCCAACTTTATTTATACTTAAATTTCAATAGGTTGAGTTTATTTTTGAGTGAGACATTATCTATAGTTGTGTAACTATTTACAGGCTACTCGGTAAAACTTTCTCAAATAGTGAAAATAGCTAGATAATTGCATTTTTGGTTAATCTATCGTTAATATAACAAAATAAAAAACATCATTATAAATTAACCTACTGATAATTAAGGTGATTACATTTGGTGCGTGCTTTGCATATAAACATCAAGAGCAGTATCAATAGTAAATATAATAAGGAATGCCCCATGTCTGTAAAAGTTGAAGACCGCCCAATAGAGCAAGTACGCGAACAAGTGATTGATCAATTAATTTATAATTACAGTCATGGGGTTATTTCTGTTGATGCATTTGAGAGACGACTCGATAGCGCGATGGATGCACCTAATAACGACGCTCTTTTAGCCTTAGTAGAAGACTTAACACTTAATACCGATCAGCAATATAAAGCAGAAAAACAATCGCAATTTAAACCACATTATAGTGCACAGCAGAACAGTGATGATGACTTTACATTACGCAGTATTTTAGGCTCTAACGAACGAAGCGGTCAGTGGGTTGTCCCAAAAAATATATATTTAAGTAACTTTATGGGATCGGTGGTACTTGATTTTACTGATGCCATTTTTGCGCATCAAAATGTAACTATTCACGTTAACTGTATTTTTGGTAGCGATGAGATTTACGTACCAGAGCATGTAAATGTAGTGTCTAAAATGTTTTGTATTTTAAGTAGTCTTGAAAATAAATCTGTGTCGCTTAACAAACGCCAAGGTCCTACTATTCATATTGAAGGAAAGGCAGTTATGGGATCGGTTGAAGTAAAAATAAAGCGCACAATTAAAGAAAAATTTATGAGCTTTGCAAATGAGCTAAAAACCCAGTTTGGCACGGGTAATAATAGCCGCTAACTATAATTGAGTAGCAGCGCTCTAGCGTGCTGCTTGGTATTTTATTATAAATCGTTATTTCGCTCGCTTGGTATGTCACTTAAATACTCTACAAATTCCACCTCAAACCCGGCGGGATCAATAAAGTAGACATTATTTCTGAAAGGATTCTCGCTACCTTGCTTGCTTACTGTAAAACCCACTTTATTTAAGCGCATTACTACTGCGCTTAAATTATTAGTTACATAAGCAAAGTGTGCAAAACCAATTTGATGGCCCGATAAGTTTCTGTTTTCACCCTCACCATGGTCGCTTATCGCAATGTAATGCGTGTCATCTCCAAAGTGTACCCAGCGTCTTGGTTTTCCATGCCAATCGCCTCTGCCCTCACTTCTAATCGACCAATGTGGAAATACAGCGCGATAAAATTTAAGCATACTATCTATATCACTCGCGACTAAGTTTACGTGCTCTAAATACATAATGTTGTCCTATCAATTAAGTTAGGATCACGATAAAACCTCAAGCTAACTTTAGGTAAAGCGTTATTTAAAATTAATTAAATTTAATTAACACACAAAGGAACATAATGACTTATTAATTGCTCATTATTATTTTTTAAAAATATAGACACTTTTCAATCTTGTATAAAAAACAAACATAAGTATTTGGGGTTTATTGTTTACTTTATGTCAAAAGTCGCTAAAATACGCCGGCTGAAATATATAAACGTTCTTTTACAACCCAAAGGTAATACCATGCATCCAATGTTAAACATTGCGGTTCGCGCTGCGCGCAACGCAGGCAAAATTTTACTTCGCGCAAGTGAAGATTTATCAAAAGTTGAAGTGCAACAAAAAGGCGCTAACGACTTAGTAACTAACATTGATAAAGAAGCCGAAGCCGTAATTCGTGACACTATTTTACAGTCTTACCCTACTCACTCAATTGTTGGTGAAGAACTAGGTGAGCATAAAGGCAAGGATGATGATTACCAATGGATTGTAGATCCTATCGATGGAACAACTAACTTCATCAAAGGTATCCCTCATTACGCGGTTTCTATCGCACTTAAAGTTAAAGGTCGTTTAGACCAAGCTGTTATTTATGATCCAATTCGTGGTGAGCTTTTCACTGCATCTCGCGGTCAAGGCACTCAGTTAAACAGTAAACGTCTACGCGTTAGCAAAACTACGGTTCTTGCAGGCACTGTACTTGCTACTGGTTTCCCTTTCAAAAACAAAAACCACATGGATGCATACACTGAAGCGTTTAAAGCATTATTTGTACACACTGCTGATATTCGCCGTGCAGGTTGCTCTGCTTTAGATATGGCATACGTTGCAGCTGGCCGTGTTGATGGATTTTTTGAAATTGGTTTAAAACCTTGGAACTCTGCTGCGGGCGAACTAATGGTTAAAGAAGCGGGCGGTATGGTTGTAGATTTCGCTGGTGGTAATAACTATAACCACAGCGGCAATATTATCTGTGGTTCACCAAAACTGACTCAAGCAATTATTCGCGAAATTCGTCCAGTATTAACTGAGTCGTTACTTCGCTAATTAAATGCTATTAATAGCATACTAAAAAGGAGCCCAGGCTCCTTTTTTTGTGCCTAAAAATAAGGGTTATCTAGCTTCAACTCTACTGTTTTACCTTTTTCGTAAGGTAACGAGTTTAAATCTTTTGCGAAATATTCATCAAATAAAGCATCAAACTCGCCATTTTCTTGCATTATCTCAAGCCCTTTTTTAATTGCCACTGCAAGCTCTGGCTTACTATTTGATACAAAATAATAAAACCCTGTTGGATAACTCATATATAAATTAGGTACTATCACTAGGTTACTTTGTTTATTTGCCGCTAGCTCTGAATTAACCTCGATAAATGAACGTGGGAAGTAATCAATACGCCCTGCACTTGTTAAGGCAAACATAGCCTGATAATTTGCAAACGGCCTTATATGCAGGCCATTAAACGCCATTATTTTTGTATCAGGCCAATCATGACCTTGCACTGCAGAAAGCCTACCTAACTGCTCTAAGCTCGTAATACCTTTAAATCTAGCAATGCTATTCTTACTTGTTAATAGTGCCCTTTTACCTATGTAGCCTTTAAATAATGGGATTTTAATCGCAATAGCTAAAGACTCTCTTTCGGGGCTGCTCATACTCCAGTATAAATCTAAATTTTTTGTATCTAGTGCTATTAAAGTACGTTGTTGATGGGGATGAATTAAAACGGGGTTAATCTCTGCAGGGTATTGTGCGCTCACCAATGCTTTTTCTAATAGCTCGTTAAGGTAGTCGTCACGAGCATATTGCACACGCTGCCCCTGCGCTACATTTACGATATTTACCTCACTCGCTAAAGCGCTGCATACAAACAAACTTACTACGTTAATCAAATACTTTAATGGCAACATAATTATCACCCTAGTTATTATCGGTAGTCTTAACAGTTATTATTGATAGTTTAAATTATCGCGTTATTTAAGCTAAACAGCTTCCAGCGCCTAAATAAAAGATGGCGATATTATGTAACTGTACTTATTAATAACCGCGCTATTAATACTTATCTTAAATACATAGTACGACGTTACACTCATGGCGTGCTCTACAAAGTTAGCACTGTTTATTCATACTTGCACAGTAAAGCTAAAACAATCGTGAGCATAAATATATTACAGGCAATAAAAAACCGCTCAATGAGCGGTTTTTAAAGTAGTTACAAAACCATTACGGCATAGCGTCTTGGTCTGCGCCTTCTTTTTCAATTACTTCTGGTATTAAATCTTCTTTGCTTACGCCCATTGCTATAGCAACAGAGCTTGCAACATAAATCGAAGAATAAGTACCAATAAACACACCAAACAGTAATGCAGTTGCAAAACCATGAATGGTTTGTCCGCCCCATGCAAACAAGGCAATCAATACTAAAATAGTCGTGATTGATGTTACAAGTGTACGGTTAAGTGTTTGCGTAAGTGAAATATCAATAATTTCTATCGTATCGTCAATGCGTACCTTACGGAAGTTTTCACGTATACGGTCTGATACAACAATCGTATCATTGAGTGAATAACCAATTACCGCAAGAATTGCCGCTAATATAGTTAAATCAAACTCTAAACCTAATACCGAAAATAAACCCACAGTAATGATAACATCGTGTAGTAGTGCACCTACCGCACCTACTGCAAAGCGCCATTCAAAACGGAACGCAACATAGATTAAGATACAAATAAGCGCAGTTAACATGGCAAGGCCACCCTGCTCTTTTAAGTCTTCACCTACACTTGGGCCTACAAATTCAATACGGCGCATTACTACGCTGTCGTCTGCTTTTTTAAGTGCATCGATTACTTGGTTACCAATCACCTCAGCTTTTACATCGCTACCGCGTGGTGCTAAGCGAACTAAAATTTCTTGGCTTGAACCAAATAGCTGCACTGATGCATCAGCAAAACCATTATCAGCTAGTGCATCACGCACTTTTTTAAGGTCAGCCGGTTGTGAAAAACCCACTTCTACCGCAGTACCGCCGGTAAAATCTAAACCAAAGTTTAGGCCTTTGATAAAAATTGATGCAAACGACGCTAAAATTAGTAGCGTCGAGAAACCCATAGCCACTTTTCGAAGAGACATGAAACGAAGGGTTCTACTACCCAAACTTAAAATTTGCATGTCTGCTCCTTAAATCGAAAGTTTATCAATGCGTTTACCACCAACAAATAAGTTGATTACCGCACGGGTACCAACGATGGCTGTAAACATTGAAGTTAAAATACCAATCGCAAGTGTCACTGCAAAGCCCGCAATTGGACCAGTGCCCACTGCAAACAGTATAATGGCAGCAATTAGTGTCGTGATGTTGGCATCAAATATAGTGCTAAATGCGCTATCGTAACCAAAATGAATCGCTTGTTGAGGGCTACGGCCATCGGCCAGCTCTTCACGAATACGTTCAAAAATAAGTACGTTAGCATCAACTGCCATACCTACTGTTAATACAATACCGGCAATACCTGGTAGCGTAAGTGTAGCGCCCGGAATTAAAGACATAACACCTACAATTAGTACTAAGTTAGCCGCAAGCGCAAGGTTTGCAACCATACCAAAGCCTTTGTAGTACACAAGCATAAATACAAGTACAAACGCAAAGCCAAGTGCAACCGCAGTCATACCCGCTTCAATATTTTCTTGTCCTAAGCTTGGACCTACTGTGCGCTCTTCAACTATTTGAATTGGCGCTACAAGTGCACCAGCACGAAGTAGTAAGCTTAAGTTATGAGCTTCTGCTGGGTTATCAATGCCGGTAATACGGAACGAGCGATCAAGACGGGCTTGAATCGTTGCTACGTTAATAACTTCTTCAACCTTAATAGGCGGAAGCGCTTTACCGTCTGCATCTTTTTTACCTGATGGCTTGTACTCAATAAATACCGTTGCCATACGCTTACCAATAGCACGTTTGGTAAAGGCATTCATTTTTGCCCCACCTTTGCTATCTAGCGTAATACTCACTTGCGGACGTTGGTATTCATCAGCGCCAGATTGCGCGCCAGTTATATGGCTGCCTTCTAGAATAATACGCTTTTTAAGTACAACAGGGTAACCGTCGCGGCTCATGATCATTTCAGTACCCGCAGGGATACGACCTTGAGCAGCAGCGCTAATATCAGCGTTTTCGTCTACTTCACGAAATTCAAGTGTTGCTGTTGCGCCTAAAATTTCTTTAGCGCGTGCTGTGTCTTGAATACCAGGTAGTTGAACAATAATACGCTCAGCGCCTTGGCGTTGTACGTTAGGTTCTGCAACACCAATTTGGTTGATACGGTTACGAATAATCGTTTCATTTTGCTTGATAGCGTAGTCACGAATCTCTTTGAGTTTTTGCTCACTCATTGTCGCAAAAAATGCTTTATCGTTACTGCTGTCATCAATGTAGACATTTAGCGGGTAGCGAGTTTCTAAGAAGCTCTCTGCTGCATTTTTGTCTGCTTCGGTACGCATTTCTACACGCATACGATCGGAGCCTGCTACGCGGCGAACACTACGATAACGTAGTTTTTCTTCGCGCAGGTCACTACGAAAATCTTGTTCCATTTGCTCAAGCTGGTTATCAACCGCTGTTGCCATGTCGATTTCCATGGTGAAATGTACGCCACCACTTAAATCAAGACCTAGCTTCATAGGGTTACCACCAACTGCTTTTAACCAAGCTGGTTGAGCAGGTGCCATATTAATAGCAGAAATGTAATCATCGCTCAGCGAATCACGAAGTAAGTCATGCGCTTTAAGTTGCTCTTCAACATTTTTTAAACGAACTAAAATTTGTCCATCTTCAAGTATTGTCGATTTAGCGGTTACATTATTTGTTTTAAGGATTGCGTTTACTTTGTCTACAACACTGAGATCGACATCAGCGCCTTTAGCACCTGAAACTTGTATGGCCGGATCGCGACCATACAAGTTTGGAGAGGCATATAAAAGGCCAATGGCTACCACAGCTAAAACAAGTAAATACTTCCAAACTGGAAACTTGTTTAACACGGGGTCGTCCTTATTATTTTTATAGCGACTTCATTGTGCCTTTTGGCAATACTGCAGATACTGCAGATTTTTGTACTGTAACTTCTGCTTGCTCGTTTAAAGAGATAACGATGAAATCTTTCTCTTCAGAAATTTTCACAATTTTACCCACTAAACCGCCTTGGGTAAGTACTTCATCACCTTTAGCCATCATACTCATTAAGCTTTTGTGCTCTTTAACGCGCTTAGCTTGTGGGCGGTAGATTAAAAAGTAAAAAACCAAACCGAAAATAGCTAACATTATTAGCATTTCCCAACCACCGCCTGCCGCAGGTTGACCAGCTGCTGCGTGTGCATTTGAAATAAATAAACTCATGATACTTCCTCTTTAATTTTAAAGTTTAATTTTTTATATCTGCTAACTCTGGCACATCTTGGCCTCGGCGAGCATAAAAATCTTGTACAAATTCTTCTAATTTACCTTCGCTAATTGCATTACGTAAACCTTCCATAACACGTTGATAGTAACGTAAGTTATGAATTGTGTTTAGTCGCGCACCTAAAATTTCGTTACATTTATCAAGGTGATGCAAATAAGCTCGTGAATAGTTTTTACACGTATGGCAATCACACTCAGGGTCAAGTGGCCCTGTATCTGTTTTATGCACTGCGTTACGTATTTTTACTACACCCGTGGTAATAAATAAATGGCCGTTACGCGCATTACGTGTTGGCATAACACAGTCAAACATATCAATACCACGGCGAACCGACTCAACTAAGTCTTCTGGCTTGCCTACACCCATAAGGTAACGAGGCTTGTCTTCTGGCATTTTAAACGCACAATGATCAAGGATATTCATCATTTCGTTTTTAGGCTCACCTACTGATAGGCCGCCTAATGCATAACCGTCAAAACCAATTTCTTCAAGACCAGCTTGTGATTGTGCACGTAATTCTGGGTACATACCACCTTGGATAATACCAAATAAAGCAGATGGATTATCGCCATGCCCTTCTTTTGAGCGCTTAGCCCAACGAAGAGATAACTCCATAGAATCTTTAGCTTCTTTTTCAGTTGCTGGGTATGGCGTACACTCGTCAAAAATCATAACGATGTCTGAGCCTAAGTCGCGCTGTACTTCCATCGACTTTTCAGGCGACATCATAATTTCATCACCATTTACTGGAGATTGAAATAAAACGCCTTCTTCAGTGATTTTGCGCATTGCGCCTAAGCTAAATACTTGAAAACCGCCTGAGTCAGTTAAAATTGGGAAGTCCCAATTCATAAAGTCGTGTAAATCACCATGTTGTTTAATGATCTCAGTACCTGGGCGAAGCATTAAATGAAAGGTATTACCTAAACATATTTGCGCACCAGTGGCTTTAACTTCATCTGGCGTCATACCTTTTACAGTACCGTAAGTACCAACAGGCATAAAAGCAGGTGTTTCTATTACACCACGGTCAAAAATCAAGCGGCCGCGGCGCGCTTTTCCGTCAGTACAATCTAATTCAAATTTCATATCATCCTCAATGTCGGAAAAACAGTCCAACAAGCTATAATTTAACCGCCTGATTCTACCCTTTTTGCCTCACTAATACTATTAGCTGCGATAAATTCAGTTTTGCCAATTGCCGCAAACAAAAACCCCAGCAACTAAGCTGGGGGTTTTAATATATTCGACTGAGTATTAAACAATATTTTGTTACTTATGTGTTAAAAACATCGCGTCGCCATAACTAAAAAAGCGGTACTGCTGCTCTATTGCAGTATTGTAAGCGCCCATAATATTGTCTTGGCCGCTAAATGCGCTGACTAACATTATAAGCGTTGATTCTGGTAAGTGAAAATTTGTGACCATGGCATCAACAACATTAAATTGATAACCCGGAAAAATAAATATATCGGTATCACCAAAATACGTATCTAACTTGCCGCCGTGAACTTTAGCAGCCGACTCCAATGAGCGAACTGAAGTTGTGCCTATCGCAATTACACGCCCACCATTTGCTTTAGTTTGCGCAACAGCTGCAACTACGTCATCAGGTACTTCTATGTACTCTGAGTGCATTACATGCTCATCAACACTATCAACTCGTACCGGCTGAAAAGTACCAGCGCCAACGTGTAGCGTAACAAAAGCCATATTTACGCCTTTATCTTTGAGTGCTGTCATTAACTTATCGTCAAAATGTAGACCTGCAGTTGGTGCTGCAACTGCACCTGGCTTTTCTCCATAAACAGTTTGATAGCGCTCACGGTCAGCATCGGTATCAGGTCGGTCAATATAAGGAGGCAGTGGCATATGGCCAATATCATTAAGTATATCTAGCACGTTTTGGCTATGATCGAACTCAAGCTCAAATAAAGTATCGTGGCGTGCAACCATTATTGCCTTGGCTTTGCCTTCTAAAATAACTTCGTTACCGACCTTAAGCGACTTGCTTGCCCGTACATGCGCAAGTACGCGATGCTCATCTAATACCCGCTCTACAAGTACTTCAACTTTTCCGCCTGAAGCTTTTTGACCAAACATACGTGCTGGAATAACGCGTGTATTGTTAAAGACCAATAAATCGCCTTCGTTTACTAAATCAAGTATATCGCTAAACACTTTATGTTCTAAAGTTCCGCTTGGGCCATCTAAAGTGAGTAGACGGCTGCTGGTTCTGTCCGCTTTTGGAAAACGAGCTATTAATTCATCAGGTAAGTCAAAGCTAAAGTCAGCCACGCGCATAATTAGTAATCCACATCATTTAAAATCGCGCCAAGTGTATATGTATCGGATATTAAGCTCAAGAAATCAGCCAAACTTATAATGTCTGTTTGCGTGTTTGCCATTAAATTCTCTTGTTCTTATGGTTAAATGTCACTATTCTTATTCGGCTAAATTATTATAAATTATATTAGGGGTGTTCAACTCGTGCCAAACCAGCTTAAATTGCTAATATTAAACGCAAGTAGTGCTGAACGTCGCGCGATTAAGGGCACTTTAGATAGCTTAAATGTATTTACCTTTATTGATGCCCAAGACAGTCAACAAGCTTTAAAGCTTTTAAAACAACACCCTGTTGATATTATAATAACGGGCATTAATGTTGGTAAAATTGATGGCTGGCGCTTTTCTAGGATGATCCGCTCAGGATTATTAAAAACACCAAAAAACACACCAATCTTACTTATTCCGCCAATTTACTGTGAGCGGATTGCCGAAACAACAGCCCGAAGCTATGGGATAGATGCTGTGCTACCGTTTGAGCACAAAGATATGCTCCCTCAAGTACTTGCGAATGTTTTATCTACTCACTTAGAAAAAAGTAGCCGGCTAAACTTATTATTATTAGAGCCACTTCAAAATACGGCCGACAAAATAAGTGAACTGTTAAAGTTAAACTTTGCTATCACTCACGTAACTTCAGCTAAAGCGGCACTTAACGCTTATAACCAACAGCAGTTTTCAATTGTGCTACTCGATGCCACTACATCAAGTGCAGAGAGCTCGAGTGTACTCGTTGAAGAAATCCTCCAGCACAATTCTAAACAAGCTATTGTTACAATTATAGAAAGTGACGATGCCGATTACGCTGAGCAGCTTTTGCTTTCGGGTGTTACCGACTTTATCAGAGCCCCTTACGATCCTTCATTTTTAAACAAAGTGTGTGACCACGCCGCACGACGTGAAGATTTTATGGTGAGTTATGCTGAATTTGCTTACAAAGTAGAACAATTGAGCGTGAGCGAAGTGCGTTACAAAGAGTTATTTTCTGCTCATCAGCGTATTTTATTGCACTTAAATACAGTTGTTTTAGAGCTCGATCAGCAAGGTAATATTCGTTTTATTAACCCCGCATGGGAAACATTAAGCGGTTTTGGTGTTAAATCATCACTACAAAACCCATTAAGCGCTTATTGTAATAACGAAGATAAAGGAAGGCTTGACTACACTATTAACGATATTTTACATGGTGGCGAGCAACAGCAACAAATAGAAGTAAAGTTAACCCACAAAAATGGCAATTTAATTTGGGTTGAATGCAGATTGCAGCTAATAAAAAATAGCCGTAATAACGCGACCATAACCGCAACTATCGACAATATACACGAACGAAAGCAAGCTGAGATTCAACTACGTCATTTAGCACACCATGACCCATTAACAGGTTTACATAATCGTTATTATTTTGATCAACAGCTTAATAAAATATGCCAAGATAAATACACCTATGATGGCATAGAGCATGCTGTTATTTATATTGACCTCGATCACTTTAAAATAATAAACGACAGTAAAGGCCATCATCAGGGCGATATAGTTTTAAAAGAAGTGGCGCAATTATTTAAAGCAAATATTGGCGACGATCACCTGGTATGCAGAATTGGTGGGGATGAATTTGCAGTCATACTTACCAATATGAATTTACTGGATGCACACCTTATTGCAGAAGGTGTGTGTAGTGCGATAGAAAAACATGCTTTTAAATCAGAAGATCAGATATACACTATTAGCTGCTCTATTGGTTTAACTCAAATCACGACACAAAATAACGACCCTAATGAGTGTTTAAAACAAGCCGATATTGCTTTGTATATTGCCAAAAACCTAGGGCGTAACTTAGTACATTGCTATTCAAAAGAAGATGCTCAAAACAATACACTACAAACAGGGCTTGAATGGGGCCACGAAATTCGCCAAGCACTACAGCAAGATAATATTGAACTACATTACCAACCTATTTGGGATTTTAAGGAGTGTAAAGTTGCTTATTTTGAAGCGCTTTTACGCTTAAAACTAAAAGGTGAACTCGTATACCCAAATCAGTTTATTCCCTCTTTAGAAATGCTTAACGACACATTTTTGATGGATCAATGCGTTATACGTAATGCTATTGCTTGTGTATCTAAGCACCCAGAGTTAAACCAAGTTGCTATTAATTTGTCAGCACAATCGTTCTTAGATGAACGCTTATTGCCATTAATTGAATCAAACCTTGAAAAGTATCACGTGCCTGCTTCGCGGATAATTTTTGAAATAACTGAATCTGCGAGTATTAATAACCTAAAGGCCACTCGTAAAATGATTGAGAAGCTTAATAGCTTAGGCTGTCATTTTTCTATCGATGATTTTGGAACTGGATTTAGTACATTTAACTATTTAAAGCAGCTTCCGGCACAGCATGTAAAAATTGATGGCTCATTTGTAAGCGACATGCTTAATGACCCTATAGATTTAGCGTTAGTAAAAGCAATAAATGATATTAGTCGGTCTCTCGATAAGCGCTCTGTAGCTGAGTACGTTGAAAACGAAGAGATATTTTTTGCACTAAAAGAGATAGGTGTTGATTATGGACAAGGCTACTTTATTGCACGCCCAGTACCTGTTGAAAAAGTAAAAGATGAACTTGAAAAAATTTCAAAAAATAAAACGTTTTACCAACAACAAGCTAGCCCAAAATAAACAAAATTAAACAATTTGTTACTACCAATATTACCTTTCTTGCCTATACTTTCAGTATCAAATAAGAAATGTCGTGTATTTTAATGCATTTCATTTTAAAAACATGACATTACCTTTTGGCGGCATAGTACTGATATTTATAGTGGGTTTCAAAGCTATTTAAGCTTTTAAGGAGAAAGGTATGACACAGCTAGTTATGTTATTACTGATTATACATTTTGCAATCGCGTATCAGTGTTATCGTTACGCAAATATTAAAGGCTACCCAGTTAAGGTTTTTACTGTATTAGGCTGCGTGCCTTACTTTAACTTAGTGGTATGGATTTATTTACTATTTTTACCCGAACTTGAGCCTTTTGAAAGCCATCTTAAAAATCAAAAGCAGCCTTTATAAGCTGCTTTCATTCATTTCCTATTCTTATTTAGAAAAATCTAAACTACATTGGCGCTTTAAAAATATCTCAAGCTGTTGACTAAATAACTTAAAGTCGCGGATCCGCCCCGTAGTTTTCCGCCACAATATGCCAATATCTCTATATGCATCGCTTTGTGATGGTGTTGCCACCATATTTTTATTATCTAAAATTCCGGCGTTAATCGCCATTTGTGGTAAAAAAGTCACCCCGAGCTGATGCTCAACCATACTCAATAATGTATGCAAGCTTGCTGCTTCAAATGGGTTAATACAACTAGCACGGTTTAAATGACATGCGCTAAGCGCATGGCCTGTCATACAGTGCTCACGCTCTAATAAGAATACGCTAGCCTCTGGTAATAGATTAAAGTCGACTACGCCCTTTGCAGCGCTGTAGTCCTTATGGTGCACTAAACTAAACTGATCTTTTGCCAATACTTGTGTATGAAATTTATCGGTTTCGTATGGCAGTGCAAGTAGCGCTAAATCAATATGCCCATGCTCAAGTTTGTCCAGTAGCTTGTCACTCGTATCTTCAATTAATACCAGCTCTAAATCACAAAAGGTTTCTTTACAAAAGTGATACAGAGGAGCCGCTATAAAGCTAGCAATTGTAGGTATAACACCCACTGTTAATTTACCACTCAGCGGTGTTAAAAAGCTTTTAGTGAGCTCTTTTAAACTAATTGTATCGTTAATTATTTTACGAGAGCGCTCAACAACTTCTTCACCAATACTGGTAAACATAAGGCTGCGATTTTCGCGCTCAATTAGCTGACAGCCTAGTGTTTCTTCAAGATTTTGAATAGCACTGCTTAAAGTAGATTGCCCTATAAAACAGGCACTGGCAGCTCTGCCAAAGTGCTGATGTTGATGAACAGCTAATAAATACTGTAGCTGTTTGATACTTGGAAGATTGGTCATTTTTTCTTTCCACAAATAAAAAGACCCCAACACCTAGGGCATTGAGATCTTTTCAAGCTAAAAGTCTTTGAGT
The DNA here is from genome assembly GCF_040567695.1 of Pseudoalteromonas sp. NCIMB 1079. Lineage (NCBI taxonomy): Bacteria > Pseudomonadati > Pseudomonadota > Gammaproteobacteria > Alteromonadales > Pseudoalteromonadaceae > Pseudoalteromonas > Pseudoalteromonas sp. NCIMB 1079. Next base: position 727,876 of record NZ_JBEWZA010000001.1, on the reverse strand, counting down.
ACTTTTTTGTTAAACCCCAAATGCGGTTCTTAGTACGTAGAAAATAACAATAGCAAGGGCAGCGCCAACTGGCAATGTAATTACCCAAGAAACTACAATGTTTCTGATAACACCCATGTTAAGTGCACCAATTCCACGTGCCATACCTACACCTAATACCGCACCTACTAAGGTTTGGGTAGTAGAGATTGGCATACCAGTACCTGATGCAATAACAACGGTAGAAGCAGCGGCTAGTTCAGCAGCAAAACCACGGCTAGGCGTTAAATGTGTAATGCCTTCACCAATCGTTTTAATTACTTTTTTGCCCAAAATAGCAAGACCCGCAACAATACCAAAACCACCTAGAGGTAGAATCCACCAAGCAATAGCCGCTTTTTTAGCAATTTCACCATTGTTTTCAACAATATTTACAACAGCAGCTAGTGGACCGATTGCATTAGCAACATCGTTAGAACCATGTGCAAAGGCCATACAACATGCTGTTAATACCATAAGAACAGCAAACACTTTTTCAACATTGTTGAATTGCATTTGTTTATCTGCTTTTGGATCGATATTTAAGCGAGATATGGCAATTTTACCAATCACAGCAACAACTATTGCAACACCTACTGACAGTGCATAGCCTTCAGCTGAGCCTAGGTCTACACCAACGTGCTTTAAGCCCTTTTTAATTGTAACCAATGCCATGATAAAACCTGCTAAGCCCATATAAAGAGGGACATAACGTTTAGCATTTTTTAGTGGTGCATCTGTATTAAAAATAAGCTTTTGTGCACTCATGAATATTAAGTATGCAATAAAGCCTGATATGGCAGGTGTTATAATCCAACTACCTACAATACCACCTACTTTACCCCATTGAATCGCCTCAGTACCTACTGCAACTAACGCAAAACCTATGATTGCACCAATGATTGAGTGAGTTGTAGATACAGGCCAACCTAAGAACGAGGCCATTAATAACCAAGCACCGGCTGCAAATAAAGACGAAATCATACCCAGAACCATTAATTCCGGAATATCTGCAAATGGTGCTGCATCAATAATTCCTTTACGAATTGTTGATGTAACCTCACCACCTGCTAAATAGGCGCCTGCAAATTCAAAAATCATCGCTATAAAAATAGCTTGTTTGATTGTTAGCGCTTTTGAACCTACAGATGTACCCATGGCGTTCGCTACGTCGTTCGCGCCAATACCATAAGCCATAAAAAAGCCGACTGCTGCGGCAATTAAAATTAATACCGTGCCGTAAGATGCAATGATATCCATTGTAAAACCTTAATCTTTCGTGTTTGAACTGATTGTAAATTAACGAGCTAACATCAGCTCAAGACGTGATCCTACGCGCTCTGCAATATCTGCAAGCTCGCCAACCCATTCAATGATTTTGTACAAAAACATAACATCAATTGGATTTAACTCACCCTCTACATCACGTAGCTGGCGGCGTACTTTTATCTGCATTTCGTCCGTGTCTTGTTCTATGGCATCCAATTCAACTAACATTTTTTCTACTAAGGTGACTTCTCGACCTTTAAAACCCGTTTCTAGCAATTCTTCTAATTCGTTAATTGCTTTAGATGCTTGTTTAGTCGCATCTACACAACGGGTTAAGTAAGCTAAGAAATCAGCTTGCATTACTTTAGGAATGGTCATTTCACGACCAATCACTCGTCCTGCAATATCTTTTGCTTTATTGGCAATTTTATCTTGTTGAGTTACTAATTCGAGAAGATCTGTACGCTCTACCGGCATGAATAAACCACGTGGCAATTGTAATCGTATATCTCTTTTCATATCATCAGCTTCACGTTCTAAATTGCGAATAGTGATGCGAAGCTCTTCAGCTTGTACCCACTCTTCTTTAAATACGTGATTAAAAAAAGGTATCAAGGCTTTACTTGCTTGATGAACCTTCTTGATGTGTTCTTCCATTGGTTTGATAGGAGATTTTGCAAATACTCCTAAAAACGCGTTTGTAGGCATAACTGACCCTTTAATCAAATTGATATGCTTTGCAGCACGAATTTTACAGTATTAACCAAGATTGTGAACGCTTTTTATTACTTCACTAAGGCTTGCAATGCACAAAGCGGCACTAAGCCGCTTTAATAAAAAAGAAAAATAGGTAAAAAATTATAGCGATTTTTCTATATCTTCTTGAGATGTATGACGAATATCTTTGCCATTTACAAAATAAATAATGTATTCCGCAATATTTTGACAGCGATCCCCTATGCGCTCTAATGAACGAACAGACCAAACTAAGTCCATAATTTTAGGGATTGAGCGTGGATCTTCCATCATATAAGTCATTATTTGACGTGTGATAGCTTCATATTCACGGTCAACTTTTGCATCTTCTTTATGTACTTGAAATGCGCGCTGCACATCCATACGTGCAAATGCGTCTAGTACATCATGTAACATCTTTAGAACTTGGCGGCCCATATTCTCAATATTTACTAACAAGTCTTGTTGATCTTTAGTAAATGAGTCTAGTGCAACTTTAGCAATTCGCTCAGCTTCATCGCCAATACGTTCTAAATCTGCAATAGTTTTTGCAATTGCAATCACTAAACGTAAGTCACTTGCTGCAGGCTGACGACGAGCAATGATACGCGTACACTCTTCATCAATGCTGACTTCCATTGCATTTACTTTGTAATCGTTCTGACGTACTTTTTGAGCAAGCTCAGCATCGTTACGACTCACCGCATCAAGCGCGCTATTTAATTGCTGCTCAACTAAGCCACCCATACTCAATACATGGTTACGTACATTTTCTAGTTCTTGGTTAAAGCGCCCAGAAATATGCTTATTAATATTATGTTCCATAGTTACCTTCTCTTTTAATCTTGTACAACACGCTATAACGGGCTAATTAACCGTAACGACCGGTAATGTAATCTTCAGTCTTTTTCTTCGTTGGTGTAGTAAATAAGGTATTTGTGTCTGAGTATTCAATCAATTCGCCCATATACATAAAGGCTGTTTGATCAGATACACGCGCTGCTTGTTGCATGTTGTGCGTAACAATAACAACGGTAAATTTGTTTTTTAAATCGTTTATTAGCTCTTCGATTACCAAAGTAGAAATAGGGTCGAGTGCTGATGTTGGTTCATCAAGTAAAAGTACCTCAGGCTCAATTGCAATTGAGCGAGCTATAACTAAACGTTGTTGCTGACCACCCGATAAACCAAACGCGCTATCGTGCAATCTATCTTTTACTTCATCCCACAAAGCAGCACCACGAAGTGATTGCTCTACTACTTCATCTAATTTACGTTTCTCTTTAATGCCTTGTAAGCGCAGGCCATAAACTACATTTTCATAAATTGATTTAGGAAATGGATTAGGGCGCTGAAACACCATGCCTACATTACGACGAAGTGCAGCTACATCTACGCTCTTATCGTAAATATTTTGACCATGGAGTAATATTTCACCTTCAATACGGCAAATATCAACTAAATCATTCATGCGATTAATACAACGCAGTAATGTTGATTTACCACACCCAGACGGCCCGATAAACGCAGTTACTTGGCCTTTAGGAATGTTCATATTAACTTTATTAAGCGCCTGCTTATCACCGTAGTAAAGATCGAGGTCTTTAATCTCTAGCGCTTTTTGATCATCCGTTAAATTTTCTAGGTCTAACTTTTGACCAATATTAGCTTGGTTTACTTGTGGAGCGACTGTAATCATTTTTGTTACCTATAAAATCTTTACTAATTAGTGTTCAAGCGATCTGAATTTTTCACGTAAATGGTTACGTATACCAATGGCCGTTATGTTTAGGGTAATAATCACCGACACCAATAAAAAGGCAGTGGCGTATACCAGCGGACGTGCCGCTTCAACATTAGGGCTTTGGAAGCCAACATCGTATATATGAAAGCCTAAGTGCATGAACTTTCTATCTAAGTGAAAATACGGGAAGTTACCATCAAGTGGTAATGTAGGGGCCATTTTCACAACGCCTACTAACATTAATGGTGCAACTTCACCTGCAGCACGCGCAACTGCCAGTATTAAACCAGTCATAATTGCAGGGCTTGCCATTGGAATAATTATGCGCCATAACGTTTCAACCTTTGTTGCGCCAAGCGCTAGCGAACCGTCACGTACGGTACTTGGAATACGAGATAAGCCTTCCTCAGTCGATACAATAACAACTGGCAAAGTTAATATAGCAAGCGTTAACGCCGACCACATTACACCAGGCGTACCAAATACTGGCGTTGGTGCCGCTTCAGGGTAAAATAATTGGTCTAAGCTACCACCTAACATGTATACAAAAAAGCCGAGGCCAAATACACCGTACACAATTGAAGGCACACCGGCCAAGTTAATCACCGCAATACGAATCATCTTAGTGACTGCATTTTTAGCGGCATACTCGTGTAAGTAAATTGCAGCAACAACACCAAACGGCGTCACTATTACAGCCATCAGCATAACCATAAACACAGTACCAAATATAGCAGGGAAAACACCGCCCTCTGTATTTGCTTCACGTGGGTCATCAGATACAAACTTACCTAGCTGCACAAAGTAGTGCCCTAGCTTTGCAAAAAAGCCCATATCATTTGGAAACCAAACATCAAGTACTTGATACATTGGAATCGTAACTACTTCACCGCGCATATCTTTTACAGTTACGTGGTCACGTTTAGCTTGTTTACGTAGTGCAAATAAATCTTTTTCAAGTACACCATACTGCGCACGTAATTCAGCACGCTCTTGAGCAAGCTCAGCAACACGTTCATCAGTGAGTGCGTTATCTAGTAAGTAGCCCTTTTCTTTTAAACGAAGACGCTCAAGCTCATAGTTAATATGCCCAATGTCACCATTTTGTAAATCAAGTGCTTCGTCGTTTAAATCCACGGCACGCTCTACAAGTTCATGTAGAGCTTCAATTTTATCGCCTTCGACTGGTTTACCATCTTTAATTACACTTTCAACATAACCATAAAAATTACCGTTTTTACTACGCTCAAATACAGCAAGCGTTGCAGGCGTTGTTTTATTTTTAATGTCGGTTTCTAATATCCAACGAAAGTCTAAATCTACATACTCACGATTACCTGTTTTAATAAGTAAGCGCTCTATTTCTTCTTTTTCAAATCCGCTAACGTCAATACCTGTCGCGGCTAAACGCGTTTTTGGTACTAATTCACGGTCATAAACTTCGCCAATAACGGTTTGTTTTGAAATTGACCCTTCAAGTTCAAACTGCACAACTTCTGAAGGCCAGAAAAAACTTAATCCTTTCCAGGCTATCATTGCTAATAAGCCTAGAACTGAAATTAAACTGATGCTCACTGCACCACCGGTCATCCAAATCCAAGGAGAACCAGACTTAAACCACTGCTTTACCATGTCATGTCTCTCCGCTTACATTGAGCTATATTTTTCACGCAGTTGCTGGCGAACAAACTCAGCGACTGTGTTAAAAATGAATGTGAATATGAATAGTACAAAGGCCGCTAAGAACAATATTCTGTAATGCGAACTACCTACTTCTGACTCAGGCATTTCAACTGCAATATTTGCTGCAAGCGTACGCATACCTTGGAAGATGCTCCAATCCATAATAGGTGTATTACCCGTTGCCATAAGTACAATCATGGTTTCGCCAACGGCTCGGCCAAGTCCCATCATTACCGCAGAGAAAATACCAGGGCTTGCTGTAAGTAATACAACACGTATTAGTGTTTGCCACTGCGTTGCACCTAATGCTAATGAGCCATTTGATAAATGCTTTGGAACACTAAATACGGCGTCTTCTGCAATTGAGAATATAGTTGGAATAACTGCAAACCCCATCGCAATACCTACAACAAGCGAGTTACGTTGATCGAATGTCATACCCAGCTCATTTGTTAAGTACTGACGTACATTGCCGTCAAACATCCAAAGCTCAACAAATTCACTCATCGCAAACGAAAACCAGCCAATAAGTAAAACGACCGGAATAAGGATAATTGAATGAGATCCTTCAGGAATTCGATGACGAATTTTGGTTGGTAATTTAGTCCAAGCTAAACCTGTCGCTAACATACCTAAAGGTAATAATATGAGTAACCCAACAATTGCAGGTAAGTGCTCTTCTATCAATGGAGCTAACCAAAGACCGGCTAAAAAACCTAAAATAACGGTTGGTAATGCTTCCATTATTTCAACAGTGGGCTTAACTACCTTACGTAATTTACTCGACATAAAGTATGCCGTGTAAATTGCCGCCGAAAGCGCAATAGGCACTGCAAATAACATCGCGTAAAGGGCTGCTTTTAATGTACCAAACGAAATTGGCACTAATGAAAACTTAGATTCAAAGTCATCACTGGCTGATGTTGACTGCCATATATAACCTGGCTCTGGGTAACCTTCGTACCACACTTCTTGCCAAAGCGCTGACCAAGTGACTTCTGGATGCTCGTTATGTATTTCTAATACTGTTAGTTTGTTATCCGCCAAAATTAATGCAGCATTTGAACGCGGTGAAATTGCAAAGTTTTGTATTGCGCCTTCACTTACTTTACCTTGCCATAATTTTGCTTCGCTTGTTGTGTAGTACACCCCAAGCTCACCGTTACTGCTGGTCGTAAAAAAAGTACGACGATAGAACTCTGTAAATACATTTAATTTACTTTGCTTAGTCGTTTCAAATGAACGTATTTTTTGATATTCGCGGCCAGTGTCAGTGTTAACTTCAAACCACTGCGAAACTTCGCCGTTATCATTGGCAAGCATTAATGAGTTTGCACCTGCTAGTAATTTTGCAGATACAATATTGGCATTTTCTTCGTTAGCTGAAAGTAACTGAATTTGTTCTACATCACTTGGGTCACGTGTATCGTATACGTAAACTTGATTAGCAGAACGTACAAAAGTACGGGTTGTATCTGGAGACATTAATAGCTCATCTACACGCCCTTCAACATCTAGCTCTGTGCGCTCAACAACCCACTCAACTTCGCCAGTAAACATATTCTCTTCAGCAACAAAACTGCTAAACAGCACCCGTTTGTCTTCTGTAAGTGCGACAACGGCTGTTCTGTCTTCATAGTGGCTAAATGCAAAGCGCTTAATAGCTGAGCCTTGTTCATCTACTTCCAAAGCTATTTCCCCAAGAGGAAAGTCTAAACGAGGCGTTAATTTACGCTCGTTATTAGGAAAGGTGACCAAAAATTTAGGTGCTACAACCATTACAGTGCCATCTTTTAAACCAAACGCATAATGCCCTTGAAAAGGCGCGCTAGTTGCAAAGCTTGTTGCATCACTTGGTAGCTCGGCGTTTAATGTTTTAAGCTTTTTACCAAAGCTGCCATCTTGCACACTGTAAAAATCAACCTGCCCTTGCTGACTGAGTAAATAAGCAACTTCAGTTTGCTCTTCTACACCTAGGCCTGCTATTTGCTGCGAATTAGCGACCTGAAAGCTATCGCGTTTTTCTACTTTTACTGATTCAAAAATTGGCTGTACTACATAAAGAAGGTAAAAAAATATTAATAGCAGTGCTACCAATACCATTATCCCACCTGCGGTTATACCAAATTTGGCAAACCGATCTTTAAATAGACGGCTTCGATCCGTATTAAAAGTCGGTTTATTCGGATTTGAAGTCATCAAAACACCCTTAAATCTTAACGTTGTATAAATTATATTTCATCAAGATGACAGTAATGTTACAGCAGTAATAATAAGCACGTTAAAACGGTTTTAAATAAAACTAGCGAAGAAAATCGCTAAATAAGTCTCATATAGATGATTTTTAAGTGAACTAAATTATAAAATAATTGGACAAAGCATTTATCGAGGTCAATACTAAAAGAGTACTTACTAAATAAGAATGACTATTAATACCACGTATAGTCAACACAACCATATTCATTTTTATTATTTTAAAATCAACGATTTATAAAAAGTGCAACAACACACAATTTTGATTAGACAATACACTTAATGCCTATGCATTTACTTTCTTTGGGCTTAAAAAGAGAATTATTTATGAAGCAGTTGGTTATAACTATTCTAGGGCAAGATCGCCCTGGTTTAGTAGAGAGTATCTCATCCGTCGTGTTACAAAATCATGGCAACTGGCTAAGCAGTAACTTAAGCCATTTATTAGGTCATTTTGCAGGTATTATTCAACTTGAAGTTGCTGAGGAACACTTTCAATCATTACAAAGCGCTTTAAATAAGTTACCTAAGTTAGACGTTCGAATTGAAACCGGAAACACAGAAATTGAACCATCAACATTAGAACAAATCAATCTGGTTATAACAGGTAACGATCGCCCAGGTATTGTTCAAGAGTTGGCGAGTGTAATACGCCACAAAGGCGCTAACATTACTCATTTAAATTCAAGGCAGCAAAGTGCGCCTAATTGGGGGGTGCCTATTTTTAGCGCTGTTGCTACCGTTACTTTACCCAATGGTATGAATAAAGATGAAGTCATTGAAGCATTGGAATCAATAACAAGTGATTTAATTGTAGATACAGAAGAAGTTTGACATCCCTAGGTGCGTGCCACACGTTGACACGCATATTATTTTAGCCAGTCTATCAAAGCCCTCTGCGGGTTATTTAACGCAGACATAAAATAAGCCGATGCAAGCATCGGCTATTTTAAATGGTTATCTTATAAAGCTACATATCCATATGACGATTCGTACTTTGCATCATTTGCTTTATACCTTGCTTTTCCAGCTCTAGTATTTGTTGCAGCTTTTCTTGGCTACTTTGAGTTTCAGCGCGCTCAAGTAAGTATTCGTATAATTCAATTACCTTTTGATGCTGCTCTGATAAGTAAGCTTGAATAACTTTCTCATCAAATTGCTGGTCCTTACTAATGTCTTCGAAAGTAATTAGCTCAGGATTTTTAGCAAAGTATTCATAACAGTACGTATCGAGCGTATTTATTTCGGTTATCGCTTTAAACCCGACTAAATCTTCAGCGAGTTTTTTTTCGTAATTTAGGTAGTAGTCCACCAGCATTGCATTATGTTCATCGAGTAAATCCTTTACGCTATGAAAATTAGCCGCCATTTGCGTATGAAACAAAACGGTCCAATCGTATACCTCTTTAATTGTTTTAACTTGCATGTGCATTCCTTACTTAGTTGACTGTATAGGTACTACACTGCGTAAAGCGTGCCAATTAAAAAACCTTTAAAAACAGAGGGTTAATTTTAAAATAAATATTAATTAGCAATTTAATAGAATAACTTACAAATTATAGGTAATTTTTATAGAGCAATGCGTGAGTAGTAACCGCACTACTCTGTCGTCTTGTTGCTTTATATTATTTAAGTCCTTGTTTGCGCCACAGTAGGTAAACCGCAGGAATAACAAGTAAGGTGAGTACAATTGCACTGCCCATACCGCCAACCATAGGTGCAGCTATTCGACTCATTACTTCGTTTCCGGTGCCCGTGCCATAAAGTACAGGTAATAAACCGATAATAATTGTCGCGACAGTCATCATAACCGGGCGTACTCGAAGCCCTGCACCTTCAATAATAGCTTGCTGTAATTGCACTAAACTAAGTGGCTTACCTGCCTGCTCTGCTTCGATGCATTTTTCTTGATAGGCCTGGTTTAAATACACCAACATAATGACCCCAATTTCTACCGCTACCCCAGCTAAGGCAATAAAGCCCACACCTACTGCAACTGAAAAGTTAAAGCCCTCTAAATACATTAGCCATACGCCACCAATCATTGCCAGTGGCAACGTAGCCATAATAATAGTGACCTCAGCAAAGCTTCTAAAATTAAGATAAAGCAACACAATAATAATCGCTAATGTAAGTGGTAATACATAAGTCAGTTTGTCTTTAGCGCGCTGCATGTATTCATACTGCCCAGCCCACGTAATTGAGTAGCCAGCAGGTAGTATTAGGTCCTTATCGAGCACTTGCTGAGCGTGCTCAACGTAAGTACCAATATCAACGCCATCTATATCAATAAAACTCCAACCGTTTAAACGTGCATTTTCGCTTTTTATACCAGGCGGTCCATCTTCAATAAATACATCAACTACATCACCAAGTGCTATACGCTGCCCTGTAGGCGTTACAATAGGTAACAACATTAGCTCTTCTGGCGAGTCTCTGTATGCTTGCGGGTAACGCAAATTAACTGGGTAGCGCTCTTGCCCTTCTACCGTTTGTGTTACGTTTGTACCACCTATTGCAGTAGATACAACTTGCTGTATGTCGCTAATATTTAAGCTATAACGCGCCGCTTTTTCTCGGTTTATATCTACTTTTATATAACGCCCACCTGCTACTCGCTCTGAGTAAACCGATACGGTGCCTTGCACATCTTTTAAAAGCACTTCTATTTGTTGACCAACTTTTTGAATTTCACTCAACTTTGGTCCCGCAACTTTAATGCCCACGGGAGTTTTAATACCGGTTGCGAGCATATCAATACGTGTTTTAATTGGCATTACCCACGCATTCGTCAACCCCGGAAACTTAACCAAACCGTCGAGTTCTTTTTTAAGTTTTTCAAGCGTCATACCCTCGCGCCATTCGTTTTTTGGTTTTAGCTGAATAAACGTCTCTATCATTGTAAGCGGCGCAGGATCTGTTGCAGTTTCTGCTCGCCCAACTTTACCAAATACTGTTTTAACCTCGGGTACTGTGGCAATTAGCTTGTCGGTTTGCTGTAGTATTTCGCGCGCTTTACCTACCGATAAACCAGGATACGTTGTGGGCATATACATTAAGTCGCCCTCATCAAGTGGCGGAATAAATTCACTGCCTATTTTGTTTACCGGGTAAAAGCCAATAACAGAAACAACCACCGCGAGTACCAATGTCATTTTTGGAAATTTAAGCACCCAGTTAAGTAGTGGGCGATACGCTGCGACGAGTAATCGGTTAACTGGATTTTTTTGCTCCGAAATAACTTTACCTCTAATAAAGTAACCCATTAATACCGGCACTAAGGTAATCGCAAGCCCAGCAGACGCTGCCATAGCATAGGTTTTAGTGTAAGCTAGTGGCGCAAACATACGTCCTTCTTGCGCTTCTAAAATAAATACCGGCATAAAGCTGACGGTAATAATTAATAAACTAAAAAATAATGCAGGACCCACTTCACTCGCCGATTTAGCCACAACTTCCCAGCGGTTTTCGTTGGTAAGTGGCGTTTTTTCCATATGTTTGTGCATATTTTCAACCATGACGATAGCGCCGTCGGTCATTGCGCCTATCGCTATTGCAATTCCCCCTAAAGACATAATATTGGCGTTAATCCCCTGCCAATACATAATTATAAATGCCGTTAAAATGCCAAGCGGTAACGTAATAATTGCCACCAATGATGAGCGCACATGAAACAAAAACACCACACACACTAAAGCAACTACAATCAGCTCTTCAATTAGCTTACTTGTTAGATTATCTACCGCGTTATTTATTAAGTTGGAGCGATCGTACACAGGGACTATTTCAACGCCCTCTGGCAATCCCTTTTTAAGCGATTCTAATTTTGCTTTTACCAGCTCAATGGTTTTTTGTGCATTTTCGCCATAGCGCATAATAACGATGCCGCCGGTTACTTCGCCTTCGCCATTAAGCTCTGCAATACCACGGCGCATTTGCGGCCCGACTCTAATATCGGCTACATCACGCAATTGCAGCGCAGTACCATTAGCGTTTACACCAAGCGGAATAGCTTCTAGGTCGGCAACACTTTTAATGTAGCCTGTGCTTGTTACCATGTATTCAGCTTCAGCCATTTCAACTACCGAGGCGCCCATCTCTTGGTTGCCTTGTTGAATCGCCGTTTGAATAAGGCTAAGCGGGATACCATATGCACGTAATTTATCAGGCTCTACATTGACTTGGTATTGCTTAACCATGCCACCAACAGCAGCCACTTCAGATACACCGGGCACAGTTTGTAGCTCAAACTTTAAAAACCAATCTTGTAAGCTTCGTAGCTGACTAATATCGTGTTTATTTGTTTTATCAATTAGTGCGTATAAGTAAATCCAACCTACGCCTGTTGCATCAGGGCCAAGCTCTGGCGTAGCGCTATCGGGCAATCGGTTTGCTGCTTGGCTTAGGTATTCTTGTACTCGGCTACGCGCCCAATACAAATCAGTTTTTTCGTCAAAAATAACGTAAACGTACGAGTCACCAAAAAACGAAAAACCCCTTACAGTTTGTGCACCCGGCACAGAAAGCATTGCAGTGGTGAGCGGAAATGTAACTTGGTCTTGCACTACTTGCGGCGCTTGCCCCGGGTAAGTAGTTTTTATAATGACCTGAACATCAGATAAGTCAGGTAAGGCATCCACGGGCGTATTTTTTAGTGCAAACAATCCTCCACCCAGTAAAATTAATGTAAGCAACAACACAAAAAAGCGATTGCCAACAGACCAACGAATAATGGCAGTTATCATAATGGCTCCTAGTGAGAACTATGTTGCATAGGTTGCATAGTAGAATGATCAATCGGCTCTGCGTTTTGCGCTTTAGTAATTACAAATTCATCGTTAATAATGCTAAAAGTAAAATTAATATACAGGGCATTTTCAAACTGACTAATATCAATATCTGGCGCTAATACAAAGTCCATTGTGGCGGGTTCTCGATTCCATTTTTCAATGGCCTCTCGACTAATATTAATAATGCGATTTTGTGTATCTATGGCATTAATAGTGCCGTTAACCGTGGCGCTTTGTGGCTGTATATCCATGCTCATATTTGAGTCTGAACCAGAATCCGACCCCATACCTGAGCTAATGCTAGAACTAGGCATTTCCATTCGTTTAAAGTCGGAGCTCTTACTCGATTCAGAGTCTATTAAAAATTGCGCTGAGGTCACTACCGTGTCACCTGTCATTACACCTGACAAAATGACCGCTTCATTACTATTAATTTGCCCAACTACGACTTCTACCGATTTAAAACGACCCTCACCTAATGCAATAACCACACGATTTTGATGCTGCGTGCGAATTACCGCTTCTTTAGGGACTGTAAATTGCGCTTTACTCGCTTTAGCGTGAATGCTCACTTGTGCAAACATATTTGGTTTTAACCGATGATCTGTATTTTCAAACCTGAGTCTTACACGCAGAGTCCGGTTTTTAGCATCAAGCGCGGGGTAAATGTAATCAACCTTACCTTCCCACTTTTGACCTTTTAAGTAATCAAGCGTCATTGTTACAGGTAAACCAACGCTCACTTGTTCTGATTGGCGCTCGAATACTTCTGCCTCTACCCAAATTTCATCAAGCTGAGCAATACTCATCATTGATGTGCCTGGTTTAACGTAAAAGCCTTCTCGTACTGTTAGCTCATCTACCACACCACTTTGCTTTGCGTAAAAAGTAATGTTTTGCATTATCTTTTTATTTTTTTGTAAGCGCTCGATAAATCCATCAGATACATTTAACGACTCTAAACGCGCCTTTGCAGCGCGAATTAACACGGTATTATTACGATTAACCGCCAATAAAAACTCTTCCTGTGCATTCACCAATTGTGGTGAATACAAAGTATATAAAGGCTCACCGGCTTTAACTTGTGCTCCTTGCGCTTTAACGTACAAGCTTTCAATCCAGCCCTCTACACGCGGATGAATGTGAATAAGTTGGTCTTGGTTATATTGCACATACCCCACAGTATTTATATCGCTGTGAAGTGTTTTAAGCTCTACTTTGGCAGTTCTTACACCCAAGTTATTAATGACTGCAGGCGAAATAGTTACTGCACCTGGTCCATCCTGAGCGTTGCTATCGTTTTCATATACAGGGACTAAATCCATTCCCATTGGCGACAGCCCTGGCGCGTCACGCCTGTAATTACTATCCATAGGGGCTACCCAATATAAGGGCTGTTTTTCAGCACTTTGCTGTTCATGCATCGCCGAGCTGCTAGGTAAAAACTGCATCACTAAGGCGCCAATTAACGCAAATGCGCCCGCACCGACTAAGGCGGCAACAAGTAACTTTAAATTAGTATTCATTATGTAATTCTCCAGTTTTATCGCTCATTACTTGGGGGTCTAAGCTACTTGCATAATAATTAAGGCGAGCGGTAATAATATGCTGATCTACTTGAATATTAAGCGCGTCTATTTTGGCGTTAAGCTCACTAATGCGCGCGCGCATCACGTCAGAAAAATCCCCATCGTCGCGCGTATAAGCATTTAGTGTTGCTTGAGATTGCTCTGACATTTGCGGTAATAACGCATTTTGATATAGCGCATCGCGTTTTTGCAAACGAGCGAGTTGGCTAAACTCCTTAAAGTACATGCCTTTGAGTTTTTGAAGCGCCACCAGCTTTTGTGTTTTAGTAGCTTCTGCACTAGCAATAGCCGATTTAACCTGTTGATCTTGTCTGTTATCAGTAAACAATGGCAAATCAATGCTAAATCCTACTGAAAGTAAATCAGCTCGCGACTCCCCCATCGGCGTATCATCTCGATAACCATAACCCACATTAACGCCCATTTGAGGTTTGTAACTTTGCTTGGCGAGTGCAACTTCGGTTTGCTTTGCGGTGGCAGTTTTGTCTATCGCAATAATTGCGGGATGCGCCATAAGCAACTGTATTAATTTATCAAATTCAAGGTTTGCAAAATCAACCAGCCCTGTGGTTTTAGTAAATTCGGCATTTAAAGGCTGCATAAGCATATTCATAGGTAACCACTGTGCTAAACGGTTTTTAGCACTTTCAAATTGCTGCTCAAGCATAACCAGCTTATCTTCAAGGCGAGTGAGCTCTAATTGCGCACGAATAATATCTTGCTGGCGTGTTTTACCTAAGGTACTTGCGTAGCTTGCTTCGGTAACTTCAATAAGCTGAGTAAATAGCCCTTTATCTTGCTCAATTAAAGCAATACTTCGCTGAGCACGATACGCGTTTAACCACGACTCAATCACAATTGCTTTTACTTGTGCTAAGCGATCTGCGCGCTGCCAAGGGTATTGTTGAGCAGACTGAGCTAATGCCTTTTGTTTAAGCGCTAAACTATTCCCTCGGCTAAACTTTTGGCCCAAATCGACTTTAAGCTGCGTCACCCCTTCTTGATCAAACGCATAACCGTTAGTAGGTAAGTTAAGTAAGCCAACCGTTAAAACAGGATCGGGTAAGGTGCCTGCGGCAATACTTTGTGCTATTGCGGCATCTTCTTGGTAGCCACTCGCTTTTAGCCATGGCTCATGCGTTAGTGCATAATTAAGCGCTTGCGTTAAGCTAAGCGTTTGCTCATTGCGGGCTTGCTTTAGCGTATCGATATTTAGGTTATTTGAATTGTTTTGCGCATCAACAGCTGTGCTAAAAAACACAACACTACATAATACGGCTTTAATACTTACAGCGTGGTTCATCACCTGCTCCATCTAAAAATAAAAGAAATTCTTAAATTAGGAAGCAAAAAAGGTGTTTAGGAGTTTTACAAAAACCTTTTATATCAATTGCATTGAATTAATGATCTATTATTGCGGTAGGAAAATAGCTCTATAACAAGGAAAAAATTACGCAGTATAGTTGCTTTATATAAGTAATTTTTAACGCAGTTAGAGAGTTATTTAACTCGCTAGAATGAGCATGTTTTCAATAAAATTGATATTACACCTATCCTGCTATTAAGCAGACATAGGAGGGCGGTAAAGTGAACGAGGTATATTAATTTGTGTAGTAAATACACTTATATTTACTTTTTCAGATTCAAGTAAAGTAACGCTAAATAAAGTATCAACATTAAGCATTGAATTAGCAGCGCAGCCACTGATAGGGCATTTGCAATCATTTTGTGGCGTACTTTCGTCGTCGCAACAATCCATCTGCATCATATTTTCAGACATGCTAGCAACAGCTGTTGCATCATTACTGTGTGTCATTGGCATTTGGGCATGCGTTGCTGTTTTCGTTGGCAAATGTGGCATTTCGCATACCATAGCTACAGACGCAACTGCCTGACCCACAAAAGTGAGCAGTAAAGTTATCATGAGTAAACTAGAGTAAAAACGTTGCAACATTATGCCTTTTAATAAATTTTAAAATGATTGTAAGATAACCTAACAGCAACCACAAATACTTTAATTATGTAGACTGCGGTTTATCAGGTGTTTTAATTAAGTTACTCGCGATAATTGCAAATATACAATATGCGCTAAAATACCAAAAACCCTCACCAAATTGTGCATTCATAACAAGTAGCTCACCACTTTTACCATGAGCGTTACCTGCTAGGTAAGTCACTATTAATGCAATAACAAATACATCAACCATGCTCCACTTACTTAATGCACAAATAACCAGACCGAGCTTTTGCTTCAACCCATTCAAAGGTAGGCAACAATAAAGCAATTGTAATAGCAGCTTCAAGCTTGGAATAACAATAGAAAACAACCCCACTAAAGCAGCTACAAATAAATTATTATTGCTAGCAAGCTCTTTAACTGTGCCTAAAATACTTTGTGTTTTGTTATAGGCGCTAATCTCGCCCTCTAACTTATCAAGCCCTAGCATATTCGAGAACATCATTAGCATGCTACGAGTCCGACCATCACCCTCTTCAGCAAGCATTTCAATGCCCGCTTGCGCTAATTTTGATTTATCTATGTTACCCTCTATTGTTAATACTGGTTTTGTAATACCAGGAAACAATAAACAAAGAGCAACCACTACACTTATAACCGACAACCAATTACGCATATTTATTCTGCTATTGCCTCAATAATGTCATCACTGTATAAAACAGCATCCAATAAAAAATTAAATATATCGCCAATATGCAGCTCTGAGTTTATGTTGGCCAAATGGACCATAGCTTCATCTATATTATCTAATTCAAACTCTTTTATAAGCGATAAACAGTTCCCTAAAATGCCGCTCTCTAATAGTAACGCATCAGATATTGCAGCATCTAAAGTAAACTCTTTAACTATGTCTTTTAATTCAGCATCTAAAATAGCATCAAGCACCGAGAACAAACCCACCAGATACCCTTGCCCGGTCAACTCTTTATTATTTTGCTCCAATATTAGCGACATAAATTGAGCCCGCGTTAAAGCAAGCTTAGTTAATTCGGTTGGTTTTTCGACCCCCAACTCACTAATTGCTAATACGCGAACAAATTGTCTTATTGTGTCCTCACCTAAATAAATAACAGCTTGTGAAATAGACGTAATGACTAAATTTGCTTTGCCTGAACGCGCGTTAGCTAGCTTTAAAACCCTCGCTGTTATGGCGACATCTCTGGCCACTCGTTGATGAACTTCTTTAAAGCAAAGTGTTTCTTTTGCTGTAAAACGCAATAGATCAAAAACGGTTAGCTTTGAAGGCTCTACACCTTTATACGTAATCATTTCTGGGCGAGAAAAAAAGAACCCCTGAAATAAATCGCAGCCAGCCAATTTTAATACATTAAATTGTTCATGCGTCTCTATTCGTTCAACAATTATTTTTGCATGTGGATTTGCGCGTTTTATTTTTTTAATGCGCATATTGGTTTTAATAACCGGATCATCTATCTCAATTTTTATGTAATCAACATGTGCTAACAGTGGCTCCCATTTTGGATCGCCATCGTAATCATCAAGTGCAAAAACATAGCCTTCTTTTTTAAGTTCTTGCACACGCTCAGCCACCGCAGGAATATTACCCGTGCGCTCCACTATTTCAATAACACTATTTTCTGGCAATAAAAGTTTGGGGAAGTTATCGAGAATAGTTTCTGATGACAAGTTTATAAAAGCTAAATGATGTGCGGTAAGTCTATCTAAACCAACCAACATTAAAGCATTAAAAAATAGGCGGCTTGTCGCATGGACATCAGAAGTGCCTGCAGGAAACGCATTATTGGCTGAGTCTCTATAAAGCAATTCGTACGAGAAAACATTCTGGTCTATATCAAAAATAGGTTGCCGCGCAACAAACTGAGTTATTTTTTGTACTTCATCAGGTATGTTATGTAATTTCACTTGGCTCTAAACCTATAAATAAAAGATGGCAAAACAGCCAATAATATGTGTACTTTAATGCAACACGCATAAGATAAATATAGTCGTCATTGTAAAAACGTTAAAATTACACAACACTAATATAAAATATTAATATAAAAGGTAGAGATTTGACTAACTTTATTCGGTTATTAGTACTGAGCCCTCTGCTATTTGTATTTTTTAGCTATGCCAGCATTAATCCTACTCCCCTCAAATATAATGTTAGCGCGTCAGGGAGTCATTATCCATATTATACAAATGATCCAGAAAAGCCTGGCATATTACCCGAAATTATTGAAAAAGTACTCGATGATGCCAATATTGCAGCTTCTCATATCGACCTACCTACAAAGCGTATTACCAAATATTTACAAGATGAAATAATCGATTTTGATGTTATTTCATTAGAATGGCTCTCTAAGAGTGAGAGAAATGACCCTCGTTATGTTTTTTCAGAGCCGCTTATTTATGCCACAGAAATGATTGTTACCTTGCCTAAAAATGCCCAGCATTGGCAAAGCGCTGATAGCTTGAAGGGTAAAAATATAGGAACGGTACTAGGTTACTATTACTTTAATGACAACACCTTTGAGCGTGTTGACTTTCCATCCGAAAAAGAACTTATGACAGCCCTATCAAGAAACCGTGTAGAAGCTGCACTAGTAGGTAAGTTAACTGCGCTCTATTGGGCAAAGCAGTTAGGGATAAACATTGCCTTTGGCGCACAGCATTCCCATGGTTTTTTAAGAATTCGCTTATTGAGCAAACACAAAGAATTATTGCCCCAGATAAACCTAGCAATTAAAAACCTTCACGCTCAAGGATATATAAAAACTATTGAAGATAAGTATATGAGTAATATACCCACACAAAATTAAGGGACTAATGGCGCAGAGCTCGTGTTTTGGAGTATAATAGCAGCAAATGTTAACTCGACCAGAATCAGAAAGAGCCCCATGAGTATTGAAAAAGCCTTAATCGAACGTAGTAATAATCAATGTGAATTGTGTGCAGCCACCGAGAACTTATCTGTTTATGAAGTACCACCGGTAACTGAAACCCACTCAGATAAATGTATTTACACGTGTCAAACATGTAAAGATCAAATCGAGAATAACAGCGAAATAACGCCTACGCATTGGCACTGTTTAAACGATAGCATGTGGAGCCAAACTCCTGCAGTACAAGTTGTAGCTTACAGAATGCTTTCGCGTTTAGCGCCTGATAATGGCTGGGCACAAGATGCGCTAGACATGATTTACCTTGAAGAAGATACGCTGACGTGGGCTAAAAAAGCACTTGCTGAAGATGACGATTTAAAGCATGTAGATAGCAACGGTGTAGTACTTCAAGCAGGCGATACTGTTACCCTAATTAAAGACTTAGACGTTAAAGGTAGTAGCCTTACAGCTAAACGCGGAACAGCTGTTCGTAATATTGGCCTAACCAGCAACCCTGAACATATTGAAGGGCGAGTTGACGGCCAGCGCATAGTTATTTTAACTAAGTTTGTTAAAAAATAATCGTTTGTTTTTAATTATTAAAGGCGCTAATGCGCCTTTTTTTATGTTTAAAATAAGTTAAGGAATGATTAAGTCACTAGGTAATACACTAGGGGGATAATATTGAGTGAGGATAACAAACATGGAAAAGCATCAAGCAGTACATTCACGTAAAAAAGCACTTACAGGACTTAGTTTATTAGCACTGAGCGCTTTTGCTATAACCGGTTGTGATCAACAAACAAAGCCGACTGAAAATACAGAGCAAGCAAAATCAATATCGACTCTAACTACCCAAGTTAGCTACAAAGATCGCAGTATGCTTCGCCCCAGTTCACAGTTAATAGTTACGCTTTCGGATGTATCTAAAATGGATGTAAAAGCAGATATAATAACCCAAGAAGTGATTGATATAACCCAAGCCCCACCATTTACTGTAGAGCTAACTTATGATGCCAGTAAAGTTAACGATAAACACCGCTATAGCCTAAGCGCCAGAATCATAAATAAAGACAAAGTACTTTACACAAGTACCACAAATAACGACCCATTTAGAGAATCACAGCTAACTGGCCCTTATAAAATTGAGCTTTCAAAAGTATCCGTTGAAAAGCCAGACGTAACGCTTACAAATACGTACTGGAAAGCAATAACAATCAATGCTCAAACAGTAAATGTTACAACTAAAGAGCCGTTTATTCAGTTCGATAAAGACTACCGTGTTAATGGCTTTTTAGGCTGTAATAATTTTAGCGGAAGTTATAGCACCGAGCAGCACACAATTACACTTAGTCAGTTAGCGAGTACAAAAAAGATGTGTTCGGAGAATATGGACCAAGAGGCAGCTATGTCTAACGTACTTAACAATACTTCAAAGTGGGAAATTACAGGCGAGTCACTAAAACTTAAAAACAACAGCGGTAATACGCTTGCTACTTTTAACGCAGTTTATTTTAATTAATATTTAGCTCCCTAATATATGTGTTACCTAACACATTCGTATAGATTTTAAATAAAATGCCCAGCAAAGCTGGGCATTTTATTATTCGTTATAAGCGCTATTTAAAGCTACTCATCAACGAGTTGTTCACTTCTATAAAAACCACTTGGCTCACTTAACAAACCAACAAGTTCAGGCATTATTGCATCCATTGTTTGCTTTAGCTTCCATGGAGGGTTAATCACAATCATGCCAGATGCTGTCATGCCGTGTACGTCAGTGTCCGCTTCAGTGCCTAATTCAAATAGCTGAATGTTGCGCATTCCTGAATCAATTAAGCCCTGCTCCATATTATCAATGCGCTCTCTGTCTACTACCGGATACCAAATCATATAAGTACCTGTAGCAAAACGCTGATGAGCTTTAACTAAGGTTTTTACAACCGTTTCGTAGTCATCTTTAATTTCGTACGGAGGGTCAATTAACACACACGCTCTGCGAGATGCTGGTGGTAATAATCCTACTAAGCCGGTAAAGCCATCTTCTCCACGTACACGAATAGAGCGCTTACCTTGCATGTTTTCTTCAAGTAATAATAAATCGCGCGGGTGCAATTCAAAAAACCAGCCCTTATCTTGGCGGCGCAAGTAATGCTCTGCAATTTTTGGTGAACCTGGATAAAATGCAAGTTCGTCAGTGTCGTTAAATGACTTAATTAATTCAATGTACTCATTAAGCTCAGCATGTTCACTTTTATGTTGCCAAAGTTTTTCAATACCATCTTGATACTCTTGCGTTTTTTGCGCATCAGCAGCTGCCAGTTCAAAAAAGCCAGCACCTGAATGCGTGTCTATATAATCAAGCGGTTTATCTTTAATTGTTTGATAATTTAGTACTTGTGCCAGTACTAAATGTTTAAGTACATCGGCAGGATTACCCGCATGAAATGAGTGTCTGTAACTAAGCATTATTTATTTTCGCCATACGCAATTTAATATCGTAAGTGAACCATAAGCACTAGGCTTTGGCAACTTACACCAAGATAAGAGAGTGTTAAAGTGAACCATTTCTGAATGAAAAAGCTCATATGCTGAATTATCCCTTAACACAGAAGAAAAATCAGCTAAAACCACCGTAAATGCTGGCAAATCAACACACTTTGCTTTACATTTGCATGACATTAATTACAGTTATATGAGCGCCTTTATGAACAACACTACTCTTCAACAACTCGAACAACTGATCGATTCTTTAATCGAACGTAATAATCAATTACAAACAGATGTTGCTACTTTAAAAGAACAGAACACTAAACTAAGCGATGAAAACGAATTACTACAGCTTGAAGCTTTAGAAAATGAAGAAAAGCAAAAAGATGCCAGCACTACTTTATCTGGTCTTCTTGATAAATTACAAAGCGCACAACAGGCTAGCTAATGTCTGAGCTGCAAAACCAGCGGGTCACTGTTGAGTTGCTAGGTAAAGAGCAGCAATTTGCTTGCCCCGAAGGGCAGGAAGATGCATTAATAGCAGCAGCTAAAAATCTAAATGACTTAGTTGAGCAAATGAAACAACGCTCAACCGTTAGAAACGATCAAAAAGCCCTACTAATGGCAGCATTAAACTTAAGCCACGAATTGCTAGAAGCAAAAACACAGGCTACAGTTGAACAACAGCATCAAGACCAATTGATTGATAAACTCAGTCTGCATTTGGCAAATGACCCCAAACACCAAAAATAAAAAGCGCATACTGCGCTTTTTGTTTATTATTAAAGTAATTAAACCTCAGCGTAGAGATAATAAATGAAGTTAAAACTTTCAAACATAACCTCTTCATGTAAGCACTTACTATTGGCATGCACTTTACTATCAATAGCACCTAGCACCTACGCTGCCGTAACTTGGAATACAATAAACCCTCATATTCAGTTTTTAAAGCAACAAGACAAGCTTCGCTTCTACGACTCTAACCAAGTATTAATTGAAGGCGAAAAATGTGCCCTACTGGTTGATACGAGTGCCAATTTTGCTGCAGTTGAACAACTTGCTGAAGATTTAAAAAAACGCCTTAAAACACCTTTATGCTATTTGGTTGCCACGCATTACCATGACGATCACTTGCTAGGTATGGCGGTTATGCAAAATTTTTATCCTGATGCCAAGCTCGTTGTTCATCAGCAAGTAAATAAAAATTTTAGCCTTTACCAAACAGCATATACCGACAAACTAGACACCTATGAAAAGAGCATTGAGCTGAGCTACCAACGGTTAGCGAATGTACCTAAAGAAGAGCAAGCTAAATGGCGTGATAAGTTAAAGCTTGCAAAAAAGCGACTTTTTCGCTGGCAGGAGTATCAGCTTAGCAAACCCGAAATAGTAATTAATAGTCGTAAAATTATCGACCTTGGTGGTTTTGAGGTAACGCTTGAGCCGCAGCAAGCCCATACTAACGGTGATTTAACTATTACTACTAATAATGGCAGTGTGCTGATTGGTGGCGATATCGTTGACTGGCTTCCTTACCCTGGACACGGTGAACTTAAAAGTTGGCAAACGTTGCTTAAGCAATATATTAACGACGAAAAGCTCACTATTATTATACCTGGCCACGGCGGCACATTAACAAAAGAGCAGCTGAAACAGCCGCTATCATTTTTAACAGCCATAACGGAGCATGTTAAAAACAATAAAGATCAAAGTATTGAGCAGTTAATGCTGTCGTTTCCTGAATCAGTTATTGAGCCTTATAAACAAGAAGCGCTTAATATAAAATCGAGTAACTTTTTTTTACAAGCAGGCCTAAATCGTGTAAAAAGCGCAGAATAACTCAACACAACGGATTGTGTTAAAATAATAAAAGGAATTTACAAAAGTGATCACTATGCGCAGTTTGGTTTTATGTTGTTTGGGTATTTTGTTATTTGGTTGTCAATCAACGGAGCAAGAACCACAAGAAGCTCCACAAATATTTACTCATTTTGAGCCTGACTATACTTATGATATTGACGATGAAGTAGCTCAAACGCCTCAAGTTAAAGAGGCAGTTACGCCACTTCAATTCAAAAAAACAATCGTAAAAAAGCGCCCACTAAAAACCACCGATCTGTGGGTGCATATAGCCAATAATCTACACTTTACGATTTATCAAAATCGCGCTTTAAAAAAGCGTATCAGCTGGTATGCAAAGCAACCTAACTACTTACAAACGGTGAGCAAACGCGCAGCGCCTTACCTGTATCACATCGTAAAAAAAATTGAGCAAAAGCAATTACCTATGGAGCTCGCATTACTACCATTTGTAGAAAGCGATTTTAGACCAACAATAGCCTCATCACAGCAAGCTGTTGGTGTTTGGCAGTTAGTTGGCGCAACGGCGCATCACTTTGGTGTTAAATCAGACCAATGGTACGACGGGCGCCAAGACGTACTTGCTTCAACCGATGCTGCACTTGATTACTTAAGTTACTTACATAAACGCTTTGATGGTAATTGGCTACACGCTTTGGCCGCTTATAACAGTGGTGAAGGCCGCGTTAAACGCGCAATAGAAAAAAATAAAAAACGCGGTAAAAGCACCGATTACTGGTCGCTCAGCCTGCCAAAAGAAACCGCTGATTATGTACCCAAATTACTCGCTTTAAGCTATTTAGTTAAACATCCACAAAAGGGCATTCAACGCCCAAAGCTTGCATATAAGCCATTTACAACACAGATGAACATAGGTCAGCAGTTCGACTTTTCAGTCATTGCCAAGCTCTCTGGTATAGGTTCAAAGCAGTTACATGCTATTAATCAGGGATATTTAAAAAATCAAAGCTCACCTAACGGGCCGCATACTTTACTGCTGCCTATAGGGCAAGAAGCATTATTAAAAAGTCAGTTCTTCAAATCAAACTTTGCTGGAGAGTACATCGTTAAACAAAACGACACGCTTTACAGTATCGCCAGGCGTTTTAGTATGTCTGTAAAAGCTTTGAAACAACTTAATAATAAAAATAATAATTTAATAGGTGTTGGAGAAAAGTTATTAGTTGGGCAACCTAAAACTCTGCCAAGCACATTAACTGTTGATTACAAAATCAGCCCTTATTTAGAACACCAAGAGATTGCGATTCCCACCATTGAAATAGATTACGAAGTTAAGTCAGGCGATAGCCTTTGGAGTATAAGTCAGCTTTATGATGTACCTCATAGCGACTTGGCAAAATGGAACAAACTCTCTGCATCAAGTATTTTAAAGCCTGGCACTCAATTAGTACTGTTTATACCACAGGCTGAAAAGCAAAAAGCAGCACCAATAAAAAAAGATTTACTGCTAGATTTACAAAAAACACTAAATCAGCCACGTTAAGTTTATAAACACGTATATTTCGCGTAAAATTGCGCCCTAACATAGTTATTATTTGAAGAGACAAGCATGCAAATTAGCAAAAATTCAGCAGTTGAATTTCATTACACCCTTAGCGAAGCGGGCGAACAAATTGAAAGTAGCACAAACGAAGCGCCACTTACTTACATTCATGGCAGCGAAGGCATGCTTCCTGGTTTAGAAAAAGCACTTGAAGGCAAAGAAGCTGGCGAAAAATTTAGTGTAACTCTAGAGCCAAGTGAATCGTACGGCGAGCGTGTTGATGACTTAATTCAACGTATTCCGCTTAAGCACCTACAAGGCGACGTTAAAGTATGGAAACCAGGTATGACAGCAATGGTTAGCTCTAACCAAGGTCGTCATCAGGTTACTATTGTTAAGGTTGGTCGTTTTAACGCAGATTGTGATTTAAACCACCCATTTGCGGGCAAAACACTAACGTTTGACGTTGAAGTTGTATCTGTACGTGAAGCGACAAGTGAAGAAGTTTCTCACGGACATGTGCACGCTGAAGGCGGCTGCGGTCACTCTCACTAGTTAGCAATAAAGGAAGTAAGTATGTCTAAAGTTGCAGTAGTTACAGGTGGTACAAAAGGAATTGGTCTAGCCGTTGTAAAGCGTTTGCTAAGTAATGGCTATAAAGTACATAACCTTGATATAGAGCCAAGCGAAACTGGTATATTTCATCAGTGTGATGTAAGTGATGTATCGGCGGTACAAAGCTGCATCAACGCTATCTGTGAACAAAGCAAACGTATTGATGTACTTGTTTCTAATGCTGGAAAACACTTAAGCGCAAATATAGAAAGCACCGACGAGCAAACTCTCGATGCACTTTTTGCGCTTAATGTTAAAGGCGCCTATGGTGCAGTACAAAGCGTGTTGCCAAGCATGAAAGCGCAAAATAGCGGCGCTATTATATTAGTCGCATCCGATCAAGCAATTATAGGTAAGCAAAACTCTTTTGCGTATAACCTAACAAAACATGCCCTTGCCTCAATGGCCAAAACAACGGCGCTTGATTACGCGAGCTTTAATATTAGAGTAAATGCGGTATGCCCTGGCACAATAGAAACCCCGCTATTTCATAACGCGATAGATGCGTACTGCGCAAAAAGTGGCGCAAACAAAGCAGAAATAGTTGCCGAGGAAGCAAGTCTTCAACCGCTTAACCGATTAGGTCAAGCCGATGAGGTTGCTGCCCTTGTGAGCTTTTTAGCAAGTGACGATGCCAGTTTTATTACAGGCAGCCTACAAAGTATTGATGGTGGTTACACTGCCCAATGAGCATGCAAATTATTGACCCTCATGTGCATTTTTTTAATCTTGCCGAGGGGCAATATACTTGGCTACAAGGCGAAAACCCACCAACATGGCCTAACCTAGAAAAAATTAAACAACCAATAAGTGCAGAGCAACTTGTTAAAAGTACTGATTTTGAACTTGCGGGTATTGTGCACATTGAGGCTGGGTTTGATAATCAATCACCTATAAACGAGTTAAACTGGCTAAGCTCGCATTTAAAAAACCTTTCATTTAAGGCTATTAGTTACAACCAAATTGATGCGCCCGCAGAGCAATTTAATCACGCGCTAAATGCATTGGCTCATTCAACCCTTTGTGGTATAAGAGATATAACCGAAAAAGATGATGCAGTGAGGCTAAAAAGCCCTCATTGTATTAATAACCTTAATTTATTGGCTACAAATAAACTGCATTTTGAAGCTCAATTTGATATTGAAAATAGCGAAATAACCAAACAAATAGCTTACTACGCTAAGCAGCTACCGCAGCTTCAAATTATAATTAATCATGCAGGACTGCCAAGTAATTTAAATGATTGGCGACAAGGTGTTGAGTTACTTGCTCAGCACGACAACATAGCCATTAAATTCTCTGGTTTTGAATTACTACAACTTACCAGTGAGCAACAAGCAGCGTGTTTTAATATCCTTTTTAATCACTTTGGCCAGCAGCGTATTATGTTTGCAAGCAACTTTCCTGTGTGCCAAATAAATACAAGCTACAACACCCTATGGCACTCCCATAAGGCGTTATGCTCAAACGATAAGACATGGCATAACCTTAGCTATGCAAACGCTAAGCACTACTACCAAGTTTAAGTAAAACTAGTTATATTAAACTCTCTTTTTATAATAATACGGCCAATTTATGAAAATGTACTTTTTACTAATCGTTGTATTTTCTGCGTTTTTTCTCAATGGCTGCATATCTCAAAATCCAGATCCGACACCTAAGCTGCAACATGCTCTACTGTCAAAGCCAAATAAAACAGCCGTTAGCAAAGCAATTAAAACACTTGTACATATACAAGAAACTCAATTAGCTGATAATGTATTTACTACCAGCAGCACAGTAACCCTTAGCAATGTGGATGGTAATAATATTATCGACACGCAAAGTCGCAATACACCCGATCAGTTTGAATTGATGATTAAAGGCAAGCAATGCTATATACGCCACCTTGATAGTAAAGCCACTATTGAGCTTAAAGACGTAGAATGTAGAATTAACGAGTTATAACAAGCTAAAACTTTACCAAACAAGTAAAAGCCGGTAAGTGACTAATCACTTACCGGCTTTTTAATGCATGACCTAAGTTAGGTTAAAAGACTATTATTTTATTTCTACGCGTTGAGAACGCATAACAATCTCATCATTTAATTCAATACCCAACCCTGGCTCTTCTGACACTTCAAAGAAACCATTTTTAGGTTGTGGGTCTTGTAAACATAACTCGCGGTTCCACTTTTTAATCGCATAAGTGTGGTGCTCATGAATCAAAAAGTTAGGGATAGCCGTTTCTAAGTGCAGTGATGCTGCAGTTGCAACTGGCCCGCCACATACATGAGCTTGAATTCGCACATCAAAAATATCAGCGTAATCACACACTTTTTTAGTTTCGGTAAAACCACCACATAAACCAATATCAGGTTGCAGAACATCAATACTTTGATCTTCTAAATACGGGCGCACACCCCAGCGATTATACAAACGTTCACCACCAGCAATTGGCACATTAACTTTATCTGCTACTTTTGCATGTAATGAGTGGTTTAGGTAGTTAACTGGCTCTTCAAAGTACATACAGTCAAATTCTTCTGCAATTTCACCCAACTGAATGGCTGTTGTCACGCCTGGTAAACTGTGGCATTCAAAAATAATATCCACTTCGTCGCCTACTGCTTCGCGAATAGCTTGCATGCGTGCACGGTATAACTTCATTTCAGTACGTGAGATTATTTTTGTACGGTCGTAATAAGTATTGCCGTCTTTATCGTACTGAATTGGATCTACTTTTACTGCATCGTAGCCTTCGGCCATCGCCTTTAAAGCCGCTTCTGCATATTCTTGCGGTTGTACTAGCGCTTTAAATTCGCTATCCCAGTCAAACTGTAATTGCGAAGCGTAAGTGCGTAGTTTGTCGTTAACCTTACCGCCTAATAACTGGTATACAGGTAAACCAAGCGCTTTACCTTTTATATCCCAAAGTGCGGTATCAATTGCGCTCATTGCAGCATATACAACAGGTCCGCCGCCTAAACCCCAAAAGCTTTCACGTAACATACGAGACCATAGTTTTTCTGTTTGAAATGGGTCGTGGCCGATTAAAAAGGCGTCGGCCATTTCTTTAATCATAGCCGCTGCAGCACTGTGACCTAAATCGTATGCAAGGCCGGCTTCGCCAACACCACTAATACCTTCGTCAGTATGAATTCGTACAAACACAGGTGTCCAAGAAGGTCTATCAGGACAGTGAATATCAAATACTTCAACGCGATTTACTTTCATTAAAATTCCTTATTAACCGCTATGGGTTATTTTGCAAAACTAGGGTCAAGTCGATACGCTTTTCGTAACATTGCAGGCCACGCAAGTTGCCCGCCGGTGCTGCCACTGTGTACTACGTTTGCTTGATTATAAATATTGTCGATTATAGGTTGCGGTACTTCAATCACCTCTTGCGAGCTTGATTGTAGCGCTAGTTGAATTTCACACGCTCGCTGTAAATCATAAAAGCGCATAAACGCATCGCCTACCGTTGGACCTACTGTTAAGCCACCATGATTTACCAATAACATATGGTTAGTGCTGCCCAAATCATCTTGCAGCACTTTTCGCTCGTCGTCGTTTACTGCAAGCCCTTCGTAGCCATGATAAGAAAGCGATGGCAATGAAAACATTGAATACTGGCTAAGCGGTAATAAACCATTTTTTTGTGTAGCGACTGCGATTGTTTCTTTAGTATGAAGGTGAATAACACAATGAGCGTCTTCGCGTACCTCATGAATCGCACTGTGAATAGTAAAGCCAGCAGGGTTAATACTAAATGGCGTATCGTCAATAATGTTGCCGTCTAAGTCGACCTTTACTAAATTAGAGGCAGTTACTTCATCAAAGGTTAAACCAAACGCATTCACTAAGTAGTGGTCAGTGCCAGGTAAACGTGCTGATAAATGCGTATAGATCAAATCCCCCCAACGAAAGTGCTCTACCAGTCTATAACACGCGGCTAAATCAATACGAAGTTGCCACTCTTGTGCTGATACTTTATTTTTTAAATCGAGTTGGGGTAAATCAAACATAATAAGCCTTTTAAAAACGTACATTATTAACCTGTACGAACAGATGTTTAGAAGTCTAAAGCAGTCTCTATTTTATAGCAAACACCAAACAAAACAGCCACACTATTGTGTGGCTGTTTATAAAACTAAAATACTAATTGCATTAAAATGGTATAACTGCGTAAATTATTTTACGTTAGCTAGGTAATCTGCAATTGCTTCAAACTCTTCATCAGTTACCGTTGCAACCATTGCTTTCATAGCCATGGTCATACCGTTATTACGTGCACCTGACTTAATATCTTTCATTTGCGCTACTAAATAGTCTTTGTTTTGACCGTTTAGTTTAGGGTACATACCCATAATTGGTGCTTTACCTTCAGCGCCATGACAAGTTTGACAATTTTTAGCGGTATAAAGTGCAGCGCCATCGGCAGCAGCTGCATTAAACGAGAAGCTTGCGGCTAAAGTAATGCCCGCGCCTAATAGTAGTGTTTTCATCTTGCTCATTGTATTTACTCTTCTTTTTTGACGGTTAGAAAAACTGTTCTATTGATTGTAGTAAACAATCAAATAAAAAGCATACGTACGAAACGACGCTAGACGATCAACTTAACCAAAAACCGCCAACTCGTTTCTGTCTCACTTTTATATACTTTAACAAATAAAAATGAGCTTACCCTTAATAGACTATTACCACACTATATCATCTGGTACTTCAAAGTCTGCGTACGGGTCATCTTCATCTTTTGGTTTGTTTTCTGGCTCTACATGAAAAACAATATACTTTTCGTCAACTTCAGCCACTTTGCGTGCTGGTTCGTCGTCTAATACGTAAAATTGCCCTTCTAGTACACAAATAGCTAAACGACCGCCCGATAACGCTTTTTGCGTTTTCTCGTTCACGTCGATATTTTTTACTTTGTTTTGATAAGTAAAATTAAATGTGCGCTCACCACGAATAGCGTCTTGGTTGTGGTGCTCTAAAATTTGTTTAACACGCGCTTCTTGCTCGCGCTGCTTTAAACTCACTTGGCGTGTTTGGTTAAGCTCTTCAGCTTTTTTTTGCTGTTCTAGCTTGGTTTGTTGAATATGCTTTTGCAGATCACTTGGGTTGCTAGTAGCCCCTTTCTTTTGCTTTTTTTGTTGCTTACGCTTTTCTGATTTAGCAACTTTAGCATTATGCGATGTTGTTAATCCTGCTTGAAGCAATTGGTCTTGTAATGAACCCATGGCTTTGTTCCACTAAAAACTAATATTATCGCTATTTTAATCACCAACGAGTTCAAATAACAGCGCTATCGACATTAATCTAGCAAACTAGTTAAAACAAACCATGATATAGCGCAATGACTATGGTTTTAATTATGAATTAAAAGCAATTTTTAATACAATACCACGCAACCAATCAGCAAATGCACAAGCCATATAATGCGTTTACCTCATCTACTCGTTTGCTCGGTATTTATATTTTTTGTGCTTTATGCACCGCAACCCCTACTTAGCCTTTTTGCGAGCGAATTTAATGTAGCACCTGCGGTAGCTGGCAGCTTAATGACTGCAACTATGCTGCCCTTAGCCATTGCCCCGCTCGTTTATGGTTTATTTTTAGCAAAAATAAATCCACTACTTATATTACGTATTGCAATGGTGCTTTTAGGCCTTAGCTGCTTACTTTTTGTTTATGTACCTAGCTTTGAGCTTTTATTATTAGTCAGATTTTTACAAGGTTTAACGCTCCCCGCAGCTTTAACAGCAATGACTAGCTATATAGGCATGAGTTATAGCGCTGATACACTTCAAAAAAATATGACCCTATATATTGGTAGCAGTATAGTTGGTGGTTACTTTGGACGCGTGTTTGCCGCTTTGTTTAGCGACTTATGGAATTGGCAGAGCTTTTATTACGTAATTGCTTTTATGCTTATTTGCTTAGCTTTGACAATTAAGCATTCTCGCTTTACAAACCCAGCTACACAGTCGCAGCTCTCCCCACTCGATTACATTAAACAACTTAAAGAAGGCGCTATCCTTAAAGTGTACGGTGCCGTCTTTTGTATGTTTTTTTGTTTTGCTGCATTACTTAATTACTTACCGTTTATATTACAAAACACGTTTTTAATTACCAATACTCGTGACATAGGTTTAGTTTACAGTGGTTATTTAGTTGGTGCCCTCGCCTCTATTGCTGCACCTTGGTTGCTTAAAAAAGTCCCTTCGCCTTGGCATTTATTAACTGCGGTATTTAGTTTTTATAGTGTGAGTATTATTTTATTAATGAGCCACCAGCTTAGCTTATTTTTAATCGCATTTACTTTGTTTTGCGGTGCTATGTTTGTGATTCATTCAACTGCCGCACCGCTCGTTAATAAAATCAGTAAAGCCCCACCAAGTGTAACCAATGGCGGATATGTATCGTTTTATTACAGTGGTGGCGCATTGGGGTCGTTATTACCCGGTGTAGTATACCAACATCATGGGCAAACAGCGTTTATGTTTACGCTGCTTGCGGTTTGCTTATGTGGTTTATCGTTAATTATGTGGGCTTATTTTGAGGGTAAAAATACAACGCGCGGTTGATGCTTTGTGTAATTAAAAAATGTTTCTAAATCAGCTTTACTAAGCAACCATGTTTGGGTGTTTTCAAACGGATGACAATGAAACAAATCACCGTGCCAAATATCTTGGTCAACCCATAAGCTCACTTCGTTTTGCTTATCATTTAAAAGAGCCAACATAGATACACACCCAGGAGCCACTTTTAAATATTTAGCTAGCCGCTCACTCGATGCGAACCCTAAGCGTGAAAGCCCTTGTTGCTTTGATAGTGCCTTTAAGTCGAGTTGCTTATTGTGCGCTGTAATAACTAAAAAGTGTCGCTTGCCTTCGTTATCGCGTAAAAATAGGTTTTTAAGGCGAGTACCTGGGCGCTCAATCATAAACTCATCTGCCGCTAAGCTAGTATGTAGCGGCGGATGCTCTATTACATCATAGTTAATATCTAGGTGCGCCAAAAGCTCTGCTAACTTAGTTTTATCAGCCAGCATATTACAAACAACGCCCTCTTAGTTGTACACTCAAATCTCGCCATAAAACATCATTAACTTCATGCTTGTTGCCGCAATACTTACGATCTTTTAGCTCTTGATTTAATAATTCAACTGCTTGGTCTTCTAGCTGTAACTTCAGAATGCTCGACTCTTCAAAATGCTCTTTCTCTATATACTGCTTAACCTCACCACGACTTGGTCTCTTGTTAGGACCACGGTCTAAGTTAAAGTTTTCACGATGCTTAGCTTTTACCGAAACAACATAAGCAAAAAGCTTATTGCCTTGCTCATCTTGCCTTTCGTGAAACTGTTTATTATTTATTTCAAAAGGCGGCTCATCATTTGAGGCACAGCCAGCGAGTAAAACCATAAGCGCTAGAACACATTTTTTCATTGTTTTTTATCGTTTTAGTTTTGAATTAAGCCGAGTCTAACAAAAATTGACGTAAACAGTGAAAATTTACGAAAAAATACTTGACCAAATTTATAAAAAAACTTAAAGTTCGTCCCGCTTGGAACTCAGCAGTCAAGCAGTTACATTATATGTAACTTAGGAATGTGGGGCTATAGCTCAGCTGGGAGAGCGCCTGCCTTGCACGCAGGAGGTCAGCAGTTCGATCCTGCTTAGCTCCACCACTTTCCTACTCCTTTTCAAATTCGTTCTACTCTTCTATTTTTCCACTGTTTTTATTATTTTTTGATACCCTAATATTCTAATTTTTCATTCTATATAATTTTAAATTTATCCATTCAACTTGTGTCTTTACAAGTTCTTAGCTATACATAATGTCACACATTAGTACTTTAGGCTTAACATGGACAACCCTAAGCGTTCGACGCTAAAAAAGCTAGCTGCAATAGGTTTAACAGCTGGTGCAATAACACATGCGCCTTATGTTTTTGCCCGAAAAAAAGTCACATTAAGAGTGCTTGGTACGCATGTAACACTCCAAGAGGCTATCCGCAAGCAAGCGATGAGTGACTTGGGTATTAATATAGAATTTACTCCCGCAGGCAGCGCTGCTGTTTTGCAAAAGGCATCAATGGACCCTAGCTCCTTTGATTTATACGAACAGTGGTCAAACAGCATTAATGTGCTTTGGGATGCAGGTTCCATTCAGCCAATAGAAAAAAAACGACTCACCTACTTTAACGAAATAAATCCACTTACTAAAACGGGAAAACTAACCGAAACTGCAAGTATTGGTGCAGGTGATGCCCCCTATAAATTATTAAATGTTCAACCCGATGGCACGTTAAGCGCACAAGAAAGCGATCATATTAGCTTTTTACCTTATGTGCATAATGTTGACTCTTTTGGTTACAACACCGACTTTATTAAGCCCGGTATAGCATACGAAACAGAAAGCTGGAGTTGGCTGCTTGATGACGAGAACAGAGGTAAAGTAGCTATTGTAAATGCGCCTACCATTGGATTATTTGACCTAGCCCTAGCAGCACAAAGTAAAGGACTTATAAAATTTAACAATATAGGTGCAATGACCCGCCCAGAACTTGATAGATTGTTTAGTATATTACTCGACTTTAAACGCCAAGGTCACTTTAGTGGCTATTGGAACTCGGTTCCTGAGTCGATTGAATTTATGAAAAGTAAACGAGCCCATATAGAAAGTATGTTTTCGCCTGCCGTGTCTGCATTAAACAGCCAAAATATTAATGTACGATTTGCCGCACCAAAAGAAGGCTACCGAGGCTGGCATGGTGTTATGTGTTTATCGTCACAAATACAAAGTAGCGCAAAAGATGCTGCGTACGATTATATGAATTGGTGGCTTTCAGGCTGGCCTGGTGCATTTATTGCTCGCCAAGGTTATTACATTAGTAACCCGCAGCGCTCTAAACCTAAGGGATCCCCAAAAATAATTATTAAATTTCAATCACATCACTCACATCCATATTTTTCCAATCGAGTTGCACTACCACCTGTACGAAATAGGCTAGCCCTTCCAAGTAATCTCGCCGCCGCAGCTTAATGGACTGTTTTTTGAAGTATCGCAACCCAACAAATGCCCATGACACTACTCGCCTGTTTTTGCTTGAGTTAGCTTGAAAAGCCCCTGTCTTTCCTGCTTTGTCTATCACAGCACCCAGCATCATTGAGAACCAATGAGCCAATGTTGCGAGCAGTAAAAGTATGTCTAATCGATAGAGTTTGTTCGTTCTGTGCAGATCTGAGCCTAAGCCGAACCTAACACTTTTTTGGTCTCGAAACCCTGCCTCTATCTGCATTCTCATTCCGTATAGCTTGAGCACCTTTTCGAGAAAGTGGTGTCTTTTTGGAAGAGAAGAAACGAGTAGCCAAGGCTCTAATGCCGATCATTTAAGAATTAGTTAATAGCACTTGAACGATCTTCTAGGTATGTAAGAATCCGAATTCTTTTGTAGAATTCGGATTTTTTTATGCAACTTTCTAATGCTCTCGATATTATTAACAACATCAAACCTAATGACGTTGAAACACTCGCAGACTTACTCCCTTTATCTCTTATCGAAGAAGCCTATGCACTGACCGAAACCGTTACACTACGAAAAAGAAAACTAACCCTAGAATCGATGGCTTGGTTGTTGATCGGGATGGTTATTTATAATGACAAATCGATGGCCGATGTCGTTAATATGCTCGACATTGTTGATCGCGATGGTAAGCCATTTGTTGCGCCAAGTGCTTTAACTCAGCGTCGTAAAAACCTAGGTGAAGCCGCCATGAAAGCCTTATTTGAATGCACCCAAAGGCATTGGAATAATGACGCTAATCATCCTCATTGGAATGGGCTTACCTTGCTTGGTGTCGATGGTGTCGTTTGGCGTACGGATGACTCACCCCAAAACAATGAAGCCTTTACAAAACCGACTAATACACAATACCCACAGGTCAGAATGGTGTGTCAAATGGAGCTAAGCAGCCACCTAATCACGGGGAGTGCTTTTGATGATTACAAGGTCAATGAAATGGTGCTGGCTGAAAAGCTTATAGAAACCACACCCGATAACAGTCTCACTTTATTCGACAAAGGTTTCTATTCTTTAGGGCTTTTACATAAATGGCAAACAACTGGCAGTGAACGCCATTGGCTAATCCCCCTGAAAAAAATGTGCAATATGAAGTTATTCAAACATTAGGGCGTAATGATAAATTAGTCCAACTTAGCAGCAACCCAAGAGCAAGAAAGATGTGGCCAACGCTGCCTAACACCTTAATCGCGAGGTTAGTGACTCGAAAAATAAAGGGGAAATCATATAGTGTGATGACATCTATGACAGATCCGATGCGATATCTATCAGCCGATATAGGTGATTTGTACAGTCACCGCTGGGAGATAGAGCTTGGTTATCGGGAACAAAAGCAATATATGCTGGGCAATCGATTAACATTAAGAAGTCGCTTACCAGCGCTTGTAAAGCAAGCAGCGCTTGTAAAGCAAGAGCTGTGGGGAGTGTTGCTTACTTATAATATGGTGCGATATCAGATGGTAAAAATGTGCCACACATTAAAAGGTGATTATTTACCGTACCAACTGAGTTTCAATGGTAGTTTAGCTCAAATAATGAGGTTGCTTGTTGGATTACCTTATTCAACACCTGGAGCCATACCACGTCAATTAAAATACTTTTATGCGATGGCAGAAAGCCTAATTCTAGAGCCTCGAAGGGATCGAGGTTTTCCTCGTGCAGTCAAGCCAAGACCACAGCGGTACGCTAGAAATAAAAAAGCCGCTCACCTTAAGTGAACGGCATTAGAGCTCAACGATAACTTTATTTTACAACAACTGTACGCTCAAAATAAAACCGCTAATGAAAAATTAACACTTATTTTATTAATTACCGATGAAGAGTCTCCTGGCCAATTGCAAAAAATGAAAATATAGACATTATAATTATTGGTAATAAAAATAGTGAAGTTGAAATTTTAAGAAAGCTTTCACCCAATAATTTCAAAGAAAAGCAATTAAAGCCCCATCCTAAATTTTCGGGTTTTAATGCATTAGTTGTTGATGATAATAAAATTAACCAAGAAATAGCCTCAGCCCTTTTAACAAGATTAGATATGACTGTGATCATTGCTGATAATGGACGTGATGCATTAGATAAAATAGAGACAAATGACATCGATATTATTTTTATGGATGTTCAAATGCCAGTTATGGACGGACTAGAAGCAACAAGCATATTAAGAGAGCGAGGCTACAAAACTCCTATAATTGCTATTACGGCAGCCGCAGATCCTAATGATAAAAAAG
The DNA here is from genome assembly GCF_040567695.1 of Pseudoalteromonas sp. NCIMB 1079. NCBI lineage: Bacteria > Pseudomonadati > Pseudomonadota > Gammaproteobacteria > Alteromonadales > Pseudoalteromonadaceae > Pseudoalteromonas > Pseudoalteromonas sp. NCIMB 1079. Next base: position 691,165 of record NZ_JBEWZA010000001.1, on the reverse strand, counting down.
CAGCGTTTAGAGCGGGTATGGACGACTTTTTAGTAAAACCGATTATTTTTGATGCGCTTTACGAAAGTATAGAGAAACATCTGCAAAGTAATGAACCTCTGAGCACTATAAATCTGCTTTTAGCAAAAGAAAACCTAGAAAATAATGACGTATTATTAACTAAATTATTTACTCAGTTTGTCAACGATTACAATGACTTTTCGACTAAAGCTGATATATTAATTAAAAATGGAGAGTTAGAAAGCTTAATTCGACTAGTACATACACTTAAGGGCCTTGCCGGCACATTAGGTTTGGAGCTACTGCAACAAAGCGCGCAAAGTGTTGAGAAAAGCTTAATAAATGAGAAAAGTATTAACTTATCTCACTTTAATGAACAATTAACACTTACACTTTTTGCTGTAAAACAATTTTTGATAGCTGATAGCTTTAAAAAAGAACATATACAGCAACATGAACTAGAAAACGAAGACTCGGTTATCGATAATATATACTCATTAGCATTAACCGCTCGCCCCGTACTGCTAAATGACGCTCGGCTAAGGTTAAATCGATAGGCACTAAATTAGCTTTTATTTGTGTTTCTTCTAAGGCCGCTAGCACCGTTAATGATGGCCCATTAGGTTCACCGTGGTATAAAGTCATATCCATTATTTTGCCCCTCTTTCTAAAATAGGAATGCGTTTTAATATATCGTTCGTGCCCATATCCCATGTTGTTCTTGTAGCCGGACGTTCATTGATTTTTCTTAACCATTCCATCGTAAATGGTGTTTTTTCATCATTCATTAATTCAGGTAATGTTAACGGAAGTGCATAGGCTAAATTAAATGCATTGATATCAGCCAAACTGTAATTGTCACTACCTAGCCATGCATGTTTGCTTAAATGCTCTTCAAGGAGTCCGATACCAATAGTGATGCGTCGGGTTGATTCTGCCATTTCTTCTTCTGAGAAGGTTCCGTGAATTGCTTTACGCCAAGCAACACGACGTTCTTCCATTGGAATACGGTCAATCGCAGCTTCTAATTCTTTAGGTCTCGGCTATTAACAGAAGGCCCTACAAATATTTTCCAGCCAATCATGCTAAATGAAGGTGCAAACCATTGATCTAAAAACTTCATCCACCAGCGCACTCGTAATTGATCAACTGGGTTCTCAGGCATTAAGGCTGGGCCATCAAACGTTTCATCAATATATTCCATGATTGCCGTAGATTCAGTTAATACACGTTCACCATGCACCATTGCAGGAATAGTTCCTTGTGGGTTAATCGCTAAATATTCAGGTTTGTGCTGGTCAAAATTTAATAAATCCAAGTAATGGCTCTTAAATTTCACGCCTTTTTCAATAATGGTTAACATTGGTTTACCCGAATTCGCATTCGGCTCCCAATGATAAAGAGTTACATTGCTATTACTCATAGAGTGCGCCTTTAATTAATTCGATATAAGTTTGTGGTGAAAATTAATTTAATATCTAAAATTGTTTTTATCAATACAAGCTGTAGATTTTATCTACCTACTACCATTAAAAAATGCTTATTAATGTATTTTAATAAATTGATAGTACGACAAGCCTTTAACTAAACTTGACCATTACAAATAGGAATAGATCACATTATGACAATTATAGTCGCTCTACTGGAAGATATAGATTTCAGCAAATTGATAAAGGGTCAACTTCAAGGTATTGATTGAAGACGACACCATCGATGGTGGAGATAGGACGATGTAGAGACAAGCCGATAATCGTTATTCTCGGTAATGCAAGAGCAGGTCTTTATCGCTTTGTCCGTAGAGAGCTAATTACATACTCACTCGGACAATCGCGTAAACCAAAACATTCACAAGGTACTAAAGTAACTAAATTTACCTTATTACTTATTATTCCATCCGCCGCCGAGGGATTTAAAGACCGAAATCCGAGCAGATCCAACTTGCTGGTCTGCTGCGGCGACTTTAGATCTAGTATTAATAAAGCTCGTCTGTGCGTCAAGCACGTCGAGATAGCTTATCGAACCGCCCTTATAACGTAGATCTGCCATTTTGAAGGCGCTTTCTGCATGACTCCGTGCTCTTATTAATAGATCGCGTTGCTCCATCGCAGAAACATAAGCACTCAAAGACTGTTCAGATTCCTTCAGGGCGTTAAGTACGACACCATCAAAATTTGCTAATGAAGCAGCACTTTGAGCCTTCGCCTGTGCTATATGGCTACGTACGACCACAGTATTAGGAAAGCTCCAGGAGATCAGTGGCCCTAAACCAAAGGAAAACGTACGGTTACCTTTTAAATTGTCATTGCGCAGATAGTTAGCCGATGCGCCAAGCGTGACATGCGGATACAAGTCAGCGATAGCAACGCCGATACGTGCAGTATCAGCTGCCAGTTGATTTTCCGCCTGTCGTATATCAGGACGACGTTTTAACAAGGCCGTGCCATCACCAATTGGTAATACGCCTATAACGTCAGGTGCTTTACGGCAAGCCTTTGCTGCATCCGGTATTTGCGCAGGTGTACGCCCCATTAATGCCACTAATTCAAACAAAGAAGCATTCTTCTTGTTTTTCAGTAGCGGTAAATCGGCTTCGGCAAGCGCTAATGTAAGCCCCGCTCTCTCTACATCGAGGTTCGAAGCAGATCCCGCCTGCTGCTGACTTTGGATAATGGAAAGACTTTTCTGTGCTAATTCGATTGAGGATTGGGCAACTTCAATCGATTCACCATAAGCGCAACTATCCACATAAGCGCGGGTCAGTTCTGCAATTATTATAACGCGGGTTAAATCATACGCTGCAGCAACTGCATCGGTGTCCCTAGAAGCCGCTTCAAGATCGCGTTTTACCCGGCCAAAGAAGTCCAGTTCATAGGATATATCCAAACCACCGCTATAAGACCATTGTTTGGGTGCCTTACCTGCCCCCCCCCAACTGGTTTGATCTCGGCCATAACTCGCACCGGCTGAAATATCAGTTGATGGGTAAAGCTCGCTACGTGATTCGTTATAAATTGCACGGGCACGGTCAAGGTTTGCTATTGCGATCCGTAGGTCGGTATTAGCGGACAATGCCTCCTGAATATAGCCGTTAAGCGCTAAATCATCGTAAAGCTCCCACCAGTTTTCCGGAAGTGGCTGTTGGCTATCGGTTTGACTCGATTGGTTAATGAATGAGCCGTCTGCAATTTTTGGCATAGCTGGCTCAGCGAAGTCTGGACCGCTTGCACAACCCGAAAGTGCGAGAATCGACAAAGTTGCAAAAGTACACAACTTAGTTTTCAACTTTAATGCGGTAAATCTCGATAGATAAGTTCTGTGATTATACATCAGTAGGCACCTCCGCAGACGCCAGTTCACGCGTACGAGCACTTTCAGCCACAGCACGGTGATCTTTAGCGATAAAACTATAAATAGTCGGTAAAACAAATAGAGTAAAGAACGTACCGATCAGCATTCCCATCACCACCACAATACCAATAGAGTAACGGCTAGCTGCGCCTGCTCCATCGGCAAATAAAAGCGGCACTAAGCCCGCAACCATTGCAGCTGTTGTCATGAGAACAGGGCGCATACGCACTGCAGCCGCTTTCTCAATCGCATCAATACGGCTAAGGTTTTCGTGGTGCTGAATATGGTTGGCGAAGGTCACCATCAGAATACCGTGTTTGGAAATCAAGCCGATTAATGTAACCAGCCCGATCTGCGTATAGATATTGAGTGTTGCATAGCCCAGCCATAAAGGCACTAAAGCTCCGCATATTGCCAATGGCACAGTGACCAAAATCACCAGAGGATCACGCAGGCTTTCAAATTGAGCAGCCAGTACCAGAAAGATAATGATCAGCGCAAAACCGAAAGACACCATTAAACCATTACCTTCTTGCACAAACTGGCGGCTATCGCTTAGCCAGTCAACGTTAGTGCCTAGCGGAAGCTTCTGTGATTTCAGAAAAGCAACGGCTTCGCCCATACTTACGCCGGGTGCTGGTAGCATCTCAAGGGTAGCCGAATTCATTTGCCCGAACTGGGTGAGCTGGTTGGCCTGTGGGCGAATATCTATCTGCGTCACAGTTGATAAAGCAACCAATGCGCCGGAGCTTGCTTTGACATAAAAGTTGCCAAGGTCTTCAGGTGTCATACGCTCACTGTCACGAACCTGCGGAATGACGTCGTAGGAGCGGTCATGGTAGTTAAAACGGTTAACATTATCTTCGCCGACCAATAATGCCAGCGTATCAGCAATCGCCTCCATGGTTACGCCCATCTCACTGGCTTTGGCGCTATTAATCGTGATATTTGCCTGCTGGCTATCGTAAGCCAGGTTGTTTTGCACGTACAGAAACAGACCACTGGCGTAAGCCGCTGCTTTAACCTGCTCGGCCGTTTCGTAAAGTGTTTTAAAATCATCAGGAGAGCGCAATACCATTTGTACAGGTAAACCACCACTGGATCCCGGTAGCGGTGGCAGTTGTACAGCCGTAACCGTTAAGCCTTCAATACCTGCACCGGCGACTTGAATTTCATTTTGAATATCAGTCGCTGAACGGCTACGTTCGGACCAGTCTTTTAAAATTGCACCACCCATCATGTTGTTTTGTCCACCAGCATCGCCACCTACGTCCATGAAACTGACGACATACTCAGGGATTGACTGAAATATTTTCTCGACTTGCGCTGCATATAGCGCTGTGTAGCCCGCACCCGCGTATTTAGGGCCTTGGGAAACGACAATGACAACTCCTTGATCTTCAGTCGGAGCGAGTTCTTTAGCCGTGCCATTAAATAATATAACAATGGCAGCAAGCACCACGATACTTACCAATAACACCGAGCCACGTGCGGCTAATGTGCCTGCTAATAAACGTGAATATATGCGGGTAAGGCTAGACATATACCGCTCGATAAACTTTTCCAAAGGCGCTTCGCCTTGCTTTGAATGCAGTAACATCGAACTCATAACGGGTGATAACGTCAGGGCGATAATACCCGACACAATCACTGATCCGGCCAGCGTAAAAGCAAACTCTTTAAAGAGGGCACCGGTTAATCCACCCATCATGCCGATGGGTGCGTAAACGGCCGCTAGTGTGATTGTCATCGCAATGACTGGCCCAATAATTTCTCTTGCACCTAGCAATGCTCCGCGTACCGGTGTATAGCCTTCTTCTATATGGCGGTGAATATTCTCTACGACTACGATGGCATCATCCACTACCAGACCAATGGCCAAAACCATAGCCAATAACGTGAGCAGATTGATTGAAAAACCAAAGGCATACATTAGTGCCATGGTGCCGACCAATGACAAAGGTATAGTAACAACCGGAATAATTACGGCACGAACGCTACCGAGAAACAGGAAAATAACGACGATAACAATGATAATCGCTTCAACTAAACTATGCTTCACTTCATCAATCGAAGCATTAACAAAACGAGCAACATCAAAAACAGATCTCACTTTTAGACCCGGTGGTGCCATGGCGCGGATACCCGGAAGTAGTTTATTTGCCTCTTTGACAATATCTAATGGATTACCATCCGGTGTGGGCTGAATCGCTATCGTGGTGGAAGGTGTGCCTGAGGTAAATGACATACTGTCATAGTTTTGGCCGCCTATCTCAACAGTAGCAACATCGGACAACCTGACTAAACCACCATCAGGATTGGATGAGACAACCATTTGGCGGAAATCTTCAACATCTCGCAAGTCAGTCTCCGCAGTAATGTCCGTTAGTGTTAATGCACTTTTGAGCTGACCCGGAGACGCCTGTACGTTATTGGTACGCAAGGCGGTAGAAATATCCCCGGCTGTCAAACCTCTTGCTGCCAATCGAACTGGATCAATCCATACACGCATGGCCAGTGGTCTACCGCCTTCTACATTAGCAGTCGCCACCCCCGGAATACCCGTAAATAAAGGCTGTGCGACACGTGTTGCGAAGTCAGTTACTTGGGGGATTGTTAAGGTATCACTATAGAATACGATGTACTGGACAGCAGTCCCGCCTTCGGTTGATTTATTAATCACCGGATCGTTGACGCCATCCGGCAGTTGATATTTAACTTGCTGAACTTTGGCGAGAATCTCGGTCATAGCGCGGTCCGCATTAGCATTCAGTACCAAGCGGGCTTTAACTTCGCTATTACCCATTGTTGTACTGGAAGTGAGGTACTCGATGCCGCTAGCCGTTGCTATAGCTTGGGCTATTGGTGTGGTAACAAACCCCTGCATGACTTCCTGAGTTGCGCCGGGGAAGCTGGTACTCACGCTGATAGTCGCGTTCTCTAAATAGGGATTCTCCCTAACAGGTAATAAAAATAAGGCGATGGCTCCGATTAGCAGGATTAGTAAACTGACGACCAGTGCTAATATCGGGCGGCGGATAAAAATATCGGTAAAATGCATAACGCGCTCCTTACAGATCGCTGAGGACAGTTGAAGCTGCCGCATCAGTACTAATTCTAACGGTGGCTTGTGGAGGCAAACGGTTTTGACCAGCCGTCACTACCACATCGTTGCGCTTAACGCCTTGAGTAATGATGATGTCGTTACCTATGCGACGGCCTGTTGTAACGGGTATAGATACGGCGGTACCAATATTATTAGCATTCAGGTTTTGCACTAACACTACATGATCACCGGAGGCTGACGTCAGAATAGCAGTCAGTGGTAAAATAACGGCATTGGCGGTGGCCGGTAGTTCGAGATTCGCAGTAACATACATACCCGATTTGAGCTGATGATTACCATTAGGCAGCAAAGCTTGTACGGCAACATTACGCGTTTCACGATTGATGCGAGGCTCGACAGTACTGACTTTGGCAGTAAACGAATGCTCAGGAATAGCATCAACGCTGACTTTTACCGGCGCATCGATACTCAGTTGAGCAATATCCTGTTGCGGCAAGGTAAAGTTGACATACAAAGGGTCGTGCTGAGTCAACGTGGCAATTGAGTCTCCCGCATTGAGGTATTGACCGAGATTGACCTGTCTTATACCGATTTGCCCGGAAAAAGGAGCACGGATCGTTTTTTGCTGAATACGTGCATCAAGCTGCTTAACGGCTGCTTGAGCTTGTGCGGCTTCGGCTTTACGTTGCTCCAGTATTTCACGCGATTCGGCACCTGATGTTGACAAGTTTTGTGAACGTTTTAATTGCACTAGCGCGAAGTCTGCTTTGGCTTTTGCCGCAGCACGGTCTGCCTGTTCTGGTGCATCGAAAAGCTTAACTAATACCTCTCCTTTTTTTACGGCTTGCCCGGCTTTAAAGTTAATGGCGGTTACGCGGCCTGATGTATCCGGTGCCAGTAACACTTCACGCACCGCTTGCAAGCTGCCAACGGCCTGCAGGTAATTGGAAACACTTTGGCTTTTTGCTTTTATTGCAGAAACAGGAATAGGTGGTGTTTCTTCCTGTACCGGATTGCCCATTCGCGCATCTCTCCATTTGTATAGCAAGCCGAAAATAATGGCCAAGGCAAGTATGCAAATAATAAATGAGACTATAGCTCGGCGGTTTGTATTTTTTTTCATATGCGACTCCTATCGCTGGCGATGCCTTAAAAACTAAAATCGTTATGGTTGATCATTAAATAAAGGGGATATAATGCATAATGTTCTCGTTAAGAATTATAAAAATAGCTCTAACGTAATATATGTCTAACCATATTAAGTTGTAGTTTACCCTGATTACATCGTTTCTTTATTGCCACTTATCGTCACAATACTTTTCATTCCGGCCAATCTTACCTAAATAGACTATTTTGTTATCTTTAAGCTCTGCATAAAAAGTTTTAACTGAAATAAAATAAATCATCTGAAATTCGCGATAGGACAAATGATTATGATGTAAAGCTTTATTACTTACTCACAATCCCTTGTTTATTTATAATAAGGGTATTGATACATTGATGTTGCTTAGCCTTATTTTGAACAATAGCCGTTTTTAGCACAGTGCTGCATTATAAAAATCTTAGGGCTTTTTACTTGGATCTGATACTTGGAATTTATTCATCTCTTCTAAATTTATAAAAGTGTATTACATAAGAAAAATTTAAAGAATAGACTTCAGGGTTATGATTTTTTAATCCACCTTTAAAATAGTGAATCTGTAAGCGGGGCTGAAAATTATAATATAAAGAATTGAAATACGGGCTGATAATCGGTTGTGGATTTATAATAACGAGCGTTCTAATCCTACATGGGATTGGGTGGTGTAACTCTTGACAGAGTGTTCACCCCCTCACCACTATGACAGAGCACCTACCAGCCGCCAACCATTTCGGTGTAGCACAAACCTGTTACCTTTTCACCTTTATAGCTACCTGTTATGGTGCAGGCACCTTCATAGACGGCGCGTCCCACTTCAGTTTCAGCACCTGATATTTCTTGCCCTTTAGGTGTTGCCGTAACCTCGAAAACCCCCTCCAGTGCGGGAATTTTCACTATCCAGCGTGATGGAAAATGTCGTCCTGATTCGGGGCTTATCCAGACGTCAGATGCATCCTTTTCAAGCGGAAGAACATTCGCAATAGTGTGGGTGCCATCTGGACTTACAACTATCGCCCACGCCTGATCTTTTCCCTCAAAGATCACATCCCAAAGAGAAATAACATCGCCGTTATTAAGGCGGAAATTCATCCATGTCCATTTAAATTTATCCGTCTGCAAGACTGAAAGGGGTTGATCCATCCATTGACGATCAAACCAAGTTGTTCCAGAAACCTGATAAGTGCTATCACCCAGAATCACGGTTCCCGATGTATCCATCTTCGGGAATGCAAACTGATATGTAGGAACACCCAGAAATGGAAATACACCAGCTCCATTGTTGTACAGTATCGGCCCAGCAGCGCGTGTGACGAGATCGACGGAAAAGCCATCGGGTAAAGTAGCTTGGATGGACATTTCTTCTATGTTCCTAGTCTATTTTGCGCCAGGCATACGGATATCAATATTGTCTCCCGATTTTGTAATACTGACGTCAGATATTGGATATACTTTTATAAACGTCTTGACTACACCAGTAACGCTGTCGGTAATTCCAAGTGTTATCCGGGCTAATTGTTGATTCTAATATGCAATAAACTTTCATAGCGCGATCATACGCCTATTATTTCCCTGCGGTCGCCATCATAATGGCAAACTTATGGATATTAAAACACATTTAATATATGGGCGATATTTGAGTTAAGCCAAGCTACTTTTCATTTCAGCCAAGTTGTTAAGTGCTCAAGTATTTAGTCGGACGACCTTCGTAAATATCCGTAGTATCTGGAAAAATTATCTACCAAGCACAGCTGTGGGTAATGCTAATTCTGATGCAACAAAGATAGCTAAACCATTAATGGACTGGCGAAAGTGACGATTAGTCGTTCAAAAAAATTCAAGATATCAATAAACTTTAGCACCTCAATCAATATTTTTATGTTTTTACGAGGAAATAGCGTTGATGATCAAACGGCATAGAAGACTGAGGCTTTTGGTGGTAGTAATTTAGCTACTTTTAAGAGTCACCCTCTTTCGGAAATACAATAGCAGGATATAAATGTTGCTCATCTAACGCTATTTTGTTTTTTCGTTCGGTTAAATAACGTGCAGGCGGCTTGCCTAAAGCTTTGCGAAACATTGTAACAAAACCACTTGCGTTCTCATAACCAAGATCAAGTGCTACGGTTTGTACACTTTCTCCTTTTGATAAACGCTGCAAAGAAATAATAATATGCATTTGTCGACGCCATTTTCCAAAACTCATACCAATTTCTTGAGATAATAACCGACTAAGACTACGTTCACTCATTCCTATTCGAATCGCCCATTCTTTTACTAAGGCTTTATCTGAGGGGGAAGCAAGTACCATATTCGCCAACTTTCGTAATTTATTATCTTTTGGCATAGGTAGATGTAAATCATCAATGGGGGCCGCTATCAATTCATCTAATAATGTGGCAATTAATCGAGTTTCAGCGCCTTTTAATGGATAAAGTGCAGGAAAGCGACTAACGCGAATAAATAATTCTCCTAGCAAGAGAGAAACTGAGATCGTACAACAAACCTTTGGAAGGTTAGGCACTACGTTAGGATCAATAAACAAGCAATAACATTCCGTTTCTCCAGAGCCTTTTGCTGAATGCATTAAGCCACTAGGGATCCATATTGCACATTGAGAAGGGACAATCCATACACCATCTTCAACAGTACAATTAATAATGCCACGTACCGTAAAAATTATTTGGGCTTTATTATGAACATGCGGCTCATGCTCCCAATCATGACCAACTGAGGATTGCGATATTGCGACCACAGGCCTTGGCACAGAATCTATATCTATATTATCTATGTCCGTTTTTTTTAAATTATTAATAATATTTCCTCATTATAAGAGTATATTCAAAACTGCATCTACTAAGTTAAACATCTGCAGGGTTGTTTTGTTTGAATGATATTCGAATAACTACGAACATATCATCGAGAGAAACTAGCTAAACAAATAGCTCACTATATAAACCTTGTTTTATAATTTACATTTTAAACAAGGTTTATATTTCTAGGAACGCCATAATTTACGTGACAAAACTCCCTACATTTGAATTATAATTTTTATCAAATAAGTTATTTATATCAAGTTTTGCCGATAAGTTATGATTGAAATCATATTTTGACATTAAATTTTCGAGCATATAGGAAGCTTGATTGATAGTCTCTCCTTGATAAACACCATCTGTTTCACTTATCCAATGAATACCTCCACCTAAATTTAGCTTACCAGGTTTATAGGTGGTAAATAATTTCACCGTTTTTATTGGTATTTACAGCATTATAGCATCTCATGTTAAATATAAGATAGCGGGATAGCATCTCATGTTAAATATAAGATAGCGGGGTTTTGATAAATTACTTTCCAATTCGGCCAAATGAGTCAAAGTATATTTAGTTTAAAATATTTATGGAGAATGCAACCGAACGATAAAACAAACGTTTTCTTAATTTAAAAAATATCACAGCACGTAAAGACTTGGACGATAAGCGCTTCTCCCTTATCGACTAAATCATGAAAGATCTTACCTAAATATTATTTCACGAATTTTTCCAGATAAATATAATACGGCATATACGATCTGATATTTTATGGGACAAAATCTTTCAGAGCTGGGGGATTTATCTATTTAAATTACTTACCACACTAAAAATGGCTGAGTTGAACAATATTTTGACAAATTTGTGAAATTACATCCAAGGCCTCCTCGGGTATAGTAATAGTTCTTATTATTATTCAATCTCAATTTTAGGCGATATATTATGTTAGATAGTACGAAATTTCCTCTTGTTTATATGACAAAAAACACTTCATCTGAGGCAAGTAAAGATGATCAATTTAAAGAACTTGAAGATTTACTTAAACTTAAACAACCTTTTGTTATCATTAGTGATGGTGGGTTCTCTGATAAAAAACATGAACACTCTAAAGAAGAAAATAAAAAAATGTCTCGTTGGATGAAAAAGAATAAAGTTGAAATGAAAAGTTATATTCAAAGCATGATTTTAATAGAGCCAAGTTTAGCAAAACGCTTAGCTGCAAAAACTTTTGCTATTACATTCAATAAATTTTGGGGATATCCACTATTAATTGCTGATTCTAAAGAAGATGCTTTAAACATTGCCCATGCGCTAATAGGAAAATAATATGAACCATAACCATGAAGTAATACTTAATCTGGTTTGTTATAATTGATGCGTAATATCATGATGTAGGTCGGTCAATGCTATTCAGGCCAATCACTTTTTTGTTCGACAGTAGATCTTGACGTGGTCTGTTGAGATAATTGAAGGTACATTGCTTAATCATATGGAAGCGGCTATTGAAGCGGTTCACTTTCTCAAGAAACTAGGTATTAGAGTATCAATTGACGACTTTGGTACTGGATATTCGAGTTTAACCTACCTAAAACAATTACCAATACAAGAACTTAAAATTGATCGTTCTTTTGTTTTAGAGGCTCCTACCGATAACAACGATAAACTAATTATTGATATGATTGTAAGCTTAGGTCGTTTATTTGAACTCGAGATAGTTGCTGAAGGCGTAGAGAACCAGTCCCACTTTGATTTACTACAGGAGTATCCTGAGGTTATTCTGCAAGGCTATTATTTACACAGACCAGAACCTGCAAGTGATTGGTTTAAAAAGTTAAAGTAACTATAGCGTGATTTATAAACTTAAAAGCCGAGCATGAATATGCTCGGCTTTTTATGGACTTAATTTTTACGGTTACTCGCGAACTTGGCCAACTCCATTAACTAAATACTTTTCGGTCGTTAGTGACTCTAGGCCCATAGGACCGTATGCATGTAGCTTGGAAGTAGCTATACCAATCTCTGCGCCTAGGCCCAATTGTGAGCCATCAGAAAAACGAGACGATGCGTTAACCATTACTACAGAAGCATCAACACTGCGTTGGAATAACTCTGCAGCAGCTTCATTTTTAGTACAAATTACTTCTGTATGGTTTGAACCAAACTGTGCAATGTGTTCAACCGCTGCCGTAAAGTTTGGAACAACGCGAATAGCGATTTCTAAGTCTAGGTATTCTTCACCAAACTCGTTATCGGCTAGGACTGTTGCGTTATCAAAGTATTTAGCTGCAAAGCTGTCAGCATTTATTTTTACACCTTCTTGGCGTAATACAACTGCACACAGATTTAAAAACTCATCTGCCACATCTTGATGCACAACTAAACCTTCTAGTGCATTACAAACACCGGTACGCTGCGTTTTACCATTAAGCAGTAAGTTAAGCGCAATTTCTAGGTCTGCATCTTTATCTACATATAGATGACAAACGCCTTTGTAATGCTGAATTACTGGGATCGTGCTGTTTTCAGTAACAAAGTTAATTAAACCCTCGCCGCCGCGTGGAATGATTAAATCAATGCTTTCGCGTTGCTGCATCAGTTCCATTAACAGCGCACGGTCTGGATCTGGAATCACTGAAATAAGTGATACCGGTAAGTTGTGCTTCTCAAGTACGCTGTGCATTACACTTGCGATAGCTTGTGAACTTCTAAGTGCTTCTTTGCCGCCACGTAAAATTACGCCATTACCTGATTTAAAGCATAATGCACCAGCGTCTGCTGTCACATTCGGGCGTGCTTCGTAAATCATACATACAACGCCAAGAGGTACTCGCATTTTGCGAATTTTAATACCATTTGGGCGCTCAGTAATATCACGCAGCTGACCAACAGGATCATCAAGGCTTACGATTACTTCAATACCTTCTGCCATTGCTTCAATACGCTCATCGTTTAACGTTAAGCGGTCGATCATTGAGGCTGCTAAGTTATTGTCGCGTGCTGCGCTTAAATCACTTTCATTTTCTTTTATTATAAATGCTTTTTGCTCTCTTAGTGCCGCTGCCATTTCAACTAATACTTGGTTTTTAGTCTCGGTATCGAGTAAAGCAAGTGTATGTGCAGCTTTAGCTGCCTGACGTGAAATGTCCGTAATTAAACTCATGACTTCTCCAATAATGCGATATGTTTTTCAGATATAACTGGTCCAATTGAATCCTGCATTTTTTCGCTGAATTCACTCTGTTCGTTGTCTGCAATAAAGTTTAACAAACAGCTACTATAATTTGCGGTCGCTTTAGCTAAACGCGTACCGTCTTCACTACGTACTAAAATGGTATCACCCACGGCAAATTCACCGTGAACTTCCATGATTTCGTCACCACGAATACATCCACTTTCACCTTCAAGAGATTCATCAAATGATCCATCAACAACAACTTCACCTTGCTCATTTGCTGTATGTGTCATCCAATGAATAGAGTCCTGCATCGGTTTTTCGTACGGTAAAAATACACTACCTGGGTTTTCTCCAGCTAGCAGTTTTGTAAATGTTTCTTCTTTAAAGCCATTTATAATATAAGTCGCTATACCATGTGACGTTGCTTTTTCTGCCGCTTCTATTTTAGTTTTCATACCACCAGTACCTACCGCACTTGTAGCACATCCTGCCATAGCATAAATAGATTCATCAATTGATTTTATTTCAGGCAGTAACACCGCATCATCATGTAAGTTAGGGTTTTTATCATATAGCCCATCAACGTCTGAGAATATTAATAAAGCATCTGCATCGGCAGCTGCTGCGACCATTGCTGATAAGTTATCGTTGTCACCTACTCGTAAATCGTCGGTGGTTACGGCATCGTTTTCATTAATGATAGGAAGTACACCATGTTCAAGTAAAGTGAACACGGTTTCACGGATGCTCTGGTAACGCTCGCGGTCTCGTAAATCGCCATGCGTTAATAATAGCTGCGCAGATGGAAAGTCAAAAAAGCGGTCCCACATGGCAATCATTTCTGTTTGACCCGCTGCCGCCATTGCTTTTTTCATTACCACAGAGCGTGGTTTGTCTGATGGGAATAAATGTGCGCCAGCCGCTACAGAACCCGATGATACTAAAATCACCTCGATTCCACGGGCACGACAACGAACAATGAACTGTGCGATGGTTAATATGTAACGCGAACGGCAGCCATCTTGATCTGGTGCAATTAATGCACTACCTACTTTAAGTACGATACGTCGCCAATTTAACTTTTGCATAAATGCTCAACTTTCCATTTTATCTGCGCTCACCTTAATTAGACGAGCTAAAACTAAGTAGCTAGGTTTAAAACATAGCTTCGAATTTTTCTTTCATTTAGGCAACACTTTTTTTACACACGCGAAAACCATATCTAAAACAATAAGCTTAGATTTAAGGTTAAGTATAAAGTAGCAACAACCCAATAATATTGAGCAGCACTAATCAAAAAATTTAAAAGTGTTGTTTATGCATCGCTGTAAAAAGCTGTGTGTGGCTTTTTTATTAACAACATACATAGAGCCTCTAAAGTCTGATACACCAACAGATAGGGTGAAGACCAAAGGACCGAGATTTAACCGCCACGATGGGGGTTAAACATTGAAAGTAATAGTTCAACTCAAACCTTTATTTACTTAAATAATTAAATAAACTTGTTTAGCAAAACCATACCAAGAGTTCGGCAAATGAAATTATGTAGTGTTCGAATACTAGTAACACCACTAATGCATGATTATAAAGATTAAAAATGACGTTAAGATTAACAAACCACTTTTACTTCCAATAAACTTCATTAGATAACTAATTATTAGAACACAAAGCATATTACACTAAATACCCCTTAAAAATCAAGGTTAAAATTCGAGCGAAGCTAATTCCTTCTCGTTTGTGGTGTTAGATTGTTATTAAAATTCAACCAATTAAACAATTAATACAGCTTAAAATAAGGCGGCTTAATACGCGCAAAATAATTTAAGCCTACTAATCTTCTATAAGCAGCTAAAATTGATTAGTAATATTTGAATTTCCCGTGTATACCCCTGTATTAATAATTAACAAAAGTTATACTTTCTAAACAAACCGTCATAAATAAGGAATTCTTAATCTATGTCAGCAATTTACATAGCCGGTATCGCACTTTGCTCTGTGCTTGCCCAATGGGTCGCGTGGGCTTTTAGAGTGCCCGCTATTCTTTTCTTATTGCTTACTGGTCTTTTACTTGGGCCATTTAGTGGTGTTTTAGACCCTGATGCATTGTTAGGTGATTTACTGTTTCCTGTTGTATCACTAAGTGTTGCCATCATTTTATTTGAAGGATCCTTAACTCTGCATTTCAGAGAGCTAAAAGGAATCGGAAAAGTTGTAAGGAACCTTTGCTCCATCGGCATGCTTACTACCTGTATTGTTATTAGCCTCAGCGCCTATTGGTTGCTTGAACTTAATTGGCGTGTAGCTGCGGTATTAGGTGCAGTGCTAGTTGTAACAGGCCCTACTGTTATAGCACCGCTATTAAACTCAATGCGCCCAACACAAGACATTGACCGCATACTTCGATGGGAAGGTATTGTAATAGACCCGATCGGCGCATTATTCGCTGTATTAGTATTTGAAGCCGTAATGCTGGTAGGCCAAGGCGAAGTATTTAGCCACACTATTATTGCTTTAGTTAAAACCCTAGGTGTTGGATTAAGTATTGGTGTTGCTGCTGGTTGGTTAACAACACTATTAATGCGCCGCGAGTGGCTACCATTTGAATTACATAAGTTTGGTATATTGGCATTAGTACTCATTAGTTTTTCTGTATCAAACTATTTAAGCCATGAATCAGGCCTATTAGCCGTGACTGTATTTGGTATTTGGCTTGCTAACCAAGACGATTTAGAAATAGATTCTGTACTTGAGTTCAAAGAAGACTTGTCGATGATATTAATATCAACGCTGTTTATTTTACTTGCAGCACGCTTACAGCTCTCTGATTTAATGATGCTCGACAGCGATGTATTTATATTTTTAGCTATCGTGCTTTTTGTTGCTCGGCCACTGTGTATTGCTATTTCGACCTTTGGTACTGACTTACCAATGAAGTCTCGTTTGGTACTTGCCTGGATAGCTCCACGCGGTATAGTCGCCGCAGCCGTTGGGTCGGTATTTGCGCTTAGCATGATGGAGTCTGGTGTTGCGGATGCTGAAAAAATGGTACCTCTTATATTTACAGTAATTATAATTACCGTTGTACTACAGAGCTTAACCGCCATTCCTGTCGCCAAGCTATTAGGTGTACGCCAGCCATCGCCAAATACAATATTAATTATTGGTGCAAACCATGTATCGCGTGCAATCGGCCGAGGCTTACAAGAGCAAAACATTCCGGTTCACCTGTCAGATCCTGCATGGGAAAACTGC
Organism: Pseudoalteromonas sp. NCIMB 1079; assembly: GCF_040567695.1. Lineage (NCBI taxonomy): Bacteria > Pseudomonadati > Pseudomonadota > Gammaproteobacteria > Alteromonadales > Pseudoalteromonadaceae > Pseudoalteromonas > Pseudoalteromonas sp. NCIMB 1079. The sequence goes on along the minus strand of NZ_JBEWZA010000001.1, from coordinate 674,377 downwards.
AGAATGGCACGTATGGATGGTTTAGCTTGTTATTATGGTAACCCGCAATCAGAGCATGCTGAACGCTACTTACCTCTAACAACGATTCGTAGTGTATTAGCATTATCGCCAAATCGTCATCATAATGCGTTAGGTGTTCAATACTTTTCTCATTTACTTAATGAAAAAAATGTATTTTCGCTACGCTCATCAACGTCGCATGCAAAAGCAAATAAAGACAGCGCAACGTTTTTATCTAGACAAATACTGTTTGGAGACGAAGGCTCGTATGCACGTTTAAGCAGTATTATAGCTAAAGGCGGTAAGGTTAGTTCAACACGTATCTCGGATGAGTTTAGCTGGGAACAATACTTAGAAATGAACCCTGAGGCTATCCCTTTATTTATTCTCAAAGGTGATAAAGACAGTGATGACGATACACCAATTAAGCTAAGACCGTTTACAATCAATATGGAAAAACCGCCGCAAGAAGGCGAACGCGTTGTTGCATTACAGCCGCCTAAAATGTCAGTTTTAAAAGACCCGCAAACAAAGGCTAAAGAAGACAGTTAAATACTTTTACAGTCTGTAAAAACTAAAAAACCCTAACTTAAAAAGTTAGGGTTTTGTTTTTAACAGCCATTAAATAGGAAGGCGAGCTCGAGCAACCACACTATCTGGCATTTTTTGCGCTAACTTAGTCAGCGCTCGCTCAATTTTTCTATGAGTCGCTTTATCTGCCACCATAGAATTGAATAGCCAACGATAGGCATCTTCAAAATCACGCGGGCTGCCATAACCATCATTAAATAATTTAACTAAACGTAGTTGTGCTTTTAAATTGCCTTGCGACGAGGCTTCACGCAAATACGTAATTGCCATTGCTTTATCTTGCTGAACTAAGCGACCAGTGTCATAGTATCGTCCCAATTGCTCTAGCGCTGCCGCTAAGCCTTGCTCAGCTGCTTTTCGCATGTAATACACACCTAACTCTACATTGCGATCAACGCACACGTTATAAGCCAGCATATCGCCGTATAAAAATTGATAAGACGGCAATGCCATTTTATTGGCTCGTGCTTCTATATCTTGCACCAACTGGCAATCATCTGCCTTTACGCGCGCTAAATGCGTATTTTTATTTATTAACGCAATTAGCTCTGATTCTGTATACAGCGGCACAGCAGCAGGGCTTTCTGTAGCTAAGCTGTTGGTTGCAATAAATAAAGACAGCGGTATTAACGAAAGCCTTAGTACGCAATTACGATTAAATAAACGCATATTCACCACTTATATAAATAAACTTATTAAATAATATACAAAGATCGTTCCAAGGTGAATTTTAGACACAAAAAAAGCTGCACGAAGCAGCTTTTTTTAATCTAATGGTAATTACGCAAACGGATTGCGAAGCACCATAGTTTCTACACGGTCAGGACCTGTAGAAATAATATCAATTGGAACACCTGTAATTTCTTCAATACGTTTGATGTAGTCAATCGCAGCTTTTGGTAAACCGTCAAGACTCGTTACACCAACAGTGTTTTCTGACCAACCTGGCATTTCTTCGTATACTGGTGTTACTTTATCGTAACCTTCAGCCGCTAATGGTGTTACGTTAGTAACTGTGCCATCTTCAAGCTTGTAACCAGTACAGATTTTAAGTGTTTCTAAGCCATCTAAAACATCAAGCTTAGTTAAACAAAAACCTGAAATACTATTGATTTGAACTGCACGGCGCATAGCCACTGCATCTAACCAACCAGTACGACGAAGTCGACCTGTTGTAGCGCCAAACTCATGGCCTTTATCACCTAGGTGCTTACCAACTGGATCTTGTTTATCAAGACCGTCGTAAAGCTCTGTAGGGAAAGGACCTGAACCAACACGTGTAGTGTACGCTTTAATAATACCTAAAACGTAATCAAGGTTTAATGGACCAAAACCTGCACCAGTCGCAACGCCACCAGCGGTAGTGTTTGAAGATGTTACATAAGGGTAAGTACCGTGATCTATATCAAGTAACGTACCTTGTGCACCTTCAAATAAAATGTTTTCGCCTGCTAAACGCGTTTGATCTAAAAGCTCAGTTACATCTACAACCATTGCTTTTAAGATATCAGCAACAGCCATTGCATCATCAAACGTTTTTTGGAAATCTACAGCATCTACTTTGTAGTAGTTAACTAAAGTGAAGTTGTGGTACTCAAGCACTTCTTTTAATTTAGCTGCAAATACTTCAGGATTAAATAAATCGCCTACGCGTAAACCACGACGTGCTACTTTATCTTCGTACGCAGGACCGATTCCACGGCCAGTTGTACCAATAGGCTTATCGCCACGAGCTGTTTCGCGGGCTACATCTAATGCAACATGGAAAGGCAAGATTAGCGGACATGCTTCACTTATTAAAAGACGCTCGCGTACTGGTACGCCGCGCTCTTCAAGCATGCCAATTTCTCTCATTAGCGCTTCTGGTGATAAAACTACACCATTACCAATCACACATTTAACATTGTCACGTAATACACCCGATGGAATAAGGTGTAGAACCGTCTTTTCACCTTCGATAACTAAAGTATGACCCGCATTGTGGCCACCTTGATAACGAACTACTAAAGATGCTTTGTCTGTAAGGAGATCAACTACCTTACCCTTTCCTTCGTCACCCCATTGGGTGCCTAATACAACAACGTTTTTACCCATCGTAAATTCACTTAGAGAAAATTAGGACGAGATTTTACCAGAAAACTAAAGTAAAGATCACCCCTGTTCAGCTTATTTTTTCTGCGGGCAATTGTTATATCCAAATATTGACCAATAACCACATAAATAACAGTGATTTAACGCACTAGTTTGTATTTAACAAAAAGCCCCGCAAATGCGAGGCTTTTTAACTTTTAAATAATTAACGTAAAGTCTATTGAGCTTTAGCGCCTTTCATATATTGGAAGAAGTCGCTATCTGGTGAAAGCACCATAACATCTTGCTTATCTTTAAAAGTCTTTTTGTAAGCTTCCAGCGAACGTACAAAACTAAAGAACTCAGGGTCTTTGTTGTACGCATTAGCATAAATGCCTGCAGCATCAGCATCGCCTTGACCACGTACAGAACGTGCATTACGCTCAGCATCAGCAAGCATTACAGTTACTCGACGGTCAACTCCCGCACGAATAGTCTCTGCTTTTTCCTGACCTTCAGAGCGGTGCTCTTTTGCAACCGCAGTACGCTCAGCGCGCATACGTTGGTAAATAGAGCTACTCACTTCTTGTGGTAGGTTGATTTGCTTAACACGTACGTCTAGTACTTCAATACCTAGCTCACGTGCACTTTCAGAAGCTTGTACTAACGCTTCTTCCATCAACTCGCTACGCTCACCTGATACAATTTCGCGAATTGTACGTGTACCAAAGTTTGTACGAAGACCATTGTTTACTTTTTGCTTAAGTAGCGTTTCAGCATATTGCTTATCGCCACGAGCACGTAAGTAAAAAGCACTAAAGTCATTAACGCGCCATTTTACAAACGAATCAACAATTAAGTCTTTTTTCTCGCTAGTAACAAAGCGATCTGGCGCACCATCTAGCGTTTGAATACGTGCATCAATACGACGTACTTGGCTAAAAAATGGAACTTTAAATTGTAGGCCAGGGCCATATACAATCGCTTTATCGTCGCTATCTTTTTGTACTTTACTGAATAACATTACAATTGCTTTTTGCCCTTCAGGTACAACAAATACCGATGAGAAAGACATAACAATGGCAGCTAATAGTATTACTAAACTAAAGTTTTTCATTATGATTATCTCCCATCATTGAAGCGGTCGTTGTTAAAGCGGTCATTACCACTATTAACAGAGCTATTGCGCGACGTATTAACTTTATTACGTAAGTCTTGAATATCACTTGAACTTGGAAGTGCAACTCGTGTTGCGGTTCCTTGCTTGTCCATGATTTTATCAAGAGGTAAATACATCATGTTATTGCCGCCTTTAACATCAACCAATATTTTAGAACTACTCCCTAACACTTCTTCCATTGCATCAATGTATAAGCGCTCACGAGTAACTTCTTTAGCTGCTTGATATTCAGGTAAAAGCTTTTCAAAGCGAGCTACCTCACCTTGTGCTTCCAATGTAATGCGCTCTTGATAACCTTCCGCTTCTTGAGTCATACGCGTTACTTGACCACGAGCACGCGGTTCAATTTCACGAGCATATGCTTCTGCTTCACGGATGAAACGTTCTTCATCTTCTTGTGCAGCAATTGCATCATCAAATGCATCTTTAACTTCAGTTGGTGGACGAGAGTCTTTAAAGTTCACGTCAGTAACAATTAAACCTAAGTTATATGGTTCGATAATCTTATTAAGCTCATCCCATGTATTTTGACGAACAACCTCACGGCCATTAGTTAATACTTGGTCCATTTTTGCATGGCCCACAACATAACGCAGTGCACTGTCTAGCGCTTCTTCTAAGCTACTATCTGCGTTAGTTACGCTAAATTCATAAAGGTATGGGTCAATAACACGGTATTGCACCTGAAACTCAACGCTCACTACGTTTTCGTCTTCAGTAAGCATAAAACCAGAAGCCGATAATGAACGAACAGCTTCAATATCTACTGGGATTACCGTTTCGATGAAAGTCATTTTCCAACGCAAACCAGGATCAGCAATTCGGTCATATTTACCAAATTGTAGAACCACACCACGCTCGGCTTCTTTAACCGTATAAATACCACTTAACGCCCATACAATAACGGCGATAATAAGTATGAATGAAATACCGGCTCCGCCAAGTCCACCGCCGCTACCATTGCCGGATTTTTTCCCGCCAAATAAGCCGCTGAACTTGTTACTAAACTTGCGGAACACCTCGTCTAAATCAGGTGGGCCTTGATCACGTCCGCCTTTATTATTCCACGGATCTTTGTCATTGCCATTATTACCCGGTTCATTCCAGGCCATAGCTATACTCCATTGTTATCTAAATAAATTAGGAAATTGTGTTAAATCTAACAAATCTACCGCGTTTCTCATACAAAAACCGACATTAAAACGTCAATTTTTAATTACGGTTGATAAAACCAGCAATTTCAGGACCAAATTCTTTAATTAAACGATTCCACTCAACCATTGGCATTCTAACATCTAAAAGCCAATTACCTTGCTCATCAAATTGCTCTTCATGCACTGCATTTAAGCTGAACAATGCAGCTCTTAAGCGACCATACAATGGCGTAAGAAATAATGTTTCGTTAAACATCTTCTTAGCTAGTAACTCACTGATAGCCTCGCTAAGTAATTCACACCCTTCACCAGTCTGAGCGCTAAGCCATACTCTTATAGGTTGGCCTTCGTCGTCTCGATCAATACGTGGGCTTACGTTATCCAGCGCATCAATTTTATTATAAATTAATAGCTGTGGTACTTCGTCGGCCTCAATTTCTTTAAGCACCGATTGTACTTGTTCAATATTTTCTTGCAGACGTGAGTCTGCTGCATCAATTACATGTAACTGCAAATCAGCTTCGCGAGTTTCAGTAAGCGTTGCTTTAAAAGCAGCAACTAAGTCATGTGGTAGGTGACGAATAAAGCCCACTGTATCAGCTAAGATAACAGGGCCAACATCACCTAACTCAAGCTTACGTAGAGTCGGGTCAAGCGTGGCAAACAACTGATCGGCCGCGTATACATCTGAATTTGTAATTCGATTAAATAATGTAGATTTACCCGCATTGGTATAACCAACTAATGAAACTGTAGGTATTTCGTTGCGAGTACGAGCTCGCCTACCTTGTTCACGTTGCACTGCAACTTTTGCTAAACGTGCACGAATATTTTGGATACGGGCACGAAGTAATCTTCTGTCAGTTTCAAGTTGAGTTTCACCAGGGCCACGTAAACCAATCCCGCCTTTTTGACGTTCGAGGTGAGTCCAGCCTCGAATTAATCGAGTCGACATATGGCGAAGTTGAGCCAATTCAACTTGCAGCTTACCCTCGTGGGTACGTGCGCGCTGGGCAAAAATATCAAGAATTAGCGTCGTTCTATCAAGCACACGACATTGACAAACGCGCTCTAAATTACGCTCTTGTGATGGCCTGAGTTGATGATTAAAAATTACGACATCTGCTTTGTGGATTTTGACAATCTCAGCTATTTCTTCTGCTTTACCGGTACCGACGAATAGTTTCGGATGTGGTGCTTGACGGCTGCCTTGCACAACCGCCAAACTACTAACACCAGCAGAAGATACCAACATTTCTAATTCATGAAGATCTTCACGATCTCCTTCTTTAGGTAAGTCGATATGAACTAAAATTGCCTGTTCGCCGGATTCATAGCGGTCAAACAAACATTATGCTCCTAATTAAAAGTTTCCAGCTTCTGCCTCTTCAGTGTCTTCACTCCCTTGAACTGCTTGGAAGTTAACTGCGCGAGCAGGGACAACTGTAGAAATTGCATGCTTATAAACCATTTGATTTACGGTGTTCTCTAGTAAAATAACAAATTGGTCAAATGACTGAATTTTGCCTTGTAATTTTATGCCATTTACTAAAAAGATTGATACTGGAATGCGCTCACGTCGTAGTGCATTCAAAAATGGGTCTTGTAACGATTGGCCTTTTGCCATGTTATTGTTCCTTCGTTCTAGGTGTTATTATAATTAAGTGGCTGAACTTATTTGATAAAAAACAATATTCAACTACTACTAGCTTAGCGAACTTACTACACGATGCAAGTTTTCTTCGTCGCCTGTTGTTAACCAAGTAACATCAGGCCAACTACGAAGCCACGTTAACTGCCGTTTTGCCAGCTGACGTGTTGCTGCGATGCCACGAAAAACCATTTCATCATGGCTTGTTTCACCCGCAAGGTAATCCCACATTTGTCTATAACCAACACAACGAATAGAAGGCATATTGGGGTGTAAATCCTTACGTAGATATAGGGTCGAAACTTCATTTTCAAACCCCTGATCAATCATTATTTTAAACCTTTCTTCAATTCGGCGATGTAATTCACTGCGTTCTTGCGGTGCAATTGCAAATTGATGAAAAGTATAAGGTAAAGCCGGCTGTTTTTGCATTTGCAACTCAGTCATGGCCTTACCAGTTAACCTGTAAACCTCTAAAGCCCGATTAATTCTTTGTGAATCATTTTCACTTATTTTTTCGGCTGCTTTTGGGTCAACTTTAACTAATTCTTTATATAAATGAGGCCAGCCAAATTCTTTCGCTTGCGCTTCTAACTCTGCTCTTATCTCTGTATCTGCTTCAGGTAATGGCGATAAACCATCAATTAAAGATTTGAAGTACAGCATTGTACCTCCAACCAATACAGGCACTTTACCTTGTCTGTGAAATTCGTCAATTTTTTGCACTGCATCGCGCCTAAAATCTGCAACTGAATACGTTTCACTCGGGTCAAGTAGATCAATTAAATGATGCGGAGCTTTGGCTAATTCTTCGGCATCAGGTTTTGCTGTACCAATGTCCATACCTTTATACACTAGCGCTGAATCTACGCTGATTATTTCTGTATTTAAATGCTCGCACAGCGAGATTGCCAATGCTGTTTTACCTGCTGCAGTTGGACCCATTAAAAATATAACTGGTAAATTACTCAACACTGATACCTTAATCTAATTGCGTTAAATAGTGATTTAGCTCTATTTTAACTGCTTTTTTACGCAAGCGTTCAATAGTTTGTGGATTATTTTGTAAGCGCATTTGTTGCGCTAAAAATACATTGCTTAAATAAAATCGGGTCGGCACGCATTTCATTTGCCATTCTAACCAATTTTCTATATTTTCAAGTTTTGCTTTACACGCATCAAGTAGCTCACCTACCGCTGCACTTACGTCAAGTAAATATAAACACGCTGGCAATTTTTTAACCATTACAAATTGTTTTTCTATTACAAGTTCAAAACCAAGTAAGGTAAACCACGATTGCTGGGATTCTATAAGTAAACAATCTTCTTTTTCTAAGTTTACTCGCACTGGTAACAAAAGGGCTTTCCCTTCTAAACTTCCGAACTCTTTAATTTGATTATGCCAATCATCAACTAATGCATATTTAAAATGTGAGCAATACAATTGCTGCTCTTCACTAAAGACACACACTCCTTCACTAACACTTATAATAGAAACAGCTTTTAAGACATTATCAACAGATACTGACTGGTGTTGTGCAGCAGATATATTGGCTGCATTATCAAAATGTGCGGCGTGTTGCTCACTCACTCCTTGATAAAACGCATTTACGTCATGATGGCTCGTGCTTGGTGTAGCACGGTATGTACCGCCAACACTTCTAGTACCTGAGGACGAACTTGAGCTACCAGCACTTCCAGAGTAAGAAGGCTGTAATTGCGATTTAGGGTAATCAAACACTCCTTCGCTTTCTATATTATTAGCACTGCTATGCGTTGACTCAATGAACGCTGGCGTGAATTCTGCTTCTGTGCTCGCTGATTCGTTAGTGAATTCGCCTTGCAATGGCACGACTACCTGCTTAATAGCTTGCAATATAAAATCATGAATTAACCGCCCTTGATGAAAACGCACTTCATGCTTAGCAGGGTGAACATTTACATCAACCTGCCGAGGGTCAATATCAATATAAATGACAAAACCGGGTAATTCTTGTGTTCCACTTACTTCTTCAAATGCCTGGCGTATAGCATGCAAAATAAGCTTATCGCGCATCATGCGATTATTCACATAAGTGTACTGAGTCGTATTCGCTGAGCCTACAGGTAGCACCCAACCATGCAGCTGTAGGCCAGCCTCTCCTGATTGAATATGCAAACCTTGCTCAGCAAAGGCCTTACCTGCAACTTGTGCTACGCGTGTTATAGCCTGAGAGGGATCAGTTTTGGCACGATACTGCCTTACTACTTTTTCGTTGTGAGTTAGTGTAATAGAGACATCAAAGCGACTAAGCGCAATACGCTTTATCAACTCATCAATATGGCTAAATTCAGTTTTTTCGGTGCGTAAAAATTTACGACGTGCTGGAGTATTAAAAAATAAATCTTTTACTTCAATGGTTGTGCCATCGGGATGCGCTACAGGTTTTACTTGAACGGCCATGTCGCGGCCTTCTGCAAAAGCTTGCCAAGCTGCTTCTTGCTCTTTTGGTTTTGAGCTCAGCGTTAAACGCGACACAGAACTAATTGACGCAAGTGCTTCCCCTCTAAAGCCAAGTGAGCAAATGTTTTCAAGGTCATCAAGTGATTTTAATTTACTTGTCGCGTGGCGAGAAAGTGCGAGCGTTAGCTCATCTTTACTTATCCCTGCGCCATTATCACGAATACGAATAAGTTTGTGGCCGCCGCGCTCAATATCAATTTGAATACGCGTTGCGCCAGCATCTAAACTATTTTCAACAAGCTCTTTTACTACCGACGCTGGGCGCTCAACCACTTCGCCTGCGGCAATTTGGTTGGCTAAACGCGCTGGTAATATTTCAATATTCATGAGACTTCCTAGCAAACATTGCGCTAATAATGACTAACTTTGAGGTATATCGAGCTCTTGCCCAATAAATAAGGTATTAGAACTAAGCTTATTAACTTGTTTTAATTTATTGACTGTAACGCCATAGCGACTCGCTAACATACTTAAAGATTCACCGGGGCGTACTTTATGCTTTGTTGGATATTGCGACTTTAATTTAGCAAATAACGAATCATCCGGCGGATTTTTCAAATAATAATTTTTAATTGAAGTAAATATCGCTTTAGCTAAACGCTCTTGATGATTAGGGCTTTTAAGTAGCTTTTCTTCTCGCGGGTTAGATATAAACCCCGTTTCTACCAAAATAGATGGAATATCTGGTGATTTTAGTACTGCAAGGCTCGCATGCTGGGGATCTTTTTTATGCAGTTTGGCAACCTTACGAAGCTCTTTAACCACTTCGTCAGCTACATTTAAGCCAGTTTTCATAGAGTGGTCCATCGACATATCAAGCAACGCTTGTGCTAGATATTTTTCATTGGCGGCATCTTTCATTACATCAGCAGCGCCACCTAAAAGCTCGGAGTGTTTTTCTTTATCTTCTATCCATTTACCTATTTCTGAATTAGCACGTCTTAATGATAAAACCCACACAGAGGCACCATTTGGCCCAGGGCTTGTAAATGCATCAGCATGAATAGAAACAAAAAAATCTGCCTTTTTTTCACGGGCTCGATTAGTACGGGTATTTAATTTTACAAAATAGTCACCGCTTCGTACCATGCGCGAAATCATGCCACGTTCGCCATCAATCATGCGCTCTAAACGCTTCGCAATTTGCAGTGTAACTGTTTTTTCGTAGGTGCCTGATGGCCCAATTGAACCAGGATCTTCGCCACCATGCCCCGCATCAATCGCAATAACAATGTCGCGCTCTTGACTTAGTTGACGGTTTTTAGCGGCTGTTTGAGCAGGAGAAACAACTGTAGTAGCTTGGCTTTTATTGTATAAATCAACAACGAGTCTATTTTTATAAGGGCCTGTAGGTGCGAGGGCAAATACCACTGGCTTTATTGGCGCACTTAATTCAAATACTAAACGTACGCTTTGTTTATTTTTAGGTTTTGAGTAACGTAATTTGCTTACTATTTGATGTTTCGGGGGCACACCTGGCAATGTTTTTAACTCGCTAGTATTTTCTAAATCAATCACTAGGCGGCTAGGGTTTTTAAGCATGAAATAGCTAAAGTCGGGCTTATCATTTAAATCAAATACCACGCGCGTACTATCTGGAGACGGCCATACACGCACACTATTGATTGTGTTTTTAGCCCATAGCGGCAAGCTTATGGTGATAACCATAAGATAAATAAAAAGTTTAACTACACCTCGGCTCATTGGATAATTACTGCCTTAACTATATTATTATTGATTATTTAGTTTTTCGACAATTGCTATACCGCGCTCACTCGCACTATTTATAACAATTTTACGTTCGTTACCCACATAGCTTAGAGTAATATCTAAATCAGGCACAGGAATAAATTCACCACCCTTTTCAGGCCATTCAACAACACAAATTGCGTCTGCTGAGAAATAATCGCGTATTCCCATGTATTCGAGTTCTTCAGGATCACCTAAGCGGTATAAGTCAAAATGATAAACATTTGCACGCTCAAGCTCATAAGGTTCTACTAGTGTATAGGTCGGGCTTTTAACCTTACCTGTATGGCCAAAGCCTTGCACTACACCTCGTGTAAACGTTGTTTTACCAGCACCTAAATCACCATGTAAATAAATAACCGCACCTTGCTCTATAATATCAGCAACGCGATTACCCATTGCAACCGTGGCAATCTCATCAGTTAAATGAAATTCAAAACTACGCGTCATTATTACCTCAAAAATTCATTCAAAAGCGCATATTTGCTAATCATACCAGAATATTCATTTTAGGCGATAAATTGAGGTTTTAGACATAAAAAAACCACACAAGCGAATGATTAAAGTTATATTTGAATATCTATTTTCGATACCTTAAAACTGTAACATTGAAATAAAGTAAGAGAAAAGCAGCACAACGGCTGAGATGCCTATAGCAAGTATTAAAGTTACTGAGATATGTAAGCTTATAATCAAACTTTTGTGATTCACCCACTAGTTCTGACACCAAAAATATATAACAACAACGGAGTTGATGACACAAACCAGAAAACTACCCTGCATGCTTTTGTATTTCTGATAAAAAGATAATACCAACTAACTTAACGTCTTTAGTTTTAATAGTTTTAATAGTTTTCATAAAATAATACCAATTCGCTTAATTAAGTGATCTATTTTGAGGCTGGAAAAACGTGTTGATAGGTAGGCAGAAATTCGCTATTTAGTTGTTCTAAATGAGCATTTTTTAAAGCAGGTAGCGACACGTTTAGCCCCGCAAAATGATTAAGTATTATTGCGGATTGGTATAAGTCCTAAATGTATAAACACGTTTCAGGATAAGGCAGTTCCAGAAAACAAAAAGCCCCGGCTAATGCCAGGGCTTTTTTACAAAACTAACTTAATTAAAAATTAAGCTTGTTTTGGACTAGAAATAACGTCTACTAAAGTCCAAGATTTATTCTTAGAAATTGGTGCGCATTCACGGATAGTAACTACGTCACCCGCTTTTGCTGTGTTATTTTCGTCATGTACGTGTAACTTAGTCGTACGTTTAATGAATTTCCCATAGATTGGGTGCTTCACATAACGTGCGATAGCGATAGTGAAAGATTTTTCCATCTTGTCGCTGATTACACGGCCTTGAAGAGTACGAATTTTATCGCTCATTATTGACCTGCCTTCTGGTTAATAACTGTTTTTACACGCGCGATATCGCGGCGTACTGTTCTTAGCGTGTGTGTCTGAGCTAACTGACCAGTGCTAGCTTGCATGCGCATATTAAATTGCTCACGAAGTAGTCCTAGAAGTTCAGCATTAAGCTCTTCTACGCTTTTATCTTTTAGTTCGCTAGCTTTCATCACATTACCGTCCGAGTTACGAAAGTTGTTTTGAATGGCAGTTTACGAGCAGCAAGGTCAAACGCTTCACGAGCAAGCTCTTCTGAAACACCTTCCATTTCGTAAAGTACTTTACCAGGCTGAATTTCAGCAACCCAATATTCAACAGAACCTTTACCTTTACCCATACGAACTTCAAGAGGTTTTTCTGTAATCGGTTTGTCAGGGAAGACACGAATCCAGATTTTACCTTGACGTTTCACGTGACGCGTCATAGCACGACGAGCTGCTTCGATTTGACGAGCAGTCATACGGCCACGGCCAGTTGCTTTCAATCCGAAAGTACCGAAGCTTACTTTGTTACCGTTTTGCGCTAAACCGCGGTTGCGGCCTTTGTGCATTTTACGGAATTTTGTACGTTTTGGCTGTAACATTACTCGCTACCTCTACTTAGCACTTTTCTTGGCTTTCTTTGGTGCGCGTTTAGCTGGCTTCTCTTGCTCTTGTACTAGTGGTAAACCACCAATAACTTCGCCTTTGAAGATCCAAACTTTAACACCAATGATACCATAAGTGGTTAAGGCTTCAGAAGTTGCGTAATCGATATCAGCACGAAGAGTATGTAGAGGTACACGACCTTCACGATACCATTCTGAACGTGCGATTTCAGCGCCGCCAAGACGACCGCTAACTTCAACTTTAATCCCTTTAGAACCGATGCGCATTGCATTTTGTACCGAACGCTTCATAGCGCGACGGAACATAACACGACGTTCTAGTTGAGAGGCAATGCCGTCTGCTACTAGTTGTGCATCTAGTTCTGGTTTACGTACTTCAGAGATATTAATCTGAGCAGGTACACCAGCGATTTTAGTTACCGCTTGACGTAATTTTTCTACGTCTTCGCCTTTTTTACCGATAACAACACCCGGACGAGCCGTGTGAATTGTTACTCGGATTGATTTTGCTGGACGCTCAATAACGATTTTAGACACAGAAGCCGTTTTTAATTCCTTAGTAAGGAATGTACGAACTTTGTGATCGCCAAAAAGCTGTGCAGAGAAATCTTTTGAACTCGCGTACCAGGTAGAAACCCAAGGTTTAGATATACCTAGGCGAATACCAGTAGGATGAACTTTTTGTCCCATTACTTATACTCCTAGCTATCTGAAACCATAACAGTGATATGGCTTGTACGCTTAAGGATGCGATCTGCGCGTCCTTTAGCACGAGGCATAATACGTTTCATTGTAGGACCATCGTCCACAAAGATCGTTGTTATACGAAGCTCATCAATGTCAGCACCTTCGTTATGCTCTGCGTTAGCAATAGCAGACTCAAGTACTTTCTTAACTAATACAGCCGCTTTCTTAGGGCTGTACGCCAGGATTTCTAGTGCGCGATCTACAGGTAACCCGCGGATCTGATCTGCAACTAGACGTGCTTTTTGCGCCGAACCAGAGGCGAATTTATGTTTAGCTAATGCTTGCATTTATCTTCCCCTCTTATCGTTTCTTCGCTTTCTTATCCGCAGCATGGCCACGGTAAGTGCGAGTTGGTGCAAATTCACCTAGTTTGTGACCGATCATTTCGTCAGAAACGAAAACTGGTACGTGCTGGCGACCATTATGGACAGCAATGGTCAATCCGATCATGTTAGGTATGATCATTGAACGACGGCTCCAAGTTTTAATTGGCTTTTTCTCACCGCTTTCCAAAGCTTTCTCTACCTTCTTCAGCAAGTGTAGGTCTATAAAAGGACCCTTCTTGAGAGAGCGTGGCATGGCTATTCCTCAATATTACTTAGTACGACGACGTACTATAAATTTATCCGTACGCTTGTTCTTACGCGTCTTCGCACCTTTAGTCGGCTTACCCCATGGAGACACAGGATGACGACCACCAGATGTACGACCTTCACCACCACCGTGTGGGTGATCTACCGGGTTCATGGCAACACCACGAACTGTCGGACGAATACCACGCCAGCGATTTGCACCTGCTTTACCAAGTGAACGAAGCATATGCTCTGCATTGCCTACTTCACCTAGAGTCGCACGACAATCAGATTCAACTTTACGAACTTCGCCTGAACGAAGACGTAATGTTACATACTGACCATCACGAGCAAGGATTTGAACGTATGCACCAGCAGAACGTGCGATTTGAGCACCTTTACCTGGTTTTAATTCTACGTTGTGAACAGTCGAACCTACAGGCATATTACGCATTGGTAATGCATTACCAGGTTTGATTGGTGCATCAACACCAGACTGGATTGCATCGCCAGCTTTTAAGCCTTTTGGTGCGATAATGTAACGACGCTCACCGTCTGCATATAATACAAGAGCGATGTTTGCGCTACGATTTGGATCGTATTCTAAACGTTCAACAGTGGCTGGAATGCCATCTTTAGTACGTTTAAAATCGATTAAACGGTAATGTTGTTTATGACCACCACCGATATGACGAACCGTAATACGACCATTGTTATTACGACCACCTGATTTAGAGTTTTTCTCTAAAAGTGGTGCGTATGGCTTACCCTTATGTAGATCAGAGTTAACCACTTTAACTAGGTGACGACGGCCCGCAGAAGTAGGCTTACACTTTTGAAGTGCCATAATTCTATCCCCTTATTACTCGGCGCCGCCGACAAAGTCTAGCTCGCTGCCTTCTTTAAGAGTAACGTAAGCTTTTTTCCAGTCGCTACGACGACCGAAACGTGCGCCAGTACGTTTTGTTTTACCCTTAACGTTAAGTGTGCGAACACCCGTTACTTCTACTTCAAAAAGCTTCTCAACTGCTACTTTAATTTCAGCTTTAGTTGCGTCATTTACTACTTTAAAAACAATAGTATTGTTTTCTTCAGCAGCAATTGTGCTTTTTTCAGAGATATGTGGAGCAAGGATCACTTTTAAAAGACGTTCTTCGCGAATCATGCTAGCGCCTCCTCAAGTTGCTTAACAGCAGCGGCTGTAATAAGTACCTTATCGAAAGCAATTAAGCTTACAGGATCGATACCAGCTACATCACGTGTGTCAACCTTATAAAGGTTACGTGCCGATAAGAAAAGATTTTCATCAACTTCTTCAGTCACGATAAGAACATCTTTAAGCTCAAGTTCTTTAAGCTTAGCAACTAGTTCTTTAGTTTTTGGTGCTGCTAGAGCAAAACTTTCAACAACGATTAAACGCTCTTGACGAACTAATTCAGATAAGATGCTTTTAATCGCACCACGGTACATTTTACGGTTTACTTTTTGGCTGTGGTCTTGTGGTTTAGCTGCAAAGCTAACGCCACCTGAACGCCAAATTGGGCTACGGATTGTACCGGCACGTGCACGGCCAGTACCTTTTTGAGCCCATGGTTTTTTACCACCACCGCTTACTTCAGAACGTGTCTTCTGAGCACGAGTACCTTGACGAGCACCTGCTGCGTATGCAACAACTACTTGGTGTACTAATGCTTCGTTAAACTCACGTCCAAAAGTAGCTTCAGAAACTTCAAGACCGCCAGAAGCGTCTTTAATTGCTAATTCCATCACTAAATCTCCAGGACTTATGCTTTAACAGCTGGTTTAACGATAACGTCACCGCCAATAGCTCCAGGTACTGCACCCTTAACTAAAAGCAAATTACGCTCAGCGTCAACGCGAACTAGTTCTAAGTTTTGAGTCGTTACACGCTCAGCACCCATATGACCGGCCATTTTCTTACCTTTAAACACCTTACCAGGTGATTGGTTTTGACCGATTGAACCAGGAGCACGGTGAGATAGAGAGTTACCATGTGTAGCGTCTTGCATGCTGAAATTCCAGCGCTTAACACCACCTTGGAAACCTTTACCTTTAGAAGTACCGGTTACGTCAACCTTGTTGATTTCGTTGAATAATTCAACAGTAAGCTCAGCGCCTACTTCAAAATCGCCTTCACCACCGTTAAGGCGGAATTCCCACAGACCGCGACCCGCTTCAACACCAGCTTTAGCGAAATGACCCGCTTTAGCTTTGTTTACACGACTTGCTTTTTTAGTGCCTGCGGTTACTTGAAGCGCGTTATAACCGTCTGTTGCGTCAGATTTGATCTGAGCAATGCGGTTAGGTGTCGCTTCAATAACTGTCACAGGGATAGATACACCATCTTCAGTGAAGATTCGTGTCATACCCACTTTACGACCGACTAGACCTAATGCCATTTTCCTAAAACCTCTCTAATCTTTCGATTAACCCAGGCTGATTTGAACATCAACACCAGCAGCAAGATCTAAACGCATAAGCGCGTCTACAGTCTTGTCAGTTGGTTCTACGATGTCTATCAGACGTTTATGGGTGCGGATCTCGTACTGATCACGCGCATCTTTATTAACGTGCGGTGAAGTTAGTACAGTAAAACGTTCAAAGCGTGTAGGTAGTGGGATTGGACCACGTACTTGTGCGCCAGTGCGTTTCGCAGTTTCCACGATTTCTGCCGTTGATTGGTCAATCAAACGGTGGTCAAAAGCTTTTAGGCGAATACGAATGCGTTGATTTGACATTCTTAACCTCAATATAAAGAGCATATAAAAGAGCATAAAAAAACGACCGAAACAATCTTAAAACTTAAGATGTCGGCTGTTTGATTATATCTACGTTGAGTTCCAAATCGGAACTCCTGTTTATTAGCTTGAAATCCAAGCTTAATTTATCCTTTCTAGTTCCCAGAGGAATTTTGAAAGCCTGCGTATTATAGAGGTATTGGTGATAAATGCAACAACTATTTAGAAACAATACAATGCCTATAAATTTGATTAAATAAGCACCCATACATGCTTACTAGCTATACTTGAACTAATACCTCTACTGTTAGTCAATAAACAAGTTAACACCTTAATTACGCAAACTAAGGGATTTTTAGATATTATGGTATCCTACTGCGCTAATTTTGCCCTTAATACTCTCAATATGGTGAGTCGATGCGTATTTTTAATTATTGTTTAAATGTTATGTCTGCTGGATTTAGCCGCTTATTTGTAAAAAGCAAAGTGCTGCCAGAAAATCCGATTAAACAGTATGATCTAAACCCTGAGTACCCTACATTTTATATAGTGCGTTTAAATTCACGATTTGATTTAGCGGCTCTCGCACATGCGTGTAAAAAAAATGGTCTACCTAGCCCAACTGAAGAGCAAGTATTAGGTAACCAAGATTTAGACCGTTTTATTGGTATTAAAAATCCACCACCACTGTTTGGTGATGAAGCTAAGCCAACCAATGCTTTAGCTCAAGGTAAACAAATTATTGAATACCTAATACAAAGTGGGCAGCAAAACGTACAAGTGGTGCCTGTTACTATTTTATGGGGTCGCGACCCGGGTAAAGAAAAGCCAGGGCTACGCACTTTAATTACGCACTCTCTAACTCCTAGCTGGTTTAGAAAGTTTTTTGTGGTGTTGTTTTCAGGACGCGACAACTTTATTCGCTTTAGCCAACCACTCGACTTATCGCTTTTAGTCAATGAAAAAGCCGATGTAAGCGAGTTACCACATAAATTATTACGTGTAGCACGTGTTCACTTTAAGCGCCAAAAGCTAGCTGCTACAGGCCCTAAAATGCCCTCTCGTGAGCAATTATTTAATTCATTATTAGCGTCACCTACAATAAAAAAAGCAATTCAAGATGAAGCTAAAGCTAAAAACATTAGCCAAACAGAAGCCCGCCAAAATGCACTTAAGCTACTTGATGAGATAGCTGCTAATTACTCTGAAGCAATGATACGTGTGGCCGAAAGGTTTTTAACTTGGTTATGGAATAAGCTTTATAATGGTATTGATATTAAACACGCCGAACAAATTCATGAACTAACAGATAAAGGCCATGAAATAATTTATATGCCTTGTCATCGCAGCCATATGGATTACTTACTGCTTACTTACTCTATTTATCATTTAGGTTTAGTACCTCCGCATATAGCTGCTGGTATAAATCTTAACTTTTTCCCTGCCGGAGGCATATTTAGACGCTCTGGTGCGTTTTTTATTCGTCGCTCGTTTGCAGGTAATAAACTTTATTCTGCCATATTCAAAGAGTATTTAAGCCAACTGTTTATTAAAGGTTACTCTGTTAAGTTTTACACGGAAGGCGGTCGAAGCCGAACTGGGCGCTTACTTCCACCTAAAACAGGTATGCTATCTATGACATTACAAGCAATGCTACGCGGAATAGACAGACCAATATCTATCGTTCCTGTGTACATTGGCTACGAGCACGTAATGGAAATTAACACCTACCTTAAAGAGCTAGATGGAAAAGATAAAAAAGGCGAATCTATATTTGGTATTTTTAAGGCAATCAAAAACCTTAAAAACTACGGTCGTGGTAATTTAAACTTTGGCGACCCAATCTCTATTAACCAATACTTAAACGATAACCAACCTGATTGGCGTGATTCAATACACCCAACTGACGTGCAAAAGCCACAATGGTTAGCACCACAAGTAACTAAACTTGCCGACCAAGTAATGGTTAAAATTAATAATGCAGCGGCGCTTAATGCGGTTAACTTACTAGCGATGATATTGCTGGTTAATGATAAGCAAGCATTGAGTAAACCAAAGCTATTAGCACAGCTTGATTTTTATCTGCGCTTACAGCGTGATGCCAGCTACAGTAATAAAGTAACTACACCAGACGAAACACCAGAGCAATTACTAACGCATGCATTAAAGCTTAATAAGTTTGAAGTTATCAGTGATGAGTTTGGCGAAATCATTACGATTAGCGATAAAGAAAAAGTACTGTTTAATTACTACCGAAACAATATTTTGCACTTGTTTGCAGTACCAAGCTTAATTGCACTACATCTATTTAAACAACACAGCACTACGATTGCTCAATGCCAGCAACTTGTAAAAACATTTTATCCGCTATTTGCTAAAGAGTGGTATTTACAGCCTCTTGATGAAAACTATATAACGCGTATTTTAGCTAACTTTGCTGATCAAAATTTAATTGAGTTTGATGGCGATAACATTCATATAACGAACAGTAATGACTGCTTAGCTAAGCTAGAAATGCTTGGACGAGCACTTAGTTTTACTCTACAACGTTACGCTATTGTGATTGGTTTTATTCAAACAAGTGATGGCATTGAAAAAGCAGAATTAGAACGAGAGAGCCAAGTGCTTGCACAGCGTTTAGGCACACTGCATGGCATTAAAACACCTGAGTTTTTTGATAAAAAAGTACTTGTTAGTTTTATCGAAAACTTACGTGGCGAGTCGTTAATAACAGAGGGTGATAAAGGCTTAGTAGGCAGTACACAACTTTGCGAAACCTACGCACACCTTAAAACATTACTGCCAGCACGCGTCTGGCAGTCAATCAGCGATATAGTACAAGATCAGTGTAACTAGTAATATATCTATAGAAGGGGGGTTAGCGCTGACGCATAACCCCTTCTTGCATTGTTGAGGCAACCAAGTTGCCTTGGCGATCAAAAAACTGCCCGCGTACCAAACCACACCCATTACTCGCACTTGGACTGTCAATTGAATACAAAATCCAATCATCCATTCTAAATGGCCGATGAAACCACATTGCATGATCAATAGTAGCTACTTGCATATTTGGCTGCATAAACGATACACCATGAGGCTGCAATGCTGTTGGTAAAAACTCAAAATCAGAGGCGTATGCTAATAAGTAATTGTGGATGCGCTGATCGTCTGGCATTTCACCATTAGCTTTAAACCAAATATGCTTTACCGGCTCCATAACTTCTGGTTTAAACGGGTTATGAAAAGTTACTGGTCGCATTTCAATTGGCATTTCACGCGTAAACTTATTACGGATGACTTCAGGGATATGAGAAGCGTTATCTTGATAAAACTCAAGTGATGAGCGTAACTCTTCAGGTGCGGGTACATCAGGCATTGTTGCTTGATGCGACAAACCATTTTCTTCACCCTGAAACGACGCTGTCATATAAAAAATTGGCTTACCGTACTGAATCGCTTTTACTCGGCGAGTACTAAAGCTCTTTCCATCGCGAATAGTTTCTACATCATAAACAATCGGTTTAGCTGGATCGCCTGGGCGTAAAAAGTAAGAATGTAATGAGTGAACTATACGCCCCTCAGGTAGGGTTTCTTTGGCAGCAGAAAGCGCCTGCCCCATAACTTGACCGCCAAATACAGCACCAAAGCCTAAATCTTGGCTTTGTCCTCGATATAAACCTTGCTCAATTTCTTCAAGTGTTAACAACGACAATAAATCATCTAATACTTGGCTCATTACTTCTTCCTCATTACCCTAGTATCCAAATGATACTATACAATAGTGGGAAGTAAATATTTGTTAGGAATACTGTTATGGCTTACTGGCTATTTAAAACTGAACCCGATGCGTTTTCATTAGATGATTTAAAAAACGCACCAAAACAAGCGACTCTTTGGGAAGGCGTGCGTAATTACCAAGCGCGAAACTTCATGCGTGATGGCGTTAAGCTCGGTGATTCAGTGATGATTTACCATTCAAGCTGTAAACACGTAGGTGTAGCGGGTATTGCCGAAGTGACACACGATGCCTACCCTGACCCTACTCAGCTTGATTTAAGTAGCGACTATTACGATGCAAAAGCCACCAGCGACAAACCACGCTGGGTTGTTGTTGAGGTTACTTACCAAAGCCATTTAAAAAAATTAATTAGCCTTAAAGATATTAAAGCCAATAATAATATTACTGAAATCGCACTTAAAAAGGCGGACGACTATCAATAATGCCTGTTACTAAAAATGACTGGGATGAAATAATCAAAATGGCGCAGTAACACCCTCTCGGTTTGACCTAATTTCATTGAGTTTGATATGATCTACGCTGACTTATAGCTGGAGGATTAATGAAATTACTGTATTGGTTAGATGAATGGTTAACTCTCCCGCGCAATGAGCAACAAACTCGATTACCCATGACGGGTAGTGATTTACTCGGCGATGTATTTGTTAAGTATGATTTTGTTGACGTTAATAAGCCCCTGCTTTTTACCTTTTCACCCGCAGGCACTAACGTGCAAGAGCAAGATCTTCACCCTGATTTTGCACCATGGGGTTATCACTTGGCTCAAAAACAAAACGTAAACGTAATCGCTTTTCAGCATTTAGGTAAAAGTAATTGGTTTCGTAATCGTAATTTAATCTTTTTTCTCGAGCAATTATCAACATTACTTACGCCGTTTAATTGTCGATTAGGCTATGGCTTAAGCCGTGGCGGATTTGCTGTTGGCGCTTTTGCTAAACTATTAAAGCTAAACCAAGTACTGTTCTTTCACCCGGTAAGTACTAAAAATAAAGAATTAGTACCGTGGGATGACCGCTCTAGTACCGATATAGCTCAGCAGTTTGACTGGCAACAAGATTATCACGATCTAGATTTAGGAGATGCCCAAGGCTATATTATTTACGATCCTACTAATCGTATAGACCGAATGCACGCCAAGCGCTATAAGCAGTTAACTCACTTGCGAGTATTTGGTATGGGACATGGCACACACGCTACATATTTGAATAAGTTTGGGTTTTATAAGCAAGTAGCCGTTGATTTCATTCAACATCAGCAAATCGATATTGCACAGTTTCGCCTGCAAACCAAAACCTTACGCTTAAAAGAAGATTATTACAAAAGTCTCAATACGGCTAATGCAGACTCCCCCCATCGTTTAGCATTATTGAGTACAGCGCATAAAATTTT
Organism: Pseudoalteromonas sp. NCIMB 1079; assembly: GCF_040567695.1. Lineage (NCBI taxonomy): Bacteria > Pseudomonadati > Pseudomonadota > Gammaproteobacteria > Alteromonadales > Pseudoalteromonadaceae > Pseudoalteromonas > Pseudoalteromonas sp. NCIMB 1079. The sequence continues at coordinate 652,199 of NZ_JBEWZA010000001.1, read as the reverse complement.
AGCTGATGAAAAAGAAGTGTATGTACAAGAACATCAGGCAAAAATTGATATTCAGCCATTAATAGACGTTGCTCTTAAGCATCAAGATGAGCATCCTAATGATGCCATTCAGTTATTAGAAGTTGCTCAACAACTTGTACCTGACGATCCTTTAATTGAGCATAAAATTAAGCAACTAGAAGAGTAGTTACGCCAGTAAAAGCGGCTGTAAAGGCCAACTACTCTATTTGGCCTTTTTCTTTTTGTGCCCATGCTTGGGCACCATGGCAAAGTACATCATTAATCCTAACCAAGAAAATATAATTATTCCCATTAACCAGCCGTTCTTTTCATGGCCCTTTGTACGCTTACTATTAAGTACAATAACAACAGGTAAAATGTAAGCACTTAAAACAACAATTAAAAATACAACTTCATTCATTATTTTTCTAAACTCGACCAATCTACTTCACTGCTTAATACTCGTTCTACCGATATATAATGTAAAATATCGCCTTCACTTACTTTGTAATCTAATGGCGGATTTAAATCCATATTTTGAGCGCTTAGGTTATGAGCTACGCCTAACAGTATTGCATCATGCTCAAGCTTAAAATGATGAAACAAAGTACCAAACTCCATATCTTTGCATCCGTTTGGTATTTTCAAACTAAATTGTGTATCACCACGCAGCGTAGAAAGTAGCTCTTCTTGCACACGGCTAGAGCCTGGATCTTGCATGGAGCGTACTAGTATTTCTGCTGATTTAGCACTGCTGCATTCTACATTTTGACAATGCTCTAGTAGCATATCTACTTTAGTTTCATCTAAAAAGTGAGCGCTTATATGGCAATCATCTTTTACTAAGCGACTAATACGCAGTGCTGTGGTAAATGTTTGGTCATCATCTTGACCATCAATAATCACCTTATCAGCACTACGAATAGCAACCCGCTCTAGCTCAGCTAAATTAGTAAAGCTCGTTAAACGTGCAAAATCAACGCTTTCGTTAGCTAAAAAAGGATGATCCATTTGCTCTGTTACCGCGAGTAATATACGACGGTCAGTACGTTTCGTATCTGCCAAAATGTAATCAATCATCTTTTTTGTACGAGTGTCGTGCCAACCAAAAATAATAATATGGTGGTTACTGTGGGCAAAGTTTTTATCACCAGTCATAGCGCGCCTAATTAAGTAAGTAACAGTTTGTCCTGCTTTTCCTAGCAAAACACCAAATAAAGCTAAACCAAATGGAATTTGTATTAATGCAACCACCCAACGACCAAGATCAGTAGTTGGACTAAAGTCACCATATCCCACTGTTGATGTTGTTACTGTGTAATAGTAAAAAAAGGTAGTAAGCGAGGTTAACGCTTTCTCATTCGCTATAAATAGTAAGCTCCATGTTAATAGCATATGAGTCAAAATAGCTAATGCCACTGCTTGCCAACTCAACTGATCTATATGAGCGCGAACAAGTAACGCTAGCCTTTTAAATATCACCGGCATAATACAAAGTCTTCGTTAGTAAATTATCTATAAACAGTACGTTACTGTAAGCGATGCTTTTAAGCAATGTTTAAGCTTTTAACCGCAAATATAAGACTAAATGCTGTTTGCCAATGGTGATTTTTCATGATTAATTAGCGTTAAAATAATAACCAAAACAGTTGTGCTTATGCTTAATAAAATAGCCCGCCCTTTTACTAAAATTGTAGAGCGTTATCTTCCCGACCCTTTTATATTTGTAATTTTACTTACAATAATTACTCTTGTCAGTGCGAGCTTATTTACAACCGCAACTAACATTGAAGTATTACAAGCGTGGGGAGGTAGGTTTTGGAACTTATTAAGTTTTGCTATGCAAATGCTACTAGTGTTAATTACAGGCTATATGTTGGCAAGTACGCCACTTATAAGTAAGTTATTAGAAAAGCTAGCAACATTTGCAAGCACCGCACCTAAAGCAATTATATTAGTCACGCTTATTTCGCTTTTAGCGAGCTGGGTAAATTGGGGATTTGGCTTAGTTATTGGTGCCCTTTTTGCCAAGGCAATTGCTAAACATACTCGTGTTGATTATCGATTATTAGTAGCCAGCGCTTACTCAGGCTTTGTTGTATGGCATGGCGGATTAGCGGGTTCGATTCCTTTAACTATTGCAACCGATGGTCACTTTTCAGAGGCCAGCATTGGTATTATTAGTACAGAGCACACTTTATTTGCGGGCTTTAATATAGCCATATTAGTTGGTTTATTCATTATTATGCCGCTCGTTAATCGCTATATGCTGCCAAGCGAGCAAGAAAGCGTATATATCGACCCAGCTCTTTTACAAGAGACAACACCTAAGCCCACAACAATAACCAGACCCGCCCAACATTTGGAAAAAAGTAAACTACTCGGCATGACAATTGGCTTATTAGGTTTGGCATATTTAGGTTATTACTTTTTTATTGCTGGCGGAAACTTAAACCTTAATAGCGTTATTGCCGTATTTTTGTTTTTAGCTATTACGCTGCATCAAACACCCCATAATTTACTTAACAGTCTGCAACAAGCAACTCCAAGCGGGGCTGGCATTGTTATTCAATTTCCTTTTTATGCTGGCATTATGGCGGTAATGGTTGATAGCGGATTAGCACAACAGATATCACGTGGCTTTATTGCCGTTGCAGATGCTGATAGCTTGCCATTCTTTAGTTTTATAAGTGCAGGACTCGTTAATATGTTTGTTCCCTCTGGCGGCGGGCAATGGGCAGTACAAGCGCCTATTGTAATACCTGCAGCACAAGAGCTAGGTGCCGATATATCACGTGTTGCTATGGCTGTTGCGTGGGGCGATACCTGGACCAATTTAATTCAGCCTTTTTGGGCACTACCCGTATTGGCTATAGCGGGCCTAAAAGCAAAAGATATTATGGGGTTTTGTGTTGTGCAGTTGTTTGTGACTGGGGTTTTTATATCGCTGGTATTGAGCTTTTATTAATGTTTAACGGGCTGTAATAAATATTACAGCCCGTTTTCATCTAGAACGATAAATACTAGCTCGATAAAATAGTCATCGGCAGGCTCAATATTGGATTTTCTGAATCGGCAAAGTGCATCATTACAGCTACATGCCCAGCCACTACAATTGCATACATAACCGCTGAAAAACCTTGGCCATATTTATCTAGTGGCATTAAATGTGAATAGTGACGGCCTCGCCACTCAAATACAATTTCCAGCGCACCTACAAACAAAAAGAATACCAGTAACATTAAGCCAAAGGTGTAGCTCAGCCATAAGCCAAATAGTACGCCTAATAAGCATACGCTAAAACCAATCCATGAACGCATTGAAAAGCTAATACTTTTTAATACATGCCCGCCATCAAGCGGTAGAATAGGTAACAAGTTAAATAAATTTAATAACGCACTAAGAACTGCAACACCTGCAAATATTTCCATCTCGGTGGCGTAATATAAAACGACGCCCAACACCGAGGTAATTAAACCAAACGCAGGCCCCATTAATGATATAACGACATCTTGCCAACGAGTCGTTATTTTATCGTCACTTACAGCAAGCCCACCAACAAACGGGATTAAGTAAATACCTTTGGTTTTTATGCCAAAGTATTTCATTGCTCGCACATGGCCGTACTCGTGTACGACTAAGCAACCAATTAGCATTAGTGCAAATTCAATACTAAATAACCACGCATAGCCTGCAACAGAAGCCCCCGCAAGCACTACTTTAATTACCTTAGCACTTTTAAAAAGCTTAAAACCTAATGCAGCTAGCCCTAAAAAGCCTTTTTTAGGTGAGCCATTTGTAGGTGCTGGTAGCGCAAGTTGTGTTGCAAATTGATCATCTACAAAAAGCGAAATGCTTTGCTCTTCCACCGTTCCAGTATCAATACCAATTACTTTATTGTCGTGAGTAAACTGATAGTAGTTTTCACGAGGGTTATCAAAGGTAATGGCTTGTTGTCCATGAAACACTTGCACAATTTTTTGCCCATACAGCATAAGCGAAAATGGTTGCTCGGCTAAAGTAAGATCTATTCTTATCATAATTAAGACCGTTTAAAATAATGGCGCTAGTATACCTAATCAGCTCAAAAACACGAGGGAAGGTGCTAGGTAACTATTTTCAAAATAAAAGCATTTGATACTGACAAAATAAAAAAACACTACTACTTTTATAGTAACTCCAAGCGATACATTGAAAGGGATAACAGTGAAGAAGATAGTGCCTAATATTTTAGTTGTTGACGATTCAAAAGCAATTTTGATCGTTATGGAAGCTATACTTAACGAATTGGGTATGTCTAACACTATAACTACGTACCTGAATGCAAAAGAAGCGCTTGAAAAAGTTAAAGAAGATATCAACTACTTTGATGCTATTTTTACTGATCTCAATATGCCCGAAATGGACGGCATGGAATTAATCCGCCACTTAGGAGAGTTACATTATCAAGGCGGTATAATAATTGTTTCTGAAATGGACCATAAAGTTATTAACTTAGCTGCCAATCTCGCGAAACAACATAACGCGCACCTCATTGGTAATATTTCAAAGCCAGTGCAACTGTCTCAGGTTAGTAGGTTACTTACTAAAGTGGCGCAATTAAACAGCCACACTTTATTAAAAGAGCCAGCCATTTCAAAAGATGAGCTTATTGATGCATTAAAAAATGATGAAATAACGCCTTATTATCAACCAAAAATAAACGCTGATAACAATAAAATTGAAAGCGTTGAAGTGTTAGCGCGTATTTTATCAAGTAAAGACGACAATATTATTTTACCTTGCCGTTTTATAAATACTGCCGAACAACACAACTTAATTAATCAAATTACATTTTCTCTTTTTGAAAAGGCCACCAGCGAATTCAAAAATATGACAGCACAACTAGGTCATGATTTTAAAATGGCCTTTAACTTATCGCCAACCCAGCTCGATGACCTAAACTGCCCTAATAAATTATTACTTATTTTAGAATTAAACCAACTCACGCCTAGTAATATAATTATAGAAATAACAGAACAACATGCACTCTCAAGCCTCATGCAATTAGAAACACTAAATAGATTAAGAATGCATGGCTTTGGTATATCGCTAGACGACTTTGGTGTTGGCTTTACTAATATGAACCAGCTTCGAAACCTTCCTTTTACTGAAATTAAAATAGACCGTTCACTCATTAGCCATATAGAAACAGATTTATTTTCTCAAGTGGTTGTAAGTTCGTTATTTAATATTACGAATAAAGATCATTTAGATTTAGTGGCAGAAGGCGTTGAACGCCCAGAAGAGCTCGATTATTTAAGGCACTATAGAAGAAACCTAGCCATACAAGGTTTTTTATTTAGTCGCCCTAAACCACAAGACGAATTTATATCTTGGGCTAAAGATTGGCTTAAAACTGATGGCAGCCCCGCTTAAAGCGGAACTAATATTTACTCGGGGCCTGTTAGCTAATTATCACCCCGAGTGTGTTTATCTTCTTCACTAACTATATGTGCACTACTTGCTAAGCGTTTGTGCCAACGCTGCCTTGCTACTGCGCGCATATTAGTAGATTGGTCACGCTCATCTACAATCTCTAGCCCCATTAAAGCTTCAATCATATCCTCTAACGTTACAATACCCTGCACGTCACCGTACTCATCAACAACTAAGCATATATGAGTGCGCTTTGTTAAAAGTGTTTGCAGTAACGACGATACGTTCTGAGAAGTTGGTACGGTATAAATAGGCTTAATCAATTTGCTAATTTTGTAATCGGTGCCTAAGCGGTGAAATGCCAGCATAATATCGTTTTTATGCACAAACCCAACGATATCATCGGCATCTTTATCAAATACCAACACTCTAGAAAACGATGACGATCCATGTTCATTTAAATACTGATTAACTGTTAAATCTTTATGGATTTTGAAAATAACAGTTCGCGGCGTCATTAAATCACATAATTTTGCATGCTTAAAATGCAACAAATTACGGATAATATCAGATTCATCTTGATGTAATGCTCCCGACTCCGTGCCTATATCTGCCATTGCCTCTATCTCTTGACGAATATAGTAAGCCTCATCGTGCTTTGGACCCATTAAATTTGTTAGCTTTTGAGCAAACCATACAAAAGGCTTTAGCGATATAACTAAAAACCGCAAAGCGTAGGTAACACTTGGGGTTAAAGCTCGCCAGTAATTAGCCCCCAAGGTTTTAGGTATAATTTCAGAAAGAATTAATACGAGAAATGTCATAATGGCTGATGCAATACCTACAGCCGCATCGGAAAAAACGACAGCCGCTTGTGCGCCAACTCCCGCTGCACCTGCAGTATGGGCAACTGTATTTAAAGTTAAAATAGCAGCTAAAGGCTGATCTATATTGTTTTTAAGCTTTTCGAGCTGTTTAGCAAGCTCAGGGTGTTTTTTTCTAAGTGATGCAACATAGCTGGGCGAAATACTTAATAACACAGCCTCCATCACAGAACATAAAAACGAAATAACAATCGCCACTACCATATAAACTATCAGTAAAGTCACTTTCTCTCCTCTATATTGGATATGTGAGCATGGTAACAATACATGCTATATTTGGCCAAACTTCCAATAATAATAGGCATAATAATGAAATTTAGCGCACCATGGTGTCATCAAAATAAGCTATTTAAGTACGCAGCAGCTCTTTTAACGCTTAGCAGCTTAAGCTTTGCTGCAATAGCTGCACCAATGGATAAATCAAAAATTCAGTTTATCGGCCCACTTGCCGAAGACATGCAGTTAAAGCCTTTTCAGACACCTCATGGCAGTGCGATTATTAACAACCTATTGCCGCAACTACAAGCAGACACAGATAGTTTTTTTGTATTTGGGAAAAAACAAAACTGGCAGCCGTTTAATAAAATCAATGCGCTCACTTTAGGTGGGTTACAGGCACTAAAATTTAATATTGAAACAACCCACTTTACGCAAGGTACACTTACCTTAAAAGGGATTGAGCAAGGTCAGTTATTTATTAATGGCGAACTACAAACAGGCGATAAAAATAGCTATAAGTTAGCTTTAAATAACAGTACTCACACTGTTTTAATAGTAGCCCAGCAAGTAGCTAATTGGCACGATGTAACGCTTGATTTTGCTCCTAAGAGCGACATTGATAAAATTACGCTCAGCACTTCACACATAAAACGTTTATCTGCAAAACAAATGTTTGATGCTCCTACTATTAGCCAATTATCACTCGCACCTAATGCCAAACAGTACGTTACTACCACTCGCACTTATAGCGATAAAACACAAAATCAAGCAAATACAGTTACTGTACTTAAAGATTCAGACAATCAAACGCTTTATCGCTTTGAAGCAGGCCAACCAAGTAACATTATTTGGAGTCCAGATAACCAATATTTAGTGTATTTGTTAAATGGTGAGCTTAAACAACTTAACCGTAAAAACTTCTCAATAAAAACATTAGCAAACGATTTAGAAGGAGCTAATGGCTTTACCTTTTATAACGACACCAGTCTTTTGTTTAGCTGGTCTAAATCACCTGAGAGTACTAACAGCTTAACCAAGCACTATAAAGGTCTGCAAGATCGCTGGTCGTATGCGCGTTCCATCAGCCAAATTTATATGCTTGATACTAAAAGTGGTTTAACAAAAGCACTTAGCCAAGGTCCTCTTTCTTACAGCCTTGAAGATTCAAATAGTAACCGTGGCAAAGTATTAATGAGCCGCCCAGTAATGGCAATACAGGCATCAACCCACCCTGAAACAGAGCTTGTTGAACTCGATTTAAAATCAAACAAGCTTTCATCGCTTGGTAAATTCAAAACGTTTAATTTAGCCAAATACGCAAATAAAGATATTTATGTAGTTGCAGGCCCGGACTTTAAAAATGGCGCAGGCAGAGCACTACCAAAAGCAATGCTTGCTAATAACTACGACGGGCAACTTTACCTACTTACTGAAAGCGGTAAAAACGTAAAAGCACTCAGTAAACAATTCGACCCCGCTATTGGCCAACTGCACGTTTTAGAAAACGGCGATGCGCTCATTAAAGTAACAGAGCAAGACACTCAACCACTTTACCTATTTGATTTAAGTAAACAGCGCTTTAAAAAGTTAAATACGGGATTGGATATTGTTGAACAATTTAGTTACTCACACGACCGTAATACCGAAATTTTATTAAGTGGCACTAACGCTTTAGCGCCACAACAACTAAAGCGCCTGAACGTAAGTAAAAATAAAACAGATTTAATATGGGATTCAAAACCAAGTAGCTATGCAAATACACGACTCCCTACATTAGAAGAGTTTAATTTTAAAAATAAACATGGGGTTGAGATAACGGGCCGTGTTTACATTCCAAGCAATTTAGATAAAACTAAAAAGCACCCAGCGCTCGTGTATTACTACGGCGGTACTTCACCTGTTACGCGTGGTTTTACAGGTCGTTACCCGTTTAACTTATGGGCAGAAAATGGCTATGTTGTTTATGTAGTGCAACCTACTGGCGCAACAGGGTTTGGACAAAATTTTTCAGCGCAGCATGTTAATGCCTGGGGCGACTACACCGCAGACGATATTATCGAAGGCACGCAAGCCTTTTTAAATAAATACAACTATGTTGATAGTAAAAAAGTAGGTAACTTAGGGGCATCGTACGGTGGCTTCATGACCATGTTATTAGCAACTAAAACCGATATATTTAGTGCTTCAATAGCTCATGCGGGTATTTCTAATATTACCTCGTATTGGGGTGAAGGTTGGTGGGGCTACTTATATTCTGGCGAAGCATCAAAAAATAGCTTCCCGTGGAATAACCCTGAGCTTTACAGCCAACATAGCCCTGTATTTCATGCCGACAAAGTAACAACACCTATGCTACTTCTTCATGGTGATAGCGATACCAATGTACCTGTTGGCGAAAGCTTAACAATGTACACTGCGCTTAAACTGCTTAATAAGGACGTAGAGTTAATCGAATACAAAGGCGCCGACCATCAAATTTTTGCACGCGATAAACGATTTGATTGGTGGAACACCATGCTCGCATACTTTGATAAAAAGCTAAAAAACGAGCCTCAATGGTGGGACTCGATGTATAAAAATGACTGAGCCTGAACCTTTAAAATAACAACTTAATACAGATTTATTAATAGTAGAATTAATTATTTAGCACCTTTTAATTAGTCTAAAGGTGCTAACCTAATCCTCTAATAACGTCTTATACACCTTTGAAATATTAAGTTACTTAAAACTAATAAACCCCCTTCTCAGCATTTACCTATTGGTGCTACCATACAGAGCTATAAGCATTCAAAATAAAGTACTATGGCTATTAATGTTTTATTGGTTGAAGACGATGAACTACTCGTTAAACGCATCAAAAATCACTTTGCAGATACCGAATTTACAATAGAGGTAGACCCCACTGGCGCTGATGCACTTAATATTGTAAGGCAGCGGGTAAACCTGCGCGGTGCTATATCATTAGCCATAATTGACATTGTTTTGCCAAAGCGCGACGGGCTTCAGCTCGCAAAAGAATTAAACACACTGACCGATATTGGCGTTATTGTATTATCGAGTCGTGACTCCCAAGCCGATCGTATTGCAGGCCTTGCACAAGGTGCTGATGACTATATTTGTAAGCCCGTCGATTTACTTGAGTTAGAGCTTCGCATGCGCGCGCTCTATAAGCGTGTTGCCGTTAACCTAGAAGACGACGAAAGCGAAGAGTTTATAGAATATGCTGACTTTAAGCTTCATCCCGATAACCGCACATTAATTACTGCTGCGGGCGTTGAGTCACGCTTAACTGAAGCCGAACATAAAGTGCTTATTTGCTTAATTAGTAATGCAGGTAAAGCCACATCCCGTGAAAAAATATCAGAAGAAATAGGCCAGCCCGATTGGAGCCCAAACGATCGTACTGTTGATGTGCTTATTGGTCGTTTACGTAAAAAATTAAATGACGAAAAAGATCAAAAACGCATCGTTACCGTACGCGGTAAAGGCTATATGCTTTCTATTTAATACTTAGTTAATTGCGCAATAAGGCGCTCAAATGCGCGGTAATTAAGTGCTTCTTTAAGCTCATTTAAACTAATGTTTTCAGCGCCTTTTAAATCACTAATAGTCCGCGCCACCTTAATTACTCTATGGTAAGAGCGTGGCGATAAAGACAACTTCTCGCTTGCTCTAGCTAAAAATTGCAACTCTGCAGGCGCAAGTTCACAGTGCACACTCATTTCTTTATTATTAAGTCTCGCATTAACCTTACCTTGGCGTTTTAGCTGTACATAATAAGCAGCCTCAACTCTTGCTCTAACCTCAGCACTGGTTTCCTCTGGTTTGGTACTTTGTAGCTCAACACTCGTTAAACGAGGTAGTTCTATTTGCAAATCAATACGGTCAATAAAAGGCCCCGACACGCGTGATAAATAACGCATAACTTGATCGGGAGTTGCCCGCTTATCAGTATGGCTCCCCGTTGGGCTTGGGTTTAATGCTGTAATAAGCTGAAACTGCGCTGGGAACTCCATTTGCCTAGCTGCACGTGAAATAGTAACCGTACCGGTCTCCATTGGTTCACGCAGTGAATCAAGCACCTTACGCTCGAATTCCGGTAACTCATCTAAGAAAAGCACACCGTTATGTGCCAGCGAAATTTCACCAGGTTTGGGATTCGAAGAGCCCCCCACCAAAGCAACCGCTGAGCACGTATGATGCGGATTACGAAATGGTCGCTGTCGCCAATTAGTTAAATCTATAGATTGCCCAATAATAGAGTAAAGCGCAGCTGTTGAAATAGCTTCATCGTCCGACATAGTGGGCATTATAGTAGCCATTCGCTGGGCCAGCATTGATTTACCAGTACCAGGAGGGCCTAAAAATAGTAAATTATGCCCGCCAGCTGCAGCAATTTCGAGTACTCGCTTGGCACCAGGCTGACCTTTCACATCGCTTAAATCGAGTAAAAAATCAGGGGCTTGAGTGCAGTCGGGGTACTCTATATTTAATGGCAAGGGTTGTTGATTAAGTAGGTCGCCCCATACTTCTTGAATAGAGCTTACGGCTTTGCGTTTAACGCCATTAACTAAGCTTGCTAGGCTGTCGTTTGCAAGAGGTAAAAAGCAGCAACGATCTTGCTCTTTTGCAGCAAGTACCGAAGGTAAAATAGCGTTTACACCACGCACCTCACCATTAAGAGCAAGCTCACCATAAAACTCGTACTTATGAATATCAGGACACACTATTTGCCCAGAGGCGACTAAAATACCCACCGCAATAGCCAGATCAAACCGCCCACCATCTTTTGGTAAGTCGGCTGGGGCTAAATTTACGGTTATTCGTTGATCGGGAAAACCAAATTGTGAGTTTTCGAGTGCGCTACGCACCCTGTCTTTCGACTCTTTAACAGACGCTTCGGGCAGACCTACAATATGAAAAGCAGGTAAACCATTTCCTAGGTGAACTTCTACAATAACTTCAGGGGCATTTATGCCCACTTGAGCACGAGAAAATATACGAGCTAACGACATTCCTTATCCTAGTAAATGGTGTGATTACACCAGTTTAGTCAGGATATTTAAAAACGTGTAATGTGATTTGCCATTTTATAGCGGCTAAACGAAGTAATAAGGTCATTAACATGCCTAATACCATCGCCATTTCGGTTGCTAACGAAAAACTAATGCCAAGCGTATAAACAGTACCACCCGCTATACAGGTAATAGCGTAAAGCTCACCCTTTAATAGCATAGGGATCTCGCGTGCAAGCACATCTCGAATTAATCCACCAAAGCAGCCTGTAATTACAGCCATAATTACCGCAGTCATATCGGGCATACCAACAAGCTGTGCTTTTTGCGCCCCCATTACTGCAAAAAAAGCTAACCCGAACGCATCCGCTGTTTGTAAAATATAATGAGGTATCGGCTTTTGTTTATTTATAAGGCGTGTTGTAACAAATACTGAAGCGAGTATGGCAAAAAAGTAACTTTGATCGTGTAACCAAAACACAGGAACATCTAAAATTAGATCTCGCACTGTACCACCACCAATAGCAGTTACTGTCGCTAAAACTACGACCCCAAAGCCATCCATTTTTTTCTCGTACGCTAGCAAAGTGCCTGATACAGCAAACACCGCAATGCCTATTAAATCAAACCAGTGGTAAAGTTCAGTCATATTTGTAACAACCTAAAAATATTTGTGCCGTTTTAACACAAACCAAACAAGGTTTTAAGTAATAACGATTTATTTTAAGAAGTTTATAACATTTTAAAGTGTATCTCAGGGGGCGGGAGCTTGCGCTTATGAGAAGTGAATGCCTCATGCAGTGAAGATGATCTCACCACACTCACCAAATTTTAGACATAAAAAAACACGCTTTAAGCGTGTCATTTCATTCTTATTTATTTCAGTGGTTGCGGGAGCCGGATTTGAACCGACGACCTTCGGGTTATGAGCCCGACGAGCTACCAGACTGCTCCATCCCGCGCCTGAAATTTGTAGACTTGTTTAAAGTTGCTTACATTACAACTTGGCTTCCAATTAAATAATTGGTTGCGGGAGCCGGATTTGAACCGACGACCTTCGGGTTATGAGCCCGACGAGCTACCAGACTGCTCCATCCCGCGCCTGTATATTTTAAGTCTATCGACTACTTTATTTTATCTCTTAAGTTAGAGTTTACAGTAACCTCAATCCCTAAGGAAATTGGTTGCGGGAGCCGGATTTGAACCGACGACCTTCGGGTTATGAGCCCGACGAGCTACCAGACTGCTCCATCCCGCGCCTGTAATTTCTTTAAAACATTTTCGTAATATTTACGAGCCTGCCTTGAAGAGAGCGCTACTATATAGGAATAAACATTTAATGCAAGACCTAAACTAATTAAAGTTGTTCAACCGAACAAAAAGCAACCAAATTACTATTCTGCGCTCAATCTTTGATGCGGATTAATCATTTTTTGCCATTCCCAGTCGGGATGTCCCATCACTATAAAGTCAGGGTTCTCAGTACTCTCTCGTTGGTTGTACGTTAGCGGGTTAAATTCTGCATCGGTAATACAACCACCGGCTTCTTCAACAATAACTTGTGAAGCACCTGTATCCCACTCTCCCGTTGGACCAATTCTTAAAAAACAATCTGCTTTGCCCTCTGCAACAGTACAGGCTTTTAAAGAACACGAACCAATAGCAATCGTTGTAAACTGACTATTTAAATACTGACTCACCGCTTCTATTTTTTGGCGGCGGCTCACTGCAAGCGTCAAGCTCTCTGGCGGCGCTACAGATATTTGCTTATCAATTGAGTTTTCACGTTTAAAGGCACCATTTTTAGCTGTAGCAAAATAAGTCACACCTTTTGCAGGCCAATGAATAACACCAAGCACAGGGTGATTATTTTCAATCAATGCAATGTTTACTGCAAAGTCGCCACTTTCTAAAATAAATTCGCCAGTACCATCCATCGGATCGAGCAACCAATAACGCTGCCAGTCCTGTCTGTCGGCGAGTGCTGGTATAGGTGTTTCTTCCGACATAATTGGGATATCGGGCGCAAGTGCTTTTAATCCAGCAACCAGTACGTCATTTGCTGCTAAATCAGCTTTGGTGACAGGCGTATTATCTGATTTCTCTTGTTGGCCAATATCGCCTTTTTTATAAATGGCCATAATTGCATCGCCAGCACGCTCAGCTAATTCAATACACGGTTCGATTAATTTATTCATCGGCAGCTCCAGACGCTAAATACTTATCTAATAATAGCAAAGCTGCAACACTGCGTGCTTCGGTAAAATCTTCTTGGTCTAATAATGACTGCCACTGAGTTAATGGCCACTTAACAACAACAAGCGGCTCTGGTTCGTCGCCAATAAGGGTTTGTGGGTATAATTGCTTAGCAAATAAAATATGCATAGTGGCATTAAAGTAACTCGGCGCCATTGTTACTGTTCTTAATGGTTTAAAATACTCAGCACCAAAGCCAATTTCTTCTTTAAGTTCTCTGTTAGCAGCTTGCTCTGGCGTTTCGCCCGGATCAATTAAGCCTTTAGGAAAACCTAACTGGTAATTGTTTGTGCCCGCACAGTATTCACGTACAAGTAGTAACTCATTATCTGCACTTAACGGAACAATCATCACTGCTCCCCGGCCACCGCCGCGAATTCGCTCATACTGGCGCTCTTCGTTATTAGAAAACTTTAACTCTAAAGACTCCACAGTAAACAGGCGACTTTTAGCAACAACATTGTTACTGAGGATTTGTGGTGGTGTTGGGTGCTTTTTCTGTGTCATTGGCGTTAATTTGCTATCATGGCAGTTAGTTCAATAATAAACCTTATAAGTTGAAATTCCTATGTTAAATTGGTCAAAAATCGATACCGTTTTGCTCGACATGGATGGAACATTACTCGATTTACATTACGACAGTCATTTTTGGCTTAACGTTATCCCTGCGCAACACGCATTAGCTAGAGGCATTAGCCTAGATGCAGCTAAAGCAGATATTTTAAAACGCTATCAAGCTGTGAGCGGTCAAATACAGTGGTATTGTTTAGATTATTGGGAGCAGCAATTAAGCTTGCCTATAATGGAGCTTAAACGAGAGTCTCAGCATTTAATTAAAATGCGCGAAGACGTACCTCATTTTTTAACCGAGCTTAAAAAAGCAGGCAAAGAGTTAATTTTACTTACCAACGCCCACCCTGAGAGCGTCATGCTAAAATTTGAGCATACAGCGATTGATAACTACCTAGATGGTGTAGTGTCTACTCATGAATATGGAGTAAGTAAAGAGCAGCAAAGTTTGTGGCACCAAGTACAAAAAGACTTAGGGTTTAATAAGCAGCGCACTTTGTTTGTAGATGACAGTGTGCCGGTATTAAATGCCGCACGAGAATACGGCATCGAGCACTTACTTGCAGTTGCTAACCCTGATAGCCAACAACCACATAACGAAATAGCCGATTACCTGAGTGTTACCGACTATCGTAAGATTATTTAACGTAGTTTACTTGGGCTAGATTTTTGGGTAACGCGCTTCAAGGCCTTGGTATACTAGCTTTGCAAAATCTGCATGTTCCGTATCAAGGCTTTTAACTACTTCAACTAAATGCTCGTTATCTTCTTGCCCGTTCCACTCTTTGATATAGCTACCATCTTTATAACCGTGATCTTGGCGGAAAAAGTTTAACGTATTTTTCCCTACGTAGCCGCGATATAAATCATCAATATCCATACCCATTTGCGCCATACAGCCAGCAAATGCAGCTGCATTAAACGTTTTATCTGCAACAGCAGAAGCCGCTAATATTTCTAGCGTTTGTTTAAAGTCATCCGCTTGTTGAGCATTACTAAGTTCAGCTTCAAGTTGCTTTGCTAAGTCTTCGTAGCTAGTTTTGCCGTCAATTCTAAGCGATAAACCAAAATGAAAAATATCAACCAACTCTAAAATAACTTGTTCGGTATCTGGTGTTTGTTTTTTCCACCATTTCCAACCATGATGATCCAGCATTTCAGCACACTCAACCCAAATAGCGCGGTACCATTCGAATCCTTGAGTAAACCATTGCTCATGTACTTTAGTGTTCATGGCGTTTTGCATTTCTAGCATAACTACTAGCTTGTTTAAATTGGCAGACATATTCATTCCTGTCGTTTTTGATTAGTGTAATAGTACAGATAAAGGAAGCTTAACGCATCAGCACTATCTTAATATGTAGTTTACTTTGAGCCGCTAAATTCAGCCCATGAATCAATTAAATCAATGAAATCTTCAAAGCCACAACCACTACTTAAACCATTTTCTTCAAGCGCTAAATCATCATCTTGATACGCTATTAGGTCTTCGCTATCTTGATGAAGCGCATGGGCTTCAAATAATGCTTCGTCTTTGGTTAATATTAAATCTATTTCTTGGCCTTTTAGCGTTAGTGGCTCAAAACTTGAACTTACCGATGCTATAAGCGCTTGCACCATAGCTACTTTATCTTTGCCTATTTCTTCGTTTAGCCAGCGGCCAATAATAGCGTGTTCACTGCTTATTTTAATACGAAGCCCGCTAATAGGATCGCGAATAAATTGATATTCCATAGGGTTTGCCTGTAAATCTTTAATTGCGTAATTATATACGTAAACGTTCGCAAACCACAGAACATATAAAGTAAAATAGCGCCACAAGGGCGCTATTTTATTCAACTTTAAAGCCGTTAACTTCGCGATCTATAACGCGCTGCGTCAATAATCGACCATAAGTAAATAATAGGCACAAGTACAAAACCTACAAGCACATAAATTAGTGCGTAACTTATTATAATAGCGAGTGCAAAAAATATAGCCGCTAAAATACGCCCTTGCACTAACTGCCCTAAACCAGGAAAAAATATATTACATAATGCTGCGATTACGTTACCGCCAGAACCTTGATCTGCCATACTAACCTCTGTATTTATTTGATTTTATAATTATTTACTTACACACTCTATGCCAATTTATTAAAGCTTACAAATCAAATAGTTAAATTACCCTAGATTTAGAGAGTTAGTAAAAATTGCTAACTTTAGGTCAAATTAGCAATTTTTATTGTGCGTTTACACTTTTTTGTTTGTTTAAAAAATTAGCAAGTTACTCGTTTTTAAGGCTATTTTATAAATAACTGTTTATAAAAACAGTATTTTATTTAGCCTAACAAAAACACCTGTTATACTGCCCACAATATTGATTAAAAAGGCGTAACGATGGACGTTTCACAATTACTCGATGGCTTAAATGACAAACAACGCGATGCCGTTGCAGCCCCACTACAAAACATGCTGGTATTAGCAGGTGCTGGGTCTGGTAAAACACGAGTGTTAGTTCATCGTATTGCGTGGCTTATGCAAGTTGAGCAAGCATCTGCTTACAGTATTTTTGCCGTAACCTTTACTAATAAAGCGGCTAAAGAAATGCGCAGCCGCGTTGAAGAAACACTAAAAGCCCCTGTAGGTGGTATGTGGATTGGTACGTTCCATGGTTTGTCGCATCGTATTTTACGTGCTCATCACCGTGAAGCTAACTTACCAGAAGCCTTTCAAATTTTAGACTCTGACGATCAACTTCGGATGATCAAGCGCTTATTAAAATCAATGAATATTGATGATAAAAAATGGCCTGCTAAACAATTTGGCTGGTACATTAGCGCCAAAAAAGATGAAGCACTTCGCCCTAAAGATATTCAAGCATACGATATTAACGAGCAAATGATGCTGCGTGTTTACGCCGCCTACCAAGAGGCCTGTGATAGAGCAGGACTAGTAGATTTTGCCGAAATATTACTACGCAGCTACGAAGTGTTAAAAAATAACCCTACGTTACTACGTCATTACCAGCAACGCTTTGCACATATGCTCGTAGACGAGTTCCAAGATACAAATACCATTCAATATGCATGGTTAAAGTTACTTGCAGGCGATACAAGCAGTATCATGATTGTAGGCGACGATGACCAAAGTATTTACGGTTGGCGCGGTGCTAAAATCGAAAATATTAAACGATTTTTAACTGACTTTAGCGCAGAAACCATTCGTCTTGAACAAAACTACCGTTCAACTGCAACTATTTTGAAAGCGTCTAATGCATTAATTCAAAATAACTCAGAGCGTATGGGTAAAAGCTTATGGACCGACGGTAGCGACGGCGAGCCAATTTCTATTTATGCGGCATTTAATGAGTTAGACGAAGCGCGCTTTGTAAGTAGCAAACTACGAAGCTGGTTAAATGCAGGTAATGCCCTACAAGATGCCGCAATTTTATACCGTAGTAACGCGCAATCTCGTGTACTCGAGGAAGCCATGCTACAAGAAGGCTTAAAATACCGTATTTATGGTGGTATGCGATTCTTCGAACGACAAGAAATTAAAGATGCGTTGTCGTACTTACGCCTAGTAGGTAATCGTCAAGACGATGCCGCATTTGAGCGTGTAATTAATACGCCAGCACGCGGTATTGGCGATAAAACATTGAGCCATATACGAGATTGTGCACGAGCAGAATCGTTACCGCTTTGGTATGCCGCAAAAGCAATTGTAGAACAACAGCATTTATCTGGTCGTGCTTCTGGTGCAGTAAGTAAGTTTGTAGAACTAGTAGAACAAATAGAAGATAAAATTAGCGATCTAACTTTGCATGAGCAAGCCAAGTACACAATTCAAACCTCAGGCTTAATGGCAATGTACCAAGCCGAAAAAGGTGAAAAAGGCCGTGCTCGCGTAGAAAACTTAGAAGAGCTAATTAGCGCTTGTGATCAGTATGAGCTGCCTGAAGACGAAGAGTACAGCTCACCTTTACAAGGCTTTTTAGCCCATACGTCACTTGAGTCAGGTGAAGGACAAGCAGAAGAACACGAAGACGCCGTACAAATGATGACGCTTCACTCAGCTAAAGGCTTAGAGTTTCCGCTAGTGTTTATGGTAGGCGTAGAAGAAGGCATGTTCCCTTCTCAGCAAAGCAACGAAGAGTCGGGTCGCTTAGAAGAAGAGCGCCGCCTTTGTTATGTAGGCATGACACGAGCAATGGATAAGTTATACATTAGCCATGCTGAGAGTCGCCGTTTATACGGGCAAGAAAAATACCATAGCCCATCTCGCTTTTTACGCGAAATCCCTGAAGACTGCGTAGAAGAAATCCGTATTAAAACACAGGTTTCTCGCCCGCCTGCCGCTGGGCGTTTTAGCGCATCAGTTAGCCATGCCGCATTTGAAGACAGTGGCTTTAACTTAGGACAACGCGTACTGCATGCTAAGTTTGGTATTGGTACTGTACTGAATTATGAAGGTAGTGGCGCACAATCTCGCGTACAAGTTAACTTTGACGACCTTGGTAGCAAATGGTTAGTAACGGCCTATGCACGATTACAAGCGGTATAAAGCACACCTAAATGAGTTAGAGCAACAATTAGCTGGCGCGTATCATCGTCAGCTAGTGTTGATCACGGGCAGCCCAGCTTGGTGTTATGAAATACTTAACTCATTAATAGATGAAAACAATACACTTGTTGTATCAAAGCAGTGCGCGATTAAAAATTCGTACTGGCCTACTCGCACACACCAAATTTTAGGGCAAGAATTTGCTCATGCTGTTTACGATGGTTTTAGTGGTTTGCACCCTGATAAACTTGCAGCACTTGCCGGCACCGTTAAAGCAGGCGGTATACTGTTTTTATTACTGCCTGAACTAGATGATTTAGGCTCTTGGCAAGATCCCGCATTAAGTACAGTGCAATCACACGGTCAGAGCATTGACTACAGCATATTTAATCAGCGTTTCGCGACTATTATTAAACCGTTACCTGCTTTTCACTTTAGTGAAAAAAATGGCTGTATTAGTAATAACGCTAGCTATGTAATGCATAATAAAATTGATTATGAGCCACAGCAAAACTGTATTGAGCAGATAGTAAAAGTAGCTAATGGCCGTGCAAACAGGCCTTTACTCATTAATGCTGATAGAGGCAGAGGTAAGTCGGCAGCACTTGGCTTAGCCGCGGCAAAACTAACTGATAAAAAAGTAATTATTTGCAGCACTCAGTTTAAAGCGACCCATAGCAGCTTTAAACATTTAGCCCAAGAGTTAAGCCTTCAATACAACGCTGAACATAAACAGCTCGCCAACTTGCACTACGTTGCACCTGACGCGTTATTAAACACACTACCTGAGTGCGATTTACTACTCGTTGATGAAGCTGCAGCAATCCCTGTTCCGTTATTACTACAAATGCTAGCTCATTACCCTCGTATAGTATTTGCAAGCACTCTGGTTGGGTATGAGGGCAATGGTAGGGGTTATACCATTCGCTTTAGTAACTATATAAAAGCGCACTATAAAGCCTCTAAAGTTGTAACGCTTGATGAGCCACTGCGTTTTGCTAAACACGATCCACTTGAGCAGCATATTCGCAGTTTATTAGCACTTGATGCACAGTATCAAGAGACTAATAGCAATAAATCGCAGATTCCTAAGCATAGTGAAGTAACTCAGCAACAACTCGTAACTGATGAAGCACTATTGTGCCAAGTCGTTGCTTTACTTGCACTTGCTCATTATCAAAGTAGTGTGAATGATTTACGCCAGTTGTTAGATGCGCCATCGCAACGCATATTTATAAGCAAATTAGACAAGCAATTAGTGGGTGTATGCTTAATCGCGATAGAAGGCGGTTTAAGTGAAGAACTTACTGAGCAAGTTATAAGTGGTGAGCGCCGCCCACAAGGGCATTTAATGGCGCAAACACTTGCACAACTGAGCTTTAACAGTGATTTTTTAACTCATTTAAGTGCGCGAGTTGTCCGTATTGCAATTGATCCAAGCTCACATAATTGTGGCCTAGGAAAAGCATTACTGAGCTATAGCGAGTCACAAGTAAAAGAACAATGTACTTGGTTTGGTGCTAGTTTTGGTGCCACTGCACAATTGCTAAAATTTTGGCAAAGCCTAGGCTTTAATGCTGTTAAATTAGGTTACCAACGCGACAAAAGCACTGCTGAGCACGCAACTTTAGTTGTTAAATCTCTTAATGCACCACAACAAAGTTTACAGTCACTGATTAAACAGTTTCAATACGAGCTCTTTTATAGCCTATTAAGCCACTTTAAGTCATTAGAATGGCAACTGGTTAGCACATTACTGCGCTCATTTAATGATGAGGTAATAGCTTCTGATACGTTAAGGTTATTTACACAGCAACTCAGCAGTAACCGCTTTACTATTTCACCCACTCTCTGGCGTTTAATTAGCCAAAATCCTGTTATAATTACTAGGATAGCAGCCAATCAGCAGCAACTTTTAATTCAAACAGTTTTACAACACCATACCGATGAGCAACTTATTAAAAATTTTAATCTCAGCGGCAAAAAGCAATTAGAACAGCAGTTCAAAAACACAACAAACATACTCGCAAAGCAACTTTCTTCATAAAGCCATTTCACTTTTCTGCAGACGTAAAAAAGCCCGAATCGTTAAATTCGGGCTTTCTACAATTTGGAGTCGGCGCGCTACTTCGTAGCGACAACGCAGTAGAATGGTAAGCGTCCGAGCAACGACACCTAGCAGAGTGGATTTAATTAATTGAAAATACCGTCAGTTTCTACTGGAGGTATTATGCAAAAAAGAACCCTTAATGACTGGCAAAAATTGATTGAGGTAAGCGTCCGAGCAACGACACCTAGCAGAGTGGATTTAATTAATTGAAAATACCGTCTGTTTCTACTGGAGGTATTATGCAAAAAAGAACCCTTAATGACTGGCAAAAATTGATTGAGCAGCAACAAACCAGCGGCTTATCTATTGTCGCATTTTGTAAAGAAAACATGTTACCCACTTCAAACTTTTATAAATATCGGTCTAAGTTACAAGACGCTGCAAAAGCACCTAAATTGGTGAAAGTGCAAAACAAAGCCATTTCCCATA
The DNA here is from genome assembly GCF_040567695.1 of Pseudoalteromonas sp. NCIMB 1079. Lineage (NCBI taxonomy): Bacteria > Pseudomonadati > Pseudomonadota > Gammaproteobacteria > Alteromonadales > Pseudoalteromonadaceae > Pseudoalteromonas > Pseudoalteromonas sp. NCIMB 1079. The sequence goes on along the minus strand of NZ_JBEWZA010000001.1, from coordinate 630,754 downwards.
AAGTGAATGCCTCAATCACGTTATCTCATGGTGAAACTCATTTAACTATACCAACCTCATCTGAGCCTACATGGGTGGCTAATTTAATAAAGGCGCTGCAAGCATGAACATGTTTATTGATGTGCCCGACGTGTACCTTTGCAATCAGTTTGTCGACTTCAGAAAATCCATTAATGGCTTAGCGGCCATTGTTGAAAGAGAACTCGAACTGTCAGTGCTATCCGGTGCCGTGTTTGTTTTTTGTAATAAAAGCCGAGATAAGCTGAAGATATTGTATTGGGATAACACAGGCTTTGCCCTGTGGTATAAACGCCTCGATAAGCACAAATTTAAATGGCCGAAAAACCTCAGCGCCGACACCCTAAACTTAACCGAGCAACAATTACACTGGTTATTATCTGGGTATGATGTCATAGGGCATCAACAAATCAACATCGAAAACGCTAGCATTATTTAGATCGTCGCGGGATCAATATTAACCATCGCATTAAGCTAGTTTACGGTAAAAAACATTATAAAATAAAAGGATGAATATTGATGTTAACTGCCTTCCAGACGATCCGGCTTTGCTTAAAAAGCTGCTGGCAGAGCACGCTGAAAAATTAGCGCAAGCGACTGCAAGAAACCGGTATCTAGAGGAACAATTCCGCCTAGCGCAACAAAAACAATTTGGTAAAAGTGCCGAAGTCTTTGACGCACAAGGTGAATTGTTTAATGAAGCCGAAGACATCATTGAGCAACCTGATGAGCTTGCTACGCAAGAGATTAGCTACACTCGCAAAACACCAAAGCGCAAACCATTACCCAAAGACTTACCCCGTGAGCAAGTGATTCATGACATTGCCGAAGAAGACAAGTTGTGTAACTGCTGTGGTAATGAGTTGCATAAAATGGGTGAAGACGTCAGCGAAAAGCTCGACTTCGTCCCCGCAAAGATAAAAGTCATTGAGCATATTCGCCCAAAGTACGCGTGTCGTGAATGTGATAAGTCAGGGTCGAATAACAGTATTAAACAAGCCAAGATGCCAAACATGGCCAATCAACAAAGGCATGGCGACATCAAGTTTATTAAGCCAAATCATCACCAGTAAATATCAGTATGCGTTGCCGCTTCACAGACAAGAGGCGATGTTCAAACAATACGGGATTGAACTGAGCCGACAAACCATGAGTGACTGGGTGTTAAAATCAGCCACCTTGTTTGAACCATTGATAAAACGATTTAAACAAGAGCTGTTAAAACAACCGGTGGTGCATGCGGATGAAACTACTGTGAATGTGGTTAATTCGGATAAAGTAAAAAGTTACATGTGGTTGTATTGCACAGGCACCGATTCACCACATCCCATAAACAAAGAACAAACAAACCACATACCTAATATTGTGCTTTACGACTATCAAAACAGTCGGGCGGCTTCCTCCGTCGTCGATTACCTTGATGGTTATTCGGGCTATTTACAGGTGGATGGTTATCAAGCCTATGCACAAACGCAAGCAACGCTAGTTGGCTGTTGGGCACATGCTCGAAGAAAATTCATTGAAGCCAAACAAGTGCAAGGTAACAAGAAGACAGGTAAAGCCGATGTGGCATTAAGTCTTATTCAAAAGCTTTACGGTATTGAATCAAAGCTCAAAGACAAAAAACCGATGAAAAACATGAAATAAGGCAACAACAAACAAAACCAATTCTCGACAAATTACATCAATGGTTAGAGCAAAACCAGCCACGGTTAATTGGTAAAACAAAACTAGCAGAAGCCGCTAACTATCTAGCGAACCAATGGCCTAAACTTATTATTTACCTTGAAGATGGTCGATTAAATATCGACAACAACCGTGCTGAACGAGCAATAAAACCATTCGTCATTGGCCGCAAGAACTGGATGTTCAGTCAAACATCTAACGGAGCGAATGCCAGTGCGGCTTTATACGGCATTATCGAAACGGCCAAAGCCAATGGTTTAATCCCATTCGACTACATCATGAAATGCCTAGATGAACTCTGCCAAGCAGAGCCAGACATCAACAGTCTATTACCTTGGAATATTATTAGTTAGGTGTAGATCACCAGACGTTTACATTTGTGTTAACGCTTTTCTTTCATTAAGAAAAGGCAATTTACATAAGCTTAAATCCATAAAATATACTCACTGTATAACGATATATAACACTTGCTTATTGTGTTTACCTACCTAACTAGGTAAACGTTTACCCAATTTAAATTCATTTAAAATCAATTGGTTGCGTTGCTTGTGTTGTTTTTGTATATTTTTTGTTAGAAAACGTTTACCTTTGGTGTTATAAATGTCGAACAATACGATATATAAACATATGCTACGGACGAAAAAAGTAACTAGGGAAGATTGCAATACAACAATATTAACGGGGAAAAATAATGAATAAACTATTTAAGACTACTTTAGTGGCGTTGGCTGTAAGTCAAATTTTAGCCGCTCAATCGGTTGTAGCCGATGAAACCGAAGATAAAATGAAAGATGTTGAGGTAATTGAAGTTAAAGGCTTTGGTGCCGCGTTGGGTAAAGCCTTACGCGAAAAACGTTTTTCTGACTCCGTGGTAGAGATAATTTCATCGGATGATTTAGGCGTATTACCAGATGTCAGTATTACCGACTCACTGGTTCGTTTACCTGGTATTGCGGCATCACGAGATAGAGGTAATGCAAGTCGAATATCGATTCGTGGCATGGGACCTCGTTTAAATAATGCAACGATGAATAATCGTGAAATCGTATCAGCAGAGCCAAGTCGAGATGTTCGTTTTGAACAATTTCCTGCTGAATTAATAGACTCAGTTGAGGTTTATAAAAGCCCGACTGCCAGCTTAGCCGAAGGCGGTATTTCTGGCCTAGTTAACATGAACTTTGTTAGCCCACTATCTAAAGATCAAAAAGTCTTTACCGTGTCTGGCAACCTTATGAAAAATACCTTAGCCGATGACTTACCAAATAACGACGGTGTTGGTGAAAAATTTTCTATTAGTTATGTAGATCCTATCTCAGATACTTTTGGTATCGCACTAGGTCTTACCTATCAAGATCAGCCATCTTTAGAACGTGGTGTGGAATCTTGGAATTATAACAATGGTGATACTCGTGGTGACTTGAATGGTAATGGGATACCTGAACACGCACCTTTTGGCGTAATGGCCAAGAGTAAACAAGGTAATAATGAGCGTATTGGTGGCCTTGCAATCGTTGAGTGGATGCCTACTGACAGCCTAACAGTGAAAGGTGATTTATTTTATTCACAGTTCGACATTAAAGAGCGTGATGACCAAATGGGACCTGGTGACTTAGGTAACTGGGATGATGCTGATGCACCTGAAGGTGGCTGGGGAGCTGAAGCATATAACAACGGCTCTTATAAAATAATTCCTCATGCCGACGGAACAGAACAGCTTGTTGCTGGTAGTCAATTAGTTGGCCTTGATGTTTCAAACCCAACCTGGTTTCAAACCAATGAAATGTTAAGCACAGGATTAAATATTGAACACATTGGTGATACTTGGACTATCACTGCTGATGTTGGTTATTCAAAAGCCAGTATCGAATCGGTTTGGGTAAATATAAAACCTACTTACGTAGGTGGCGATTACGAACTAGGTTTTGATGTTGAAGGTAAAGATGCCGCTGAAATTATTGTTAAAAATGGTGATATCAGCAGCCCTGAAAATTATTCATTGGGTAGCGTATCAGATGTATGGACCGAAACATCACCAGGTAATTGGGAAATTACAAGTCAAGAATATACGCCATCTGAAATGACAGGCGATGATGACAAAGTTCTAACCGATGAGATGTATAATGTTAATTTAGACTTTGAGCGTGACTTATATTGGGGCGTGATTGAAAAAGTAAAATTTGGTGGGCGTTTAACCGACAGAACCAAAGAGAATGATCAAATAAATGATTGGTTCCGTTATGCTAAACAAGACCATGGTTTAACTGACTATGGTATGAGTTATGAAATTGGTGGCGATTATAATGTCCCAGCAATTTATTCATTTAAAGATTGGGATCAAGTGGCCAATGTGGCATTTGGTGGCTCCACCAATCCAGGAGATCGTTCGGATAAAAACCAACTGGCTTCTTGGGAATTAAATGAAAAAAATACCGCAGCCTATGTGATGTTTAATATCTCAGGTGATGTTGGCGATACCACGTTCACTGGTAACTTTGGTTTGCGTTATGCAAAAACAGAAGTTGAGTCCATCGGTTATGAACAGAACGCTGGCGGTGATATCGTGCCGTTAACGGTTGATCACGATTATGATGTAGTGCTGCCATCATTAAATATGGTATTTAATATCACTAATGAATCGCAAATCCGTTTAGGCATTGCACGTACCATGTCTCGTCCTCCTTTATTAGAAATGCGTACTGGTTATTCGTTTGATGATACGACTCAACCTCCATCAGCAAGTGGCGGTAATCCATTACTAGACCCATATTTAGCAAACCAAATTGATTTAGGTTACGAATATTTCTGGGGCGAAAGTTCAGCGGCAACCATCAATTTGTTTATAAAAGATCTAGATTCGCACATTGGACTTTCAGAAGAGATGATAGAAGTTGATGGTCAATCGTACACCATGACTCGCTCTATCAATGGTGACGGTGGAGTCATTCAAGGCTTTGAATTATTGTATCAACAATCATTTGACATGTTACCTGCGCCATTTGATGGGTTAGGTTTGTTTGCTAACTACTCTTACACAGACAGTGATGTAGAAGAATTCAAACCAACAAGTAATCCATATAACTTAGGCGGTCTTTCTAAAGATATCGCAAGTTTAACTTTATGGTATGACAAAGATGGTTTTGATGCTCGAGTGTCTTACAACTACCGCAGTGAGTTTACTGGCATAAATAGTTGGGATCCGTCAAAGGTTAACTTGAATGCTGAAGAAACTACGGTTGATGCAAGTATTGGTTATCAAGTAACTGAAAACTTTAAATTAACCCTACAAGCTCAAAATCTAACCAACCAAGCTTCTGTAAGTTATTGGGATAATGACTATAGCAAGCCAGCTAAAAATGTTGAATGGGGTCGTCGATTCCTAATTGGTTTCCAATATTCAATGTAAATAAGACATAATCGGTAAAGTGTTGTTAACACTTTACCGCTTTTTTTATTTTAAGGATATTGAAAATGGCCAAACATATATTGCTCACAGGTGCGTCATCTGGAGTTGGTAGAGAGTTAGCAATAACGCTATCTAATCTCGGTTTTACGTTAAGTATATGCGGAAAAACTAGCAGCAAAGTTCAAACAACATTGTCTAAACTTAAACCAAACACACCAGTCTATTCCGGCTGTTTTTGTTTGTCTGACCAACAAGCACTTAATCAATTTGTAACTGAATCTAAAAAAGCCAATGGCGATATAGATATTTTAATTAATTGCGCAGGGTTAAATTCATCAAGAACATTAGCGCATCAGCCACAGTGGCAAGAATGTACAAAAATGATGGAGATTAATTATTTTGCTCCAGTACGATTAGTTGAGTTAGTTTTACCATCCATGTTGACAAAAAAAGATGGCATTGTACTGAATGTCCTGTCAACCACATGTTTATATGCAAATGCAGGCATTGCCCAGTACACGGCCAGTAAGTCAGCATTAGATATGTATACTAAAGTGTTGAGAAAAGAGCTCCATGCTAGCGGTATAAAGGTTCTGTCCGTTTATCCGGGAGGTATTAATACTGAATTTAGATCTGAATCAAGACCAAACTATTTAAATCCTGAGGATGTATCAGAGGCGATTGTGTCTATGTTACAGACAAAAGGAAATGTACATGTACATGAATTGGTTATTAGACCTGAGTGTGAAAGTAACTTTTGCTAAATTATTATTGCTGAATTCAGCGTTAAGGGGTGTCTAGTGTTAAGAGCACTATGTTTTATTTTATTATCATTCATTATTAGTTCATGTGGTGTTAAACAAACGCCATCAATTAATAAAGTTAATATAAACCAGAATTGGAAATTTAAAGTTGTAAAGGCGAATGTTGCTAACGATAGTTGGGAACAAGTTAGTTTACCGCATACTCCAAAGATTGAGCCTATGGTTGTTAATGATCAGTGGCAAGGTGATGCAATATACGAAAAAACATTAGATATCTCGCCTACATGGAAAGATAAAAAAGTGTTTATTCGTTTTGAAGCGGCAATGAGCCATGCGCAAGTTTGGTTAAATGACACTAAATTAGGTGAGCATTTAGGTGGTTACCTGCCATTCACTTATGATTTAACTGACTTAATCAGTGAGACAAAACCGAATATTATAAAAGTAAAATTAAGTAATCTTGATAACCCAATTATTGGTCCTAAACCGCTTAATAAATTAGACTTTAATACTTACGGTGGGTTATACAGAGACGTTAACTTAATAATTAAAGACCGTTTGTACATCACCGATGAAATGCAGGCGAATAAAGTAGCAAGTGGTGGCATTTTTGTTACTTACCCAAAAGTAAGTGTTAAAACCTCAACCATTAATGTTAAAACCCATATTGCCAATGACTACAAACAGAGCAAAGATTTTACACTTAAGCAAAAAGTATATTTCAATAATGAATTAGTGGCTGAAACATCAGATGACAGTTTGTCGCTACAAGCTAATGATAATCATCAATACAATCAAATATTGAATATAGAAAACGCTCATTTGTGGAGTCCTAATTCACCTAATCTATACCAACTAAGCACAGAGATTTATTTAGGTGATGAACTGGTTGAGCAAAAGAATACTCGTATCGGTATTAGAAAATTTGAATTTAATGCAAAACATAAATTGTTGATCAATGGTGAGAAAACATTTTTACGAGGCGTAAACCGCCATCAAGAATATCCTCATGTTGGATACGCAACGTCTGCACAAGCTGATTACCGTGATGCGGTTAAAATAAAATCAGCCGGTTTTGATTATGTCCGTTTATCTCATTACCCTCATTCTAAAGCGTTTATGGATGCGGCCGATGAATTAGGCTTAGTATTAATTGATGCTATTTTGGGCTGGCAATATTATTTAGAAAACCCAGAGTTTAAACAGCAAATCATTAACACCTGTCATGATCTTATCCGTCGTGATAGAAATCATGCCAGTGTATTAGCTTGGGAATGTTCATTAAACGAGTCTTGGATGCCAGAACCGTTTATTGCTGACTTACATCGTGCCGTTAAGTTAGAAGACCCTACCGGCTTCTCTGCCGGCTGGCAGCTTGGTTATGATTTATATTTGCAAGCCCGTCAACATAGACAAAAACATTATGAAGTCCCCACTCAACCTTACAATGTTTCAGAGTACGGTGACTGGGAATATTACGCACAAAATGCAGGCTTAAATCAAGACTCGTGGAGCGATTTAAAAGAAGAGGAACGTACTTCTCGTCAGTTATTAAGTGCAGGTGAAGCCCGTTTGTTACAACAAGCGAGAAACCTACAAGAAGCTCATAATGACAACTTAAGCTTTCCAGCTTTCGCTGATGGTTACTGGGTAATGTTTGATTATAACCGTGGTTATGCGGATGACTTAGAATCATCGGGGATCATGAGCTTATATCGTTTACCTAAATACAGTTATTACTTTTATCAAAGTCAACGTAGCCCTCAAATCAAGTCAGATAAGTTTGATTCTGGTCCTATGGTCTTTATTGCTAGCGAATGGAACGGTCACTCATCAAACAATGTGAGAGTGTTTAGTAATGCTGATGAAGTGGAACTTTGGTTAAATAACACATTGATCGCTAAACAAAAACCAACTCAAAATAAATTATCTAGCCATTTAAATCATCCTCCATTTGAATTTGCTATGCAGCAATTTAAACCGGGTCAATTAAAGGCAAAAGCATTTATAGATGGTGAATTAGTCGCTGAGCATAGTGTTACCACTGCTGGAGAACCAGCAGGGATAAAACTATCTATCGATATTAGTGGACAATTACCAGCGGTTGGTGTCAAAGATGTCGTCTTTGCTTATGCACAATTAGTGGATAGCAAAGGAAACTTGGTTCATACCAATGGTGAAGAAATTCATTTTAGCACCACAGGTGATATTGAGATTGTTTACTCAAGTGATTCACTTACCGAGCAAGGTAAAGCAGCCGTATTATTACGTATTGGCGAATCGTTAAAAGGCGGAACTATTCAAGCTAGCTCCAGCGCTTTAAACATAAAAAGTTCACCATTACAGTTTGAGAATCTTTCAAATTAATAGAATAAGTAGTCAATAAAAAGCTACAACAATGAAGAAAGGATATGTATGACGTTAAATACAATTGATTTGGCAATATTTGCCATTTATGTGCTCGGTTTAATCGCTATAGCTTATTATGTTTCTCGTGAAAAAGTCGGTCATGATAAAAATACAGATGATTATTTCTTAGCTAGTAATAGCTTGCCTTGGTGGGCAATTGGAGCATCCTTAATTGCCGCTAATATTTCTGCTGAGCAAATCATAGGTATGTCTGGCTCTGGTTACGTAGTCGGTTTAGCTATTGCGTCTTATGAATGGATGTCGGCAATAACCTTGATCATTGTTGGTAAGTACTTTTTGCCTATTTTTATGAAACGTAAAATTTATACGATGCCACAGTTTTTACAGGAACGTTTTGATGGTCGCGTTAAAACGACCATGGCTATTTTTTGGTTAGCGGTTTATGTTTTTGTTAATTTAACTGCGGTTTTATGGTTAGGTGCGTTAGCGATTAATACCATTACCGGCCTAGACTTAACCATTTGTATGATTTTACTGGCGGTTTTATCACTAGCTTATTCATTGTATGGCGGGTTAAAAGCGGTTGCCTTTACCGATATTATTCAGGTTGTATTGCTGATAGCCGGTGGCTTATTCTTATCTTATATGTCGCTAAGTTTAATTGGTGATGGACAAGGATTATTGGCTGGATTTGATCGCTTAACTAGCGAATTACCTGAAAAGTTTGACATGATCTTATCAGCTGATAGCCCTCATTATGTCAACCTACCAGGTTTGTCAGTATTACTTGGTGGTTTGTGGGTCATGAACCTGTCTTATTGGGGATTCAATCAATACATTATCCAACGTACGCTTGCGGCTAAAGATTTAGCTGAAGCACAAAAAGGTATCGCCTTTGCTGCCTTTTTGAAATTGTTAATGCCTGTAATTGTTGTTTTACCTGGTATCGCAGCGGTACTTCTATTACCAGAGCTGTCAAAACCAGACCAAGCCTATCCTGAATTAATGAACTTAATGCCAACTGGTCTAAAAGGGTTGATCTTTGCAGCCTTAGTCGCTGCTATCTTGTCGAGCTTAGCGTCGATGACTAACAGTGTTGCGACTATCTTTACGATGGATTTATATAAGCCAATAAAATCAGATAAATCGCAGTCTCATTATGTGTTAGTTGGACGTGTGGTAAGTGTAATCGCATTAATCATTGCATTATTGACTGCTAAACCGCTTCTAGGTGACTTTGATCAAGCATTCCAATATATCCAAGAATTTACTGGATTCTTCACACCAGGAATTGTTGTGTTGTTTTTATTAGGTATGTTTTGGAAAAGAACAACCGCCAATGCGGCACTTGCTGCCACAATAGGCTCAGCGGTGTTCTCAGTTGCAGCCAAAATACTCATACCTGAAGTGCCTTTCATGGACAGAGTAGGTTACGTCTTTTTAAGTTGTTTTGCGTTGGCGGTTGTCGTGACATTGATGCAAAAAGAGTCAAAAAATGCACACCCTAATGCAGTTCAATTAGACGATGTTAATTTCACCACGCAAAAGAGTTTCAATATATCTGCCTTATTGAACACGCTTATATTAATCGCATTTTATACAGTTTGGTGGTAATAAAAATGAGTAAAATACGAAGCATAATTACGGCGTTATTAACGTTTTCGATAGCAGCAAGCAATGTTCAAGCGCAGACTACTGAGAATGTAGTAGTAGAAAAAGGCGTACTTAAATGGGCATCTGGCGAACAGAAGGGCAAAGAGCTTGCTTTGTTTGGCGTTAATTATAGTGCGCCATTTGCTTACTCTTATCGTGCTCTGAATAAGCTTGGTATCGATCCTAAACAAGCAATTGATATGGATGTCGATCATATTGCTCGTTTAGGGTTAGACGCCTACCGTATCCATCTTTGGGATCGAGAGCTGACTGATAAAGCTGGTAACTTACAGAATAATCATCACTTAGAGTTATTTGATTATTTGCTGTTTAAACTAAGCCAAAAGAATATTAAAGTCATTCTGACACCACTTGCTTGGTGGGGAAGTGGTTATCCTGAACCTGATCCGCTAGAAACCGGTTTTGCCACTAATTATAGCAAAGCACAAATGAATGAAGTTGAGGCGGCTATTGCTGCCCAACACATTTATTTAAAACAGTTAATGGCGCATACCAACCGTTATTCTGGGCAACGTTATGGACAAGATCCAAACATTGTGGCTCTGGAGTTGTTTAACGAACCTAAGCATCATCAATCACCTGAAAAAAGCATAAGCTATATTGAGGGATTAATTGATGTTATCCGTCAGCAACAGGTGACAAAACCGTTGTTTTATAACATTAGTGAACAAGGTAATGATCAACCTTATGCAAAAGCATTATGTGAAAGTAAAATCGACGGTATCGCCTATCAATGGTATCCAACAGGATTAGTAAAAAATAGTGAAATATTGGCCAATATGTTACCTATGGTGGCAAGCTACACCAATGTATTTGCCTCTATTGCTAGTTGTAACAACAAAGCGAAAATGATCTATGAATTTGATGCTGCTGATGTCGGTCGCAGTGTTATGTATCCAGCTATGGCAAGAAGTTTTAGAGCCGCTGGTTTTCAATGGGCTACTCAGTTTTCTTATGATCCTGGGAATATTGCTCATACAAATTCAGAATACAATACTCACTATTTAAATTTACTCTACACTCCTAAAAAAGCCATTAGCTTAATGATAGCGGCACGTGCTTTTAAACAAGCGGAGCGAGGCGTTGAATCTAAGCCTTATCCAGAAAATAATCAATTTGGAGATGTTGAATTAAGTTATCAAGATGATTTGAGTTTATTTAATAACGACCGTTATTTTTATCACTCAAACACAACCACCAAAGCCCCGAAAAACCTTAAGAAATTGAAGCATATTGCAGGTGTTGGTAGCTCTCCAGTTGTTCAATATGAAGGTAATGGCGCTTACTTTTTAGATAAATTAACCGACGATATTTGGCAGTTAGAGGTGTATCCAGACGTACATCAATTACAAGACCCATACCAAAACTCTAGCTTACAAAGAGAAGTTAGACGCCTTTATATCAATCAACGTAAATTAACGGTAACGGTTGATGACTTAGCCGAAAGCTTTTATCTACAAGGTATTAATTTACATAATTCAACTCAAATCAAAGCCGATAATAACAGCGTGGTTATTACACCAGGTAAATACCTGATTGCCAATTCACAGCAGCAGCTGGAGCAGTTCATGGTTGCATCGGCAGTGGGCAACCAGAGTTCGAATAGTCCGAGTGAAAATATAACGGCTAAAAAAGTTTCAACCGATTACTTTTTACCTAACATTCAAAATCAAGATTTAACTTTATCGCATCAACCTCAAAGAGCGATAACGCTAGATGATGATTATCAGCTCGTTGTCAAACTTGGAACTAATCAAGCGGTTGATAATGTCGAATTATTGTTACGTTATCGCAATGACAGAAGCTTTACTGCTTTTGCAATGACCAAACAATCAGGTACAAAATACAGTGCTCCATTGCCTAAATCTTGGCAAAAGACAGGGCCAATGGAATATGCATTTGTTGTGACTTCTAACGGTGAAAAAACCACATTTCCAGGAGCCGTAAGCGGTACACCATTTGACTGGGATTTTGTCAAAGCAACTGATTACTGGTCGTTTGAACTGCAACCTAAAGGTACACCTTTGAGTTTGTTCGATGCGCAATTGGATCGTAATAATTTAATTTATCCTAAAAATGGCAAGGTAAGACAAGAGTATGTTAGTGGTCAAAATGGATTGGGCACGGTTTTAAAACTGGGCTTAGATAATCTAACCCAGAGCAACGATTTGTTAAAAACCACCTTGGCAGCGGATAGTCAGTTAATCGACAGAAATACCCGAGGACTAAATACGGTCGCAATAAAAATACGTTCGTTAACCAAACAAGAGCATATTAACTTTGCTCTGTTAGATAAAGACGGGTTGGCATTTGGCACTAAACTAAATGTAACCAATCAATGGCAGTATTTACTTGTGCCGTTATCTTCATTAACCTCCAGCGAGACAATGATGATTCAAGCCTATCCATCGTTTATGCCTAATTCAATTGCCCCACAGGGCAATGATGCTAAAACATTTGATAGTTCTATAAACTTAATACAAGGTTTGCAGATCTCATTAGACGTTAAAGCATATAACGACAAGGCAATGTCTAGTTGGCATGGTATCGAAATAGAGAACGTAAGTTTAATTAAACGCTAGAGTTTGACGTTTACTTAAGCTACTTATTTCAGGTTACTACAATTACGTAGTAACCTGACTAAATCTGGAGGAGACCCGGTTTGAGTTTTATAAAATTCAATTTATTCAGTATGTTACGTGTAAGCTTATTGGTTTTATTTACCCACCTTATTTCCTTCTATTGCTATTCGATGGATGTTAATAGCAGTCCAGATATTAATTTAGATTGGCGCTTCCATCTTGGTGATGTGAAGCAAGGCTCTGACGTTAATTTAGATGTTACTAACTGGCAAAAAATTCAGTTACCTCATGACTGGTCAATTAAAGATATTGGCTCAAGCAATAGCCCATTCGATAAAAACTCAATCGATCAATACGACACCGGTTATACCAAAGGTGGCATTGCCTGGTATCGAAAAGAAATTGAGCTAAATAGCCAATTAAATACCGAGCTAAAAGATAGCGTGGCTATCCTTGAGTTTGGTGGTATTTACATGAATTCAGAAGTCTATGTAAATGGCGCATTGGTTGGCGGCCAACATTATGGATATACATCCTTCTGGATTGATATTACCAACCATCTGAAATTTGGGCAGACCAATACGATTGCGGTGAAAGTGAATAATAACCACTTAAATAGCCGTTGGTATTCAGGCTCTGGGATATATCGCCCTGTGTCACTTTCATTTAAACCCGCTACTCATATACAGCATTGGGGCACGTTTGTTACTACACCGGTAATAACTGATGAATTTGCCAGTATTAACGTGGATACCTCAATTGTAAGTAAAAGTATTGTTAGTAAAACCAATGTAAGCAAAACCAATAAAAAGATATCGTTGACGCAAGAGGTGTTAGATCAACAAGGTAATGTTGTTGCTCAGCAACGTAATAGTAATGTCAGTTTGACTGCCACAAGCTCGGATAGTCCTAAAAATAGCTCTAACAGCACCAACGGCTCTGTTGGAAAAACCGGGCACGTTAACACCACTATCACATTACCGCGGCCAACATTATGGTCAGGCTCATCACCGTATTTATACAAATTAAAACAAACTCTTGTTGTGGATGGTGTTCAGACCGATGTCACCGAAACGGAGTTTGGCATTAGACAGTTATCGTTTGATGCCAAAAATGGCTTTACTCTAAATGGTCAACCTCTGTTGTTAAAAGGGTTAAACATTCACCATGATAATTATTTATTAGGCTCTGTGGCTTATAAACGAGCAGAGGAACGTAAAGTAGAAAGAATATTAGCTGCTGGATTTAATGCGGTGCGTACTGCCCACAATCCGCCCTCAGTGGCATTTTTAAATGCGGCTGACCGTTTAGGATTGTTAGTGATCAATGAAATATTCGACGCTTGGAATTATTCTAAATTTGATCATAAAAACGATTATGCATCTCGGTTTAAGCAAGATTGGCAACAAGATGTCAGTAACTTTATAAAGCGAGACCGAAATCACCCTAGCGTCATCATGTGGAGTTTAGGCAACGAGATCCCCGAACAGAATGAAGCATTAGGCGTTAATACTGCATCAATGCTTAAAGCACATGTTCTGTCTTTAGACAGTAGCCGGGAAATAACCGTCGGTGCTAATACTGCGGGAGAAAAGGCGGATCCATATTTAAATGTGTTTGATGTTGTAGGTTATAACTATCAAGAAAAAAACTATAAAAGCGAGCATAAACGTTTTCCTGCACGAGTAATGTATGGGTCTGAAACTTACTCCAATCTTGCATTTGAGTATTGGCAATATGTCGAAGACTTGCCTTATGTCATCGGTGATTTTGTTTGGACTGGGTGGGATTATATTGGTGAAGCATCGATTGGCTGGACCGGCTATGCCCCTGAGTGGAAAAACTTAGCTCCCTATCCTTGGACATTAGCTTACACTGGCGAAATTGATGCATTAGGCTTTAAACGTCCAGCGGCTTATTACCGAGATGTACTTTGGCACACCGGAAAGAACAAAATATCTGCATTTGTGCAAAGTCCAAATCCATCATTAAGCCCGGAACAAGACCCGTCGTGGTATTTGTATTGGGTCAGTCCAGATATTCATCCAAGTTGGACATGGCCAGAAGCAAAAGGGAAAAACCTAGATGTTGTGGTTTATTCAGTATTTGAGGAAGTTGAATTATTCATTAACGGTAAAAGTTACGGTCGCCAAATAACCTCACCAGAGACTAAATTTATGACCACGTTTACTGTGCCTTATATTGAGGGCACGTTAAAAGTGGTTGGCTACAATGCTGGGGTTGCCGAAGATCAATGGTTATTAAATACGGCAGGTAAACCCGCTGAGATAAGACTGGTCTCCCAGCGCAAGTCACTGTCGGCTGATGGGCAAGATATAGCTTATGTTACCGCAGAGCTTTATGACGCTGAGGGGCATCGAGTTTATCATTGGGATCAAGATGTGGCGGTAGAATTTAATGTGTCAGGCACTGGAAAACTATTAGCTGTGGGTAATGCAAACCCAAGATCGGTAGAAAGTTTTACAAGCAATAGTAGACAAACATTTCGGGGTCGCGTTGTGGCCGTTGTGCAATCTAACAACCGCGTTATAGGTGATATTACCGTTACGGCCAAAGCCAAAGGTATAACCTCTAATAAGATCACGTTTAAGACTCGTAATTAATAAAAGAATAAGTAGAAAACCACTAGCTAAGAAAATCAGTAGCTAAAAAAGCTAATGCTAATACCAAAGTAGTTTTGACGACAAATACAGGTCTAACACACAGATAATATCCGTGAAAGACATTACCAGTGCTTTGAAGATTAACTTAGCTTTTTAATCCGGTGGATTCGCGTTTTACTAATCTAGGTATGTATTTAAAGCCTTTTTTAAGTTGCTCTGCTGATATATTGGTGACTTTTTTTAATGCTAGTTGAGCTGCAAATTCCGCCATTTCTTCAACAGGGTAGTGCAAGGTGGTTAGTTTTGGTCGAGAGTAGCGGGACAATAATACGTCATCGAAACCAATCACTGATATATCATTTGGCACTTTAAAGCCGTTATCTTCAAGGGTACAGATCGCACCAATGGCCATTGCATCGTTGTACACAAAAATAGCATCAAAACTTGAATCACTCGATAACAATTTCTGTGTCGCTATTTCACCACCTTGTAACGTTGGTTTTTCTTGTACAGTATGGTGCGGTAACAATGAAGAGCCAGATTCCGCAATTTCCTGCTGAAATCCTTTGAAGCGTAATGCGGGATCATCGATTGCGTAGTGACTTGAAATACAGGCAAATTTTGTATGTCCTAGAGACATTAAATGCCTTGCTGCAATTTTTCCACCTTCTTCATTATCAAGCCAAACACACTTCTGGGCTATTTGCTCGATAAACCGATCAATTAATACGAAGCCCGGTACGTTGTTGGCTAATTCGATCAGTTCCTGATCCGGCAGTTTTTTACTATGGATAACGATAGACTCACAACGTCGTTCTAACAGTAGATTTATCGCCTGTCGTTCAGACTCTTCACTGACCATACCGGTACTCAGTAGAAGCTGCATATTATTTTGGCGAGCGACTTTATCCACACCATTAGCGAGAGAGGCAAAAAAAGGGTCGGTTAAATCTGGGATCACTACACCTAATGTTGTACTTTTTTGGGTCACTAATGCTCTGGCATTTTCGTTTGGGCGATAGCCCAATTTTGCCATAATAGACAGCACTTTATTTTTGGTTTTTTCGCTTACTTTAGGGCCATTGTTTACCACTCGTGAGACAGTGGCGATTGAAACGCCAGCTTCCTTTGCTACATCTTTTATGGTTGACATAAATAATTTTCGTATAGAATTTTGTCTGATATTACATGGTATTTCCTATGGTTAAAAGTCAAAACGTTTACATATCTTATTTCTGTGTATTTCCTTTTAAAATTATTACGTTTCAAAGTGTAAAATTATACTTGTAGATTAAAATGTAAACGTTTACACTTTGCTTATTGAATTTAATTAGGTAACTAATCATGAGCACAGCTTTCGACCCAACAGAACACCCTCATCGTCGATATAATCCGTTAATTAATGAATGGGTGTTAGTGTCACCACATCGAGCTAAACGTCCTTGGCAGGGGCAAATAGAAGCGCTGGATGAAAAACAAAATCCAGCCTACGACAGCAGTTGCTTTTTATGCTCTGGCAATACCAGAATCAATGGTGAAGTAAATCCTGAGTATGATAGTACTTTTGTATTTCAGAATGACTTTGCCGCTTTAAAATCAGACACACCGGTTGTTAGTACAGACGATCCGTTATTTAAAATGCAAACCGAGCAAGGTGAAAGTCGAGTTATTTGTTTCTCTCCAGATCACAGTAAAACCTTACCTCAGTTAAGTGTTGAAGAAATTACTAGGGTAGTTCAAACATGGCAAGAGCAATGCCAGCAAATCGGCAAAACCTATAACTGGGTACAGGTATTTGAAAATAAAGGCGCGGTAATGGGGTGTTCAAATCCGCACCCTCATGGCCAAATTTGGGCACAACAACAACTGCCGACATTGGTACAAAAAAAGCAAAACGCTCAAGCAGCATATTTAGCAGAGCACGGAACAAACCTGTTAGAAGATTACACACAACGTGAGTTTGATTCAGAAGAACGTACCGTGGTAAGTAATGAAGATTGGTTAGTGGTAGTTCCATATTGGGCAGCATGGCCTTTTGAAACACTACTATTACCACGCTTTCCTATCCAAAGAATGACGGACTTAACCGCGCAACAACAAGTTACCTTGGCGGATATTATTCAGCAGATCACCATTCGATATGACAACTTGTTTAATACTTCTTTTCCATATTCTATGGGTTGGCATGGCGCGCCTTATGATGGTGAAGATCATAAAGAGTGGACATTGCACGCGAGCTTTTTCCCGCCATTGTTACGTTCAGCGACGGTACGTAAATTCATGGTTGGTTATGAAATGATGGCGGAAGCTCAAAGAGACCTTACCGCCGAACAAGCGGCTCAAAGATTAAGAGATGCATCGTCAGTACATTATAAAGGGCAAAAATAATGAGCCAGTTTGATTTAGTTAGCGAAAAGTATATTAACCATTTTGGCACTAAGCCGAGCTTATTAACCCATGGTCCTGGCCGAGTAAATTTGATTGGCGATCATACTGACTACAATGATGGCTTTGTTTTACCGGCAGCGATAAATTTTGGTACTGACATCGCGGCGAGCAAACGAGATGATAAGATTATTCGTGTATTAGCGGTAGATTGTAATAATGAAACCGTTGAGTTTTCGTTAGATAATATCGAATTTAATAACGAAAAAATGTGGGTTAATTACATTGGCGGCACCTTACAAGTATTAACTAAACAGTACACAGACATTGTAGGTGCCGATTTAGTCGTTACAGGTAACGTGCCACAAGGCGCGGGGTTAAGCTCGTCGGCAAGCTTTGAAATTGCCATATTAAAAACATTTGCTCAATTAAATGACATTGATCTTGGTGGTGTGCAGGCGGCATTATTGGGCCAGCAGGCTGAGAATAACTTTGTCGGCTGTAACTGCGGGATTATGGATCAACTGATTTCGGCGTTGGGCAAAAAAAATAATGCGATGTTATTAGACTGTCGAACCTTAACTTACCAACATGCACCTATTCCAAATTCAATGGCGCTGCTAATCGTTAATTCAAATGTGAAACGAGGCTTGGTTGATAGTGAATACAATACCAGACGTCAACAATGTGAAGAAGTTGCTCGTTATTTTAATCAGCCAGCCCTAAGAGATGTCACTCTAGAGCAATTGTTATCGGCACAAGATAAACTAACTCCAGACTTAGTGAGACGTGCAAAACATGTGATCACAGAAAATGCTCGTACAGAATCCGCATTAATCGCTTTACAAAACAATGATATGATAAAGATGAGTGAGTTAATGGCTGAGTCGCATATATCGTTAAAAGATGACTTTGCGGTGACCACTCCAGAGATGGATTATCTGGTAGAACTAATTGGTTCTGAGTTAGGTAATAAAGGCGGAGTCCGTATGACTGGCGGCGGTTTTGGTGGTTGTGTGGTGGCGTTGACACCTAAAGATTTAGTTGATGATATAAAACTAAAAATCTCACAAAACTACCAGCAAAAAACCGGTCTAAAAGAACATATTTATGTCTGTGTTGCATCGGATGGCGCATTTAATCGTTAGGGCAAAAGTATTCCGTACATTGTGGCTAAGAATATAAAGGTATTAAATAAATGAAAGTGTTAGTAACAGGTGGAGCCGGTTATATCGGCTCTCATACCGTTTTGTGTTTGTTGGAAAATGATCATCAAGTTGTTGTTTATGACAACCTTTGTAATTCAAGTGAAGAGTCCTTAAACCGAGTGGAAAAATTGACCGGTAAAAGTGTTGATTTTATCCAAGGTGATATTTGTAACGTCAATGAATTAGAGGCGGTATTTAACACCCATAACATTGATGCTGTTATTCATTTTGCGGCATTAAAAGCGGTGGGTGAGTCAGGTCAAATTCCGTTGAATTACTATCAAAATAACGTGCATGGCTCGGTATGTTTATTGGAAGTAATGCAAAAGTATAATGTACAAAACTTTATATTTAGCTCTTCCGCTACCGTGTACGGTGAAGAAAATGAAATACCGTATGTCGAGTCGATGAAACTAGGGACGCCATCAAGTCCTTACGGGGCAACAAAAGTAATGGTTGAGCGTATCATGGCTGATCAAGCCAACGCCAATGATAGATTCAGAGGTGTTTCATTACGCTACTTTAATCCTATAGGTGCGCATCCTAGCGGCAGCATAGGTGAAGATCCTAAAGGTATCCCAAATAATTTATTGCCATTTGTGGCGCAAGTTGCGGTAGGTAAACGTGACAAGTTAAGTATATTTGGCGACGATTACGATACTACAGATGGCAGCTGTGAACGAGATTATTTACACGTTATGGATTTAGCCGAAGGCCATGTTGCGGCATTAAATTGGTTACAAAAAAATGTTAATTTCACCGGTGTCGAGGCCTTTAATCTAGGAACTGGCAAAGGCATTTCTGTATTTAACATTATTACCGCCTTTGAAAAAGCGGTAAATAAAGCGATTCCATATCAAGTGTCGCCTCGACGTTCTGGTGATTTACCTGCATTTTGGGCTAATGCGCAAAAAGCCAATACTCAATTGAATTGGCAAGCCAAACGTAATTTAGCTGAAATGATGGAAGATACTTGGCGTTGGCAGTCGAATAACCCAAATGGTTACGATAAATAATGGCCAGTGTTAGTACTCAAGTTTTACAAAATATTAATGGAATGCGGGTTGAGTTAATTGATTTTGGTGCTCGGGTAAAATCCATTAAATTGCCGATAAACGGTCAGTTAACCGAAATGACATTGACATATGATGAGGCCAATGACTTTTTAACTGACCCATACTATATTGGCGCAACTTGCGGACCTGTGTGTAATCGGATTAAAGATGCAAAGATGGTGGTTGAAGGTACAAGTTATTCCCTTAATAAGAACGATGGCGAGAATTGCCTTCATTCCGGTGAAGATAATTTGTCATTGCGCTTTTGGCGGGCCGCTGAAGTTACTGACAATAGTGTCTGTTACCAGTTAATGATTGCCGATCAAGAAATAGGATTTCCTGGTAATGTCGAATACTCCGTGGAATATAAGTTAACCGATAGCAACCGGTTAGAAATTAACTACCACGCTGTCAGTGACAAAACCTCAGCAATAAACTTAACCAATCATTGTTATTTTACCCTTGGTGAAGAATCATGTGCCGATTTAACGGTTTTGTTAAATGCCGATTCATTTTTAGAAAAATACAGCGATGGTTTACCGACTGGCGAGATCATCGATTGTAATAAATTAGGCCAATCAGCAAACCTAAAATCGGATCTAAAAATTAGTCAGTTAATAGAACAGTCTAACTATCAGCAAGTGATTGATGAGTCAGGTTTTGATCATTGTTTTGTATTGCAAAAAAGTTCATTTAAGCAGGAGAAAGCAAGGTTAACATCAATCAAAAATGGCATAGCTGTTTCTGTGTATACCGACCAGCCTTGTATTCAATTTTATACTGGTAAGTTTTTATCCGGCGCCTTTGATGCTTATCAAGGTGTCTGCTTAGAAAGCCAAGGTTATGTTGACGCTGTTAACCAACTACAGTTTCCGAGTATATTAGTGGATAAAAATACTCGTTATAACAAGCGTGTAAGTTACCAGTTTGATATTTTAGAGGGGTAGAGTAGCTGTTGAAGGTACAATAAATCCTACAAATAGAGGCTATAATTTTTATGGATACTTAATATACTGTTTATAAATATTTTCGAGACTGCCGTCCTCTGACATATTTTTAATTTGTATATTCACTTTATCTCGCAAAATTTCATCTTTAAATGCCATGTGTGAATATACATCAGGCCATAAATGATGGATGTCAAATTCTTGTGTTTTAATATCGTTGTTGTTGTAGTTTTGATTTTTCAAATCAAAATAAAAGATATTGATATCGCCAATTCTAATGTCTTTTTTACCGGCTAACATGGCAAGAGTTGTGTTTTTTGGATGCGGGTGTTCTACATACGTTAGATTCGACAAAGTCATTATTTTAAACTGTTCACCCAATAAATCTTTTGCTCCTTGATAGGCTGCTATGGAGAAATTGGATAAGTCTTCGATAGATTCTAATTTTAGCTGCTTTTCCTTTTTAGAAATTGCTACATCGGTATATCGAAATAATGGATCTGATAAATGCGCGCTGGTTTTTGAATTCTTAAAAATATTACATGCAACATCGTAAACGTCCGGTGATCATCACCTAGATATTGATATTCCAAGGCAATAATTGTTCTATGTCTGGCTCAGGCTGACAAAGCTCATCGAGGCAATGCATGATGTAATCAAATGGCGTTAAGCCGTTGGATCTTGCAGTTTCGATGATGCTGTATAGGTGAGCGCTTGCCATTGCGCCGCGTGAGGTTTGGCTAAACATCCAGTTCTTACGGCCAATAACAAATGGTTTGATAGCGCGCTCGGCGCGGTTATTGTCGATATTAAGCTGACCATTTTCAAGGTAAACTATAAGTTTATGCCATTGATTAGCGAGATAGGTTGCTGCCTCTGCTAACTTGGTTTTCCCGACTAAACGTGGCTGGTTTTGCTCTAGCCATTTATGCAGTTTATCAATAATAGGTTTCGCTTGCTCTTGCCTTATTTCATGCTTTTGTTCTGGTGTTTTATCGTTGAGTTTTGATTCAATGCCGTACA
Organism: Pseudoalteromonas sp. NCIMB 1079; assembly: GCF_040567695.1. NCBI lineage: Bacteria > Pseudomonadati > Pseudomonadota > Gammaproteobacteria > Alteromonadales > Pseudoalteromonadaceae > Pseudoalteromonas > Pseudoalteromonas sp. NCIMB 1079. The sequence goes on along the minus strand of NZ_JBEWZA010000001.1, from coordinate 609,015 downwards.
GTTTTTGAATAAGACTCAAGACTACGTCGGCTTTGCCTGTCTTGTTTTTACCCTGCACGTGTTTTGCTTCTATAAATTTACGACGTGCATGGGCCCAGCAACCAACGAGTGTTGATTGCGTTTGTGCATACGCTTGATAACCATCAACCTGTAAATAGCCCGAATAGCCATCCAGATAATTAACCACACAGGAAGCTGCCCGACTGTTTTGATAGTCGTAAAGCACAATGTTTGGTATTGGGTTGTGTTTATTTATAGCCGATGGCGAATCCGTGCCGGTACAATATAGCCACATGTAACTTTTTACTTTGTCGGCGTTGACCACATTGACCGTCGTTTCATCGGCATGTATCGCAGGCTGTTTAAGTAACGCGTGTTTCAGTCGTTGTATCAGCGGTTCAAACAAGGTAGCGGATGCGAGTACCCAGTCACTCATGGTTTTACGGCTAAGCTCAATGCCGTATTGCTTGAACATCGACTCTTGTCTGTGCAGTGGCATGCATATTGATATTTGCTGGTGATGATTTGACTTAACAAACTGGACGTGGCCATGCCTTTGTTGATGGCCATGTTTGGCATCTTGGCTTGTTTAATACTGTTATTCGACCCTGACTTATCACATTCACGACACGCGTACTTTGGGCGAATATGCTCAATGACTTTTATCTTTGCGGGGACGAAGTCGATCTTTTCGCTGACGTCTTCACCCATTTTATGCAACTCATTACCACAGCAGTTACACAACTTGTCTTCTTCGGCAATGTCATGAATCACTTGCTCACGGGGTAAGTCTTTGGGTAATGGTTTGCGCTTTGGTGTTTTGCGAGTGTAGCTAATCTCTTGCGTAGCAAGCTCATCAGGTTGCTCAATGATGTCTTCGGCTTCATTAAACAATTCACCTTGTGCGTCAAAGACTTCAGCACTTTTACCAAATTGTTTTTGTTGCGCTAGGCGGAATTGTTCCTCTAGATACCGGTTTCTTGCAGTCGCTTGCGCTAATTTTTCAGCGTGCTCTGCCAGCAGCTTTTTAAGCAAAGCCGGATCGTCTGGAAGGCAGTTAACATCAATATTCATCCTTTTATTTTATAATGTTTTTTACCGTAAACTAGCTTAATGCGATGGTTAATATTGATCCCGCGACGATCTAAATAATGCTAGCGTTTTCGATGTTGATTTGTTGATGCCCTATGACATCATACCCAGATAATAACCAGTGTAATTGTTGCTCGGTTAAGTTTAGTGTGTCGGCGCTGAGGTTTTTCGGCCATTTAAATTTGTGCTTATCGAGGCGTTTATACCACAGGGCAAAGCCTGTGTTATCCCAATACAATATCTTCAGCTTATCTCGGCTTTTATTACAAAAAACAAACACGGCACCGGATAGCACGGACAGTTCGAGTTCACTTTCAACAATGGCCGCTAAGCCATTAATGGATTTTCTGAAGTCGACAAACTGATTGCAAAGGTACACGTCGGGCACATCAATAAACATGTTCATGCTTGCAGCGCCTTTATTAAATTAGCCACCCATGTAGGCTCAGATGAGGTTGGTATAGTTAAATGAGTTTCACCATGAGATAACGTGATTGAGGCATTCACTTTATGGGGAATGGCTTTGTTTTGCACTTTCACCAATTTAGGTGCTTTTGCAGCGTCTTGTAACTTAGACCGATATTTATAAAAGTTTGAAGTGGGTAACATGTTTTCTTTACAAAATGCGACAATAGATAAGCCGCTGGTTTGTTGCTGCTCAATCAATTTTTGCCAGTCATTAAGGGTAATGCCTGTCAGTTAAGCTGACTGGCATCTTTCTTTTTATGGGGATACTTAGATGGTTTTGGCTTAACCCATCGGGGATATCTTCTATCCTCTCGTCTAGCTGGAAGCTTAAATAAGACCAGTGTATCGAGTAAGTGCTGCCAGTGTATTGGAATGTTCCCTGGGCTCATTATAGATACTGACGAGAAATACTGAATGACAGCCATCGAACTGCTAGAGAAACTAAGCTGGTTAGGCCATATCCCTGTGACTGTCGCCGCCATCGTCATTGCATATTCTCATGCATCGCGATCACCTAATACTATCTAAGCCGATCACCTAATACCATCCATCGAGATCACTCAATACCATCGATGCCGATCACTTTTCGGTCAAAATGGTATTGAGTGATCGGCTTGAATGGTATCGTTCAATTTGTACACGTTTTTGTCTAGCCAGTAGGTATTTTTAACCGTTATTCTTTTCATTTTTGATGATGAGAATGACCATGCCAACGGCACCTATTTCAATGCGTAAACTTAAAGAGATTTTAAGACTAAAATACAGCTGTAAACTCAGTCATCGTCAGATAGCAACAAGCTTATCTGTTTCACCCTCAATCGTGTCTAAATATGCCTGTAAATCAGCAGAGTTAGATATTACTTACTGGCCGCTTGATGAGAAGTGGGATGATCACGCTCTGCAACGAGCGTTCTTCAAAACAAAGCCTCGATTAAAAGGCTTTACCATTCCTGACTGGTCGTTAGTTCAGCAAGAGCTTCGGCCTAAAACCATGACGTTGTTGCTGCTTTGGGAAGAATACAAAGAGCGGCACGCGGAAGGTTTTTACAGTTACACTCACTTCTGCCGTCAGTACAAGGCATGGCTTAAATGCCAAAAACCCTCCATGCGACAAAATCATAAAGCAGGTGAAAAACTGTTTGTGGATTACTGTGGCCCAACCATGAGTATTGTTGATACAAGTACAGGCGAGTGTCGTACTACACAAGTGTTCGTTGAGGTCATGGGTGCATCAAATTATACCTATGCCGAAGCGACTTACAGCCAGAAACTCGAAGATTGGGTGATGAGTCACGCCCGTTGTTTTGAGTTTCTTGGCGGTGTTCCTGAGCTAATAATTCCTGACAACCTTAAAAGTGCCGTCACCAAACCGTGTCGATATGAGCCTGACTTAAATCCAACCTACCAACAACTAGCGACACATTACGATACGGTCATTGTGCCCGCTAGACCCTATAAACCAAAGGATAAGGCTAAGGCTGAAGTGGGTGTGCAAATTGTTGAACGTTGGATAATGGCGCGCCTTCGCAATGAAACCTTCTTTAGCTTGCGTCGATTGAACCTGAAAATACAAGCATTACTGGTCGATTTAAATCAACGGAAAATGAAAAAGCATCCTGGCTCACGGCTCAGTCAGTTTGATGCTATCGACAGACCTGCACTCAAACCACTGCCCACACAGCCTTACAGCTATACCTTAGTAAAACAGGTGAGCGTGCATATTGATTATCATGTGGAAATTGAAAAGCACTACTACTCAGTGCCACATACCTTAATTAAACAAAAGCTTGAAGCCCATGCCTCCGGGAAGTTGGTGACACTCTACCATCAAGGCATACGAGTCGCTGTTCACCCCAGATCATACCGAGAAGGTGCGCACACCACGCTTGATCTGCATATGCCTATCGCTCATCAAAAGCAGCAACAATGGACACCACAGCGGTTCGAACGCTGGGCGAGTAAATTTGGCACATCAACTGAGCAGTTTGTTATGCAATTGATGCGAGCTAAAAAACATCCAGAGCAAAGCTACCGTGCTTGTATGGGGTTATTAAGCCTAGGTAAAAAGTTTAGTGATCAACGTCTTGAAGCCGCCTGTCATCGCGCATTAACCACAGGTGTTACTCGCGTTAAACAAGTAAAGACTATCTTAGAAAAAGGCTTGGATAAACAACCCTTGCCACAAGCTCAAGGTGATTTACTACAAGATATTGATCATAAAAATATCCGTGGCAACCACTATTACCATTAATAAAAATTAACAAACCATAGGAAAACTTATGCAAAATATCAATCAACAAGTTAATAATCAGTTAAGTAATTTAAAGCTAAGCGGCATACGTGATGCGCTATTGCAGCAATACGAGCAACCCAATTTATACGTTGAACAAAGCTTCGAAGAGCGGCTAAGTTTATTGCTTGAACATGAAATAACGCAGCGTGATCAGCGTAAAATAGATCGCCTAACGCGACAAGCAAAGTTCAGAGTTGGCGGCACACTTGCCCAACTCAACTATGGCGCAGCACGACAACTCGATAAAGCTCAGATCCGTTCATTAGCACAAGGTGAATGGCTTCGTCTTCACCAAAACATCTTGATCACAGGAGCAACAGGTTGTGGCAAAACTTACCTCGCTTGCGCGCTTGGTCAAAACCACTGCCAACAAGGGAGTAGCGTTTATTATTTTAGGCTCAAAGAGCTATTAGAAAAGATGTTTCTAGCGCAAGCCGATGGTAGTTATCGAAAACTGATCAACAAGCTTAGCTCTGCCAATTTACTGATCTTAGATGATTGGGGATTAGAGCCATTAACGGCTCAACAACGGAGTGATTTACTGGAATTAATTGATGCAAGATATGATACAAAATCGACCTTAATTGCGAGTCAATTACCGATAGAAAATTGGTATGAAATGATCGGAGAATCGACCCACGCGGATGCGATTCTAGATAGGCTTGTGCACGGGGCGATAAAGTTGGAATTAAAAGGCGAGTCGATGCGAAAAAAACTAAATTTCTTGACTGATGCCGATCACTCAAGTTAGATTTTACTGAGGTCTACTGACAGACAAAAAAGTGATCGGCTTGAATGGTATTGAGCGATCGGCATCATGGTATTACGCAGTCATTATTCTTCGTATTAAATTATAGGCGAGTAACACGCCCCATAGCTCCTGACGCACCATGTCTGGACGCTTACTTCTTAAATGGTATGCGCTATCAAGCATGGTTTGTTTGATTTCTCTAAACCCAAGTTCTATCTCCCAACGATGACAATATAATTCAACAATTTCATTACCTGGATAACGCAATCTATCCGTCATCGAGGTTAATATACGGTAGCTTTTGCCCTTTATTGTTTTGCTGATTAATCTCGCTTTAATCGTTTCAGGAACATCGGGAAAGTTTTTTTGTGCATGCTTTGTGGTTTTCAATTCAATGATATGGTCATTTTTACCCGCGCTGGAGATGATTTCATACTGTAAGTCGGGCCTTGCTGGTATCAGCCAGTGCCTCATCTCCCCAGTTTGATGCCAACGGTTTAACAGGCCTAAAGAATAATATCCTTTATCAAACATAGTCAGTGAATTATCTGGTGTACGTTCAATTAAACGCTCAGCTAATTTCATCTCGTTGGTTTTATAGTTATCAAACTCGCTACTGAGAAGTTGATGGCTGGTCAATTCCATATGACAGACCATGCGTATTTGAGGAAAGGCTGTATCACCGTATTGGTTGCTACCTGAAGAGAAGGCTTTACGATTATCAGGCGTGTCGGCTGTTCGCCACACAACACCGTCAACAGCTAATAGGTTCAAACCATTCCATGTTTCGAATGACTGTTGCTTATACATTGATTGAGCAGATTTATTGAAAACGTGTTTAACGGAATCATCACCTAACCTTTGTCTCGCCTGTACCATCGCACTTGGAGCAACGAGTTGGTTCTTGCCAGGTAACATGATATCTAGCTTATTAGCGATATTCCAAACTGATTCTTTTCGAAACAATGCCATGCCAATAACTGACCACAAAACGGCTTCAAGCGGTAATCTTCGCTTACGAACGGTTGCAATCCCTGCTTGTTGAAAACCTTGTTCAATGATTTCAGGGTCAAGAATTTCTGATAATTTTTCAAAGGTATGGTATCGGCTGCTTTCTTCAAGTGTTGCTTGCAGTGCTTGTTCTATATTCACAAAAAATCCGTAGTTAGTTTCCTAACTACGGATTTTGCATGATCGTTTGGATCGGTCAACCGGTCATTTTCTTAACTGATCGGCATTAGTCATTAAGGGTTCTTTTTTGCATAATACCTCCAGTAGAAACTGACGGTATTTTCAATTCTGCTAGGTGTCGTTGCTCGGACGCTTACGCATTAGTATGTCGTGGAATTGGGTCTGTTCAATTCTCTTCCTTTAACCTAATACCTTTCACCTCGAACCTGCTTTTTCACTTTCCTACAGACGTAAAAAAGCCCGACTATTTCTAGTCGGGCTCTCTACAATTTGAAGCCTGGTAATGTCCTACTTTCACATAGCAAATGCTACACTATCATCGGCGCTGTTTCGTTTCACTACTGAGTTCGGCATGGAGTCAGGTGGGTCCAAAACGCTATTGTCACCAAGCAAATTTGGGCGTTAATTCGTATCGCTACGCACTAACTGAATTTGGAAAATATCTGATAATATTTTTTAAGTCTTTCTAAGTAATTTCTACTTTAGTTATATTAACTTCTTCGCTTGTTTCACTATCACATAAAACGCGTTTGGCGTTGTATGGTTAAGCCTCACGGGTAATTAGTACAAGTTAGCTTAATGGCTCACACCACTTCCACATCTTGCCTATCAACGTTGTAGTCTTCAACGGCCCTTCAGAGACTTTAAAAGTCTAGTGAGAACTCATCTCGAGGCCTGCTTCGCGCTTAGATGCTTTCAGCGCTTATCAGTTCCGAACGTAGCTACCGGGCAATGCCATTGGCATGACAACCCGAACACCAGCGGTTCGTTCACTCCGGTCCTCTCGTACTAGGAGCAACCCCTCTCAATTCTCAAACGCCCACGGCAGATAGGGACCGAACTGTCTCACGACGTTCTAAACCCAGCTCGCGTACCACTTTAAATGGCGAACAGCCATACCCTTGGGACCGACTTCAGCCCCAGGATGTGATGAGCCGACATCGAGGTGCCAAACACCGCCGTCGATATGAACTCTTGGGCGGTATCAGCCTGTTATCCCCGGAGTACCTTTTATCCGTTGAGCGATGGCCCTTCCATTCAGAACCACCGGATCACTATGACCTACTTTCGTACCTGCTCGACGTGTCTGTCTCGCAGTTAAGCTGGCTTCTACCATTACACTAACCGTACGATGTCCGACCGTACTTAGCCAACCTTCGTGCTCCTCCGTTACTCTTTAGGAGGAGACCGCCCCAGTCAAACTACCCACCAGGCACTGTCCGTAACCCCGATTCAGGGGCCAACGTTAGAACATCAAAACTACAAGGGTGGTATTTCAAGGACGACTCCACAACAACTAGCGTCGCTGCTTCAAAGTCTCCCACCTATCCTACACATGTAGGTTCAATGTTCAGTGCCAAGCTGTAGTAAAGGTTCACGGGGTCTTTCCGTCTAGCCGCGGGTACACAGCATCTTCACTGCGATTTCAATTTCACTGAGTCTCGGGTGGAGACAGCGTGGCCATGGTTACACCATTCGTGCAGGTCGGAACTTACCCGACAAGGAATTTCGCTACCTTAGGACCGTTATAGTTACGGCCGCCGTTTACCGGGGCTTCGATCAAGAGCTTCTCCCTAAGGATAACCCCATCAATTAACCTTCCGGCACCGGGCAGGTGTCACACCGTATACGTCATCTTGCGATTTTGCACAGTGCTGTGTTTTTAATAAACAGTCCCAGCCACCTGGTCACTGCGGCTCCCGTCCGCTTAGAGAGCAAGTCTCATCACAGATAGGAGCGTACCTTCTCCCGAAGTTACGGTACGATTTTGCCTAGTTCCTTCACCCGAGTTCTCTCAAGCGCCTTAGTATTCTCTACCTGACCACCTGTGTCGGTTTGGGGTACGATTCCATATAATCTGAAGCTTAGAGGCTTTTCCTGGAAGTATGGCATCAACAACTTCATCACCGTAGTGACTCGTCTCGTGTCTCAGTCTTAATAGCAACCCGGATTTACCTAAGTCGCCAACCTACTCACTTTCACATGGACTACCAACGCCATGCTTGTTTAGCCTGCTCCGTCCCCCCATCGCAATTATATCGAGTACAGAAATATTAATCTGTTTCCCATCGACTACGCCTTTCGGCCTCGCCTTAGGGGTCGACTTACCCTACCCTGATTAACATGGGATAGGAACCCTTGGTCTTCCGGCGTGGGAGTTTTTCACTCCCATTATCGTTACTCATGTCAGCATTCGCACTTCTGATACGTCCAGCATACCTCCCGGTACACCTTCAACCGCTTACAGAACGCTCCCCTACCACTCAGAATAAATTCTGAATCCGCAGCTTCGGTGCATAGTTTAGCCCCGTTACATCTTCCGCGCAGACCGACTCGACCAGTGAGCTATTACGCTTTCTTTAAAGGATGGCTGCTTCTAAGCCAACCTCCTGGCTGTCTGGGCCTTTCCACATCGTTTCCCACTTAACTATGACTTTGGGACCTTAGCTGGCGGTCTGGGTTGTTTCCCTCTTCACGACGGACGTTAGCACCCGCCGTGTGTCTCCCGGATATTACTTTACGGTATTCGGAGTTTGCAAAGGGTTGGTAAGTCGGGATGACCCCCTAGCCTTAACAGTGCTCTACCCCCGTAAGTATTCGTCCGAGGCTCTACCTAAATAGATTTCGGGGAGAACCAGCTATCTCCCGGTTTGATTAGCCTTTCACTCCTAGCCACAGGTCATCCCCTAACTTTTCAACGTTAGTGGGTTCGGTCCTCCAGTTGATGTTACTCAACCTTCAACCTGCCCATGGCTAGATCACCGGGTTTCGGGTCTATACCTTGCAACTATTCGCCCAGTTAAGACTCGGTTTCCCTACGGCTACCCTATTCGGTTAACCTCGCTACAAAATATAAGTCGCTGACCCATTATACAAAAGGTACGCAGTCACCCAACAAGTGGGCTCCTACTGCTTGTACGTACACGGTTTCAGGTTCTATTTCACTCCCCTCACAGGGGTTCTTTTCGCCTTTCCCTCACGGTACTGGTTCACTATCGGTCAGTTGGGAGTATTTAGCCTTAGATGATGGTCCACCTATATTCAGTCAAAGTTTCACGTGCTCCGACCTACTCGATTTCACTTAAAATGTCTTTTCATGTACGGGACTATCACCCTGTATCGTGGCACTTTCCAGAGCCTTCCATTAACACATAATAAGCTTAAGGGCTGTTCCGATTTCGCTCGCCGCTACTTTCGGAATCTCGGTTGATTTCTTTTCCTACGGGTACTTAGATGTTTCAGTTCTCCGCGTTCGCCTCGTTAACCTATGTATTCAGTTAACGATACCTGCAAGCAGGTGGGTTTCCCCATTCGGAAATCCTAGTCTCAAGCGCTTTTTACTAGCTTGACTAGGCTTATCGCAAGTTAATACGTCCTTCATCGCCTCCAACTGCCAAGGCATCCACCGTGTACGCTTAGTCACTTAACCATACAACCCAAACGGGTCTTTGTTTTGTGACAGTTTAACTTCGCCAGAAGTCAATATTGAATACTAAAGTAGATACCAATCAATCAACTCCTAAGAGTTAATTAAATGGCACTGAATGGTACTGCTACCATTCTTTTTTTACTTTTGAAAACTCTTGATAAATACAATGTATCTATCAGAATTTTATTATCAGCTTTTCCAAATTTTTAAAGAGCATATTAATTAGTTATCCCGAAGGACACGCACTAATTAACAATCATCTGTGTGGACACTACGAACAAATAAGTTCTAAATCGTATAAGGAGGTGATCCAGCCCCAGGTTCCCCTAGGGCTACCTTGTTACGACTTCACCCCAGTCATGAATCACTCCGTGGTAAACGTCCTCCCGAGGGTTAGACTATCTACTTCTGGAGCAACCCACTCCCATGGTGTGACGGGCGGTGTGTACAAGGCCCGGGAACGTATTCACCGCGTCATTCTGATACGCGATTACTAGCGATTCCGACTTCATGGAGTCGAGTTGCAGACTCCAATCCGGACTACGACGCACTTTAAGTGATTCGCTTACTCTCGCGAGTTCGCAGCACTCTGTATGCGCCATTGTAGCACGTGTGTAGCCCTACACGTAAGGGCCATGATGACTTGACGTCGTCCCCACCTTCCTCCGGTTTATCACCGGCAGTCTCCTTAGAGTTCTCAGCATTACCTGCTAGCAACTAAGGATAGGGGTTGCGCTCGTTGCGGGACTTAACCCAACATCTCACAACACGAGCTGACGACAGCCATGCAGCACCTGTATCAGAGTTCCCGAAGGCACCAAACCATCTCTGGTAAGTTCTCTGTATGTCAAGTGTAGGTAAGGTTCTTCGCGTTGCATCGAATTAAACCACATGCTCCACCGCTTGTGCGGGCCCCCGTCAATTCATTTGAGTTTTAACCTTGCGGCCGTACTCCCCAGGCGGTCTACTTAATGCGTTAGCTTTGAAAAACAGAACCGAGGCTCCGAGCTTCTAGTAGACATCGTTTACGGCGTGGACTACCGGGGTATCTAATCCCGTTTGCTCCCCACGCTTTCGTACATGAGCGTCAGTGTTGACCCAGGTGGCTGCCTTCGCCATCGGTATTCCTTCAGATCTCTACGCATTTCACCGCTACACCTGAAATTCTACCACCCTCTATCACACTCTAGTTTGCCAGTTCGAAATGCAGTTCCCAGGTTGAGCCCGGGGCTTTCACATCTCGCTTAACAAACCGCCTGCGTACGCTTTACGCCCAGTAATTCCGATTAACGCTCGCACCCTCCGTATTACCGCGGCTGCTGGCACGGAGTTAGCCGGTGCTTCTTCTGTCAGTAACGTCACAGCTAGCAGGTATTAACTACTAACCTTTCCTCCTGACTGAAAGTGCTTTACAACCCGAAGGCCTTCTTCACACACGCGGCATGGCTGCATCAGGCTTGCGCCCATTGTGCAATATTCCCCACTGCTGCCTCCCGTAGGAGTCTGGGCCGTGTCTCAGTCCCAGTGTGGCTGATCATCCTCTCAAACCAGCTAGGGATCGTCGCCTTGGTGAGCCATTACCTCACCAACTAGCTAATCCCACTTGGGCCAATCTAAAGGCGAGAGCCGAAGCCCTCTTTGGTCCGTAGACATTATGCGGTATTAGCAGTCGTTTCCAACTGTTGTCCCCCACCTCAAGGCATGTTCCCAAGCATTACTCACCCGTCCGCCGCTCGTCAGCAAAGTAGCAAGCTACTCTCTGTTACCGCTCGACTTGCATGTGTTAGGCCTGCCGCCAGCGTTCAATCTGAGCCATGATCAAACTCTTCAATTAAAAAGTTTTATGTCTTTCGACAGCTCAATGAATTCTGAATTTTTGTTTTTGTTGCCAAAAACGAATTGACTGTGCGTTATTATTTTCACTTTTAAAAAAGTAAAATCAAAACAGCTCAAGGCTGAATCTTTTAATAACATATGGTCACTCAGTTTCAATTGAGACTCTAATTTGTTTGCCTCATTACTTGCTCAATAAAGAACGAAGTAGCTTGGCTGTTAGAACTCAATCTGTACGAGTGCCCACACAGATGATTGCTTTATATTGTTAAAGAACGTTTTGAGTCGCTTTAGCGTCTCAAGGGATGCGAATAATACACCCTTTATTTTTCGAGTCAACACTTTGTTTTAAACTTTCTTTTGGAAGATTTAAAACCGAAGTTTTATTTAACTCTCTGAGTAGTTCGTGCCTCGCTATGCTTCGTCCGCTGCGCGTCGCCATATCCCGTCTCAGTGGGGTCGCATTATAGGGAGATCCGAAAACAGATCAACCCTTTTTTGAAGAAAACTTGAAATAATGTGCTGCTCGCTGAGTATTTGAGCTAAACGCTCAAAAACACAACTAAACCACCTGTATTGAGGGGTTTATAGAGCTATTTAAAGTCAAAGTTATGGTAACTAGTGATCAGTGGAGGCATATTTGGATCATCAATGCTGAAAAAGCCAACCAATAAGTTAAGAGTCGTGTTACTAAAATCATTTGAAATAGTCAAAAGCTGAGATTTAAATTCATTGGGCTATATTTTTATTTGAGAAGTGAGTTTACTAAGGCCCCAATGGTTAGCTTTACTATGAGGTTCTTAGTACCGGTATATAGATAAGAGAGCGACCCTTATATCTTCTGATCAGCTCTAATCAATAAAAACTTCGTTAGGGATTGCTTAATGGTAGTTAAATTCGAAGTGCTATTATTAATAACGGTAAATCACTATATAAAGTAAAAATGCTCTTTAACTAAAACCGGATAGGCTATTTTGGATCGATGGTAAGTAAAGGATAACTAGGCAGAGCTATTAAAATAACTGTAAAAACAACCTATCGATTCAGAATCTATGAGTCGATGCTCATAATAGAAGGTAATTACTGGTTCATATAGTTTGACAAATTTTAGGCAAGAAAAAGCCGAGCATAAGCTCGGCTTTTAGGTTTCTTTAAGACTTACTCTGCAGACTGTGCGTCTTCTTGAACTGCTTCGCTAGTCGCTGGGCGACCAACTAGTTCAATATAAGCCATTGGTGCATTATCACCAGTACGGAAGCCACACTTAAGAATACGAGTGTAACCACCTGGACGATCCGCGTTACGTGGACCGATTTCACTGAATAATTTACCAACAACTTCATTATCACGCGTGCGAGCAAACGCTAAACGGCGATTTGCTACACTGTCAGTCTTAGCCAGTGTGATTAAAGGTTCAATTACACGACGTAACTCTTTCGCTTTTGGCAAAGTAGTTTTGATGATTTCATGTTTCACCAAAGAACCTGCCATATTGCTAAACATCGCTTTACGATGGCTACTGTTACGGTTTAATTGACGACCACTCTTACGATGGCGCATGACCCTATCCTTCTAACTAAACTAATATAGTGATTTAGATTATTCAGCTAAGCTTGCAGGTGGCCAATTTTCTAGGCGCATGCCTAGAGAAAGTCCACGTGAAGCTAGCACGTCTTTAATTTCAGTTAGAGACTTCTTACCTAAATTAGGCGTTTTAAGAAGCTCAACTTCAGTGCGCTGAACTAAATCACCGATATATTGAATTTGCTCGGCTTTCAAACAATTTGCTGAGCGTACTGTTAATTCAAGATCATCAACTGGACGAAGTAGAATAGGATCGAATTCTGGCTTCTCTTCTTTCTCTTCTGGCTCAGTTACATCACGTAAATCTACGAATGCATCTAATTGCTCAGCTAAGATAGTAGACGCACGGCGGATCGCTTCTTCTGGATCTAAAGTGCCGTTTGTTTCCATATCAATGATTAACTTGTCTAAATCTGTACGTTGCTCAACTCGAGCTGATTCAACCGAGTACGCAATACGTTCAACTGGGCTAAATGATGCATCAAGCAACAATCTACCAATTGGACGCTCATCGTCATCAGAGGATAAACGACTAGATGCCGGCACATAACCACGACCACGTTCAACACGAATACGCATGCTGATCTCGCTGTTATTTGTAGTTAAATTACAAATAACGTGATCTGGATTAGCAATTGTTACATCGCCATCGTGCTGAATATCAGCCGCAGTAACAGGGCCTACACCAGATTTAGTCAGGGTCAGAAAAACTTCATCTTTGCCTTCTAACGTTACTGCTAAACCTTTAAGGTTTAATAGTATTTCAATGATGTCTTCTTGAACGCCTTCTTTCGCGCTGTACTCATGTAATACACCGTCGATTTCAACTTCAGTTACTGCACATCCAGGCATAGATGAAAGTAATATACGGCGTAAAGCATTACCCAGAGTATGGCCAAAGCCACGCTCTAATGGTTCTAAAACTATTTTAGAACGCGTTGGGTTGATAGCGTCGATGTCGACTAACCTTGGTTTTAGAAATTCTGTAACAGAACCCTGCATTTTATCCTCTCTTAACTCTTAACTTTACTTAGAGTAAAGTTCGACGATTAGTTGTTCATTAATGTCCGCAGACAGGTCTGAACGCTCAGGTAGACGCTTAAAGCTGCCTTCCAATTTCTTACCGTCAACTTCAACCCAAGTCGGCTTTTCACGTTGCTCAGCCAACTCTAGAGCAGCGATGATACGTGCTTGCGTCTTAGACTTCTCACGGATTACAACAGTATCTTCTGGAGTAATTACGTATGAAGGAATGTTCACAACACGACCATTAACTAAAATCGCTTTATGGCTTACTAACTGACGTGCTTCTGCACGTGTGCTAGCAAAACCCATGCGATATACAACATTGTCTAAACGTTGCTCTAAAAGCTGTAACAAGTTTTCACCTGTGTTGCCTTTAAGGCGAGCAGCTTCTTTGTAGTAGTTACGGAATTGCTTTTCTAATACACCGTAGATACGACGTACTTTTTGCTTTTCACGTAATTGTAAACCGTAATCAGATAAGCGACCTTTACGAGCGCCGTGCTGACCAGGTGCAGTCTCAAGTTTACACTTAGAGTCGATAGCTCTTACGCCGCTCTTAAGGAACAGGTCAGTACCTTCACGACGACTCAGCTTGAGCTTAGGGCCCAAATATCTTGCCATGTTATTTCTCCTAACCTATTGTTAAACGCGACGTTTCTTCGGTGGACGACAACCATTATGTGGTATTGGCGTCACGTCAGTAATGTTGGTAATACGGTAACCAGCAGCATTCAAAGCACGTACAGCAGATTCACGACCTGGACCTGGACCTTTAATGAAAACTTCTAGATTTTTTAAACCGTATTCTTGAGCAGCAGTACCTGCACGCTCTGCAGCAACCTGAGCAGCAAATGGTGTAGATTTACGTGAACCACGGAAACCTGAACCACCGGCAGTAGCCCATGATAGTGCATTACCTTGACGGTCGGTAATCGTTACAATAGTGTTGTTGAAAGACGCATGAACATGAGCCATACCATCAGCAACTTGTTTTTTAACCTTTTTACGACGAATTGGTGTCTTAGCCATAATACTATCCCCTTATCGCTTAATAGGCTTACGAGGACCCTTACGGGTGCGCGCGTTAGTCTTAGTTCTTTGACCACGTAGTGGTAAAGAGCGACGGTGACGTAGGCCACGATAACAACCAAGGTCCATTAGGCGCTTGATATTTAAAGTAACTTCACGACGAAGATCACCTTCAACAGTGTACTTGCCAACTGCATCACGCAGTACGTCAAGAATTTCGTCTGAAAGTTCACCGATTTTTGTGGTTTCGGCGATACCAGTCGCTTCTAAGATAGCCTTAGAGCGAGTCTTACCTATGCCATAAATAGCTGTTAAACCAATAACTGCATGTTTATGATCAGGGACGTTAATGCCAGCAATACGGGCCACTAACACATCTCCTATATTCGAATTTGGTAATCAAAAGTTTGAAAAGCCCGTAAGGATACTCAAACGAAGACCAAATCACTACTAAAAACACAGGCCGAGAAAACTCAGCCTGCACGACTGTTTACTTAGCCTTGCCTTTGCTTATGCTTAGGCTCACTGCAAATTACGCGTACTACACCAGCACGTTTAATAACTTTACAGTTACGGCATATTTTCTTAACGGAAGCACGTACTTTCATTGCTCAACTCCGTAAACTGACCTTATCGACCGTAGCCTTTAAGGTTCGCTTTTTTCAGCACAGAATCATACTGATGAGACATCAGGTGAGTCTGTACTTGTGCCATAAAGTCCATGATTACTACAACGATAATCAAAACTGATGTACCGCCGAAGTAGAATGGCGTTTGCCACGCCATCGTCATGAATTCAGGCACCAGACAGATAAAGGTTATATACAAAGCACCTGCCAATGTCAGGCGTGTCATCACTTTATCAATGTATTTAGATGTCTGCTCACCTGGACGAATACCTGGGATAAATGCGCCAGATTTCTTAAGGTTATCTGCTGTTTCACGCGGGTTAAAAACCAACGCTGTGTAGAAAAAGCAGAAGAAGATAATAGCCGCAGCTAAAACAAGCGAGTACAACGGTTGACCTGGAGTCAACGTAGTAGCAACAGCTTGTAATACATCAGCGACTGGACCTTCACCTTGGCCGAACCAGCTAGCAATTGTACCAGGGAACAGAATTATACTGCTAGCGAAGATTGGTGGAATAACACCCGCCATATTTACTTTTAGTGGTAAATGCGTGCTTTGGGCAGCAAATACTTGACGACCTTGTTGGCGTTTAGCGTAGTTAACAACAATACGACGTTGTCCACGTTCGAAAAACACTACAAGATAAGTAACAGCGAATACGATTACCGCAACCATCAACAGTACAAAAACATTCAAATCACCTTGGCGCGCCATTTCGACTGTCGAACCAATAGCAGACGGCAAGTTAGCTACAATACCAACAAATATTAAAACAGAGATACCGTTACCGATACCACGCTCTGTTATTTGTTCACCCAACCACATAAGGAACATAGTACCAGTAACTAAACTCACCACAGCGGTGAAATAGAAACCCATACCAGGGTTAACAACTAACCCCTCCATCATGCCCGGTAAGCTAGTAGCAATACCGATTGATTGAATAGTAGCTAGCACAAGCGTGCCATAGCGTGTGTACTGGCTAATTTTTTTACGCCCTTGCTCACCTTCTTTCTTAAGCTCTATAAACGGAGGATACATATGCGTTAATAGTTGCGTAATAATCGAAGCCGAGATATACGGCATAATACCCAGTGCTAACACTGAAGCTCGCTCAAGTGCACCACCACTGAACATGTTGAACATTTCAACAATGGTGCCCTTTTGTTGCTCGAAGAAATCGGCAAGTACAGCGGCGTCAATCCCAGGGATCGGCACAAATGAACCTAGACGGTAAATTATGATAGCACCCAATACGAAGAGTAATCGGCGCTTCAATTCCGAAAGTCCACCTTGTGCACTTTTTGTATCTTGACCTGGTTTAGCCATTAGTACTTCCTTAGTCTTCTACCTTGCCTCCGGCAGCTTCAATAGCTTCGCGAGCACCTTTAGAGGCTTTAAGGCCTTTAACGGTAACAGCGCGTGAAACTTCGCCAGATTTAACAACTTTAACGAAAAGAACGTTCTTTTTAACTAGACCAGCTGCTTGTAACGCGCTTAGGTCTACCACATCGCCTTCAACTTTAGCGATTTCAAAAAGGTTTATTTCTGCAGATACTAAAGATTTGCGAGAAGTAAAACCAAATTTAGGTAGACGACGTTGCATAGGCATTTGACCGCCTTCAAAACCAACGCGTACTTTGCCGCCAGAACGTGATTTTTGACCTTTGTGACCACGACCACCAGTCTTACCTAGACCAGAACCGATACCACGACCAACACGTTTTGGAGCAGTTTTTGAACCTGCAGCAGGTGAAAGTGTATTCAAATGCATCGAATTAACCCTCTACCTTAACCATGTAAGAAACCTTGTTTATCATACCACGTACACATGCTGTGTCTTCTAACTCAACAGTGTGGTTGATACGACGTAAACCAAGACCGCGTAATGTAGCTTTATGTTTCGGTAAACGACCGATAGAGCTTTTTACTTGTGTTACTTTTACAGTTTGATTTGCCATGGTTACCCCAGTATTTCGTCTACGCGAAGGCCACGTTTTGCAGCGATTGACTGTGGAGAATTCATATTCTCAAGAGCCGAAATCGTTGCACGCACTACGTTGATTGGGTTAGTAGAACCGTAACATTTAGAAAGTACGTTCTGAACACCAGTCACTTCTAGTACTGCACGCATAGCACCACCTGCGATGATACCAGTACCTTCAGAGGCTGGTTTCATGAACACTAGTGAGCCAGCATGACGTCCCTTAACAGGATGCTGTAATGTATTGCCATTTAGGTCTACATTGATCATGTTGCGACGTGCTTTTTCCATTGCTTTTTGAATAGCAGCTGGAACTTCACGTGCTTTACCATAACCAAAACCTACTTTACCTGCGCCGTCACCAACTACAGTTAGTGCAGTAAAGCTAAAGATACGACCACCTTTAACTACTTTAGACACACGGTTCACCGCGATTAGCTTTTCAGCTAGATCAGGCTGTTGTTGCTTTGCTTCTACGTTAGCCATAGTCTACTCCTAGAATTGCAAACCGGCTTCACGCGCAGCATCAGCTAGCGCCTTCACACGGCCGTGATATTTAAAGCCACTGCGATCAAAAGCAATCTTTTCGATGCCTTTGTCAGCCGCACGTTCAGCAACCGCTTTGCCAACTGCTTGCGCAGCTTCAACGTTACCGGTGCCTTTAACTGTTTCGCTAATAGCCTTTTCAACAGTAGAAGCAGCAGCCAGTACATTACCCTCAGCATTTACAACTTGAGCGTATATGTGACGTGGCGTGCGGTGGATAACAAGACGCGTTGTGCCTTGTTCAATATAATTTCTACGAGTGCGTTTAGCACGACGTAGACGAGCTGTTTTTTTATCCATCGTCTTACCTTACTTCTTCTTAGCCTCTTTACGGCGTACATTCTCATCTGAATAACGAACACCCTTACCTTTATAAGGCTCAGGTTTACGGTATGCACGAATGTTAGCAGCTGTTTGACCAACTAACTGCTTGTCTACGCCCTTAACTAGAACTTCTGTTTGGCTTGGAGTTTCAATCGTAATTCCTTCAGGAACTGCGAAATTAACTGGGTGTGAGAAGCCAAGAGTTAAATCTAATGTTTTACCCTTCGCTGCAGCACGGTAACCCACGCCTACTAACTGAAGTTTCTTCTCGTAACCTTCATGCGTACCAACAACCATGTTGTTGATTAGAGCGCGAGCAGTACCTGCTTGAGCCCATGCATTAGCTACGCCATCACGAGGTAAAGTAGTAATAACGTTGTCATTAACTTGTACTTCAACAGCGTTGTTGATTGTACGAGTAAGTTCACCGTTTTTGCCTTTAACTGTGATTTCCTGGCCTTTTAATGTAACTTCTACACCGGCAGGAACAGTAATTGGTGCCTTTGCTATGCGAGACATAGTTCCCCTCCGATTAAGCTACAAAACCAATGATTTCACCACCAACACCAGCACTACGTGCTGCGCGGTCTGTCATTAGGCCTTTAGAAGTTGATACGATAGCGATACCAAGACCACCCATTACCTTAGGTAATTGGTCACGTTTCTTATAGATACGTAAACCAGGGCGACTTACACGCTGGATATTTTCAATTACAGCTTTGCCTTCGAAGTACTTCAACTCGATAGAAAGCTCAGGTTTAGTTTCGCCGTTAACAGCGAAATCTACGATATAACCTTCGTCTTTTAGTACTTTAGCTAATGCTACTTTCAGCTTTGAAGTTGGCATCGTTACAGATACTTTCTTCGCTGATTGACCGTTACGAATTCGTGTGAACAAATCCGCGATAGGATCTTGCAAGCTCATAGTCTTACTCCCATGATTCTATTACCAGCTAGCCTTTTTAAGGCCAGGAATTTCACCGCGCATAGCTGCTTCGCGAACTTTAATACGGCTCATGCCGAATTTGCGAAGGAAACCATGTGGGCGGCCCGTAATGTTACAACGATTACGTTGACGTGCAGGGCTAGAATCACGTGGTAAAGCTTGTAGCTTAAGTACCGCGTCCCAACGATCATCTTCAGATGTGTTAACATCACTGATGATAGCTTTTAGTGCAGCGCGCTTTTCAGCGTACTGAGCAACTAGTTTTGTGCGCTTTGCTTCGCGCGCTTTCATAGAATTCTTTGCCATAACCCTACCCTTATTTCTTAAATGGGAAGTTAAACGCTTCTAACAACGCACGGCCTTCCTCATCAGATTTCGCAGAAGTAGTGATAGTAATATCCATACCGCGTACACGGTCTACTTTATCGTAATCGATTTCTGGGAAGATGATTTGTTCACGTACGCCCATGCTGTAGTTGCCACGTCCATCAAAAGACTTTGCACTTACGCCACGGAAGTCACGAATACGTGGGATAGCGATTGATACCAAACGCTCAAAAAAGTCCCACATACGCTCGCCGCGTAGGGTTACTTTACAACCAATCGGGTAGCCTTCACGCACTTTAAAGCCAGCAACAGATTTGCGTGCTTTAGTGATTAAAGGTTTCTGACCAGAGATTGCTGCTAGATCCGCTACTGCGTTATCTAAAATCTTCTTGTCAGCTAGGGCTTCGCCCACGCCCATATTCAATGTGATCTTTTCGATCTGAGGGACTTGCATGACAGAGCTGAAACCAAACTTCTCTTGAAGTTCAGCAACTACTTTGTCTTTATATACTTCATGCAGTTTCGCCATCATTCTACTCCAACTATTAGATAGTTTTACCAGTAGATTTAAAGATACGTAATTTCTTACCATCTTCAATCTTGAAACCTACACGATCAGCTTTACTCGTTTCCGAGTTGAAGATCGCAACGTTTGATGCATCCATAGATGCTTCTTTCTCAACAATGCCGCCAGCTTGGTTCAATTGTGGAACCGGCTTTTGGTGTTTCTTGATCAAGTTTATGCCTTCGACAAAGATTCGACCAGATTCAGTAACAACTGAAAGCACTTTTCCGCGCTTACCTTTGTCTTTACCTGCTAGTACGATTACTTCGTCATCACGACGTATTTTTGCTGCCATGATTGGCTCCTTACAGTACTTCTGGGGCTAGTGAAACGATTTTCATGAACTTATCATTACGAAGTTCGCGAGTCACAGGGCCGAAAATACGTGTACCAATTGGCTGTAAGTTATCATTTAAGATAACAGCAGCGTTGCTGTCAAAACGGATCAGAGAACCATCTGGACGGCGAACACCTTTTCTGGTACGCACAACTACCGCGTTTTTAACATCACCTTTCTTCACTTTACCGCGAGGAATAGCTTCTTTTACAGAAACTTTAATGATGTCGCCAATCGCTGCGTAGCGACGGTGAGAACCACCAAGGACTTTTATACACTGCACTTTGCGAGCGCCGCTGTTATCAGCAACTTCCAGCTGAGTTTGCATTTGGATCATGTTAATGACCTCCGGTGTAGTAATTACAACGTGTCTTAAATTTGTTTAAAATCAAGACATTTCGATTAAATCCCACTCAAAAACAAACGAGTTGTCTCTTAAGGGCGGGCAATTGTACCAGCATTGAGGGGGTAGCGATAGGTTATTTTTTAATTAATTTGGAGTGATGGGAAATTAAAGCTGAGTAATTACGGCTATGTAGCTATTTTACAGGTGGTTACAAAACAAACAAGGCACCTGTAATGTGCCTTGTTTGTTTAAAGTATAATAAATTAACCAAATAAACCTTTTAATTTATCTTTAATTTTATCTTTTGCTTTGTCTTTGGCTTTTTCTTTTGCCTCATCGACCTTCTGCTTAGCTTCATCTTTGAGCGCATCACCAACATCTAGCTTTATACCTACATCGTGGAAAGGCCCTTTTATACGTAGTGGTATTTTAAAGCCAGTGCTGTCATCAGTAGTTCCCTGACCTTCGATAGATCCAACTATACCTGTAACCAAACGATAGTTGACCGTTGTTTGCGGTAAATCAACGTCGCCTTCACCTGATATTCTAATAAGTGGGCTGATAAGTGATAGGTCGGTATTTTTGCCAACGCCATTAGTAAAGTTAAAACTTCCAGTTAATGCTGAAAAATCTGTTTGCTCAGATTCTTCAAATCCGGTATCAAGCCCTTCAGATGCAGCACCAAAGTTACCTGAAATAAGTTCCTTACCTTTACGAACCATCTCAGCTATATTTGCACCTTTTACAGCTCCATCAGCAAACTCAAATCCAAGCTTTCCATTAAGCGCACCAATAAACGACTTTTGACTTTGGCCAGTTGTGTTTAGGTTCCAATTTAAAGACCCTTTACCCATTAGCTTGTCAAAACCTGCCGCATCCGTTAATAAAGGCTGTGCATCTATTCCAGCTAAGTCAAAGTTAGTTGATATTTTATAAGGTACTTGCTGTGCGTTTATATTGATAACGCCTTTACCTGACCCTTCATAAGCAGAAAAGCTATCTAGGCTTAGTTTTGCAACGCTATTTTTTAAAGCAACAGTAAATTGATTTGCGCCTAATTTAATATCATTTGCTTTTAATCCACTTGAACGAATCACTACATTTGCATCTAGTGAATTTAATGCACTTAAATCAATTTTAGTGTCATCCCATACTATTGGCTCTGCAGGTTTATCTTCTTGCTC
Source organism: Pseudoalteromonas sp. NCIMB 1079 (assembly GCF_040567695.1). Taxonomy (NCBI): domain Bacteria; kingdom Pseudomonadati; phylum Pseudomonadota; class Gammaproteobacteria; order Alteromonadales; family Pseudoalteromonadaceae; genus Pseudoalteromonas; species Pseudoalteromonas sp. NCIMB 1079. Next base: position 587,129 of record NZ_JBEWZA010000001.1, on the reverse strand, counting down.
TTCTGGCTCTTCTTGTTTTGCCACTGCTTCAGGTAAATACGGGTTTAAGTCAAGCATACCTAAATCAATATCAGCATTTACTGCTAAACGCTTACCTAGGTTAAGCTCGCTCTTACCTTTTATTTCTAATGCGTCTAACGTCGCAACTAAATCTTCTAGATTAAATTTCTCACCTAGTAGGTGCATTTTACCGTTTACACTAAATCCGTTAAATGCATTGTCTTTAGCGTCTAGCTCTACACCTTGCCATTTCGCAATACTTTTAACAGACTCACCGCTTAGTGCTAACTGACCTTTAATATCTTGGCCTTGCTTAGCTATGCTCCCTTCGAACGTTAAATCAACTAAACGAGAATCTAAAGTTTGTTTAACATTAAAAGTAGCACCTTCAATTGCTTTAGCAGGAGTATCTAGTTTTATATCAAGATCAAAACGCTCTTGCATATAAGTAATACCCCCTTTTACTTCTAATGTTTTACGAAGTGAAGGAAGTAAAATAGCGAGTTCTAAATCGCTAACTTGTTGTTTGGCACCTGTTTGACCATCTAGATAAGTGAATGTGCCGCCATAAATAGCAACCTCACCTAACTCAATATCAAAGTTATCTGGAAGCTTTATCGCTTCACCTGGTTGGCTCTGCTCTTTTGGTTGCTCTGCAACTGCATCAAACAACTGCCAATTGGCTTTACCATTTTTGTCGGTTTCCAATAGGATATTTGGTTCGTTTATAACAAACTTATCTAATTTAAACTCACCACCAAATAATGAAAACCAAGGTATGTGTACAGCAAGCTGTTTCATACTCGCCATATCGGCGCGCGAACCTGATTCCATATTTGCAAAATGCACGTCGTTAAGTTCTAACTTTAATGCAGGGAATACGCTAAGTGTTTTATCACCTTTAATGGTAAGAGTGCGCCCAGTTGTTTGTTCTACCTGTTCTGAAACTTTGTTAAAAATAGTATCAGTAGGGATTAGAAACGGTGCGGCAACAATTAGTGCTATACATAGTAAAAGTATTACACCTACAATTTTAAGTAAGGTTTTCATGATCGTCCTTTAAAACGTGCAAATAATGTTCTTATCATAGCGAGTGTTAGCCTTAAAATCATTGTCGTTCTGATAAAAAAGCTTTTTATTAGATATTACATTCCCATCCTGAATCGCCCCTGAAACATTTTGATACCTTTAGGTTACAAATAAATATTGACCCAATGAAACCTTAAGGTTACATTGATACCTACAGGTTACATATTGTAAAAATTTTAAAAGGAAATGAGCTATGTCTAATTACGATATTAAAAGTGAAGAAAAATTTATGGGCCAAAATGCATGGTTTTCATTATTCATGGGGGTCACTTTATTAATCATTAGTGTTTACCCAATGCTTAATCAAACATCAGCCCCACTATTGTTTTTAGGAACTGCTGCTTTTTTAGGTTCATTCTTTATGTTTGTGATCAGAGGCGGGTTTACATGGAGAATGAAATACCACCTTACATATAAAGATAGGTATTTAAATACCATCGACACTATTGCCTATAAACATGTCGTGCTTGGCTTACTTTTTAGTATGGGTGGCGTGTACTTACTCTCCGATACTCTTGCTTTAGAAGTATCTCACAGCATGATGGCTACATCATGCCTTGCTGTAATGAGTTTAATATACGGCGTATCAATTCTTTGGCAAAGCAAAGATTAGGAGCAAAAGTGCAAAATAAAATTGCAAAATACCGCAAAGAAGCAGGCCTTTCTCAACAAGACTTGGCTGATCTAATTGCGGTTTCACGTAAGACTATTAGTACAGTAGAAACGGCACGATTTACCCCTTCGGTAATAATTGCTCTAAAAATAGCAAAGCATTTTAATACCTCAGTTGAAAGTCTCTTTGTACTAGATAAAAATGATTGATACATGTTAAAACGTTGGCCTCATTCTATTAGCAAAAACGCCGATTTAGCTACTTCAATTACAACGTATGGAGGACAGCGCTGTTGTTATTAGCGTAATTGCGCTAAAATAGACCAGCAAAAAAATATATATCTAAACCGGAGATTCTACAAGGCATGAAAAAACTGCTAATTTCACCGTCAAAAATGACGCTAGGCGAACAAGAAAATCAAATCTATCAGAACATTCTGAAGCAATCTTCAGAATTAAGCCTTAACCTTATGGCCGTGAAAGTAGAAAACCACCCTGATGATTTTTTACCTTGGTGTTACGAATTGCTAAGTGCAAGTAGAGATCGTATGAACTACGATTTACTAGAGCCGCAGCAATTACCAGTACTTAAGAAGCTACACGATCAGCTTATTTCAGCTATCAGCTTTTTACAGGTTAAAACTTTACGTATTGCTCCGTGGCCTGTAGTAAGTGTATTTGTAGAACAACACAAAGACGTTATTGCTCTTGATGAACAGCTTCGCTTAGTAGACTACATTAAGAGCATTCGTGAACAATCTCTTAAAGATATGATTCCTGAAGATTTACTTGCGTTTAGCGGTAAGCACATGGCATCACTTGATCCAAGCACATATAACTTTGACGTTGAATGGTTTGCATCAACAAAAAGTGCGAAGAGCTTTCATCAAATGCTTGGCGATTTACCAGGTGCCTTTGACGATGCACTAGTAAATATTCCACTTGAAGGTGACATTACTCAATACGAATATCAACAATTTGTTGCTGCTTATTCAAAAATATTCACCGACAATAATGAAAAACCAACACTTGCGCCTGCAACACGACTGCTTGCAATGCGTCGCCCTGATATATTTACTCCGATCACAAACAATCGGTTAGATGCATTATGCGGTGCCCTTGGTGTTTCTAAACTTAAAAATAGTGATTTTGAGCGTTACTGGCAAGATATTGTAAAAGGTATTCAAGCTATGTCATGGTACAAAATGGCTAAACCTAGTAATGAGTTAGAAGAACAATTAGTTGCTATTAAAGCGCTAATCCCATGTTTCTTTCACTATGCTGATGCTAAAACACCAGATAACTCTAACTACATCAAACTGTTAAGTAAGCCTAAACGAACTACAACTACGACAGGTAAAACTCAGCGTAGAGGTAAAGAGTCTGCAGAAATTTTAGTAGACCGCGCACTTGCTGCTGACGATATTCCTGAGCACATTCGCAGTAAGCGCGATTCAATTGTGAGTGAAGTTCAAAAAGGTCGTAGTGTAAACGAAACAATTAGCCTTATGCGCACTATATTTGGCTAAAAACTTCTAATTTAGTCGTACTTTTATGGTGCGGCTAGGTTAATTTATGCACCAGCAGTGTGCGCAACATCTTCCTACATACCATATCTCTTCTCAATCTATAAAATACAAGCTCATGTTTTTAATGTATAAAAATAATTTTCAATAAAAAATAATGAAGCTGGCACATACAGTGCAATTATCTCGTTAGTTAAACAATAAAAAGCCGTCAGCCTAAAGGTTCCGAATACATAATAAAAACCTTGGCGAGCAAAAATCATATAACGGGAAATGGACATGCTAAAACTAAAAAAAACCATTGCTATAGGTGCTATAGCATTAATGGGCGCAACATCTTTAACGTCAACAGCCGTACATGCTGAAGTAACTGCTAATGCAGCGGCAACATCAAACTACTTATGGCGTGGTCAAGAGCAAACTGGGGGCGATGCAGCTATTTCAGGCGGTATTGATTACGCCAATGAATCGGGCTTTTATGCAGGTACTTGGGCTTCAAACGCATCGTGGGCCGATGAAATGACCTATGAGCTTGACTTATATGCAGGCTTTGGTGGCGACATTAACGAAAGTGTTAGCTACGATGTTGGCTATATTTATTACGCTTACCCAGATGCCGCTTCTGAAGCTGACGCCGATTTCTCTGAAATTTACGGTAGCATTAGTGTTGAAGGCTTCACATTTGGTGCTTCAGTACTTGCAACATCAGCTGCAAGTGGTGATGGTACAGACTTTGGTGATTCACTTTACCTGACAGCTGACTACGGTTTTGCTGTTGGCAGTAACGGCACTGAAATGGCACTTCACTTAGGCCACTACTCTGGTGACTTTATTGGCGATGATAATATCTTAGATTACGGTGTATCAATTTCGAAAGATGGGTTCACTTTTGGTTTATCTGATACAGATATGGATGACTCAGATATTAAAGCTTACGTTGCTTATTCTGTAGACTTTAATTTATAAGAAAGAATGTGTTACTTGCTGCGACACGAAGGGCCTTTTGGCCCTTTTCTTGTTTTATAGCTGTTTTGCTTTAAATGGTACCTTATTACATTGTACTTCTACTGTTTTAGGGTACCAAGCTGGGCCAATTTGATTCACAACCACCTCAGCTAAACCATTAGTAAACGATTTATACGTATGAACGCTTTGCCACTCCCCTTGTGGGCAATGTTTTGTTAAATCTAACGGCTCTGATCCCTCGTACAACGCAAGTGCAAAATTATGATGCCACTGTGAACTTTTTAGCGTCTTATTGCTTACTTTGCTCTGCATACCGTTATCAAAGTAAATATTTGTACACCCCGTTAAAATAATCAGTGTGCAACCGGCTGCAAATAGCTTGATGCTCATAATGTCTCCCCTAGTACTTGCTCTTGGCACCACACTTTAATGGTATGAGGCGAGTATATTCCAAGCGTAATTAAACTCAGCGCTCCATCACTAAACGTTTGCTGTGACTGCATTTGAATAACCGGTGTATTTGAACATATTTGTTTTACGTCTACCCGCTGCTCACCCACTAATCCCCATAAATAAAATGGGCGGCTATCTTCGTAATTAGCTTGGCTCGTTATTTTTGCTGTTGCCCGTGGCTGAATGGTTACCGCAGAACAAGCACTGAGGCTTAATGCTATCGCCCCTATGATTAATGGTTTCATACTCTTCCTTATAAACTAAATACCAGTAAGGTAACTTTATAAGAGAACATAAAATATTAGCGTAAAAAGCTGTGGGGAATATGTAGAAACGCTATGAAGTTTTATACAGTTTATTACACATAAATGCGGCCTTTAAAGTAGTCAGTTTAAGTCCTTAGTAAATAAATAGACTTTAAAAGGTAGCTAAGTTGTTTTTACTGTCTTTATCGACCAGCTTAATGTAAGGATCAACCCCCGCAAATAATGGTTTTTCTTTTACTTTTAGCTCAATAGTATTGGTACCAGATACTATTTGATGCTTTTTCGAGTAAATAACAAAGTCTTCAGCGAGTAAGTTTTCAGGGTCGTCGCTAAACAATGCAATATCAATTAGCTCATCGAGCGGCTGCTCAGTTTCTTCACCTTGTCCATCGGCATGCTGCTTAGTTGCTTCAACGCTCAGTGTTACTGTATAAAAACCTTCGCCATCAACATCATCTGTAACCGACACTTCTTTCATTTCAAGCTCATAAAGCGTTATATATTTAAACTGATCATCAATAAAACGTTGTTCAGCTTGTGTTGCATCTCGCTTTAAATAACTAAGTAAATCAAGTGTGGTTGGATATGGCGTTGATTGATATTTAAACTCATTCAAAAACGCTTTAAGTGCTGCATTTAAGCGTACTTCACCTAATCGATCATAAATCGCCATCATCGCAACTGAGCCTTTATTGTAATGAAGGTATTGTTGAGCCTGCGTTTTATATAGTGGCATTTCTTCAAAGGCTTCGCCAGTACGGCCCATTAAGTATTTATCTAACTCGTACTTTAAGAATTTACGGAGCTTCTCGGCGCCAAAGCGTTTTTTTAGCACCATAAGCGCACTGTACTGGGAAAGTGTTTCAGAAATAACAGCACTACCCTCTACATTAGCCCCTGATACTTGATGCCCCCACCATTGGTGCGCAACTTCATGTGCGGTTACATAGTAAGGTAGGTCAACTTTACTCTCATCTCCTAGGTCTGTAATAAAACCAATACTTTCTGAGTAAGGTACCGTATTGGCAAAACTTTGTGCAAACGAGCGATACTTAGGAAACTCAATAATACGTAACTGCTTATGCTGATACGGGCCAAAGGCTTGTGTGTAGTAATCTATTGAGTCTTGAACTGACTCAATCATGCGGTCAACATTCCATGCATGATCTTTGTGGTAGTACACCTCAATATTTACCCCATTATGCTCAACCTTTTTACTTTCAAGCTCTGCCGAAAGCACAGAGTAAAAGTTTATAATTGGAGCATCCATTTCATAAACAAAGGTGCGGCGTCCATCTTTTACACTCTCACTTTTTAAGTAACCTGGTGTAATAGCAAATTGTGACTCATCGGTGGTTACCGTTGCCTTATAGTTTATAAACCCATTAGCAGGCCCAAACTCATTTTGCGTATAATAACGGCTGTCTTCTAGTTTATGTGCGCGCTCAAGTTCAGGTAACTCGTGCTTACGGCGCTCATACTTGTCAGCAATTTGAAAATACTTTTGATAACCAAAATTTGGTAATAATTCTCCATTATTTACAAATGTACCGTTGTGCACGAGTTGAGTATCAGATCTTCTATCAACAAAACCGTCGTGTTCACGAGAAACTGAGAGCTCGCCTTCTCGCACTTCATTGGGCATTAGCGGTTGTTCAAACTCAAACCATACCATGCCAAAATCGGTTAAACGCTCTACTATTTTTCCGCCCGCCATTTTTACATCCCAGCTTTTAGATTGGCTAGGCTCGTTGATTAACACACGGGTTATTGGCTCGTTTGCGGTATTGGTAAACTTAATTTTAGCCACGGCATTTAAAGCACGCTTTTTAGGATAAATATCAATGTTTAAATCAACATCAGTTATTATAGGCAGTGGCAAGTCTTTGTATTGTGAAAACTCTTGCTCATACCTTACTTGTAGCGCTTCGTTATCATCACTTGTTACAAACTCGTTGATTACACGGGTGTTGTAATAAATGTTATAACCCGCGCCCACAAATACCAATAAACTTATAACGGATGCAATCTGGCCTTTTAAAGACATGTTGTAACGTACTAAAGATAAACGAGTACGCAATGTTTGCGACGGGCCGCGATACCATAAAGCAAACCCTACAATAGCTAAAAACACACTCAATGCCCCCCAATATAGGGTATACCAATGCGCGCCTTGTAAAAAATGTCCATAACCATTTATATCAGAGTACGGTACGCTACTGCTTTGAGAAAAATGATACATATGATGCTCAAACCCGTAAGCACCCATTACCATTTGAGCAATGTAATACAGAATAAATAAACCCATACCTATGTATTTATTAGGGCTAATTATTTGTAAAAAGAACGCCAATATAGCCATCATAATTAAAGGCAGTAATGTAAGGTAACCCAACCTAAATAAGTACTGGCCAAGCTCTAGGTTAAATTGCCCCTTAAACAGTTGCACTGCAATGGTAAACATCATGCCTACTAAATAAAGGCCACAAACTGCAGTGATTAACGCAATAATTTTAGATACCCAAAACACACTGTTATGCACTGGGAAACTGTCAACAATATCACCCATACCACTTTGGCGTTCTCGCCAAACCAGCTCTGCGCTGTAATAAGCAATAATGATAAACATAAACAAAGCGGAGGAGTTTTGAATTATGCCCACCGTGTTTTGTGTGAGCGGCCAATCCGTTGTGCCATATGCGCCAATAGGTGCAAAAAGTGGTGCGAGTAACATAGTAATACTGACACCCGCTAAAATCATAAAAGGGGCACTTAATATAACTTGCTTAAGTTCAAATAAGCTGCGCATTACTAATTGCGATTTCGTATTTACCCCTTTTGACTTGTAATTTTTAGCGCTGCTAATAAGTGCTGCTTGTTTATTTTTTACAAACGTAGAGACAGCAAATTGCTTTTTCTGTTTTTTAGTGACTACGCGATTACCTAACTTTCCGAGGCCAAAAAACATCGCTAAACTTATTGCTACCCATAAAATACGGTTAATTAAAAAATCGCCCGAAAGCGTTAACACTTCAGTATTTTTATCACTTACAGTCCAGTAACGGGTTAAGTCAATTAACGACCCTGTGCCAAATGGGTCTGCGTAAACAACAATATTTCTAAACGCTAAATCATCAAAATAGATACTCGCCAATTGGTAGGTTATATAAACCACCACGGCCGTTACATATACCGCCATCATGGTTTTAAAATAGACCGCCACACTATTAAAAATAGCACTGAGGACCAATAAGCTTGGCACTGCTAAATATAAAAAAGGCGCTGCGTAATATATAAACTTATTGGGGCCTACTAGCTCGCTATCGAGCCAGCCAACCAACAAGCCAAATTGAGATCCTAAACACACGCCTAATGGCACAGTTAAAAAAACAACTAGCACAACCAAGTAAGCACCAAAAAAACGTCCTGATTGATAAGCAAGCGGGTTAACGGGCTTACTAAACACCAGCTCATCCATTTTGGTCTCGCTGTTGCGAATCGCTGAGCTTGCAACAAAGTTAACCACTAAAAACATAGCAAGCGTACAAAAGGTAACCGTTAAAACCATAATGGTATAAGGCGAGTTCATATGAACATTAGCCCCACCTAACGGAAACTTACTACTGGAGCTTATAAAAAACGCCATAAAAAAGAATATTAATGAGGTCACATAAAACGAAGGCTGACGCATAAAATAGCGCAGCTCAAACGCGAGCATATTAAAAAACATAGCGCCCCCTTATGCTACTTGGCTGTTACGATGATTAAGCAACGTAGAAAAATACACATCTTCTAGGTTTGCACTGCTGAGCTCAAAACCTTCAGGGGCTTCATTGGCTAATACGTGTAATATGGTTTGCCCAGCAAATAAGCGTTTTGAAATAACAGGCAGCTGCGGTTCAAGCTCTAGCGCTTCTTCTTGGCTCATGGCTTTGCGCCAAATTTGGCCTTGGAGTTTATCGGTAAGGGCAATTGGATTGCCCTCTAATAGTATTTTACCGCCTGCCAGCACCGCCATGTTTGGGCAAAGCTCTGCTACATCTTCAACAATGTGGGTCGATAATATAACGACTTTTTGCTCGCCTAAGCTTACTAACAAGTTATGAAAACGATTACGCTCTTCAGGATCTAGCCCCGCTGTTGGTTCATCAACGATAAGTAAGTCGGGGTCACCTAGTAAGGCTTGTGCAATACCAAAACGCTGGCGCATACCGCCCGAAAAGCCACTTACCGCTTTTGAGCGATGTTGATATAAATTAGTATGTGCAAGTAATCCTTCAACCGACTCTTTACGCTCTGCTTTATTATGAATTCCCTTTAAAACAGCCATATGGTCTAGCAAGTCGTAGGCACTTACCCGTGGGTATACACCAAAATCTTGCGGTAGGTAACCTAAACGTTGGCGCAAAGCCTGTGGGTCTTTAAATACATCAATGCCATCAAAAGTAATTGAACCTGAATCAGTCGACTGCAGTGTTGCAATGGTACGCATTAGCGATGATTTACCTGCGCCATTTGGCCCAAGTAATCCAAACATCCCTTTGCCGATAGATAAATCAACACCTTGTAGTGCATGTACGCCGTTATCGTAGGTTTTAGATAACCCTGTTATTGATAGCATTTTTACTTCCTTGAATATGAGTAATTATTTTTATAATGTTTTATACCACAAGAAAAATAGGAACATAAGTTACTTACTGGTTAGATTTGTAACAACAAATAAACATAATTTAAACTCATAACACTTGCCTGCACTGTATTCACTCGGTATAAAAACCACATATACTTTTTATAAGAAGCGAAAAGCCATGCAAGATCACTAAAGCCAGCCGTTAAATGACTTTATAGAATATCCACATGAAGAAATGCTAAATCGTGCTAACGAGTTTTTACAAACCAGCCAACGCCGCCATAGCATTCGCAGCTTTAGCGATCGCCCAGTACCAAAAAATATTATTGAAGCATGTATAAAAGCAGCTGGCACAGCACCAAGTGGAGCGAATCATCAGCCTTGGCATTTTGTGGCTATAAACAGTAGCGATGTAAAAAACAAATAAGAGAAGCCGCAGAAAAATTAGAGCGTTCTTTTTACGAAGGCAGAGCAGGTGAAGAATGGTTAGATGCGCTAAAACCGTTAGGTACCGACGCCAATAAACCTTATTTAGAGCATGCACCTTGGCTTATAGCTGTATTTAGTCAAAAAAAGGGGGGCGTAAGCACCGATGATAAAAATACGAATTATTATGTGCATGAGTCTGTTGGCTTAGCTACCGGCTTTTTAATTCAAGCTTTGCACCGCAGTGGTTTAGCAACCCTTACTCATACTCCAAAGCCAATGAGTTTTTTAACCGACATATGTAATCGCGATAGAGATAACGAACGCCCATACATGCTACTTATTACAGGCTACCCAAGTGATGATGCATCAATACCTGCTCATGCACTGGATAAAAAATCACTCGATGAAATAGCTACGTTTATTTAGTATTTTCTGCTCGGCAAAACCACTCATATAGCAAAGCAATGATCGACTCAACTTTTGGGTCGGTCAACGAGTAATAAATAGTGTGCCCTTCTCTGCGAGTAGCAACCATATCTGCCTTGCGTAAACTTGCTAAATGCTGAGATAACGCTGACTGTGCTAAAGGTACATTTTTATTTAGCTCACCTACACTTTGCTCACCTTGTAATAAACTACATAAAATCATTAAGCGATTTTTGTTAGCCATTAATTTTAAAAACTGTTCGGCTTGCTCTGCGTTGACAGCTAGTTGTTCAATATTCATTTTTATTATTTCTCTTTTTGATACCTTTTTAAGTATAGACTTTTACATTAGTAGGTTCTAATATAATTAACATTAGACTTTACTAATATTAAGGCAATCACAAAATTAACGATGCCGTTTTATTAATCGGCGGAAGTGCTGTGGCAGTATCCGCGCTATTAAGTTACTTTGTATAAAGTAACTTTCAGTTTTTAACGTTATTTATAAGTATTAACTCAATTCAACCTACTTATACCAAGTAGCACCTATTAATGTCTTTTTTAAGAAAAAGAGGATTTACAAACTAATGCTTACATCAATCCCTGACTTACTAAAAATTATCACACCTAACCAACGCCGTATTGACGCAGCGCAAGCAAAACTCGAGCTTGAACAAAATAAAGGTTTACTTATTGATGTGCGAGAACCTGCAGAGCACGCGACAAAATCGGCTGCCGGCGCTATAAATATTCCGCGTGGATTACTCGAGATGAAACTGATGGAAATAGAAAAAGACGCAGCTCGCCCTATTTACGTGCACTGCGCAAGTGGTGCGCGCGCATCGTTGGGAGCAGAAGCGTTAACGCGTGTGGGTTATGAAAACGTAACCGTTATTACCTGTGACGCAAACCAAATATGTAGTGTGTTTTAAACATCAACTGAATACTTATAATGATGCGCCTAGTAAAGGTAGGCGTTTAACTTTGTGATAAGTCAGTGCTAATTTAATACACGCTTTAACTGGGTATTCTGGTAATGGCTTTTCACTATTTAATACAATTGCCCGGTTACCTTCGAAAGTGAGAGTGTGGGAATACAACTCTCTAAATGTGCTTACTAGCTTTGATTGGCAATGAAAAAACAAATAACACGAGGAGCCCTTAGAGCCTACGCGAATGGGGCTGCCATTTATTGTGTTATAACTTGGCTCTCCCCACTTTAAAGACTCTTCAACAGCTCCTAAGTTTTGCTCTTGTGCTACGGTATAAATTAACTCTCGTAATTTTATAAGCTTACTTTTTGCTATCTCAGGATAATTATTAAATATATTTTCTATTTCCGTATTCATAAAAATATCCTTATAAGCTTTACAATTTTAAAACAGGCTACTTTTGCTGCCTTTCATCAAGTAAAACAAGTAGCATCTGCTCAATATTTTTAACACTATAAGTAAGTGCTCTCAGTAGCTCTTTCTCACTTTGCTCTGTTGCCTGCTGCGACGCTTTACCTTGATTAGCCAATACATCTTTTTGCTCAAGTATCGCCTCTCTAAACTCACTCGTATTAACTACACCAAGCAAAGACACTAAAGCACCATTTCCTGACTGCCCAGCTGTTTCAAAACTTAAACGATATAATCCAAAAATTCGCATAAGCGGCCCTTGGCTTAACCCAACATCGGTTATTTTTTCAAGCGGAATAGATTTTTCTTCTTTAAATAATATGCCACGTTTAACTACCAATTTTTGTGGTAATAAGTCAGCTGACATAGCTGCGAGTATTCGTCCGCCCACCAGCCATACAATCAGTAAAATGATAGGTATAAGCGGTATAGTAACAAGAGCCAACATTGCAAATAGCGAGGCAGTAACCATCCAGTATTGTTTTACTTTAGGATCAAAATTAGCACTTTTTAAGGTTAAGTTACTCATTAGCTTTCTTTTGTATGGTTGGGGGATTTATAAAAGTACGCCAATCTAATATTGAATGCAATTTAGTCCAAACATTTATAATTAGCATTCAAATATACTTTCACACACTTATGTACATACAAAAAAGCCGAGCATACAGGGCCATGCTCGGCTTAGGTCTGGGAAAATATAACTGCTACTGTTTGTTGATAAGTATGCTCACATTTTCTCTATCTGGGCCTATTACCTTAAAGGTGTAAGTACCTTGTTCGGTAATATTTAGTGCTATATTGGCACCTACCGCTTCAAGTGGTGTTAGTTCATCAATTGCCACTACCGGCGTATCGCCTGCTCCACCGTAATCAACGGTACTCCAATCTTCAGACGCTACTTTAAATTCGTAGTCACCCGCTTCTAACTCTATTGATGTAGAGTAAATTGCATCACCCTCGTATATCAGCGGGTTATCAGTACTCCAGTCATTTAAGCTGCCGCGAATAAACACTGTCGTTTGTGCAAACATTTCAGCGTTGAGCACTTTTAGCGATACGTTATTTAAATCACTGGCGTCAAATATAAACTGGTATTCACCTTGCTCGGTAATGTCGATGGTCATATTCGCGCCCGCAACCGACAACTGCTCAGCGGTGCCAACCATTACACTGGCATCACCCTCAGCCGAGCCATAATCAACCGTGCTCCAATCTTCTGACGCTATTTTAAATTCGTAGCTTGCAGCGCTCAGTGTTTTAGTAAAGGTGTAAATACCTTTGCTTTTATAACTTAACTCATCGGTTACTCCCCAGTCATTAAGCGTACCGCGCACATAAATAGCAGTGCCTATAAATGGCTCTTCGTTGTATAAAGTAAGCGTTGGATTTTCAGGGTTTGAAGCATCAAGTGAAAATACATAGGTTGCATCAATAGTAGCGCTGAATGTCATGTTTGCACCTGAGCGCGTTAATGGTTCACTTTGGTTTTCAACTACATCTTTATCAGCGTCAGTAAGCGCGCCAAAATCAACTGTAGACCAATCTTCAGAGGCAATTTTAAATTCGTAATCACCAGCGCTCAGCGCAATTGCTATACGGTATTGACCTTCGCCAATATATTCAAATGCATCGCGTGTGCCCCAGTCATTTAAACTACCGCGCACAAACACCGCGGTGCTGCCATAAGGTACTACATCAGGCGCGCCTACGGTCGCATTTGCACTTAAACCAACACCTTGGCTCTCACCTTGGTTTTTAGTAAATACAGCTAATGTGTAAGGCGGTACAGTAAATGTGCCTTCGTTATCGCCAGTAGCAAAATTGGCGCTAGCCATACTTGCATCAACACTGTTTTTTAATACATTGTGTAATTCAAAATCCGCTGCGGTGGCAATAGTATGGCTAAGGGTTTGCTCGGTTGCGTTAATCACCACAACAAGCGCATCAAATGCAGGGTCTAAGTCTGTTAGCCCTTCGCCATCATCAATGCTCATTACTATTAAGCCATGTTGCTGCGCTTTACCTACGTTATGAAAACCCACCCGCTCAATAACATCTTGCTCTGTGGTTAATCTAAAGAGTGGGCTGCTACTACGTATTTGTAAAAATTCATTAAATACATCATGTGCAAAGGTAATATCTTGTGGCTGTGCAGCCGCTTGGGTATTAGCAGAAATAGGCATAATTTCTTGCCATTTCACTTCGTTGTCTTGTGCGAGTGGCAAGCCAATATTCCAGTTATTGGTATCTTTGGTAAAATCAACAAAGTTAAACCAGTCGCCAGAGTCGTAGCTGTTACGATCCATCGATTTTGAACGCAGCAAGTCGGCACCCATTTGCATAAATGGAATACCTTGGCTCATAAGCGGAAGTGCTAATGCCATATTATGAGCACGAACGCGCTGCTCAATACTCATATTAGTGCTGTGTTTATATTGCAGCTGATCCCATAGTGTTTCGTTATCGTGTTTTGATACGTAATGAATGCTATCGGCAGGGTCTAGTGCATACGCCGCTGGCTGAGTATTCCAAGTAAAGCTATTACCCTTTGCTGAGTTACCTTTAAAGTCTTTTAAAACGTAGTTTTGTAAATTACCCGCAAGTGACAAACGTAAAGTATCTTGCTCTGCTAAATTGCCATCCGTTGAGCTATTACTAAATAATGCGCCGCCGCGAACGGCTTCACGAATACGGTCGTTAAAGGTACCTACTTCGCTACCGGCCATATCGGCTTGTTTGGCTTGCACAAATAAGCGGTTATTTGCCACCTCACCAAAGTCCCAACCTTCGCCATAAAAGTAGTTATCTTCATCAACAGCTTGCACTGCATCACGTGCTGCAAGAATTGACGATTTTGGCATGTGCCCCATTACATCAAATCTAAAGCTGTCATAGCCAAATTCACGCGCCAAAATAACTAATGAATCACTAACAAACTTATCCATCATTACATGCTCTGTAGCTGTATTTTCACAACACGTTGAGCGCTCTATTTCACCGCTTACTTCGTTATAGCGATGGTAGTAACCCGGTACTAGCTTATCAAATACCGACTTGTCCCAAATACCCGACGATGTTGTATGGTTATAAACCACATCAAGCACTACGCGCAGACCAATAGATTGCAGTGATTGCACCATAGCGCGGGTTTCTTTAACGCGGGCAATGCCCTCTGGGCTTGAGGCGTACGAGCCTTCAGGCGCAATAAAGTAATGCGGATCGTAACCCCAGTTAAAGCTATCTAAGCTGCGCATAGCATTAGCAAGTGCTTGTGCGTCATCTGAGCCTGGTAAATAACCGCCCATTAAATCAATTATGGTGCTGTTTTTATCTTGGGTTTTACACGCATCGGCTTCATCATTAATTTGCTCACATAAATCACCTAGCGTATCGCTAATATCTACACGCTTACTGACGTCTTCATCTATGGTGCCAATATCAGTAATAGGTAATAAATGAAAGTGTGTTAAGCCATTTTGAGCCAAAGTTTGTAAGTGCTGCATAGGAGCACTATTTAGCTCAGTAAATGCAAGGTACTTACCACGGTTAGCCTCTGTTACGCTGTTATCGCGCGCACTAAAGTCACGTACATGGCCCTCGTAAATAATCGCATCTTCTGAGTTTTCTACCGTAGGAATAAGGCGTGTATCCCACCCTTCGGGTTTAGTGTCTTCATCGGCTAAATTAATCAACTGGCTGTATAAACCATTGGTAGATACATTTAGTGAGTAAGGATCCGTGCTCCAAAGCGACTCTATTTGCTGAGTCAGTGGGTGGTAAACATCAAAATTAAAGCGGTAGTAGTGGCGGTCGTATTGCATATCTAAACTTGCTTGCCAAATACCTGTCTGTGTATTTAATGTCATTGGCGTAGAGTGCACTTGTGTTTTTGCATCATCAAACACGTTTAGCATCATGTTATTAGCGGTGGGTGCCCACACAGTTACATCAATCGCGTTATTGCCATAATTTACACCCAGCACAGCTTCATTAGCATCGTCTTCGCCTTGCGTATAAAGGGCATCGAGTGCTTTAGCGGTTTGCACATAGCTTGCTTCTAGCAGTGTGCCTTCACTATCGTAACCTGCAATAACAAGCTGCGATTTAATAAGCGTTTTGGCAGTGCTTGTATCCCAACTTCCTTCGTATGCGTTCCAGGTGGTTAAATGCGGTACTTTTGACGCTTGCTCATCAGTTAAATTGCTTGATTGCAGCGTAATAGTATCGCCGTTTAAACCAGTATCAATATCCACTTCAAGCTCAGCCGTAGCTGATGAATGTAACTTAATTAGGCTTGTAAACTCGTTACTTGGTTTATACAAAATAGTATTTAAATCAATCCAATGCGCTGAAGCACCTGTTATAGCAACTGCGCGTTCGCCTAAACTTAATATAGGGTATTCAAACACCGAAGGCTCGCCATGAATGGTAAAGTTCATACGCTGAAAGGTTTCATCGTCTTGCATCAGCGGCATGGTTAAATCCACATCACCAAACGCCTTACCTGACCCTTCTGTACCAATATGAATAATAAAATTGGCACATTCGTTATAACCCTCTTTAAGGTTAATTATCCAGTACGCACCGTAGTTTGGATCAATACCATCGTATTCATGGCCGTTAGCCCAATCACTGGTATCAAATGGTGGTGCATAAGCATCACACACATCGTTATTCCACGAATGTAATCGGTAGCCTTCGTAATTGTCATCGGCTAAGCGGTTATAAAACAAAACCGCCTCTCCTTCCCCTGCAAATACAACAGGGTCTGGCAGGGTTGGGTCGGCGCCAACCACGCAACTTTCGTTATTTTCATCAGGTACTGTAGGTGCCGGGCACGATATAGGTTCGGGATCGACACATTGTGACCCCGCTTCATTAGGGACTTGTGGCACATTACAGGTAAGTAATGGTTCACCAGATTCAACATCACCTGTTCCACCACACGCTGCTAATAGCATTAACGCTAACGTTATTAGCAAATATTTAGACATAGTTATAATTTTCATTTTTAAACGCTCCGTTTGCTAATTAATGACTGTATGTAAAACCAAGGTAGAACTGACGACCAAAGTACTGAGTCGTCCCTGTTCGTTGCTCTGAGCCAAAGTAACTTTGGGTTGGTTCATCGGTTAAGTTATTAACTTGCAAAAGCATTGTTAGCGAGTCGCTAAAGCGATAAGAGGTTTGAAAGTCGACTACGGTTTCAGCATCAAAATTAACCACTTGCTCGTTAATGGCAACCTGCTCTGATACAAACTCATCGCGGTAGCGCACATTAAGGCGGGTTTCAAAATCATCCATTGAGTAAAAAACCGTGGCATTAAACACGTTATTAGATAGCCCAGGTAAAGATTGCGCTAATGTGTCGCCCCCTAAGCTGGTAATCGATTCAATTTCACTTTCGGTGTATGAGTAACTTGCGTTAGCGCCTAAACCATTAAATGGCTCAGGTAAAAAGGTAAACACTTGCGTATAAGCAAGCTCTAGCCCTCTGATATAGCCACCTTCACCGTTATTAACTGCCGTGGTGTAAATACCGTTGGTTGTCGCAACTTGCTCGCCACTAACTGGGTCTTCTATAGAATCAGGTACGTTAAAGCCATTGCCTTTAAAGTCGAAGTTTTCGATTGATAAGGTTTCAACAAACGAGTCTATATTTTTATAAAATAACGCTGCTGCGATAGTGCCGTTACCTTCTTCAAAATAATATTCGTAAGATAAGTCGTATTGGTCGGCATAAAAGGGTTTTAAAAATGGGTTATTAGTACTTGAGCCATTAATAACACCATCATCGCTTACGTTTGCACTGGCATCGCCCGCTAAACGGTTAATTGGCGCACGCGACATTACTTTAGCCGCAGCAAAGCGCACAAGTGAATTATCGTTAAGTTGCAGGTTTAAATTTAATGATGGTAAGTAATCGGTGTATTTAGTGCCTAGTACATTAGGCGCGTATAAATCATTTACAATGCCGTTCTCATCAACAATATTTTGCGCACCTAAGCGCGCATCGCCTGCTACGTTTTCTAGTACCGTTGCTGATTGATCGGTTTCAACGCGGCGCACACCCACATTACCCGATAGGTCGAGCCCCCCTATTTGCGTGTTAATGTTTACCATAACGTACGCAGCTAGCACATCTTCAAACACCGAGCCGCTTTGTAGCACTGTCCACGAATAGTTAGTTGTGTAACCTTGCGCGTCGTCTACGCCATCGGCGTTGCCCCATGTTTGTACAGGCTCGGGCGTGCCATCTGGAAACCACGCATTGAGCGCTTTGTCTAAATCAATGGCTAAATACGATGGGAAATAACTAAACTCGCCCTGCCAGTCAACCACAGAGGCCATATCGTCGGTTAAACGTAAAGGCGGTTGCGTTGCTGAAAACGCCCCGTCGTTACCGTACTCAAATACCGATCGTTTACGGCTGTACTCTCTATCTGAGTAGCGCGCACCAAACTCTACTGAGCTAAATATGTCGCTTTCTAGCTCGTATTTAAAATCGAGCCTAAATGCCGTTACTTCATCTTCTGTTTGATCTGGGTAAATACCATATTTGCTGACCATTACACGGTCTATATCGCTAAAGGCGGCCGCCTGATTAAACCCAACGTCAGGTAAATTTAAGCCATTTAATTGATAGTTAATTGCTACGTTGTTATCAAATACTGGCGTTTCTGCATTGGCATCTTCTGCTACTAAGCTCCACAGTAAGCCATTTCTAAAATTACTTTTTGCGCGAGAGAGCGACACATCGGCATTTACGTTTAATCTATCGGTTACCTGCCAATCAGCATTCACGCCAAAACTGTCGACTTCGTCAAAGTCTTGGTTGTCGTCGTTCACTATTTCAACGCGGGTATAGCTTTGCGAAGTACGGTTAACCGCTGCGCCTATTACGGCATTACCATCAAGCTGAGCGTTTGCATATGCAGCTGTTGGCCCGCCTAATTTAACCCTCAGGCCGCGAGCAAACGACTCTTTATCAAAGCGCGATAAAAACGCATCACCTTTTAATTTAAAGTTATCTGCCGGTGCCCACTCTATGGCTGCTAAGTAACCATTACGGGTTTCTTCGCCACCTAAATGCTGTAGCTCAAAGCCTTCGCTAATGTATTCGCTTTCTGGGTTAGCTAAAGGGCCATTGGTGTCGTTAGCTGCGCCATCAACGTCTTTTGTGTCGTTGTAAGCAAGGCCAATAAACTGCGTTGCTACACTTGGCTGAAACAAGCGCGCATAGCCCAGCGCCACGCCCAATGTGTCGTCTAGGTATTTGCCTTGATACGAAAAACTAATTCGGTCGCCAAACTCAGTGGCATCCGATACCTCTGAGGCGCGGTCGTTATACATACCGCGCACATTAGCTAAAAATTTATGTGTTTGGTCGTTATTGAGTGGGCTGGCGGTTTCAAGCTCTACCGTACCGGCCACGCCGCCTTCAATAAGCGATGCCTTTGGCGATTTGTATACCGCCGCAGAGCTAATTAATTCTGACGGGTATTGGTCAAACTCAATACTGCGGCTGCCACTTGTAGATACTTGCTCGCGGCCATTAAGTGTTGAAAATACAAACCCGCCCGAAAGCCCGCGTATATTAATTTGCGCCGCTTGGCCGCCCGTTCTTACTGCTGAAATACCTGGTAATCGTGTAAGCGCATCGGCCATTGAAATATCAGGCAATGCCCCTAAATCATCGGCAGAAATTTGTTCTGACACCGTATCGCTAAAACGCTTTTGATTTAAAGATTGGATTAAACTGCGACTAAAGCCTCGCACTTCAATAATTTCTAAATCTTCAGCTTGTGTGCTGGGTGATTGATTTGTTGAGCCTTCGTTTGCAGCCAATGCACTATTTGCGGCAAATAAAGCCAGCATAAGTGCACTTAGTTTAAACTTGTCCATGTGTGTGAACCTTTGAGTTATTGTTGTCAGGTGTTGCTGTGTTGTTCAAAACACAACCAACAAATTGTAACTAAAAGGTAAAATTAATGTGATGAATACGTATGTAAGGCATGAGGGTTAGGCTGCAGGTGTATGCGCGTACAGACACCTGCATTTGGAACGCTATTTAAAGGCTAAGCACCACTTTTATCGCAAGAGCAATAAATACGACTCCCAGTATTTTATCAAGCCACGGGTTTTGCTTGGTAAATCCAAAGCGGTTTTTTGAAACCTCAGTCAGTAACGCCACCAGCAAGTACCAACCGGTATCAATTACAAACACGGTTAAACACATAATTATGCCCACACTTAAAGTAAGTAGCTGAGGGTCAATAAACTGTGAGAACAAGGCTAAAAAGAAAATAGCGAGCTTGGGGTTCAAAAAAGCAATGGCAAAACCATCTTGTAATGCTTTAGCTGCACTTACCTCACTTTTTTGTACTTCAAGTTCGTTATTGCTGGGTTTTGCTAGCAATATTTTTATACCTAAATACGCCAAATAGGCCGCACCTAAGTAAACGAGTATTTGATAAACAGTTGGAAACTGCATCATTAAAGCGCCTAACCCTAATAACGATGCACCAGCATACAAGCCAACGCCAGTACCATGACTGAGCGCGGCAAGCATACCGTTTTTCATACTGCCGTTAAGTGAGTGCTTTAAAACCACCGCTAAACTTGGTCCTGGCGACATTGCGCCCATCATGCAAATAGCCGCTAGGCTTAACCATACTGTAAATGTCATTTAAAGCTCGTCAGTTTCAATAAGTAATGTATAACCGTGCACTTGCCCATAAAAACCTGCCAAGGGCACTGCGTTTATTACTTTCCAGCCATCTTGGTTTAATTCCTGTATGCGGTCATTCAGTGCGACTATATCTACCCCACCCAAAAAACGGGTCTTTCTAAATTCGATTACTTTTTGCATTTTAATCCCTGTGTATCTTATAAAGTGTATTCAAAATCGTAGTGGTGAATCCCTTGCTCAATACGTATTTTCATACTGCCCGTTAACCCTTCTAGCTCATTAGTGCCTGAGTCGGGAATTACATTTAAAATTAGGCTGTCTTGGCCTTTATCCATAGTGCCAAAATGCTGCAATACAAAACTGCCTTTTTTACCTTCAAGCTCGCCTATTACTTGCTCTATGGCAACATAACCGGCACTGCCTTGTGTGGGTGTCATGGCGCTTAGCATTTCGCCTTGGCTGGTGGCATTTAAGCTACCTTTAAATGTTTTATCTATCGACATACGCCCTAAATTAACGCCGTTTTGGCCGCTTGCGTAACCTTCAATTGGGGCTAGATTTACATTGAATTCTCCACTTACGGTTGCAGTAGTCATAACGTTTCCTTATTGATGCTAATGTTTAAAAGTATTGATTTTTATTATCTTAGTGCCATATCTATACCTTAACCTTTAAAAAGAATCCACTATGTCAAAAACAAGCCCTAAGCCCGAAAAAGCCGCTTTTAGTAGTTTATTACCTATTTTTGCTTTTATTAAACCTTACAAATGGATGGTAGTAGCGGCGCTTGCTGCCCTTTTAGTAACCGCTGGTGTTAACTTATCATTAGGGCAAGGGGTTAAGTTTGTCATAGATCATGGCTTTATAGCTGGCTCTAAAGATCAGCTACAACAAGCTGTATTGGTGCTTATTGGTTTAATTAGTTTATTGGCCGTAGGCACCTTTAGCCGCTTTTATTTAATGTCGTGGATTGGCGAGCGAGTCAGTAACGATATTCGCAAAGCCGTGTTTAATCGCATTGTTACTTTGCACCCAAGCTACTTTGAAGAAAACCGCAGTGGCGAGCTTATGTCGCGTTTAACAACCGACACAACATTACTGCAATCAATTATTGGTTCATCATTTTCTATGGCGCTTCGCAGTGTACTTATGCTGGTTGGTGGACTTGCTATGCTGTTGTTTACTAATTTAAAACTTACTTTAGTGGTTGTTGCTTGTGTGCCGTTGGTACTTGTTCCTATGATGGTATTTGGTAAAAAGGTGCGCAAACTTGCAAGCTCCAGCCAAGATGCCATAGCCGATATAAGCACCTATGCCGGCGAGATCATTCAAAATATTAAAGTAGTGCAAAGCTATAGCCACGAAGAACAAGAGCAGCACGCTTTTGCACTTGAAACCGAAAAAGCCTTTAATGTGGCTAAAAGCCGCATTAAACAACGCTCGTTTTTAATTGCAGCGGTAATATTTTTAACTTTTAGTGCTATTAGCGCAATGCTGTGGGTCGGCGGCAGCGACGTATTAGCAGGTACCATGACTGGCGGTGAGCTAGGAGCCTTTGTGTTTTACGCTATTATGGTGGCAATGTCGGTGGCAACCGTTGCTGAAGTATATGGCGAACTACAACGCGCAGCAGGCGCAGCTGCAAGATTACTTGAGTTACTTGCTGTTAAAAGTGAGATAGAAAACCCACTAAATCCACAAGATAGTAACTTACTAAAAAATAGTAACAGCCCTGCTATTACGCTTGAGAATATAAGCTTTAACTACCCTTCTCGCCCAGACGTAAGCGCACTTAATAAAATAAGTTTAAATATACTTCAAGGCCAAACTGTGGCTATTGTTGGCCCTTCTGGCGCAGGTAAAACAACCTTATTTGAATTACTACAGCGCTTTTACGATCCGGCTAGCGGAGCCATCAAATTTAAAGATATAAACATTAAAGAATTATCGCTTAATACCCTCAGAGGTAAAATGGGTATGGTAGCGCAAAACCCTATTTTATTTAGCTCCGATGTAATGCATAACATTCGCTACGGCAACCCAAAAGCAAGTGACGAGCAAGTATATGCCGCTGCCAAACATGCTCATGCTGATGAATTTATTAAACAATTACCGCAAGGTTATAACAGTTTTTTAGGTGAGCAAGGTGTGAGGTTATCGGGTGGGCAAAAGCAGCGTATTGTACTGGCACGCGCTATTTTAAAAGATCCTGAAATACTGCTTTTAGATGAAGCAACCAGTGCACTCGATGCTCAAAGTGAGCACCACGTGCAAGCTGCGCTTGAGCATTTAATGCAAAACCGCACCACGCTTATTATTGCCCATAGACTAGCAACGGTTAAACATGCCGATGTGATTGTAGTCATGGAAAATGGAGAGATTATAGCAACGGGTACCCACCAAGAATTAGTAACAAGTAACCCGTTGTATCAAAAACTGTGTGAATTACAGTTTAATAAAGACTAATTATTCTTCAGTGTTTGGTACTATTTGAATTTCTACACGGCGGTTTTGAGCACGGCCATTTGCACTATCGTTAGTCGCAATTGGACGTGTTTCGCCATAACCCATAGTACTTACACGCTCAGCCATGATTTGCTGGTTCACTAAGTAGTTTTTAACGCTTTGAGCACGTTCACGCGATAGGTTCATGTTGTAGCTGTCTTTACCTGTGCTATCTGTATGGCCTTCAATACTTAGGTACGTTTTTTCGTATTTGTTCATCACTTTAGCAATCGCATCTAAGGTATCGTTAAAGCCAGACGAAATATAAGATTGGTCGGTCGCAAACGTAATATTAGATGGCATAACTAAACGCAAGTTATCGCCTTCACGTACAACTTCAACACCAGAGCCTGCAAGTTCATCACGAAATGCTTCTTCTTGCTTATCCATGTAGTTGCCCACTGCAGCGCCAGCTAGTGCGCCGATAGCAGCGCCTATAAAAATACGCTTATCTTTATGGTTACTTGTTGCTTTACCTAATACGCCACCCGCTGCTGCGCCAATAGCCGCACCTTTGCCGGTGTTATTCATTTCACAACCAGAAAGTAATACAGCTACTACGGTTACGCTTAAAAGTGATTTAGTTAAAGTCATGGTGATACCCTATTCATTAAGAATTTAGCAAGAGTATGCAAATACATGTATGAACAAACTATGAAGAGAGTGTTAAAAGCAGCGCATCTTGCTTGATTGTTAAACAGACCTCAAACTAATGTGCCGTTTTAATAAAAATGTCATACTACGCTGTGACAATTTAATGAATTTTACAAAGGATATTGGCGCAATGTTAATTGCTATTTTTAGACAATTTTTTTTACTAGGGTGCATGAGTTTTGGTGGCCCCGCTGCGCATTTAGGCTATTTTAAGCGCCACTTTGTAGACTCGTTAAATTGGCTAACTAACACGCGTTACGCACAACTTATTAGTTTAAGCCAAGCATTACCAGGGCCAGGCTCTAGCCAAGTTAGTTTTGCTATTGGTGTTGAGCGTGCAGGAGTACTGGGTGGTATAGCTGCTTTTGTAGGCTTTACCTTGCCTTCGTTTTTAATAATGGTGCTGCTTGCGGTTAGTGCCCATCAGTTTGACGCTGTTTACTTTGCAATTATTGCAGGCTTAAAGTTATTTGCCGTTGTTATAGTCGCGGATGCAACACTTAGTATGGCTAAAAGCTTTTGTACAAGTGCTGCGCTTAAGTTACTTGCGATAATGAGTACACTTGCCTTGGTGTTATTTCCAATGATGGGAACTCAAATAGCGATTTTAATCACTGCTGCAACAGTAGGTGCTATATGGCCTTTATTAAAACTTGGCACAGTAGCAGACGATGTTAGCAGTAAAAACAGTAATATTAATTGGATTGCACTGGGGTTATTTGCGCTCTTACTTGGGGTTAGCTTTATTCCACTAGGGCATGAGTTTGCTTTGTTTACCCCTTTTTACCAAGCGGGTGCAATGGTGTTTGGCGGCGGACACGTAGTACTGCCGGTACTTCAAGCTGGCGTACCAGCATTGAGTGATGATCAGTTTTTAAGTGCTTACGCGAGTGCACAGGCAGTGCCAGGGCCAATGTTTACTATTGCTACTTACTTAGGCGCACAACTTACTACTGAGCAACCTTTAGTGGGTGCCCTTATAGCTACACTGCTTATATTTATGCCTGGTTTTTTACTTATACTGGCGTTTCAGAAGAGTTGGATTAATTTGGCAAGTAAGCCACGTTTTGCAAGTTCAATAGCGGCGCTTAATGCAGCGGTAGTCGGTTTTTTAGCGGCCGCATTGTATTCACCAATTTGGACATCGGCTGTGCATAACCTTTGGCAGGTTGCGTTACTAATAATTACATTTGCATGGCTGCGATTTAAAAAGCCACCTATTTGGTGGCTCTTAGCTTTATTTATTGCTGTGGGTCTTTTGCAGCACTATTTGCCATCACTCTAAATGTTGGCTTATCTGTTTGTTGCTCGTTAGGAGGGCTTAATTGCCCACTCACACTTTGATATGCCCTAAGCCCAAACACTGGCAATACTGCAAGTAAATGGTCCATTATTTCGGCTTGTAGATGCTCGTACGAAATCCAGCGTTTGTCTTCACTAAAGCAATAAAACTCAATCGGTAACCCGTGGTTCATTGGTTGTAGCTCTCGTACCATTAACGTAAGCGACGTATTAATTTTACTGTGCTGCTTTAAATAGCCCTCAGCATAACGACGAAACAGCCCTAAATTAGAAACTTGAGCGGGTAATGTCGTCACTCGGATATAGTCATGAAGCGGAATAGCCGCATCTATTTGCTTTCTAAATTCATCACTTACTAAACAAATACTGTGCATATCTATATTAAGTGAACGTTTAATACGTCTACCGCCCGACTCTTGCATACCGCGCCAGTTTTTAAACGAACCCGCAACTAGCATATAAGTTGGAATAGTTGTAATGGTGTTATCCCAGTTACGTACCTTTACAGTGTTTAAACCCAAATCAATTACTTCGCCATCGGCGCCATAGTTTTCTACTTGAATCCAATCACCATAGGTTACTAGGCGATTTGCTGCGATTTGAATACTAGCTACAAAGCCTAAAATAGTGTCTTTAAATACTAATAACGTAACAGCAGCAATAGCACCAAAGCCAGAGAGAATATAAGTGGGTGACTTCTCAAGGAAAATACTTACAATTAAAATAGCACACACAATAAAGGTGATTAGCTTAACAACCTGAATTAAGCCCTGAATAGGGACTTCGCGTGCAAACTCCAATTGGTTATAAATAGAACCCGCAATACTTACAATACTGCTAAAAATAAAACCTACATGAATAATTAGTATGGCTTGGCCAACCGTTTTCAAAATTTCAGCGGTCAGCTCATTAACCGGATAAACACTGTCAAAGGTCGCCAAAAATAATACGCAGCAAAGCATACCTGCAATACGTCTATTAAGCTTATTAAGCATAGGCGACAACGAACCAATACGTTGAGGCGAAAGCTTAGTTACCACTTTTTGAATGCCTGGTAACATTAACCTACGAGTAAATAAGTAAACAATTAATAAAGAAAAAATCCCTATTGAAACTGCGGTAATAGAACTAAGAAAATCCGCATCGGGTACTTTTTCAAACCAAGGAGCTATTAACTCCTGTAGGTGGGTGTTGGTCATAGTGTTTCAATTTCCTTACTGATTTGTGGTTCAGGTAAATCTTGTTGAGCATAAATATCGGCAAGCTGCTGATCTTTCGCAACCCATAGCTCATTCACATAATGTTGAAAATTAGCTTTAAATACGTCATCGGTTTGATAGCTGCCCTGCATATTGTCATTAATGGGCGTTACGTCTATTGAAACATAAATAGAATCTAGCTCGCCTTTGAGTAAGTTCCGACAAACGTGATCTGTTTTACCGCTATACACTAAACTTGTATTTAGCATGGCATCAAATTGGTTGGCTAGCACTTCAAGCGCAAAAGCAATGCCACCCGCTTTGGGTTTTAATAAATGCTTAAAAGGACTTTGCTGCAGATTATGCTTAGCTGGCGTAAAGCGTGTGCCTTCAACAAAATTAACGATGGTAGTAGGATAGTGACGAAAATTGCGACAGCTGTGCTTTGTGCGCTCTACATCCAACCCTTTCAATTTTGGGTTTTTAGCAAGCTGTGCTTTGCTTACCCGTTTCATAAACGGCATACCCATAGCCCACGCACCAGTGCCAATAAAAGGCACGTATTTTAATTCATCTTTTAAAAAAAACTTAGGGGCTGGTAATGCATGTAATGAGCTAAGCACAGTTATATCTAACCAACTCGTGTGATTACATATAAGTAAATACCAACTTTTTGAATTTAAATCGCCACTTATATCAACCATAATATTAGGACAACCTAACCACAAGCCAAACCGATTGCCATTGCACCACCCTCGATAAGCGCTGTGCAATAAAGAGTTAACAACAGACAAAGGCAGTAATAACTTAATAAGCCCTAGTACAAATACTAGTGAGCCAAAAAGCATTACATTAGAAAACAATACGCAGCCCACAATTAAGCCGTTAAGCCAATTTGGTAACCACTTTTTTAGCATAACTGTAAGCTCATATTTTTGCCTTTTATTTGGGGTGTTTTTCGAGCGATTGTAATGTTTGCTCTTTATTTTCCCATAAACGATTTAGCTCGCTTTGAAAGCGTACTCTAAATTCAGAATCGCCGGTGTAGTCACCAATAAGCTCTTCGCTTACAGGCCTTACATCCACGTGTACGTTGATATTTTTTACCTTACCACCTGCAAAATCCATGAATGTAGGAATGCCATCAGGGTAATGAATTGTAACGTTAACCACCTTAGTAATTTGCTCGCCCATCGCTTGCATTACAAAAGCGATACCGCCCGCTTTTGGTTTTAATAAATGTGGAAACGGGCTATTTTGGCGCGCGTGCTTTTGTGTAGTAAAACGAGTGCCTTCTACAAAGTTAACCACACTTACTGGCATCTCTTTAAATTTTTCGCAGGCTTTACGCGTGGTTTCTAAGTCTTTGCCACGCAGCTTTGGATTCTTTTTTAATTGGCTTTTACTCGTGCGGGTCATAAACGGAAAATCAAGCGCCCACCAACACAAACCTAGAATAGGCACGTAAATAAGCTCTTTTTTCAAAAAGAAGTTTAAAAATGGAATTTTACGGTTAAACACGCGCTGCAATACTAAAATATCGACCCAGCTTTGGTGATTTGCAATTACTAGGTACCAATCCTTTAACTTGAGGTCTTCAAGGCCAGTTACATTAAGTTTAGTTGGCGTAAATAACTTTTGATTTAAGCTATTAAAGGTCACCCAAATAGTTGCAAATTGCTTTGCAGCCCAGCTCATAATCTTTTGTAGAGGCTTAATAGGTATAAGCTTTATAAGCCCACAAATAAAAATAGGCACAAACCAAAAAAGTGTGTTTATTGTGTAAAAAACAATACTAAATACACCGCGAATAACTGACATTACTTCCATTCCTTTAAACATTGCGCAGCCACTAATACTGCGCTTTCAGTTGCTTACAAATTAATCTTCAAAATAGGTATAGCCTTCAAGGCCTGCATTAAGCTCAGCTAAGTAACCTTCTTTACACTGCGCTGATACATCAAGTTTATTAACTTGGTACGCAAAGTTGTCAGCTAAAATGGCGCTATCATAGTCAACGAACTTTAATACATCCTTAACGCTATCACCTTTTATAGCATTGGTTAACACATAACCTTCATCATTAAGCTCTACATGCACTGAATCAGTGTCACCAAATAGGTTATGTAAATCGCCTAAAATTTCTTGATATGCACCCACCATAAACATAGCAATGTGGTATTGCTCGCCGTGTTTATATTCTGGTATTGGTAGGCTGGTTTCGATACCAGCGCCTTCAACGTATTCGCGGATTTGCCCGTCAGAGTCACAGGTAATATCTTGAATAATCGCGCGCTGAGTCAATGGTTGAGTTAAGTTTTCGATTGGCATAACCGGAAACAACTGCTGAATACCCCATACATCAGGCAATGACTGAAATAATGAAAAGTTAACAAAGAGTTTATCGGCAAGCTTTTCGTTTAAATCGTCGAGGACTTCACGGTGCGCCCGCGCGTTATTACTAAGCGATGCACGTACACGATGTAAAATAGTAAAGTAAAGCTGCTCTATTTTCGCCCACTCTAGCATGCTTACTAAGCCATGCACGTACTGATCGTGCGCTTCGCTAAATAAGTGCATAGCGTCGTGATAAATCTCAAGTGCCATACGCGGGTTTAAACGCTGTAAACACTGCCACATTTCATCAAGCACTAATGCGCTATTTTCAAGCGGCGGCTCTGGATTTAAATGATTGGGCGCTTTTTCTACGTCAATTACATCGGTAATTAATACCGCATGGTGAGCGGTTAAAGCGCGCCCCGATTCGGTGATAATGGCCGGATGCGTAAGATTATGCTGATCGCACACTTCTGCAAATGCATTCACTACATTACGCGCGTACTCTTCTACGGTGTAATTCATTGAACACGCACTGCGTGAGCCTGAGCCCTCGTAATCAACGCCTAAGCCGCCGCCTACATCAACGGTGTTTAACGGTACGTTTAATTGTGTAAGCTCAGCAAAGTGGCGTGCACATTCACGCAAGGCACGGTGAATATCACGAATGTTGGCAATTTGAGAACCAATATGAAAATGCACCATTTGCATTAAGTGCAGCTTATTATGCTTTTTCAGCACTTCAACAGCACTTAGTACTTGGCCTGCCGTTAAACCAAACTTGCCTTTTTCGCCGCCCGTGTTTTGCCACTTGCCTTTGCCTACTGAGTTTAGGCGAATGCGAATGCCAATGGCCGGTTCAATGCCTAGGTTGTCTATTTCTTCAAGTAGTGTGGTCAGTTCTGAAAGCTTTTCTACCACAATTTTTACGCTGTGGCCCATTGCTTGACCAATACACGCTAGGCGTAAAAACTCACTGTCTTTATAGCCGTTACACACAATAGTGATTGGCTCTTTTGCTACGCCCAAAATAGCCATAAGTTCTGGCTTTGAGCCTGCTTCTAGGCCAACAAGTCCGCTTGGATGCGCTAATAGCTTACTTACTACAGAGCGTTGCTGATTTACTTTAATTGGGTAAACACAGGTGTATTTGCCATTATATTCACGATTTGCTCGCGCTTGCGTAAACGCGTTAGTGAGCGTATCTACACGATTTTTTAAAATATCAGTAAAGCGTACTAAAACCGGCAATGTTAAACCTTGTTGTTTAAACTGCTCTGTTAATTGCGTTAAAGAAATGGCCGGTTTTGTTTGGTCGCCATCTGGGTAAGCCACCAGTTCGCCTTGTGCGTTAATATCAAAATAACCATCACTCCAATGAGCAACGTTATAAGTGGCGCGTGCTGTTTCTAAACCCCAGGTCATGGCAACTCTTCTTTAGTCAATTAGGTATAAAGGCGCATTTTAATACGTCACTATCCACTAGGCTAACAAAAATTGAACTTTCACTCACTCCTAACTAACTTTATTCGTCAAATCAGTTAAAATGTCATTGAGCAAAACGCCAAGCACTGGCAGAATTGCCCCTTTTTCATACTCAACCTAAAAAAGTGTAATAGTAACTATGGCAAATTTAGATCAAAGTAAGTGGTTTACTGAAATTAGCGACCGCGATGGCAGCGCATTTTCATTACGTATTAATAAAAAGTTAGATGAAAAACAGTCTCCTTTTCAAAAGGTAGAAATGTTTGAAACCACAGACTTTGGTAATTTAATGATCATCGACGGGTGTACTATGGTAACAACCCGCGAAAACTTCTTTTATCATGAGATGATCAGCCACCCTGCACTTTTAGCGCACCCAAACCCTAAAAACGTCGTTATTATTGGCGGCGGCGACTGCGGTACTTTACGCGAAGTATTAAAACACCCAGGCGTAGAAACTGTAACGCAAATAGATATAGACGAAGTAGTAACGCAAATGTCGTTAAAATACTTCCCAGAGCTTTGTGAATCTAACAACGACGCCCGTGCAACGGTTATGTTTGACGACGGTATTAAATACATGCGCGAAGCCGCTGGCGAATCTATCGACGTGGTTATTGTTGATGGCACCGATCCGGTGGGTCCAGGTGAAGGTTTATTTAATCATGCGTTTTACACAAGCTGTTTAGATGCACTGCGCCCAGGTGGTATTTTAGTACAACAAAGCGAATCACCTCTTATGCATATGCCATTATTAGTTGAAATGCGCGAAGCAATGCTAAGCGTAGGCTTTAACGATTTACAAACACTACCATTCCCGCAACCAATTTACCCAAGCGGTTTATGGTCGGTAACACTTGCACGTAAATCACAAGCATTTGACGGTTTTAGAGAAGACGGCGCAGCACAAATAGCTGAGCAAAGTGAATACTACAACAGCGGCATTCATCATGGTGCACTCGCTACACCTAACTACATGAAACGCGCTTTTGATAAAAAATAATACTAATTCACTTTAGGCTTTGTTGACTTCTCAAGGTTAAAATTGCATTAAAAAAGGGACTTTTAAAGTCCCTTTTTATATTTATAATGACTATTCAAACTGAACTCGAGCTAGCAAACAACATAAGTACAGTCATATTTCAAAACCTTAAAGAGCTATCTAACCAAATAATCAGTTTATTTAAACTTTAAATCGATGCACTAAGTGATTTAGCTCATCAGTCAATTGTTCCATTTTTTTAGATACATCCTCAGTAGTTCGAGCAAGCGCCCCCCCTTCTAAAGTTTGATCGTTTAATGATGATAGGTTTTGACTTATTTCATCTGCAACCGTTGTCTGCTCTTCAGTCGCTTGCGCTGTTTGCATCGCCATATCATTTACTTTAGTAGACGAGCTTTGCATTGCATTAAGCACATCATTAGTTTGACTAAACGAGCCAACCGCATCATCTGCAAATTGCTTACCTTCATCTATCGCTTTAATTGATTGTTCTACGCTCGTTGCAAATTGCTCTATCATTTTTTGAATATCGTTTGTGCTTACTTGCGTGCGTGTAGCCAATGTTCTTACTTCATCTGCTACTACAGCAAAACCTCTGCCATATTCACCAGCTCGCGCGGCTTCAATAGCAGCATTAAGCGCCAGCAGATTTGTTTGCTCTGCAATTGCACGAATAACCTCAAGTACTTTGGCAATGTTATCAGAACTTTGTTGTAGCTCTGTAGAGCGCGCCATAGCTTGCTCCATATTTTGCGACAAAGAAATAATACGAGAACTAGAGTGCGCAACCGCTGTTAGTCCTTGCTGAGCTAAATTTAACGATTTATCAGCTTCTGTTGATGATTGCTGAGCAACACCTGCAACTTCTCTACTTGCTACACTCATCTCATGCACTGCACTTACTATTGACTCAGAGGCTTGGCTGAGCGTTTGATTTACAGCATTGTTTTTATTTGCAACCTGACTTAACTCACCTCCTAATTCACTTAGTTCTTTTGATTGCTCTAAAATATCGCGAATTAATTGCTGTAAGTTGTCGAGAAATCGATTGAACTGCGTTGCAAGTTCAGAAAACTCATCTTTAGACGTTATAGCGATCCTGCCAGTTAAATCGCCATCACCAGAGGCTATATCGTTAATACGAGAAGTTACATAGTTAATTTGCTGTGTTAATTGCTTAGGAATAAGGTAACTAAACCAACACGCCACTAATAAAATTAATATGACAAAAATAAGCATAGTTAACTTAGTTGAAGCAATTGTGTCTGATAGTTTTTGAACTTCTTCAACCGATGTTTGCTCTGCTAATTCACCAGCTTGATCAAGCGTAGCTCTTAATTCGTCAAATGCTTTTTCTGATTGAGACTGTTTTTTTAGATTTGTTTTATCATTCATATAGGCCAGTGAAGCGTTTAACCAAGTATTATAAGCACCATCAAAACCGCGAAGCCCATTTATAGCTTTTGGATAGTCCGATAACAAAGCTAAGTACTGCTCTAACCTTTGCGTTACTTGCTCAGCATTTTCTTTATGTTCTTGCAAATAAGCTTCTTTATTGTCGTTATGTGCGACTAAATTTAACTCAGCAACCTTTGCTTGATACAAATCCCTGTCGGCACTCAAAGCAAGAGACACAGCCTTAATAAATTTATCGGATTGCACATCTAATGCATTTTTTTGTAAGTTAATTAAGTATGAATACCCAATAATTAACGACAAGATAGCAATACCTAAAATAACAATAGGAAAAGAGACTTTGACGCGGATACTATTCAAATTCATTACTTACTCCAAAAAAAACCATATTTAATACCTACCTTTTTGATAATAAATCTAGTTTATAAAACCTAAAATCGCCATTGAGCGTTTAGCATTATTTGCTGCTGCGAGATTCGTTCATTAAATCCAATTGGCTCTCTATTTTTTGCAACACTTTTAAGTGCAGAACCTTCAACCCCTATTTGTAGTTTATTAGTGAGCTGGTAGCGCCATGTTGCGGTTAAACCTTCCCCATTGCTTGCATTAGGATCAAACGCAGTGGTGTCGTTATCTGTCACTTTAAAGTAATCGTAGCGTACAGAAACTCGATGCTTGCCTTCTTTATGGCTTAACATTAAATAATGGCTGTAAAAGCCATTATCTATTAAAGCATTAGCGCCCATTTCGGTTTTACCATTAAGTACCTGTGCTATAAAGCGGGTTTTATTATTAAACTTATAAAGCCAAGCGGCGCTTGTAAAGCGAGTATCCCAAGCATACTGCCCTGTACTAATATTAAGTGTGGTTGGGTCACCGTTATTGTTGTAATAATAAATTCGAAATTGTGATTTTTTTAAGTAATCCCAATGTACGCCAGCGTAATAGCCAAAACGTCCGTCTACTTCTTCAAACGGTAAAACCTGATTAGCTTGCCAGCGTAATTCATACGCATTTAATGCCGCTACAGGCGCAAATTTAACACTTTCGTTAAATGTAGTTTGCCTATCGTGTAATGCAAAACCACGCCAAGCAAGTAAAGTACCGGCAGGGTCATTGCCTTTAAATGTAGCACCTACAAAACTAAAGCTATGAGCGCTGTTAAAACGTTTTGCTGGGCGCTTAATAGTTATCTCTGCGCCAACAGTGCGTACTTCCTCGCCTATCCAGCTATTAATAGCTGAGTTTGTATAGTTATAAGGAGAAGTCCACCCTATATCAGGGTTTTCAAGCGACATAAGTGGATAAAAGCCCCCTACACGCACATGCCATTTATAGTTGCTGTTAGATAGCGGCTGATACTTTACATAAGCTTGCGTAAAACCAAGGCCAACGTCAGGATCTTGATTCGCATTTAACACCCCATGAGCCGACCAACTAGATGCTAAATCAACATTAAAATTTAAAATACCTTGGGATAAAATAAGTTCGTCGCTTTTAGTATCGTGCCGATATAGCCCAAGGCCGCCCTCTTGAAAGCTACGTATATCGTCACCCTGCACGGCTCTAATTTGTAACAAGCCTTTTACTTGTGCATACAATGCATTACTAAAACATAAAGCACCGGCTAAAAATATCAGCCTCGTTAAGCGATTAATAGTCATCAAATTCATCCGTAGCAAAGTCAATTTGCTCCGCAATTTTCTGCTTTACTTTATAAGTGATCGGGTTAGTAGCCACAGTAATAGTTTGAGATTCAACCTTACTAATATCACTAAACCCAGAATGCCAAACACTTAACGTGTATTCGCCTACATTGGCATTTAAATCAACATGACCATTTTCATCAGTGATTGCAAAAATAGTACTATCGACCACCACAATATAACCTAACATCCAATCATGAATGTTACAGCCAAGCTCAATGACCCCTGTTTGATCAAAAGTAATGGGCGCTTTTGGGTGCTCCTTATATAGCTTTAATTCAAATGTTTTAGCTTTAGAAAATGAATAAACATGGTGCATGATTGAGTCCGCATTCGGAAACTCTACCTTTGCATTTTGTGGGACAACTAAAATACGCGGCTTGAATTCTCGATTTTGCTGGGTCATCGCATAAGGTGCTTCTGGAGGAATAACGCTAGAGGAATCTCCTGCAGTTAGCCATACAACAGCATTAGGTAATGGGTCATTATTAGCATTTTTAATTGTAATATTTGCTGCAAAAACTCCAGTACTAACACTTAGTAAAAATACACAAAGTAAGCTTTTTATCATTTTCTTGTCGCTATTATCAATTTGTTTACATTATAGACCGATTAAGCCACCAAATTCTTTCTATTTTTTAAAACATTGAATACGTATGTAAGCAGTCGTATTAATCATCAACAGTCATTATCCTTAGATGTCACCACCGACTCATCTAAGGACACACCATGAGAATACCAGCACTTGTGCTTTTAGCCTTTGCTAGTAATAGCTACGGACAAACCGTAGAGCTAAAATCGCCAGACACACAAATAACAGTAAGCATCTCTGACGAAAACAACACGCCAAGCTACGCAATAAAATTTAAAAACAAAGCGGTTATAAACAAATCTTTACTGGGGTTTGAATTTAAAACACAAGCAGCTTTTAGCGATGGCTTTAAAATTAAAAGCATTGAACAACAAAGCGTTAACTCGCAGTGGCAACAACCTTGGGGCGAACGCCAAAACGTTGTTGACGAATATAACGAAGTGGCCGTTACCTTTACAAAAAACGAGCCAAATAAAGGTACCTACACTATTCGATTTAAAGCATTTGATAGTGGTGTAGGTTTTAGATACGAAGTACCACAACAAGCCGGCTTCGAACATACAGAAATAACCAAAGAGTTAACTGAATTTGCAATAAACAATAGCCATGATGCAACAGCATGGTGGATACCTGCTCGTGGCTGGAACCGCTACGAATATGTTTACAACACTACTCCACTTAACGAAGCTCCACTAGCTCACACACCATTTACGTTTAAAACAAGTGACGGTACTCATATTAGTATTCATGAAGCTGCGCTTGTTGATTACGCGGGTATGGTGCTTAATCAGCGCCGTCCAGGCACATTTACAGCCGACTTAACCCCTTGGTCAGATGGTGTTGCCGTTAAAAAGCAAGGTGCTTTTAAAACACCATGGCGCACCATTCAAATAGCCGACAGCGCTGTTGGCTTAGTTAATTCAGATATAATACTAAACCTAAACGAGCCTAATAAACTCGGTGATGTGTCGTGGGTTAAGCCTGGCAAATACGTGGGTATCTGGTGGGGTATGCATATAAACACGCAAACTTGGGGTAGCGGTAAAAAACACGGCGCCACTACGCAAACCACAAAATACTATATGGATTTTGCAGCGCAGTATGGTTTTGATGGTGTACTCGTTGAAGGCTGGAATATTGGCTGGGATGGCGATTGGTACTTTAATGGCGATGTATTTAACTTTACCAAACCGTACGATGATTTTGATATAGCAGCGCTGACTCAATACGGCAAAGAAAAAGGTGTACAGCTCATTGGCCATCACGAAACATCAGGCAATGTAAGCAACTACCGAGACCAAATGGAAGATGCCTTTACACTTTACGAAAAATCAAACGTCAGCCAAGTAAAAACAGGTTATGTAGCCGATGGCGGGAATATAAAACGTATAGACAAAAACGGTATTGCGCGCCATGAATGGCATGACGGCCAATTTATGGTTAACGAATACCTTCATAACGTAAAGCTTGCGGCTAAACATAAAATTAGCATCAATACGCACGAGCCAATTAAAGATACAGGCCTGCGCCGTACTTACCCAAACTGGATCGCGCGCGAAGGTGCACGCGGGCAAGAATATAATGCATGGGGTTCGCCTCCTAACCCACCAGAACACGTACCAATGCTTGCCTTTACCCGCATGCTCTCTGGCCCTATGGACTTTACGCCAGGTATTTTTGATATGAGCTTTAATGGTTTAGGAGGCGATACAAACCGCCCACAAACTACACTTGCCAAACAACTTGCACTTTATGTTGTGTTGTATAGCCCAATTCAAATGGCTGCCGACTTACCTAAAAACTATTTGGCTAAGCCCGACGCATTTCAATTTATTCAAGACGTACCAACAGATTGGCAGCAAAGTATTGCCCTTGATGGCGAAGTAGGCGACTTTATTGTATTTGCCCGTAAAGAACGTAAAAGCACTAAATACTCAGGAAACGATTGGTACCTAGGTGCTGTTACTGACGAGAAAGCCCGTACTATTGAAGTAAAGCTCGACTTTTTAGAGCAAGGTAAAAAGTTTGAAGCGCAAATTTATCAAGACGGTAAAAACGCAGAGTGGAAAAACAATCCATACGATCTAACTATCGAAAAACGTGTTGTAACTGCAAGCGATAAACTAACGCTTAAATTAGCCACTAGTGGCGGTACAGCTATTCGTTTTAAAGCACTTTAATATGATGGGCCCCCTGCATTTACTATGCAGGGGTTGATACCTTTATTGGCAAATATACTTGTGCACTTAAACCGCCTTCTGGGCGGTTTTCTAGTTTTACTTTACCGTCGTGTATATCAACAATGCGTTTAATAATGGCAAGGCCTAAGCCACTACCTTCACTGCCACGTGCAGCATCGCCTTGCTTAAAGGGCTCAAACACAGACTCTAATTCGTTTTCAGGGATCCCAGGACCACTATCGTTTACAGCGATAACTACATATTTTTTGTTTGAATTAAAGTAACTAAGTACTTCAATATCGCCCTCAGAATAACGCAGCGCATTACCAATCATGTTGGTAATTACACGTTTAATAGCCACAGAGCTTAAGGGTATATTGCCTATATTTGGATTACTTTTAAACGTAATAGTACGTTGATGCTGAAGCTCAGAATTTACAACCTCGGCAACTAAAGCATTTATATCTTCGCAACTTAGCTCTTCACGTTTATGGTGGCGTAAATACTCAATAAACTGATCGATAATCCCGTTCATATCTTCTATATCGTAAATAATACCTTCACGAAGATAGTCGTCTTCATCAACCATCATTTCGGTGGCTAAACGGATACGCGTAAGCGGCGTACGTAAATCATGCGATACACCAGCCATTAGTAAACGGCGGTCGTTTTCAAGTGCGGCAATTCCGCGCGACATTTGATTAAACGCGCGCGTTACTTCTATTACTTCTGTTGAGCCTTCT
The DNA here is from genome assembly GCF_040567695.1 of Pseudoalteromonas sp. NCIMB 1079. NCBI lineage: Bacteria > Pseudomonadati > Pseudomonadota > Gammaproteobacteria > Alteromonadales > Pseudoalteromonadaceae > Pseudoalteromonas > Pseudoalteromonas sp. NCIMB 1079. Next base: position 549,515 of record NZ_JBEWZA010000001.1, on the reverse strand, counting down.
TCTTCTAATTTGGTAGAAAAATCGCCTTTACCTACTTTTACTGCAGCTTGTTGCAGTGCTTTTAATGGCCTATTAAGGTGCCTTGCAAACAACCACCCACCCAGCACACTTAAAAAGCCAATACTTGATAAGTAAAAAGTTAAAAACTCTAAGTTATTTTCTTTAAAGCCTTTAAGCGGTACTTTTACCCAATAACCTGGCGCTTGCGGTGCTTCAACCCAATAAATCAATGGATCAGTTTGGCTAATACGTACACGAGAATAACCACCAAGTTGCTCAGTCATGCTACGCGATAGCATAGAATATTCGCGGCTTTGCCCAAGCCCTTGACGCATCGCTTCGCGCTGAGTCATCACTTCAATGCCGGTAATTTCAAAAAACTTCGCAGATACTTCGTCGTTTATTTCAACGCCATCTTCCCAGTCAATAAATACCGTTTTAATTTGCTTAGCAAGCATCAAGTTAACTTGCTCAATAGTTGGTTTTACAACATAAAAACTAACCGTAACATAAGACACTATTTGATTTATTAGCAACAAAGCCGCCACTAAAAAAACAGTTTGCCCAAAAGCACTGCGCGGAAACATGCCCATAAATATTACTTTTCACCGTCGGGAACAAACACATACCCCAAACCCCAAACGGTTTGAATATATCGCGGATTAGCAGCATCTACTTCAATCATGCGGCGAAGTCGCGACACTTGCACATCAATACTTCGCTCAAGCGCACTGTAATCACGCCCACGCGCTAAGTTCATTAGCTTATCGCGGCTAAGTGGCTCACGCGGATGCGAAACAAGCGCTTTGAGCACTGCAAACTCACCACTGGTAAGCGATATTGTTTTATCCCCTTCACTCATTTCGCGCGTTGCTAAATTAAGCGTAAATTTACCAAAAGCGATTAAGTTTTCTTCAGCAGCAGGAGCACCTGGCACTTCTTTTGCGCGGCGGCGTAAAATTGCTTTTATGCGAGCAAGTAGCTCACGTGGATTAAATGGTTTTGGAATGTAATCGTCAGCGCCAAGTTCAAGACCAATAATACGGTCTACTTCGTCGCCCTTTGCAGTAAGCATAACAATAGGAATTTCATTTTCTTTTTGGCGTAGTCGGCGGCAAATAGATAAGCCATCCTCGCCTGGAAGCATTAAATCGAGAACCATTAAGTGAAAGTTTTCACGCTCTAGGAGTCTATCCATTTGCTCCGAGTTTCCTGCGGTTCTAACAATAAAGCCTTGCTCTACTAAGTAACGTTCAAGCAAACTGCGTAAGCGCATATCGTCATCAACAACTAATACTTTTGTGGTCTCGTGTCCCATAATCTCTTTCTTATTTTTATATCCAATTACTAGTTAATATAAATGAAAAACTTAATAATCAAAAACTAATTACTTGCTTAGATTGTTACTGAACATTTCAAAGCTTCCTTACTCGTACTTTATTACATTTTACGCTCGACAAGTTTTGGCAAATTTAATAACGTGCACACCATTAGAGTTAATAAAGAATTGGCCATGAAAACAAATTTAGTTACCCGCGAAGGTTACTTGCAATTACAACAAGAACACGATCAACTATGGAACGTAAAACGCCCAGAAGTAACAAAAATAGTCAGCTGGGCGGCCAGCCTCGGAGATCGCTCTGAGAACGCAGACTATCAGTATAACAAGCGATTGCTGCGTCAAATTGACCGCCGGGTACGCTACTTACGCAAGCGCATACCTGATTTAAAAATTATTGACTACTCTCCCGTGCAAGATGGAAAAGTATTTTTTGGTGCATGGGTTGAAGTTGAAAACGAAGAAGGTGAAGTTAAAAAGTTCAGAATTGTAGGTCCTGATGAAATTTACGACCGTAAAGATTACATATCAATAGACTCACCTATGGCGCGTGCGTTGATTAAAAAACAAGTGGACGATGAATTTGAAGTGACCACTCCTCAGGGAAAAAAGCAGTGGTATGTAAACAGTATCGATTACCAAAAAAAGAAATAAAAAGTTTTGATTCAGATCATGTTAACTTTTGATTGTGTAAATTAAAGCAATAAGCTATAACTGAATTATTCAAGTTGATTTGTTTAATTTGAAAGCAGTTAATTAAGGTCGTGATTATGTCAAACATAGTACAGCGCATATTTAGTAATGCCGTATTGTTTGCACTTTTAATGAGTGTAAGTTTGACGCTGCATGCCAGCAACACTGACGTAAACCTTGATAACGCTAAACTATCTAATCACTTTATTACTTGTGATATTCCTGACCAAGCAAACCTCGATTTTGACGTGGACTCTCACGTTAACACTATTACCTTTAGGTCGCCTCAACCACTTCCTAATGTCGTAGATTCTTTTTATAAGAGCACTAATCTAAACAGACCTTTTAGCACTGCATACCAACGCGGACCACCTAGCTATTTAATTTAATTCATTATTTTACAACTTAATTAAATTTTATAACTACTAAGGTGACTACTATGTCTAACTTTAAAGAATTACGTACCCAAAATATTTCTCATGGCGTTATTGCTAGCACATTTGCAGATGATCAACCATTAATCGATTTATCTTCTCCAGCGCTAAAAATGGTGAATAACTTTACTCAAAAAACACCTATTCGCGCAGAGCATGGAACAACGATTACAGATGCACTTAAACAAGTAAGTGCACAACAATCTGACTTTGTTTTAGTAACAGACGAACACCAAAAATTAATTGGCCTAGTTTCTAGCGCCGATTTACAAAGCTCTAAAATTACTATTATTGCAGAGCGCTTAAATATGCAACGAAGCGAAGTAAGCTTACGTGACATTATGACACCAGTTAACCGCCTTACAGGTGTAAGTATGCAAAGCTTAAGCTACGCATGCATTGGTGATGCGCTGCAAACTATGGAGCATCAGGGCACAATGTTTTTATTAGTTACAACAGCGAGTAACGAAATTTGTGGTTTAATTTCAGCTCGCCAAATAGCTAAAACATTACATATTCCTGTACATATCTCACCTATTGCTCACTCTTTCAGTGAAGTATTAGAAAACATTGAGCACCCTCACTAGGGCGCTCTTTTAGTTGAATTGATTTACTCCCGACCCAACCATCTTAAAGCAAGTAAAATAGCTTGCTTTAAGAGCTTTTCATTACTACCTCCTGTGATATTATTCAAGCAATTAACGGCGCCAGTAACACGCTTCTGGTCTTATTTTATTGTATAAAAAGGTTTTTGCATGAGCGATATCTCTGCACGTTTAGCCGGTGAGTTAAACGCACAGCAGCAACAGGTTGTTGCAGCTACAAAATTACTTGATGAAGGCGCAACTGTTCCTTTTATTGCCCGCTACAGAAAAGAAGTTACCGGCGGCCTAGACGACACCCAATTACGCCTTTTAGAGCAGCGTTTATCGTATTTACGTGAACTAGAAGAGCGCCGTAGTTTTATTTTATCGACAATCGAATCGCAAAATAAATTAACGCCAGAGCTAAGTGCCGATATAACCAATGCACAAAGTAAAACAGAACTTGAAGATTTATACCTACCATATAAAGCTAAGCGCCGCACTAAAGGTCAAATAGCAATTGAAGCTGGTTTAGAGCCACTTGCAGATGCACTATTTAAAGATGCTAACCTTGACCCAGAGCAACAAGCGGAACAGTTTGTAAGTGCTGAAAAAGGTTTTGCAGATACAAAAGCGGTACTTGAAGGAGCTAAATTCATCTTAATGGAACGCTTTGCTGAAGACGCAAAATTACTTGCTAAATTTAGAAGCCACATTAGCCAAAATGGCGCAATTGAAAGTACTGTGATTAAAGGCCAAGAGCAAACCGGTGCAAAATACCGTGATTACTTTGAGCATCAAGAACTTCTTAAAAAAGTACCTTCTCACCGTGCGCTTGCAATGCTTAGAGCCCGAAATGAAGGTGTACTTCAGTTAAATATAAACCCAGAGCCTAGTGCAGAAAATTCAGCACAACTATGTGCAAACATGATTGCTGAGCATTACCGTTTAGATATTAAATATAAAGCGGCAAGCCCTTGGTTATTAAACGTTGTTCAATGGGCGTGGAAGGTTAAGCTAGGGTTACACCTAGAGAATGAGTTTTTTGCAGCAATGCGCGAAAAAGCAGAAGCCGGTGCAATAGATGTATTTGCTAAAAACTTAAAAGATTTATTAATGGCTGCACCTGCAGGCCCTCGTACTACTTTAGGTCTTGATCCAGGACTTCGTACTGGCTGTAAGATTGCCGTTGTTGATAGCACAGGTAAATTACTAGCTACACAAACTATTTTCCCTCATGCACCACAAAATCATTGGGATAAATCACTGCGTACGTTAGAGCAACTTTGCCGTCAGCATAAAGTTGAGCTAATTGCGATTGGTAACGGTACTGCATCACGCGAATCAGATAAGTTGGTTGCAGAGCTTATCAAAGCAAACAGCGAACTTAAACTTAGTAAAATTATGGTTAGCGAAGCAGGTGCATCGGTTTACTCAGCTTCTGAATTTGCAGCTAATGAATTTCCAGATTTAGATGTTTCTATACGAGGGGCTGTCTCTATTGCACGCCGCCTTCAAGATCCTCTTGCTGAACTTGTTAAAATTGAGCCAAAATCAATTGGTGTTGGCCAATACCAACATGATGTATCGCAAAGCCAATTAGGCCAGAGCCTTATTTCAGTAGTTGAAGACTGTGTAAACTCAGTAGGCGTAGATTTAAACATGGCCTCGGTACCCTTACTTACACGCGTATCTGGTTTAAACAAAACATTAGCGCAAAATATCGTTAATTATCGCGATGCTAACGGCACATTTACTAAACGTAGTGAGCTTAAAAAGGTTGAGCGTTTAGGGCCAAAAGCATTTGAACAAGCGGCTGGTTTTTTACGTATTAACAATGGTAGCGATCCACTAGATAACTCATCAGTACACCCTGAAGCTTATCCTGTTGTTAAACGCATTTGTGAACGCAATAGCGTAGATGTCAGTAACCTAATTGGTAACAGCGACTTTTTAACTAAACTTGCTGCTAACGATTACACTGACGAAAAGTTTGGCTTACCAACCGTTACCGACATTATTACTGAGCTTGATAAACCTGGTCGAGATCCTCGACCTGAATTTAAAACAGCTGAGTTTAAAGCCGGTGTTGAAAAAATTAGTGACCTAAAACCAGGTATGATTTTAGAAGGCGTGGTTTCAAACGTTGCTAATTTTGGTGCGTTTGTTGATGTAGGTGTTCACCAAGATGGTTTAGTGCATATTTCAGCAATCACGAATAAATTTATATCAGATCCGCGTGAAGTTGTTAAAGCTGGTGATATTGTAAAGGTTAAAGTTGTTGAAGTAGACGCTGCACGTAAACGCATAAGCTTTACTATGCGCTTAGATGACGATATTAACACAAGTAATAAGTCAGCAGCTCCAGCTACGCAAAAGCCACAAGCACGTGCTAATAATTCGCAACCTCGCGCTGCAAAGCCTAAACGTGACAACGGTAATGCGTTAATGGGCAATGCATTTGCCGATGCGTTCGCTAATGCTAAAGTAAAAAAATAATACTTGTACAACTAAGCTAAAACGAAAAAAACCGCGTAAGCGGTTTTTTTGTGGTTATGTTTTGCTAAATTATTAACTTAACGCTGAAAAACTACTTTGGCTCGCTGGCGATGTAGCCATTTGGTAAAAATTAGCAATACGCCCCGCCCGTGCCTCAACATCGGCATCACGTGTTTTCTCGTCACTTTTAGCTGTTTTTGTATCGCTGCTTTCATCGCTAGAGAATGACGCTTCAAGTTTACTTTTTGCGTCTTCGTCGTCTTCTTTTTCAGGTTGTGCAAGCTCAGCTTGAGCCGCTGCCAGCTTTTGCGTAGCATCTGCGGCAATAGAGCGATCAGCTCCTGAAGGCTCTGCAGGCGCTAATGCGGCAGCGCGTACCGTTTGCATTTTGTCTATAGTCGCTTGCGGGTCACCCGGAATTTCTGATACATCTATTTGTACTTCTCCGCCAACTGCGTAGTTAGTACCATCTGGGCCACGTTGATATTCATAGCTTGGCGAGCCAGCATGTTGCCCACCTACAGAAGCGTGCGCTTGCTCGTGTATTCGTACTTCAGTATCCCGTGCTTTTAGTTCTGTAATTTGTTGTTGTTCTTGTTCTAATTGCAGCTCTTCTTGCTCAGATTCTTTTTTCTCAATTGCTTCACTTTCTTGCTCAGCGCCCTCAGGGTTTTCTGAGTTTCCATCGCGCTGCTGAACTGACTTTTCGCCTGCTATTTTTCCCGTTGCGCTATACGTCGCACCATCGCTACTACCTGGCAATTTTGCTTTTTCAGCATCACTTTGCGCTTTGGTTTCTGTGTTGCTTGCGCTACTAGATGCGGGAGCCGGAATAACTTCGCGTAATTGGTTGTCACGCCGTGCGGTTTCCGTATAAACATTTGCGGTGTTTATATTAATAGACGGAAATGGCGTGACAATATTCATAATACTAAACTTTAATATCGATTAACGTGCCAAGTACATCATCGGCCGTTTGAATTGATTGCGTATTTGCCTTGGCATTAAACTCTTCAACTTTTAAGTTAACAAGCGCTTCATCAACACGAGCTGGTTGTGCTACTGGTGCAGTAATCGCTTCTTCAGGGCGTGCTGCCGTAAGCTGACGTTGCTGCGCTAATTGCGCGTCATCTTGTTGTTCTATACTGGCACGGTTAATCTCAGCACTGGCTTTTTCAATACCTTGGCTAGCTCGGTTAAACCCTTCTATACCACTATTAAATACTGATCCGATTGGCATATTAAAACCTCCACCAAATAAACATTGTTTAATTATCGCTCAGGTTCTGCTCAAAATAAAGCTTTAAACAGCGCTATTCTTAGCTCTATTTTAAAGCATTGATTTAACGACAGATAAAAACTCACTTTTATGAGAAATAAATGGTGCATGGGACGCTTTATCTAGTACTTCATATTCAAACTCAGTATTTAGTGCTGACATTTTGCTAATAGCTTTATAAGGTACTAAAGCATCAAGGCGGCCGAATACTCCCCTAATAGGGACTGGGCAATGAGTAAATAAGTCACGTAAATCGTCGTTTTGTAAAATATCTAAACCAGCACTCAGGGCATCGCTTTGGGGTGCGCTGTACTGATTTAGCAATTGTTTAAGTTGCTTTATATCATCACGCGCCGACTCGCTACCCATTGCTTGAATAGCTAAAAAGCGCTCTATTGTTTTTTCTCGATGATTAACTAACTGCTCTTTAAACTGCGCCAATACATTCGCTTTTATTCCAGGCCAGTTATCTGCCTCAGCAAAAAAAGGAGTCGATGCTATTAAAATAACTTTAGATACTTTTTCAGGCCAATGCTTAGCAATATAAAGTGCAAATAATCCACCTAACGACCATCCCATTAAAATGATCTTCGGCTTTAATTGCTTACTTAAAATTTCTGCTGCATCATGCAAAGTATAAGGGCTTGGGCACACATCGCTATTACCAAACCCAGGTAGGTCAAGGCTACGTACATTTCCTGAATATAAAAACTCAAGTTCTGGCTGTACTAACTGCCATACGCCCTGATTCATTCCCCAACCATGTAATAACACTAACTCATTTTGCATATTTGCCTAACCTTTACCAAACTTAGGCTCATCATAACGTTTAGAAAGGCGATTGCAATGCAAGGAGCGAGTCTGTGAAACAAGCCGTTTTAAATTGGTTATTTCCCTCTTATTGCGTGCAGTGTCAAAACTCGATTACGACCTCTTTAGGGCTATGTGATTATTGCCTTGAAGATTTACCATTGTTTGATTTTAGTAAGCATACGAGTTTATTGCATCGACCTGATATTATTGAGATGTTTCCTAATTGCGAGTTTGATAAATTATTTGCATGCGCTTTTTATCAACCTCCCTTTGAGCATTGGCTTAAAAGGCTAAAATTTAATAATCAAATTCATTATAAAAAGGCATTGCAGCAAATTATACAAAAACAGTTAACGCAGTTTTTTGAGCAAAGCCCTAACTTGCCAGATACCTTTATTATTTTACCTCTTCATAAAAGCCGCTTTATTACTCGCGGATTTAATCAGGTAAGCCAAGTATGGCAACCCTGTTTAGCTAATTACGCCCCACTAAGTAATGTTCTTATTCGCGATAAAAAAACACAAGCTCAGTCGGAGCTATCCAAAGCAAAGCGTATTAAAAACTTAAAAAATGCCTTTATTTGCACACAAGACATGGCAGGTAAAACAGTCGCTATTGTTGATGATGTGATGACGACAGGGGCAACATTAAACGCAGCTACTAGTGCACTAAAACAAGCAGGCGCTAAACAAGTGTGGGCTTTTACAACTTGCTTAACGCCTATTTAATTATTAAAAAGTACTAAACCAATCCGCAATAATACTTAATCATTTTGCGGGGCTAAACGTATCGCTACCTGTGTTAAAAAATTCTCATTTACGACTGCATGGATGCAGAAGGTAGAGCAATCCAAGAGCAATTGCCGAGAGCAACTAATTAGCGAATTTTTTGCCTAGCTATCAACACGTTTTTCCATCCTCAAAATAGATTACTTAATTAAGCTAATTGGTATTATTCGCCATTTGCACGAAACGTATGACCAAAAAATAAAGCGTTGCTTAGTAGTCGACTAGTCCCATACCAGTAACCTCTAAATACAGGATCGTCGGTCATGCCTATTACTGTACCTCGTCCATATGAGTGCGCAATTAAACCAGCACCACCAGCAACTTGATCAACATTAACGGCATCAGTAAAACCTGCCAATAATGGGTTTTTAGTGTAGGTAAGTACATTTACGAATGGCGCATCGGAAGCTTCTAGCAACCAAGTACTGTTTTTGAATACGGGCAATGTATTGCGCTTAAGTGAAAATGTAAGCGGATGAGTTAAATCTACATTAGTATTAAAAATAGCACCTGCAATACGCTGACGCCCTGCTAAATGATCTTTATCGCCATAACTTAAACCTTTTGTTTTAAATGCACTTGCTACATCTTGGCGTGATAGATAGCTTGCTTTGAGTAATTGCTGATCAGCTAAAAATTTAGCACCGCCTTTATGGCCCCAAATAACGCCGCCTTTTCTTACCCAGCTTTTTATAGCCACTTTGTCGGTATCAGATAAGCTATTGTAGTTACCATGAGCAAGTACTATATGACTGTAATTACTGAGTTCGATAGAGTTTAAACGCTCCATTTCTACAATTGTTGGCGCAACACCGACAAAGCGATCGAGGTAATACCATACTTCCCCAGCTTCGTACTGGCTTACGCCTTTACCACCTACCAATAATACTTTTGGCTCGCTAACAACCGCCATTGTGCGAGACCCTAAGTCGGCTCCTTTGCTTGTAAGACCTGAGTTAATAGGCTTGATTGCAATTCCAAACTCGTTTTGTGCTTTATTTAATATCCCAACCCAATCATTATTCGTTTGTAAGCCTGCTGGCACAATGATACTACCAGCATCAAAGCTTACTTCACTTGAGTTTGATTTGGCTGTTAATGGACTTAGCGCAACACGCGCTTTAATACCTAGCTTTAAAAGGCTGTTTAGCATTTTAGGTGCTAGGTAATCATCCCACGAAAAGCCATACGCATAGCTTTGCTCAAGTGCGGCAAAAGAAGGTTTTACCGCTTTTTGCCACGGTGTGCTTGCAACCTCTAAACCCCAACTGCTTTTTACTTTTGCAAAAGGTAAGTTAAACGCATGCGCTAAAGTCCAGCCAGATACGTCATAAAAAGTGTTATCAGCAAAGTTTTTTTGCTCGCTAAAAATAGCTTTTATTAGGCGGTACTGTGGCTGGGCTAAGGGCACAAAGTAACTATTGGTTGTATAGTTGTTGCCATTAGCCTTAAGTGATTTAGTAAGCGAAAAAGCATCTATTTGATGCTGTTTCAACAACCCTAAAAAATCTTTAATACGAGTGTTGTCATCCGCGCCCTCAATTACATAACCTTCAAAGCTTTCATCACTAGCTAAATCTGTAGCTTGATTATAAAACTTAGCTTGGTAATCAAGTAGTGCTTGGCGGTTATCAACAGCGGCTTTAAAGGTAGATAAACTCGTTAATAATTGATTTTTAATAGTAAAGGGAAAGCTCAAAGGTCCATTTATAGTATCTTGAATATGCCCGCGAGAACTGGCTTGCTCAAATAAAATACCTACACCACCATTAACGTCGGGATAAGTTGAGCCTTTACCGTAATAGAAGTCATCAAAGCTTTCTTCAGTAAAGTACAGTGCGTTATTTTCATCTAACGTTTTTGCGTGATAGTTAGCAATCGCTTTAGTTAACGTTACATTTTCATCCGGTGTTATAGGATGCTTACGACTAGGAATACCTGGCTGAAAAAAGTAACTGCTGTTTGGTCTCATTTCATGAAAATCGGTTAAGACATTTGGTTTCCACTGATGAAATTTAGCAATACGCGCGCGCGATTCAGGATGTTGTAGTAATAACCAGTCACGATTTAAATCAAACCAGTAATGATTGGTACGACTGCTTGGCCAGTTTTCAACATGTTCACGAGTTTTAGGGTCGCTTGATAAGTTCATACCTCGGTTACTGTTGGCCCAATTAGCAAAACGAGCAAGTCCGTCAGGATTAAGCGAAGGGTCGAGTAAAATAACCGTGTTATTTAATAACTCATCTATTTCAGCGCCTTGTGCAGCAGCTAAGTAATACGCCACCAGCAAAGATGAGTTACTACCTGATGACTCATTACCATGCACACTGTATCCCATCCATACAACGGCAGGCTGTTTTGTAGAATTAGCATCTGATCCATCGTTACTTAAGCGTGCTAAGTGAGCTTGGCGTGTCTGCTCTATGCTTGATAACTTATCAGCTGCTGTAATTGTTAGCATGACAAGGGGGCGTTGTTCATGTGTGCGGCCAATCACTTCAAAATTTATACGGTCGCTTTTATCAGCAAGTATTTCCATATAACGTACGAGCTGATCATGTCTCACGTGCCACTCTCCTACTTCGTAACCGAGTACTTGCTCAGGAGTAGGAATTGAAGGGTCAAATTTTACATCTTGTTCAAAATAATACGAAAGTGGCTTAGCTACACTTGAAAAGCTAAGCAACACCACCATTAATGTTAATACCAAACGCATATAAATCACTCAAAAAATGTTCGCTGTTTGCACGCTACCATTGCTTAAAATAGATGCCAACTTTTTACGCTCAACACTAGCCGCAACACGATGAGCGGAGTATGATACGCAGTATCCGAGTAATTTAGTCAAGTATAGATGGTTTTATGATTTCTATTTCCGAAACAGCGCAAGCGCATTTTGCTAAACTATTAGCAGATCAATCACAACAAACCAATATTCGTGTGTTTGTTGTAAACCCTGGTTCATCACAAGCGGAATGTGGTGTGTCTTATTGTCCAGAAGACGCTGTAGAAGCGAGCGATATTCGCCTAAACTTTAACGGTTTTGATGCCGTTGTAGATGCAGAAAGTGCGCCATTTTTAGAAGAAGCTGAAATCGATTTTGTTACCGACAAAATGGGTACTCAGTTAACGCTAAAAGCACCAAATGCAAAGGCGCGTAAAATAGGTGACGATGCATCGTTAAACGAACGTGTACAGCACATGCTAGAAACCGAAGTAAATCCACAACTTGCTAACCACGGTGGTCAAGTAAGCCTTGTTGAGATTACAGCTGCAGGTATAGCTATACTTCAGTTTGGTGGTGGTTGTAACGGTTGTTCTATGATCGATGTAACACTAAAAGAAGGCATTGAAAAAGAAATGATAGCTAAGTTTGAAGAAATCACCGGTGTTGCTGATATAACAGAACACGAAGCGGGCGATCACTCTTACTATTAGGCCTTGTAAATGCTAAAGCAGCTTATCTATCGCTTAGGGAGCAATCCTAAGCTGAGCTTAAAGCGCTTTTTTCGCGGCTTAGCACTGTTTGTGCTAGCCGTGATATTCATATCTATTGGGTATTACACCCACTACAGCTTACAAATAATTGGCGTTATAATTTTACTCCCCGCATTATTTTTTGCCGGTTGGGGCTACTGCGGTATTTTTGCTAATCGTTTTTCACAAGTTCTAAAAGATATAGGCCCTAAACACCACGACCCCGATCTCTGGAAATAAACCATTTATTTAATCTAATAGCTGATTATTTATTTTTAAGTGGTGATATTTAATTATTAATGTAACCCCGCGCATTAACATAAAACAGCTCATAGCCAGCCATAACCCGTTATTTTGCAAGTCTATAAACACCCAAAACACACCAAAAAAGCCAACTCCAGCTGAAAGTATCATACTGTTACGCATGTTCTTTGCTCGCGTAAGCCCTACAAAAACACCATCAAACAAAAAGCAGCTCATGGCCAAAATTGGTAATACTACTATCCATGGTAAATAATGCGTTGCCTCTTGAATAACCTCTGGCACATTGGTTAAAAGCTTGATTATGGTGTTGCCAAATAATGCAAAAAATAGGCTATATAACACACCAAAAAGCATACCCCAAAATACACTTATTTTAACCCAAAGCTCTATGTTTTTAACACTTCCTTGGCCTTTAGCTTGCCCTACTTTTGCCTCAGAGGCGTAAGCAACGCCATCAAGAGCAAAGCTCACCAACATTAAAAAGTTAAGTAAGACAGCATTAGCAGCTAATGTGGTTTCGCCTATACGCGCCGCGTAAAATGTCATAAAACTAAAGCATAATTGCAGTATTAAAGAGCGAATAAATATATCTCTATTCAAACTCAATAATTCAGCCATTTTGCTAATACTCAACCAGTTCGGTACATTTAGATCAATGTCTTGTTTTTTAGCTAGTTTAGCCACTAAAAACAGTGCAAATACTAGTGCTGTATAGTCAGCAATAAGTGACGCCCATGCAGCGCCTGAAACTGCCCAATCTAAATAAACAACAAAATAAATATCGAGCACTATATTAACGATATTAGTGACGAGTAATAAATAAAATGGACCTCGACCATAATGCACACCAAGCATCCAACCCAGTAACACTAAGTTACATAATGCTGCTGGAGCACTAAAAATACGAATGCTAAAATACTGATAAGCTTGGTTAAGTACGTCGCTATTAGCTGCGGAGAGATAAGCAATAGCGTGCTTTATTAATGGGGATAACACAATTAATAGCACGGCCACTGCGCTTGCAAGCAATAGGCTGCGTTTAAGTAAAGCGGCAAGTTGGGTTAAATCGTTTTTTCCGTATGCTTGTGCCACGAGTCCCGTGGTGCTCATTCTTAAAAAACCAGCAAGCCAAAATAAAATAGATATAACTGCAGAGCCAAGGGCAATTCCAGCTAAGTAATGAGCGCTTCCTAAGTGCCCAATTACAGCAGTATCAACAATTCCTAACAACGGCACTGTGATATTTGATAGTATCATCGGACCCGCTAACAACAGCAAGCTTTTATGGTGTGCCTTATTATGTATAAGAAATTGTTTCATTTAGTATTATTTATCCTCATTAGTGTGTCTGTACGGGCTCAAGCAGCCGTTATTTTACAGTATCATCATGTTAGTGAAACCCTACCCGCTGTCACGAGCGTTAGCGCAAATACATTTACGGAGCATTTAAGCTATTTAAAAGAGCACAACTTTAACGTTATTCCTCTTAATGAGTTAATTAGCGCGCTTCAACAAGGTGAAACTTTACCTGATAAAACACTCGCCATCACCTTTGATGATGGTTATAACAATAACTATGAACAAGCCGCACCTATTTTAGAAAAGTTTGGCTACCCGTACACTATCTTTGTAAATCCTAAATTAATAGACGAAGGTATGAGTTACGTAATGGGGTGGGATAAGCTCAAAGAATTATCTAAAAAAGGGGCATTAATAGCCAATCATAGCGGACAACATGATTACTTACACCTTAAGCGTGAAAACGAAACCGATGCACAATGGCAATCACGTATTAAGCAAGATATTCTTAACTCTCAAAAGCGCATAAAAGAAGAAATAGGCCACGACTATAAATACTTAGCATACCCGTATGGTGAGTTTAATAACGAGCTGCAAGCACTCGTGACAGAGCTTGGTTTTGTGGGTATTGGCCAGCACTCAGGCGCTGTAAATAAAGATTCTAATTTTAGCCGCTTGCCGCGTTTTCCTGCATCAGGCTTTTACAGCAAACTAGAAACCCTTATTACTAAGCTTAACTCACGCGCGTTTAATATCACCAATTTAACTTATCAAGATAGCGTTACACAGCAAAATCCACCCACGCTCACAATTGAATTTAAGATGGGTGATTTTCATAAGAGCCAATTTGCCTGTTATGTATCAAGCGTAGGCCAAGCAGATTTAAAATGGATAACTAAAAATACTGTCGAAATCACCTCACCAAAAGTGCTTAATAAAGGGCGTTCTCGTTTTAATTGCACGGCCCCTTCTATTTCAAGCCCTGGTGATTACTTTTGGTTTTCGCAGCCTTGGGTAATTGAAGCGCCTAAACCTTAACTGCCTGATGTAAAAACCGCTAGGTTATTTTATTAACTACTCTAGAGCACAAAAAAAGGAGCCTAAAGCTTAATGCCGATCAGTTAAGAAAATGACCGGTTGACCGATCCAAACGATCATGCAAAATCCGTAGTTAGGAAACTAACTACGGATTTTTTTTGTGAATATAGAACAAGCACTGCAAGCAACACTTGAAGAAAGCAGCCGATACCATACCTTTGAAAAATTATCAGAAATTCTTGACCCTGAAATCATTGAACAAGGTTTTCAACAAGCAGGGATTGCAACCGTTCGTAAGCGAAGGTTACCGCTTGAGGCCGTTTTGTGGTCAGTTATTGGCATGGCATTGTTTCGAAAAGAATCGGTTTGGAATATCGCTAATAAGCTAGATATCATGTTACCTGGCAAGAACCCACTCGTTGCTCCAAGTGCGATGGTACAGGCGAGACAAAGGTTAGGTGATGATTCCGTTAAACACGTTTTCAATAAATCTGCTCAATCAATGTATAAGCAACAGTCATTCGAAACATGGAATGGTTTGAACCTATTAGCTGTTGACGGTGTTGTGTGGCGAACAGCCGACACGCCTGATAACCGTAAAGCCTTCTCTTCAGGTAGCAACCAATACGGTGATACAGCCTTTCCTCAAATACGCATGGTCTGTCATATGGAATTGACCAGCCATCAACTGCTCAGTAGCGAGTTTGATAACTATAAAACCAACGAGATGAAATTAGCTGAGCGTTTAATTGAACGTACACCAGATAATTCACTGACTATGTTTGATAAAGGATATTATTCTTTAGGCCTGTTAAATCGTTGGCACCAAACTGGGAAGATGAGGCACTGGCTGATACCAGCAAGGCCCGACTTACAGTATGAAATCATCTCCAGCGCGGGTAAAAATGACCATATCATTGAATTGAAAACAACAAAGCATGCACAAAAAAACTTTCCCGATGTTCCTGAAACGATTAAAGCGAGATTAATCAGTAAAACAATAAAGGGCAAAAGCTACCGTATATTAACCTCGATGACGGATAGATTACGTTATCCAGGTAATGAAATTGTTGAATTATATTGTCATCGTTGGGAGATAGAACTTGGGTTTAGAGAAATCAAACAAACCATGCTTGATAGCGCATACCATTTAAGAAGTAAGCGTCCAGACATGGTGCGTCAGGAGCTATGGGCCGTGTTACTCGCCTATAATTTAATACGAAGAATAATGACGATGGCGGCGACAGTCACAGGGATATGGCCTAACCAGCTTAGTTTCTCTAGCAGTTCGATGGCTGTCATTCAGTATTTCTCGTCAGTATCTATAATGAGCCCAGGGAACATTCCAATACACTGGCAGCACTTACTCGATACACTGGTCTTATTTAAGCTTCCAGCTAGACGAGAGGATAGAAGATATCCCCGATGGGTTAAGCCAAAACCATCTAAGTATCCCCATAAAAAGAAAGATGCCAGTCAGCTTAACTGACTGGCATTAAGCCTAAAGCTCCTTTCAAATTGGTAAAAAGTAAAAAACTAGTTTTTGTAGTAATCGGCTATTTTTTTAAACTCTTGCGTTAAAGTCGTCGCATTAATTAATGGCACGCTACCTTGTTTAAATTCTGGTTTAAAAATAGCTCTAACGGCTCCATTTTGATCAACCATAGCGACCGAAGCACTATGATCAACTGCATATTCTGATTCACTACTATCGCTAATCGCGTAAATTAAACCAAGCTCTCTAACAACAGGAAAAAGGTGTTTATGTTCCCCTGATACAGCTAAAAAGTCAGGATTAAAGTAATCTATATATTGCTTTCGTTTAGCTGGTGTATCGCGTTTTGGATCAACCGATAAAAACCAAATTTGCAGCGGATAATCTGCTTGTAAGTTTTTATAAACAGCATTTAACTTAGCAAGTGTTAATGGACAAATATCTGGACAGCTTGTATAGCCTAAAAATACTAAATTCCACTGTCCTAAAAATTGTTGCTTAGTCACTAATTCGCCGCGCTGATCGTTTAGCGTAAAATCAGACAGTGGCTTTGCATTTTCGTAAACTAATGCATCTACATCTGGCGGACTATTTTCGTTTGAACATGCTGATAAAAACAAAACTAAAACAACAATTAATCCAAGCCATAACTGCTTCATAAAGGGAGCCATTTATCTATAAATAAGATTACAAAGAGTACCATTAAATGAATAATCGAAAAACGAAATAAGTCCATTGCAGTCTCATCATTTCCAGCAATTTTTAATTTGACGGCTTTATATATAAACACAGCATTTAATACACACGCACCTATTAAATATATTAATCCAGACATACCAATTAAATAAGGTAATACGCAAACTACAGCGAGTAAAACAGAGTAAGCAACAACGCAGGTTTTACAAAAATCGATACCATGGGTTACTGGTAACATAGGAATTTTAGCGCGTTCATAATCACTTTTTCGTGCTATAGCCAGCGCCCAAAAGTGTGGCGGAGTCCAGGTAAATATTATCATTACAAGTAACCAAGGGGCTGCTGCCATTTGGTTTGTTTCTGACACCCAACCTAATAATGGAGGCATTGCGCCAGCCAACCCACCTATAACAATATTTTGCGGTGTAGCACGCTTTAAAAATGATGTATAAACAAATGCATAACCTACCAATGCAAATAACGTTAATATAGCGGTTAAGGTATTAGCCCACACCATCAGCATAATAAAACCCGCAACCCCAATAACAGCTGCAAAACTAAGCGCATGTGTTTTACTTAAACGCCCTTTAGCCACAGGGCGATGACGAGTCCTTGCCATTTTTGAGTCTATCTCACTATCAACCACATGATTAATAACCGCTGCAGCAGCAGAAAGTAGCCCTATACCTAACAAGCTAATAAACTGTACAGCCATACCTCGCCCTACATCAGGAGCCAGCGCTAAACCAACCCAAGCTGTTAGTACCAGCATGGCTACCACTTTAAATTTACTAATTGCTAAGTAGTCTTGCAGCAAATTATGAGTACGCGAAATTAGCGATTGAGCATTAACGGGTAGCAGTATTTTTTTATCAATTATAAGTGCCATTATATTTCCCCTTTATGTGCGTGATTTTAGGTAATAACACAACCTAACCATGCTTAATAATAGTATGGCAGCCATCAAGTTATGCGCCAATGCAACTCCCAACGGAATATGCCAATGTACTAAAATAAGCCCTAAGCTAATTTGGCAAAGCAGAACAAGTAATACACTCACCACGCAATTTTTAATTTTTTTAGAGTACGCTTGGCTGTATATTTTCCACATAATTAGCGCCAGAACGATGCAAGTAACCAGTGCCCAAATGCGGTGTAATAAATGAATAGACATACGCGCTTGCTGCGATAACACACCAAACTCATAATTACTGTGCTCAAGTGGTAATTGAAATACGCTACTCAATGAAAACGGTTGTGCGTAATTACACAATGGCAAACCACTACAATGAGGAGCGGCGTAATTTGCAGCCAGCCAACCACCTAGTGCAATTTGGATAATCAATACACTGAGCGCTACTAAACTTAAACCAAAATAGCGTTTTGCGCCGCTATCGCCACCCATAATAGGTTTTGCGGTTAGCCGTAAATATAAAAGCGTTATAAGTGACAAAATACTAAAGCCACCTAATAAGTGGCCCATTACAATAAGCGGCTGAAGGTTCATGGTTACTGTCCACATACCAAGGGCAGCCTGAAATACCACGAGTAGAAGTAAAGCCAAAGGCAATTTAACTGGCGTAGTTGGATATTGGCGTTTTAAAAAAGCCAACACAAATAAACCTAAAATAAGTAAGCCTAAAGCACCTGCAAAGTAGCGATGAATCATTTCTTTCCACGCTTTTGCGGTTTCGAACATCATATCGGGGTAGCTTTGAGTTGCTAAGGCTATGTCAGCCTCATGCTTAGGTACCGTTAAAAAGCCATAACAACCAGGCCAATCGGGGCACCCTAATCCTGCATCACTTAAGCGGGTGTACGCACCTAAAGCAACTACAATCAAAGCGAGTAATCCTGTTATTAATACTAAGTTTTTATAATTTTTATACATCAGATACTCCAACTTAAGCTCAACTTAGTTAGCTAGAACGAGAATAGTTAAGTAATTTTTTTAGATCTTTTAATAACCCTTTTTGTACTAAACGGTTTTCTTGTGGCTGGACCTTAAAGGGATATTCAAGTACCACTAACCCCATATGATCAATTAAATATAAACTTGCAGGATTTAAACTCTGTTGCTCGGTAATAATTTTCCATGGTAGATTTTTATTGTCGGGACTTCCCATTACAGCCATATCAACCTTGCCTTGGTTTTTACCAAGTGCCACATATAAGTTATTAAGTGCATTGAGTTGTTCGCTGCATGGGGTGTTACATTCGTTTGAATAATTAAGTGCGATAGTCCATTGTTTGGGATTATTTTTCGGCCAATTTTTAAGTTTTATTTCTTGGCTTAAAAACTCGCCATTATTAGTAATTGCAGTAGGCAACCAATCAAACTTTAATGCGCCATATGCCAAAATTAATGGGATAGCGCAGCAACCTACAAACAACAAAAGGGGATTATTTTTCATTATGTGTCCTTTTTTTACTCGCAAAAATAGCCACAACAACACATGCAACAGCAATTAAAAACCATTGCACAGCGTAGGCATTATGCTTTTGAGGGCTCATAACAACGGCCTCATAATGAGGTGTTGCAATCTCATCACCAGTACCTTGTCTGTAAGCCATAAAATTAATTAATGATTGCTGGCTTTGAGTGCTCAGCATATTCAAGTCTATAGATTGGATTCTTGTAGGTAAGTCGTTATTTGTAGTTTTATCTTCAAGCGTAAAGCTACCTAGGTTATTTTCTTTTATTTGCGCTTTAAGAATAAAAACACCTGTAGGCAGAGCAACCTTTGGCAGGGTATCTCTAGATATAGGCGCTTTTACCCATCCTAAATTAACTAAAATCACTTTTTCTTCGGTGTCTGGCTTTAGTAAAGCAAGTAAGTCGTACCCTACTTGTCCGTTATAAACTTGATTATCTAAAAGCCAATATTGGTTTTGTACAAACCGCCCTTTTAACTCAACCAATACACCAGTTTTGTTCCAGCTATCAGGCAAGTTAAGTAATTGAGACCAGCTCATCACACCACGAGTCTGTTGCTTAGCTATGGCGGTTAGTTGTTGCTGCTTTTGCTCACCTCGCTCCAACTGCCAAAACCCTAATCGCACACACACAAGTACAACAACCACAACCATACAAAGTGTGATTAGTGAGCTAAGCTTTTGTTTGTGCCGTAAAACTAACTGCATAAAGGGTCAACTCAGTGATTATTAAAATTATTATCGTACTGTTGTTAATATTTATACTTTTTAACTTATTTAGAGCATTGTTTATTATGGTGTCAGGGAAAACAGGGGGACGATCTATGTCTCACTTTTTAGGTCGTCGCGTATTGTTTTCGGTCGTTGTTTTAGTTGTTGTTATTGCAGCGCTTAAACTTGGTTTTATTAAAGCAAATAATTCGCCAATAAACGCTACAGCACATATACAAATACAAACAAACACAGCCACACCACATCAACAAAGTGCCAATACCAAGCAGCTGCTTGAAAAGCAAAGTGCTTATCTTTAGTAAAGTGCCCTTTTAATATCCGTAAAAATATTACAAATAAAAGTACGGTTCCTAGCGTTACATGCATGCCATGAAAACCAGTCAATAAAAAGAACGTATTACCGTAAATACCCGCATCTAGCGTTAGATTAAGGTCATTATATGCATGCATGTACTCCTCAACTTGCAGCCCTAAAAAGCAAACACCCAATAAAATAGTAGCGCCTAAAAAAACCTTAAGTGGAGTACGTTTATTGTTTTCCATCGCTACGTCGGCAAAATGTAAAGTAACTGAGGAAATAAGCAGTATTAAGGTATTTATAAGTGGTAAGCCTTGCCAGCCCATAGCCTGAGTAGTTTCGCCAGCAGGTGTTGAAACTAGCGGCCAAACAGCTTCAAAAGTTGGCCATAAAACCTCGTTAGTCATTGCATTATTGCCTGCACCTCCAAGCCAAGGTACCGACAATACCCGTGCATAAAAAAGCGCACCAAAAAAGGCCATAAAAAACATAACTTCAGAAAAAATAAACCAGCTCATACCTTGTCTAAAAGAGCGATCCATTTGTGCTGAGTACAAACCTTTATCCGATTCACTAATTACATTTTTAAACCAGCTAAACAACATATACACAAGCACAGCAATACCGGCATAAAGCAGATAAACCCCGCTACCACCTTCTTTACCTACACTCATAACAGTCAAGCCTGCCCCTACTGCAATAAAAAACAATGCAACAGCACCTACAATAGGCCACGGGCTTTGCTCAGGTACGTAATAATGCTCATATTCTTGATTCATTTTATTTACTCCTAGTTTCACACTAGTTTAAAAAGCTAGTTATTACTTGCCACCAGCTGTTCACTAATATCAAATACGGTATAAGATAAAGTTAATTCTTCAATGTCGCTTGGCAATGCGGTATCAACATAAAAAAGTAATTTAAATTCAAGCTCTTCCCCTGCTTTTAGAGGTTGCTGATCAAAGCAAAAACAGGCTATTTTATGTAAATACTTTGCCGCTTTACCTGGTGAGACTGATGGTACAGCCTGCATTACTTTATCTAGGTTGCTGTTATTTTTTGCACTAAACATTACTTCACGCATTGCACCGGGTTTTACCACTACACTGTATTCTTTTGATTTAACTTCAAACGGTGCACCACTTTGTGCGTGAGTAGTAAAGCTAACGCCGACTTCTCGGTTTTGTACTATTTGTGTACTTTGCTCTGCTTGCTCAAGCGAAGGCTTTCCATTAAGCCCTGTTACATCACAAAACACGTCATACAAAGGTACTAAGGCAAAGGCAAAGGCAAACATGCCTATGCAAATAAGTACCAAACGTTTGAGTAGCGGTGCGTGTGTCATTACTTAATAACCGGCGGCGTAGAAAAAGTATGATATGGCGCTGGAGAGTCAACTTCCCACTCAAGGCCTTCTGCCCCTTCCCATACTTTTGCAGGCACTTTATCACCGCCACGCGCGCATTTAATTACCACAGCTACAAACAACAATTGCGATAAACCAAAGGCAAACCCACCAATACTTATGATTGCGTTAAAGTCGGCAAATTGAAGAGCATAATCGGGAATTCGACGCGGCATACCGGCAAGCCCTACAAAATGCATAGGAAAAAACAGTACGTTCACGCTCACCAGCGATAGCCAAAAATGCCATTTAGCCAATGTGATATTAAACATATTGCCCGTCCACTTAGGCAGCCAATAATAAGCACCTGCCATTATCGAAAATACAGCCCCTGTTACTAATACATAATGAAAGTGCGCCACTACAAAATAAGTATCGTGATATTGAAAATCAGCAGGTGTAATTGCCAGCATCAATCCCGAAAAACCACCTAAGGTAAACAGCACAATAAACGCAATACTAAAAAGCATTGGCACTTCAAAAGTTATTGAGCCTTTCCACATTGTGGCAACCCAATTAAATACTTTTACTCCTGTAGGTACCGATATAAGCATGGTCGCGTACATAAAAAACAACTCGCCAGCTACCGGCATCCCAGTAGTAAACATATGATGAGCCCATACAATAAAGCTCAATAGTGCTATGGAGGATGTGGCGTATACCATTGAGGCATAGCCAAAAAGTTTTTTACGAGAAAAGGTAGGTACTATTGTAGATATAATGCCAAAGGCAGGAAGAATCATTATGTATACTTCGGGATGACCAAAAAACCAAAAAATGTGTTGGAACATCACCGGGTCGCCACCGCCTGCGGCATCAAAAAAGCTGGTCGCAAAATACTTATCGGTAAGTACCATAGTGACAGCCCCTGCAAGCACTGGCATTACCGCTATTAATAAAAAGGCAGTAATTAACCACGTCCATACAAATAAGGGCAACTTCATCCATGTCATGCCGGGGGCACGTAAGTTCACTATGGTTACAATCACATTGATTGCGCCCATTATTGAGCTAATCCCCATAATATGTACGGCAAATACAAACAATGCAGTATTATCATTACTGTATGTTGTGGACAGTGGTGCATAAAAAGTCCAACCAAATGCAGGACCCCCACCAGGCATAAATAACGATGCCAATAGGATTAAAAACGCAAACGGTAAAATCCAAAAGCTCCAGTTATTCATTCTTGGCAATGCCATATCTGGCGCGCCAATCATGAGTGGTATCATCCAGTTAGCAAGGCCTGTAAAGGCGGGCATAACCGCACCAAACACCATAATTAAACCATGCACTGTGGTCATTTGATTAAAAAAGTGAGGGTCGACCAACTGTAAACCTGGTTGAAATAATTCAGCCCTGATCACCATGGCCATTGCGCCACCAATTAAGAACATGGTCAGCGAAAAAATTAAATATAAACTACCTATATCTTTATGATTAGTTGTGTAAAGCCAGCGTTTAAAACCTTTAGCTGGGTGATGAGCATGATGAGCTTCATTGGCGTTAGGTTGTTCTACTATGCTACTCATTAGTTCGCCTCCACTTTGGCATCAAGTGCTGTCTGTATTTGACTCGGTTGAATAACATCACCCGTATCATTACCCCACGCATTACGTTTATAAGTAATAACCGCAGCTAATTGCTTTATAGATAACTGCTTGGCAAAAGCTTGCATTGCCGTACCGGGTCGTCCATGGATAACTACATCAATGTGATCTTTTATATCGCCAAGCACTATCGGGCTGCCTTTAAGTGCAGGAAATACGCCCGGTAACCCCATGCCAGTAGGTTGATGACATGCAGCACAATTAGCCATATATACTTGTTCGCCTAAAGTCATTAATTCTTCTTTTGGGAGGGTTTTATCAAGTAATGCGGCATCTGCTAATGCTGCTTTTTGTTTAGCCTGCTTTGCATCTGCAAGCCATGTTTTAAAATCAGCCTCAGATTTAGCGACCACCACAACGGGCATAAAGCCATGGTCTTTACCACACAACTCAGCACATTGGCCTCGGTAAGTACCTTCTTCGTTTATGTTCGTCCATGTTTCGTTTATAAAGCCGGGGTTAGCATCTTTTTTAACTGCAAAATCAGGTACCCACCAAGAGTGAATAACATCGTCAGAAGTCATTAAAAATCGTACTTTTTGATTTATTGGCAGTACAAGAGGCTTATCAACCTCAAGTAAGTAGTTAGGATTTTTATCTGCAAGATTCGCGATTTCATCTTGCGGGGTAGATAAAATAGAGTAGAACTCTACATCTTCACCCATATATTCATAATGCCATTTCCATTGCGAACCCGTAATTTTAATAGTGAGATCAGCTTTGCTGGCATCTTCCATTGCAATTAGGGTTTTAGTGGCTGGTACTGCCATAGCAATTAAAATAACAAACGGAATTGCAGTCCAAAGTATTTCTACTTTAGTGCTTTCGTGAAATTGGGCAGGTACAGCCCCTTTAGATTTACGGTGATGAATAAGTGCCCAAAACATAATTGCGAACACTATCACCCCAATCACACAACATATTATAAATATGGTCATGTGCAGCTGATATACATTATTGCTTATATCGGTTACGCCTTTGCGCATATTGTATTGGCTGTTAGCCAAAACTGGGTGCGAAAAAACACATAATATAAGCCACAAGGTAGAGGTCAGTTTACCCATGTGACGGCTCCTTTGATGCTATTGCGAATGCAAAGCGAAGAGGCATACGGCTTAAACGCCAATTCGTTATTTTTATTTTTTTAGCCAATCTTATTTAATATTGATTGGTTTTGCTGCGCCAACAACGAGTTTGTGTATATTGTGTGTTCTCAAAACTAAAAAGCTGTGAGTTATTATTAGCTCAGCACATTAACAACTAGCTAAAAAACGAACAACAAGCAAGTTTTAGTATAAAAAACAATCAGGTGATATTGAATAATTAATAAAAAATCGGTAATCAACTGGGCAACAGAAAGTTCAAAATATGAGCAAAACAAAGGGGTTTAACGCATTCGGAGGGGGAAAATATAAGTGCAAAAAAGTTTACAGCTTAAATAGTCAGTGGGCTGTTTACGCCCTATTTTTAGTACAAATTTTAAAACAAAAATGCGTACTAGTTAGTACGCATTTATAAAACTGCTTGTTTAAAAGCTATTTTTAAAGTCACATCCAATCAGCGTTTCTTATAACGCCAACGGCTAAGCCTTCAATATTAAAAGACTCATTCTCAAGATCTACTTCAATAGAGTCAAAATCGTCGTTTTCAGCATGAAGTAATACTTTACGACCCGCTTTCTCAAGACGTTTTACAGTTACGTCTTCGTCTAGGCGGGCAACAACAACTTGTCCGTTTTCAGCGGTTTGAGTACGATGTACAGCAAGTAAATCACCATCCATAATGCCAATATCTTTCATGCTCATACCGTTAACGCGTAGTAAAAAATCTGCAGCCGGTTTAAACATTAATGGATCGATTTTGCAGTGACTTTCAACGTGCTCTTGCGCCAAAATAGGTGAACCAGCAGCAACACGCCCTATAAGCGGTAAACCTAATTGTTCTGGCTCTTCTTCTTCAATTAATTGAATACCACGGCTTGCACCTGGTTTCATTTTAATTGCGCCTTTTTTAGCAAGTGCTTTTAAATGTTCTTCAGCAGCATTGGCACTTTTAAAACCTAATGTTTGCGCTATTTCAGCACGTGTAGGAGGCATACCAGTGTCTTTAATAAAAACTTTAATTAGTTCGAGTATTTGAGCTTGGCGGTTCGTTAATGGTCGCATACAACTGGTTTTCCATACAGTACATTTAACTGTGAGTATATACAGTTAAATAAAAATCGCAAATTTAAATTAAGCCTTAAAATAGCTAAAGTAATTTCACTTGTGTACATTTTAGGGATATAACTAAAGCTAAGTTTATAAATGATTAAAAATGCAAAGGAGACATTATGAGTATTTGGTACCAGCCCATCACCTTAGAGCTGTGCAAGCAGTTAGAACAAGGCATTAATGGCCAAGGAACATTAATGAAAACTATGGGGATAGAAGTCACAGAAATTGGCGATGATTATTTGGTTGCCACAATGCCGGCAATTCCTGAGCATCATAACCCAATGGGGATGGTTCACGGCGGAGCTAACGTTGTACTTGCCGAAACAGTTGCCAGCTATGCCGCTAACTTTGTTGTCGATTTTACTAAATTTTACTGTGTAGGGCAGGAAATTAGCGCAAGTCATTTAAAAGCATCTCGCAACGGCACTTTAACAGCAACGGCAAGAGCGTTTCATATTGGCAAACGTAGTTCAGTATGGGAAATAAAAATTACAAATAGCCGCAATGAGCTGTGCTGCGTATCAAAAATGACCGCAGCAGTCGTAGAGCGAAGATAGTTACTTTTCGATTGGGTAAATGGTAATTTCCATACCCGCACCAATCGCAGATATACGCAATAATGTATCTGCGTCTAAGGCTTGATTAAAGCACTTAGGAGAAGTCCCTGATTCAAAACCAATATCAAACGTTCTACGTGAACAGCTTAACCATTGCTTTAGCGCGTTACGCGAACACGATTCAATAAGCTCACATATATGGTTTATGGCTTTATCAGGTGTGCTCACCTCACCTGTAGCTTCAATACGCGCTAGTTGACGGTATTCGTCTTTGTCATAATGTAAAATCGTCGCGACTTTTTTCAAGTCCGCCACTAGCAAACTAATATCTTGCTTTGATTCAAGCTCAAGATCTACATTTAAAAATTGAATTTCCGACATCGTTTCGTATTTATCCTCTAATAATTTCATTGCAAACTTTAACGCAGTTTTACCGTTATACCAAATCAACTATGCTCTATTAACCACTTTATATGGATATTTCGCAGCTTTTAAGTATTTTTTAGCATTTAAAGCTAGCTGGATATCAAATATTCAGCTCAATTAAACAGATAAGTCATGTTAGGAATTTAAGTGTAATCTTTTTTATTTTTAAATGATTACAGTAAGCTATAGTTTAAACTGCGACAAAATGTCGCAGTAACTTATCCTATTAATGTAATAAACTAGCCTCTAAAAATAATAAGACTAAAACATGAATAAAAAAATATTTAAACATGCTCGCAAGTTACATAAATGGTTAGGTTATTTATTAGCACTACAAATTTTAGCATGGTTACTAGGTGGTTTAATTATGAGTGCAATCCCTCTTGATAAAGTTCATGGGGAGCATCTTGCAACACGTACTCTTAATAACCCATTTACGCAGGCTGATTATGTTGCCTCCCTTGACGATATTGCCTCTCAGGTGGTTAATCCAACACAAATAATTTTTGAGAACTTCTTAACTACACCACTTATTACTGTCTTTAGTAATAACGAGCAGCAAAGCTTCAATGGCATAACAGGCCGACCATTTGAACCGCCAACTAAAATACAAATTACCGCAAATGCTAAAGCACACTTACTTATTGACGCTCAAGTAACAAGCGCTGTACTACTAAAGCTAGGTACGCGGGAAGTCGGATATAAAACCAATGTTTGGCAGGTCCAATTTGACGACACCTTTAACACAACACTGTACTTGTCAGAAAATAACGGCAAAGTTGTCACCGTTCGCAGCACGCTATGGCGAATATTCGACTTTTTTTGGATGTTACATATTATGGATTACGATGAGCGAGAGAATTTTAATAATCCACTACTTATTAGCTTTTCAGCAACTAGCGTACTTTTTTGTTTAAGTGGAATATTATTACTTATACAAAATATACGACTAAAACGATTTATCCGAATTAAAAATAAGAATAAATCAAAGTAGTCATATTGGTTTTTGAGAGCTAGCGCCCACTTATCAAAGAGTAAATAAGCCTAGGGCTTATTTTATTCCAAGTGCTTAAATCGACTCAAATGTCGCTTTAACATTTCGTTTTCGAAAATCAACTCATCACGCTCATCCAGCAATTGTAAAACTAAAGCTATTGCCGACCAATCTAACGAAAAGTCATGTTGGATACGGGCCGCTTTTTTAACTAAGGTCACTGCAGATACCGTAAATAGCCACTGCGTAACATGCTTCCCCTCAATTGGAACCGCAATATTATGCTCAACTAACTCATATAAAATTGCTTCGCTAATATCACTGCTCAAACATAGCTCTTTGCTAGTAAGTAAATCGTCTTTTTGTGTCACGATAATTTGCATTATGGCTTGCTCCAGTTATTACGGGGATCAAAGTGAGCTTTTTTGGCTAATTCTTCCCACAGTTTTTTACTGGTATCATCAACAGATGTTGGATTAACAATTTTAAGCACAGCAAATAAGTCACCTTTAGCTTTTTTACTCATTAATCCCTTACCTTTAATACGCAAGCGTTGACCAGACTGACTATTAGAAGGAATAGTTAATTGGATTTTTCCTGTCAACGTAGGTAAATTTAGCTTTGTACCAAGAGCCGCTTCCCATGGTGCAAGAGGGACAATTATATTTAGGTTATGACCCTCAACATCAAATAATGGGTGAGGCACTAAACTAATTTGTAAATACAAGTCGCCATTTTGCCCATTCGCTGACCCTAATCCGCCTTGCCCTTTTAGTCGAATTCGCTCGCCATTTACTGAACCTGCGGGAATTTTCACTTTTAGTGATTTTTTAATTTCAGTGACACGGCCACTGCTGTCTCGCTGCGGTAACATAAACTCAACAGGCTTCACGGTATCAACTAAAGTCTCTTCAAGAAAAATTGGGAACTCTATTTCCACATCTTGTCCTTTTTGCGCGCGAGCGGCGTTACTTCTGCTCTGCCCGGAACGATTGAATCCACCGGCGCCGCCAAACATTGAATTAACAAAATCAGAAAACTCTTGATCGGTTTGAGGATCGCTTTGCTGATAATTACTTTGCGATGAGGCATTGTTACCACCATAATTACCTTGCTGTTGACGAGCACGATTTTGTTGGTGACGACGTAACTCGTCGTATTTTACACGTTCTTCTTTGTTATGAATGACTTCGTAAGCTTCTGCTATTTCTTTAAACTTATCTTCTGCTTGAGGCTCTTTGCTTACATCTGGGTGATATTTTCTGGCTAACTTTTTATAAGCTACTTTAACCGCTTTATCATCTGCATCAGGCGATATTCCAAGCACTGCATAATAATCAACAAATTTCATTTGCAATCCAAATCCTCATATTGAGTAAGCTTTAAGCATACTCCTTAACGGGTAACCTTGTGTGGTTAAAATACGATAAATAGTGAGAAATAAATGAATAGTGAAAATAACTTTGAGTAAAAAATTAATCAGGCACTTTTTAGTAATATAAGCGTTGGCCTTAAGTTAACTTTATCTTTTATCTTCAAGGCTTTAAACTGCCCATTCCTGTAGTTCACATTTGTGATGGATATGACTCGATTTATTCTGGCCTTATTGGCTTGTTGTGTGTGCGTTTCGGTATCTGCCGAACAATTTACCCGTTTTTCAACGGCTAAAAGACATTTAATTAAAACCCTACCTGACAACGCCAAGAGCATTTACTGCGGCTGTGATATTAAAAAAGAAGGCAAAAAACTCGTTCCTGATCCGTCTAACTGTGGTTACATTCCTCGAAATACCCTTACCCGCTCAGGCAAAGTAAATGTGCGAGCACTACGCATTGAGTGGGAGCACATTGTTCCGGCGTGGGAATTTGGTCACCAGCTACAATGCTGGCAAGATGGCGGGCGTAAAAACTGCCGTAAAGTAAGTGCTAAATTTAGAAAAATGGAAGCTGATATAAATAACTTAGCGCCAGCTATTGGCGAAATTAATGCCGATCGCTCTAATTATCGTTTTGGTATGCTTAGCGAAAACGCAACGCAATATGGCCGTTGCGAAGTAAAAGTAAACTTTAAGCAACGTGTAGTTGAACCGCCTGTTTATGCACGAAAACGTATAGCTGACACCTACGCTTACATGCAAAAAACATACGGTTTAAAAATCTCTGATAAACAGCAAAAGTTATTTAATGCATGGCAAAAGCAAGCATTCGCAGATACAAGTAGTGTGAGCAAGCTCTAAGCTTTAACTCTCATTTACATAAATCAAAGTTATAAATGTTGAATAAACGAGCGAGTGTTGTAATATTTTAAACAACTTATTTACAAAAAGCCCTTACCTATGTTTAAAAATAATAAAACCTCGCTTGCCATTTTCACTGCATTTGCGGGCTTTGCTTTGACCGGTTGTGGCGGCGGCGGTAGCGGTATCGACTCAGCCCCTGTAGTTACAACACCTGTAAGTAGCAGTCCAACATGGACTGCGGGTGTATTTGAACCCTCTAACGATTTAAAAAACTTTTGCGAAACCCCGCGTACGGGTAACGATCCCTTTAATAACAACGAGCCTTACCCAGATCAAGCAGGTTCTGCCCTTTACGAAAAACTCTGGCTTCGCTCTTGGAGCGACGAAACCTACCTTTGGTATGATGAGATTGCCGATAACGATCCTGAAAGCTTTGCCACAGTAGCCGATTATTTTGCCCAATTAAAAACAGAGCAGCTTACCGACTCAGGGGCAAAAAAAGATAACTTTCATTTTTCAGAACCTACTGAAGATTACTTTCAAGAAGCGCAATCGGGCGTTACTTCTGGTTACGGTATAAATTGGGCGTTCATTGGCGATACAGCCGACCGTATTTTACGCGTCGCTTATCTTGAAGATAATTCACCTGCAAGCCAAATAGGCTTTCAACGTGGTGATACTGTACTTTCAGTTGACGGTGTTAGCATTAATACCAATACACAGTCGGGTGTAGATACGCTTAACGAAGGCTTATTTAGCCCAACTAATGGCGACTCACATACTATTGTTGTGCGCAGTAACGATGGCGCCGAAAAAACATTTAATGTAACCGCTGGCAATATTGAACAAACACCGGTTCAAAATGTTAAAACGATTACAACCGCAAATGGTTTAAGCGTGGGTTACATGCAATTTAATAGCCATATAAGCATTGCCCAAGAAGGGCTTATTGATGCGGTAAATAAGTTTAAAACCGATGGTATTGATGAGCTTGTAATCGACTTTAGATATAACGGTGGTGGTTTATTAGCACTGTCGGCACAATTGGCTTATATGGTTGCCGGTAATGCCAACGTTAACAACCGCTTTTATTATCAAACTCAACAAAACGATAAACAACCCGTTGATTCACCTTTTCCATTTATTGATGAAGAAATAGATTACTCTACTTTTTTTAGCACAGGTGAAAACCTACCTGATTTAAACCTATCAAAGGTTTATGTATTAAGCACATCAGGCACCTGTTCGGCATCAGAAGCTTTTATTAATGGTTTAAAAGGTATAGACGCAGAAGTTATTTTAATTGGCGACACAACCTGCGGTAAGCCCTATGGCTTTACCCCAACTCATAACTGCGCAACAACCTATTACACTATTCAATTTAGTGGGGTAAATAGCAAAGGATTTGGCGAATACGCTGCGGGTTTTACACCAACCCCTACGCCACAATTTGATGCTGATGTTCAAGGTTGTGAAATTGAGGACGACTTTGATCATCAGTTAGGCGACAGTGACGAGGCCGTTTTAGCCACCGCATTATTTCATGTTGAAAATGGCAGTTGCCCAATTAGAACGGCTGCTGCAAAAGCAGAGCCAGCTAATTTTTCAAGCTCTCGTGAATCTCTCATTCCTTTAAATATACCGGTACAATTTACCCAGCGTAATATGGACTTAACTTGGCCAACACTGAGTGAGGAAAGGTAATGGCTAAATTATTACTCCCATTAGCTACCTTATTCGCTTTGGGAGGATGCCAAAGTGTAAATAGTGAGCCCGCTAAACCCGCTATATTAACGAGCGTTAATCCTAGCGTTATTACAACACTACAACAGGCAATTCAACAAGCTAAGGGAGGCGCATTAGTAACACTTTCCGATTCCGTATTTACTAAACGTAGCGAACTGCTAATTGATCATGCAATGAGTAAAGGGTCTGATGGCAGAGTAATTATGGGCGCGCATAATATAAAATCTGAAAAGTTTATTTTGCAGCTACGTAATAACCAATGCGAGCTTTACTATCCTAAAAAAGAGCTTACTACAGTACTTGAAGGTGTGACCTGTAAAGAGTTATAAGGCACTTTAAAGTTTATAAAAAAGGCGTGCAGCACATCGCTGTACGCCTTTTTCTATTTTAAAGCGTTACTACAAGTCTTGATGCGGACCAAACACTTCATAATGAATCTGCTCGTTTTTAACACCTAGTTCAAGTAACTGGTTTTTTATAAATGCCATAAAACCGGCAGGACCACATAAGTAAAAGTCGCCATTACTCAATGGTAGCTGTGCTTGTACTGCATTTAGGTTCATTAACCCAGTAAAGTCAGCGCCCTCTGTCGCTTGGTTAAACCACGTTATTGTTTTCAAGCGGTTATTCTGCGCTGTTAGATCATATAAATATTTTGAAAACGAATGTTGCTGAGTATTTTCGCAAGCATGTAAATACATAATCTCTTGATTAGAGTTGTCACTTAATAGCGTTTCAAGTATAGCCAGCATTGGCGTTTGCCCAACACCTGCTGAAATGAGTACCGCTGGGTTTGTGTTATTGCGTAAAAAGAAGTCTCCTGCTGGCGGGTATAACTCAACAATAGTGCCTTGCTCTAATGAGTGTAGATAATTAGACACCATGCCAGGCTTTGGCTGTAGCTCTTTTTTAACACTAATACGGTAGTTTTTAGCGTTACTTTTTTGTGAAATAGAATACTGGCGAATTTCTTCATATTCAGCGCCCTCTGGCTTAACTTTAATACCTAAATACTGCCCTGGTTTATGTGTAATAACAGCTTCGCCATCAACTGGCGTAAGTGTAAAACTCGTTACTAGTTCTGATTCGGCCTGTTTGTTGGTTATTTCAAATTGGCGAGTTCCCGCCCAACCACCGTGTTTATTTTTACTGTGCTCATACAAAGCAGCTTCTTCGGTTATACAAATATCAGCAAGTACGCCGTAAGCTTCGCGCCAAGCGTATTCAACATCGGGAGTAAATTGCTCAGGAATAAGCTCTTTTAAAGTACCAATTAAATGCGCACCTACAATAGGGTAATGCTCAGGTAAAATATTCAAGCTTGTATGCTTATGATTAATACGTGTTAGCGCTTCTTTTAATACGGCTAAATTATCAATATTTTGTGCATACGCAGCCAATGCATTAAAAAGTGCAAATTGCTGACGACCTGTATCTTGATTCGCCATATTAAAAATATTTTTAAGCTCAGGATTATGGCTAAATAAACGCTTATAAAAATGATCGGTAACAACTGTACCCGCCTGCGCTAATAACGGAACTGTGTTTTTTACAATCTCAATGGTTTTATCAGATAACATATGTGTTTCCTATGGATGAACTAACCACGACGCCCATCAACACGACGCCGCGTTAATATAGGTGTGCAGTGAATTAAAAATAATGAAAAAGCCACTAACCACAGCAAAGCACTTATTTGCCAAGCAAGGTGAGGCCCAATAATAAAAGGGAGTAATGAACGAGTAATAGCGGCCACAAACAAAAACGCAAAAGCAACAGCCATGTAATGAGGAATAGCGAGTGTCCGCCCTGTATGACCATGTGATACACGCGTCATCATTGCTAAAATCATCATACCTATTGTGCCAATAGTGATTAAGTGCAGCGCATCTTTAAATTGTATTGCACTGCTATAAAAGCTAAATGCAACCATCATTAACCCTACGCCTAACGCTAAGTAGGAAAAATGTAAAGACCATAACAACGGCACTCTCAATACCTTCCTATCCCACCAAAAACCAGCCCTGACCAGGTGAAGCGCAGCAACAGTTGCAACAACTAACGCAGGATTAATCGTGTTCAAAAACAACTTGTTGATGAAAAATAAAGTGATAGCCAAAATAGATAAATACATAACAGCTTTATCTATTTTAGGAGTGCGAACTTGTGCGGTTAAACCTAGACCTTTAGCGGTAAAAAATGGTAAAACGCGACCCGCAACAATGCCAACTAGTAAAGTAATTACCAGTACTGCGGTATCAACCACACCAAGTGCAAGCTGCATGTTTTGTTGTAAAACAAGTATTAAATACAATACATTGAGCCCACAAAGCACAGCTAAAATAGCTAAAAACGGATAGTTACTTTTGCTATTGGCTTTTAATAACATATTAGCCAACGCGGTTATGGCGCCTAGCCACCAAATAACTTGTAATGTAAGTGCAGCATATAAATTAAAATGAGTAATATCTGGCAGTGCTACAAAAAATGCTAAGCGCGCTGCAAGCCATATAAACGTAAGCCACATAAGGGCTTTGCCACTTATGCTCGGCACGCCTGTCCACGTTTGTGCTGCGGTAAGTAAAAAGCCAACAGCTACAACTCCTGCAAAGCCAAACAGCATTTCGTGCGCGTGCCATAATGTCGCAGGTATCGATAAGTGCCAACTTGTATGGCCTGTTAAAATAAGTAGCCAATACCCCACTGACAAAAATGCCAATAAGCCACCACCTAAAAAGAAAGGCCTAAAAGCTAGCATCCATAACGGCCATTGAGATACTTGATGAATAGCAACGCGTGCTGGCATTGGCTCTGTTAAGTTTATAGGGCGCATTATTTTATTTCCTGCCCTACACCATACTGAGCAAAAAAGTATTCAGCGCACGCTAGTGCCTCATGCAGTGAACTAAACTGTGTTTGATTATTTAAATTATTCAGCATTAGTGTGTTCATGGCGATCTCTGTAACTAACTACGTTACTTAGCTATTACACATACTGTGCCAACAAGTTTAATTAATTAAATTCAACAAGTTAAATTAAATCACTTTACAGTGTGAGTCTTTATGACCTACTATAAATTAACTCATAAAAACACAAATAGGTCATTTTGACGTGAACCAGCAATTCAACCTTACACAAGTTGCTCTAGAGCTTGCTCAAAGTACACTACACGAGCATAGCTTTGATCAATTACTAGCAACGGTTGAGCGGGTTATTCCTAGTGATGCAAGTGCGTTATTAGTGCTTCAGGGCGAACAATTAAAACCCCTGGCAATTAAAGGATTAATGCCCGACAGTTTAGGCAGACGATTTAAAATAGTAGAACACCCTCGCCTAGAAGCTATTTGCAAAAGCACACTCGCGCTTCAATTTGCGCACGACTGCCCACTACCCGATCCATACGACGGATTACTATTAGCTAAAACCGGCGACATACCGGTACATGCATGCTTAGGTTTACCTCTTTATGATAAAAACGCGCTACTTGGCGTACTTACGTTCGATAGCCTTAACGCCAATGCATTTAACAGCATAAGTGCTGATACACTCAATACTTTACAAACGCTGTGTAGCGCGCACTTTAAAACGGCCTTAGAACTTGCCCATTACAAACAGCATGCACAGCACTCAAGTGCATTAGTACAAGAACTAAATCGTGAAGCATTAACACGTGACGGCGGTGAAATTATTGGTCAAAGCCCGCTAATGCAAACACTTAAAAACGAAATTAAACTCGTTGCAGCATCTAACTTTAGCGTGCTTATATTAGGTGAAACAGGGGTAGGGAAAGAGCTTGTTGCGCGTAATATTCACTTAAATTCAGCTCGCAAAGATCAACCGCTTATTCACTTAAATTGTGCATCGCTTCCCGAAAGCCTTGCTGAAAGTGAATTTTTTGGTCATGCGAAAGGGGCTTTTACAGGCGCACAAAATTCGCGCCAAGGTAAATTTCAATTAGCTGATGGCGGCACGTTATTTTTAG
The DNA here is from genome assembly GCF_040567695.1 of Pseudoalteromonas sp. NCIMB 1079. Classification (NCBI taxonomy): domain Bacteria; kingdom Pseudomonadati; phylum Pseudomonadota; class Gammaproteobacteria; order Alteromonadales; family Pseudoalteromonadaceae; genus Pseudoalteromonas; species Pseudoalteromonas sp. NCIMB 1079. Next base: position 514,172 of record NZ_JBEWZA010000001.1, on the reverse strand, counting down.
ATGAAATTGGCGAACTGCCCCTGGCCATGCAAAGTAAACTATTACGAGTGCTACAAAGTGGCGAAATACAAACGGTAGGAGAAGACACGCCAAAGTACGTAGATGTACGCGTCGTTGCTGCAACCAACAGAAATTTAAAAGAAGAAGTAGCTCAAGGTCGCTTTAGAGCCGATTTATACCATCGCCTCAGTGTCTACCCTATTACTGTGCCACCACTTAGTAAACGCGAGCACGACATAACACTCTTAGCTGGTTATTTTATTGAGCAAACAGCCCGTAAATTAGGGATAAAACAATTAAAACTAAGCCCCGAAGCGCAAGCATTGCTTAATCAGTACAACTGGCCAGGTAACGTTCGCGAGCTTGAACATGTCATTAGCCGCAGCGCCCTAAAAGCAAAACAAAGCCAATGGCAAAATCCAATAATAACCATTACAAGCGAGCACTGTGATTTAACACCGAGTGCGCTGCAACCCCCTATAGCAGAGAGCCGAAGTACAGCGAACGCCTTAATCAACCAACCTTTAAAACAAGCTGTAGAATCGTTGCAATACAACATAATTACCGAGCAATTAAAACAGCATAACTACAACTGGTCGGCAGCAGCAAGAGTACTTGAATTAGATAGAGCAAACTTAGTACGCTTGGCTAAACGCCTAGGAATAGAAGTAAAAAAAATACTATAATCATTTAAAATACAGCTAAAACTATTGATTAGCAGCTAACTTACTAAAGTGTGTTTTTAACAACCCTGCAAAAGCTTGTACTTTAGCAGTACGATGCACTAAGTGATGCGTGACTAACCATACATCGGTAGGCCAGCTTAACTGACTGTGCAATATAGGCACTAAATCAGGATATTGCGCCGCTACGTCATGTTGTAACCCGCCAATGCCTAGCCCTTTAATGATTGCACGAGTCGCTTCTGCAGTTTCAGATACTCGCAGCTTTATTTGCGATGCAGGAATGTGCTCATCAGCCCATGCAAAATAAGGCACGCGGGCATTAAAACCAGCCACGCCCGATACAAAGTTATGTTGTTGTAAATCAATTAATAATTTAGGCATACCGTATTTATTAATGTAACGTTTATTAGCGTATAAACCCGATGAAAGCTGCGCCAAATGCTGAGCAATATAATCGCCTTCATCAGGTCTTGGGCCTGCACGCACTGCAATATGTGCTTGTCCGTGATCGAGCCTTAGCCTTTTTTGTTCTAAAATAACCTCAAGCTGCACTTGTGGATGTAGCGCCTGAAATTGCTCACATACATCACCAAGGACATCCATGAAGCCACTTACCGTCGTTAGCAACAAACTACCTCTAAGGGTGCTATCGGCCGCTACTATATCGTTATGTAACTGCTCTAAGGAGCTATGGATTGTTTGTGCTGTTGCAAATAACTTGGTGCCAATTTCAGTAACCTTGTAGCCACGAGCATGGCGATGAAAAAGCCGTGCATTTAAGTTTTTTTCAAGATTATTAATTCGCCTAAGCACTGTGCTGTGGTGCACATTAAGCTCCTCGGCCGCTGCTGTTAGCGTGCCTAACCGTGCCACTTCAAACGCAACTTTAACGTCTTGCCAATCTTCAAATTTTATCGCCATGCTGCCTACCTTTTACTTATGTGCATATACGCACACAAGTGTTGCGTTTATTAGGGTTTTCTACAAGTGAAATTTTGCTACATTAGTCATGTAACTTAAAACATTAAAAGGCCACTACCATGTCAGCACCAAAAATTATCGCCCTAGCAGGAAGCCTTCGCCAAGAAAGCTTTAATCAAAAAATTATTAATGAGGCAGCACGCTTTGCTCTACAAACAGGTGCTGAAGTAGAAGTAATAAAACTAAACGAATTAAACATCCCACTATTTAACGAAGATATTGAAGCGCAAGGTACACCAAGCGATGTACAGCTTTTAAAAGATAAGCTACGTAAAGCCGAAGGTATTTTACTAGCAAGCCCAGAGTACAACGGCTCTATTACCGCAGCACTAAAAAATGCGATTGATTGGGCATCGCGCACAGAACAAGGTGCTGTTCCTGCTTTTCGTAATAAAGTGGTTGCTTTGTTTGCAGCATCGCCTGGTGGGCTTGGCGGCTTACGCGGTTTAAATCATGTGCGTGATATATTAAACGGCATTGGATCGTTAGTACTTGCCGATCAACTTGCAGTACCCGCTGTGCACACATTGTTTAATGAAAATGGGCAAATAAATGAACCTGTAACGGCTGAAAAAGTATCAGCCCTCGCTCATCAGTTAGTAAGCGTTGCAAGTAAGTTAAAATAACTTGCACGCACGCCTACTTACTTTGTCGCTGCTATTTTGGCGGCGATAAAGTCGGTATGCGTTACATATAAAAGCCCTGCTACTTTACGTATAACGTAGTCTTCTTGGGGATCTATTTCTCCATCGGCATACGCTAAGCGCCATAATAACTCTATTATTTCTATTCGCTGCGCCGCGCTACAATGCTCATTAATCTGCTTTGAAAACTGAAAGTAATCTATCGAATCATCTAAGCTACTTGCCGCATTATTAGTAAGCTCATTAACCTCAGTGTCTGTTAAATTAAAGTACTTTTTTAAGGTTACAGTCAGGGTTCGTTGTTCATCATGTTCAAGCTTGGTATCTGCGCGCATAACTTCAATTAATAATGCAGCAACCGCTGTTTTTAAATCGTGCTCTTGCATACTTGGCTGCTGTTCATCGAATACAGCAAAAAGTTGTTTTATTTGTTTGAACATCACACTTTCCCTTTTTGGGTGTTAGACTAATACGTAAAGAAATCGACCTTATTACTCTTATTAATGGGTATAAAGTTCGCAAATTAAAGGATACATTTTATGAAAGGAATAAACACACCACGCTTATTTATAGGCGCTACGCTGGTGGCCCTTTCGAGTGCAAATACTGCACTTGCTGAAAAAGCCGAAACCGAGAAGCTCTACGACTTTGATAACAAAGTACATTACTACCAAACACAAATTGGCGAAGACAACTATAAAATAGAAATCCAGTCAGACGATTACAAACACTTTACCAATCAAAGTGTATTTTTGTTACGTCATGCTGACCGTCTATGCCGTGGCAATACCTTTATGTTGAAAGTACTTGAAGGCGTGCAAGAGTACGAACGCTTTCCAACAAAACCACGCGCTTACCAACCAGATTTAAGTGTTTTACTCCAATGCGAAACTAAAGAAAATACAAGTAAGGGTAAGTAACCTTAGTCTTTATAACCCCAAGGTGCTGATGGTGGAGTAATCGGTTTAGTTAAATCAAAATCCACCTTAAACTCACGTCCTTGGCGAATTAATCGATAAGTAAATACTTCTGGGTAAATATACATTTGCCATGTATTACCTACAGACTGCGCAAGACCTTGTTTTACAAATAACTCTTTAGAGTATTGGTCTGCTGGAAACGACTGTATCTGCGCAGACCCTGCATCAAGCGTATGGCCACCATACATAGTTGATGCGTCGTCTGTTCCATCTTTATGACGATGATCGTGCTTTAAACTCAAGCCGCTACCCGTTTTAGTTATGATCCACGTACGTGATGCATCGTCTCCTACATGAAACGGTACTTGTAACTCAGTCTCACTACATTTACGTACATGCATAACCAGTTTTTTATCTGTAAATGAGCTTGGGCCTTTCGCGTTATCTACCGCAACTTCACCTTCAAAAGCTTTACCGCAATGCGCTGCAATACTATTAAAAAAGGCATCATGAGTAGGAATAGACACTAACGGTGCAGGGCGTGCAAAAGCTGTCGATGAAGCAATTATTAAAGTTGCTGCAGTTAATAATTTCATTTGTTTCTCGTTATAATTATTTTAAAACAGCTGTAATAGTACAGTTTTCTTAAGTACTTTATTAGAAGTATCTATATAAAAATGAGAGCGGGACAGCTAGATAAAACTTTAAGTAATGATTAACGACTAAATATCTCTGTACTCATTAACAATCCTACTTTTATAAATATTAATTACACACTCCTAGATGTGATTTTAACGTCGGGAGTCGCTAAGCTCACCCGACCTACATGATGGGTGTTGCTGTGAGTGTGTGTTAACTGCGCACATTTTACTTTTCTGCAGACGTAAAAAAGCCCGAATTGTTAGATTCGGGCTTTCTACAATTTGAGGTCGGTGCGCTACGCAGTAGGATGTCGTAGTGCCCACAGCGGTGGAGAGTCACTTAGCAAATGCTATTTTATTGGCCGACTGAAATACTGAGAAGTTTTGTTGTGATTTTAACGTCGGGAACGTCGGGAGTCGCTACGGCCGACCTACGTGATGGATGTAGCTGTGAGTGGATGTTAATTGCGCACATTTCACTTTTCTTCAGACGTAAAAAAGCCCGACTATTTCTAGTCGGGCTCTCTACAATTTGAAGCCTGGTAATGTCCTACTTTCACATAGCAAATGCTACACTATCATCGGCGCTGTTTCGTTTCACTACTGAGTTCGGCATGGAATCAGGTGGGTCCAAAACGCTATTGTCACCAAGCAAATTTGGGCGTTAATTCGTATTTCTACGCACTAACTGAATTTGGAAAATATCTGATAATATTTTTTAAGTCTTTCTAAGTAATTTCTACTTTAGTTATATTAACTTCTTCGCTTGTTTCACTATCACATAAAACGCGTTTGGCGTTGTATGGTTAAGCCTCACGGGTAATTAGTACAAGTTAGCTTAATGGCTCACACCACTTCCACATCTTGCCTATCAACGTTGTAGTCTTCAACGGCCCTTCAGAGACTTTAAAAGTCTAGTGAGAACTCATCTCGAGGCCTGCTTCGCGCTTAGATGCTTTCAGCGCTTATCAGTTCCGAACGTAGCTACCGGGCAATGCCATTGGCATGACAACCCGAACACCAGCGGTTCGTTCACTCCGGTCCTCTCGTACTAGGAGCAACCCCTCTCAATTCTCAAACGCCCACGGCAGATAGGGACCGAACTGTCTCACGACGTTCTAAACCCAGCTCGCGTACCACTTTAAATGGCGAACAGCCATACCCTTGGGACCGACTTCAGCCCCAGGATGTGATGAGCCGACATCGAGGTGCCAAACACCGCCGTCGATATGAACTCTTGGGCGGTATCAGCCTGTTATCCCCGGAGTACCTTTTATCCGTTGAGCGATGGCCCTTCCATTCAGAACCACCGGATCACTATGACCTACTTTCGTACCTGCTCGACGTGTCTGTCTCGCAGTTAAGCTGGCTTCTACCATTACACTAACCGTACGATGTCCGACCGTACTTAGCCAACCTTCGTGCTCCTCCGTTACTCTTTAGGAGGAGACCGCCCCAGTCAAACTACCCACCAGGCACTGTCCGTAACCCCGATTCAGGGGCCAACGTTAGAACATCAAAACTACAAGGGTGGTATTTCAAGGACGACTCCACAACAACTAGCGTCGCTGCTTCAAAGTCTCCCACCTATCCTACACATGTAGGTTCAATGTTCAGTGCCAAGCTGTAGTAAAGGTTCACGGGGTCTTTCCGTCTAGCCGCGGGTACACAGCATCTTCACTGCGATTTCAATTTCACTGAGTCTCGGGTGGAGACAGCGTGGCCATGGTTACACCATTCGTGCAGGTCGGAACTTACCCGACAAGGAATTTCGCTACCTTAGGACCGTTATAGTTACGGCCGCCGTTTACCGGGGCTTCGATCAAGAGCTTCTCCCTAAGGATAACCCCATCAATTAACCTTCCGGCACCGGGCAGGTGTCACACCGTATACGTCATCTTGCGATTTTGCACAGTGCTGTGTTTTTAATAAACAGTCCCAGCCACCTGGTCACTGCGGCTCCCGTCCGCTTAGAGAGCAAGTCTCATCACAGATAGGAGCGTACCTTCTCCCGAAGTTACGGTACGATTTTGCCTAGTTCCTTCACCCGAGTTCTCTCAAGCGCCTTAGTATTCTCTACCTGACCACCTGTGTCGGTTTGGGGTACGATTCCATATAATCTGAAGCTTAGAGGCTTTTCCTGGAAGTATGGCATCAACAACTTCATCACCGTAGTGACTCGTCTCGTGTCTCAGTCTTAATAGCAACCCGGATTTACCTAAGTCGCCAACCTACTCACTTTCACATGGACTACCAACGCCATGCTTGTTTAGCCTGCTCCGTCCCCCCATCGCAATTATATCGAGTACAGAAATATTAATCTGTTTCCCATCGACTACGCCTTTCGGCCTCGCCTTAGGGGTCGACTTACCCTACCCTGATTAACATGGGATAGGAACCCTTGGTCTTCCGGCGTGGGAGTTTTTCACTCCCATTATCGTTACTCATGTCAGCATTCGCACTTCTGATACGTCCAGCATACCTCCCGGTACACCTTCAACCGCTTACAGAACGCTCCCCTACCACTCAGAATAAATTCTGAATCCGCAGCTTCGGTGCATAGTTTAGCCCCGTTACATCTTCCGCGCAGACCGACTCGACCAGTGAGCTATTACGCTTTCTTTAAAGGATGGCTGCTTCTAAGCCAACCTCCTGGCTGTCTGGGCCTTTCCACATCGTTTCCCACTTAACTATGACTTTGGGACCTTAGCTGGCGGTCTGGGTTGTTTCCCTCTTCACGACGGACGTTAGCACCCGCCGTGTGTCTCCCGGATATTACTTTACGGTATTCGGAGTTTGCAAAGGGTTGGTAAGTCGGGATGACCCCCTAGCCTTAACAGTGCTCTACCCCCGTAAGTATTCGTCCGAGGCTCTACCTAAATAGATTTCGGGGAGAACCAGCTATCTCCCGGTTTGATTAGCCTTTCACTCCTAGCCACAGGTCATCCCCTAACTTTTCAACGTTAGTGGGTTCGGTCCTCCAGTTGATGTTACTCAACCTTCAACCTGCCCATGGCTAGATCACCGGGTTTCGGGTCTATACCTTGCAACTATTCGCCCAGTTAAGACTCGGTTTCCCTACGGCTACCCTATTCGGTTAACCTCGCTACAAAATATAAGTCGCTGACCCATTATACAAAAGGTACGCAGTCACCCAACAAGTGGGCTCCTACTGCTTGTACGTACACGGTTTCAGGTTCTATTTCACTCCCCTCACAGGGGTTCTTTTCGCCTTTCCCTCACGGTACTGGTTCACTATCGGTCAGTTGGGAGTATTTAGCCTTAGATGATGGTCCACCTATATTCAGTCAAAGTTTCACGTGCTCCGACCTACTCGATTTCACTTAAAATGTCTTTTCATGTACGGGACTATCACCCTGTATCGTGGCACTTTCCAGAGCCTTCCATTAACACATAATAAGCTTAAGGGCTGTTCCGATTTCGCTCGCCGCTACTTTCGGAATCTCGGTTGATTTCTTTTCCTACGGGTACTTAGATGTTTCAGTTCTCCGCGTTCGCCTCGTTAACCTATGTATTCAGTTAACGATACCTGCAAGCAGGTGGGTTTCCCCATTCGGAAATCCTAGTCTCAAGCGCTTTTTACTAGCTTGACTAGGCTTATCGCAAGTTAATACGTCCTTCATCGCCTCCAACTGCCAAGGCATCCACCGTGTACGCTTAGTCACTTAACCATACAACCCAAACGGGTCTTTGTTTTGTGACAGTTTAACTTCGCCAGAAGTCAATATTGAATACTAAAGTAGATACCAATCAATCAACTCCTAAGAGTTAATTAAATGGCACTGAATGGTACTGCTACCATTCTTTTTTTACTTTTGAAAACTCTTGATAAATACAATGTATCTATCAGAATTTTATTATCAGCTTTTCCAAATTTTTAAAGAGCATATTAATTAGTTATCCCGAAGGACACGCACTAATTAACAATCATCTGTGTGGACACTACGAACAAATAAGTTCTAAATCGTATAAGGAGGTGATCCAGCCCCAGGTTCCCCTAGGGCTACCTTGTTACGACTTCACCCCAGTCATGAATCACTCCGTGGTAAACGTCCTCCCGAGGGTTAGACTATCTACTTCTGGAGCAACCCACTCCCATGGTGTGACGGGCGGTGTGTACAAGGCCCGGGAACGTATTCACCGCGTCATTCTGATACGCGATTACTAGCGATTCCGACTTCATGGAGTCGAGTTGCAGACTCCAATCCGGACTACGACGCACTTTAAGTGATTCGCTTACTCTCGCGAGTTCGCAGCACTCTGTATGCGCCATTGTAGCACGTGTGTAGCCCTACACGTAAGGGCCATGATGACTTGACGTCGTCCCCACCTTCCTCCGGTTTATCACCGGCAGTCTCCTTAGAGTTCTCAGCATTACCTGCTAGCAACTAAGGATAGGGGTTGCGCTCGTTGCGGGACTTAACCCAACATCTCACAACACGAGCTGACGACAGCCATGCAGCACCTGTATCAGAGTTCCCGAAGGCACCAAACCATCTCTGGTAAGTTCTCTGTATGTCAAGTGTAGGTAAGGTTCTTCGCGTTGCATCGAATTAAACCACATGCTCCACCGCTTGTGCGGGCCCCCGTCAATTCATTTGAGTTTTAACCTTGCGGCCGTACTCCCCAGGCGGTCTACTTAATGCGTTAGCTTTGAAAAACAGAACCGAGGCTCCGAGCTTCTAGTAGACATCGTTTACGGCGTGGACTACCGGGGTATCTAATCCCGTTTGCTCCCCACGCTTTCGTACATGAGCGTCAGTGTTGACCCAGGTGGCTGCCTTCGCCATCGGTATTCCTTCAGATCTCTACGCATTTCACCGCTACACCTGAAATTCTACCACCCTCTATCACACTCTAGTTTGCCAGTTCGAAATGCAGTTCCCAGGTTGAGCCCGGGGCTTTCACATCTCGCTTAACAAACCGCCTGCGTACGCTTTACGCCCAGTAATTCCGATTAACGCTCGCACCCTCCGTATTACCGCGGCTGCTGGCACGGAGTTAGCCGGTGCTTCTTCTGTCAGTAACGTCACAGCTAGCAGGTATTAACTACTAACCTTTCCTCCTGACTGAAAGTGCTTTACAACCCGAAGGCCTTCTTCACACACGCGGCATGGCTGCATCAGGCTTGCGCCCATTGTGCAATATTCCCCACTGCTGCCTCCCGTAGGAGTCTGGGCCGTGTCTCAGTCCCAGTGTGGCTGATCATCCTCTCAAACCAGCTAGGGATCGTCGCCTTGGTGAGCCATTACCTCACCAACTAGCTAATCCCACTTGGGCCAATCTAAAGGCGAGAGCCGAAGCCCTCTTTGGTCCGTAGACATTATGCGGTATTAGCAGTCGTTTCCAACTGTTGTCCCCCACCTCAAGGCATGTTCCCAAGCATTACTCACCCGTCCGCCGCTCGTCAGCAAAGTAGCAAGCTACTCTCTGTTACCGCTCGACTTGCATGTGTTAGGCCTGCCGCCAGCGTTCAATCTGAGCCATGATCAAACTCTTCAATTAAAAAGTTTTATGTCTTTCGACAGCTCAATGAATTCTGAATTTTTTAATATCTTTCGATATTGAATTGACTGTGCCGAATAATTACCGAAATAACTATTCTGTTGGTCACTCAGTTTTCAATTGAGACTCTAATTTGTTTGCCTCATTACTTGCTCAATAAAGAACGAAGTAGTTTGGCTGTTAGAACTCAATCTGTACGAGTGCCCACACAGATGATTGCTTTATATTGTTAAAGAACGTTTGAGTCGCTTTAGCGCCTCAAGGGATGAGAATAATACACCCTTTATTTTTTGAGTCAACACTTTGTTTTAAAATTTCTTTCGACAATTTAAAACCGAAGTTTTATTTAACTCTCTGAGTAGTTCGTGCCTCGCTATGCGTTGGCGTTTCCCGTCTCAGTGGGGTCGCATTATAGGGAGATCCGAAAACAGATCAACCCTTTTTTGAAGAAAACTTGAAATAATGTGCTGTTCGCACATATTTACATCGAAATGGTTACTTTAAACACTAAAAAGGCCCTGATGGCCCTTGTTAATTAGTTTACTATGAGCTTCCAGCCAAGTTTTCCTTGCTGTTTAGACTCTTGTTGCAGCTCGCTGGCCATCAACGGATGATCTTTTAACCAGTTACTTTCAAACTTAAGGTCTAACACTTCATTTTTAGCAGTTAACTTAAACTTAGGCAGTACATCATCTTGTCTGCGCATTGATAAAATGACTGCTATTCGTAGTAATCTCACTATATATTGCGCTAATAGACTATTTACGCCGAGTGAATTAAAACAACCTTTTGGAAAATCAGATCGATGTGCATCTGCTACCGCTACTATTAATTTATGCTCTGATTGTGAAAAACCAGGCATATCGGTATTTTCCAAAATATAAGCGGTATGTTTATGGTACTGCTTATACTCTATTAGTAATCCAACCTCATGAAGCTGCGCTACCGCTTTTAATAGTGGTAACCCATTTAAGCTTTCAATTGGCCAATCTTTATCAATACTCAGCGCTAACTGCATTGCCAAGCTAGAAACTCGACACGCTTGTTTTTGATCAACATGATAACGACTCATAAACCCATCAACTGTGCGTTTGCGAATGTCGTTATTATGAAACTCCGGAACCATGCTATATAAAACACCTTCACGCAGTGCTCCACCCGCCAATCCCATTTTTTCTATTTCAAGAGATTCAAATAGTGCGATTAAGATTGCAAGTCCTGATACAAATACCAGTCGACGGTCTTCACTTAATCCAGGAAGGTCTAGCGCTGCAATAGTGCTAAATGCAATTGCTTGATCTTTTATAGTGTTGAGCTTTTCAAGTGTAAGTAAGTCGTCAAGATTTTGCGCGACCATAATTTCTTGAATTGCTTGTACTGTACCAGAAGCTCCAGATGCAATTTGCCATCCAGCTGCTTTATACTCTGGAGAAATTTCATCAATGACTGTACGAGCCGCTTTTATTGCTGCGTTAAAGTTACTCTTACTTAGTTGGCAATCTTTAAAATAGCGTTCAAGATAGGTAACACAGCCCATATTGAGGCTTTTGTAATGTAGGGCATCAAATGCTTTACCAATTACAACTTCTGTACTTGCACCACCAATATCAATAACAAGCTGTTTGCCAGTACAAGATGAAGTATGGGCAACACCTTTATAAATTGTGCGCGCTTCTAATTCTCCGCTAATAACATTAATGTTATGACCTAGAATTTTTTCGGCATGATTTTTAAATACGTCGGCGTTAGTTGCTAAGCGTAAGGTAGCTGTTGCTACTATGGTGATGTTTTTGTCTGGGATATCTTGTAGACGCTCAGCAAAAAGGGCAAGGCATTCCCAGCCTCGCTGCATTGCTTCAGTGCTTAATACGTTTCCTTTATCAAGCCCTGCGGCTAATCGGACTTTGCGTTTAACACGTCCAATTGTTTGTAGACCGCCAGCAATTGATTTGGCAATAAGCATATGAAAGCTATTTGAGCCCAAATCAATAACTGCGTACACATTTTTTTGCGGTTTAAGTTGCCCCACCGTTCAAAAACCTCTAGTTACTACTACTTATACAAACGGTCGCTTACGACCGTCCTTTTTGGTAACTATTATTTGGGCGACGTCCGCTGTTATTACTACGGTTACGTGGACCTGTTGAATAGTTGCGCTTTCTTTGAATAATAGGCTGAGTTAAATCATCTAGCAATGCTGTTTTATCATAATGTGATAAAGGAATGCTGTGCTCTATATATTCTTCAATTTCATGCAGGTTGTATGCATATTGCTCACATGCAAAACTAATTGCGTGGCCTGATGCACCAGCGCGGCCAGTACGGCCAATACGGTGAACATAATCTTCACAATCGTCAGGTAAATCAAAGTTAAACACATGACTTACTTCTGGAATATGAAGACCACGCGCTGCAACATCGGTCGCAACTAAAAAGTCTAAATCACCTTTGCTAAATTGCGCTAATATAGTTTGGCGTTTTTTCTGGTTAACATCACCAGTAAGCATACCTACACGATGACCGTCTGATTTAAGCCAAGCATATACTGTTTCACAACTATGCTTGGTATTTGCAAACACGATTGCTTTCTCTGGCCATTCTTCTTCAATTAAGGTTAACAACAGCTTAATTTTATCTTCTTGCGAAGGATGAAATAGCTCTTCTTGAATACGTTTACCCGTTTTAACGTCAGGTTCAATTTGAACATGCTCTGGGTTTGTCATGTGCTCAAAAGCTAATTCTTGTACGCGGTACGATAATGTGGCAGAAAATAATAAGTTTAAACGCTTTGATGTATCTGGCATGCGATCGAACATATAGCGAATATCTTTGATAAAACCTAAATCGAACATACGATCGGCTTCGTCCAGCACGACTACCTCAATTTCATTAAGGGTGTAACAGCCTTGCTTATACAGATCAATTAGGCGACCTGTAGTACCAATTAAAATATCAACGCCTTTTTCTAGTTGTGCACGTTGTTTTTCGTAATCTTCGCCACCATATACTAAACCTAAGTTAAGATTACAGTGCGGCGCTAAAATTTTAGCATCTTTGTGTATCTGAATCGCAAGCTCCCGAGTAGGGGCCATGATCAGGGCTCTTGGATGTTTACTAGGTGCTTTGCTAGATTGTAATAACCGATGGCACGTGGCAGTTAAAAACGCCAACGTTTTGCCTGTACCCGTTTGAGCTTGGCCCGCGATATCGCGTCCATCACAAATAAAAGGTAGGCATTTTGCTTGAATAGGTGTGCAATATTCAAACCCATTCTCGGTTAAACCGGCAACCACTTCCGGTGCGATAGCAAAGTCTGAAAACTTTTTATCGGTTAAATGTGTCTTAGTCATAGCGTTTAAGCATAACGTTTAAACTTGCAATAAGAAACAAGAGTGTTTAAATACGCACTAAATATTTCGCCTAACTAAATCGGAGAGCGCAATGAGCGAGAAAATAATCCAAATTACTGACGATAGCTTTGAATCTGACGTATTACAATCAGACAAACCAGTACTAGTAGATTTCTGGGCTGAATGGTGTGGACCTTGTAAAATGATCGCCCCTATTCTTCACGAAGTTGCTGATGAATACGACAGCCGTGTGACTGTTGCTAAATTAAATATTGACCAAAATGCTGGCACACCGCCAAAGTTTGGTATTCGTGGTATCCCTACTTTACTTCTTTTTAAAGATGGCCAAGTAGCTGCAACGAAAGTAGGTGCTCTTTCAAAAACTCAACTTATCGAGTTTTTAGAAAACAACATCTAACGGTAAGCTAGAACAATAAAAAGGGCTTTTTTGCCCTTTTTTAAATTTATTTTGTATAAAGACTGGACGCTTTGCCAGTGAACTGCTAGTTTATAAAGCCAACTAATCCTTAGTTATATTCAACAAACCTCACTCAACGATCAAAGCGATTTTGAGTATGACAACTGTAATAAAGAACCCACCAATATGCATTTACGCGAATTAAAAGACAAGTCGATTAAAGAGCTTGTAGACTTAGCTGAGTCCATGGGGCTCGAAAACGTAGCCCGCTTAAGAAAGCAAGATATCATTTTTGCCATTCTTAAATCCCATGCCAAAGGCGGAGAGAATATCTTCGGCGGCGGTGTATTAGAGATTTTACAAGATGGTTTCGGCTTCTTAAGATCATCAGAAGCCTCTTACTTAGCTGGGCCAGATGACATTTATGTTTCACCTAGCCAAATTCGCCGTTTCAGCATGCGTACTGGCGATTCAATTTCAGGCCTTATTCGTCCACCTAAAGACGGTGAACGTTACTTTGCTTTACTCAAAGTAAATGAAGTTAACTTTGATAAACCTGAAAACTCTCGAACTAAAATTCTTTTTGAAAACCTTACTCCACTACATGCAAACGAACGTTTTCGCATGGAACGTGGTAACGGCAGTAAAGAAGATATTACAGCCCGTGTACTTGATTTAGCATCTCCTATTGGCCGCGGCCAACGTGGCTTGTTAGTAGCTCCGCCAAAAGCGGGTAAAACAATGCTACTTCAAAACATTGCACAATCAATTACGCATAATCACCCTGATGTAACATTAATGGTTTTACTTATTGATGAACGTCCGGAAGAAGTAACAGAGATGCAACGCCTAGTTAAAGGTGAAGTTATTGCATCAACGTTCGATGAGCCAGCTTCTCGTCACGTACAAGTTGCCGAAATGGTTATCGAAAAAGCAAAACGTTTAGTTGAACATAAAAAAGATGTTGTTATCTTATTGGATTCAATCACTCGTTTAGCACGTGCTTATAACACCGTTATTCCTTCATCAGGTAAAGTACTTACTGGTGGTGTTGACGCTAACGCATTACACAAGCCTAAGCGCTTCTTTGGTGCTGCACGTAACGTTGAGGAAGGTGGTAGCTTAACAATCATAGCTACAGCTCTTATCGATACCGGCTCTAAAATGGATGAAGTTATCTACGAAGAGTTTAAAGGTACTGGTAACATGGAACTTCACCTTAACCGTAAAATTGCGGAAAGACGTGTATTCCCTGCTATCGACTTTAATCGTTCAGGCACTCGTCGTGAAGAATTACTAACAAAACCAGATGAGCTTCAAAAGCTTTGGATTTTACGTAAAATTGTTCATGACATGTCAGAAATTGATGCAATGGAATTCTTAATTGATAAACTATCGATGAGCAAAACCAATGATGAATTTTTTGATTCGATGAGACGCCAATAAAGCGTTTTAGCTGAATAAAAAAAGCGCCTAAGGCGCTTTTTTTATGTCTGGATTAAACACAGTTTAACTTTCGTTATACTTTTTAAGTACACTCTGCAACGTATCAACGAGCGCTTTAAAGTCATTCGCACTACTTTTTTGGGTCCTGCGTAAAAGTGCTCTATCTAAACTTTGAGCCGATTGCGCAATTTCATCTAAACCAAACATTTGCGCCGCTCCTAAAATGCGATGACTATCTTTTTGTAGCGCGGCTAAATCTTCACTTATAAAATGCTGAGTAATCGTTTCACTCTCCAAAGCAAAGCTTTGCTTAAAACTTATCACAAGATCGCTCATATCAACTTCATTTTGCTTTGTAATTGGCTGATCTTCTGCATTATGTAGGTGGCTGGAAAGCGCTTTATAAAATGACTCTTTATCTATTGGTTTACCTAAGTAACCACTAAACCCTAACTCTAAATAGCCATCCACTTCATGACTCATAGCATTTGCAGTTAAAGCAAAAATAGGCCGCTCAAAACCACACTGTTTTAATAGCTGAAAAGCAGAACGCCCATCCATCACAGGCATTTGAATATCGAGTAGCACTAAATCAGGATACTCTTTTAAGCACTGCTCTACCGCTTGCTCACCATTTTCAACGGCAATAACCTCGAGCCCCATTGAACGTAAATAGCGGCTTATTAACCTTCGATTATCAGGGTGATCTTCTGCAAGTACAACACGCCCTGCCAATTGCTTATTTACCTTTGGAGCACTTTGAGTTTCAATCAGGCTTTGCGATTTATTTACTTCTGCGCACGGTAAAAAGAACGAAAACTGACTGCCCTTTTTGTATTCGCTTTGTACACTGATATAACCGCCCATCATCGCGGCTAATTGTTGCGATAAGCTAAGTCCTAACCCTGTCCCCCCAAAGCGACGGCTAATACTGTTATCAGCTTGGCTAAAGCATTCAAAAATAAGCTTTAACTGTTTAGAGCTCATACCAATACCGGTATCTTTTACAATAATCACTAGCCCTTGTTCACTCTTATTTAAAGCAATAATGATTTGGCCAGCGTGAGTAAACTTAATAGCATTAGCACATAAATTTATAAGAATCTGTTTTACGCGTATTAAATCCAGCTTAGTGTAAAACTCATTACCCACTTGATTGTCTAAAATGAGGCGTAAATTTTTTGCTTTTGCTTGAGTGATAAACATTGCATGTACGTCATTTACAAGCTCTACAATATCAAAGCACGAAATATTTAACTCTAATCTATTGGCTTCAATTTTACTTAAATCGAGCACGTCGTTTATTAAGCTTTTTAAATGGTCGCTATGACGCTGAATTACTCTTAATTCATCTTTAAGTGACTCAGGCTCATATAATTCATTAATTAAAGCATCTGTTTGCCCTAAAATAGCCGTTAGTGGAGTGCGGATTTCGTGGCTAATATTGGCCAAAAACTGGCTTTTAACATCGTTAGCTTCTCTTAGCTCCTGTGCTATTGCTTGTAACTCGGCAGTGCGCTGCGTAACTTGCTCTGTTAACTGCTGCTTAGCGCGTTTTTCTGCGCCACGGCGGTAAAGCGCAATACCAGTTACAACAACCAAAAGTAATAGTAAAAAAGAGAATAAAGTAAGCTGAGAACGCTGCGACATTTTTAGCTCTTGCACACGTCGATCTTGTTTAAGTTTTTCTATCTCTTGGTTTAATTGTGTTGCTTTAAATTGATGCTGAAGTACCGCTAGTGCATTTATAATTGCTGTACTTCTGAGTTTTCGCAGCTCACTAATATATTCTTGTTGCAAGGCCATTGCGCTTGAATAATCGCCTTTACTGGCTTCAAGTAGTGCTTTAGTCCCTAAACCCTCCCTAACTATTCGCTCACTGCCATATTCGTGGGCAAGTGAAATAGCTCTATCTAAACTTATTTTCGCCTCTTCTAAGTTGCCTTTAACAAACTGAATTTTACCAAGCGCATGTAGCGCATTAAGCTCTAAATTATGGTTACCTATTTTAAGCGCATAGTACTCACCTAATTTAGCTTGCTCGTATGCTTCATCTACTTTTTTTAACACTAAATTAGTATTTGCCAAGTTAGTATATTGCGTAGATAACTTATTGTAATCATTGGCTGAAATATAATAACGCAGCGCTAGCTGGTAATAATGAAGTGCTAAGTCAAATTGATTACTCTCCATATGAGCAACACCCATATTGTTGTATACCTGCGCAATACCGCTTTTATCATCTAACCGCTGATAAACTTTAAGTACATCTTGATAAAGACTAAATGCACTATCGTAGCGTGATAAGCGTATATATACGCCTGCTATATTAAGTAATATGTCGGTTTGATCTTGCTCACTACCGTGCGCTTCGTAAATAGCTTTTGCCTTTAAGTAAAACTCTAGGGTATCGCCTAGCTTATTCATATTAAAATAAGCCAAACCAATATTATTTAGTAAATTTGCTTGTTCAAGTAGTTGTTCATTTTTTTCAGCTAATACTAGGGTGCGGGTATATTCACTTATGGCTTTTTGAAATAAGCCTTGATAAAAAAGTGCTACACCTTGCATTTTTATTGCACGAAAGTGCTCGTCAGGAAAGAAAGTATCTGAAGTGTTTTTTTCTAATAATTTAAAATAGTGTAAAGATTCTTTAAAATTATCAGCCGATAACGCACTATTACCTAATGCCGAATAAACAGCGACACGCTCTTTTTTAGAAACGTTTTTATTAGCAAGTAACGTATTTGCTAATTGTAATTTAGGCTCCCACTGCACTTCGTTTTTGAATTGCTCAAATAACGAATCACTATTTTGGGCATAGCTAGGAGCTATTAGTACACAGCATATAATAAATAAGAGGCATTTAAACTTGCCCAGCATAATTTTAATCCTTCAAACCGTTACTTATATCAGTGTAATCTTTATTGAAGATACACTAACTACTAGGGCCTAAACAATGCTTAACCCACTGATTGATGAGATTTTTGAGCTGATATTAACAAGGCAGGTTTGGCAAGTTCATACTTTAGCAGCAGAACTGACAAACCGCAGCGCAATAACAACACTCGATAAAAGCCCTGAACGTGATTTATTTAAACGTAACTTTTTAATTATGAATGCATTGTACCAACTGCAGGCACAATTACGCCCTCAAAGTTTACTCATTTCAACTCTGCATATCGAGCTTTTAGAAAAAGAAGATAATAGTTTAGTAACAACGAACGAAAATTTGCGAGATTATTATTTAGATTGGCGTAATTACGATACCGGTGAAGAGAAAATTGATGAGCTTTTGAATAGTTTTTGGCGTCAGTTTAAAACGACATCACCACAACTGGTATTAAATGACAATGAATTTAAAGCGTTGGCTTTAGAATGGAAGTTACCTGAAAATTTCACTCTTAAAAACGTTCAAAAGCGCTGGAGACAACTTGCATTACAGATGCACCCAGATAAACCAAATGGTTGTGAAGTTAAGTTTAAAAAAATAAAATTACAATACGAGCAGCTAAAGGTAGCTGCTCGCTAATTTGTTAATTTAGCGGTTTAAATTAACGAGTAAGGCGACGAGCGCGTATTTTACGCCCTTTAATGTTGCCTTCGGTTAGTTTGCGAAGTGCTGGTTTTGATGAGTTACGTTCAACAGCAACAAATGCTACGTTATCAAGTACGTTAATTTTACCTACTTGACGACCTGCAACTCCATCCTTACCTGTTAGAGCACCAAGAATATCGCCTGCACGTACTTTTTGCTTTTTACCTGAATCAATCATCAAAGTAACCATTTCAGGTCGGTACGGCGGTTTATCTAATAAATTAAACGGCGGCATTTGCTCTGGAGTAATATCACGCTCGTAATGATCGCCAATTTGTGCAATTTTAAACGCTTCAGCTTCACCATAAATAGAACAAGCAATGCCCTTTTTACCAGCACGCCCAGTTCGGCCAACACGGTGAACATGTGTTTGCGTGTCATGTGCTAAATGGTAGTTAATAACCATATCCATGTCATCAATATCTAAACCTCGTGCAGCAACATCGGTTGCAACAAGTATTGAAGCACTTTTATTTGAAAAGTGAATTAGCGTACGTTCACGATCGCGTTGCTCTAAATCACCGTGCAATGCAACAGCGCTGAAGCCTTCGTCAGCTAAATCATCACACACTTGTTGAGTTTCTACTTTGGTATTACAAAATACAACACAGCTTTGTGGTGTAAATTTAAGAAGTAATAACTTAAGCGTTGGATAGCGCTGCTTATTGTTATCCATTTTGTAGAAGTACTGCTTAATTGTGCTTTTGGCTTGCTCTTCTTCTACTTTAACCATTTCTGGATTTTTAAGTACACGCTTAGCAATTGCTTCAATAGCTCTTGGGAAAGTAGCACTAAATAACAATGTTTGACGATTTTGTGGAATACGCTCAATAATTGCATCAAGTGTGTCTTGAAAACCCATATCAAGCATTTGATCAGCTTCATCAAGCACCAATGTTTCCACATCATCTAAACGTAGAGTACCTTTACGAATATGGTCATCAACACGCCCTGGCGTGCCAACAATAATATGCGCGCCATGTTCAAGTGAACCTATTTGCGGGCCAATTGAAACACCACCACATAACGTCAATATTTTAATGTTATGAATGCCGCGCGCTAATTTACGCATTTCTACCGCAACCTGCTCGGCAAGTTCGCGAGTCGGACACAAGACTAAAGATTGAATACGAAAGCGTTTTACGTTTAATTTAGCTAACACACCCAAGCTAAACGCAGCAGTTTTACCTGAACCGGTTTTTGCCTGAGCAATGATGTCTTTACCAGCAAGTACAGGCGGCAAACTTTGCGCTTGTACAGGTGTCATGTGGGCATAGCCAAGTGTTGATAAGTTATCAACGAGTCCAGCCGGTAAAGCCAAAGATGAAAAAGCAGTTGAAGTCACAGTAAGTTCCATAGCAATAAAATAACATGGGAGAAAGCCCCACTAATATGCAGCTTATAATAGCAGAATTCGTAATTGGCAACCATTAACAAACACATTATAAAACATGTTAATGAAAGGTGTTGAAAATGATAGTAGTTTGCATTAAGATCGCGATTGTTTTTTACATACCTGCGCTGGAAGCAATTAATGAAACTGAATTCTATTTACATAGCACTATTAGCAAGCATTACAACAAGCACATATGCAAACACTACCGACCTTGAACGCATAGAAGTAAAGGGAAGCTACTTTAACGATTACAAAGTAGATAACGCTAATGGCGCAATGAGAACATCAGCTTCATTACTTGAAACTGCACAATCTGTCACTGTAATAACCGACACTATTATTAGCGAACAGCTTGCCACTACACTTGGCGAAGTACTCACAAATGACGCAAGCTTAACTGCAGGCTCACAACAACGAAATCGTGAAGTATTTAACTTACGCGGCTTTGAGCTGAGCTCATCGACAGGTTATTTACGCGACGGTCATCAGCATTGGTCGCACTATCAGCAACCAATCGAAATTTTGCAACAAGTTGAAGTAATTAAAGGCCCATCAAGTATTTTATATGGTCAGTCAGGCCCGGGTGGCTTGGTTAACATGGTAACTAAAAAGCCTACAGCACAAACATTATTTAATGCCAGTGCCGATGTAGATCAGCATGGCTCAACCCGCTTTATGGTTGATGCTGCAGGTGCCTTGACTGAATCGGAAGATTTACGTGCTCGCGGGATTTTAGTAAAGCAAGACGTTGACTACTGGCGTGAGTACCAAAACGGTGAAAATCGTGAACGCGACCGCTTTTTAGGTGCTTTAGTTGTAGATTACGATATTAGCGATAACGCATTAGTACGTGTGCATTACGACCGCACAGATGACGAAGCAGGTTTAGATACTGGTGCATGGATAGATGATAATGCTAATGTAATTGGTAGCGATAAAACAATCCGTGATATGTCTTGGGCGTTTACCGATATTACCGTAGAAAACCTAGGTGTAGACCTAGAAGTATTTTTAACCGATAACTGGCAAGTAAAACTTGGCTATAACGAACAAACGTTTGAGCGCCAACGCTTTGAGTCAGCACCTCGCATGCCTAGTGGCTTTGCTGAAGGTGACAGCTATGAATCTCGTCCTTACGACCGTTTTGACGATTGGCAATTTAAAACTGCATTTATTGATTTTATTGGGGAATTTAAAACAGGTAGCTTACAGCATCAGTTTTTAATTGGCGCAAACTCGCTAGATTACTACTACGGGCAACGCCGTACTTCTGCTGACTACTTTGATTTTTCTGCAGGACAAGCAGAACCATCACGCCCATCTGTAAGTTATAAAACAGATGATACAGTAAGCGAAACTGAATACGACTATTACGGTATTTACGTTCAGGACTTAATTTCGTTCTCACCACAATGGCAATTATCGCTAGGTGGCCGTTACGATAAACAAACACGAGAAGGTGCAGATAACGAGTCATTTGTACCAAAGGTAGGTGTGCTTTATCATCCAAATACTTCGGCAACTATATATGCTAGTTACTCAGAAGGTTTTGAGCCTCAAGGTAGTGAAACTCTGATTGATGAAACCGATGTAAATAATGGCATGAAGCTAGATGCCATTACCTCAGAGCAAAGAGAGATTGGTATTAAATGGCAATTATTTGATGACCGTTTACTGCTTACAGGTGCACTTTTTGATATTAGTAAAGAAGGCACACTTGTTAGCGAACAGCTTGAGACACCTATTGGCTCATTCACAAGTGAAACAAACCAAGTGGGTGAACAACGCCATAAAGGTGTTGAAGTAAGCGCACAAGGTGCTGCTACTGACCGCTTATTTGTTATGGCATCAACTATGTATCTAGATGCTAACTTTGAACGCGATGAAGTATTGGAAGGTAAGCGCCCTACCGATGCACCAAAATGGTCGGCATCTCTGTGGACTCGTTATGAATTAAACGACGCCATTGCCATTAACGCTGGCGCTTTTTACGAAGGCGAGCGCTTTGCAGATAGCGATAATACAATTACTAAAGATGCATATACACGTGTTGATGTTGGCGCCACTTATAAGTTTAACTTAAGCAATACCGATATTAACTTACGCCTTAACATCGAAAACTTATTTGATAAAAGCTATTTAGGTGGTGGCGGCACGAGTAATGTAACTGTTGGCGAGGGTACAAATCTTCGTTTAGCTGCGCAATTTAGCTTTTAATTAAATACCTTAAATAACAGTGTTAAAAGATAGCCCGCGTAAATTTATGCGGGCTTTTTTTATATCTAAACGTTTATACCTAACAGCATTAAACCTATTACAAAGCCTATTCATCTCATCTATTTTTTATCATGTTTGTTACATGTTCTAATAGCGCTAATTATTAAAAAGGCTTACCCAAATGAAAAAATTAATTACCGCACTGCTGCTTACTAGCAGTATGGCTGCAAACGCTAACAACGCCGAATTTACCCAAAAGCAATTACAACAAGTCAATGAAGTGCGCACCTCTGCTCTAAATAGTGATTTAAGCTATAAATTACTAGAGTCATTAACAACTGAAGTAGGACCTCGCTTACCTGGTACTGAAAATGATAAAAAAGCAGTGGCATGGGCTAAAGCTAAATTTAATGAGCTTGGTTTTGATAAAGTATGGCTTGAAGAAGCGACTTTTCCTGAATGGCGCCGTTATAGCGAAAGCGGAAAAATACTAACACCAAGCGAGCAACCTCTACATTTAACTGCATTAGGTAACAGTATAAGCACGCCTAAAGGTGGGATCACAGCATCAGTAGTCTTGTTCGAAACACTTGATGAGTTAATTGCAGCACCAGCAAATAGCCTAAAAGGTAAAATTGCGTATATTAATTACCGCATGAACCGCGATATAGACGGGAATGGTTACGGACCTGCTGTAAAAGCACGTGGCACAGGCGCTATAGAAGCGTCTAAAAAAGGGGCTGTTGCCTACATGATGCGCTCGGTAAGTACTGGTCATCATCGTTTTGCACACACTGGCGGTAGTTACTACAAAGAAGGTGTTACAAAAATACCTAATGTAACCATTGCTAATCCAGATGCCGATCAAATAGCACGACTCATTGCTTTAGATAAAGACGTATCGGTAAATATTAATGTGCAAACCGAAAGCCTTGGTGAAGGCACTGGTTATAACGTTATTGGCCAATTTAATGGTACCGAAAACCCTGAGCAATATGTATTAATTGGCGGGCATTTAGATTCTTGGGACTTAGGGACTGGCGCACTAGATGACGGTGCAGGCGTTGCGCTAACAATGGCAGCCGCTAAACATATTAGCGATGTAAAACGTCCTAAGCGCAGTATTCGTGTGGTACTTTTTGCAGCTGAAGAGCTAGGTCTTTGGGGTGCAAAAGCTTATTTTGCAGAGCATAAAAACGAGCTAAGCAATATTGTTGCAGCCGCTGAGTCTGATTTTGGCGCCGATGTTGTATATGCTTTTGAATCGAACGTAAGCGCAGAGTCACTTCCTGTAGTTCGCGCTATAGCAAAAGAACTTGCGCCGTTAAATATTGAGCACATTGGTAAAAACCAAGCGAATGGTGGCCCCGATCTAATTCCACTTAAAGCAGCAACGTCAGCGCCTATTTTTGAACTTGCTCAAGATGGAACAGATTACTTTGATTACCACCATACAGCTGACGATACGCTTGATAAAGTAACACCTGCTAAGCTTCGTCAAAATACCGCTGCATATGCTGTATTTGCTCTAATGGCTGCTGATGCAAAAACAACAATTAAGCCTAAAGCTCAAAATAAGTAATAACAGACATACTTACTTACAGTTTGTGGCTTTAACTAACACGCTTCTTGTTTTACCTTTAGGTAATTAAACAAGGAGCGTGCTTTATGTTACTTTTCAACACGAGTGAATCATTTCCACATTTTGCACAAACAACACGCTGCCCTCATTGTCAAAGCGACGCCTACCATTTAGTAAATAAAAGCCGCTATTTACGGTTTAGTATTTTACCTATGCTTGCCTTAAAATTAAGCTATAAACGCGAGTGCTATCAATGCGGAAAAAGCGAACCTGTAAAAATAACGCAACTACCGTTAATAGAAAAACTAAGCCTACCTAAATACTTTATTGGTGTATTTTTATTACTTTGGATTGTTTTATTTTTTTATCAACAGCACCTTAATAGCGAGACTCGAAAGGAAGGCTATTTAAATGCGCCTAAAATATATGATACCTACTTAGTACACGCCGACAAATTTACACACGAGCCCTGGACCCTAACCAATTTAAGAATTGCTCAAGTTTTAAATTTTGACGAACAATTTATTACCTTTCAGATAAGCAACTACAGCTATAAACGTAATAATAGTATTACTTTGGCAATGCGTACTAGCCAGCTAATTCAAGACAATTACTTTTCCACTAAAACAATCACCCTCCCTCGTGATGAAGTAGCACGCCTTTACAACGACGAAGCTATTTACGACGTGCTGCGCCCCTATGCCAACATCCTTTATGGTGGGTTTGTGATGCATCCTCCCAAACCTAAGCCACTATATAAAGGCTTAAAGCTCGATAAAAACAATCAACAAGGCATTATTTATTTTAAAGATGGTTTGTTTGTTGAAGCATTTAATAGCTTTAAACAAGCTGCTGAAGCGGGCTCTCAATGGGGGCAATTAAATTTAGCGCAAATGTATCGTGATGGTCAGGGAATAGATCAGGATCAACAGCAGGCTATTTATTGGTACAAAAAGGCCATTGAGCAAAAAAATACTAAAGCACAATTTGAATTGGAATCTCTTTGTAAAATAGCTAACTGTGAATGAGTGAATTTCAATATAGCTGGCGCAACAAGTACGCCAGCTTGGAATTATTTTTTAAATAACTTTGTATAACCTACATGTATAAGCACAACAACTAAGCCAGCAATCACGCCTAGCAAACCATCAAACAATAGAGGAGCTAATACCTCTCCTGTACCGCCAGCAACAGATTGGGCATAGTTTGTTACATCGACTTGAGTATGATGCAGTAACTCAACACCATGTACTAAAATCCCGCCACCGACTAAAAACATCGCGATGGTGCCCGCAAATGCTAAAAACTGCATCAACCTAGGCGCTGCTGCGAGTAAGCCTTTCCCAAGTAATTCTTTAAATTTATTAGCTGTTACCTTTGATTGGTTGAGTAAATAAAGTCCGGCATCATCCAGTTTTACAATACCTGCCACTAAGCCATAAACACCAATAGTCATTATAATTGCGATAACACAAAGCACTAAAGCTTGATTAAGCAATGTAGCACCAGCCACAGTACCTAAAGTAATCACAATAATTTCGGCAGAAAGAATAAAGTCGGTTCTTATTGCCCCTTTTATTTTTTGTTTTTCGTACTCAACTAAATCTAATTTCTCACCCTCGTCTACCGCCTCACTGTTATGAGGCAAAAACTTAGCAAATACTTTTTCAGCTCCCTCAAAACATAAAAACAAACCACCCATCATTAAAAGCGGTGTTATTAACCAAGGCAGCCATACGCTTATTAATAAAGCAGCGGGTACGAGTATCGCTTTATTTAAAAATGAGCCCTTTGCCACAGCCCAAACAACCGGTAATTCACGCTCTGCTGCTACACCTGTAACCTGCTGTGCATTGAGCGCTAAGTCATCGCCTAATACACCCGCTGTTTTTTTTGTTGCAACCTTACTCATTGTCGCAATGTCATCAAGTAAAGTGGTTATATCATCTAATAACGTTAAAAGGTTAGTGCCTGCCATAAAGCTTCCGAGCTCAAAAAATATTGCTATAAACATAACTTAAAGCGCTACTTTCACCAACGGTTAATTTTTGCTTTGTTATTCTTACATTAGATTAAAATTTTGCCCTGTGTTTTAACTAACGTTTAAAGAAGATGGGAGGAAAAATGAAAGTATATTTAGCATTAATCGCTATTTTACTAAGCTTAACCGCATGTAGTGATTTAAAAACCAGTACTGCTTACCAATGCGATGATGAGAGCGTAAAACTCAATATTATTAATAATTCTGAAGCCGAACTTATCTTTAACAATAAAGTGCATGTACTTAATCACGAAAAAAGTGCCTCAGGGAATAAATATATAAGTGAAGAGGTACTGTTTTGGGGTAAGGGTAAGGAAGCCATGTTAATCATTGCAGGTAAAAAAAGACAGTGCACCAAGGTTTAACATAAAAACAACCAATAAATTACAATAATGCTACAATAATTAAAGACCCATTATTGTGATGAAGTTATGCGTTCAATTGCGATCAAACATAAAATAATTTTAGCCTTTACAGCCATTGGCATATTGGTGCTAACAAGTAGTGTATTTTTTTATTGGTCATTAAACAAAATTAGCGTTAACAATACCCGAACCGAAAAATTAGCGGTTCCGGTACAACAGTTCAGCAAAGATTTAAGGCTATCATTACTGTCTATTACCAAATTTAACGCCTTAGCTTACAGCCAAGCAAACCTTGATTTACTTCAACAAAATAAAAAACAGGCGCAAGTTGAGCAACAACAATTTAGCGATATGCTCAATTCGTTAAGCACTCAACTAAATCAACAAATAACAATGCAAAATTTACTCACCAGTACCAACGCAGGTTTCGAGCAACTGACTGAAGTAAGTGTCGCAATGTTCAGCGCTAAAGAGCGTAAGTTTGTAGCGCAAAATTCCACCATAGAATTATCAGCAACGTTTAACGAGCAACTTTACAATTTAAGTTCTAACTTACTTGATATAGAACTTTTAGAAGTGCCTGTAAAACAGCAGGCATTACTTAATGCTATGTTTGGAACAGCGACCCGTATAGACGATTTATTGTTTAACTTAAGTAATAATATAAAAAGCATTACTCAAACTACAAGTATCAATGATTTAAATAGCCATCAGCAAGATACCCTATTTCTACTAGATAACATCCAACCTAATTTCACCTATTTAGAGCAACAAGCGCTACCTTTTAATAATGCGTTTAATGCTAAAAATTTAACGGCTAAGTTTAATCAATTAAGAGAGTTACTTAACAACGATACAGGAGTTTATGCCCAACAAAATAAAGTACTCAAAAGTACTATTGCTGCAGCTCAAAATTTTGAACACTTTCAACAGCAATTTATAACAACAGAAGGTCAGCTTATTGAACTTAATAAATTGGCTGATGAGCGCTTTAATGCCTTACAAACTAATGCAAAGGCCGCCATAAATACAGGGATTAGTTCTGTAGTAATTATTACGATTGTTTTAATTATATTGATTATCGCTATCTCTATTTTTACAACTCGCGCAATGCTAAAACCGCTTAAAAAAGTAAACCGCGATTTAGCCCGAATCGCCTCAGGTGATTTATCAAAGCGAAGCCACCCACGTAGTAAAGATGAGTTTGGTACTTTGCTAAATAACATAAATAAACTCAGTGAAGACCTTACTAACCTAATTGGTGCAATTAGTAGCGACGCCCACGAACTAGACAGCAGCGCTATTAAAACCAGTGAAAAAGGTCAGCAAATGACGGTTGTTGCACAACAGCAGTTAGAGCGAAGCGCGCAGGCAACATCGCTTGCACAAAATATGCTAATCAACTCACAAGCGGTTTATGAACAAGCAGATAAAACATCAAGTGAAATAACAAACGCATCGCAATTTGCAAATGATGTAAACGAGATTGCTAATCAAAATAGTCTAAGTATAGAAACTTTATTGCAGCGTCTTGATAAAGCAGTAGGCAGCACAGAAGAGCTCGCACAGTACACTCAGCTTATTGAAGCCATTGTTGAAACAATTAGTAGCATTGCCGAGCAGACTAACTTACTTGCACTTAATGCTGCAATTGAAGCAGCGCGAGCGGGTGAAAACGGACGCGGGTTTGCTGTAGTTGCTGATGAGGTTCGATCTTTAGCTGCACGAACACAAACCTCGACTAGCGAAATAAACACCATGATCCAAACATTGCAACAACACACTAAAACAACTCAAGAACACATTACTGATGGCCAACACCAAGCCAAGCAATGTGTTAAAAACAGCACTGAACTAAATAAAGCCGTAGAGCGTATTAAAAGCACATTGTTGTCTGTTAATCAGATGAGTGAGCAAATTGCTCATGCATCACATGAGCAATTGACTAACAGTGGCGACATTCAACAAATAATGGCAAAGGTAACAGAGCAAGCAACCTTGAATGCCCAAAACGCGACAACCCTAGCAAGCGAAAGTGAAGACGTAAACCAACTTGCACACTCTTTAACGAGTGCCGTAGAGCGCTTTAAGTTTTAAGTGCAAGTAATGACTTGCCTTGCATGAAATGGGTATAATACTTTAACTCTTTTGCTTAATAGCGGCCCACAATGAAATATAAAGATCTACGTGATTTTATCGATTTGCTTGAAAAAAAAGGCGAACTTAAACGTATCACCCAAGAAATCGACCCGTATCTTGAAATGACCGAAATATCTGATCGCACCTTACGTGCAAAAGGCCCTGCGTTATTATTTGAAAACCCAAAAGGCTACGATATGCCGGTGCTTACCAACTTATTTGGTACACCAAAACGCGTAGCAATGGGCATGGGCCAAACAGATGTTAGCGAGCTTCGCGAAGTGGGCAAGCTACTCGCTTTTTTAAAAGAACCTGATCCACCAAAGGGTATTAAAGAAGCTCTAGGCGCTATACCTATTTTTAAGCAAGTGCTTAATATGCCTGCAAAAGAAGTTAAAAAAGCGCCTTGCCAACAAGTAGTTTTAGAAGGTGATGATGTAGATTTAACTAAATTACCTATTCAACATTGCTGGCCAGGTGATGCAGCACCATTAATTACTTGGGGCCTTACAGTTACCAAAGGGCCTTATAAAAAGCGCCAAAATTTAGGTATTTATCGCCAACAATTATTAGGCAAAAATAAAATAATTATGCGCTGGTTGTCACATCGTGGTGGCGCGCTTGATTTTCAAGAATGGTGTAAAGAAAACCCAGGGCAACCCTACCCTGTATCGGTAGCATTAGGTGCCGATCCTGCCACTATATTAGGTGCCGTAACGCCTGTACCTGACACTCTAAGCGAATATGCATTCGCTGGCTTATTACGTGGCAGCAGAACCGAAGTTGTAAAATCTATTTCAAATGACCTACAAGTCCCTGCCAGTGCAGAAATAGTACTTGAAGGTTACATAATGCCTGGTGAAATGGCGCCAGAAGGCCCTTATGGTGACCATACCGGTTACTATAATGAAGTCGATGACTTTCCAGTAATGACGGTTACTCACTTAACGCATCGTAAAGATCCTATTTATCACAGCACATTTACTGGCCGTCCGCCTGATGAGCCTGCTATTTTAGGTGTGGCACTTAATGAAGTGTTTGTGCCGATACTACAAAAGCAATTCCCTGAAATTGTCGACTTTTACCTTCCGCCTGAAGGGTGCTCATATCGTATGGCGATTGTAACAATGAAAAAACAATATCCAGGCCATGCTAAGCGCGTGATGATGGGAGTTTGGTCGTTCTTACGTCAGTTTATGTACACCAAATTTGTAATCGTCTGCGATGACGATGTTAACGCCCGCGATTGGGAAGATGTTATTTGGGCTATAACAACCCGAATGGATCCGGCGCGTGATACAACATTAATAGAAAACACACCTATTGATTATCTCGATTTTGCATCACCAGTCTCAGGTCTTGGTTCAAAAATGGGAATGGATGCTACCAATAAATGGCCTGGCGAAACCACCCGCGAATGGGGCGAGCCTATTGTTATGGATAAAGACACCAAAGACCGCGTAGATGATATTTGGGAAAGCCTTAATATTGTTTAAGTGTTTATATGTAAGTACATATCAGGCTATAAAATAACCCTGCAGATATGCTAGAATCGAGCTATTCGATTGCGTATCTGCTGTTACAAGCGCTGCTAAAAGGTAAAAAATGCAAACATTAAAAGCTGAAGTTGTAGCTATCAGCCCACTTACAGAATTTGTTCATAAAGTAATTTTAAAGCCACAACAACCGGTGACCTTTGAAGCTGGCCAATACATGCAACTCGTATTAGGCGAAAAAGACAAACGTGCTTTTTCTATAGCTAGTCGCCCTTCACAGTGCGATGCAATAGAACTGCATATTGGCGCCTCAGGTGCCGATTCGTATGCAATGCAATCGTTAGAGCATTTACGAAACGCCCATACCACAGGGCAGTTAGTAGACATTGAAGCTGGCCTGGGTATTTCACAGTTGCGCCTGCAATGTGAGCGCCCTATTATTTTACTTGCCGGTGGTACTGGTTTTTCATACGCAAAATCAATGGCTGATCATTTAGCTGAAATAAAATGCGACCGTCCTGTATTGTTTTACTGGGGCGTAAAAGAAGAATCTGCTTTATACGCACACACAGAAATGCAAGCATGGGCAGATAGCCATGAGAACTTTAAGTTTATTCCTGTAGTAGAAAATCCATCTGCTAATTGGCAAGGACACACTGGCTATGTACACAAAGCAGTAATGCAAGATATTGTGTCACTAGAACCATACGATATTTATATGGCAGGTCGTTTTGACATGATAGGTATTGTCCGTGATGACTTTATTACTCATGGTGCAATTCGTGAAAACATGTACGCAGATGCATTCGCATTTATCAAATAATTGAAATTTACTTTCAGTTATAAATAAAGGCACCTAATCGGTGCCTTTATTTTTATAACAACAAATATTTAATAGTTAAAACCTATCAACTCCATCAATATAAACAATTTCCTAAATCCCTATCTATAAACCATACTTTGTATAGAACATCAGCGGGAGAGACCCAAATGCTAAATACAAAAGTAAAAGATTTTATGCAACGCAAGTTGCCAAATATCACACCAGATACAGAAATGACGACAGCCATAGCAGAATTACAAAAATTTAAACTACTTGGCGCACCAGTATTTGATAAAGATAAATGCTTAGTTGGATTTATATCAGAGCAAGAGCTGTTAAAACCACTTACGCAAAGCAGTTATTTTTGTGATGGGATGGTTAAAGTATCGCAGCTTATGCAAACAGAGGTAGTGACCGTTAGCGGCGATACCAACATTATTGAGCTTGCACAGCAGATGCAGCCTGGTAAACCAAAAAACTACCCTGTTGTAGAGGGTGTTAAAGTAATCGGTATGATCAGCCGAGCAGACGTACTTAAAGCGCTTTACGATAATTACATAAGCTGCCAAACACACTAAATTGCAGATACAAAAATGCCGCTTATATAAAGCGGCATTTTTAATGCTCTTAAATTAACGTGCGCTAACGAGTGCTAAAAGTTCTTTTTTATCGCCATCGCTTAAAAATGCTATTTCTAACGCATTTTTTTGAGCTTTTTCCATATCAGCTTGAGATAAGCCAGCTTTAGGTGCAGCAACGGTATATTCATACTCAATTTCAATACCTTCAACCGCAGGATCATCAGTATTAATACACGCTAAAATACCATGATCTAAAAACTGTTTAAGTGGGTGCTTAGTTAAATCGTTTACTGTACTGGTTTGAATATTACTTGTTAAGCATGACTCAATACCAATACGGTTATCGCGTAAATAATCCATTAGTTTTGGATCTTCAATTGCTTTAACGCCATGCCCTATTCTGCTCGCACCCAACTCATTAATTGCTTGCCAAATACTTGGAGCACCAAGTGCTTCTCCAGCATGGACAGTCGAAGCTAAATACGCATTTCGTACTTGTTTAAAGTGCTCTACAAATAACTCACCCGGGAAGCCAATTTCGTCACCGGCTAAATCAACAGCAACTAAATCATTTTTAAATGCGAGTAATGCATCAAGCTCTTTTTGACACGTTTTTACGCCATAAGTACGCGATAAAATACCAATCAAGTTAGCTTTTATATTTGCACCTTTTGTTGCTGATTTAATACCATCAACAACTGCCTCTACAACGCCTTCTGGGTGTAAACCTTGGCTTTGTGCCATGTAGTAAGGGCTAAATCGAAGCTCCACATAATCAAGACCTTGTGCTTGTGCATCTTCAATGTTTTCAATTGCGATACGTCTACACGCATCGTAGTCGCCAAGCACAGTAACTCCCCAATCTAACTTTTGTAAAAAAGCCATGAGGTTTGGTTCAGGATCAATAACTTGAACATGAGGGATTAATGCTTCAACGTTATCTGCAGGTAGCTCTATATTAAACTGTCGACCAAGTTCTAATATGGTTTGCGCACGTACATTACCGTCTAAATGGCGGTGAATATCTAGCAAAGGTAATTTTCTATTGATCATAATAGCAACCCAGTTTAGTTAAATTTGCGCGCATGATACGCAGATACAGTTATTTTTCAAGTCTATATGATTTGCGGTAAGTTTTAGCGGTCATATGTCTGCTTTTTGTGCAAAAAAATGATACAGCTTATTTTCCTGATAAGTGATGCCAAAGAGTTTTAAAAAGCGTATTTGCATCAATAGGTTTGGTAATATAACCATTCATTCCACAGGCTAGTGCCTTATTAACGTCCTCGTCATGGGCGTTCGCCGATAGCCCTATTATGGGTAAATCAATTAACTCTAAATCACGACGAATTACTTTTGTTGCTTTGAGTCCATCCATTTTTGGCATTTGAATATCCATAAGAACAATGTCGTAGCTATTTTCGGCTAGCTTTTCTATGGCCTCAAAACCATCGTTAGCAATGTCGGCAATACAGCCTTTCGTTTTTAAAATAGCATTAGCAACATGCTGATTAAGTGGATTATCTTCTACTAAAAGTAATTTATAGCCTGTAAATGATAATGTACTTACGTCTATTTCGTTGTATTGCTGCTGAATTTGCTCTGCCTTTGGTAAAGGCGATATTAGCGGCAAACTAAATGTAAATGTAGAGCCTTTACCTTCATAACTAACTAAATCAATTGCACCACCCATTAACTCAACTAGTTTTCTGCAAATACTTAATCCTAAGCCGGTACCACCATATTGGCGTGAGGTTGAGCTATCAGCTTGCGCAAACGGTTTAAACAATTGTTTTTGTGCTTCGCTACTTATACCAATACCCGTATCGTTAATACTAAAATAAGTCATTTTTTTCGACTGCCAAATTTTCAGAGTGATTTCACCTTCCCCTGTAAATTTAACCGCATTATTGAGCAGGTTCAGCAGCACTTGTTTTAAGCGGATTGGATCGGTATTGATGACCAAATTTGATGTTTTATCAAAATCGAGACTTAACTTTATTGATTTAATATCAGCCTCAAATTGAAGTAAATTAAGCATTTCATCCGCTAAACTCGCTACATTAATAGGCTCTTGCATTAAGTCTAGCTTGCCTGCTTCCATTTTTGAAAAGTCGAGCACATCGTTTAATACCCTCAGTAAAACACCCAGTGCCCCATCTGCTTGCTCTATGTAACTTCTAGCTTGTTGCCAATCATTTTGCTGGAGCGCTAAATAATGCAGCCCTTTTATACCGTTAATAGGGGTACGGACTTCGTGGCTCATATTTGCTAAAAACTGCCCCTTTATATGACTCGCTTCATCTGCTTTTTGTTTTTCTTTGCGTAATGTATGCGTTTGCTTAGCCACTTGTTCGCGAATTTGTATGTTTGTACCAGTAACTGAAATCAAAAATGTAATCAGTAACCACACAAACAACATACCTACTATTTGTGCAAGCCAATATACTAACCAAGACGTTCTAACTATTGGCTCATATAACTCAACCTGCCACATACGTTTGCCAATCAACAATTGATATTCTTTAAATAGCGCTTGCGAATTAGCGGTATCTGCAATATAAATTGCCTGCTTTTTCCCTGGTATCGTTGTGTCAAAAAAACTAGCTGAAATTGAGTTGTTGTGATCAAATAATAGTGTTTGCGATAAGCGTTTCAGGCTGACAATCGCTGCCACAAAGCCTTGAAAATCATCTTCGGTAGAGGACTCTCCAAAAACAGGATATAAAAAAAGCACACCGTGTTCGGCTGTATTTTGGACCAAATTAATTGGCTCACTTAGTGCAAGTTCATTAAGCTCTTTCGCTTTGCTAAGCGCTGCACCTCTTACTTTACTAGAAGCTAAATCAAACCCTAAAACATCTTCATTACCTTTTAAGGGATATACGTACTTTACTGGAAAGTAATTACTACGCGTACCTGCAGGTTGCCAAGCTCCATCTAGTGACTTTTCTTTTATATATAGAGGTTTGCCTGTGGCTGGATTTTCATGTGTCTCAAAATCTGCGAGTTTATTTGCTGGTATATAAGGTATCCATTCAAAAGCTAGAATTTCTTGGCTGTAGTCCAACTGCTTTGAAGTAAATTGTTTAAACTCTTTAAAATCCACGTCACTACTACTAGCAAAAAACGTAGCTAATAAGCCTAAATGAGCAGTAATACCATCGAGCTTTTGGCTTATAGCATTTTGCACAGAAAGTATTTTGGCTTCTTGCTTTTGAATATCTTTTTCTTTTTTAACACTAGCAGCGCCATAAAAACTAACGCTGATCAGTATGTAAATTAATAGCGAGGGTAAAATTACCAACATACGGTGGCGTACTTGTGTGTAATTAAAAGCGGCGAGTACTAAAGGTGTAAATATAAGTACGCCAATACTGTCGCCAATCCACCATGCTATAAAGTTATCAAAAATAGCATTGGTCGGAATCACATTATTCAATGCTAATAAACTTGTTCCTACACCTGCAGCAATAACACAACATATTGGCCCCGCTACTATTAAGCTTTGAACACTGTGTTTTAAAGAGGATAAATCCAACGGCGCTTTTATAACATTCACTATAATTTGTCGGCCAATCCAAGCCTGTAAAACAGAGGCTAAAGTAATGCCTATAGCTTGTAAAAGCACAATAAAATGAAAAATATCTACGGTGTGTTCAAGGTGAATTAAGTTAGTACAAAAAGCCCCAATAATAAGGCCAATAAATGACTTACGTCCCCAAATTAAAAAGCTGGCTAAAGCAATTCCTGAGGGCGGCCAGGAGGCGACCGCATAGCCATCTACAGAAAGAAGTGAGTTGCTAAAGTATCCTGTAAAGAAGTAAGCACAAGCCAAGCTAAGGGTTAATATTAAAAACTTTCTCAAAGCTTGTGCTCCTGAACTACAAAAAATGCTAAGTAGTTATAGTGTAGTCATTTATTGATATAAAACGAGCGCCTTTTCTGCCTGTGCACTATTTTTATAACTCAACACAGCTTGTTCAGAGAACTGTTTTTTATTTTCACTATTCAGTGCTTTATCAAAAATTCTAGCTGCTAAGTCATAATCACCCTTAGCATTAGCAAGGCAAGCTAGCGCAAGTAATAGTGAATTATTTGAATCATCCTTCTTAAGCCGTTCTTGAATGCTTATTTGCAACTTAGCTGCATCGGCTGCTGTTGCTTTACTTAATATATTGGCAAGCTCTAAGTGTTGCTCATTGTGCTTAACCATCTTAATTAAGTCACTTTCAATAACAGCCAATTGACCTGCTTGCGCCATTTGCATTAAATATGCGGTGTGGGCATGAGCTTGCAGCTTTTTCGGTAGCTGTTTATATTTTTCACTCAGCTTGTCTGCATCTAACGCATTAAAATAAGCACTAAATAACTGCGTCCACTGTGCATCAGTAAGTACTTTTTTGCGCAGTAAACGCGGCAAAAAGTCTTCCAGCGCACTAAAGTGTTGTTGCTGTACTAATACTTCTGCATAAAGTTTTAACTCAAGTGCGGTGGCTTTTTTAGCTTCTGCGCTAATACGCATTTGTGATTCAATCGCGCTACTGTCGCCACTTGCCAACCATAGCTTTGCTACTTTTAATTGATGCTCTGGGCTTATTTCAAATAAACGCTCAAGTGCTTTATCTGTTTGATTATTAGCAAGCGCTGCTTTTGCAAGTAATGCTAAGCGAATATCTTCAAACTTATCTGGTACGCTATTACCCGATAAAGCCTGTTCTACGTGCTCGTAATCATCATTAATAGTACTCCAAAGAGCCTGCTCAATAGCTGCTTGTTTGCGCTCTTGGCTACGTGCAAAAAAGCCATGCTTAGTATTATGATAAATCGATAATAAATAACGAATTAACTTATATGTTAAATATAAAACAACAGCGGTAATGACTGCCATTATACAAAACGATACTATCGTGCCTTCTATCGTCGTATTGTTAAATGAAATAAGTACATAACCTTTTTCATCTAGAACAAATGGAGTAACCGCTAGTACAACAACAATAGCTACAATTAAAATAATTAGCCCTATCATTGCGCCCACTCCTTAACCTTTTGTGTACTGTTTAAGGTTACTTTTGGATTAAAGTTAAGCTGCTCTTTTTCGAGTTTAGACAACGCTTTAAGGACCGTTTTAGTTGTATCATCGTCTTGCTTGAAATACTCACCAACTAAGCGTTTTGCTTCACTTAAGGCGCTAAAGAAAATACTCGCCTGCTTACTCATAAGTGCATCTTGTGCCTGAGTTATATTAAGCTTGATTCGTTGATTTATTAAATGGCGCTCTTGATCCGTCAGTAATGGCTCAATGGAAACACCTTCATGCTGGCGAATAGTAATAAAGCTATCCACAATTTTATTCCAGCTATTACTCAAGTTTTGCTGCCAATCACTCACGTCACCACTTAAAGCATTTTCATCTATTGTAGCTGCTTCTTCTGGTAAATTAACTGCATTAAAAACTAAGTCATCAATACTGCTTAGTACACTGTTTAGCTGTAAATAAATAGCCTCTGTTGCAACAGGTTTAAGGCTATCAAGTGTTTGTATGTCTTGCATAATAGCTTGGCGAACTTCAACTGTTCCTGGGTGCTCACTAAGTAACCCATCTAAGCGTTTTAAAACAGCACTAGCGCCTTGGTAATCTTTTTCAGCCCATAGTTTAAACTCAGCCATACGTTGTAAGCTGGTTACTTCTTGTGGGTTTAAAGATGAGCCTTGTTGCTGCGCCTTTTGCAAAGCGGCTTTCAATTCTTGCTGATTTTGAACTGCACTTTCATTTAGGGCTGCGGCAACTTTTTCCTCACTATTAAACAGCGCTTGTTGCAAATTAGATTGCGCCGATTTAAGTGCTTGCAGCTCCTGGGTGAGTAACTTATTTTGCTCGCTTAACTCATTAACGGCTAGGTTTTGCGCCTTACCAGCATTTAATTTTTGATAAAACTCGTATCCAACACCAGAGGCCACAATTAACGAAATAAGAAGCGCAAGTACTGCAACCTTACTTATTTTTTGTTTACTTTTGTCTGCCGTATTTTTTGTAGCTGTAGGCTCTTGCTTAGTTGATTTAGCAGAGGTCGTGTTAGCTATTGTTGGTGTGGCTTTTTCTGCCGTTACTGGCTTTGACTGTTCGCTCATGTTGCTACCTTGCTGATTTATGCAGGTAAACATAGCATTATCGCTAGCCCCTGCTGCAATGTGTATATTAGCCGAACTTACCTGTTGCAGCTTTAAATAAGCGGCTATACGCTCGCTAGCAACATAAAATCGGCACTGTTGTAACCATTGTAGTTGGTGTGCAGTAAGGCTTTTAAATATAGCATCAACTGCTGCATTACTTGTTATGACTATACCGTGTACATTCTGGCTTTTCCAGTGGTCTGTCCAGTTAGAGGTGATACTCTCTGTCGGTTCACGTTTGTACACAACACAATTATTTAAAAAAGCACCGCGCTCTTTGAGCGTTTTAGCTAACTCAGGGCGGCCACCTTGGCCCTTAACTAATACTATATTACAGCCATCCACCTCGGCGAGTGATTTAAGCGCAAGTAACCCTTCTGAATCATACTGCTTTGGTACTGCTGCGCGCACACCAAATTGCTCATATATAACACCGGCTGTTTGTTGTCCAACCGCATAAAACTGCGCTTTGGTATTTATATCTGGTTTCAATTGCGAAAGTGCACTGACTGCATCTTGCGAGATAAATATTATTTTATCTGCATTTAATAGCGAACTAAGCTCAGTGCTGGAGGGTGTTAAATGCGTTATTTTTAATACCGGAAATAAAGACGCCTGATAACCCGCTTGCTCAAGTTGCTGTGCAAGGGCTGCGCCTTTTCCTTCGGGCCGAGTTATCAGAATATGTGTCATTTATGCGTCTCTATAAACTTCAGCTAATATTTTGTCTGCACCTTGAGCTAGTAATTTTTTAGCAAGCTCAATACCTAGTTTTTCTGCGTCATTTACATGGCCTGTTACTTCGTCACGTAAAATTTCGCTGCCATCAACAGCACCAACTAAACCACGTAAATGCACTTGTTCGCCATCAACCAATGCATAAGCACCAATAGGAACTTGGCAACCACCTTCTAAATAGCGATTCATCGAACGCTCTGCGTTTACGCGAATACGTGTTTGTGTATGCTCAAGTGGTGCAAGTAATGCTTTGGTTACTTCATCATCAATACGACATTCAATACCTACAGCGCCTTGACCATTTGCTGGTAATGACACTTCTGGCTCAATGTAGTCAGCAATACGCGACTCCATTTCTAAACGAATAAGCCCTGCAGCCGCTAAAATAATAGCATCATATTGGCCGTCATCTAATTTACCTAAACGCGTATTTACATTGCCGCGTAAATCACGAATATCTAAATCAGGGCGAAGTGCCTTAATTTGGCACTGGCGGCGTAGGCTCGAAGTACCAACAATAGAGCCTTGTGGTAGGGCACTTAAATTTGCAAAATTGTTTGATACAAACGCATCGCGTGGATCCTCACGCTCACAAATAGTATGCAGTGCTAGCCCTTGAGGAAACTCTACTGGCACATCTTTCATAGAATGTACGGCAATGTCAGCTCGGCCATCTAGCATGGCTTGCTCTAGTTCTTTAACAAATAAGCCTTTACCGCCAATTTTGGCCAATGGCGTATCTAAAATTATATCCCCTTGTGTCGACATTGGGACTAATTCTACGCGCACATCTGCATGAAAACGCTCAAGCTCTGCTTTTACAAATTCGGCCTGCCAAAGTGCTAGAGCGCTTTTGCGCGTTGCGATGCGTACTAATTTTGTTTTTTCTGTCATAGGGGTATCCAATTAATTACTGCGTTTAGCCAGTTTTAGTCAGCTAAAATTCTAAATTCTTTTTGGGCAATTAAATTACCTTGCTCATCAACTACATCAACACGCCAATGACCTGTTTGTGTGTTCATTATATTTTTTGTTGAGTACGTTCTGTAACGAGGCGAAGTAACATTAAGTGTAATTTCAGCCATCGTTTCACCTTCAAACGACCAAACATGCTTAACTTGCTGGCCTTGAAGGTTTTTAATCTCGCTAAAAAACGATAACCCTTCCTCAAACTGGCTTAACCTAATATCAGCAGCAAACACATTAGTAGGCTCACGCTTACTTACTTTACGAGTAAGTACCGCGCGACTAATTTTACCCGTGTCTATTTGCGCCCCCAATGCCACACTTGCCACATGTGCTGTAGAGGAAAAACCTTCAGTGCCACTCAATGCGCCATCATCACTTTCTAACTCTAAAACTAAGTCACTTTGACTAGCAGGCTCAATCACGTTTTGAGCTTCTGCGGTTTCTTCTTGCACATCATTATCAAGGTTTGAGTTTAACTCTGTATTAATGCTTTCGCTTTGTTCAGTAACACTATCGTTGTTAGCCAATAAAACAGGGGGATTATTTACAAGCTCAGCTTCATCAGATGTATTACTTGAAATGCTTAGTTGAGCCTCATTTTGCTCAGCTGACAACGGTTCAATCCGAGCTTGCATTACCTCTGCAGATTCATTAGGGGTATTGTTTATTGATGATTCAGACTCAACATCCGTTACTTCAACGTTTGCCTGGTTTTGAGCGTTACTGCTAAAGCTTAAAAATTGCTCCTGCTCATTTGGATGCTCACCTTGCTCTGCACTGGCTGACGTTGTTAAGCCATACACAACTGCTGCAGAGGTCATTAATACCAACATAGCAATACTCACAATACGACGCCAATTCCACTCGTAGCTTACCGTTGGTACACTCTCTTGTAGTTCGCGTTTAACATTTGCTTTAATAACTATTTTTTGACTCATATTGACCTCAGCGGTTCCAAAATTAGCTTAAACGAGCAATTAACCATTGGCGAATAGCTTGCAATTCTTCTGCGCAAACTTGGTGAGCCATTGGATATTCTTGCCAGCTTACATCCATGTTATGTGCTGTTAATACTTCAAACGCACTTCTTCCCGCACTATGCGGTACAACGTTATCTTGGCTACCATGAGCCATAAATACGTTTAAATCAGTATGCTTTGCTTCATCAGCAAATTTTTGCGGCACACACATATAAGTAGAAAGCGCCATAACACCCCCAAGCTTTTGCTCAAAGCGCGGTGCTAAATGCAGAGACACAACACCACCTTGAGAAAAACCAGCTAAAATAATTTTATTAGCAGGTATGCCATTAGCAATTTCTTTATTAATTAACTCTTCTACCTTTGCAGCCGAATCCCTTACGCCTTGTTCATCGGCACGCTTATCTAATTCTATAGATTTAATATCGTACCAAGAGCGCATTTCCATGCCACCATTTATGGTGACCGGTTGTACTGGCGCATGCGGAAAAACAAACCGTATACCAAGCTCACTTGGTAAATTAAGCTGCGGAGCT
The DNA here is from genome assembly GCF_040567695.1 of Pseudoalteromonas sp. NCIMB 1079. Taxonomy (NCBI): domain Bacteria; kingdom Pseudomonadati; phylum Pseudomonadota; class Gammaproteobacteria; order Alteromonadales; family Pseudoalteromonadaceae; genus Pseudoalteromonas; species Pseudoalteromonas sp. NCIMB 1079. The sequence goes on along the minus strand of NZ_JBEWZA010000001.1, from coordinate 473,925 downwards.
ACTGGCGCAAAACCATCCCCAGAGTCACCTAAACCATGTAACCAAATAACCGTTGCTTTGTGCTCACTTTGGGCTGCATATTCTACAAATTCTAAACTCATAGTGATGATTGCCACTTAACTTCTTGGCCTGCTTGGCGAGTTGAGGCTTCATTTATAAACGCCCAAAATTCAGCGCCAGAACGGTTATCAATCCATAACCCATCACGCATTTCAAAATGATGTCCATTAAACTTAGTCGCAACCCATACTTGGTGAAGAGGTGCTTGCTTGTTAATCACTATTTTACTTTTATCAGGAAAAATTATTTCTAAAATACCTTGTGCCGATTCGTAATCTAAATCAGCTTCGCAATCATCAACCTGCTCTTCAATAGTGAACATAAGAGCTTCGGCTAATTGGTGATATTCGTGTTCAGTCATTGTTATTTCCTTTGCAGGCGAGCCGCCTAATATTGGGTACGTTTTAGCTTTAAAAGTATGCAGCTAGTGTAACAGGAATAAAATCATCCGCGAATAGCTGCATTTTTTAGATATTCTGTTACTCTGCGATTATAAAGCCAGCAACCGTATTAATCTAATGAAAGCGACACATACCTTACAATTAAAAAAACTATTAATAAGCACTGTACTGTTAAGCGCCTTAGCTGGCTGCGGACAAAGCGGTCCGTTATATTTACCAGAGCCACAAACAGAGCAAAACCAACCTCAAAATACAGCTCAGCCAGCCACTACCGCTGAGCAAGCCAAAGCACAGCAAAGTCAGGAGCAATAAATGGATTATTTTAATTACAAAAACAACCAATTATTTGCCGAAGACGTCAGTGTGGCAAGCATAGCGCAGCAATACGGTACGCCATGTTATGTTTACTCGCGTGCTACATTTGAGCGCCATTACTTAGCGTTTGCTAACGCCACTAAAAATCACAAAAGCCTGGTATGTTACGCTGTAAAAGCAAACTCAAATATTGCCGTACTTAATATATTAGCGCGCTTAGGATCGGGTTTCGATATTGTATCTAAAGGTGAACTAGCGCGTGTAATTAAAGCGGGAGGCGATGCTTCTAAAGTGGTTTTTTCAGGCGTGGCTAAAACGTCTGACGAAATAGCTTACGCATTAAAACTGGGCATTAAATGTTTTAATGTAGAGTCGGCGTCTGAGCTTGAGCGTATTTCTGAAGTGGCTTGCGAGCTTAACCTAGAAGCGCCTATTTCTATTCGCGTAAACCCAGACATAGATGCAAAAACACATCCGTATATTTCTACCGGTTTAAAAGAAAATAAATTTGGTATTGATATTCAAACAGCAGTGAGTGTTTATCAACGAGCCGCAGCACTACCTGGTTTAAAAGTAATTGGTGTCGATTGCCATATTGGCTCTCAATTAACGCAAGTTAGACCTTTTTTAGAAGCCCTTGATAAATTAATGGCGCTTATTGATGAGCTAAAAACTAACGGTATTGAGCTAACTCACTTAGATATTGGTGGCGGTTTAGGCGTGCCATATAATAATGAGCAACCACCACACCCAAGTGAATATGCAGCACAAGTTACCGAGCGCTTAGCTAACTACAAACACCTTGAACTTATTTTTGAACCAGGACGCGCCATTGCAGCTAATGCGGGTATTTTGGTTACTCAAGTTGAATTTATTAAACAAAACCAAGACAAATTTTTTGCCATTGTCGATGCGGGCATGAACGACATGCTTCGCCCTGCGCTTTATCAAGCGTGGCAAAAAATTATTCCGGTATCCGTTCGCGACGACGAAACACCTACTCACAACTTTGATATTGTGGGTCCCGTGTGTGAAACCGGCGACTTTTTAGGAAAAGACCGTGAACTAGCGCTTAAACAAGGCGATTTACTTGCACAACGAAGTGCGGGTGCATATGGCTTTACAATGAGCTCAAACTACAACTCGCGCCCGCGTGTTGCAGAAATAATGGTAGATGGTCAGCAGCATCACCTTATTCGTGAACGCGAAACTATTGAAAGCCTTTATCAAGGTGAGAAAGTTTTACCATAAACGTTTTTGTCTACTAGCTGCTCTGTGGCATGATTAGCACAGAGCAAAACCGAATTAGAGCGCTATGTTAGTTAATTTTTCCAAAATGCACGGCTTAGGTAACGACTTTGTTGTGATTGATAACATTACACAAAATGTTTTTTTGTCGCGAGACCAAATCAAAAAACTGGCAGATCGCCACTTTGGCATTGGCTTTGACCAATTGCTGATGGTTGAAGCACCATATTCACCTGATCTCGACTTTCATTATCGAATTTTTAATGCCGATGGTACCGAAGTAGAACAATGCGGTAACGGCGCACGCTGTTTTGCCCGCTTTGTACGCATGAAAGGCCTTACTAACAAGCACAAAATTAGTGTATCGACTAAGTCGGGCAACTTAACGCTCTACATAGAAAAAGACGGTCAAGTAACTGTTAACATGGGCCATCCTAATTTTGAGCCAAGTAAAATTCCGTTAAAAGCCAGCAAACGCGAGCTTACTTATATTATTAGAACGCAAGAACACACTGTATTTAGTGGCGCGGTATCTATGGGTAACCCGCATTGCGTGCTAGAGGTTGACGACGTAACCACCGCACAAGTTGATATATTGGGTCCATTACTTGAAAACCATGAACGCTTTCCCCAAAAAGCGAACATTGGCTTTATGCAGGTTGTATCGCAAGAACACATTAAGCTAAGAGTGTGGGAGCGCGGCGTTAACGAAACCTTAGCCTGTGGCACTGGTGCATGTGCAGCGATGGTGATTGGTCATATGCAAAATAAATTATCAACAACCGTTCAAGTAGATTTGCCGGGCGGTACTTTGCAAGTGCGCTGGAGTGGTGAAGGTCACCCGGTACGTATGACTGGTCCCGCAGAGCATGTTTTCGACGGACAAGTAGCACTATGAGCGAGCTAAGTACAGAGCAGGTTATTAATTACTTACAGCAACATCCTGACTTTTTAGTTCATCACCCTGAGCTACTCGCACAACTTGAGCTGCAACAGCAAGCTCAAGGTGCAACGTCACTAGTACATATTCAGCAACGTCAATTACGCGAGCACAACACGCTTTTAAAAAGCCAAATAGATGCTATGAGCAAGCATGCAACGCAAAACGAGCTCGTATATCGTTTGTTTAGCCAATGTCATCGCCAGCTTTGGAATCATGACGATTTTGACACTCTTGCAAATAATCTACGCAATATAATTTGCTCAAGTGAAGATGTTAACGACTGCAAATTAGTAAAATACAATCCCGAGTACGACGAGCTTATTGCGCATCGCCTTACCCATTCTGGGCATTATTTAGGGCGAATTAATAAACAAGAGCGCGAACAATTATTTAGTGAAGATACACAATCCGTCGCTATTTATTTAATTGGCGACACCAAGCACCCTATCGCTATTTTGGCGTTTGGTAGCAATAACGTAAACCATTTTGAGCCCGCGCAAGATAACCTGTTTGTGCTCGACTTAATAAACGCATTACACCTGCGGTTACAAAAACTAGCATGAGTGACGATGCGCCTAATATTACTGAGCTAAGTGACAACTGGCGTACACCCATAACGCTATTTAGCGATTATTTAAAGTTTGAAAAACAATATTCAGCGCACACAGTTAATCAATACGTAAGCCAACTTGGCTTTGCTGCCCTATATTTTAGCAAACTATGTGATGACTGGTTTGGCGTACAAGGCGAGCATATTCGCCGCTACAGTATGGCACTGCGATCAAAGCAATTAAGTGGCCGTACAATTAGCTTAAAGCTCAGTTGTATTCGCAGCTTGTATAAGTTTTTAAAAGCAAAAAATATTGCCGAGCAATCGCATTACCATAATCCGGCTATAGGTATAAAAGGCCCTAAGTTTGCAAAGCCCCTACCTAAAAATCTCGATGTAGATCAAATGGCACGCTTGCTCGAAATACCCGACGACGAACCTCTCGCAATTAGAGATAAAGCAATGATGGAGTTAATGTATTCATCAGGGCTGCGTATAAGCGAGTTAGTTGGCGCTAACATGCAAGATATTAGCGCTGCCAATGGTGAAATTTTAGTGCGTGGTAAAGGTAATAAAGAGCGATTAATTCCGGTGGGCAAAAAAGCGTTAGACGCATTAAAAAAATGGCTCACAATACGCCCTCAGTTTGCAAAGCCCGATGAAATAGCAGTATTTTTAAGTAGCCAAAAAAACCGTATTTCGATTCGCCAAGTGCGCCTACGCATGCAAGAGTGGGGAATAAAACAAGGCATTAGCTCGCAGGTTCATCCGCATAAGCTACGCCACTCGTTTGCGTCACATATTTTAGAATCATCTGGTGATTTACGCGCCGTGCAAGAGTTACTAGGGCACAGCAGTTTGTCGGCTACACAAGTGTATACACATTTAGATTTTCAACATTTAGCCAAAGTGTACGACAACACTCACCCTCGTGCAAAAAAACGAACTGATTAGGTAAATAAAAATGATCCGATTTAATCGTGCTATTAAGCCATTTTCTGTCATGAGCTTTGATTTAGACGACACGCTATACAGCAATCACCCTATTATAAAAGCAGCCGTTAAAGCCCAACAAAATTATTTAAACGCGCTACCGGGCTATCAAGAGCAAGGTCCAAAGTACTGGCAACTATGCCGTAACGAAGCCGTATTACAATCACCAGAACTTGCCGATAACGTCACTAAATGGCGCCAACATACACTGCGTTTAGCGCTTTCCAAGTTAAATTTAAACGTCGATGATGTAGAGCTTCATGCAAATGCAGCGTATAACGCCTTTGCCGATGCACGTAGCAACATAGTGGTTAGCGATGACATACTTAACCTGCTGGATAACTTGGCAAAACATTTCACTCTTATTGCAATTACTAACGGTAACGTTGAAATTGAACGCTTTAATTTACACAATAAATTTGAGCTAGTACTGCAAGCGGGTATGCACGGTAAAGCAAAACCGCATACCACTTTATTTGATAAAGCAGCCGCACATTTAAACGTTGCTAAAAGCGATATTTTACATATTGGTGATAGCCTAGATACCGACGTGCAAGGCGCAAATAATGCCGGTTGCCAATCGGTATGGTTAAACGACCAAGGCGCTAATTATAGCTATAAAGGGCTGGCTGATATTGAAATAGCCAATATTCATGCATTAACGCACTTTATTAAATAATACCAATTGCATTAAATAAGAGGTAATAATGAGCCACTATGCCAAGCTAATCACCTTACTATTAATTGGCTCACTTAGCCTTAACGCTTATTTATTATGGCCGCAGCCCGTGTTAACTAAAGTACAAAAAACGCAAAGTACCCAGCAAAGTGTATTACCTAAACAACAAAATACGTTACTAAATACAGCAAAGCAGCAATTTAAAAAACACCAATTTGAAGCCGCACTTAATAGCTATCAACAGTTAAAAAACAGCAATCCAGAAAGTGCAAAAAAACTTTATTCATCGTGGCTAGTACAGCTTAAAACATGGCTAAGAAGCAATTTATTACTCAGCGAGTCATTTCTCAATGCGCTATTAAATAACAGTCCTTATAACGTAGAATTACTTAACTTTCAGATTGAGTATTTAATAAGTAGCGAGCAAACACAAAACGCCATCATTGCTTTATTTGAGTTGTTTCCGTTGCTATCTGCTGATCAGCAAAGCAATGCAAATACACGCTTAAATACGCTCACTCAAAACGAATTACACACATTAACTGAGCAACAAAATTGGCAAGCTATTATTGAGCAAACACAAATTTGGCTTGATTATAAAAGCGATAACGCACAGTTTTTATACCCGCTTGCGTACGCCTACTATCAGCAAGGCGATTTAATTAGCGCACAAGCAACGCTTGATCGAATGCCAAACCAGCACAATCTAAAAAGCCAAGTACAAACACTGCAAGCGATGATCAATAAAGCACAATCGCAAGACGACTTCGTTGCTTTAACGCCTTACGGCGCACATTACTTAATAAACACCGAAATAAATAATAATCTATCGACCGAACTAATGATTGATACTGGCGCAAGCGTGACCTCGCTACCTACAAGTATAATTGAGCAAATTTCGCCACAACCTTTATATTTAGGCGATGTAACGGTAAATACAGCTAACGGTCAAATTATTGTAAAGCGTTATCAAATTGAATCGTTTAAAGTGGGCTCGCAAATTATTTATGGTTTTGAAGTGTTGAGTATTGAAAACACCCGCGGGCAAGGTTTGCTAGGAATGAACTTTCTATCGCGATTTAAATTCAATATAAATCAGCAAACAGATGAGCTAGAGTTGAGCGCTAAATAATTAAAAACCCAAAGGTAACACATGACACTAAATGACTATTTAAAAACCCTTGCAGAAAACCCAAAAAGCATTCAATTTACCGATACAATGGCGGTGATTGAAGCAAATTACGACTTTACTGCATGTGGCTTTAATAACCATGGATTACTTAGCGCTGCGAGTGAGAACAACGGATCGTGTAAAATTTTTGCGTTTGCTAAATTAAACGACTTAAGTAAACAAAATACGTTGGATTGTTTTGGTAAGTTTTACCGAGAAGACGTGCTGCAAAACCCTAAAGGGGATGATCACATGAACATTCGCACGTTTATGTTAGCACCTGAGGCAACACCTTTTTTAGGTGTTACCTTTGAAGGCGAGCCATTAAAAGAAAAATAGCCAGCAAAATTAAAGTGGCTTTTCCATAAAGTAACGCGTACCTGAGCGTGGGTAATTATTAAGTTGATACTTAACACTATAACCGCGCTTTTCATAAAAGGGTTTTGCTTGAAAATCAAGTGTATCAAGCTGAGCAGTTGTTGCACCTAATTCAATAGCAGCTTGCTCAAGTGCCGTTAGCAACTTACCTGCAAGCCCCTTACCTTGCGCACTATCGCTACACCAAAGCCAACTAACCATCAGCCAATTTCCAAACACACACCCACTAATACCGGCAACAAGCTCACCTTGCTCATCAGTAAATTTATAGCCTAATGGCACTCTTTGCGCATCAAAATGCTGGGCGTTAAATTCAACTATTTTACCACGTAGTATAGAGCTTAATACGTCGGAGTGATCTGCTTGTAATTGGTACATATTGCGCTTCTTAAAAAGCGAATGTTAGCAAACTCATACCATCAATACAGATTATTTTTACCAAAAGGTACTTCAAGCATATTGCTGCCGGTTTTTTCTGGCTGACCGCACATTTCGTCATAAGCACTAGTTTGCCTTAATATCATCTGTGCATATGCTATTTTGTCAAAACGCTTTTGAACATGCAGTGGGCTTAGCGCTCTTAAAAACTCACTGCTGTCTTCTGTTACATAATATTCAACGTTATTAATCATTACCGATACTTGATAAAGCGCCATATCTAACGAGTGAACAATGACTTTTTGTAGCGGTTCGTGCTTTTTTAACTGTGAAAATTTAATACCCATCATGTTTACCTTTTTATATTTAGCATTATCGATACGCAGCTTTGCTATAATCGCGATCAAATTTTTATTAGCCGCTGGCGTCACACGTTATGATCACAAAAATTCGACTCGCTAAATATATTGCCCATGCAGGTATTTGCTCTCGTAAACAGGCATCGCGTTTAATTGATGAAGGTGTGGTGACTGTAAATAATCGCCCAGCAAATCATATAGATCACGTTGACGAGCAAGACATTGTAATAGTGAACGAAAAAGAAATTAAAGGTGCTGCCGATTTAGTTTATTTTGCGTACCACAAACCAGTAGGTATTGACTGTAAATTAAATATTGATGACCCTGCCAGCCTTATTCACCATTTGCCCACACTCACCCGTGTTTACCCTATTGGTCGATTAGATAAAGACTCTCGTGGTTTGCTTATTTTAACCAACGATGGGGATTTTTGTAATCAACTAATACATCCTGACTTCCACCAGCCTAAACATTATTTAGTCACCGTAAATAAGCCTTTAGACGATGCTTTTTGTAAAAAAATGGCAGCAGGCGTACCCGTTGATAAACACATAACCCTGCCTTGTGAGGTAAATAAAATAGCCAGTAATCAGTTTAGTATTGTTTTAAAACAAGGGCTAAACAGACAAATACGTAAAATGGCGCATTACTGCGGATACAAAGTAATTGACTTATTTAGAGTGCAATTTAGTGACCTCACCCTTTCAAAGCTAAACCTACCTGAAAACCAATATATACAAATTAATAAAAACGATATTTCAAAAATCTAATACCAAGTCACTTAACTACATCTCAAAAAGTTAAAAATAAACTTGCAAAAATAGATTACAGGTGTAGTCTTAAATTAAAGATTACACTTGTAGGCGATAAAATGATTGAATTATCAAAAGCAGAATTTGACGTGCTCGACGCACTTTGGATTAATTACCCCGCCACCGCGAGCCAAATAATTGAGCGCTTAAGTGACGATAAGCAATGGCACGAAAAAACCATTAAAACGCTACTAGGTCGACTAGTAAAAAAAGGCGCACTTACATTTGAAAAAGAAGGTCGCCAATATATTTATACTCCCTGTATGGAGCGCGCCGACTACACCCTAAAAGAAAGCCAAAACTTTATTGAGCGATTTTTTAGTGGGCGTATTGCGCCACTTGTGAGTGGCTTTGCTAAATCGGAGCAGCTTTCTCAGCAAGATATAAACGAGCTTAAAAAAGTTATAGATGACTGGGAAAAAAACCAAAAGTAAGGGATTAACATGGTTATTCAAACTGGTTTTAATTGGTTAATTGAGCAGCAACTACTATTAAGTATTTTGTTTTGTGGATTTATTTTACTTGAGCGATTTGCTTTAAAAGCCCTTGGCTCGCGGTTTGTATATAAATTAGCATGGCTATTACCTGCGGCATTGGTGATTGCTAATTTACCAAATGCGATTAAACCACTGCAAAATAGCAATATTAGCCATTACTTAATCACCCCTAACCAGCCTTTTACACATGAAATGGGTATTAGCTGGGCGCTCATGTATGTACTTATTACCGCAGGGTTATTAATAGCTAGCTTTATTACGCATACCCGCTTTGTTAAAAGCCTGCAGTTAACTGAGTTAACCCAATTTGAAAGCACTCTTACCGCTGATGTTAAAACTTATGCCAGCCAACATGTAGCCACGCCAATGGTGGTCGGTATTTTAAACAGCAAGCTGGTGTTACCGAGTAACTACAATACCCAGTTTGATAAAGCCACATTAGCGCTTATTTTAGAGCACGAAAACGTACACATAAAACGCAAAGACAACCTAACAAACACACTTATATTACTACCTACTATTTTACTTTGGTTTAACCCACTAGCTTGGGTTTGTTACGCAAGCATGCGCCGACTACAAGAGCTAACTTGTGATGAACGGGTACTTGCCAATAAAACCACACAACAACATATTTTATATAGCAAAGCCTTAATAAACTGCGCGGCAAATGCGCCCACAGGACTTATGGCTTATTCACACTACGGAGATAAAAAACCATGTTACAACGACTTACTAATATAAAACACAGCGGGGAGCGTTCAAAGTTTGCTAAAGGTGGCTTATTGCTTGTAGCAGCAAGTATGCTAAGCGGATTAGCGATTGCAAAGCAACCTGAGGCAATGACTAAAGAGGATCACATTTCACCAACAATACGCATTGAACCTGCTTACCCAATACAAGCAGCTCAACAAGGGATCAGCGGCTCTGTTGTATTAAAATACGATATTGCAGCAAACGGTAAAACAAAAAACATTAGTGTTATTCAATCTAAACCTAAAGATATTTTTGATAAATCAGCGAAAGAGGCGCTAGCAAAATGGAAATATAAAGCATCAGATTCAGGTTTTGAAGATGTACTTGTGCAACTAGATTTTGCGATTAATAGTGAAGTGACGCCTACCGATTTAATTGAGCGAATTAAAGTGTCGCATTAACGCCACGAGTTGTTCAAGACTACAAAGCAAGCGCCCTTTTAGGCTGCTTGCTTTGTGGTTTTAAAATTTAAACCTACAAACTCACCACAATCATGGCAATGGCTGTACCCAAACCAATAAACCACACTAATGAGCGAATTATATCTAGATTCATATAGTAAAATACGCAATACAAAATACGCGACACAATATGCGTAACCGCTAGCATTTCGGTCACTGCACCTACAGAGTTAGTGCCCAGTACAACTGCAATAGCGACAGCAAAAACAGCAAGCGATTCAAAACAGTTTTGATGAGCAGCGAGCGCCCGTGCACCAAAGCCGGTTAATTTTGTTTGTTGCGCCCTTGGATGTTTATTGTCGTATCGACCTAATTTTGCCATTGCTATAGCAACCGGCACTTTTGCAAAGTAAGGCATTAATACCGCAAGTAATGCACATACAACTAATGTTGTCATAATTTATCCTTTTGATGTTTCGGATAATTTAGCATAAGCGTAATAAAAAAGCCGCCAGATACGTTTTATGACAAACGCTGGCGGCTAACAATAACATCAGGTCTACTATAGCTAAATTTATCCTCAAACCCGTGCGACATAATGTCGCAGATGATGAATATTCAACATCATAGTTAATGCATCGCTTTACTTCACAAAGCTTGTTAACTTTACTGCCTTACATTTTAACGATGACGACCATGACCTGGATATTTTTCACTTTTTTAGCCGCCTTCATGCAAGCATGGCGTAATGCCCTGCAAAGTAAATTAAGTAACGATGTGAGTGTGGCTGGCGTAACACTCTCTCGCTTTATTATTGCAGGCCCTATTGCTGGCGTGTATTTATATGGTTTGTATCAATATCAAGATACCGCCATGCCTACGTTTAATAATGCCTTTTGGGGATTTATTGTAGGCGCAAGTGTGATGCAAATACTTGCCACTGGTTTAATGGTTAAGCTATTTAAAATGAATAATTACGCTGTAGGTGCTGGTCTTGCCAAAAGCGAGGCGTTAGTAGCTGCTATTTTAGGTGTATTATTTTTTGGCTCGGCACTTTCTTTGCTCGGTTGGCTTGGTGTGTTTTTTGGCGCTATTGCCGTATTGCTACTCAGCGGCATAACAAGCGTTAAACACTTTAATGCTAAAACAGCATTACTAGGACTGGCTTGTGGTACTTGCTTTGCACTTACATCGCTGTGGGTACGAGAAGCGAGCTTAAATTCAGGATTATTATTTCCTCACTCAGCAGCTTGGGTTTTGCTGTTTGTAATTAGCTTACAAACACTAATACTACTGGGCTATTTATTATTAAAAGAGCCGCAAACACTTAGTAAACTGTGGCAATACAAAGGTACTACAGCCGCAATTAGTGTTTTTAGTTGTGTCGGTTCTATTGGCTGGTTTAGTGCAATGAGCTTACACCACGTTGCTTACGTTAAAACACTTGGACAGGTTGAAGTGTTTTTTACCATGCTAATTGCCGTTCTTTGGTTAAAGCAGTCACTTAAGAAACAAGATACTGCAGGCTTAATACTCATAGCCATTGCCGCTGTTTTGGTTATGTTGCCGAATTAAGGGCATAAAAAAGCGCAGGCTTTTATACCTGCGCTGTTATAATTTTTTATCGCTTTAAGAACTGGTTCTAAGAGCTGATTTTTAGTGTTATCACACCACTAATAATCATTAATACTCCCGCAATACGACCAAATGTAGCGGCATCGTTATAAAACAATATACCCACTAAAAACGTACCGGCGGCGCCAATACCTGTCCATACGGCGTATGAGGTGCCCATTGATATTTGCCTTTGTGCAAGCCACAACATAAAACCACTAGCGACTAAAAATACCACCGCTATTGCTATACCTTGCCAGCGAGTATCAGCGTTTTGCGAAATTTTTAAGCCAATCGGCCAGCCAATTTCAAGTAACCCAGCAATAATTAAGTACACCCACGCCATTAAACGCCTCTCTTTTTAACAATCACTTCGTATAAATCTTCGCGGCGATCTTTTAAATTACGCACTGTGCCTTCGCTGTGAAGTATTTTAAGCTTATCCATATCAAGGTCACTAAATAGCAGCATTTCGGTGTTTGGTGTGGCTTCGTTAAGTGTTGCATCGTGCGGGAACGAAAAGTCCGATGGCGTTAATACCGCCGATTGTGAGTACTGCACATCAAGGCTTTCTACCTCTGGTAAATTACCTACTGAGCCTGCAATAACCACATAACATTCGTTTTCTATTGCACGCGCTTGTGCACAGTGGCGCACACGTAAATAACTGTTTTTAGTATCAGTCCAAAATGGCACAAACAGAATATCTAACCCTTGTTTGGCCAATATGCGTGAAAGCTCTGGAAACTCTACATCGTAACAAATTTGAATACCTACACGACCGGCATCGGTATCAAACACGGCAATTTTATCGCCGCCTTGAATAACCCAATCGTTTTGCTCATGCGGGGTTATGTGTATTTTACGTTGCTCGTCTATTTTACCGCTACGATGGCACAGGTAACTTACGTTATAAATTTTATCATCTTCGGCAAGTGGCATAGAGCCGGTAATAATATTAGCGTTGTATTCTATTGCCATACGCGACATCGCGTTTTTAAACGTTTCGGTATATTCCGCTAGATAGCGAATCGCTTCTGTTTGATTACTTTGATTCCCTAGCCCCATTAGTGGCGCATTAAAAAACTCAGGGAATAGTATAAAGTCACTTTTGTAGTCAGATACGGTATCTACAAAGTATTCAACCTGCTTTAGCATTTCTTCAACCGATTCAACACAACGCATTTGCCATTGCACAGCACCTACACGCACGATTGATTTAGTTGACTCAAGTACCGTGTCGGTTGGCTCATACATAATGTTATTCCACTCAAGTAAAGTGGCGTAACCAACAGACTCTTGATCCTCCGGTAAATACTTTTTAAGTAAGCGTTTTACCTGAAAATCGTTAGATAACTGAAAACTTAAAATAGGATCGTATAATTCTTTTTGATCTACTTTTGCAATGTATTCCATTGGCGTCATTTCACTACTGTGATTGTAATAACGCGGAATACGCCCACCTGCTAAAATAGCGCGTAAGTTATATTGGCGGCACAATTCTTTACGGGCATCATAAAGGCGACGACCTAAACGCATGCCTCTGTGACTTTCGCTAATAGCAACATCTAAGCCGTATAGCGCATCGCCGTCGGTATCGCTAAATACACGGTCGTGACCGTCTGCAATATCTTCGTATGTATGCGGGTTTGAAAATCGCGTGTAATCAACCTGCACGCTTAATGCTAAGCCCACCAGCACGCCGTCATCTACAATACCTATTTGCCCTTCAGGAAACTGGTCTATTAATCTAAAAATGGTATGACTTGGCCACGCACCGCCTAAGTCGGGATACGCTTGATCCATCAAGGTTTTAATTTGCGGATATTGCTCTCTGGTTAAGTTACAAATTTCAAGATGGGTTTTTTCTGCCGACATACACAACTCCTTTGGGCATAAGAAAATAAAAGCTGAGTGTACGTTAAAGTACACTCAGCTTTGTATCATGTTTTTTACGTTACGCGTACTACTTTAAGCTACGATAAAAAAGTGTGGTTACTTTCTCTTTTGGTAACCAGCCTGCGTATTCAAGATTCAGCTCAGCCAATGGATCGGCTTTAAGTACTTGCTCTAAGCTTGCATTATTTTGCATTGCTTTTAGCATTACGTCTTTCGCGTTTTGAACTAGCTTACCATACGCTATCAGTCCTGAACGGTCACTTACCTTGCCGTGACCTGGTATTACTTTAGTGTTGCCGTCAATTTGATTAACTACATCGTTTACTGCCGCTAAAATACCATCAACGCTGCCGCCGCTATCTACATCAACAAACGGTAAGCTGCCAAAATTAAAGTAAATGTCGCCCATATGCACTATGTTGTCGTTACTAAAAAAGATAACGGAGTCGCCATCGGTGTGTGCATGTTCGTAATGCACTACATGGGCGTGTTCGTTATTAAAATGTAGTTTTAAGTCGTGACCAAAACTAATGTGCGGTAAAAAGTCTGACCCCTCCCCGTGCTGCTCTTCTAAACGTTTGTGTACATTGTCGTGCGCTATAACATGCGCACCCGCTTTAGCAAAGTTCTCGTTGCCACCGGTATGATCGCCATGATGGTGAGTATTAATGACAAACTCTGCACTGCCTGGTTTTAAATCGCTAATGGTTTTTTTAATATCATCTGAGAGCTTGGCAAACTGATCATCAATAATATAAATGCCATCATCACCTACACTTGCTGCAATATTACCGCCTTGCCCAAATAGTACGTATACATGCTCACTTAGCTTTTGTGCTGTTACTGGGCCATCATCTGCTTGCGCTGTAGTGCTTAGTAATAAACCTGTTATTAATGCGGGTAGTATTTTTTTCATTTTAGTTCTCTGTTGTTTTATTGGTAATTATATAGAACGTGTTTAGCTATACTTTAGTTCATCGTGTCGGCTTTATTACTATTTGATGTATTAATTCTTGAGGCAATAAAGGTGTATGCTTACCTTCAACGTAATCACTAAACCCCGCTCTGTAAAATTCAGAAAGAGGGTGCCCCGATTGCCCACCGGGAATAGCTAAAATTGCATGCTCTAAATGCCCAGGTTGAGCAATAAAACGCTGCGATGCGCCAAAACTACGCCCTTGTACGGCGGGCATATAACTATCTCCAAAACCCGCTGCTGTGGGCATATTTAATAACTTAGCAAGTAACGGCATTTGCTTTGCAAACGGATGCTCTATCACTAACTCATTTACCTTGCCCCACTGCCAGTTTTGTACATTATTACCAAACTGTTCTGTAAGCTTAGTAATAGTCTGGCTAAATGCTCCTTGTAGCTGCTCATCCCAGCTTTTAAATTGTGGGTTTATCCATGTGTCGGGCTTGTTGTTTATAAGCTGCCAAACAGCGGGCTCTAAATCTCGTTTTACGTATTTAAGTGTGCCTTGTTGTTTATTTAATTCATCCTCCATACTGCTAAATAAAATATTAATCACTTCATCGCGGTAGCGCTTAACTAAGGTATACCCTGTGGAGGTTGAACACGCACATTGCTGCCAGTTTTCAAGCGCTGTTATATATTGCTGATTTTTAGTTTGATCGGCTTTTAATTGCTTTAATAGCAGAGCATGCCAAGGCATTAAAAAGCGAGCTTGGTTATCAAGTTGTAATGCGTAAAAGTCGCTCTCAGCAAATGTTTGTTTTTCAAATAATCTATCGCGAATTTGACTCGAACGTGCGCCGAGTGCATAACCACCATTACCAAAACGCGCGTCATCTTCAGCCGATACCACGCGAGAATTACCAGTCCATAATCGACCGCTTTGCGGGTTTTTAATAAAAGGGCGTTGTAATTCATTTTGCTGCCAAAGCGCTGAGTAGTCATCGGCATTTACGCCAAGCACACTTGGCGCTTTACGAGCCGGTATACCGCCCATGTTTTTCCACGCTGCGCTACCAAGGCTGTCTACCACCATTAGGTTTTGCACCGGAATGCCCACATCGCTTGCTACAGCAAGTGCATCATCTACTGTTTTGGCTTGCTCTAATTTTAATAACTGCATATTAACGGCATAAGGCTGATGGGCAGCCCAGCTCAACGCATAAGATTTTTCGTTAATATATTTTACAGGTCCGTATTCACTGAGTATTAATGAATAGTTTTCAACCTCCCCATCGGGTAATGCAATAGGTTCATCTACTTGCCATGTTTTACTATCATCGTTTAATGCAATCCAATCGGCAGTATCTAAATAACCGTTAGTAAATCCCCATGCAACATTGTTGTTAGTGCCAACAACAATGGCTGGTGCTCCGGGCAGCGATACTCCGGTTACCTGAGTCTGCTCACCACTGTGCATGTAATTTAATTGTGCCCTGTACCAAATTACAGGTACTGCCATCGATAAATGCATATCATCCGACACCATACCAGCACCTGTTTTAGTAAGCGCCCCTGTAACAGCCCAGTTGTTACTGCCGCGCTCTTGGTTAGCTTCAATACTTTTAACTATATGCTTTGTTTGAGTTGGAAAGGTAGGTATGCCGCCGTTATAAGGCGCTAATTTGCTGCCATCAAGCGCGGCTTGGTACTTACTCGGTTGCGTTAAAAAATCAACCATTTGCTTTGTGTATGCTTGCTCAATTTGAATAAGTGCTTGGTCGCGCTCAAATGTGGCGCTTTGTAAATCAAGGTACATGCTAAATATCACAAGTAGGCTGTCTTCACTTTGCCATGGCTTTTGCGCTGCACCTGTTAGTAAATATTCAAAGCTTGAATACCCTACTTGCGCTAAGCCTTCGTTTACACCTTGAGCGTAACTTTTAAGTAATTGCTTATCAGCCTCTGGCAAGGTTTGTAAAATAATTTGGCTGCGTTTACGTAATTGATGAAAACGCATTTTTTTATCGAGCCCCAACGCTGCTTGGCCAAATAATTCACTTAACTCACCTGCGGCATTACGCCTTAGTAAATCCATTTGAAAAAATCGGTCTTGCCCATGCGCATAACCTAAACCGTAGGCGGCGTCGTTTCGGCTATTGGCGTTTATTACTGCTTGCCCTAATGCATCTCGCGAAATTTTTACAGGCTCTGCTACCGCGTTACTGCGTCCGTTTCCATCAAGGGCGGGTAAACTTAAACTAAGTACCCCATAAACAACAGCGGTACTTGCCAGCCCTAATATCACAATTAATAACAACAAGCGTTTGATTACTTTAAACATCACCGTTTCCTTTGCACGTTTTGACCAAGCGTTAAGCACATATAATAACCACAGTTTTATTAAATAATAATGTTCTTGCTCGCAAAGGGTGAAATAAACATCAAAATCCACGATAATGTCAGCTCCACACATCGTGCAGAACTAGTTGAGATCAATATGACTGAAAAAACATTTATCAAAGGTAAAGACCGCGACCTAGAATCGTCAATCTCTACCATGCAAAACAAGCTTAAAGCCCTAAACATTAATGTTGAAGAAGCGCTTTGGCTTAACCCTGTAGCTAACTGTTATTCGGTTCATATAAAAGACAGCGACTGCGGTGTTATGTTTACCAATGGTAAAGGCGCAACCGACAAAGCATCTATTGCTTCAGCACTCGGTGAATACTTTGAACGTTTAAGCTGTAACTACTTTTTTGCAGACTTTTATCTAGGTGAAGAATTTGCTAATGGCGAGTTTACTCATTACCCAAGCGAAAAATGGTTTAAAGTTGAAGGCGATGAAGTGCCAGAGGGCATTATGGATGAAAGCTTATGGGATTACTTTGACCCAGAGCGCGAACTAAACGCATCACACCTTTTTGATTTTAACTCAGGCAATATCGATCGTGGCATTTGTACCCTGCCATACACACGCCAACGCGATAACCAAGACGTATACATTCCGGTAAACGTTATCGGTAATATTTTTGTATCTAACGGTATGAGCGCAGGTAACACCAAGTTTGAAGCTCGCGTACAAGGTTTATCAGAAGTATTTGAACGTGCTATTAAAAACCGTATCATCGCCGAAGGTATTTGTTTACCAATCGTGCCTGAAGACGTTGTTAAGCAATACCCTAAAATTCACGAAGCGTGTGAAGAGCTTCGCAGCCATGGCTTTCATTTACGTATTGCCGATGCATCACTTGGGGGTAAATACCCTGTAATGAGCGTAACGCTTATTAACCCAACAGATGGTTCTGTATTTGCTTCTTTTGGTGCTCACCCATCATTTGAAGTTGCGCTTGAACGTACCGTGACTGAGTTACTACAAGGTCGTCGTCTTGATCAGCTAGATGTATTCCAACCTGCTACCTTTGATAACGATGAAGTAGCAACACCAGAGAACATTGAACTGCACTTTATTGATTCAAGCGGTTTGATTTCGCATGATTTTTTCCGTGCAAAACCTGATTTTGAATTTGTACACTGGGACTTTAGCGGAACAACTGAAGAAGAATATAACTTCTGTACTGACTTAATTCATAGCATGGATCATGATATCTACATCATGGATTACACGCACCTAAACGTATACGCGTGTCGTATTTTAGTACCTGGCATGTCTGACATTTACCCTGTTGATGAGCTTATTTGGCGTAACAACAACGAAGGCGCTAAATTCCGCGAAACATTCCTATCGCTTGATCAGTACGATGCAGAGCAGTGGATGGACATTTACGACAGCCTTGAAGAAGCAGGCCACAGCGATATTATCCGCGCCGCAGAATTTATTGGCCTTGCAACCGATGCCGACACACCATGGCACACACTGCGCATAGGTGAGCTTAAAGCGCACCTATGTTTAGCTGCAGGCAGCGAAGAAGCCATTGATTGGGTTGACTGGATACTTCATACAGGCCAAGTAAATGAAGAGGCAATGCGCCACTTCCGCTGTTTAAAAGCAGTTCTTGAAATTAAATACGATGACGAGCGCGAATACGCAGATTACCAAGATGCACTAGGCTTAATGTTTGGTGCTAATAATGTAGCGCTGGCTATAGAAATTGCCGAAGGTAAAAAGCAGTTTAACGGTTTAACTTTCCCTGGTTTATCGCTTGAAGGCTTTAAAAAGCATGCGGCGCTACTTGATGGTTACCGCAAGCTACATGTAGCAAAGCAAAATCACTGGGCGCGTGAAGTTAGTGACTCGTAACTCGCTAAACTACTAATTATAAAAAATAAACGGCGCATTTGTTAATGCGCCGTTTTCATTTGTGTAATAAATTAGCTATAGTTAATTTGCCTAAATTAACGCCACGATGTAGCAAATGCCACCATCTACTAACAATAAAAAAACGAACATTCATAACTTTAAGTTGACCTTTTGGTTATCGCTTACGCTAACTGTACTAGTTGGTATCGTTCTTGATCGTATTAACTACAATCGTGTTAAAGATGCTCATCGCCTACAAATTCTTTCTGAAGTAAGTACATATCGAGCTCAATTAGAATCTATTTTAGTTTCTAATATCCAACTAGTTCGAGGTTTAGGTGTTGCCGTAGCAGCGCAGCCTGATTTACAGCAAACACAATTTGAACAAATTGCCCAACCACTATTTAAAACCTCAAATGAGCTTCGCAATATTGGTGGCGCTCCCGATATGGTAATTCGTATGACTTACCCCTTAAAAGGTAATGAAAAAGCACTCGGTTTAAACTTTTTAGAAGAAAAAAACCAACGCGCTGATGCTATTAGAGCTCGCGATACAAATACCATTGTAATGGCTGGCCCATTAAAATTAATCCAAGGTGACATAGCACTTATAGCCCGAGTTCCTGTTTACATACCGCCAGATAATCGCTTTTGGGGACTACTTTCAGTTGTTCTCAACATTGACAAGGTCTATGAAAATTCAGGTATTTATGAGCTAGAAAAAGAATACAACGTCGCTTTACAAGGCAGGCATGGACTTGGCAGCAAAGGGGAGTTTTTTTACGGTAATCAAAACATAATAGAGCAAGACCCCCTTGAGTTTACGTTAAGCTTTCAAGGTGGCAATTGGCAACTTTACGTAGCACCTAAAATAGGTTGGAGCCCACCAAATTCAGCTGTGTGGCCACTTAGGTTATCAATTATAATTATTTGCGGGTTATTAATTTGGGCCTTTTTATTCTTTTTGAAAATGCTTAATCGCCAGCAACAAAACGAAAAAATGCTTGAGGCAATGAGTGATCTAGCCCAAATAGGCGCATGGTCATTTAACTTAGAAACGAAACAAGTGTATTGGTCTGATATGACCAAAAAACTATTTAAATACCCATTAAATAGCCAACCAGAATGGCCTAAAGATTTAAATTACTTTAAAAAAGGTACTAGCAGAGAAACAATTAAACCTTTAATTGAACGAGCTATAAAATATGGTGAAAGCTACGAAGTTGAATTAGAAGTAATGGATGAAGAAGGTGAATCTGTTTGGGTACTCGTACATGGTGAAGCAGAACGAAAAAATGGACGATGCACACGTATTTTTGGCTCATTACAGAATATTGATACCCGTAAAAAGATTGAATTAGAAAATAATAAAACAGCATTACACAACGAAATTTTAGCCTCCCTTACCGTTAATAAATTAATATTAACTGGGCAACTGAGCCAATCAAAAGATATTATTACTGAAGCAATCTGCCAAGCATTTGATATTAAACGTGCCAGTATTTGGTTTTTTAATGAAGACAAATCCAAACTAAGCCCTTTTGCCATACATAGTAAACATTCGTCTAGTGATAAAATTGACTCTATTTGGCTAAGAAAAAATCTTCCCGGCTTTTTTAATGCAATAGATCACCAGCCTGTATTTAATGTGCCTGACGCCCAAGAACACCCAATACTCGCGCCAATTAAAGAACAGTATTTAATGACTCTCGAGATTAAATCAATGCTGTGCGTAATAATCCCTGCAGGAAGTGGCGCTATAGGAGTCGTCTGCGCAGAGCAATGTCAATCAAAACGCTACTGGTCTAAAAACGAAGAAAGCTTTTTAATTGCCGTTGCAGCGTTAATAGGCAGCTTGCACTCAAGCCAACAGCGAATTGAAACCGAACAAAAACTAGTTTCTGCCAAAGAAACCGCCGAACAAGCTGTTGAAGCTAAAAGTGAATTTTTAGCGAGTATGAGCCACGAAATTCGCACCCCAATGAACGGTGTTTTAGGTATGCTTAACATAATTAAGCAAACTCAATTGGACCTACAGCAAAAACATCATATTGAACTTGCTCAATCATCAGCTCAATCTTTGCTTAATATAATTAATGACATATTAGACTTTTCTAAAATTGAAGCCGGTAAGCTCGATATTGAAAACGTGCAATTTAATTTACCTCGGTTATTAGGCGAAGTGGTGGAATCCTTTGCTTTAAAGGTAGAACAAAACAATACAAAACTTATTCTAGATGCGACTCAAATAACTGTTAGCGAGATAATTAGTGACCCTAACCGCTTGCGCCAAATTTTAAATAACTTAATTGGCAACGCAGTTAAATTTACTATTGATGGCGAAGTAGTCATTACTGCCAGAATAGATGAAACAACGGATGGCTCGTTCCTACAGTGTTCGATTATTGATACTGGTATTGGTATTGACCCTAAAAAACAAGCGTCGTTATTTGACTCATTCACACAAGCCGATGCTTCAACAACACGCCAATTTGGGGGCACAGGGCTTGGTCTTGCCATAGTAAAACAATTGTGCGAACTGATGAACGGTGAAGTAAGTGTAAACAGTATGCAAGGTGAAGGAAGTACATTTTCTTTCACAGTACAAATACAACCGCGCTTAAGTAAAGAACAAGATTTACCGAGTCATTTAATTAAAAACAAACATATTTTAATTATTGATGAGTGCTCGTTAAATGCTAACACCGCTAATAAGCAGCTCACTGTTTGGGGTGCAAAAGTTAATTGTATACATAACTATCTTGAGGTTGATGATTACTTAAATAATGTAACCACCCACCTTGGTGCTATTTTAGTTGACTACTACTTTTTTGAAAAAGCCCCACAAACGCATATCACCGCGCTCAAAAACTTTATAAATATGCATAGTTGCAAGTTAGTTATTATGGCGCCAATGAGTTATTCACCTGAGGAGTCTAAAGTAGGTATGGAAGTCGACTGTATGATTTTCAAACCTCTCACACCGTCTGATTTGTTTGACTCACTTACAAACGATAAATACATTGAACAACAGCAGCAACAAGCTCAATTGCAAAACAAGCTAACTAAAGCACCGGCACTCGACTCATCAGAGCCACAACTACTGCTTGTAGAAGACAATAAAATAAACCAAGTGGTTGCCTCTGCGCTATTAAAGCAGGCGGGTGTTACTTTTGATATTGCCGAAAATGGACTTGAGGCAATTGTAAAGCTCAATGCAAAACAAGGGAAACCATATAAGCTAGTTTTAATGGATTGCCAAATGCCCGAAATGGATGGCTACCAAGCCACTAAAGCCATTAGAGAAGGTGATGCAGGTAAAGATAATGAAAATATTACTATTATTGCGCTAACAGCCAATGCCATGCAGGGCGATAAAGAAAAATGCCTAGCCGCAGGCATGAACGACTATTTAAGTAAGCCTCTCGATTTAGCTGCATTACAACCAAAGCTTCAACAATGGCTTGGCATTCAATAAAGGTGTAAGCTAATAAAATACGCTTACTAATTTGAGATTATTTATGCAGTTATCAACAAATCAACAACGTATTCTTGGTTGCCTATTAGAAAAACAAAGCACAACGCCAGAGCATTATCCGCTATCGTTAAACGCGCTAGTGAACGCATGTAACCAAAAATCTAATCGCGATCCTGTGTTAAGTCTTACAGATGAAGACGTGCAAAACGCACTCGATGAACTAATAGAAATGCGTTTGGTTACAATAGATGAAGGTCTTTCGGGTCGCGTAAATAAATACGACCACCGCTTTTGCAACACTGAATTTAGTAATCTGCAATTTTCTGCTCAGCAGCGTGCCATTGTTTGTTTATTACTTTTGCGTGGTGCTCAGACTCCTGGTGAATTAAGAACCCGCAGTGCTAGGCTTGCTGATTTTAATAACGTAAATGAAGTAGAGGCAGCGCTCAATAAACTGATTGAAAGCGAGTACGTCACAAAGCTAGAGCGTGAAGCTGGTAAACGTGACAGTCGATATATTTATTTATTTGGCGAACAACAAAATAATCCCGCCGATGCCTTTGTTGCTCTACCAAGCGAAGTAATTAAAGACAAAGAATTAAGCGATTTACTTGAAGAAGTAGAAAAATTAAAAGCAGAGCTTCGCCAAATAAAAGCTCATTTAAAACTTTAATTAACTAAGACTAAATCACATAATAAGTTTATTGCGTATCACATATTAAATTTTATAAGGAGCTGGCAATGCGCGCCGAAATTATGGCTGAAATGAAGGTTCAGCCAACGATTGATGTAAATGCTGAGATAACTCGCCGAGTTAATTTTATTAAAACACGTTTGGTAGCAGCTCATTCACGCTCGTTAGTACTGGGTATTAGCGGTGGTGTTGACTCATCAACCTGCGGCCGCTTATGTCAACTTGCTGTAAACGAGCTAAATAAAGAACACGATACTGACAAGTATCAGTTTATTGCAGTGCGCCTACCTTATGGTGTACAAGCTGACGAAGATGAAGCACAAATGGCGGTTGATTTTATTCAGCCAAGTAAACGTATGACCGTAAACGTACAACCTGCGGCTGATGCATTGCATGAGCAAGCGATAGCTGCTGTAGTTGGCTGTGGTGAAGCACTGCCTGAGCAAGCTCAAATAGATTTTATTAAAGGTAATGTTAAAGCGCGTCAACGTATGGTTGCTCAGTACGAAATTGCAGGTTTTTGCCAAGGCTTAGTAGTGGGTACCGATCATAGTGCTGAAAACATTACTGGTTTTTATACTAAATTTGGTGACGGCGCGTGCGATTTAGCCCCTCTGTTTGGTTTATCAAAACGCCAAGTTCGTGCACTTGCTACTGCACTAGGTGCGCCAGCTTTATTGGTAGATAAAGCACCTACAGCTGATTTAGAAAGTGACCGCCCAGGTTTAACAGACGAAGAAGCACTTGGTTTGAGCTATGAGCAAATTGATGACTTTTTAGAAGGTAAACCTGTGTCTAATGATGTTGAACAAAAGCTTGTAAGCATTTACACGCGTACACAACATAAGCGTCAACCAATTCCGACAATTTACGATTAATGTTTAGTAGCTAAAATAAAGCAATTAATGCTTTGAGGATTAATTGCTTTTTTGATCGACAGATTAAGAAGCTGCGTATATTTTAATAAATTAACGCTTTGAATTTTATAATACCAATTGCATTAAATTAGTGAGCTATTATAGCCCTATGAAATAGCGATAGAACGATGATATTTTTAATGATATTGGTATAACTACCCGCCAAAGAGAACACTGCCTTATATGACATCGCCCATTTTAATTACCGGCGCAGGCCAACGTATTGGTTTAGCACTCGCTCAGCATTATATAGCCCAAGGGCAGAGTATTATTATCACGTATCGTACTCGTCACGCCGCTGTTGATAAATTAGAGCAACAAGGCGCTGTATGTATTTATGCCGATTTTAGTACCGATGAAGGTATTAGTGCATTTATAAATACGCTTAAAGAGCATACAATATCGCTGCGCGCTGTTGTTCACAATGCATCAAGCTGGGACTGCGAAGCTAACAACCCTGACTTTGCAGCACTGTTTGATAATATGATGCGTATACATGCCAAAACACCGTATTTAATTAATTTAATGTGCGCAGAGCTGCTTTTAAACTATCAGCAAAATGAAAAAGTACCTGCCGATATAATACACCTTACTGATTATGTAGTTGAAACAGGCAGCCCTAAACACTTAGCTTATGCAGCAAGTAAAGCAGCACTCGACAACCTAACTAAATCGTTTAGCGCTAAATATGCGCCAAATATAAAAGTGAACTCGGTTGCTCCATCGCTCATTATTTTTAATGAACATGATGATGAGCAATATCGAGCTAAGACCCTTAAAAAATCATTAATGGGCATTGAACCCGGATGCCAAGAAATTATCAATAGCATTGATTTACTATTACAAAGCCACTACATCACAGGGCGCTCTTTGCCTATTGATGGCGGTCGTCATTTAAAGTAAATATAAATAAACTGAGATATTTATGCACAATGAATTAAAAGAAAGTTATGAAAAAATCATCACCGCTGTAGGCGAAGATGCTAACCGCGAAGGCCTACTTGATACGCCAAAACGTGCTGCAAAAGCAATGGAATATTTAACGCAAGGGTATCGTCAAACGCTTGATGAAATAACTAATAAAGCAGTATTTACATCTGACGCTGACGACATGGTGTTAGTACAAGACATAGAGCTCTACTCTATGTGTGAGCATCATTTACTGCCTTTTATTGGCCGTTGCCATATTGCTTATATACCAAACGGTAAAGTATTAGGCTTGTCTAAATTTGCCCGTATTGTTGATATGTTTTCACGCCGTTTTCAAATTCAAGAACAGTTAACGCATCAAATCGCTAAAGCAGTTGAAGAAGTTACTGGCGCTAAGGGCGTAGGCGTTATTGTTGAGGCAAAACACATGTGTATGATGATGCGTGGTGTAGAAAAGCAAAATTCAAGCATGCGTACATCAGTAATGTTAGGTAACTTTAGAAGCGATCCTAAAACACGTAACGAATTTTTGCAGCTTATAAAAGGTTAACCCTATGGCTAATGCAATTATTAACGTTACTAATTTACGCCTGCGTACGTTTATTGGCTTTAACCCCGATGAGCGTGAAAAAAAGCAAGATGTAGTGATTAATCTAGAGATTCACTACCCTGCTGATGATGCATGTAAAACGGATGAAGTTGATCAAGCACTTAATTATAAAGTGATCACCAAAGAAGTTATTAGCTTAGTAGAGCAAGGGCACTTTTTACTGCTCGAAAAATTAGTTGCTGAAATTCTTGCTGTTTGTCACGCGCACCCAAGCGTTCATTACGCTAAAGCACGTGTTGATAAACCACATGCACTGCGTTTTGCCGACTCAGTGTCGTTAACGCTTGATTGGGCTAAATAAGCACTTAAAAACTTATTTAAAAAAGCTTTTCGAATCCTACGGCAAGGGCGATAACCGCTAAATAGCGAGCGCCTTTGCCTAGTGTTACTAACAGTAAAAAGGTACTAAATCGTACTTTAAATATGCCTCCAATCACCGTTAATGGGTCCCCCACAATCGGTAACCAAGCAAATAACAAACTATACACTCCATATTTATTAAATTGCTTTTGTGCGCTATCAAGCCCTTTTTGCGATACAGGAAACCATTTTTTATCTTTAAAACGCAGTACCTGCGTGCCTAACCAGTAATTAACACAGCTCCCTAACACATTTCCAAGTGTTGCTAAGCACCACATAAGCCATAAATTAACTTTATCTTGAGTAATCATTCCCACCATTATCACCTCAGAAGAGCTAGGCAGTAATGTGGCAGATATAAATGCGCTAATAAATAACGTGAGATAAAGCATAATGCCCTTATGGCTAAACGTAAAAACCCAGCCTATAGCTGGGTTTATAATACCAATTTTATTAAAAACATGATCATTCTAGCGTATTAAATAACTCACTAACTACGTTAAAAATTATTTATATAGAACAACTATGTATCATAATTTTAGCCTTGTTATTGAGCTATTTTCTTATCGCTATAATAGATCACTAATTTAATGCAATTGGTATAAAAATAAACTGTGTGTTTATTTTATCAAATTTAAACTAAACGGGTAATTAAACTCTTTACCTTCATTAGCTTTAATACTTGCCATTACAACCATTACAAACCCAAAAATTGCCACTATAGGTAGTAATATTAAGCCGACTGCTACAAACATCAGTACAAAACAAACTACATATGCAATTGCCATCGTTATTTGAAAGTTAAGCGCCTTTTTACCGTGCACGTCAACAATTGGCATTTCATCTCTTTTAATTAACCACACAATTAATGGCCCAATTATTGAGCCAAACGGCACAACAAACCCAGCAAGCGCACTTAAATGGCATAACATAGCCCACGTACGGTCATCTTTATTAACTGGTTCAACCTGTTGATTTTCTTCCATAACACTCTCCTTTTTGTTTTATGTATGTTGCCTCTTAACTAAACAAATGTCTACAAATCAACCAACGTATTTATGTTTAAAAATCACAGCGTGCAATCTTGTGATAAAAAAGTGATAAGTTTGTGAGAGTTTCTGGAGACGATTATTCAATACTTAACTCGAATCATCACTTACAGGAAATAATAATGAAAACTTCTACATTAACAATCGCAATTCTTTTAGCGGCAGCTAGCCAATCGACTATGGCCGCAGAATTAGACCTAAAAGTTACTAACCTAACCAAGGGTATTCACTTTACTCCACTGTTAATTACAGCACACAACAGCGAAGACACACTATTTGAAGTCGCAACAGAGGCATCTACAGCATTACAAACAATGGCTGAAGGCGGCAATATTGCAGAGCTAGTTGCACAAGCAACTGCAGCGGGCAGTGATATGGCTGCAAATCCAGCTGAAGGTTTACTTGCACCAGCCGCATCTACAACGGCAACACTGAGCACGCCCGACGGTAACGAGTACCTATCATTAACTGCAATGATGCTACCAACTAATGATGGCTTTGTAGGCTTAAACAGCTGGAAAATCCCAACAGAAGCGGGTACTTACACAATTAATTTAAATGCTTACGATGCAGGCACAGAACAGAACAATGAGCTTGTAGTTGAAGGCTCTGGCGCTCCAGGTACTCCGGGTATTCCTGCGGCTCCAGGTGGCGACGCTGGCACTGGCGGTACAGGTATATTAAGTGGTGATACAAATACAAGCATCCATATTCACCCAGGTAGCTTAGGTGATGACGATTTAGAAGCGGGTAATAGCGATTTAAGTAATACAGTACACAGATGGTTAAACCCAGTAGCGCAATTAACCGTTACAGTAAAGTAGGAGCATGATTATGTCATCTGCTAACAACCTTAAAAAAAGTCTACTAGTGCTTGCATTTGCAACCACACTTGCAGCGTGTAGCGATAATGATAACGACCCAGTGGTTGAAGAGCCGGTCGTTGTTGAGCCAATTGTTGTAGAACCTGTGATAAGTGAGTTTACTATTACTTTTAGTAACTTAACTGCAGGACAGCCTTTGTCACCACTCTCTGTCATTGCTTTTGAAGATGAAGCACCTTGGTCATTCGGTACCACAGCTTCTGTTGGTTTAGAAATGCTTGCAGAAAGCGGTGCAAATGAAGAATACCTCAGCTATGAAAGTGCACTTGCTGCAGTTTCAGCTGAAGGCGCTATTGGCCCTGGTGAAACCACCACAGTAATCATTACTGTTGAAGAGCAAGAAACACTTAATTTGTCATTTGCTGCCATGCTTGGGAATACAAATGATGCTTTTACCGGTCTTAGTTCTTTAGATGTATCAACATTAGAAGTTGGCGGTTCGTTATCACGCACTACGACTGCTTATGATGCGGGTACGGAAGCAAATACAGAAACAGCTGAAACTGTGCCAGGTCCTGCCGCTAGCGGCGAAGGGTTTAACGAAATACGTGACGATACAGCCGATATAATAACGATGCATCCAGGCATTGTTTCAAATCAAGATGGATTATCTACATCAGCACTTGGTGTTGAACATAAGTTTGATAACCCAGTATCGAAAATAGTAATTACGCGCACGCAGTAACGTTCCAGCTTGTAATGGGGAAGTAAGGGAGCACGGATGCCCCCCCTTTTTACGAGGTAATACATGCGTCACGAAAAAATATTAGTAGTAGAAGATGACAGAGAAATAGGTAAGTTAATTACCACGCAGCTAACGTCGCTTAACTTACATGTTGATCATGTTGTAAGCGCAGAACTAGCCTTAAAAAAAACAGCCAAGCATCCCTACGGACTTATTTTACTCGATATAAACTTACCGCAAATGGATGGTTTGAGCTTATGCCGAAAAATAAAAGAGCATTACCCTACTACCTCCGTTATTTTACTCACCGCGCTGAGTAGCGATATGGACAGAGTTATTGGCCTTGAAATGGGCGCCGATGATTATATTTGTAAACCCTTTTTTGCACGAGAATTACAAGCCAGAGTAAAAACCCAATTACGCCACAGAGCACAACTACTCGCTGGCCAAAACAACGACAACTCTCCCGCTAATAGCGAACAAACACTAAATGTAGGCTCACTCAACATAGAATTTAGTTCGCACCAAGTGTATTTAGGTAAACAAGCCCTTAACCTTACCGCCACCGAATTTGATTTACTCGTTTACTTTGCACGCCATCCTAATCATGTTTTTAGCCGCCAGCAGTTACTCGATAAGGTATGGGGTTACCAACACAGTGGTTACGAGCACACGGTTAATTCACATATAAACCGCTTACGTGCCAAGCTAGAAGAACACCAACAAGCGCCTATCATCGAAACAGTTTGGGGTGTTGGTTACAAACTAAACTCTAGCCAACTCAATTAAGACACCTATTATGAAATTATCTTTGTATCAAAAATTAGCTATATAGCTAGTCGTGATTTTTTGTTTTATTTGCGCTCTAGTTTACGGCTGGAGCAAGCAACTGGAGCTCACCTCAAAGCATCATGCTGAGCAAAATTTACATTTGGCGCTTGCCGAGCATTTAGTACAAGATAATCCACTAATAAAAGAAGGGGTGTACGACTACAAAGCGCTTGAAAACCTCTTTCATACCTTGATGTTATTAGGTCCTGCGTTTGAATTTTATTTTGTAGACGAAACCGGAGAAATTCTTACTTACTCCGCAAAGCCAGGTAAAGTTAAACGCACGCATATTAGTTTAACGCCTTTAAAAAGGCTGATTAACGACCCAAACGCTGCACCTATTTATGGTGATAATCCTCGTAATAAAGAGCAACAAAAAATATTTTCAGCCGCGCCTGTATTTAATCAAGATAAGCTACAAGGCTATTTATATGTAATTATTGGTGGTGAGGCTTACGACACCTCACTAAGTACTGTAAAAAATAATGATAAGTTATGGCTAGCCGCTTTATGGCTTGGCTCTGCACTCGCATTTTTATTTATTGCGATGCTAATTTTGCTACGCTTTTTTACCAACCCAATTCAGCGCTTAGCCCGCGATGTTAGTAATATTGAAGCAGCTAACTACAGCCTTACCGACACCAAGCTAAGTAATTACTCAACGCAAAAAAGTAACGAAGTTCATAGTTTAGGGCGAAGTATTCAAGCCATGCTAACGCGTATTAACGAGCAGTTTAAAGCACTTGAACAAGGCGATAAACAACGCAAAGAGTTGCTAACTCACTTATCGCACGACCTACGTACCCCCACTTGCTTCACTGCAGGGGTTTTTAGAAGTACTAAATCAGTCAGGTGAGCAATTAAGTAAACAAGAGCAGCAAGAATACTTACAGGTATCGCTTAATAATTGTGGGCAATTAAAGCTACTCATAGAGCAAATATTTGAACTTGCTCACTTAGAAAATGGCGAAATAAGTATAAATAAAGAAACCTTTAATTTAGGTGAACTCATTTACGATTGCATGGCAAAATTTAGTTTAGCCGTTGATAAAAAAGGCATTGGTTTGTCGGTAGAACCTGCGATTTGTGACTTTCCTGTGGTTGCCGATATAGCTAAATTAGAGCGCGTGTTAAGTAACTTAATTGACAATGCAATTAGGCATACCCCTCGTGGCGGCAGCATTGCAGTACATGTAAAACGCAGTGACGATAATCAACTATTTGTGCATGTATCAGACACGGGCGTAGGCATAAAAGAAGATGAGCTGAATGCTATTTTTGACCCGCACTACCAAGCAAGTAATTCTAATAAAGAGGGGCGCCAGCAAGGTGGTTTAGGATTGGCTATTTGCAGAGGGTTATTAAAACTGATGGATAGTGAAATTTACGTACAAAGTGAAATTGGTAAAGGCACTATGTTTAGCTTTAATTTACCACAAAAAAAGGTGCTTTCTTAAAAAGCACCTTATTGAGTTAAATCTATTTAAATATAAAGAGTAACTACTTTTTAATACCTGCTAAATCAAGCATAAATGCATAGTTTAGCGCGGTATCTTCTAAGCGTTTAAAGCGACCCGATGCGCCGCCGTGCCCTGCTTCCATATCTATTTTAAACAGTAACTTATTATCATCAGTTTTATAGTCACGCAGCTTAGCAACCCATTTTGCAGGCTCAAAGTATTGAACTTGTGAATCGTGCAAGCCAGTCGTCACTAACATATTAGGATATGCTTGCTTAGATACTTGGTCATATGGCGAGTAAGACAGCATGTAATCGTAATACGCTTTTTCGTTCGGATTACCCCACTCGCCGTATTCATTTGTTGTAAGCGGAATGCTCGCATCTAGCATAGTGGTTACTACATCTACAAACGGGACCGCAGCAACCATGCCTTTATAAAGCTCCGGTGCTTGGTTTGCTACTGCGCCCATTAATAAGCCACCAGCACTGCCACCTAACGCAAATATTTCATCTTTTGCGCCATACTTTTGAGAAACCAATGCTTTAGTTACATCAACAAAGTCATTAAACGTATTCTTTTTAGTGAGTAGCTTGCCGTCTTCGTACCAAGGGCGACCTAGCATTTGTGAGCCACGTACATGGGCAATTGCAAATACAAAGCCACGGTCAAGTAAACTCAAACGCGTGCTTGAAAAAGTAGGATCCATGGTTGCGCCATAAGAGCCGTAACCGTATTGCAGTAGCGGGTTAGTACCATCTTTTTTAAACGCGTCTTTACGGTAAACTAAGCTTACCGGTACTTTTATGCCATCACGTGCTGTTACAAAAATACGCTCTGAGGCGTAATTATCAGCATCAAAATCACCTAATACAGCTTGCTGTTTAAGTAGTTTTTTATCGCCAGTCGCTAAATCTACATCGTACGATGAACCAGGTGTAGTCATGCTTGTGTAGTAAACTCGTAACGTGCTGCTATCTATATCGTTATTACCATAAGTACCAATTGTATAAGCGCTATCGTTAAAGCTCAGTGGTAACTCTTTACCTGTTTTTAAATCACGCGCAATCAACTTTGATTGGCCCATTTCACGCTCTTGGTAAACTAAGTAGTCATTAAATAAATCAATGCCTTCGAGCTTAATATCATCGCGCGCTGGGATCACACTTTGCCAATTTGCTTTGTCACCAGCTTTATCAATATCCACTTTCATCAGCTGAAAATTTACAGCATCTAAGTTAGTTACAATGTAGTAAGTATTCCCTAGTTTAGATATTTCATATTCAAGCCCTGCTTCGCGCTCAATTAAGCGTTTAGGCATTGCCTTAGCATCATCAGCACTTAGTACCGATACGCCTGATGCAGCTGTGCTGCTGTGCCAAATATAAATTTCTGACTCATCTTTGCTTTTACTCATACCCATGTAGTAACTGGTATCAGTTTCTTCGTAAATTAGCTCATCATCAGCTTGTGGTGTACCTAATGTATGACGATAAACTTGGTAACCTAGCAAGGTTTGTAAATCTTTTTTAATGTAATAAAGCGTTTTGTTATCGTTTGCCCACACAATGCCACCGTTGGTGCCCTCTAGTGTATCTTCGAGTAGTTTACCGGTTGTTAAATCTTTTATTTTTATACTATAAATACGACGGCTAACAGTATCTTCGCCATAAGCCATTAAATTGCCATTCGGGCTTACATTTAAGCCACTTACTGCATAATAATCATGGCCTTTCGCAAGCTCATTTACATCTAAAATAACTTGCTGATCCGTACCTGTAAAATCGCTGCTGCGTAAGTAAGTAGTGTACTCGTTATCGCCACGTGTTTGCGTTGAGTAAAAATAATCACCGTTTTTAACTGGGACTGAATCATCGTCTTTTTGGATACGCCCTTTTAGCTCTTCAAACAATTCACTTTGCAGCGTTTTAGTATGTGCAAGCATGGCATCAGTGTATGTATTTTCAGCTTCTAAATAGTTAATCACCTCTGGCGCTTTACGTTCGTCATCACGTAACCAATAGTAATTATCTACCCGTGTGTCACCATGAATAGTCATCTCATAAGGCACTTTTTTAGCAACTGGGGCTACAGCTTGGGCTACTTGAACCGTTTTAACTTGTGTATTATTTTTTTTGGTTTCTTCAGGGGCTTGATTACAGCCACTTAAAATAGCGAGCGATAGTGCAGCAAGAGCGAATGGAGTACGTTTCATCAGTCAAATCCTTGTTGTTTTTTATTTTTTATTAAGTAATTAAATATACCTAAAAATAACCTGTGTTGTGATTTACTTTGTGAAGCTATGTAAAGTAAATCAACGTAATTCCTCTTTTCTTAATAAGCCTACATCAGGTACTCTGTAGATATATAAGTCATTTTTAAGCTCAACT
Source organism: Pseudoalteromonas sp. NCIMB 1079 (assembly GCF_040567695.1). NCBI lineage: Bacteria > Pseudomonadati > Pseudomonadota > Gammaproteobacteria > Alteromonadales > Pseudoalteromonadaceae > Pseudoalteromonas > Pseudoalteromonas sp. NCIMB 1079. Next base: position 441,009 of record NZ_JBEWZA010000001.1, on the reverse strand, counting down.
GATTAAGGGTAGTAATGAATAGCGAAGTAATAAATATTTTAACTATGGCAAAAGTAATTCAAACGGCCGTTGCTCCCGTATTTTTAATCACAGGTATAGCAGCAACTTTAGGTGTTTTATCTAATCGCTTAGCGCGAATTACCGACAGAGCGCGCTTATTGGAGCGAAGATTAAAAGTAAATACAGATGATGATTTTAATAAGTCGCTAGCAACAGAACTCCGCGCTTTATTAAAAAGATCTCGATGTATACATATTGCTTTTAGTTTAAGTGTATTAAGTGCCTTACTTGTATGTGCTGTGGTCATGTTTTTATTCTTGTCGCACATTCAATCAATTAACTTAAGCGTGACTATTGCTTGTTGTTTTGTTGCCGCAATGGCATTACTTATATGTGCATTTATTTCACTACTTGGAGAAGTATTTTTGGCTACCAGAAGTATGCGTCGAGGAATGATATTTGCTGATATAGGTCTTAATGACTAAGTTTTAATTAAATCTATCGCATTCACTTGAATAAATACGATGTTAGATACAAGATATCAAATTAAGAATTACAATTTTCAACAGGGGCAAACATGAAATTAAAAAAAGTATTAGCAACAATAGCACTGGCAACGTGTGCATTTAGCGTATCGGCAAATTCTGCATTTAAAGAGCCAAGTGACGCGATTGAATACCGCCAAGCAGCATTTTCAATGATCTCAGTACAAATTGGTGACATGGGCGCAATGCTAAAAGGTAAAGTACCTTTTGACGCAGAGCAATTTAAAAAGCGTGCTAACAACGCAGCTGCACTTTCAAAAATGCCATGGGAAGCGTTTTACGAAGGAACAGATAAAGGCGACACAGCTGCACTTGCTGCTGTTTGGTCTGAAAACGATACTTTTATGAAAAAAGCAACTGCATTCCAACAATACGCAGATGAGCTAGCAGTAGCGGCTCAATCAGGCGATAAGGCCGTAATTGGTAAAGCTTTTGGCGCATGGGCTAAAGGCTGTAAAGATTGCCATAAGCAATTTAAAGATTAATTTTACTGCAGCATCTAAGCTGCATTAAAAAGATAATAAAAAAGCCCTGGATGGTTAACCGTTCAGGGCTTTTTTTAACTTTATTGTCTATTAACTATTTATTGATACTTTCGTAGCTCGCCCTTTAAATGGGCGCTTAAATAACGTGCCAATATCACCTAAAATCATATATAAACACGGTACCAATATAAGCGTTATTAACGTTGCAAACATAACAGCAAAGCCAAGCGCTACTGCCATTGGTATTACAAACTTAGCCTGCAGGCTTGTTTCAAACATAATAGGTAGTACACCGGCAAAAGTTGTTATCGACGTTAATAGTATTGCTCTAAAGCGAGCACACCCTGCTTCTATTACTGCATTTTTAACGCTAACACCTTCGCGGCGCACTTGGTTTACGTAATCGGTCATTACAAGTGAGTCGTTTATAACAACACCAGCAGCAGCAATTAAGCCAAAGCCCGACATTAAGCTTATATCTAAATCAAACCAGTAATGACCCCAAATAGCCCCGGTTAAGCTAAACGGAATAACCGACATTACAATAAGCGGTTGTGAATAGCTTTTAAGCGGCACAGCTAGCAGTATGTATACTAAAATCATTCCGCCAATGAAAAACATTATTTGCTCATTGGCTTGAGCTTGCTGCTCTTCTATTGCGCCACCAAGTTCTGATTTAACACTTGGAAATTCTTCAATTAGCTGTGGAAGTAAGTTTTCTTTTACCTGCTTAACTACTTCACCAGGTTCAATTTGCTCTTCATCAATATTGCCATAAACATACACGGTACGATAACCACCTTCACGACGAATATAACTAATGCCAGGTGTTTCGGTCAGCTCTACAACATCACCAAGTAATACTTCTCGCCCCTGTGGGGTGGTCACTACAGTATGTTTAAGCGATGAAAATGCTTCACGAGTTAGTTTAGGGTAACGTACCATTACGCGTACTTCTTCGCCATTTCGGATTACGCGCTGTGCTTCTCCACCATAAAAACTAGCACCCACTTGATTGGCAATACTTGCTAAATCTAAGCCCAGGTCGTAAGCGACCGGCTTTAAGCTCATTTGCACTTCTTTGCTCGCGGGGTCAATTGTTGAGCTTATATCAAACAGTCCTTTTTGCTGTTGCAGTAATTGAATAAAACGACGACCGGCTTCATTTAAAGTCTCTATGTCAGAACCAAACAGTAAGTAACCAAACTCGCCGCCGCCATTGCCACCACCGCCGCCGCCAACATCGTCTTGAATAGTTAACGACTTAATACCGGCAATAGTTGGCATAGCTTCACGCCAACGACGTGAAAGTTCAAATGCATTATACGGGCGTGAATCTTCGTCAACTAAAGGGGCAAGTAATTGAGACTCAGTTCTGCCTTGGTTAAATACCAACACATCACGAATAATTTTTTGACCAAATTCACGCTCAGTTTCTTCATCGACTCTAAGTACCATGGCTTCTATTTCACGAATAGCCGCAATAGTTTGTAAGTCAGAAACGTTATCGTTCATTTCAACTTGTATTTGCGGAAAGTCGTGCGGCACTTTAGGAGTAGGTACTGTACGTACTTTATTAGACGTAATAAGTGCAATGCTTATTATAAACATAGCAATAAAAGCGAATAACACTGTCCAGCGCCAATCTACACATTTCGCAATAAAACGTTTATATGGACCATTTACAAAACCAAAAAAGCGAGTGTTAAAGCTATCGCGCCAGCCACCTTTTTTAATCGGTGAAAAGTGTGTATGTGCAATATGAGCCGGTAATATAAGCTTTGACTCTACAAGGCTAAATACTAAACACAGCATAACTACAACAGCTATACCATAAAAAAAGGCACTTTCTGGACCGCTTGAAAGCGTAAACGGCGCAAACACAGCAATTGTTGTTAGTACACCAAACGTTGCGGGAGTTGCTACGCGGTTTGCACCACGTACAACGTTTTCAACACCACCACCGCTTTTTTCTACCTCGGTATAGGCGGCTTCACCTATTACTATGGCGTCATCCACCACTATGCCAAGCACCATAATAAACGCGAATAACGAAATAATATTAATGCTGATGCCAAATAGCGGCATCATCATCATGGCCCCTAAAAAACAAACGGGTAAGCCAATCATTACCCATAATGCAAGTTTAAAGCGCAAGAATAAAGACAGCATAATGGCCACTAAAATTGCACCTTGAAACAAGTTAGCCTTCATCATATCAAGGCGTGCGTTTAGGTAATATGTCATGTCCATTAATGGCTCTAACCTAATACCTGGCGGTAGCTGCTTATTTTTTTGATCAATAAATGTCTTAACCGAATCGGCCACAGGAATTATATTCTGCTCTTGTGTTGCTTTAACCGACATATAAACGGCATTTTCACCATTAAACTTAAAGTAGCGCTCACCTTCGGTAAATTGATCTTTAATAACTGCAATATCTTGCAGTAAAACTTTAGCGCCATACTCGCCAATTTTTACCGGAATTTGCCTAAACTCTTCACCTGAGTAAAACTGATTCTCGACGCGAACAGAAATAACACCTGCGTCTGTTTTTAGCTGCCCCGCCGAAAAGTTAGCTGAGTAACGGCGTACCGCATTCATCACATCACTAAGGGTTAGATTATATTGGCGCAGCGTATCTGGCTCTATTTCAATTGCTATCTCATCAAGAGGAACATCGTTTACCACTAACGACACGTTAGATAACTGTAGTAACTCATCCTCTATTTGGTTTGCTATAGGCTTAAGCTCTGTAAGTGGTAAGTCAGCAACGAGCGTCATACCTATTACGTCTTGCCTAAACTCAACCTGACTTATGGTGACCGGTTCCATACCTGCCGGAAAAGTCGCAATACCATCAACACGCAACTTTACTTTATCAAGCACATCGGTAAGTTTTGCATCGGTGTTTATTTCCAGGCTGGCTGTACCGCCATTTCTAAATGCGCGATACACGCCTTTTTTAATTTCGGTTATATCTTTAAGTGACTCTTCAACTTTTATAAGAATACTTTCTTCTATTTCCTGAGGAGAGGCACCTGGGTAATTAGCCTCAATATTAATGTAGTTAATCTCTACATTAGGAAACATTTGACGCTGAATCGTAAAGTAACTTATAGCCCCCATAATAATGATAAAAAACATCATTAAATTAGCGGCTACTGAATTATTAGCAAAGTAGGCAATTAGCCCTGTTTGTTTTTGTTGTATTGACTCGCTCATAACTATTACACCCTACAGCTGTTGCGTGTTTGAAGTGCTCGTTTCTGAGCTTTCAGGTTTTGCAGCTACACCTGCAATTTTAACCTGCATTCCTTTTTGCGGGTATTCAGGTAGAGTAATAACGAGTTTGTCATCGGCATTTAAACCACTGTTAATATAAAAATACTCACCCTCTTCACGAATAACCGTTACTTTGCGAGGCTCTAGTTCTTGATTTTCGTTTACTACCCACACAGTTTGGTTGTTAACCAAAGCTTGCGGTAAACGGTAAATATTATTAAGCGTAGCCCCTGCAAAATTAACTTGTACGTAGCTACCAAATTTAATAGATGGTTGTTTTGTTTTTAAACCATAAGGGTCTTCAATTCGCACAACTAAACTGCTCATGCGCGTAGCGCTATCTACAATTCCTAAGTCGCGGTCTATTACCCCTTCGCGCGTAAAGCTATTTAGCCCTTTTTGAATCACTGTAGCGGTAATGCCTTTAATACGCTCTGGTAAAAACACGCTATCGAACCCTGCGATAGGAATAATCACTTCAGCGGTCTCAATATTATTGAGTTCAGCAACTTGTGAGCCCATAGTGACAAATTGTCCAACACCTATATTTCGGCTAATCACCAATGCGTCGTAAGGGGCTGTAACATCACAATTATCCAAATCACGTTGCGCGCGCTTTAATGCTGCTTGCGCCGACTTTACAGATGCCTGCGCACTTAACACTTGAGGTTTACGTAAAAATAAATCTGTGCGCGCTTTACTTGGAAAGCGCTTGGCTTCGTCTTCGGCTACTTGAGCTTGAGCTTGTTCTTCTATTAAACCCGCTTGCGCGCGAGCAAGCTCAGCCTCTGCAACAAGTACTGCTGCTTCATAATTATCTTTTTCGATAGTGAATAACGTTTCACCGCGAGCAACTATGCCACCAGCTACAAAATTAGGATGCCAACTTAACACTTCACCCGACACCTGCGCCGAGAGCAGTGTATTTTCAAGAGGCTTTACTTCACCGTAGCTATTAATAATAACTTGATGATCGTTTGCAGCCACTGGCTCAACTTGCACTGTTGGACGAGTATCAATTACTTCTTTTTTTTCTGGCTCTTGTGCAATGGCATTTATTCCCATAAAGCCAACAACACCAACAATTAGCGCTACAAATGGAAAAACCCATCTAAGTGAATTTGTTTGCATATTCTATTATCCCCAAAACTCTATTAACATCATAAGACCAGAGCCTTATGAAACATTAAGGTGACATTTGTAAGCAACTGTTACAAATGCGTGTATTAATAGATAAAATAAAGACGGTAATTCAAAAATGACTAGTGGGATTATAAAAAACAACTTGCTAATATGATTTTGAAATGAATAGTTAAACATTATTCCTTGTCAAATATAAAGTTCCTAATTAAATATAAATAGTGCCTTTTAAATACCTTACAGCATGTCCGGTCAAAGTGACGGTTGTATCATCCACTTTGCAAATTAAATGCCCGCCTCTGCTTGAAGCCTGATAAGCACTTAACGTAGTTTTATCCAATTGCTGCGCCCAGTAAGGTGCCAAGCCAGTATGAATTGAGCCCGTTACATAATCTTCGTCGCCACCGCTTGCAGGCCAAAAATAACGAGATATAAAATCATATTCAGCACTTGGAGCAGTGGCCACTACATCAAGTGGATAAAGCGTTTTTAAAAGCTCTGAGCTAGTTTTTAATTCAAGTATTTGATCGGCGTTTTCATAAATAGCAAAGTAAGCTTGGCGATTTTTAAGCACTTTACTCGGTTGTATAGACAAGCCATCAAGCAATTGCTGCGGTATATTTTGTACCTCAATCGGTGCTTGTTTAGGAAAGGTCATTGCAAAGCTGCCATCAGCGTTTTTATTAACGATTAGCTCGCCCACCGCATCAGCAACAAAGCGAATTTTCGATATATTATGCTCTTCACATAAAACATAGGCAGCCGCAAGTGTGGCGTGACCACAAAAGTCGATTTCCATCAACGGCGAAAACCAGCGAATAACAAAACTTCCATCGTCTTGCAGGCAGGTAAAAGCAGTTTCAGATACGTTATTCTCAGCGCCAACCTTTAGCATTAAATCGTCACTTAACCACGATTCTAGTGGGATCACTGCCGCATAGTTACCTTTAAATAACTCATTCGTAAACGCATCAATTTGATGAATAGCTAATTGCATTGTTTAAACTTTGTAATGATTAATAGCTTAAAACTGCCATACCTAAACTAAATTAGCACTTTTATTTTTGCTTTAAGCCATTACAGGTCGCATTCTATAGTATTGCATACAACCAAATTGCACAGCATTGGTAAGCAATAGCATAATAAACATAAGTAAGTGCGCCGTGCTTGGAGCAACTGTTGTGAGCTCAACAACTAAGCCGCAAATACCAGCAATAAACTGCAAGCTAAAGTAGCGCGCGCTTAAATTACTCACATTACCCGTACGCAATGTTTTATAAGTTTGCGGCATAACACGTACAGAACTCATCACAAGGCCAACATACGTTAAAGCGCTTAATACCGTTGCAGTATCAAGGCTTGAATTTAAAAGCAGTGAAAACGGCAGTAACGAAAAGCCTAGCATAGTAACCAGCTGTACACGTTCTCGTTTAGCTGCGTTGAAACGTGCAAAAAAATATAAAATAAGCCCGCTTAATGCACCGGTTACAATAAATGGTAACGCAATATAATAGCGCTCAAAGAAAATATTGTAGGTTATAAAATAAAGGCTTTGTGCTAATCCAAATGTCATCATTAATAGTGACAAACCAGAGACACTACGATTTTTTCGAATTTTGTTTAGTAATGGTAAAAAACTAAAAACCAAAATAAAAGAAGACAATATAGGCAAATAATGCGCCAAAGCAACCTCGCTCGTTATATAAATGTTAATTAAAAAAAGAAATAAAAACATTTAATAAACATCTGTTTTTAAAAGGCTTTTACTATGAGCGCGGCATTGTAGAGCCGCGTAAATTTAACTCAACTAAATAAGATATTCTTATTTTAGGTACTGGCAAGTTAGGTATACAAAAACCGTAGAATTAAGTTCACGGTTTACCTATTTAATAGAAAACCTACTCACAAGCTATCAAATGAAAATGATAGTTGTTATCATGCGCAAGTCATTAACTGCAATATATAAAACTATCTATGAGAAAAACTCTTTTTAAAATTCACAGTTGGATCGCTCTTATAGCTCTCATTCCCTTGATTGTTATTAGTATTACAGGGAGCGTATTAGTTTTTAAAAGTGAAATAGATGGCTTACTTATGCCAAGCAGTCACTATGTTATAAAAGCACTGCCAGAGCGCATGCCAATCGACAAATTAATCGCAAAAACAGAGCTTGCTTACCCTGAGTATGTAGTAGGTAGTTGGGAAATATTTAACGATGATACTGCTGATCGGGTTTACTTAGTTAAACGCGGGACAGAGCAATGGTATAAGTTTCATTTAAACCAGTATACGGGTGACATTTTGTCAGAGCCTGTTGGTACCAGCCATTATTTTACTGATTGGTTTTTAGAACTGCATTACACCTTTTTACTTAACGACTTTAAAAACCTGCCAGGGCAAACAGGCACAGTACTAGGCTTCTTTTTTGCTCTGTTTTTATTGGTATTAGGTATTACAGGACTTATTATTTATCGTAAATTTTGGCAGCGCCTATTTAGTGTGCGCTGGCGTGCAACACTGCAAATTGTACTTAGCGACATTCATAAAATGACGGGGGTGATAGGGTCGCCCATCATTATTATTTTAGCTATTACAGGTGGCTACTTTAACTGGGCGGTGTGGTATCACGAAGTTATTGAACACGCTGAGGAAGAGCACTTTGTACTAACCAAAAACTTGCACAATAGCGATATTTCGTTTCAACACATACTCGATGACAGTAAAAAGCAAATACCCACTTTTAATGGTACATTTTTAGTTATGCCACTCGATCCTGACGAAAATATCACCTTATTCGGCGAAGTCGATACAAATAACCCGCTTGCGAGCGAATACGCTAATACGGTTAGCTACGATAAGCAAACAGGCGAACATTTAACTAACTGGGATATTCGCGAAGTAGGCGTTGGCTGGCAAGTAATTGATAGTTTTAGAAAACTTCATTTTGGCTACTTTGCAGGGCTAATAAGTAAAATACTGTGGTGCGTAATTGGTTTGAGCCCAGTGTGGCTAGCAGGTACTGGTTTTTACTTGTGGTTTACCCGCCGTAAACGTAAAAAACAATCACAAAAAAATCGCTCAAGTAAACGCAGTACAGCAAGTACTTGATTAAAAACCCACCACATTGTAATGTAAAATTTAACAATGGAGTGGGTTTATGATGTTTTATAAAATAGCAGTCTGTATTACTTTTTTATATTTAGTTGGATGTAACACAACCAAGGTTCAGCAAGTAGAACAACAAATAGAGCTTGAACAACTATTAAACCATTCTTTGTTTAATAAACTCGACACTCCTTCTGAGTACAGTATTTTCGAGCTGCCAAATGTTGAAAAAGAACAATTTTTAGCCTATGCCGAAAAACAAAAACAGTCTGAAATCCGTCATGACCGCATTATTTACAACTACCTCGAAAGCAACTTAGCTAACTTTAAATACCACGGCGATACACTTACTTCAGCCCAAGCCTTAAAACTTTCGCAAGGCAACTGCATTAGCTTAGCTGTTTTAACACAAAGCTATGCACAAGCTCTCGAATTAGAAACGAGCTTTCAAGAAGTAACAAGTCAGCCTGTATACGCAAAAGAAAATAATGTTGTTTATGTAGCAAGCCACTTTAGAACAAGAGTATACGCCCCAAAAGTAGAGAAAAAAGATGATAATATTGTTGAATTTTTCAGAGCGGGCACCTTAATCGACTACTTTCCTACCCGTCGCAGCTTTTATTCAAGCAGTGCAGATTATAACGATTTAGTTTCTAAGTTTTACAGTAATTTAGCTGCAACAGCGCTAGCAGACAAACAGCTGGATATTGCGTACTCACTTATTCTACAAGCAAACAAATACACTCCCAATGATCCTGAATTATTTAATATAGCGGGCATTTTGCATCGTCGGGCTGGTGATTTACAAAGCGCTAAAAACATCTATCAAACAGCACTTAGTAATAATGAAATAAGCATTAATTTAATCAGCAACTATCAGCTTTTAGCTAAAAAATTAGGCGACAAAGAGCTTGTTAAAGAGCTCACTTCACAATTAGTTAATAAAGAAAAAGACCCATATGAATTACTAGTAATCGCTAAAAACGACTTACAAGCTGGCCACGCTCATCAGGCTAAAGCGCACCTTGAGCAAGCTATTACTAAAGCGCCTTACATTGCTGAGTTATACTTGGAACTCGCAAAAGTTCGCTATCAACAAGGTAATATTAAACAAACACAAACCTTACTTGAGAAAGCTATCGAACTAGAACGTGATAACCAAAAAATCGATGTATATCAAGCTAAGTTACTGTCGTTACAAATGGACAAATAACTTAGCCAAACCGTGGTTAACTTTAAACGCTAAAGGGAATAATAAAAGCTTAGCCACGCTCGCATTTCATCTTCAAAACTGTCGCCTTCTACTCGCGACAGTCCCATATTAAATATTAAGTCATTTATACCAGCAGGCCCCATTCCAAAACTAAAATCACCTTGGTGTTTTATCCCGTAACTTTGTGCATATACGGTGCTGTCGAGTTGATGTTGCTTGTAATAAAGCCACGGCATGCCTTCTTTAAAGCTAAAGCCGCCACCGTAACCTTGATAGCGCTTTGCAGTTGCGCTGTAAAAAGGCAGCTCAGATGTAAGTACATATTCACTATTTTGCTGCTGATTAATAAGATTTGAGCTAAAGCCCCCTAATGCAAGGCTGCTGTCATCACGCTGCTTTTGAGAAAAGTTTGCATAAAGAGGAACACCAAACGCCTTACCAAAAATTTTGGCGGCTAAATCGTAACCTTGCCAATTATTATTTTTGGTGCTGCCATCGTACCAACTCGCATAAAGGCTTTGGCCTATCACAAAGTCTTGACGATCATATTGCCAATTTTGGGCAACGCCTAAACGCGTCCAATTTTTATGGCTTTGTTTATAATCAGTGTAATTGTAGGCAAGCTCTGGCGTTAAACTTAACTGCCCAAATTTAACGGGGTAACTTATTGCAGCAAAACCACCACGGGCATCCATATCTGCATTTAGGCTTTGTTGATACTGGCGCGATGTATTTAAATTATAGTCAAACAGTGCAAGTTTCAGTTTTACATCAAGCGCATTATATTTTGCCTGCACATAACCACCGTGCAGTGCTCCATCGTGTAAATCAGTGCTATATCCCGCTTGCAAGTCGAGCTGCTTTAATAAGTCGCTACTTTTAATGCTTAAATCTAACAAAATGGTAGAAGCCGAATAATACTGTGTTCCTAGTGCAAAAGTAGCGTGCTGGTCGAGTACGTTGTAATTTGTTTGCTCTGTAATTTCGTGCGTATATATTTTAGCTTTTGGAAGCGTATGTTCGTTTACAATGAGCAGCGGTGCTTTTTTATTAGCCGAAAATTCAGTAACTACAGTGCTGTTTATAGCTTTTGGCAATGTTTTTACATTTGGCCCATCTGCGGTTATCGAAAAATAGAGTAACGAGCCATCGGCCATTTCAATCGGGTGGGCAACGGCTTCCTGCCCCTGAGTTAACTTGCTGAGTGTTTTACTCTCTATGTTGTAGTTATAAATATCAGTAGCGCTATTTAAGCCCGCAACAAAGTAAAGTGACTCACCATTAAGACTAAAGCTAGGCTGACTTGAATATTGATACCCGTTTGGCATAGGTACTAATTGCTGCTGACTGCCACCTACATCTTGTATATACAATTGCCAGTTTTCATTTAATGACTTTGATAAATAAGCTAATTTAGTTTCATCAGGACTGAGTATTGGGTAATCGTAAGTTGTCTCAAGGCTTTTTGTAAATAATGGTGTGGTGGTTTGCGTATTGAGATCAACCTTTACTAATTCAGAGTAGCCATCTCTTATTTGCTCGCCATACAAGGTTTCACCGTTACTGGTTACGCTAAATCGTCGTATACCAGCAAGTTTGGTAAGCTGTGTGATATATCCAGTGTCAGTGTTATAGCTAAATATATCAGACACTTTGTTATAAATACCCGACTCTTCATTGCTGTACGCATTAAAATACAACGTTGTGCTATTTACCCATTGCGGGTTTGCAATACCGGCTCGATTAATTTGATTAAGCACTTTTTTTTGTTCGCGCTTAAACACACTTGGCGCTGTATCGGGGATGTCTTGTGCATCGTTTTCGAGTAGCTCTTTTTGCGCTTTAGTAAACTCTTCTTGCGCCTTTATGTTGTCATCCGTGCTATAAATTATAAGCTTGGTATTACTCTCTTTATCTCGCTCAACAATCGCAATTTTACTACCATCTTTTGAAAGTGCTGGGTTACTTGCATATAAGTTAAGCTCAAGCCAAAGTTCACTATTAAGTAACGGCTCCCCTTGCTCTTTTTGCATTGCTTTATAGGTATATTCAGCTATAAATCGTCGATATAGCTTGGCTGCACTTTGCCCAAACACACCGCTAAATGCTTCATCGAAGTTGCGCGTTTTTACGCCTTGCATTCGCGTCCAAACGCTATCGAGTGTTTGCTCTGAATAGTTTTTCTCTAACCAATTTAAAAAGCGGCTCCCCATTAAATAAGCCATTGAGCCGCCCATAAAGCCCTGTTCGCCATTTAATTGCCCATAGGTTGGCAAACCACCTTGCTGAGCAAATTCTCGCAGTATTGACTCTGAGTAGTTATCAAATAAACGCCCACGGCCCGTCATTTTAGACTCAATCAATGTGGCATAACCTTCGGCTACCCAGCGTGGTGTATTGCTATAGGTTAAGTCGTATAAATCCCATATGCCACGTACTTTTTGCTGCCAGTCATTGCGTGTTGGCTGTGCTAAGTGCACTAAGTGAATATATTCATGCAGTACAAGTAACTGCTGCCAGCCAGCGCTGTTTGATATAACGGTGTCGGATTGTGGTGGGGTTGTAAAAAGCGCCATTACAGGATTATTTGAGGTAGGTAGCGCAAAGCCATTTGCCGCATTTAGGGGATCAAACACCACTACATCAACTGTTTTATCAAGTGCTCGGTTTTGCTGCTCAAGCACTTTGGTGCGTACTACTTCCAGCTCTGCTGCAGTTGATTTAGCAAAATCAGCATGCTCAACACTGTAGTGAATGTTGAAATGTTCGGTATGAATAGTTTGCCAATCGGCTGCAAAGCTCGGTGCTGCTAGTAATAAAGCTGATGCGATAAGTGTTTTTTTCATGAGCGTCCCTAAAAGAATTCCTTAATACCATCTAGGGTATTATTAAATGTCTTTCATGGGCAGTAAGAAAATGTAATAAAACATGTGAAAATGAGTATTTACACATGTTTTATTAGGGTGATTTACATCCAGCTGCGAGTATCTAACTCAATCTGCTTAATTGTAAAATCAATAATAAAGTCAGCATCTTGCTGCTTTATGTAGGGCATAAATGCAAAGCCCGAAGCAAGTTGTATATACAGGCTTTTTAAGCCTGACTTTCTCATTAGGTACGTACTTATACTGCGTGCACTTTGCGCTTTATAAAGCTCAAAAACACGGTAATGAACGCCAATCAACCCTTTGCGTACAACCATGTAAAATCGGCCATTATCTTCATGCATGTAATAACCATAACGCTGATACGATAAAGTTACCAAGCCAGAAAACACCACCAAAACACCAAGGCTAATCAAAGTATTAATATCAGCAATAAAACAAAAGCCAAACACGAGTGCACTCGGTAACAGTGAATAAAAGCCTAAATTTTTATACAAAAGCGCTCGCTCTGCGCGCTTAAAAGCGAGTTTTTTACTATTAAACCACGGGTAAATCCACTGGCATACACTATCAACTTGTTCGCTATTTAATACAGGTAATACTAAGGTTTGTTTATTTTTTTTAGCCGCAACACCGGCTGCTATTCCGCCGCTACTTGCTTGCAAGCACTCAACGGTAAATCGCTTTAGCAATCGCCCCATTAGGTTTTGCTTAATAACAATAGATTGCACTTTATCCATGCTCATAGAAAGCTGATGGCGCTCTAACAAGCCAGCAATACGTTTAAACTTTTGACCTTTAAAATAAAGCTCAAAGTTATAAAAACGAATAAGCGACATAGTCACCGATAGCATTACAGCCACCAAAACTAACAAAACAATTAAGGTGATCATCGCAAAGGTAGCAGCACTTGCCAGCATACCAAGCTCTTGTTGGTAAAAGCCTTCTACTTTCGCAATAATTTGCTTCTCTAAAAAATCAACAATTAGGTTTATAAAAGGGGCCAAAGCAGCCATTGCAAAAATGGCCATATTCGACATCAAACCAAATTTGGCTATTTCTTTATTGCTAATGCTTAGGCTGTTTTCGATAGTGTCTGTTTTGCTTTGTTCAGTATTTGGTGCTTCTTGCTGTTGCTGCGCTTTAAAATCAAATATTTGTTTACGCATTTGCTGTGCATAGTCTTTAGTGACACCAGGTAAAACAACTTCTTGCGACACACTGCCAGCTGCATCAAAAATACAATTAACTAAGTTTACGGGGGTAAAATAAAACGGCTCGGCAATATTAACGTTTTGCACACGGCCAAATTTAAGCGTAAGTCGCTCTTTTTTAAATACACCTTTGTTAAGCAATATTTCGTTGTCGCTACTAATACTAAACTTAAAATTTAAATAATATAAAAATGAGTAAACAAGTAGCAAAATTAGTGCAATACCGCCTGCAACCTGCGCCCAAAACAATTTATTTTCTACTTGAGTAACAAACACGACAAGCATAGGTAGTAAGTTTAAAAGGCCATCTTTTACAAAGCGCACACTAAAGTGCACAACAAAGTATAAAAGTGCCCAGGGCGATACTTTTTGCCAGTAAATAGGGCTCGCTTTATCTTCGATAGTTGTATTACTCATCGACTAAAGCTGCCTGAGTAGTTGCGTCGTCTTGACGGTAGTTTTGTACAAATTGGCGCATATTTTTACAATCATCATGGGTTAGCCCGCTAATTTGTAAATCCGCACTTACACCGCCAGCGCTAAATAATTTAATGCTCGCAAGGCTAAGTTTTCGCTCTATTGGCCCTTGGTGTATTTCCATATGCTGTACACGCGCTAAAGGTAATACCGTCACTTGTTGCCAAATAACGCCTTTTTTAAAAGCAATGTCATGATCTCGCACTGCAAAACCTCGCAGCCTCACACTTATCATGTTGTACGCTATAGATACGGCTACCAAAATAGGCATACCAATTAGCAAATATGTTTGTGCGTTATTAGCAAAGGCTTCATTAAAATAACAAACAGCAATAAGCGCTCCAATTAGCGGTACATAAAACAGAAGCGAGCTAAGCTGTGTATGTAATAAGGCTTTATCAGCCAATGGCTTAAAGCTAATATCACTATGCTTTGGTAAATCCATTATTTGTTGATTGTTAAACACTATTTATCCCTATTACTGCTTTAATTACTTACCAACTAATGGTGGTTATTAAGGTGTGGCTTTGTTTTGGCTCAAGCGTTACTTCATCTGTCAGTACATTAGCGGCCTCTAGACACAGCATTGTTTTATATTCATCGTCAGCAAAGTTAGATAAGCGTTTTGATTTTTCTATCCATGGGTTCCACAGCACACACGAACTTGAGTTTTCCCGGCTCACATTAATAACACCTTCTGGCGTGTTAATGGTTTGTACTGCATTTGCTTGTGTATAAACCATGTCGGTTTCGCGATTAAAGCTTACTACATCATTTTGTACAAATGGCCCTTCACTAAACTCAATATATTGCGCGCCTTGCAAACCATCAACATGGGTATTTGTAATATCTGAGGTTGGAAAATAGGTATGCAATGCTTGAGTAAAGCTAAATGGCACACTTCCTAAGTTAGTGGTCGTTAAGCGAACCTGTAATTTATCGCTTAATATAAACTCAACTTTTAATGCGGACTGATGCGGCCAATACGTTGTATTAACAAGTTTCATGGGGAGCTTTAAACTAACTGTAATTTTCTCATCAGATTCGTGTACTTCATCGGCTTGCCATACGCTTGTGCGCGCAAAACCGTGGGCAGGCCACCCATCATTAGCGTGTGTACCAAACCACGGCCAACAAATAGGAATACCGCCTCGAATACTCGCCCCTTCTTGATAAGTTTCCTCTTGTGAAACCCAAATAAGTGGCTTGTTATTTTTAGGGATAAACTCGGTAATTTGCCCACCTTGCAAAAATATTTTTGCGTCGCACTTTTCACTAGCTACTTTAATAAACTCAAGTCCGGATTCGCTTTGCTCAATGCTAACTGATGGCGATAATTTCATACCTTCCCCTATAATACTGATACTAAAGATTTTTAATGTTTACATCTAAACAATAATGCATGCTTAAAGTATACGCTATTGATATTAAATATTGATTGCTGAATTTGTTCATTACCGATTAATACATATACAGTAAACTCACAAATAATTACTTTGTACTAACAGCTGTAAATGAATAATACTAAAGTCTATACAATAAGACTTGCCAATTATTCACAACATACGTACTGTGCGCAACTTAATGCACACAAGGTGCTAAGAAAATTTACCAATATTTAAACAATATAATTTTACATTAGTTACTGCTCTAACTATTAAAAACCAATAAAAGCGGGCTAAAGTACAATATATTATTTGAATTCAATTTATTTGATGTGTAACATTTCGCGATTACGGCAAACTACCGCCCCATCGATGAGATAAGCAAATGCAAAAATATGACGAGTTATTGGTTTCTTTACGTAAAGTGATCCGCGCGATTGACTTACATTCTAAGCAGCTAAATAAAACTTCGGGTTTAACTGGCCCACAATTGCTTATAATGCAAGAAGTTAAAAAAACCGATGGAATAACGGCGAGCCGTATTGCTCAAAACGTAAATTTAAGCCCAGCAACGGTCACCAATATTCTCGACAGAATAGAAAGCAGAAACTTAGTAACACGCGTACGCAGTCAAATGGATAAACGCAGAGTGAGCTTATACCTCACCGAAAAAGGAAAAGAGTTACTTGATAAAGCACCTCAGCCATTGCAAGAACACTTTATTGAAAAGTTTTCTGCACTTGCTGAGTGGGAACAGAGCCTTTTACTCTCATCAATGCAGCGTGTAGCCGCAATGATGGATGCAGATAAATTAGATGCATCGCCCCTTCTAGAAGTTGGTGCGCTTACTCAAGCTCCTAAAGAATAAATAATAAAAAAAATACATAGTTTTTGTACTTACTCTAAACGTAAGGCGTTTTTTTACATCTTGAATTTTTTTATTTTTTAATCACAAGCAGAGCGGCTATTATGACTAAACTCTCAAAATTGACACTAGCACTAGTTCTAGGTGGTGTTACAAGTACTTCTTATGCGTCTGATGATCTAGACACGTTACAAAGCCAACTTAAGCAGTTAAAGCAACAAATGCAACTGCTTGAAAATAAGTTAGCTGATGAAAAAACAAAACAGCAAAAAATTAATGAGCAACACAAGCAAGAAGTTGCAAAAATTAGTAAAAAAGCAGATCAAAAAGAGGTTGTAGTAGCAGCCGCTGAGTCTGAAACAAAAGATGAAGGCATTAAAGTTGGTGGAGCAATACGCTTTAATTACAGCACCAACACATACGATGAAGATACCCAAGATCGCGGTGGCGATTTTGATTTTGATATTTTCCGTATAAATGTATCTGGTGAAATTAACGATATTTCACTGAACGGTGAAGTACGTTTTTACGATTATATGACCGTTGTTAAATATGCTTACTTAGGTTACGAGTTTGCAGATGGCTGGGAAGGACAAGCAGGTATTGCACCCGTGCCTTTTGGTAATGGCCCATATAACTCACACAACTACTTTTTTAGTACTAACTACTATGTTGGCCTAGAAGATGACTTTGATTTAGGTGTAGTAGTAAAACGTAAACTTAAAGATAACTGGAAGCTAGACCTAGGCTTTTTCAAAAATGATGAGCTAGGTGGAGTAGACGGTGGTTCCGATAAAAGCAAGCGTTACTCTTACGATATAGTTGGAAGTGGTACTTATGATTCTGAAGCTGGGATTACTGAAGGTAACAATATTGGTGAATACAATACGTTTGCCGGGCGTGCGACGTATCAAATTGAGCACAGCAAAAATATAACTACCGATGTGGGTGTATCATTATTAAGTGGTGGCTTACATGACGGTAACGACCGTGCAGGTAACTACGGTGCATGGGCATTTCATGTTGATAGCACAATTAACAACTGGAATATCCAATTTCAACACGGTGAATACGACTACGACCTAGATGACAGTAGCGACCGTTTTGTTGTTGGTGCGTATGCTTATTACGATACCGTATCTAGCGAAGCAACTATGACTAACTTTAACGTTGCTTATAATTACTCGCTTGATTGGGGCCCAGTTACCGACATTCAATTTTACAACGATTACGGCATTATTTATGACAAGTCTGACGACAGCGCAGATACATGGATGAACGTAACGGGTATGAGTGTTGCTGCAGGTGGTTTCTTTAGTTACTTCGACTTTATTCAAGCACGTAACCAGCCATTTATTGGCGGAACAATTATTGGTGATGGCGATACAGAACGTCGCTTCAACATAAATATTGGTTACTACTTCTAAACTGTTAACCGCATTTATTTTTAAAAGGGCAAACTTAGTTTGCCCTTTTTTATTGATTTTAAGCTTCGAATTAATAGCTATTTAGCCTACAATTAGAGATACCATAACACGCCTAAAAAGAGCCTAAGTGAATATAAAAGCAGTGTTTATTTGTTATAAAAACTTATGGTTTAAAGCGCTTGGCTTAATACTTGTAGCCTTGGGTATTATTGGCATTGTGTTACCGGTCATGCCTACCACTATATTTTTTATTTTAGCGCTCACCTGCTTTACTCGCTCATCACCCGCGCTCGAACAATGGCTGTTAAACCACCCTCGTTACGGTGCAACTTTGCAACAATGGCAAGCCCATAAAGTAGTGCCTGTAAAAGCCAAATGCTACGCCGCCATTGGCATGTTAATTGGATTTATATTTTTACTGTATTCAGCCGCCCCTATTTGGGTTATTTATCTCGTTGCAGTAATAGAAGTATTGGTAATGATTTACCTTATTTTAAGACCTTCCAGCCCTCCTAAACAGTAAATAGGCACTTTATGGTTAAGTCTCACTTTTTAACCGGTATATATCCTTTATTTTTAAAGTTTTTATGTAAAGATAAGTAAGTAAATTTGTAATAGCTAATGCAAATCATTATCATGTTGTAAATTTAATTTATTAACTGTTTTTATGTCGTTTATTAATAAGCGGGCTTTGTATAGTACAAGCCGTGCTCTACATATTTATATTTCTACAGCTTTGTTTTTTTTGCTTATTTTATTTTGCGTTAGCGGCATTGTGCTTAATCACGTCGATTGGCTTAAAAACGATAAAAATAACGGTCAAGTAACCGCAACGATTCCTGCAGAGCTAGTTACTAAAGCAAATGCACAGCTAAATACGTTGCCTACGCTATATCCTGAAATAGAAGCTTATTTAGCTAAGCAGTATTCACTCACAAAAGTAAAAAGTATTGAGTGGGAAAAAGAAGATGCACTTGTCATGCTCGACTACCCACTACCAGCGGGGTTTGCTTATGCCGAACTCGACTTTACAACTGGCGAGCTAAATCTTGATTACCAAACAGGTGGCTTTTTAAGCCTTATTGGCGACTTACATAAAGGCCGCCACAGCGGTGAAGTATGGAGTTGGGTAATTGATATATCTGCCGTACTAATGATTTTATTTGCCATCACCGGCATGATTATTTTGTTTCAAAATAGAAAAAAACGCTTAGCAGGAATATGGATAACCGTACTAGGAGTGGCAACTCCACTGGTTATTTATTTATGTTGGGTTCCACAAATAAAAGGAGTGTCTTAATGGTTAAATTTAAATTATTTATAAGCGCCGCATTACTGCTCGTAGCTGCGTTTTTTCAAACAACGGCGCATGCAAAAACACCACAGCTAGAGGTTGAATTAACGCTTCCTGACTTAGAAGTACAACCGTATCACCGCCCATACGTTGCAGTTTGGCTTGAAACACCAGAGCGCAAACACGTTACAACGCTTGCACTTTGGGTGCAAAAAGCAGAATGGTTTAAAGACTTACGCCAATGGTGGCGTAAAGCCGGTAAAAGCGATGCCAACTTTGACGGCATTAGCGGCGCAACAAAACGCGCAGGTACTTACACCATAAATTGGCAAGGTAATGATTTAGACGGTAACCCAGTAAAACCAGGTAAATACTTACTAAATATTGAAGTTGTACGCGAAGAAGGCGGCAGAGACTACACCCGCGTTGAGCTTGATTTAACTAAATCAGGCAAACTAACAATTGATGGTAAAAACGAGTTTTCTAAAAGCTTCGTCACTGTAAGCACTAAGTAGCTGCTACTTAATCATTTGAATTTAAGGAAATACAATGAAAATTAATTTATTAAAAACGGCATTAATCGGCGCATTGAGCTTATCTGCTTTAGTGTCAACTTCAGCAAGTGCACACGGACGTTGGTTACTACCTTCGCATACATCTTTATCAGGCGATAAAGCGCATTACGTAATGATTGACGCAAGTATTTCAAACGAAATTTTTGCACCAGACAAAGCCTTTAAACCTAAAGAAAAAGGCGCCGAGTACGACGACACATTATTAATGGCACTTGCGCCTAATGGTGAGCCAGTAAGCGACACCATTCGTGCTTATTACTTAAAGCGTAAAAGCTCAGCTGCAGTAAGCTTAACAGAGCAAGGCACTTACCATATTGCAATGACCCAAAAGCCAATGTACATGACCTTCTATAAAAACGAAGAAGGTAAGCGCAAGCGCGTATTTGGTAAAAAAACAGACGCCGAGTTACCTAGCAATGCAAAAGATGTAACTACAACGAAGGTTGTTTCAACAGTAGATACATTTGTAAGCCGAAATGGCACCTCAAAGCCTGCACAGTTAGGTTTAGGCTTAGAGCTTAGCGGTCCAACGCATCCAAACGATTTATTTGTAGGTGAGCAAGCACGTTTTCAATTACTACAAGATGGTAAATCTGCTGGTGAAGGCATTGAAGTAAGTATTTTAAAAGGTGACACTCGTTACCGTAACGAGCGTGGCGAAGTAAAAGTAACTACCGATAAAAATGGTATGTTCACAACTACGTGGAAAGAGCCTGGCTTATACCTAATAGAAACATCTAACGATGTTGAAGTAAACGAAGAAGGCGTAGACGCTGGCCGTTATGCTTTATTCACAACACTTGAAGTTGCGCCTGAATAATTTTATTCACGTAGGTTAGCACCTTATAAAGGCTGAGCACTTGCTTGGCCTTTTTACTTTTTAATAACTTTTATCCACGCTCCCCCTTGAATTCGCAACCATTCGACACAAGATTGCAACTGAAACGATCCAAACGTCTCTATCGTTCATAAACACTGACCTTATGTGTTAACAACTTAGAATATCTTAGATAGTTTTTATCTTTGCACTAGGGTAGCCGCTTCTATATGATGCGCTCCTTCTAAAAATCAATAGTCAGCAGCCCTTAAGGGAATCAACATCATGTTAAAGCAATTATCAGCCAAAAAAGTAGCACTTAGTCTGGCCGTTACCTCTGCGCTTAGCGCGTCTTATTCACCAGCGTTTGCTGCTGAGCAAGACACACAAGCTCAAGAAAGTATTGAAGTCATTTCGGTTACTGGTACACGTAGAAGTTTACGTAGTATTGCCGAAAGTACCGTACCTGTAGATATTATTACCAGCGGTGATATGCAAAGTACGGGTCAGCTAGAAATAAGCCAAATACTAGCAAACCAAGTACCTAGCTTTAACTACCCAAGTGCCACTATGGGTGATGGTACTGACCATGCAAAACCAGCTGTTTTACGTGGTTTAGCACCCGATCACACCCTAGTGCTAATTAATGGCAAACGCCGCCATGCAGGCGCGTTATTAAACTTAGCGGGTGTTGTTGGCCGTGGCTCTACTGCTGTTGATTTAAACATGATTCCAACTTCAGCTATTAAACGTGTTGAAGTACTGCGTGACGGTGCTGCAGCGCAGTACGGCTCAGACGCCATTGCAGGCGTAATTAACATTGTACTTAAAGATGCCTCAGAAGGCGGTAGCGTAAGCGTAACGTACGGTAAATACGATACACAAATGGCCGGTGTACCGCAACTAAATAGCACTTATGCGGATGATAACGGCAAACTTGCATTTAATTTAGGCGACGATCGTCACGTTAACGACGGTAGTACCCGCACAATTAGCGCAAACTCAGGTTTTTCATTAACAGACAATGGCTTTGTAAACGTATCAATTGAATACCGCGATAACGACTCAACTCAACGCTCTGGCTTTGACCCACGCGAACAATACAGCCGTCTTGATGATGGCAGCTTAGACCCACGCGAATTTACTATCGATCGTTACAATCACCGTTTTGGTAAAGCTGACCTTGAAGATTACGCGTTGTTTTACAACATGGGTTACGATTTAGATAACGGCTTAAACTTATACTCTTTTGGTAGCTACTCTAAGCGTGAAGGCAACTCAGGCGGATTTTATCGCCGAGCTGTAGATAAAAATAACATTTTAGACGTTTACCCTAATGGCTTTTTGCCACAAATTGAAACCGACGTAGAAGATTACTCTCTCGCTCTTGGTTTACAAGGTGAAACAGGCGACTGGACATGGGATGTAAGTACCAACTACGGCCGCAACGACTTTGCATTAGGCGTAGTAAATAGCTTAAATACATCTTTAGGTGCCACCAGCCAAACCGAATTTGATAACGGCGCATTGGTTTATGCCCAATTTATTGTTAATGGAGATGCCAGCACAGCATTTGATTTAGGTTTACCAGATGACGTATTTTTTACTATAGGTGCTGAATACCGCCACGAAAGCTACAAAATAGAACAAGGCGAAGAAGCTTCTTATATTACCGCGCTTGATAGTAACGGCAACCCAATTGCAGAAGGTGGTGCACAGGTACTATCTGGTTTTGGTCCGCAAAGTGTTACCGACGAAAGCCGCCACAACGTAGCACTTTTTGTTGAATTTGATACCTACTTAACAGAAAAGTGGAATGTGGTTTTAGCCAGCCGTTATGAAGATTACAGCGACTTTGGCGACACATTCACCTCAAAAATAGCAACGCGTTACAGTATTACTGATAACTTATCGTTACGTGGTGCAGCAAGTACCGGCTTTCGCGCGCCATCGCTAGCACAAAGCTCGTATCGTCAAATATCAACCATACTTGAAAACAATCAAGCGTTTGAAGTAGCTTTATTTCCAAGTGACTCTCCAGCAGCACAAGCATTAGGCGCTAAAAAACTAGACGCTGAAGACTCTGTAAACTTAACCGCTGGCTTTGTCTACACTCAAGGTAATTTTAGCCTAACGGTTGATGCATATCGTATTGATATTGATGACCGGATTGTACTCTCTGAAAATCTAGCCGGTGCAGCAGTTGCGCAAATTTTAGCAAACGCTGGTGAGCTAAACACCGACAGGGTACGCTACTTTACCAATGCAATAGACTCACGTACGCAAGGTGTTGATATAGTTGCCACTTATAACCTAGATTTAGACAACTTAGGTGATTTACGCCTAAACGTAGCCGCTAACTTTAACGACACCGAAGTAACACACGTAAACGACAACCCAAGCGAACTTAACTCACTAGGTGACGACTACGTAGTGTTTGCACGTCGTGAAGTAGGTCGCTTTGAAGAAGGCACGCCAGATAGCAAATGGAATCTATCAGCAGTGTGGAACTTTAACGAATGGCAAACAACGCTTCGTGCCACACGTTATGGTGAAGTCGCTGATATATCAACCACAGCTGATCGCGATGAATACCTAGACCCTAAGTGGATCACCGACCTAGAAGTGGCATACCGTCCAGACGAATATTGGAAATTTGCCGTTGGTGCAAACAACTTATTCGATCAATACCCACAAGCAACTGTGGATAACATTGGTTACTCTGACTTTGGCCAAATATTCCCGTACACCCCGTATGCACCTTACGGATTAGACGGACGCTTTTTATACGGTAATATTACTTACAGCTTTTAATTAGTTCCCTAATAAAAGCTGAGCAATTATAAAAGGATGCATCGCGCATCCTTTTATATTAATAATTAGTTATTTTAACCACTTATTAGTATTTCAACTTTCATAAAAAACAACCACCCTATATAAAACAACAGCTTACATTTCGGCCTCATTTTTGCTCTATATTGTTTATATAAATACAAACAATAAATACCAAAGGACTAAACATGAGCTCATCAACACAATTAAGCATTACAAAACCACTTTCACTTGTTGGCGGCATTTTATTATTAAGTGGCTGTGTATTTCACATATCGCCAAGCGTTGCCTCAGTAAAGCAAACTCAACAGCTATCACTGCCAAGCAATAATCTTGAGTATTTAAATGTATTAAGCGGTGCAGGTAGCCTTGAAATAAAAGGCTCAAAAACGGCCATCAGAATTAGTGTTAACGCCACCATTTACACAGCCGACATTGAAGACGAATACGAACTAACGCTCGAGCAAGACGGTAAACAGGCAAAGCTTGTTGCCCAAAATAAAAGTCGTAATGGTATTAGCTTTTACAGTGGCCAATCTCCAAGTATTAATTTAGTGGTTACTGTGCCAAGTAATCTAAATTTAGATATTGATGATGGCTCTGGCGACATTTTAATAAATGCTATGCAAAGCAATATTGATGTAAAAGACGGCTCAGGAAATTTAACAATAAGCGGGGCTAAAAACCTAACTGTTGACGATGGATCAGGTGAAGTAAACTTTGAAAACATCGCAGGTAATTTAGAATTAACCGACGGCTCTGACAGTATTCATATAAACAACGTAAGTGGCAATGCAACTATTGACGATGGTTCTGGCGAAATGCACGTGAGCAACATAACCGGTTCGCTAAACGTTGAAGATGGATCGGGTGATATAGTAATAAGCCATATTAGCGGTGCAGTTAATGTTGATGATAACTCTGGCGACCTGCTTATTGAGTATATTGGTTCAAGTGTAACAATTGAAGACGGTTCGGGTGATATTCGCGTTAATCATGCAAAGGGGCTGACTATTACTGAGTCGGGCTCGGGCGATGTAAGTATCGATAATATTAGCGGTTCAGTAAAAGTAGCAGACTAACTTTATTTAACTGCCATTTAATATACTTTATGCCCTCTCAATCTGGGCATAAAGCACTCCCCTCAAAGTATAAATGATTCAAAATTAGCACTGTTTCACGTTAACTATTTCCTAAAATAATGCAAAAGTACTTATTTGATTTATTTTTTTGCTTTATAGCTAATTTAGGTACATATTGATATTCAACTTATTAAAAGGATATTAATATTATGAAATGGAAGTTATTAATTTTAATTACTGCTTTATTCACCCTCGTAGCTTGTGGCTCTGGAGGTTCAGACTCCAAAACAGTAACTAAACCAGTCAGTACTAACACAAAGCCTATTGCAGTTATTACTACCGAGCAATCGGAGTTTAAAGTAAATACCACCCTCGTTTTTAGCGCAGCACAAAGTAGTGACCCTGATGGCGATGCACTCACCTATCAATGGCAATTAACCAGCAAAAATGCGCAAGTAGAAATACCGATTACGGTTAATAATGAAAGTACCGTTGAGTTTTCAGTATCTGAAGCACAAGAGTACCAATTAGTATTAACCGTGAATGACGGCAAGCTTTCAAGCACACCTGCACAAAAACAATTCACCGTTACTGCAAATACCCAACTAATTGCTAACGCAGGTAGCACACAAACCGTTAAACAAGGTGATGTTGTGCTTTTAAATGGCGCGCAAAGTAGCACAACCAGCGGCGCCATTAATCAATACAAATGGCAATTTATTACCAAGCCCGTAGCAAGTAATGCAACGCTTGAAAATGCGACTCAAGTAAAAAGCCAGTTTGTTGCAGACGAAATAGGCGAGTTTAAAGTTGAGCTTACCGTTACTAATTCACAAGGTGATACAGCAAGCACTGTCGTACTCATAAAAAGTGAATCGCTTAATTCTAACTCATCACCACAAGCGGTTATTAACGTAGAAAATAAAACAATTGCCCCAAATGAAGTTGTTACACTTTATGGTAACCAAAGCACTGATCCCGATAAAAACGATACGCTTAGTTATGCGTGGGCAATTACATCAAAACCCCAGGGCAGCACGCCGGCTCTTTCAAACATGCAAAATCATACCGCTGGATTTTCAGCGTCAACAGCTGGAGATTACTCGCTTTCACTCACTGTTACCGATCAATAAAGCGAAAGTGATACCGCATCAGTTATTTTAACTGTTACCACAAGTAATAAAGCCCCCGTTGCAACACTTGAATCCGAACGTGATATTACGTTAAACGAATCAACCACTTTGCAGTGCCAACAATGTAGCGACCCAGACGGAGATACGCTGAGTTATAACTGGCAGTTACAAGCCAAGCCTTTAAATAGTACATCACAACTAACTAACAACACATCAGCAACGCCCTCTATTGTTGCCGATAAAGAAGGCGACTACGTTGTAAGGCTTACAGTGTCTGATGGGCAATTAAGTTCAAACCAAGCAACCTCAGCACTGCATGCCAGTAGCAATAAAAAGCCTGTTACTTTGGTAACTTATGAAACCTCTATAACGGTTGATGAACAAGTTTTACTTGATGCTTCAAATAGTTACGATCCAGAAGGCCAGCCACTAAGTTACCAATGGGAAATCATTTCGTCGCAAGGCCAAGCAACGCTTAGCAGTAATACAATACCAAAACCAACGTTTAGCGCATCAGTAGAGGGGCAAGTTGTTATTTCGTTACGCACTAACGATGGTGTGCAGTTCTCTGACACAAAAACCCTAACAATTGATGTAATACAAAATGCACTGCCAGTAATTAGTTTCACGGGGGAGCAATCGCGCTACGATGTAGTGGGTAATACAGTTAAATTTGATGTAAGCCAAAGTTACGACCCAGAGGGAACCTCTCTCGATTACGCTTGGACACTATCAGCCCCTTCAGGCTCGAGCACCAGCTTAAGCAATACAAACCAAAGTATTACCGAATTTATCGCCGATATGACAGGTATTTACACGCTAACCGTTGTAGCAACTGATGCTGATGGCTTTTCAAAAAGTGTGCAATTTTCAATTACAGTAACTAACTCTGCACAACTTACCGGTCGCATTAAAGGACAACTCACTAATGTGCAAAAAGCGGCTATAAGCAATGCACCGCTAACAATTAATGGACAGCAGTACAGCACCAACACAAATGGCTTTTTTGATGAAGAGGTTAATTTAGCGCAAGGTGAAAAAATAACGATAAAAACAGCAGATCAAAGGCTAGCAACTGGGGAATACAACTCTGTAGCTATTACGCAAGGCAACTTTACTGTGGATATAGGCCAAAATAGCATGCCCGTTTTACAAGCTGTTGAGGTTTCGGTATTTGTGTGTGCTGAGTTTTCAGGCCCCGACACCGTTAATTTACGTTTTAACATGGTAGATACACTTTTAGCGTCAGATAGCTTTCAATTTAGCTTTGATCAAACAAAACCACTTACTTTGCAAAAAAGCGGAAGTACTTACCTCGATAGCGAATTGGATATCGACCTACCTGCATCTGCCGAATTTGAAGTAACAGCAATTGAAACAAACGTTGAAAATACAATCAGCTCAAACATTACTATTTACCATTCTGATTCAGGCCAACCAAGCTCAGCAATTATAAGTATTTGTAATATTTAGCTCCCAATAAGCCCTTCAACACAAAGTGCTATTTTTAGCCCAGTAGTTATAACCATTAGTGTTATAGCTACTGATAAATAAGCAACTTTGAGCCATATAATCCATTGTATTTTATAAGCAGCTAAGCCATTATAAAAGCCTTGATGTTATTAGGATAAACGCGTGTTAGAAATTGCTTTAATTTACTTAGCAGCAGCCATTGTAGCTGTGCCTATTGCAAAACGAGTCGGACTTGGCTCAGTATTAGGTTATTTAATTGCGGGCATACTTATTGGCCCTTATGCGCTGGGTGTTGTGGGCGATCAAACCGATGTAATGCACTTCGCTGAATTTGGCGTAGTAATGATGCTGTTTTTAGTGGGCCTTGAGCTACAACCTTCGCGTTTATGGACATTACGCCACTCTATTTTAGGGCTTGGCGGCTTACAGGTTGTGTTATCGGCAGCGGCTATATTTGCATTTTGTTATTGGTTTTTTGCCATGCATTGGCAAACCGCACTCGCCATTGGTTTAATGCTCGCGCTCTCCTCTACCGCTATTGTACTGCAAAGCCTTGAAGAAAAAGGTTGGCTAAAGCAAGAAGCCGGACAAAACGCTTTTTCGGTATTGCTGTTTCAAGACATCGCAATTATCCCTATTTTAGCCCTATTGCCACTGCTCGCATTTGCCCCGCAAACTAGCACAAAAGAAATCAGCGATTCGATTATTGCAAGCTGGCCTGTATGGCAACAAGTATGTGTTTCGGTTGCGGTTATTGCCGCTATTATTGCCGGCGGTAAATATGTATCGGCGCCGTTATTTAGATACATTGCCCAAACGCACATGCGTGAAATATTTACTATTTTTGCACTGTTTTTAGTGGTCGCTATTGCACTGGTTATGCAAAGTATTGGTTTATCGCCTGCATTGGGAACTTTTTTAGCAGGCGTTGTACTTGCCGAGAGTGAATTTAGACACGAATTAGAAGCCGATATAGAACCCTTTAAAGGCTTACTTTTA
The DNA here is from genome assembly GCF_040567695.1 of Pseudoalteromonas sp. NCIMB 1079. Classification (NCBI taxonomy): domain Bacteria; kingdom Pseudomonadati; phylum Pseudomonadota; class Gammaproteobacteria; order Alteromonadales; family Pseudoalteromonadaceae; genus Pseudoalteromonas; species Pseudoalteromonas sp. NCIMB 1079. The sequence continues at coordinate 412,778 of NZ_JBEWZA010000001.1, read as the reverse complement.
GGACTGTTTTTTATAACTGTTGGCGCATCAATTAACTTTGAACTGCTATTTAACGAGTTTAGTACTGTTATTGGCTTAGTGGTTTTACTTATTGTAGTTAAAGCCTGCATTTTATTTGCCCTTGCCGTTACCTGTAAAATTAACAGTAAACAGCAGTTATTATTTGCCTTAGCGCTTGCCCAAGGGGGTGAGTTTGCCTTTGTACTTTTAAGCGTAACCACCACCTTAAGTATTTTAACGCCCGAGCAAACCAGCCTTGTTACCTTAGTTGTAGCGGTATCAATGCTAATAGCGCCGTTACTACTTATGGTTTATGAACAAATACAAAAACGCAGCAGCAGTGCTCCGCCTGAGTTTGATAAGCCAGAGCAAATTAACACCGCTAAGCACGTAATTATTGCGGGCTACGGACGTTTTGGCCAAATTATGGGGCGTTTACTGCACGCGCAAGGCTACGAAATTACCGTACTTGATCACAGCCCTAGCCAAATAGAATTACTACGCCGTTTTGGCAATACTGTATTTTATGGCGATGCCGCACGCCAAGAGCTCCTTGAAGCCGCAGGCGCGCACACCGCGCAAATGCTGGTAATTGCAATTGATAACCCAGATAAAACTATCGAGATAATTAAGCTCGCGCATAAAAACTACCCGCAGTTAAAAATTGTTGCTCGCGCAATCGACCGCCGCCATGCGTATCAGTTACTTAATTTAAAAGTAGATGCGTTTAACCGCGAAACAGTCGACTCAGCTATTAACCTTGCCGTAGAAGCACTCGAGTTACTAGGTAACACTAAGCAAGATGCAGAGCGTGCTGGTAAGCTGTTTAGAGACCACGACCGCGCTGCGGTTGTGCAACTTGCCGAGCTGTGGGGCGACGACGCCAGCTACGGCGTAGCCGTGCGCCAACGCATGGAAGATTTAAAACAAGTTCTGCAACAAGATAAACAAGCACAAAGCGATTTAAATACCTGCGACAGCGGTGATTGCGAAGACGGCTTAACAGAGCTAGCTGATAGACCCAAAAAGCCTGATGATTCTCATTTGGAGTAGTGTTAAGGCTTTTATATTTGTGCTGTTGGCAATAGCTTGCAGCACATAAACTTGAGATATGATTGCTAAACGCTCTATTAAGCCTGTAGCTGGCACTGCGACGAACATTCAATCCCTAAATAATTTTTAATAATATTTTTGTTTTTTGGATCATTTTTCCAACGACGATAACCTCTTAAGAAGCTTTCAACATCAGTATTTTCACCGAATGTGTTATTATTTTTTTTCTGAGCATTCTAGTAAGTATTGTTCCGCAACAACCTTCAATGATTCCTTCTTATCTGTAACCAATTTTAATTCAAAATCCATATACTTAGTAATCTTAGACACGTTTATACAATGCTCAAACTGATTATTTTTCCCGAAGAAATCTTCAGATAAATTAGTTTTCCCTCCGCTAATCATATGAGCTCGAAAACAACTTGCGACAATAATTAATAACTCGGGGGGTGGATAAAACCCAGATTCTATGAAGTATAAAAAGCTGTTTAATAGATTACTTTCTACTAGTTCACACTCAATTACATTATGTAATGAGTTTTCTCTAGCATATTCCAGCTATGTTCAAGCTTTGCGTAGTATGGAAACTCATTATGTTTATAAGAAGCTTTTAAAATTTCTCTCACTTCCACTACATCTTCAAGATGTATTTTTATAAGCGCCTGCAAAAAAAACTTTCCCTTTCACTAATTCAGTCAACTCATCAATATCCATTTTTTCACCCTAATTTAAACACTAATAAAACAAGACAAATACAAACAGTAACCGTTGAAACATTCTCAACTCTCACTACGCTTAGTAGTTTCATAATCAACTTTTCCATAACTAAATAACCTCTTTATATAGGATTAGTTTCCATTATATCGTCCTTTTAAAGAAGCAAAGAGCCATTAACTCAAGCTAATATCATTAATGAATGAGACTCTAGCTTTATTACAAAGAGGCTTTAAATCTTGGTCGCGTACCGATATTAAGTAACGTCTGTTTTATCAAAAAAGAACCGCCGTCGATATGTTAACTTTGAAAATACGAAAAAAGGTATTTGATTAGGTTATATCTGTGGCAGGAATTTAGGGTAGCTCTTTCAGTGTTACATTTAGCTCATAGCCTTTCATTCTTTCAGCTATGAGCTACTACATTTAAAAACGCTAAAATCTAGTGATGGTGCCCGCCTTGAATAGCCTCGCCCTGCTGGTTATAAAAGCCAGTTGCACTGTGCTCTATAAAACCAAGGTTTATCATTTTAGCTAAAAATGGGTCGCCTTCGTTATCGCCAATGTCGGCGTAATCGGTGGTTTGAAAACGGTCCCACTGTGCAAATTGAGCAGTAATTAATGGCACATCAGTGCTTACATTGTTAAGGCTTAGCAAGGTAGTTGTTTGGCTTTTTTTATTACTAATGCTAAATGTTTTAACTAATTTTGAATGCGTAATAAAGGCAAGGTAAAAGTCGTTGCCATTTTCGCTCAGTGTATAGTTTTTTACTTCACCGCAGCCTGTGCCTTGTGTGCTTAATAAGGTCATTTTTTCGATTAAGTGGTTATCCACCAGCTGACTTTTAGCACTCCAATTTTGTACGCCGCGTACTTCAGATGGTTGGTATTCAATGCCGCGTTGCTGGGCATTAAAGTAACGTATTGGGCGTATTTGATTATTGGCTAAGTGCTGCCAAAGCTCGGTTATTACTTCACTTTGATGCGCTACTTGCTGGTTGTTTCGCCAAAGGGTAAGTGACTCGCTACTTTGCTGCGCTTTATGGCTGTTGGTAATTTTATAATCCGCTTTTAAATGCTTGGCATCAATATCACATTGCGAGGCAAAGCTACTTGTACTCACAAGCGTGGCAATTATTAATAACGCTTTTTTCATTTAGCTATCTCTTATTTATATTTCAGGTTTATGGCAATAACATAACGATTATAAATGTCAGTTTAATGACAAAAACCCCGCAAAGTGTGCGGGGTTTTTTATTTAGATATATTTAACTAAATTTATAACTAGCCGGTATTTATTGCGCTAGTTTTTCGTCTGCTGTTTTTACAAAGTCAGCGGCAAAGTCCATTACATGGAACAAAAAGCTTTGCTCGTTTGTGCCTGTTACTAAGTGTGCACCTGGTCCCATTGCATAAACGCCTACGTCTTCACCGGCATGTGTTTCTGAGCCCATTGGTACCAGTGCTTCTTGATGAAAACCAGGTGTTGTTGTATCAACATCAGTTAAATCAACACGCCCTGTAACAGGTGCAAACGCGTAACCTGCGTCGGCATCAGTCTCGCTACCTAGGTTTCTAAAACCCCCACCATTGGTGTAACCAACCGTTGTATAAGGCATATCGTCGGCAGCTAAGCTTGGCTCAGTAGCGCCTACTGCAACCACTTTACCTAAAATTGGGTTACCGCGTTTAGGGTAACCAGCAATGGTAAATACATGGCTGTGATCGGCAGTTACAACTATTAATGTTTCTTCTGGGTTGGTGTTTTCCATCGCCACTTTAACGGCTTTGGCAAGCTCAATAGTGTCGTTTAACGCGTTATAAGCGTTACCCGCATGATGCGCGTGGTCAATTCGACCCGACTCAACCGTTAAGAAAAAACCTTGCTCGTTGTTATCAAGTACGTTTATTGCTTTTTCGGTCATTTGTGAAAGCGAAGGCTCGCCTGCTACATCGTTTGCGCGGTCAGCTTCGTACTGCATGTGGGATTCGTTAAATAAGCCAAACACTTTAGTGGCGTCGTCACTTATTGCATCAAAACCGGTTTGATCCATTACGTACGTGCCATTTGGATATTGCGTTTTCCACTCTGCGGTTAAGTCGCGGTTATCTGTTCGATCCCCTTCAACAGCACTTACTGCATCGGCTGAATTAAACGCGGCATCTTTTGGTAAAAAGTGACGACGACCGCCGCCCATTACTACGTCAATACCGTCTACATCAACACCACTAAAGCGTGCTTCTAGGTTGGCTTCAAAATTAACCAGTTGCGATGCAATGTCTTCACATGTTGCGGCACTTTCTGGCATATCGGAGATATCTTCCCAGTTACGCTCTGCCGATTTAGCATACGTTGCAGCTGGTGTTGCGTGAGTAATACGCGCTGTAGAAATAATCCCTGTTGCTTTACCTGCAATTTCAGCAAGCTCTAACGAGGAAACAAGTTCGTGCCCTTTGCCTGATGCACAATTACCACGTTCAACCGCTTCATCAATACCAATAACGCCTGCGTCGGTTTTAACACCCGATGCCATTGCGGTCATAGTGCCTGCCGAATCTGGCGTTTGCGCATCTACGTTGTATGTTTTTACAAAGCCCGAAAAAGGCATAGTTTCAAAGCTTAACTGGTGATCTTCACCCATTTCACCCTCTAACTGACCCGCTAAAATACGTGCTGCGGTTATGGTAGAAATACCCATACCATCGCCCACAAATAAAATTACGTTTTTAGCTTTGCCTGATTCTGTAACAATGTTGCTACTGGCTGTTTGTGCAGCGCCTAATTTTGTTTGTGCTTCACTAAACCAAGTATTACTAGTGAGTGAGGCTAACTGCTCGGTAGTTAACGACGTTGCAGGTGCATTACACACTAAATTAGTTGAATTAACTTCGTCGCTGTCTAGCACGTCGTTATTATTGATATCTGCGCCTACTTGCGTCTCTACACCGCCATTAATACACTGCTCAGAGCCTACTGCAATAGCGTTATCTACTGCGATAATATTATTTTCATTTTTGTTATCGTCACTCGAGCAACCTGCAAGCGCGACCATTACTGCCAAAGAAAGTACCGTTAATTTGTTCATGTTAGCCGCCATTATTGCTGAGTTAGTTCAAGAGCTTGATTAATTAGATGAAACACTACGTTTTGTTCAATTACGCCTTGTGCTAGCTGAGCACCAGGACCTTTTGCATGCAGTGAAATATCTTCACCCGCGTGTGTTTCTGACCCCATTGGTACGGTTGCTTCTTGGTGAAAACCTGGGGTTGTTGTATCAACGCCATTTAGCTCAACACGCCCTGCTACAGCAGCACTTGTGTAACTCGCATCAGCATCAGTCTCGTCGCCTAGGTCTCTAAAACCTAAACCATTTGCGTAACCTACTGTGGTGTACGGCATATCGTCGGCAGCTAGGCTTGGTGTAGTTTCGCCTACTGCAACTACTTGACCTAAAATTGGATTACCACGCTTAGGGTAGCCAGCAATGGTAAATACATGGCTGTGATCGGCGGTTACTAAAATAAGGGTTTCTTCTGGATTAGTGTTATCTACCGCTGCTTGCACGGCTTTAGCAAACTCAATGGTGTCGTTAAGCGCGTTGTACGCATTACCCGCGTGGTGCGCGTGGTCAATTCTTCCCGACTCAACCGTTAAGAAAAATCCATTATCGTTTTTACCAAGCACTTCAATTGCTTTAGTGGTCATATCGGTAAGTGAAGGCTCGCCCGCTACATCGTTTGCGCGGTCAGCTTCGTATTGCATGTGGGATTCGTTAAATAAACCAAATACTTTAGTGGCGTCATCTGCTATTGCATCAAAGCCTGTTTGATCCATCACGTACGTAGCATCTGGGTATTGTGTTTGCCACTCAGTTACTAAGTTGCGCTCGTCAGTGCGGTCGCCTTCTATAGCACTTACTGCATCTGTTGAGTTAGCTGTTTCGTCTTTTGGTAAAAAGTGACGACGACCGCCACCCATTACAAAATCAAGACCGTCTACGTCGGTCCCTACAAATCGTGCTTCTAGGTTTTTTTCAAAGTTAACCAGTTGCGATGCAATGTCTTCACAGCCACCCGTTACGGCATCTTCTGGCATATCGGATACGTCTTCCCAGTTACGGTCAGCCGATTTAGCATACGTGGCAGCAGGGGTAGCATGTGTAATACGTGCTGTAGAAATAATACCGGTAGATAGCCCTTTAATTTCAGCCAATTCAGTTGCGGTTATTAGCTCGTTACCAGCTACTGTTGAACACACGCCGCGTTCAATATCTTCATCTACACCAATAACGCCCACATCGGTTTTCACACCCGAAATAATAGCCGTCATCGTGCCTGCTGAATCGGGAGTTTGCGCATCTACGTTATACGTTTTAACTTGTGCAGAATATGGGAACTCTTCAAAGCTTAAATAACCTTCTTCGCCAGATTGGTTATTACGCTGCCCTTGCAAAATACGCGCGGCGGTAAGAGTAGAAATACCCATGCCATCGCCCACAAATAAAATGACATTTTTAGCTTTAGTGGCTTGTGTAGCCTGCGCTTGTGCTGTTTTTGTTGTTAGTTTAGTTTGCGCAGCGCTATACCAGCTGCTGTCTTTTTGGCTTTGCGGTAGTACATCAGCATGGCTAACTGCGCTAAACGCAAATGTTAGCGCGATTGCCGCAGCGACTTTTTTAATTTTCATCCGTAATTCCCATTGTTTAGTGGTTATTTTTTGAAATGTGTAAACACAAAAAAGATCAACCGCTGCACTATAGAAAACAGATGTGACTGATAAAGGTAATTTTGATGAAAGTAAGATGACTAAACTATTACAAAAATAAGTCACAAAAAAAGCGCAACGTGTTAAACGTTGCGCTTTTAAGGGAAATTATTGAGGGAGTTATTTAAAATCTGGCGAAAATGCTATATCTAACCCAGAGCGCCTGTACATGAAACCATAACTACCTTTACCGGACACAATTTAAGCTTTAGTGTAAGTGGTATCACCGGTACTACGGGTAAATTTAATCGAGTAATTGTATTTATAACACTGAAAAACAAGTGGCAAACCCAGTGAACAAACAATCCTTCAAGTAATGTGGTTACTCCACTTGAGATTAAAATGAATGAGGACGATTTTTAAACATAATATGCAGTTTGCCTCAATAAGAAATTACTGCGGTAGCTCACGTTTAATCAAGAAACGCAAATATGCGTAAAAGGCTTCACCTATGATATAACTACAAGTGGATTAAATTTAATGGTAAATAACAATGAGTAACTCTATGTTTGATCACAAATTAAGTAGCCCAAGCTTGGATTTTCAACCACTCTACTTACAAGTGTCTGATAGTATAAAACAACTCATTGTTAAACGGCATTGGTTGCCCGGCGAGGCTTTACCAAGCGAATTTCGCCTTGCTGAAGAATTTAACGTAAGCCAAGGTACGGTTCGTAAAGCATTAAATTTGTTAACCGACAATAAAATAGTCACTCGTCGCCAAGGCGTTGGTACATTTGTATCTGAGCATACCTCGCAAGATGCCTTATTCAGGTTTTTTCCTTTACAAGCCGACGGTAAAAGTGACAACTCACCAAAGGCAGAACTGTTATCAGTTGAGCTTTGTGCTGCGCCTGCTGAAGCTATAAAGGCTTTGCAGCTAAATAAAAAAGACAAGGTTACTAAGCTAGTTCGCAGACGTACTCTCGATAACGAATTTTGCATGAGCGAAACTATATACCTACCGCAAAGCTACTTTCCTGATATACATCAAAGTAGTGATATACCGCACACTCTCTATCATTACTATCAGAATAAATTTAACCAGACTGTACACAAAACCCAAGACAGTATTAAAGCCGTACTTGCTACAATAGATGATGCAAAAATGCTTGCCATTAAAGTCGGCGACCCACTACTGTTGGTATCACGCGTTACAGAATCAATAGAAGGTAAGCGTATTGAATACCGCCTAAGTAAATGCCGTAGCGATCACTATCATTACCAAATTGAGCTCGACTAGTTAAACGTACTTAAACTACTAATTAGCAATCTTAGCGCACAACCTTTAAATATTTTTTAAAGATAGCAAGCCTTACCTTGATGGCTTTCTATCCACTAATCAGCCGCTTTGCTTTAAACGCAGCATGATTCACTTATTACATAACGCATCTTCGAGATAAATTCCTATTGAAATAATTAAGTACCATTCTTCCAGTAGGCTTCTATTTATTAAAATTAGCGCAAGAATATTGTGTGCAAACGGTAGGAAAACTAACCGAAGTAGGTATGAAACCCATTATTTTAATTGTGGCTGAAACACTTTGGATTGCGTTATTAATACTTGGATTTGTAATTTGGAGCTAAAGAATTACATTATTTAGGGTATATCTCAAAAAAATTTAATAGGTAATTAGGTCATGTTTTAACCAATTAAAAGCTGTGTTTTGCCTACTTTAAAACTACGCACAAAAACAGGCTTAACGTATTGATTAAACAAAGCTTACCTTTATTTTAAAAGTATAAAATATCATCTTAATCATAACTAATTAGTTAAAAAAACAACAAACAAATAAAGTACTTACTCTAAAATAAATTTACAATAGGGCTTGGTATATACTTTAATTTACTGTTATCCTGCCTCGCATCGGGTTGACAGAAAACCCTATTTATTTGTAAGTACCACGTTGTTTTAGTAATAATCCTTCGCGTTATCCTCAGTTAAATGTATGTTTTCTTCCTGTTAAATTGCCTAATTTAAGGCGCACTTTTATTAATCCTTAGGATACTATTATGTCTACAACTACAACTGGTACAGTTAAATTTTTCAACGAAGCAAAAGGTTTTGGTTTCATCGAGCAAGAATCTGGTCCTGATGTTTTCGCACATTTCAGCGCAATCTCTGGCGACGGTTTCAAAACTTTAGCTGAAGGCCAACGTGTACAGTTTACTGTTACTCAAGGTCAAAAAGGCCCACAAGCTGAAAACATCGTTAGCATCTAATTGCTTTCGTTAAATGGGTTAGCAATAACCCATTTTGAATACTAGTTTGAAAGAAGTTTTGTTTTATTTGTTAGTACCGAGTTGTTTTAGTAATAATCCTGCACGATATCCTCAAGTTAACTATCTTTTCCGGCTCAATCGCCTCTTTTCAGGCACACTTATTAATTTTTTAGGATACATATTATGTCTAATACAACTACTGGTTCAGTAAAATGGTTTAACGAAGCAAAAGGTTTTGGTTTTATCGAGCAAGAATCTGGCGCAGACGTGTTCGCACATTTCAGCGCGATCTCTGGCGACGGTTTTAAAACTTTAGCTGAAGGCCAACGTGTACAGTTTACTGTTATTCAAGGTCAAAAAGGCCCACAAGCCGAGAACATTGTTAGCATCTAATTACTACACAATTTAATGGGTTAGCAATAATCCATTTTGAATACTAGTTTGAAAGAAGTTTTGTTTTATTTGTTAGTACCGAGTTGTTTTAGTAATAATCCTGCACGATATCCTCAAGTTAACTATTTTTTCCGGCTCAATCGCCTCTTTTCAGGCACACTTATATTAATTTTTTAGGATACATATTATGTCTACTACAACTACTGGTTCAGTAAAATGGTTTAACGAAGCAAAAGGTTTTGGTTTTATCGAGCAAGAATCTGGCGCAGATGTGTTCGCACATTTTAGCGCGATCTCTGGCGACGGTTTTAAAACTTTAGCTGAAGGCCAACGTGTACAGTTTACTGTTACTCAAGGTCAAAAAGGCCCTCAAGCCGAGAACATTGTTAGCATCTAATTGCTACACAATTTAATGGGTTAGCAATAGCCCATTAATATACTTATCTATATAGTTTTTAGTCAAATATCGTCAAAATCCCCTTCTATACATATTTTCCAAGCGCAATCTCATTTGTATACACAACTCATTAATTAGTACATTTTTAAACACATTTACTACTATCTCTCTTGAGCGAAAGCTTTGTATTGCCTACAATAGCGCATACTTCATTCAATATAGAATATGACCATGAACGACACTACCGCAAAACCTGCTTTACCAGATCGCCTTTCTATTAATCCACGTAGCCCACATCATGTGGAAGAAGTTTTTGAACACGATATTGGTATCACGTTCAACGGCAAAGAGCGTTTTGATGTTGAAGAGTACTGCATCAGCGAAGGTTGGATAAAGTTTGCATCCCCAAAAGGGCTTGATCGTCGCGGACAACCGCTTTTACTTACAAGAAAAGGCACTGTTGAAGCCTTTTATAAGTAAGCTAATACTACTTACTAAAAAAGCGACACCATATTGGGTAGTCGCTTTTTTTGTGCCTTTTTAATAGGTTGAGCTTTTTTCATGCCCAACCTGATGAAGTTTCATTATGATTTTTTAAAAAATATGTTTGAATAGCGCCATATTATTTAGACATATAGAAGTCCATAAGTGAAAAAGGTAACAATTTTAGATGGCGGCATGGGACGTGAACTTAAGCGCATTGGCGCACCGTTCTCACAGCCACTTTGGAGTGCACAAGCACTTATAGAAGCTCCTCAATATGTAGCACAAGCTCATCAAGGCTTTATAGATGCAGGCGCTGAAATAATTACGGTTAACAGTTATGCCTGTGTGCCCTTTCATTTAGGTGAAGAACGCTACGAAAGCCAAGGCGCGTTACTCGCAGAGCAAGCGGCGCTTATTGCTAAAGAAGTAGCTCAAAATGCTAAACAAAGTGTATTAGTTGCAGGGTCATTACCCCCTGCATTTGGTTCATATCGCCCCGATTTATTTGAAAGTAAACGTGCTTTTACTATTTTAAATACCTTATACAATGCACAAAATCTCCATGTAGACCTCTGGCTTGGCGAAACAATATCGAGTACTGAAGAAGCACAAGTAATGGCAAGCGTACTTAAAGGCTCAACTAAGCCATGTTATTACGCATTTACCCTAAGTGACGAAGTAACTGAGCAGGCAACGCTGCGTTCAGGTGAGCTAGTAACCGATGCCATAACCGCACTACTTGAGCAGCAAAACATTGCAGGTATTTTCTTTAATTGCTCTATCCCTGAAGTTATTGAGCAAGCACTGCGTGATACTAATAACGTATTAACTAAGCAAAATAAAAAAGTAACGTTAGGCGCATTTGCTAACAGCTTTACTCCTATTTCAAATGCTCACAAAGCAAATGAAGCAGTGCAAGACTACCGTGATTTATCTCCTAACGAGTATCTTGAGTTTGCAAAACAATGGCATAGCCTTGGCGCTAATATTATTGGTGGTTGCTGCGGAATTAACCCAAGCCATATCAAAGCACTCGTGCAATGGAGAAATTCCATTGAAAAACCTTAACTTTGAGCTGGCTATTCCTGCAATTACATTAGTAATTACTTTATTAGTTATCTCAACTTTATATCCAGAGCAATCACAATTATTAGCAAGCAACGCCATGCATTTTGTAACAGGCTGGTTTGGTTGGTTAGTAGAGCTTGTGAGCTTGGCTTTAGTTGGTTTTTTATTTTGGTTAGCTTTTTCAAAGTACGGATCTATTAGATTAGGTGAAGAAAAAAAAGAGCACTCTAACTTTTCGTACGGCGGTATGATTTTTACCGCAGGTGTAGGTGCTTCTCTTATATATTGGGGAATTGGTGAGCCGATGTATTATTTGCAATCGCCACCACTTTTTGCCGAACCAAATAGCTACGCAGCAGCAGCTTGGTCTGTTACTTATTCTATTTTTCATTGGGGCGTGACTGGCTGGGCCATTTACTGCTTTCCGGCAATCCCGTTTGCGTACGCGTTTTACGTACAAAAAAAGCGTACTTTAAAGCTCTCTACCCTTTGCGAACCTGTAGTAGGCAGCAATCCTATTATTGCTAAAGCAATCGATTTACTTGCAATTTTTGGCACCCTCGCAGCTTTTGCAAGCTCGCTAGCACTTACTGTATCTTTATTAAGTACTGGCGTTTCTGCATTATTAGGAATTAAAAACAGCTTATTACTCCAAGGCAGTATTATTTTATTATTTGTTTTAATGCTTGTTGCGGTAATGCTTGTTGGCTTTAAAAAAGGCATTAGTAAAGTGTCCGACTATACGGTTGTAGCAGCAATATGCTTTGCCTTATTTGTATTGCTTGTGGCTGACTCTCAGTTTATTTTAAATAACTTTACCGACTCAATAGGTGTCATGCTCGATAACTTTTTTAGAATGTCACTTTGGACCGACCCAGTTCAAAAAAGTGGTTTTTCGCAATCGTGGACTCAATACTATTGGTTTTGGTACTACGCTTATTTAATTATGATGGGGCTTTTTATTACCCGCATTTCGCGTGGACGTACTATTAAAGAAGTTATTTTGTACACTATTTCGATGGGTTCACTCGGCTGTGCATTCTTTATATCAATCTTTGGTGGTTATGCAGTATGGGCACAATTAATTGGTGGCTTACCTGTTCAACAATGGATGAGCGAAGGCGGTTTAACGTTTGCAGTAGTTTCACTAATTCAAACTCTACCATCGGGTAATATTGGCTTAGTATTATTTTTGATTATTCAATTTTTTTTAATGCTAACGACTATGTCAAGCGCAAGCGTTGCCACCGCTATGTTGACAACTAATAAACTAGAACTAAATGGCGACCCCGATCATAAAGTTAAGCTTCTATGGGCTGGTGCAATTGCACTCATTAGTTTTAGCGTATTTTTATGCGGTGGTGGAATAGATACTATTAAGTCACTCTGCGTTGTAGCAGGCCTACCAATGATGTTTATTTACATGATTTTAGTAAAGCAATTAATGATGCAGCTAAAAGGTGTAGATCAAGTAAAAACACTTGATCAGTATGAAAGTATAAATTCCGAAACAGTTAAAGTGAATTAGTAACATTTTAAGGCCTCATATTATGAGGCCTTATTTACTATTACTGAGCATGTTACTACAGCATGAAAGAGGTCGCCTTTTAAAACGAAGAAGCTTAGTATTTAAAATAAATCAGTATTAATTTAGCCGACGAAAGCCATACCACCAGCAACAACTAAGCGTTAAACCATTTGATCCAATTTGCTACCTGAACACGGGCATTTTTCGTCATTTTGCTTAAGGCATTGCTGGTAATTAAACCAATGAGCTACAGCAATAAAAGCCGAGCCTATTAAAGTGAGCGCCTTTTCGGCTATTTCATGCCCTAGTAATACTGCGCATATCATAAAGGCTAGCCCTATAACGCCGCAGGCTATATAACGCATAAGTTTATGCTTTTTACAGCCTAAGCTTAATGCCAGTAAACTGGTGGGTAATACCGCTGCAAGAATCCATAAATGAAATTGTTCACTATCTATTTGCAATACAGCAAAGCTTGGTAATAACGCTAAAATAACCGGGGTTGCAAAACAATGTACTGTGCACATTACCGATAACCCAATTGCCACACGATCCATAACACTTTGACTCGACTTCATTATTTCCTCTACTAAATCAGTGTCTCCACTCAAAAACGTTACTCTTAAAGAGACATTTTAATAACATCAGTTAATTGTTGTTGATATATTATAACATTACTCACATAATTGATATAATATAACATCTAATAAGGTAGTCAAATGAAACGTAGATCACAATTAGCTGTTCTCATAGCAGCTTTATTGCCGGCTAGTGTGCTTGCATCCACAATTGAAGGCGTTGTTTTAAACAACAAAGGTAAAGTAGTTACCAATGCAACGGTAGAAGTTGAAGGCTCAGACCTTAAAGTAGCCACCGATAAAAACGGTAAATTTGTAATAACCGAGCTAAAAAATGGCTTAAAAGAGCTTCACGTTGTAGCGCCTGGTTATGCGCATCTCCATCTAGATATAACAATAACGAATGATGAAAACCAATCAGTTACGTTTAATTTAAAGCGCTCACCTATTGAAGTTATTGATATTGAAGCAACCCCTATTCATATGTCGGCAATGGAATCTGCATCGCCTGTTAGTGTTTTATCTGGCGAACAACTAAGGCGCCAACAAGCCGCAACCCTTGGCGATAGCCTTGAAAAACTCCCAGGCGTTAATACAAATTTTCACGGTAAAGTAGCCAGCACACCTATTATTCGTGGCTTAAGCGGCCCGCGTGTACTCATTACTCAAAATGGCCTTGATGTAAGTGATGTATCGCGCGTTGGCCCCGATCACTCTGTTGCATCGGAGGCGTCTACCGCACAACAAATTGAAGTATTACGCGGCCCTGCAACGCTGTTTTATGGCAGTGGCGCAATTGGTGGTGTGGTTAATGTAGTAGATAACCGCGTACCTACCGACAGCACCACGCGTGGTGAATGGAACCTAGAACATAACTCTGTAGATAACCAAAAAGTGGCCTCGTTTAATGCCACCACAGGTACAGACTCTATGGCTTTTTACGCCGATGCATTTTGGCGTGAGGCCGATGACTACGGGGTACCTGTAGCTGCCGATATAGATAGCGACGGTGAAGAGCATCGTGGTGACTACACTGTTGAAAACAGTAATGAAGAGTCTGACGGTTTTACTGTTGGCGCTAGCTATTTAATGGATAACGGCTTTATTGGCTTAGCAGTAGAGCAATTTAATCGTCAATACGGTATTCCGGGTCATACGCACGGCGAGGAAGAAGAGGAAGAACACAACGACGAAGAAGAAAGCGTATTTGCTGATTTAGAGCAAACTAAAGTGCAATTATTAGGTGAGTACAACCTAGATAATAAATGGCTAAACAAAATAAATCTCCGCGCTGGCCATACCGACTACGAACACGCTGAAATTGAGAGCGGCGCTGTTGGCACTACCTTTAAAAACGAAACAAATGAATTACGCATAGACCTATTACATAACCAGTTTAGTGAGTGGAATGGCGGCATTAGCTTTCATTACAAACAAAGCGATGTTGAAGCACAAGGTGAAGAGGCCTTTACGCCTCCATCAGAAACCGAAAGCTTTGCTGTAGCACTAATGGAAGAAAGACACTTTGGTGATTTTTTAGTGCAAGTAGGTGGGCGTATAGAGCGTGTAACCATTGAAGCAGGCGACGTATTACTGCCAAATATTGACGCTCACGCACACGATGAAGCAGAAGAAGCCGACGAGCATGATCATGACCACGAAGAAAGCGCAGAAACCACGCGCGTATTTGACGTAGAGCATGAATTTACACCAATCAGTTTATCGGCAGGCGTAGTATGGGATTTTACACCTAACTATAACTTAGGCCTTTCTGTATCGCGCTCTGAACGTGCGCCTTCTGCCTCTGAATTGTTATCGTTTGGGCCACACATTGGTACTGGCACTTACGAAGTAGGTGCACTATTTGATTTAGATGAAAACGACCATTTGGGTTTATCTGATCAAGCAATTGATTTGGAAACAGCCAATAATATCGATTTAACCATACGTAAAACCCAAGGTGATGTTGGCTTTATTTTAAATGCCTTTTACAACCAAGTAGATAATTACTATTACCAAATAGACACCGGTTTATTCGCCGAAAGTGGCCACGACCATGGCGATGAAGAAGAAGGGGCTGACGAACACGACCATTCATCAGAACTGCCGGTTTATTTATTTAAAACAGACGACGTAATTTTACACGGGTTTGAAGCGCAAATTGCGTGGCAATTAACCGATGAGTTTAAAGTCGATTTATTCTCAGATTACGTTCGTGCACGCCTTAAAGACGGCGGCGATTTACCCCGTACACCACCGCTTCGTTTTGGTAGCGAGTTAAGCTATCAAACAGATAAATTAAGTGCGCATATTCACGTTACTCGCTATCAAAAGCAAGACCGCACAGCCCCACAAGAAACAGCAACAGACGGCTACACATTGGTGGATGCAAGCATCTCTTACGACCTTTCAGTATTAAACCAAGATATGTCTGTTTACCTGCGAGGCACCAACTTAACAGATACAGAAGCACGCGTGCACAGCTCGTTTGTAAAAGATATAGCACCACGTCCAGGGCGTAGCTTTGCGCTAGGTATTCGCGGTTATTTTTAAGCATTAAAAAATTATAATTAAAGGAAATAAACATGAAAAAACTATACAAATTAAAGCTTATTGCACTCGCTATTAGCGCTACATTTATTACGGCCTGTGGCGATGCCCAAACCAACATTGTGGAAAAAGATCCTATTGTTGTAGAGGACGAGCACGACCATGATGATGGCTACACAATTGATTCATTAGGCAGATTAGCTGTGCTTGCAGGCAACAGCAACGAAGCCAGCTTTTATGACCTAGATGACAACTCTCTGCTTGAAACATTTACCCTTACGAATGATTCAAACACGCTGTCGTCATCACCTGATTTTCGTTATGCCGTTATTGCAAGCCGCGCACAAGATTACTTAGGCTTTATTGATGGTGGTTTATGGCGTGAAGATCATGGTGAGCACTTGCATGATTACGAGCAAGGCCCTGCATTTAGTAGCTACGAGCTAACAAGTGGCAGCCGCCCTACACACTTAATGACACACGACGGGCAATTAGCCATATTTTACGATGGCGATGCAGACTCAGGTACGGTTGCCTCTGTTGAAGTATTAACAGATAACAACATAACAAGCGCAACAGCAACACTACCGGGTATTAGCTACGATATTAATATGCACGGTGTAGCAGAGCCTCGCGGTGAGCATTTATTATCAACCATTCGCCGTGATGACAGCGAAAGCACATCGGTTGCTAAAGTATTGCCAGACCAAGTAGCTGTTTATTATTTTCATGATGGTGAATATGAGCTTGAACAAACCTTAGAAGTTACGTGCCCTGATTTACACGGTGCGGCACAAAACCACGACTACGTAGTATTTGGCTGTAGCGATGGTGTGTTATTAACCCACCAGCACGATGATGAATACGAAGCTGAAAAAATAGCGAACATTGCAGCCGTTGGCGATTTACGCATTGGTAGTATTTATGGCCACGAAGATAGCGAGACCTTTATTGGCGTAGCATCTGGCCACGGTGGCGGCGAAGCCGTAATTGTAACTATTAACCCAGCAACAGCACAAATGGAAGAACTAGAATGGCAACTAGCCGATGGCGCAAGTGCTGTATCGTACTCTTTTTCTGCCCATGGCGAGCACTTTTTAATATTAGACAGCTTAGGCTTTTTAAATGTATTTAGCGCACATGACCATGATGGCGAAATGCATTGGGAGCTTGAAGGCCAAATTGATATTACTCAAGCAAACGTAACCACAATGCCCGAAGGAATGAGCTTTAGTATGACAGTGGCGCAAAATGGTCAGTTTGCTTATGTAGCCGACCCTATTGCTCAGCACGTTGTGCAAGTACACCTTGAAGACTTAGAAATTGAAAGTGAGCTAGAGTTAACTTTTCCACCTACAAGCATTACCTGGTTAGGGATTGCACAAGAAATAGAAGATGAAGATCACGACCATTAATTTAAAACTAACGCTTTAAGTTAAAGCCACAAAACAAAAAACCCGTAATTAGGTTTACTAATTACGGGTTTTTACAGCTATTTATTTAGCTCTATTGTTACTTACGGCGCCAGCCACTCCATACATCATCTATATCATCGGCTTTATTTTTTTTCTTTTTCTTGCCTGTGCCTTCTGGTTTTGCCATTGGCTTTTCATTTTTAAGCGCCTCGGCAGCATCAAGATTAGCTTGGTTTACAGCAAAACCGGTTACTTCTTCACGCTCTAAACGTAGTTTGTTTTTCTTCTCGATTATTTTAAAGTGATGCAAATCTTCGTAATCAACCAATGAAAGCGCTAAGCCTACTTCACCAGCACGGCCGCTTCGACCAATACGGTGCATATAATCAGAAGGACTTCGTGGTAGATTAAAGTTTATTACCACTGGCAGCTTTTCAATATCTAAACCACGTGCAGCAATATCGGTTGCGATAAGCACCTCTATTTCGCCGGCTTTAAATTTTTCAATTACACGAGTACGCTCACTTTGGCCTTTATCACCATGGAACACTTGTGCATTCACACCGCGTTTTTCAAGTTTACTGGCTAAATGCTCACAGTCTTTTTTAGCATTTACAAAAATAAGTGCTTGGCGCCATTTATGGATTTTAATTAAATGCGCTAAAACCGTGGTTTTTTCGCCTTTATTTACCGTAAACACGCGTTGAACAAGTGTGCTTTCATCTTTATTTTGTACTTGTATTTCAACAGGATTAGTTAACAGTTCTTGCGTTAATTGAGTGACTTGCTCTGGGAAGGTCGCTGAAAACAACATGGTTTGTTTTTTAGCAGGCATTAACGCTAAAAGATCAGCCAGCTCTTCGGTAAAGCCAAGGCTTAGCATACGGTCGGCTTCATCAAGCACTAAGGTCGTCACTTTATCGAGCTTAATAGCATTGCTTGAGATTAAATCAAGCAAACGACCAGGTGTTGCCACAATAATATCGGCGCCGCCGCGCAGTGCCTGCATTTGTGTATTAACCGATACACCACCAAACACCGCAACCGTTTTAATCGCGCCATTAAAATTTGCAGAATACGATTTAACGCTATCGGCCACTTGCGTAGCAAGCTCACGCGTCGGTACTAAAATAAGCCCCGTTACAAAATTACCTTTGCTGGCAGTATTTTTAGCGCCCTGCTCTAAAAATAGGGTTTGTAGCATAGGTAAAGCAAACGTCGCTGTTTTACCTGAGCCAGTATTTGCCCCCGCAATTAAGTCACTTCCCGTCAAAATACTCGGAATTGCTTGTGCCTGAATAGGTGTAGGTTGTGTGTATTCAAGATCAGACAATCGAGCAATTAGCTCTGGAATTAGGCCAAGTTCTTTGAAATTACTAGGATTTGCGGCTGAGGTCATAAAATTTGCGGGCTCATTACTAAAATAGCCTGCAATTTTAGCGTATTTATTACCCGTTAAGTAGGGGTTAGTGATTTTAATGTGGTTTTAGAAAAAGAGAAAAGCTGTTACTCCCTTTTCTCTTTAAATATATAACAATCGAGTTGGATTAAAAAGTGGTTATGTTTCGTCTTTGCCTAAAGCTATTTGTAGTCTAGCTTTTGTTTCTTTTAAGTAATTTATATAAGGGTATGAGTCATCTGCAATTGCTAGAGCAGATTCCATATTTTCAAGCGCTTGACGAGTATCCCCCTGCATTTCATAGCCATAAGATAAGGCTGAAAGCGCATCGACTGATTTTGGGTAGTTTTTTATATTGTACTTAAACACCTCTATAGCGCGGGTAAACTGCTTGCTGCCCGTTAAGTTATAACCGAGTGATCTAACAGCGCGGTCTGGTGGCGCAACCTGCTCGCCCCATTGTTGAGATAAGTTTTGATAATAAGCATCAATAGAGGCTACATCGTCAGTTAAATCACTTATGGGCATTTGTTTAGGCAAAAATAAGTTGTGATAGGCATTAAATGCACCAGCAACGGAAGTCAGGTTATGCGAGACACCGTCAAACGCATTACTAAAGAAGCGTAGCTCTCGCACTTTATGCGATTGCAGTGATTGCTGTAATTCATCGTATCTTTCACGCATTATGCCGGCTTCTTCGCCAATATTAATGTAAACATAGTTACTTAGGTCTTGTGATTTATTAATAAACGCCTTAGCTGCTTTTACCGGTGCGCCATAGTTCCACCAAACGGCAGGGCTGTAAGCAATATGCGCTTGGAAAAGCTCTGGGTTAGCTTGCATAGTATAAAGTGCAAACACGCCTGCTGCTGAGCCCCCAGCAATCACATTAAAGTGATGCGTGCGGTAGTTTTTATTAATCAAGGGCATAAGTTCTTGCTCAATAAATGCTAAAAACGTTGCTGCACCACCCCCTTCACCTACCGGGCCTTGTGGCTCTTTATTCACTGTGGGGTATAAATCTCTTAAGCGATTGGTACTTTCAATAGCGACAATAATAACCTCTGGCGCACGATTATCATTTTGCAAACGCTCCATCACTGCACTTATAAGCGGTATGTTACCCGCGCCATCAAGGCGATAGATGACCGGATAAACTTTGTTTGGCTCAGCTTGATAGCTTTTTGGTAATTGAACGACAACTGTGCGCTCTTCGTTTAAAACAGCCGATTTAATAGTGTGTGTTTGTTGCGTATAGCTAATGGTTTGCTGTTTTAAATCAGGCTCTGCAAGTGTGTTATTAGAAACTATAAATAAGCTACATATAAAAATAGCAGTGAATAAACGCATAGCTAATCCTTTAGAAAATAGTGTGTTATTTAATCTAACAGGCTTTGAGGTACAAAAAAAGGCGCATCGAGCGCCTTTTTAGTTTTAACTAATAAATAATAACCTATTGATTTTACTCAACCGTAACAGATTTAGCTAAGTTACGAGGTTGGTCAACGTCAGTACCTTTAATTACCGCTACGTAGTACGACAGTAACTGTAATGGCAGTGTGTAAACAATTGGCGCAATAATGTCGTCAGTGTGGTTTACGTTGATAACACGCATTGTGTCGTCTGACTCAAAGTGTGAATCTTTATCTGCGAATACGTAAATAATGCCGCCACGTGCGCGTACTTCTTCTACGTTTGATTTAAGCTTTTCTAATAACTCATTGTTTGGTGCTACAACAATAATTGGCATGTCAGCATCAATAAGTGCGAGTGGGCCATGTTTTAGCTCGCCCGCTGCGTAGGCTTCTGCGTGAATGTAAGAAATCTCTTTAAGTTTAAGCGCACCTTCCATCGCGATTGGGTATTGCGAGCCACGACCTAAAAACAGTGAGTGATGCTTGTCGGCAAATTCTTCTGCAAGGTCTGCAATGCCATCTGCAAGCAGTAATGTTTCTTCAAGCTTAGCAGGTAGTACTTTTATAGCATTTACAATAGCACTTTGATCAAGCTGTTTTTCTTGAGCAATGGACGCAGTAAGCATTAACAAACCAACTAATTGCGTTGTAAATGCTTTAGTAGAAGCCACGCCTATTTCAGCGCCAGCTTTGGTCATAAAGGCAAGGTCTGATTCGCGTACAAGCGATGAACCAGGTACGTTACAAATGGTCATTGAGGCCATGTAACCTTGCTCTTTAGCTAGGCGTAATGCAGCTAGCGTATCGGCAGTTTCACCCGATTGTGAAATAGTAACAAGTAAGCTATTTTCATGAACAAACGACTGACGGTATCTAAATTCAGAAGCTATTTCTACATTACAGCTAACGCCTGCAAATTGCTCAAGCCAATAACGTGCAACCATACCTGAATGGTAAGACGTGCCACAGGCAATAATTTGCACGTGTTTTACGTCTTTAAATATTTGCTGAGCGCTTTCGCCAAACGCATCAATTGCTACGCGATCGTCGTTTAAACGCCCTTCAAG
Organism: Pseudoalteromonas sp. NCIMB 1079; assembly: GCF_040567695.1. Classification (NCBI taxonomy): domain Bacteria; kingdom Pseudomonadati; phylum Pseudomonadota; class Gammaproteobacteria; order Alteromonadales; family Pseudoalteromonadaceae; genus Pseudoalteromonas; species Pseudoalteromonas sp. NCIMB 1079. The sequence continues at coordinate 391,728 of NZ_JBEWZA010000001.1, read as the reverse complement.
GGTATTACGTACCGCAAGGGGCTGCTCGTAAATTTCTTTTAGCATGTAGTGGCGGTAGTCGCCTTTGCCTGATGCATCTTGTGTGATGTTTGATTCAATCACTTCGCGCTCTACAGCGTCGCCATTTTCATCAAAGATTTCAACAGTGTCACGTGTAATGCGGGCTACGTCGCCTTCTTCTAAAAAGATGAAGCTACGAGTAACTGGTAATAGTGCTAACTGATCAGAGGCAATAAAGTTCTCGCCAAGGCCTAAACCAATAACAAGAGGGCTACCTGAACGTGCTACGATAATTTCGTTGTCGTTGTCTTTATCAAATACAACCGTGCCAAATGCACCTTCAAATTGCTTAACAGCTGCCTGTACTGCAGCAAGTAAACTAGTGTGCTGCTTACGAAGCTTATGAATTAAGTGCACCATTACTTCGGTATCGGTTTCAGATAGGAACTCGTAACCTTCTTCTTTAAGCGATGCGCGCAGGCTTGCGTGGTTTTCAATTATACCGTTATGAACAAGTGCTAACTGATTGTTTGATACATGCGGGTGTGCGTTTTCTTCTGTAACGCTACCGTGAGTTGCCCAGCGTGTGTGTGCAATACCTGTATGACCGCTAACGCCTGCTTTCTCAAGTGCAGCTTCTACGTTTACTACTTTACCTACTGCTTTAACAGTATTAAGTGTGTTGCCATCAAGCAATGCTACGCCTGCTGAATCATAACCACGGTATTCAAGACGTTTAAGGCCTTCAACTAAAATTTTGTTTACTGGACGTTCTGCAACTGCCCCAACTATTCCACACATAGTGTCTCCATTAATTTTTTAATTCTAGTAACTCACTTTGTAGTTACTATTCAATAATCTCTGCGCAAATTAGTTTTACACCACACGCCTCAATTGCTTTGCGTTTTTCGTCTGCTAAGCCATTGTCGGTTATTAATGTGGTTACTATTTTCCACGGTAATTCTAAATTTGGTATTTTTCGGCCAATCTTATCTGATTCAACCATTACAATTACTTCACGAGCGGCTTTTGCCATAACTTGGCTTAAACCAACTAGCTCATTAAAGGTAGTAGTACCACGCTTTACATCTATGCCGTCAGCGCCAATAAATAGCTGATCAAAGTCGTAAGAACATAATACATTTTCGGCAACTTGCCCCTGAAATGACTCAGAATGTGGATCCCACGTTCCGCCGGTCATTAAAAGTGTCGGCTCGTTCTCGAGTGCTAATAAACGACTCGCTACTTTAATAGCGTTGGTCATAACAACTAGCCCACGCTTATCAGCAAGCTCAGGGATCATAGCTGCTGTGGTACGCCCGCTATCAATAATAATGCGGTTATGATCTTTTATAAGTTTTGCTGCAGCTTTTGCTATTGCGACTTTGCGCTTTGAATCTACTTCATCGCTAACAATTTCTTTAGGTAGTGCAATAGCACCACCGTAGCGGCGAAGTAATAAGCCACTTTTTTCAAGCGAGGTTAAATCTTTTCGAATGGTTACTTCAGATGTTTGAAACTGCTGTGCTAACTTTTCAACGGCTACTTCACCTAATTCATTAACTTGAACCAGTATATTGTGACGACGCTGCTGTGTGTTTCGTTTAGTCATAGAGCTCGTGAATTAAGTTTCGTTTCGAAAGTTATGCAATTTTAAACGAAACTAGTTAAATGGCAAGTGAACGAACAAAAATAAAGCAGCTTTAAACAAGTAATAATATAGGTAAAATACACTCAGCAATAATTAACCTAATTAAAGACCTTAATGCAGCCATTTAATAGCATAAATAAAGAGCTTTTAGCCCTACGTAAACAAACAGGCGAAGTATGTCGTCTATTCAATAAAAGCCCCAGCAAAGGCAATTTAAAACGTATTAAAGAATTGCTCGCTCAATGCGGTGAAGGGGTAATTATAGAATCAGGTTTTCATTGCGATTACGGCAATCAAATCGTTATTGGTGATCGTACTTTTATGAATATTAATTGCACACTTCTCGACTCGCCATTAGCCAATCACTCAATCACCATTGGTGATGACTGCTTAATAGGCCCGAACGTTCAGCTTTTAGCTGTGTCACATGCTACTAATCCAGCAGAAAGGCTTAATAAGGAAAACTTTGCAGCCCCTATCGCGTTAGGCAATAACGTATGGATTGGCGCAGGCGCTATTATTTTAGCGGGTGTGAGTATTGGTGAAAATAGTATTGTGGGTGCAGGATCTGTAGTAACTAAAAATGTAATGCCTAATACCGCAGTAGCGGGTAATCCAGCTCGTGAAATAAGAACACTATAGCTATTACCGATGTGATTTTAATGTCGGGAGTCGCTACGCTCGCCCTACCTACGTGATGGGTGTTGCTGTGGGAGGTGAGCGTCCGAGCAACGACACCTAGCAGAGTGGATTTAATTAATTGAAAATACCGTCAGTTTCTACTGGAGGTATTATGCAAAAAAGAACCCTTAATGACTGGCAAAAATTGATTGAGCAGCAACAAACCAGCGGCTTATCTATTGTCGCATTTTGTAAAGAAAACATGTTACCCACTTCAAACTTTTATAAATATCGGTCTAAGTTACAAGACGCTGCAAAAGCACCTAAATTGGTGAAAGTGCAAAACAAAGCCATTTCCCATAAAGTGAATGCCTCAATCACGTTATCTCATGGTGAAACTCATTTAACTATACCAACCTCATCTGAGCCTACATGGGTGGCTAATTTAATAAAGGCGCTGCAAGCATGAACATGTTTATTGATGTGCCCGACGTGTACCTTTGCAATCAGTTTGTCGACTTCAGAAAATCCATTAATGGCTTAGCGGCCATTGTTGAAAGTGAACTCGAACTGTCAGTGCTATCCGGTGCCGTGTTTGTTTTTTGTAATAAAAGCCGAGATAAGCTGAAGATATTGTATTGGGATAACACAGGCTTTGCCCTGTGGTATAAACGCCTCGATAAGCACAAATTTAAATGGCCGAAAAACCTCAGCGCCGACACCCTAAACTTAACCGAGCAACAATTACACTGGTTATTATCTGGGTATGATGTCATAGGGCATCAACAAATCAACATCGAAAACGCTAGCATTATTTAGATCGTCGCGGGATCAATATTAACCATCGCATTAAGCTAGTTTACGGTAAAAAACATTATAAAATAGAAGGATGAATATTGATGTTAACTGCCTTCCAGACGATCCGGCGTTGCTTAAAAAGCTGCTGGGCAGAGCACGCTGAAAAATTAGCGCAAGCGACTGCAAGAAACCGGTATCTAGAGGAACAATTCCGCCTAGCGCAACAAAAACAATTTGGTAAAAGTGCCGAAGTCTTTGACGCACAAGGTGAATTGTTTAATGAAGCCGAAGACATCATTGAGCAACCTGATGAGCTTGCTACGCAAGAGATTAGCTACACTCGCAAAACACCAAAGCACAAACCATTACCCAAAGACTTACCCCGTGAGCAAGTGATTCATGACATTGCCGAAGAAGACAAGTTGTGTAACTGCTGTGGTAATGAGTTGCATAAAATGGGTGAAGACGTCAGCGAAAAGCTCGACTTCGTCCCCGCAAAGATAAAAGTCATTGAGCATATTCGCCCAAAGTACGCGTGTCGTGAATGTGATAAGTCAGGGTCGAATAACAGTATTAAACAAGCCAAGATGCCAAACATGGCCATCAACAAAGGCATGGCCACGTCCAGTTTGTTAAGTCAAATCATCACCAGCAAATATCAATATGCACTGCCACTGCACAGACAAGAGTCGATGTTCAAGCAATACGGCATTAAGCTTAGCCGTAAAACCATGAGTGACTGGGTACTCGCATCCGCTACCTTGTTTGAACCGCTGATACAACGACTGAAACACGCGTTACATAAACAGCCTGCGATACATGCCGATGAAACGACGGTCAATGTGGTCAACGCCGACAAAGTAAAAAGTTACATGTGACTATATTGTACCGGCACGGATTCGCCATCGGCTATAAATAAACACAACCCAATACCAAACATTGTGCTTTACGACTATCAAAACAGTCGGGCAGCTTCCTGTGTGGTTAATTATCTGGATGGCTATTCGGGCTATTTACAGGTTGATGGTTATCAAGCGTATGCACAAACGCAATCAACACTCGTTGGTTGCTGGGCCCATGCACGTCGTAAATTTATAGAAGCAAAACACGTGCAGGGTAAAAACAAGACAGGCAAAGCCGACGTAGTCTTGAGTCTTATTCAAAAACTGTACGGCATTGAATCAAAACTCAACGATAAAACACCAGAACAAAAGCATGAAATAAGGCAAGAGCAAGCGAAACCTATTATCGATAAACTGCATAAATGGCTAGAGCAAAACCAGCCACGTTTAGTCGGGAAAACCAAGTTAGCAGAGGCAGCAACCTATCTCGCTAATCAATGGCATAAACTTATAGTTTACCTTGAAAATGGTCAGCTTAATATCGACAATAACCGCGCCGAGCGTGCTATCAAACCATTTGTTATTGGCCGTAAGAACTGGATGTTTAGCCAAACCTCACGCGGCGCAATAGCAAGCGCTCACCTATACAGCATCATCGAAACTGCAAGATCCAACGGCTTAACGCCATTTGATTACATCATGCATTGCCTCGATGAGCTTTGTCAGCCTGAGCCAGACATAGAACAATTATTGCCTTGGAATATCAATATCTAGGTGATGATCACCGGACGTTTACTTTGAAGCCTGGTAATGTCCTACTTTCACATAGCAAATGCTACACTATCGTTGGCCGGGGCTCGCCTTCGAGCTGTTTTGTTTCACTGCTGAGTGCGGTTTGGGCTCTTGGCTATTTACTAAATCCCATAAAGCAAAAAACCCGTCACATTGCTGTAACGGGTTTCTCTTATTTGAAGCCTGGTAATGTCCTACTTTCACATAGCAAATGCTACACTATCATCGGCGCTGTTTCGTTTCACTACTGAGTTCGGCATGGAGTCAGGTGGGTCCAAAACGCTATTGTCACCAAGCAAATTTGGGCGTTAATTCGTATCTCTACGCATTAACTGAATTTGGAAAATATCTGATAATATTTTTTAAGTCTTTCTAAGTAATATCTACTTTAGTTATATTAACTTCTGTCTAAACTATCACATAAAACGCGTTTGGCGTTGTATGGTTAAGCCTCACGGGTAATTAGTACAAGTTAGCTTAATGGCTCACACCACTTCCACATCTTGCCTATCAACGTTGTAGTCTTCAACGGCCCTTCAGAGACTTTAAAAGTCTAGTGAGAACTCATCTCGAGGCCTGCTTCGCGCTTAGATGCTTTCAGCGCTTATCAGTTCCGAACGTAGCTACCGGGCAATGCCATTGGCATGACAACCCGAACACCAGCGGTTCGTTCACTCCGGTCCTCTCGTACTAGGAGCAACCCCTCTCAATTCTCAAACGCCCACGGCAGATAGGGACCGAACTGTCTCACGACGTTCTAAACCCAGCTCGCGTACCACTTTAAATGGCGAACAGCCATACCCTTGGGACCGACTTCAGCCCCAGGATGTGATGAGCCGACATCGAGGTGCCAAACACCGCCGTCGATATGAACTCTTGGGCGGTATCAGCCTGTTATCCCCGGAGTACCTTTTATCCGTTGAGCGATGGCCCTTCCATTCAGAACCACCGGATCACTATGACCTACTTTCGTACCTGCTCGACGTGTCTGTCTCGCAGTTAAGCTGGCTTCTACCATTACACTAACCGTACGATGTCCGACCGTACTTAGCCAACCTTCGTGCTCCTCCGTTACTCTTTAGGAGGAGACCGCCCCAGTCAAACTACCCACCAGGCACTGTCCGTAACCCCGATTCAGGGGCCAACGTTAGAACATCAAAACTACAAGGGTGGTATTTCAAGGACGACTCCACAACAACTAGCGTCGCTGCTTCAAAGTCTCCCACCTATCCTACACATGTAGGTTCAATGTTCAGTGCCAAGCTGTAGTAAAGGTTCACGGGGTCTTTCCGTCTAGCCGCGGGTACACAGCATCTTCACTGCGATTTCAATTTCACTGAGTCTCGGGTGGAGACAGCGTGGCCATGGTTACACCATTCGTGCAGGTCGGAACTTACCCGACAAGGAATTTCGCTACCTTAGGACCGTTATAGTTACGGCCGCCGTTTACCGGGGCTTCGATCAAGAGCTTCTCCCTAAGGATAACCCCATCAATTAACCTTCCGGCACCGGGCAGGTGTCACACCGTATACGTCATCTTGCGATTTTGCACAGTGCTGTGTTTTTAATAAACAGTCCCAGCCACCTGGTCACTGCGGCTCCCGTCCGCTTAGAGAGCAAGTCTCATCACAGATAGGAGCGTACCTTCTCCCGAAGTTACGGTACGATTTTGCCTAGTTCCTTCACCCGAGTTCTCTCAAGCGCCTTAGTATTCTCTACCTGACCACCTGTGTCGGTTTGGGGTACGATTCCATATAATCTGAAGCTTAGAGGCTTTTCCTGGAAGTATGGCATCAACAACTTCATCACCTTAGTGACTCGTCTCGTGTCTCAGTCTTAATAGCAACCCGGATTTACCTAAGTCGCCAACCTACTCACTTTCACATGGACTACCAACGCCATGCTTGTTTAGCCTGCTCCGTCCCCCCATCGCAATTATATCGAGTACAGAAATATTAATCTGTTTCCCATCGACTACGCCTTTCGGCCTCGCCTTAGGGGTCGACTTACCCTACCCTGATTAACATGGGATAGGAACCCTTGGTCTTCCGGCGTGGGAGTTTTTCACTCCCATTATCGTTACTCATGTCAGCATTCGCACTTCTGATACGTCCAGCATACCTCCCGGTACACCTTCAACCGCTTACAGAACGCTCCCCTACCACTCAGAATAAATTCTGAATCCGCAGCTTCGGTGCATAGTTTAGCCCCGTTACATCTTCCGCGCAGACCGACTCGACCAGTGAGCTATTACGCTTTCTTTAAAGGATGGCTGCTTCTAAGCCAACCTCCTGGCTGTCTGGGCCTTTCCACATCGTTTCCCACTTAACTATGACTTTGGGACCTTAGCTGGCGGTCTGGGTTGTTTCCCTCTTCACGACGGACGTTAGCACCCGCCGTGTGTCTCCCGGATATTACTTTACGGTATTCGGAGTTTGCAAAGGGTTGGTAAGTCGGGATGACCCCCTAGCCTTAACAGTGCTCTACCCCCGTAAGTATTCGTCCGAGGCTCTACCTAAATAGATTTCGGGGAGAACCAGCTATCTCCCGGTTTGATTAGCCTTTCACTCCTAGCCACAGGTCATCCCCTAACTTTTCAACGTTAGTGGGTTCGGTCCTCCAGTTGATGTTACTCAACCTTCAACCTGCCCATGGCTAGATCACCGGGTTTCGGGTCTATACCTTGCAACTAGTCGCCCAGTTAAGACTCGGTTTCCCTACGGCTACCCTATTCGGTTAACCTCGCTACAAAATATAAGTCGCTGACCCATTATACAAAAGGTACGCAGTCACCCAACAAGTGGGCTCCTACTGCTTGTACGTACACGGTTTCAGGTTCTATTTCACTCCCCTCACAGGGGTTCTTTTCGCCTTTCCCTCACGGTACTGGTTCACTATCGGTCAGTTGGGAGTATTTAGCCTTAGATGATGGTCCACCTATATTCAGTCAAAGTTTCACGTGCTCCGACCTACTCGATTTCACTTAAAATGTCTTTTCATGTACGGGACTATCACCCTGTATCGTGGCACTTTCCAGAGCCTTCCATTAACACATAATAAGCTTAAGGGCTGTTCCGATTTCGCTCGCCGCTACTTTCGGAATCTCGGTTGATTTCTTTTCCTACGGGTACTTAGATGTTTCAGTTCTCCGCGTTCGCCTCGTTAACCTATGTATTCAGTTAACGATACCTGCAAGCAGGTGGGTTTCCCCATTCGGAAATCCTAGTCTCAAGCGCTTTTTACTAGCTTGACTAGGCTTATCGCAAGTTAATACGTCCTTCATCGCCTCCAACTGCCAAGGCATCCACCGTGTACGCTTAGTCACTTAACCATACAACCCAAACGGGTCTTTGTTTTGTGACAGTTTAACTTCGCCAGAAGTCAATATTGAATACTAAAGTAGATACCAATCAATCAACTCCTAAGAGTTAATTAAATGGCACTGAATGGTACTGCTACCATTCTTTTTTTACTTTTGAAAACTCTTGATAAATACAATGTATCTATCAGAATTTTATTATCAGCTTTTCCAAATTTTTAAAGAGCATATTAATTAGTTATCCCGAAGGACACGCACTAATTAACAATCATCTGTGTGGACACTACGAACAAATAAGTTCTAAATCGTATAAGGAGGTGATCCAGCCCCAGGTTCCCCTAGGGCTACCTTGTTACGACTTCACCCCAGTCATGAATCACTCCGTGGTAAACGTCCTCCCGAGGGTTAGACTATCTACTTCTGGAGCAACCCACTCCCATGGTGTGACGGGCGGTGTGTACAAGGCCCGGGAACGTATTCACCGCGTCATTCTGATACGCGATTACTAGCGATTCCGACTTCATGGAGTCGAGTTGCAGACTCCAATCCGGACTACGACGCACTTTAAGTGATTCGCTTACTCTCGCGAGTTCGCAGCACTCTGTATGCGCCATTGTAGCACGTGTGTAGCCCTACACGTAAGGGCCATGATGACTTGACGTCGTCCCCACCTTCCTCCGGTTTATCACCGGCAGTCTCCTTAGAGTTCTCAGCATTACCTGCTAGCAACTAAGGATAGGGGTTGCGCTCGTTGCGGGACTTAACCCAACATCTCACAACACGAGCTGACGACAGCCATGCAGCACCTGTATCAGAGTTCCCGAAGGCACCAAACCATCTCTGGTAAGTTCTCTGTATGTCAAGTGTAGGTAAGGTTCTTCGCGTTGCATCGAATTAAACCACATGCTCCACCGCTTGTGCGGGCCCCCGTCAATTCATTTGAGTTTTAACCTTGCGGCCGTACTCCCCAGGCGGTCTACTTAATGCGTTAGCTTTGAAAAACAGAACCGAGGCTCCGAGCTTCTAGTAGACATCGTTTACGGCGTGGACTACCGGGGTATCTAATCCCGTTTGCTCCCCACGCTTTCGTACATGAGCGTCAGTGTTGACCCAGGTGGCTGCCTTCGCCATCGGTATTCCTTCAGATCTCTACGCATTTCACCGCTACACCTGAAATTCTACCACCCTCTATCACACTCTAGTTTGCCAGTTCGAAATGCAGTTCCCAGGTTGAGCCCGGGGCTTTCACATCTCGCTTAACAAACCGCCTGCGTACGCTTTACGCCCAGTAATTCCGATTAACGCTCGCACCCTCCGTATTACCGCGGCTGCTGGCACGGAGTTAGCCGGTGCTTCTTCTGTCAGTAACGTCACAGCTAGCAGGTATTAACTACTAACCTTTCCTCCTGACTGAAAGTGCTTTACAACCCGAAGGCCTTCTTCACACACGCGGCATGGCTGCATCAGGCTTGCGCCCATTGTGCAATATTCCCCACTGCTGCCTCCCGTAGGAGTCTGGGCCGTGTCTCAGTCCCAGTGTGGCTGATCATCCTCTCAAACCAGCTAGGGATCGTCGCCTTGGTGAGCCATTACCTCACCAACTAGCTAATCCCACTTGGGCCAATCTAAAGGCGAGAGCCGAAGCCCTCTTTGGTCCGTAGACATTATGCGGTATTAGCAGTCGTTTCCAACTGTTGTCCCCCACCTCAAGGCATGTTCCCAAGCATTACTCACCCGTCCGCCGCTCGTCAGCAAAGTAGCAAGCTACTCTCTGTTACCGCTCGACTTGCATGTGTTAGGCCTGCCGCCAGCGTTCAATCTGAGCCATGATCAAACTCTTCAATTAAAAAGTTTTATGTCTTTCGACAGCTCAATGAATTCTGATTTTTTAATATCTTTCGATATTGAATTGACTGTGCCGAATAATTACCGAAATAACTATTCTGTTGGTCACTCAGTTTTCAATTGAGACTCTAATTTGTTTGCCTCATTACTTGCTCAATAAAGAACGAAGTAGCTTGGCTGTTAGAACTCAATCTGTACGAGTGCCCACACAGATGATTGCTTTATATTGTTAAAGAACGTTTTGAGTCGCTTTATCGTCTCAAGGGATGCGTATATTACACCCTTTATTTTTCGAGTCAACACTTTGTTTTAAACTTTCTTTTTGGAAGATTTAAAACCGAAGTTTTATTTAACTCTCTGATTAGTTCGTGCCTCGCTATGCTTCAGCGTTTCCCGTCTCAGTGGGGTCGCATTATAGGGAGATTCGAGCGGGGGTCAATGTTTTATTTCAGCTTTTTGACAATTAAATGAATTTAGTATGAAAGCTATACAAATAAAGGGCTACAGGATACTTTTAGTTTAAAAAACACGCACAACATATGTATCTATTGATGATGTATAGTAAGGTTTAAACTAAGCTGTATGTTAAACAAACAACACACAGCTTTATTTTAAATTAAAGGTTTATTTAGATGCTATTTCCCATACGGCAATGGAGCCTGATATTTCATTTCCAACGATTAAGAGTGGGTTTCCTGTCGCACTTTGCTCTGCTGGAACGAATACCATTCCTTCAGGTGCTAAATCGCCTGTAATAGTCGCTCCTTTAATTAAGCCTCTATTGTAGAAGTAGTCTTCAAACTGCACATTGTATGGATTAGTAATGTCGTAAACCATAATACCGCCCATACGTTCTAAACCTATAAAAGCAAATGTACGATCGTCAATTTTACCAATAGTCAGCGCTTCTGGCTCTGCGCCTTTATCATCTGAACGTGAGTCACCTTTGTTTTCATCTTCATTGTTGTTAAATGCTTCACCATGAACCGATGCAGTAATACGACCTATATCATCGCCTGAATCAAACACCACCAGCCCATTGCTGTCCCAAATGGTAAACGAACGTGCACCATAAGCATAAAGCGATTCGTATTGGCCATCGTTATTAGTATCGCCTTTTATTGTTGTTACTTTTAAGCGACCAATATCATCATCGTCATTATTTAAGTAATCAAAATTAGCTGCAAGCGTTAAGTCTTCAACGCGGCTTTCATCTATATAAGCTAAGCAGCCATCGTCTTTATCGTAATCAAGACCGCCCTTTGCTATACAGTCTGATTCATCCGTTGTATCAAAAAAGTATTCTCTTGCGTCACCTTCGTTGGCAGTGACTATAAAGTTAGCGCCTTTCCAACTAAAGCTTGAGATAGTATCGGGCTGGTACATACCATAGAGCCCTGGGTATGATTTAAAATTAACGCCGCCATCTTTATCTGAGGCATCAAGTTGTAAGCTTGACCAATCTTTAAAGCCTAAGCCCTTTAGCTCAAGGCTGTTGTCTTGTAGGTTAACTATTGCAAGTGCATTGTTTTCTTGAATAGATACATAAGCATATTTGTTATCTTTAGAAATGCTAACGTACTCGGGTTCTAAATCCATAGCTACTGTAGTATTTATTAGATTACCGTTAATAGTACGACCATTTGGGTTTGCAAAAACGACCCCTTGCGCTTCTAGTTCGGCTTGTTTGTTGTTATAGGCTTTAAAATCAATATTTATTGCTGTATCGGCTATTACATTATTTGTTATATCGATAATACTAATAGAACCTTCAGGATCTACGCTGTAGTCGCCACTTGGTTCACCTTCGTTAGCAACCACTGCCTTTGCGCCATCATGGGTGAACGTCACCATGTCTGGTAAAAATCCGACTGTAACATTTTTAATAAATACAGGTAAGTCGCCGCTTATATCGTAAAAAGCAATTTGACCTGCATCACCCGTGCTTTCAGCAGCCATTGCCACTGCAAGTAGGTTGTTATTTTCATCAATAGCAATGCTGTTTGCATCGCCTTGGGTATGCTCTTTTAAAGACAACGTAATAACGGACGTTAAATTTGTCGCGCTGATAACCCCTTCGTTATCTTTAACGAGTGCGGCAGTATCAAAGGTATCGGCGGGTAAAATATTAATAACAACGTCATCGCCTGAACTGTTAATAGCGTAAATCCATTTTTTAGATGCTTGGTAAGCAACTATTTCAGCGGCACCTTCTGGACTTTGTGCATTTAATACTCCTCTTCCTACGAGGCTAATATTTAATACTGAATTAGCATTTACACCATTTATCCCATTAGTTCCAGTTGTGCCTTGTTCTCCCTGTAATCCTTGAAAGCCGTTTTGGCCATCGTCACCATCAAGTGAGCAACCAGTAAGAACAGATATAAGTGACAGCGCAATAATTGATTTTTTAAACATGTGATTTTCCTTAGTATTGTATTTGCTAAATATCAACACACAGGCATGACAAGATTATGGCAATTTTAATACAGCCCCTTAGCCTAAGTAATTAGCTTATACGCTAGCGGAGTTATTAAAATTAAAGCGGCCGTATAGCCAAGTATTTTTACAGTCGGGGAATAATCTCGTTTAATTGCAACCCCTAGCAAAGGTCTAAGTACATCAATACGTGTAATACCCCATGTAATAACACCGCAAAAAGACCAAGTCCCTGTAATAATGATGAATGGTTCAGCAACAGGCCCTAAACTTAAAGGCTGTAGTAAAAAACACAAAATAATCAAAATGCTTTGATGCAATAAATAAAAGGGAAACACCCATACATTGAGCTGTTTTAAATAGTAAGTATTAAAATTTAAAAATCGGTGAGCGAGCGCAAGTACAAAAAATACACCTACAACACGTTGAATATTGTAGCTAGCGCTTAAAATAAAATGAGGAAGAGTAAACACCTTCTGATAACTCAATATTATAAGTACAAACAAAACCGCAAAACTCAAAGCTAGTAATACTAATTTTTTATTTAAGCAGTTCCAAAAGTAAGTGTTTTTAGCAAATATGTATCCTGCGAGTAGCAGTATTAAGCCGTTAGTCTCTCTAATTGAATCGCCAGTTAAGTAATAGCTTGTAAATAGTATGGCAATAGTGAGCAAGGTAATTAAAAACCCAAATGACACACCCCCCTTAACAAATGTTTTTAAAGGCGCAATAAAGGGCAAGCGTGCAAAAAGAGTTAAAACAATAATGATCAGCATAAATTGCCACAACGAGCGCAAATACCACAAGTGATTTACATCCACATTCGGCCACACTCCAGACTGATAATTAATAAAAAGCGTATTGTTAGTCTCTATAAAAGCTAAATAAAATTGCCAATAGCTAATATCAATAACATCGTGCTGCGACATTTCTGCAAACAGCTGTAAAGGCACTATTAACCATAACCCCACCAGCAAGGGTAATAGTAAAAAAATAGAGCGGTATAAGGTGAAATGTAACCAAGACTTAAAGCTGCGTACTTTATCAATCATAAAACGCAGTGCTACGCCCGATATAAACCAAATGAGCAACATGCGCCAAGGTGAAAACACCAACATTAAATATTCAACATACTGTGATGTATAATTACTTTTAAAATGAAATCCCCAGTTTTCACTATACAACATGCCAATGTGATAAAAAATTAGCGACGCAAATGCGATTACCCTAAGCCAATCAAGGTAATATTTACGCGAATTAACTAATGAAGGTTGTTGTACTTGAGTGCTCATGCTTTTACTACTTTATGTATGTTATGCGTTATTCATACCTAAAGCTCTCGCTAAAACTATCTATAAGTGCCTATATTACAAGCAATAGTGATAAAAGGTGGTATACAGTGATAAGCGTGCCACGTCAGCAATAAGCATATATTTATGAACCTACAGCACTTTCAACGTTTTCAAAGCATTTACGCATCAGTATTACTGTGTGCTTACGTATTAATTAATAATACAGTAAACGCTACAACCCAAATAATGGAAGCCCATAGAGAAGGAGCTTTAACTTTTTTAATGTGGGAGCCATTTGTTTGGGAGTATTCAAGTGCCTTGAGTACTTTGCTTATATTCCCTATTTTAACTTGGTTTTTAAGACACTTATCTTTTAATTGGCAAAATATTACGGCCTCATTAGGTATGTACTTTGCTGCCTCTATTATATTTAGCGTGTTACACGTTGGTATTATGGTAGGGGTTCGTAAATTCATATATTTGTTGAATGATGGGTCTTACAACTTTGGACTTAGCTGGTTTGAGCTTATTTATGAATACCAGAAAGACGCTATAAGCTTTGTGTTTTTCATCGTACTTATCAAAGTATATCAATATGTGGTGCAGCAGTTACTAGGTGAAGCCTCTTCAATTGAAGAAAGTGAGCAGCAAACAACATCGACCATAAACCGCCTATTAGTTAAAAAGCTCGGAAAAGAATTCATTATAAAAATAGAGGATGTTGATTGGCTTGAATCGTCGGGTAATTATGTAAACCTACATATAGGCTCACGTATATATCCGTTAAGGGCAACGCTTACAGCATTAAGTAAACAACTTGAAGTGCAGGGGTTTTGTAGAATTCACCGCAGCCATGGTGTAAAGCTCGATAAAGTGGAGTCCATTACACCACTACCCAGTGGCGACAGTGAAATAAAACTAACAACAGGTAAAGTACTAAACCTATCTAGACGCTATAAAGAGCAATTTAAACTTCAACTAAAATAAAAAAGGCTACCTAAGTAGCCTCTAATTATTATTTTTTAACTGGGCGTTTCCAACCCGTTAAATTACGCTGTTTAGAGCGTGCTATTGCTAATTGATCATCTTCAACGGTACTGGTGATCACAGAGCCTGCACCAATTGTTGCAGTTGCGCCTATATTTACTGGGGCAACAAGTGATGAATTAGAGCCAATAAAGGCATTATCGCCAATAATAGTTTTTGCCTTGTTAACACCATCGTAGTTACAGGTAATAGTGCCAGCGCCAATATTCACTTTTTCGCCAATTTCAGCATCACCTAAATAACTTAAGTGGTTGGCTTTAGAGCCTTTACCTAAACGGGTTTTTTTCATCTCAACAAAGTTACCAATGTGTGAGTCTTCTTCCATTACAGCGCCTGGGCGAAGGCGAGCATAAGGACCAAGCGTACACTTATCTGCAACTGTGGCATCTTCAATCAGTGTATTAGCTTTAATAATAACGTTATCACCAATACTACAATTTTTAAGGACACAGTTAGGACCTATTTGTACATTATTACCAAGAGTGACTGTGCCTTCAAAAATAACGTTTACGTCGATAAGTACATCTTCACCGGTGGTAACTGTTCCTCGCACATCAATACGCGCAGGGTCAGCAAGTGTTGCGCCATTTAACATTAACTCTTCTGCTTGCCATGCTTGGTAAGCGCGCTCTAAGCCTGCAAGTTGTACGCGGTTATTTGCGCCCTCAACTTCCATTGCATGATCTGGCTGAGCAGAAGTGATTTCTACGCCTTCACTGTGAGCCATTGCAACGATATCTGTTAAGTAGTACTCGCCTTGTGCATTATTGTTAGATAAGTTACCTAACCATGTTTTTAATAGCTTACCGTTAACAGCCATAATGCCTGTATTTACTTCGTTAATAAGTAACTGCTCTGGACTTGAATCTTTTTGCTCAACAATACCAACTAACTTACCACCGGCACGAAGCATTCGACCATAGCCATTTGGGTTTACCAAATTTACCGTTAATACCGCTAAACCATTTTTAGGTGTTGCGGCTAATAAACGCTCTAGTGTTGATTGTTTTGTTAGCGGTACATCGCCGTATAAAATCAATACTGTATCTTCATCGTTAATATGAGAGTTGGCTTGCGCTACTGCGTGGCCAGTACCGAGTTGTTCTGCTTGGAGTACCCAATTTACATCGTTATCGGCAAGTTGTTGTTGTAATAGTTCGCCGCCATGTCCATAAACTAAGTTTGTAGCCGTTGCACCTAATGCCATCACATTATCAATAACGTGCTGTACCATTGGTTTACCTGCAACTTTGTGCAAAACTTTAGGTAGAGCAGAGCGCATGCGAGTACCTTTACCCGCAGCAAGAATAACAGTTGTTAGAGCCATTAAAACAATTTCCTTTTTCCGTTGTTTTAGCTAAATAAGCCTGTTTATACAGAAGATTGCGTAAGTCACGCCCTGTGCAAATACTCAGTAAACTAATTTGCTAGTACTGAATCTTGGCTGAAAAATAGACTTAATTGAATAGCGTTATTGTAGCGAGGATTAAAGGAATATATAAGCGCGTTTAAAGGTATTAATTCTCTAAACGCGCTTTTTTACTTAACTTTACTCATAGAAAAGTATTTTCGCCTTAACAAGTCGTGTATTACAAACTCTTGCTCTCTGCCGTATGCTTTAAACATTCGGTTATTATGCATATGTAAAAGCGAACCTAAAAGTGAATCTCGTGTACAGTTAAGCTTATTTTCTTTGATGAGCTTAACTAAAGCTTTAACTATTGGTTCAGCATCTCTTTGCCATTTTTCAAGTAACTTAAAAATAAACGTTTGTATTTCATCAAGCTCAACTGTATCAACAATATTTAGCTTTTTAAAATCGTCATTTAACTGCGCTTGGTACTCTCGAAAACGGTTACCTAATTGCTTACGTAACATACTGTTTTCATTAAACTCATTACCAAAACCATCTCGTAAATAGCTGATCAGCTTTAACCGTTCATCACTGCTGTAATCAAATAGATTAAGCAACTTATGTGTATAATTTAATGCTATACGCCAACGTATATCTTCACCGTAGTCATCTACTAATAAACAGGCCTTTGCAATTAACGAGCTGTCATACATAAATAAAGATTCAACTAAACCTATAGATTCAGGGCCACCATAGCGTTCAACTTCTCGCTCATAGGTCATTAGCTCTACTTTATGTAACTCACCGCTTTCGATCATTGGATCAAGCAACTGATTTAATAAAGGTAACAACTCACCACATAATTTATTTGGCTTTCCATGAAAACGAACTCTAATATGCCAATCTGGATCTGAATATCTAATAAAAAACCACTTGTTATAAAGGTTTTTATTTGACTCAATGAGCGGAAGTAATTTCTCACTCAAAAGTTGCTCAACTAAAGAGTTACCGCTATAAATTTTTAAACTGAGCCACTCAGAACCAGCACTAAACCTTCTTTTAATTGGCTTGGCCGATATATTTGCAAGTGGCTCATCTACAAAGTGCTTATGTACTTTTGCCGCTGTATTTCTAAAAGGTACTATTACTTCATTATTATAATTGTGTCCAAATTCATCTCTTACACGTGAGGAAAAGCTAGAAGATAAAACCTCCTTTAATTCAACCTTGGTTTGTCCTTTAGTCTCTGCTAGTAAAATTTCAAACATGTCAGAGTTTCGCAAGTCCAATTGCAAAATATTATCAAACATTGCATAACAAACTTGCGGATCTAATTGGAAGGTAGCTAAGAGAGCATTGAGCTTATCCATATTAAGCTGGCCATCAATTAGCACTTCTTGTAGATATTTTCTATCGATGCGCCATGTTTTTTCACTAAGCACTAAATTATCTAACATTATCCGTGGTACAAAACTATGTCTCAATGTACTTTGCGGCATAGAAAACTGAGGTACTCGCCCATCTTGATGTTGCAGCATGCATAAAAATTTATATGCACTAAGACTGCGCGAAGAATAATTGTGCGCACATGACAAACGCGGAACAATTTGTTTATTTAATCGCTTACTCCAGAGTTTAACCTGATGGCCTTCAACCCAAACATATAAATCACTTAAATGAATTTGATATTCGTCATTTAGACTACTGTCAGCCATAAATACAATCTCGTATTCACGCAAATGCGGACGAGCAATAACGTTACCGGGTCGCCCTTCTGGCATATGTACAACTTCAGCAAAAATAACATCGGGTGAATGCGCTTGCTCTTGTTTTAACTCCTCTATCACTGCATTTTTTAAACTTTCATCTAAATGACAAAAACGGCCTAATAAATTTGCTGATGATGGCCCATAGCAGCCATTAAACTTAATTATAGGATTGTGTTTATCATCTTCGTATAAACTTAGCATTGCAGCAAAAGAGCTGGGATAATATTTTAGTGCGTTAGTATTTGCCGCTTTAACTTTGAGTTCTTTACTTTTTAGAACAATACAGTTTTTATTGCGATTTTTTGGTAAACTAATTGCTTCTTCAATAATTGCATCGATTAGACTCACACCTGCCGGAGTATTGACAATACCGCCTGCCCGAGCGAAGTGTAAGCCAGCAACCAAAGGTGCTTCATAGCCTGTTTCATTTGAAATACCAATCCCTGTTTCATCATCTAAAATGACATCAAGTGCTACAAACTGCCCTTCAAAACGAACATTAAATTGGTTAATAAACGGGGATAAAGGATTGCTTCTTTCGTTCAAGCTCAAACCAGACAGTAGCTCAAGTTGCTTTTGCAAGCGGTTAATTTCTATTTCGCTTAAATAACAAGTACTGTAGTTGCGATATATATCAGCTTGAAACAGCTTATTTTCTTGTGCTTTTATCGGCAATTTATCTAAATGTGTGAGTAATTGCTTGTATGGTGCAATGCTTCCTAAGTTAACTTCATCTAGATGATCTATTTTTACCAAGGCTGTAGCAAGATGATCAGCGTAAATATTTTCTTTAAGATTTTGAATAGACTTTAATAAAGCATAATCTGGAGAATCTCCAGTTAATGGCAATGGTATATCAGCTATTAAAATGCCTTCATCTATTAAATCTTGAATGTATGACTCTACATCTTCTTTATCGGCATCTATATATTGCTCACAAAAAGCCTTACATAAGTTATTAAAGCTAATCCCGGTACTTGCTAAATTTAAAGCAAATTTAAAATATTCGTCACTTTCCACCGCGCTTAAACGATATTGCACACTATCATCGAAGAGGTAAGCTTCTATGTAACGACACTGCTCCGCGATGAAATAATGAGAGGGATTTGGTTTATATTTTAGTGTGTCAGATTTCGAGGTATGCTTGATAAAATAGTCTTTAAGCTCATTTAGGTAAAACATGTCTAAACGAGTCTTACGGTTATCTTTTTTATAATCCCCACAGATTAAATCTGTAACCGAAGTGATCTCACCTTTACTTACACCCGAAAATAAACCGAACGGTGTTGCTCTTGAACACATCCGGATCATATATTTTATTAAAGCGTGTGATACCTTTTTACCTTGCTTAGTATCTGGTTTTTCACGCCATAGATTTATGCGTTCTAATAGCGAGGGGCTAGCTAAATAAAGTGCTTCTTGAACACCATACATAGCTAACCAGCTTTCAAGTATTTTATTAGTATCAGCATTCGCATTATTAAACTGTAGAAGTTGTTCGTTACTTAACCGTGGTGCACGTACAACAAAGAATGGAGCATTTTTTATTTTATTAGTCATTCCAATTTCCTTTTGTATTTTAATCAATTAGCAAACTATCGGCCCAACCAAACTCACCATTTAAAAGACTTATAATTACTAGCCCTATTCCTGAATACCCCATTAAGAGACTGAAATCCTCTTCATAGCCGCCTTCATCACCTTTATAGCTGTAAAAGCTGCTAATTCCATTATCTTCATATTGTTCTAAAGCAAAACTTAGCCAATAGTTAATTGCTGCTTGTAAATCTGGATGTGGAGATAGTTTATTTAACAAGCTAAATATCATTATTAACCCAAAGTAACCGTGGCAAATCCCCGCATCCTTGACGTAACCAGAAATTTCATCACGCTTGGCTGCGTGACGAGCGATACCTAGTGCTCTTTCAACATAAAGAGGCATATTTAAAGCGACCCCTGCGCGCATAAGAGTCAAAGCAATTGTTAAGTCACCATAACACCAACCTAAACGGGAATCTCCCCCATCACCAGCACAACTGCCAAAACAAGCGTTACTACTTAAATTACAGTTTTGATTAGTCAATAGCCAATCACAACTGCCTAACAATAACTTACGCGCTCTTGCCTTTAGTTTGGGTATATGTAGGACAGGAACTAAAGCAGCAATAATACCTGGCACACCATGGGCTAAGCCTAAATTATACTCAGGTAAGTTTTCATCATTTTGATTAAACCTATAAGCCGACTTATAGGGTTGAGACCAAGTAATGTTTCCATTATCAAAGTAAGTGGCTGTTTGCTCAAAAGCTCTAACGATAATACTGTAAAGTCTTGTTTGATCGGTAAAACGAGCACGTCTTGCTGTATAAGGTGTGTAACCTGCTAGACCTAGTATTGTTTCAATCTCACCAAGCCAAACATCATTCTGAGACAAACTATTAGCAAATAGAATATCTATACTTTCAAGAAGCTCGCTATCGTAATCAGCTTTATTTGATTGATTTAAAAACTCCAACAGCCATGCCTGCCCAGCTAATCCCGAACTAAACTCCAAGGACTGCTTAGCTAACTGAGCCTGTAAAAGCTCCATTTTTTCATTTAGGAATGAATCACCGACACAAATATCCTCAAACTTACCTGCATTGTATAAAAATAAGATGTAACCAGCCAGCCCATTTAATAGCCCATTACCACTCTCTTTTTTTATTATCTCTTCTGATATTTTTTGAGTTATTTCTTTGAGGATACCCCTCATCACATCACTTTGCGCATTTCCAACCAACCCATTGATTATCATGAAATTCCTTTCTATCAACATTTTTAAATTTTAAATAATCATAATTTCATATTAACATTAGAAGTACAAATGTTAATGTTTTACATTGCATGTTTAACTTAGTGTGGTGTAATAACGTACTACTATGTTACTAAGCTATAAATTAGAAATGAAATTACATAAAAAGAATATTAAAAGCTTATCCTCAGGCATGCAGCTCGTACCAAATGAGATTACATCATTGATAGTTGGTGGGGCTATCAATGAAGGCCACCATAGGTCACTGCATGAAAGATATAATTTACAAGTAGACTTAAGTTATCAAAAAATATTTATAGGTAGGGAAATAAAAGAACTTGAGTTGGTTTAACTACGATCCAAGAAGAACTCACTATCCTGATCATTTAGAATAAATCATCATTAATAGAAGAATCTAAGTTAGCTCACTCTTTATAACAAAAAGTATGAGCTAACTACTATTTTTCAATACACTTCTACCTTGTAGAAAAACACTTACGACTATCTAGGTTTGAAGTGCAGTGGAATGCCTTACATTTCTGAGATACAAACAATACCACAAGAATTTAGAGTAAACATATTACCTGTTGGTTGCTCAACCGGATAACTTGCACCTCCCGCAACTTCTTTAGTAGCAACATTAGCACTACGGCCTTGTTGAGAAAGGTTTTTAATAGCTTTTTTATTCATTTTAATATTCATAATATTTTCCTTACATTTCTAATTTATTGATGGTTTCAGGGCTACAAGTAATAACTGTTGGGGGGCAAAAACCACCTACAACTTTGTCTGTCATTTTAATATCAATTACATTGAACTCTTGTAACTGTTTAAGTTTTCTTTTATTCAATTTCATACATTGTCACCGGTTACAGCTGAATAATAATAAATGGTGGAATACAACCATTACCATTTTCATCCATATACACTCCACCAAAAATATTCGCTATCATTTCTTTATTTTGTAACTCAATCATGTTTTTACCTTCAAGTATTAATAAATGTGAATTTTAACTTTGCTTTATACGGGTATTACTACACCCATAAGTAAGAAAATTACATCCATTCTTCAGGTGGAAATGGACGTGGATCGTTACCGTCTTCAGGAATAGCCATAGTGATCGGCCCATCTGGACCTCCATTCTCTTTAAGGCTTAAAGTGAAGTTAATATCACCTTTACCGCCAACAACTTGCTCTTCTTGTGATTTTTTTAATGAAAATGGGTGCATTTTCTTTTCCTTATTTACTTTCTCGTTAATGGCATTATTGCCGGTTTTATTACGTGATACTCCGCCAAGAACTCACGTAACGTTAAAAATTGTTTTAATTACATCCACTCTTCTGGTGGGAATGGACGAGGGTCGTTACCATCCTCAGGGATTGCCATTGTAATTGGGTCTGTAGGGTTGATCCCACCACCATCCTCTGTACAACCGCCAAAATAAGTAACTTTAGAGGCAACAACGCCACCTACAACTTGCTCTTCTTGTGTTTTTTCTAATGAAAATGGATGCATTTTCTTTTCCTTATTTACTTTCTCATTGATGGCATTATTGCCGTGTTTATTACGTGATACTCCGCCAAGAATTCACATAACAGTAAAAACTAAACTTTCTGTTTAACCAATTTCATGCTTACGGGAATAACTTTCGGATAGCTTGCAAACAATCTGCCCAATTACCATTCTCGTCCCAACCGAGGCCACCATCTACTGTTTTCAGTTGAACAAGACTTAACTCTTTCATATACATTTCCTTTTTATCAATTATTAACGCTCTAGCATGTAATCAACTATATAATCAGACATTGGAATACCTGATTGTTTTTCAAAACCAATAAACATGGGTGAAGGATTTGCCTCTAAAAAATAATACTCACCGCTTTCGTTCCTACGCCAGTCTATAGCAGTCCAATTAAGGTATAACTCTTCAGCAATCTGTTTTGCTTGGCTCTTTATTAACTCAGGTGTATCGATAACGATTAACTTTGCGTCATCATCCTCTCTAAAATCAGCCAACTCACTTTTTAGCTCTATTGATATAACACGCTCACCTACTACATAGGTTCGTATATTGGTGCCGGCAATAAACTCTTGTACTGTAATGGGAGATTTAGCCAACGCCGCTTCAACTCTTCCAGCCTCAAAGTGAGACTCTGTTAAAATTTCAGTATGCGCGCCACCAAAAACAGGTTTAAAAATACTTTGATCTAAATTTTTATATGCAAGCTTTATATCTTCTATGTTGTTACCAACATAGGTTTGAGGAATTTTAACGCCCAAATTTTTTATTTTTTGTAACTGATACGGTTTTTCTTGATGATGCTGAAAAGCCTCCCAGCCATTAACCCACTTAGTGCCATTTTTTAGGTAAAACCAAGTTCTTAAGCAGGCCATGCTATCCTTTGCTGCAATACCCTGCTCAGTCATATAAGTGGCTCGAGTCTCTTCATCAGACACACCCGAGAAGCTACGCCAAAACACGGCTTTAATATCACTTAAATTGATAAGCGTGCCACAACTTAAAGTTAAACTGCCATCGCCATCATTAGGTGAAAAACTAAACTTTATTTTTTTTGGAAAGTCATGCGTCTGTAGCAAATATGCGTCTACATTTCTCGCTTTTAATTTATTAAGTATTTTTAAGGCATGCTCATCATGTAACTGCCCAATAACAATATAAGCCATTTACTAAACCCTATTAATTAAGTGTGTAATAATCTAAATTACTTATGTCGCTTTCCGCGATATTGAATATTTGACAGCTATTACTCATAACACCGTCTGAATCTAAATAACTGTCAATACAGTCGGCTGCAATTTGCTTATCTAAAAAGCGTTCTAGTTCGTATTCTGATTGGAAGTACTTAGCCATTTTTATTGTTCCTATTTTGTTATTAGTGGCTGTAACAACTACGCTTTCAAATATGCATATAAAATCAGCCAATTACTGGTTTATAATTCAAACTCATGTCGCTCTATGTTTTCGACAGGATTAATAATGAGTTTTTTTTTTTAAGATTGCAAAAAACCTAAAAAAAACATAAAACAATAAAAATCAATATCTTGCCTTGAAATATTATTTTATTATAATTTCATTTTATGCTCTAAATATGAAATAGCGTGGTTTGTAAGCGCTGTATATTGTTTTAATTAGCTGGTGAAATAATAAGGTCGTTTCGACTATGAGTAGCAATTGCAGGAGCTTGGGAACGAGACTATTCCTGAGTAATATAGGCACCTTTTATTTATAAATTAAGTAAGGCATAGAAATGGTTAGTAACAAGATTTCTTTATGAGGTTTAATCTTTGAGTAGATCGCAAAGTTATCAATAAACACTTTTCTTTAAAGCGAAAATAAACAACTCAGTGCAAAGTGAAACAAGTGATCTAGCAATAGAGGTGATTTTGATTTACTCACTTACTACTCCAATGCTAATTGTAGTTTTTCGCAATGGGAGATCTGTATTTGCTAAAAGTAATACATGGGACTTTTTATATCTAACTACGTTTAGGGGCTATTCTTAGTGCTTTTATTAATTAATCAATGAATAAGCTAATAAACAACACATCATAATAAGTCTAGACTCACGGCATAATGGCCACTCACCAACGATAACTTTAAGCTGAACTAATCGATATTGAAAAGTAAACTGCCTTCTACTAATTACCGAGACTAAACAGTCAATCACCACCCTAGCTGAAAACAGTAATGATAAAAAGTTAAACCGCTGAAAAATCTACTTTGATATAAATTATTTATAACCTTAAGAGTTATTCGTAAATATTTCACCGACTAAGTTTGAAGCAGTTAAATACTAACTCTACAGCTAAAGGAAATGAGCTTGGCTGCTAATAATAGGAGGGCCTTCAGAACTCACTTTTTCAAGCCGATGTTTTAATTTTTGTTTGAGCCAGTACATCTTTTAAAGCAAAAAAAAGGAGCATATCTGCTCCTTATTCATCTTATTTCTCGCAATAAGTTAATATTACTTCTCCGCCAAGAGGGGTAATATTATTCATCAAAATATTTAATATCTGGACACATTGGTACTTTCTCACCACCAGATACTTTTTTAACTTCAAATAAAAATAAGTCTTTCACTGTTTACTCCTTATTAAAACTAATAATAAATCTTTGGTAATTTAATAATAGGCCCACATACTGTCTTAGGGGGCTTACTTTGTGAAATTGCCCCACCGATAATATCCTGCACTTCATTTACATTTAACTCTTTCATCTGTTTTTCCTTTTTATAAATTACCATTCGTATTTAAATTCAATTTTTACCGTCGTATTACCGTTACTGCTTGAAACTGACCCAGATACAGAGCCTTTACCGCCCGCAATAGCTTCTACTTCATTTACATTTAACTCTTTCATCTGTTTTTCCTTTTTATAAATTACCATTCGTATTTAAATTCAATTTTTACCGTCGTATTACCGTTACTGCTTGAAACTGACCCAGATACAGAGCCTTTACCGCCCGCAATAGCTTCTACTTCATTTACATTTAACTCTTTCATTTATTTCTCCTACTTAGAAAATTTTGGGATAGTTAGAACTTTAGGCCCAATTACACAACCACCATCTACAATGCCACCATTAGCTTCTTTTACTTGCACTATGTTCAATTCATTCATGATATTTTCCTCTTTATAAATTACCATTCGTATGTAAATACAATTTCTACCGTCGTATTGCCGTTACTGCTTGAAACTGACCCAGATACAGAGCCTTTACCGCCCGCAATAGCTTCTACTTCATTTACATTTAACTCTTTCATCTGTTTTTCCTTTTTATAAATTACCATTCGTATTTAAATTCAATTTTTACCGTCGTATTACCGTTACTGCTTGAAACTGACCCAGATACAGAGCCTTTACCGCCCGCAATAGCTTCTACTTCATTTACATTTAACTCTTTCATTTATTTCTCCTACTTAGAAAATTTTGGGATAGTTAGAACTTTAGGCCCAATTACACAACCACCATCTACAATGCCACCATTAGCTTCTTTTACTTGCACTATGTTCAATTCATTCATGATATTTTCCTCTTTATAAATTACCATTCGTATGTAAATACAATTTCTACCGTCGTATTGCCGTTACTGCTTGAAACTGACCCAGATACAGAGCCTTTACCGCCCGCAATAGCTTCTACTTCATTTACATTTAACTCTTTCATCTGTTTTTCCTTTTTATAAATTACCATTCGTATTTAAATTCAATTTTTACCGTCATATTACCGTTACGGCCTAATAGATTTTTTAGTCGGATCATCACATCCAATAAATTGTTCTCCTCTGCATGTGATACCACCAGTTACCATACCTAATGTAGCTATACTTAACTCTTTCATTTATTTTCTCCTTTTTACTAATTAACGTATTAAAAAATTGCCGTCTGAACTTGTATCTGTAAACTCTTCATTTTCAATATTTAAGCTATTTATTTTCTTTATAGCTTTGGTTCTTGAACCTAAATCTGGCTTATCTACTTCTATTGCTTCACCATATCTAAGCTCTATAACTCTATCTGCACTGGCTATTGTTTCAGGCCTATGCGCAATAATAATGCGTGTCACATCTAAATTTTTAACGGCTTCGTTTACTGAAAACTCTAGCTTTGTGTCTAAGTTACTTGTTGCTTCATCCATAAATAGAATTTTAGGTTTTCTGTACAAAGCTCTTGCTAGTAATAAACGCTGTATTTGTCCGCCCGATAATGCAGCCCCCATGTCACCAACGAGTGTGTTGTAGCCCATTGTCATTTGTAAAATATCTTTATCTATAGCCGCAATTTTGGCTGCCCATTCAACTTGTTGCATATCGAGCTCTGGGTCAAAAAACGATATATTGTCTGCTATTGACCCTGATAGAAGCTGGTCATCCTGCATTACAGCTGCAATCTGCGTTCTATATTGACCAAGTCCTAGCTGTCTAATATCAACACCGTCTACCTCAATCTTTCCTTCGTCGGGTTCAAACAATCCAAGCATTAACTTTGCAAGTGTGGTTTTACCGCAACCCGACGGGCCAATAATGGCGACTGACTCTCCGGCTTTAATTGATAGGTCTAGGTGTTTAAATACCGGTGCTTCTTTTTTGTTATATCGGTAATTAATGCCTTTAAGCTCTATATCGCCACTGATTTTTTTACCGCTCATTTTCCCCTGAATATCTTGCTCTTTCTCTGTTAAAGAGATATCTGCTAAGCGGTTAAAATGAAGACTGAGCATTTTAAATTCGATTATTTTTTCGATTAAGCTCGCCATTTTTTCTACAAATTGGCGTTTATAAGCCATAAAGGCAAACAACATACCGACCGTTAAATCACCTTCCATGACCAGCATGGCTGCAAAGTAAATAACTAGAACATTTTCAAGGCCAAAAATAACTTTATTAAACGCTTCGTAGCCTATGTTTAAGTGACCTACACGTATGCCTGAGTTCAAACTATCCGCGTATTTGTTGTGCCATACACTTTGCCTTTGCACTTCTCGACCAAAAAGCTTAATGGTTTGAATACCTCTCACTGTTTCCATAAAGTTAGATTGCTCTTTTGCCTGATTAACAATCACCTCTTCTGACATTTGGCGAAGTGGACGGTACATTGCAATTCTGAATACGGCATAAATAGCTATTGCAATTAACACAATAACGCTCAGCTTGGGGCTATATAAAAAAATCATAATGAGCGTTGCAATAGCCATAACACCATCAATAACCGCTTCAATCACACCTTTAGTCAATAGCTCTTTTACTTGTTGCAGTGAACCGAACCGAGATACAACATCACCAATATGTCGCTTTTCAAAATACTGCAAAGGTAGTCTGACTAAATGATGAAATAAGTTTGCCCCGAGCTGTATACTCATTAAATTACCAAAATGCAGTAATAAAACACTCCGTACAGCTCCTGTAACCATCTCTATTGCCATCAACAATCCAAAGCCAATAGCTAAAATAGCGAGTAAGTTTCGGTCATAGCTTAAAATAACCTCATCAACTACTAGCTGCATGTAATAAGGACTCGCTATTGCAAATGCTTGCAGTAATAGTGATAAAACAAATACTTTACCTAGCGTTGACTTTAAGCCGGTTACTTTGCTCCAAAAGTCAGATAATTTTAAGTTCACCCGCGAATCTTCAGATTTAAACTCTTCAGTTGGACTAAGCTCTAACGCAACACCTGTAAAATGTTTAGAGAACTCCTCCATTGTGTATTTTCGCTCGCCTAAACCTGGATCATGTATCTCTATTGACTTTTTAGTTACCTTTTTCAGAACCACAAAGTGATTCATATCCCAATGTAAAATACAGGGTGTTTTAAGCTGTGATAAATGTTCTAAATCTAACCTTAGTGCTCGTGTGCTTAACTTTAATTTATCTGCAATTTGCATTAGCTCTTCAAGGTTTGCACCCTTCAAAGATATTTCATGCTCTTGACGTAAACTAGTTAAGTCTGTTTTGTAACCATAGTAAGCGGCAACCATTGCTATACTTGCTAACCCACACTCCGCAGCTTCTGTTTGTAAAATTACAGGGAGACGTTTTGCTCCGCTAAATTTTAATAAGTGCATTGGGTTTTCCATCATACTGCTCCCTTAATGCTATATATTGGCTCAAATAACCACTCGAACAGAGAGCGACTGTCTACCATAATGTCTGCTTCGAGTAACATGCCTGCTTGTAAAGGCACAGAAGCTCCGTAAGCTTGTGCATTTTGATTTGTTAGCTCTACAACCACTTGATACATGGGCTCTTGAAGCGACACTGGTAAAGTCGTTTCGTTTGGTAAAAGTATTGATTTAGAAACACTTTTTATCACTCCGTCATAAATACCAAAGCGTTGATACGGAAATGCCTGATAACGAATGCGTGTACTTTGTCCTTTTTGTACAAACCCGTATGCTCTTGTGGGAACAAAAAGAACAGCTTCTAATTTTGTGTCTTCTGGTAACACTGCCATTAATGGATAATTTGATTGCGCCATCATCCCAGGTTTAACTAATAAGTTACTGATGCGACCGCTACGCTGACTTCTCACATCATAACTTCCTTGTGATTCAGCCTGGCTAATTTGCTGATTTATGTCAGCTAATTGAGAGCGTATTTGCGATTCAACTTCTTGCTGGTTCATCGGCATTTGTATTAATTCAAATCGATACTGACTTAGTAATTCTTTTTGTGAAAGTAACTGGGCTTCTAAATCTTCTGCTTGTTGCTGAATAGAAAAGTAATTATCTTTTACCGTTTCTAAATCGGCGTTAGAAGCAAATTGCTTTTCTATAAGCGATTCAGTGTCAGTAACTCTTTTTTTACTTAAAACAACTCGTTTATCTAATAATGTCAGCTGTTTTTGGGCCTGCTCCACTTGAAAAGTCGTGCTCGCTATTTGAGATTCTAATTTTTCAACACTCACTTCAGCTAATAATTTTTGATTTTGTAAGTTTTCATTTAAGAATTGCTTTTGCTTAGTTAACTCACTCACGATTACATCATTAATATCGTTACCAGAAGAAAGTAACCTTTCCATCCGTATCCGCGCTAGCAATTGACCTTTAATGACATGTTCACCTTCTTCTACAAAAATCTCTTCAACAACACCTGTTGTTAAAGGATAAACCTTAGATAAACCGGTTGTTGGTCGTAAATAACCAGAAACAACTTCTTTTCGGTGATATTCACCTAAAATAAGGTATGTGAAGCCAATAATAACAATCCCTAAAATCAACCCTAATATCCATGTAAACGACATATGAGTTGCTATTGTTACCTCACCATCAAGTTTTTGTCCTTGATGGTCAATAGCTTCTTTGCGAAATAAACCTGACATATTTACACCATTGCCTCAGGTAGTGGTGTACTACAATGCAATTTCCATTCACCTGACTCTTTTACTAACGAATGTAAATTACTCGACACTTTATCTATATCTTTGCCATCTATCTCTGCTTTAAAATTAACTACATCTCTTACAACTAATAAGTCGTCTTGCTTTGCAATTAGTGCCACATTTTGCAAAGTAAACTTAAAGTCAAATTGCTTTCTTAGTGTTTCAAACTGTTGCTTGGTCGCATTAAATAAAGGGGAGCCAGAACAGAAATAATCTTCTAAATCATCTAAGCTACCATCGCAGATTAATGCATAGTAACGGCTAAAATATTCATTAAGCGTCATAGTAAGCTCCAAATTATTTAACTTTTAAAAGAGGGTTTTATTGGCCCCCTCTGATTCGATGGAATTTATATTCACAGATAATTATTCATTTAGCAAATGTGAGGATAATTAATAAAATTATTTTTTTCAGTCACTTAAGCTAAAAAGTTATTTGTAAATAAGCTAGTAATAGTGATTAGATTTGCTTTGCTAATATGGTAAACATATTTATAGATATGGATTTGCGAAGGGAATACATAAGAAGTATCATCCCGATGGTTGCTCGGGTCTAATTTAGCTGAACGCTTAATTTATTGACATTAATACCAATAAATTAAGGAAGAAAGATGAGCTAAAAACAACTCAAAAGCCCCCACAAGCTGTTAAATATAGCGCTATTTTATTGACTAACGAGCAAGGCTACAGTATTGCAAAAATTGCTAAGTTTGTGTGTATAACGCTTAACTTTAAAGGTGAAAATATAAAGAAATAGCTAAAACGCAGCAGAGACTTCGGATGAGTCTAAAAAGCGTATGCCGTAATAACTGAGTAAAAAGCACTAAATAAAAAGTTCGAAAAGTAATACTAACCAAGGCTAACTCCTTTTCCACTAAAAAAAGTAATGATTATGAGCATAAAAACTAGTGTTCCTGAATCACCTTTAAAATTAATTTGTTACATGATGGGAATAAATAATGGCTAACTTAAATACCGAGTAGTGTTATCAGCCTATACTTTAAAATTTAATACGCGTGTTTGGTGTCTATTTAAAACTAAGAAGGGTAAGTAGTTTGGGATAACAAGGTAAATATAATTTAGAAAACAAGTAGATGAGTAACTACAGATAGATGAGTAACTACAGATTTAATTGGTATGCTTTTGATATAAGCCTGTTATTTTCTGTGGCCCTGGGCGGGAAAGTGGTTAAAATTATTGCCAGCTATTTCTCCAGCGGTTGTTAAATATAACACAACTTAAGAAAAGAAAGGAATGTAGATATATACTGCTAATAAACGCTTTTTCGGTAATTTATTTAGTACTAAGCCAGATTGTTTATGACAAAGTATACAGCCACTTATATAAAGCATGACTATATTTGGAGAATAGAGGTTAGAATGGTGAAGAGTGTAAAAATTCTTAAATAAAAATTTCCATTTAATAGAACTAAATAAGCTTAAATGGCGATTATGGCCGCTTAATAAATCTAAACCATCGTAATATAATGTAAAATTTGATAAAAATACTTACTAGTTTGCAAAGCAGATAGTACCGGCGAAACTAATTGCAATTATAAAAAACTTCATTAACCCCCTTATTTTTCATGCTCAAATCCTCATCTAAATTCTTAATTGATACTAAAATAGATGAATGGTCTACCTTGACCACTTTAAAACGAAAGTCATATGCGTCTGAACATAAGTAACCCTCTAGCTTTATAGAGGCAATGTTATCTAGCTCCTTATTATTAAAAGAAAGTACGCCATAAAACTCTTCGTTTTTGATTTTAAAAAGTAGCTCTCCCTTATAAAAAAAACCACCTTTTTCTAACCTTGGCCCATATACGACATTTCCCTTTAAAGTAGAGTAAACATACTTTCTTGACTCATAATTATCATACGCCATTAATAAATCATTTTTATTAACTAAATCACCGTTCTTAACAAAAACATCACTAATATTCCCAGATTCTCTGGAATATAAATACTCCTGAAGTTCAGGTGTATTTATATTCAAAACAGCAGAGAATGAAATTGCAGTATATAAATTGATTACTAACAAAAAGCCCCCTATTTAGTGACTTCAGTAAATATTGTAACTGAACCTGGAATTTGAACATCAGGGTCTTCCGGATTACACCAGCTTGTTCTAATCGTCACAGTTTTTGCCGCACCGTTTATCATTTTCGTTTGTTCTGGCGCTAGGATATTATTAGTATTTAAGCCTTCTGATTTAAGAACTTTTAGGTTTTTTTTCTTTAATGAAAATTTCATGAATCTTAATCCTATAGATAATTGTTTGTTATAGTTTCTTAGTGAACACAATTAATTTATCCTAAAAATATAAAAAAATGTAATTATCAATCATTATTAAATCATATAATAATTAGACCTAAACTACTGAAATTAAATAGCTTAACAATATTAGCAATCGAAAATATTAGAATAATAAAAAACTTGTCTTATTTTTGGAACGGCTGTAAAATTTAGTTTCCTTATTGCATTTGCATTTCTCGCATATGTAGCCCAAAGTACCGCCATACTTTGGGCATATATATACAAAGTCAAATAAGTAAGTCCTAAAATACATATAATTGTTTTAAGTACAACAAAGTGACGCCAGCATTGAAAATAACACTTTTCACTATTAAGCCCTTAAGTTAAATACAAAAATATTGCATCCGATTTGAAGAAACTTATAAGGCGCAAGTTTACTTTTAAATTTATAAAATTAAGTAACGGAGTTTTTCAAGTTAGTTGTCGCATCAAGTTAAATTTTATGCCGCCCGCACTTCTTCTTTTTTCTCTGGATTTAAATTTACTTCATTGATCATTGTCCAATCTCGCGACTTTCCTGACCAACGGCTTGGATTCTGTAATTTCGCCATTTCATTTACCCGATGACGTTTCGCTAGTATCGCTTTATCTAATCCTAAATGGCGCTGGTTTGGCGTGACAAATTTAATACCGCTGTGCAAGTGCGATCCATCGTTGTAAAGTTGAATAACCGATGTCTAAATCAAGCGCAATATCTTCTAGGCGAACATCATCACATTGAGATAATGCTTTTTCAACAGCTTAAACTTTAAATTCGTGTGTAAATCGACGTCTCATTTTATCTGCCTCTATTAAAAGTTAGAGGCGACAACTATCCTGACACAGGGGGGTAACAAAGATGAATTGGATTAGCTGAGAAGTTATAATATCAAACTTAGTTTTACTTAGTAATGCAGACCACATTAAATTAAAAATCAAGCTAGTTACTATATCTAACACTGTTGATTAAAAGCGATCGCATGAAAGAGCGCGCATAAATTTATCGTTTATAAGTTATTACATGCAGAAAGTCTTCGTATAAACTACTTAAATTAAGGCATAAAAGTTTTGATAACTATATTGATAATTTCAAAAAATACTAGTTAATCACTTTTCTCTAGCGATAATCTCACAAGCTCATTGTTTAGCAATTCAACTATTTCTAAGGTTAGAGTGCTATCTGAACTCGAAGAATTTACATTTAGAATAACATCTTCTGCATTGCTAACTTCAAATACTTTTTTAGGCAATATATCAACACTCTCAGCAAAATCATATTCGTAAATTGCTTTACCAGTCGAATGATAAACTTTATTTTTATTTATCGATAAAGAGTGCTTATAAGTTGATTGTTTAACTTCTAAGCCAGTTGTTTGCACCCCTGTAGATAAATCAAAAAATATTAACATACCTAGATTATTCAAAAATACTATTTTATTATTTTGTAACTGGCCAAACCACAATGCATTATTTACAGGTAATAATATACTTTTAGAGTTAACCCTATTAAAAATGTAAGAGTGAGTACTTGCACCAGATTCATCTTGCACAATATAACCAATGTTTTTATCTAGTAAATAACTAGCTGAAATCAAATTACCTTTTGGGGTAATAACTTCCCTAACGGATAAATTTTCATAATTAAGTATTTCTATTTCACTTTCATTAACACCAAAAGCCTCTTGGGAATCAGAAGATATTTTAAAGTCTCGATAGCTGAAGCTAACTTTTTTTGATTTGACCTTACCATCTTTGAATACCGTATTTAATTTAATTGATTCCCCATCATTACTTAAAAACACAAGGTTTTCTCCAATAGAACTTGCAAACCTGCTATCGTATTTTGATACACGTTCAAAGTTTTTAGAAGTTAGATCTAATCTGTAGACATTATGAAAAAAAGGATATATCAACCCTAGAACATTGTTATTGTTAATAGGATAAGTTGCCGAGTAGCGACTTCTACTATGAACTTTTGTTTTACTTTTTATACGGTTATTATTTAACGAATATTGGTAAAAAATTTCTTCTGTATTGTCATACCATAACAATGAGTCGGTTTCTTTTTGATAGTTAATTGACCATATTCTATTTTTGGTCTCAAATAGTTTTATCTGCGCGCCACCTTCTAAATCAGTCATGTATAATTCACTAGAATTAAATTGATGTCTTTC
Source organism: Pseudoalteromonas sp. NCIMB 1079 (assembly GCF_040567695.1). Classification (NCBI taxonomy): domain Bacteria; kingdom Pseudomonadati; phylum Pseudomonadota; class Gammaproteobacteria; order Alteromonadales; family Pseudoalteromonadaceae; genus Pseudoalteromonas; species Pseudoalteromonas sp. NCIMB 1079. The sequence continues at coordinate 357,793 of NZ_JBEWZA010000001.1, read as the reverse complement.
AAATATAATTTTATTCTTGTTTTTTATAAAATATAAAAACTTATCACCATATGAATTTAGGTTTGGTGAACTTATTTGAAACTCCTCACCTGTACTTAAGTTTCGATTAACAAGAACTGATAATTCAGAGCGGTTTCTATAACCATACTTTGAATAAATAAGAGAATTATTATCAATATTAATCGCATTTATTGGGTATGAAGACTCACAATTAAATAAAAACTTACTATCCGCATTACTTGTTAAACCTACTTCCCACAGCTCACATTTGCCTTTACTTTCTACACTATAAATTGCACGTTCACTATCAATTGACCAACCTGCCGGGGAAATATTAGCGTTAGCTTCTGAAATTTTTATTTCTTGCCCAGTATTTAAGTTTTTTAATAAAAGCACTGAATCTAATTGTTCTTCTCCAATGAATGAAAGCGCAACGGTTGAGTTATTTGGGGAAAGTATCATTTGACTATATACCCCCTGTAGCCAAGAGAGTGTTTCTTCGTTAAATTTTTTCTCTACAATGTTTGGGCTTTTTGTTCCTACCTTTGATAGCGTATCCTTTTGTTTATAGTCATTTTTATTTAGTAGGCTCTGAAATATGTAGATACTACCAATAACCCCTAAAACTAATATTACTATAAATCCTATTACCTTTTTTTGCATTTTATTAGGGGTTTCTTTTAATATATTAACCTGCCCCGAAGTCGAAGGCTCTTCTTCATAATAAATAATCTCAGGCTCCAAGAAAAAGCTATAACCCTTCCTGTAATGTGTTTTTACCACTAAACCACGTTGTATTTCTGACTTCAGTACTTTTCTAAGTTCTGACATTGCTCGGTTAATTGCGTTGTCATCAACATAGTGTTGACACCAAACATCATCAATTAAGTCTTGACGGGTAATGATCTCGTCTTTGTTAATAATCAAATAAGAAAGTACTTTAAAAAGAAGTGGTTCTAGTTCTCTTTCAACTTCACCATCAGAAATTATTTGAAGTTTTGGATTAAGGCTCCACGCACCGAACTTGACTTCTTTAACACTACGGGGAAAATTTGCTTCTTTCATAATTGTTATAACCCAACATCCATATCACAACTTGAGAATAAAAAATGTTTAAACTGTTTCAAATGCAAAAACATTAACGAGAGGTTAACAGCTATGTAAAGTAATGTCATCTGAACAGGCACAAAAAAGCCCACTTATAGTGGGCTTTTTACAAACCGGATAGGCTTACTTGTGACGTAATTGCTGAATTACGCGTAACTGAGCAACTGCTTCTGCCAGTCGCGTAGCCGCTTGCTGATAATCAAACTCAACAGCTGACGAATTCGCCATATGTTCTTCAGCTTCACGTTTAGCTTTTTGTACAGAATCTTCATCTAAATCTTCACCACGAACCGCAGTATCTGCAAGAATCGTGATGTGATTTGGTTGAACTTCTAATGTACCGCCAGCAACATATATCACATCTTCGTGACCAAATTGCTTAACTAAACGTACCATACCAGGTTTAAGGGCAGTTAGTAGTGGAGCATGGCCTAGGTTTACACCCAGCTCGCCTTCACTACCAGATACTTGAATCGATTCAACAAGACCAGAGAACAAACTCTGCTCAGCGCTTACTACGTCAAGATGTACAGTCATAGCTGTCATACTACCCTCCTAGTTACATGCCTTTGGCTTTTTCTTGAGCTTCTTCGATAGAGCCAACCATGTAGAACGCTTGCTCTGGCATATCATCAAATTCACCGTTTAAAATGCCTTTAAAGCCAGAAATTGTATCTTTTAGTGATACGTATTTACCAGACGCGCCTGTAAACACCTCTGCCACGAAGAATGGCTGAGATAGGAAACGTTGGATTTTACGTGCACGAGATACAAGTTGCTTATCTTCGTCAGAAAGCTCGTCCATACCTAGGATTGCAATGATGTCTTTAAGTTCTTTGTAACGCTGAAGAACTGTTTGAACGCCACGTGCTGTATCGTAGTGCTCTTGACCAATTACTTGTGGGTCAAGTTGACGTGAAGATGAATCAAGTGGGTCTACCGCTGGGTAGATACCAAGTGACGCGATATCACGTGAAAGTACTACTGTTGCGTCTAAGTGAGCAAAGGTAGTTGCTGGAGATGGATCTGTTAAATCATCCGCAGGTACGTATACCGCTTGGATTGATGTAATTGAACCAGTCTTAGTTGAAGCGATACGCTCTTGAAGCACACCCATTTCTTCAGCAAGTGTAGGCTGGTAACCTACCGCTGATGGCATACGACCAAGAAGTGCAGATACTTCTGTACCAGCAAGAGTATAACGGTAGATGTTATCTACGAAGAAAAGTACATCGCGACCTTCATCACGGAACTTTTCAGCCATAGTAAGACCAGTTAACGCTACGCGTAAACGGTTACCAGGAGGCTCGTTCATCTGACCGTATACAAGCGATACTTTATCAAGTACGTTTGAATCGTTCATCTCATGGTAGAAATCGTTACCCTCACGTGTACGCTCACCAACACCTGCGAATACTGAGTAGCCGCTGTGCTCGATTGCGATGTTACGGATAAGTTCCATCATGTTTACAGTTTTACCAACACCGGCACCACCGAATAAACCAACTTTACCACCTTTAGCAAACGGACATACAAGGTCGATAACCTTGATACCAGTTTCTAAAAGTTCAACTGAACTTGATTGCTCTTCGTATGAAGGTGCTGCACGGTGAATAGACATACGGTCTTCTTCGCCGATTGGACCCGCTTCATCGATTGGCTCACCAAGTACGTTCATGATACGACCAAGTGTTGCTTTACCAACTGGAACTTGAATCGATTCACCTGTATTCATAACTAAAGCACTACGACGTAAACCATCAGTAGTACCCATAGCGATAGTACGCACTACACCGCCACCTAGCTGTTGTTGAACTTCTAGAGTCAAACCAGCTAAATCGCCATCTGTTACTCTTAGTGCGTGGTATACCGCTGGCACGCTATCTTGTGGAAATTCAATATCCACAACGGCGCCGATAATTTGGACGACCTTACCTAAACTCATGTCTATTCCTCTCGTTAATCTTTACCCGAAGCATTAAACTGCTGCTGAGCCAGAACAAATCTCACTAATTTCTTGTGTGATTGCTGCTTGGCGAGCCTTGTTATAAACAAGCTGTAGCTCGTCCATAAGGTCACCTGCGTTATCAGTTGCAGCTTTCATTGCAACCATACGAGCAGCCTGTTCAGAGGCAGCATTTTCTACCACACCTTGGTATGCTTGAGACTCAATAAAGCGTACTAACAAAGACTCTAAAATAGCCTCTGGATTTGGCTCGTATAAGTAATCCCATGTGTGAGCAGATACTTCTTCTTCAGCTTTTGGCAAAGGGAGTAACTGATCTATAATTGGCTCTTGCCTCATGGTATTAACGAATTTGTTATATACCAAGAATAAACGGTCTATTTTGCCTTCAGAAAATGCATCAAGCATAACTTTTACAGGACCAATAACGTCTTGTACTGAAGGTTTATCTCCTAGGCCCGCTTTTTTAGCGAGTAGTTGACCACCAAAACGTTGAAAGAAGCCAGCTGCTTTACTACCTAAAGTAGCAAATTCAGCATCAACACCTTTTTCTTTCCACGCTTTAACATCAAGTGCAACTTTCTTAAACTCGTTTGAGTTTAGACCGCCACACAGACCACGGTCTGTAGAGATAACAATATAACCAACTCGTTTCACTTCACGATCTTTTAAGAACGGGTGAGTAAAATCAAGATTTGCTTGAGCAACACGACCAATTACTTCACGTAATTTGTCAGCGTATGGACGGCTTGAAGCAACGCGTTCTTGCGCCCTTTTCATTTTAGACGCAGCAACCATTTCCATTGCGCTAGTGATCTTTTGAGTATTTTTAATACTCCCGATCTTGCTTTTAATCTCTTTTCCGCTGGCCATGACTCTCTCTCCGAATCAAGGTGTGCTTTAGTTTCCTAAAGCGCACCATTAATAACTAAATTACCAAGTTTGCGTAGACTTGAACTTCGTTAGAAGTTCTTTAAGCTGCGCTTCGATCTCGGCATTTAAGTTACCAGTTTCATTGATTTGAGCCACAAGCTCTGCGTATGTGCTATTTGCATACGAAAGTAAAGCTGCTTCAAAGTCACCGATTTTCGCGATTTCGATGTCTTGAAGGAAGCCTTTTTCAGCAGCAAATAACGACAAAGACATATCAGCAACAGACATTGGCGCGTACTGTTTCTGCTTCATTAGCTCTGTTACACGCTCACCATGCTCAAGTTGAGCACGAGTTGCATCATCAAGGTCAGACGCGAACTGCGAGAACGCAGCTAATTCACGGTACTGAGCTAGGGCTAGACGAATACCGCCACCTAGTTTCTTAACGATTTTAGTTTGTGCAGCACCACCAACACGCGATACCGAGATACCAGCATTTACTGCTGGACGGATACCTGAGTTGAATAAGTCAGTTTCTAAGAAGATCTGACCATCGGTGATAGAGATAACGTTAGTCGGTACGAACGCAGAAACGTCGCCGCCTTGAGTTTCAATGATTGGCAATGCCGTCAATGAACCAGTTTTACCTTTCACTTCACCATTAGTGAACTTTTCAACGTAATCTGCGTTTACACGCGATGCACGCTCTAAAAGACGAGAGTGAAGGTAGAATACGTCACCTGGGTATGCTTCACGGCCTGGTGGACGCTTAAGTAGTAATGAAATTTGACGGTAAGCAACTGCTTGCTTAGACAAATCATCATATACGATTAATGCGTTTTCACCACGGTCACGGAAGTATTCACCCATAGTACAGCCCGCGAACGGTGCTAAGTACTGAAGTGCCGCAGATTCAGAAGCAGATGCAACAACTACGATAGTATTTGCTAGTGCACCATGCTCTTCTAATTTACGAACTACGTTTGCAATAGTAGATGCTTTTTGACCAATCGCAACGTACACACACTTAACGCCTGTGTCTTTTTGATTGATGATTGCATCGATTGCTAGTGCAGTTTTACCTGTTTGACGGTCACCGATGATAAGTTCACGTTGACCACGACCAACTGGAATCATCGCATCGATAGATTTATAACCGGTTTGAACTGGCTCATCTACTGATTTACGCTCGATTACACCTGGTGCAATTTTTTCTACAGGTTCAAACCCGTCGTTATCTAAAGCGCCTTTACCATCGATTGGAGCACCTAGTGTGTTTACAACACGACCAAGTAGACCAGGACCAACAGGAACTTCTAAAATACGACCAGTTGTATATACTTTTACGCCTTCAGTAAGGTCAGCGTACGGACCCATTACTACTGCACCAATTGAGTCGCGCTCAAGGTTTAGTGCGATAGCATAACGGCTGCCAGGAAGCTCAATCATTTCACCTTGCATACAGTCAGCAAGACCGTGGATGCGGATGATACCGTCAGTAACAGATACAATAGTACCTTCGTTACGAGCTTCACTTACAACTTCGAACTTCTCAATACGTTGTTTGATCAGATCTGAAATTTCAGTGGAATTAAGTTGCATGCTCTTTTTCCCAATTACGATTGTAGTGTTGTAGCTAAGCGGCTTAATTTACCGCGAATAGTACCGTCGATTACAGTGTCGCCAGACCTAATAATAAGTCCACCAACCACTGACGCGTCTTCACTACAATTCAGCTTAACTTTGCGTGCGAAACGTTTTTCAAGTGCCGCTACCAATGACTCTTGTTGCGCAGCAACAAGAGGAGTTGCAGAAATCACATCTACTTCGATTTCTTTATCGTATTGTGCTTTAAATTCAGCAAATAACTCAGCAACGTCAGGTAGAGCAGTCAAACGTCCATTTTCAGCCATCACCTTAACTAGGTTCTGACCTTGTTCGTTGAGCTGCTCAGCACAAAGTTGAATAAATAATTCAGCTTGTGCAGTAGCTGTAGGCATACCTGCTAAAGCAGATGATGCTTGTTCATTGCTGGCTACGTGGCCTGCAAAGAACAACATATCATTCCAGCTTTCTAGGGTGCCTTTCTCAACGGCAAGTTCAAAAGCCGCTTTAGCGTATGGGCGAGCGATAGTAGTCAAATTAGACATGCTCATACCCTCCTAATTACAGCTCAGCGACAAGTTTTTCAACGATGTCACTATGTGCGGCTTGATTAATTTCACGCTCTAAAATACGTTCTGCACCAATCACTGCCAGAGTTGCTACTTGCTTACGTAGCTCTTCTGTTATGCGATTACGTTCAGACTCAACTTCAGAGTGCCCTTGAGCAATGATACTTTCACGCTCTTGCTGACCACGAAGTGTTTCTTCGTCAACAATTAGCACTGCACGCTTTTTAGCTTGATCAATGATATCAGCCGCTTGAGCTTTTGCATCTTTAAGCTGTTCAGCAGCTTTCTTTTGCGCAAGTTCTAAGTCTTTTTCGGCTCTATCAGAGGCAGCTAAACCATCTTCGATTTTTTTCTGGCGAGCTTCAATTGCACCGTTTAGTGGTGGCCATACGTATTTCATACAAAATAATACGAAAACCGTAAACGCAATCAATTCACCGATAAGAGTGGCGTTTAAGTTCACAACCGCTCCTCCTTAAATAGTAAGCTGTTCAAAAAATAAAATTAAAGTACGAACAACAATACCATAGCGATACCAACACCAATCATTGCTACAGCATCGATTAGACCAGCAAGAATAAACATCTTAACTTGTAGCGAAGGTGCAAGCTCAGGTTGACGCGCACATGCTTCAAGGAATTTACCGCCCATGTTACCAAAACCGATTGCTGTGCCGATTGCACCAAAGCCGATTAGTAAAGCTACTGCGATATACTTAAGACCTAATACTAGTTCCATTTTTTTCTCCAAAGTTTCAATTGTAAATTAAAGTTAAATATTAAAGGTTGTAAAAATTAGTGATTATCTGAACTTGCCATGCTTAGGTATACAATCGTAAGCATCATGAATAAGAATGCTTGTAATGTAATAACTAGAATATGGAATACTGCCCAAACAAAGTGCAACGGTAGTTGCATAAAACCGATAGCGCCGATCAAGATGAAAATCAACTCACCAGCATATAAGTTACCAAACAAACGTAGTGCTAATGAAAACGGTTTAGAAACCAGCGCAATCAGTTCAAGTAATAAGTTAAATGGTATCAAAATAATTTGAACAAACATGTTATTTGAGCTGAACGGATGAAGCGTTAACTCTTTAATAAACCCGCCAATACCTTTTATTTTGATTGAAAAGCCAACCATTAGTATAAATACACCCAGCGCTAGCGCTGAAGTCATATTAATATCGGTAGTAGGTACAATTTTCATGTACACATCATGTGAATCCATACCAAATGCTGTTTCACCAACGAAACCTGCAAATGCTGGTAAAAAGTCAACTGGGATTAAATCCATTAAGTTCATTAAGAACACCCAAACGAAAATCGTTAAGGCTAATGGTGCAATAAGTTTGCTTTTACCATGGAAAGTATCGCGTACGTTGTCGCCAACAAATTCTACGATTATTTCAATAAAACACTGAAATTTTCCAGGTACACCTAGTGTTGATTTTTTAGCGGCACTACGAAAGATCCATAAAAATATAAGACCTAAACCGATAGACCATGCGAGGGTATCTATATGCCATGTCCAGAAACCACTATCCGTACATGCTTTATTGAAGGCGAGACCTGTATCGGTCGAACACATCTTAGCATTGGTCAAATGGTGCTGGATATGGCCAGATAGAGTAACTTCTTCTGCTGCCATGTTATATCCCAAAGTTAATGTTTAAAAAAAACGGGTGCGAACAATCCAGTAAAGAGCGCCAGTATATAAGTACTAAAAAAGGGTAATAAAATTACCGGAAAATGCTTCAGTACTAGCGCAAACAATACAATTGTTAGCATAAATTTTAATCCGTTGCCGCGTTTCAACGAGGCATACGCTTGATTTGCTCGACTTGCACCCATATATCGGAATGCATAAAGACCAAATACAAAGTGCGGAAGTACTGCGACAACTCCACCAGCGAGTGATGAAAGCGCGGCATTGACTCCCGAACTAAAACAAATAATTACAGCAGCAACTAATGCTACAACACCCTGAAGGCAAATTAACTTTAATACGGCAAGTCGATATGGACTCGCTAACTTATCAGTCACGTTTAGTTAACCTTTATTGCGTTCTAATTGTTAGGGTGTGAAAACTGGCGAAATTATACTTAATCCTGCCAGTTTTGCAACTTGAGTAGACGCTTTGTAACACGAAATAGCTACAAATGTCCCTTTTTAGACATGTAGAAAACTAATGGTGGGTATTGTCTTGATTAATGCGATTTAAAATGCCGTCAAGTTCGTCCAAATTAGTATAAGAAATAACAAGCTTACCTTTGCCTTTTTTGTTGTAATTTATTTCTACTTTGGCACCTAGGTTTTCAGCGAGTTGTTGCTCTAACTGTTTAACATCTGGATCTTTTTCAGCTATTTCTTTAGCTGGCACTGGTTCTAAAATTGAACGAACTAACTTTTCGGTTTCACGAACAGTTAGTGCTTTAGCGACAGCTAAACGAGCAGCATCTGATTGTGCTTCTCCCTCAAGGGCTAATAAACAACGAGCGTGCCCCATTTCAATGTCGCCATGTTCTAACAGAATTTTTACATCACTGTTTAAATTATTTAAACGAAGTAAGTTAGTTACTGTAGTGCGTGATTTGCCAACCGCATCTGCTACTTGTTGATGTGTTAGTTCAAATTCATTAAGTAAGCGATTTAACGCAACCGCTTCTTCCATAGCATTTAAATCTTCACGTTGAATATTTTCTATTAGCGCAATAGCAACTGCAGCTTCATCTGGTACGTCTTTAATAATACAAGGTACTGTTTCAAGCTTAGCTATTTGCGCTGCACGCCAACGACGCTCACCGGCGATAATTTCAAAACTATTTTGTGCAATAGGGCGCACGACTATAGGTTGAATAATACCTTGTGAGCGAATAGAACTAGCAAGCTCTTCTAGTGCCTCTTCGGACATGTCTTTACGAGGTTGATATTTACCAGAGTGTAAAAACTCGATTGGGAGTTTTTGTAATTCACTGTTATTTGGCCCAGCCGCATTTTTTACAGCTTCAGTCACGTTTGATGTGTCTTGTTCCTTGCTTGCGCTCGGTGTAGGCTTTGACGAACTTAAAAGTGCATCGAGTCCTCGGCCTAAACCTCGTTTTTTAGCAGACATGTTATTTTTTTACCTCAAAGTTAGGCGACAACGGACGCTGTTTTTTCTTTTCTACGTAACATTTCACCAGCGAGTGCTAAATATGCTTTAGCGCCACTTGATGCCCGGTCATAATACATAGCAGGTGTACCAAAACTAGGTGCCTCTGCTAAACGAACATTACGCGGGATCACCGTACGGTATACTTTGTCGCCAAAATGTTGTTTTAATTGTTCTGATACGTCATTCGCTAAACGGTTACGCGGATCGTACATAGTACGAAGTATGCCTTCAATTTGTAAGCTAGGGTTTACTAACTTAGCAAGCTGCGTAATCGTATCCATTAATGCGGTTAAACCTTCAAGTGCATAATACTCACACTGCATTGGCACTAAAATAGAATCAGCTGCGGCCATTGCGTTAACAGTTAACATATTTAAAGAGGGTGGACAGTCGATAAAAATAAATTCGTACTGATCCTGAATTTTTTCAAGTGCGTTACGTAAACGCACTTCACGGGCAAATAATTCCATCAATTTAACTTCTGCAGCGGTTACATCACCGTTTGCAGCAATCATATGGTATTCGCCAGACGTTTCTTTGATAATAACGTCTTCTATAGGTTTATCTTCAATGAGTAAGTCGTAAATAGTTGGTACGTCGCCGTACTTATCTACGCCACTTCCCATAGTCGCATTGCCTTGCGGATCGAGATCAATTAACAGCACTTTACGTTTCGTTGCAGCCATAGACGCAGCGAGGTTTACAGCGGTTGTAGTTTTACCCACTCCACCTTTTTGATTTGCTAATGCGATGACTTTTGCCACGGTGTCTCTGATCCCTAGTCTTTAGAAAGAATAATTAAATGTCGTTGTGCATCTAACTTAGGTACTTCTAATGCAATTTTTTGCTCAAACTTAACGCCAGTAGGTAATGACTCTAGCTCTTCGCTAGGGAACACACCTTTAAGCGCTATAAATTTACCCGAATGATCAATTAAGTGCGAACACCAGTCAACCATATCTTGTAATGAAGCAAATGCACGACTGATTACGCCATCTAATTTAACACTTGGCTGATATTCTTCAACTCTTGACTGAACAGGTGTTACGTTATCAAGGCCAAGCTCATGTTTAACATGCATTAAAAAGCGAACGCGTTTACCTAGACTATCTAGTAACACAAATTGTGTGTTAGGTAATGCAATCGCTAATACAATGCCCGGAAGGCCAGGCCCTGTGCCAACATCAATATAATGATGACCGGGTAAGTGAGGTGCAACAACTAAACTATCCATAATATGCTTAATCATCATTTCTTCAGGTAAGCGTACCGAAGTTAAATTATAAGCTTTATTCCACTTATCTAATAACTCGACGTAACGAACTAGCTGTTGCTGTTGTTTTTGTGTTAGCGCAATATCAGTTTGCGCTAACAATGTAGTTAATTGTTGCTGTAACACTATGTACCCTTATCGTTACGCAGATTTGCGTAATAAGCCTTGCTTCTTCAGATACACTAATAATAGCGAAATCGCCGCTGGGGTGATACCAGAAATACGCGATGCTTGGCCAATAGTGTCTGGACGTGACTCAATAAGCTTAGCAACAACCTCATTTGATAAACCTGATACAGTTTTGTAATCAAACTCTTTTGGTAAAATTGTTTGCTCATGACGAAGCTGCTTATTGATCTCATCCTGTTGACGCGCAATATAGCCTGCGTACTTAGTATGGATCTCAACTTGTTCAAGTGCTGCTACGTTTGTAAATTCAGATCCTAAACCGTCAATAGCCATAAGATCGTTATAACGAATCTCTGGACGACGAAGTAATTCTTCTAAACTTGCTTCACGAGTTAATGGTGTTTTTAGTAATGCATTTACTTGATCAACAACGACGTGATCTTTATGAATCCACGTATCTTTAATGCGTTGTTTTTCTTTCTCAATTACTTCCATTTTTTCGTTAAATGCCTGCCAACGTTCGTCATTAACTAAACCCAGCTCACGGCCTTTTTCAGTTAAGCGAATATCTGCATTATCTTCACGAAGTAGTAAACGGTATTCGGCACGGCTAGTAAACATGCGGTACGGTTCTTTCGTACCCAGTGTTGCTAAGTCGTCGATTAATACACCCACGTAAGCTTCATCGCGACGTGGCGTCCAAGAATCTTTACCTTGCACTTTTAACGCAGCATTCATACCTGCAATTAAGCCTTGTGCACCCGCTTCTTCATAACCGGTAGTGCCGTTAATTTGACCCGCGAAAAATAAGCCTTCGATAAATTTTGTTTCTAAAGACTGTTTTAAATCACGTGGATCAAAGTAGTCATATTCTATTGCATAGCCTGGTCGACAAATATGTGCATTTTCAAAACCAGAAATAGATTGCACAATCTCAAGTTGTACATCAAACGGTAAACTAGTAGAAATACCATTTGGATATAATTCGTATGATGTTAAGCCTTCAGGTTCAACAAATATTTGGTGCTTATCTTTATCCGCAAAACGTACAATTTTATCTTCAATTGATGGGCAGTAGCGTGGACCAATACCTTCAATAACACCTGAGTACATAGGTGAGCGATGTAGGTTTTTACGAATAACATCATGTGTTTTTTCGTTGGTGTAAGTGATGTAACACGGTATTTGTTGTGGGTGATCTGATTGTTTACCCATAAATGAAAATACAGGTGTTGGCATATCACCAGGCTGTGCTTCCATTTTTGTAAAATCAACAGTACGTGCATCAATACGTGGCGGAGTACCTGTTTTTAAGCGATCCACTCTAAAAGGGTGTTCGCGTAAACGTTCAGCCAATGCAATTGATGGTGGATCACCAGCACGACCGCCTTTGTAATTTTCTAAACCAATGTGTATTTGGCCACCTAAAAAAGTACCCACGGTTAAAACAACACTTGGAGCACTAAAACGTAAACCCATTTGAGTTACTACGCCAGTAACACGATCGTTTTCAACAATAAGATCATCACATGATTGTTGAAAAATCTTAAGGTTATCTTGATTTTGTAATGTTGTTTGAATAGCTGCTTTGTATAAAGCGCGATCTGCTTGTGCTCGAGTTGCACGAACAGCAGGTCCTTTTGAAGAGTTTAGTGTGCGAAATTGGATCCCGCCTTTGTCAATGGCCTGTGCCATTGCACCGCCAAGCGCATCAATTTCTTTTACCAAATGACCTTTGCCAATCCCACCAATCGCTGGGTTACAAGACATTTGACCAAGGGTATCCATATTGTGAGTCAGTAGCAGGGTATTCATCCCCATACGGGCAGCTGCTAATGCGGCTTCAGTGCCAGCATGTCCACCACCTACTACGATAACGTCAAAATTTTCGTGAAAAATCATTAATGGGATCCTACTTAAATCAAACCGGTAAACTTCAAAAGGGAGCGTATTCTACCTAGAAATTGGCAGAAGATAAATGATTAAACAAAGAGCAAGATCTAAGTATGTGATCTCTAATAATATAAAGGATCTTTTAAAGAGATCTTTTATTACTATTACTACTACTGATCAGCTTTTCTGTTGATAAGGTTTAGATCTTCATTTAAAACATGAAATTAGATCAGATCTAAAGGTGTTAATATGATCGGATCATCCAGCAAATAAGCTCTGATCAAAAAGGCACCTTATGCACAGGGCTGAATCAGTTGGATCTTATCCCATGGATAAGCATGCTTTAAAAAGCAGTTTATTCAATCTTTATCCACAAAATCTATTAAATTATTAGTAAATTGTGGGTAACTTTATATATAACTTTTTACTTGATCTATCTATTTTAAGCCTGTTTTGGTTATCCAAGAGTCTAACCATGCTAATGCTGTGTCTTCTGGTAGTGCTTCATCGAGAATATTAAGCTCTAAGCGTTCTGCTACTTTTATAGCGCCTTTTTGAGATAATAAGGCATCTATATTACGTCCAGCTTGGTTGTAAGTGTCATAACTGGTATCACCTAAAGCGATTACTGAGTATTTTAATTCTGATAAATCATTAGCTTGAGTCACATCTTCAACAAAGCTAATAAAGTTTTCAGGATAATCACCTGCACCATAAGTAGATGTGCAAATTAACCAAATGGTATTTTGCTGATCAATATCGCTAAATTCAGGTTGATCATGTAGTTGTGTAGTAATACCAAGGTTATTAAGCGCGTCGCTTAGTTGCTCTGCAACATACTCGGCTGATCCCATTTGGCTGCCAACAATAAGATTTACTGAACTCATGAATATTAGTGATCACATTGGTTTTAATTGCTGCCTATGATAACTGAGTGTGAGTAACAGTAAAGTTAAGAGTGCTTTTTTGTATAACTATTTTTGTGCTAATTTTACTCTTATTTGAAAGCGACTCCTTAAGTTGTTGATATTATAGTGATTAACAAAATATCTTTAAATGTAATCTTCTGATAAAGTTGTTGATAACAGTGGGGAAAGCTCTGTTTAAACACACCTTTTAGGTTGTTTAATAATCGCTAAGTTATTGATATTACTATTTAGTGAAAGACTTACTTATAAATCTAGGCATAAAAAGCACAAGGTGATCATAATGTGGATATAAAGGTTGTTGATAACCTTAAGTTTAGATCGAAAATAATTTTATTAAATGATCTAATTGGGCTGATCTAACGAAATTAATTAAAAATAAGCTTATAAACAGATAATTTTTAATAGATCATTAGGTTTTTCTCTGCGAGGTGGCTCAATTTACTATTTATTTGAGCTAAAAATTAGATTTTGTGGATAAGTGATCTCAATATATTTAATTTAATGCGTATTTATAGCTGCTTTTTTTATGTATTTTGCTGGTGGATTGGTAGATCAAAAGTTTGACGCACTCAAATCTCGAGTCATTTTTATTAAAAAGCCGCAGTGATCGTCTGTCCATATGTTGTATAAAGTTGGTTTTTTAGAGTGTTGAACGTCACGTTTTAGCTCTTAAATTGAGCAAATAACATTAGTTTTTATGAGCTAGGTAATTATAAAAAAGCTATTTATAACTAACTTTTGTGTGGAGGATAACGATTTTAAAACGTATTTTTGTTTGAAATATGTATCGGTTTTGACCTTAAAATGGGTGTTACTTGCGCTATTAATACCTTACTTAAAGGCTCTTTCTACAATCTAGTCTACATAATCTAGCTGGTAATAATTATCGCTTTGGGTATGATTTTATTGGCAGAACTGGCTGGGATTGACGGTATAAATACATATTTTATAGTGAATATTTTACATAAAAAAAGAGCACCTAAGTGCTCTTATAATAAACATATATCTGTAATAAGGTGCTTATTTGCCAATACAATAAGTAAAAAAGTTAATAAAAACAGTAAGTTTATGTTTTTTTGGTGGGTCTGTGGTGGCCCACTTTCGCATTAGAAAATATCGTGCAAGTAAACTAAAGGAAACTTACTCGTGTATTTCCAGCCATTTGACTAGTTCAATATCGGTAGTTTCTTCGTCACCTGAACGAAGTGCTTTCTCTCTGTTTTCTTTCTCTTTTTTTTCTTTCGTAGAGGTACTTCTCATGAGATATGTTGGATCCATTTCACCAATAATTTTGTTTGTGAGGTACTTGTATCTAGAGAAAGCTTCTTCAGGGGTTACGATCGTTTGTGCATTTTCCATCATATAAACCATAGCATTGAGAGTACCTCTCAGGTAATGCTCTACGTTAACTAAAAGTAGCTCTAATCTTTCAGGTGTATGTGCATTATGAACAATAGAGTTTCTTGTTCTATATATTCGATGGATTTGTAACTCTACTTTCTTCATGTGTTGCTGAACCTTTTCTCCAAGGAGGTAAGGTTTGTTACAAAAATGCATTAATTTATTGAACCTGTGTTTTGCGTATGGATATTTTTCTAAATTAGCTCTTATTTGCACTTTAATTTGTTCATTTTTAATAGCCTTATATAAATCTACAAGGTTGGCTGTTTTAAGATCTAATCTATTATTATCAAGAGTGAGTTCCCCCCACTCTAACTCTTTAGCAACACCCCTTAAGGCGAAAAGCTGTTTTATTGGATAATCAAGTCCAATACATGGCATCGTTGCAAATAGAACATGCTCATCATGGCCTAAAGTTTCTTCTGAAACTCCCTCTGTTATAGATTCTAGTGCAGACCAAAAGGCTGTAAAACGACTTTCAGATGCTCCAGGCTCTAGTCCCTTTTTCATAAATCTCATGGCAGAGCTAACTTTTTTGATTGCTTCATCACTACCTTCGGAATATACCCTCTCCATAGTTTTCATATAAAGTAAGAAATCACTAGACTGAATTCGATCAGATATACTTATTAGGTTGTCTGTTGAATCCCTGATAGTTTTTGATATGCCCCAGCCATCAGCGTCATAGCTTCTTTGAATGATTATTTTGTCTTGTCCAATAGCTACAGCCATAATGTCCAATGAGCGATGCAACACTTGTAAAGATTTAGAATGCGCAGCAGAATGACTGATTGCACATACTGTGATATTTACAGCGATGCTATTTCTTTTTTGATGGTCAATTAGATGGAATCTACAGTTGTTAAAATTTAATTCTCCCTCAATACTATCCAGAAATGTATAAAGCTTATTTGATATTATTTTTAAAGATACCCTTACATCTTCTTCTTGTAAGGTTAATTTCGCTTTGAATTTAGCAATTTGTTCTATAAAGGATTCGTTACGAGATAAGAAAAAGTTCCGGCCTAATAAATAACACTCGGTTAGGGGCATTCCAAGACTGTTTAGTGTGCTAGCGAGATTATTAGTTGCTACATAAAGTTTATCAAAGTCTGCTTCATTTTCATTGTTTATTAATTCATCTATTTTATAAAGTGCAATATCACGATAGTTTTTTTCTATCAGAGTTTTAAGCTGGTTTAATAGACTTACTATTAATTTTTTTTCTTTTTCTATCGGTTGGTTCTTTTCTGACTCTGATGGAATATTTGCAGATAAAATTTCTATCAGATGATTGGGTATGTTTTTAAACGTTGGGTTATCTAAACAAGTATCTGATTTAAATATTGAAATAAGCTCTTCTGCTATTATTAATCTTTTTTGTGGTGCTCTGTATTTTGTACCTAACTTATATAGGGACAAGAGCTCTTCAACAGCATTCAGAGAGTTATTAAATGTAACCCTATCACTATCAATATTACTTTTACTGGTTAAGCTAAGCCAACACTCAATAAAAAAAATTTGTGAATTCGTTAGCCCTTGGCGTTCTAATCTGGTATCGACTCGCATATTGCTCTACTTAATTATTCTGTTATACTTATACCTAATTAGATTAAATTTACATCAATTGCTTATCATAAGCTATTGATTCAGAAAAAAACGGTCTCCCCTTGTGACTGAGGTTTGTCCCGGCAAGGTGTAGAGACCCCTCATATCAATAAGCCCACACTATGTGGGCTTATTTTCTATTTTAGAAAAATTTCTTGTTTAGTGATTCTGCTGTCTTTTTGATGAAATCACTTTCGCTTATATCACCTTTTACCTTGTTACCAAGAAGCCATTGATCAAGCTCTAACCTATCGAAGAAGATCTTTTTACCATTAGGTTTTGCATGAGGAATAATGCCTTCATGGGTTAGTTTATAGATATAGCTTTTTGCCATACCTGTATAAAGTGCGCATTCGTCAACTGTTAATGCGGCTTTGTTGCTTAAGTGACTTTTCAAGATCATCTCTTCAATTGTATTTCGGATATCTGGTAATTCGTCATTCTTACGTAGTGCATCACTTATATCATTTTTCATGGTCTACTCTCTAAAATTTATTGGGAAAACGGGAATATTGGGAAAATCCAATTAATTCATCACTTTAGGTTGGTAAATAAACTTGGGAAAGTGTCTCATCTAAAGCTAAATCAGCCACAATTTGTTGTGGTAGCACCTTAAATTAGCGACCACCAGGTGGCCCACCTGCGATTACTTTCTTGAATGTTCCTCGACCTTCACGACTTTCCAGCCAATGATTTTTACACATTAGTTTAATCGTATGAGAAATATCAGCTTTATAACTAACCTTTAATCCTTTCATAAATGCATCACGAGTTATGAACCAAGCAAGCTGGCGATCTTTTTCTATCGCGTAGCCGTAGTTATCACCCAAAAACTTACCTTCAGGTAATAATTTTCGTCGCCAAAGTTCTAAGGCAGTTGGTAATTGTTTTATCAACTTGTCATCTTCTGAATCACTAGAAGAGCCACGTATTTCGAGCCAAGCATCAAAGGCTTCCTTTGCGCTTTTTTCAGCAAGGCCTTTAGGCCAAGGCATAAGTCCAGCTGAAGCAGCCAATTCACCACTCACACCATGTAACGCAAATCTTTTTGCTGCTTCAATAACCTGATTGCCATTATTTTCTTTTGTTATTTCCCAATGGGTTAACATCGCTTTGATATTGCGATTTAAAAGAGTAGGGAGATCATCAATAGTGCTTAAGTACTCAACCCATTGTGGCATGACAGTGCCGTGATTTTCGTTAACGGCTTTCCAAATAGATTCAGAAAAGTTATTCATGTTGTTATGACCATAAAGATCGTCATAAGCACCATGTTGCCTTTGGGCTGGTACTTCTAAGAAACGGATTTCTTGACCTGCTTTTACGCCTTTATGTATTGATGAAAGTTTTTCTTCAAGTCCCATTTCACCGGTACTTAAAAAGATAAGTCGCCACTTTTTTCGCTGGCTTTGGGAACCATCTTTATTACTGCGTGATTTTGACATTCCATTAGCTATTGTATAAATGGACTGATCGACGACCTCAGGGTCTACCTGATGCAGTTCATCTAAGCAAAGCAGTAAGTTATTGTGTTCCACCGCTACTGCTTCTAATCCATTAGCGGTGCTTCTCCATGCATAATAGAAGTCAGTACCTGAGTACAAGCTTGCAGCCATGATTAAGATCGTTGTTTTAGATACCTTGGACTTACCAAACAGGTGAACACCACAACTGGGCCAATTTAACCAATGAAGCAGGGGGCACATAAGCCTGTGCAAACAGTAAATGCAAGTAATGGGTTATTAATACAAAGAGTACCAACCTCTTTCTGCCAACTAGATAAGGTACCTGCGGAACTTAAAAAATCAGCTTCTTTTGTGCCTGAGTAAATAACTTGCTCTGCTCCATTACTTACGCACCAACTGGGTGTAACAAAGCTATTATTAAGCCAGCCTGTTTGAGTCGCGCTTTTATATCGTTTTTCTGGCCTTGCTTGAATCAGGTAAGATGTTATTGGGTCCCATATACCTTTACGACTTGAAAGTGCAAGGCCTGTATCTACAAGCAATTCTTTTAACACTTTACCTTGATCATTAATTATGTGGCGTCGTGGTATTAGCTTGCGTATGCAAAGACCGTCTAAGTTTTTCCACTCAACAAGCAAGCCGTAGTCTCGAGTACTGTTACCTCCTCTGGAAATGCCAGCACTTGAATTGGGCCACACAAGAACCTTGGTTCTGAATCGGCTGTTGGGGTGTAAAATAAACCTGTTTCTCTAAGCTCAAACATGATAAAGCTCCTTTACTTTGATTTCTTTTAGTTTCGTTTGGAGTTATTTGAGCAGGAAATTTCATGGGATGCTGGGAAAAACTAGGGGGAATTTCAGTGGGTTTTTCAGCCCTTTAAAAATGCGGTGTTGACATTATGGGTACGCCTTTTTTACATAAAATTGGCGTAAAAATGACGTTTTTGAACGTAAAAAATTAGGCATGCCTAATTTTTTGCTAGGAATGATTAGGTATCAGTCGAATTTATTGAGGGCTTTTCGATTTAAATGGAATAGAACAGCAAAAAATATCACTATTGCTAGAATTAAAGCGCAGCCTGTTAGTAAAGGAGTCATTGCTATATTTTACCCTCTTTAATTGCTTCAAATAAATCATGCTTCAGTTTGTCGTAGTGGCGAGTCGCGCGAATAGCCAGCACCATTAATACCCACATTTGAAACCATCCATAATCAGTCATAAGCACAGCTTAATGTTTTGTATTACCTAAATAGATATTACCTTCCCAATTGCAAAGCTCTAAAATCCAGTTACTAATTTTCAACCGTTTAGTTGGATTAAGACCTGTGAAAGGAAAGAAAATTTGAGTGCTACGATTTTTGAACTTTGAAAAGGGTTCCAATCGAATATCCCAAATATCGTCATGTTCATTCATAACATCAAATGCAAACGCTTTTTGTGTGGTTAAAGCAATGAACATCTCTTCTTCCGTTTCATTGCGAAGATTAACCTCTAAACCTAATGGTTCACACTCGTCCTCAATACCAGCTAAGCGAATCTTCAGCTCATCGTATACAGGCTTAAATGGCCAAAGCTCTTTATTTGTCATCATTTCTTCTCTCAAAATTAGGCATGCCTAATTTATAGATGAGTATCGTAGAGCTCGCCACGAGCCTGAGCATCCTCAGCCTCTGCACGAGGCATATGCTCGCCATCAGCGATAATATTCCCCATACCATCATCTAGTTTATCTAGTTGTTCGTTTTCATTTTCAACAGTTTCGCTACAACTAAAAAAAGCACTTGCTACAAACAAAGCTACAACAACTAATATACCCAAAAAGCCTTCAAATCCCATGTTAACCTCCAAAATAATTAGGCATGCCTAATTTAATGCTAAGTATTCCTTAGTATCTAGATTATATTAAAGCTAAGAAAATCTTAGTTTTCAAGAGCAGATGTCTTACACCAATTGAAAACTAACGATGGTTCGCCGTTTCCAATACGGCTAAAGCAAGCAAGAACAAGACTAGGCCTGTCCCAAAAGCAATTAGGAATAATGGCGGGAATGGATAAGTTTGTTGCGTCTGCTCGTATGAACCAATATGAACGTGGCGTTCACACCCCAGATTTTAAAACAGTGATAGCGTTGAGTGTTGTTCTCAAAGTGCCAACTGCCTTCTTGTTCTGTATTGAAGACGAATTGGCTGAAAATATATTGGATTGGAATTGCTGAATGACAAAGAACATGGGATAAAACGTTTACAAATGAAGAAATACATAGAGTTATTTACAGGGATATCTAAATTAGTTGTTGGATGTTGTATTGCAATTGGAACAATTGTAATTTTACTGTACTGCATGGGGATTAATTTCTATCCCAAAGGGATTGAAATTGGTGATGGCCTTTTCTTTATTTGGACAGCTTTAGCATTTGGCGCAAGGCTAATATTTACTGTACTATTTTTCTCAGCTATCGGTTTGTCTCTGTATTCAGCTCTCGTTTCTTTAATAACGTTATGCCTATCCTTTATTATCTCTAATTACCAAACAAAACTTCCAAAAGTTCAGAACTCAACTATATGGCCTTTACATGTAGCAACGATAATTGTATTAGCATTATATTTTCTGATGTCAATCAGCGTGTGGTTAGATAAAAGCTCAGATTTAGAGATTGACTATATGTATTGGTTCCAACTCTTTACTGCACTTTTAGCCAATGGATTTATAGCCGCAGGGTTATTAACTATAAACGATAGGCAAAATGCTGGTGATGAAAATGAAGATTTAGATGAAAACTTTCCAGTTTTTGATTCGGAAGTGAAAAAACGCAAAAAAATCACTATGTATATAGTTGGTTGCCTACTATTTTATATTCCACTTTTATCAATAGATGGATTTGGGGAAAGAGTTTTAAATCGCTCCATAGTTAACCTGGGTATAAAAAAAGATCATGTTAGCCTTTACTTAAATCAAATGTCCTCTTCTTTTGTCTCCAATTTGATAAAAAAAGGCAACTATGACTTTTTTCTTGTTCCTGTTGGAAATGGTAGTTATAGACTGGATGAAGCAACTGTTCTCTTTCAAGGTATCGGGAATGTAAGCCATATAAGATTGAGATCAAGTAGCGGTGAACTTACATTTGACCTGCCATCAGATTCATTTGTTGTAAGTAAAGAATCTAAAGTTAGAGCCAGAGGAGAGCTAGCTGACTTAGTATTAGAAAGTTTGCCGCAGGTAATGAAACGTCATGAGATAAAGTTCAACCCTGACACTTACATGATTACATTCTCTGATAAATACTCAGCATTTAACATAAACTCAACAGAGCTTTCAAGCTCTTTTAAATCAGTATTGAACGAATCTATGCCTCATATTTTAGATTTTCTAAACCAGCATCAAGAACTAATAGAACGAATAGAAGTTGTAGGTTACTCATCTGATGAATGGAAAGCATCTGATAGTAAAGTCGATGCTTATATTAAAAATCATGAGCTAGCCGTTGCGAGATCTACCAGTTTTATTAGGCATTTATACAATACTGAATCAATTTTGAGCCGAATGTCCTTAATGATTAACTTGATTAATATTAAAGGCGTATCTTCAAATGATAGCTCCCGTGTTAATAGCAGAACTGTAGAGCTCAAAATTGTTCCAAGAGTTAAAAAGAGTAACTCACTAGAACTGAAAAATATTTGATGTGTTTATATTACTTAAATTCTAACTGCCCAAGTAGGCATAGGTGATCTTCAATCTTTCATGACCTAACTCTTGGCTAATTTGTTCACGGACTTTGGTATCGTGATCATAATCGGTTGGCGAGAGCTCTCTTCTATGTGGGCCACCGTCGGCAGGGCATTTCCAGCCTGTAAGCTCTATATAACGCTCCCTTGCGTAATGATGACGCAGTCCGTGATTTTTATTTAATCCAACTCGAATTGTTTCGCGGTCGTACTGTTCCATTTGTGACTTATAGTTTTTGTCAGGTTCGATAAGTGCGCCTTTAGTAACGGCACCAATATCACGAATGAGCTGTCGTTGAGATTCTTTTAAGATCGGAATTTTGCGGTATTTGCCACCCTTAGCCCATGAGCCTTTTATTTGCAGAGTGTTAGCATCTATCAAAGCATAGGATAAGCTGAATTTCATACACTCCTCTTTTCTAAGCCCAAACTCTTGCTGCAAACGCAGGGAAAGCTTGATCAAGTCACTCTTGATCTTGGCATGTTTATCCATGTCTAATGTTTTTGACTTGCCAATAGGGTTGTTGCGAACTCTTGGATGCCGTAATCATCATTGCTGCGTGAACAGATATTAGGTTTACCTATTTTCTCAGCAATCCAACGCAAGGCCGCCATTCTGTTTTTTATTGTTTTTGCTGCTAGGCCTTCATCTTGCCAACGTGTAACAAGATGATTGATATGCTTGGTTTTAAGTCCGGACGGGTCTTTTAATCTATAACCATGTTTGAGTAGCTGCTTTGCAGCAAGGTTTAAAACTTTGCTTCGGGTAGCTCTAGTGCTAAAGCTACTTTCACGGTGTGTGTCGTTTACCATTTGGTGAAGTCGGTATCCTAATTGGCTCATTTCATGTTCCTCATAAATTTAAAAAGTAATTTTGAAAGTATTGAGAAAAACACCAAACCGAAGACCAGGGGGCGAAACGCCAAAATAGGTAAGTTTTAAAGCCATATGAACGGTGCGTAACCGAGCATATTGTCGAAAGACATAAAGGCTAACGGGTCTAAAGCAACAAAGCTGAGCCGTGTGATTTCTGTTGAAATACAGCGCGAACTACTGTGGTTTATATTTGTGTTGTTTATAGTGGGGTGGTCGTGTGACCCATAATGCTGCGAATGCAGCTCCTCAGGAACGTGTTGCGGGCAGTGAATACGCCCTTTTTATTTGTGCTCATTTCGAGCTAGTTCATAATTAAAATTATCACAGTGATCAGAGATTGCAACACCTTTTCGACGCGTTCAAATCTCCATCCCTCTTCTGGCCCTGCAATTTCTCAGGGCGGATTGGGTATCGAGGCATCATGAGCAGTGGCCTCGACGGGCGACTCTGCGAGTCGTCCCTACCTCTTTCGAGTAGGGACGACTCGTCGCCAATCCGCCTTCAAATAAAGCCCTGGCAATTTCACCAGGGTTTTTCCAAGCATTATTTTTTAAAGCGGTTTATCTTTGTAACCGGCAGCGCACACCGCGATTCGTTATCGATAGTAACGGCCCACACCTGGGTGCATGAAACAGGGCTATGGTGCATCAGGGTGCGACCCTGGAGGCGTGTAATCCATCAGGCGTTAGGGTTTATCGTCTGTAGTCTTAGAGGATAGTCGTGTAGTTCCTACACGCGCAGCCCATTATATTGGGCTGTTTTTATTAAGAATTGGTGTGTGCTGCTTTCCTATTATTATTCTCAAATAACAAATAACAAATAACAAATAACAAATAACAAATAACAAATAGCGAACCCACTAATTTAAATGTTTTATTAATACCATCCCTCAAGTTTTAGCTATTCTTGTTTATGTTAAACGATGATTAGATAATCAGATGATAGAAGAAATTGACTTTTCAATGTATGATTACACGGTAAACATTAACTGATTTTAAAAAGTAACTATGGCTAGCTCGACTCAAATTAAAGCTTTAATGCAATCTCATATCGACAAAGATGACGACAGATTTTTATCTGTCGCACTTCAGGTTGCCGCTCATGAAGCGAGAAATGGTCATGGAAAACTTGCACAAGAGCTCAAAGGGTTAGTTGAGCAGGCAAAAAAGAATAGTGCTAAAAACCTACCTATCTCGATTGCTAGTAGTGTTAAGGACACTTCAGGTCTATTAGCTACAACCCACCCCAAACTTCGCTTCTCTGACCTTATTGTCTCAAGTTCTGTTAAAAGTCGGCTTGAAAGGTTGGTTAAAGAGCAAAAACATCTTATTACCTTAAAAAATCATGGTCTTTCCCCCCGTAGAAAGTTGCTACTTGCAGGTAAGCCAGGAACAGGTAAAACCTTTACTGCATCTGTTTTGGCGGGCGAGCTAAATTTTCCTTTGTTTGAGGTGCGCCTTGATGGGGTAATTACAAAGTACCTAGGGGAATCTTCAACTAAGCTACGCCAGATTTTTGATGCTATTCGAGAAGTTAGAGGGGTCTACTTTTTTGACGAGTTTGATGCTTTGGGTTCTCATCGTGGATCAAGTAATGATGTAGGTGAAGCTAGGCGTATCCTCAATAGCTTTTTGCAGATGATTGAACAAGATGACTCTAATAGTGTTATCGTTTGCGCTACAAATCACATTGAAGCATTAGATCACGCTCTTTTTCGCCGTTTTGATGATGTCATTAAGTATCAACTTCCATCAGAAGAGGAAATTATCAAGCTTTTCAAAACGCGGTTGCATTCTTATGTCGCTAATAACTTCTCATGGAAGAAGCTTTCAGCGATAGCAGGTGGGTTAAGTAATGCTGAAATTACTTTAGCTGCAAATGATGCAATCAAAGAAATGCTTATTCATGATCATAACTCAATTACTATTACAATGCTTCAGCAGGCAATTGAAGACAGAAAGAGTATTAGCCAACACTTTATGGAATAAAAAGGAACTTTAATGGCTCGAAACGAATTTGATAAACCCCACTTCTTTTTTAATTCTTCTGCTAGTTCTCACGAGTTCACCTCACCGAGTGGAGGTGGCGGCGGCCATTAACAATACCCGCCAAGGACCGAGCTATTCATAGTGCTCACCTACGTCAAAGTATTCAATTTGTTGCAAACGAATTCTCAGAACTGAAACGCTCTGTAGCTTCAACTGAGCTGAGTATGGGAGTGGGTATTCAGGTTGAGTTTGAAAGCTTCCCTGATGTGGTGATGGCAGTAGAGAGTTTGGCGAATGATCCTCAAGGCATTGTGCTGCATAATGTCAAGTCCGTGGAGCTAGAGGAAGGCAAAAAAACCACAATTGCAACAGCGTTCGTTCCTGAAGGTAAACTGAGCTTTTACCAGAAGAAGCTAAACGAGTATGAGGAACGTAGGGTGTTGTCTGGTGGGAGGGCTGGTGATCACCAGAAACTTATTGATTCAATAAAAAATATCAAGCGAGCTACTTTTGCTGCAATTTGGGCTGATGATGAAACATTGTTACCTGAAGATAAAGATGAAATAGTGTGGTGGGAAGTGTGGTTAGCTACACCAAGAAAGACACGTAAAACGCACAACCACTATCAAGAAATCTTGGCTGATTTTACTCGATTGGCAAATATAGCTGAAATGAGGGTGTCGGAGCATAAGTTGCGATTCCCTGAGCATACAGTTATTCAATTGCAAGCGAGTCAAAGAAAACTGGAAGAAAGCGCAGCTTTATTGTTTCGAGTCGCTGAGATTAGATTCCCGAAAGTTACTGCGGAATTCTTTGCTGCTATGCCGAGTGAGGAACAAGAGGAGTGGACAGAAGAACTTTTACAGCGTCTTAACTCTAACACCTCCGATGAATCACCTTATGTTTGTATTATAGATTCAGGAGTTAATGTCGAGCACCCGTTACTAGCTCCTTTTTCAACTATTTCTGATCAGAGAACTATTACAGAAGACAGCGACCCTACAGATGCACTGGGTCACGGAACCGAAATGGCTGGCCTTGCTATGTGGGGAGATATGACTGATCGGTTGAGCTCAACTAGTGTTGAAGTAGTTGGTCATAGACTTGAATCGGTCAAAACCATGAGATTCAATGGAGATAATGCTGATAAACCTCTGGGTATCGTGACAACTAATGCTGTATCTGAAATGGAGATATATAAGCCTGAAAGGTCTAGAGTTTTCTCTATGTCGCTTTCGTCAGGA
The DNA here is from genome assembly GCF_040567695.1 of Pseudoalteromonas sp. NCIMB 1079. NCBI lineage: Bacteria > Pseudomonadati > Pseudomonadota > Gammaproteobacteria > Alteromonadales > Pseudoalteromonadaceae > Pseudoalteromonas > Pseudoalteromonas sp. NCIMB 1079. Next base: position 331,987 of record NZ_JBEWZA010000001.1, on the reverse strand, counting down.
ATAGGAACAGATAGAGGACGCCCGTCATCATGGTCTAGTGCAATGGATATGTTAGCAGTCGATTACTCAGGTGAAGGCCTAACCCCACGCTTGTTCACTGTATGCGCAGGGAATGCCAAGTTAGATGTAAATGTAGATTACCCTAATGCCAATTACTTAAGTAATGTGCATGACCCTGCTCAGGCTTGGAATGTGCTCACTGTTGGTGCATTTACAGAAAAAGACCAGCTGTCGTTTTCAGGAGATTTAGTGCCTTTAGCCCCTTCCGGGGGGTTGTCTCCATACTCGACAACGTCACTAGGCTGGGATAAAAATAATGCTCCATTCAAGTCCGAGGTTGTGTTTGAAGGTGGAAACTTAGCGAGAGCTGAGGATGGATTTTGTGGTGATGAACCCGACTTGCACCTTTTGACAGCGAATAGTGATTATTCTCAGCGGCACTTTACAACAACTCACGCTACCAGCGCTGCTACTGCTTTGGCAGCAAGGTTCTCTGCGCAGATTAAAACTCAGTATAATGATATTTGGCCTGAAACTGTTAGAGCTTTAGCGGTACATTCAGCAGATTGGACTGATGCAATGTACGCATTAATTTCTGCACAACGCGGTGATACTATAAAGAAGTCGGATATGGTGAAGCTAATCAGGAAGGTAGGGTTTGGCGTGCCGAATATCGAAAGGGCGATAAAAAGTGCCAATAACTCACTATCAATTGTGATTCAAGATGAATTACAACCTTTCGTTAAGCCTCGCTCTAAAGATACAAGAACAAAGGATATGCACTTACATGCTTTACCATGGCCGCAAGAAGAGTTGCTAAAAATTGGTGAGGCTAATGTTGAGTTGACGATTACACTTTCATACTTTATTGAACCTAACCCTTCAAGTCGTAATGTCCTAGATAAATACAACTATGCAAGTCATCAGTTAAGATTTGATGTCAAGCACCATGGTGAGTCAGATGCTCAATTTATGCGCAGAATTAACGCACAGGCTGAAGGTGAGAAGCCTGATACTATTGAGGATAGCAATTGGCTCATAGGTAAGCAGCAACGACATAAAGGCTCTATCCATAAAGATGTTTGGCGTGGCAGCGCTGCTGATTTGGCTGCTAGAGGTAAGATAGCAATCTATCCCGCTAAAGGATGGTGGAAAACGCGCAAAGCCCATGAAAGGTATGATTCTAAAGCTAGATATGCGTTAGTAGTATCATTGTCTGTCCCTGAGGTCGATGTGGATTTGTATTCAGCTCTAAAAACTATCATACAGGCTGAAGTTGTTGCTCCAGCTGTGGTGGAAGTGACTAATTAAGAGTGTATTACGAGGTCCTATACATTTCTATTTTAGTAAGGTAATTAAATTTCGTAACCTAATGTCTGCCACCATAGCACTTATTATAAATGGAACTCTATATACGATGCATTACCACAATAAATGATTTCTGATTTTTTAAGTAGAAATGAAAAATCAACATTAGGGCCGGAACCACTTCTTTCAAATCCTGTAAAGCAATAAATCGGAACCCCGCAAGCGGGGCCCCCTTGCTTCGCAACCCTTCGGGCGATTTCTAGCTTGACTGGCTTTTCTCTGCGTAGTGAAGGTTATCCAAGAGGTATGCGGCGCTCTGAGTGGCAAGCACTCGACGCTTTCACACCTCCTGGATACGACTGGCTTTTCAAATAATGCGGGAAAGAGGGAAGGTAAATAAATTTATATTTATATGTTTTTATTATATTTTCCCAGTTTCCCATATTTCCCACCCTAATATCCTTTATTGAAATAGACTAGGTAGGGTGGTCATCGCCTCTTTTCGCTTACGCTCGACTATATCTGAGTAAATTTGTGTTGTTTTCAACTCTGAGTGGCCTAGTAGCTTTGATACCGTGTAGATATCGATATCATTAGTTAACATACGGACTGCGAACGAGTGTCTTCCACAGTGAAAGGTTATGTGCTTTGTAATTCCTGCTCTGAGCATCCATTGGGTTAGGGCTACGTTTGTATAGCTTGAGTATCTTAAGCCTTTAAAAACACGTTCATGGGCTTCTCCTTGCGAACCTAATAAGCTGATCGCATCATCGGGTAAGTCAAGGTATTGTAGGTGTTTTGTTTTCGTATGTCTGAACGTCGCGCGTTGCTCTTTTAAAGCTATTCGATCCCACGTTAGTTTTTGAATATCGCTCCAACGCATACCTGTAAGGCAACTGAATAAAAATGCTCTTTTGAGTACATCATATCGGCACTCTGTTCTATAAAGAGCTGTTACTTCTTCCTCTTCTAAGTAATTACGAGGGTTTTGTTCTATCTTGATGCTTTTTACTTCGTTTACAGGATTTCGGCGAATAATGCCTTCGTGAAATGCTTTGTTTAAAGCCGCTCTCACTTTATTGAAATAGCATGATGTAGTATTTGAAGAAAGTAGCTTATCTGATTTTGTGCGTGCATGTTTTATTAGGTATGTTCTGAACCCAAGTAATACATCAGCATCAAAATCAGCAAATGACAGCGGATTTCCTTCACAATATCTCTTTAGATGCATTAACGATGATTCCCATAGCGATACGTTTGATGGGCTATCAGTGTGCTCTTTGTCATTAATTATTTGCTGCATGTAGTTATAAAAGCTTTCTTGCTGTTTTTCTGAGTCTTCAAAGTGATGCTTGTTGTTAGCTAAATCGACAATTGCTTGCGCTCTTATCTTTTCTGAAATATCTAAGGTCTTTTTATTGTGGTCACGTTGGAACTTGTCTTTAGGGTTGGCATAAATGAACAAGTCCATTGATTGTCTTTTACGGCGTTTAACTCGTTTGCCGTTTTCGTTTAGGTAAGAACCATAATTTCTGGTTAACAGTAGTTGTTGGCGGCCTGTGCTATCAGGTGACTTTTTCTCGATAGTTAATTTCATAATAACTTCCTCTTTGGTGGACCAATAATGGCCCACATCAAAGAAGTAGGTGGGCCGTTCAAGACCCATATTATGAAACTAAAGGAAACTATTGAAAGATAAAAAAGTTATTAAATGTATGAATAAATTAGGTTTTTTAACTTAAGTTGGATGTTTGTTTCCTTTAGTTTACCTTGTTATTTACCAATACAAAATGAGCTAAATATCTTGCCAAGTAAGTCGTCTGAGGTAAATTCACCGGTTATTTCGTTTAAATACTGCTGTGTTAAACGCAGTTCTTCAGCCAATATTTCACCAGCAATGTGCATTTCTAATTGTGTTTTACCTGTTTCTAAATGATACGCAGCACTCTCTAGCGCATCCAAATGACGACGGCGCGCCATAAAGCCACCCTCTGTTGCGCCTTGAAAGCCTATACAGGCTTTTAAATGCTCGCGAACAAGCTCAATACCGTCAGCATTTTTAGCACTTAAGCTGATGACCGGGTATTGTTGCTCTTGCTCCATTCCGACTATATCACCCGATAAATCAGCTTTATTTCTGATGACCGTAACCCCCATACCTTCTGGTAATTTGGCCATAAATTCAGGCCAAATTTTATGCGGGTCAGTATCTATAGTGTCAGTGCCATCAAGCATAAATAAAACGCGATCGGCTTGGTTTATTTCATCCCACGCCCGTTCAATACCTATTTGTTCTACGCGGTCAGGGCTCTCTCGTAGGCCTGCGGTATCTATAATATGCAGTGGCATACCATCTATATGTATATGCTCTCGTAGTACGTCGCGAGTGGTACCGGCTATTTCTGTTACGATTGCAGCTTCACGACCGGCTAGGGCGTTTAGTAGGCTTGATTTACCGGCATTTGGGCGACCAGCAATAACAACACGCATACCTTCGCGCATGATGCTGCCTTGCTTGGCTTGGTTGGTTACAGTGTTAAGCTGAGTAATAATAGCGTCTAAGTCGCCTGACACTTTACCGTCTGATAAAAAATCAATTTCTTCATCAGGAAAATCTATTGCCGCTTCTACATACATACGTAAATGAATTACTTTTTCTACAAGCGTTTCTATGTGTTTAGAAAATTCACCTTGGAGAGACTGTAGGGCGCTTTTGGCAGCTTGTTCGCTCGTAGCATTAATTAAGTCGGCGATGGCCTCTGCTTGCGTTAAATCAAGCTTGTCATTCATAAATGCGCGCTCAGAAAACTCACCAGGCTTTGCTAAACGAACGCCCTCTATTTTACTAATTTCTTTAAGTAGCATATCAAGTACTACAGGACCGCCGTGGCCTTGTAATTCAAGTACGTCTTCACCAGTAAATGAGTTAGGACCTGCAAAGTAAATGGCAATACCTTGGTCAAGCTGCTCGCCAGCTAGGCTTTTAAATGGCACGTAATCGGCGTAACGAACTTTAGGAATTTTACCTACTACTTTTTCGGCGACACTTTTAGCAAGGCTACCTGAAACGCGAATAATACCAACACCACCACGTCCGGGGGCAGTTGCTTGTGCTGCAATTGTATCTTGATTGATCATGCTATTAATTTGCCAACGATGAGTAACTTTATGGCGGTATTGTAACCTATGAAATAAACACTCGCGAATACTCTGGTGAAAAACAGGCAATAAAAAAGGCGACCGAAGTCTAATGCCGATCAGTTAAGAAAATGACCGGTTGACCGATCCAAACGATCATGCAAAATCCGTAGTTAGGAAACTAACTACGGATTTTTTTTGTGAATATAGAACAAGCACTGCAAGCAACACTTGAAGAAAGCAGCCGATACCATACCTTTGAAAAATTATCAGAAATTCTTGACCCTGAAATCATTGAACAAGGTTTTCAACAAGCAGGGATTGCAACCGTTCGTAAGCGAAGGTTACCGCTTGAGGCCGTTTTGTGGTCAGTTATTGGCATGGCATTGTTTCGAAAAGAATCGGTTTGGAATATCGCTAATAAGCTAGATATCATGTTACCTGGCAAGAACCAACTCGTTGCTCCAAGTGCGATGGTACAGGCGAGACAAAGGTTAGGTGATGATTCCGTTAAACACGTTTTCAATAAATCTGCTCAATCAATGTATAAGCAACAGTCATTCGAAACATGGAATGGTTTGAACCTATTAGCTGTTGACGGTGTTGTGTGGCGAACAGCCGACACGCCTGATAATCGTAAAGCCTTCTCTTCAGGTAGCAACCAATACGGTGATACAGCCTTTCCTCAAATACGCATGGTCTGTCATATGGAATTGACCAGCCATCAACTGCTCAGTAGCGAGTTTGATAACTATAAAACCAACGAGATGAAATTAGCTGAGCGTTTAATTGAACGTACACCAGATAATTCACTGACTATGTTTGATAAAGGATATTATTCTTTAGGCCTGTTAAACCGTTGGCACCAAACTGGGGAGATGAGGCACTGGTTGATACCAGCAAGGCCCGACTTACAGTATGAAATCATCTCCAGCGCGGGTAAAAATGACCATATCATTGAATTGAAAACAACAAAGCATGCACAAAAAAACTTTCCCGATGTTCCTGAAACGATTAAAGCGAGATTAATCAGTAAAACAATAAAGGGCAAAAGCTACCGTATATTAACCTCGATGACGGATAGATTACGTTATCCAGGTAATGAAATTGTTGAATTATATTGTCATCGTTGGGAGATAGAACTTGGGTTTAGAGAAATCAAACAAACCATGCTTGATAGCGCATACCATTTAAGAAGCAAGCGTCCAGACATGGTGCGTCAGGAGCTATGGGGCGTGTTACTCGCCTATAATTTAATACGAAGAATAATGACGATGGCGGCGACAGTTACAGGGATATGGCCTAACCAGCTTAGTTTCTCTAGCAGTTCGATGGCTGTCATTCAGTATTTCTCGTCAGTATCTATAATGAGCCCAGGGAACATTCCAATACACTGGCAGCACTTACTCGATACACTGGTCTTATTTAAGCTTCCAGCTAGACGAGAGGATAGAAGATATCCCCGATGGGTTAAGCCAAAACCATCTAAGTATCCCCATAAAAAGAAAAATGTCAGTCAGCTTAACTGACTGGCATTAGACCGAAGTCGCCTTTATATAAGTAATATACCCAAGCCATCTCAAGATGCGAGTTTCAGTTGGAGTTAAAAGCTATTTAGGCAAGGCATTGATTGAGAATAATAGTGGTTCTATTGTTAAAATCAATAACGCAGTATAAATCGCTTTTAAACCAACCCTTTGGGCGTTTCACAGGTACTTAATTTCATCGTTGTTACTTTTTAAAAGGGACTGCCATTCTTGCAAAGTAACGCCTTGATCTTAAGCCCCTGTGAAACGCTGAATTTTGCATCTTGATGTGGCTTGGGTATAGGCGCTAGCCTCTTACTTTAATTCCTTTCTTTTCCATGCCACGGTAGATGATTAACATCTGGACAATAGAAATAAGGTTAGACACTAACCAGTAAAGAACTAAACCCGACGGGAACCATAAGAAAAATACAGAGAAGATAACCGGCATAAAGGTCATCATTTTTTGCTGCATTGGATCAGTTACCGTCATAGGCTGTAGTTTTTGCGTCACAAACATACTCGCACCAAATAAGATTGGTAATACGTAGTACGGGTCTTGTGCAGAAAGGTCAGTTAACCAAAAAATAAATTCAGCATGGCGAAGTTCAGTAGACTCTAAGAATACGTAGAACAAGGCTAAGAAAATCGGCATTTGAAGTAAAATAGGGAAACAGCCACCCATTGGGTTAACTTTTTCTTTTTTGTACATTTCCATAGTTGCTTGGCCGAACTTTTGACGGTCATCACCAAACTTTTCTTTAAGAGCTGCCATTTTAGGCTGTAGCGCACGCATTTTTGCCATTGAAGTGTATTGCGCTTTAGTAAGTGGGTACATTAACGATTTAACGATAATAGTGATGGCAATAATTGCTACACCCCAGTTACCTAAAATGCTATGTAGCCATTTTAGCAATACGAATAAAGGTTGCGAAATAAACCATAACCAACCGTAATCTACAGTTAAGTCTAAGTCTGGGTGAATCGCTTCAAGAATATCTGACTCTTTCGGACCCATATAATAAGTAGCAGTTAGTGTTTGCTCACTACCAGCTTGAATATTTACAGCGGGATCTTTAGCACCAATAATAGCGGCATTACTTTTTGTAATTAAGCTATAAATTGTATTTGTTTGATCCTGCATTGGAACCCAAGCACTTACAAAGTAATGTTGTATAAATGCAACATAACCACCTTGCGTGTTTTTGTTTAGGTTTTTATCAGCCACATCTGAAAAACTATACTTTTCATATGGTTCTTCGTCAGTACCGTATGCAGCACCTAAATAGTTTTGATCAACCATGCTACCTTTTTCTTGTACGGTACGCTTAATTTGCGTGTATAGCTGTACTTGAAGAGGTGCGCTGGTAGTATTGTTGATTTTGTATTCTAAGCCTACGTCATACTGACCTTTTTTGAATACATACGTTTTAGTAAAACTAACACCATTACTATCAGTAAACTGAAGTGGAACGCGAAGCTCATCACCCGTTAAGGTATATGATTTTTGTTCGGTACTATAAGTAGGGCGACCGTTAGCTGATGCGTCAGGGCCATTTAAGCCAATTAAGCCACTTTGTGAAAAGTATTGTTTGCCACTATCAAGCTGACCAAGAAGCATATAAGGTGTTTCACTTCCTTTAGTTTCTTCGTATTGAAGAAGGTCTGTTTCAACAATGTCACCGCCTTTGGTGTCAATTTTAACTTTAAAAACGTCAGTTGTGATTTCAATAACTGAACGTTTAGCTAAAGTTGCTGAAGCGGGTAAACCTGAATCTGACGATGAAGGAATATAATCATCCGACTCTGGTGAATTTGCTTGTAGTGTTTGTGTTGTGGCACTTGGATCGGCTTTAGGCTTGTTGTAATCATTATCCCATTCTTGGAACAATAAAAACGACACTAGCATTAGGCCAATTAATAAAAACGTGCGTTGCGATTCCATAACAGCTCTTATTTCTCGTGTTGGTGGTTAATATGGGTTAATTTTTCAGGTACGGGGTCGTCTCCACCTGAATGTAAAGGATGGCATTTTAATATGCGTTTTAAAGCTAACCAACTACCTTTTATAAATCCATGCAAATTAATTGCTTGAATTGCATAATGTGAGCAGCTTGGATTAAAACGACAATGCGGACCTAACAGCGGGCTAATCCACTTTTGATAACCGCGGATAAATAACACTAAACAAATCTTAGGAAAAGCAACAAGTGGTTTAATTAACCTCATGATGTTTATGCCCCTACTTAAGTTTAGTGAGATAGATATCATGTATTTAAAGACTCAATTAGAAATTTTAAATGCATGATTAAAAGGTGAGCTAAAGATACATTAATTAACCCTGCAATTCTATTGCAATTAGGTTTGTTTATTAGATTTAGCTGATTTGTTTGGGCGTTTCTTAAAAGGTGGCGGTTTAGGTGCACCTGGTTTACAGCGTTCGTTAATTTTTCGCCATAATTTAGTAAGTTGTTTGGTTAATTCTTCATTAGACTGTTCATCAATACCACTTTTCACCATAAGCACAATATCAATATTATCGATGCTGTGTTGATTTAAACGAAAACTTTCGCGAGCGAGACGTTTAATACGGTTTCGTTGGCATGCCTTTTTTACGCGTTTTTTAGCAACAGTAAGACCTAACCGAGGTTTTTCTTGGTCATTTGGTTTAGCTAATAGAGTAAAGAAAGGAGTTGCAGCCCGAGCGGGTTCATTAAATATGCGAGAGTAATGCGAGGGAGTTAACAGACGTAACTCCCTGCCAAAGCTAAAGTCTTCCACTTATAAATTAAGCAGAAAGAACTTTGCGGCCTTTAGCGCGGCGACGTGCTAATACTTTACGGCCATTTACAGTTGCCATGCGAGCACGGAAGCCGTGTGCACGTTTGCGTTTTAAAACGCTAGGTTGAAAAGTTCTTTTCATAACAATCTCATCCGATCGGTTAAAGTTAAAACATCCTATACAGGTCGCGATCCTGGCATAGGTGCCATTGCGAGCGCGAGATATTATAGAGTAAGTAACGTAAAGTCAATCATAATTACGTTCGCAGTATATAGCCTACTTATGGTCCATAAAGAGATCATGTAGAGCGATCTGATAGGATCATCATAAATAAGAAGTTTTCCACAGCCCCTGTATAAAAAGTGAATAAAAGCGGGGGAAAAGAAAATTGGATCGTAAATTTGGTTCGCGATCTTGGTGTTATTTTGTTATGATCTCCTCTTCGGATCTAAAATAAAAACTGTTTTAAATCAGGTTGTTAATGATTTTATACATCGATATCAACAATTTTATAAAAATCAATCTTTTACTTGTGGATAAAGTGCCTTCATAATACGCGGTCTTGGGTCGCTTATTGGACCATTTGAACGCAATAAATGTATGATTTATAATCATTAATGATGTGCGGGAATAAAAATTATATCTCTGGGAGTTTAACTGTGTATCTGTCGGTTTGGCAAAGTTGTTTATATGTATTGCAAGATGAGCTGCCTTCGCAGCAATTCAGTATGTGGGTAAGACCACTACAAGCAGAAAGTACCGAAGATACCTTGACGATTTATGCACCTAATCGCTTTGTGCTTGATTGGGTAAGAGAAAAGTACCTAAATAGAATTAACGAATTATTAGTAGAAATTTGTGGTGTTGAAGCACCAAAGCTACGTTTTGATGTAGGTAGTAAGCCTTTATTAAATGCACAAGCTGCACCGGTTATAGAAACACAATCAGCACCACAAGCTTCTACAAAACAACAGCCTCGTGAGCAAAAGCCTGTTGTTGAACCTGCACCTAAGTCAGGTTACAAATCTAACATTAAAGAAAACTATACCTTTGACAGCTTTGTTGAGGGTAAGTCAAACCAATTAGCAAAAGCAGCGGCCACTCAAGTTGCCGATAATCCTGGCTCTGCTTTTAACCCTGTATTTATTTACGGTGGTACTGGTTTAGGTAAAACTCACTTATTACATGCAGTAGGTAACGGCATTATGGCAAACAAGCCAGATGCTAAAATTGTTTACATGCATTCAGAACGCTTTGTTCAAGATATGGTAAAGGCACTGCAAAATAATGCGATAGAAGAATTTAAGCGCTATTACCGCAGTGTTGACGCATTAATGATTGATGATATTCAATTTTTTGCTAATAAAGAGCGTTCACAAGAAGAGTTTTTTCATACCTTTAATGCATTACTTGAAGGCAACCAACAAATTATTTTAACCTCTGACCGTTATCCAAAAGAGATTGAAGGGGTCGAAGACCGTCTTAAATCACGTTTTGGTTGGGGATTAACAATCGCGATTGAGCCACCAGAGCTTGAAACTCGCGTTGCTATTTTGATGAAAAAAGCACAGCAAAGTAAGATTAACTTACCACATGAAGTTGCCTTTTTTATCGCCAAAAAATTACGTTCAAATGTACGTGAGCTAGAAGGCGCACTTAACCGTGTAATTGCTAATGCTAATTTTACAGGTCGTCCAATTTCGATTGATTTTGTAAAAGAAGCACTACGCGATTTACTTGCCTTGCAAGATAAGCTGGTTACGATAGATAATATTCAGCGCACCGTTGCTGAGTACTACCGAATTCGAGTGTCAGATCTATTGTCTAAGCGCCGCAGCCGCTCTATAGCAAGGCCACGCCAAGTTGCCATGGCATTATCTAAAGAATTAACTAATCACAGCTTACCTGAGATTGGTGACGCATTTGGTGGACGCGATCATACGACCGTATTACACGCATGTCGTAAGATAAAATCACTACGTGACGAAAGCCACGAAATTAAAGAAGATTACCAAAACTTAATAAGAACATTGTCATCTTAGGGCTGACTTTATTATGCAAATAACAATATCAAGACAACAATTTTTAAAGCCATTGGTGCAAGTGTCGGGTGCAATAGAGCGCAAACACACGCTACCAATCTTATCTAACGTTTTGTTAGTGGTAGAAAACGGACAACTTTCAATGACGGGTACTGACCTTGAAATTGAATTAGTTTCTGGCGTATTTGTAGGTGATGATATTGCCGATACAAAACTAACGTTACCCGCTAAAAAGTTACTCGATATTTGTAAAAGTCTACCAGACGGTTCAGACATTACTTTAAGCTTGCAAGAGCACCAATTACTTTTAACCAGTGGTAAAAGCCGTTTTTCATTAACGACTTTATCAGCTGATGATTTTCCTAATTTAGAGCAGTGGGATGGTGAGGTTGAATTTCAACTAACTCGTTTAGAACTTCGTAAGTTACTTGAAAGCACGCATTTTTCGATGGCGAATCAAGACGTACGTTATTACTTAAACGGTATGTCTTTTGAAGTAGATAATACAGACATAAAAACAGTAGCAACAGATGGTCACCGTTTAGCTATTGCACAAAAGCAATTAACGCAATCGCTTAACACTCAACGTCAATTAATTATACCTCGCAAAGGTGTGCAAGAAATTATGCGCCTTATGGTAGCTGACGACGAATTGGTAACAATTCAGTTTGGTGCTAACCATATCCGTATTATTGATATTGAGTTTACATTTACAAGTAAGCTAGTTGATGGACGCTTTCCTGATTACCGTCGTGTATTACCACGTGGTGGCGACAAAGTAATTACAGCTAACCGAGAATGGTTACGAAATGCGTTTCAACGAGTGTCTATTTTATCGAATGAAAAATTTCGTGGTGTACGCTTAAACCTATCAAACGGTTTATTAAAAATTACTGCCAATAACCCAGAGCAAGAACAAGCTGAAGAAGTTGTTGAAGTAAGTTACGAAGGCGCGGACCTAGAAATAGGATTCAACGTGTCTTACGTATTAGATGTACTAAACACATTAAAAACAGAAGACGTACTATTTACATTAGCCGACTCAAACAGCAGTGCATTAATTGAAGGTGCAGGCGATGAAGAAGCAATGTACGTTGTTATGCCTATGCGTTTATAAGACTATAAATACATAATGAGCTTAAGTCATTTGAGCCTCAAATATTTTCGTAATATTGAGGCGCTGACGCTAGAACCAGTCAACGGCGTTAATATAATTTATGGTGAAAATGGCAGCGGAAAAACCAGCCTTTTAGAGGCTATATATTACCTTTCTCATGGCAAATCTTTTCGTACTCCAAAACACAAAAGTATTATTGCGCACCAGCAAGAGCAATTTGTAATTCACGGGCGTAAAACAATACACGATTTATCAATTCCAATTGGTATTAGTAAAACGCAAACGGGTGAGACCAATTTAAAAATTCAAGGTAAGGCGAGCCGTAAGATATCAGAACTAGCTCAACTTATGCCTGTACAAATTATTACACCAGAGAGTTATTCTTTGTTTTTTGGTGGACCTAAAGAGCGCAGAAAGTTTTTAGATTTAGGTTTGTTCCACGTGGAACATGAGTTCTTTTTTTTGTGGCAATCATTTAATAAAGTACTTAAACAACGTAATGCATTATTAAAAACTAAGCCCAAGAATTATTTTGACCAAATTAAGTTTTGGGACAAAGAATTTGTTAGACTGGCTGAAGAAATAAATAAATTAAGATTGGCGTATATAAGTAGGTTTAAGCAGCAATTTTTTGATAAAATGTGTGCAGAATTGACGCTTGTACGTGATTTAGAAATGACCTTTAGCGCAGGCTGGAAAGAGACTGAATCTCTTGCAGATGCGTTAGAGCAAAACTTTGAGCGAGATGCTCGCCAAGGGTTTACAAGTAAAGGCCCTCATAAGGCCGATTTTAGTTTTAGTGTCGTTGGCAACAGTGTGGAGAATACATTCTCACGCGGTCAATTGAAGCTATTATTGTATGCGTTGAAAGTTACGCAAAATAGCTTAATTGAGTCAGAGACAGATAAGCAATCTATATTGCTAATAGATGATCTACCTTCAGAATTAGGCGAAGATACAAAAGAGAAAGTGGGACAATTACTTGCTCACTGCAGTTCTCAAATTTTTATCTCTTCAATTTTATCTGAAAGTATTTCTGCTGTGGTGGAACCCATGCAACGAGAACTACAAATGTTCCACGTGAAACATGGCAACCTAATAACAAGATAAGTGGGATTAACCATGTCTGAGAATTATGACTCGTCGAGTATTAAAGTACTTAAAGGATTAGACGCAGTAAGAAAGCGTCCTGGAATGTATATTGGGGACACCGATGATGGCACAGGCTTACACCACATGGTGTTTGAGGTCGTTGATAACTCGATCGATGAAGCCTTAGCAGGTCATTGTGATGATATTTATGTAACGATTCACTTAGACGGTTCTGTCTCAGTTCGAGATAACGGTCGTGGTATCCCAACTTCTATCCATGAAGAAGAAGGCGTATCTGCAGCCGAAGTTATTATGACGGTACTTCATGCCGGTGGTAAGTTTGATGATAACTCTTATAAAGTATCGGGTGGCTTACATGGTGTTGGTGTTTCTGTTGTAAATGCACTTTCAGAAAAACTAAAACTGACTGTTCGTCGTGAAGGTAAGCTTCATGAGCAGTTTTATACTATGGGTGTTCCAGATGCACCTTTAGCTGTAATTGGTGACTCAGAAACAACTGGTACAGAATTACGTTTTTGGCCAAGCGCTGAAACATTCACAAATTTAGATTTTCATTACGACATTTTAGCTAAGCGTTTACGCGAGCTTTCATTCCTAAACTCAGGTGTGAGCATCATCTTAAATGATGAGCGTGAAGAAAATAAATCTGACCACTTTAAATATGAAGGCGGTATTCAAGCTTTCGTAGAATACTTAAACCGTAATAAAACACCTATACATAAAGGTGTGTTCCATTTTACTCACGAACGTGAAGAAGATGGTATTAGTGTTGAAGTATCAATGCAGTGGAATGATGCATACCAAGAAAACATTTACTGTTTCACAAATAATATTCCACAACGTGATGGTGGTACTCACTTAGCCGGTTTTAGATCAGCGCTAACACGTACACTTAATAACTACATGGAAAAAGAAGGCTTTAACAAAAAAGCTAAAACAACCAGCAATGCTACCGGTGATGATGCCCGTGAAGGCTTAACGGCTGTTGTTAGTGTTAAAGTTCCTGATCCTAAGTTCTCATCGCAAACTAAAGACAAGCTAGTATCAAGTGAAGTTAAATCTGCGGTTGAGCAAGCAATGGCTGAAAAATTCACTGAGTTTTTATTAGAAAATCCAACTGATGCCAAAATTGTTGTAGGTAAGATTATTGATGCCTCACGTGCACGTGAAGCGGCGCGTAAAGCCCGTGAAATGACACGACGTAAAGGTGCAATGGACTTAGCAGGCTTACCAGGTAAGCTAGCTGATTGCCAAGAAAAAGACCCAGCACAATCTGAACTATATATAGTGGAAGGGGACTCTGCTGGCGGATCAGCCAAGCAGGGACGTAACCGTAAAAACCAAGCTATTCTTCCGCTTAAAGGTAAAATATTAAACGTAGAAAAAGCACGTTTTGATAAAATGTTATCTTCGCAAGAAGTAGCAACACTAATTACTGCATTAGGGTGTGGTATTGGTCGTGACGAATATAACCCTGAGAAATTACGTTATCACCGTATCATCATCATGACCGATGCGGACGTGGATGGTTCTCACATTCGTACGTTACTACTAACATTCTTCTATCGTCAAATGCCTGAAATTGTAGAACGCGGTTATATTTATATTGCTCAACCACCACTTTATAAAGTGAAAAAAGGTAAGCAAGAGCGTTATATTAAAGATGATCCTGCATTAGTAGAATACTTAACGTCGCTTGCACTTAATAATGCTGCTTTATATCCAAGTGCAGATGCTTCTGCGCTAGAAGGTGAAGCGCTTGAGAAAGTCGTTCACGATTACCAAAATACAGTTAAAGTTATTGAGCGTTTAAAGCGTAAATATCCTAACACGGTAATGGAGCGCTTAATCTACCAAACAGAGTTGAAAACTGATGACCTTTCTGACGAAGCTAAAGTAATTGCTTGGACAAAAGAGTTAGTTGATGACCTGATTGCACGTGATGAAGATGCAACTATTTTCCATGCAGGCACAGAGTTTGACGCTGAGCGTAATATGTATTACCCGGTTGTGAATATTCGTCAGCACGGTGTTGATAAAGCACATGTACTTCATTATGACTTTATTGCATCACGTGACTACCAACGCATTGCTGTGACTGGTACTAACATTGCAAACATCCTAAAAGAAGGTGCTTATATTCAACGTGGTGAGAAAACAAAACCTGTTGATAACTTTGTGGATGCTTTGGAATGGTTGATCACAGAATCTAAGCGCGGGATCTACATTCAACGCTATAAAGGACTGGGTGAAATGAACCCAAGCCAGCTTTGGGAAACAACAATGGATCCTAGTGCTCGTCGTATGTTACAAGTAACGATTGAAGATGCTGTTGGCGCGGATCAATTATTTGCCACCTTAATGGGTGATCAAGTAGAGCCTCGTAGAGAGTTTATCGAAACTAACGCTCTACGCGTAGTTAATCTAGACGTGTAAAAATATTACTTACACCGAAAAAGGAGCCTTATGGCTAATGCCGATCAGTTAAGAAAATGACCGGTTGACCGATCCAAACGATCATGCAAAATCCGTAGTTAGGAAACTAACTACGGATTTTTTTTGTGAATATAGAACAAGCACTGCAAGCAACACTTGAAGAAAGCAGCCGATACCATACCTTTGAAAAATTATCAGAAATTATTGACCCTGAAATCATTGAACAAGGCTTTCAACAAGCTGGGATTGCAACCGTTCGTAAGCGAAGGTTACCGCTTGAGGGCGTTTTGTGGTCAGTTATTGGCATGGCATTGTTTCGAAAAGAATCGGTTTGGAATATCGCTAATAAGCTAGATATCATGTTACCAGGCAAGAACCCACTCGTTGCTCCAAGTGCGATGGTACAGGCGAGACAAAGGTTAGGTGATGATTCCGTTAAACACGTTTTCAATAAATCTGCTCAATCAATGTATAAGCAACAGTCATTCGAAACATGGAATGGTTTGAACCTATTAGCTGTTGACGGTGTTGTGTGGCGAACAGCCGACACGCCTGATAATCGTAAAGCCTTCTCTTCAGGTAGCAACCAATACGGTGATACAGCCTTTCCTCAAATACGCAGGGTCTGTCATATGGAATTGACCAGCCATCAACTGCTCAGTAGCGAGTTTGATAACTATAAAACCAACGAGATGAAATTAGCTGAGCGTTTAATTGAACGTACACCAGATAATTCACTGACTATGTTTGATAAAGGATATTATTCTTTAAGCCTGTTAAATCGTTGGCACCAAACTGGGAAGATGAGGCACTGGCTGATACCAGCAAGGCCCGACTTACAGTATGAAATCATCTCCAGCGCGGGTAAAAATGACCATATCATTGAATTGAAAACCACAAAGCATGCACAAAAAAACTTTCCCGATGTTCCTGAAACGATTAAAGCGAGATTAATCAGTAAAACAATAAAGGGCAAAAGCTACCGTATATTAACCTCGATGACGGATAGATTGCGTTATCCAGGTAATGAAATTGTTGAATTATATTGTCATCGTTGGGAGATAGAACTTGGGTTTAGAGAAATCAAACAAACCATGCTTGATAGCGCATACCATTTAAGAAGTAAGCGTCCAGACATGGTGCGTCAGGAGCTATGGGGCGTGTTACTGGCCTATAATTTAATACGAAGAATAATGACGATGGCAGCGACAGTCACAGGGATATGGCCTAACCAGCTTAGTTTCTCTAGCAGTTCGATGGCTGTCATTCAGTATTTCTCGTCAGTATCTATAATGAGCCCAGGGAACATTCCAATACACTGGCAGCACTTACTCGATACACTGGTCTTATTTAAGCTTCCAGCTAGACGAGAGGATAGAAGATATCCCCGATGGGTTAAGCCAAAACCATCTAAGTATCCCCATAAAAAGAAAGATGCCAGTCAGCTTAACTGACTGGCATTAAGCCTAATGGCTCCTTTTTTATTTTTTCAATTACACAAACTGCTTAAAACCTGAGTGTACACACGGTATACTAAGGGTAATTTTCACGCTACTTCTTAGATAGTAAAAAGCCAAATATGCAAAAATATGACGTAAAAACCTTTCAAGGTTTGATCCTGGCTTTACAGGATTATTGGGCGCAGCAAGGCTGTGTCATTATTCAACCACTTGATATGGAAGTGGGCGCCGGGACATTTCACCCGCAAACATTTTTAAAGTCTATTGGTCCAGAGCCAATGTCGAGCGCGTACGTTCAGCCGTGTCGTCGTCCTACGGATGGCCGCTATGGTGAAAACCCAAATCGCCTACAACATTACTACCAATTCCAAGTAGTTTTAAAGCCATCGCCAGATAACATCCAAGAGCTTTACTTAGGCTCATTAGCGGCAATGGGTATTGATACCCTTACCCATGAAGTTCGCTTTGTAGAAGATAACTGGGAATCACCTACGCTAGGCGCATGGGGCTTGGGATGGGAAATTTGGTTAAACGGCATGGAAGTAACGCAGTTTACCTACTTTCAACAAGTGGGTGGCTTAGAGTGCTCACCAGTAACAGGCGAAATTACTTACGGCCTAGAGCGTTTAGCAATGTACATTCAAGGCGTAGATAGCATTTACGACCTAGTATGGGCAGACGGTCCACTAGGGCGTGTAACCTACGGCGACGTGTTCCATCAAAATGAAGTAGAGCAATCTACTTATAATTTTGAACATGCAAACGTAGAAGACTTATTTGCACAGTTTGATAAGTGTGAAGCAGAAAGCCAAAAGTTAATTGAAGCTAACTTACCACTACCTGCATACGAGCAAGTAATGAAAGCATCGCACGCATTTAACTTACTAGACGCACGCCACGCAATTTCGGTAACCGAACGTCAGCGTTATATTTTACGCGTTCGTGCGTTATCAAAAGCGTGTGCACAAAGTTACTATGACAAACGTGAAGCGCTTGGTTTCCCGCTGTGTAAGGATAAGTAAAATGTCAGCACAAAATTTATTAGTAGAAATTGGCACAGAAGAGTTACCACCAAAAGCATTGCGTAAATTAGCAGAAGCCTTTGCTGCAAACTTAACTCAAGAGCTAGAAACATTAGAATTAGCACACCAAGGCGTAAGCTGGTATGCATCGCCTCGTCGTTTGGGTTTACAAGTAAAAGCGCTTGAAGCTAAGCAACAAGACAAAGAAGTTGAAAAGCGTGGCCCAGCAACAAAGGCAGCGTTTGACAGTGAAGGTAACCCAACAAAAGCAGCAATGGGTTGGGCACGTGGTTGTGGTATTGAAGTAAAAGACGCACAAACACTTGAAACCAATAAAGGCGCTTGGTTATTGCACATTGCTAAAGTAGCAGGGCAAGAAACTAAAACCCTAATGACAGATGCAATCACAAAAGCATTAAGTAAATTACCAATCCCTAAACCAATGCGTTGGGGCGCGAATAAAACACAATTTATTCGCCCTGTGCATACAGTAACTATTTTATTTGGTGATGAGCTACTAGAAGGCGAAATTCTTGGTAAGCAAATAGCTAACCAGCTTCAGGGTCATCGTTTTCATCACCCAGAAAAAATTAGCATTAACCATGCTGATGATGTGTTTGACGTACTTAAATCTGCTTACGTTATTGCTGATTACGAGCAACGTAAAGCGCAAATTCGAGCACAAATAGAAGAGGCTGCAAGCGCAGTTAACGCTGTTGTTGCAATGGATGAAGATTTACTAGAAGAAGTAACATCACTTGTAGAGTGGCCAGTTACTTTAACGGCAACATTTGAAGAAGCATTTTTAGATGTACCAGCCGAAGCGTTAATTTACACCATGAAAGACGATCAAAAATATTTCCCGTTATTAGATCAAAACGGCAAACTTTTAAATAAGTTTTTGTTTGTATCTAACATCGAAAGTAAAGATCCAAGTGTGGTTATTTCTGGTAACGAAAAAGTAGTGCGTCCGCGTTTAGCCGATGCACAGTTCTTCTTTGAAACCGATAAAAAGAAAACATTAGAAAGCCGACTTGAGTCGCTAGACAGCGTATTGTTTCAAAAGCAACTTGGTACGCTTAAAGACAAGTCACAGCGTATTAGTGAACTAGCTGGTTACATTGCAGAGCAACTTGGTGCCGACAAAGAGCTAGCAGCGCGTGCAGGCTTATTAAGTAAAACAGACTTAATGACCGAAATGGTAATGGAATTTACCGACGTACAAGGTGTAATGGGAATGCATTACGCTCGTCACGATGGTGAAGCAGAAGAAGTCGCAGTGGCACAGAACGAGCAATATATGCCACGTTTTGCAGGTGATAACTTACCAACGAGTTTGATCAGCTGTGCAGTGGCTATTGCAGATAAGTTTGACACGCTGGTGGGTATTTTTGGTATAGGCCAAGCACCAAAAGGTGATAAAGACCCATTTGCACTTCGTCGTGCGGCCATTGGTGCATTACGTATCATGGTAGAAAAGCAGCTACCACTTGATATTTTAGACCTGGTTGCTAAATCACAAACCTTGTTTGGTGAAAAGCTGACTAACCTAAATGTATCAACCGATGTATTCGAATTTATGCTAGGGCGTTTCCGTGCTTGGTATCAAGATGAAGGCATTGAGGTAGATGTAATTCAAGCGGTACTTGCGCGCCGTCCAACGAAGCCTGTTGATTTTGACCGTCGAGTTAAAGCCGTGAGCCATTTCCGTACGTTAGACGCCGCAGAAGCGCTTGCAGCAGCTAATAAGCGTGTAGGTAACATTCTGGCTAAAAACGATATTACCAGCCAAGGTAGTGTTGATGAGAGCTTATTAAGCGACGACGCCGAAAAAGTATTGGCATCACAAGTAGCAAAATTTGCCACTGACCTTGCACCACTTTACGCAGATGGAAACTACCAAGAAGCATTAAGCCAATTGGCGGGTATTCGTGAAAGTGTTGATAACTTTTTTGACAACGTAATGGTTATGGCCGACGATGAAGCTGTTAAGCAAAATCGTCTTGCGCTATTAAGCCAGTTAAGCGGATTGTTTTTAGGTATTGCAGATATTTCTGTTTTACAAAAATAACACCGATTAGCAATTTTAAAAGCCAGCGTTTTGCTGGCTTTTTAGTTTTCACTGTATGCAAAGGATACCCATTGATGATTTCTATGAAACGAATTTTAACCTTAGCAATTGCTGGTTTACTTACTGCCTGTACAAGCCAAATTTCGATTAACGATGTATTGCCACAGCAAGAGCTTGACCGCACAATTTACTTACGTGGCGACTTTACACTGTGGGATGCAGAACCCCAGTATCAGTTTGCGCCAGTTGGCCCTGCGCTTTATCAAACACAAGTTAAATTTAGTACGCCAGGTAAAGTGTACGAATTTAAAATAGCCGATGCCGATTTTAGTGAAGGCTACAACTGTGGCTACAGCGACGCACAACCAGCAGGGCAAAAACTAACACTCGGCCAGCCAGCTATCGCAGACTGTAATACTATTTATAACTACTTTAGTTTCACACCAGCAATAAAAGGTACGTACATAGTAAGTATTGATTACAGTGACTACGATAAGCCACAAGTGACGATAACGAAGAAGTGATTTTTAGCTATTTAATAGCCCTAGTGGGTTGATGGACTTGTGACAAGGACGTTGTAGGATTTATTCAGCATTAACACCAAGGGGGTTTCGTAGTTTGGGTAGAGTGAAGCGAAACCCAACATGTGTGGCGAACAAAACGATTTTGGTGGTTATTAAATACGTTGGGTTTCGTAAAACTCAACCCAACCTACGTGAGTTTAAAGCCCTTTCTTCACCAGATATCTATACGGTGCTGCTTCTGCATCTTTAGCCACCAGCGTGTGATCCATAAACGTACAAAAGCTCGGAATGTCGCGAGTGGTTGATGGGTCATCAGCAGTTATTAATAACGTTTCACCATCGTTCATTTTACGAATAGCAGCACGTACCATCATTACTGGCTCTGGGCAGCGAAGGCCTATGGCATCTAATTGGTGATCGGGATTATCAAAGCTCATAATAAATTGGCCTGTTTAATTAAAGTGTTTGCTGTGTACGCGAGTGCTTAGGTATAGCAATTAATAAGTTTGGCAGTTTAACGCAATTTTAAGCGTAATTTAACTATTTTACTTATCTTAATATGCCCATTTCATTTGAAACATTATTGCTGCAAAACACGTTATTTAATAATACGCCCGATCACATAATTACGCTGTTACATGCTTGTTTGATAAAGGGACGTTTTTATAAATGAAGCTAATAAAAAAGGCGAACTGAATAAAATCAGTTCGCCTTTTTAATCACCAAGATGGTTTTACATGTTTAAACTAATTAGTCTTGAACACGTTCAAATACAGTTGCAATGCCTTGGCCTAAACCAATACACATAGTTGCTAAACCGTATCGTACATTTTTGTCTTCCATTAAGTGAATAAGCGATGTGCTAATACGCGAACCCGAACAACCCAGTGGGTGACCAAGTGCGATTGCGCCGCCATTTAAATTCACTTTTTCGTCAACAACATCCATTAACCCTAAATCTTTCATTACAGGTAATGATTGTGCTGCAAAGGCTTCGTTAAGTTCTACTACGCCTATGTCATCAATTGTAATACCGGCTTGAGCAAGTGCTTTTTTACTTGCTGGTACTGGGCCGTAACCCATAATTGATGGATCGCAACCAGCGACTGCCATTGCTTTAATACGCGCACGAATTGGTAAACCAAGTTCTTTTGCTTTTTCTTCGCTCATTACTAACATTGCAGATGCGCCGTCAGAAAGTGCTGAAGACGTACCGGCTGTTACCGTACCCGATGCAGGATTAAATACAGGGCGAAGCTTTGATAGACCTTCTACTGTTGTTTCTGGGCGAATTACTTCGTCGTCTTCAACTAAGATAAGCGAACCATCTGCTGCGTGACCTTCCATTGCTAAAATTTCGCGACGAAAACGGCCCTCAACAGTTGCAGCTTGTGCACGTTGATGTGAACGGTAAGCAAATTCATCTTGTTGCTCACGGCTAATGCCATGAAGCGTTGCAAGGTATTCTGCTGTTAAGCCCATAGAGCCAGACGCTTGTGCAATTGATGTTGCTAAGCCTGGGTGAAAGTCGTTGCCGTGAGTCATAGGTACGTGACCCATGTGCTCAACACCACCAATTAGGTAAGTGTCGCCAGCGCCTGTCATTATTGCGCGTGCTGCGTCATGCAATGCTTGCATAGAAGAGCCACATAAACGGTTAACCGTAACAGCAGGAACGCTGTGCGGAATACCGGCAAGCAATGATGCGTTACGCGCTACGTTAAAGCCTTGCTCTAATGTTTGCTGTACACAACCCCAATAAATATCGTCAATTGATGCTGGATCAACTGCTGGGTTGCGATCTAGTAAGCCTTTCATTAAATGTGCGCTTAAGTCTTCTGCACGTTTATGTTTGAATACACCACTTTTAGAGCGACCCATTGGTGTGCGGATACAATCTACAATTACTGGATTATTCATGATATTAACCTTCCACCTTATAGAAAACACGACCTTCTTCGGCCCACTTGCGAGTTTGTTCAGATACTTGGTAAATCGCACCTAGGTGAGCGTATTTGTCTGCTGCTGCAACAAAGTTAGCTAAACCAGTTTGATCTAAGTAACGGAACGCGCCGCCTCTAAATGGAGGGAAACCAACACCGTAAACTAATGCCATATCTGCTTCTTGCGGCGAGGCAACAATGCCTTCTTGCAAGCACAGTAGCACTTCGTTGATCATTGGAATCATACAACGGTCGATGATTTCTTGTTTATCAAATTCTTTTGGTGCGTCTGTAATTGGGCTTAGTAGCTCAATTGCTGTCTCGTCATGAGACTTTTTAAGACGACCGCGACGATCTGTTTCGTATTTGTAAAAACCGGCTTTGTTCTTTTGACCAAAACGTTTTTCGTTGGCAAAAATAGTCACAGGGTCTTTATCAGCACGCGCCATACGCTCAGGGAAACCGTCAGCCATTACGCCAGTACAATGGAACGCTGTATCAATACCTACAACATCAAGTAGGTAAGCCGGACCCATAGGCCAACCAAATACGTTTTCCATTACTTTATCTACTTTTGCAAAGTTAGCGCCTTCAACCACTAATTTGCTAAAACCTGCAAAGTAAGGGAATAAAACACGGTTTACAAAAAAGCCTGGGCAATCGTTAACAACAATTGGCGATTTACCTAATTTAAGCGCGTAATCAACTACTGCATTAATTGTTTTATCTGAGGTTTTTGCACCACGGATAATTTCTACTAATGGCATTTTTGGCACTGGATTGAAAAAGTGCATACCACAGAAGTTTTCTGGCTTATCTAGCGCTTGTGCTAGTAAATCAATACAAATAGTCGATGTATTTGAAGTAAGTACAGTGCCTTCTGGCATGTTCTTTTCAAGATCAGCGAGTACTGCTTGCTTAACTTTAGGGTTTTCTACAACGGCTTCAACAATGATGTTGGCACTTTGTAGGTCTGACTCGTTAAGTGTTGGTTTAATTTTGCTAAGTGTTGCCAACATTTTTTCCATTGGCATGTGGCCACGCTTAACTTTTGCACCTAACAATTTAGATGCTTCACCCATACCTAAATCAAGCGCATCTTGTTGGATGTCTTTCATTATAATAGGTGTGCCTTTATAAGCAGACTGGTATGCAATACCGCCACCCATAATACCAGCACCTAATACTGCGGCTTGTTTGATTTCTACATCGCTGTGCTTAGCAAATTTACGTGCTTTACCTTTAATGTATTGGTCAGCTAGGAATATACCAGTTTGTGCTGCTGCTTCTGGTGTACGTGCTAATTTAGCAAAGTTAGCGTTTTCGATTGCCATTGCTTCATCGCGAGTACAGTTTGCCGCTGCTTTAATAGTACGTACAGCCATAACCGGTGCAGGATAGTGGCCTTTGGTTTTACCCATTACCATACCTTCTGCCATAGCAAAGCTCATGCCTTGCTCAACACGGTTTAATTTAAGTGGCTGTAGTTTTACGTTACGTTTTGCTTGCCAATCTAGCTTACCAGCAATCGCCAGTTCGAGTGTTGATACACTTGACTCTAGAAGTTTGTCAGCACTAACTACCGCGTCAAACGCACCTACTTTAAGGGCATCTGCTGCGCGGTTTTCTGCGCCTGAGGTAATCCACATCATCGCGTTATCGGCGCCAATGATACGTGGTAAGCGCACTGTGCCACCAAAGCCTGGCATTATGCCAAGTTTAACTTCTGGTAGGCCCATTTTAGCTGTTTCGCTTGCCACACGATAATCGGTAGCAAGTGCCCACTCACAACCACCGCCAAGTGCCATACCGTTTATAGCGCTTAGAGTTGGGAATGGTAAATCTTCAATTGCATCAAAAACGTCTGTTGCGTTTTTGATCCACACTACTAATTCTTCTTCAGGTTTAGTAAATGTAGGTAAAAATTCGAAGATATCGGCACCAATAATAAAGTGGTCTTTATCACTGGTAAAAATCATGCCTTTGATATCAGTATTGGCGGCTAATTCTTTTAATGCTGCTGCGCAATCTGAAAGAGTTTTTTGAGATAGTGTGTTTACAGAACCTGCAACACAAAACTTAAACTCGGCGATGTTTTCCTTTAGGAAGCTAACTTCAAAGGAATCGCTTTTATATAACATTATTATTCTCCCTAGTTGACGAACTAAGACTGGTACGATGAGTTTGCATTTCAATCAGTGTGCTTGCTTTAAATTAAAAATGCAACGAAAAATTTAACTCGGTTACAATCGACTGGTTAAAATATAGCTGGTTTGGTGCTAAGGTGGTTGAAAAGTTTTTATTCACAACTTTAATTTTTATTAAAGGACATTATGAAAAAATATTTACTAAGTGTTGCGGCAGCTGCATTCATTTTTCCTCTTCATTCTGCCGAGGCAAGTAACGATAACGATGCATTTTTAGATGCCGAAAAAAAAGTAAGGTACGGCAGTTACCAAGACTTTAAACAAGCGGTTAATAACCTAAATCATCCGTTAAAACCTTATGTTGAAAAAACGTATTGGCAACGCCATCCGAGCATTAAACATCAGACAGAAATAGAAGAATATTTAAATATATACCAGCATACGCCGCTTGAGTGGCCGGTCCGTAAAGCGTGGTTAGAGTATTTAAAAGATAACAACGAAAAGGCGGCGTATATCCGCAACTATCGTGAAACGTCTAATACGGAGCTTACTTGTACTTATTTAGATTTTCAGCTTGATTTAGGTGCTCCCGAAAAGGCAATTCTAAATCAGGTGACCGACTTATGGGCTGTAGGTAAATCGCAACCTAATGGTTGTGATAGTTTATTTTCTACGTGGCGTAAAAAAGGCTACATGAAAGAAGAAACGGTTTGGAAGCGTGTAACACTTGCTGCACAAGGCGGAACGCAAAGCTTATTACCTTACTTAAAAACTTTATTACCAAGTAAGGAGCGTTACTTAGCTGACTTATATTTAAAAGTGCGAAAAGATCCAAGCGCAGCCGCTGGATTATATAGATATAAAAACAAGTCGGCTAAAGAAGGGCAAATAGCTATTTATGGTGTTAAGCGTTTGGTTTGGCGCGATAAAGAGCTAGCTTTAAAAGCATGGGAAAAGCTAGAAAAAATATTTAAGTACAGCGATGAAGAAAAAGCGGATGTGTATTACACCTTTGCATTGTCACTTGCCTCTAGCGGGCATAAACAAGCGAGCTTTTGGCTAAATAAAGTGCCAAAAGAGCGACTAGACAGCAAGCTTATTCAATGGCAACTGGGCAATATGCTCAAAACCCAAGATTGGGAAGGGATTGCTGCATTTTTTACAGGTAAAGAAAATTTAAGTCTTGGTCAGCAATATTGGTTAGCTTATAGCTATGCACAACGTGGCGAGCAACAAAAAGCAGACGACATCTGGAAAAAAGTAGCGGCTAATCGTGATTATTACGGCTTTTTAGCCGCAGCACGTTTGGGGTTGCCCGTTGATTTAAATAATCAGCCTTTAGCAGTCGATAAGGTACTTGTAGATAAAGTGAGTAATGCACCAGGCTTTAAGCGTGCAAAAGCACTTTATGATATTGAGCGCTTTACGTCGGCACGCCGTGAATGGAATTACCTAACGGATACCTCCAGCGATGAAGAAAAGCTGGCAGCATCACAACTATCTACCGATTTAGGTTGGCACGACAGTACTATTTTTACTTTAGCAAAAATTAAAGCATGGGATAACGTAGAGCAACGTTTTCCGTTTGCGTTTCAAGATGTTTTTGAGCGCTACAGTAAACGTAGCAAGATAGATGTTGCTTGGAGTATTGCTATTGCAAGGCGCGAAAGCTCTTTTGCGCCAGATGCACGCTCGCATGCTAATGCGCGTGGTTTAATGCAGTTATTACCTAGTACTGCTGAGTATGTAAATAAAGGCAGTGTGACAAGTAGTCGTTTATATCAACCTAAAACAAATATTAGGTTGGGTACGAGTTACTTACAATACTTAAAAAAGAAAAACCATGGCAATGAAGTGCTGGCTACGGCTTCTTATAATGCGGGTTATCACCGTATAAAGCGTTGGTTACCTGATGACGCTATTCCGGCTGAGTTATGGGTAGAGCTTATTCCGTATCGCGAAACCCGCAATTACGTAAAAAATGTATTTGCGTACAGGCAGGTTTACCATACAAGAATGGGCCGAGAAGGTAATGTATTAGCGCCGCTACTCGAAATGAAAATGGGCGGTTGAATATATGATACCAATCGACCAATAACTTAACACGATAGGTATAGGTATTAATAAGGGGGATGTTTACATGTTAAATATCCCCCTTTTTTGAGCGCTTAGGGTAATACCAATTTTATTAAAAACATGATCATTCTAGCGTATTAAATAACTCACTAACTGCGTTAAAAATTATTTATATAGAACAACTATGTATCATAATTTTAGCCTTGTTATTAAGCTATTCTCTTATCGCTATAATAGATCATTAATTTAATGCAATTGGTATAAGTGATAGACTCATAGCAAGTTAAATTTAACAGATGGATTAACAATGGATAAATTAGCCGTTTTATACGCCGAACATATTGCAACACTGCAACAGCGTACTCGTACAATTTGTAATAGCGAAGGGTTAGAAGGATTAGTAATTCATTCAGGCCAAGCTAAGCGCCAGTTTTTAGATGATATGTATTATCCATTTAAAGTTAATCCACAGTTTAAAGCGTGGTTACCGGTTATTGACAATCCTCATTGCTGGATTGTGGTAAATGGCAGCGACAAGCCAAAACTAATATTTTATCGCCCGGTAGATTTTTGGCATAAAGTACCAGACGAGCCTCGCGACTTTTGGGCTGAGTACTTTGATATAGAGCTACTACTTCAGCCTGATCAAGTAGAAAAGTTATTACCATACGATAAAGCTAAATATGCTTACATGGGTGAATACATTGAAGTAGCGCAAGCTCTTGGTTTTAGTATTATGAACCCTGAGCCTGTACTTAACTATTTTCATTACCACCGCGCTTATAAAACGCAGTACGAACTTGAATGTTTACGCAACGCTAACCGCATTGCAGTAGATGGGCATAAAGCTGCACGCGATACATTCTTTAATGGTGGTAGCGAGTTTGATATTCAGCAAGCGTACTTAATGGCGACACGTCAAAGCGAAAATGAAATGCCGTACGGCAACATTGTTGCGCTTAACGAAAACTGCGCTATTTTGCACTACACGCACTTTGATCCAAAAGTGCCACACACCCACAACTCATTTTTAATTGATGCCGGTGCAAACTTTAATGGTTACGCTGCTGATATTACTCGTACGTATGATTTTAAAAAGCAGGGTGAGTTTGCTGAGCTTGTACAAGCGATGACAGTTCAACAAATCGAGTTAGGTAAAGGTTTAAAGCCGGGTATGCTTTATGGTGATTTACACGTTGAATGCCATAACCGTATCGCACAAATACTCAGTGACTTTAAAATTGTTAACCTACCCGCGGAGGAAATTGTTGAGCGTAAAATTACATCTACTTTCTTCCCGCATGGACTAGGACATCACCTAGGTTTACAAGTGCATGATATGGGCGGTTTTATGAGTGACGAAAAGGGCACACATCAACCATCGCCTGAAGGGCATCCGTTCTTGCGTTGTACTCGCCTGATCGAAAAAAACCAAGTGTTTACTATTGAGCCTGGTTTATACTTTATTGATTCACTGCTTGGTGATTTAGCGCAAACCGATAATAAGCAGTTTATTAACTGGGAAAAGGTCGAGTCATTTAAACCATTTGGCGGCATTCGTATTGAAGATAACATTATTGTTCACGAAGATAGCCTAGAGAATATGACGCGTAATTTAGAACTCGATTAATTTCTATAAAGACGAGTTAGCGAATAAACGTTAAAATATGCATATGAACGGGGCCTTTAGGCCCCATTTTTAATTGAGCTTTTAATATGTCTGAATATAAATATCCTGCTGCTGACGTTTTTCATCAAGAAGAAATAAAAAAAAGTACGTTTATAGTCCACATTGCACACACCCCCGATTTAAATTCAGCAAAAACATTTATTAAAAGCATTGAAGAAAAGTATAGCGATGCACGCCATAACTGCTGGGCACATGTGGCAGGCAACCCCGGTGGCAGCCATGTTTATGGTTTTTCGGACGATGGTGAACCAAATGGCACTGCAGGAAAGCCTATGTTAAATGTGCTGGTGGGTTCGGGCCTTGGCGAAATCACTGCCGTGGTGACACGTTATTTTGGCGGCATAAAATTAGGCACCGGCGGGCTAGTACGTGCTTATGGTGGCTCATTAAATAATGCATTAGTAAAATTGCAAACGGTGCTTAAAGTTCCCAGCGTTGAAATTACTGGGAGTAGCGAGTACAGCATGCAAGGCGCGATTGAGCAGTTATTAAAAACAAAGTATCAAGTGCTTAATATTGATAAGCAATTTACTGCTAATATTGAGTGGGTGATTACAATCGATAGCCGCGAAGCTCAGCAAGCAATCAAAGATATTTTTGATTTAAGTCACGGCGCAGTTGAGTTAACTATTAAAGAGTAATAACCTACACAAATTGCATATAATGCATACTGACCCTATTTAATTTGGTTGATACTACTCAGCCTGAATTTACTAATAATAAAAGCGACAAGCTAAATGCAATTTCGTACCATCATAAAAATTCTTGGCCAACTTGTTGCGCTGTTTAGTATTACCATGGTGCCTCCGGCACTGGTGTCTTTAATATACAAAGACGGTGGTGGTGTTCCCTTTGTTTTAGCATTTATTTTTAGTGTTGTTATTGGCATGATGGCTTATTACCCAAACCGCCATGAAAACGGTGATTTAAAAGCACGTGAAGGCTTTTTAATTGTTGTTTTGTTTTGGCTGGTACTTGGGGCGTTTGCGTCCTTGCCGCTTATCTTTTTACAAGAACCTAATTTATCGCTCGCCGATGCGGTATTTGAAGCATTTTCTGGCTTAACAACCACCGGCGCTACAGTACTTACCGGTATTGAGTATTTACCCAAGTCGGTATTGTTTTATCGCCAGCAACTCCAGTGGTTTGGCGGTATGGGTATAATCGTACTCGCTGTTGCTATACTCCCAATGCTAGGTGTTGGTGGTATGCAGTTGTACCGCGCTGAAATACCTGGGCCTGTAAAAGATTCTAAAATGACCCCGCGAATTGCCGATACTGCAAAGCACCTTTGGTATATTTATGTGTCGTTGACTATTACTTGTATGCTGGCTTATTGGGCTGCAGGGATGGAGTGGTTTGATGCGATATGTCATGCATTCTCAACGGTCGCTATTGGTGGTTTTTCTACTTACGATGCTTCCATGGGTCACTTTGACAGCCCTGTAATTAACTTTATTTGTGTGTTCTTTTTAATTATTGCCGCTGTTAACTTCTCCCTGCATTACGCCGCAGTGGCCAGTCGTAATATACAAGTTTATATCAGAGACCCAGAGTTTAAGGTGTTTTTGTGTATTCAATTAGCCCTGGTGGTTATTTGTTTTACTGTACTTTCCTCTAACGAAATATTTGCTAATGGCGATGAAACCCTCGATCAGGCGTTATTTCAAGCTGTTTCAATGAGTACAACAGCAGGCTTTGCTACGGATAACTTTTCAACATGGCCATTGTTTTTACCTATTTTACTTATATTTTCGAGCTTTATTGGTGGCTGTGCAGGCTCTACCGGTGGTGGCATGAAAGTAGTGCGCGTGTTCTTACTTTATTTACAGGGTGTGCGTGAGCTTAATCGTTTGGTGCACCCACGGGCTATATATTCAATCAAGCTGGGTCGTAAGGCGTTGCCAGATAAAGTAGTAGAAGCTGTGTGGGGTTTTTTCTCTGCTTATGCGCTGGTATTTATTATTATTATGTTAGCGCTTATGGGCACGGGTATGGATAACATAACTGCGTTCTCAGCCACTGCTGCTTGTTTAAATAACTTAGGCCCAGGTTTAGGAGATGTAGCATCGCATTATGGTGCTATAACCGATGGGGCTAAATGGTTACTGACCATTGCAATGGTGTTTGGTCGCCTAGAAATATTTACCTTATTAGTGCTATTTACGCCTACATTTTGGCGTGGTTAAACGAGTCGTTTAAATTTTAATATACAAGTTAGTGGGAAAGGGATATGCCAACTTCAAATCTAGACAAATTACATCAACTAACTACAAGTGGTTTGGTCGATTTAGAAATATTAACCCCAACCGACAGTAAACGTGTAAAAACCGAGTTTGTTGGTTTGCTTGAAAATAAATTTATTATTTTAAATTACCCAAACTCTAGACGTTTACCTGCTAGTAGTGACTATTTACGTGATGGTGTAATGGTTGTTGTTAGAGCATTAATTGAAGGTAGTGGCGGGCAAGTTATAGCGTTTCGCCAACAAATAATGTCGGTTGCGTCTCACCCGGCTAAGCTTATATTTATTAACTATCCTAAGCAGGTGCAGTTATTTGCACTGCGCTCGCAAACGCGTATACCTACCTTATTACCTGCAAAGCTAAAGCTAAGTGACGACAGAATACTTGAAGGCCTCATTAAAGACATTTCGCTAACAGGAGTAATGTTTGATATTAGAGGTGATCAGCAAGATGAAAATATTAAAGATATGCAATGCACAGTAATACTCAATAGCAGCGATAAAAGTTTTGAAGGCGAAATTTGCAGTGCTAAGGAACATGTCGCAGGCGTGCACTGCGGAATTAAGCTACTAGCAAGCGAGGATGAAATGAAAACCTTTATGAAAGAGCATTTTATAGACCCATCTGCGCTTGAGCCCACCGTTGAATAAATCGTTTTTCGCTTATTTGCAACAAAATGGCGTTTTACGTGAGTATTTATAAAGTATTTTTTGTTTTTATATAATTAAATATATTATTTAAATAAAACAGTGCATTACGTATTATTTTTTGTGTTATTAAATCTACCTCGTTAAAATTTATCTGAATTATTCTATAAATCCCCTTCTTTAATTTCCATACATTTAAAAATGTATCTTTTTATCTAAACATAACTATATGTTTTTAATAGTTTTAATGTATCCACTCTGAAGTGCGTTGCTAAAAGGCAACAGTAATTACTTTAAAAATCCCTTCTTTTTATGAATTTTACATTTAACTATCTGAAATTTAATAGCTTTTAAATGTTGGCATCTAATTTGTTATACCCTAGGTGTACTGAACGAAATCGTGATTCAAAGTGAAATACTTAATCGCACACATAAATTTGAAGGATACATATTATGAAAAGCATTAATAAAACTTTAGCACTTATCGCTATTGCATCTTCTTCAGCCGCTTTTGCTGCAACAGACTTTGACACACTTGATGTGGATGGCAGTGGCACTATTAGCCAAGCAGAAGCATCAGTAGACGCAAAATTAATGAGCATGTTCTCTGAACTTGATACAGACCAAGACGGCGAACTATCTAAAGAAGAGTTTTCACAAGTATAAGCTTAAAACTCTGGGGCGCTACGCTACTAAGAGCCCCACATTACTCATAAAATTGAAGGATACACGTTATGAAAACATTAAATAAAGCATTAGCACTTGTGGCACTAGCATCTTCTTCAGCCGCGTTTGCAGCAACAGATTTCGATACATTAGATGTAGATGGCAGTGGCACAATTAGCCAAGCAGAGGCATCAGTAGATGCAAAGCTAATGAGTATGTTCTCAGAACTTGATACTGACCAAAATGGTGAGTTATCAAAAGAAGAATTTTCAGAAGCTTAATTTAAAGTATTTATCCTGAGTTGCCAAAGACAACCTAAGTAGGCAAGGGAGCTTACGAAAGAGGATAACAAGGAAGTGAAAAATTACGTTTTAAGTTAAACGAAGCAATTTTTTGATAGAACATTGAAGGATTAAGTTATGAAAAATTTAAATAAAGCATTAGCACTTATAGCACTAGCGTCTTCTTCTGCTGCATTTGCAGCATCAGGTTTTGATAGCCTTGATATTGATGGTAGCGGCACAATTAGCCCAAGCGAAGCGGCAGTTGATACAGATTTAATGGCCGAGTTTATTGAGCTAGATACCGACGGTAGCGGCGAGCTTTCTAAAGAAGAGTTTGCTAATTACTAATTAACCTGAACTCTGGATAATAAATCTATCTCTAGCAGCTATTTTCAGCGCTAACTGCGTTGAATTTACTTGCAATAGGCCCGCTATTGACGCGTAAATTCGCCTTGTTTTCACTGAAAATCTCTGGCTAGAGAAAATAAATTTAAATATCACCATGATTCAATACGTTAGTAAATCTCTTAACCAGAGTACAGGTTAACTAACCTTTTTCAGATTAAACATTTTTCACAGTCAGGGATCTTTGAAAAGGACTTCCCATATTACTAGGAATATTATTATGAAAACATTCAATACAACACTTGCAGTTATCGTTTTAGCATCTTCATCAGCAGCATATGCAGCAGTGGACTTTGCCTCTTTTGATGCAGATGGCGACGGTGCGATTACAATGGAAGAAGCAAAGGTTAACCCTCAGCTTGTAAAGATTTTTGATGATTTAGATACTGATGGAAATGGTGAAATCTCTAAAGAAGAGTTTTCAAAGGTACAGTAATCAATATTCGAAGATACTCCACTAAAGCCGCCTTAGTCAGCGGCTTTTTTGCGTTTACGCCAAATAATTATAAGAATATAGCACTTACCTGGAATAGCTTTTCTACAACGGTAATGTGTTTTTTGTCGATTAGAAACATAATGACATGATCGCCCGACATAATAATTGTATCATCGTGGGCTATCAGTACATCGTCGTTACGTACTATTGCGCCAATAGTAGTACCCGCAGGGAGTTTAATGTCGGCAATAGCACGGCCAACCACTTTTGAAGTGTTTTCATCGCCATGAGCAACGGCTTCAATTGCTTCTGCTGCACCTTTGCGTAATGAGTACACATTAACAATATCACCACGGCGTACGTGCGTTAATAACGCTGATATTGTTGCTTGTTGTGGGGATATGGCAATATCTATTTCGCCGCCTTGTACCAAATCAACGTAAGCACCACGCTGGATAAGCACCATGGTTTTTTGTGCGCCCATACGTTTTGCAAGCATGGCTGACATAATGTTTGCTTCATCGTCATTGGTTACGGCAATAAACACATCTACTTGTTCAATATGCTCTTCTGAGAGCAGTTCTTGATCAGATGCGTCACCACAAAAAACAACCGTGTTATCGAGCATTTCTGAGAGTTGCTCGGCACGTTCTTTACTGCGTTCAATTAGTTTAACGGTGTGGTTTTTTTCAAGAGAGCGGGCAAGGCCTGCCCCAATGTTACCGCCACCAGCTATCATAATTTTTTTGTAAGAACGTTCAAGTTTTTGTAGCTCGTTCATTACTGCGCGTATGTGTTTTGTAGCGGCAATAAAGAATACTTCGTCATCTGCTTCAATAACAGTGGTACCCAATGGTTTTATTGCTTTACCTTGACGATAAATAGCGGCAACACGAGTCTCTACATTAGGGATGTGTTCTTTAAGTGCAGATAACGCATAACCTACAAGTAAACCGCCATAGTAAGCTTTTACGGCTACTAACGAGAGCATGCCATCAGCAAACTGCAATACTTGCAGAGCACCAGGGTAGTCAATTAAACGGCGAATATACTTAGTGACCAGTGCTTCGGGAGCAATGTAATGATCGATTGGTAAATCATCGTTTTGAAATAGTTTTTCGCGGTATTTTAAATATTGCTCTGAGCGAATGCGGGCAATTTTAGTGGGCGTTTTAAAAATACTGTACGCCACTTGGCATGCAACCATGTTCACTTCATCTGAACTGGTTACCGCAATAATCATATCGGCATCTTCAGCACCTGCACGGCGTAATACATCAGGATGCGCGCTGTGGCCCATAACCCCTTGTAAGTCGTACTTATCTTGAAGTTCACGTAATCGGTTACCGTCTATATCAACAACGGTAATTTCGTTTTGTTCGCCAACTAAGTTTTCAGCAAGCGTAGCACCAACTTGCCCGGCACCGAGTATAATTATTTTCATTATTTACCCGTGGTATTGATCATAATTTAATTAAAAAAATAGCCATTTAATGTTTCATAAATGGCTAACTATTTAGTGTACGGCTATTAGGCTTTTTTAACTAGCTTAGCGTAATAAAATCCATCACTTTCACCGGGCAGTAACTGCAAACCTGGCGTTGTTACGGTATCGTTTTCGTGTAGAGGTATATGTTCTACATCATCATTATTAGCTAAAAACTTAGCAACTTGCTGTTGGTTTTCTTGTGGAAGAACCGAACACGTAGCATATACCAATGTGCCACCTGGTTTTAACAGTGGCCAAATGCTATCAAGAATATCGCTTTGTAACTTAGCTAAGTCTTCGATGTCTGATGCGCGACGTAACCATTTTATGTCAGGGTGACGGCGAATTACACCAGTGGCCGAACAAGGCACATCAAGTAAAATACGATCAAATAATTTTTCATCCCACCATGTATGTGGTTGTGATGCGTCGCCACATTGTAGGTCTGCACCTAAGCCAATGCGAGTTAAGTTTTGCTTAACACGTTCAAGGCGAGTTGAGTCGCTATCAAGTGCAAGTACATCTGCATCAGCAAGCTCTAAAATATGACATGTTTTACCGCCAGGTGCTGCGCAGGCATCCAAAATATAGTCATCTGCTTTAGGTTCTAAAAAGCGGGCTGCTAACTGTGCTGCAGCATCTTGTACTGAACATGCACCTGTATCAAACTCAGGCAACGAAAATACATCACGTGGTTTGGCAAGTTTAATCCCATCAATAAAATCAGGGTTTAAGGTGTGTTCAATATCGTTAGCGCTAAGCATGTCGCTGTATTCTTGCGTGCTAAATTGGGCTTGATTGACACGAAGCCACATTGGCGCTTGTTGCTGGTTTTCTTCAAGTAGTGCTTCCCAGCTATCTGGGTAGGCTGTTTGCACCTGTTTAATAAACCAATTTGGATGGTTGTATAAACATACCGGAATAAGCTTCGCTTTTTCTTCAAGCTCAGCTTGTTGACGCTGAAAGCTACGTAAAATGGCGTTTATCAGCCCTTTTAATCCTAAAGCGCGTAGTTGAGCCAGTGCGTTAACCGTTTCTGAAATGGCAGCATGAGGTGGTACGCGCATATGCTGCAGTTGATAAATACCTACGTATAATAAAAACTGAAATATTCTACGTTTACCTTTTAATGGCTGCTCTACTAAGTGTTGGCAGTAATTTTCAAGGCTCGGTAAGTAGCGTAAAACGCCATAACAAATTTGCTGTAGCAACGCTTTATCTTTAGGCGGCAAGCCTTGGCTTGCAAATGGAAGTTCTTGATTAAGCGATGCGCCTTTATCAACTACGTTATATAAAGTTTCAGCGGCAAGCGCTCGTACGTTTGGAACATTACTCATTGTTTTCGCCTAATATTGTGCCAGGAGTAACCCAGTCACTACGACCATTTAAAAAGTCGTTAATTGCCATTGGTTTTTTACCTTGCGGCTGTAATTGCGTAATACATAAAGCGTGTTCGCCACACGCCACTACTACGCCATTTTTGTCGCTTGATAAAATTTGCCCAGGATCACCTGATTGCAGCATAACCTGCGCTTGATGAATCTTTACTGTTTGCCCACCCATTTGGGTAAAGCACATTGGCCACGGGTTAAAAGAGCGAATGTTTCGCTCGATTTGAAGCGCACTCATGGACCAGTCGATATCAGCTTCTTCTTTAGAAAGCTTTTTAGCGTAGTTAGCAAGTTCATCGTTTTGAGGTTCAGGGGTGATCTCACCATTAGCTAATTTATTAATGGTTTCAATTAACGCATCTGGACCTAGCTCAGCAAGCTTTGTATATAAGCTTGCGCTAGTTTCTGTTGTGCTAATAGGGCAGCGGCTTATATGTAGCATATCGCCGGTATCTAGCCCTTCATCCATTTGCATTATTGTTACGCCGGTTTGTTCATCACCTGCCCAAATTGCGCGTTGAATAGGTGCAGCACCGCGCCAGCGCGGTAATATAGAGCCATGCACATTTAAACAACCTAAACGTGGCGCTTCTAAAATAGCTTTAGGTAAAATTAAGCCATATGCTACAACAATCATAATGTCGGCATTTAAGCTTGTTAGCTCAGCTAGTGCTTCATCATTTTTTAATGACTGTGGCTGAAAAACCGGTAAGTTGTGCTCAAGCGCTAGCTCTTTCACTTCACTGGCTTTTAATTTTTTACCACGACCTGCAGGGCGATCTGGCTGGCTATATACACCCACTATTTTGTGTTCGCTTTGTATCAGCGCTTGTAAATGACGTGCGGCAAAGTCTGGCGTACCGGCAAATATAATGCGTAATGGTTGAGTCACTGAGTTTTCCTAAGGTGCTTATTACTGTTCTGCAAACTTGGCTTCTTTTTCAAGCTTTTTACGAATACGTTGGCGTTTTAATGGAGATAAGTAATCAATGAATAGCTTACCTTGAAGGTGATCTAGTTCATGTTGAATACAAATAGCCAATAATTCATCTGCATCTAGTACAAATTCTTCACCGTTTTCGTTAAGTGCAGCGACTGTTACTGTTTCTGCGCGATCTACTTTTGCATACGAGTTAGGTACTGATAAACAGCCTTCTTCGCTAACGGTAAAGCCGTCTTTTTTAATGATTTGTGGATTAATTAATACCAGTGGCTCATTGCGCTCTTCTGATACATCAATAACAACGATTCGTTGATGAATATCTACTTGCGTGGCCGCAAGACCAATGCCATTTTCATCGTACATTGTCTCTAGCATGTCTTTTACAATTTGGCGTACTGTGTCGTCAACTTGTACAACATCTTTTGCTACGGTACGTAAACGTTCATCTGGAAATCTTAAAACTTCTAACCTAGCCATAGTTACCTTTTTCACTTGTGCTTAATTTAGGGTATTGTATGCTCTTATTTTAGCCATTCGCGTTCACCTTTAACAGGTTTTGGGCAATAATAATGAAAAAACAATACAAGGAAGCTCGATGAAATCTCCATTACTTGCAATCATGCTTACGTTAAGCGCCGCGTTTCCCGCAGTTGCTGATGTACTTAAAATAAAAAAAGACGCACCAAAACAGTATGTTGTAAAAAAAGGCGATACACTTTGGGATATTTCTGGCATCTATTTAGATGAGCCTTGGCTATGGCCTGAACTTTGGCAAATGAATCCACAAATTGACAACCCACACCTAATTTACCCCGGTGATGCATTAGCGTTGATATACGATGCTGATGGAAACCCACGTTTAGTGATCAATAAAGGATATAGAAAGCTATCTCCTCAGGGTCGTATTACACCAAAAGGGCGTAATGCTATTACTACTTTGCCGCTTGAAATGATCAAACCTTATATCAGTTACGAGCAAGCAATGAACAGTGATGATATTAAAGGTAAGCCTTATATTTTAGGTGCTAACGAAAATACTAAAACACAAACGTTAGGCCACATTTTATATGCCAAAGGCGACTTACAAGTACATAAAGCATATGCCATTTATCATAAAGGTGACCTTTACACAGACTTAACCGGTGAAGTGTTAGCAACGCGTGCATCTTATGTGGGTATAGCACGTGCTTTTAGAGCGGGCGATGAGAAAAATGGCGTGCCTTCGTCATTACGTGTTGAGTCTGTTAAACGAGAAATTCAGCAAGGTGATTTTTTAATGCCGGCAATGGAAGGCCAAATGCTCCCTGCGTACTTTGATATACACCGTCCTTTAGAACCTGTAACAGGTAATATTATTGCTTCACCACGTGAAGTTAGAGAATTCAGCACAATGGATGTTGTGGTGCTAAACTTAGGCAGTGAACAAAATATAGAAGCGGGTCATGTATTAGATCTAGAACGTCAATCGCCAACGGTTATCGATGGTCCTCGTGGCCCTCGTTATCCAGAAGATTCTAGTAAATATGAGAAGCTTTTATCTGATGTGAGCCAATTATTTGGTGATGAGTCTGACGAACAAAACACAACGTGGACCATGCCTAAAGAAAAAGTTGGTGAGCTAATTGTCTTTAAAGTGTATGACAAAGTAAGTTATGCATTAATAACTAAAAACCAGCACCCAATTCGCATTGGAGATATTGCAGTTATTCATTAAGAAGTAGCGAGTCGGTGCTCTAGGAGAGAGCATGGATCAGTCATCTGGCAAGCTAGCCCACTGGCTTGCCTTTTATATGTGTAAAGGGTTGGGTATAAAAACCCTTTTAGCACTATCTACAAACTATTCCCTTGGGTCGTTATTCGACTTATCCCATGACAAGCTTTTACAGCTTGGGTTAACCGCTAATCAAGCGAGTAATTTACTCAACACTAATTGGCAACAAGTCAGTCATTATGAGCAATTAATAGCGCTGAACAACATTACTGTTGTCTGTATTTTTGATGCGCTTTACCCAGAAGATCTCCGGCAGATTGCCAGTGCGCCTTTATTACTCTTTTGCAGGGGAGATGTCTCGTTATTATCAACTCCACAGATTGCAATTGTTGGCAGCCGTAATGCTACACCTACCGGGCTTGAAATAGCCTCAGAATTTGCATACGAGTTAACTTTGGCGGGTATTACAGTTACTTCAGGCATGGCGCGGGGAATAGATGGTGCAGCACACAAAGGTTCTCTTGCTGGTACAGGTAAAACCATAGCTGTGCTTGGTACTGGGGTTGATATTTACTACCCCAAACGCCATAAACTATTAACAGACCAAGTTTTAGAAAGCGGCCTGCTGGTGAGTGAGTTTTTACCAGGCACAGCTGCTCATGCGCACAACTTTCCGCGCCGTAATCGTATTATTTCTGGGTTATCGTTAGGAGTACTTATTGTTGAGGCTGAAATTAAAAGTGGTTCGTTAATTACAGTACGCTATGCGCTTGAACAAAATAAAGAGGTATTTGCAGTACCGGGTTCTATTAAAAACCCGTTAGCGCAGGCAAGTCACTTTTTAATAAAGCAAGGTGCTAAGCTGGTAGAAAACGTGGCTGACATTCTTGATGAGGTGAGTTTTACTTACGACAATAATGTATGTAATAAAGAGCAGCCGATTCAAGCCAATTCTCAATGTGAGGTTTTAAATAGTATTGGCTTTGAAGTAACCAGTGTAGATGACATTGTGCGTCGTGCGCAGTGGCCAATAGATAAAGTACTCAGTAGGTTGCTCGATTTAGAATTAGACGATCAGATTGAGCGAGTGTTAGATGGTTACATCAAGTTAAGCGCAGGAAGGTAATATGTTTGATATTCTTTTGTATCTTTTTGAAAATTACATTCATAGCGAAGCGGATATATTTGCAGAGCAAAATGAGTTAAGCGATGAGCTACTGCGTGCGGGCTTTAATAAGCCTGAGATATTTAAAGCTCTTGATTGGTTAGAGCAACTAGCCGATTTACAACACAGCGATGAGTCTCCTTATCTTATTGCTAACCCTAAAGATGCTGTGCGTATATTTACCGATAGTGAATGCCAAAGGCTCAGCGCTGAGTGTCGTGGCTTTTTAATGTTTAT
Source organism: Pseudoalteromonas sp. NCIMB 1079 (assembly GCF_040567695.1). NCBI lineage: Bacteria > Pseudomonadati > Pseudomonadota > Gammaproteobacteria > Alteromonadales > Pseudoalteromonadaceae > Pseudoalteromonas > Pseudoalteromonas sp. NCIMB 1079. The sequence continues at coordinate 291,972 of NZ_JBEWZA010000001.1, read as the reverse complement.
TGAACAAATAGGCGTAATTAACAATGTAACACGTGAAATGGTAATGGACTGTTTAGCCTCTCTCGATAAACCAACTATAAGCCTAGAAGACTTAAAGTGGATTGTACTTATGATCTTGTTTAACGTTCCTGGCTCTGAAGAGGCATATGAGCAAATGGAAGATTTGATTTTTGATGAACCCAGCGAACTTCTTCATTAGAGATAATTATCTTAATTGTACTCAAATTACTTAAAAGGATAAGCACGGCATTACTTGTATCTTTAAGTGGTTTGGGTATATTAGGCGAAAATTCACCAACCTATTAGGATCACCATGAGTAAAATCGACCATTCGCTTTTCTCGGCGAACAAGCACGCCCTCGAAAAAGAATACGAGATATGCCCACAGTGTGGTTCAGAGTTAGTGATCCGCAATAGTAAATCAGGCCCTTTTCTAGGATGCGCAAGTTATCCCAAATGCGACTTTATTAGGCCGCTGGCACATCACGACAGTAACGAAATCAAAATATTAGAAGATTCAGCATGTCCTGAGTGTAGCAAACCGCTGGTGGTTAAAAATGGCCGCTATGGTATGTTTATTGGGTGTACGGGTTATCCAGAGTGTCATTACATTGCTAACGAAAATGAAGAAAAGCAAAGCGAAGATACTTTGCCTAGTTGCCCTAAATGCAAAAAAGGTCATTTAGTCGCGCGCAGTAATAAGTTTGGTAAAGTATTTTATTCTTGTGATTGTTATCCAAGCTGTAAATACACGCTTAATAATAAACCGGTTGAACATCCGTGTCCTGAATGTGACTGGCCTATCGTCATAGAAAGAAATATGGCAAACGGCATATTATTGCAATGCCCACAAAAAAGCTGCATGCATAAGCTCACCCCAACTGAATAACGTTTAATTATATCTGGAGACTACTTTGTCAGACCTTTCAAATACGCCCACTGCAATAACATGCTTAACGCAAGGCGAAGTTATTTTATACCCAACAGAAGCTGTATATGGTTTAGGTTGTGATCCAGATAATCAACAAGCCGTTGAAGCACTATTAGCTATTAAGCAGCGCCCGGTTGAAAAAGGGCTTATTTTAATCGCTGATAACTACGGACAATTATTAAAATACGTAGATGATGCAAAAATACCAATGGATAAACGCGCTGATATTTTTTCGAGTTGGCCTGCTGCAATTACATGGGTGATGCCTGCATCTAAAAATACGCCTAAATGGCTCACAGGGCAGTTTGATACCATTGCAGTAAGAGTAACAAACCATCCAACAGTAAAGCGTTTATGCCAAGAGTTTGGTAAGCCATTAGTATCAACCAGTGCAAACTTAACCGGCCAAGAAACGGTAATTAGTATTGAGCAAGCCAAAGCGCAATTTGCAGAACAAGTTGGCTTTTACGTTGACGAGCCGTTAGGTGGTAATACTCAACCAAGCACAATAAAAGACGCCATGACTGGCAAAATATTTAGAGGTTAATATGCAAAGCGAATTATTAGATCAAGTAAAAGCCTACTTTATGGCTTTGCAAGACACTATTTGCCAAGGTTTGGAGGCTGCAGATGGCAGTGCTAAATTTATAGAAGATAACTGGCAGCGAGCAGAAGGTGGTGGTGGTCGTACACGTGTAACCACAAATGGCACTGTAATAGAGCAAGGCGGAGTTAATTACTCACACGTATTTGGCGCTTCAATGCCAGGCTCTGCAACAGCACATAGACCAGAGCTTGCAGGGCGCAGCTTTCATGCATGTGGTGTGTCGTTAGTTATTCATCCTAAAAACCCTCATGTACCAACAAGTCATGCCAATGTGCGCTTTTTTATAGCCGAAAAAGAAGGCGAAGAGCCAATATGGTGGTTTGGTGGCGGGTTTGATCTCACTCCTTTTTACCCAGTATTAGAAGACGTACAGCATTGGCATCAAGTTGCTCACGACATTTGTGCGCCATTTGGTAGTGAAGTTTATCCAAAATATAAAACATGGTGCGACGAGTATTTTTATTTAAAGCACAGAGACGAGACGCGCGGAGTAGGCGGTTTGTTTTTTGACGATTTAAACGAACTTGGTTTTGAAAAGAGTTTTGCGTTTATGCAATCGGTGGGTAATGGATTTTTAGATGCCTATTTACCAATTATAGAACGTCGCAAAAATGATGAATACACAGAACAACAACGTGATTTTCAGCTTTATCGTCGCGGACGTTATGTAGAGTTTAATTTAGTATGGGATAGAGGCACTTTATTTGGATTACAAAGTGGCGGGCGCACTGAGTCTATATTAATGTCTATGCCACCACTTGCACGCTGGGAATATAACTATAAACCAGAGCCAAGTAGCCCAGAAGCTAACCTATATCAGTATTACTTACGCCCGCAAGAGTGGTTAACGAGTCAACCAAGTGAGCTGATAGCCAGAGAGTGGCAATTATAAAAATTAAACAATAATCAAAAAGGCGCTAATTAGCTGTCTCTTATACACAAATTCCTGCTAAGAAATTAGCGGGGATTTTTTTGAACTAAATCTCAATGTCATGATCAGATCTTCAAATCTTGTTTGAGGGCACATTATGATTAACGAACATACTCATTGGGCAAAACAACAATTCGGTAAATCGGACTTAGGTGATCCAAGAAGAACAGCGCGTCTGGTAAAGTTAGCATCAACGCTTGCAAATGAACCAGGAAAACCACTTGTGAACATCACTCAATCCCCCGCCGATATGGAAGGTGCCTACCGCTTTATTCGCAACGAGAATATTGACGCAACGGCTATAGCAGAGTCAGGCTTTAAAGCCACGGTTGAACAAGCAAAAAGTCATAACTTATTGCTCGCATTAGAAGACACGACCACACTAATTTATAAGCATTCCTCCATTCGAGATGATTTGGGTCATGTCGGACGAGGAGCAAAACAACGAGGCTTGTTAGCTCATAGCGTATTACTGTTTGCGCCAGACACAAAGCAAGTTGTGGGATTAATTGAACAGTCTCGCTGGAGTCGTGATATCAACACGATTGGAAAAAGAGAAAAACACGCGACGACTTCTTACGAAGAAAAAGAAAGTTACAAGTGGGAGTCAGCGTCACGAGCGATGGCAGAGCGGCTGCAAGGACAAATGGCGAACGTGATATCGGTGTGTGACCGCGAAGCGGACATCTACGAATACTTGCAGTATAAACTGACCGAGCAGCAACGATTCGTCGTACGCTCGATGCAAAGTCGTCATATTGAAGAAGGTGAGGATAAGCTCTATGCGTTTGCAAGCGAGCTGATGAGTGCAGGCACCAAACACATCCACATTGCACAAAAAGGAGGAAGAAAAGCCCGAAGCGCAACACTGGATATCACCTATGCGCCAGTGACACTCAAAGCGCCTTACAATAAGAAAGGACACTCCCTCCCAGTTTACTATGTCGGCTGTACAGAGCGAGGAAACGCTAAGAACGGCTTAAGCTGGCACCTATTAACCAGTGAACCAGTCACCAGCAAAGAAGACGCCTTAGCTATCATCACCTACTATGAGCACCGTTGGCTTGTAGAGGAATACCATAAAGTCTGGAAAAGTGATGGTACGGATATCGAAAGTTTACGCCTTCAAAGCCAAGATAACATGGAAAGATTGGTGACGATTAATGGCTTTATTGCGACGCGAATATTGCAACTAAAGTTCACCAATGAGCAGCCTGATTCTCCAAGTTGTGAACAACTGTTATCTCCCAAAGCATGGAAGTTATTGTGGTTAAAGAGAATAAAAACACCATTGCCTGAAACTGCTCCAAATATGTCATGGGCGTATCAGGAACTGGCAAAGTTAGGAGGCTGGAAAGATACCAAGCGCACAGGGCGTGCATCTGTGAAAGTGTTATGGAAAGGATGGCTTAAGTTACAAGCCATCCTGGAAGGCTACGATTTAGCAAAATCTCTTGAGTCAGACTTGTGATCAAGAGACAGCTAATTAGCGCCTTTTTGCATTATGGCTATATATAAATTTAATGCTGATTGATCATGTGCGTTGCTAGTTGAGAGAATGATTGCTTTAAGCCTTCACGCAACAACGGATTGTCTATTTCTATATCCAGCGTTTTATTCATGCAGTACATCCACTGATCGCGCAATGCTTTATCTACAGTAAAAGGCATATGTCTTTTACGTAGCATTGGCTGGCCATGTTTTTCAGTAAATAGGTTTGGCCCGCCTAACCAACCAGATAAAAATTCAAAAAATACTTGGCGAATTCGATCTAATGGCAGAGGATGCATATCATATAACGGTTTAGCGTATTCATCTGACTCCATTATGTCGTAGAATCGATTGGAGATAGCTCGCGCCCCTTTCTCTCCACCTATTATTTCATACGGTGTTTTTTCAGGAGTAGGAGCCTGTTGCTCGGGAGCCGGCTTAGATTTAGAAAAAAGTCGTTTAATCATATTACTTATCATCGTTAATAGGCAGTGTTATAGCTGCAAAGAGGTTGCTTTAAAATGGACAAATATGCGGTTTTTGGAAATCCAATTAAACATTCAAAATCCCCCGCGATACATAAACAATTTGCTGTATCACTGGGTGAGCAAATCGACTATCGCGCAATATTAGCACCTATCGATAACTTTGAAAAAACAGTATTGTCTTTTTTTGAGCAAGGCGGTGTGGGTGCTAACGTTACAATGCCATTTAAAGAGCAAGCTTATGCAATGGCTGATGAGCTTACGCCATTAGCCAAAATAGTAGGGGCTGTTAATACATTAAAAAAACGAGATGATGACTCATTACTCGGTGATAACACCGATGGTGTGGGCTTTGTAAATGATTTACTCGCTAATGAAGTAGCCATAACTAATAAACGCATTTTAATCATAGGTGCGGGCGGTGCTGCTCGAGGGGTTATTTTACCTTTGTTAGAGCATAACCCTCAGGAAATAATAATAGTTAATCGCACAGCACAAAAAGCCAAAGAACTCGCAGAGCTGTTTACCCAATATGGACCAGTATCTGGCTTTGGTTTTGATGATTTACCAGTAAGCGATTACTCACTAATAATAAACTCTACCTCTAGCAGTATGAATAACGAACTACCAGCACTTGATAAAAAACACATAACTAACTGTGAAGTCGCTTATGACATGTTTTATTCACTGCAAAATACCATTTTTATGAATTGGGTTGCACAGCATAATATTAACGCTAAGCTTTTAGATGGCAGTGGCATGTTAGTTGGCCAAGCTGCTCAAGCATATTATGTATGGCGTAATAAAATGCCAAAAATACTTCCCGTCGTTGATGCGCTCAAACAAGGAACGCTTAAATGAATCAGGCAATACAATTTATAGATAGGCTAGAGTTTAGAGAGCCCGATCATCAGTTAGTATTTTTTGCACAAGTTAGTGGCATGCTGGTGGAGTGTGTAATAGAAGTAAATACACTTAAATTAACAGACGAAAGCCATGCAACAGAGTATTTTGAAAAGTATCGTTTTGATTATGAAGAACGTGCCGAGGAGCTTATCGAAGAAGAAAGCTATAACTCGGCAGGCCAAATTGAAGTAAGCTTATTAACTTAAGTTAGCCATTTCAGCTAAGTATTCATCTTTAAGTGATACATAGTTATCTGCAGATATTTTTAAAAAGGCAAGTTCTTGCTCCGTTAGAGGGCGGGCTTGCTTAGCTGGACTCCCTACATATAAGTAACCAGACTCTAAGCGTTTGTTTGGTGGTACTAAAGAGCCGCCACCTATAATCACATCATCTTCAACAACTACGTTATCCATAATAATAGCGCCCATACCTACAAGTATACGGTTTCCTAATATACATCCGTGCAGCATTACCTTATGACCTACAGTTACATCGTCACCTATAATAAGTGGATAACCAGCTGGATTGCTTTTAGTTGCACGAGATAAATGCAATACACTGCCATCTTGTATATTGGAGCGTTTACCAATACGTATATAGTTAACATCGCCTCGGGCGGCTACTAAAGGCCAAACACTACTATTATCACCTAAAGTAATATCACCAACCAAAACTGATGACTCATCAATATAAACAGACGAATTAAACGAAGGAGTTACACCTTTATAAGAACGGATTGCCATATTTAGTACCTTTTAGATAATAGTTATTAGCTTTGAGTGTATCAGCAAGGTTATTTTTGTACCATAAAAGGCACTGTTTGATTACAAAACTATCAGTTTTAGGGTGTTTAGTTCAGATACTGACCGAACAGTATCTTTTTTTACTTTTTCTTTAAAAAAGTACTTGCGTAAAAATCTGTTCTCCCTATAATGCGACCCCACTGAGACGGGAAAGGCCAACGCATAGCGAGGCACGAACTACTCAGAGAGTTAAATAAAACTTCGGTTTTAAATCTTCTAAAAAGAAAGTTTAAAACTAAGTGTTGACTCAAAAAATAAAGGGTGTATTATTCGCATCCCTTGAGACGCTAAAGCGACTCAAAACGTTCTTTAACAATATAAAGCAATCATCTGTGTGGGCACTCGTACAGATTGAGTTCTAACAGCCAAACTACTTCGTTCTTTATTGAGCAAGTAATGAGGCAAACAAATTAGAGTCTCAATTGAAAACTGAGTGACCAACAGAATAGTTATTTCGGTAATTATTCGGCACAGTCAATTCAATATCGAAAGATATTAAAAAATTCAGAATTCATTGAGCTGTCGAAAGACATAAAACTTTTTAATTGAAGAGTTTGATCATGGCTCAGATTGAACGCTGGCGGCAGGCCTAACACATGCAAGTCGAGCGGTAACAGAGAGTAGCTTGCTACTTTGCTGACGAGCGGCGGACGGGTGAGTAATGCTTGGGAACATGCCTTGAGGTGGGGGACAACAGTTGGAAACGACTGCTAATACCGCATAATGTCTACGGACCAAAGAGGGCTTCGGCTCTCGCCTTTAGATTGGCCCAAGTGGGATTAGCTAGTTGGTGAGGTAATGGCTCACCAAGGCGACGATCCCTAGCTGGTTTGAGAGGATGATCAGCCACACTGGGACTGAGACACGGCCCAGACTCCTACGGGAGGCAGCAGTGGGGAATATTGCACAATGGGCGCAAGCCTGATGCAGCCATGCCGCGTGTGTGAAGAAGGCCTTCGGGTTGTAAAGCACTTTCAGTCAGGAGGAAAGGTTAGTAGTTAATACCTGCTAGCTGTGACGTTACTGACAGAAGAAGCACCGGCTAACTCCGTGCCAGCAGCCGCGGTAATACGGAGGGTGCGAGCGTTAATCGGAATTACTGGGCGTAAAGCGTACGCAGGCGGTTTGTTAAGCGAGATGTGAAAGCCCCGGGCTCAACCTGGGAACTGCATTTCGAACTGGCAAACTAGAGTGTGATAGAGGGTGGTAGAATTTCAGGTGTAGCGGTGAAATGCGTAGAGATCTGAAGGAATACCGATGGCGAAGGCAGCCACCTGGGTCAACACTGACGCTCATGTACGAAAGCGTGGGGAGCAAACGGGATTAGATACCCCGGTAGTCCACGCCGTAAACGATGTCTACTAGAAGCTCGGAGCCTCGGTTCTGTTTTTCAAAGCTAACGCATTAAGTAGACCGCCTGGGGAGTACGGCCGCAAGGTTAAAACTCAAATGAATTGACGGGGGCCCGCACAAGCGGTGGAGCATGTGGTTTAATTCGATGCAACGCGAAGAACCTTACCTACACTTGACATACAGAGAACTTACCAGAGATGGTTTGGTGCCTTCGGGAACTCTGATACAGGTGCTGCATGGCTGTCGTCAGCTCGTGTTGTGAGATGTTGGGTTAAGTCCCGCAACGAGCGCAACCCCTATCCTTAGTTGCTAGCAGGTAATGCTGAGAACTCTAAGGAGACTGCCGGTGATAAACCGGAGGAAGGTGGGGACGACGTCAAGTCATCATGGCCCTTACGTGTAGGGCTACACACGTGCTACAATGGCGCATACAGAGTGCTGCGAACTCGCGAGAGTAAGCGAATCACTTAAAGTGCGTCGTAGTCCGGATTGGAGTCTGCAACTCGACTCCATGAAGTCGGAATCGCTAGTAATCGCGTATCAGAATGACGCGGTGAATACGTTCCCGGGCCTTGTACACACCGCCCGTCACACCATGGGAGTGGGTTGCTCCAGAAGTAGATAGTCTAACCCTCGGGAGGACGTTTACCACGGAGTGATTCATGACTGGGGTGAAGTCGTAACAAGGTAGCCCTAGGGGAACCTGGGGCTGGATCACCTCCTTATACGATTTAGAACTTATTTGTTCGTAGTGTCCACACAGATGATTGTTATTGTAAAGAGAACAACACTTATTGTTTTGGGTCTGTAGCTCAGCTGGTTAGAGCGCACCCCTGATAAGGGTGAGGTCGGTAGTTCAAATCTACTCAGACCCACCACTTCTTGTCTAATCAAGAAGATGGTTAAAACAGTAAGTACCAGCATATGTGGGGCTATAGCTCAGCTGGGAGAGCGCCTGCCTTGCACGCAGGAGGTCAGCAGTTCGATCCTGCTTAGCTCCACCACTTTTACTTCTTAAAAATAAATATTCTTTATCGGGCCATTAACCGCCTGAGAATGAAGTGTGTTTAATTTTGAGGAGTTTTTATTTCTCTTGCTCTTTAAAAATTTGGAAAAGCTGATAATAAAATTCTGATGAATACATTGTATTTATCAAGAGTTTTCAAAAGTAAAAAAAGAATGGTAGCAGTACCATTCAGTGCCATTTAATTAACTCTTAGGAGTTGATTGATTGGTATCTACTTTAGTATTCAATATTAACTTCTGGCGAAGTTAAACTGTCACACAACAAAGACTCGTTTGGGTTGTATGGTTAAGTGACTAAGCGTACACGGTGGATGCCTTGGCAGTTGGAGGCGATGAAGGACGTATTAACTTGCGATAAGCCTAGTCAAGCTAGTAAAAAGCGCTTGAGACTAGGATTTCCGAATGGGGAAACCCACCTGCTTGCAGGTATCGTTAACTGAATACATAGGTTAACGAGGCGAACGCGGAGAACTGAAACATCTAAGTACCCGTAGGAAAAGAAATCAACCGAGATTCCGAAAGTAGCGGCGAGCGAAATCGGAACAGCCCTTAAGCTTATTATGTGTTAATGGAAGGCTCTGGAAAGTGCCACGATACAGGGTGATAGTCCCGTACATGAAAAGACATTTTAAGTGAAATCGAGTAGGTCGGAGCACGTGAAACTTTGACTGAATATAGGTGGACCATCATCTAAGGCTAAATACTCCCAACTGACCGATAGTGAACCAGTACCGTGAGGGAAAGGCGAAAAGAACCCCTGTGAGGGGAGTGAAATAGAACCTGAAACCGTGTACGTACAAGCAGTAGGAGCCTACTTGTTGGGTGACTGCGTACCTTTTGTATAATGGGTCAGCGACTTATATTTTGTAGCGAGGTTAACCGAATAGGGTAGCCGTAGGGAAACCGAGTCTTAACTGGGCGACTAGTTGCAAGGTATAGACCCGAAACCCGGTGATCTAGCCATGGGCAGGTTGAAGGTTGAGTAACATCAACTGGAGGACCGAACCCACTAACGTTGAAAAGTTAGGGGATGACCTGTGGCTAGGAGTGAAAGGCTAATCAAACCGGGAGATAGCTGGTTCTCCCCGAAATCTATTTAGGTAGAGCCTCGGACGAATACTTACGGGGGTAGAGCACTGTTAAGGCTAGGGGGTCATCCCGACTTACCAACCCTTTGCAAACTCCGAATACCGTAAAGTAATATCCGGGAGACACACGGCGGGTGCTAACGTCCGTCGTGAAGAGGGAAACAACCCAGACCGCCAGCTAAGGTCCCAAAGTCATAGTTAAGTGGGAAACGATGTGGAAAGGCCCAGACAGCCAGGAGGTTGGCTTAGAAGCAGCCATCCTTTAAAGAAAGCGTAATAGCTCACTGGTCGAGTCGGTCTGCGCGGAAGATGTAACGGGGCTAAACTATGCACCGAAGCTGCGGATTCAGAATTTATTCTGAGTGGTAGGGGAGCGTTCTGTAAGCGGTTGAAGGTGTACCGGGAGGTATGCTGGACGTATCAGAAGTGCGAATGCTGACATGAGTAACGATAATGGGAGTGAAAAACTCCCACGCCGGAAGACCAAGGGTTCCTATCCCATGTTAATCAGGGTAGGGTAAGTCGACCCCTAAGGCGAGGCCGAAAGGCGTAGTCGATGGGAAACAGATTAATATTTCTGTACTCGATATAATTGCGATGGGGGGACGGAGCAGGCTAAACAAGCATGGCGTTGGTAGTCCATGTGAAAGTGAGTAGGTTGGCGACTTAGGTAAATCCGGGTTGCTATTAAGACTGAGACACGAGACGAGTCACTACGGTGATGAAGTTGTTGATGCCATACTTCCAGGAAAAGCCTCTAAGCTTCAGATTATATGGAATCGTACCCCAAACCGACACAGGTGGTCAGGTAGAGAATACTAAGGCGCTTGAGAGAACTCGGGTGAAGGAACTAGGCAAAATCGTACCGTAACTTCGGGAGAAGGTACGCTCCTATCTGTGATGAGACTTGCTCTCTAAGCGGACGGGAGCCGCAGTGACCAGGTGGCTGGGACTGTTTATTAAAAACACAGCACTGTGCAAAATCGCAAGATGACGTATACGGTGTGACACCTGCCCGGTGCCGGAAGGTTAATTGATGGGGTTATCCTTAGGGAGAAGCTCTTGATCGAAGCCCCGGTAAACGGCGGCCGTAACTATAACGGTCCTAAGGTAGCGAAATTCCTTGTCGGGTAAGTTCCGACCTGCACGAATGGTGTAACCATGGCCACGCTGTCTCCACCCGAGACTCAGTGAAATTGAAATCGCAGTGAAGATGCTGTGTACCCGCGGCTAGACGGAAAGACCCCGTGAACCTTTACTACAGCTTGGCACTGAACATTGAACCTACATGTGTAGGATAGGTGGGAGACTTTGAAGCAGCGACGCTAGTTGTTGTGGAGTCGTCCTTGAAATACCACCCTTGTAGTTTTGATGTTCTAACGTTGGCCCCTGAATCGGGGTTACGGACAGTGCCTGGTGGGTAGTTTGACTGGGGCGGTCTCCTCCTAAAGAGTAACGGAGGAGCACGAAGGTTGGCTAAGTACGGTCGGACATCGTACGGTTAGTGTAATGGTAGAAGCCAGCTTAACTGCGAGACAGACACGTCGAGCAGGTACGAAAGTAGGTCATAGTGATCCGGTGGTTCTGAATGGAAGGGCCATCGCTCAACGGATAAAAGGTACTCCGGGGATAACAGGCTGATACCGCCCAAGAGTTCATATCGACGGCGGTGTTTGGCACCTCGATGTCGGCTCATCACATCCTGGGGCTGAAGTCGGTCCCAAGGGTATGGCTGTTCGCCATTTAAAGTGGTACGCGAGCTGGGTTTAGAACGTCGTGAGACAGTTCGGTCCCTATCTGCCGTGGGCGTTTGAGAATTGAGAGGGGTTGCTCCTAGTACGAGAGGACCGGAGTGAACGAACCGCTGGTGTTCGGGTTGTCATGCCAATGGCATTGCCCGGTAGCTACGTTCGGAACTGATAAGCGCTGAAAGCATCTAAGCGCGAAGCAGGCCTCGAGATGAGTTCTCACTAGACTTTTAAAGTCTCTGAAGGGCCGTTGAAGACTACAACGTTGATAGGCAAGATGTGGAAGTGGTGTGAGCCATTAAGCTAACTTGTACTAATTACCCGTGAGGCTTAACCATACAACGCCAAACGCGTTTTATGTGATAGTGAAACAAGCGAAGAAGTTAATATAACTAAAGTAGAAATTACTTAGAAAGACTTAAAAAATATTATCAGATATTTTCCAAATTCAGTTAGTGCGTAGCGATACGAATTAACGCCAAATTTGCTTGGTGACAATAGCGTTTTGGACCCACCTGATTCCATGCCGAACTCAGTAGTGAAACGAAACAGCGCCGATGATAGTGTAGCATTTGCTATGTGAAAGTAGGACATTACCAGGCTTCAAATTGTAGAAAGCCCGACTAGAAATAGTCGGGCTTTTTTACGTCTGAAGAAAAGTGAAATGCGTGCAATTAATATACACACATCACAAACCCTCTCAATATCTCAGTCGGCCAATACAGTAGCATTTGCTACGTGACCCTCCACCGTTGTAGATGTGGGCACTACGACATCCTACTGCGTAGCGCACCAACTTTAAATTGTAGAAAGCCCGGATCTAACGATTCGGGCTTTTTTACGTCTGCAGAAAAGTAAAATACGCGTAATTAATGTACACACACCAACACCTAGCACGTAGGTCGGGTGAGCGCCGCGACTCCCTACGCTGAAAGTACCCTTATACCAACCTGCATAAATCTTTAATCAATTTAACGAATTAAATTGCACTATACGTCGTTAAAATTTTTTATTTAGAACTACTAGATACAAAAATTTTTGCCTAGTTCTAGCGTAATTTTCTTAACGTTAAATAGACCCCATATATAAGCAGATTGGTATTATAAAGCTTCTACTTCAATTCTAACCTCACGATACGACTCATTATCTTCACTAAATCACAGTCTGATTTAAAAGCTAGCTACTTCTTCTCATTTTGTTGCAATTTCATTCTTGGTTTAATAAGTGACCTGTGTAAAACTACCTTAGTTAATTTAGTAAATCAGGTGACATGAATGTCGAATATTAAAGCTTGGAAACTTATAAGCCTGTTTTGTTTGTTCGCAGTGCTTATGGGTTGTCAATCTAAAGAAGAGCAGCTGCAACAAACAATTCAAGAATCTATTAAAAAAGCAGATACAGAGCTGTCACAGCTTGGTACTGCGCTTGATAATGGGAATGTGCGCAATGCTGTATTACTTAAAGAATATGGCGAGCTCCTTAAAAAACAACAGCCAGAGCTTACAAAAGTTGTTGATGTAATTACCCTTGATGCAACGCGCCGAGGCGCACTTTATAGTGGTTTAACACAGCGACTTAAAGATATTAAAGGAACTTACTTAATTCCTCCTTACGAAGATACGTTGCATAGTATTGATTTGTTGCGTGATGCGTCTAAACCTACGCTATTTTCTGATGCGTTAACCGATCCTATTAATATGCTAGCTGATATGTCCAAAGGCACTTTAGCGCGTGTAGGCGCAATTAGTAAGCAAGCTGAAGGTGAGGGTGTTGGTAACCAAATGGTAGGTAACCCTAACTATGGTAACTGGCAAACAAATAGTAATGGTATTAGCTTTTGGCAATGGTACGGCATGTACCGTATTTTAGGCGATGTATTTGACCGTGTTGAATATGGAAGTTGGAGCAAACGCCGAAAGTATAGTTATTACAATGACTATGGCCGTTCGCGTTATTCAAGCCCTAAACAAATTAAAACCCAAAGCGCGCTAGAAACACGCACGCGCCAAACATACCAACGCCAAGGTAAGCAGTTTACAAGCCCTTATGCGAGTAAAAAAACAGGTGCATCCGGTTTAAGCCGTAGTAGTTATACGCCACCAAAAAGCCGCAGTAGTTATTCTCGTTCGAGCAGTTATAGCAATAGCTCAGGATCGGTGCGTGATAGCGGTAGCAGAACCTCTCGTGGCGTGAGCCGTGGTAAGTAAAAGAATAAAGTTGGAGTTAGAATAATATGTATGAATTTAATGGAATAACTATGTGGTCGCTACAAGCATTGGCGATTGATTTTGCAATTATTGTTTTATTATTTGTAAGCCTTAAATATATAAAAGGTTGGGTTTCAAACTTACACGCAAATGATGAAATAACAGAGCGTGATAACTTTGCTTTTGGTATTAGCTTTGCCGCTGGTTTAGTGGCACTGGCGATTGTATTAACAGGTGTAAGTAGTGGTGCTTTTGCTGCAACATTGCAACAAGAAGCACTGCAAATGTTAGCTTACGGCGCATTAGCAATTGTACTTATTAAGTTGGGTCACTTTTTTCAAGATAAAGTAGCGCTTCGTAAAGTAAGCCTGCACGACGAAATAGTTAAAGGTAACGTTACAGCTTCAATAATTGATTTTGGTCATGTTGTTAGCGTTGCAATAGTTATTCGCTCAGCACTTTTATGGGTGGCTACTGATGGCTGGCATGGTCTTCCAATTGTAATTGCTGCCTTTATTATAGGTAGTGTTGTATTACTACTTGTTAGCCAGTACCGAGTGCAGTTATTTAAGCGTACAAACAAAAGTGGCGACTGCCTACAACAAGCAATTGTTGATGGTAACTTAGCTGTGGGTATTCGTTACGCTGGATTTTTAATAGGTAGTGCATTAGCTATTACAGCTGCAACGGGTGTTGCGCCATACGCTGCTGATAACATTAATGCGAGTTTACTATACTGGGCTATTAGCGCTGTTGTGAGCCTTGTTGCATTTATTATTTTGCACTTAGTGACAATTAAAATAATTTTATCTGGTTGCGATATTTCCGATGAAGTTAATCGTCAAAAAAATGTAGGTGTAGCAGCTATTTCTGCAGCAGTATCATTTGCTGTAGGTATCACTATGGCAACCTTACTAGGCGCATAATCAGTGTCATCAACCAACACTCCCCCAAGTAAGTCTCGCTTACTTGGGCACGATATATTACTAATTACTGTTATGGCCGTGCTTGCTGGGTGCGGCCTTATTTATGAATACTTACTCTCTCATTATGCGGGCCGTGTACTTGGCTCAGTAGAAAGCGCTATTTACGCCATGATCGGTACTATGATTGTAGCAATGGGCTTAGGCGCTTTTTTAGCGCGTTGGTTTAAAGATGCATTTACCGCTTTTGCTTGGCTAGAAAGCATTATTGCTTTGGTTGGCATGGGCTGCATTTTAGCGATAGCGGGTGTAATAGCTGTAAGTTATTCTCTTCCTCATTTATTTTCGAGCATTTTTAATTTACCCCCAGATGTTGTACTTAATGGTTACGTATTTCAAAAGCTACAAGAGTGGTCACGTTTTCTACCTTATGTTTTTGGTTTAATACTGGGCTTATTTATTGGTATGGAAATACCGCTTATAGCGCGCATTCGTCAGCACGTTTATGGTCGTTTTTTAGAAAACAACGCAGGGACTATTTATGGTGCCGATTATATTGGTGCTGGTATTGGTGCCGCCATTTGGGTAAGTATCATGCTCTCAATGCCTATAATGCAAGCTGCGGCGTGGACGGCGTTATTTAATATCATCGCAGGACTCGCTTTTTTATGGCGTTACCATGCCCATGTACGCTTTGCTAAGGCACTTTTAGTTTGCCATATAGTACTGCTGGCATTGTTTGGCTTTATTTTAGTATTTGGCAGTAGCTGGATGAACAATCTAAGTAATGTTTTATACAAAGATAAAGTAATTTATTCGCAAGCAACCAAATACCAGCACGTAGTTTTAACCGAAAGGTTAAGCAAAAACCAACCTCAGCCAATCACCGATTTATATTTAAATGGGCGTTTGCAGTTCTCAAGTATTGATGAACAAATATATCATTCAATGCTGGTTTACCCTGCAATGCTTGCCTCTAACAGACACGACCGTGTGTTAATAATTGGTGGTGGTGACGGGCTTGCACTTAGAGATGTTTTAAAATGGCCTGTGAGTGAAGTAACGCTAATAGATTTAGACGCGCAGCTTCTCAATTTATTTGGTCATAAAGACGGTGACTTTACGCCCCCAGAGCACATCAATAAGCGATTACTACAGCTAAACAATAAATCGATGCAAGACTCGCGAGCCAACATAATTGTGGGTGATGCATTTTTAGAAGTTGAAAAGCTGCTTGATCAATCTAAGCAGTTCGACACTATCTTAATTGATTTACCGGACCCAAATCACCCTGATCTAAATAAAATGTACAGTGACTACTTTTATAATCATGTACGTCAGTTATTAGCACCCGATGGCGCAATGGCGGTTCAATCAACTTCACCTTACCACGCTAAAAAAGCGTTTTTAAGCATTGCTAAAACAGTTAAAGCCGCAGGGTTTGAGTATGTTGAGCAATATCAGCAAAACATACCTTCTTTTGGGCAGTGGGGCTGGACTATAGCCACTAAAATGGGGCAGTCGGCCAGTGGCCGTATTAATGATGCGTCAGCTATGCCTGTGCCATCAAGATGGATTAGTAAAGAATATTTATTGGCAAGCTTTGTATTTCCTAACCACTACTTTGAACAAGTTAAAAGTATTGAGGTCAATAGGTTAGGATCTGGTCAGCTGTATGATTACTACCGAACTGCATGGCAAATAGAAAGCGAATTGTATAAAAACTAACAAAACATGGTTGACATAATATGTCGGCCGTGAGAATCTTAACTCAGACATAATATGTCAAACGACAAAAGGCAGAGACATGGAATTAAATGAACTTTCAATAAAATTAGCTTCTTTTGAAACTGAAGGCGCTAACTTTGAGTCTTTCTTGATTGCCAACCCTGGCGAGCAAGATGTTTTACAAGTCATTGTTGATGGAAATGATGAACTTCCAATTTTTGTTACACAAACGCAAGAGCAGTTGTTATGTATTAGCTACTTGTTTGACGAAGATGAAGTTAAGAGTGAATTACGCAACGAGTTAAACGAAACATTACTACGTTTAAACGTGCCAATTCCACTGAGTGCATTTGCTAAAATCGATAACAAATACGCGATTTTTGGTGCACTGTCGGTAAATTCATCATTAGATGACGTTACCCACGAACTAGTGACATTAGCCGATAACGCTATCGATGCACTAGAAGCCGTGACCTTGTATTTAAACGATTAATAGCCAGTTAGTGGAGTTAAGATTATGAGTATTTTAAAAAAATTATTTACAGCAGTACGTGGCGGCGCTCGTGAAGCAGGCGAAGCAATTGTAGACAAAAATGGCATCCGTATTTTTGAGCAAGAAATTGCAGACGCGCAAAATGCACTTCACCGCGCTAAAAAAAGCCTTACAGAAGTAATGGCTAAAGAAATGCAAACTAAGCGTAAAATTAGCGCTGTAGATGCATCAATCGCGGAACACGAAGCGTATGCAGGCCAAGCGCTTGAAAAGGGTAACGAAGCGTTAGCATTAGAAATTGCAGAAAAAATTGGTGACTTTGAAGCTGAAAAAGCCGAAAACGAGCAAGTATTATCTGGCTTTAGTAACCATATTGTTGCGCTTAAGCAGCAAGTTAAAGATGCTGAAAAATCAATTAAAGAGAATCAGCGCCAGCTTACAATGGTAAAAACCACTGAAAGCGTACAGCAAGCAACAATGGCTGTTAACAGCACGCTTAATACAAACAGCTCGTCTATGACATCGGCTCGTCAATCGCTTGAACGCATTAAACAGCGTCAACAAGATCGTAGCGACCAGCTAGGTGCTGCAAAGCAACTTGAGTCAGACGTAAATGGCGATGACTTAAAAGCAAAAATGGCTGAAGCAGGCATTGGCGACACAAGTCCAAAAAGTGCTGATATTTTAGCTCGCATCAAAGCGAAGCAAAATAGCTAACCATTACGTTTATACTTTAAAAAGGTAACCGAGTTTTGCTCAGTTACCTTTTTTGCTTAGAAGGCAGCCTTCCTATGTTTAATTTTTTCAAATCTAAAAAAGAGCCAGAGCGTCAGCTTAATCATCCGAGCGAGCTTAAAAAAGGCGACATGTTTAGTGTTATCGACTCATTTGCTTATCCGGCATGGTTAAAAGGTGAAACGCTACGTGTTACTGATATTCAGACTTACCAATATCAGCACAGCAGCGATACTGAATTTGTACTTGAGACAAATAGCGGCCAAGTTGTATTTTTACAAATTGAGCAAGATGACGGCGAAGAGTGGGCTAACTTTTCTATTAAAATTCAGCGAAACGAAGTTGAAGAGATATTTGGCCTTGATGAATTTGCGCGTATTTTTGATGAAGAGTCGTTAACCCACATTACAGTGCAAAATACACCAGAGCGCTTTATGCAGTTTTTAGCTAAAAGTTATCAACAAAGCGAGTCGCCTTATGTGTGTTATTTCCATAATAAAGATTACCGCAATCAAACATTGCCTCGCTATGAGCAAGAAGGTGGTGAACCATGCGAAATGATTTGTTTAGCGTCAGATAATGAAGGCTTTGGTTTAAATATCGAAATTTGGGATGGCGGCGAAACCGATGTATCGCTAACGCTCATGCGTCCAATGTCAGACATTGTAGACTTGTTTCCCGGAGACGCTAAGTGAGTGATGCTAAAGACAAGTGGTTACGTCAGGAACAAGCTGTACGTGCCACACAAATGGCATTTGATCTAAGCAGCGAAGTTCAAAAACTGATAAAAAAGCAGGCAATTGATCAAGAGCTAACGCCGTCAGATATGATCCGAAAAATACTTGGCTTAGACGTAAAGTCTAAAAAAACGCGTCAACGTTTATCGTTTAACTTAAATGATGATGAAATAGCGCAACTAGCCAGTCGCTTTGATGTACAAAGCGATGATAAGCGAGCCGTAAAGCAACAAGTAGCTGATTTATTAATAGCTCACACTAAAAATAAAAAAGTGAAATAATTTAATTAGGTTTTTATGAATATTGTTTTAATTGCTTACTTAATTATTTTTGCGTTGTTTGGTACTGCGGCGAGTTATTTTGTACGTTTTATTTATGCATATTGGGTGCTTAAAACAATGCCCATGAAGTACATTATAAAAGCGGGTATTTGCGTGGTACTGGTGGTTGTAATTTCAGCGTTAATTCCGTATTTAGGTTAACGCTGAGATTAAATTATACGCGACCGTTTTTATTTTATATCAAACGACTGGCATTGGTGATTAATACACAGCGATTGCACTTCAAGTACTGGTGAACAATCGGTTAAGCCTTGTGCTTTATTTTGTATTTTTTCTTGTTTTGTTATTTGTTGAGCAAGCTGTTCTGCTTCTTCTTGATATGTGTTCAGCGTTGAATAAACAGCATACTTACTCGGTCCGCCGCATGCGCGGGCGCCCACTTCAAGTACTTTGCACTGAAAGCTTGCAGTGCAGCTGTTATTACTCACCATGTTACTAAGATCATAGTTTAAGTCAGACAAGTTTTTACTTTGCTCATTTGACGTCACAGTACTAGCACAACCACTTAGTAATAAAATGCTGCTAGCAATGCTTAAAATTGATAGTTTAATTGCCGATGGTAAACAACTCATAACGTTATCCTTAAAATGCACTTACCGCTGAACCTTCAAGTTTAACACATTTATTTTCAACACACTGCGTGCTTGGCGTTGTTAAATGCTGACAAATGCTCATCATCCCTTTTTGTGAATTATAGTTACTTTCAAGCTTAGTAATTTTATCGCTAAGGGCTGCTACTTGTTTTTCAGACGCTGATTTTGTTGAGTACACAATAAAGCTGCTTGGCCCACCACATGCGCGACTGCCTACTGCACTTATTCTGCATTGAGTGCTGGTATCACATTGCGTATCTGTAATTAGCGTATTTAATTCGGCTTTAGCTGTTTTTATATCGTCTATTGAAACGTTTTTTAAATCGTTTATTGAAACGCTTTCAGAAATTACATTATTTTTTGTATTTTCTTGTAATTGAGTGTTTTCTTTTAGCTTTTGCAGCTCTTGCTTTGGCGCTTCAGTTTCTGAGGTTATTGTTACTTGCTGCGTTTCAGTTGGCGTTTTATCTAAGCATGCAGTTAAACAAAGTGGTAAAAGTATGGCTAACAATGGGGTACGCATAACAAACCTTGATAGTGATGAAATATTCATCACTATCATACACGGTGCATTTTTTACGGCAATAAAAACTATATTATCAAGTAATTAAAGCCGTGAAAAATATCGTTTATTAAAGTCCACCCTGCGTTAGTTTGGTGGGATTAAGTAGCTTTTCGAGTTCACTGCGTGGTAAATCGGTTTCTTGTTCGGCTACATCAATAATAGGGCGGGCTTCATTATAAGCCTGCTTTGCTATTTTTGCTGCTTTTTCATAACCGATCACCGGATTGAGCGCAGTCACTAAAATTGGATTTTTAGCGAGTGCTTTATCTATATTAGGCTTGTTTACTTTAAAGCTGGCAATGGCTTTATCGCCCAATGCTTGTGCGCTATTGGCAAGTAATTCTATGCTTTGCAAAATATTATAAGCAATGACTGGCAGCATAACGTTTAGCTCAAAATTACCCGCTTGGCCTGCTACTGTAATGGTCGCGTCGTTACCGATTACTTGTGCGCTTACCATGGCTGCGGCTTCTGGTATTACTGGGTTTACTTTACCTGGCATAATAGACGAGCCCGGTTGAAGTGCTTCTAGCTCTATTTCGCCTAAGCCCGCAAGTGGCCCTGAGTTCATCCAACGTAGGTCGTTCGCTATTTTCATTTGTGCTACAGCGAATACTTTTAATTGCCCCGAAAGCGCTACTATGGCGTCTTGTGAGCCGATGTTATAAAAAAAGTTACTACTAGGCGTAAATCTAATGCCTACATTGGCACTCAGGTTTTCTGCAAATTTGGCTGCAAACTTAGGGTCTGCATTTATTCCTGTTCCAACAGCTGTACCGCCTTGTGCAAGTTCGCATACACGCTCTAGGCTATGTCTAATTCCTGCTGCGGCATGATTAACTTGTGACTGCCATGCACTTAGTGTTTGATCAAATGTAACAGGCATTGCATCCATTAAATGCGTACGGCCCGTTTTAACTATATGGCCTATCTCAGCTTTTTTCTTTTCTAGGCTTTGCGATAAGTTTTCAAGCGAAGGAAGTAATTCATACACTACATTTATTGCGCTACTGAGTGCGATAGCAGTAGGGACTACATCGTTAGAGCTTTGCCCCATGTTTACATCATCATTAGGGTGAATGCTTTCATTGCCTATCCGGCTAGCAAGCGTTGCAATAACTTCGTTGGCATTCATATTTGAGCTTGTGCCAGAACCTGTTTGAAAAATATCAACGGGAAAATGCTCAACATGTTCACCATCAATAATACTTTGGCAAGCTTGCTCAATAGCATTTGCTTTGTCTTTACTTAAATGGCCAAGCTCGCAGTTACTTTGCGCAGCGGCTTGTTTTATATAAGCCAGTGCAGTGATAAATTGCTTTGGCATAGATAAGCCACTAATGGCAAAATTATTAACCGCTCGTTGTGTTTGCGCCTGATAAAGCGCATCAGTAGGTACTTGTAGCTCGCCCATGCTGTCTGATTCTGTTCTAAAGTTGATCATAAGTGTGCTCCTTAAAAAGGGTTGAATTCGTGACTAAGAATACGAGCTTCACGCTCAAGTATTAAAAATTGTGCAGTATTGTTATGCACCTTATAAAACCGTTTTAATGCTAATAATGGTTTGTATAGCTGCTCTAAACATTGTTTACGAATAGCATTATGTATAAGAGGGTCGCACATTTTGTTCATAATTTCATGGTGTGTGCGCCTAAGATAAAACTCTTGAAGCAAGGGATTATGTTGTTGCTCAAATTTTTTGGCGACGTTAAGGGCGGTTTCTATGTAGTCGGCAACGAGCATGGGTGCATGCAGGCCAGGTCTTAAGCAATGACAAGAGAGTTCTTGATGGTAACGATGCTGGGCATAATTTGAAGACATAAAAAAACCGACTCAAGTTAACGATAATAGTTATCATTACATTTAATCGGTTTCAGTGTAAACAGTTATTATAAAAATTATTTGCGATACTAATTTGAGTATTAATTGTAGCCAAGAATAAATATCTGATCTGTTTCATGTTTGGTCATCGCCTGTTGATTATGTTTAGGGTGCGAAAGTAAATCGATTACTGTAGCTCTCATATCAACGGCGTAACTATGATCGTCGGTGGTTTTTTCGGTTATAGCAATGGCCGCGTCTACAGCGGTATAAGGGGGTATATGCATAATTTTATCCTTTGAAATTTAATATAAGTTAAACCCTTTAGTGGGTTAACAATATAAAAGCATATTACGTACCAACCATAATGAGCCAGCTCAACCATATGATAGTTATAGTATTTAAAAATTACCTTTTTTTCATCACGACAAAATAAGCTAAATTTGCTTTACTGTTGTGCATTAATCTACAATTTTGGTGCACAGTAATGACAAAGCCATTTTCACAAGCCTGTGAAAACAATAAAACCCCTATTTTAGAGCAATTAAAGGACGTATTAAAAAATACTAAAACAGTACTCGAAGTCGGATCAGGAACAGGCCAGCATAGTGTGTTTTTTGCAGAGCAATTACCACATTTACAATGGCATACAAGTGATCGCGCTATAAACCACGAAGGGATTAATTTATGGCACCGCGAAGCTAATTTAACTAATTTACATGCACCACTTGAGCTTGATTTAAATAATGAATGGCCTGTAGATAAGGTTGACGCTATTTATACTGCAAACACATTTCATATTGTAAGTTGGCAATTAGTTGAACGTTTTTTTGACGGTGTTAAACGTCACTTAAATAGCGACGGTATGTTGTGTATTTACGGACCATTTAAGTACCTTGGTGAATTTACCAGCCCAAGTAATGATGACTTTAGTGCCTTTTTAACAGAGCGCGATCCTTTAAGTGGAATAAGAGATTTTGAAGCAGTTGAACAACTAGCTAAGCAAGCAGGGCTTACGCTTATTAGCGATACTGCCATGCCTGCAAATAATCAGTTACTCGTTTTTAAACGGCAGTAATGAGCTACATTGCTCTTTATATATATCAATATGGCCGCGTTCACGCTTTAAGTAGTCGCTTATTGCATTACTAAAGTCGCCATCAACAATATGGTGAGCAGAGTAGGTAAGTACGGGTTCAAATCCGCGTGCTATTTTGTGCTCACCTTGTGCTCCCGAATGAAAGCAGCTGAGTTTATGCTTTATTGCAAACTCAATACCTTGGTAATAGCACAACTCAAAGTGAAGCGAATCTACTTCCTCACTTGCTCCCCAGTAGCGCCCATAAAGTGTATTCTCACCTACTAAACTAAGTGTTGCAGCAATCACGCTGTCGTCTTTTTTGGCCAGCATAATAACGAGGTTATTAGCCATTAATGCATGTAAAAGCGTAAAAAACTCCATATTTAAATAACCCAAATGACCAGATCGCTTTAAGTAGGTACGCTGATAAAACTCACAAAACAATTGCATTATCTCGGGCGTAATTTGCGTTCCTTGCAGCCATTCAATATCAATATTTTGTTGCGCTATTTTAGCTCGCTCTTTTTTAAGTGACTTACGTTTTCGTGAGTTAAGTATTTGCAAGAAATCGTCAAAGGTTTCAAAACCTTTATTAAACCACTGAAATTGCACACCCACTCTTAGCATGGCATGTTGCTCAGTTAATGATGTTGCTTGGGCTTGGTCGCAAAAATTAACATGCCACCCCGACCACCTTTGATCAGCACTGTGTATGCTAAGTTGCTCTGTAATGTACTGATACACCGCATTAGGGTTAGCGTGCTCGATAGCAATACGCTTGCCTTCAATAGGGCTAAAGGGAATGCCAGATAGCCATTTGGGATAATATTCTAAACCGTGTTTTTCGTATGCCTCAGCCCATGCCCAGTCAAATACGTACTCGCCGTATGAATGACTTTTTAAATACCCAGGTGCAAGCGCAATGAGCGTATCATCTTCAAAAATAGCGAGGTGATGGGGCTGCCAACCGCTTTTTTGTGTTACGCATTGGCTTTGTTCAAGGGCATATAAAAAAGCATGTTGAGTAAATGGTTCATCACCAAATAAACGTTGCCACTGCGCCTGATCAATCTCATTAATACTGCTAAACCATTGGTGCGAAAACGTTCCCATGACTACTTACCTTGTAGTTGTTCTAAGCTGTTCTACGTTTTTAATAAACGTACTAATTTGCTTTTTAAGCTCGGTAAAATGAGGATTATAAGTTAAGCGTTGTAAAGCCGGATAGTGTTTTAAGTTGGCGCTTGTTCGCTCTCCTAGTTGTGGATTTTTTGTTGTTTTACATGTCTTGTACAGGGACTCGTCGTTAATAAAGCTGCCACAATTACGATAGGTTGCGTTAATTCCATAATGTGGATTTTGCGGTGAGTTAACAATAGCAATATGCGACATACCATGAACTTTTTTACACTGAGGCGTTGTGCATTGCGGATTATTTACTGTGTAGTCACTAGCAAAGTCTGGCGGTAAAATATCAGTGCTTCCATAAAGTACTAAAGTATCGAGCGGCTTATATTCTACTGAATTATCTTTGTGTAACGCACTTAATAATTTTAGCGTGGCACGCGTATCTATCGTGGTATCAATATCGCTAAGTACACTAAAAATAGGTAATTTAAGTGCAGGGCGTTTGTTTAAGCTACTTACTCTTGCAAGTGACATTGCATCGTACGAAGCGGCAGCTGCATTTAAAGGAAATGATTCATACTTAGCAAAGTCTACATCGGCGTCTTTATCTATCCAATTAACAAAGGGTATGGCATCAATCCACTTTGCTATCCAGCCGTACTTATTATGTGCCTCGGAGCCTGGCGAATAAAGCATAAGCGCTTTAATTTTGGGCGAAATAGTGTGCTTGGTTGCGTAATCAATAAGTAACGCTGCGCCGGTAGAGTAACCTGCGAGTATCACCTCATCAAAGTCTTGCACCGAGCGTTTAATACAGTATTGTATTGCCTGTTGCCATTGGCTAACCTCTACATTGAGTAATGCACTTGCGGCGCTTCCATGTCCTGGTAATAAAATAGTACGCACAGTATAGCCTTGTTGATAATACACTTGTGCTAAATCGTGATACGTAAATGGTGAGTCAGTTAGCCCGTGAATTAGTAGTGCAACTTTATTGCTGTTTGGATGCGTAAGCTCAAAAGGGGCAATAATATCTGCAATAGTAGGGTCAGGTTTTCGCGTACCTTGTGTTACTAATTGCTGGTACGTTTGTGTAATAACAGGGCATGGCATATCTGCACGTGGATTGGTTTTATTTATATGTTTATATGCAAAATCTAAGTAATCGTTAAATGGTAAAAGTGCGTGGTAATTAAAGCGCTGGTGGTTGTGCTCTTTTTCAAAGCGTAATAAGCCTTGTTGCTTACTTTTTGTTATAAATTTAAAGTCGCTCGCCTGCGATATACAGTTTTGAGCGACAGCAATATGCGAAAAAACACTTAAAACAAAACCAAAAGCGACTCTTAAAACTATTCTTAAAATTAAACCACTATTGTTCATTAACTTCTGCATATTGGACAAGACACTCGGTTAGCTTAATGAGTTCAAGCGGTTTTGCAAGGTGCTGGTTAAATCCAACGGCTTGTGCATGTGCTTTATCCTCTGGCATAACGTCGGCAGTTAAAGCAATAATCGGGAGCTCTTGTTCAGTTTTAAACTGGCGGATCAGTGCCGTTGCTCTATAGCCATCCATTACAGGCATTTGGCAATCCATAAGCACTAAGTCAAAATGCTGCTTTTTAACTATATCAACGGCCAGTTCGCCATTTTCTACTATATACGGCACAATTCCTAACGAGCCAAGCATCGCTTTAATAACCATTTGATTTACTGGGTTATCCTCTGCGACCAAAATATCTAGCGAAGTAATATTAGTATTATCAAATGTAATAACATGTTCTTTTTTAGGTTCTGTTGTTTCTAATCGCATTGAAAATGTAAAAGTAGAGCCTTTATTTATTTCACTTTTAAGTGTTATATCAGCCCCCATTAATTGGCTTAACTCTTTCGCTATGGTTAAGCCAAGGCCTGTACCACCAAACTGCCTTGAGGTAGAACTATCCGCTTGGGTAAATGCGTTAAATAATTTTTTATGTTGGCTTGGTTTTATACCTATGCCGGTATCACTAACGGTTATAACTAGCTGTACTTTATTGGCGGCAGTAAACTCTGTTTCTATGTTTAAAGTAACGCTGCCTTGGCTTGTAAATTTAATCGCGTTGCTACATAAATTAAGTAATATTTGCTCAATTCGCATAGGATCACCAATAAACCAGGTATCAACAGGTAGCTTTGAATTAACTTGCCATTTAATACCTTTGTTAACTGCGCTTTGCTCAAACATGTTGTTTATACGTGTTATTAAAGCACCTAAGTCGAATGCAATAGATTCAATAACTAACTTTTGGGATTCTATTTTTGATATATCAAGAATGTCATTAATTAAGTTTAATAAGCTTTTAGATGCTGAGTTTATTTTATCTAAATAGCCAATGAGTGTATTTGCATTGTCTGTTTCTCTAGCAAGTGAAGAAAAACCAATAACGGCGTTTAATGGTGTTCGTATTTCGTGGCTCATATTCGCTAAAAATTGGCTTTTAGCCTGATTAGCTAAATCGGACTGCTTCTTTGCTTGTGCGAGTGAGTGAGTACGCTCTGCAACTTGACGTGTAAGTGCGATTTGTTGCTGATTAAACAGCAGTAAAACCATTAAAATTAAAGAACATACGGCAACTTGAAGTATGAGTAATAATAAAGTTAGTTGACTATTATGTTGTGTTAAAAAGCTTTCTTTAAGGGCTAGTTTTACAATCCATTTTTGCCCTGCAAAGTCCACATCAAACGACATTAAGCGGCTGCCTTTAGCTTGCTGAACATTTTGAGAGTAATTACTATAAAACGGCGGAGTGTTTGTATCTTCGTATATACCAATCGAAAACATATCAGACTGTTCTTTAGAAATGGCCTGCTCAATAATACTACGCACTAAAAATACACCAGTGGCATAGCTTTTAATTGTTTTTTCATCACTATGCTGGGAGTACACAGGGGCAAATAATAAATAGGCTGGTTTAGGTTGTTTGGTTTGCACCAATTGAATTATTTTAGTTCCTACTGGCATGTACTTTATAGCGGGGTTAAGCAGAGAGCTTTTTCGATCAGGGTTTGAAAATACATTAAAGCCAATAGCTTTTTGATTACCATTAAAAGGAGCTATGTATTTTACTATAACAAGGGGATCGCTAGTTTCAAGAGGTTCGCCAACTACATCAATATCTAAATGATAAATGTTTGATATTTCTTGGGCAAAGACGTCGCGTTGATCTTGAGGTATTTTTGCGTTCCACGATAAGGCGTTAATAAATGCGTGCTGAGTTAGTAACTGGCTAGCATAAGAATAAAAATCTTGCTGGCTTAGCATGGGAGATGACTGTACCTGACTTGCTAGGCTCTGCACTGCAATAATACTACGATTTGTATATCTATAAAGGCTGTTTTCTATAACATGGACTTCACGTTCAGCAATTTTAATAGTGTTTATACGATTTTCTTGATCGTATAACTGCGTTGTTACCGCGACTGATAAAAATAAAATAGAGCATACTGCAATTGTCGGAAACGCCGATATATTATGTTGATTAGACTTTTGTGGTAATAAAGAAAGTAAAAGCGGAGTCGCAATTAATACTCCTAATGTATCACCAAGCCACCAGTAAGTAACATTCTTCCAATGATTATCAACACTGTAAACCGAGTTGAATTGGCTTAAGGCAAATACGCCAAAGTTAGCCGAAATTAAGCTGACCAATATTGCTATGACAAGGATAAAGTAAATTATATTCTTGCGCTTTTTAAAGCGCAGCGGGTGCCCAAGCCAATACTTTAAAAGAGCTGCGCCGACCATTGCCTGTATAACAACACCAAAGGCGATATACATAGCCTCGTTAAATGAGTTACCGACCAGGACTAGCTCATGAGCAGAACTGTCAAAAATATTAAGGTTAAAGGCAATTGCAGCTACAAATAAAGGCGGGATAAAGCGCCACCACCAAATATAACAACCGACTAGAGCTATGCCTGCAGGTAACCAAATTGGTATAATTTGCGAGTTAAAAGCAAGTTTAGTGAGTGCTATGCCGACTAAAAAATATGCTAAAGCAAACATGATGTAAAAAATAATGGAATGATTTTTAGAGTTAAAATTTTTCACATAAGGTCCAAGCAATTATTATTGTCGTTTTGAAATATCAGTATAGCTAACAGTAAGTTATTTTGGTTATTTTTATAAAGGTAACTGTTTTTTGCTAAATGATTGTTTAAGCACAACTGTTGATTCTATATTTGCGATACAGCTTAAGCCACCTAGTTGATGTTTCACAAACGTTTCGTAGCTCTCAAGATCATGTGCAATGATTTTTAATAAATAATCATAGCTTCCTGATATTACACAACACTCTAATACATGTGGTAATTTTTCTACATGTTGCTCAAATTGCTCTGCAGCACTGACCGAGTTTTGGCTTAATCGTACAAACGCATATACCAATACATTAAGATTAAGTGCTTTGGGATTTATGGCGGCGTGGTAGCCGGTAATAATGTTTTCTTGCTCTAACTTTTTTATACGCCTTAAACAAGGTGTATCCGATAGGTTAATACTGCCAGCTAAATCTGAAACCGACATACGAGCTTGGCTTTGCAGTGCAATGAGTAATTGCTGGTCTTTTTTATCTAACATAGTTGTCGGCTTTTATTGATTATTTTTATATTTGTAGTGATTATTGCTAAGTATTGCAGTTTTTACTAATTTTTTTGGCGTTTTACCCTCATTGAACTCTGTTAGCATTTAACTATAAAAATAATAGAGCACATCAATGAACACACATACCGCTATTTTCGATCACTGGATACGAACAGAGTTTGTCACTTTAAATAGTGAATTAGAGCAGCTTTATTGGCAGCAAACCGATAAAGCAAATGTAGAAGGAATAGGTGAGGCCTTAAAGCAACAATTAGAAAAAGAAGGCAACGCATTAATTAGTAATTTATTAGCCGAGGGAAACACAGATCAAGGCTTTGATAGCGCTTTTGACTTACTCGGTAACGTAGGATTATTTATGGCAGCGTGTAGGCGCCATGAAATTACTGAGCCAAGCAGAGAAACTACTTCACCGCTAATTGAAGCCTCAGCGCTTGCTATGCATATAGGCGCATCCATTGGCGTAACCCCTCGTTTTGCTACCGCCCACTTAACTACTCATAACAAAGCACTTAACGGTATTTATAAACGATTTACTAATTTACCTGATGAAAAGCTGTTTCTTGATTACAACACCCAAGGTATTTTGGCCTACAAACGGGCAAGTGATGCTTTATTAAAAATATTGCCGTTAGGTATTTCACATCCCTTGTGTGGTGAGTTATTAAAAGTAGCTAAACAAGCGCTTATAGATGTAATTGAGTCAAACAATGCACTTTATTCTGAGCTCGATACAGATCGCTTTTTTAACTGCGTTCGCCCTTATTATAAACCGTACCGTGTAGGTAAAGAGGTTTACAGAGGGGCAAATGCTGGTGACTTTGCAGGTATTAACGTGATTGATATGCTGTTAGGGCTGTGTAGTGCAAACGAGCCTAGTTACTCGCAAATGCTGGTGGATAAGTTTTTATATATGATGCCAGAGGATCAACAAATCCTGCGAGAAGCCATGCGTATGCAAAGCTTTATGGATGACTTTTTACAAGCAGAGCCATATAAAAATACAGATTGGTTTAAAAGCCACGCAACGTTATTTATTCAAGTGTGTAAATTACATGGCGACACCGCAGTCGGTCATCATAATCAACTGGTTGAAAAGTTTATTGCTCAGCCTTCAAAAAATATGCAACAGCAGCATATGAGCAAGGTAACAGCAAGTGGTCCGCCGCTTAATGTGTTACTTGATTCGCTCGAAAAATTAAGAGATAGGCGAGCTAGCGCAAAACGCGACGATATAAAAACACGTTTTGACGATCTAAATACACTTAAAGAATGGGTTAAATAGCATGCTTAAAAATGATTTTTGTATGGCTGATGGCTGTTATTTACTAAACCACTCGGTAGGGCGTCCTCTTAAAAATACGCAGCAATATTTAGCACAGCACTACTTTTTACCGTGGGAGAGCTCAAATAAAGAACCTTGGCAACAATGGCTGCCCGCAGTTGAGCAATTTACTACCGCGCTTGGTAAGTTATTTAATGCGCCTAGTTCGCAGTTTTGTCCTCAGGTTAATTTATCAAGTGGCTTAACAAAATTGCTTATGTCGCATCCACGGCTACAGCAAAAAAATTGTAAAGTGCTTATGGCGCAAAGTGATTTTCCGAGTATGGGTTTTGTAATGCAAAAAGCGTTGCCAAAGTGCGCGCAAATCATATTTATACCTGAGCACGAAAACCTAACAGATATTAGTGTTTGGCAGCGTTATATAACTTGTGATATCGATTTAGTTTTTATAAGCCATGTGTATTCAAATACAGGTGTACAGGCGCCTGTGTACGATATTGTAGCTATAAGTAAATTAACCAATAGTTTATCAATAGTTGATGTTGCTCAGTCAGCGGGTGTTATACCGCTTGATTTAAGCGTGCTCGATGCGGACTTTATGATTGGCTCGAGCGTTAAATGGTTATGTGGTGGCCCAGGTGCAGCTTATTTATGGGTTAACAAAAATCAAATAGAGTATTGTGAGCCTAAAGATGTGGGTTGGTTTTCGCATCAAAATCCATTTGAGTTCGATATTAACCACTTTGAATATAACGCCAGTGCGCTTAAGTTTTGGGGGGGCACCCCTTCTGTAGCGCCTTATATTATTGCCGCAAATAGTATTGCCTACTTTGCAGAGCTAACAGCTCACAAGGTAAGGGTGCATAACTTAGCGATGCTTACTCTTATTCATGAGCAACTAAGCGAATATGTTGCATCACCTATGATTGGTGATAAATGCAGCGGGACTGCTATTTTGTTTTTTAACAAGCAACAAGACCATGTACTTACAGAGCTTAATAAAGCGAAAGTTAGTGTAGATGCTCGCAAATTTGGAATACGAGTATCGCCACATATTTATAATACTCAAGAAGACGTTGCGCAATTTATTTCTATAGTAAAACGAGCGCTTAAGGGTTTTGGCTAAGCTGCTGCTTTCTTTGCTTTAATGACTCTATTTTTTGCTGCGTTTGACTAATTGATGCGTCGTAGGCTTGTTTTAATGAATTTGTTTTAGTTGCGATAGCATCAGCAATAGACGAAGCGCCTAAACGATTGGCCTTATCTTGGGTCATATAATCTATTTGTTGTTTTTTAGCTGCGTATTCTTTTTGGCTTTGTTCAATAGATAGCTCAAGGCGCTTTATTTCACGCTCTATTTGCTGAACTTCTAAGTAGTCATCAACAGAGGTATCGGTGATACCTTTACCGGGCGTAGAGCTTTTATATGCTTCAATTACATTTATATCTTTTAGAGTAATAACTTGTGCATCTTTAGCGCAAGGCGTTTGGCTAAAAGTAGGAACGCCCTTAATTACACACTTATACACTGTTGTACTTTGTGCCAAGGTAAAAAATGGTGCTGCCGCGCAAAATGATAGCAATATGAACCGGATCATAGTTAAATCTATAAGTGGCTAAAGTTGTGTTAATAATGCCCTAAGTTATTACTAGGCACAATTTGTTTAGTTTTTATAAATTTTTGGCACAAAAAACCACAATCAAGCGGTTTAAATTAAGTATGGTCCAGAGGGAGGGATAGACTTGCTTACATCCATGTAATCAATCGCTACGCGACGCTTGCAGCGGCCTAAAATGTTCCAGACATTTTGTCGAACCCTGTCGAGGGTTCTCACCCTCCCAATTTAGTATCGGTGTTAAATTTTGGGCACAAAAAAACCACAATTAAGTGGTTTAAATTAAGTATGGTGGAGAGGGAGGGATTCGAACCCTCGATAGAGCTACAAACTCTATACTCCCTTAGCAGGGGAGCTCCTTCGGCCACTCGGACACCTCTCCAACGCATAACCGGTTGTATTGATGGAGTAAAAAAGCCACCAATTAAAATATGGTGGAGAGATAGGGATTTGAACCCTAGATGGGCTATAAACCCATGCCGGTTTTCAAGACCGGTGCATTCGACCACTCTGCCATCTCTCCGTGACGCAGAATAATACTTAGGTGATACCGCTGTGTAAATAGCAAAATGACTGTTTGCCTAAAAAACATACGTAAATGAGGTTTTTTTTGTAAATAAGGGGAAATTAAGGCAATTTTTAATAAAATAAATAGGTTGCAGCAAACAATGGGAGCTAAATAAGTGACTTCATTTAGTGGTTGAGTGTTCGCTGCACCGAAAAATAATCATGGTTGGGTGATTATTTATATTGAGCTGCACCGCTAAGTGCTAGTCTTTTACCAATCGTGTTAAGTTTAGCTAACATTCTTGCTTTACGGTTAGTTGGTTTAACGGCTACTTGCGCTGCTGCTGTTTGATTTAATGTATTAATTGGTTTCATTATTTTGCTCCGGTTGTATCTGTTGAAATCGCGTGCATTTTGCACGTTGCTTGGTTAAAAATACAACGATAAAAATTGAGCCTGAGGGATTAGTTAAACTAATCTGAATTGATTTTATTAATATGCGATTCAGTAAGTTGCATTACTGTTTTTGCATAGCTATTTATATGACGGTTGGTTTTAACCCCTTTGATGTTGGGGTTTTTGGTTTTTTAATTTATTTTTATGCATTTTATACAATGTTTTTTGATTATTTATTCAGATTAAAAAAATTTAATTAAACGTTTGTTATCTCACTCTAAAATACATTGCTGGAAACAAAAGCTTGTCACTACTTATAATTATTAAACCAAGTATCAAAAAACAGAGCCAAAAATCATTGGCATGGCTTAAAAATATCTGTAAAAAACGCAGCTTTTCTTATTGTATATTTACTACAACGGGAAGCTTTGACGGTGACTGCGCTCAAATAAGGTTGTTACTGAGTAAATTTCCCAAAGTAGTTGCACTAGGTGGCGATGGGACATTGAACTTGGCGGTTAATGCGCTAATAGGCAGCAGCTGTTCGTTAGCATTATTACCTTGCGGTACAGGTAACGATTTCTCCAGAGGGTTTAATTGCAAAGAAGATGATTGGCGAAAGGCATTATTTAATACACCGACAGCAATTGATATAGGAAAAATTAATAGCCGCTATTTTATTAATATTGCAGGGTAGGATTTGATGCTCATGTGATTAAAACAATTAACGAGAAAGCTAATTTTTCATCTTTTGATTACAGTTGGACGAGTATCAAAGAGCTATTTTATTATCAAGCTCAGCAGTTACAAGGTACGTTTAATGACGATGTAAGGGCGTGTTGATCTTTGTGGATTGAAATTTGTTCAATCTAGGGGCGATTAAATTGCGGCGCGATGTTTGTAACCTAGTGGGCTAAGTAAAAACCGAGCAACAAAGAGTTAATCGTCCCTAGAAAGAACCCAAAGGGCAGCACATGTTTGGCATTTATGCTGCGTTATCGCCTATTTATGGGGAATAACCACACTGCATAGGCTCTGCCTGGCCTAAAAACCAAACATACTGCTGCAAATTCAACCACCAAAGGTCAACACGCCCTAGGCAGTATCAAAATTTAATTACTGTATTTGCTAATCATAAGTACTTTGGTGGCGGGCTAAAAATAGCGCCAAAAGCAGATTTAATTGATGGTCAGCTTGAGTGTTATCAAATGCGATCGGGTGGGCTTTTTTATAATGTAATAAGCTTTATTAAGTTATTTTTTAAGCGTCATGAGTATATAAAAAACCTTACCTATAGTCGCTTAAATACAGCTTCCATAAATACTGAAGGGCTATTGATTGAAGCAGATGGTGAGCTGATAGGTAAAACTCCTGCAGTTGTTAGTGTGCATGGACAGGCCTTACTTTTTCATATGCCAATAAAAAAGCGCCTACAGTAAAGTAGGCGCTTTTGCGTTAGTTGCGTTAATAACGCGTCTAACTGGGGACGGAGCCACTTTTAGCTATTGCTCTATTAGCTAAAAAGGCGTTAATTCGTTTTGTTGGGGTAAGCACAATGGCGTTACCTAATAGTACTAAGCTAAACCCTGCAAAGGTATTTGCGTGCCATTCAAACCCTTCAAAAAAACTACTTAGCGTTACTGCCACTAATGGAAATAAAACAATAACGTAGCTGGCTTTTTCAGGGCCAATATTTTTTAGTAGTGCAAAGTAGCAACCAAAAGCGATTACGGTGCCAAATATTGATAAGTAGAGTAATGATAACCAGTAACTCGGTGGCGCGTTTACACTAAATTGCACGTCATTCATTAATACATATAGCGCTAAGCCTACGGCGCTATATAACATGCCCCATGCATTGCCCTGCAATACGCCAATTTGCTTACGAGAATTTCGAACGCTTACCATATTTCCTAATGAAGCCACAAAGGTACCGCTAAGAGCAAGTAGTAACCCGACCAATGCACCATTACTTAAGTCGAACTGCTGTAACTGCGGCCAAAACAGGGACGTAATACCTAATACAGCAAGAACAGCTCCTGTATAAATTCGCTTTGAGATTGGTTTACCAAAAAATAGTCGAGTGTTAACTATGTTCATAACCAGCAGCATCGAAAAGGCAATGGAGCTCATGGCTGAGGTTAGGTAATTTTGTGCCCAGTAAAGCATTAAGTAATTTAAACCAAAGTTAAACAGAGCTAATAAAGCAAAAAAGCCATGATCGACTAATGAGAAACGCATGTCGGGTTTTTTGTACGCTACATACAACCACATTAAAAGTGCTGCAATAGCAAAGCGATAAAATAACGATAGCTCTACCGCAATATCACCTAGCTGAAATTCGATGGCTAACCAAGTAGAACCCCAAATTAAAACGGTTGTAATGTATAGCGCTGCACTTTTCATGGTTACTCTCCAAAGCCCGATTGAATGGCTATTTTAAGACCTATCTGTATACTTACCATATACAGAAAAGTAAAAATGTAACCTATACAGATTTGGTGTGTGATGATAAGACAAAAAAATAGCCAGGGGCATGAGTTTCTATATCAGCAAGTTATTCAGTTGATCAGAGATATGAGCGCCCAGCAGGTTTTACTCCCTGGCGAAAAACTTCCATCACTGCGTAAAATGGCAGATAACTTAAACATTAGTATTCCGACAGTGAAGCAAGCTTATCAAACACTTGAAGATCAGGGGTTAGTAGAGGCACGTGAAAAATCAGGGTATTTTTTAAAAGTCGTTAGCATGGCGCATAACTTACCTAAGCGAGTTAAATTGAGTCGCGAGCCTGTTGTGGTAAATAAACAAGCCTTAATAGAGCAGGTATACAGCGCCATTCATCAAGCTAACGTAGTCCCTTTTGGTATCGCTAATCCTATAGCCGCTGCACCTACCGATAAAGCACTGGCCAGAAATATGCGCCGAGTAATGACAATTGCCGGCAGTAAAGCCATTAACTATGGGCCAACAGATGGATTTGTGCCGCTGAAAAAGCAACTAGTGCATCGCTATCTAGATTTTGGCATTGGTATAAATATGGACGAGCTTGTGATCACCAATGGTGCACAGGAAGCCATGGCTATTGCGCTTAAATGTGTGACAAAGCCAGGCGATGTAGTTGCCATTGAGACGCCTTGTTATCACGGGATTATCGAGCTAATAGAGAGCTTAGGGCTTAAAGCGCTCGAAATACCACTGTGCCCAGATAATGGCATCTGGTTGAGCGATTTGGAACGCGCTTTGAATGAGCATGACATAAAAGCATGTTTATTCTCGACTGCAATTAGCAACCCTGTAGGCAGCTTTATGCCAGATAAAAACAGACAGCAGCTGGTGGAGCTACTTGAAAGTCATGACGTAGTGCTTATTGAAGATGACGTATACGGCGATTTATATTTTACGGCAAAACGAGGCACACCAGCTTTAGCGTACTCTAAAAAAGGATTAGTGATTAGTTGCTCATCTTTTTCTAAAACCGCAGCGCCGAGCTATCGTGTAGGTTGGTTAGTTGCGGGTAAATTTGCAACGCAAGCAAGGCGATATAAAAGAGCACTAAGTTGCTCTGCTTCGTTAATAAACCAATGGACGTTATCTGAATTTATTGCCAGCGGCGAGTACGACCGAAATTTAAAAGTACTTAGGCAACGCCTGCGCGATAACAAAGAGCGTATGCGATGGTGCTTACAACAAGCTATGCCAAAAAACACACGTATAAGCGATCCAAAAGGAGGCTGCGTTATGTGGCTAGATTTAGGAGGCGAATACGATAGCCAAACATTGTTTTTACTTGCGCTTGAGGTTGGTATTAGTATTACCCCTGGGCTTGTTTTTTCGGCCTCTAATAAATATAAAAGCTGCGTAAGGTTAAGTTATGGTGTGCAATGGAGCGCGCAAATTGAGCAAGCAATAGTTACATTGGGTAAGCTTACTTTATTAGCTAAAAAGTAATACCAATCTGCTTATATATGGGGTCTATTTAACGTTAAGAAAATTACGCTAGAGCTAGGCAAAAGTTTTTGTATCTAGTTGTTCTAAATAAAAAATTTAACGAAGTTATAGTGCAATTTAATTCGTTAAACTGATCAAAGATTTATGCAGGTTGGTATAAGTTTGCGAAACATAAAAAAGCAGCATTTAAGTAAACTTAAATGCTGCCAAAGGGATGTTAAATAACGTTTGCTGTACTAATTCTGTTTAAAACTAAATAACTGGTAACCTTCAAGCTCAGGCACTTGCATTATTAATTGCTCTTCTTGTTTTGCTATATCAGCAAAGCTTCCACATAAAGAGTTAGCACGTTCTTCAAGTGCGCTTGCATGTAGCTCTACTTTTTCTTCTATTTGTGCACCCATATTTTCCATACGTTGTTCAAAGGCATCCATATCACCGCCTGAACCAAGTAACTCAGAACCTAAAGCTACTAAAATACTGCCCATTGATTGCATCACTGCTGATTCAACCGCTGTTTCTATCTGCTGCTCAAATTGTTGTTCAAAGTTTTCGCCAAATTGATTAAAACTTTGTTGGCCCATTACAAATGTACCTTGTTGGTAAAATGTGTTTTCTACTTCGATTTTAATGTCATCCATAAGCTCTGACATATTATCAAGGCCGTCAATATTAAATGCATTGCCTACTTCTTCTAATGCCACACCGGCAATTTTAACGCCTTCTAGCGCTATATTAGCTACTTCAGGTAATTGTGTGCGTAAACTATCAGAGTACTTGGTTAGCGCTTCGCGTTGTGAGTTATTAAGTGCTACAAATTCGCCATTTACAGTTAAGTCACCATGGGTATTAAACTGCATGGTTTTATTGTTGACGGTAAAAATTTCCAATTCGTTTGGCTTAATGCGCACATCATTTTTAAATTCGACGTTACATTCATCATTACTAAATGAAATTGCAGAATCGTTATCGTTATGAGCCATAGCGGCTGGCGTACAAATTAATGCGCTAACTAATAGTAATTTTTTCATGTTTGTTCTCTACTTTCTGTTGATGACGATTAACTAATAACAAGTTTGGTGCCAGTTTTATTTTTTAATATAAAACATATGGTTAACTGTTTTTGTTTGTTTTTTAGTAAATGAAATTAATTAATAAATAACTATTTTTTAGTCAAATTGGCTAACTAATAAAAATTAATAAATTTTATTTATCGATACGATAAAAAACTCTCACTTTCCTCAATTCAAATTTAGCGCTATTTATTCACATTACTGACATGAAGACTATTTACAGTAGTCACGTGGCTTTATTTTGATGTTAATTTGCACAGCATTTTGACGTTAAACATTTTAATTTTACCGACTATTGCGATAATAAAATCCTTGGTTGGTCTCAAACACTTTATGGAGTGGGTTGTGGGTAAGACATTTAGTTACGATGCGCTAGATGACGATTTTGTTGAAGACGAGTACGAAATGCTCGGCCGTAATCAACACGATAAGAACAAGCAAAAGGTTAAAAAGAAGTTGGAAGACTACCTTGAGCAAAAACGCTTGCGTAAAAATCTAGGCGAAGACGATTTAAGCGATTACACCGATTAAATTTCACTAGTATAAATAAAATACCAATTAATATTGAGAGTTTAAATGTGCAGTTATGCGTATGTTTAAGTTTCAGTAGTATTGGCAATAAAGAGGCCCTGCGCCTCTTTATTACTTTTTAAAGCGTGCTTTTAGCCTGTGCCAAAGCTTTTTGAATTGTAAGTTCTAGCTTTTCGGGTTTAGTAAAAGGTGCATAACGTTTAATTGGCGTGCCATCTGCGGCAATTAAAAATTTAGTAAAATTCCACTTTATTTTACGTGTTAAAAAACCAGGTAAAGCCGATTTTAAATAACGAAAGACTGGGTGAGCATGCTTACCGTTTACATCTACTTTGGCCGCCATTAAAAAACTCACACCAAAATTAATTAAACATCCTTGCTCTATTTGTGTAGCGTCGCCGGGTTCTTGCTGACCAAATTGATTACACGGAAATCCTAAAATAACTAAACCTTGGCTGGCATATTTATTATGCAAAGCTTGAAGCGACTCGTATTGGTAGGTAAATCCACATTTACTTGCGGTATTAACAATAAGCACAACCTTACCTTCAAAATCACTAAAGTTAATAGGTTGACCCTGCAAGCTTGTTGCGCTTAATTGATGGAATTTGTGCATATTGGCGTCTTTTTTATTATTGTTATTGGTATTTTAACCTGAGTACAGTATTTCATAAAGTATAAAGAGCGCTCTAATTTAAAATCAGAAATAGCCCCATACCGGCAAGCGTTGTGTAATAAATATTATGTGTTTTATAGGCAACAATGATGGCGACTATCGCTGCGCTTAAATAAGGGTTTTGCCAGTTTAAGTTAATGCCATCTTCATTCAAAAACACGATAGGCACCCAAATTGCTGTAAGCACCGCAGGTGCGCTAAAGCTTAAAAATTGCTGCATTTTAGGACCTACTTTAAACGGTAAAGCGCGGTGTAAAAATAAATAACGCGTAAAAAATGTAATGCACGCCATGAGTAAAATAGTTGTCATCATAGCGTTGCTTCCTTTTTAGCGGTTAGCCTTGCTGTGCTATAACCTGCGGCCATTGCCAGCAGCGCTGAGCAAACAAGCCATAACTCAAATTCGGTACTTTTTAAAAGCGTTGCGCTGACGCCTGCTACAATTACCGTAACGAGTGAGGCCAAATTTTTGATTCCCGGAATAACCAACGCGATAAACGTGGCAGCAATCCCAAAGTCGAGCCCTAAATTAGTTAAGTCGGGCAGCATTGTGCCCGCTACAATGCCAATTAACGTCCAAATATTCCATGCAATATAAAAGCTAAAACCAGCGCTCAATGCGTATATTAAGCGTGTTTTTGTTCTATATGCTTTTCGATGATGAGAAAACGCAAACAGCTCGTCGGTTAAAACAAAGCTCACCGGTAAGCGCCAACGCATAGGTTGATCAATGACCTTATGACGCACAGCTAAACCGTATAAAAAGTGCCGAGAGCTAATAATAAATGTTGTGAATAAAATTGTGAGCAATGGTGTGTTGCCCGCCATAAGTTCAATCGCAACAAGCTGTGCAGAGCCTGCAAATACTAATAACGACATTGCTTGGGTTTCAAAGGCGCTAAAACCATTTTGAATCGCTAAAGAGCCGCATAAAATACCCCAAGGAACAACGGCTAAACACAGTGGTAGCATATCTAAAAAGCCTTTTAAAATAGCTTTTTTAACTGGTTGCATGATATTTACTCTCACGGCTTGTAGAATGGCTCATAAGGATACCTTAATATTATGATGTTAAAGTAGTTAACAAATTAAATAATACTGTTTTTTTAAGGATAGGCACAATGACGACGTTAAAAGTGTGGGATGGGTTTATTAGATGCTTTCATTGGTTTTTGGTTGTAAGTATTGCAGTGCTTTATTTTAGTATTGAAGAGGGCATGATTGAGCTTCATTTTGTTGCTGGCTTTTTTACTTTAGCACTTATAGTAACACGTTTAATTTGGGGTGTTATTGGTAGTAAAACCGCGAGATTAAGTGGGTTACTGCACTCTCCTAGTGCTATTTTAAAGGCGCTAAAAACACCAAGCGAATCGTTAGGCCATTCAGCACCCGGTAGCTGTATGGTGATAGTGTTTTTTATATTAATCATAACGCAACTTGTAAGTGGCCTAATGAGTAGCGATGGCATTTTAACTGATGGCCCGCTTGCTCAATATGTGTCTAGCGATACGATTGATTTTGCCAATTGGCTACATGAGCTGAATTTTGACATTTTACTCTATGCTATTGGCTTGCATGTATTAGCTATTATTGTTTATAGAATAAAAGGCAAACCGCTAGTTAAGGCGATGATCACAGGCTCAAAAGAGTTAAAAGCGGATGACTCTGAGGCTAAAGTAACTAAAGCGTCTTGGCCTGCGTGGTTAATATTTATATCTTTATTGGTGTTGCTGGTATTTACGTGGGCGAAAGAGCCTTTAACTTATTTGTTTAGTTAAAAATACATTAAACCAACCTTAAAGGGTTGGTTTTTGTTTTTGGTTACATTCTTTTGTTTGATTGTTATGCGGGGTCGAATTATAATCGCCGCATTGCTGGCAAACTAGCCGAAAGGTTAGGACGCAAAGTTTCCGGTCTAAGGCTTTTTAAAAGCTATGGTAGCGGGACTACTGCATAACGTGTTGTTATGTATCACTTGCCCTCAGTGTATTTTTTGTGTATCCATAGTGTATGGATAAGATTTTGTAACTCTTAAGGTGTTGCCGTGTTTATGCATACGTCGTTGGCCTGTGGAAAGTGGTCAACAATAGGTTGCTTAAATCATCATACCCAATTATTTATTGGTGATGTGGTGAGTGTAATCTTTTACGACATGCAAGGAGAGCTGGTTAGTTTATCATTTGATTACAAGATCACCTCGCTTGAGCAAGGTGAGCCTCACGCATGGCCACGTTTAGTTGCCGAGCATATTAATGTGCATGTTCCTCTGGTTAGCGCAGGTAAAATGACCGAACAGGGTTTAATTGTAGCCTATAGAAATAATGAAATTTTTGCTTTGCAAAGCAGTGGTATATGTAAAGCACACATCGACTTTCATTGTATTGCAAAATGCGATGAGCGTGTTGTTAAGAACCTTGATACTTATGATTACGTGTACCCTGAAAATTGTGAAAACTATAATGCGGGTACAAAGGTATTGCAGCCAAAAACTGGGCATGTATATCAATGCAGGCCTTGGCCATTTAATGAGTTTTGCCGCACGAATGACGATAATAAGTCTATGTTCGAACCTGGTGTAGGGCAAAGCTGGGCTATGGCATGGCAGCAAATATAAAGCTTAAATTATCTTCCCAAAGGTATAGCGGTTTTAGTAATGAAGCGTTTACCGTTTTAGCCCATCCAACTATTGGGTGGGCTTTTTTATTTTTATGATAAACTGCAAATCACATTATTTTTTTAATTGGTTTTGTTGTGTCTCGTCCTGTCTACTCTTTAAGTTTATTACCTAATTTCCCGATTGCTAAACAGCAAGCCCATACATTAAGTACTCATAATAAGATACGTACCGATAATTACTATTGGATGCGTGATGACGATCGCCAGGATGAGCAAGTACTTGCGCATTTACATGCTGAAAATGCGTACTGCGATGAACAGTTAGCTGCTATGAAGCCACTAGAAAATACACTTTTTGAAGAGTTAAAAGCACGCATTGTAAAAGATGATAATTCGGTACCCGTTAAAGATGGGAAATACTGGTATCACTCAGAAGTTCGTGGTGATGATGAATACTCGCGTCACTATAGAAGTACGAGTATAAAGGCCGATAATAAAGAGCTTTTACTCGATGTGAATGTCTTAGCTGAAGGATTTGAGTTTTTTGAGCTGGGCGAAGTCGCACTAA
Organism: Pseudoalteromonas sp. NCIMB 1079; assembly: GCF_040567695.1. Taxonomy (NCBI): domain Bacteria; kingdom Pseudomonadati; phylum Pseudomonadota; class Gammaproteobacteria; order Alteromonadales; family Pseudoalteromonadaceae; genus Pseudoalteromonas; species Pseudoalteromonas sp. NCIMB 1079. The sequence continues at coordinate 250,393 of NZ_JBEWZA010000001.1, read as the reverse complement.
GTCCATGCGAGCAGCTTATGGCTTACTCTGAAGATACTGAAGGTCGTCGTATTTATAATGTTCGCTTTAAAAGCTTAGCGACCGGTGAAATGCTACCTGATGTACTTGAAAATACAGAAGGACAAGTTGTTTGGGCTAACGACAATAAAACTGTTTTTTATGTAAAAAAAGATTTAAAAACGCTATTAGGATACCAAGTATTTAGGCATGAGCTTGGCTGCGAGCAAAGCCAAGACGTAATGGTCTACGAAGAGCAAGACAGCAGCTTTTTTATGGGACTTGGTAAAAGCCGCGATGAAAGCTTAATTATTATTGATTTAGCATCGACAGAGACCAATGATACATGGGTGCTTGATGCTAATAAGCCCACTGGCGAATTTAAAGCATTAATGCCGCGTGAAGATGGCCACGAGTTTGACGTAGATAAGCTAGGTGACACATTTTATATTGTGACTAACTGGCAAGCTAAAAACTTTAGATTAATGACGGCAACAAACGAAACAATTGCTGATAAAACACAATGGGTTGAGCATACAGCTCACAGAGAGAATGTACTGCTTGAAGGTGTAGAGTTATTTAATGACTTTTTAGTATTGAGTGAACGCGAGCAAGGGCAAGCTCGATTTGTAGTTGTTAATAGGCAAGGGGATCGTATGGCACTTGAGTTTGCCGATCCTTGTTATTATGCTGCAATAGCAATGAACCCAGAGCCAGACACAAGCACTGCGCGTATTTATTACTCAAGTTTAACAACACCAGGTTCTTTATATGATGTTGATTTAGCAACTGGCGAAAAAACACTACTTAAACAGCAAAAAGTACTCGGTAGTTTTAATGCCGATGACTATCAGTCTGAGCGATTAATGGTAACTGCTCGCGACGGAGTTAAAGTACCCGTATCAGTTGTTTATCGAAAAGACAGCTTTAAAAAAGATGGCTCAAATCCGTTATTTCAATACGGTTATGGTGCGTATGGCTATACGATTGATCCAAGTTTTTCAAGTTCATCGCTGAGCTTGCTCGATCGTGGTTTTGTTTATGTAATAGCACATGTTCGAGGCTCTGAAATGCTAGGTCGTCAGTGGTACGAACAAGGTAAAAAAGAGCATAAACAAAATAGCTTTAGTGACTTTACTGATGTGACAAAAGCGCTTGTTGCACAAGGCTATTGTGATAGCAGCAAGGTGTTTGCCTCAGGCGGCAGTGCTGGTGGTTTATTAATGGGGGCGGTTGTAAACCAAGCACCAGAGTTATATTGCGGTGTTGGCTGTCATGTACCATTTTTAGACGTATTAACCACGATGCTTGATGAAAGTATTCCGCTCACAACAAATGAATACGATGAATGGGGTAATCCAAATGAGCCTCAGTTTTATGATGTAATTGAAGCTTACTCGCCGTATGACAATATTCGCGCCCAAAACTATCCGAACATACTCGTTACTACCGGTCTTCATGACTCACAAGTGCAGTATTGGGAGCCTATGAAGTGGGTTGCAAAAATGCGTGAACTTAAGACTGATAGTAATATTTTAGTATTTAAAACCGATATGGATGCAGGGCACGGTGGTGCATCAGGTCGCTTTAAAAGTTTAGAGGAAAAAGCACTCGAAATGGCCTTTTTTATTGCTTTATTAAATTAACTGCAAAATCGGAAAATTGTATTATCCTATATATAGAAGTTGATATATGTAAGGCGATTTATGTTTGGTGCACATGGTGAATTTCAAATTTGTTCACAGCCCCCTCAGATGTATTTAGAATTGAAAGGGAGCTTTAATAATGAAGGCATTACGCTGTTAACTAATGGAGTTGTTCAGGAGTTGAGCACTCACCCTGAAAATACGATTAAGTTTGTGGTTGTTAATTTAAAAGAGTTTGAGCTGTTAACTTTGGATGGCCTCGATTCATTAGAGGCCTATTTTGCCGGTGTAAAAGAACGTGGCTATCAACGAGTTGACTATATAAACATTAATATCATAGCTAAAAATATGTTTGAAAAAGTATGGAAAAATAGCGATGTAGAAGTTAATTTTTATAAAGATACCGAAAGCTATTTATTAGTGCACCCAAATGACAGTTATATAAAACAGAACTGGTAATTAATATGAGTATTATAAACCGCTATTGAAGAGGGCTTATAATACTCTCTAAACACCCTTTATAGCGCCGTGAAAGGATTAAACACATATCGTTTTTCAGTCTTACTCTATAATCGCAACTGTCAGTAGGCATCAGTTCGCAAATAGCTTGTTTTCTTACCAGCGTAGAGCGATGAATGCGAACAAATCCTTCAGGTTCTAGTTGTTGTTCAATATTTTTCATGGTTTCGCGATGTAGTACCGGCGTATTACCTTGGGTAAAATGCAGCTCTACATAGTTGCCCGCGCCATTAATCCAAATAATATCATTTATATCAATTAGCCTTACCTTACCTACATCTTTAACCACAATGTGTGATGATGGCTTTGCAGCTTGTGTGCTTTGCTGGTATTGGCGTTCGGCCGCACTTGCAATCGGGCAAAGGTGAATCAGCTTATCAAAGCATTTATCAATACGTGATGCAGTTGAATCTAATATTAAAAAATCTACAGCGCCAACTTCAAAGGCAAAACTCGCAAAATGTCCCGATTGAGCAATAATGACTAACTTCAGCTTTTTAGCAAGCTCTGTTAAATGCACTATTTGCATCGGGTCAGCTAGGTTGGTTAGTTCGTAAAACAGTACATTGTATTGATCTGTGTCTATTTGATCTAATCTATTTGTTTGAAGAAAAGATTGAGATTCAAAGTGCCGGTGATCTTGCACGCGCTTTGTTAAAAATGTTGCAAACTTAGTGTTACTAACAAAAGTTAATGCATGAAAAGAAGCGATCATTATTTTATATCTCTTGCTGTATATAATAATAAAGACCGTGCTTAGCGGAAAAACTGTTATGAAAAGTACAATATATTTATAAAATAATTGTGACGTACTAATTCATCCCATAAAAGCTGCTATTCGTACCAAAGACTACGCCTCATAAATAATGCCCGTAGAGTGTTTAAATAAATCCCCTTACTGTAATCCGCGAAGTAACCATTTAGTTACAAAAATAACAATTCAGGGGAATTATATGACATTAACTAACAAAGGTAGCGCGCGATTATTTAAAAAATCGTCGTTAACAGTTGCGCTAAGCAGCGCGATACTTGCAAGCTTTTCATTTCAAGGTGTGGCTGCAGAAGATGACGAAATAACTAAAATAGAACGCGTACAAGTTACAGGTTCTCGTATTCGTTCAGCTGAGGCAATGTCATCGGCTCCTATTCAAGTTGTAGATAGTGCTGCTATTGATGCATCAGGGTCGTTAAATATTCAAGACTTATTATTAGAGAACCCTGCATTTGGTACACCAGCTATTAGCCGTACTAACTCAAACTTTAATACCGCAAGTGCGGGTGTTGCTACTGTTGATTTACGTAATTTAGGCTCTAACCGCACATTGGTTTTAGTGAATGGTCGTCGTTATGTATCAGGTGTACCAGGTAGCTCTGCTGTCGATTTAAATACTATTCCGAGTCAATTCATCGAACGTGTTGAAATTATGACAGGTGGTGCTTCATCTGTTTATGGTTCTGACGCTGTTGCTGGTGTAGTTAACTTTGTACTAAAAGATGATTTTGAAGGTATTGAATTCGAAGGCCAATATGGTGAATCAAGCGAAGGCGATGATGAATCACGCCAATTTAACTTTACCTCAGGCTTATCAAGCTCAGATGGTAAAGGGCACGCGATGTTCCATCTTGGGTATTCTGATCAAGGTGCTGTTTTTTCACGTGACCGTGACCGCTCGGCAGTAGACCAATTTTCAGGTATCTTCTTTGAAGATGATCCAGTAGCAAACCCGGGCTCTGTATTTGATGCTGTAAGCCCATTTTTATCTTCATTTCCGCCACAGGGTCGCTTTAGCGCTGGGGATGAAACATTTACGTTTAATGATGCAAACACCCTACAAAACTCGTTTAGTACTAACGGTGGCGATGGCGTAGCTGAAAATGGTTTTAACCGAAGTGGCGTACGTACGATAGCGATACCTACAGAACGTTACTTATTTGCCTCAAATGGTAGCTACGAGCTAAGCGACAAGCATAGCTTTTTTTATGAAGGTACTTACGCTGCAACAACAACCGTTTCTGAATTAGAGCCATTTCCTTTTGCCTCTGACGACATCTATGCAAATGGCCAAGTACCAATTGAATTTAATGTAAACGGTGAAATATTGCGTAACGCATTTGTACCTGATGATATATATAACGCAGCAACCGACACCGACGGTGATGGTATGCGTGATATCTTTTTTGCAAAGCGCTTAAGTGATATCGGTAACCGTGGAACACGAGCTGAGCGTGACACATTCCGTTTAGCGCTTGGTTTTCAAGGTGAAATAGCAGATGGTTGGTTCTACGATACTTACTATGTATACGGTAAAACAAAAGAGCAGCAAGTTTCTGGTGGTTTAGTTAACGTACAAAGCTTTCGTCAAGGTTTAGAAGCTGTTATCGATAGCCAAGATTTAGATGGCGATGGTATTACTGATGAGGCTATTTGTATCGATGCGACAGCACGTGGCTTTAACTGTGCGCCGGTAGACATTTACGGTTTCAATTCGCTATCGCAAGGTGCTATTGATTTTGTAAGTGCACCTAGCTCACTTTCAACGTCGGTTGAGCAAGAGATTATTGGTGGTAATATTTCAGGTGATTTATTTGAACTACCAGCGGGTGTTGTAGGTATCGCTGCTGGTTTTGAATACCGCGAAGAGTTCTCACGCAGTGAATTTGATGCTCTACAGCAAGCTGGCCTTAATGCGGGTAATGCTATTCCAGCAACAGAAGGCTCGTTTGACGTAACTGAGTATTATGTAGAAGCAAATATCCCTGTGCTTGATTCTGTAACAATGAATGCAGCAGTTCGTTTGTCTGACTACTCAACAGTAGGCAATACTGAAAGTTGGAACGTGGGTGTAGACTGGGAAGTAATGGATAGCTTACGTTTACGTGCTACCCGTGCACGTTCAACGCGTGCTCCAAATATTGATGAGTTATTCTCTCCACCTTCACAAACTTTCCCAAGTGGTTTAAACGATCCATGTTTAGGGGTTACTAATAGTGGCGGTGGTGCCGCAGGTGATGCTTGTCGTACAGATGTTGGTGTTACAACTAATATCGCCTCAAATGGCGAGTTCACGCTTAACCAGTCTGACTTACAAGGTATTAGTGGTTTTAACCGTGGCAATCAAGATTTAAAAGAAGAAGTTGGTGACTCTGTAACAGTAGGTTTAGTATTTACACCAGAAAATCTAATATCAGGCCTAGACATTACGCTTGATTACTTTGATATCGAAATTACAGATGCAATCGTATCAACACCTCGTCAGTTTATTCTTGACCAATGTTATGGTGGTGGCGATACAAGCTTTTGTGACTTTGTAACTCGTCGTAGTGCGCCATCAGGTAATAATAGTGCTGGTTCACTAGAGTTTATTGACAGTGGTGTATCTAATAGTGGTGGTTTAGGTACAGAAGGTGTTGATTTAACACTAACGTACTCTACTGATATTGGCCCAGGTGCGTTTAGAACTCGCCTTGCTTATACTTACCTAATCGATGGTTATAGCATTCCACTTCCGGGCGCTGATAAAGATGAGTTTGCTGGAGAAATTGGTGCATCAGAGCATAAAGCTAACTGGAACTTTGGTTATAAACTTAACGACTTTGATTTTAACTGGAGCTTAACTTACATTGGCGCTGCAGACTTTGATGATCAATTCTTAAGTGGTTTTGGTATTGCTCCAGGTGGAGTAGGGATTGGTTCCGTAACATATCATGATGTTCAAGCAAGTTACCATATCAGCGATTCAACAGAGCTTTACGCTGGTGCGAGTAACTTATTTGATAAAGAGCCACCACGCATTTTATCGGGTGTAAGTGGTTCAAGCACGGGTACTGAAACGGATGCAGGTACGTATGACCCAATTGGGCAATCATCCTACATTGGTTTTAGAAGTAAATTCTAACCAACAATAACGATACTAACTATAGTTACTTAATTAGTTACGTTCACAAAGCCTCAGTATTGCTGGGGCTTTTTTATTGGAAAAAATAATGCGGCAGTAATTTTTTATACATCGTTTATCCCAATATATAAGTATTGTGCCCACTTAAACCCAAAACAACGCCACTGGTAACAGGGGCGTTGTTTAGTATGGGGAGGAGGCTAATATAGTAACCGAGTCGCTTGATTATTTAACGATTTATCCCTATTTGTGCCCTCTTCATTGAGGGTTTTTTTTGCTTAACTTTAGTCTAAGTAAGCTTTTAACATCCAAACCAGCTTTTCTTGCTCTGAGATGTAATCACTCATTAGTGAGGCTGTACCTTCATCGTCTGCATCACCAGCTTGAGTTAAAATTTCACGCTGCATGTGAATTAATGTACTGTAACCAGCAAGTAGGTTCTCTACGGCTGTAACGCCATCACTAATACCTTTAGCTTCTTTAATTTTACTTACTTCAAGGTAATCAGAAAATGCATGTAGAGGTGCGCCATCTAACGTTAAAATACGTTCTGCAACTTCATCTACTTTTAGAAGTAATAAGTTATAAATTTCTTCAAACTTAACATGTAGTTCAAAAAAGTTACGGCCTTTAATATTCCAGTGAAAACCACGCGCATTCATGTACTGAATTTGGTAGCTGCTTAATAGCGTATTGAGTGATTTTACAATGTCATCACTTTTAGCACTGTTTAGACCTATTGCGTTTACCTGTGACATAACTTGCTCCTTGAATAACCGTTGATTTGTGAACTTGTGATAAGTATTACTAATTTCGATAAATTAGTAAATTCGTTTAAATGTATCTAGTTAATAGTTTTAACCTATTAGCTGTTTTTGATACCTGTATTCACTTTAGACTATTAATAGAAATGGGACTGATTAATAAAAATACTACCCCTCAAAAATAAATAAAACTCAAAAGTATATAAATCATGATCTAAAACAAATTTTATTCAAGGTAATAGCTTAGGTATTTTTTTATTGATGTAGGTCAAAAATCATCCATCCTAACGGCGCATAATAATATTGTCGAAATAATTAGGAGAGATAACATGCATGAAAAAACAGCAAAACAAAATAAAGCAGAGTTAATTGTGGTAGGAATTGCAGTCATCGCATTTGTGCTTGGGTTAGTAGCGCACTTAGCGGGTGCAAGCTTTGCGAACTCAGATTTTTTTGGCTACATTGCGGCGCCGATTCCACTTATATTGGCAGTGGTATTTTTAATTAGTTATAAAATAGCAGCCAATGCTGAGGATTAATCTTTCTCGTTTAAGCACTTTAAAATGTAATCGAGTACTTGGCGCGAGTAAATCATACTGGTATGGCTTAAATGAAACACTTTGTGTTCGGCCATACCTTTAAGTTTGGTTTCATCTAGTAATACGGTGCCATCTGACTGGCTACCTTTGACTATTAAAGGCATAAGCCCAATAGGTAAATCGCCTGCGATACTATAAAGCTTAGCTTTAAAAGGCCAATTACCATTTTTAGTAAGCAAAAACTCAACACTATTTTTTAAAAATGATTCAAACCCTTTTTGCTTCATTTTTTGCGCTATATGGCTGCCTTTATGTGGAGTACCCAGTGTAATTACCTTCGTAATATTCTGGCTAGCAGGAGAGTTTGCCTCTAGGTAAGCACGTGCAATAAGCCCTCCCATTGAGTGGCATACAAGCGCTGCAGGTTCGTTAGAAATACACTCATCAATTTGTGCAAATATGGTATCGCGGTGAGGGTCGAGCGTATTGTAGGTAATGTTTAATACCGTCATACCCGACTCTTCAAGTCGTGAACAAAGTGGGCGCATAACAAAGCCAGACATATACAAGCCATGTAAAACAATAACGTGTTTAACTTTCATATGCTCCCTAATACCAATTTTATTAAAAACATGATCATCCTAGCGTATTAAATAATCCGCTACCTGCGTTAAAAATTATTTATATAAAACAGCTATATATCATAATTTTCGCCTTGTTATCGACTTATTTATTTGTCGCTATAATACATAACTAATTTAATGCAATTGGTATAACTACCGTAATTACATTAACTTTAGCGGTTTTATTTCAATATTGGTTTTATCGGTATTTACCCATACTTCACCATCTTGAATGGTAATGGCGAGCTTAATTCCACGATCAACCAAAGCAGCAAGTGCTTGTGTTGCTGCGTAATCAAGGCTAAAAATACTTAGATTTTTAAATTCATACAATTTAGGTTGATGTTTTTGCCACCAAATTGCTTGATTGTTTTCACCATAAGTATACAGCACCACTTTTTTAGATTTATTACAGGCTTTTTTAAGGCGTTTCTCATCTGGTAAGCCAAGTTCAACCCATAGTTCTATTTCTTCACTATAGCTTACATGCCAAAGTTCAGGCTCATCATCAGCACTTAACCCTTTAGTAAATTCTAAACCATCACAGCTATTTAGCGCAAAAGCGAGTAAGCGAATCATCAACCTTTGGTCGGTTTCTGATGGGTGTTGAGCCAAGGTTAAATTAAAATCTTGATAAACGTGGCGGTCCATATCGCTAAGCGATAACTGCACTTTCATAATGGTGGATTTAAGAGCCATAACAACTAATCTGAAAAAATTTGCGCCAGTATAGCGCAATTAAATGAATTGCCAGTTAAAATAGCGGTTAATTATACGTTAGGAGTTAAAAATGGCTATCCAGTGGTTCCCTGGGCACATGAATAAAGCCCGCAATGAAATTAAAGAAATAATGCCACAAATGGATGTGATCATTGAAGTGCTTGATGCGCGCATTCCCTACAGTAGTGAAAACCCGATGGTGGCAACCTTGCGTGAAGGTAAGCCGGTCATCAAAATTTTGAACAAAGCTGATTTAGCTGATCCTAAAATGACTCAAATCTGGAAAGATTATTTTGAGCAAGAAAACGGTGTTAAAGCGATTTCTTTTGGGCATGATAAAGCAGCTGAAGTACACCGTATTAATGAGCTTTGTAAAAAGCTAGTGCCACATAAAGTGGGTGCAGATAAGCAAATTAAAGCCATGATCATGGGTATTCCTAACGTGGGTAAATCTACGTTAATTAATGTATTGGCTGGGCGTATAGTTGCAAAAACAGGTAATGAGCCTGCTGTTACTAAAGCGCAACAACGCATTAAGCTTGAAGACGGTATTATGCTTTACGATACGCCAGGTATGTTGTGGCCAAAAGTAGAAAACGAAAACTCAGGTTATCGCTTAGGCGCCACCGGTGCCATTCGTGATACAGCACTTGAGTATGAAGAAGTAGCAAGTTACACAGCTGAGTACCTATTGCGTGCATACCCTGAGTTATTAAAAGGGCGTTATAAAATAGATGAATTACCAGAAAGTGATTGGGAATTTGTTGAAATGGCGGGGAAAAAACGCGGCTGTATTCGTGGTGGCAATCAAATAGACACATACAAAATGTCTGAAATACTAATCAACGAATTACGCGACGGTATTATTGGCCGTATTACTATGGAAACCCCGCAAATGCGTGAGGAAGAAGAAGTAATGGTTGCTGGTTTACGCGCTGCAGCAGAAGCTAAAAAGGCAGCTAAAGAAGAAGAGAAAAAACAACGCCGAGCACGCGCACGTAAAAACCGTCGTTAATTGATTTAGTTTAATTTAACCAACTAAATTACAGACATAAAAAAAGCCCGTAAGGGCTTTTTTAGTTTCATATCTACCGTCACCGATATGAGCAATGTAGCAAGTAAAATAGTAGGGCGGTTACTCATCATCAACATCAAGGGGCGTTGCGGTTCATAACAAGTAACCATAGCTGTTTACGTGCGCCACACGTTGTTTCAGGGTCGAGAAACAAATCAATTCATTCCTTAACAAGTGGTATGCAATCCGTCTTGTTGATATTGATTATCAGTTAGATCTAACTGCCTGTCAACACCTAAATACAAATAATTCTTATTATTGATAAGTTTGTTTTTTATTCATATATAAATCGGCTAGTGAGTACTAAAGTACATGCTTAATTTCATAAAAATTTAGACTCATGCGGCGGTACGTTAAAAATTGGTGAGTCAGACCTACTTGGTGCAAGACTAAGTGTTTATATTCCAAAATAATAAGAGCATTAAACATGACTTATTCAGTAGTAATAATTGAAGACGAAGTAGAGGTAGCACAGCTTTTAGCGCAGTACTTGTTATTACCAAATGGTATTGCAGGCAATCAAACGCCAAAGCAAAGTTTAAGGCAAGCACAGTATCAGGTAGTGGGCATTGCAGGTAATTTAAGCACGGCAACAGCTTTGCTGCATGCAATTGAACCTGATTTAATTTTACTCGATATACACCTGCCTGATGGTAATGGCTTAGATTTGTTAACTGATTTACGACGACGAACAATTAAAAGTGAAGTTATGCTGCTCACGGCTGCAAAAGAGGTTGAAACCCTTGAAAAAGCAATGCAGTTAGGCGCATGCGACTTTTTAGTTAAGCCATTAATGTTAAACCGACTAGATCAAGCACTTGCACGTTTTGAATCACGTCAGCAATGTTTTTCTGATGCAAGTGAAGTAACGCAGTCAATGGTTGATACGTTATTTGGCTCAAAGCAGCAAACCAACACGTCTGTTCGTTTACCAAAAGGGGTCGACCAACTTACCCTGCAAAAAATACATGATGCTTTTGTAGAGCACGCAACCACTGCATTTACTGCTCAGCAAATGGGCGATTTGGTCGGTGTTAGTCGCTCTACAGCACGTCGTTACTTAGAGTATTTGCTTGAATCAGGTAAGTTAACAGCGGATCAAAGTTACGGCAGTATTGGCCGCCCTGAACGTTGCTATAAAATAGCGAAGTAACTTGGTGTATCTGAAACTTAAGTATTAAACGCTATTAATTTCAATGTCTTGTGATTTTTTTGTTATGTTTGATATTTAATAGATTCTGACGATAAAAAAAATATGTTGAATTGATTGCATTTTAAGCGGCTTGTATGGTGATGTTCGCATTAAGTGATGTTATACTCCTGCCGAATAATTTATCGACTTTATTAAGAGTAAAATTAATGGCAGATTTATCGAAGTACAGAAACATTGGTATTTTCGCGCACGTTGATGCGGGTAAAACCACAACTACTGAGCGTATCCTAAAGCTTACAGGTACTATCCACAAAAGCGGTGAGACACATGATGGTGAATCGACTACCGATTTCATGGAGCAAGAAGCTGAGCGCGGTATTACTATCCAGTCTGCGGCAGTAAGCTGTTTCTGGAAAGATCACCGTTTTAACGTTATCGATACTCCTGGACACGTTGACTTCACCGTTGAAGTTTACCGTTCACTTAAAGTATTAGATGGCGGTGTGGGTGTATTCTGTGGTTCTGGTGGTGTTGAGCCACAATCAGAAACTAACTGGCGCTACGCGAATGAGTCAGGTGTTGCACGTATCATCTTCGTAAACAAATTAGACCGTATGGGTGCTGATTTTTACCGTGTAACAGCGCAAGTACAAAAAGTACTTGGTGCTACTCCACTTATCATGACTTTACCAATCGGTATTGAAGACGAATTCATAGGTGTTGTTGATGTTTTAAACAAAAAAGCATATGTTTGGGATGAGACAGGTCTTCCAGAAAACTACACTATTGAAGACGTTCCTGCAGACATGGTAGAGAAAACTGATGAATACCATGAAATGCTTATCGAAACTGCTGTAGAGCAAGACGATGACCTAATGGAAGCGTACATGGAAGGTGAAGTACCTTCTATCGAAGATATCAAGCGTTGTATCCGTAAAGGTACTCGTGACCTTGCTTTCTTCCCTACTTACTGTGGTTCTGCGTTCAAAAACAAAGGTATGCAATTAATTCTTGATGCTGTTGTTGACTACTTACCTGCTCCAACAGAAGTTGATCCTCAACCTCTTATGGATGAAGAAGGTAACGAAAATGGCGAATTCGCAATCGTATCTGCTGACGAACCTTTCAAGGCGCTAGCATTTAAGATAATGGATGACCGTTTTGGTGCATTAACTTTCGTACGTATCTACTCAGGTAAGCTTAATAAGGGTGACACTATCCTTAATGCGTTTACTGGTAAAACTGAGCGTGTTGGCCGTATGGTTGAGATGCAAGCAGATGAGCGTAAAGAGCTTACTTCAGCACAAGCTGGTGACATCATTGCTATCGTAGGCATGAAAAATGTGCAAACTGGTCACACTCTATGTGATCCTAAGCACCCAGTAACACTTGAGCCAATGGTATTCCCAACTCCAGTAATCTCGATTGCTGTACAGCCTAAAGATAAAGGCGGTAATGAGAAAATGGGTGTTGCTATCGGTAAAATGGTTGCAGAAGATCCATCTTTCCAAGTTGAGACTGATGAAGATTCAGGCGAAACTATCCTTAAAGGTATGGGTGAGCTTCACTTAGATATCAAAGTTGATATCCTTAAGCGTACTTACGGTGTAGACCTTATCGTTGGTCAACCACAGGTTGCTTACCGTGAAACTATCACTCGTGAAATCGAAGATAGCTACACGCATAAGAAACAATCTGGTGGTTCTGGTCAGTTTGGTAAAATCGACTACCGCATCAAGCCAGGCGAAGTTGCTTCAGGCTTCACGTTTAAATCATCAGTTGTTGGTGGTAACGTACCTAAAGAATTCTGGCCTGCAGTTGAGAAAGGCTTTAAGTCAATGATGGGCGAAGGTGTTCTAGCTGGCTTCCCAGTATTAGACGTTGAAGTTGAACTTTTTGACGGTGGTTTCCATGCCGTGGATTCATCTGCAATCGCGTTCGAAATCGCTGCTAAAGGTGCTTTCCGCCAATCGATCCCTAAAGCGGGCGCACAACTTCTTGAGCCAATCATGAAAGTTGACGTGTTCACTCCAGAAGATCACGTTGGTGATGTAATCGGTGACCTTAACCGTCGTCGTGGTATGCTAAGCGACCAAGAAGCTGGTTTAACTGGCGTTCGCATTAAAGCTGACGTTCCGTTATCAGAAATGTTCGGTTACATTGGTTCACTACGTACAATGACATCTGGTCGTGGTCAGTTCTCTATGGAGTTCTCACACTACGCACCATGTCCACAAAACGTAGCTGACACAGTAATCGCTGCAGAAAAAGAGAAAAAAGCTGCTAAGTAATTAGCTCCTTAACTCTTTAAAAAAACCCGCACATGTTGCGGGTTTTTTATTACCTATAATTTGGTTTTATTTTTTATAGTTTTTTATAACTGCTCCTTATTACTGATTAGTCCTATATTTATAATTAATGAAAAGGTACTAGAGCAATTTATTTATATTGTTACAAAGCAGGGATTTGCTATACACGTCTATGCACAGAGCGTTATATCAATAGTGAGGAAATTACTGTTGTATCATTTAGCTCGTTTTTTCTTTTCACTATTTTTAAGTAGAACTGGAGAATGGTAAGGTTTTTCATTTTTATAACTGGCAACTTGATGATGAAACGCAATCAGCTATTTCTAAAATGTACTGTAATAAGTTAGCTAAAAAAGTAGAAAATATTAGCGGCAAATGTAGCGCATGATTTTTTAATTTAGATAGAAAAAAGGAGCAATTAATTGCTAATGCCGTTCACTTAAGGTGAGCGGCTTTTTTATTTCTAGCGTACCGCTGTGGTCTTGGCTTGACTGCACGAGGAAAACCTCGATCCCTTCGAGGCTCTAGAATTAGGCTTTCTGCCATCGCATAAAAGTATTTTAATTGACGTGGTATGGCTCCAGGTGTTGAATAAGGTAATCCAACAAGCAACCTCATTATTTGAGCTAAACTACCATTGAAACTCAGTTGGTACGGTAAATAATCACCTTTTAATGTGTGGCACATTTTTACCATCTGATATCGCACCATATTATAAGTAAGCAACACTCCCCACAGCTCTTGCTTTACAAGCGCTGGTAAGCGACTTCTTAATGTTAATCGATTGCCCAGCATATATTGCTTTTGTTCCCGATAACCAAGCTCTATCTCCCAGCGGTGACTGTACAAATCACCTATATCGGCTGATAGATATCGCATCGGATCTGTCATAGATGTCATCACACTATATGATTTCCCCTTTATTTTTCGAGTCACTAACCTCGCGATTAAGGTGTTAGGCAGCGTTGGCCACATCTTTCTTGCTCTTGGGTTGCTGCTAAGTTGGACTAATTTATCATTACGCCCTAATGTTTGAATAACTTCATATTGCACATTTTTTTTCAGGGGGATTAGCCAATGGCGTTCACTGCCAGTTGTTTGCCATTTATGTAAAAGCCCTAAAGAATAGAAACCTTTGTCGAATAAAGTGAGACTGTTATCGGGTGTGGTTTCTATAAGCTTTTCAGCCAGCACCATTTCATTGACCTTGTAATCATCAAAAGCACTCCCCGTGATTAGGTGGCTGCTTAGCTCCATTTGACACACCATTCTGACCTGTGGGTATTGTGTATTAGTCGGTTTTGTAAAGGCTTCATTGTTTTGGGGTGAGTCATCCGTACGCCAAACGACACCATCGACACCAAGCAAGGTAAGCCCATTCCAATGAGGATGATTAGCGTCATTATTCCAATGCCTTTGGGTGCATTCAAATAAGGCTTTCATGGCGGCTTCACCTAGGTTTTTACGACGCTGAGTTAAAGCGCTTGGCGCAACAAATGGCTTACCATCGCGGTCAACAATGTCGAGCATATTAACGACATCGGCCATCGATTTGTCATTATAAATAACCATCCCGATCAACAACCAAGCCATCGATTCTAGGGTTAGTTTTCTTTTTCGTAGTGTAACGGTTTCGGTCAGTGCATAGGCTTCTTCGATAAGAGATAAAGGGAGTAAGTCTGCGAGTGTTTCAACGTCATTAGGTTTGATGTTGTTAATAATATCGAGAGCATTAGAAAGTTGCATAAAAAAATCCGAATTCTACAAAAGAATTCGGATTCTTACATACCTAGAAGATCGTTCAAGTGCTATTAACTAATTCTTAAATGATCGGCATTAGCAATTAATTGCTCCTTTTTTGTTTTTATTTTATAACGCGCTAATTAAACTTTTTTATAGCCTTAGCTTTTAGCGCTTTCATCTTTAGCCTGCGTGGCTTTTTAAAAGATTGTATAGGCATTGATACCATATGCTCTTGTGGCAGTGCCGGAATTGTTTGTGGGTAAGTTCCTTCCTCTGGCACGGAAATCTCTTTTAGATGTACTTTAAGCGCCTCTAGAGTTGAGTCGTTATCAACTTCACTAGGGCAAATAAATATACCTAACTTTCTTAGCTGTACGCCGAGTTTGATACTACTGGTATAACGGATAATTGGAGCACCTAATACTAAGCCTAATAATATAGGTGATAGCCACCAAAAGAATACAGGTGTGAAGTAGTAGGCTGTGCTGCCCCATGCTATAGCCACAATAGTAGAGAATAACGTATAACCAAACGCTTCTTTCCACGGGACCATACGACCTTCGCGCGGTTGTGCATCCCACTTCACTTTTTTACCTAAAAATACGCAAAGTACAAAGTAAGCATGAAATACCATCATTAATGGCGCAACAATAATAGCAAATACGGTTTCAATGATTGAACCTAGTATGAGCTTAATTGAACCACCAAAGCGTTTGTTTCTATGTATTAGGGTGACTATTACGCCCATTAATTTAGGCATTAATAAAATAACAATAGTTAAATACAAGAGTGAATCAATAAGATCGGTTTTAGCTATTTGCCATGTAGGAAATAATTGATAAACACGGTTAAAGTACACATCACTATTTAATGCGCGCGTTACTGCATCAATAGTACTTAGCGCTAGCATTGAGAGCCAAATTAGTGATGAAATATAAGCGGTTGCACCTAATAGAAAGTGCAGCTTACTCATTAATTTTAATTTAGATGACGATAGTAAACCTAAGTGCTGAATATTACCCTGCACCCAGCGTCTATCGCGTACAGCATAATCTAGAATATTACTTGGTACTTCTTCGTAGCTGCCTTCAATGTCTGATAGTAATAGTACATCCCAACCTGCACTATGAAGTAGTGATGCTTCTACAAAGTCATGACTTAAAATCTCACCGCCAAAGGGTGCATTACCTTTGAGTGTTGGCAAGCCACAGCACGTTATAAATGCTTCAACTCTAATGATTGCATTATGACCCCAGTAGTTGGCTTTATCTGTTTGCCAAAATGCTGAGCCAGTAGCGAGCATTGGGCTATATAGCACTGACGCAAACTGTAAAAAACGACCAAAAAAGGTATCTTGACGAACAGGTATTGGAATCGTTTGGATCAGGCCTGCTTGTGGGTTGTTTAGCATGCTTGTAGTAAGTTCTAACATACATTTACCGGTCATTACGCTATCTGCATCAAGCACAATCATATGGTCGTAATTACTTCCCCAGCGCTCACAAAAGTCGGTTAGGTTACCTACTTTGCGGTGTTTGTTATCTTCGCGACGACGATAAAAAACATGCTTTGCTGTATCCCCTAAACGTTCGCACAATGCATGCCATGCACTTAGCTCGTTTTTAACTATTTGAGGGTCTTGTGTATCGCTTAATAAATAAAAATCAAAATTATCAAGCTGACCAGTTTCTTTTAACGATTGTAGACTTACTTCAAAGCCCGCGATAACACGGTGGGTATCTTCGTTATAAATAGGCATTACAACGGCGGTTTTCTGAGCGTTAATTGCCTCGTTATTGAACTCAATTGGTTTAATACGTTTTAACGTAAGCGGGTCAATTCGAAACAACTGTAGTACAAAGCCGATTGTGCCACTACAAAAAGCCGTTACAATCCAAGCAAATGTGATTGAGAATAATACTAAAAGGGCATACTCAAGTAATGTCATACCGTTTGAGCTTAAAATCTCAAACATAATAGATATGCCGTAGCCAGATGTGCCAAGTGCCGCAATGGCAAATAGCCATACTCTTAGTGTTTTGAATGGCATTGGAGTGCCCCTACCTTTATTACTTGATGTCATTTGGGTACCAAACATAGCTCCATACCTCGCTAATTTCTTTGTCACGTAGTTTTAACGATAAACGCATATCAACGGGTTGATCGTCCTGTGGTGCAATTTTAAAGGCTACACGCCATCCACGTGAATCCGGAAGTTTTTGTACATTCACGTCGGTTACTTCGCCTGTTGTAAGTTGAATGTCGGCATCTAGTTTTAACTGTTTAGACAGTTGATTTATTTCTGAACCAGTAAAATCAACAGTAAATTGGCGGTGGCTTTTTGGTGGTGGGTTGTCCTCACCTGGTAAAGCGGCGCTACCAATTCTTGTACGTAGTACACGTGCTTTCTCGTGCTGAGTTAAAACTGAATTAAAGGTGGTCATTTTGTAGCTTAATTTTAATGAATCTCCGGCCTTCATTGGTTTTTCTGGTACCCAGTAACTTACGATATTGTCGTTAGTTTCTGTATCAGTCGGTATTTCTACAAGCTCTACACGACCATTTCCCCACTCACCTTGTGGTTCAATCCATAGGCTAGGGCGGTCGTGGTAATGTGCTTCTGTGTCTAGATAGTTATTAAAGTCTCGGTCTCGTTGAGCTAACCCAAAACCTTTTGGGTTATTGTACGAAAATGAAGTAACGCTGAGTTGTGATGGGTTGTTAAGAGGACGCCATACCCACTTGTCATCAGCAGATTGAGTTAATAGGCCATCCGAGTCATGAACTTCAGGGCGATAGTCATCAAAAAATTTGGTGCTGTTTTCGCCGTGATAAAACATACTCGTTAATGGTGCTACACCTAGTTTTTTAATATCTTTACGCGCAAAAATCTGCATATCAACATCAACTAGCATATTAGTTGTAGGGTCGACGCTAAATTTGTACGCACCAGAAATAGATGGACTATCCAACAATGCAAAAATGGTGATTTGTGTTTGCTCTGGCTTTGGTTTAACTAACCAAAACTCTTTGAACATTGGAAATTCTTCACCCGAATTTTCAGCAGTATCAATGGCAAGGCCTCTTGCTGATAAGCCATAAACTTGTTGAGGGCCAACGACTCTAAAATACGATGCTCCCTGAAATACCATTACTTCGTCTTTATACTCGTTAGTATTTAATGGGTAATGTAAGCGAAATCCAGCATGGCCTAGTTGAGTGCCCGCCACACTTTTAGCTATTTCTTCTTGTAGTGGTGCAGCAGTGCCATCGTATTGGTAAAAGTCAGTGCTGAAAGGTAAGCGGCTACGTTTAGAGTCGCTATCAACAGTATTTATTGTTACGGGGGTTTTATATAAAAAACCAGGGTGGAATAATTGCAGCTCGTACAAGCCTTCATCTTTCCATACCGCTTTGTCTTTTTTAAATCGAATTGAACGGTAGTCTTGATAATCAATATTATTTAGTGCTTCAAGCTCGATGTTTTTAGGTGCCACATATTCTTCGCTTGCTAACTTTTTAGCGCGAGCGCTAATTACATCAAATAAGCTACTTTGTGGAATTGCTACATCAACAGTTGCAGCAATCGCTTGGTTGCTATTGCCCCAAGTCGAAAAAATAATAAGTAGACCCAGTAGTGGTGCTGATTTTTTTTGCCATTTAGGCAAGTTTTGGGTTAGTTGTTTCATTCTCATTCCTTTATAAAAACACGACTTATTTTTACGTTTAGGGTAAATATTGATTTTGTTTTGTAAGTATCTTCTAATTTACTTAAAGCAAAATGTGAACCCTTATAAAAGTTCATATTTTTCAATAGGAAAAACCAATATACATAAGTCATCGAGGTTTTTGTTGTGTAAAATTCACTCAATCTTATGTAGTTGTTGCTTATTAAGTACTAGAAGACTCACTAATCGTATGAACATATTACGGGGAGTTTAATGAAGCTTGTCTGAATTACATTTGTATAAAATAAAAAAGCCGCAAAAGCGGCTTTTTAAATGTTGAGATTAAAGTTGGTTATTTCGTTTTGAATCTACGCACTATTGATAGTGGTGCTAAAAGAAGTGATAACCATAATAATGAACCTGAATCGTCATCATCAGAGCTCGTTTCAGTGATGTTAATTGTAACTGCTACCGAATCAGACACGTTATCTGCGCTATCTTTTGCTTGCACTGATAGTGCAATTGTACTTTCAACGTCAAAATCAAGTTCACCGGTTACAATAAGTTGACCTTGTTCATTAACTGTAATTATCTCACTACCCGACACTATAAATTCAACCGCTGGCGATACATCCGCATTCGGATCACTGAATTCAAGCGTGCCGATAATTGTGTCAATTGCGCTATTTTCATCAATTGAAAAAACTTGGTCAGCAGCAATTATTGGTGTTTGTTCCTCAGGAGTTAAAATTACCTCAGATTTAATATCAATAATTACAGGGTCGTGATCTGATGCACGGTATGCACTTTCAGAGTACAAGCTAGATTGTTGACCTTCGCTTTTAAACTCTACATTGTAATCAAGCGAAATAGGTTCATCAGCATTAATATGCCAATCTTTAGCCGATACTACTTTGCTAAGTAACGATGCACTTGCTACAGCATGGTCAAGGCTACCTGCACGACCAGAGAAGCTATAAGAGTAACCAAGTTTATTGCCATCAAGCTCTGCAACTACACTTTTATATCCTTTATCTGCAAATGCACGTATTGGATCTTCCATTGCGTAAGCATTCATATCGCCGACTAAAATAGTATCTTCATCATTAACACCGGTTGGTTTGCTATCAAGCCAATCTGCGAATGCATTAGCACCTTCTGTGCGTATTTCATTCCAACAGCCTTGGCCATCACCTGAATCTGCATTGTTTCCAGAAGCACTACCACAGCTTTTAGATTTAAGGTGTGACACAGCAACAGTAAATACTTCGTCAGTTTCTATTGATTTAAAGCTTTGTGCAATTGGAGCACGGTTACTAAAATCAAATGGAGTCTCAGCCGTAATAGCAGCAGTACCTACTTCTTCTACCTTGTTAGCACGATAGATAAGTGCGGTAGTAATTGCATCTGTACCAATTTGATCTACATTAAAGTCAACAAATGCATATTGGTTAGCTGAATTAGCTTCGTTTAATGCATTTACTAAGCTTGCAATTGCACTAAATTCACCAAAGCCATCATTTTCGATTTCCATTAAACCAACAACATCGGCCTGGATAGCGCTAATTGCACTTACAATTTTAGCTTCTTGACGAATAAATTCAGCTTCAGAGTCTGCACCACGCGCTGTAGGAAACCCTTCACCTTGGCCATCACCATTAAAGTAATTAAGCACGTTAAAGCTAGCTACACGTAAATCTGCTTCAGCATTAAGTTCAGGCGCATCTTCATGTGCATTTGTTGCAATAAACGAAGGCGCTACCGTTGGGTGGATTCTGTAAAGGCTAAAGCTATAAGCAAGTGCTCCTGTAACAGTATTAACAGTATCGCCAGTTCGTAATGTATTTTCTGCCGATAAGCCTGGAGTTGGATAAGCTGTAGGGTCTAAGTTTTGTACTGTAGAGCCATCATCTATTAAAATCTTTTTAAGTAGATTTTCAGTTTCAACTGCATTAGCAGCATCGCCAGGTAACGCAACCTGGGTACCTTGGTACAAGCGCTCTGTTGCTAATTCAACTTCACCATATCGACCAAGACCAAAGTTATTAGTCACTACTAATGGTTGCTCTAATGTGACTAACATACCTTCAAAAGCTTCTAAATCAGTTGTATTAGCTAAAGGTAAAGTGATTTTTGTAGCTGCTGCAGCTAAACCAGTGCCACACACCGCAACTTGGCTAACACTGCCAATTTGTGTTGCATCAAAATATTCTTCAACAGTACCTTGTACACGTACATGGTCGCCTACATTCACGTCAGTATCTGCAAAATATACAAATACACCTTCAGAGGTAAGTGGATTTGCATCTATATCAGCAGCCAGTGAGTTAACAAAAAAGCCTTTTAATTGTTCATCACCTTGAAAATCGGCGCTTACAACACCTTCAAGTTCTACTAATGTACCTACAAGTGGGCTAGCAGAGCCGTCACCTTGAATAGCATTTATTAGTGTTTTTTCTGCACCACAAACTAGTGGTTCAAGTGGCTCTGGTTCAGGGTCTGGCACAGGAGCGGTACCGCCGTTTCCTGTGTGTGAACCTAATCCATCAAAGGTGTCAATATCAAACTGTTCCCATTCTTCGCTAGGATCAAAAATGGCTGTCGAGTCAGTTCGGCCCGTGGTAATGCTATCTTTTCTTCGCAGCGTTTTGTTAACCGTAGTTACACCCCCTTCAGACCACTCTGAACCCGGATCAACG
Source organism: Pseudoalteromonas sp. NCIMB 1079 (assembly GCF_040567695.1). Taxonomy (NCBI): domain Bacteria; kingdom Pseudomonadati; phylum Pseudomonadota; class Gammaproteobacteria; order Alteromonadales; family Pseudoalteromonadaceae; genus Pseudoalteromonas; species Pseudoalteromonas sp. NCIMB 1079. The sequence continues at coordinate 229,042 of NZ_JBEWZA010000001.1, read as the reverse complement.
CCAACTTGACCAAAACTATCAACAATTACACCGTCTTTAGTTAAAACAAGGGCATCATCACCGTTATAGTAGGTTACTGTGCTGGTTTCATCTGCAATATCAAGTATTGCAGCTGCTGCACTGGGGTTTGAAATAATGTAGGTGGTATTGGCGGCCAATGTTCCGGTTAAATCAATCGAGTTGCCAATCGAACTGCTACCATTTGAATAGAGTCCTAAAGTATAACCTTCAAGAGAAAGCTCCGTATCAGCATTATTATAAAGCTCGATTGCTTTATTATTACTGCTTCCTTCTATATATTCTGAAATGATTAGATCAGCGGATGCTGGTGCACTGAGACTTGCTATAACAAGTGCGAGTGGTGTTATTTTTGTTTTAAACATTTTTTTATTATTCCCGTGTATTAATCCCAAAATGGGACACCAGTTTAGAGAATAAATATGACGGAAATAATACAAAAATGTAAATGAACGTAAACAAAAGGCGGTTTAACCGCCTTTTAATAAAAAATTACTTTTTAGCTAGATATTTTGCGGCTTGCTTAGCAAAGTAGGTTAATATTCCATCGGCTCCTGCACGCTTAAATGCAAGTAAAGATTCCATTATTGTAGCCTCTTCACTTAACCAACCGTTATCAATTGCTGCTTTGTGCATTGCATACTCGCCACTTACCTGATATGCGAAAGTAGGTACACCAAATTCGTCTTTAACACGCCGTACAATATCTAAATAAGGCATACCGGGCTTTACCATAACCATATCAGCGCCTTCTTGTAAGTCTAATGCGACTTCACGTATTGCTTCAGCAGAGTTTGCTGGATCCATTTGGTAAGTTTTTTTATCAGCACCTTTTAAGTTACCAGCAGAGCCTACAGCATCTCTAAATGGGCCATAGTAGCTAGATGCGTATTTAGCTGAGTAGGCCATAATTCGAGTATGAATAAACCCATCAGCTTCAAGTGCTTCGCGAATAGCGCCAATACGACCATCCATCATATCAGAAGGGGCAACAACATCAGCACCAGCTTCTGCATGGGAAAGTGCTTGTTTAACTAAAATTTCAGTAGTGACATCATTAATAACATAACCTGAATCATCAATAATACCGTCTTGGCCATGCGTAGTGAAAGGGTCAAGTGCTACATCAGTAATCACACCCAACTCAGGAAAAGCTTCTTTTAACGCTCTTACGGTACGTTGTGCTAAGCCATCATCGTTATATGCTTCTTCGGCAAATAATGATTTTTTATCCGCAGGTGTTACTGGAAAAATAGCAACGGCAGGTACGCCAAGTTCAACGAGTTCTTTTGCTTCAACAAGCAGTAAATCAATTGATAGGCGCTCAATACCAGGCATTGATTCAATTACCTCGCGGCGATTTTTACCATCAAGTACAAATACAGGGTAAATTAAATCATTTACGCTAAGCTGGTTTTCAGCCATTAAGCGGCGAGAAAAGTCGCTGCGGCGCATTCTGCGCATGCGAGTATACGGGAAAAGGTCTAATCCTGATTGGGCCATATTAATATGCTCCTACTGTGGTAATGGAAAAGTGATTACTTGATTACGGCCATGTTGCTTTGCGTAATAAAGTGCTTTGTCGGCGCACTCAGTAAAAATTTGAGGGTTGCTAACATCATCAGCAATACTGGTGTATACACCAGCGCTAATAGTAAATTGAATATCATTATTGGCAACCGTTACAGTACTTACTGAGATATCAGCTCGTATTTTTTCAGCTATGTCTTGTGCGCCTTCACTAGGGGTATTAGGTAATAGCACAACAAATTCTTCACCGCCATAACGGGCAACTTCATCGAGTGGTCGTTTTAAATGGTCTTTTATAAGGTCAGAAACTGCTTTAATAACTTGATCGCCAATGATATGGCCGTACGTGTCGTTGATATTTTTAAATCGATCTATATCAAGCATAACAATGCTAAGCGGCGTTTGTTCTCGACGAGAGCGACGAAGCTCCATTACCAGTTTTTTATCAAAAAAGCGTCTGTTTTTTATTCCAGTCAATGCGTCTTCAGTATTTAGTAACTCAAGTGAGCGGTTTTTTTCTTCAAGCTCTCTAAGCGTTACTTGTAATTCAAAGGTGCGTTCGTCCACCTGGGATTCAAGTTCTTGGCGAGTTTTTTCTTGTAATTTTAAGCGCTCTTTAAGTAGTGTATCTTGTGCTGTGTTTTCAGCAATCAAGGTCTGTTGGGCAATCACTTCTTCATCGCGTTGTAAAATAAATAACTTCATTACGCTGTAGCATAAGCAAAAAGTGTAACCAAAAAAGCATGCAAATACAAATGCGAGCGTACTTCTGTCAAAGGCGTATAGGCCCATTACTGCAACAGTAAAATAAAGCATTACCACCAAGAAAAAAACCAATACAAGTAATAGTGCTTTGTTTGGTTTAGAAGGCGTTAAACGCACGCACATAAACGTAGTTACAATATAAAAGCCTAAAACGATTGGAGTAGTGATTAAACAAAATAATGTAACTATGTTGTTTGGAAGTAGCCAAATAAATAATAACGAAATGGCTAAAGCGTTAACTACAACTTTTTGAATAGTTAGCAGAAGAGAGGGCCTGGGATGGCAAACTTGCTTCTGCAAAGGCAAAAACATTAAAGTGATAAGCATAAGTAATATAGGGATCATAACTTGCTGTAATGCAGGCAAATTAGGATGAACGTACCTTAAGCCAAAACCACAAAGGTAGGCTAATACACTACCTAATGTGAGAGATATAACCCCAGCATAAACAAAATAACCTTTACGTGAAAAACCATATAAAACTATGCAACTCACACCCAAAGAAAATATAAAACCAATCAATAAGCCATAGAGTAAATTGAGTTTTCCTTTGTGTGCCAAATAAGCTTCTGGTTGCCACAGTGTTAAAGGGACTCGCAAGCCTGAACTATTCGCCACTTTCATTATAATAAGCGTTTCGCTATTTGCAGGGCTGAGCAGTTTAACTAATAAAGACTCACTTTTAATTTTGCGCTTATATAAGGGGTAGGCATCACCAATTTGAGTATAAGAAAGTAATTGCGAGTTATGTAATTGATATACTTGAACGTGGTTTAGCAAAGGATTGTTTAGTGACAATATTTGCTCAGTATTATAACTAAGTGTGTTTTTTATTTTAAATTTTATCCATACAGGACGCTGCTCTAGTCCTAAATTAAGGGGTTTTCCTGTGTTTTTTTGCCACTGTATATGGCTACTTTGTTGTGCGCTTAATAGCGACGTTGGTTCAAAAGAGTAATACAGGTTATTAATGTTTTGAGAGTTAAAATCGTGTTTTATTATTACTGGGTTTGCGAAACAGCAAAAAGTGAAAAGGAATACTAATAGGCTTAAAAGTGCCTTTGCATAGGCCATTAACGATCTTCTAAACCAAAAACACGGTGAAAGTTTTCTGTAGTTTTACGGGCCACAACTTCTTCATCTATTTTATAAAGTTGTGCAACCGTTTGACAGATATAAGGAAGCAGGGCAGGTTCATTTTTACGTGATTTAGGTTTTGGCTTAACTGTTCGTGGAATTAAAAATGGTGCATCAGTTTCTATTAATAATCGATCTAGAGGAATGCTAGGCACTAGCAGTTGTAAATCTTTTCCACGCCTTTCATCACATACCCAACCCGTTATACCAATATATAGACCTAAATCTAAATATTGCTTTAGAGCTGCTGAGTTACCCGTAAAGCAGTGGAGTACACCGCGAATATTAAACTCTTTTAATATACTTAACATGTCGTCACTTGCATCACGCTCATGCAAGTAAACAGGTAAATCTAATTTTTCAGCAAGTGCTAATTGGCGCCTAAAAACACTGCGCTGTACATCGCGAGGCGAAAAGTCGCGGTTATAATCAAGACCGCACTCACCAATAGCAATAACATGCTTATTATTTGCAAGTATAGTTAGTTGTGCTTCTAGTTCATTAGTGGCTGATTTTGCATCATGCGGGTGAATACCCGCCGTAGAATATTGAAGATGCTTTGTTGCAAGATCAAGTGATTGCTGACTGCTTGCAATATCACAACCAATAATAAGCATATTTGTAACACCCGCTTCATTGGCACGGGTAATTACATCGTGATGCTGCTCATCAAATTGATGATTAGTTAAGTTAACTCCAGCATCAATTAACGTATATGACATTACTTAGTACGTTTAACGCGAATAGAGCGGTTTTTACCGTCTACTTTAAGCAAAAATGAGTTAAATACGCCACGGCTAATTACAACGGAATCGTTTTCTTTTAAACGCATACTGTCAGAGCCAATTTGACGCCATTGTTGGCCGTTATCTAGCGAAATAATTAACTCGCCATAAGCTGCTTCTTTCACTGAAGTAACCATAGCTTTAATTTCAGTCTCTTTTTCTATCTGTGATTCTTTGTGCTCTAAGCCAAAATCGTCAGTTTTTTCCTTTACTTGCATTGGTGCAGCAGCTACGACTTGAGGTACATTGTTAGCCGTTGGTGGGGTGAGCGTTTTTGTTATTGTTGGCTTTGTTAGTGATTTACCAGCAATTGTATTGTCATAGCAAAGCAATCGGTTAAAGTCATTTTCAATAAAGCTACATGCCTGTAACGCTTGAGTATTAAACTCTGTTTGCGCAGCAAAAGTCGGTGCGCTTAATAAAACCAATAGTGAGAGTAGTTGTTTTTTCATTTTATTCCTCAGATTCTTTTTGTGGTTTAGCGGTATAAAACTTTGCTAAAATTAGACCTAGTTCAAACAGAAGAAGCATCGGAAATGCTAGCAATGTTTGTGATAATACATCAGGCGGTGTTAAAAACATCGCGACTACAAAAACACCCACGACGATATAAGGGCGCTTTTCTTTTAAGCTTTTTGTTGTTGTTGCGCCACTCCAGCATAGCAACATAATAGCCACAGGAATTTCGAAAGCGACGCCAAATGCAAAAAACAATTTTAATACAAATCCTAGATAGCTAGCGATATCGGGTGCTAGAGTCATCATTTCGGGACCTGTACTTGTAAAAAAACCTAATATAATTGGTAGTACTGCAAAGTAGCAAAAAGCGATACCCCCATAAAACAAGACAACGCTTGAGATTAGTATAGGTATTAGCATTTTCTTTTCATTCTGGTACAAGCCAGGAGCTATAAACCCCCAAATTTGATGAAGTATCCATGGAGTAGATAATAAAGCCGCAACAAAAAAAGTAAGCATCATAGGGACTATAAAAGGGTCACTCACATTTATAGCTATCATGGTCGCGCCATTAGGTAAATGAACTACTAATGGTGCAGCTATAAGTTCGTAAATATCATCTTTAAAATAAAACAGCGCGATAAAAAATAATAAAATGCTCAATAGCGCTTTTATTAGCCGATCACGCAACTCAATTAAATGCGCTACAAACCCTGATTTTACTTCCTCAGCCATTATTTTTTATACCATGTAGTAAGTTGACCACAAAGTGAGAAATAAATTTCACTTTTTCTCATCAATTTGTTGGTTATTTGATGTATCAGATTGTTGTTTCTTGTAGCTGTGAGTAACTGATTCAGCCGCTTTTTGTAGCTCTGTTAGTGAGCTTTGTAACTCAGGGCTTAAATCTTTTAATTCTTGCTGTTCTGCTTTTTTAAGGTTTTCGTGCAGCTCATGAATGCGAAGCTCTTCACTTACTTCGGCTTTTACTGAGTTGGCAAGTGATTTAGCGGTTTTAACCCATTTACTCACTGTTCTAATCGCAACAGGTAAGCGCTCAGGGCCGAGCACCACTAAACCAACAATAAAAATAACAACAAGTTCCCACATGCCCATACTAATTAAACCTTATTGTTATCTTTGTTTTTTTCAGTATCGGTTGAGTTGTCAGCAGTGTTTTTTTCTGATTGTTGAATTTGCTCGGATTTCTCTTTCTCGCTCATTTGATCATCCGACATTGCTTTTTTGAAGCCCTTTACAGCGCCCCCAATATCGCCACCCATACCGCGTAGTTTTTTTGTGCCAAAAAGTAAAACTATGATCGCTAAAACAATTAATAATTGCCAAATACTAATACCACCAAAACCCATGGTTTTCTCCAATATATAAAACGGTTAAATGTTTATTTTAAATACTAATTATACGCTCACTAGCGCAAATAGCACCCAGTTTATGCGCTGCGCCATGCCGCTATAAAGCTAATAGCCGATAAGCTTATTGCAAGACTTGCAGCTATTAAATCGTGCTGTAAATAACAAAGTGTTGCCATAATCATTGTAGCACTACCAAATAAACTCAATATTAAAGGTTTATGAGATACCTTTTGTTCTTGAGGTTGAATGTGTGGTGCACGCTTTAAATTTTGATAAATTAGATCCGGTAACTCAGGCATTTTTTCAGCCCAAAATGGCAAGTTAGCATACATTTGCTTCAGTACTGATAGCGGTCCAACTTGTTGCTTTACCCAGTCTTCTAAAAAGGGCTTAGCTGTTTTCCATAAGTCGAGTTGCGGGTAAAGCTGACGCCCCAACCCTTCAACGTATAATAAAGTTTTTTGTAGTAGTACTAATTGCGGCTGTACCTGCATGTTAAAACGACGTGCAGTATTAAATAGATTTACGAGTACGTGCCCAAATGAAATTTCAGCCAAAGGTTTATTAAATATAGGCTCGCAAACTGTGCGAATCGCAAATTCAAATTCTTCAATGCTAGTATCTGGTGGTACCCAACCAGAATCAACGTGTAGTTGTGCAACTTGGCGATAATCACGATTAAAAAAGGCGATAAAGTTTTCAGCTAAATAGCGTTTATCTTCTTTGCTTAACGTACCAACAATACCGCAATCAATACCGATATACATTGGGTTTTCAGGGTGCTCTCGAGAGACGAAAATATTACCCGGATGCATGTCGGCATGAAAAAAGCTGTCTCTAAACACCTGCGTAAAAAACACTTCTACGCCACGCTCAGCAAGTAATTTCATATTAGTGTTTTGCGCCATAAGTGCATCGGTATCAGAGACGGGTATGCCGTAAATACGCTCCATCACCAGCACATTGCTACGGCTGTAATCACTGTAAACTGCAGGGATGTATAATGAATCAGAGCCTTCAAAATTGCGTTTTAGTTGAATGCCGTTGGCACCTTCTCGCATTAAGTCGAGCTCGTCTAGGAGTGTTTTTTTATATTCTTTAACTACTTCAACCGGGCGCAGGCGTTTTGATTCGTTATGTACTTTTGCAAGTACCTTTGCGAGCTTTTCCATTAGCGCTAAATCGGCATTAATTTGCTCATAAATATTGGGTCTAATAACCTTAATTACGACATCTTGCTCAATACTCTGCTCATCAATAAGTTTTGCTGTATGTACTTGCGCTATAGATGCAGAAGCTAGTGGAGTTTGTGAAAACTCACTAAACAATTCACTTATATCGTTAATTTCGAGCGCTTTTTCTATTATTTTTTGTGCAAGTTCGCCTTCAAATGGTTGAACTTGATCTTGCAAAAACGCAAGCTCTAAAGCGATATCATGAGGGAGTAAATCACGACGAGTAGAGAGCATTTGACCAAATTTGATCCAAACAGGACCCAGCTCTTGCAATGCTAAACGTAAACGAAGCCCTGCCGGTTTTTCTTTGTGCTGATTACGCAGCCAAAATAAACTGCCACGGGCTACTTTACCAAACCAAGGCACTTTATGCTTTGGAATTAGCTCGTCTAGTCCATAGCTAAGTAACGTTTTGGTGATGTTATACAAACGTGTAGTCGACACAAAAAATCCTTAGCGGGTGTTTGAAGGTAAAAAAGAGTTTAAGAGGGCGTTAATGCGTTGCTCAACGGCAGCGACTTGTCCTTTGAGTTCTCTATTTTTTTGTTTAAATTGCTCAAGTTCTAATGGATGAATAGTAATTGCGAGCTCATCTTGGCATAAACTTGTAAGCATGGTACTTATTTTAGTATTGATTTTGCTGCTCTTTTGTTTTAGTTCTTTTAAATGCAGGTATAACTGCTGAGCGGGGGCATCGCCAATGTATTTAGAAAGTTGTTCAGGCCAATCAATATCAATACCTGAAAATGCATTGCTATAAGTTTGCGCAATGTTTAAATCGTCTTGTAAGTCGAGCTTATCTTGGCGAATTAATTGGGTAAGCATTGCAGGGTTTTTGAGCGCTAAAAGTGTGTCTATATCTGCGCTGATCATACAATCTGCGTTTTCATTGCTTTGAGCGCTGTATAAGTGTAATTGATCAGCACTATAAACGAGTTGGATGCTTTGTTGCCAATCTCTTATTTCAACCACTAAGCGCTTATGTTTAACGGCGTTTAGCTTTTGAGATAATTGTGGGTCCAGGCTAAGCGCTTGATTTAGTACACGCTCAATAAGCGAGAGTACAAAATTAGGTAACATAAAAAACTCAGATGACATTGCACCTTTATTGTTTTTGGTTATTTTTTCAAGCGCCATAACTGCTAGCCTTAATATTTAAAACCACGATGCAGTGCAACAATTCCGCCTGTGAGGTTTTGGTATGTTGTTTGTTCAAAGCCTGCATCTTCCATCATCGCTTTTAATGTGTCTTGATCTGGATGCATACGAATAGACTCAGCTAAATACTTGTACGATTCACTGTCGTTAGCAACTAGCTTACCCATTGTAGGCAATAAATTAAATGAGTAAAAATCGTAAGCTTTACTAAGTACGTCATGTTCTGGTTTTGAAAACTCTAAAACAAGTAAACGACCACCTGGCTTTAAAATGCGGTACATAGAGCGTAATGCTTTGTCTTTATCGGTAACGTTACGTAAGCCAAAGGCAATAGTGATCACATCAAAGCTATTATCTGGGAACGGTAGCATTTCTGCATTCATTTGTACGTAGTCAATATTGCCTACTAAGCCAAGATTATGTAGTTTTTCACGACCAACCTTAAGCATAGATGAATTTATATCGCCCAAAACAACTTGACCGGTTTCGCCAACTAGTTGACTAAATTTTGCCGTTAAGTCGCCAGTGCCGCCGGCTAAATCGAGTACATGATGGCCTTTACGAACACCTGAGCTTGCAATAGTTTGACGTTTCCATAAACGATGCACACCAAAAGACATTAAATCATTCATTACATCGTATTTTGCAGCTACTGAGTGAAATACATCAGCAACCATAGAAGCTTTATCGCCCTCGGCTACTGTTTTATAACCAAAATGCGTGGTCTTTTGTTCGGTTTCGTTCATGACTAATCTCTATCGTGACAATAGAGGTTAGTGTACTTTATTGTACGCAGTAGGTGCAATTTGAATATGATTTATCAGGTAATTTATTGCCCTGCAGTGTAGCTACTTTGCCCTAATGACCGCGCTTTAAAAGCCGCATGAGACGCTTTTTTAGCTAACTGGTTAAAATCATCTTCTTGTAGATGTTGAGCAATTCCTAGAGATAAGCCAATACTAGGTAACTTAATCCCTGTTTTTGAACTAACAAAGCGAAGCTTTTCGACTCCATTTCGGACTTTTTCAGCAATAACATTGGCTGTTTCTGGGTCTATATCGGCGAGTAAAACAGTAAATTGATCTTTAGCTGTGCGGCCAGGCAAGCCACTTTGAAAAACATATTTTTGCACTTGTTTAGCTACTTTATTCAAAATAACTTCACCAATTATATCACCGTAATTTTTAGTAAAGTGATCAAGGTTATCTATTTGAATCGCAATGGCGCAAATAGACTTTTTTTGATTAGTCCATACTTGAGTTTGTTGCGTTAAATAATGGCGTTTATAAAGCCCTGTTTGGCTATCAATAATATGTTGTTTACGAAGTTGATTTAGCTGCTTTTTTGTTTTTTCGTGTAGTTGTTTGGCTTTACTTAGTTCTTGCTTAAATTGCTTGTGTTGATTTAGTAATTCGGCGGTTTGATTATGAAGTACTTCAAGCGCTTGACGGCTTTGTTCTATGTTGTTCTCATCTAGTGAATGTACGCATTCGCTCACCTGACCCGCAAAGCGAATTATCTGTTTTTCAGTAGCTTGAGAATTTTGAGAAAGTGAACTTATAACACCATCAACATTTTGAATCATGTTGACTTGCTCTGTGTGACCGGTATTTAAAAATTCAGCATGGAGCTGTTCAATTAAAACACTGTCTATATTATCTTCAACCGCAATAGCGCGGTCTAAGGCTTTGTTCAGCTCAAGGTTAGTTTGGCTAGTATAGGTATAAACAACTTGATAATTGAGCGGCGTAGGAGAAAGTGCATAGCGCTCTAAAAACACACACACTTTAGTCATCTTCTCTTGTGCAATAGCCATGGAATCATGGAACATCATTTTAAATACCAACTAAGTACGCATAAGTGCAAATTTTAAAATATCTCATTCCATGAGGCGGTTATGCGTCCGAGCTTTTTATTATTTTTTTATACAGTAATCATTATCCGCGCTATTTAAAAGCAAAAACGATAGTTAGGGAACTTAAATTTTACTTTAGCAGCCCAATCGCTGTTTTTCTCATCAATTCGGCTGGTTTTTACTTCTGTTAACGTATGTAGCATTATTTCAATATGCTAGTTTGTCTCATTTACTTGCTATTTCTTTAGCCTACGATAGTTTTATGCAATCTATTGCATCATCAAGTTAAATAATAATGAATCTTTTTTTACCAAAAACGCTTCGCCAAACGCTTCTTGGCATAACTGCTTTATGTTCGTTAAGTGCATGTCAAATAACCACACCCAATGCGGATGAGCAGTTTACTCAAGTAGCACAATCTATTGTTCAATATAGAGAAAGTATAAATCCTTATAGTAGTTCAAAAGGGGTTGATGGCTATTTACTTGCCAATTTATCGCCAGAATTTTTAGCAGAGCAGTACAAAAGTAATACTCAATTATTAGCAGACTTAGATGCCGTAGATGCAACTAAGCTTAGTGACGAAAATCAAATTAACTTAAGTATTATTCGTGCTCAGGTGCAAAATAGCGTTGACGAATATGTGTTTAATGCGCATTACATGCCGCTTACATCTGAGTATGGTTTTCACTCCGGTCTGTCGTACATCGTTAACAGTTCTCAATATAAAAAAGAGCAAGATTTAGAGACACACCTTGCACGTTTAGCACAAATCCCCCGCTTTTTTGAGCAAAATATATATTGGATGAAAAAAGGGCTCGAAACAGGTCTCACCCAACCAAAAGCAGTTTTAGAAGGATACGAAGACTCCATAAGTACTTATATTGTTGATGATGTAACTCAATCAGAATTTTATAAACCGTTTTTAGCTAACACTGCCAGTTTAAGTGAGAGTGACTTTTATGCACTTCAACAGCGAGCTAAAGTTGTTTTAAAAAATAAAGTAATACCAGCATATAAAAGCTACTTAACGTTTTTTACTGAGCAATACCAACCGGGCGCCCGCACAAGTATTGGTATTTCAGAAACCCCTAATGGCAAAGCTTTTTATAAAAACCGTGCTAAGCATTACAGCACTACCGACATGACACCAAAAGAGATCCACGAGCTAGGCTTAAAAGAAGTTGCTCGCATTCGAGGTGAAATGGAAGCTGTAATAAAAGAAGTTGGTTTTAAAGGCTCATTTGCTGAGTTTATTCACTTTTTACGTACTGACCCACAGTTTTACGCAACAACACCTGAGCAACTTTTGAAAGAAGCATCTTACATTGCTAAAAAAATGGATGCACAGCTGCCTAAGTTATTTCATACCTTACCGCGCAAACCTTATGGCGTGGCACCGGTGCCCGCAAGTATTGCCCCTAAATACACAACAGGTCGGTATTCTGGCTCTAATCGAGATGATGAAGCTGGATACTACTGGGTAAATACTTACGCTTTAGATAAGCGCCCTTTGTATGTTTTAGAAGCATTAACATTGCACGAAGCAGTGCCAGGTCATCATTTACAAATATCACTTAATGCAGAGCTTGAAAATTTGCCGAGCTATCGTCGTGATGCTTACCTTTCGGCATTTGGCGAAGGTTGGGGGCTTTACTCTGAATATTTAGGTTTAGAGGCAGGCTTTTATCAAGACCCATATAGCCGTTTTGGTCGCTTAACTTATGAAATGTGGCGAGCAGCACGTTTGGTTGTTGATACAGGGATGCACATGTATGGCTGGAGCCGCGAGCGAGCTATGAACTTTATGAGCGAGAACACCGCGCTTTCGCTGCATAATGTTAAAACAGAAACTGACCGTTATATATCTTGGCCAGCTCAGGCACTGTCATACAAAATTGGTGAGTTAACTATTAAACGTTTACGTGTTGAAGCAGAGCAAGCGCTTGGACCAAATTTTGATATTCGCGAATTTCATCATCAGATTCTTCGCCATGGTTCAGTGCCCTTGTCAGTATTAGAAACACAGGTACGTTTATATATAAAAAATGAGTTAACTAAGCTGCAAAATTAGCTTTGTAGGGCTTATAAACCTTGAACAAACAAAGGTGTTGTGTCATTTTGACCGCAACACCTTTTTTATACCACAGACCTAGTAATGTAGTTTATTTTAGCGACTCCTATCGTCAAAATATTCACATACTACGCATTAGGTATTATTTAATAATATAGCCATCAAGGGGCCTTAGATGAGCAATTTCATTATGTTTAGTATTGACGTATTTGCGAGTATTTTTATTATCGCACTTGGGTTAATTGTGCTTACTGTTATTATTTTTTACTTTCGCGATATAACACAAACAAAACATGCTATTAGGCGTAACTACCCAGTAATTGGCCGCTTTCGATATTTTTTTGAACGCCAAGGTGAATTTTTCAGACAATACTTTTTTGCCCTCGATCGAGAAGAAATGCCATTTAACCGCGCTGAGCGCAGTTGGGTTTACCGCGCAGCAAAAGATGTCGATCGCACCGCTGCATTTGGTTCAACCCAAAGCTTAGAAGTGACGGGTACGGTTATGTTTATGAACTGTGCTTTTCCTACTTTAGATGAAGAGGCACTCGACCCGAGTAATGTTACTTTAGGTCCGTATTGTAAAACACCTTACACCACTAATTCGTTATTTAATGTGTCGGGCATGAGCTTTGGTGCGCTTTCAAAGCCTGCTGTGCGCGCTTTATCAAAAGGTGCTAAATTAGCGGGTTGCTGGATGAACACAGGTGAAGGGGGCTTAAGCCCTTACCACCTTGAAGGTGGCGCCGATTTGGTATTTCAAATTGGTACAGCTAAATATGGTGCTCGAGACGAGCATGGAAACTTAAGCACCGAAAAACTTAAAGAAATAGCAGCTCACGAACAAGTCAAAATGTTCGAGCTAAAAATGAGCCAAGGTGCAAAACCAGGTAAAGGCGGAATGCTTCCAGGGCGCAAAGTTAACGCCGAAATAGCTAAAATTAGGGGTATTCCAGAAGGGCAAGATTCGATTAGCCCAAATGGACACCCTGAAATCAAAAACCCAGCCGACATTCTCGATATGATTGCCACTGTACGTAATGCCACAGGAAAACCAACAGGCTTTAAAGCCGTTATTGGTGATTACACCTGGTTAGAAACGTTATTTGCAGAAATTAATCATCGTGGCATTGAGTCGGCACCCGATTTTATAACAATTGATAGTGCTGATGGTGGTACGGGGGCTGCACCGCAGCCGCTTATGGATTCGGTGGGTTTACCTCTTCGCGAAAGCTTGCCGCTTGTAGTTAATATGCTTGAAAAGCACGGGCTTCGAGATCGCGTGAAAATTATTGCATCGGGTAAATTAATCGTCCCTTCAAAGGTTGCATGGGCATTAGCGCTTGGTGCTGATTTTGTTGTATCGGCCCGTGGTCATATGTTTGCACTGGGCTGTATTCAGGCAATGCAATGTAATAAAGATACCTGTCCGACCGGGATCACTACGCATAACGAGCGTTTGCAACGCGGCTTAAATGTAGCTGATAAAGCGCAACGAGTAGCTAACTATAATAAATACATTCATTACGGAGCCGGTTTAATTGCTCACTCATGCGGTGTAACAAGTGCACGAGAGTTGGCTCGTAAGCATGTACGTATAGTGCAAGAAAGTGGGCTTTCAGAGCCGCTTGATAAAATTTATGAAAACTACAAGTAAGTTTTAACTAACTAGAAGGCGCTTATAGCTGTCTCTTATACACAAATTCCTGCTAAGAAATTAGCGGGGATTTTTTTGAACTAAATCTCAATGTCATGATCAGATCTTCAAATCTTGTTTGAGGGCACATTATGATTAACGAACATACTCATTGGGCAAAACAACAATTCGGTAAATCGGACTTAGGTGATCCAAGAAGAACAGCGCGTCTGGTAAAGTTAGCATCAACGCTTGCAAATGAACCAGGAAAACCACTTGTGAACATCACTCAATCCCCCGCCGATATGGAAGGTGCCTACCGCTTTATTCGCAACGAGAATATTGACGCAACGGCTATAGCAGAGTCAGGCTTTAAAGCCACGGTTGAACAAGCAAAAAGTCATAACTTATTGCTCGCATTAGAAGACACGACCACACTAATTTATAAGCATTCCTCCATTCGAGATGATTTGGGTCATGTCGGACGAGGAGCAAAACAACGAGGCTTGTTAGCTCATAGCGTATTACTGTTTGCGCCAGACACAAAGCAAGTTGTGGGATTAATTGAACAGTCTCGCTGGAGTCGTGATATCAACACGATTGGAAAAAGAGAAAAACACGCGACGACTTCTTACGAAGAAAAAGAAAGTTACAAGTGGGAGTCAGCGTCACGAGCGATGGCAGAGCGGCTGCAAGGACAAATGGCGAACGTGATATCGGTGTGTGACCGCGAAGCGGACATCTACGAATACTTGCAGTATAAACTGACCGAGCAGCAACGATTCGTCGTACGCTCGATGCAAAGTCGTCATATTGAAGAAGGTGAGGATAAGCTCTATGCGTTTGCAAGCGAGCTGATGAGTGCAGGCACCAAACACATCCACATTGCACAAAAAGGAGGAAGAAAAGCCCGAAGCGCAACACTGGATATCACCTATGCGCCAGTGACACTCAAAGCGCCTTACAATAAGAAAGGACACTCCCTCCCAGTTTACTATGTCGGCTGTACAGAGCGAGGAAACGCTAAGAACGGCTTAAGCTGGCACCTATTAACCAGTGAACCAGTCACCAGCAAAGAAGACGCCTTAGCTATCATCACCTACTATGAGCACCGTTGGCTTGTAGAGGAATACCATAAAGTCTGGAAAAGTGATGGTACGGATATCGAAAGTTTACGCCTTCAAAGCCAAGATAACATGGAAAGATTGGTGACGATTAATGGCTTTATTGCGACGCGAATATTGCAACTAAAGTTCACCAATGAGCAGCCTGATTCTCCAAGTTGTGAACAACTGTTATCTCCCAAAGCATGGAAGTTATTGTGGTTAAAGAGAATAAAAACACCATTGCCTGAAACTGCTCCAAATATGTCATGGGCGTATCAGGAACTGGCAAAGTTAGGAGGCTGGAAAGATACCAAGCGCACAGGGCGTGCATCTGTGAAAGTGTTATGGAAAGGATGGCTTAAGTTACAAGCCATCCTGGAAGGCTACGATTTAGCAAAATCTCTTGAGTCAGACTTGTGATCAAGAGACAGCTTATAGCGCCTTTTTTAATGCTTGTTAGTTTAATTGGCTTATTAATAAACTAAAGAATGCTTCTTTGTTGTTGCATGTTTGTGCATTTAAAATAAGTTGCTCGCCTAGTGCTAATGTTTGTTTTTGCACTGTAAGGCGCGCATTGTCATCACTAATTCTATCTATATCGCTTACGTGCGCAAGCCCAATAGTACGCCTAATTAACTCAGCACCACAGTAACCAACAGCATCTTGCAATACGTTTTTCATAAAGTATTGCGCATAGCCTACTGGCGCTAATGATTCATCTAATGTTTTAGTGCGTATTAATTCAAGCCATTGCTGCTCAAATAAACTATAGGTGTCTACGATACAGCTAAGTAAATGTGTTTGGTAATTGCGACGTGCTACAAAGTCATCAATATGCCCTGCTTGTGCGCAGTAATTCAATAGTAAATTACCAATAAAAGAGCCAATATCGAACCCAATAGGTCCAAAAAAACCAAATTCTGGGTCAATCATCTTTGTATTATTACAATCAACAAAAATGCTACCGCTGTGCATATCACCATGAAGTAATGTTTGCGGCTTAGATAAAAAATTAGCTTTTAGTTTTGCTATTTCTAACTTTAATGCGTTGTTTTTTTGTATTGCGTCAACTTCGTTTTGTAGTTGTTTTGGGTAGTTATTGCGTTCGTGCTCAATGTACGGATCGCTAAAAAATAAGTCTTCCGTGATTTGGCAAAGCTCAGGATTAGTAAATTGGCTAACGAGTGCTTTTTTAGTTTGCGCGGTTAAGTAAAAATCTGAATTATAAAAGCCGGTGTGGCTTAAGTAGGTCGCTACATGCTGTGCCAATTTAGGGAATTGCTCTGCATTATTTTGTGCAGTACGCAATATTTGTAAATTACCTAAATCTTCTAAAATAGTCAGGGCTTGTATTTCACTATAATGTAAAACATTAGCAGTATAAGCTGGGCAAATAGCACCATGGTTAAGTAAAACTTGTGCTTCTATACGGGCTCTATCAAGTGTTAATGGCCACGACTCACCCACGCAACGCGCGTAAGGCAGAGCTTGCTTTAAAATAACACTATTGTTTTGCTCATCAGTAATTCTAAATACTAAATTAAGATTGCCATCACCAAACTCATATGCCGATAAGGTTTGTCCGGAATCAAAAAAATTACATTGTTTAGATTCAATTAATGTCGATACGTAATCGATAGCGCGCTGTGCATTAAAAGCAACATAGTTAGTCATGGTTTAAATCTCAAAAATCAGCTTTTAAGCATTCTATACTTTTAAATGTTTAGATGTCTACAAGTCTAGCTTGAGAGTTATTCAAAGTGGTGTAAAATAACGTTACGCATTTTTAATACCTTAAGCATTATGCAAAACTTAATCGCAAGCAGTTTAAAATATGAAAACGGGTCGCTTAGTGTGCTCGACCAATATTTACTACCTCACCAGCAGGTATGGCATCAGTGCCATGATGTAGAAACCATGAAAGAGCTGATCATTAACTTAAAAGTGCGTGGAGCCCCACTTATTGGTTTAGGCGCGAGCTTGTTAGTGGCGTATTTAGCTGAGCAAGGGGTAGTGAAAAGTGAGCTTGAAAAAGCAATCAATGAACTAGAAGCCACTCGTCCAACGGCGGTTAATTTAATGCATTGTATGGCGGCATTGCGAAAAGCTTTAACGCAAAGCGATTATGTTGCCGGTATTGTTAGTACTGCTGAGCGGTTGTTTATTGAAGATATTGAGCTGTGTGAACGAATGGCAAATCGTGGTGCCGAGCTTATAAATAGTGGCGACAACATATTAACTCATTGTAATACAGGGGCGCTTGCAACCGCTGGTATTGGTACTGCACTGGGTGTTATTTACAAAGCGCAGCAAAAACATGGCAACGTACATGTGTGGGTTGATGAAACACGACCATTATTACAAGGCGGCCGCTTAACGGCCTTTGAGCTTGAGCGCTGGGAAATACCGTACACATTAATTTGCGATAATATGGCGGCAAGCTTAATGGCTGCAGGTAAGGTGGATAAAATAGTAGTAGGGGCTGATCGTATTGCCGAAAATGGTGATTTTGCTAATAAAGTGGGCACCTATAATTTAGCCGTACTTGCGTATTTTCATAACATTCCATTTTATGTAGTTGCGCCTATTACCACGCTTGATACCAACACCGCGTGTGGTGATGATATAGAAATAGAGCAGCGTAATCCTCAAGAAGTGCGCGGAGTTAGCGGTAGCTTTGGTGAGGCTTTATGGGCACCCACCAATGCTAATGTATATAACCCTGCATTTGATATAACTCCGGCAAAACTGGTTACAGGGTGGGTATTAGATACAGGTGTGTACAACCAAAGTCAGGTTGAAAATGGCGATCTCATAAAGCTTAAGTAGCTTCGCGATATTTTGGTCCACGTTATGTGTATTCGTGTGGACCAAGGTTTTGAATGACTAACCTATGATAATAACGGAAATTGCTCTGCAATAGACGAGTCAGTGCTTTTTGCTACCCAGCCCTCTGTATTGTTAAATAAGCGAATGGCAGTAAACTCAGGGTCGCTGCCCATATCAAACCAATGCGGGGTAAGTTCAGGCACTGAAATTAAATCGCCTTGTTGGCAAAGTACCTGATAAACCTTATTGCCTAAATGTAGGCAAAATAGCCCTTGGCCTTTTACAAAAAAACGCACTTCGTCTTCACTATGGGTATGTTCAAATAAAAACTTTTTGCGTAGCTCTGATGCGCCAAGATTACCTTTAGCTAGAGATATAACGTCTACTGTTTGATAGCCATTTTCGGCTTTTAACCGATCTATATCGCTTTTGTACGCACTAATAATTTGCTCATGGGTGGTGTGCTGATTAATATCTGCATTTGCTTGCCACTGTTCAAAACGTACGTTTACTTTAGCTAGTTGCTTTGCAATATCATCAGCATTTGATGTGCTTACAAGTGCTTTGCTTGCATCGTTGTCAGCATATATTGTTAATTGACTCATACTAATTGCTCCAATTTAAATTGGCTAAAGTCATTAATATAAGGGTGTGCTTTAGTGCTTGCTTGCCCATCACGAATTAAATGTATTGTTTTTAAGCCGGCAGCTTGCGCGGCATCAAGCTCGCCGGCTACATCACTTAAAAAGAGTATTTCTGCTGCTTTAAACGGTAACAGCTCAACAATGGTGTTATAGGCCATTTGCTCTTGTTTTGCGCCAACTTTGGTGTCAAAAAAGTCAGTAAACAAGCTGCGAATGTCACCATAATCACTGTATTTAAAAAGTAGCTGCTGCGCTTTTACTGACCCTGACGAGTACACATATAAAGCTATATCGCTGTTGTACTGAGCTTGTAAAAAATCAAATGCATCTGGGTATAAATGCCCTTTAAAATCACCGTGTTCATACCCTGTTTGCCAAATTAAGCCTTGTAATTGCTTAAGTGGAGTGATTTTTTTATCTTCATCAATCCAGGTAAGTAAAGTGCTAATGACTTCTTCAATATCGGCGTTTGGCTTTTCGATAAGAGCTTTTATGGCACTAATTTGCTCAGCTACATCTGGCTTATTAGCATTGGCACGTACAAAGGTAGGTAATTGTTTTGCTGCGTAAGGAAACAACACCTCTTTAACAAACGAGATACGGGTTATTGTGCCTTCGATGTCGGTTAAAATGGCTTTAATCATTTAGTTACTCCCGCTTGAATACCTATTATTTTTAAGCGCTCTAGTTCGCAACTAAATAAAAACTCTAAGGCTTCTAGGTGGCGACGAACTTCATCAATATTACGCCCTACTGCATATAAGCCATGGCCACGTATCAGTACGCCGTGCTCTATAGGTGTATGTAAATGATGGTCACTAACCAGCAGGCTTAATCGGTCAATATCTTGATCGTTATCGAAAATAGGAATGCTCAGCGTTTCTAAATGCGAAGTAAAGCCGCTCAGTGCTTTTTGCATTTCATAGCCTGTTAAATCAAGCTGATGCCCTTGGGTAATTTGCGACAGTACGGTAGCGGCTACAGAGTGAGTATGCAAAACACACTGCGCATCAGGTATAAGCTGATACAAACTTAGGTGTAATTGTGTTTCTGCCGATGGTTTTGCAGCTCCTGCTAGGCGCTCGCCTTGGTGATCTAATTGCAAAAAATGCGCTTGCGTCAGTGAGCCTTTATCGTGCCCACTTGCTGTAACAACAAAGCCAGTGCTAGTACGAGCTGAAAAGTTTCCGCCTGTTGCGGGTACCCAGCCTTTTTGGCTAACCCATTTTCCGGCTTCAATAAGTTGTGAAATAGCGGTATTGTTTTGCATACATTCCTCACTAATGAGCGTAAAGTTAATTGTTTTTAGACGGCTATACTTCTGTTTTAAGCAATGATAGCATCGCTTTAAGCGCAAAACCATCATTAAGGGCATTACGTGTTTGAAAGTAAATTACCAAATTTAAGCGTTAGTATATTTAGCCAAATGAGTGGGTTGGCTAATGAGTTTTCGGCAATTAATCTCTCTCAAGGCTTTCCTGAGTTTGATGCTCCTGATCTTTTAAAAACGCAGTTAAATTATTATGTGCAGCAGGGCGTTAATCAATATTCACCTTCAAGTGGTGTACCACGATTACAGCAACAAATTGCTGATTTAGCAAAGCGCAAATATGCAGCTGATATAAACGCAGCTGATCAAGTGACTGTTACCTCGGGTGCAACAGAGGCATTGTTTGTGGCTATTCAAACAATTGTACGCCCCAGTGATGAAGTGATCGTATTTGACCCTGCATATGACTCTTACCAACCGGCAATTGAACTCGCTGGCGGAAAGTCGGTACACATTGCTTTAAGTGCGCCAAACTACACCATTGATTGGCAAGTAGTAAGCCAAGCAATTACTAAAAATACCCGCGCAATTATTATAAATACACCTCATAACCCAAGCGGTAAAATATTACAGCCACAAGATATAAAAGCGCTTAAAGAGTTAGTTGGTACTCACAATTTATATGTAATAAGCGATGAGGTATATGAGCACATTACGTTTGATGAACAACCGCATTTAAGTGTATTACGCGATGATGAATTATTTACTAAAAGCTTTGTTGTATCGAGTTTTGGTAAAACGTTTCACAGCACGGGCTGGAAAATGGGGTACTGTATTGCACCTGCAGATTTAGCTATCGAATTTAGAAAAATTCATCAGTACGTTACGTTTTCTAGTTTTACCCCCGCACAGCATGCGCTTGCCGATATGCTCGAGCAGCAAGGTGAGCATATAGATGAGCTAAGCGGGTTTTATCAGCAAAAACGCGACTTATTAGCGAGTCATTTAAGTAACAGCCGTTTTAAAATTTTACCTAGCCAAGGCACTTACTTTTTATTATTAGATTACAGTGATGTATCGGATTTAAACGATGTTGAATTTTGCCATTGGTTAGTTGAGCAAGCCGGTGTTGCGGCTATTCCGTTAAGTGTTTTTTATCAAAATCCACCAACCAACAAAGTAATTCGTTTATGCTTTGCTAAAAACGACAACACTCTCATAGAGGCTGCGCAAATATTATGTCAACTTTAACCATTACAGCATTGCAAAGCTCGCTTTATTGGCTTGATAAAGATGCTAATTTAGCCATGTTTAATAAGCAGCTTGAAGCAATTACGCATCAGCCCGATCTTATTTTACTGCCCGAAACATTCTCGACTGGCTTTGCTATCAATTTAGATTGTGCAGAGCCTGAAAACGGTAAAGTACTGACGTGGTTAAAGGCGCAGGCTCATAAACATAATGCGGTTATTGCGGGTTCGGTACTTGTTGCACAAGGCGATAAAAAAGCGAATCGGTTTTATTGGGTAAAACCCGATGGTGAGGTGAGTTATTACGATAAGCGCCATTTATTTCGCTTAGGCAGCGAGGGCGATTACGTTGTAGCAGGGCAAGCGCGCAAAGTTTTTGAAATCAATGGTTTTAAACTATTACCGCAAGTATGCTATGACCTGCGCTTTCCGGTATTTCAACGTAATAATAACGACTACGATGTAATGATAAACGTAGCAAATTGGCCTGCTGTACGCCGCCATATTTGGGATACGTTACTTATGGCGCGTGCAATGGAAAACCTCTGTTACGTAGTAGGTGTTAATCGCGTGGGGGAAGACGGTAATGGTGTGGCGCACAATGGCGGTACAGCGGTATACGACTTCAAAGGCGATGCATTAACTAAAGCGCAAGATGACGCAGAGCAACTAGTTACTATAACACTTGAAAAAGCGCCACTGGATGAGTTTAAAGCAGCGTTTCCTGCCTATTTAGATGCAGACTCTTTTACATTAATATAAACACGTTAATTTAGCGCAGAGCCAATAAAGTGTTAAAATAATCGCTGATATTTTTGTTGGCGGCTAATGTACATTATGAACACTTTAATCACTCCTGTAATTTTAGCAGGTGGCATAGGCTCTCGCTTGTGGCCGCTTTCTCGCCAAGCAATGCCTAAACAATTTTTACCACTACTAAATGAAAACACGTCATTGCTACAAAGTACGTTGGCGCGTGTTTCTGATGAGTTGTTTGATAATGCTATTTTAGTGTGTAACGAGCAGCACCGATTTATTGCCGCCGAGCAGGCTGAAAGCTCAATTCCTACTGCGTTATTACTCGAACCTAAAGGTAAAAATACCGCGCCTGCCATCGCATTAGCCGCCCACTATGCACTACAAAATGGGATTACTGGTCCGCTATTAGTGATGCCTGCCGATCATCATATTAAAAACTTTGATGTATTAACGGCTAAGCTCCCTGAAGTTGTAAAACTTGCTGAGCAAGGAAAGCTAGTGACGTTTTCGATTACTCCTACAGAGGCGCATACTGGCTATGGTTATATAAAACAAGGCGCGGCTATTGCTGGAACGGGTTGTTACGATGTTGCACAATTTAAAGAAAAGCCTGACTTAGATACAGCGAACCGTTATTTAGCTCAAGGTGGTTATAGCTGGAATAGCGGCATGTTTTTATTTACCCCCACAGCCTACTTAAAAGAGCTCGAGCGGTTTGCGCCAAAAATAGCAACGAGTGTCGCTGCAGCGGCGCAATTTACCAAAGATTTAGGGTTTACCCGCCCAAGCAACAGTGCGCTTGAACACTGCCCAAGCGATTCAATTGATTACGCCATTTTAGAGCGCAGTAATAACGTAGTTGTTATGCCTGTTGATTTAAAATGGAGTGATGTAGGTAGTTTTTCATCCCTTGATGCGCTTACAAAAAAAGATGAAAACGGTAATAACTTAAATGCTAATTATATGGCTCAAAAAAGCACTAATAACTTAGTTATTAACGAGGCTGAACACACTATTGCCACGCTTGGAGTTAGCAATTTAGCAATTATTCATACTCATGATGCCACGTTAATTGCAAACCAAAATGAGCTAGATTCTCTGCCTTTGTTGCTTAAGAAAATTGCTACAACACAGGCTGATAAACTTAATCATCATCAAGTGGTTTTTCGCCCGTGGGGGAATTACCGTACTTTGGTTGAAGGCACTGGCTTTAAAGTTAAAAAAATTACTGTAACCAGCGGTGCTAAGCTTTCGACGCAGCGCCATCAGCATCGCGCTGAGCATTGGGTGGTGGTTTCGGGTATTGCAGATGTGTGTATTAATGAGCAAGCGTATACGCTAACGCACGACCAATCGTGTTATATCGCCGCAAAGCAAATTCATAGTTTGGCTAATAATCAAAAAGAGCTGTTAATAGTTATTGAAGTGCAAACCGGTGCTGTACTTGATGAAAGCGATATAGAGCGATTTGATGATAAATATGGAAGAGGCTAATCATTAGCTTTTTTTAAAGCTAATTCACTATTACTCTAACTGCCCACGCACAAACTTTAAATATTGCTCTAAGCTGCGTTGCCACAGATCTAGCGCTTCATCAAGCATATCGTTATGTGGCTTTTTCTCGAGTAAACGGCGCTCTATTTTTTTAAGCTCAATACCATAGCGATTAAAACCAAGTTGCAGAGCGGTACTTGCTTGGCGATGTAAAAGCTTAATGCATTGCTCTGGTTGTTGGTCAATAAGCTTTTGACAGCGAATTAGCTTGTTGCGGGCTGAAAGCACAAATTCATTATAAATTGAAGACACTTCATCTTCACTAAATGAGCTGGTGAGTGTTTCGGCCGCTGTTTTGTCATACAAGGTATCAATAAGCTCTACTGCAATGCTCGCAGTTTGATTAGATTGAGAGTCACTAAGTGCTTGGCGAAGCTTTTCATGCTTAATAGGCTTGCCTACAATGTCTTTTATTCCTAATTCTAAATACTCTTTTACTTCGTCAGGGCTAAGGCTTGCAGTAAATGCGAGTACTGGCGTTCGTTGATTTTTATGATCAATGCGTTTTAGACGTTTAAGTACTTCTTGGCCTGTTAAATCAGGTAGGTTCATATCAAGCAAAACAACATCGAAGTGGTGAGCTTGCATGAGCTCTATGGCACTTTTCCCATCTTTTGCGAGCTTAATTTTGTGTTCATCGTCGGCCATAAATTCTATAGCAATTTTTTGATTTAAATCTAAATCTTCAACCAGTAATACATCAAGACCTGTTAAGTAATCTTTAGTTTGATGGCGCTGCTCTACAAGGCTTAATTCACCTAAAGTAAAAGTAACGGTAAAGCTAAATACACTACCAGTACCAAGCTGGCTGGCTATTTCGAGTCGGCTACTGAGCTTTTCAAGCAGGCGGCTAGTAATAGCTAAACCAAGGCCGGTTCCGCCTTTTTCTTTTCCTGCGCTACTTTGTACATAAGGTTCTGTTAAGTAGGCTATCTCGTCATTTTCTATACCTGGTCCTGAATCTTTGACACTAATTTTTATAGTGTGCTCAAGTTGTTTTTCTAATACTAAATCAACCTGAATTTTAACGGTTCCGTGATCTGTAAATTTAATAGCGTTACCGACTAAATTAATAATTATTTGTCTAAGTTTTTGTTGGTCGCAGTAATAACAGGCTTGCTCAGGAATATTATAGATAAGCTCAAATTTTAGCTGCTTTTGCTCGGCCATTGGGCTTAGTAATAAACATAAATTATTAAGCCATGTTTTAAATTCTACATCTTCTTCGTAAAGCGCTTCGTCACTTTGATCTAGGCTCGCGTAATCAAGGACCTTATCTACCAACAAGTTAAGTGATTCGGCCGAATTTATAATTGCCTCGCAATAGGCTTTATTGCGGGTATCACTTGTTTGGTTCATAACAAGTTGGGCGCTGCCTAAAATACCGTTTAGTGGGGTGCGAATTTCGTGGCTTATTGTTGATAAAAAGAGCCCGCGTATTTCTAAGTCTTTTTGTGCTTTATCGGCGAGTTTATTGAGGTGCTGTTCTCTGCGCTCATTACATAATAACGCCATACCTGCAGCATAAAACATGGGCGCAATTACCCCATTTAAAAATAATAAAGAGCTAAACCAGCCGTTTACTAAAAGATTTTTTTGTTCAATGTTATCCATAAATAACGAGCGGCCGATAAAGCTCAAAGCAACAAGCGTTAAAATGGTTATGTATACAATGCTGCCATTAGGGTAGGGTTTGCGCGCGTACTTAATAAATATAAAGAGTAAAAAGCCGGCTTCTGCTATGTGTTGTATATCGGATGCAATCACTCTTTCGTGTAGAGATGGGTCAAAAAAGGTGTAATAGCCAAGCATTACAGTGCAAAAAGCGGTTACTGAGCAAAGTAATTTAAAACCAATGCCGTGATAATTTAAAAACTGACTGAGCGATAAACAATGCACTATTGATGCGGCAAACATCATGCTACTGGCAGCGCTAATAATTACTAAATTATGTGTATCACCAACAAGAGTAAAACCAATAACAGAGCCTAAAAGCAATATGGGATAGAAAATGTATAGCAGCGTGCCCGATATTTGTTTGTTCGTTCGCCATGTTAAAAAGTTAAGTAAGGTCATTACAACCATGATGGCGATGCTGGCAAAATAAAGAGTGAAAGAGTCGAGCATTAATATTCCAGCAAAGTAGTTTTAAACTAAGATTATTAAAAGTATACACTTATACCAATTATCAAAACAGATCACTTAGGCAAGCAAATTGGTATTAAATAAGTGTGTAACACATACAAAAACAGACACCTAAGTGTCTGTTTTTAATTTTAAACTAAATATATGATTAACGAATTTCATCAGGGATATTTTGTTGTGCCCAAGATAGGAGCTCAATACGGTTACGACATTTAGTTTTTCTAAATGCGCTATATAAATGTGTTTTAACTGTGTGTGGACTGATACTTAAATCTTCTGCGATTTCTTTATTCTTCGAACCTTTACTCATTAATGAGATTATTGCTTTTTCTCGCTTAGTAAGTTTAACAGGCTCAATATCGCCTTCGGTTAGTTTATGCAGCGCATCTTTATTAAATTGCAGCATACGATTTAATGCATTACACATAATATCGCGACGGTACCAAAGCTGATCTTCAAGTAGTAAACGAATACCTTTCATTAATACATCGGCGTTATCTGTTGTGTAAAATACGCCACGAATACCGCTCAACAATGCACGATTAGCAAGCTCAGGGTTCTCGTCTAGATTAAATAATATGATATCGCATTTAATACGTAGGTTTACTAGTTGTTCTTTTAGTTTTCCCCATGCATCCTTGCTAGATGTTTCGATAAACAAAAGTCGAGTCCCTTCAGGTATATCTAAAATATTAGTACCCGTGGTTACGTCAAGGCCTTGCGTTTTTAACAAAGGTTCTAAAACGTTAATACCAATAGTGTTAATTGGCTCTTGATCTAATAACAAAAAGGCTGAACTGCTCATGTTTTTATACTCTTTTATAAAGCTGACTGTTTAAGTTTATCACGACTTCCGCACCTTTTGTATTAGAAAGTAGCTGAAGCACTCAATAACAAATACGATTTTACGATTATTTAAACATAAAATGTTGCAAATAAGTAATCACTTATTCTTTATAACCATGAAAAATCATAACATTTGTAACTAATTGGTTGAGCAGAATAGTTAGATAAAAATATTTAATTAATTTACTTTTTTTACATTTTGGTAGGGTGGCCACCCCATTTCTTTACCGCCAAGCATATGTAAATGTATGTGATAAACGGTTTGTCCACCATGTTCATTACAGTTCATGACCACGCGGTATCCGTCCTCAGCAAAATTGTGCTGCTTAGCTAATTTTGCCGCAACAACGTATAAATTGCCTACTAAATGTGAGTTTTCAGGATTTATATCATTTATAGTAGCAATTGCTTTTTTGGGGATAATTAACACATGAAATGGCGCCTGTGGGTTTATATCTTTAAATGCGAGGGTGTCTTCATCTTCGTAGACAATGTCGGCCGGAATTTCACGATTAATTATTTTGGTAAAAATAGTCTCTTGGCTCATAGTGTGTTCCTAATTAAGTGTTATGAATTTTAAGCTCACTAATGACAAACTTTCAAAGCAGTGTCAAACTGAAATCAAATAAAGGAGTTAATATGCTTAAACCAATTTTAATAAGTAGTGCAGTTGCATTACTACTTAGTTTTTCGGCTAATGCTGAAAACATTCACTTTCCAGAAGAAATTGTACCACTACAAGTGGGTGATAAAATGCTAGAAAGCTCTTTGTTTAGCCGTATTGATGATGTAGAGCTTGCGCCAGGAACTTACCAGCTTAGGCTAAAATATACCGATTTATATGAAGATGATTATGACACGCATGAAGTTGTGGAGTCGGAACCATTTTGGGTAAGTGTAACTGTTGAAGCAGGTAAAGATTATACCTTAGTGTTTAATCGTGCTGAAAATGCAGTATCTGCAAAAGTATTTGCAGAAGCACCACAAGTTAGTTTAAAAGCAAAAAGTAGCGCTGTTGCTAAGCCTTTAAGTGTTATTTCTAACACGCAGCTAGCAAGCAATAAACCGGTAATGCAAAATACAATGCCTGCAGGACCTTCTCGTCCTAGTCAGCCAATAAAGCCGATAGCACCCATTACAGGTAAAGGCATGCCAAGTGCGCCGCAAATGCTTGATTTTTGGTGGCAACAAGCCACAACTGCAGAGCGTAAAGCTTTTTTAGAAAAAGTGACAAAGTAGAAAAATAGCAAAACAAAAGGGCCAAATTTGGCCCTTTTTAGTTTCTAGTTAACGCTATTTATTCAAATAATGCGTCAATAGTACCTTGCGCAAGAGGGTGATACCCAGGGCGTGCTTTTAAGTACACGCTTTGTGCCCAGTCTTTTTTACCGTTAGTGATAAGTGATTTATATAACGGCACAATTAACTTACGACGGCCAATACCTGATAAGTGCTTATTAAGCGCAGGATAAATTGGTTGATAACCATTACCTACTGCTAGCATAAACCAAGCAAACGCACGTTCAGCGTTAGTTGATTGCGTTAGGTTAAATTCACTATCAAGCTCGCTCATTTTCTCTATGCTTAAATCGCGTGGTAAGTTATTTAAAAAGTGTAGCCACTCATGTACAGACCAATCAGCCGTTGGTAGTTGAGCTGCTGTTGTGTCGCCTTTCAACCATGCTGCTGTTGCAGTATCTACTTTATCAAATGCATCAGACGTAGGGTTTGGCGCATCACTTGGTAAGCCAGGCTCAAAAATCCATTCGTTTACTTTATCCATACTTACAACACCAGGGTACTTCTCAATTAAGTTAGCTTTTAAGTAAGTAACAAATTGCGCGGTAGTAAGTGATTTAAACGAAAACTCTTTAAAGTACGCTTTTACGAACGGGTCAAACTTATCGCGGCCATATTTGTTTTCTAGATAGATTAAAAATAACTGACCTTTAGTGTAAGGCACTGAGCTAAACGCATCGTCTGGGTCGCGGCCATTAAGCTTTAAATTAAGGCGTGTATCTGGTGCATCAATTGTTTTAATTTGTGCGCGTAAAGACGCTGAATCAAGTGCTTGTTCCATAACCGCACGGTCACGACCAAATACTTCTTCCATAATGCGGTTTTCAACGTACGAGGTAAAACCTTCGTTTAACCATAAATCTTCCCACGTTGCGTTCGTAACTAAGTTACCTGACCAAGAATGAGCAAGCTCATGGGCAATAAGGTTAACTAAGCTTTTATCACCAGCAACAACCGTTGGAGTTATAAACGATAAGCGTGGATTTTCCATGCCACCAAACGGAAAACTTGGCGGTAGCATTAATAAGTCGTAGCGACCCCATGCATATTCGCCGTACATAGCGTTTGTTTTGTCGATCATGGCTTGGGTGTCGTCAAATTCAGCAACTGAGGCATCTAAAATTGTAGGCTCAGCAAATATGCCAGTTTGGTGCGACATTGCTTTAAATTCTAAGTTACCTGCGCCAATAGCAATTAGGTAAGGTGAAATTGCTTGTGGCATATCAAAAATGTAGTCGCCATCTTTATAAAGCGCATCTTTGTTATCGGCACTCATTACAGCACGTATATCTCTTGGTGTATGAATTCGTGCAGAGTAAGTTACACGCATTGCGGGTGTATCTTGCACTGGGATCCAACTACGTGCATGAATTGCTTGCGATTGGCTGTACATAAATGGATGTGTTTTACTTGCCGTTTGCTCTGGTGTTAACCATTGCAGGCCAGATGCTTCTGGACGACTGTTGTAGTAAATACGAACTAATTCAGCTTGGTTTTTAAACACAATAGTAAGCTTTGAACCTTTAACGTCATCTCGCTTAGCTAAATCAAAAGTCGCTTTTTTCCAGTTGCCGCTTTGCTCTTTGTACATTACTTTATCAATGTCTAAGTCGCGGGTATCAAGTACGAGAGTTCTACTTTTGCTGTTGTTCCACTGAAGAGTATGCTCTACAAAACCTTCTAACTGCTTGTCGGCAAAATCGACATCTAAATCAAGGTTTAAGTGAGTAGTAACAACATCATCAAGGTTAGCATACGAGTTTTGGTCAATCGCATTAGCCATTGCTTGCGAACACATACCCGCCATAGCGAGGCTTAAAAAAAGAGGTTTAATTTTCATCATTACTCTGAACACAAATAAAAAAGTGCTGGTTTTATATCACGATTGACACGGCGGGTTGAGTGATTTTTACAATCTAGTGCCACATTTGCGACGATGAGGTAAACTATTGCGATTAGTTACCGGTATTTTTAGAGAGCTTTGTGGCGCATTCATTACACTCCTTACATACATTCGCATTAAACAGCCAATGCCAAAATTTTGTTGAAATTACTCAGCTTGAGCAACTTAAAACGCAAAATTTTAGTGCCCCGTTTTGTTTGCTGGGCGAGGGCAGTAATACCGTATTTTTAAATGACTACATGGGTACGGTTATAAAAATAGCTTTAAAAGGTATTAAAATTACCGAGCGCGAGAGCGACACACTAATAAGTATTGCCGCAGGCGAAAACTGGCATCAACTAGTTAGCTATTTATTAGAGAAAAATATACCAGGGCTTGAAAATCTAGCACTTATACCGGGCACTGTTGGCGCATCGCCGGTACAAAATATTGGTGCTTATGGCGTTGAGATAGCTAAATTTGTTGAGTTGGTAGAGTACTTTGATATAACCACTAACACTATGCATTCATTAAATAACGAGCAATGTGAATTTGCTTACAGAGACTCAATATTTAAACATGCCCTTAAAAATAAAGCGGTGATCACGCAAGTACACTTAGCGCTCCCAAAAAAATGGCAACCAGTATTAAATTATGGCCCTTTGCAGCAGCTCTCAAGCATCACCCCGCAAGCTGTATTCGATCAGGTTATAAAAACGCGTAATAGCAAATTACCTAACCCATATACACTTGCCAATGCGGGCAGCTTTTTTAAAAATCCAATAATAACCAACCAGCAGTTAGCTGAGCTATTAAAGCAATTTGCCGATTTACCTCATTACGAATATGGGCAAAGTCATCACAAGGTCGCAGCAGGCTGGCTAATCGATCAAAGTGGTTTAAAAGGGCACCGCGAGGCTGGTATAGAAGTGCATCAACAACAAGCTCTAGTACTTGTTAATCATGGAAATAGTGAAGGCAGCGACCTAATAAAAATGATTAAACACATTCAGCAAGTTGTTTATAGGCGTTACAACATTAAGTTAGAGCATGAAGTACGTTTAATTAATGCACGCAGCGAATGCCATATTAACGCGGAGCCTAAGTAATGAAAGCACCTGATGGGAACAAACTCGCTATTTTAAATGCACTCAACCAAGGAGGCTTTGTATCTGGCCAAGCCTTGGGTGAAACGCTAGGTATTAGCCGAGCTGCGGTAAGTAAACATATTAAAACGTTACAAGAAATGGGCTTGGATATTTTTAAAGTGACTGGCAAAGGCTATTGTTTGAATAGTCAGGTGGGCCTTTTAAATAAAACGCAAATTGATCAGCACTACAAAGCGCTAGGTGCAAATACTGCCGATGTAGAAGTACACCCTATTATTGATTCGACCAACAGCGAGCTCATGCGCCGTATACAGGCCAAAACAGCGCTTGAGTCTGGCACTGTTATTGTTGCTGAAATGCAGCAAGCAGGACGTGGTAGACGCGGCCGTGTTTGGCAGTCCCCATTTGGCGCTAATCTGTATTACAGTTATTTTTGGCGTTTAGATGACGGCTTACAAGCTGCAATGGGCGTATCAATTGCAGTAGGTCTTGCTGTTTATGATGCTATTAAAGCGTTATACCAAGTTGACGTAGAACTTAAGTGGCCTAACGATATTTATATAAATAAGCAAAAACTTGCAGGTGTATTGGTTGAATTAGATGGACAACCGCAAGGACCTTGTCAGTTAGTGATTGGTATCGGTATTAATTTACAAATGCCTGAGAGCTTTAGTCAGCATATAGACCAAGCGTGGACCGACTTAAATCAACATACTCAAAAGCTCGATAAAAACCAACTTGTGGCTTCTCTTACTCACCATTTAGAGCAGCGTTTAGCGCAGTATCGTCAAACGGGTTTGCAAGCCATGTATGAGCAATGGAATTCGCTCAATGCGTTTGCTGGTGAATATGTTGAACTAAATACAGGACACCGAAGTTGGCGTGGAATATGTGAAGGTATTGACGCACAAGGTGGAATACGAATTCGCCAAGACGGGGAAGTAAAAAGTTATTACGGCGGGGAAGTCTCCCTTAGAAAGGCGCAATTATGAGATTATTGATCGACGTAGGAAATACATCATTAAAAGCTGTATTGTGGCATAACGAGCAAGCACAACCGGCAGATATAAATAACCTGCCTTGGTTACAAATAACCGAAGTGATTTATGCATGTGTAGGGCGCAGTGATTTACTAAACAATATTCTCGCGCAAGCGGCTAGCAATAATATTATTTGCTTTGAAGCCAAGGTAACCAAAACGCTTGGAGATCTTGTATGCGCTTACGAGCATGTAGCTAACTTAGGCATAGACAGGTGGCTTGCGCTTATTGCTGGATTTACGTTATATCCAAACACAGCATGCATTGTTGTTGATGCGGGTACTGCGACAACAATTGATGTGCTTAGTAGTGAAGGGTTGCATTTAGGTGGCTGGATTTTACCTGGGCTTGATTTAATGACCTCATCACTTACACAAAATACTCAACGTGTTTTTGATGATGGTAAAACTCCATTTACCAATGAACTGGGTAAAAATACGCCTAATGGTTTAAAAAATGGTGCTTTAGTGGCAACCATTGGAGCAATTGAGCAAGCTAAGTTGCACTTAATGGATAAAAAAACAGAGAAAAAAGTACAATTAATTTTTGCTGGTGGCTATGGCTTGCTTTTACAACAGCAATTTGAGGGAAGTATTTTTGATTCATTACTCGTAATGAAGGGGTTAAATTACTGGCACCAGCTAAGCAAAACAACATAAAAAAGTGCAAAAAACGTGTTTTCGCGTGAATATTGAGCATTTAAACTAAAAATTTACACTTTTTTTAATTTTATAGTTGCATCCCAATAAACCTTACTCTAATATCTCGCCCCGTACTAAAGCAGTGCCGACTTAGCTCAGCTGGTAGAGCAACTGACTTGTAATCAGTAGGTCAACCGTTCGACTCGGTTAGTCGGCACCACTTTCCTTTTACCGGAAGTGAATTAGTAGAGAATTATCGTGGAGGGGTTCCCGAGCGGCCAAAGGGATCAGACTGTAAATCTGACGGCTCAGCCTTCGCTGGTTCGAATCCAGCTCCCTCCACCACTTTATTCTTGACGGTTAGAGGTAGTTTAAGAACAGATTTTTATGCGGGCATCGTATAATGGCTATTACCTCAGCCTTCCAAGCTGATGATGCGGGTTCGATTCCCGCTGCCCGCTCCAGTTCTTGTGTTGCTGATATAGCTCAGTTGGTAGAGCGCACCCTTGGTAAGGGTGAGGTCGGCAGTTCGACTCTGCCTATCAGCACCAGTCCTAAGAATCTCCTTGATTACTTCCTTTATCTGTCAGAAAATACTATTTGAAAAAGATTAACTTAATCTACCTTTGGTGGATTATTTTCATATGTAATTTAGATACACAAAACTGATAGGTTCCGTCATGGCAAAAGAAAAGTTTGAACGCGTAAAACCGCACGTAAACGTTGGTACAATCGGCCACGTTGACCACGGTAAAACTACACTAACTGCAGCAATCACTAACGTACTTGCAAAAGTATACGGCGGTGTTGCTAAAGATTTCGCATCAATCGATAACGCTCCAGAAGAGCGCGAACGTGGTATCACTATTTCAACGTCTCACGTTGAATACGATACACCTACACGTCACTACGCACACGTAGATTGTCCTGGTCACGCCGATTATGTTAAAAACATGATCACTGGTGCTGCTCAAATGGACGGCGCGATCTTAGTAGTTGCTGCGACAGATGGCCCTATGCCACAAACGCGTGAGCACATCCTTCTTTCTCGTCAGGTTGGCGTTCCTTACATCATCGTATTCATGAACAAATGTGACATGGTTGATGACGAAGAGCTACTTGAACTAGTAGAAATGGAAGTTCGTGAACTTCTTTCTGAATACGATTTCCCAGGTGATGACTTGCCTCTAATCGCTGGTTCTGCGCTTAAAGCGTTAGAAGGCGAGAAAGAGTGGGAAGATAAGATTGTTGAGCTTGCAAACGCACTTGACTCTTACATCCCAGAGCCAGAGCGTGACATCGATAAGCCATTCATCATGCCTATCGAAGACGTTTTCTCAATCCAGGGTCGTGGTACTGTTGTAACTGGTCGTGTTGAAGCTGGTATCATCCGCATCAATGACGAAGTAGAAATTGTTGGTATCAATGATACAACTCGTTCTACTTGTACTGGTGTTGAAATGTTCCGTAAGCTTCTTGACGAAGGTCGTGCTGGCGAAAACATCGGCGCACTTCTACGTGGTACTAAGCGTGAAGACGTTGAACGTGGTCAAGTACTAGCTAAGCCTGGTTCAATCAACCCACATACTACATTCACTTCAGAAGTATACGTACTTTCTAAAGATGAAGGTGGTCGTCATACTCCATTCTTCAAAGGTTACCGTCCACAGTTCTACTTCCGTACAACTGACGTAACAGGTGACGTACAGTTACCAGAAGGCGTAGAAATGGTAATGCCTGGTGATAACATCAAGATGACAGTAACTCTAATCGCGCCAATCGCGATGGACGAAGGTCTTCGTTTCGCTATCCGTGAAGGTGGCCGTACTGTTGGTGCTGGTGTTGTTGCAACTATCGTTGAATAATCAACTGTTGTAATGCATTAAGCATTAAAAAAACCCGAGCTTAGTCTCGGGTTTTTTAATGCCTGTAATTTATGTAATGTGAAGGTGGCTCTCTTACCTTAGGCATCGGTGCTTTGTAGCAACTATCGTTGAGTAATCAACTGTTGTAATGCATTAAGCATTAAAAGTATTAATGTTATCGCTGTAACAGAGTAGGAGCATGAACTTAATCAGTTAGTAACCAGCATTCTTACGTAACTCATCAAGCATATCTTGGTTACCCATCATTTCGTCAAGCGTTGTCCTGACTGCATTGTCAGAGCTGTTGTCATAAACTGAAAGTAGATGCTGCGCCATTTGCTTCGTATAACCATCTTGTTTATTTTGAGCTTGGTAGTATTGCGCCATCAACCCTTGTGCAGCTAAGCGACGGATATAATCATTCGTGTCTTGCTCTAACAAGTTTGTAAATTGCTCTGCAAGGCGGTAATCAAGTACCGGTGTTTGAGTTGTTAACTCAACAGCTTGAATTTTAAATTTTTCGTCACTACTGTTGTTCGCTAAATTTAAAATGTTACCTACTACTTCATAGTCATACTCAGGCATACTCGATTTATTCAAGATAAACATATTCATTTGCAGTTGGCTCAGTGCAGCTAACCTATTTAAATCAGAGATGCTTGGATCTAAAGTTTGCTCTCTTAATTGAGAGTTTATTTGTTTAGCATAATCAGGTTCTGATTTGATCCTTAAATCATAGTCTTCTGGTAAGTCTGCATAAAAGCTATAAAGAGGATTTTGCTCACGTCGTTTTTCATCTTCTTGCTGCTGTTTTTCCTCTAGTACGTCAAGAACAAGTTCCTTAAATTCGTCGGTATCTTGTTCTTGATAAGAGCCATTAGCGTGCAGTGTTAAGTTTGCTACTTTGCGTTGTAGCGAACTTACTTTCTTGCTTAGTTCGTCAATTAAGGCTTCATTTGATTGCTGATATTCTGCAGGAGTACTAATAGAAACTGTGGGGCTTAGCTGTTGCTGCTTGGGTTTATTAAGCGAACTGGACTGATCTTTAAAAAATGTTCCGTAGCATGAAATTACCAAGGCAAGTGTTGCTATAGTAATCGCAATAGTTCCTTTGTTTATAGTCATAAAATAATCTGCCTCTAAAATGGGTAATTTATCTGTTTTCGAAATATAAGTCTGTTAAAAAATGTGTTAAATGAGGATGAAATATACGGGTTAATTAAGAAGGCGGGGCGTGAGTGGCGAAATACGGTGTTTAAATTGGCTATAAGCGCTAGACCTAAGCCTAGCGCGTAAAGCTTAATGCGATTTTGCGTATTGCTCAGCTTGTTTCCACACTCTTAGTGTATTGCCGCTTAAAATCTTTTTAATATCGGTGTCGCTGTAACCTCTGTCTATCAAACCTTGAACTAGATTTGGGTAGCTAGATACATCTTTTAAGCCGATAGGTAATGAATCGCCAACTCCATCATAATCAGAGCCAATACCTACATAATCAATACCAATTAGCTCAACTACGTGATCAATATGGTCAAGTACTTGCTCAAGACTTGCAAATGGATACGGATTTTTAGCACGGTACGCAGCATCAAAATCTTTACTTAACTTAGTACCTTCTTTTTTAGCTGACTCTTTTGTACTTTTTAATTGCTTGCCCCAGCTACCTGCTTTAGCGGTAACAAAGCTTGAGCCAAAATTGATTTGAATAACACCGCCATTTTCCTTCAGCGCTAATAGCATATCGTCATTCATATTACGCTCAAAGCCAGGCGTGTATTTACGAAGTGATGAATGAGAGGCAATTACTGGCGTTTTAGAGAGCTCCATAACCTGATAAAACGCATCATCAGAAATATGCGATACGTCAATTAGCATGCCTATATTATTCATTTCAGTGACAAGCTTTTTACCAAATGGGCTTAAGCCTTTCCATTTACGGCGTATATCGTAAGACGAATCCGAAATATGGTTGCTTTGCGAGTGCGCTAGCGTGATGTAACGAATGCCACGGTCGTAAAAGTGCTGAAGGTTTTTCATATCACCTTCGATTGGAGAGCCATTTTCCATACCCATGGCTATAGACAGCTTACCTTGTTTAAATTGCTCTTCAATATCAGAGCTTGAGTTAGCAATAGCAAACTTATCGGGTGCGCGCTGGACTATGGCTTCCATACTATCAATCATTTGATTGGCTAGCTGGTAGCTTTTTCCTTTACCCTCAAACTCTAAATGCGCAGGAATATAAATCGACATAAACGGTGCGTTTAAACCGCCTTTTACAGCGCGAGGATAGTCAAAATCGCCATCACTAGTTGCTTTGGTTACATCAACCCAGCTTTCGTGAATTCGATAAGGTACGTCAATATGGGTATCAATTAAAATGGTATCTTTAGCGAGTTTAATTGCCTTATCAGATGCTGTTATTGTTTGTTCTGCTTGGGCTTGGCTAGTTAAAGCTAGTGATATGGCTACCACTAGAGTGCTGAGTTTTATCATGTTTTGGCTCTTTGGGTAAAAAGCCATTGTGTACGTTCAATTCAAAAGTTACAAGTACTACGCCCTAATCAAACGACTGTGCTTGATGCTCTTCACTTTGCAGCGCTTTAAATTCACCTTTTGAAATTATAGTTACAGACTCGTGTAATTCTGAGAAAAACACCATCGCTTCGCCATTTTTAAGCTGCAGCTTTACTTGGCTTACTTTAGATTCGATGCTTGCCTCTACTTCACCATAATCGGTACCTTCGCGTAATACGTAGCTTTCGATTAAGTTATAAAGAGTGTCTTGATCGAGTTGTTCAAAAGGGATAATCATTACTACTTGTTACTCGCTTTATTTGATACGTGCTGGCTAAAATAATGAGGGACGGCTTTTTCTAACCAAAATATAGGTTTAAACGGATTTTTACCGCTAATAAAACCAACATGCCCGCCCTTGTCAGAGATGCGCAGCGTAACATGCTCACTTACGTCTTGCCTACTCGGTACGGCTTTAATTGAGAGCATAGGGTCGTCTTTGGAATGAATAATAAGTGTGGGTACAGCGATATCTTTCAAATACGGCATAGCACTGGCTTTACGGTAGTAATCGTGTGCGTTTTCAAAACCATGTAGAGGGGCTGTTAACTGATTATCAAACTCTAATAAATCGTCAATTTTCATTAACTGTTTTGGCGTTAATGAAATTTGCTGCTTAATTTGTGGCAGCTTTCGCTGCATTGATTTTTTCATCCGATCGAGCAGATATTTTTGGTAAATTTTACCTAAGCTTTTACGAATAACATCGCTCGATGACGACAAATCATAAGGAGCAGATACCACCGCTGCTGCACTTAATGGGCATTTTTCGCGTTCTTCACCTAAGTATTTGGCAAGTACATTACCGCCCAATGAAAAACCAACAGCGACCATAGTGCGCTTAGGAAATTGCAGCTTTAAGTGATTTATAAAAAAAGCTAAATCGGCGGTGTCACCGCTGTGATAAGCACGTGGTAGGCGATTTACTTCGGTTGAGCAATTTCTAAAGTGCATAAGCACAACTGCATAACCTTGTTTTTTTAATGCCTTCATCATGCCTTTGGCATAAAAGCTATTTATATTGCCCTCAAGGCCATGCAAAACAACAGCAAGTGGTGCGGTTTCATTATGTGGAAGTGACCATGCAAGCTCAATAAAGTCACCATCAGGTGTATCAAGTTGCTCAAGTTCGTAGGACGTATTGTGAAATGGGCGGAAAAAACGCGGCATTATGGTCTGAACGTGACGATTGGTCATCCACCATGCTGGTTTGAACTGAGAGATCATGTTTGTACTACGCACTTTGTATTAAACGAAAAGCTAGTGTATCAAATTTTTCGCTTCAGAAAATAAAAAGCGCCTAACTAGTAAACTAATAAGGCGCTTTAGTGCGTCGTGCTTAATTTTGTTCGGGAATTTCTGCGTCATGTATTTTTTTCAAAAAGAAAAAAGCAAAAAAGATACACAAAGAAACAACGATGGTTAAAAACCCAAAAGACATAAATAAAACTGGATCTGTAAAAAAGTCTCTAAAGAATACGTTCATGAGTTGCTCCCCTCGTTGTTGATGGGTTAATCATAGGCGGTGTTTGCAGGTCGCAACGTGATCGAGATCAAGTTATTTTTCTAAGCAGCTGTAGGAGTGACGCTAAGTTGATTTAGATCATGTTTTAAGGGTTGGTAAGTTATTATCACTGAGAGCTAAGAGAGTTTTCTCTTAAAATAGTGAGCTGATCGTAACTCATTTTTTTTCACTTTATCTAAAAGCGAAACGCTTTAACCTTTTTGTGAATAAAGTACTTAAAGACCTTTTGCACAAAGAGAAAAGAATGAGAAATAAATGAGGGGGGGGGAGAGCAATAAACTACTTGAGCCAAATAACTGCTCAATATTTATATTTTTCACCTGAATAATTTAGTTTGTTTTCCTCTAAAAGCGAAGCGCCTCTTAACCTCTTTGTGAGTAAATTACTTGAAGGTTTTTTGCACAAAGAAAATAAGAAGTGGAGGAGGCTACAAAAACTAACACCCTAAGTGGCTTTCACATATAGCTCAATGTTGTTTGGCTCTGAAAGTTTGACTAATTCAAGCTCATTTACCGTTTCAATCAACATATGTTGCTGTTGTTTTTCAAGCTTCAGCTCAGCGCTTAGCAACTCTGCACGTATTGTGGCGTAATCACTTATCGCATTCTGGTTAGCTTTTAAATAGCTACGAGCGGCGCGCAGAGGTTGTAATGCGCGAGTATCAAAGTCACTAACTACTTGCGTTAACTCGTTTAGCTGTTGGGTATTAATACTTAAATTTAATGAGTCTAAATAAAGCAGTAATAAGCATAAATTAACGTTTTTTCCTTGCTGGTTTTGTAGTGCCAGCAAGGTTGTTTGTTGATCAGGCTTTGCGTACAAAGTGCACGCAAATTGCCAAAAATGGTCGCTATTGAGCAAGTTCATCGGCGAATGCCTGCTCTTTTTCTTCCATTTCTTCAAGTGCCATAAGTAACTCTTCTTCAACGTCGTTAAGTTTAGGCGTAAGGGTTGCTTGCTTGGCTAATAACTCTTTAAGCTTGGCTTTGTTGTCGTCGTTGTAGAGTTCGTTATCACCTAAGGTCACTTCAACTTCACTTAACTCGGCGGTGAATTTATCGAGTTGCTTTTCAAGCTTTTCAATTTGCTTTTTAAGTGGTTGAGTGGCCTTTCTAAACTCAGCCTCTAGGCGTTTTTGCTCTTTACGGTTAACACCTGGATTTGCTTTAGGCTCGTCGCTTTGCTGCGCTTTAACCGCTTCTTTATTGGCATTGAGTAACCACTGGTAATACGCATCTAAGTCGTAACCAAACTGGGTTACTTTGCCGTCATCTACTAAGTAAAACTCATCGGCGGTATTTTTAAGCATGTGGCGGTCGTGTGATACGGTAACCATAGCGCCTTCAAAGCCTTGCAGTGCCATAACAAGTGCATGGCGCATTTCTAAATCAAGGTGGTTAGTTGGCTCATCGAGAAGCAGCAGGTTTGGCTTTTGATATACCAACATGGCAAGTACTAAACGTGCTTTTTCGCCGCCCGAAAAAGGGGCTACAGGCTCAAGTGCTTTATCGCCAATAAAGGCGAAACCACCTAAAAAGTCACGTAGTGATTGCTCAGTGGCTTTTGGGTCGAGGCGTTGTAAGTGCATTATTGCACTGGCTTTTAAATCAAGAGATTCAAGTTGATGCTGCGCAAAGTAACCAATATTTAATCCGTGATGCTGAACAACTTCGCCCGCTTGCGGCTCTAAATCACCAGAAAGCAGTTTAATTAACGTTGATTTACCTGCGCCATTTCGACCTAATAAAGCAATTCGGCTACCTGGTACAAGGTTTAGCTCTATATTATTTAAAATAGTGACGTCACCATAACCCGCTTTGGCTTTATCTATTGTCATTAGTGGGTTTGGTAATGCTTTTGGCTCTGCAAACTCAAAGTTAAATGGCGAGTCGGCATGTGCCGGCGCTAGTTTTTCCATGCGTTCAAGCGCTTTCACACGGCTTTGTGCTTGTTTAGCTTTACTGGCTTTTGCTTTAAAGCGCGTTATAAACTGCTCAAGGTGAGCAATTTGATCTTGTTGCTTATCAAACATTGCTTGTTGTTGTAGTAAGCGCTCAGCTTTTTGGCGCTCAAACTGCGAGTAGTTACCTTTGTACACGTTAATAAGTTGCTTATCTACATGCCAAATTTGATCAACCACCGCATCTAAAAACTCACGGTCATGCGATATAAGTACAAGGGTGCCGGTATAAGCACGCAAAAAGCGTTCAAGCCAATAAACGGCATCTAAATCAAGGTGGTTTGTTGGCTCATCGAGTAATAGTAAATCGGCGTCGCGTATTAATGCTTGGGCAAGGTTTAAACGCATACGCCAACCACCCGAAAACGAGCTTACAGGATTTTCTATAAGGTTATTGGCAAAGCCTAAGCCGTGTAATAGCTCACCTGCGGTTGATTCAATGCTATA
This sequence comes from Pseudoalteromonas sp. NCIMB 1079, assembly GCF_040567695.1. Lineage (NCBI taxonomy): Bacteria > Pseudomonadati > Pseudomonadota > Gammaproteobacteria > Alteromonadales > Pseudoalteromonadaceae > Pseudoalteromonas > Pseudoalteromonas sp. NCIMB 1079. The sequence goes on along the minus strand of NZ_JBEWZA010000001.1, from coordinate 188,269 downwards.
GCCTTTAATGTTTTCAAGCTGAATATGTACTTTAGCTTGTGTGTCGCCATCGTTGTTTTTCTCGGCCTCACGCAGTGCTATACGCATTGCGTAGTATTCTGGGTGGCCTTGAAGTACATAATCAATCGCGCTTATTTCAAGGGCAGGTGTCTCTTGCTTAACAGAGGCGATAGACCAATCTTTTGGAATGCTGCAGTTACCGGCATCTAGTTGTAGTTCTGATTTTAGTAAACCAAATAACGTTGATTTTCCACAGCCATTAGCGCCAACAAGGCCTACTTTGTGTTCTGGAAATAACGTAGCTGATGCGTTTTTTAATAAGGCTTTACCGCCACGAAGTAGTTCTATTTCTGAGATTTGGATCATGAATGTGTTACTTTGCTGTGCCCTTGTTAAGTTGGCGCTATCATAACATAGAACTTAATGCTCTTATCAAGCGTATCAACAAGTGAAGTTATACGATAAAATGACAGCAGTTCAAACCACAGGAAAAATGTTGTGAGACAAAAGAAGCGATTTATTGCTGGTGCATCGTGCCCTGACTGCAAAGCCATGGATACTATGATGCTATACAGAGAACATGATGTTGAAAAAGTAGAGTGTGTTGAGTGTGGTCATAAAATGGCGCAACCCGATAATGCTGTGCAGGCGTCTACTCGCCAATTTGAACAAGTAATTGGTGTATTTAAACCGGGCGACTAACCCGGTTTTTTATTGCCTAATTTTTACCGATTTTAGTAATGCGGTGGAGGCGGCTCAGGTACTTCAGACATCATAGATGATGATGACTGCGACTCTTTAATTTTTTCTGCTAGCAGCTCGGTTTGGCGTTTCATTTTTGCTAACAGCTGTTGGTGCACTTTTATTTCATCATTTAAGACTTCAATCGTTTCGTCTTGAAAAGCCACTTTGGCTTCAAGTTCCATTAAGCGATGTTCAATTGTGTTCATTATTCTCTCGTATAATAAATCGCTCTGCGATCCCGCTGGAGCTTTCGGTTAACAACGACTTACCGTTATCTGTAAATGTCACATCTAGCACCACCGCCGATTTAGGCTTACTGCCTTCGCGCGGGGTAACCTGCCAAGTTTGAATTTTTTCACCGCTTGGTATTTGCCACAAATCTACACGCTTATTTGGCGAGCCGGTTGCAAGCAAAGTGCCTTGTTCGTTAAAACGCACAGCAGTAAAAATTTTCTGACGCGCAATATACTTCAGTTTACTCACAAGATCACCTGTAGTCAGCTTCCATACATTTGCTTGTGCCATACTATCGGCCGTAAACGCATAGCGACCTTGTGGATCGAGCGTTACTTGGGTAACACGCGTTGGGTGATTAAAACGATGAATTACTTGTCCGGTACGTGTATCCCAAAAGTAAGCAACATAATCGTTAGAACCACTTAAGGCAAAGCGTCCGTTAGGTGACAGGTCAACGGTGTTAACTTTATCTTGATGACCTAAAAACTCAATACGACGCCCAGTTTCTAGGTTTACAAATACGACAACGCCGTCGCTACGGCCGTATAAAACACTACGGCCTTGATTGCTAATAGCAATATCGCGAATACTGGCTTTCTGTATTTTGTAATAACCTTGATTTTTGCCTGTGGCTATATCCCACACAGCAAACGTGGTTTTTTCGGCGGTAACAGCCACGCTGTTATCAAAAGCAATGGCAACAGCGTACACTAGGCTGTCTTGTGACTGCTGCTGAAACCATTGGTATTTTAGCACCTGCTGTTGATTATCCCACAGGGCGACCGCATGGTTGATAGAGGAGATCAAACTGTATTTACCATCGTTTGAAACTGTTGATGAAAATGCACCTTGTGCAGCATGTTCGTAACTTGCTACAGCGTGTTGTTTTTTATCGGTACAGGCGATGGCTAAAAAACAGCTAAATACGATTAAAAAAGTACGAAATATCGACATATTACAGGTATTTCCCCTTAACTCTTAGTGACTGAGAGGTTAGACTAGGACGCGTTAAATGCCTAGGTTGTTTGTCTAATCACTGGATATGTTTTTAGTTTAGCTAACAATATGGAATTTAGTCATTAAACAAGCAGCCTATCATGTGGGCCGTTAATCTTTCACTAGTAATAATACATTAAAATGACAACTGCAAAGTGTGTCGGAGATTTAAAATGAAAAAGACGATTAGATTGTCATTGATTGCAGCGTCAGTTTTAGCGCTTACAGCTTGTAATCAAGAAGCAAAAAAAGAACAAGCTGAAGTTAAATTAGACACTGTAGAACAGCAACAAGCATATGGTATTGGTGCATCTGTAGGTAACTTTTTAAATAAAGACCTAGCAGACAAAACAGAAATTGGTATTGAACTAGACCAAGCACTTTTAATTCGTGGTTTTGAAGATGCGCTTGCTGGCAATGCAAAAATTGACGAAGAAAAAATTCGCGAAGTATTAACTGCACTAGATACATCAGTACGTACTAAGCAAGAAGAAAAAGCTAAAGTAGAGTCTGAAAAAAGTAAAGAAGCAGGCGCTAAATACCTAGCTGACAACGCTAAAAAAGAAGGCGTTACAGTAACTGAGTCGGGTCTACAGTACGAAGTACTTAGCGAAGGCGATGGCGAAAAGCCAGTGGCAACTGATGTAGTTAAAGTACACTACAAAGGGACTTTATTAGACGGTACTGAGTTTGATAGCTCATATGCACGTAACGAACCGACAACTTTCCCTCTTAACCGCGTAATTGCGGGTTGGACTGAAGGTTTACAACTTATGTCAGTGGGTTCTAAGTACAAGTTCACTATACCTTCAGAACTTGCTTACGGCGACCGTGACTTAGGTAAGATTCCAGCTAATTCAACACTTGTATTTGAAGTTGAATTACTTGAAATTCAAAATGAAGAAGCACCAGCACAGTAATAAGCTTATTGTGTAAATGCAAAAAGGGACCCTAGGTCTAATGCCGATCATTTTAGAATTAGTTAATAGCACTTGAACGATCTTCTAGGTATGTAAGAATCCGAATTCTTTTGTAGAATTCGGATTTTTTTATGCAACTTTCTAATGCTCTCGATATTATTAACAACATGAAACCTAATGACGTTGAAACACTCGCAGACTTACTCCCTTTATCTCTTATCGAAGAAGCCTATGCACTGACCGAAACCGTTACACTACGAAAAAGAAAACTAACCCTAGAATCGATGGCTTGGTTGTTGATCGGGATGGTTATTTATAATGACAAATCGATGGCCGATGTCGTTAATATGCTCGACATTGTTGACCGCGATGGTAAGCCATTTGTTGCGCCAAGTGCTTTAACTCAGCGTCGTAAAAACCTAGGTGAAGCCGCCATGAAAGCCTTATTTGAATGCACCCAAAGGCATTGGAATAATGACGCTAATCATCCTCATTGGAATGGGCTTACCTTGCTTGGTGTCGATGGTGTCGTTTGGCGTACGGATGACTCACCCCAAAACAATGAAGCCTTTACAAAACCGACTAATACACAATACCCACAGGTCAGAATGGTGTGTCAAATGGAGCTAAGCAGCCACCTAATCACGGGGAGTGCTTTTGATGATTACAAGGTCAATGAAATGGTGCTGGCTGAAAAGCTTATAGAAACCACACCCGATAACAGTCTCACTTTATTCGACAAAGGTTTCTATTCTTTAGGGCTTTTACATAAATGGCAAACAACTGGCAGTGAACGCCATTGGCTAATCCCCCTGAAAAAAAATGTGCAATATGAAGTTATTCAAACATTAGGGCGTAATGATAAATTAGTCCAACTTAGCAGCAACCCAAGAGCAAGAAAGATGTGGCCAACGCTGCCTAACACCTTAATCGCGAGGTTAGTGACTCGAAAAATAAAGGGGAAATCATATAGTGTGATGACATCTATGACAGATCCGATGCGATATCTATCAGCCGATATAGGTGATTTGTACAGTCACCGCTGGGAGATAGAGCTTGGTTATCGGGAACAAAAGCAATATATGCTGGGCAATCGATTAACATTAAGAAGTCGCTTACCAGCGCTTGTAAAGCAAGAGCTGTGGGGGGTGTTGCTTACTTATAATATGGTGCGATATCAGATGGTAAAAATGTGCCACACATTAAAAGGTGATTATTTACCGTACCAACTGAGTTTCAATGGTAGTTTAGCTCAAATAATGAGGTTGCTTGTTGGATTACCTTATTCAACACCTGGAGCCATACCACGTCAATTAAAATACTTTTATGCGATGGCAGAAAGCCTAATTCTAGAGCCTCGAAGGGATCGAGGTTTTCCTCGTGCAGTCAAGCCAAGACCACAGCGGTACGCTAGAAATAAAAAAGCCGCTCACCTTAAGTGAACGGCATTAGACCCTAGGTCCCTTTTTTAATACGTGTAAGTAACGTATTAATTCGTGTGATTAGAAAACAAGTTATCAATAAGCTCATCTTCAAGTGCAAAACGTGCTTCTAATGCCTCACCAATAACAGATAAGTCATTATCAAAGTCTTTTAATAAGTCTTCTTTGTCTACTTCTGCGTACTTATCATTAAAATCTAACGCCACATCGGTTGTGCTAGAAATACGCGGGTAAATAGAGTTTGCAAGCTCTTGGCTTTGTAAGCCCTTTTTTTCGCATGCTTTTGCTATATCGTCATATACTTCAAAATGGCCTGCAGATAGGTAATCCATTAAAAGCTGGCAAAATGATTCAATTAGTTTTGGCTCTGGCAATGCTTGATCTTGCTTCTCGTACGGCGTAAAGCCTGCAATTTTGCAGTAAAGTACAATAAGTTCTTGGCGTTCGTTTAGCCATTTATCAATTACTGTGTGGCTACCACCCCATTTTTGTTGAGCTTTTTCTACACGCGTCAGCATAACTGTTCTCCTAGCTGGGTTGGTCTTTCAATTAGAATATAATAAGTTTATGTACATCAAGATATATTTAATTTGCGCGTATATCAACAAGTAAAGTTGAGCTACTTTGAGGGGTGTACCTTTTTATATAATCTAAGGCGAGAGATTTTATTTTAGGCAAGAAAAAACCACCAGTTACGGTGGTCTAATTTCTTTCAGTGACTTGTTATAACAAGCTTTCTTATTTTTATGAGATGATTTTTATTGTTATTATTTTAAAACATTTATTTTTATTGTTTTAAGATTTTTATTATTGTTAACGCGGGACAAACAATAACAAGGTTTTTGTAATGTTGCAAACGTATTAATGAAAAGTTTTAAATGTTATTTATTTTTGTTTATTTTATAGTCAAAAGGGATTAAAAAACTCCATTCTATTGATCTACCTCTAGGTAAAGCTGTTTTCGTCCCTAAGCAATAGAGGGTCGGAGAATATGGTGGTACAATCTTGCACAATTTATACAAGTCTTAGGATCATTTACGCCATGAGCGAATTAAAAAACGACCGTTATTTACGTGCACTTGCAAAACAACCTGTTGATGTAACTCCGGTATGGATGATGCGCCAAGCAGGACGCTATTTACCAGAGTATCGCGCTACACGTGCACAAGCGGGCGATTTTATGAGCCTGTGCCGTAATGCTGAGCTTGCATGTGAAGTTACACTGCAGCCATTACGTCGCTACCCGTTAGATGCCGCTATATTATTTAGTGATATTTTAACGATTCCAGATGCGATGGGTTTAGGTCTTTACTTTGAAACTGGCGAAGGCCCTAAGTTCGAACGTCCTATTTCATCTCTTGCTGATGTTAAAAAAATTCCAAAGTTAGACCCTACAGACGAGCTTGGCTACGTAATGAACGCAGTAAGCACTATCCGTCGTGAGCTTAAAGGCGAAGTACCGCTTATTGGTTTTTCTGGTTCACCTTGGACGCTAGCAACTTATATGGTTGAAGGCGGTAGCAGCAAAGTATTTGGTAAAATCAAAAAAATGGCGTTTGCAGAGCCGCAAACACTTCATTTATTACTCGATAAGTTAGCTGATTCAGTTATTGATTACTTAAATGCTCAAATTAAAGCTGGCGCGCAATCGCTAATGGTATTTGACTCATGGGGCGGTGTATTAAGCCCGCGCGATTACAACGAATTTTCACTACAATACATGCATAAAATTGTAGATGGTTTAATTCGTGAGTACGACGGTCGTAAAGTGCCGGTTACTTTGTTCACTAAAAATGGTGGTCAATGGATTGAAGCTATTGCAGCAACAGGCTGTGATGCAATCGGTCTTGATTGGACTATTAATATCAGCGACGCTAAGCGCCGCGTGGGTGATAAAGTAGCTCTACAAGGTAATATGGACCCATCTATGTTACACGGTACACCAGAGCGTATTCGCCAAGAAGTAGGCACTATTTTAGAAGACTTTGGTACAGGCAATGGCCACGTGTTTAACTTAGGCCACGGTATTACACCAGATGTAGACCCTGAAAATGCTGGCGTATTCATTAATGCAGTACATGAGCTAAGTGCTAAGTACCATAAGTAATAGTCACTTAAACAAGCTTTAAAACTGTTTAAAAGTAAAAAACCCGCTAAGTTGCGGGTTTTTTGTTACCTATTTATAAAGGCTTTTAAAACTACTTATTTAAGCGGTTATTTAAATAAGCGATTTAAGCCATTTAATGCCGCAACACGGTAGGCTTCAGCCATGGTTGGGTAGTTAAATGTGGTATTTACAAAGTAGTCGATATTATTGCCACCATTTTTTTGTTCCATAATAGCTTGGCCAATGTGAACAATTTCAGAGGCACGTTCGCCAAAACAATGTACGCCAAGTACTTCTTTGGTTTCGGTGTGGAATAATATTTTTAAACTACCTACTTCAGTACCAGCAATTTGCGCGCGAGCCAAATGCTTAAACTGAGCACGGCCAACTTCATACGGTACTTTAGCAGCTGTAAGCTCTTGCTCGGTTTTACCTACTGAGCTCATTTCTGGGATGGTATAAATACCGGCCGGAATATCAACAATCAGCCTGTCATCGCAGTTACCACATGCAATTGCATCAGCAGCTATACGACCTTGGTCAAACGCAGCACTTGCAAGGCTTGGATAGCCTATTACATCACCTACAGCGTAAACGTTATCAATTTCTGTTTGGTATGTTTCGTTAACTTTTAATTGGCCACGGCTATCGGCTTTTAAGCCAATGGCTTCAAGATTTAGTGTATCAGTGTTACCAGTACGACCATTAGCAAATAAAATACAGTCAGCTTTTACGCGTTTACCTGATTTTAAATGCATTATAACGCAGTCGTCACGCGTCTCGATTCGGTCAAACTCTTCGTTATGACGAATAACAATACCGCTGTTCCAAAAGTGATAGCTAAGTGCGTCAGATATTTCAGCATCCATAAAAGCAAGTAGTCGGTCGCGTGTATTAACTAAATCAACTTTAGCGCCTAAACCTTTAAATATTGACGCGTACTCACAACCAATTACACCTGCACCATAAATCAGTACACGATGAGGGTCATGCTCAAGGCCAAGTATTGTGTCACTTTCGTAAATACGAGAATGCGTAAAATCTACCTCTGGTGGGCGATAAGGGCGTGAACCCGTTGATATAACGATCGTTTTAGCAGTCAGTCGCTCAGTTGAACCATCATTTCTTTTTACTTCAATTGTGTGCTTATCTACAAAGCTCGCATCACCTTGAAACATATGAATGCGGTTACGATCGTAAAAGCTACTACGTAAATTAGATTGCTTAGAAATAACAGAACTTGCGTGACGTAAAATATCAGGAAATGTTAAGCGGCTAGGGCGCTCACCAACATTGAATAACGGATTTGCTTTGTATTCAATATAGCGGCTAACAGAGTGGCGAAGCGCTTTTGAAGGAATTGTTCCCCAATGTACACAACCGCCACCAACTGATTCTTGGCGTTCAATAACCGCTACTTTTTTATCGTTTTTTGAAAGGTTCATGGCGGTACCTTCACCGCCAGGTCCCGTGCCAATAATTATTGCATCATATTGGTATGTCACGGGTACTTTTTTTTGTTCTGGTTGTTTGGCCACAGCCACTCCTAAATTAATTAAAAGAGGCTTTTAATAACCTCGCATTAAGTGCTAGCCATGCCTGTTTTTGATTTTCCCAGGCGGCTTCCAACTCATGGTATTGTGCCATTAATGCTGAGCGTTCACACTGCTTTGCCATGTTATTTTTTTTAACTTCTAACACTTGTTTTTGTAGTGAACAATAATTTTGCAGTTTTTTCAGCAGTAAATCGTACTCTTGTTGTAATAATGTAATCTTATCTTGTGCTAAAGGCAATTTTGCAAGACGCGTTTGCGTTTTGCTCATTAGCGTTTCAGCCTTTGCTTTTTCGATACGTTCAACAGGTGTACGCTTCAATTTATTAGCTAAACCAACAGCTGCTAAAGAGCGGATCATCCATTTTGTTGGGTCGTAATGAAACCATTTAATACCGTTACGGTAGTCGCTTGCAAAAATATGGTGGAAGTTGTGATACCCCTCACCGTATGTAAATAACGCTAAAAAGCCGTTATCGCGTGCCGTATTTTTTTCGGTGTATGGGCGAGAGCCCCAAATATGTGCAACCGAATTTATAAAAAAGGTAAAGTGTTGACTCAGTACTAAGCGTAGTAAACCTGCAAGAATTAACATACCCCACACATCACCAACTAATAAACCAAGCGCAAGAGGCAAACCTACGTTCATAGCAATAGCTAGTTTTAAGTAGTGCTTATGTTGCCACATAACTATTTTATTGCGCTGTAAATCACGACAATTACTATAATCACCGTAGCTATCGCCTTGGTAGTCACGTAACATCCAGCCGATATGGCTATACCAAAAACCATTGGTAGCCGCGTAAGGGTCTTTTATTGGGTCGTCAACTTGACCGTGATGTATACGGTGATCGCTACTCCAATGCAAAGCACTGTTTTGTAGTGCAAAAGCACCGCCAAGCGCAAAAATAAATTCAACAGCAGGGTGTGCGTTATAGGTTTTATGTGCCCATAATCGATGGTAGCCGGCAGTAATTGATAAGCCCGCATAAAACATGCAGGCTACAAAAGCAATCCAATGCGCGCTGGTAAATCCGTAGCTAATGGCGTACCAAGGTACAAGTGTGGCAGCCGCCAAAAAGGTTAGGCTAAAAAATAGGACGTTTGTCCAAATAATCGGTGGTTTATTCATAATTCTCAATCTCAGCGTACAACTGTAAGCTAAAATAGTATTTCAAACTCTCGTCGTCAAGTATTAGACTGGACAATTGAGCTAATATCACTAAATATTCATATAAAATAATTCAGGGAGCTGTTGATGTCGGGTGTTAGAGCGCAACAGAAACAAAAAACACGACAGGCGTTAATTCAAGCGGCATTTAACCAGCTGAGTGCTGATCATAGTTTTTCGAATTTAAGTTTACGCGAAGTAGCACGAGAAGCCGGTATTGCCCCAACGTCTTTTTATCGTCATTTTAAAGACATGGATGAGCTAGGTTTAACCATGGTTGACGAAGCAGGCTTAACCCTTCGTCAACTAATGCGTCAAGCACGCAGACGAATAGCAAACGATGGCGGCAGTGTTATAAATACCTCAGTGGTTACTTTTATGGAGTTTATTGATAACTCAAGTAACCAATTTAGGTTGTTGCTGCGAGAACGCTCTGGGACTTCTAAAGCATTTAGAGCCGCAGTAGCGCGCGAGGTAAAACATTTTATTTTAGAGCTGGCTCATTATTTAGAAAGTGAAACTAAATGTAATGCTATGCATGCCTATATTCAGGCGGAATCTATGGTAACGCTCGTATTTAATGCGGGTGCAGAAGCGCTCGATATAGAAGGGTTGCAACGCGACGAATTGATTGAGCGCGTTATTTGGCAGCTGCGTTATATTACTCGCGGAGCCGGGCATTACGTAAGAGAAACGAGTAAAGAAGCATAGCTTAAAAAAATTGTAAAAAGTTAATATAAGCACGGTATATTGCAGTGCTTATTAATTTAAGCGTCACTAGTCATGTATTTGTTATTTTAATTCTTAATAGGTGACTTGGTTGAATTAAAAAACCCAATTGAATCGTTTTTAAATCTGTTTTGTGGAATTTTTATGCTTGCTTCCGTCGCTTTGTAATGTTAAAAATAGGCTTCACTGAACACACACACAAGAAAACAAGATGCATATTATTCGTTTAATTACACTAAAACTTAACCTCTTACTGCTATGGTCAGTGAGCGGGGATTAGTGTGTTTGCATCGAGTTGAACACTAAAAACCCCGCAATTGCGGGGTTTTTTTTATCTCGCGGCTGGGATTAATTGAAATTTGGGTAACATAGGAATGAGGGGCAGTTATGCAAGAGCAAGATAAAGTATGGATTTTTGATACCACCTTACGTGATGGTGAGCAGGCACTTAAAGCAAGCCTTACTGAAGATGATAAAATTCAATTAGCGCATACAATTAGCCGCTTGAATGTGGATGTGATGGAAGTGGGTTTTCCGGTTTCGAGCCCTGCTGATTTTCGCTCGGTGCAACGTATTGCAACCGAGGTAAAAGGTCCGATTATTTGTGGTTTAGCACGCTCTGTTGCCAAAGACATTGAAGCCTGTGGCGAAGCACTTCGCACAGCTCAGCAAAGCCGTATTCATACTTTTATTGCTACAAGCCCTTTGCACCTTGAACATAAATTACGTATGAGCCTAGACGATGCAACGGCAATGGCTGTTAAATCAATTAAATTAGCACGTAACTATACTGATGATGTTGAATTTTCGTGTGAAGATGCCGGTCGTACCCCGCATTGGGATTTATGTAAAATTGTTGAGCAGGCAATTAACGCCGGAGCTTCAACTATTAACTTGCCAGATACCGTTGGTTTTGTAACGCCAGATGAGTACGCCGCAATGATCCGCCATTTAATGAATAACGTGCCAAATATTGATAAAGCGCGTTTAAGTGTGCATTGCCACAACGATTTAGGTTTAGCAGTAGCAAACTCGGTGGCTGCAGTGCAAGCCGGTGCACGCCAAATTGAGTGTACTATCAATGGTATTGGTGAGCGGGCTGGTAACTGCTCGCTTGAAGAAGTGGCGATGATCATGAAAATGCGCAAAGACCATTTAAAAGTATACACAGATATTAAAAGTGAAGAAATTTACCGCGCATCTCGCCAAGTGGCTAAAATTTGTAATATGCCAGTACAACCAAATAAAGCGATTGTTGGCGAAAACGCATTTGCGCATAGTTCTGGCATTCACCAAGACGGTGTATTAAAAGCGCAAAATACTTATGAGATTATGTCGCCAGAAAGCGTTGGTGTGCCAAGTAACCAATTAAATATGACTTCGCGTTCGGGTCGCCATGTTATTGAACATCGCTTAGAAGAGTTAGGCTATCAAAAATCTGATTACGATATGGATGGCTTATATAAAAGCTTTATTGAGTTGGCTGACCAAAAAGGCACAGTATACGATTACGACCTTGAGGCGATGATTTACTTTAATCAAATTAACGACAAAGACGAAAAATACCAATTAGAATTTGTTAACTCAGCTTCTAACTCACAATCGGTAGCAAGCTCTACGATTGGAATGCGAATTGATGGCGAAGCTAAACAAGAAGCCGCGACAGGTAATGGCCCAGTTGAAGCTTCGTTTGCAGCCATTGAGCGCTTAACCGGTATGAGCGTTGAAATGATTGAATATAACTTAGAAGCGACAGGTCAAGGTGCAAGCTCATTAGGCCAAGTAAATATTATAGCTAAATACGATGGCCGACCTTACCACGGTGCGGGCATTGCAGCGGATGTGGTTGAAGCGTCGGTACGCGCCATGATCCGTGTTTATAACTTAATTTATCGTGCACAAAAAGTGTCTGATTTAAAACAACAAAGGAAAGCAGGATGAGTAAAACAAACTACAGCGTTGCCGTATTAGCTGGCGACGGTATTGGTCCAGAAGTGATGGCAGCAGCAGAGCAAGTGCTTGATGCTGTAAGCAATAAGTTTGGTTTTACCCTGAACCGTCAGCATCATGCTATTGGTGGCGCAGCTATTGACGAATTTGGTGAAGCATTACCACCAAAAACGCTAAGCGCGTGTGAAAACGCCGATGCTATTTTATTTGGCTCAGTTGGTGGCCCTAAATGGGAAAACCTACCACCAAACGAGCAGCCTGAGCGCGCATCGTTATTGCCGCTTCGTAAGCACTTTGGTTTGTTTTGTAACCTGCGCCCTGCACAGTTATTACCTGCATTAAGTGCAGCGTCACCACTTCGCGCTGATATTAGCGAAAAAGGTTTTGATATTTTATGTGTGCGCGAGCTAACCGGCGGCATTTATTTTGGCGAAAAAGGCCGTAGCGGCGAAGGCGCTGAAGAAGCTGCTTTTGATACGCAAACATACTCGCGTAAAGAAATTGAACGTATTGCACGCTTTGCTTTTGAAGCTGCAAAATTACGTAGTAACCATGTTACCTCTGTTGATAAAGCAAACGTACTTGCATCAAGCGTATTATGGCGCGAAGTAGTCACCGAAGTAAGCAAAGACTACCCAGAAGTAAGCCTAGATTACATTTACGTAGATAACGCCGCTATGCAGTTAGTTAAACAGCCTAGCCAGTTTGACGTACTACTTTGCGATAACTTATTTGGCGATATTTTGTCAGATGAGTGCGCGATGATCACAGGCTCAATGGGCTTATTACCTTCGGCAAGCTTGAATCAATCGGGTTTTGGGTTGTACGAGCCAGCAGGCGGTTCAGCACCAGATATTGCAGGTAAAGGCGTTGCAAACCCAATAGCACAAATTTTAAGTGCCGCATTAATGTTACGTTACTCGCTAGGGCAAGACGAAGCTGCGCGCACCATTGAAAAAGCAGTAGCAGAAGCTGTAGAAGCAGGTGTAGGCACGCCAGATATATATCCAAATGCAGGTTACAGCACAAGCGATGTGGCAGCAGCCATCGTTTCACGCATTTAATAACATATTAAAGTTGCAGCACCGTTATGCTGCAACTCAAACAGATTAGGGAATTAGCAAGTGGCCCAAACGTTATACGACAAAATTTGGCAAGCACACACCGTTGCCAGCATAAATGAGCAAACCGACTTACTTTATATTGACCGCCATTTAGTGCATGAAGTTACTTCTCCGCAGGCTTTTGCAGGTCTACGTGAAAAAAACCGTACTGTACGTTGCCCAGAAAAAACCTTTGCAACGATGGATCATAACGTATCGACTAAGAGCCGATCACTTGATGCCGCAAGCGAAGTATCTAAAAACCAATTAATGGCGCTTGATAAAAACTGTAAAGAGTTTGGTATTGTACTTTACGATTTAAACTCAATTAACCAAGGCATTGTGCACGTAATGGGCCCAGAGCAAGGTATTACTTTGCCAGGCACAACCATTGTATGTGGCGATAGCCATACTTCTACGCATGGTGCGTTTGGCGCATTAGCGCATGGTATTGGTACGTCTGAGGTTGAGCACGTATTAGCAACGCAAACGCTACAGCAAAAAAAGGCGAAATCGTTAAAAATTCAAATAAACGGTGTATTGCGTCCAACAGTTACGGCTAAAGATTTAATTATGGCGGTAATTGGCAAGTTAGGTACTGCTGGTGGCACAGGCTATGTAGCAGAGTTTTGTGGTGCAGGCATTGAAGCGCTTTCAATGGAAGCCCGTATGACGCTATGTAATATGAGCATAGAAATGGGTGCAAAAGCGGGTTTAATTGCATCTGACCAAATTACTTATGATTATTTAAAAGGTCGTCCGTTTGCACCTAAAGGCGCAGATTTTGATGCAGCCGTTGAATATTGGGAAACCTTAAAAACAGACGAAGGCGCACACTTTGATTTAGTTGTTGAGCTAAATGCTGACGACATTCAACCACAAATTACCTGGGGCACAAGCCCAGAGCAAGTAATTGGTGTTGATGAGTGCATACCCGATCCAGATAAAGAGCCAGATTTAATTAAAGCCGATGCCATTCGCAGCGCACTTAAATACATGGGCTTAAAAGCGGGCGATAAATTATCAAGCGCAAAAGTAGACACGGTATTTATTGGCTCATGCACTAATAGCCGTATTGAAGATTTACGTGCTGCGGCAAAAATTGTTGAAGGCAAGCAAGTTGTAGCCGGCATAGAGGCGTTAATTGTACCGGGCTCTGGCTTAGTTAAAAAACAAGCTGAAGACGAAGGCTTAGCCGATATTTTTAAAGCCGCAGGTTTTGAATGGCGCGAACCAGGTTGTTCTATGTGTTTAGCGATGAACGATGACCGCCTAGAAGCAGGCAAGCGTTGTGCATCTACTTCTAATCGTAATTTTGAAGGTCGCCAAGGTCGTGGCGGGCGTACCCATTTAGTTAGTCCTGCAATGGCGGCAGCCGCTGCAATACATGGTCACTTTGTTGATATTAGAGGAGAAGCATAATGAGCGTATTTTTTAGTGGCTTAATGGCTCCACTTGATAAAAACAATGTAGATACTGACCAAATTATTCCTAAGCAGTTTTTAACATCAACTAGCCGCGAAGGTTTTGATGCTGCCTTGTTTTATGATTGGCGTTACCTAGATAACGGTGAGCCAAACCCTGACTTTATTTTAAATCGCCCATGCTACCAAGGCGCACAAATATTATTAACGCGCGACAACTTTGGTTGTGGCTCATCTCGCGAGCACGCGCCATGGGCACTTAAGCAATATGGTTTTGAAGTTATTTTAGCTGAAAGCTTTGCAGATATTTTCTTTAATAACTGTGGTAATAACCAAATGTTAGCCATTGCGTTACCTGCCGACACGCTTGAGCAATTGTTTGTACTTAGCGAGCAGCACGACGATATTAACATTGAAATCGACCTTGAAAATCAAACATTAACAAGCAGTAAGTTTGCACCAATTAGTTTTGATATTCGTAAAGACGTAAAAGAGCGCTTATTAAGTGGCCTTGATTTTATTGGTGTAACCGAAACACTAAACCCACAGATTGATGCGTTTGAAAAACAACTAGCAGCTGAGCGCCCTTGGCAGTAATTGTTTAATCTGTATAGTAAAATCACGTATTGAAAAGCACGGCAATTGCCGTGCTTTTTTGTGGGTAAATATTAGGTTCAGTACCTAAGGCTTAATGCCTAAAGTCAGCCATTAACGCAGGTATACCAGGTAACATGCCTACAATTGCCATTACAGTAGTAAGTAACACAAACATAATAAGTGGAATCACCCAGCGGCTCATTTTAGTTAACTCAGCGCTGCGCTCTTTACAGCCAATAAGCCCTAAGTTATCAAGTAACATAGTAAGCGACCAACCAAAAGCCGGGTTAACCAAGGTTGAGGCAAACACCACAATAGCGGCTGATTGCGTTGTTTTGCCTTCGCGCGTCATTTCCATGCCAGCTTCAAGTAGCGGAATAAACACACCTACAATAAGCGCTACACAAAGCACAGGTTGCCAAATGGCTAAATCCATAGGGTAACCCCATAAACCAGCAATAATACAAAATACGGCTGTTAAAATGGCGCCAGCCGGAATAGGGCGCTTAGCAATAGCGGCAGGTACAATGTAGGTTCCCCACGATGAGGTAAAGTTAGCACCACCGGCAAGTGAGCCAAATGTTTGTCTAACCGATGCGCTCAGCATGGTGTCGTCGATATTCATTTGTACTTTTTCAGTACGTTGCGGATAGCTTATTTTTTGAAATACTTGATGACCTAAAAAATCAGGTGACCACATAGCAACGGCGAGCACTGCAAATGGTAGTACAACCACAAAGCTTTCAAGTGTTGGCAGGCCAAGCATCCAACCCGTGTTTTCGCCCCACCAGTAAGCTGGGTTCATATTTGGTAAACCGGGAGCTGTATGAAACTCAAACGGTGCACCTAAAGCAAAGGCAACCACGCCACCAATAAGGCAGCTTAACGGCACAGCTAACCAGCGCTTTTTAAAGTGCTCTAATAGCGCATACAATAAAATGGTGGCTAAAATAACAATAAACGCAATATGCGCCATATCAATGGCCTCAGCCCAGGCAAACAGCTTTTTAACCTGCGAAATAGTACCAATAAAGCCTAAATAAATGAGTAGCCCGCCACATACACCTTTACTGGTTAGGCGCGCGAGCATACTTCCTCCTTTGGTTATGGCCAAAATAAAACCAAAGGCACCAATGAGTAAGCCAAACGCCATAGGGTGGCCGCCAGCTGCAACTACAATAGGAATTAACGGAATAAGCGGGCCGTGAGTACCAGCCAAGTTGGCTGTTGGTAAAATAAAGCCTGAGAATAAGATGATAAAAATAGAAACAATGAGTAATTCGTAGCGCACATTTTCTAAAACAAAGGCATCGCTTAAACCAAGAGGCGCTGCAAATGTTGCTGCAATAGCCCCCACCATAACGACTTTACCAATAGTGCCCGCCATTGCAGGAATGGTGTCTTCAAATTCAAATCGGTAATCTCTAAACGGTAAATTAGGACGCCAGCGTTTAGGCTGCATAATCTGTAATTCATGTTCGAGATACTCGTCGCGAGTATTAAACTCTGAACTCGGTTTGTGAAGCTGCTCGTAGCTTTGAGCATTCTTGTGCGTGTTTGATGGTGCATCACCGGGTGGTGTAGTTTGCATGCGTTCTCCTGCAACATTGTTGCTTAATCAAATAAATACGGCTTTTGTTAAAGCAAATGAATATTGAACATGCAGGGTAGATCAGCTTTTAGGGTGCTATGTATAGGCAAAAGGTCGTGCATGGTTGTTTTTAATACAGTTAATAAAAAAACAGCTTTACACTAAAAGTTATGAAATTACAGAAGGTGATTAAAAGTTGTTACAAATCATAATCTTGAGTGTGTTATTAAGGAGGCGGAGCACTATTTACTTAATAGTATAGTGTTAACGGCAGGTTATTATCCTTTAGTCTTAGTGGCTGTGAAAGCCGTTTTATTTCAAGCTATTTGCTTGCAGGAGCCGTTAATATTGTTTTATTTGTGGTGGAATAATACTTCTGTTACTTTCTGATTGTTAATTACAATAAAGAATAGACATGCAACTCAACTCCCCTAAATCAATTGGCATTTTACTTGGTACGCTTTACGGCATATTTATGCGGCTGTTTATAGAGCTACTTGATACTTACAATTTAAGTAGCCTAGTCTCTATATCATTTATGTTTTTAGTGCCCGTTGCAATTGGTTATATTCGTGTTCACTTTGAATTTAAGAGCTCAAAAACATTAACTAAAAGGCAAATGGTCACGATTGCTTGGCAGCCTATTTTTGTTTTTTTATTTGTAAGTGTAATTACTTTACTTGAAGGCAGTATTTGTGTGGCTATGGCTTTGCCTGCTTTTATGTTTTTTGCCAGCATTGGTGGATTACTTGCGGGTTTTGTTAGAAAGCGTGAAATAAAAAAAGCGAATAGTTCTTTATTATCAATCGCGTTGTTACCTATATTGCTCTCACCTATTGAAGTTAATTTTTTAAAGTTATCAAAAACATACGAAGTAACAAATTCAATAACTATTAACGCGCCCATCAATGCTGTGTGGCAACAGTTAGCTAATGTGAGTGATATAAAACCACAGGAAGTGCCTTTTTCACTCACTCAATTAATTGGTGTACCAAAGCCATTAAAGGCAAGTATGAATGCAAGCGGTATAGGCGCTGTTCGCACAAGTACTTGGCAAAAAGGGGTTATATTTAAAGAAGTTATTACGGATTGGCAACCAAATAAACAGATGCTTTATAGATTTGACATAGACCCAGATGCTATTCCCGATGACGCACTCGATAAACACGTAAAACTTGGCGGTGAATACTTTTCTCCACTTTACGGTGGTTATCAGCTAAGTGAAGATAAAAGCGGCAATACAATTTTAACTTTAAAAACGACCGTGCAAGACAATACAAATTTTGGTATTTATTCACGAATATGGGGAGAGGTGATATTTCAAGATTTTCATCATTCACTTTTAACGTTGATGAAAAACAGAGCTGAAAAGTCACTTATCGCAGCTGTTTCTTATAATTAGCTTAAGCCATTGTGACTATTAAAAATATTACACACTAAAAGATAAAGCCTTTGCAATTGCAAAGGCTTTTGTTTTAACTGCTAACTTTTACCAAATCATTTCTACAAATTCAGGATGGTCGATATACGGGTTACGATTACCTTGAAATTCAAAGGCTGCTTGGTTACGGTCAAGTTCCATTTGGCTTACAGGATCGCTGTTATGCCAGTTAAGCAGCATGGCTACAACCCAGCTTTCAAACACTTGGTTGCTTGAACCATTAAGCACTACATTACTTGAGGTCGTTTTGGTTTGCCAAGTGCCTATTACATTTTCGTAGCGCGTTGCCATGTAAAAATAAGCGCGAGCAAAGTCACCTTTAAATTCGTCAATTGGCTCAAATACAGTACCTGAGTAATTTAATGAACTTGCGGCAGAACCTAATTTACTACCGTTGGTTGATGTAAATGAAGCGCTTGCTACTTCACCAAATGGGAAGTTACTACGTTTTGAGTTTACATAACCGTCGGTTGCGTAAATATGATGCACATCTGAGTTCATTGGCTCAATAGTGCCGCCAAACCAGCTTTTAGGAAATGAATGCTCACGGTTGTAACAGCCGCCTTCTCCACTATAGTTACCACATTGGTCACTTACCGCAGTATAATTGTAGCTATCTGAGCCGTTTGGTTTTTCGCTATACATATCTAAAATGCTGTTATCGTTTTCAAAGTATTTATCACGTGCAGATGAGTCGTAAAAATTCCAAATAGCTGAGTAACCCTGTGCATTATGATCTTTAATAATATTATAAAGCTCAGTTTTTAGTGCATAACCTGATAACCCTTGAGCAGTAACATAGTAGCCAGTGGGTGTTGGGTTGGTCCCGCCGCCATCACCAGAGCCACTACCTAAAGTAAATGCCGTGCTGTCTGTATTATTAAAACTTGCACCGCTAGCAAGTGTGGTAGAGCCTTGCTTAAGCGCATAGTTGCCATTACCTGTTGAACAACACATGCCATCGCCGTAGCTGTCGCTAATAACAAGTGTGTAAGTATCATCAGTTAGGCATATTTGCTCATCATACTGAGTGTTTGATGCGTAACCACTGCCGTTAGCAACAGCGCTACCTTGATTGTTATTAACGGCCCAGCTAGTTTCGCTACCGTAATTATCGGTGTTAAGCGTTAAGGTAAGGCTATTGTCGGTGCAACTTGTTGATGCGTTGCCATCAGCATTTGGTAAAAAGTTATCTACGTATACGGTTTCGCTGCCATCAAATCCACTTACATCGTAAAACCTAAGCCCAACACTAATTGTTTTATCACTGCTTGCTGTATAGCTATGGCTAATTGTTTGCCATTGGTTAGTTTGTGCTTGATTCGAATAGCCTTGATAGCCATCTACATATAAGCGCGCTTTAATTTTACCTTCGGTGTGGTAAACATCAGCCGAAAAGTTATAGGTTTTACCAGCTTCTACAGCAACCTGTTGTAGTAAATCAGTGTTACTTTGCGATCCTGTTGTTACATTGACAGCAGCAGAGCTACTACCGCTTTTAACTGTACTAGTTGAGCGCGTTAAGCTGATTCCGCTATCAATAGTGCTCCAAGAGCTAGGTGTATTACCTGACCATTGTTCAAATCCGCCATTAGCTACATTGGCCATTACAGGTAATGAGCCAAGTAACAAAGCGGTACTAAGTAGATTATTTTTATATTTCCCGTGTAACATAGTTGTTCCTATTTTTATTTTGAATGAAGAATATACCCTACATTAGTTGGGTTACAAAATTGTTAATTTAAAGTGCAGTAAAAAGCAATAATAAGTCTTTAATCTGTTTTTGAAGGTATTTTTATAAATTAATAACTAAATGGAATATCAAAGCAGATTCTATTCTTTTTTTATCTATGCTGAGCCCGTTATGCTACTAACTTAGAAAACCTCAACAGATACGCTCTGGATGAGGTAAAACTCATTTTTAACAATACACAAAGTGTGTTGTGTTTAATTTTCAGGGTTATGGGGAATCGATTCATGTTGTTAGGTCAACTAAATGCTGCGGCAAGCCCGCTATCGCAAGATCAAGTACAAAAGCTGCAAGGTTTAGTGGCTGAACTTAATCCAATTCAACAAGCATGGGTGAGTGGTTACTTAGCTGCAAATGCTAATTCGGCTGCGTTAGGTGCTCCTACGGCAGGCGTACCAGCTGCGGGTGATGCAGCAGCGCTAACTATTTTATATGGTTCGCAAACAGGTAACGCAAAAGGTGTAGCTACCAAAATGAAAGAGCAGGCTGAGTCGCGAGGCTTAGCAGTTAAGCTTGTTAGCATGTCAGATTACAAACCAACAGCCCTGAAAAAAGAAAAGTTTTTAACTATCGTTGTATCTACTTACGGCGAAGGTGAGCCACCAGAAGACGCAGAAACACTCCACGAATTTTTAGCCACTAAAAAAGCGCCAAAACTAGACGATGTAAAAATAGCGGTTATTGGCTTAGGTGATTCTAGCTATGAGTTTTTCTGCCAGACAGCAAAAGATTTTGAAGAGCGTTTAAATAAACTCGGTGCACAAACTATCTATCAACGTGCTGATTTAGATGTAGATTACGAAGATGAAGCTGCTACGTGGATCGCCGGTGCAGTTGATGCATTTGAACCTGATTTAAAAGCGCAGCAAGAAGCCGCTGGTGGTCAAGTTGTATCAATGCCATTTGGCGCTCCAACCGCTGCAGCAAGCCAATATACAAAACAAAATCCATTTGAAGCAGAGCTATTAACTGTTCAAAAAATTACCGGTCGCGACTCGACTAAAGATGTACGCCACGTTGAAATTTCGCTTGAAGGTTCTGACATTACTTACACGCCAGGTGATTCATTAGGTGTATACTTTTTAAATGACGATGTATTAGTTGATGAAGTACTTACACTTACTCAAATAGATGCAACAAGTATTGTAAAAGTAGGTGATGAAGAGCTAAGCGTACGTGATGCACTTATTGAAAAGCTAGAGCTGACTCAGTCGTACCCAGGTTTTGTAGAAAAATACGCAACAGCAACAGGTACGCCTGAATTATTAAAGCTTGTAGAAGATAAAGCGGCAATGCGTGCGTATATTGAACCTCGCCAAATATTTGATGTGATTCGCCAAAACCCAGCAAAAATTGATGCGCAAACATTAGTAGATTGCCTACGTAAACTACAAGCTCGTTTGTACTCAATTGCATCTAGCCAAGCTGAGGTTGAAGACGAAGTACATTTAACACTAGGTCTAGTGCAGTTTGATGCATTTGATAGCGAGCATTTAGGTGGTTGTACTGGTTACTTAACTCGTCGTGCAGAAGAAGGTTGTAAAGTTAAAGTATTTAGCGAACACAACGACAATTTCCGCCTTCCAACTAACGATGATACACCTGTTATTATGGTTGGTCCTGGTACGGGTATTGCGCCGTTCCGTGCATTTTTACAAGAGCGTGATTCACGTGAAGCACAAGGCAAAAACTGGTTGTTCTTTGGTAACCCACATTTCACTCAAGACTTTTTATACCAAGTAGAAATACAGGGTTATTTAAAATCGGGTTTACTTAACAAAGTAGATGTTGCATTTAGCCGTGACCAAGCAGAAAAAGTATACGTACAAGACAAATTACGCAGTAACAGTAAAGACGTGTTTGAATGGTTAGAAGCCGGCGCTCACTTTTATATTTGTGGCGATGCAAATCGCATGGCAAAAGATGTACACAACGCCTTGGTTGATATAGTTAAAGAAAATACAGGCAAGAGTAACGAAGACGCAGAGCAGTACTTAAAAGATTTACGTAGCGCAAACCGCTATCAGAAAGACGTGTACTAACCGCGCCTCCTATTTTATTTAGTATCTAATTATCGTAATTGTAACAAATTTAGGATTTAAAATGAGCGAACAAGATAAAAATGTAAAACTTTCTGATAACGAGCGCTTAAAAGGTGAAAGTAACTTTTTGCGCGGCACTATAGCTCAAGGGTTAAAAGATGAAATCACAGGTGGTTTTACCGCAGATAACTTTCAGCTAATTCGTTTTCATGGCATGTACCAGCAAGATGATCGTGATATACGTGGTGAGCGCGCTAAGCAAAAGTTAGAGCCGCTACATAATGTAATGTTACGTGCACGTATGCCTGGCGGTATTATTAAGCCAGAGCAGTGGTTAGCAATTGATAAGTTTGCTGATGAAAAAACAAGCTACGGCAGCATTCGTTTAACTACGCGTCAAACGTTTCAGTTTCATGGTGTATTAAAGCCGAATATTAAAGGCATGCACCAAATGCTTAACAGCGTAGGTATAGACTCTATTGCAACTGCGGGCGATGTTAACCGTAACGTGCTTTGTACAACCAACCCCGTTGAATCTGAACTGCATTTAGAGGCTTATCAATGGGCTGCGAAAATTTCTGAACATTTATTACCAAAAACCAAAGCATACGCTGAAATTTGGTTAGATGGCGAAAAAGCAGAAACCACAGAAGAGCCAATTTTAGGATCTAACTACTTACCGCGTAAGTTTAAAACAACGGTAACCATTCCGCCTAATAACGAAGTTGATGTTCACGCTAACGATTTAAACTTTGTGGCAATTGCTGATAATGGCAAGCTTGTTGGTTTTAACGTATTAGTGGGTGGCGGCCTTGCCATGACGCACGGCGATACAGCAACTTACCCGCGTAAAGCTGACGAATTTGGTTTTATACCTCTTGAGCATACATTGAGTGTTGCTGAACATGTTTTATCAGTTCAACGTGATTGGGGTAATCGCGAAAATCGTAAAAATGCAAAAACAAAGTACACACTAGATCGTGTTGGTACAGATACATTTAAAGCTGAAGTTGAAAAACGTATTGGTGTTAAGTTTGAACCGATTAGACCTTATAAGTTCACCCACCGAGGCGATCGCATCGGTTGGGTTGATGGTATTGATGGAAAGAGTCATTTAACGCTCTTCATCCAAAATGGTCGTATTTTGGATTACCCAGACAAGCCACTAAAAACAGGTTGTCGTAAAATTGCAGAAATTCACCAAGGTGACATGCGTATGACGGCAAACCAAAACTTAATTATTGCTGGCGTACCTGCAGATCAAAAAGCCGTGATTGAAGAAATTGCACGTAGCCATGGCCTAATTGATGACAAAGATTCGCAGCAGCGTAAAAATTCTATGGCGTGTGTTTCACTGCCAACGTGCCCACTTGCAATGGCAGAAGCAGAGCGTTACTTACCAAGCCTAATAGAAAAAACTGAAGCACTGCTTGCTAAGCACGGTATACCCGATGACAGCATTATTATGCGCGTTGTAGGTTGCCCGAACGGTTGTGGCCGCGCAATGCTTGCAGAAGCTGGTTTAGTAGGTAAAGGCCCAGGTAAGTACAACGTTTACTTAGGTGGTAATGTAGAAGGCACACGTATTCCTAAATTGTACCTTGAGAACGTAGGCGAAGATATTTACCTAGAAGCATTCGATAAGCTAATTGGCCAATGGGCTAAAGAGCGTAACGACGGTGAGTGTTTTGGTGACTTTGTTATACGCAAAGGCATTGTTGCTGAAGTAAAAGTATCAGTAACCGACTTTTACGCATAATTTAATACCAGCGCTAAGCGCTGGTGAGGTTTGGAATTTACCATGAGTGAATTTAAAAACATTTTACAGTTAGATAAACAAAGCCAAACGGCTATGTTAGCTGATGCTAATGGTTTACTAGCGAGTATGAGCGCAGAACAGCGCGTTGCATGGGCGCTTGATAACTTGCCTAATACGGCATTTTTATCATCTAGCTTTGGTATTCAAGCAGCAGTGATGCTGCATTTAATGACCTCACAACGCCCAGATATTCCTGTTGTATTAACCGATACAGGTTATTTATTTCCTGAAACGTATCAGTTTATTGAGCAAATGAGTGAGCGTTTATCGCTTAACTTAAAGGTGTATAGAGCGCCGCTTAGCCCTGCATGGCAAGAAGCCAAATTTGGTAAGCTATGGGAGCAAGGCGAAGATGGCATTAAGCAATACAATCAGCTTAATAAGGTAGAGCCGATGACCCGCGCGCTAAAAGAGATTGAAGCCGGTACGTGGTTTAGTGGCCTGCGCCGCGATCAATCATCTACACGTGCTGATAAACAGTTTGTAGAAATAAGCCGTGGTACCGTAAAAGTGTACCCGATTATTGAATGGTCTAACCGCGATGTGTATCAATACCTGACTAAGCACGATTTACCTTACCACCCATTATGGGAGCAAGGTTATGTGTCGATGGGTGACGTACATACAACACGTAAGTTAGAACCAGGAATGACAGAGGAAGAAACTCGCTTTTTTGGTTTAAACCGAGAATGTGGACTGCACATGGATGGTGACGGTATTTAACGTCACTACGGTGTAGTTAAATCGCAAATAAAAACGCAGCTTCGGCTGCGTTTTTATTTTCTTTTATTAGGGTACAAAAAATTGCCTAATTAAGTATTTTTTATTAGACTCAAAGCATTAAAGGATTAATTAAAGCAGGAACGCTATGAAATACTTTACCTACTTAGCTATATCAATCATGGCTATTGCAGTCATCTCTTTGTTTTATTTAAAAAAGCCCGATGGTCAAACATGGCTTTCTGCATCATCAATTAGCAGTGAATCTCAGCAAATTAAAGAAAAAATGGTCGCGCTATCTAGCAATACTTTGGACCAAGCAGTGTTGGGCGTTAAGCAAGCTGGCGATAAAATTGCGAGCAGTATTTCTGATGAACCAATTGCTGCAAATGCTACCTCAAGTGGTAAAATTTTTAAGTGGCAAGACGAAACAGGCCAATGGCACTTTTCTGATACACCTAACCCACATGCAAAAAGTATTGAAGTAAAACTCGATCCTAAAGATATTACTGTTATTGCTGCAGAAGACACGTCTATTTTAAATACCTCTTCAACTCCAAACACAACGTCGGCTGCACCAGAGGGGATCAGTATTTTGAACCCAGATTCGGTTAAAAAGCTATTTAATGACGCCGAAAACGTAAAAGACAAACTAGAAAAACGTAATAAAGAAATTAATAATTTAAGTGCACTTTAATTATTTAGAGTGAGTGCTTTTATGGTTTTTTAAATAACGTTTTTCGGCTTCCATCAATAATACTGTTAAATATATTTTAGTGGGAAGCGACAGCAGCACGCCTACAGCAATGCATGCCGCCGCTATAGTTATTCCTTTAATACCATGCTCGACGGTAAAGTAGTTCGACACAATTAACGTATGGCCAGTCACGATAAGGTACAACCCAAGCACTATTGATGTTTTAAGCAGCCTAATTATCATTATTTGCGACATCGTCACCTCAGTAGGCACGCTTTAAATGCTTAGCATTGATTTAAGACAACAAACAGCAAATATAAAAAAGCCCAGCTTATTACTAAACTGGGCTTTTAAATGTATTAACTACTGTCTTTGTTAGTCGAGCATGTTACGCAGTACATATTGTAAAATGCCGCCGTGTTTATAGTAATCCCACTCTTTAGGGGTATCAATACGTACGTCTGCACTCAAGGTTACTTTTTTACCTTCGGCATTTGTGGCAATAACGGTGACTTCATCGGTTTTATCGTACAGGCCATCAATATCAAATTGTTCTTGCCCTGTTAACCCGTGTGACTCGTAGCTTTCACCTTCTTTAAATTGCAGAGGTAATACACCCATACCAATTAAGTTAGAGCGATGAATACGTTCGTAGCTTTGTGCTACAACTGCTTTAACGCCTAATAAAAGTGAGCCTTTAGCAGCCCAGTCACGAGATGAACCCGTGCCATATTCTTTGCCCGCTAAAATAATGAGTGGAGTATTATTTTTTTGATACTCCATTGCTGCATCATAAATGCTCTCTAGCGTATCGCCAGGCTGAGTACGTGTTACTCCGCCTTCAGTACCAGGAGCTAGTAAGTTTTTAAGACGCACATTAGCGAACGTTCCACGCATCATTACTTCGTGATTACCACGGCGTGAGCCGTACGAGTTAAATTGCGCTTTATCTACACCTTTCTCTTGCAAGTATAAACCTGCTGGCGCTTCTGCTTTAATAGCACCCGCTGGAGAAATATGGTCAGTGGTTACAGAATCCCCAAGTTTAGCTAAACAACGTGCACCTTCGATAGAAGGAATTCCCGGTGGTTCTACTTTCATACCATCAAAAAAGGGTGCTTTTTTAATGTAGGTAGATGCATCATCCCAATCGTAAAGTTTGCCATCCGGTATTTTAATTTGCTGCCAACGGCTATCGCCTTCGTAAACGTTAGCGTAGCTTTTTTCAAACATTTCTTTAGTTACGGTTTCTTTAACTAAGTCACTTACTTCTTTAACGCTTGGCCAAATGTTTTTAAGGTAAATATCGTTACCGTTAGCATCTTGAGCAAGGGGTTCGTTGTATACGTCAATATCGGTTCTACCTGCAATGGCATAAGCTACAACAAGCGGAGGAGAGGCTAAAAAGTTCATTTTAACATCTTGGTGAATACGCCCTTCAAAGTTACGGTTACCCGATAAAATAGAGCTCACTACTAATTTATGTTTTTGAATCGCGTCTGATATTTCAGTTGCAAGTGGCCCTGAGTTACCAATACACGTAGTACAGCCGTAGCCAACTAAGTTAAAGCCTAGGCTTTCTAGGTCATCCATCAGGCCAGCTTTTTCTAGGTAGTCGGTAACTACTTTTGAGCCTGGAGCAAGTGATGTTTTAACCCAAGGTTTTACATTAATGCCTAACTGTTTTGCTTTTTTAGCAACCAAACCAGCAGCTAAAATAACACTTGGATTAGAGGTGTTGGTACAGCTGGTAATCGCGGCAATAACACAAGCGCCATCGTTTAGCTCAAACTCTTGGCCTTTAAATTTAACCTTAGCGGCACCCATAAACTGCGCTTCGTTAACTGGTTCGTCTGGATTTGTTGCTGGGCCTTCACTTTCAATACGAGCTTGTTCTTCATCGCTTTTATCGCGACGAGCCATACGCTCATCCTGAAAGCCTTTTAAATGATCGCCAATAACTTTGCCAGCTTCGTTTAGGGCAATTCTATCTTGTGGACGTTTAGGGCCTGCAAGGCTCGGTACAACATCATCTAATTTAAGTTCAAGTGTATCGGTGTAGTTGGCTTCGTCGCCATCGTTACGCCATAAGCCTTGATGCTTAGCGTAATCTTCAATTACTTTTAAGTGTTTTTCGTCGCGGTTTGTTAAGCGAAGGTAGTTAATGGTCTCATCATCAATTGGGAAAATACCACACGTAGCACCGTATTCTGGTGCCATATTGGCTATGGTTGCTCTGTCGGCAAGTGGTAGGTCGGCAAGGCCGTCACCATAAAATTCTACAAATTTACCCACTACGCCATGATTACGCAGTATTTCGGTTACTGTTAACACTAAATCGGTTGCGGTAGTACCTTCAGGTAAACGTCCGCTTAGCTTCATACCTACTACTTGTGGAATGAGTAAGCTAATTGGCTGACCAAGCATGGCTGCTTCAGCTTCAATGCCGCCTACACCCCAACCAAGCACACCTAAGCCATTAATCATGGTGGTGTGAGAGTCAGTCCCTACAAGCGTATCTGGGTAAGCGAATTTTTTGCCGTCGCGCTCTTCATTAAAAACAACGCGCGCTAAGTATTCTAGGTTTACTTGGTGAACAATACCGGTTGCTGGTGGCACTACTTTTAAATTATCAAAAGCGGTTTGTCCCCAACGTAAAAATTCATAACGTTCTTTATTTCGGTCGTACTCAAGTTTTGCATTTAAATCAAATGCACCATCATTTCCGTAGCCATCTACTTGTACCGAATGGTCAATCACAAGTTCAGCAGGCGATAACGGGTTTATTTTTGCAGGATCTCCACCTAGCTTTTCCATTGCGTCACGCATCGCGGCTAAATCTACAATAGCGGGTACGCCGGTAAAATCTTGCATAACAACACGGGCGGGAGT
This sequence comes from Pseudoalteromonas sp. NCIMB 1079, assembly GCF_040567695.1. Classification (NCBI taxonomy): domain Bacteria; kingdom Pseudomonadati; phylum Pseudomonadota; class Gammaproteobacteria; order Alteromonadales; family Pseudoalteromonadaceae; genus Pseudoalteromonas; species Pseudoalteromonas sp. NCIMB 1079. Next base: position 160,344 of record NZ_JBEWZA010000001.1, on the reverse strand, counting down.
AAAGGCAACTTCAGATGCAGGCTTTGCTTGAGGATCCCAATTAAGAAGGGCTTGAATGTCTTGTTCTTTTATATTTACGCCATCTTCGTTACGAAGAAGGTTTTCAAGTAGTACTTTTAAGGAAAAGGGCAATCGTTTCGCTTTGTCGCCAAGTCCTTTTAGAGAATGAATATGATATTGCTCACCATTTATTGTGAGCTGATGTTGGGTATCGAAACTATTATTCATTATTTGCCCCTTTATGAATTATAAAAATATTTTGAAGAGTGACCTCTGTAGTGCTTGATTTGCAAAGTGCATACCAATGTAAAAAGCCGTATTTAGAGAACGAATTTTATACAGTTATTATAGTAGAGATAATGCTGAAAAATTTAATTTCAAGAGATGATTTGAAAGAGGTAGGGTCAAAAGTTATTTCGACCCTTATTAATCACCGTAACCAGCCCTGCTGCTTACCTTTAATACTTAAATAAAGTAGAGCAATGGCAATAAGGATTACAAAAATAGGCATAAATACAGCACTTGCGCCAAGCAGCTCAATACTGTTTATGACCACAAAATTATAATATTGCTGAATTAAAATAGCGCCGAGCGATAGCGCAAAAGTAGGTGTTGCCAGCGCGTTTTTAGCAAGTAAAAACAGACAACCCAAAGTGCTTCCAAATACAGCTACAGCAAATGCAATGGTTGACCAAAGAGGGATGTCAGAGTAGGCAGCTTGTTGATCTAACGGAAGTTTACCTATCATTTCGGGTGTCATCATCATGTGCATAGCAAATGCAATAACGCCAAGTAAGTTCCATACGAGTGCCGCCCATACAACGGGTTTAAACCAATTTTTAGGTGTGTTTACAGACATTTTATAACCTTGTTTTTATTATTATTAACGAGGTTATTAAAGAGTAAAAAGGCCAACTATACAAGTTGGCCTTTTTATATAAAAAGAGTGCTTTTAAATGCTTAACCAAATGAAATAGGACGACGACCTGTTTTATCATCTACTTTTGGTTTTTTAGTTCGCTTACGCTTACTTTTAGCTGGTTGATTTGTTGGTTGTGGTGCAGCTTGCTTTGACTCTGCTTGAGTTTGTACCGCAGGTTTTTCTGCAGGGATTGCATCTTCACTTAGTGAGAGTTTAAAAAACTCACCATCAAACTCTAGTACATCACCACTGTATAATTTTTTCCGTTTAATTGTACAAATTTCATGGTTAACACCCACATAGCCTTCAGTAATTAGGTTTTTAGCTTGGCCGCCACCTTCAACTAAGTTTAGTACTTTTAATAATTTACAGAGCTCAATCGGCTCTTCTTCTAATTCTATTTCTATGTATTCTTCGTTCATATTTGCTCTCGGTGGGGTAACGCACAAGCTGTAGTATAAAGGCTTGCAGCTATTTTTGCACCAAAGCAAGTAACTTTAGCTAATTGTAATAGGGAAATAACGACGAAAGTTTTTATGTATTTTATCTATCTTTAAAAAAACTGAAGCAATTGAAGAGTAATCTTTGCAGCAGTTAATTTTACGTATGGCCTGCTAATTGCTAAAACTTTGGCGGAATAAATATTTTTCATTAAATGGAGTAGGAAATGGGCGTAAGATTAGCAATGAAAAAAGAGCTAATGGGATTAGATAATTCAGGTATGTTAACTGCTGACGATGTTAGAGAGCACCTTGCTAATTCTGTAAAAAAGCAAGCTGATCAAGATGAGCGCGGTTTTTCTGTAATTTCAAAATTCAATGATACCCATAGCCGTTTAGTTAGTGGTGATGCCACGAGAAAAACAAAACTTGAATTTGAACGTCATCGTTTGTTTAAAGAAGTTTTATATACTCGCAAAAGTGTTGATGCTTGGTTAAATAGCCAAATTAGCTGATTTGCTATTTATCAAAAATATAGTTTTAGTGTGCTTAGCCATTTTATTAAGTACGTGTCAGTCATAGGTAGGTACTTAAGAAAAACATTAAGTACAGCCTTAAAAATTTGGCTCTACCCCATACTGAAATACTCCTGTTTTTCGATCGCGTTTGGGGTGTGCCCTAGCTGCATTTTTCCTCAGAAAGTCAAATGCTCCATTAACTGCATTTAACAATCCTTTCCTATGCTTCCTAATAATCGCTGTTAATATGGCAATCCACCAAACACCCGTTGTTTTTGCTACTGTCATTGTAGACATTTCAGTTTTAAATATCTTTTCAATACAGCCAGTTAAAAATCTTTTAAGCGTGGTTACTATTAAACTTACATAAATTAGCGCCTCTTGTAAGGTTGCGTTTGATGTTTGAAAGCCGCGTAAATTATTATAAGACTTACACTCCTTAAAAAGTAATTCAACCTGCCAGCGTAACCTATATAATTTGCCTATTTCAGTCGCTGTAAATTCATCAATAGATAAATTAGTGACTAAAAATGTATATTGTTTTTCTTTTTTTGACCAATACCCAACGACTCTTGTTAGCTTGTTTTTTATGCTAACATTCATATCAATAAGATCATTTTTAGGTAATTCGGGAAGCAATTCACATAACTTTGGGGAATGACTTCCTGTTAATTCCTGTCCATTTTGCTTAAAAGCATTATGTACTCTGACTGCTTTTAATCCCTTCGCTCTTAATACGTAAAATCCTCCTGCTTTATCTAATTCATGAATATAACTACCTGAATAATATCCTCTATCAGCAAGTAACAACTGTCCTTTCAACTCTTTAAATGTTGGAAGTTCTTCACGTTCAGAGTAACTGTCTGGTGTTATACCTGCTTTTTCAAAGCAACCTTGCGTTAAATTTAAAGTAGCATGCAATTCAATGGCTGCTGGACACGTATTTGAAAATCGCCCAGGAAAAACATCTTTTAAAGAACGATGAAGCATAATAGAACTACCGTCCTGAATTAAAATATTCTCAAACTTGAACAAATCTTTTTTAGTGTACTTAAGCGCATCATTTATCCAACAATTAAAAACTCTATTTGTTACCTCTCGCATTAGTTCAGCTAGTTCAGGTTTAACTAACTGGTTATGAAAAGGCTTATACTTAATAGACTGCCCTGTTAGCTGGTTATAAACTCTTAATATTTCGGATAAATAGATCGTTTTTTTATCCCCAAGCGCAGCAACAAGACTAACAACCATACGAAATGCGGTAATATTTCTTTCTCTTTTAGTAAATGCTACTTGTTTACCAAGTCGGTTCAGTTTTTTTTCACTTAGGATACTTTTTAACTTATTAATAAAAATGTTAGCATTCATTTGAAGCTCTTTTCTTGATTCTGTGGTTTGTGTGGTAACAACCATTTGATCATGAATTGAGCTTCAACTCAATTTCTTAAGATCTTACCTATGACGTGTCAGTAACCAACTGCGTATATTTATACATAAACGTTGGGTGCAACTTAAAAGTAGCAGCTAGAATCAGCTTGGGGATATAAACGGTTTCTAACCATGGTTTTCTATATGCTCGCTTAATTTGGCAATGCGCAAGCTCATACCCTCAATAATTCGGTCTTTAATTTTTTCGCGGATTACATTAGGTAAGCGGGTGAGTGCTTCAGGGGTAATGGCAAGTACTATGGTGTCGGTTTTAGCGCGTGCGCTAGTGCTACGCTCTCGGTTATTTATAAAAGCGCCTTCACCTATAAATTCACCAGGTACTATCGTTCCAAGCTCAAGTAAATGATTATGTTTAAATACTAATAACGCGCCGCTAAGAACAATGTACAAACGCTTGTCGTTATCGTATTGCTTAAATAAAAACTGATGCTGGCTTACTAAATATAACAGGCCGAACGATTCCAATAAGACTTGGCGCTCGCTGAGCGTAAATTCTTTAAAAAAGTGCAGCCTGTTTATAATTTCCATTTGTTTGAATAATGGAATATGTTCGATTAGCTTCATCAATAACCAAATGTGTTAAAAACGTTTAATTAGCTAATATTGCGCTCTTTTAATTTTCGGGTCAACGTGTTGCGGCCCCAACCAATTTTTATAGCGGCATCTTGCTTATGGCCAGAGCAATTAGCCAGCGCCGTTTTTATTAAGCGAGTTTCTAGTTGAGCTTGAATGTCAGGCCAAATATTTTCTTTGCCTTTTTTTAGCTCTTGATTAAGCCATTGTTGGAATGAATCGAGCCAATCACCTTCTTCTTGGGTTGGTGAAGCATCCAGAATCTCCGGCGGTAAATCTTGCTCGCTTACAAGCTCACCCGGTGCCATAACTGTCAGCCAACGACACGTATTTTCTAATTGGCGTACATTACCTGGCCAATTAAATAAACGTAATTGCTCAGTCGCTTTAGGGCTCAGTACTTTACTTTCTACTTGTAGCTCTTTAGCGCTTTTATGTAAAAAGTGTTGCGATAAGCTTTCTATATCTTCAGTACGCTCTCGAAGAGCGGGTAAACGTAGGCGCACAACATTAAGACGATGAAATAAATCATCCCTAAACTTGCCTTGTTTAACTAAATCTTCAAGGTTTTGGTGCGTAGCTGCAATAATGCGTACGTCCACTTTTATACTTTGATGGCCACCAACGCGATAAAACTCACCATCGGCAAGAACGCGTAATAAACGTGTTTGCACATCAAGTGGCATATCACCAATTTCATCTAAAAATAGTGTACCGCCATTGGCTTGCTCAAAGCGGCCTTTACGTACGCTATCGGCGCCCGTAAATGCGCCTTTTTCGTGGCCAAATAACTCTGACTCAACAAGCTCTTTTGGAATGGCCGCCATGTTCAGTGCAATAAATTGATTTTCTTTACGTGGGCTATGGTTGTGCAGGGCGCTGGCGACAAGTTCTTTACCTGTGCCAGATTCACCATTTATTAATACGCTCATGCTTGAGGCCGATAGTTTACCTATCGCTCTAAACACTTCTTGCATAGCGGGTGCTTCACCAATAATGTGGGCACTTTTTGGTGGAGCTTGCTTTCGCTTAGTTTTTTTAGTGGAGTTTGCTCTGCATGCGCTCTCGACTAGCGCCACTGCTTCGTTTAAATCAAACGGCTTAGCTAGGTATTCAAAAGCACCTTTTTGAAATGCATTAACTGCAGAGTCCAAATCTGAGTGGGCAGTCATTATAATAACTGGCAGCCCAGGGTTTTGCTCTGCTATAAGCTCAAGCAACGCCATGCCATCCATACCAGGCATTCGTACGTCCGAAACTAAAACAGTAGGTTGACTAAACTTTAATGCGCTTAATACATCTTGCGCATTAGCAAAGCTTTCTGCGTTAAACCCTGCACGGGTTAGTGCTTTTTCAAGTACAAATCGAATAGAAGCATCATCATCTACAAGCCAAACTGTTTTCATGCAAACTCCAAACATTAATCTGCAAAGGGCAGATAGATATTAAATTCAGTATGTCCAGGCCAGCTATCACATTCTATATAGCCATCATGTTGATCTATCAGCGTTTGCGCTATTGAGAGTCCTAACCCTGAGCCATCTTCTTTATTGGTGATCATAGGGTAGAACAGTGTTTCACGTACACTGGGATCAATACCTGGTCCGTTATCAGATATTTGGATCAACAAGGCTTTTTTAGGTGCTTTACCTGGGCGACGATGCTGATGATTAATGCGGGTTTTTATTTTTATTTCACCGCCATCTACAAGTGCCTGTTGAGCATTACGAACAATGTTTAATACTACTTGCTGAATTTTACCTTGATCAATGTATACATCAGGAATGCTTGGGTCGTAATCCTTAACCAAGCTAATGTTAGAACAATTATCTAACGTACTTAGTCGTGCAACTGATTCAAGTGATTGATGTATATTGCCATACGATTTTTGCGGAAGCTGATTTGGCCCTAAAAGCCTATCTACTAATTCACGTAATCGGTCGGCTTGCTCAATGATAAGTTCAGCACATTGGTCTCTTTCTTGTTGATCAACCTCATACTGCAATAACTGCGCCGCTCCGCGAATTCCACCTAAAGGATTTTTAATTTCGTGAGCTAAGCCTCTAATTAGATTTCGGGCTGCTTGGTATTGATGCATTTGATTAGACGCTTGGTCGTGCTTAATTTCGTCATCAGTTTGGCGCCACTCAAATAAAATATAAAGTGAGCCATCAAACTTAATTTGTCGTGTACTTACGGCTACTTTTGCATGGCGAGAATCGCTAAAAACCACGTCAGCTCTGTGCTGCTGGCAATCTACACCTTCAACTAATGAGTATTGTTCTATACGCTGCAAATCGATTGAATGGTAATTAAAAAGACTATCGAAAGGCTGATCTAATAGGCGCTTGTTACCAAGGCCAAGCAGTTCGCTAGTACTGGTATTGGCATAGACAACGGTGAAGTTTTTATCAAGCAACATGATAGCGGTTGTTTGATTTTGCCAAATAGCATCGAGTAGCTCAGGGCTAAAGTTTTTATTATTAATCATAGCTGCACCATTTTAGTGCGTGAATATTTACAAGCAAGTTATATAGTAAAATACACTGCTGCACGTTTAGTAATGCCCCAATTTAGTTACTTAGGTTTAGCCCTTTTCGGTGCATAAAAAATATGCAGGGCTCACTTATAGCAATAACTTGGTTTTTACTATTCAAAAGCTTTAATTGTAGTGTGTGCTCACCACGTTCTACATCTCTTATTGCAAAGGTTGAACTGTCACTGGCTGGGCCATGTGCTTTGCCATCAATAAAAAGTTGTATAGTAAAACCAGTTTCAAAGCGTGGTTTTATTCGGCTAGTAACATAAACAGTGCCGGTATTTTCACGAATAGTCTGGTTATGATCAGGTGAGGAAATGGCAATACTAAAGCCCGCTTGTTGAGGCTGGGGTTGCTCGTCAAAAATGTCAGTATTTGTTGCAGGCATATTAAGATCTTGGCTGGTAAGCTTTACCTCTTTAGCACCTTTATGAGGGGTGTCAGAGAACACTAATACGCCATTTTTATCTTTCCAAGCGTATATCTTTGTTTCACCAGCGTAACCATAATTGCTTAATCCTAAAGCAATTAATAGTAATAAAATCTTGTTGTTCACTCTGCAGCCCTGCATTTTTGTCGGTAACTTAACTTTAGTGGAGATTGATTAATTTTACCATTAAAAAAGCCCGCAAAGCGGGCTTGAGAACACACATATTTTATACAGCTAAATTAACAGCTGTAGTACATTTCAAACTCAACTGGGTGAGTTGTCATGTTAAGCTTTTCAACTTCTTTAGATTTAAGTTCGATGTAAGCATCGATTAAGTCATCAGTGAATACACCACCTTGAGTTAAGAATTCACGGTCTGCGCTAAGTGCAGATAGTGCTTCGTCAAGTGATGCTGCAACAGTTGGGATTTCTGCTGCTTCTTCAGCTGGTAAGTCATATAAATCTTTATCCATAGCATCGCCAGGGTGGATCTTGTTTTTGATACCATCAAGGCCAGCCATAAGCATTGCTGAGAAAGCAAGGTATGGGTTAGCAGTTGGATCTGGGAAGCGTACTTCAATACGACGACCTTTTTCAGATGGAACCACTGGGATACGAATTGATGCAGAACGGTTACGTGCAGAGTATGCAAGCATAACTGGTGCTTCAAAACCTGGTACTAAACGCTTGTACGAGTTAGTAGAGGCATTTGCAAAAGCATTGATTGCTTTAGCATGCTTGATGATACCGCCAATGTAGTAAAGCGCATCTTCAGAAAGGCCGCCGTACTTATCACCAGCAAAAAGGTTTACACCATCTTTAGCAAGTGACTGGTGACAATGCATACCAGAACCGTTATCACCAACAACTGGCTTAGGCATAAACGTTGCTGTTTTACCGTATAAGTGAGCCATGTTATGGATAACATATTTCATTTCTTGGATTTCATCCGCTTTTAATACCATTGTATTAAAGCGAGTAGCAATCTCGTTTTGACCTGCTGTTGCAACTTCGTGGTGATGTGCTTCTACTACTTGACCCATTTCTTCTAGAACTAGACACGTAGCTGAACGCCAATCTTGGAAGTCATCAACAGGAGCAACTGGGAAGTAACCGCCTTTAATACCTGGACGGTGACCTGTGTTGCCATCTGCATATTCTTTATCTGAGTTCCAAGCAGCTTGCTTAGAATCAATTTTGTACATAGAACCAGACATATCTGATTTGTATTTAACGTCGTCAAATACGAAAAACTCTGGCTCAGGGCCAAATAAAACTGTATCTGCAATACCTGTAGAGCGCATGTAATCTTCAGCACGCTTAGCAACAGAACGCGGGTCGCGCTCATAACCTTGAAGTGTTGAAGGCTCTACTACGTCACAACGTACGATTAATGTTGATTCTTCAGTGAAAGGGTCTAGTTTGATTGATTCAGCAACTGGCATTAATACCATGTCTGATTCGTTTATGCCTTTCCAGCCTGCAATTGAAGAACCGTCAAACATTTTACCGTCTTCAAAAAAGTCTTCATCAACTTGGTGATGAGGAATAGATATATGTTGTTCTTTACCCTTAGTGTCAGTAAAGCGTAAATCAATGAACTTGACGTCATTTTCTTTAATAAAATCTAAAACCGATTGTGACATGTGTCCTCCAACTATTGGGTTTTGTTATTGCTGCATAATTGCTTTGGGATTTACTAAGCTGATTTTGTGCCATTTTTATAACTAGCTGTTTATAAATTAAAAAAATATCGTTGCATCAAAATGGAATGTACAAACGCACTATATTGGTGCGTAAATTTTCCTTTTTGGTGCAAAATTTACAGGGCACAATTTGCTGCTAATTTAATCGCTCGGAAATAGCATAACCTAAATGCAAAAGAGTACCAAAAAGATCAGCAAAATAGCCAAAAAGGCTGTTTTTCAAAAAAAATTTGAAATTTAATTCATATAATTGTCATATATAAAACAGATACTTAGTAAAAGTATTGAGAAAGTTTTGAAATTTATATTGGATAAACTTTCATCCATGTCATTAATGAGGGATAATATGCGCCCTTTTAAATCCTATGCTGGGACATCTCGCGAAAGCGTGGATGAGTGCGTAGATCTTGCAGGATCAATGAGAATTTAATTTCTCTGAGTAAATATATGAGCATCGAACAGTTAAGAAATATAGCGATTATCGCGCACGTTGACCATGGTAAAACAACACTGGTTGACAAACTACTTGAGCAATCAGGTACATTAGAAACACGCGGCGGTAACGAAGAGCGCGTGATGGACTCAAACGACATTGAGAAAGAACGTGGTATTACCATTTTGGCTAAAAACACAGCCATTTCTTGGAATGACTACCATATCAATATCGTAGATACCCCGGGACACGCCGATTTCGGTGGTGAAGTTGAACGCGTACTTTCGATGGCTGACTCAGTATTATTACTTGTTGATGCTCAAGAAGGTCCAATGCCGCAAACGCGTTTCGTTACGCAAAAAGCATTCGCGCAAGGCTTAAAGCCAATCGTCGTTATCAATAAAATTGATAAGCCAGGCGCTCGTCCAGATTGGGTTATGGATCAAATCTTTGATTTATTCGACAACCTTGGCGCGACTGACGAACAGTTAGACTTTAAAGTAATCTACGCTTCAGCAATCAACGGTTGGGCAACACTAGATTTAGACGAACCATCAGACAACATGGAACCTATGTTCAAGATGATCGTTGAAGAAGTATCACCACCGGATGCAGATCCTGAAGGTGACTTCCAAATGCAAATTTCTCAACTAGATTACAACTCTTATGTTGGTGTAGTTGGTATTGGTCGTATAAAACGTGGTTCTGTTGCTCCTAACCAACAAGTTACTATTATCAGTGCTGATGGCACTACACGTAATGGTAAAATTGGTGCAGTACAAAGCTACCTAGGTCTTGAGCGTATCGAAACTGATAGAGCTTACGCTGGTAACATCGTAACTGTAACAGGTATTGGTGAGCTTAAGATTTCTGATACAGTTTGTTTCCCAGGAAACGTTGAAGCATTACCACCACTAAGTGTTGATGAGCCAACTGTAACAATGACATTCTCTGTAAATAACTCACCTTTCTGTGGTAAAGAAGGTAAGTTTGTAACGTCACGTAATATCCGTGAGCGTTTAGACAAAGAATTAGTACACAACGTAGCACTTCGCGTTGAAGATACTGCAAGCCCAGATAGCTTCCGTGTTTCTGGTCGTGGTGAATTACACCTAGGTATCTTAATCGAAAACATGCGTCGTGAAGGTTACGAGCTTTCAGTTTCTCGTCCAGAAGTTATCTTACGTACTGTAGATGGCGTTCTAGAAGAACCGTTTGAAACAGTGACTATTGACTGTCAAGAAGAGCATCAAGGTTCTGTTATGGAACAAGTTGGCCTACGTAAAGGTGAACTTACTAACATGACTCCAGATGGCAAAGGCCGTATGCGTTTAGACTTCATGATCCCAAGCCGTGGTTTAATTGGTTTCCAAACTGATTTCATGACGCTTACTTCGGGTTCTGGTCTTATGTACCATACGTTCGATCATTATGGTCCTCATAAAGGTGGCGCTATCGGTGTTCGTAAGAACGGCGTAATGATTGCAAACGCAACTGGTAAAGCACTTACTAACGCATTATTCAACTTACAAGAGCGCGGCCGTTTATTCATCGGTCACGGTGTTGAAGTATACGAAGGTATGGTTATCGGTATTCATAACCGTGATAACGACCTTACAGTTAACGCCCTTAAAGGCAAGCAGTTAACTAACGTACGTGCATCTGGTACTGATGAAGCGCAAACGCTTTCTCCACACCTTAACTACTCACTTGAGCAAGCGCTTGAGTTCATCGATGATGACGAGCTAGTTGAAGTTACTCCACTAAACATTCGTATCCGTAAGAAACACCTTACAGAAAACGAACGTAAACGTGCGGGTCGTGCACCTAAGTCATAATCTATTAATTTAGAATAATGATTTTAAAAGCCGCTGTATTGAAAAATACAGCGGCTTTTTTGTGAACAATAGTTAGCGAGAGAAGAGCTGTAAGCTCTCAGGTTGGAAGAACATCGCGGTTGGTTCGATACTGTTAAGCAGTTTTTAATATTGAACCTAAAAAAGGTATTAAGTTATTATCAAAGCTATATTTAATATGTGCGAGTAAGCTAGTGTGAATACCGAAAATGTAATTAAGGCAAAACTAGAGATAGAACATATTGCTGAACTGCAAAAATATAAAGATGAATTTGAAACGTTAGGAAAAAATGATTGGGGCTTGAAAGATCTCATATTAATTTTTTTACCGTTTGTTTTGTTATCAATTGCTAATAGCTTCTATGATATTGAAACTGAATTATTTCAAATAATATGTTTTATTTTCCTTGCTTCAGCTGTGGTGCAGGGAATGATTAGGGAGCAAACCAAAAAAACAAATCGCAGAATTGATTTGCTTCTTAAAATTATTAAACATGAGCAAAAGGGTGGCTGAAATTAGCTTTATATTAGGGCGCAGCCCGCTCTTTGTCTAAGCAAAAACGTGCTTGAGAATTAAATAATCGATAATGCAAAGTATCTGTGTTTGTTGGTGGTGGGGTCGTTGGGTTTCGCTGCGCTCAACCCAACCTTGTATCTCTTCTTGATGGGGGTGGCTTACTTTTTAGGAAGTAGGGTTATTTTGCCAAATACGTCGGCATCTATAAAACCACGGTTTCTGTCGCCATTTATTGGTTGTACTTCGTGTGAGCCCATAAAGTGCTCGCGCACGTCACTGCCATCGTTATCGCAATACGCTAACATAAAGCCTATTACTTGCTTTTCGCTAAGTGTAATTGGGGTGTTTTTAGCACCTTCTTTATAATCATTAGGGTAGAGTTTTATTGCTACTTCCCACGTAATGTTAAAAGGTGCGGTGGTATTGCGCTTCCAGTTACTTGTTAGGTGGTCGGTATACAAGTGGGCTTGTTTATCAGGGCCGTAATCGGCGGCTTGGTTATCAAGGCCAATGTGGTACGCCAAAGCGGTGTGATTAAATTGGTGGTTTCCGCCCGATGCGTCGCTGTCTATAAACACTTCAAGCGCATCGTCATCCCAATATTTATAGGTTGGATCTGCGTGTTTATCTATTAGAACATCATCCACAATATCGGCTTGTAGGTATAAATAGTTTTGATCCCACAATAAGCGATAACGCCCTTTAAAGTCGGCATCGTTTGATGGCAGTGTGCCATCCATTAGATAAGGCATGTCGTGCCAAGCGGCTTTATCCCATGCGCTTTCTGATACGCCATCAATAGTAATTGGGGTTGATGTATGTTCAACATCAATAGCCATTGCTGGCGTGCTTAATAAAAAGCTTAAGGCGAGTGCTAATTTCTTCATTAATCTCTCAATTTTATTGTCGATTTGTCTTAATGTAATAACAATCTTAAAACAGCTAAGTAAATAGTTACAGTGAAATACTTTCGCCTTCGTTTAAAATATACAGCGGTACTTTTGAATCCATTTTATTGTACATATGCAATAAGCGAAGTAAGGCTGAATGACTGCTGTGGTCGCCCATTTTCCAACTTGAGTTACCGTATCCCCACGGTATCATTACTTTACAATTAAGCTCTTGTGCTGCGTTGAGCGCGTCTTCAGGTGTGGTGTGCACGTAACGGTACCAGTTAGGATCGTCTTTACTGTAGTAAGAAGCGATTGGGATTAAGCATACATCTATATCGCCATATGTCTTTAAAGTGTTTTGAGTAGCCTGTATCGCCTGCAAAAAATAAGGTGCTACCGTTTTGTTCAAGCAGCCAGCCATTCCATAAGTCTTTATTGTTATCTTCGTAAAGAAAGGGCACTAATACGCGAGCGCTAAAATGATGAGCTGGCAGGGCGTTAATAACTAAGTCGTCAATGTTGGTTGTTGAGTACCACGGCATTTCGCTAATATTAAAACCGCCGGTAGGGAAGTTGTCGGCCATCCCGAGTGGTGTTAAATAGCGAGGTTTATTGCCAATGCTTTGTATGTCGGCTTTATTAAAATGATCGTAATGAATATGCGAATACATTACCGCATCAATATTTTCCAGTTCTTGCTCACTAGGCCAAGCGCCTGCTTTACGATAAGTGCCACCGCTGAGTTTAAAGCCAAGTGCGACTGGAGAATCAAACTGATTTTTTACCGGATCAAACAGCACATTTTGACCATTTGGGGTGTTAATTACAAAACTAGCGTGACCAAGCCAGCGTACTGTATAGCCAGTGCTAAGTTGTGGTTTAGTTTGCTGGCCTTGGTACTGGCAGTTTTCGCTGCCGGTTTTGCATAGTAAGTCTGGGTGGGCTGGGTAGCAGTTTTCAGTACAGGTGGTGGGATATGTTTTTTCACCTATGTATAAATTTTTATAACGGCCGTTCTTATCATTAATAACAACAACTGAGTCAGAGCTGGTAATACGATTACTATTATTAGGTGCACCGCAGGCCGTTAATATACATAAGAGCATTGCTGCGATTAAAAAGCGTTTCATTGTAAATCCTTTTTAGCATTCCCTTTAACATAAAAAAGCCTGCAATTAAGCAGGCTTGTTAAAGTAACAAATGATTAGCCAGCGCTATTCATTTGTTCAATAAATTTATTTGAATCGGCAATCGACTTGTTCATGTCGTTCATCAACAATTGAATATCGCGCTTAAGGTTAGTGAATTCACCTTTAATAGCCGATACCGCTTGTGCATTTAAGTTATGCTTTAAGTATAAAACGTTATCATGAAGCGAGGTTAATACTGGCTCCATTTTACTCTCTGCGCTGCGCATTGAGCGTAATAGCTGATCAAATTGACGCTTAGTCGCGGTTAGCTTTTTGCTGCTTTCACGCTTAAGTGACGCGCTTTTGTATTGCTCTAGCTCATCGCCCCACTCATCAAACAGGGCTTCTGCCACGTCTTCTACTTTATTGATGTTAGTTGACACTTCGTTAGCGGCATTTAAGCTCGACTCGTAATCGTCGTTTAACTGATTATAAGTGTCTTGTAGTTCGCCACCATTAAAATCGATTAGAGTCGTTAAGCGCTCTAGTGCCGATTTAAATTCTTCTTGTGACTCTTGCTGAGAGTCTTTGGTTTCTTCTACGCGGTCAATAAGAATATCGCGTTTGTGAACACCCACTTTTTCCATCGCAGAATAATAAGCTGATTGGCAGCCAGTTAAAGTAAGTGTTACTACAAGCATTGAAACACTGAGTAATGTTTGTTTTTTCATTTGAATTCCTGTTTACGAGCGTTAGTGCTGTAAATTATGGCGCTGATTGTTATTATAATCAAAACTAAATAAGCACAAGTCAATTGTATGAATGATAAGCTCTCACATTACAAACAGCAAGTTAAGTCCTTTATACGCCAGCAGCCTGGTTGGTGGATGCAGTATTTTAATCGGTGTATAGACGATCAAATAACGGTTAATGCAGGTTACCTTGCTTACGTAACCCTTCTTTCGTTAGTGCCATTAATTGCGGTGGGTGTTGCTATATTTTCAGCTTTTCCGGGCTTTGAATCTACTCGCATGGAAATTGAGAGCTTTTTGTTTACCAACTTTGTCCCTACCTCTACCGATGTTATTAGAGAGCACATTAGCTCCTTTGCCGGTAACGCTAATCAAATGACGGCGGTAGGTATTGGCTTTTTAGCTGCAATAGCCTTGCTGTTAATACGTAATGTAGATGCCACACTAAATCGAATTTGGCGAATTAAGAAAAAACGCCCGATGATGATCTCATTTGCTGTGTATTGGATGGTTTTGAGCTTAGGGCCTGTATTACTCGGAGCGAGTATTGGGGTTACCTCTTATATTGTATCTTTGGTATCGTTTGCTGATCAGGGTATTCCTGGGTTTAGCGGGTTTTTGTTAAAGTTATTGCCGTATGGGATTTCGATGGTGGGCTTTATTATGCTCTACACCTTAGTGCCTAATACGCGTGTATCTTTCAGAGCAGCAATACCTGGCGCTTTTTTTGCGGCACTTTTGTTTGAGCTGACTAAAAAAGGGTTTGCACTTTATATTAGTCATTTTCCGTCGTACGAAGTTATTTACGGGGCAGTAGCAACCATTCCTATTTTGTTTGTATGGGTGTATTTATCGTGGGTAGTTGTTTTGCTTGGCGCTGAATTTACTGCGTGTATTAGCCCAAATGATATTCCAGAAACACCAGAACTTGAACTAGAAGATGATGAACCAGCAGTAAAGGACACAGTTTAAATGCAAGGTTTAATACAACGCGTAAAGCATGCCAAAGTAGAAATTAACAACCACGTGGTAGGCGAAATTAGCCAAGGTATATTGTTGTTACTGGGCGTTGAAAAACACGACGATACGCAAACGGCCGATAAGCTTTTACACAAGGTAAGTAATTATCGTATTTTTACTGACGAAAACGACAAAATGAACTTAAGCCTTAAAGATATTAAAGGTGAGTTACTGGTGGTTTCGCAATTTACGCTAGCGGCTGATACTAAAAAGGGTATGCGCCCTAGCTTTTCATCTGCGGCAACGCCAAGCCAAGCTAATGAGCTTTACGAGTACTTTGTAGCTCAAGCTAAAGAGTTGGGGCTTACAATAGCCACCGGTGAGTTTGGTGCCGATATGCAAGTAAGCTTGTGTAACGATGGGCCCGTGACGTTTAACTTATCTGTTTAAACTTTTTTAGTAACCACGACAATATGATTTACATAGCCCGTAATTTTTTGCGGGCTAATGTTACAACCAAATACATCGAGTAATAGCTGTTGAAGTTGTTTTAATTGCGACTCATGCTGCGATAAAAAGTTAATAAATAGCACACCGTTGTTATTTAAAGCCGAGTAAATTTTTTTATAAAATGCCTCTTCAAATAAAAATCGAGGTGCATCTATCTGGCTAAACAAATCTAAAATAATCCAATCAATATTTTGCGCACTTTTTAAAATCTGTTGCGCATCGGCGCAAAGCAGTTGCTCATTTTTATTTGACGAAAAAAATTGGGTATAGCAATCAATAATATCGGCGTTTTTTTCAACCGATGTTATTTGTGCTTTAGGGTATTTGTGTTGTAAATAATTACGAATTGCTCCGCCGCCGAGGCCGAGTTCTAACACTTTTTGTGGCGGCTTAAGAGCCTGCCAATGCTTACCTAGGCATAATAAATGTGGAAAAAGTAATAAATCCGGGTTATTTAAATCAATAACAGATTGAAGAGTGTCGTTAATCAGTAACCAGCGTAACGGCTCGTGCTCACGTACTTGAATGTGATCGCCACTGCATTTATGCCAATAGATTAACTGACCAATGCTGTGGCTATTTTCAATAAATTGATCGCCCAGCAAACCCGTCAGTGAATTTATATAATTGATTTTTTCCATCATATTCTCAGCATAAACTAGCAACGTTAAAGCGCAATGGCCTTTGCCATTATTTTTTACGTTATTTTACAGCCATCACCAAAGTCGTATTTGCAGTTTTTTTAAGATGGAGTATGGTATTTGCCATCAATAATACCAACGGACTTAATTATTTAAGCTTTTTAGTTTGGTAGATAATCAATACTATTAGTATAGCGCCGTAGCCTTTTTTGACTTTTATTTACGGCTTATATAATAACAGGAGTATGTATGTTTCAGGTAAGCACCCCACAAAGTAGCGAAGATTGGCAAGCGTATTACCAATTGCGTTGGCAGGTATTACGCGCGCCTTGGGGCGAGCCACGTGGCTCTGAACAAGACGATATGGAACAAGACTCTGAGCACCGCTTTATAAAAAATAAAGAAGGCGAAGTGCTAGGTGTAGCACGTTTGCATTTTAACAGTCATGAGCAAGCACAAGTGCGCTACATGGCAGTTGCAGAGGGGAACCGTAATCAGCATATTGGTAGCCGATTACTTCACGAGCTTGAAAAAATAGCATGGACACAAAATGCCGATGAACTGGTTTTGTTTGCACGCGAACGAGCGCTTGAATTTTATAAACGCCACGGTTACGAATTAAAAGAAAAAGCGCATTTAGCGTATGGCGATGTTCAACACTTTAAAATGGTAAAGCAAAAACCGTCTGAGCCAGGTTGGTTTCGTCACCCTAATTGGACGCAAGTACTACAAAATACGTGGCGTGAGTCTATTCCAATTAGTGACGCGATGGGTATTAAGGTAGAAAGCTATACTGATTGGCAATTTACAACCAGCGCTGACCTAGACGCTAACTTAAACCTACATAACACTATGTTTGCAGGGTCTATTTATAGCTTGGCCACGCTAACAGGTTGGGGGGCTACGTACTTAGCACTTAAAGAAGCTGGGCTTGAAGGTAATATTGTATTAGCCGATGCTAACATTAAGTACTTAAAACCGCTTACTACCGACCCACGTGGTTGTGTTGATATACAAACCTGTAAGGGCAAGTTAAGCGATTTAGAAACCGACGGTAAAGCAAGTTACGTAGTGCCAGTAACTGTTTACGATGGTGATAACGTGGTTGCAGAGTTTGAAGGGCAGTTTGTAGTAAAAAAATAACTGTTTAGCTGTTCAATACACAAAAAAGCCAAGCGATGCTTGGCTTTTTTGTGCGTAAAACTTAGAGAAGTATCACAGCAGATCGGTTAATAATATACCTACACCAATACGTTCTACATCCGCATTGTAATCAATTAAGCTTTCGCCATAACCGTTAAAGTATTGCGCATAACCACGAACGCGGCCCCATAAAGGAAACGACCAGTCGAGTTGAATTGCACCACGATTATCTGAATTTAAATTGTTACGCGTCATAAAGCTAAATTCATGGTCATGAAAACGATACGCGCCGCTAAACTCAAAGTAACCCATGTATTTATATATGTCTGGGTTGTCGTCGCCATTGGCTTCTAAAATATCTTCTTTTTCGTCCTCAGCTATTCGGTACCAAGGTTTAAAGCTAAAAACAAAGCCTCTGTTTTCCCAGATAAAGTCTGCATAAATACGGTTCCACGAACGTGAGTTTGGTTGGCTTCGACCATTTGACTGATGCGAAATACCTAAAGCAATTGCCATTTCGTCGCCCCATAATACGTTTTCTGGGTCGAGATAATTTATCCAAAATATCTCTGGTTCGTAGTTGGTCTCACGAAATGGAGAAGAAATTTCTGAGTTATAAAGCTGCCAATACGATTGCAGTGTAAAGCCAAAAAATATGGCTTGGTCTTTATCCGAAAAATCATCGTAAAGAGGCACTTTTATCGATAGCTGATATTTTGCTTCTAGGTTGTCGAGCGGTTCACCGTCGTTATCGTCTGTTAGTGCATCAAAGCCATCAAATGGGCGATCGTTTGGGTGTGACACGTACGAAAGAGGCAAAATATAGTTACGCTTATGTGGCGTAATTACATTTCTATTTTTTTTACCTACTTCTTCACGAGCTTGGCGTTTATCAAGCGCGGTAAGTTGTTTGTTTTCTTCAAGAGCTGAACACTTTTTACGAAGATCGTCTAATGTTTGTTTACCATCTCCGCCAATTACCTCATTTAAAATACACTGCTTTACAAGTTCGATGTCGTTGTCTTGCTCATTTGTAGCAACTTCTTCTTGTGCGAAGGTAGCGGTACTAATTAAAGCAGAAAGAGTTATCCAGTGGCGCCAGCTCATTGTAATTCCTTGTGATTTTGGGTTGTTGTATGCGTTAATTTAATTATAACGTCTTTTTACATATGTAACGGTGAACTTTTACTGAATTTGCATTTATAACAAGGTCTATACGTATACAAAGTAAGTATAGATCAAAAGAAAAGCGGCCTAAGCCGCTTTTCTAATGCAAATTAACTATTTTAGTTAATTTATACCAATTTTATTAAAAACATGATCATTCTAGCGTATTAAATAACTCACTAACTACGTTAAAAATTATTTATATAGAACAACTATGTACCATAATTTTAGCCTTGTTATTAAGCTATTTCCTTATCGCTATAATAGATCACTAATTTAATGCAATTGGTATTACTCTCACGCAATGAGAAGGGTGAGCTAAAGCTCAAATATGTTAGTAAAAAACTTATAAAGCTCAGTACCTTGGTTAACACTCGCTGAGGCAAAGTGCAAAATAGCAATTGCATCGCAATCAAGAGTGAGTGTTTGCAGTGGCTGCTCGCTTAAGTAGCGCTCCATGCGTAAAATATTGGCAATAGGCTCACCAGCTTTAATGTGCCCGCCAAGTGGGGCTAAGTATTCAACCATGCCGCCAATAGGGGCGTAATAGGCAAAGTAGTCATCTAAATTACATGCATAGCGAGTCATATTAGCTGGCGTATGCGGTGCGTTTTGTAATACGCCTTTGTGATTTAAGTAACTTAAAATGCTGTTTGCATCGTTTAATGCTTCTTTTAAGTCTATTTTTTCTTGGCTGCCTAGCTCTACAGTAAATGCTTCTACAGGTATTGATAATTCGCGACCTTGTCCGCTAAGTGCATCACTTAAATGCCACCATGGGCAAAAGTTAGCTTCATCCATAGCGCCGTCAAAATCACTAGGAATAAGCAATACATGTTCAATATTAAAGTAACGTGCGCTGTCGGTTGCATAGCTTGGGCAGTACAGATGCTTGCTTGAAATAGGGCCTGTGTGTAAATCGAGTACTATATCAGCCTGATGAGCGAGCTTTTGTAAGTTAAGCGCAATGCGTTTACCCGTATTGAGTAAATAAGCAGGGCCGTTAAGTTTGCTGTCTACTTCGTCAATAAGTGCCTGTTTGAAGTTACTTTTTAATGTAGCGTCGTCATACTGAGTATGATTTTGTGCAAACTGTGCCACTAAATTTTTATTGTAGTGATACATGCGATTCCAATTAGTGCCCGTAATCGGATCGAACCTGCCAAGGGTAAACTCGCCAGATTTTTGATTACAACCAATCGGATTGGCATAAGGTACAAGGGTAATATCGCCACTAAGGTTAAGGTGTTTTAATTGCTCAAGCAGCTGAAAAATAACTGCGTTACCTTGCACTTCAGCGCCATGCATATTGGCCTGAATGTAAACACTTGGCCCTGTGCCATTGCCTTTTAAACGATACACAGGAATTGTAAGCGGTAAGCCGTTTGCAACTTCCCCTACTACAATGTTCTCTTGGCTAATGTGTGTTGTATTACTCATACTTGTTACCTTAAATAATGGCTGGCATTTTCGGCTTGGCGAACACAGGTAAGTGTACCGTTTTGCAAGGTGTACTCAGCAGCTAGCTCATGGCATAAAAAATACGGCATACTTTCGGTAAAGCCGTAAGCACCGCATTGGCTAAACACTAGCCAGTCGTGCTCATTTAAATCGCTTGGTAAGTTATGTTCACCCAAGCAATCAAGCGCTGTACAAAGTGGGCCGTATAAAGTGACCGCTTGAGTTTTAGCACTGGATTCACGCAGTAATGCAGCAGGAAAGTCTTGGCTGGTAACAGCAGGGCGTAATAAGTGATTTATACCGCCGCTTAAAATTACTTGTTCTTGATTGTAGTTTTGTTTGCGCTCTACTACTGGGTTTGCGTAATGACCGCATTCGCCAACGGCATAGCGACCAAGTTCCATCCATAATTCTTCTACACCCGCATCATTTTTAATTTTAGCGAGCGCAGCAATTAAGTCATCCCAATCAAGTGTTGCTTCGTTTTGTGTATAAGGAATACCTAAACCACCACCTAAATCTAAAATCTTAAGGCTAATATTTAAATCGCTGGCAAGTTGGCTAAGAGGTGCAATCATTTGTGACCACAAATCGCTTAGCTTTTGCGTGCTAAGCATGTTGCCCCACTGAAAAATATGCAGGCCGTCAAATTTAAGTGCAGGGTAGTCAGCTACATTGAGTGCTTGCCACTCATCACAACCCATACCAAACGGCGTAAGGCTATCGCCGCCCAGAGGGTTTTTTTCACCTTCAGGCCAACGTAATTGCACTCGCAGTAATACTTGTAACTGCGTGTTTTGTAGTTGTGCTTGTTGGTTTAACCAACGTACTTGATTGAGGCTTTCTGCTACGAATATACGCACGCCGCGCTCAATAAAGTGTTTAATTTGTTTAGGGCTTTTTGCAGGCCCTGTGTTGAGCACGCGCTGCGAGCTAATACCTTGTGCGAGTACTTGCTCAAGCTCACCTTTACTTGCTACGTCAAAATTAAAGCCAGCACTGTCTAAGCTTTGAATAATTTTAGACAGTGGGTTTGCTTTTACCGCGTACCACAGTTTTACATCGGTTTGCGCAACTAAACGCGCAAGATGCGTGTTTAGTTGATCTAAATCGTAAACAAAAAAAGGTGTAGCAAGTTGTTGTGTAATTGTATTTACAGCGGTTTTGATAGGCGTGCTCAAAAAGCTCATTATCGTAAAACCTCTTCAAGCAATAACGATGCATCGCTTTTCTCGTCGCGGTATTTAACTATTAACGCACACGACATGCTTAGGCCTTGCTCGCGCGCCCATTCGTTTGACGCAGGGCGAGAGCCCGGTATTACAATCGCGTACTCTGGGATTGGCTCGCCTTTATCTAGTTGGCGCTCGTTTACGCAGTCGTATACCGGAATAGTTGCTGATAAACGCACGCCTGGGGCAAGTACTGCGCCTTTTTTAATGACTACGCCTTCAACAATAATACAGCCAGCACCAATAAATGCATCATCTTCAACCACTACTGGGCTGGCACCAATTGGCTCAAGTACACCACCAAGCTGAACTGCAGCGCTTAAATGTACGTTTTTACCTACTTGTGCACACGAGCCAACTAATGCGTGGCTATCTACCATTGTGCCTTCGTCGATATATGCGCCAATGTTTACATACGCTGGTGGCATAATAATCGTGCCTTTAGCAACATAAGCACCACGGCGAACACTTGAGCCACCTGGTACCATACGAACGCCATCATCAGTACTAAATTCTTGCGGAGCTAGGTTATGTTTATCAACAAAGCCGCCTGCAAACTCAGTATTAGTGCCATTTTTAAAGGCTTCTAAAATGCCTTGCTTTACTTCTACGTTAGCTTGCCATTGGCCGCTTTCGTTTTGTGATGCTGCGCGTACTGCGCCCGATTCTAAATTATTTAATAGTTCTAACCAGCTCATTATAAAAACCTGTATTTAATGCCAAGATAAAATGGTGTTGTTTGCAGTTGTGATGCAATCGGTTTGAGTTAACTCAAGATGTGTTAAAGGTGGACGAAGTTGCGGGCTGCTTAAGCGGCCTTGCAAATGCATCAGTACCTTTACGGGAATAGGGTTTGCGACAGCAAATAGGCTATTAATAGCGCTTGACCACTGGGCAAATAAGTTAGGGTGTTGACCACTTAAACTGCGCTTAACAAACTCGTGAGTTTGTCCAGGCCATGCGTTTGCAGCTACCGACACCAAACCTTTTGCGCCAGCTTGAGCAAAATAAGGCATTAGCGCATCGTCGCCACTAAAAATAGCTAAATTAGGCGCCGCTTGGCGGTAAGCTTCAAACTGAGCAATACTGCCGCTCGCTTCTTTTAACGCCCATAAATTTTTATTGTTTTGTAAGTTTTGAATTGTTGCCGCTGGGATGCTAACAGCGCTTCGACCCGGTACGTTATAAAGCATACATGGGTGAGCGCTTGCATTTAGTAGGCTTTCAAACCAATGAGTTTGACCTATAGCACCAGGCTTTGCATAAAGCGGTGAGCCAAGTAAAAAGCTATGAATTGGTAGTGTATTACAGTAGTTAACCCACTCAATTTGTTGCTTTAAGTTACTACCGCCCACAGCTACCATGAGTGGTACTGTTGGTTTTAGCTGGCATACGTGCTCAACAATGGCTTGGTGCTCTTTTAGCGTTAGTGCTAAACCTTCGCCCGTACTGCCAAGTAGCAAAATACCGTTATGTACCGCTTCTTGATCGCTAACCAACTTAGTTAACGTGTTGTAGTCAACATCGCCGTGTTGATCAAATGGCGTAACGAGTGCGGTCCACAGTGAGTAGTCGTTTAAATTGAAGTTGTTGATCATCTCTCACGAACTTATAATTTGTACCAATTTTATTAAAAACGTGATCATTTTAGCGATAACTAATTTAATGTAATTGGTATTATTCGAAGAGTTAAAAAGCTTTATGGAAGGAGCCGCATTAACGTCGTTCGAACTAATAATTCGAAGAGCGAATGGGCTTAAAATAATAGGGCGCACGGCCTTAATATTTAAGACCAGAAGCTCTCCACCAAACTAACAAGCTGCTTTTTATAAGCAACTATTGGTGACAGTCGCTAGGGTTCAACCTAGTCGCCCGAAATAAACACCTCGCAAAAGTGGTTACTTCTCGGCGTTAATTCCCCTCACGTATGCTTACTGGAGTTTGCGCTCCTAACATACGCTACCTGAATAACGCACCTCTTCTAGCCCTTTGCACCTGTTTGTAGAGTAAAACTTACAAACCTGTGCAATTTAAATAGGGTAATTACGGCGATTAAAGCATTTTAGCCGTCTAGGTGTCAAGCGACTAAATACAGATTAATTCATCGAAAAGAGGGGTGGTTACGTATTAGGTGCTTTTCTCGTACACTAGCAATATAAGTAGTGAGGTATTTAATTAGTATGGAAAAATTTAGCGATATTTATAAGCGAGCGGTAGAGCGAAAAGGCTCTGAAAAAATGCTTAAATTATTACTTGCAAAACCGCTATCTAAAAAACAACTAAGCACGTTAAGTGACGACGATTGGCTTGAAGAATTTACTCGAAAAGTATTTCAAAGCGGCTTTTATTGGTCAGTCATAAATAATAAGTGGCCGGGCTTTAGAGAGGTTTTTTGGGATTTTAGCGTTGACAAGTTATTAATGATGCCACCCGATATGCTGGAACAAAAAGCAACGGATGAGCGCATTGTTCGTAACTATAAAAAAGTAAAAACAATTACCGAAAATGCTTACATGATCCACGAAATAGCAGGGGAACATGGCAGTTTTAGTCAGTTTATCGCTAATTGGCCAACAGAGGATATTATTGGTTTGTGGGCGTATTTAAAAAAACATGGTTCGCGTTTAGGCGGAAATACAGGGCCTTATGCGCTGCGAGCACTTGGTAAAGATACATTTTTACTATCACGCGATGTAGAGAATTATTTGCGTGCCCATAAAATTATAGACGGCGGCTTACAAACTAAAAAGTCACTAAATGCAGCCCAAGCTTTTTTTAACGAAATGCAAAAGCAAAGCGGCTTAAGTATGCAAGAGTTAAGCTTAATTGTTGCTTATGGCGTAGGTGACAACCGTGTTGGTATAAGTCAGCAACAATAGGAATTACCATGAAATTAGTGCCAAGATACACAGATATTGCGGAAAACTTCGCAATAGAAGATTTCCCTGCAAGTGTCGCCTCTCCTCAGCTATTACTGTGGAATGAGAGCTTAGCAAAACAATTTAATATTAACGTTGCGGCTGATTTGCGTGCCAGCACTTTTAGCGGTAACGAAAAACAGGCGATTCCTGCAGTAGCACTTGGTTACTCTGGGCACCAATTTGGACATTTTTCACCCCGCTTAGGCGATGGACGAGCGCACTTACTGGGCGCTATTAGTGATGATGAAAACCAGTTATGGGATATTCAATTAAAAGGCTCTGGTGCTACTCCTTACTCAAGAGGGGGAGATGGGCGTTGTGCACTTGGTCCTGCTATTCGTGAATACGTAATGAGCGAGGCAATGCATGCGCTGGGAGTTAAAACCACACGCTGCTTAGCGGTTGTTGGCAGTGGCGAAACGGTTTATCGTAATCCGCCACAAGCAGGGGCTATCGTTACGCGTGTAGCAACGAGCCATATTCGTGTTGGTTCATTTCAATATTTAGCGACGCAAGGCGATGTTGAAGGGCTTAAAAATTTAGCCGATTTAGCTATAGAGCGACACTACGCAGAAATAACAGATACAGGATCGCAGCGCTATTTAGCATTTTTAGGCGCTGTGATTAAAAACCAAGTTAAGCTAGTTGTGAGCTGGATGCGTGTTGGCTTTATTCACGGAGTAATGAATACAGATAATACGCTAGTTAGCGGAGAGACTATTGATTACGGCCCGTGTGCCATGATGAATAGCTTTGATTTTGATACTGTATTTAGCTCTATAGACAAACAAGGCCGCTATGCATTCGGTAATCAACCTAATATAGCTAACTGGAACTGCGCACGCTTAGCTGAGAGTTTAATGCCGCTTATTAGCGATGATGACGAGCAAGCAGTTTTATTAATGACGCCATTTATTAATAGTTTTGCTGAGCAGTTTAATGCTGAGTTTACGGCTATGTGGGCACAAAAACTGGGTTTAAATGAATCTAGCGATAGTAGTGGTGAGTTAATAGCAGAGTTGTTAACGCTATTAAAAGATAATCAGCTCGACTACACCAACACCTTTGATGCGCTTACTGAATCCTTAAAAGGAGAAAAAAGCGTACCTGAGTCGCTAATTGAATGGAGAGCTAAGTGGGTAAGCTTAACTGACGATAATAGTTATAAAGTAATGAGAGCGGCAAATCCTCGTGTTATACCGCGTAATCATGTGATCGAAGAAATAATTGAACAATATAACGCTACTGGGTCTAGTGAGTTGCTACAGCGCTTTATAAAAATAGCCGGCAATCCATATTCTAACAGTGAAGAATTATCAGAATTTTGCTCTCCACCGACTAATGATAATGACTACCAGACTTTTTGTGGTACTTAATACTTAACTTTAAATATAACCGCATGATTAAAAAGAGTCATTTTTTAATCAAACATGCGCATATACTTAGGGGAATGCTAATTCTGGTGGTATTATGCACACAATATAAAGCAAGCAATATTTCTTTGCATTTATAAGTGCATTCAATTTAATTGCTCTTACTTTCCTTGCTAAGTACTAATTTACAAAAACTACTATATTTATTTTTCAATAAAGTTTTAATTTCGCCTATAGTAAGTGGATGTGTGTTGTGACAAGGCATAGAAAAAAGTAATAAACTTTATTTTTCGTTAAGTATTGATTAACAAAGGCTCAGTTAGTCTATATAAAACTGGTTGAGCTAGAACGAATTAGCTATATTTTTTAATTGTTAAAATGGGAAGAAAACAATGAAATTAAAATCACTTACAATCGCAATCGCGTTAGCTGCAACTAGCGCATCGGCATTTGCAGCAGAAAAAACTGAAGGTTTTTACATTGGTGTGTTCGGTGACTATTACGATGCATCTTGGAAAAACTTAAACATGCACCAAAACTTGGAAGTTAATGAATCTGCAAGTTGGGGTGCTGAAGTTGGCTACCGTTTCAGTGATTACTGGAGTGCACGTCTTGAGTATGCAGATATGGACTTTAATGCATTTCTTAAAAATCCGATTCCTAATGGTAATCGTAACGACGTAGACGGCGAGCGTTTTGGTGTTGATGCACTTTACCACTTTGGTGGCGGTCCTTTCTATGGTTTATTTGGTATTAAAGAAGTAAAAGTAGCAACAGATAATACTTTCTTAAACGCAGGTGTTGGTTACCAACACTTCATTACAGACGGCTTATTTGTTAACGCAGAAACATCTGTTTATCAAGGTCTTGACCGTGGTTATACCGATGTGAACGCTAAACTAGGTATTAACTACTTATTTGGTCAAAGTTCAGTAGCAGAAGAGCCAGTTCAACCAGCTCCAGAGCCAGTAATTGTTGAAGTTGCACCAGTAGATAGCGACAACGATAACATTCCAGATGCAGATGATCAGTGTCCTAACACACCAATGACAGATGCAGTTGATGGCACAGGTTGTACTTTATACGAAGATAAAGAAGTAACTGTAAGCTTATTAGTGACTTTCCCTAATAATACATCTGCAGTATCTACACAGTACTTAAACGATATCGATAAAGTAGCTGAGTTCTTAAAAGAGTACCCAGATACAACTGTTCTTTTAGAAGGTCATACTTCTTCTGTAGGTAAAGCATCTTACAACAAGTGGTTATCTAAAAAACGTGCTGACGCAGTAGCTAAAAAATTAGTAGCTGATGGCGTAGCAGAAGACCGTATTACTACAGTTGGTTTAGGTGAAGAGCGTCTTAAAAATGAAGCGAACACTAAAGCAGCACACGAAGAAAACCGTCGTGTAGAAGCGCATATCAAAACGATTAAAAACGTTAAAGTTTTACGTTAATTAAGTAGTTTGTAATAAAAACCCAGCCAAGTGCTGGGTTTTTTTATGCCTGTAATAAAATAATATTAGTTAATGGTAATGATTCTTACTTAACAAGTATTCATGAAAATAGTTTTTACCACAACCACTATTCATAGTATTTATAATCGGTATAATCAGTTGCGCAACTGGATGGATTTTCATCTATCCATAAAAGCTTTATAATTACGCGTTAGAATACTATAAGTATTGGGTAACTTATTTGCGCCCAAAGCGCTACCGGATACTTTCACGTCACCAAGAGGGCAATATTGTGCTACAAGAATATCGTAAACACGTAGAAGAACGTGCCGCGTTAGGTATCGTACCAGCGCCATTAGATGCTCAGCAAACTGCTGATCTTATTGAATTAATAAAAAACCCACCTGCAGGTGAAGAAGAATTCATTTTAGATTTGTTCATTCAGCGTATACCAGCTGGTGTTGATGATGCTGCTTATATTAAAGCGGGATTTTTAGCAGCTGTAGCTAAAGGTGAAGCTAATTCTCCACTTGTTTCTAAAGAAAAAGCGGCAGAATTATTAGGTACAATGCTGGGCGGTTACAATATCGCGCCAATGATTGACCTACTTGATGACGAAACACTTGCACCAATCGTAGTTAAAGGCCTTTCAAATACATTACTTATGTTTGATGCGTTCTACGATGTTGAAGAAAAAGCAAAAGCGGGTAATACATTCGCTAAGCAAATTATTGAGTCTTGGGCAAATGCGCAGTGGTTTACTAATAAGCCAGCTGTTGCTGAAAAGATCTCAGTTACTGTATTTAAAGTAACTGGCGAGACAAATACTGATGACTTATCACCAGCACCAGATGCATGGTCTCGTCCAGATATCCCACTTCATGCTTTAGCAATGCTAAAAATTGAACGTGATGGAATTACACCAGACAAGCCAGGCGAAGTAGGTCCAATCTCTCAGCTTGAAGAATTAAAAACTAAAGGCTTACCACTTGCATATGTAGGTGACGTTGTTGGTACTGGTTCTTCTCGTAAGTCTGCAACTAACTCTGTACTTTGGTTCATGGGCGATGATATCCCATTCGTACCAAACAAGCGTGTTGGCGGTGTATGTCTAGGTAATAAAATTGCTCCAATCTTCTTCAATACAATGGAAGATTCAGGTGCATTACCAATCGAATTAAATGTTGATGAGCTTAACATGGGTGAGCAAATCGATATTTACCCGTACGAAGGTGTTGTTAAGAGCCACGGTACTGACAAAGTAATCTCAACTTTTGAACTTAAATCTGATGTAATTTTAGATGAAGTTCGTGCTGGTGGTCGTATACCACTTATCATTGGTCGTGGTTTAACTGATAAAGCACGTACATCACTTGGCCTAGGTCCAACTGATGTATTTAAAGTACCAACAGTGACAGAAGTTTCTGAAAAAGGCTTCACACTAGCGCAAAAAATGGTTGGTAAAGCGTGTAACGTTCCAGGTATTCGCCCAGGCCAATACTGTGAACCTAAAATGACAACTGTTGGCTCGCAAGATACAACAGGTCCTATGACACGTGACGAACTTAAAGACTTAGCATGTTTAGGTTTTTCTGCAGATTTAACAATGCAGTCTTTCTGTCATACGTCGGCTTACCCTAAACCAATCGATGTAAACACTCACCATACGCTTCCTGATTTCATCATGAACCGTGGCGGTGTGTCACTTCGCCCAGGTGATGGTGTAATTCACTCATGGTTAAACCGTATGTTATTACCAGATACTGTAGGTACTGGTGGTGATTCACATACACGTTTCCCATTAGGTATTTCATTCCCAGCAGGTTCGGGTGCAGTAGCATTCGCAGCAGCTACAGGTGTTATGCCTCTTGATATGCCTGAGTCAATTTTGGTTCGCTTTAAAGGTGAAATGCAACCAGGTATCACTTTACGTGACCTTGTACATGCAATCCCTTACTTCGGTATTAAAGAAGGTTTATTAACAGTTGAGAAAAAAGGTAAAATTAACGAATTCTCTGGTCGTGTACTAGAAATTGAAGGCGTTGAACACCTAACTGTTGAGCAAGCGTTTGAACTATCAGATGCATCTGCAGAGCGTTCTGCAGCAGGTTGTGCGGTTAAACTTTCTAAAGAGTCTATCGCAGAATACCTAGAATCAAACATTGTTATGCTTAAATGGATGATCTCTGAAGGTTACGGCGATGTACGTACTATTGAGCGTCGTATTACTGCAATGCAAGATTGGTTAGCTAACCCAGAACTAATGGAAGCTGACGCTGATGCAGAGTACAAACATGTACTTGAAATCGATTTAGCAGACATTAAAGAGCCAATCCTTTGTGCTCCAAATGACCCAGATGATGCACGTTTATTGTCTGATGTTACTGGCGAGAAAATCGACGAAGTATTCATCGGTTCTTGTATGACTAACATCGGTCACTTCCGCGCAGCAGGTAAGTTACTAGATGGCTTTAAAGGTCGTATCCCAACTCAGCTTTGGGTTGCCCCGCCAACTAAGATGGATAAAGATCAGCTTACAGACGAAGGTTACTACGGTATCTTTGGTCGTGTAGGTGCACGTATCGAAACTCCAGGTTGTTCACTATGTATGGGTAACCAAGCACGTGTTGCAGACAAAGCAACGGTTGTGTCTACCTCTACACGTAACTTCCCTAACCGTTTAGGTAATGGCGCGAACGTATTCTTAGCTTCAGCAGAACTTGCTGCAGTAGCGGCTATTTTAGGTAAACTACCTACTCCAGCTGAGTACCAAGAATACGCAGCGAAGATTAATGCAACGGCTGCAGATACTTACCGTTACTTAAACTTCCACCGTATGCCTGCTTACACTAAAAAAGCAGACAACGTGATTATTCAACAAGCTGTATAACTTTTAGAGTTTGTTTAAAAACCCGCTTCGGCGGGTTTTTTTATTGGTTAAAACAAATATTAGATAGTTCATGCTTCTTTTTTTGTATTATTGTATTAACTCTAGTCTTAAATTGCTTTTAAAGTAATTAATCGCGCAAAAATTCCTATCAAAATGCATTAAAATCCTTATCAATATTCTCATTATTTTAGGCGAGATTTTATGACAGCATTAAACAACCAGAATTTATTGCAACTACGTTTTGTTAACCAAGCAAATATTGATTTGGTTAAACCTTCTTTTGATAACCTTCCTGCAAACCTTTATGCAGATGGTGCCTTTCGTAAACGTCGTTATTCAGTAGTAAAAATGCAAAATGGTGAAATAAAGCTACAGCAAGCCAAAGCATTTGTTCAAGATGATTCAATTAATACTTTTCAAGGTAATGTAGAGCGTACTTACGAAAATTTAGAGCAAAGTTTACTTGAGTCAGAGGGCATGAAAAGCATTGTAAATGAGTTTCGCCAACTTACCGGTATTGATGAGCAGCGTGATATTGAAATTCATCAGTTCCGTATGCTTGCCATCGATAGCGATACACCTGCAGCGCCAGAAGGCGTGCATCAAGATGGTTTTGACCATGTATGTATATGCGGTGTTTCTCACGAGAATTTAGAAGGTGGCGAACTGCTTGTATACGAAAACAAGCAAGCTGAGCCTTGTTTTAAAATGGAAATAAAAGACGGCATGTTTGCATTAATAAACGACCGTCAAGTGTGGCATAACGCAACACCTATGAACAAAATTGATGCTAGCAAACCAGGTTACCTGGATTGTTTTGTATTAACGTCTTAAGGAAGTTAGGCATGAACATAACGCAATTACGTGAGCAGTTTCCAGCATTAATGCAGAACGTTGATGGTAAATCGCCAATATTTTTAGACGGACCAGGTGGCTCGCAGGTACCAACATCGGTGCTTACTGCGATGACTGCTTATTTAGGTCATTATAATTCGAACTTAGGTGGCGCGTTTTTTTCAAGTGATAAAACGGTTGAGTTGATGGCGAATGCGCGCCAAGCTGCAGCTGATTTACTAAATGCACCTAGCTCACAACAAATTGTGTTTGGTCCAAACATGACCAGCCTTACGTTTAGTTTTAGTCGTGCAATTTCACGCGACTGGCAGGCTGGCGATGAAATAATTGTAACCAATGCCGATCACTTCTCGAATGTATCGTCGTGGCAACAAGCTGCAGAAGATAAAGGCGTTAAAGTTAATACGGCTTTAATTAACGAAGCTGATTGCAGCTTAGATATGGTGCAATTTGAAAGCCTATTAAACAGCAACACTAAGCTTGTAGCGGTCACTTACGCTTCAAATACCACAGGTTCAATTAACAATATTAAACGTATTGTTGAGCTTGCTCACGCTGTAGGCGCACTTGTTTATGTTGATGCCGTACATTATGCACCGCATGAACTTGTTGACGTGCAATCACTTGATTGCGACTTCTTAGCGTGCTCTGCGTATAAGTTTTTTGGCCCGCATTTAGGTATGGTTTACGGTAAAAAAGAACATTTAGACGGGTTTACACCTTATAAAGTTGAGCCAGCTAAAGACGTAGCACCAGGTCGCTGGGAAACCGGCACGCAAAGCTTTGAAGCAATGGCTGGTTTTATCGCTGCTGTTGATTACATTGCAGCGATTAGCGAACTTGACGATAGCCATTCACGCCGCGAAAAGTTAAGCGTTGCTTTTGCTAAAACTAAGCAGCACGAAATGGCGCTTAGCGAACACTTTTTAACGCGCTTAGTTAATTATCCACGTATTAAGTTATTTGGTATTGATGATTTTGATCGCCTTAATGAGCGTACACCTACTTTTGCTTTAATTTTTGAAGGGCTTGAGCCACGCGCCGTTTCAGAATTTCTAGGTAAGCAGCATATTTGCGTGTGGGATGGTAATTTTTACGCGCAAGGGTTGTGCAAGCAATTAGATGTGCTTGATAAAGGCGGCGTAGTGCGCATTGGTTGTATGCACTACAACACCATTGAAGAGCTAGATCAGTTGTTTAATTTATTTGATGAACTGCTCGGTTAAATAATACTGATTTTGGTGCGCTAACTCTTAGGCGCACCATATATTTGTTCTGCACGGTTAAACAATACCCACGAGGTTAAAATATACTTATCGTTTGATACTGGCTTATTGCCTCTATGAGTATGTGTAAAGTAGCCAGGTGCTATTACCATAGTGCCTTTTTTAGGGGCGATTTTACGGTTTTGATAATAAAACTCTGTTTCACCACCTTCTTCTACATCGTTTAAGTAAAACATAAATAACAACACGCGATGCAAAGCTTCATTGTGCTGTAGCTGCGGATAAACTTCACTGTGCCAGTAAGGGTAGCCACCTTTGTTTACTTCGTATTTTTGCGCTTGAATGTTACCGAGTCTAAAAATTTGCTGAACTAAAACGGGTAACTGCGGTTTACCCACTTCTTCAAAATTCTCTTGGGTTAAATCGACTACATCACCTGTTTTTGGATGATAAACCTTTAAGCCAAATGCCCCAATCATCATAAAAATATGCTCTTCAACATACTTAAAAACATGCTGTGCAGTCGTTTGTTGTATATGTTTTAATTGTTGTGCATATTCGGGGTGATTATTTAAGTGTAGGTCGTGGCTGTCTTTTTTCTTTAAGTCGACACCGCCCGATGTTACCCCTTGTCTTACATGCGGGCTTTGCGCGAATGTGGAAATAAATTCATCGCAAAACTCATCGCTTAATGCGTTATCAATAACGCGTATAAAGTCCGTCATGGTTTACCTTTATATAATTATTATTGGATTTTTATGTTTATTGAAAAAGTGATGCCGCGCTTTAGCGAAACAGATGCACTCGGACACATTAACAATACCGTACTCCCTGTATGGTTTGAAGTCGCGCGTGGACCTATTTTTAAGTTTTTTACACCGGACTTAAATCCACATGATTGGAAATTGATTATCGCCAAAGTTGAAGTGTCGTTTGTAGGCGAATTATTTTATGGCCACGAAGTGACAGTTAAAACCTCTGTAGAGCATATAGGGACTAGTTCTTTTACGCTTAGGCAAGAAGCATGGCAACACGATAAATGCTGCGCAATAGGCAAAGCTGTGATGGTGAGATACGACTTTATTGCTAAATCAAAGCAAGCGCTTAGCATTGACGAAAAAGCAGCGCTTAACGAGCACATTACTGCTGAGTCATAACTTAGCTAATAAATGACCTTTTAGTGACAAACGCTTGGTTTGTCATATTCTTAGCATAATTGAATGCTAGATTAATCCTCTTAAATATAACGACTAATACAGTTGTTTTTACTTTTTGAACTAAGAGGTTGTTAAAGCAATTTTATGATTGTCGAATCATTTTTTGAAAAATTATATACCGAGCACAATAGTGAACTAAACCGTAGAGTCCGTGATTTTTTTGGGGCAAGCCTTAGCGATCATGAAGATTTAGTGCAGGAGGCATTTAGTAATATGTTGTCGCACCAGCATATTGATAAAATAGAGTTTCCGAAAGCTTATCTGCTTCGTTCAGCTATTAACATTGGTTTAAATTATCGTTCTCGTTTTAAAAATCCCCAGTATTTGTCAGACGACACCCTCGATAATATTGATGAACTACTATGTACACAAGGTAGCCCTGAGGATCTATGTAGCATGAATTTACGAATTGAATATATTTCAGATGCGATGAATACGCTTACAGCTAAGCAGCGAGACCTTATAGTACGTAGTCGTATTCATGGTGAAACATATCAACAAATTAAAGTGGCAACAGGGTTTAGCCTAGGCGATATAAGCCGCCAAATACAAAGTGCTATTGAGCAATTGCATAGTTATATAAGTGCTAGAAATGCGTAACTAAGTTCCATAGTCACGCTAATTCCTACCTTGTGCGCGTTATTATATAAAGTTATAGGTTATCTTAGTGTTATTACGGCTATTTAATGGGAAGAATCATTGAAGGCTGTCTCCCTTGACCATTAATTTTAAGTTGGGTTGGCGAAAATTCAAGAGTGCTAAATGCAGTTGTGTCGGTATCAAGCATTGCATGAAAAGTCACAAAGTGAATACCGTCTTTTTTTGCGTAATTACCTACATGGTTATGACCATTAAACCATGCTTTTACGGCTGAATACTGGCTAATAAGGGCTAGCACTTCTTGCGCGTTCCAAAGGTTATGGTTGTTCTCAGGAAAAATAGGGAAATGGCTCAGTAGCACAACAGGTTGCTCTTTTACTTGCGCTACTTTTAGTTTTTCTTCTAACCACTTAAGTTGTTTTGTACCAATTGCGCCATTCCAATCTTCATGCCCTTTATATTGAGAGTTAAACAAGGCCATATTTTGTTGATGTTTTTTACTATTTTTAGGCCATGCGTAAGTGCTCACATCGTTGCCATCTAAAGCAATAAAAAGCCAGCCGTTTACTTCAAAGTTGTAGTACCGCGCGGGCATATTTAATGTGTTAGTTATGTGCATTTTAAACTTATCATCTACCGAAAACTCATGATTTCCTAATACATGATAAAGGGGAGCGTTAAGCGATGACGATATTGTATTTAACGGAGTAAAACTTTTAAATTCACGGTCGATAAAGTCGCCTAAATGTAATACACCCGATAAAGGCAGTTGATTAAATTGCTCAACGGCAGTGCTGAACTTTTGAGGGCAAGATGTATAGTGTCGAGTACCTTTATTGGCTTGTTCTGCATATTGGCAATCGGCAATAACACCTAAAGTAAATGAGTCATTTGCAGCAATTGATGGGCAGCAAACTAAAAGCAATAATAAATTAATGAGGAATGAAACAGTGTATTTTTGCATAACTTTTTTCCTTAAAGTAACTGGCTGCAAAAGCAGCCAGTTTAGAAGTGAGAGCTAAAATTTATACGACATACCTAACGCAAAGTTACGACCACTTTGTGAGTAAGATTGAGTTCTGTGATCAAGGAATTGGCGAATTACTTCATCCGTTAAATTTGTTGCTTCAAAGGTTATTTTTACTTGCTCTGTAATATTCATGAACGATTTAAAATCAACAAACGTTGTTTCATCGTATCCTGCAACAATGTTTTGCTCTGAGCCTTCCCCTGTAATATATTCATCACGATAAGAGCTCGATACCCGCATGCCCCAACGCGGCGTTTCGTAATAAAGGGTAAAATTGTGAGACAATTCAGATAAGCCAGGAGGAGTAACGCTGATGCGCTCACCTTCGTTAAATAAAATAGTTTCGCCATCAGCAATGGTTACATTACCGAGCATTCCTAAGTAATTGAATGGCTCTGGTAAAAAATCAAAGTCCATTTGAAACGCAATTTCTAAACCAGTGACATCTGTAGAATCACCATTTATAGGTTGTGAAACGGTAAACTCAGATTGCGCATTTACGCGCGGGTCAAAATCTAAAAACTCTAGAGGGTAACCCGTTTGCTCATAAGGTAGGGTCACTGATTGCTGGACAATAAATGACTCCATATCTTTATGGAATAATGCAATAGCCAAGCTTGACGAATCACCATAAAACTCAAATGATGTTTCGAATGAATCAGCGACAAAACGCTCTAAATTAGGGTTACCAGCACTGATAAATTGATCTGCAACACCCACTTGCCCAGCCGCTTTTAATTGATTTAAATTAGGTCGAGAAATATTGCGATTTGCACCAAAGCGTACTAACCAATTATCAGAAATATCAGCAACAACATTTAAGCTTGGTAGTAAATCGGAATAGGTTTTACTAAATTCTATTTGCTCAAAACCTGATCCAGTATTAACTTCCCCGCTCGATGTTTGTTCAGTTTCGTACCAACGTAAGCCTAAATTACCTCTAATTGGGAAGTTGCTTATTTCGGTGTTCCATACATACTGTGCATAAACCCCAATAGTATCTTCTTCAATTTGATATACAGTACCAGGGCGATTATGAGAGGCGTTTAACTCGCGAGAAATTAAACCTGTCGCAACAACACGCTCAAAAGTAGCTTGGTTATCTGCAATAACATAGTCATGCAAAGTTGGAATACTAGTTATTTGAAAAACAGCTTCAGGTGAATTTGGGTCATTTCCCCAATCGACACGGTCTCTGCGTTCAAAGCCATCTGATTGATAGTTTTTAGACTGAAGACCAAACTTAAATGAATGCACATCATTGAGTTCGTAATTAAAATCAACTTGATACGTGTTATATTCATTGCTTATTTCATCTTCGCGGACATCAGTCCGCATTAATGCCCACTGGTCGATGTCGGTAATATCGAAGTCGTAAGTATTTTGACCATATTTAGCATTGCGCCAATCAACAGAAAACGCATGATCGACAGATTCACTAAAAACTTTATCGTTTATAGGTTGCTCAAAAGTAGATTTTGATAAACCAAACATGGTTGTCATGTATAGTTTATCGGTTAGTTCAAAATTACCACTGAGTGATATTTGGTGAAAATCAGTTTCGCCAAAACTTACTTTTGACTCGGTACGTAAATCAAGACCTTCAAATGAGGCGTATACTAAATCGTCACCTTCAATAGCTGCATCAACGAGTAACTGATTTGCTGTCACATCGCCAGTAAATGCGTTTGTGCCCGCTGTTGATAATTGATTTTCAATGCGATCGTTAGATAGTTTTCCGTATAAAATATCTAAATCAAAAGACATTGCATCAGAAGGTTGCCACTGAAGTGCAGCGGTAATACCGGTACGTTTACGTGTATTAGCCCAAGATGCAATATTATTAGCGCGAGATACAAACACTCGGTCATTGCCCGTGGCGTTAACTAAACGGTTTTTGATATCGCCATCAACTGAATCTGCAACATTATCATCACCAAAGCTCGCTTGTTTCCAAGA
Organism: Pseudoalteromonas sp. NCIMB 1079; assembly: GCF_040567695.1. Lineage (NCBI taxonomy): Bacteria > Pseudomonadati > Pseudomonadota > Gammaproteobacteria > Alteromonadales > Pseudoalteromonadaceae > Pseudoalteromonas > Pseudoalteromonas sp. NCIMB 1079. The sequence goes on along the minus strand of NZ_JBEWZA010000001.1, from coordinate 123,544 downwards.
CCACACATGATAGCCTTCTTCAATTGTATCTACTTCAGAATAAGCAACCGATACGAGCGCACCAAAATTCCCCCAAGTATTTGATAACAAACCAGCAAAGCGAGGGTCTGAATGCTCTGTTCTATCATTATAAATACCTTTTACACTTACAGTACCTTGTAGTCCTTCTTCAGAATTATCAAAAGGTTTTGCAGTATGTAAATCAACAGTACCGGCAATACCCCCTTCATCTAATGACGCATCATACGATTTGTACACATCTACGCGATTAAATAGTTCTGAGGCAAAAATACTGAAATCAAAATCTCGAGAGCGAGATGCACCACCACGTTGGTCAATACCTGAATCGCTTGTAAAAAGTGCTTCCATGCCATTTAAGCGTGTGCGTGTAAAATTAGGACCCAAGCCACGTAGCGATATTTGACGACCCTCACCTGAGTCACGCGAAATAGATACACCTGGTACACGCTGTAATGACTCAGCTAAGTTGGCATCAGGGAATTCGCCAATGTCTTCAGCTAATATGCTGTCTTGCGAGCCAATGGCATTTTTTTTGAGTTCCTTACTACGGACTAGGTTAGAACGGTAGCCTGTTACCGTGATCGCTTCCATTTCCTGCTGAACTTTATCACTTTGAGCTGCATGTATAGGGCTGCTTGCTAATATGAATGTGCCAGATACAGCGCTAACTAATATGCTCAGTTTATTAAGTTTAAATGGGATCATAATTCCTTTCTTCTCTCAGTTAATGTTTATAAATACTAAAAACAAAGTGCACGCGCAGCGATTAAGCTGGATTAAATGGTGCAGACATCAACTAAACAAAGTAAGACTGAAAATTTTCCAAATAAAAGAGTGTTTTAATAAAACTTTAACATATGCCGATTGGTTGGGTGTTCTTAAATATTTAATTATATTGATCTTTTTGTTTATTTTTACGTGTTAGTTAATTAGGTGTGATTTTTAGAGGATTAAAAAATAAGTATTTAATTTACTCGCCTTGTGTAAATAAATAATGGCAGCTGTAAATTTTTGTCGTGATTTTTTAACGCATTTAGATTGAGTTACAGGCCTCAATTATATATTATTTATATTATATATTGTTGCGCCGTTATAACAGGAAATGTTAATTCGGTAATTTGATTGGAGAATGCGTGTGACATCTATTGGCAATAACCAACCTTTACAAGTTATTCAGCTCAGTGATGGTGAAAATTTAACAGCTGAAATTTTGCCATTTGGCGCAATAATAAAAAGTATTAAATTTAAAAAACAAGAAATGACCCTTAGCGTCGATGACCCTCAATACTATCTTGAAAATCCATTTTACTTAGGTGCTACAGTAGGTCGATACGCTAATCGCATTGCAAAGGGGCGTTTTAGCTTATCTGGTACGCAGTATCAACTAGAGGCGAATAACGGTCCTAATAGCCTGCACGGCGGCGTTAAAGGCTTTAATAAAGTACTTTGGCAAGTAAGTAAACAAACTGAAAGTGAAGTTGAGCTTTATTATTGCTCGCCCGACGGCGAACAAGGTTTTCCTGGGGAGTTGCAGGTTTGGCAAACGATTAGCGCTAAAAACGGCGAGCTTACTCTGCACTTTAAAGCGATAACGAATAAAGAAACGCTCGTTAACTTTACTAACCATTGCTACTTTAATCTTGATGGCAGTGAATCAATTAATGAGCATCTTGTTCAAATTAATACCGATCGTTACCTTCCTATCAATACAACAAGTATTCCACTTAATGAACCCGCTTTAGTTTGCGGTACCTGCTTTGACTTTACTAAGCCAGCTCAAGTTGGTAAGGCATTAAGCGCCGTTCATCCTCAACTAGAAGCTGGAAATGGCTTTGATCACTGCTATATTTTTAATGATGACAGCAGTTTAAAGACGATGGCTACATTAACTTCGCCACACACGAAGGTTAATTTAACCCTTAAGAGCACTCAACCTGGTATGCAGTTATACACCGCTAACTTTGTAGGTGCGCCTTTTAAAGCACGGCAAGCTTTGTGTTTTGAAGCGCAAAATTGGCCAGATGCGCCAAATCGTGAAAATTTTCCAAAAGCTAATTTATTGCCGGGAGAGGATTACTAACAGGTTATTATTTACTCTTTTTCTAAGTGAATACAGTATTCTAATGTTAATTTAAAGAAAATTAAAAGCAAAAATATAGTGATTAAATGCTATCCATAATTCAGGAAAAGGTTGCACTTTTTGCTGGTTTAAAGTATTTATAATATAAATAGTATTTGAAACTATATGCACTACCACAACGGCACAACGACTACACACAATCAGGAGTTTTTAAAAAATGATAATTAACAATAAGTTATCGTTCAACAAGAAAACCGCGCTCAGTATTGCTATCACTGGTATATTGGCAAGCGGAAGCGTTGCAGCTCAAGGCGCTGAAGGCAATACGCCTACAGTAGTAAATGAAGATGTTGAAGTTATCGCAGTAACGGGTATCCGCAGCAGCTTACGTTCATCAATGTTAGATAAAAAAGCATCTAATGTTGTTACAGACGGGATTAAAGCAGAAGATCTTGGTAAATTTCCTGATTTAAACGTAGCAGAGTCTCTGTAACGTATTACAGGTGTAGCAATTGACCGTAGTGGTGGTGAAGGCCAAGCGGTAACTATTCGTGGTTTTGGTCCACAATTTAATACTGTACTTGTTAATGGTCGTCAAATTGCGACAGACAGTGCAGGTCGTGAATTCAATTTTGATGTATTAGCGGCAGATCAAATCACCGGTGCTGATATTTATAAAAGTAATACAGCAATGCTTCAAGAAGGCGGCATTGGTGGTACGGTTAACGTAACTACAGCACGTCCTTTTGATTTTGGCGGTTTACATGTTTTAGGCTCAGAAAATAACGAGCAGTTAAGCTTTAGAAATCAGCTAGTACTTGATTTAACGCGCTCTGAGGTTGTTGAGTACCTATATAAAGCGATTGACGATATTTTAGTTGAATACCCAACTATTAAGTACATTAAATGGGACATGAACCGCGATATTAACCATGCGGGTAATTTTGATGGCAAGCCTGCTGTGCATCAGCAAACATTGGCACTTTATCGTTTAATTGACTGTATTAAAGCGGCGCACCCTGGTCTTGAAATAGAAAGCTGTTCGTCAGGTGGTGCACGTGTAGATTACGGCGTACTTGCACACACAGACCGTGTATGGACATCAGATTCTAACGATGCGCTCGATCGTCTTGAAATACAACGTGGATGTTCGTTCTTTTTCCCATCGTCGGTAATGGGTGCACATGTAGGACCGCGTGATTGCCATATTACAGGGCGTAATGTAAGTATTGAAATGCGTGCTGCGGTATCAATGTTTGGTCATATGGGAATCTAAATGGACCCACGTGAGCTGAACGATCACGAGTACAGCGCACTTAAAGCGGCTATTGCCTTGCATAAAGAGCATCGTGACTTTATTCATAGCGCCGATTTATACCGCCTTGATAGCGACGATTTATCTATTAACTTTGGTTTAATCGATGCGCAAAAAACAAAAGCGTTATTTGCCTATAACAGCGTTCGCGAAACACCGCGTACAGCGCCTAATAAGCTTCGTTTTGTTGGCCTAGATGCTGATGCGCAGTACACACTTAATTTAGTGTGGCCGGTAAAATTTGAAGAGTATCGTCCATCTTCTATTGCTGCGGTAAATGGTCAAACATTTACCGGTGAAGCGTTAATGCAGTTTGGTTTACAAATGCCAATTTCATTCCCGCAAACATCGCTTATATTTGAGCTTAACAAAGCTTAAATTTAACTAAGAGCAGTAAAGGGCGAAAATCGCTTTTATGCTGCTCTATTGAGATATCAGTAGTCAGATCTATATTGTTTAGGGCTGGCTTTTTTATACCCTTAGTAAGCTAATTTAGTAAATTAACTTAGTAAACTCAAAAGTATCGAAAATAAAGTGGTTACGCTTGCGCGTAATTTTGCTTGTTACCCAACCAACGTTGAATTAGTGGGTCAACAACCTCTGGGTGTTGCTTAAGCATTTGCTGTGCAATTGGCCTTACTTGATTAAGTATGTGCTTATCACGGGTAAGATCGGCAATTTTAAATTCGGCTAAACCCGTTTGTTTTGTCCCAAGGACTTCACCTGGGCCACGAATTTCTAAATCGCGCTCTGCTATCACAAAACCATCGTTACTATCGCGTAGTACTCCTAATCGCTTTTGAGCGGTGTGAGACAGCGGTGCGTGATATAAAAGCACACAATGCGATGCCGTAGCGCCACGGCCAACGCGTCCACGTAACTGATGCAGCTGTGCTAATCCCAAGCGCTCGGGGTTTTCTATAATGATTAAGCTCGCATTAGGTACATCAACACCAACTTCAATAACGGTTGTAGCCACTAAAACATGTATATTACCTGCTTTAAACTCACTCATAATGGCTTGTTTTTCAGCTGACTTCATGCGGCCATGTACTAAACCTACGGTTAGCTCTGGTAGTGCTTCTTTTAATTGTAGTGCGCTGTCCTCCGCTGCTTGGCATTGCAGTACTTCAGATTCATCAATAAGTGTACACACCCAATAAACTTGGCGGCCTTGCTCGTTACACGCTAATTTAACGCGGGCAATAATATCGTCTCTGCGAGTATCAGGAAGTGCTACTGTTGTGATTGGCGTACGCCCAGGTGGCAGCTCATCAATCACAGAGGTTTCTAAGTCGGCATAGGCGGTCATAGCGAGTGTACGCGGGATAGGTGTTGCGGTCATGACTAGTTGATGAGGGTAACAATCACCAAATTTACCTTTTTCGCGCAGTGATAAACGCTGGTGGACACCAAAGCGGTGTTGTTCATCAATAACTATAAGCACTAAGTTATTAAACTTAACTTCATCTTGAAATAAAGCGTGAGTACCTACAATCATTTGCGCTTCACCGGAGGCTATTTTTTCAAGTGTTGCTACGCGCTCTTTGCCTTTTGTTTTACCGCCAAGCCAAGCAACTGTTATACCTAGTTGATTAAACCATGTTGTAAAATTAACGCCATGTTGCTCTGATAAAATTTCAGTAGGAGCCATTAAAGCGACTTGAAAGCCCTGCGCAATGGCTGTTAGTGCACTAAGTGCTGCTACTAGAGTTTTACCTGAGCCTACATCGCCTTGTACTAAACGCATCATGGGATACGCGTGTTGCATGTCACCTTTAATTTCAGCAACTACGCGGCTTTGTGCATTTGTGGGTGCAAAAGGAAGTTGCTCTAAAAATTGGCTTTCTAATGTGTTTACCGGATTTAATGCCACAGCTTTAACCTGTTGCCCTTGCTCTCGTACTTTTAATAAGCTGAGGTTTTGAGCTAGTAACTCCTCAAATACAAGGCGCTGTTGAGCAGGGTGAGTACCTTGCTCTAATGCAGTTACATCAACATCATTTGGTGGGCGGTGCAGTAATAATAAGGCGTCACTTAGCGGCATATTTGATGGCTGCCACTGTGAAGGCAGTAGTTCTTCTACTGAGTATTTATGCAGTAAATCAATAGCCTGCTCGCTTAAAGCTCTAATCGATAGCTGCTTTAGGCCTTCGGTTGTTGAATAAACGGGCGTTAATGTCGTCGCTACCGGCTGCTCGTTAGAGGTATCGCTGATGCTGTATTCAGGATGACTCATTTCAAAGCCAACACGGCCGCGGCGCACTTCACCAAAACAACGTATTATTTTACCAGCGCTAAAGGCATTTTTTTGTGCAGCGGTAAAATTGAAAAATCGTAGTGTAAGCCTGCCAGTACCATCATTGATTTGGCAAACAAGCATGCGTCTTTTTCCAAACGTGATTTGGCTTGTTTCAATTGTTGCTTCAACACTCACGTGGCTATGTAGTGACAACTCATTAATCGCGTATAAGCGAGTGCGATCTTCATAGCGAAGTGGCAAATGAAAAAGCATATCTTGCACAGTTAAAATACCTAGCTTTAACAAACGCTCAGCCATTTTTGGGCCGACCCCTTTGAGCTCTGTAATTGGGTATTGATTTAAGCTAGGTTTAGACAAATTATATCAATCTTATTATTTGTGAATAAGTTAAGTGTACTTACAGAGCTTTAGTCCATCAAGTATGTTTTAAAGCTTGCCAAAATTGCTCGTCAGCGACTATTTCGCCGTTTTCATCAAGTGCGGGGTAGGGTAATTTTTTTTGTTTACACTGCCTTGCGATAATAGGGTGGCAGCCTTCAAAGTAAAGTGGATGTTTAACTTCGGCGCTCAACATATCTCTATTATATAAACCAGCCAGCTCGCGTTGGCGCTGTGCTTCAAACAATATTAGCGCAGCAGCAACTGAAACATTTAGCGATTGCACCATGCCTTGCATTGGAATAATAATATTTTGATCGGCATATTCTAGGGCTTTTTCTGAGATCCCCGTTTTTTCTTGTCCAACAATAATAGCCGTTGGCTTGGTGTAATCTACTTCTCTAAAATCAACGGCATCTTCTGATAAGTGAGTCGCTAATATTTGTATTTCTGGATTGCGTTCACGCATTGCAGTAACTGCATCATCAATATTTCTATGTAAGTGCGTCTCTAGCCAGTTTTTACTGCCACCTGAGGTATTATTTGTTAGCCATTTTTGCTTTTCAGGCCATACAGCATGTACGTGATGACAACCAACCGCATCAGCACTTCGTACTATTGCAGATAAGTTATGGTGTTTGTGCACGTCTTCTAAGCACACGGTTAAGTCTGTTTGACGGCGCGAAAGTACGTCTTCGATTCTTTGGTAGCGAGTTTGCTGCATGGTTATCCTCTTTTTTCAGCAATTATACGAGATTTTTGCAGTTAAGGCATTACCGTACGGCTAATTGGATTTTGTAGAGAAATCAGTGTTTCTGTTGATTGAATGGCTTCTATTGCTTGTATCTTATTAATCAGCACATCTTGTAAGTGATCAATGGACTTTGTCATTACCTTTATAAATATACTGTAGTTACCTGTTGTGTAATAAGCCTCTACCACTTCCTCCAATGCTTCTAGCTTTATAAGTGTTTGTGGGTAATCACGTGCGTTATTTAAATTAATACCTATAAAGCAACACACATCGTAGCCTAGCTGTTTAGTATTAATCGTTAATTGGGTGCCTGTAATGATCCCTGCTTGCTTCATTTTTTCAATTCTTACGTGAATCGTCCCTGCGCTTACATTAAATCTTTTTGCTAATTCGGCGTACGCAGTACGGGCATTTGCCATTAATGCATGAAGTATCTGTTTATCGAGATTATCGATTAAATAATTTTCCATTATATTTTTCTTATAAAATTATCGAATATATGATTTTTATACCACTTAATTGATGGTTTTAATATCTTTAAGCTATTTTTATTGTGGGATATTGAATTAATTAATCAAATCGTTACATTAACCTCATTAAATGCGCTCATTAGGGCGCTTTTTATCAATTAAGCAAGCAACAATAACTGGGAATGAGGCCAATTATTATGAGTTCACACTATGTGCAGCAACAGCAGCAAATAAGTAAAGTTAAGCATTTTTTTTCACAGCAACTAGAAACCCAACTTGGGCTGGTTGAGGTTCAAGCCCCTATTTTGGCTAAAGTAGGTGACGGCACGCAAGATAACTTAAGCGGCCATGAAAACGCAGTTGCTGTAAATGTAAAAGCGATTACAGATAGTCGCTACGAAGTGGTGCATTCATTAGCTAAGTGGAAACGTAAAACACTCGCAACTTATGGCTTTGGTGTTGGTGAGGGTATTTACACTCAAATGAAAGCTTTGCGCCCAGATGAAGATTCATTAAGTCCTATTCATTCTGTATATGTTGATCAATGGGATTGGGAAAAAGTAATTAACGAAACCACAGAGCGTTCGCTGGCAACACTAAAGCAAACTGTTCAATCTATTTATAAAGGGATAAAAGAGACGGAAGCTTTTGTAAGTGAGTCTTATGGTTTGACGCCTTTTTTACCGGACGACATTAAGTTTGTGCACAGTGAAGAGCTACGTAAAATGTACCCTGACTTTAGCGCTAAACAACGCGAAAAAGCCATTGCACAAGAATATGGTGCTGTATTTTTAATTGGTATTGGTGGCGCGCTTGGTGATGGCAAAATCCATGATGTAAGAGCCCCAGATTACGATGATTGGTCTACGCCGACATGCGAGCAATACACGGGTTTAAATGGTGATATTTTAGTATGGAATCCAGTACTTGAAGACGCTTTTGAAATTTCATCAATGGGTATACGCGTAAGTCCTGAAGTTTTAAAAGCGCAGTTAAGGGTTACTGGAGATGAAGACCGCTTAGAGTTTGATTGGCACAAAGCGCTACTACAAAGTAAATTTCCGCAAACAATTGGCGGTGGAATAGGGCAGTCTCGCTTGGCTATGCTCTTGCTACAAAAGCAGCATATTGGCCAAGTACAAGTGGGTGTATGGCCGCAGCAAACACATGCTGAGGTAAGCGGTTTACTTTAAATGTGAATAAATTTGAGTGCTCAATAGAGCACTCAGTTATTAGCTTGTTTTGAACTCTATTTCAATTTTGTTATTCAAAAGTTTAACGTTGCACGGAGGGTAATTGCGGATTGTTTTAAGTACTTTATCAAAAATATGAATCTCTACACCTGAATGCAAAACAGAATTTACCGCTAAATTAGCGTCGTTAAGTAAATCGTGTAAGTCGTGATCTAAGTTTGAAAGACGTTTTTCTAATTGCTCTGCCTGCTCACAATAATGCTTTTGAGTAGCACCAATTTTAGTAATTAATAGTTTTTTCTTTTCGGTATCTTTCACTAAATCAGTTTTTTCTAGTGCTGCTTGCAACGTGTCTAGCTGTGCATTTGTTTTAGCTAAGTCTTTAAAGCAATTATCAGTATCAGCGGTTATTTCGGCGCCAGAAGCCGCTAGGTTAATAATCATTTTAGCGCCTGATTCATTCCCTATTTCGCCAGCAATGAGGGTCGTTGCATCAAGTATTTCGCCACCAAATATTTTACCCTTGGGTAAGTCGGATTGACCAACTTGCAGTAAGCGTTTAGCTTTCATTACACAGTGGCTTGTTTGGCGATCAATAAAAATATTATTTGCTTCTAGGTAGCAATACTGTGAATGAGAGACGTGAATATCACCTCGTGCAATAAGCTTACAAGACAGTGATTGTTCGTCGGCTTTTTGATGGCCAATAATGCCTTGTTTAACGGTGATGTTTCCGCCTGCGGTAAGCTCTCCTGATTCAACCGTGCCAAATATAGTAATATCGCCTTTGGCTGTTACTTTCATTCCAGGGTCTATATTGCGGGTAACAATAACACTGCCTTGAAAGTCAATGTGGCCGCTTTTTACGTTTACATCTGAAATGGTAAAAATATCGTCGACACGCATACCATTATTAATTTCAACCGGAACACCTGCAATAGTAGAGACTAGTTCAAGCGGATTCAGCTTTGATATTTCGGTGCCTTCGCCTGCCACTAGTTGTTTATTTTCTCCGGGTTTTGCGGGCAGTATGTCACCTATTACGGTGAAGCCTTCTTTACCAGGGGTTGCTGGTTGTTGGCGAATAAGCACAGAGCCTGGCTCTACGCTTGCAAGCTTGCCAAAGTCGCGCATATCCACGCTGCCATCTTCTTTGAGCTTGGGGGTTTTTAAACGGTCTTTTAAAGTCTCTACGGTTGTTATTAGTTTAGTGGCCAAACCATCACTTGGTAGTCTGCCTTTAGCTAATACTCCCTTAACGACAGAACCCGCTGTATGCTCAAACTGTTTTTGCAGTAGCAACTCTAAAAATGCTTGCTTATAGCCACGCACAATTCCTGCTTTAACGAGTTGTTTTTTTGCATCTTCTAAACTTAATAATTTTCCGCCTTGGGCAAGGGTTAGCTCGCCAATGGCCAGCATTTTATCGTCGCTGATTGTTACATTTAAAGTGGCATTGTGTTTTGTTGCTACAACCAGGGTGTGTTGTGTGTTTTCGTTTTTAAAAAAATCATTAATAGCGTCATGATCTATTTTGCAGTCGCAAAAAGCTGACTTTTCGAGAGCCTCTAAAATAAATGCAGCGCTGGGAGGAATATGTTCTTTTACATCAAGTAAAACATTTCCATTGTTGGCAAGCTTAAACACGAGTTAATCCTTTTTTACTACTTAAGTTAAGTTTGTTTTTTAAAACACAACTACAGATTGCTAGAAATTTACATTTGAGTCAAGAGGTCACAGAGAACGAAGTGCTAAGAGGGAAAGAAAGGCTATAGAGAGGCTCTATAGCCTGTAATACTTAATTGGTAGAAGGAAGTTCCATTATTCCATCTATTTCAACTTGTGCACCTTTTGGTAGTGCACGAACACCTAATGCAGCTCTTGCTGGGTAAGGTTGCTTAAAGTATTGGCTCATTACTTCATTTACAGTGGCGAAGTTAGATAAATCAGTTAGATAAATATTTATTTTCACTAAATCTTGAATTTGCCCGCCAGCTTCTTCACATACCGCAGTGATATTTTTAAATACCTGATGCGTTTGCTCACTAAAGTCTTCTGAAATCATTTCCATCGTTTCTGGCACTAATGGAATTTGACCAGATAAATAAACAGCGGTGCCTACTTTAACTGCTTGGCTGTAAGTGCCAATGGCAGCAGGTGCTTTGTCGGTAGAGATAAATGCTTTATTCATGTGTTTCCTATTTTACTTTTTACGATAGACTTTTTGTACATCAGGCATAACGCGAATGCGGCGCATGATGTTAGCAACGTGGATACGGTTTTTAACGGTAACCCCTAAATCTATCACGTATAAATTACTTTCTTTTTCATCGGTGGTAATTTCTACAATATTGGCTTGGGTTGTAGTAACAACATTGGTTAATTTAGCCAGAGCCCCCTGATGATTAATAATTTCAACTCTCAGAGCTGCAATATATTCTTTCTCTGGGTTGTCGTCCCATTTTACAACTAAGTATTTAGAGCGCTCATTTTCCCAGCCACGGATGTTTTTACATTCTTGGCGGTGAACGGTCAGGCCCTTACCTTGGCTTACATGAGCTGTAATAGCGTCGCCAGGTACAGGTCGGCAACACTTAGAGTAATTAACTAGCATGCCCTCAGTACCAATAATGGTCGCTTTGGCTTGGCTGGTAATATCAGTTAAGTCGTCACTGTCATTTTGTAATAGGCGTTTGGCAATTAACATGCTCATTAGGTTACCAGAGCCAATTTCTACAAGTAATTCAAGGAGCGTTGTTAGTTCGTGCTCCTCAAGTACTCTCGCTATATTTTCATCAGCAATGCTATCTAGTTTGTTTTCACCTAACGCTGAATCAAGTAAGCGGCGCCCTAAAAGCATAGCTTCTTCATGATGCTGGCTTCTAAGGTAATTACGAACGCCCAAACGCGCTTTACCAGTAACAATAAAGTTTAGCCATGTTGCATTAGGGTGGGCACCTGAGCTTGTTATTATCTCTATAGTTTGCCCTGTATCTAAGGGCCTACTTAAAGGGTGCGGCTTGCGATTAACGCGCGCGCCTACACAGGTGTTGCCTACATCTGTATGCACGGCATAGGCAAAATCGACTGCGGTAGCACCCATCGGTAGCTCAACAATACGCCCATCTGGTGTAAATACGTAAATTTCTTCTGGGAATAGCTCAGTTTTTACATTTTCAATAAATTCAAATGATGAACCCGCACTTTGTTGAAGCTCTAATAAGCTCTGCATCCACTGGCGAGCACGTTGCTGCGAAGTATTACCTGCGCCATCACCTGCTTTTTTATACATCCAATGCGCCGCTACACCTTTGTCGGCCATATGATCCATATCGTGAGTACGAATTTGAATTTCAACAGGTATACCGTGAGGACCAACTAATGAAGTATGAAGCGATTGGTAACCATTCGTTTTTGGTACTGCAATATAATCTTTAAAGCGTGTTTCAATAGGTTTATAAAGACTATGAGCTACACCTAATACACGATAACACGTATCCATAGAGTCAACTGCAATTCTAAACGCGTAAATATCCATAACTTCGTTAAATAGCAGTTCTTTATTAAGCATTTTTTTATAAATACTATATAAATGTTTTTCACGGCCTGACACAGTTGCTTTAATGCCTGATTCTTCAAGACGCGCTTCTATTTCATGCTGGATATTAGTAATAACTTCTTTGCGATTACCGCGTGCTTTAGCAACTTCCGATTTAAGTGCGCGATGACGCATAGGATATAAAGCTTGAAAACCTAAGTCTTCAAGTTCATTTTTAATATCGTGAATACCTAAGCGGTTTGCAATTGGTGCGTAAATTTCTAGTGTTTCACGCGCTATTCTGCGGCGCTTATCTGGGCGCAATGCGCCTAAAGTACGCATATTGTGTGTTCTATCAGCAAGCTTGATTAAAATGACTCGAATATCCTGAGTCATTGCCATAATCATTTTGCGGTAGTTTTCAGCTTGGAATTCTTTTTTATCTTTAAAGCTAAGCTTATCGAGCTTACTCACACCTTCAACTAGCTCTGCAACAGTTTCGCCAAATATCTCGGCTAAATCTTGTTGACTAAAATCAGTATCTTCAATTACATCATGCATTAGCGCGGCCATGAGTGTTTCATGGTCAAGATGCATGCCTGCAAGAATTTGGGTTACTTCTACTGGGTGCGTTATGTAAGGTTCGCCACTCGAGCGAGTTTGTCCTTCATGGGCCTCTCGGGCTACCACGTAAGATTTTTGAACCAGCTCTACATCAGCAGCGGGCAAGTATTCTGAGATTTTCTTTTTAAGACCTTCAAAAAGATACATTCACACTCCAATGTTCTAGTGAAGCAAATTAGGTAAGTTACGAATATACGATGAAAAGAGAGGATTGCCAACGGCTATAGTAGAAATACTGCGCCGTTGGCTAAATCAGACCGGGAGGTCGATTATTGGTTGCCACCAACAATAGCGGCAACAGCAGCTAATTCAGCTGCTTCTTGGTGTTGTTGTTCTTCACGGTCAATTAAGTCCATTGAAGAGCTATCAACTAAACCTAGTTCAATTTCACGTAAAGCAACTACCGTTGGCTTATCGTTTTCAGGGTCTACTAGTGGAGTTTTACCACCAACAGCAATTTGGCGGGCACGACGAGCCGCAACTAAAATTAAGTCAAAACGATTACCAACTGCATCTACTGCATCTTCAACTGTTACGCGGGCCATCACAGCACTCCAAAAATAATTTAAATCAAAGACGTAGTTTACTGCAAGCAGCCACTTTCGCCAATAGCCAGTGTTCAATTTTTATCAGTTTTACTTGTCTAAGCCTGATTTAAATAGACTTAAATTATTTAAGCAGGCTATCTAGTAAAACTTGATGGCGTTCTTCTTGCGCTTTTAGGGTTAAGCGCTGAGCCATTACAATCATTTCTATGTCGCCAAGCGCGCTCTCAAAGTCATCATTAACAATTACATAGTCGTATTCGTTATAATGTGATGTTTCAGATTGTGCTTTTGCCATACGAGAGGCAATAACCTCAGCCGAATCTTGGCCACGATTATTTAAGCGTTGCTCTAACTCTTCTTTTGAAGGAGGTAGTATAAAAATAGTTTTCACGCTTGGCATTATTTCGCGCACTTGTTGAGCGCCTTGCCAATCAATATCTAAAAACACATCAATACCCGCATCAAGTTGCGACTCAATAGCCTGCTTTGATGTGCCGTAGTAGTTGTCAAACACTTGGGCCCATTCAAAAAAGTCATCTTTGGCAATAAGCACTTTAAACTCATCTGTAGATGCAAAGTGATAATGCACACCATTTTCTTCGCCTGGGCGAGGGGCGCGAGTCGTATGTGATACAGATACTTTCATATCAGCGTGTTTTTTTAATAACGCATTGATTAAGCTTGATTTACCAGCACCTGAAGGGGCTGATAAAATAAATAAGTTACCGCGAGTTTGTGCCATGCTTTTCTCTACCTAAAAATAAACAGGCTTGGATTACAAGTAAACCAAGCCTTTAATTAACTGCATTGTACTTTAATTAGCTCACCTTGCTCAAGTTAGACGTGCTCAAGTGAGCCATGTTCAAATTGAAGTGGCAATGTTTTACTAAGTTAGACTTTAAATAAAATTACAGTTTAAAATTGCCAACAGAACTAGCCGCTATATATAAGTATTTGATAAGGTGAACTATCACCTATTAAAGGAGCCTTTATGCTTAATAAAACCTTATTTACCGCACAACAAGTAAGAGATAATGAAGCTTTAGCGGCTAAAAATAGTCATTGCGATTTATTTACCCTAATGCAGCGAGCAGGAGAGGCTGTATATAAGCAATGGCAGTTATTTGATGCGCAGCATACATTAGTCACTGTTGGCCATGGTAACAATGCTGGAGACGGTTACGTTGTAGCTAGGCTTATTATGCAATCAGGTAAAAAGGTAACAGTATGCGCTGCTGAACCTGATAAGACATTAAACGGTGATGCTGCAAAAGCGCAGCAGCTATGGACAGAAGCGGGTGGGGTGGTTTCTCATTTTACAAAAGATGCTCTTAATAAATGCGATATCGTTATTGATGTGCTCCTTGGTACTGGGCTTAATAGCGCCGTGCGCGATAATTTTGCGAATATAATTAACGCTGTAAATAACAGTGGTAAGCCCGTAATAAGCATTGATATTCCATCAGGCATTGAAGCAAATACAGGACAGCCTTTAGGGTGCGCAGTACAAGCGACTTCAACCGTTACTTTTGTAGGTATAAAGCAAGGGCTCACAACGACGGCAGGTAAACAACATAGCGGTAAGTTAGTTTTTGATGATTTAGCAATTGGTGATGCGTTTACTTGTATAGCTCAGTCATCAGGAACCTTGATAAATATTAATAGCTTTAAAGGAATAGCCACGCGGGCAATCAATAGTCACAAAGGCAGCCATGGCAAGCTTTTATGTGTTGGTGGTAATCAAGGTACTGCAGGTGCAATTAGGTTAAGTAGTGAAGCAGCTCTTAGAACGGGTGCTGGCATGGTAAGGGTGTATACACACGAAAGCTCAATAACACCTATTAGCATTGGCAGACCAGAGCTTATGGTAAGCAGTAATAACCTACATCAAGCGCTAGAGTGGGCAAGCTGTGTTGTTATTGGCCCAGGGCTTGGGCAAGACGAGTGGGCACAACAAACATTCGATGAAGTAATGCAATATTGCCAAAACAATAAAATGCCATTGGTTATAGATGCAGACGCCCTTAATTTACTCGCTAAGCAAGCCTCATCGTATATGTTAGAGCAATGCGTACTTACGCCACATCCAGGCGAAGCTTCGCGACTGCTAAGTGTTAGTACCAGCGACATAGAATCAGACCGCTTTAATTATGCCCGCCTTTGCGCCAAGCGCTATAACGCGACTTGTGTATTAAAAGGCGCTGGAACATTAATAGATAATGCCCAGCACATGTGGGTATGTGAAGATGGCAACCCAGCACTGGCAGTTGGCGGCAGTGGCGACGTACTCACTGGTATTATTGGGGCATTACTTGCTCAAGGTTTAACTATTGATGAAGCAGCACGCTATGGTGTAACACTGCACGCTAAAGCTGGTGATATCGCAAGTGAGCGAGACGGGCAAAGAGGAATGCTACCCAGTGATTTATTCCCAGTTGTAAGAGAGTTAGTTAATAAAGTGACGTGAGTTTAAGCGTCACTTTACATAACTAATTATTAGGCTGCAGTAAATCCCATTTTGTACCATATAGGTCTTCAAAAACCACTACGGTGCCATAGGGTTCTACTCTAGGCTCTTCGTTAAATGTAACACCTTTAGAAAGCATTAAATTATAATCTCGCCAGAAATCATTAGTATGCAAAAATAAAAACACGCGACCATCCGTTTGATTACCAATAGCGCTAATTTGTTCGGACGTTGTGGCTTTAGCAAGCAGTAGATTAGTTCTGCTCGAATTAGCTCCGTTTGAATTTGGAGGTGAAATTAATACCCAGCGTTTACCATCTCCTAAATCAGTATCCTCGACCAACTCAAAGTTGAGCTTTTGAGTATAAAACTCAATGGCATCGTCGTAGTCCTTAACAACTAATGCAATGCCGCTTATATGCTGTTGAACGTTAGTCATGTTTGGTTTACTCCGTACTATTAAATAAATGTACTTTTTATCATATTTAGTAAACGATCAAGTAGGGTATATGCTCGCAGTATGTAGCTTATTTATAGGTATAAATTAAACAGTAACAATCTGGTTTATAATAAAAAGCAAACCCCAGCCGAGGCTGGGTTTACTTTAAATCGAGTTTTAGCGTTAAATGCATAAAATGTTTATCTGTGTAATTCGCCAGCACGTTCTGGTTGATAGGTTACTTCTTTTATTTTTACCTTTATTAAGCCGCCACTCGGTTTAGGCCACTCAATTTCATCGCCTTGGTTTAGCCCAAGTAATGCGCTACCAACGGGGGATAATATCGATATTTTATCGCCGCTAGAGTCACTGTTTTTTGGGTACACTAAGGTTAACGTAAATTCTTCTTTAGAAGACTCAACAATAAAGTTTACAGTTGAGTTCATTGTTACAACTGACGATGGCATATCTTTAGGTTCGACTATTGTCGCTCGTGCCAGTTCAGCTTCCAATTCTTCTTTATTAGCAAAGCTACCTGCAGGCAATGATTCCATTAAGTCATACAATCTATCTGCATCGAGTGATGAGATGATTAGTTCAGGTTTTTTATTCATCTTAATATCCTTAATAATTTTTAATAAATAAAATTAACTCTGAGTATGGCTTGGCATGCATTTAAGAAGCAAAGGGATACGCGAAGTCATTTTATTAATTAGCCACACCTGTGGCTTTTACTTTATTTGTGCCCAATAGCTAAAAACCCAGCCGAAGCTGGGTTTTTATTTGAGCTAGGTGTTTAGGGGATGATTACATCATGCCGCCCATACCACCCATTCCACCCATGCCGCCCATATCAGGTGCACCAGCAGATTCGTCTTTAGGGATTTCAGCTACCATTGCTTCAGTAGTGATCATTAGACCCGCAATAGACCCTGCAAACTGTAGCGCAGAGCGTGTTACTTTAGTTGGATCTAGGATACCCATTTCAATCATGTCGTTGTATTCGCCAGTTGCTGCGTTGTAACCGTAGTTACCATCGCCGCCTTTAACTGCGTTAATTACAACTGATGCTTCGTCGCCTGCGTTTGTTACGATTTGACGAAGTGGTGCTTCCATCGCACGAAGTGCAACTTTAATACCGTGGTTTTGATCTTCGTTGTCGCCAACTA
Organism: Pseudoalteromonas sp. NCIMB 1079; assembly: GCF_040567695.1. NCBI lineage: Bacteria > Pseudomonadati > Pseudomonadota > Gammaproteobacteria > Alteromonadales > Pseudoalteromonadaceae > Pseudoalteromonas > Pseudoalteromonas sp. NCIMB 1079. Next base: position 106,285 of record NZ_JBEWZA010000001.1, on the reverse strand, counting down.
AATCAGCTAGCTTGCTAGCAACACGTACAAGTGCAACACCGCCGCCAGGTACTACGCCTTCTTCAACCGCTGCACGAGTTGCATTTAATGCATCTTCAACGCGGTCTTTTTTCTCTTTCATTTCGATTTCAGTAGCAGCACCTACTTTGATTACTGCAACACCGCCAGCTAATTTAGCCATGCGCTCTTGAAGTTTTTCTTTATCGTAGTCAGATGTAGCTTCTTCAATTTGTGCTTTAATTTGAGAAACACGACCAGTAATACCCGCTTCTTCGCCAGCACCGTCAATGATAGTTGTATCATCTTTAGTGATAATTACGCGTTTAGCTGTACCTAGGTCTTCAACTGTTGCTTTTTCAAGCTCTAAGCCGATTTCTTCAGAAATAACAGTACCGCCAGTTAATACAGCGATATCTTGTAGCATTGCTTTACGACGATCGCCAAAGCCAGGTGCTTTAACTGCTGATACTTTAACAATACCGCGCATGTTATTAACTACTAATGTAGCTAGTGCTTCGCCTTCAAGGTCTTCTGCGATGATTAGTAGTGGTTTGCTTGCTTTAGCAACCGCTTCTAATGTTGGTAATAATTCGCGGATGTTAGATATTTTTTTATCTACAAGTAGAATAAATGGGTTATCTAGTTCAACAGTACCTTTTTCTGGGCTGTTGATAAAGTAAGGAGATAAGTAACCACGGTCAAACTGCATGCCTTCAACAACATCTAGTTCGTTTTCAAGTGATTGACCTTCTTCTACAGTAATAACACCACTGTTGCGGCCTACTTTTTCCATTGCTTGAGCAATGATATTACCAATCTCTTGATCAGAGTTAGCTGAAATAGTACCTACTTGTGCAATTGCTTTAGTATCAGAACAAGGAACAGATAACGCTTTAAGCTCTGCAACAGCAGCAATAACTGCTTTGTCGATGCCGCGCTTAAGATCCATTGGATTCATGCCTGCTGCAACAGCTTTAAGGCCTTCATTAACAATAGACTGTGCAAGTACTGTAGCGGTAGTTGTACCATCGCCGGCTGCATCATTTGCTTTAGATGCAACTTCTTTAACCATTTGTGCGCCCATGTTTTCAAACTTGTCTTCAAGTTCGATTTCTTTTGCTACAGATACACCATCTTTAGTGATAACTGGAGAGCCAAATGATTTGTCTAGTACAACGTTACGGCCTTTAGGACCTAATGTAACTTTTACTGCGTTTGCCAGGATGTTTACGCCAGTTAGCATTTTAGCGCGTGCGTCACCTGCAAAAAGTACTTCTTTTGCTGCCATGTTTTAAATTCCTCTAAATTCTTAAATGTTTATAAACGAAAAGTAGGTTTAGCCTACAATGCCTAAAATATTATCTTCACGCATGATCAGGTACTCTTGACCTTCGATCTTTTCAACTTTTTCAACATATGAGCCAAATAACACAGTGTCACCGGCTTTAACTTCTAACGCTCTCACGTCACCGTTATCTAAAACGCGACCATTACCTACGGCTACAACTTCTCCGCGAGTTGATTTTTCAGCTGCAGAGCCAGTTAATACAATACCGCCAGCAGATTTTGTTTCTTCTTCTAGACGTTTAACGATTACGCGATCTTGTAAAGGACGAATGTTCATGTTTTTTAGTTCTCCTAACAGTTTCTGAACAGTACAGAAAAAAGCTTTTCTAATTTGCATTCATTAATGGGGGTAGAGTGTAAAATTCCAAGAGAAAAAATGATAAATTTTTAATCTTTTCGCTCATATTCGCCATCAATAGTCGTTGGTCGTTCCATTTGCCCTTGCTCTCGTTCAGCATGTTGCTGCCCAGCAAACGGCGATGGCCCTTGTTGCCTACCTGCGCTCATTCTAACAGTTGCTTGGCTAGCAAGGCCTGCGGCCAGTTTGTTACGAATTGCAGGCGTTAATAATAGTAACCCAAACACGTCGGTCATAATGCCAGGGGTAAGTAATAATACCCCTGCAATTACAACGCATATTCCGGTAAATAATTCTTTGGCTGGCATTTGCCCTTGCGCCATTTGCGCTTGTACGTTTTGCAGCGCACCCATACCTTGTGTTTTAACCATTTTGGCACCTAAAATCGCGGTAATAACAACAAGTGCAATTGTTGCAAATCCGCCAATCACATCGCTTACTTGAATCAGTAAGGCGATTTCGATAATAGGGATGATGATAAACAACACAAATAAAAATCTAAACATAGCGCTCTCTAAATAATGACACTCAAAAGAGTTGATGAAATATAAATGAGGGTGACTAGGTCTCTTTTCAAGGTTAGGGCATAGGTATAGTCATTTTACTGATATTTAAGCGTCTACACATTGTATCGGCTATCAGATACTATGAAGCTAGACACTGTCCAATAAGAATAGGTTCATAATGACTACGCATTTTAAAATGATTTTTACGACTTGCAAAGACGAAGCAGAAGCACGCAGCCTAGCAAGGGCGTTGGTAGAAAAAAAGCTAGCAGCTTGTGTAAATATTTTACCTAACATGGGCTCTATTTATATGTGGGAGGGCGAAGTAGCAGAAGCAACTGAAGCCAAGCTACTTATAAAAACAAAAGCAGATAAAATGAACGATGTGTTTTTAACAATAAAAGAGCTACATAGCTACGAAGTGCCGGAGATTCAGGTTGTAGAAGTTTCAACTGGTAATTTGGCGTATTTTAATTGGATGGACGAGGTACTGAATTAATGCGTTTTTTCTTTTTATTGTTGGTTACATTATTAACTGTACCCGTAAAGGCTGCGACTAATAATGTGCTTGGTGATCTACTTGGGCCTCCGCAACAGACTTTTTTACCTGTAGACCAAGCGTTTGTTTTTGATTTTGACCAACAAGGCAGTACCTTGTTTGTAGGTTGGGATATAGCGCCAGACTATTATTTATATAAAAAGAAAATAGAAATTATCGCCAAAGGTGCAAACATTCAAGTAGGCGACTCTGGCAGTGGCGAAATTATTGAAGATGAATTTTTTGGTAAAACAGAGGTTTTTTTTAATTCCGCGAGTGTTATTAGTAAGCTAAGTAATGTAACCGAAGGCGCTGTGGTTAAAGTTCGTTACCAAGGCTGTGCAAAAGCAGGGCTTTGCTATCCACCAGAAGTAATTAGCATCCCACTTAATGTTATTAGTGGCGCACAGATTAAAAATGTAGATAAAAATAGCGCCACCGATGAAGTGGTAACTGCGCAAAGTACATTTGCAGCACTTAACGAGCCAGCTACTGAACCTACAACAAATTCGGATGATACCGAAAAAGAGCTTACTTTTACTGAACAGTTAGCAAGTCAGGGCTTAATAACTAATTTACTTATATTTTTTGTTGTTGGTGTAGGCCTTGCTTTTACGCCGTGCGTATTTCCAATGTTTCCTATTTTGTCGAGCTTAATTGCGGGTCAGCAAAACCTTTCAACTAAAAAAGCGTTTGCGTTGTCGTTTGTATATATACAAGGCATGGCAGTTACTTATGCAGCACTAGGCTTAGTTGTTGCGGCGCTTGGTGGGCAAGTGCAGGGGTATTTACAGCATCCATTTGTATTAGTTAGCTTTAGTTTACTATTTGTATTATTGGCTATGTCGATGTTTGGTTGGTACGAAATTAAATTGCCAAGCAGTATGATGAGCAAGCTAACCCAAGTAAGTAACAATCAAAAAGGCGGCAACTACGTTGGCGTATTTTTAATGGGTGTACTGTCGGGATTAATAGCATCACCGTGTACTACTGCGCCACTGTCGGCAGCGCTCTTATTTGTAGCGCAAAGTGGTGATTACTTAGTAGGTGGTTTAACGCTATACGTGCTTAGTTTAGGTATGGGGTTACCACTTTTATTACTTGGTACATCTGGTGGTAAATTACTGCCTAAAGCCGGTGGTTGGATGGAGCAAGTTAAAACCTTGTTTGGTTTTGTGATGCTCGTTGTGCCGCTTATATTACTTGAGCGACTAGTGAGCGCCGACATTATATTATTAATGGCCGGTGTGCTTGCATTAACAACGGCACTTTACCTACATCACTGGCAAAGTAGCCAAACACAAAGCAAGTTAAAAACTGCATTATGGTTTGCTGCAACGCTATTAGTTATGACAGGGTTTACGTTAACTAAAAACTACTTTTGGCCAGTACAAGCTGTGCAAGTAAGCTCACAAAGTAATGAATTTAAAAAGGTGGCGGATTTAGCTGAGCTAAAAGAGGCCGTAGCGCAAGCGAGTAATGAAGGTCGAATGGTTATGGTCGACTTATATGCTGACTGGTGTGTGGCGTGTAAAGAGTTTGAGCATTACACGTTTCCAGATGCCAAAGTGCAAAGTGAATTTAGCCATTATCAGCTAATTCAAGTTGATTTAACTAACAGTGACAATAAAACAATTGAGTTAATGGAAGAGTACACCGTGTTTGGTTTACCTAGTATTTTGTTTTTTAACACCCAAGGTAAAGAGCTAACTACACAACGTGTAACCGGCTTTTTAAACGCAGAAGATTTTGCTAAACACCTTGCTACAGTGCGCGCCAGCGCACAATAATAGTGCAATAGAGCCACTTGGATATACTAAGTGGCTTACGACTCCCTCCTAGTTATTCGTTCCCAAAATAGAGATTGGACCAGTATTTTGCTGCTATTTACATCGAAATCACTATAATAGTTGGTTAACGTGAGAATTTGTTGCTACATTACTTTTTTCTGCTTACTTAAAAGCGAAAAACTACTTAGCAACCGCTTAACTCATTACTTATAGGATATATCGCGTATTATGGCTGCAAAATTTAACCTTTTAGTTATAAATGGTCCAAATTTGAACATGCTTGGCAAACGTGAACCGGATAAATACGGTTTTCAAACGCTAAGTGAAATTATGAGCGAACTAACCAGTGCTGCTGATAGTCTAGATGTTGAGTTAGCACATTTTCAAAGTAATAGTGAGCAAGCCCTCATTGAGCGAATACACAGTGCTTGGCAAGCGGTTGATTACATAATAATTAACCCTGCTGCATTTACGCATACAAGCGTTGCATTACGTGATGCATTGCTAAGTGTTGATATTCCGTTTTTTGAAGTGCACTTAAGTAATGTGCACGCACGTGAAGCCTTTCGTCATCATTCGTATTTTTCTGATGTGGCACAAGGCGTGATATGTGGATTAGGTGCAATGGGTTACCACGCAGCATTAAATGCCGCTGTGAGCCGGTTGAAAAACTCGATTTAATTTTAAATTAACACACAAACAAACAGGCGGGTCGTGTAATGGATATTCGCAAGATAAAGAAGCTTATCGAATTAGTAGAAGAATCAGGTATTGCTGAGCTAGAAATCACTGAAGGTGAAGAATCAGTACGTATTAACCGTAACAACATGAGCGCAGGCCCTGGTTACCCGCAATTTGCTCCACAGCAATATGCACCAGCGCCAGCAGCCCCTGCTCCAGTTGCAGCAGCTCCTGTAGCAGTTGAAGCAGCAGCTCCAGCAGAACCTACTGGCCATCAAGTTAAATCACCAATGGTTGGATCTTTCTATGCAGCAGCGTCTCCTGAAGCTCCAGCGTATGTAGAAGTTGGTCAGCAAGTTAAAGTTGGCGATACGCTTTGTATTATCGAAGCTATGAAAATGATGAACCAAATTGAGTCAGATAAAGCCGGTACAGTAAGAGCTATCTTAGCTGAAAATGGCGAGCCAATAGAATTTGATCAACCTCTATTCATCATTGAATAATAGCGTAACCTAAAAGGCCAACTCTAATGTTAGATAAAGTAGTCATTGCAAACCGAGGTGAAATCGCACTTCGTATATTGCGCGCCTGCAAAGAGCTTGGGATCAAAACGGTTGCTGTGCATTCAACGGCGGATCGCGATCTTAAGCATGTATTGCTTGCAGATGAAACCATCTGTATTGGTAGACCATCAGCAACTGAAAGTTATTTAGATATCCCGCGCATTATTGCTGCGGCTGAAATAACTGACGCTGTAGCGATTCATCCAGGTTACGGTTTCCTTGCAGAAAACGCTGATTTTGCCGACCAAGTTGAGCAAAGTGGTTTTGTATTTATTGGTCCAAAAGGTGACACTATTCGCCTTATGGGTGATAAAGTTTCTGCTATTTCAGCAATGCGTAAAGCAGGCGTTCCATGTGTACCAGGGTCTGATGGTCCGGTATCTGATGATAAAGAACGTAACATGCAAATCGCTAAACGAATCGGTTACCCGGTAATCATCAAAGCCGCTGGTGGCGGTGGTGGTCGTGGTATGCGTGTTGTTCGTAGCGAATCTGAACTTATTGATTCAATTGCATTAACACAGCAAGAAGCTAAGCAGTTCTTTGGTAATAGCATGGTTTACATGGAGAAATTCCTTGAAAACCCACGCCATATCGAAGTTCAAGTATTAGCAGATGGCCAAGGTAATGCAGTACATTTAGGTGAACGTGATTGTTCTATGCAACGTCGTCACCAAAAAGTAGTTGAAGAAGCACCAGCGCCAGGTATTACTGCAGAAACACGTAAATTTATTGGTGAACGCTGTACACGTGCATGTATCGAAATCGGTTACCGCGGTGCAGGTACGTTTGAGTTTTTATACGAAAACGGCGAGTTTTACTTCATCGAAATGAATACACGTATTCAGGTTGAACACCCTGTAACTGAAATGGTTACTGGTATTGATTTAATCAAAGAGCAGTTAAAAATTGCTGCGGGTCAACCATTATCATTCACGCAAGACGACGTTGTTATTCGTGGTCATGCTATTGAGTGTCGTATTAATGCTGAAGACCCTGAAACGTTTATCCCTTCACCGGGTAAAATTACACGTTTCCATCCTGCTGGTGGCTTAGGTATTCGTTGGGACAGCCATATTTACGCTGACTATACGGTTCCACCACATTATGATTCAATGATAGGTAAGTTAATCACTTACGGTGAAAACCGTGACGTAGCTATTGCCCGCGCGCGCAATGCACTTAACGAGCTAGTAATTGACGGAATTAAAACTAATACTCCTTTGCATAAGAGAATTCTTGCAGATGAAAACTTCCAAAATGGTGGTACTAACATCCACTATCTTGAGAAGAAATTAGGATTGTAATTCTAGCCTGTAAAAAGGCGTTTTATCTTAGTTAATAACCCGAGTTATTAAGCTGATTTAAATAATTAAAAATCCGATATCAGGAGACTGATATCGGATTTTTTAATGCCTGTAATTTAAGTTTTATAAGCAATAAAAAAGTCCATAAAATATACTACAAAGAGTAAATTCGATGGACTCAATATTTATATAATATGTTGAACTAACATTACACTAATTTAGATTCAATTAACTGTAGTGCTTCTTCTAAAATTGTTTCTACTGCTTTTTTAGCGCGCTCAGGATCGCGTGACTTTATAGTCTCTAAAATATCAGCGTGCTTAGCAACATCTGCGCCCGGTACACCTTTAATGTGGTTTGTATAACGAATACTTACTCTAAGAGCTGTACTAATAAACTCAGTTAACTGCACAAAAAAGCGATTGTTACTGGCCACTAATATGCTGGTATGAAAAGCAATGTCGGCTTCTAATGGGTCGTCTAAGCCTTCGTCTGCTTCAGCCATACGGGCTAAGGCACTATCTATATCGGCAAGTTGTTCAGCAGTTGCATTTAGTGCTGCAAGAGCGGCCGCTTGTGGTTCAAGGGCTACGCGTACTTGAGTAAACTCTTTTAATAATGACAGTGACGGTTTGCTGCTTAAAATCCAACGTAGTACGTCGGTATCAAACATGTTCCAGCTACTTTCAGGTAATACACGAATACCTTGCTTAGGACGCGATGAAATTAACCCTTTAGCAGAAAGCATTTTTACCGCTTCGCGGGTAGCGCTGCGACTTACATCATACTTTATACATAAATCGGCTTCAGAAGGCAGGCCTTCGCTTACAGGGTAAACACCACGCACAATAGCAAAACCCAAATCGTGGGTTAATTGTTGTGTTAAATTTTGACGGGGTTGGCTTTTCATTGCGCAGGATTCCGAGTTGATACATTGCTTTATTATATATCATATATCATATTAATGTACTTAAGGATATGATATAAACTTTTAATTAGTTAAATATTTTAGCACAGCAATAACAACTTAGTTTGGCTCTTTATACTATAAATGTAAGTTTATAAAGGGTTTAATTAAAATTGAAAATGCGCTGTATGGAGAGTTGAATTTGAACACCCTAGCTCAATATCATAGTCTTTCTGGTAAAGTTATTTTTATTACAGGCGGTGCATCAGGCATTGGTAGAGCAATGGTTAAATCCTTTGTAAACCAAAATGCAAAAGTAGCATTTATAGATATTGATGATAAGGCAGCGCAATCGCTTATTCGTGATTTACCCAATGCAAAACTATGGTATAGGCAAGTTGATGTAACTGACTCTCATGCACTTCAGCAATCACTTGTGGATGCATGCGCCGCTTTTGGTGCCATTAATGTACTAGTTAATAATGTAGCGAACGACCGCCGCCAAGCGAGCGAAGACGTTACAGTGCAAGACTGGGATCAGTGCTTACAAATAAACTTAAACCCTGCATTTTTTGCCTCTCAAGTTGCTATGTCTTTTATGAAAGGCGATGGAGCCGGCAGTATCATTAATTTTAGCTCTATTAACGCGATTATGGGCCAGCCACAAATGGCAGGCTATGTAACCGCAAAAGCAGGCCTTATTGGTATGACTAAGGCACTGGCTCGCGATTACGGCGAGTTTGGTATTCGCGTTAACGCTATTTTACCAGGGTGGGTGGCTACCGACCGTCAACTAGCAAGCTGGTTTACCGAAGAAGAGCAAGTTAAGTGGATGGAAGCCATGGCACTTAAAAAATTAGTAACTCCTGAAGATGTTGCTAATTTGGCACTCTTTTTAGCCGCCGATGAAAGCAGTATGATCACCGGGCAAAGTATTAAAATTGACGGTGGGAGGCTTTAAAGCTTGGCTACTTCATCTCTTTTTATTGCTGTTGACTGGGGCACGAGCCATTTACGCGCTTATTTGTGCGAAGTACGAGCGCAATCAACACTTAAACTATTAGCACAACGTGATGGCCCTGGTGTTGTTAAGGCAAATCAAAATTTTGAGCAAACCCTAATCGACACCATTGCGGTGTGGAAGCAAGAATATGGCAGCTTACCTATATATATTGCAGGACAAATTACCTCAAGCATCGGCTGGCACGAAACGCCTTATTTAGAATGCCCAATTAATCCCGAAGGGTTACTTAATGCTGCTGTTAGCTTTGATTGCGATGGACATATTACTAAAGCGTTACCTGGCACAAAGTGTACGCTGCAAAATGGCTTGTTTGATGTAATGCGCGGCGAAGAGCTGCAAATTTTAGGGTTTTTAAAGCAAAACCCAGAGTATCAACAAGGTAAAATATTACTCTGTTTGCCTGGCACACATACCAAATGGGTGCTTATAAACAATGGCGAAATCATTTGCTTTAAAACAGCCATGACCGGTGAGTTATATGATTTGTTATGTCATCAAAGTGTTTTAATTCCTAACGACTGCGCAGAAGGTGAGTTTGACTTTAAAGCATTTGAGCAAGGCTGTGAGCTAACTTTAGGTAGTGATAGCGGTAACTTGGCACATGGTATTTTTAGTGTGCGTACCCGCCAGCTTTCAAAGGAGTTAACGCCAGTACAAGCTAAAGCCTATTTGTCGGGTGTATTAATTGGCAGCGATGTACGAGCAGCTCGCCACGCTAGTGAATGGCAATTATTAAGTGATACGCAAGTTGTGGTGATTGGCACAAAGCAGCTGAATAAGTGTTTTACTACGGCGCTTAACCAAATAGGTGTGAAGTGTGTTGAGTTTGATATTAAAACAGCGACGCTTAGCGGCTTTAATTATTTATTTAATTTAGAGTCAAAAAAATAAACCCCTTTATAACGGTTAAATTATAAAGGGGTTAACAGGAAGCTATTATAACTTGATAGTTAAGCGCTTTTAGCTGTTTGTTATGCTCAATATAATCATTAAGCGCAGCAACTTGCGCCTCATTAAAACGTAGTCCTAATTTACTGCGGCGCCATAAAATATTGTATGCGTTTTCTGCCCACTCTTCATTTAGCAAGTAATCTACTTCTGCTGCAAATAAACCATGGCCAAAATCTTGGCCTAAATCACTCAGCCCAGTTGCACTACCTAAAATATGTTTAGCACGAGTACCATAAGTGCGTACAAAGCGTTTAAGTGTTATTTCAGGTAGCCATTCGTATTTTGCTTTTAGCTCTGATTTAAGTGCTTCTACAGAGCTAAAATCACCACCAGGGAGCGGACTATGTTTGGTCCACGCATTGCTCATTTGCGGATAAAAATCTTCAAGCTTATTAACCGCAGCTTCGGCAAGTTTGCGATATGTTGTAATTTTTCCGCCAAACACACTCAGTAGAGGTGTTTGTTTAGCATCACTCGAAAGCTCTAATTTATAATCGCGAGTAACGGCTTGTGCATTAACTGATTCGTCATCAAGTAATGGGCGTACACCAGAAAAGGTATGTACTATGTCTTCGCGTTTAATCGGTTGTTTAAAGTAGGTATTAGTAATATCAATTAAGTAATCAATTTCTTCATCACTAATTTTAACGTCTTGTGTTTCACCTTTGTGTTCTACATCGGTTGTGCCAATAAGTGAGAAGTCATCTTCAAACGGAATAACAAACACAATACGCTGATCTTTATTTTGTAAAATATAAGCTTGTTTTTCATCGTGAATGCGAGGCACTACAATGTGGCTACCTTTTACAAGGCGAATATTTTGTGGTGATTTTTCTGTTAGTGCTTCGTCAAATAATTTAGCTACCCAAGGACCCGCAGCATTAACAATCCCTTTGGCAGAAATGGTGTATTTAGCTTTGCTCTTTTGCTGCTCAAGGGTTACCTGCCATTTACCTTGCTCACGTTTAGCATTTACACACTTAGTTTGCGTGGTAATAACGGCGCCTTTTTGCTGCGCTGCTAGGGCGTTTAAAACGACTAGGCGAGAGTCATCAACCCAGCCATCTGAGTATTCAAAACCTTTAGTAATAGAGGGTTCTAAAACGCTATTTTCACCAAATTTAATGCTTCGAGAACCCGCTAGTGTTTCGCGTTTTGCTAGGTTGTCATACATAAACAAGCCAATACGAATCATCCACGCAGGGCGCAGGTGTTTTTGATGCGGCAATCTAAAGGTTAGCGGCCACATAATATGAGGTGCGTTTTTAAGTAGCACTTCTCGCTCTGCTAGCGCCTCTTTTACTAATCTAAATTCGTAATGCTCAAGGTAGCGCAGACCGCCGTGGATCAGCTTAGAACTGTTTGAAGATGTTGCACAGGCAAGGTCTGATTGTTCGCACAATAGAACTTTTAACCCTCTGCCAGCTGCATCAGCTGCTATTCCAGTGCCGTTTACACCGCCACCGATGACTAGTAAGTCATATTCGTTATCTGCTAATTCCACCGAGCTAACCTTTTTATTTGTAATATAAATAAGACATGAATATCATAAAGCTGCTGTTTTCATTTGACAATAGAAAACCCAGATTTTCATTCGTTTATTTTGACGCCAATCCATTTTCAATTTTAAGCAGTAAAGCATGCCTTTTAAATCTAGCATTTAGCTAAGTTAAAAAAGCAAAGTGGCTAAAGTATTAGCCTTAGCCACTTAGTATTTACTGCGGGCAGTTTTTATTCGTTAAGCAGACTTGAGCTACGCAGTGCTGCCATTTTGCGTATAGATCGTTACGCTCGTCGGCACTCATGGTGGGCTCAAAGCGACGGTCGCATGTCCACATTTTAGATAACTGTTCAGTCGACTCGTACACACCTGCTTGCAAGCCTGCTAAATAAGCGACCCCTAAAGAAGTGGTTTCGGTCACTGTTGGGCGCTCAACTGTTGCACCTAAAATATTAGATAAAAAAGTCATAACCCAATTATTTTTTACCATACCGCCATCTACACGAAGCACACTTGGGCGAAGGCCATCACGCTCCATCGCTTTTTGTAAATCTTTGGTCTGGTAACCAACTGATTGCAAAGCAGCCGCAACAATAGTGCTAATACCAGAGTCGCGTGTTAGCCCTAAAATAGCGCCACGCGCATTAGGGTCCCAGTAAGGAGCGCCTAAACCCGTAAACGAAGGCACTAAAAATACACCATGATCGAGCGGTACATCTTTAACCATCGACTCACTTTCGCCAGCATGGCTAAGTAGCTTTAAGCCTTCAACAATCCACTGCATAGTTGCGCCAGCCATAAATATACTGCCTTCAATGGCGTAAGTTGGCTTGCCGTTTAATCTGTAGGCAACAGTGGTCAATAAGCGGTTTTCTGAGGTCAGTGCTTTTTCGCCAGTGTTAAGCATTAAAAAACAGCCAGTACCGTAAGTACTTTTAGCCATGCCTTGTTCAAAACATGCGTGTCCTACAAGCGCAGCTTGCTGATCGCCTGCAATACCACATACGCGAATTGGCGCGCCAAAAATATCAGCGCTGGTTGAACCAAACTCGTCAGCTGAATCCATTACTTCTGGCAGCATAGATTCTGGAATATCGAATAACTCTAGAAGCTCTTGATCCCACTGCTGGGTGTGAATATTAAATAACATGGTGCGCGATGCATTGGTTGCATCGGTGCGGTGCTCTTTGCCACCTGTTAGCTGCCAAAGTAGGTAAGTGTCAACCGTACCGAAGGCGAGTTCGCCTGCAAGGGCTTGTTCGCGTGCGCCTTCAACGTTATCTAAAATCCAACGAACTTTAGTGGCCGAAAAATAAGGGTCGAGCAGTAAGCCTGTTTTATCGCTTATTGTTTGGCAAAGCTCATCAGTTGTTAGGCTTTCGCAATAGTCACTGGTGCGACGGTCTTGCCATACAATAGCGTTATAAATTGTTTTGCCGGTTTTTTTATTCCATACCAAAGTGGTTTCGCGCTGATTGGTGATACCAATGGCAATAATTTCTTCAGGCTTTACATCGTTTTTAGTTAACACTTCGCGACTAGTGCTAAGCACTGTTTGCCAAATATCGTTAGGGTCGTGTTCTACCCAACCATTTTGTGGAAAATGCTGCGAAAATTCTTGTTGTGCTGTACCAAAAACGTCTGCATCTTTTGTAAACAAGATGGCCCGAGAGCTTGTGGTTCCTTGATCAATTGAGAGTATGTATTTGGACATGATATTTGTGTTATTTATCTTATCTTATATATGACTAGGTTGCCTTTAACCGAAGTTAATGGCAATGGTTTTTTCTTAAAATAGCAGATTAAAAAATAAACACGCCAATATTTGCTGGTAACTCTTTTATATAAAAGGCGTTTTATTTTTGCATTATTTTAAGGGCGTATGCGGCTATTGATTAAAACAACCGCTTAAAGCTTATTATTACTTGGTGTGAGGTTTAGCTTGTTGCCAATCCATACCGGTAGAAAAGCGATTATCAAACCCGCGCCACTGTGGCAGCGGCTTACCATCAACAACAGCTTGGTCGCCGTTTTGTGGTAAATCTAAGTATTTACACTCGCGGTCTATGCCTTTTACGTGGCAGTCCATCATGGCAAGTACAAAGTGTTTGTTGGTCTCGTTTAGTGTGCGCATAGACCACGAAGGCTCGTAGTAATGGCCTATATCTAGCTCACTGCTGCTTTGTGCAATAGCAGGGGCTGGGTGTGGTGCTATATTATGGCGTGCATTTTTGTAAGTAAGCATGTACTTATCTTTGCTGCCTGTTTGTTCATAAAGACTTTTAATGCCTTCATAGCCTGAAATGTCATCTAAGTTACCGGCTACATAAAGCGAAGGTACTTTAATATTTTCCATTGCTTTGGCATCAAATATAGCGTGCTGTCCGCCCCATGGTGCAAAGGCCACCATCGCTTTTATACGAGGGTCTATTTTTGGGTTTTGGTATTGTCCACCAGCGCAGCTGTTTAGTAATTGCTGTACTTTTTTAATTTGAGCTGGGTCTTTCATACCCGTAAACATAGCCGTAGTTTGCTCATTAAAAGCGTAACAACCACCTATCGTATTTACCGCGCCATAGCCACCCATTGAGTAACCAATTACACCTGCGCTTTTGTTATCTACCTGCTTGCTGGCAAAGTTGTTTTGCTCATTAAAGTAATTAATTACAAACTGCTGATCGCGTGAGCGATTTATAAGCGTGCTAAAAAAGCCAGAAAACGGTGCGTTTTCAAAATCAACATCGGCATTGGTTGAGTCAGTATGGTCAATAGCTACCACAATGTAACCGTGCGACGCTAAATGCTCGCCAAGGTAGTACATAATTGTACGGTAACCGGTATAACCGTGCGAAAGCACTATCACAGGGTAGTGCTCTTTATTAATGGCGACATCACGCATTGCATCGGCTTGCAAAGTAAACTCTTTACCTGAGCGAGTTTCATCTGTGTAGCTGCTAAGTGGAGCTTTTGCTATATTTGCAGCCGGATACCACACCTCTACTTTTAAAGGACGATCTTTTTGACCTTGTGTAGCGGGGTCAAATTGCGCAGGGTTAACTAAATCAAGTGTTTGCACACCTACATTGTAGCTACCTTTAGCTGCAAGCTCTGGCAGTACTTCGCTAGTGATTGGCGGGTATAGCTGCTCTGGTTTATTAGATTCAGCAACAGCTACACTAGCAGATAAACTGCACGTTGCAAGTAATATGGCTTTTGAAAGCGCCTTGAGTGTGTGTGTCATTGTGTGTCCTTGTTGTGTATTTTTATTTTTTAATTTGTCAGTTCAGCCGACTCGACGACATTGCTATATTGCAGCAGCCACTGTGCTCGCAAGGTATCCATTATGTTCATAACTCGTAAGCTAGTACTGAGGGGCAACACGCTGCTTTGGGTTTGTTTTTGTAATATACACTGCGTTACATGTGCAATTTCAAACTTAAAGTTTTCATCGTCACTAAAGTTGTATTCAAAGTACTGAGGGTCTTGGTCGTTTATGTGTAGCTTTAGTGTTTTTGCACCTACAAACTGAGGTATTCGAATATAGCCAAGCTCACCATTAATACATGCTTCTGTTGGGCCATTTTGCTGCAGTGCGCTGGCAAGAGATGCAAATTGCCCGTTACCGTAATCAACTATAGCAGTGCTTCGCTCATCAACGCCGGTTGTGCTTTTATGTACAAAGGAGTTGATGTGTTCAGGGGCTTTATTAAATACCACATCAGCAATCGAAATAGGATAAATACCTAAATCGAGCAGGGCGCCACCCGCTGTTACAGGGTTCATTAATCGGTGAGTGTCGGCAAAGCTGCCAGGTAAACTAAAGTTGGCATTAACACTGTGCACATTACCAATAACACCTTCACTTAGGAGCTGTTGTAATTTTACTATGGCTGGTAAAAACCGCATCCAAACGCCTTCCATTAAAAAGCAGTTTTGTTGCTTGGCAAGCTCAGTGAGACTTTGCAACTGCTTAGCATTAACGGTGATTGGTTTTTCGCTTAGCACGTGCTTATTGTGTTTTAAGCATTGGGCGATAGTTTTAAAGTGTTGATCGTGCGTATTAGCAATATAAATAGCGTCAATGTTTGGGCATTGAATAAGTGCTTGATAGCTCTCATAGCCTTGAATATTGTACGATGTGGCAAATTCTTTAGCGCGCTGCATACTCGTTGATGCAGCGCCAATAAGCTGTGCATCACTACAATGCGCAATGCTTTTAGCAAAGGTGTGAGCTATATTGCCACACCCAATAATTCCCCAATTAACCTTTGCCATGCTTGTTCCTTAAGTTTATTTAAAAAGACGTAATTTGTAATCCTGAACCCGCTGAACATACGTAAATATCAGCATTTAAATTAAAGCGTTCAAAGTAATGCTTTTCTACGGCTGCTTTAATTAGTGGTACTTCTGCATCACGACATAAACATACAATTGCGCCACCAAAACCACCCCCTGTCATACGAACTGCGCCACGCTCGCCCATCGCTTCTTTACAAATTTCTACTAAGCCATCGGTTGCAGGTACGGTTACTTCAAAGTCGTGTTTAAGTGATTGATGCGATGCTGCCATTAGCGTGCGAAGTGCATCCATATCGTTATTTTGTAGTGCAGTAGTTGCTGCAATTACACGGTCGTTTTCGCTAATTACGTGGTGTGCACGTTTATATTCGTTTTCGCTTAATGTCGCTTTTACTGCTTGCAGGCCAGCCATGGTGGCTTGGCGAAGTGTTTCTACACCCATTTTTACAGCAGCTTGTTCGCAGTCAATACGGCGCTGGTTGTATTCGCTATCAACCAACTTACGCGGGTAGTTTGAATTAACAATAACAATATTTAAATCATCAGGAACTTTAACTGATTTAGTTGCGAGGTTTTCACAGTCGATTAATAGTGCATGACCGTTCTCGCCTTTAGCTGAAATAAGCTGATCCATAATGCCGCATTGGCAATGCATAAAGTCGTTTTCGGCTTCTTGGCCAAATAGCGCAATTTGCTCTGGCGGTAAACCAAGCTGTGCAATATGGTTAAACATACCGCCTACAGCAACTTCTAGTGCGGCCGATGACGACAAGCCACTACCTTGCGGTAAGTTGCTGTCAATAAGTAGGTTGGCGCCACGCAGTGTGTAGCCCGCTCTTTTAAGAACATAAGTAACAGCACGAATGTAGTTACCCCATTGCGACTGGCCTTCAGTGATTTCTTCATCAACGCTAAAGCTGTCTTTTTCGCCTGGGTAATTTAAAGAATGCACAGTAATAATATTGTCGTCGCGTTCTTTAAACATCACTTGGGTACGAAACTCTAACGAACACGGTAAAACAAAACCGTCGTTGTAGTCGGTAAATTCGCCAATAAGGTTTACACGCCCCGGTGCTGCAGCAATACCTTGAGCAGGCGCGCCATACAGTGACAAAAATTGTTGTTGGAATTCGTTAAGCTTCATCTGTGTTTCCTGCTGTATCTTTATAGTGTGTTGTACTGGCTGCTTTTAAAATAGAAGCAGCGGTTTCTGCGCTTAAATCGCGTTGGCTTTCGCCTAGCATTTCGTAGCCTACCATGTGTTTTTTAACAGTAGCAGAGCGAAGTAGCGGCGGATAAAAGTGTGCATGTAAGCGCCAATGTTGCTCATCAGAGCCTCTGTTAGCGGGTGCATTGTGCCACCCCATAGAATACGGGAAGCTGCAATTAAATACGTTGTCGTACTTAGTGGTTAATACTTTAAGTGCCTGTGCTAAAGCGTCTGTTTGCGCATCGTTTAACTGGCTAAAGTTTTGAATATTATCTTTAGTTACTAGCATTGTTTCAAACGGCCACGCTGCCCAAAATGGCACCACAACAAGCCAATGTTCGTTTTCAAATACAACACGTGTTTGATCCGCTTGCTCTTTTTGTGCGTAATCGGCAAGCATAGCTGTGCCATGCTTTTAATAATAAGCAAGCTGCTGGGTATCTTCGGCTTCTATTTCGGTTGATAAATGCGAGTGAGCCCATACTTGGCCGTGAGGATGAGGTTGCGAACAACCCATGATCTCGCCTTTATTTTCAAAAACTTGTACGCATTCGTACTGCTGTGCAAGCTCTGTGTAATTTTGTTTCCAGGTTTTTACTACTTCGTGCAATGCATCGTGCTCAAGCTCTGGAAGTGTTTTATTATGCTCTGGAGAAAAACAAATTACGCGGCATTCGCCACTGGCTTCGTCGGCAATAAATAAATCGCTGTCAGATTCTAAGCTTTGTAATTGCTCGCCGGCATTAGGCGTTAATGCACCAAAGTCATTTCTAAATACGTGTGTGTATTTATAATCAGGGTTACTGTCGCCATTTGCACGGGTATTACTTGGGCAAAGTGGGCAGCCTTCATCGTGTTTTGGTAATACGTTTTCGTTAACGGCTTCTGTTGCGCCTAACCATGGGCGGTTATTACGATGTGGTGACACTAATACCCAACGACCCATTAGCGGATTTTTACGTCTGTGAGTACTTTCTAATAAAGCCATGTTAACTCTCCAACCCACTTGGGTAATTAGTTTGCCAGCGCCATGTGTCGTTTGTCATGTCGCTAAGTGTTAGTTCTGCGTACCAGTTAAGTGTGTTTTGCGCTTTTGTAGCATCGGCGTAGTTACAGGCAATATCACCTGCTCGGCGCGGTGCAATCTTATACGGAATATCTTTATTGGCTGATGCGCTAAATGCGTTGATCATATCAAGCACAGAATAACCTTGCCCTGTGCCTAAGTTGTAAGCATGAAAAGCGGTATCTGTTTTATGCTGTATAAAAGCGGCAACGTGGCCTTTCGCTAAATCTAAAACGTGAATATAGTCGCGCACGCCGGTGCCATCTTCGGTGTCGTAGTCGTCACCAAAAATATTAACCATGTCGCGTTTGCCTACTGCAGTTTGAGCAATAAATGGCATTAAGTTATTAGGAATACCATTAGGGCTTTCACCTAACAAACCACTTGGGTGTGCACCTACTGGGTTAAAGTAACGAAGCGCAATACCCATAAATTTGCTGTTGGCATTACATACATCTTGCATGGCTTGTTCAACCATAACTTTAGTCCAACCATATGGGTTAGTTGCGCGTATAGGATGCTTTTCGTCAATAGGGAGGTAGTCTGGCTCGCCGTACACAGTAGCCGATGAGCTAAATATAATATGGTTAACGCCTTCATCTTGCATGTTTTGTAGCATGCTTAATGTGCCCGACACATTATTTTGATAATAACGCAGTGGTTGCTCAGTTGATTCGCCAACGGCTTTTAAAGCCGCAAAGTGAAAAACAGCTTCGGCTTTAGTATGTTTTAGGGCGAGTTTAAATTGTTGCTCGTCTTGAATGTCACCCAATATAAACTCAAACCGAGTACCTGTAATCTTTTCGAGTTGGTCAAGTACCCGCGCACTTGCATTAGACAAGTTATCATAAATAACAGGCGTAATACCTGCTTCATGCAATGCATGTCTGGCTACCTATGTAACCCATGCCGCCAGTAACTAAAACTTTCATGTTATTTCTCAAAAAGTGTATTTATATGATAAATACCACTATTAAGGTGGTTTAAAAACAATAGTTATGATTGCTGAGTAATTCAAATAAAAGCATAAAAAACATTCAGCTTAAACACTCATCTGCCTTTTAAAGGAATGCTTTTATATTAACTAACATAGGCTTAGCTTTATCAATTAATTCTATAAACTGATTCAACTATTGGCCTAATTATCAGCAGTAAGTCGGGGTGCTAATATAGCGAAAATAAAGTAAGGAGAGATCAACATGAACAAAACAATTTTACTTACCGGCGCTACCGATGGCATTGGGCTAGAAACCGCAAAGATGTTATTAGCACAAGGTCACACCGTATTATTACATGGCCGCAGCCAAGCAAAGCTCAGCGCGCTACAAGTAGCTTTAACCGAACAATACCCAAATGCGAGTACACACACTTATATTGCTGATTTAAGCGATATGAGCCAAGTTCAAACTTTGGCACAAACTGTATTAACCGACTTGGCCGAAAATAATAACCAGCTCGACGTGCTAATTAATAATGCAGGCGTTTATCAATTAGTTGATGCTACAACAATTGATGGTCTTGATGCTCGCTTTGTTGTAAACACGATTGCGCCATATCTTCTTACAAAACTATTATTACCTGTTCTTGGTCATGATTCGCGAGTGGTTAATGTATCATCAGCTGCGCAATCAAGCGTTAACTTAAATGCACTTATAGGTAACACTGAACTTTCTGATAGTGCGGCTTATGCACAAAGTAAATTGGCTATTACTATGTGGTCACGTCATTTAGGGCTTGAGCTTAAAGATACTGGGCCATTAGTTGTATCGGTAAACCCTAAATCGTTACTGGGAAGCAAAATGGTAAAAGACGCTTACGGTATAGATGGTGGGGACTTAAAAATTGGCGCAGATATTTTTTGTCGCGCAGCGCTTAGTGATGAATTTAAAGATGCCGCAGGCCTGTATTTTGATAACGATACAGGACGCTTTGCGCCTCCTCATGTTGATGCACTTAATAATGCTAAAAATCAACAACTAGTAGATACGTTAGACAGTATTTTAGCACAGCTTAAATTAGGTAAAGCATAATGAAAAATCATGTTACCTGGACAGTACAAGGCCAAATTAAAGAAGGTAAATACGATGAGTTTTTACTGGTAATGGCACAGTTAGTTACTTTGGCTAAAAGTGAAGCGGGCACTTTAGTGTATGAGTGGGCAGTAAGTGAAGACAAGCGCAATGTACATATTTACGAGCGTTACCAAGATGAAGATGCTGCTAAAGCGCACCTTGCTGGTTGGGACAAAAGTGGCCCACTATTTTTAAGCGTAGTTGATATGGATAAAATAACGGTATTTAGTCAACTATCAAAAGAGTTTGCGCAAGCCTTTGCAGGCCCAAGCAGTGTATTTATGAAACCTGTGGGTGGCTTTGTAAAGTTTTAGAGAAAATACCCATTGTTGATCTAAAGAGCTCACCTCATCAGTGAGCTCTTTTTTTAGTGGCATTACTGCTCTTGCTGCAAGCGTTCGTATAGCCAATCTTTTAGTTCTGTACGTTCGTGTTTTAGTTGATGCATTTGCTCATCGCTTATGGGCGCATCTTTGAGCTCTAATACCCTAATCTCTTTATCTAGCTTGTCGTACTTATCTGCTTTTTTTGCAAATTCAGTATCGCTTTCATTTAACTCGGCAATGGTCTTTAAGTACTCTGGAAAGTCATTTGTTAATGAGTGGTCTTCGCCTAACATATTCGCTCCTTAGTAGGATATAAATGAGCTCACAAGTAAGTGAGTTGTATAAGTGAATTACTGCCTTTCATATAATACACTGGGGCTTACATAGATATAATTCAACCATCGAGCCACTAATTTGATGTAGCGCAAACAATCTGTTTATTTTGCTCAGTAAGGCATTTCACCAAAGTATTTAGTAGTGCGATCAATAAATGCACGTACTTTAGAGGTCAATAATTTATTGTTGGGGTATACAGCCTACGTAGGTGTATTAACTAGTCGTAAAAAGCTTAGGGTTCGATATTATTACTCAAGGTGCAAGGAATCTCTGGCTAGAGAAAATAAATTTAAATATCATCATGATTCAATACGTTAGTAAATCTCTTAACCAGAGTTCAAGTTAAGTAAACCAATACCCGCTAAAGGCTTTTAAGCATTTTAGCTAAAAGAGTTAATTTTTAACGCTTTTTGCTAATTTATGTTGGTTAATTAATAGTGGTAGAATGCAGCACTTAGTACCACTTGTGTAAAGTAGTGGTCAATAATTTATAAGGTCTGTTGTGTAATGCTGTTGATGATCGATAACTACGATTCGTTTACTTACAACTTAGTGCAATATTTTCAGCGTTTAGATCAAGACGTTTTAGTAAAACGTAATGATGAGCTAAGTATTGCACAAATAAAACAGTTAAACCCGCAGCACATCGTGTTATCGCCAGGGCCATGCACCCCTAACGAAGCGGGTATTTCACTAAATGTTGTTGAGCAACTAAAAGGGCAATATCCTATTTTAGGGATTTGCTTGGGGCATCAAACTATCGCACAAGCTTTAGGTGGAGATGTAATTCGTGCTAAAAAAGTAATGCACGGTAAAACATCACCCATAGTTCATACTAATAAAGGGGTGTTTAAAGGCTTAGCTAATCCGTTAACGGTATGTCGTTATCATTCTTTAGTGGTTAAAGCGCAAACTCTGCCTAAAGAGCTTGAAGTAACCGCATGGACTCAAACTGAGCAAGGCGAGTTTGACGAAATTATGGGGTTGTTACACAATGAACTTGCTATCGAAGGTGTGCAGTTTCACCCCGAGGCTATTTTAACTGCTCAAGGCTTAGAACTGCTTGATAACTTTTTAACTCGCTTCTAATGTTATAATACACATAGCATTTTATACTTTATTAATGGATGTCATGACTGAACTTGTAGCCCAGCAGCGTACTGCCAAAATACTAAGCCAACGAGCTCATGACTTATTGCTTGGGCATAGCTTTGCGCATCAGCAAATTGGTTTCATTCATACATTAGATATAGATTACGGCGAACCCATGAAGCAGCGTACCTTGCTTCAGGTTGAAGTGGCCGCACAGAATAAACGCCAGCAAAGCAGTACTGCACATCATAAGTACCGCGCTCAAGCCAGTGAGCAACTGCACAAAACAATTGAAACAGCTATATATAAGCAGCTCGAAGATATAGATGGCGTAATTCATAGCACCATAGGTATTGAAGATGGCATTGCGAATATACTCGATATATTAGCGGTAAAGTCAGCGTCGGTAGGGCGTTTAGAGCCATTGGTTAATGATATAAATTGGTTGGGTAGGGAGTTAGTAACGCTCGTTAATTTACCTTACTATCGTAATCAACGTAGTAAAAACACGTCTGTAAAAGTAGATAAGCCATCGCTCGCCCTTCGTTATATTGGCCTTGATAACTTACAGCTAGTTATTCCTACATTTGCTGCTCGTCATTGGATGCCACATAGCACCGAACCATTTTCGTTATTAAAACGTCGTTTACGTGACAGTGCCATGGCAAACGCCATTGCTGCGCAAAAAATTGCACAAATTAATAATGTAAATGACGTTCATGCATTTACCCTAGGTATGCTTTTAGATGTAGGGCGAATTGCATTAGTGCGCTTGTACTTAAAAACGTTTGAGCAAATATGGCAACGTAAAGTACAGCTAGCCCGAAATGAAAACCAAAAAGATTTACACACCGCTTTATTAGAGCTTCAGCCCGACCCGCTATTTTTAACTACTCTACTTAGCAATAAATCGATAGAAGTAAGCGCTAAGGTAATAGACAAAATGGCTTTTAAATATTTACCGTTTAAAGGGGTAATGCAGCAGCTAGTAAATGGGGTAGATAAGGGCGATACATTACTGCCATTAACAGAAGTAATGCTAAAGGCACGGTGCTATTCACAATATCTTAATTTAAAAGAACATCAACTTATTGAACCTGATGAAGCTCTAAGCTGGTTTTCGCACTTTAAGTTCACTAAAACGGAACTAAAAACCCTCCAATCGAGTAATTTTACCAATTTAGCTATTCAAATTGACTAAAAATCTGAATTTTTTGTTAATTTTTTTGCGACTAACCATTCATTCTCATCTTATTGTTATATTACATATTTGCCGATTAAAGCGTGTGCGCCTCTGTACTCATGCGGTTAGTTGCCTAAAAATAAGCATAAATAGCTATGCAAATAGTTATTCACTATCTATGAAATAATATCTTTAGCCCTTTATTTTCAAGGGATACATGAAAGTTTTTAACGAGACAGATATAAGTAATTCTGAAATAATGTGCGTCTGAAAATTGAACCACAAAGCAATTTTGCGCAATTATCAGGTTACTGATCTTGCCTATAAAGTTGGTTACAAATATTAACCAAACACCTATTTTGATGTTTTGTGTTGCTCACAATTAAGAGGAAATAAAATGACAGTCAATCGCGAATTATTTGATCACGTAATGGTTCCTAACTACGCACCTTCAAGCGTAATTCCTGTTCGAGGCGAAGGCTCTCGCGTATGGGATCAACAAGGTCGAGAGTTTATCGACTTTGCTGGTGGTATTGCAGTTAACTGTCTTGGCCATTGCCACCCTGCATTAGTAGGCGCATTAAAAGAGCAAGGCGAAAAAATCTGGCATCTATCTAACGTAATGACCAATGAGCCGGCACTTCGCCTAGCTAAAAAAATGGTTGATGCGACATTTGCTGAAAAAGTTTACTTTGCCAACTCTGGCGCAGAAGCAAACGAAGCCGCGCTTAAATTAGCGCGTCGTTTTGCACTTGATAAGTTTGGCGCAGAAAAATCACAAATCATCGCGTTCAACAAAGGTTTCCACGGTCGTACATTCTTTACCGTAACTGTTGGCGGCCAAGCTGCATATTCAGATGGTTTTGGCCCTAAGCCTGGCGACATTGTACATTGCGATTACAATGACCTTGCTGCTTTTGAAGCACTTATCAGCGATAAAACATGTGCCGTAATGATGGAACCTCTACAAGGTGAAGGCGGTATTGTTTCACCAACTGATGAGTTTGCTCAAGGTGTTCGCGATTTATGTACTAAACATAACGCACTGCTTATTTTTGATGAAGTTCAAACAGGTGTTGGCCGTACTGGCGATTTATACGCATACCAAGGCTTAAACGTAGTACCTGATATTTTAACTTCGGCTAAAGCACTTGGCGGCGGTTTTCCTATTGGCGCTATGATCACAACAACTGAAATTGCACAGCACCTTAAAGTAGGTACACATGGTTCTACTTATGGCGGTAACCCGCTTGCGTGTGCTGTTGCAGAAGCTGCATTTGATACAGTAAATACTCCAGAAGTACTTGCTGGCGTAAAAGCAAAAGCCGCATTATTTAATGAATTACTTAGCGCGGTTAACGAAAAATACAACGTATTTAGCGAAATCCGTGGCCAAGGTTTATTAATTGGTGCAGTAGTGAACGAGCAATACAAAGGTCGTGCAAAAGAGTTTTTAGTGGCAGGTACTGAGCAAGGCCTTATGTCATTAGTTGCCGGTGCAGACGTAGTACGTTTCACTCCATCTTTAGTAATTCCTGAAGCGGACATTCGCGAAGGTATGGCACGCTTTGAAAAAGCAGTAGCAAGCGTAGTAAACGCATAAGCTACCTAAGCCAACCAATTAAGGGCAAGCACTGCTTGCCCTGCAATTCCTATTTACCGTTATTTATAAGGGAGCAAGCGGACTCATGATGATCCTTCGCCCAATCCAGCAAAATGATTATTCAGCATTACTGAAAATTGCCCACGAATCTGGGCATGGTTTTACGTCTTTGCCTTTAAATGAAGAGCTATTACAAAAAAAGATCGACCATTCAGTAAGCTCATTTGCTAAACAAACGTCACAACCTGGTGACGAAGGCTACCTGTTTGTTCTTGAAGATAGCGAAACCGGTGATGTTGTAGGTACGTCTGCAATTGAAGCTGCGGTAGGGCTTGATGATGCATTTTATCATTATCACTTAAGTAAAGTGATTCACTCTTCGCGTACATTAGACGTATACAAAGCCGTTGATATTTTAACGCTATGTAACGACTACACAGGTGCTACAGAGCTTTGCACATTGTTTTTAAAAGATGGCTATCGTAAAAATTGTAACGGTAAGCTACTTTCAAAAGCGCGCTTTATGTTTATAAAACAGCATCAAGAGCGTTTTGCACAAACAGTGATCGCAGAAATGCGCGGTGTGTCTGACGAAAACGGCAGTAGCCCTTTTTGGCAGTGGCTTGAAGAGCACTTTTTCTCAATGGATTTTCCAACAGCCGATTACCTAACAGGTATTGGTCAAAAGGTTTTCATTGCTGAGCTAATGCCTAAATATCCAATTTACGTAAATTTGCTAAGTAAAGATGCGCAAGCCGTAATAGGTAAAGTACACGACAACACTCGCCCAGCAATCGAGTTATTAAAAAGCGAAGGCTTTACGTTTAATGGCTACGTAGATATTTTTGACGGCGGCCCAACGGTTGAAGCAAAAGTAGATAACATTGCGACTATTCGTAATGCAAATCACTTTAACGTTGAAATTGGCGAAATGACTGGCGACACCATGGTGTTACTAGCTAACGAAAAGCTTGAAGATTTTAGAGCAACCGTTGCACCAATGACATTTGACGAGCGCGCAAAAAGCCTTATTTTATCGCAAGAAATAGCAGATGCATTGCATTTGCAAGCTGGCGATATTGTTAGTGCAACCACGATTTAATTTAGGAGAAAGTATATGACTCATCCTGCACAATTTATTAATGGTCAATGGTCACAAGGCCAAGGCACAGAATTTAATTCAGTAAATCCTGCAAATAACGACGTTATTTGGCAGGCATCATCAGCAACTGCGGCGCAAGTAGACACCGCAGTAAATGCAGCGCGCGAAGCGTTTTACGCATGGGCTGATAAAAACTTTACTGAGCGTTTAGAAATAATTAAAGCATTCGCAGCGCAATTAAAAGAAAACAGCGAAGAGCTCGCTATTACTATTGCACAAGAAACAGGCAAACCACTGTGGGAAACGCGCACAGAAGCGGGTGCTATGGTTGGTAAAATTGCCATTTCTGAAAAAGCATTTTTAGAGCGCACTGGCGACGTAGAAAACGCAATGCCACTTGGCCGTGCAATGATCCGTCATAAACCACATGGTGTTGTAGCTGTATTTGGTCCGTATAACTTTCCGGGTCACTTACCTAATGGCCACATTGTGCCAGCGCTTTTAGCAGGTAACACAGTGGTATTTAAACCGTCTGAACTGACTCCTAAGGTTGCTGAGCTTACGCTTAAACTGTGGGAAAAAGCAGGCTTACCAGCTGGTGTAATTAACTTAGTTCAAGGTGAAGTAGAAACGGGTAAAGCCCTTGCTGCTCACAAAGGGATTGATGGCTTGTTCTTTACGGGTTCTTCTCGTACTGGGCATATTTTACATGAACAGTTTGCGGGTCAACCGGGTAAAATTTTAGCGCTAGAAATGGGTGGTAATAACCCACTTATTATTACTGACGTTGAAGACACTAAAGCGGTTGTTCACGACATTATTCAATCAGCGTTTATCTCAAGCGGCCAGCGTTGTACCTGTGCACGTAAATTGTTTTTACCTAAAGGTAGCAAAGGCGATGCAATTTTAGAGCGCCTTATCACTGCAACTAAAGCGATTAAAGTAGGTAACTACGATGATGCAGACCAGCCATTTATGGGCTCTATGATCTCATCAGCGGCAGCAGCGGGCATGGTTAAAGCGCAAAACGAGCTTGTTGAGCTTGGCGCTCAAGTATTAGTAGAGCTTGAGCACACAGCCAATACCGGTTTTGTAACACCAGGTATTATTGAGTGTACAAATATTAGTGATTTCCCAGATGAAGAACATTTTGGACCACTTTTAAAAGTATTCCGCTTTGATGACTTTGACCAAGCCATTGATAAAGCAAACGATACAACCTTTGGTTTATCGGCTGGTTTATTAAGTGATAGTGCAGCAGATTACGACCATTTTTTACGTCGTATTCGCGCTGGTATTGTTAACTGGAACCGCCCAATTACTGGCGCGTCAAGCGCAGCACCATTTGGTGGTATTGGCGCATCGGGCAATCACAGAGCAAGCGCGTATTACGCAGCTGATTACTGTGCATACCCAGTTGCTTCAGTAGAGCTTGAAAAAGTAGCGATGCCAGCAACACTAAGCCCAGGCTTAAAAATAGATTAAGTAGTAATACTACTTAATTATTATAAAAGCAGCTTCGGCTGCTTTTTTTGTATTGCTATCGTACAAGGCTAGTAATTATCGACTCTTTCTGCTTAAATCAGCATAATTAAATATATTTAGGTGGTTCGCATAATGGTTTTAGATAGGCAAGGGTACGATGATTTGATCATGTATCTAACTCAAAATTTAGCATTGTTTGAGAAGCCAGGCGAAATAAAACCAGGCGCTCCAACAGTAATGGAATTAATCGAAGACGTTATTGCACAAAATGTGATGCTTATTTGCGAGCAGCACACAGACCTCAACACAGAGCAGCGTAGTCAAATTGTACGTGAAGTTGATGGCATAGTTTACGATTTAGAAGAAGTCCTCAGCAGCATCACCTCACAGCCTGTCACGGTTGAACAGCATGCCTTTATAGATGAATTTGCAGGTTTAGTGAAAAACCTCTTTGATAGCGCGTTAGCACAACAATCTTAGCCATTTTATAGCCCTGCGTTGCATTTTCATTTGCAACTACGGCTAAGTTGCTTACAATCAAGAAAATATTTTTTTGAGATATAACAATGCAAGCAAATGTAAAATGGGTTGAAGGCGATACGTTTATTGGCCGTTCTAATTCTAACCACAATGTTGTGTTTGATGGCGGCAGCGATAGCGCAGCACCAAGCCCAATGGAAATGGTTTTAATGTCAGTTGGCTGTTGCTCATCAGTTGATGTGGTTAGTATTTTAAAAAAAGCTAAACAAGATTTTTCAGACGTACAAGTGCAACTCAGTGCAGAACGCGCCGAAACAGCACCGCGCGTGTTTACCAAAATCAACTTACACTTTGTTGTTAAAGGCAATAATGTGTCTGAAAAGCACCTTGCACGTGCAGTTTCACTCTCTGCTGAAAAGTATTGCTCGGTTGCATTAATGCTTGATAAAACAGTAGAAATTACGCATAGCCACGAAGTTGTGCAAGATCAAGCAAAATAACGCTTTTTCCACGAGGAAAATTCGTATAAAATCCGCGAACTTTTCATTCTGCAGGTGCAGAACCCACTAATTTATAGGTTGGTTTATTATGAACAAACCCTTCGATAAACTTAAACTTCATGGCTTTAACAATTTAACCAAAAGTTTAAGCTTTAGTATTTATGATATTTGTTACGCAAAGACCGAGCAACAACGTAAAGAATATATTGAATATATCGATGAGCAGTACAGTGCAGATAGACTAACCGATATTTTAGGTGAAGTTGTTGATATTATTGGTGCTAACATTTTAAATGTAGCGCGCCAAGATTATGAACCGCAAGGCGCAAGTGTCACTATTTTGGTTTCAGAAGAACCAGTAGAAGAGCAGCAAAATTACGATGCTGACGAAGCACCAGGCCCATTACCTGATTCAGTTGTTGCACACCTAGATAAAAGCCATATTTGTGTACACACATACCCAGAAGCTCACCCTGATGATGGTATTTGTACATTCCGTGCTGATATTGAAGTATCTACCTGTGGCATTATTTCGCCACTTAAAGCGTTAAACTTCTTAATTCATAGCCTTGAGTCAGACGTAGTAACAATAGACTACCGCGTTCGTGGTTTTACCCGCGACATAAACGGTGTTAAGCACTACATTGATCATGCTATTAGCTCGATTCAAAACTTCATGACAGAAGATACAAAAGAAGCGTACCAAATGATGGACGTAAACGTGTATCAAGAAAACCTGTTCCACACCAAAATGATGTTAAAAGAAACCGACTTAAATACCTATTTATTCGGCCTTTCTACTGATGAGTTATCGGACGAAGAAGAAGACGAAATTCGCTCTAAGCTGACTCGCGAAATGCAAGAAATATTCTATGGCCGTAACCTGCCAGATACAGAATAATAGCAACGAATTAAATTAAAAATGGCGCTCAGTGAGCGCCATTTTTTTATGCCTAAAAAAGCCCAGCTAATTAAATTAGCTGGGCTTTTGAATATATAGCGTATTAATTAATCATGCTGTAAATAAGTGCAAATACAGCAAGTGAGCCAACCGCTAATATAAATAGCGTGCTTAAACGGTTGCGGTATTTATGAAGTGCAGGCACTTTATAAACTGCGATCATTGGCATGATGAATAAAATCATCGCGATGATAGGGCCCGATAACTGATCCATCATGTCTAAAATACTTGGGTTTTTAACAGCGCAAAACCAAATAGCTAAAAACATAATTAACACACCAATTTTATCAGCCGCTTTTGCGCTTAAGTTTGTTTGTTTAGTTACTAAACCCGTAAAGCTCTCACGTGCCCCTAAAAAGTGACCCAAAAACGACGATGTAATAGCAATAAAGGCAACAAGCGGCCCAAGTGTGGCAATAAACGAGTTATCAGTAATGTTAGCAAGGTAGGATAAAACCGATACGTTAGCGGCTTTAGCCGCTGCCATTTGCTCGCCTGTAAGCGACAGCACGCAAGAGAATACGAATAACAGTACAAAGGTAATAAGTAGTAAGCTAGTGCGCTTTAAAATCGCCTCAGACTTATGTGTAGCTTGTTCACCGTAGTGACCGCGTTGCACGTTTACAAAGCTTGAGATAGCCGCTGCGTGGCTAAACGAAAACACAATAATAGGAATCGATAACCACAACGTTTTACCAAAGCTGCCCATTTCAGGCATTGTCATATCTGGCATTTGCCAGCTTGGGATTAAATAAAGTGATAAAAAGAACAATATACCCACAAGCGGGTAAACTAAAATAGCAAAGGCACGCAGCATTAAGCGCTCGCCGCCCATCATTAAGCTAATCATACCTGCAACTAATACACCCGAAAGCAACACGCGAGAAGGTGATTCCATCCCCATTTGATTAACCATAAAGCTATCAACGGTATTAGTTAAGCCCACACCGTAAATAAGCAAAATTGGGAATATAGATAAAAAGTACAATAAAGAAATTAACCGCCCCGCAGTCACACCAAAGTGCTCTTCAACTACATCGGTAAAATCGGCATCTT
This sequence comes from Pseudoalteromonas sp. NCIMB 1079, assembly GCF_040567695.1. Taxonomy (NCBI): domain Bacteria; kingdom Pseudomonadati; phylum Pseudomonadota; class Gammaproteobacteria; order Alteromonadales; family Pseudoalteromonadaceae; genus Pseudoalteromonas; species Pseudoalteromonas sp. NCIMB 1079. The sequence goes on along the minus strand of NZ_JBEWZA010000001.1, from coordinate 76,041 downwards.
TATTTTTTGATGAAAGTACAAAACGCGCTAATCCACGGTGTGCACAAAAGGTCATTGGAAATGCTAAGCATGCCAAAATAATTAACGGCCAAAAACCGCCAATACCAATGTTAATAGGTAAAAATAAAATACCCGCACCAACGGCGGTACCAAAAAGGCTTAAAGTCCACTGCGTATCGTGCAGGTTCCATTTAGAAGTGGGTGTGTTTGAAGGTGTGTGTGCACCTGTTGTTGATGCATTTGAAAGCGTTGCATCTTGAGATATTGTCATGTGTGTGTTTATCCATTATTTAAATAATAATCGCGGCAAGAATATAGTTTTCAGCTAAAAATTTCATGTTTTGAGAGGATTTGTAGACTAATTAATTAGACCAAATTGAAGGGTAAGTGTCATGAATACGAAACAGCGGTGTAAAAGTGAGCAACCCCTTAAGCGGCAGCACCACATTATAATTTTAAAGTAGGTTGGTTAGAGCGCAGCGAAACCCAACACGCTATAGTGTCACGCGAGCAGCAAAGCTGAGGTAGGCGGTTTTCATAACGTAAAAATAAGGGACTGGTCATTTTTATTGGTTTTCATTTAAAAATCAGAATCTGCACCGAAAAGCTGTTAAGTAGAAGCCATTGATCTGAACTTCATAAGGGATTTTTATTAAACTCCGTTATACTTCCTGCAATTGAATATGCCAAACGAAGTAAATAGGCCACTAACTGTAATGAGCAAAGAGATTCTCTTCCATACTACTTTTGCGCACGAAACCAGTAAAACATGGGTTGTATTTGTCCATGGAGCAGGTGGTAGCTCGGCAATTTGGTTTCGTCAGCTTAAAGCCTATAAAAAAGAATATAATGTATTGCTGCTAGATCTTCGTGGTCACGGTAAATCGAATAACTTAGTACAAAACTTTGTTGATAATAATTATTCATTTAATAATGTCTCTAGAGACATTATCGATGTGTTAGATCATAACAATATCTCCAGCGCACATTTTGTTGGTATTTCATTGGGCACAATACTCATTCGAAATATTGCTGAAATTGCGCCGCAATATGTTTCTAGCATGGTGCTAGGTGGAGCGGTTACTCGTTTTAATACTCGCAGTAATACATTGGTTTATTTAGGTAATACTTTTAAATACTTCTTGCCTTATATGTGGCTGTATCGCTTATTTGCTTTTATTATGATGCCTAAAAAGCGCCATAAAGAATCTCGACTTTTGTTTGTTCGTGAAGCAAAACGCTTGTGCCAAAAAGAGTTTATAAAATGGTTTAAATTAGCCATGGACGTAAATCCTTTAATGCAATACTTCAAAGAAAAAGACATTGATATTCCCATTCTTTACATTATGGGTAAGGAAGATCATATGTTCCTTGGCCCTGTTAAAGAAATGGTTAAGCGTCATAAAAATAGCGTACTGCAAACTATTCACCATTGTGGCCATGTTTGTAATGTGGAACGTCCTGACTTATTCAATCAGCACTCGCTTGCTTTTATCGCCCAGCAAAATCGTTAGGGTTGTAGAAGGAATAGCCTGCTCCATCTTTTTGACTTTCCTCCTAAACTAAAAATAAGACCTGATCTAAAGGGATTATTCTGAGCGTGGTATGTAGTAATCGAGAAGGTAATAAAAACGCATGCTTTCTTGCTTGCACATTACTATTGAGAAGCAATGTTTACATTAGAGCTTTCTGATGTGAATATAAGATTAGTTTTTTGAGTTGACCTTTCAATGCTGGAATCGGAGAAGAATACATAAATGGAATTTAAATCACATAAAATAATTATTGATCCAAACGACCCTTTTGAGAATGACAAGCTTGGACGAAAACCTCATATCGAAAACTTTACTACACTCCTCAAAAACATTAGCTCACCGATTGTTTTATCCGTGAATGCTCCTTGGGGGCAAGGTAAAACTACATTTTTGGAGATGTTAAAAGCTAACCTACAAATAAATGATTGTTCGGCAATTTACTTTAGTGCCTGGGAAACTGATTTCGTTAATGATCCACTGCAAGCATTTCTGGGCGAGGTTAATAAAAAAATAGAGTCTCTTGTTGAGGGAGATAAAGAGAAAAGTAAAGCATGGGTTAATGCAAAGAGTGCAGGTGCACAAATTTTAAAAAAAGGTTTACCCGTGTTAGTAAAGCTTGCTACTACTGGAATAATTGACGCTGAAAAAATAATTGAAGCTGAAGCAGCCAAATTCACGGAGGGATTATCTAAAGATTTTTTGGATGATTATACAAAGAGTAAAGAGGCTATTACTTCTTTTAAAGAGAATGTATCAAAAGCTTTAAAAAATGAAGATGGAGCTACAAGTCAATTATTTATTATTATTGATGAATTGGATCGGTGCAGACCTACTTACGCAATTGAGTTACTAGAGAGAATAAAACATCTTTTAGATATTGAAGGTCTTGTATTTGTAATTGCAATGGACAAACTTCAGCTGTCTCATAGTGTTAAAGGGGTCTATGGTGCAGGGTTTGAAGCAATGGGTTATCTTAGGCGGTTTATTGATATTGAGTATATTTTACCTGAGAGTGATTTAGACGCATTTATAGAACAGCTTTATATAATATTTGAGTTTGATATTTTCTTTCAGAAAAGAACTCAATACCAAGCATTTAGATATGAAAAAGATCACTTAAAGAATACCTTTAAACTATTGGCAAAAGCTAAAAAACTGTCTTTAAGGGAAGTAGAGCAGTTATTTGCGAAAGTAAATTTAGTAGTTAAATCTACAGCGGAAAATGTGTGTCTACATCCTGACTTACTAGCATTCTTGATTGTAGCTAAAGAGTACTATTACGGAAGCTATAGTGGGTATATTAATGGAGGAGATACACCAGAAAAGCTGATTCAAGTTCTTCATTCAATAACCCCTAGTTTGAAATCAATAGATTCTAGAGCGTGCGCAGTAATTGAAAGCTCTTTAATTGGAGCAAAAAATGATAGATACCACGGTAATATTGGAGACGCACTAAAGCACCATGAGGATATGATTTCTGATGAAAGTTCTAGTACAGAAGAACAAGGCTATTCGAATGATGTAATACAATTAACAAAAAGTTTTGACGGGTTTCGTAATTCAATTAATTTAGAGAGCTTAAAGCAGAGGATAGAAATGCTAGAAAGCTTCAAATTTAATAGTTAAAATAAATTACTACTGTAGTTAAGCTATCACTTATCTTGCTGACAACTGATAGCTAACCACTCAAAACTGCTCTTATCCCTCTAAAGCCGAAACCACAAAATACGGATTTAAGTATTCATCTTTGGTGTTATAAATAAGCGGGCTGCCATCTAGCTTAGTGACTTTTGCACCGGCTATTTGTGCGATTGCATGGCCTGCGCCTGTATCCCATTCACACGTTGGACCTAAGCGCGGGTAAATATCGGCGCTGCCCTCAGCCACTAAACACAGTTTTAGTGAGCTGCCTTTAGACACCAATTCAACCTCATCAAAGCGTTTCACAAACTCGGCTAAATCGGGTGATGGATGCGAGCGGCTGCCGACTACGCGAATAAGGCCTTTGTTAGGTTTGGTAGTTACCTTAAGCTCAATTCGCTCATCGCCTTTATCTTTAAACGCGCCAATGGCTTCGGCGGCTAAGTACGATACGCCAAGGGCGGGTGCATCAACTACGGCTAAAATAGGAATGCCGTTTTTAATTAGGGCGATGTTTACGGTGAATTCACCGTTCTTTTTAATAAATTCTTTAGTGCCGTCGATTGGGTCAACTAACCAGTAGCTTTTCCACGTTTGGCGTACATCCCAGCTTATGTCGGCGTTTTCTTCACTAAGTATTGGAATATCAGGTGTGAGCTGTTGAAGCCCTGCCACAATCAGTTTATGAGCTGCTAAATCGGCGTCGGTTACGGGGCTTTCATCGGCTTTGTACTCAACGTTAAAGTCCTTTTCGTAAATTCCCATTATCGCTTGGCCTGCTTTGCGGGCAAGGATGAGGGTTTCTTCTAGCAGTTCGGTTTGATTCATGGGGTTAACCTATATTATGTGCTTTTGTTTTAGATACGTTATCAGTTGTGTAACCGATTGGTCTAGGGTGTTTTTACTTGTATCTAAAATTATTTCTGGATTGTTTGGCACTTCGTAGCTTGAATCGATACCAGTGAAGTGTTTTATCTCTCCAGCGCGGGCTTTTTTGTATAAGCCTTTTGGATCGCGGCTTTCGCATACATCCAGTGGAGTATCGATAAAGACTTCAATAAATTCGCCGTCATCTACTAGGTTACGCACCATATCGCGTTCTGCTCTAAAAGGCGATATAAACGCAGTAAGTACTAACAAGCCAGCGTCGGTCATTAGTTTTGCGGTTTCGCCTACGCGGCGTATGTTTTCAATGCGGTCTTCGTCGCTAAAGCCTAGATCTTTACATAAACCGTGGCGTACGTTGTCGCCATCGAGCAGGTAAGTGTGCGTACCTTGCTGATTAAGCGCCGCTTCTAGTGCGTTTGCTACGGTGCTTTTGCCAGAGCCTGAAAAGCCGGTAAACCATAAAATAGCGGGCTTATGTTTTTTTTGCTCACTACGCTGTGCTTTTGTAGTTGCGTAGTTATGCCAAACTATATTTTCATCCATAGTGAGAGTCTCTTATGCTGTGAGCGCAGGTATTAAAACGGAAATACCAGCGGGATCAAGGTTAATACTGTGATTGAATAAATAATAGAAAGGGGTAAGCCCATCACTATGTAATCTTTTAAGCGATAGTTACCCGCGCTATAAACCATTAGATTAGTTTGATACCCAAATGGCGATATAAAGCTAGCAGATGCGCCAAAGGCAACCGCCATAATAAACGGTAGTGGGTCGACATTAAAACCAACCGCGAGCGAGTAAGCAACAGGGAACGATAAGGCAGCAGCTGCGTTGTTAGTTATAAGCTCGGTAAATAATACGGTCATTAAAAATATGGCTATAAACGCGCCGTACGGGCCAAAATCCCCAAGTACCATAAACATGGCGTCGGATATTTGCCCGGCAAGTCCGGTGCCTATCATTAACTTGGCAAGGCCAATGGCACTACCTACTACCACTAATAACTCGATAGGAAAACGGCGTTTTACTTCGTTAAGTTTTATGGTGCCACTGAGCATTAAGCCAATCAGTAATACTAATAAGCCTTTAACCAGCGGCACTATGCCAATAATGCTTAAACCCAGTACTGCGGCAAAGCTTAGTAGCACAATGTTTGATTGTTTAGGCGCAAGGTGGGCTTGTAAGTCAAACCCTGAAATATACACAAATTCGCGCTTTAAATTAGGCAAAGTGTAAAAGTTTTTGCCTGGTGCGAGTATAAGTGAGTCGCCAGCTTGTAATTGCACTTGCCCAAGGCCGCCTTGTAAGCGGTCATGTCCACGGCGAATGGCAATAACAGCAGCATGAAACTGCTCTCTAAAGCGGGCTTCTTTTACGGTTTTGCCAATAAATTTTGAAGATTGACTTACGACTACTTCTACTAAGTGTTCTATGTCTTTTTGGTGATTCTCGTGCACTACTTTTAAACCGTCAAAACGGGTAAGTAATGGCACCGATTTTATGTCACCTACAAACAGCAGCACGTCGTCTTTTTGAATAATTTGCTGTGGAGTGACTGCGCAAATGCGGCTCTCGTCGCGAATAATTTCAGCAAGGAATAAGTCTTTTAAATCACGCAGGCCGTTTTCTTCAACGGTTTGGCCTATTAATTTTGAGCTTGCTTGTACTTTACCTTCTAGGTAAAAAGGCACGACTTCTTGGTCGCTTTTACCGTTGTCGGGTAAGTATTTAAGCATTACTAAAATAGTAATTAGGCCTACGCTTAGCGCGCCTAAACCGACTAAGGTAAAGTCAAAAAAGCCCAGCGGTTCCATGCCCGCATCTACTGCAAAGCCATTGACGATTAAGTTGGTTGATGTACCAATAAGCGTAATAGTGCCGCCCAAAATAGCAGTGTACGACAGCGGTAATAATAGCTTTGAAGGGGAGTGATTAGGATTGTCTTTTATCGCTGTAATAAGCGATGCAACAACGGCGGTATTGTTAGTAAACGACGATAAAAAGGCGGTTGATAACCCCAATTTTGTTACCGATTTTACTAAACTACCTTTAGATAGCGATTGCGCTAACTTTTGAATTAGGGTGGTTTTTTCTATTGCGGTCGACACTAACACCAATAGTACTAAAGTGATAAGCGACGGGTTAGCGTAGTTAACTAACATACTTTCAAGATCGATTAGCCCTGCTAAGTAGCTGGTGCCAATAGCGCTTACAAATAACCATGCTGGATTAATACGGGTGCCAAAAAGGCACCCGACTAAGGTAAGCATAATGCCTGTTAAAACGAGCTGTTCTACCATGCTTTTAAATTCCTAACAGGCTAAAGTTAACTTATAACTTAGAAATATCAAGCGCTTGCCAATGCGGGAAGTGCTTGCGTACTAAGCTGTTAAATTCAACTTCAAATTCGCTAAAGTTACTTTGCTTTGTTTGGCTTTGCAGTACTTGCTCAATCATACCGGCAGCAACAGTTAGGTTTGATAAGCGATCGATTAGGATAAACGAGCCTGTTTCGTGATTGCTGTGGTACTCGTCTGCCAAAATAGTTTCGGTTAGTTCAAGTGTTACAATCGCAATTTCGTTTAACTGCAGTGAGTCGCTAGTGCCGTGCTCAAGCGTGTTTACATCAATTGTGTAGTCAATCTTTTTAACAATAGCTGAGGTGTTTTTACTGCCTAGTTTTAGGTTATAGCTTTTACCTAACACTAATGGCGATTCATGCATCCACACAATTTTAGCTTGCAACTGGTTAGTTACAGCGGCCGCTGAATTTGCAGGTACGATTACATCCCCTCGGCTAATATCAATTTCGTTATTTAGGGTAACGGTAATTGCTTGGCCTGCTTCGGCGCTGTCTAGGTTGCCATCAAAGGTAACAATTTCTTTAATGCTTGATGTTTTACCCGACGGTAATACTTTTATAGCATCGCCTACGTGCATCTTGCCCGATGTAAGTGTGCCCTGAAAACCACGGAAGTTTAAGTTAGGACGCACTACATATTGCACAGGTAGGCGCGCTTCAAAGCCTGTATCTGTTTCGGCTGCTGGCGAATCTTCTAGTAATTCTAGTAGCGGCTTGTCGGTGTAATACGGTGTATGTGCAGAGCGTGTTACTACGTTGTCGCCTTTAAGCGCCGACATAGGCACAAACTTAATGTTTGATACGTTAAGTTGCTCAGCAAATTTAAGGTAATCGGCCTTAATTTTTTCATACACGGTTTCGTCAAAATCAACGATATCCATTTTATTAACGGCAACAACAAACTGCTTAATGCCCAGCGAGTCACAAATAAAGCTATGGCGCTTAGTTTGTACTTGTACGCCGTAACGCGCATCAACCAAAATAATGGCGACATCGCTTGTTGATGCACCGGTTACCATGTTGCGCGTGTATTGCTCGTGCCCAGGTGTGTCGGCAATAATAAATTTACGCTTAGCCGTTGAAAAGTAACGGTACGCTACGTCAATGGTAATGCCTTGCTCACGCTCAGCTTGTAGGCCATCAACCAATAATGCAAGGTCAAGATCTTCACCTGCATTACCTACTTTTTCGTTATCTTTATGAAGGGCAGCTAGCTGATCTTCATAAATTTGGTGGCTGTCGTGTAGTAGGCGGCCAATCAGTGTTGATTTACCGTCATCTACGCTGCCACAAGTAAGCATGCGTAATAAGCTTTTGTCTTGCTGGCGTGCTAGGTAGGCGTCTATGCCTATTTCCTTTACTTCGTTAAATGTATCGTTATTTTGGCTAGACATTAAAAATACCCCTCACGTTTTTTCTTCTCCATTGAGCCGGCTGAATCATGGTCAATAACACGACCTTCACGTTCAGATGACGTAGATAGCAGCATTTCTTCGATGATTTCGGTTAAAGTACTTGCTGTTGATTCAACTGCACCGGTAAGTGGGTAGCAGCCTAGTGTACGAAAACGAACAGATTTCATTTGCGGTACTTCACCTTCATTAAGAGGCATACGCTCATCGTCAACCATAATCAAAGTACCGTCGCGCTCAACTACTGGGCGATCTTTAGCTAGGTACAATGGCACCATTTCGATGTTTTCTTGATAAATGTATTGCCAAATATCAAGCTCAGTCCAGTTAGATAATGGGAAAACACGAATGCTCTCACCCGGATTAACTTGGCTGTTGTAGGTATTCCAAAGCTCTGGGCGTTGGTTTTTAGGATCCCAACGGTGGTGTTTGTCGCGGAACGAATAAACACGCTCCTTTGCGCGTGACTTTTCTTCGTCGCGGCGTGCGCCACCAAATGCAGCATCAAAGCCGTATTTATCTAGCGCTTGTTTTAAGCCTTGGGTTTTCATTATGTCGGTATGTTTACCCGAGCCATGCGTAAACGGGCCTACACCCATTTCAATACCTTCTGGATTTTTGTGTACCAGTAGGTCAAAGCCGTATTCTTTAGCTATACGGTCGCGAAACTCGATCATTTCACGAAACTTCCAGTTGGTGTCTACGTGTAATAACGGAAACGGTATTTTTGCAGGGTAAAATGCTTTACGCGCTAAGTGCAAAAGTACCGACGAATCTTTACCAATAGAGTAAAGCATTACTGGGTTCTCAAACTCAGCGGCGACTTCGCGCATGATTTTGATACTTTCAGCTTCAAGTTGCTGAAGGTGAGTTAAAGCCATTGTTAGTCGTCCTACTAAAATGATTAAAAGTTACAAATTTAAAATTCGGTTATGTATTTGATACATCTGTTAGCGGCTGTGCAAAGCTGCTTGTTTGCTCGTTTTTCCCAAACCACGCTAGTTGCGAGTGCAGGGCGGCTACTTCGCCAATAATGAGTAGTGCAGGCGATATAATGCTGTTGCGTTCAATTAAGTCGGCAAGTTCGCCTAATTGGCCTGTTACTACACGCTGATTTTTACGTGTACCGTTTTCGATAATGGCAACAGGGGTGTCGGCTTTGCGGCCATGTTTTAAAAGCTCGCCTTGTATGTGCGGCGATTTAATTACGCCCATGTAAATAGCCAGCGTTTGATTTGCTTTTGCCAGCGATTGCCAATCAAGTTCTTGACCGTCTTTTTTACAGTGACCAGTTACAAATTGAATGGCTTGTGCATGGTCGCGATGCGTAAGCGGAATACCCGCGTAAGCACTACAACCTGCAGCGGCTGTAATACCTGGAACAATTTGATAATTTACGTTGTTAGCAGCCAGTACTTGTACTTCTTCGCCACCACGGCCATAAATAAACGGGTCACCACCTTTAATGCGGCACACTTTTTTGCCTTGTTTAGCAAGGTCGACCAGCATTTGGTTGGTATCTTCTTGAACAACACTATGATCGCCTAAGCGTTTACCTACACAAATAAGGTCAGCATCACGGCGCACTAGTTCCATAATTTCGTCAGAGACTAAAAAGTCATAAACGACGACGTCGGCTTGTTGCATAAGTTGCAGTGCTTTAAGTGTTAAAAGCTCTGGATCGCCAGGGCCTGCACCTACTACATATACTTCGCCTTCAGGTTCTGCTTTCGCATCTAGCATTTGCTCTAGTTGCTGCTGTGCGGCTTGGGTATCGCCGGTTTGTACTTTACTCACGACAGATGAGTCGAATACGCCTTCCCAAAATTGGCGGCGGTCTGAAAAATGCTTAAAGCGTTTTTTTACTTTGTCTCTAAAGCCACCGACAAGTGTTGCAAGTGGGCCAATATGATGTGGAATAAGAGTTTCGAGCTTTTCGCGTAAGCGACGTGCAAGTACGGGCGCTGTGCCAGCACTTGATATAGCAATCGTAATTGGGTCACGGTCTACAATGGATGGGAATATAAACGTACATTTAGGTTGGTCATCAACCACGTTTACAAACACATTGCGGGCATTGGCAAATTCAAATACGTTGTTGTTTACTTCATCGCGGTCGGTTGCTGCAATAACAAGCATTTTGCCATCAAGGTGCGATTCATCAAAATAAGCATCAATAAGCGTTACTTCATTATTATGTGCATGCTCTTTTAGTTCGTCGCAAAACCAAGGTGCTACTAAAGTAACGCTTGCTCTCGCTTTTAAAAACGCGCGACATTTGCGTAAAGCGACCTCTCCACCGCCAACAACCAATACTGGTTTGTTGTCGAGTTTGGTAAAGATAGGTAAATACTGCACGTTAATAAGACCCCTAAACAAATTCAAATATAAGAAAACGCTTTATTCTGATAAGCAGAATATAGCGGCTATCAATAAGTAAAAAATAATTAAAACCAAGTTGATATAACCAAAAGTTATAACAGGTGGGCTTTTTAGGCCTAAGAGCTAGTTAACAAGGGATTGCGCGGAGTTACAAGTAAAATAACCAGCTTATAGTGTTTGGTTATGAGCTATAGCGAGTTTGGTTTAATTTGTTAATATGGAGGCATATCAAATTTTGTACTTATACCAATTGCATTAAATTAGTGATCTATTATAGCGACGAGAAAATAGCTCAATAACAAGGCTAAAATTATGATACATAGTTGTTCTATATAAATAGTTTTTAACGTAGTTAGTGCGTTATTTAATACACTAAAATGATCATGTTTTTAATAAAATTGGTATTACATAAGCAACGGAGCTCTAATGACACAACACCAAAAAGATGCTGCACTAGCAGTCGCACTGATGGATTTAACAAGCTTAAACACCAGCGATACCACCAAAAGCATTCAAGCACTTGTTGATAGTATAAATCCTACCTTAGGTACGCCTGCCGCAGTATGTGTTTATAGCGATTTTGTTGATGATGCAAAAATAGCAATCGCAGCGCGTGAGCTTAACCACGTAAAAGTCGCAACAGTTACTAACTTTCCAACGGGTGATGCTCCACTGAGTGATGTAATTAACGAAACACTTATTGCTATAGAGCGCGGCGCAGACGAAATTGATTTGGTTATTCCTTATAAAAAGTTAATAGCGGGCGATGCTCAAACTGTAGTTAACTATGTAAGCGAAAGTAAAAAAGCATGTGGGTCGCGCGCCCAGCTAAAAGTAATAATAGAAAGCGGCGAGCTAAAAACTGACGCGCTTATTACTCAAGCCACGGAGCTTGCAATTGAAGGCGGTGCTGATTTTGTAAAAACAAGTACGGGTAAAGTGGCTGTAAATGCCACGCTTGAATCAACAAAAATTATGCTAACAGCCATTAAAAACTCAAACAAACGTGTGGGCTTTAAAGCGGCCGGCGGTGTTAAAACTGTTGCCGATGCTAGTGATTATTTAGCACTAGCACGCGCAATAATGGGTGATGATTATTTGCAAGCAAATACATTTAGGTTTGGTGCTTCAAGCTTGCTAAGTGACGTTTATAAAACCATAGGGAAATAATCAATATCTTTGGATTGTAGGTTTATCTAACCGATTAAATTTTTAGCAGTTTAAACAATAATGTAATTAATTAATTAGATTTTCCAATGTGGGTATCTTTTAGGCTTGTGTTAATGAACTGCGTAAGTATAATAGGCATCCACTTTGCAGGGGCGTAGTTCCAATTGGTAGAACAGCGGTCTCCAAAACCGATGGTTGGGAGTTCGAATCTCTCCGCCCCTGCCAGTTTTACTTGATATTTGAGTAGTCTGAGATTAAAAACCGGTTTAAATTAAGTCTGTTTTTAAGTTTAGATTTTAATGGATTAACCCTGCCGTAGTGTAGGGTTGTTGTGTCTGTAGTTAAGGTAATAATATTATGAGCACGAATGTAGAAACACCATCAAGTGCGATGGAGTCAGTAAAGTGGTTAGTAGCAATCGCGCTACTTGCAGGCGCAGTTGTTGGTAATCACATGTATGCAGATCAATCTGTATTACTACGTGCTATTGGCGTTGTTGTTGCAATAGCGGCCGGATTAGCAATTGCCTCGCAAACATTTAAGGGACGTAACTTTCTTGCTTTCGCTAAAGAAGCTCGAATTGAAGTACGCAAAGTTATTTGGCCAACGCGCCAAGAAACTACCCACACGACATTAATTGTAATGGTTGCAACAGTGATTATGGCACTTATCCTTTGGGGATTAGATGGCATTTTATTCCGCGCTGTAGGCTTTTTAACTGGATTGGAGATCTGATCCCATGTCGGATGAGAACGAGAACAAAGAAATTAAGTTACGTTGGTATGTAGTACAGGCCTTTTCTGGTTACGAAAAGCGTGTAGCTCAAACGTTAATTGAACATATTAAAATCGAAGGTCTAGAATCGAGCTTTGGTGAGATATTAGTACCAACTGAAGAAGTTGTTGAGATGCGCGCTGGCCAAAAGCGTAAATCTGAGCGTAAATTCTTCCCAGGTTATGTATTAGTACAAATGGATATGAATGACGCAAGCTGGCACTTAGTGAACAGCACAGAACGCGTTATGGGCTTTATTGGTGGTACGTCTGATCGTCCTGCTCCTATCAGCCCTAAAGAAGCTGAGCGCATTCTTAATCGCCTACAAGAAAATGCTGAAGCACCTAAACCTGCTACATTATTTGAACCAGGTGAAGTTGTACGCGTTACAGATGGTCCATTTGCAGATTTCAGTGGTGTAGTTGAAGAAGTTGACTACGAAAAGAGCCGCGTAAAAGTATCTGTACTTATTTTTGGTCGTTCTACGCCAGTTGAGCTTGAATTCGGTCAAGTTGAGCAAGATAAGTAATTGATTAAAAAAGCTTCGCTAATTTTTATTTAAATTTTGGCATGAAGCTTGAAAAAGGCCGCTGATTAACTTATAATCAGCGGCCTTTTTGTATTAAGGTAAAATTTATTTTTTACTGTGCAAAAAGTACGAAACCAATTTTTAAACTGGGAAGCCGTTAGAGTACGCGTCCTCGCGCGCACAAGGCTGAGACCCACCAAATGAGGTATTTATAATGGCTAAAAAAGTTGAAGCTCTAATCAAGCTACAAGTTGCCGCTGGTATGGCTAATCCTAGTCCTCCAGTAGGTCCTGCACTAGGTCAACACGGTGTAAACATCATGGAATTCTGTAAAGCGTTTAACGCACGTACAGAGTCTATCGAAAAAGGCGCTCCAGTTCCTGTAGTGATCTCTGTTTACGGTGACCGTTCATTTACGTTCGACATGAAAACGCCACCTGCTGCTTACTTACTTAAGAAAGCTGCTGGTATCAAGTCAGGCTCAGGCCGTCCTAACACTGATAAAGTAGGCACAATAACTCGTGCTCAACTTGAAGAAATTGTTGAGACAAAACGAACTGACCTTACAGCTGCCGATATGGACGCAGCGGTTCGCACTATCGCAGGTTCTGCGCGTGCGATGGGCTTGAACGTAGAGGACTAAGAAATGGCTAAATTAACTAAACGTATGCGTACTATCCGCGAAAAAGTGGAAGTAACTAAAGATTACGAAATCAATGAAGCAGTTGCTCTTTTAAAAGAGTTAGCAACAGCTAAATTCGTAGAAAGTGTTGACGTTGCCGTTAACCTTGGTATCGATGCTCGTAAATCTGATCAAAACGTTCGTGGTGCTACTGTACTACCTAACGGTACTGGTCGTGACGTTCGTGTTGCTGTATTCACACAAGGCGCTAATGCAGAAGCTGCAAAAGAAGCCGGTGCTGAATTAGTAGGTATGGAAGATCTTGCTGAACTAGTTAAAAAAGGCGAGATGAACTTTGACGTTGTTGTTGCATCACCAGACGCTATGCGTGTTGTTGGTCAACTAGGTCAAATCTTAGGCCCACGTGGTCTAATGCCAAACCCTAAAACTGGTACTGTAACGCCTAACGTTGCAGAAGCAGTTAAAAATGCTAAAGCAGGTCAAGTACGTTACCGTAATGACAAAAATGGCATCATCCATACTACTATTGGTAAGGTTGATTTCACTGCAGAGCAGTTACAACAAAACCTTGAAGCTCTAATTGTTGCGCTTAAGAAGGCTAAACCTTCTCAAGCTAAAGGTGTTTACTTGAAGAAAGTAACTATCTCTACAACAATGGGCGCAGGTGTTTCTGTTGACCAAAACACTTTAAGCACTATTGTTGCTTAATTGAGTGTTTACATGGCGTGAAATTTGTACTATAATTTCGCGCCATTTTGTTGATTAATTTATTAATTTGCAAAGTAAAGAATTCGGGTTGAAGTCCATAATTTCGTTAAGCCTTCGGGGTTAACGATAAATTGGGCTTCCGTCCAAGACCGTAGGTGGCTTCGGCCTTAATATTCACCTACGTAGACGGTGTAGACCCCAGATAGATTTTTCCTAATCCTTCTGGCTCTCGCCGTAAAAAGCATCTCTACCTTGTTTGGTAGGGAAGAGTAGAACAGGGGAATCCGATAATCGGTACCCCCATTAAACCAGGAGTAACACCCATGGCTTTAAATCTTCAAGGCAAAAAAGCAATAGTTGCTGAAGTCAACGAAGCAGCCAATGGTGCTCTATCTGCAGTTGTTGCAGATTCTCGTGGTGTAACAGTTGGCGCAATCACTGCCCTTCGTAAAGAAGCTCGTGCAAATGGTGTTTGGATGAAAGTTGTCCGTAACACTTTAGCAAAACGTGCTCTTGAAGGAACAGATTTTGAGTGTCTTTCTGATTCATTTGTTGGTCCAAGCTTAATCGCTTTCTCATCAGAGCACCCAGGTGCTGCTGCGCGTATCTTTTCAGATTTCGCGAAAAAGAATGAGAAATTCGAGCTTAAAACGGCCGCTTTTGAAGGAAATGTTGTTGATGCAGCAATGCTTGCTACATTACCTACATACGATGAAGCTGTTGCACGCTTAATGAGTGCTATGAAAGAAGCGTCTGCTGGCAAATTGTGTAAAACAATTGAAGCAGTACGTGTACAGAAAGAAGAGCAAGCTGCTTAATTTTAAGCTGTTTAATCTCACTTTCGGTGTAAAATTTATTTGGACTTAATGTCCGTTAATTATTAGGAAATTTGTAATGTCTGTATCTAAAGACCAAATCCTTGACGCAATTGCTGAAATGTCAGTAATGGACGTTGTTGCTCTTATCGAAGCAATGGAAGAAAAATTCGGCGTAACTGCTGCAGCTGCAATGGTAGCTGGTCCAGCTGCTGAAGCTGCTGAAGAGAAAACAGAATTTGACGTAATCCTTACTGGCGCTGGCGCTAACAAGGTTTCTGCAATCAAAGCTGTTCGTAGCGCAACTGGCCTTGGCCTTAAAGAAGCGAAAGCTCTTGTTGAAGCTGCTCCTACACCTGTTAAAGAAGGTGTATCTAAAGAAGAAGCTGAAGCACTTGCAAAAGATCTTACTGAAGCTGGTGCTGAAGTTGAGGTTAAGTAATTTAGCTTTTGCTAAGTTCGCTGCCTGAGAAATCAGGCAAGGGCTGGTGATTATTTAATCACCGGCCTTTTTGCGCTATAGAGTGATGCACTCTTTTAGTTCAAATAAAATCTGATTTTTTCTTTACTTTCAACGCTTTATAGTTTGCTAGTGTTAAAGTGGGATCTAATTAGAACAACAGTTAAATGTTGTAAAATCTTGGCATAGCTGCCAGTTAAGTCTGTTCTTACAAGAACAGGTCGGGTCAAAGATCAGCAAGCTGAGGAACCCCATGGCTTACTCTTATTCTGAAAAGAAACGTATCCGTAAGGATTTTGGTAAACGTCCACAAGTTTTGGATATACCTTTTTTACTGTCTACACAGTTAGAATCGTTTAAAAAATTCTTAGTGCCGGACGCTGATGGCGATCATGGTTTGGAAGCTGCCTTCCGTTCTGTGTTCCCTATTAAAAGCTACTCGGGAAATTCTGAGCTGCAATACGTAAGTTACCGTATTGGTGAGCCAGTTTTCGATGTAAAAGAATGTCAAATTCGCGGTGTGACTTATTCTGCTCCACTTCGCGTGAAACTGCGTCTTGTTGTTATGGACAAAGAAGCACCAGGCACAGTTAAAGACATTAAAGAGCAAGAAGTTTACATGGGCGAAATTCCGCTCATGACAGATACCGGTACTTTTGTAATCAATGGTACAGAGCGTGTTATCGTTTCTCAGCTACACCGTAGCCCTGGTGTATTCTTTGATAACGACCGCGGTAAAACCCATTCATCGGGTAAAGTATTATATAACGCACGCGTTATACCTTACCGTGGTTCATGGTTAGACTTCGAATTTGATGCAAAAGATAACTTATATGTACGTATTGACCGCCGTCGTAAATTACCGGCGTCTATCATCCTACGTGCACTAGAGTATTCTAGCGAAGAAATCCTAGATATGTTCTTCGATAACACTACGTTTGAAGTAACGAATGGTAAAGTTCTTATGGAACTTGTACCTTCGCGTTTACGTGGTGAAACTGCCGCTTTTGATATCAAGAGCGAAGACGGTGAAGTATTTGTTGAAAGCGGTCGTCGTGTTACGGCTCGCCACATCAAGAGCATCGAGAAGAAAGGCATTAAGCAATTAGAAGTACCACATGAGTACATCATTGGCCGTATTGTAGCTAAAAACTATGTTGATGAGTCAACTGGTGAAGTTATTGCAAATGCAAATGACGAGCTAACTCTAGAGCTAATGGCTGAATTGGTTAAAGCCGGTCACACTAAAATTGATACGTTATATATCAATGAAGTGGACAGCGGTGCTTACATGTCAAATACATTGAACATTGACTCTTCAAGCAGCCGTTTAGAAGCACTAGTAGAAATTTACCGCATGATGCGCCCAGGCGAGCCACCGACGAAAGACGCGGCTGAAGCCTTATTCCAGAACTTGTTCTTCTCTGAAGAGCGTTATGACTTATCTACTGTAGGTCGTATGAAGTTCAATAGCCGTGTTGGTTACGATACAGACACAGGCCCAGGCACATTAAGCAAAGAAGACATCGTGTCTGTTATGAAAGTATTAATTGCTATTCGTAACGGTCAAGGCGATGTTGATGATATCGATCACTTAGGCAACCGTCGTATACGTAGTGTTGGCGAAATGGCTGAGAACCAATTCCGTGTTGGTCTAGTACGTGTTGAACGTGCTGTACGTGAGCGTTTAAGCTTAGGTGACCTTGACGCGATAATGCCACAAGATCTTATTAACGCTAAGCCTATTTCGGCAGCGGTTAAAGAGTTCTTCGGCTCGTCTCAGTTATCACAGTTTATGGACCAAAATAACCCACTATCAGAAGTTACGCATAAACGTCGTATCTCTGCATTAGGTCCGGGCGGTCTAACTCGTGAACGCGCAGGCTTTGAAGTACGTGACGTTCACGTAACTCACTATGGTCGCGTATGTCCAATCGAGACTCCTGAGGGTCCAAACATCGGTCTAATTAACTCGTTGTCTACGTACGCACGTACAAATGACTACGGTTTCTTAGAAACACCTTACCGCAAAGTGGTAGATGGTGTTGTAACTGATGAAGTTGATTACTTATCAGCCATTGAAGAAGGTCAGTTTGTTATCGCACAGGCGAACTCAAACTTAACTGAAACCAATGAGTTTGTTGATGAACTTATTCCATGTCGTCACAAAGGTGAATCTACCTTTATGGGTCGCATGGACCAGCAGTATATGGATGTATCACCACAACAGGTGATCTCTGTAGCGGCAGCACTTATCCCGTTCCTAGAACACGATGATGCTAACCGTGCATTGATGGGTTCAAACATGCAACGCCAAGCAGTACCAACATTGAAAGCGGATAAACCGTTAGTAGGTACTGGTATTGAGTTAACACTAGCGAAAGACTCTGGTGTAACTATCGTTGCTAAACGTGGTGGTGAAGTAATGTATGCTGACGCAAGTCGCATCGTTGTAAATGTACATGAAGAAGAACGCATCCCAGGTGAAGCGGGCATCGACATCTACAACTTAACCAAATACACACGTTCTAACCAAAATACATGTATTAACCAAAAACCAACTTGTATGGTTGGCGAACCGGTTACTCGTGGTGATGTGTTAGCAGATGGTCCTTCGACTGACTTAGGTGACTTAGCCCTTGGTCAAAACCTTCGCGTGGCATTCATGCCATGGAACGGTTACAACTTCGAAGATTCAATCTTGTTATCAGAGCGCGTAGTTGAAGAAGATCGTCTAACGACTATCCATATTCAAGAACTACAGTGTGTTGCCCGTGATACTAAATTAGGTCCTGAAGAGATCACTGCAGATATCCCGAATGTGGGTGAGTCTGCGCTAGGCAAGCTTGATGAATCAGGCGTTGTATATATTGGTGCTGAAGTTAAAGGCGGCGATATCCTAGTAGGTAAAGTGACTCCTAAAGGCGAGACACAGCTTACACCTGAAGAGAAGCTACTACGTGCTATCTTCGGCGAAAAAGCGTCTGACGTTAAAGACAGCTCTTTACGCGTACCAAACTCTGTAACTGGTACTGTAATTGACGTGCAAGTTTTCACCCGTGATGGTGTTGAAAAAGATAAACGTGCGTTAGAAGTTGAAGATATGCAGCTTCGCGAAGCGAAGAAAGACTTCAACGAAGAGTTCCGTATTCTAGAAGCAGGCGTTTTAGACCGTGCACGTAAGCTACTTATAGCTGCTGGTTTTGATGAAGATAAACTTGCATCTCTTAATGCTGAAAAAGTACTTACGCAAAGCCTTGCTGAAGAAGACAAGCAAGCTGAGCTTGAGCAACTAGCTGCACAGTACGATGAGCTTAAAGCTGAATACGATAAAAAGTTTGAAAACAAACGTCGTAAAATTACCCAAGGTGATGATTTAGCACCAGGCGTACTTAAGATTGTTAAAGTATACCTAGCTGTTAAACGTCGTATCCAACCGGGTGATAAAATGGCGGGTCGTCACGGTAACAAAGGTGTTATCTCGACTATCGTACCAGTAGAAGATATGCCTTACGATGACAAAGGTCGTACGGTAGATATCGTATTGAATCCACTAGGTGTACCATCGCGTATGAACATCGGTCAGATCCTTGAAACACATATGGGTCTTGCTGCACGTGGTATCGGTGAACGTATTGAAGAGATGATGAAAGAACAACGTGAGCTTCATGAGCTACGTGAATTCATCAAGCAAGCTTACGAAATTGGTGAATCTCGCCAAGTTGTAGACATTGCTAGCTTCACTGATGACGAAATTCGTCGTCTAGCTGAAAACTTAAAAGGTGGTTTACCAATAGCTACTCCTGCATTTGATGGCGCGAAAGAAAGCGAAATCAAAGACATGCTTGAGCTTGGTGGATATCCTCGAAGTGGTCAGGTTACACTTTATGATGGCCGTACTGGCGATCAGTTTGAACGTCAAGTAACTGTTGGTTACATGTATATGCTTAAACTTAACCACTTGGTTGACGATAAGATGCACGCACGTTCTACTGGTTCTTACAGCCTTGTTACTCAGCAGCCGCTGGGTGGTAAAGCACAGTTCGGTGGCCAGCGTTTTGGTGAGATGGAAGTATGGGCACTTGAAGCTTACGGTGCTGCTTACACTCTACAAGAAATGCTAACAGTGAAATCGGATGACGTGAACGGTCGTACTAAGATGTATAAAAACATCGTTGATGGTAACCATAAAATGGAACCAGGTATGCCAGAATCGTTCAACGTATTGTTGAAAGAAATCCGCTCACTGGGTATCAACATCGAGTTGGAAGAAAATTAAGCCAATTAGATGCTGCAGTTAACGCTGCAGCATCTGTTACGGCTGAATAGAATGTAGGGACGAGACTATCCGTCCTCAAGATTAACTCCGACAGGAGAGCTAAGGTGAAAGACTTACTTAAGTTTCTGAAGCAACAAAATAAGACCGAAGAATTCGATGCAATTCGCATTGGTCTTGCTTCACCAGACATGGTTCGTTCATGGTCATACGGTGAAGTAAAGAAACCTGAGACTATTAACTACCGTACTTTCAAGCCTGAGCGCGACGGCTTATTCTGTGCCCGTATTTTCGGCCCAGTGAAAGATTATGAGTGTTTATGTGGTAAATATAAACGCCTTAAACACCGTGGTGTGATCTGTGAAAAGTGTGGCGTTGAAGTAACACTCACTAAAGTGCGACGCGATCGTATGGGTCATATCGACCTTGCGAGCCCAGTTGCACATATATGGTTTTTAAAATCATTACCGTCACGTATTGGCTTAATGCTAGATATGACGCTTCGTGATATTGAACGTGTTCTTTACTTCGAATCATTCGTAGTAACTGAGCCTGGTATGACAACGCTTGAGCGTGGTCAACTATTAGGTGAAGAAGAATACTTAGATTCACTAGAAGAGCACGGTGATGAATTTGAAGCGAAGATGGGTGCTGAAGCAGTTTTAGACTTGCTTCGTGAACTCGATCTTGCTCAATTAATTGCTGAGATGCGTGAAGAGTTACCAACAATTAACTCTGAAACTAAGCGTAAAAAAATCACTAAACGTCTTAAGTTAATGGAATCGTTCCACCAATCAGGCAATAACCCTGAGTGGATGATCATGACAGTACTTCCAGTATTGCCACCAGATCTACGCCCATTAGTACCATTAGACGGTGGTCGTTTTGCGACATCTGATCTAAATGACCTTTACCGTCGTGTTATTAACCGTAATAACCGTCTTAAGCGTCTACTAGATTTAGCAGCACCAGACATTATTGTACGCAACGAAAAACGTATGTTACAAGAAGCGGTAGATGCGCTACTTGATAACGGTCGTCGTGGTCGTGCAATTACAGGTTCTAACAAACGTCCTCTTAAATCTCTTGCTGATATGATCAAGGGTAAGCAAGGTCGTTTCCGTCAGAATCTACTTGGTAAGCGTGTAGATTATTCAGGCCGTTCTGTTATCACAGTAGGTCCTACACTTAAGCTTCACCAATGTGGTCTTCCTAAGAAGATGGCACTTGAGCTATTCAAACCATTTATCTATGGTAAATTAGAGCGTCGCGGCATGGCTACGACAATCAAAGCAGCTAAGAAGATGGTTGAACGTGAAGTTCCGGAAGTATGGGATGTACTTGACGAAGTAATTCGTGAACATCCAGTATTACTTAACCGTGCACCAACACTTCACCGTTTGGGTATCCAAGCGTTTGAGCCTGTGCTTATCGAAGGTAAAGCGATCCATTTGCATCCATTAGTATGTGCGGCGTACAACGCCGATTTCGATGGTGACCAAATGGCGGTACACGTACCGTTAACAATCGAAGCGCAGCTTGAAGCTCGTGCATTGATGATGTCAACAAACAACATTCTATCTCCTGCGAATGGTGAGCCAATCATCGTTCCTTCACAGGATGTTGTATTGGGTCTTTATTACATGACTCGTGACCGCATTAACGCTAAAGGCGAAGGCGCGATATTTAAAGATCCAAAAGAAGCAGAAAAAGCATACCGCAGTGGCAATGCTGACCTTCACGCAATCGTGAAAGTACGTATTAGCCAATCAGTTAAAAACGAAGACGGCATAGTAGAAGACACTGTTACTGTAATCGATACAACTGTTGGTCGTGCAATTCTATCTTTAATTTTACCTAAAGGTATGCCGTTTGAGTCAATCAACCAAGCATTAGGTAAAAAGCAGATTTCTAGCTTATTGAATGAATGTTACCGTCGTCTAGGTCTTAAAGACACTGTTGTTTTTGCTGACCAAGTTATGTACACCGGTTTCCATTATGCAATGAAATCAGGTGTTTCTATCGGTATTGATGACTTAGTTATCCCACCGGTTAAAGCACAGATCATTGAATCAGCTGAAGCTGAAGTTACTGAAATCAACCAACAATTCCAATCAGGTCTTGTAACGGCTGGTGAAAAGTACAATAAAGTTATCGATATCTGGTCACGTGTAAACGAAAACTTGTCACGTGAGATGATGGCTAACTTGTCAAAAGATACAGTTATCAATGCAAAAGGTGAAGAAGTAGAGCAACCGTCATTTAACTCAGTGTTTATGATGGCCGACTCAGGTGCTCGTGGTAGTGCTGCACAGATTCGTCAGTTGGCGGGTATGCGTGGTCTAATGGCACGTCCAGATGGTTCAATCATCGAGACGCCAATCACAGCTAACTTCCGTGAAGGTCTAAACGTACTTCAGTACTTCATCTCAACGCATGGTGCGCGTAAAGGTCTTGCCGATACTGCACTTAAAACAGCTAACTCGGGTTACCTAACGCGTCGTCTAGTAGACGTAGCACAAGATTTGGTAATCAACGAAGATGATTGTGGCACAGAAGATGGCTTAACAATGAAACCGCTTATTGAAGGTGGTGATGTTGTAGAAGCACTTCGTGAACGTGTTCTTGGTCGTGTTGTTGCTGAAGATATTGTAATTCCAGGTACTAATACTGTACTTGTTGAGCGTAATATCATGCTTGACGAAAAACTGTGTGACCTTTTAGAAGAGCACTCAGTGGATGAAGTTCGCGTACGTTCTGTTATCACATGTGATAACGACTTTGGTGTATGTGCTAAGTGTTATGGTCGTGACCTTGCACGTGGTCATATCATCAACGCGGGTGAATCAGTAGGTGTTATCGCGGCGCAGTCAATCGGTGAGCCGGGTACACAGCTTACGATGCGTACATTCCACATCGGTGGTGCGGCATCAAGAGCGTCAGCTGAAAATAATGTACAAGTTAAAACTAACGGTACATTAAAACTTCATAACGCTAAATATGTATTAAATACAGATGGTAAGATTGTTATTACCTCACGTTCTACTGAGATCACTATCATTGATAGCTATGGTCGTGAAAAAGAACGTTATAAAGTACCTTACGGTGCGGTATTAACAGTGCAAGACAATGCTGAAGTTCAAGGTAACGACATCGTTGCTACTTGGGACCCGCATAGTCACCCAATCGTTCTTGAGCATAAGTCAAAAGTATCGTTTAGCGACATCGATGACTCAAATACTGAAGCACAGACTGATGAACTAACAGGTTTAACCCGTGTAGTTGTTAAAGATCTTGCTAAAGTAAATACTAAAGAACCTAAGCTTATCATTGAAAGTGAAGAGCGCGGTCTGCAAGAAACACGTCTTCCTTCATTCACTACGATTGAAGTTATTGACGGCGTTACAGCAAACCCTGGTGACGTGTTAGCACGTATACCACAAGAAGGTTCGAAAACTCGTGATATCACGGGTGGTCTACCACGCGTAGCCGACTTATTTGAAGCGCGTAAACCTAAAGAGCCAGCTATCTTAGCTGAGATCACAGGTACTATTAGCTTCGGTAAAGAGACTAAAGGTAAGAAACGTTTAGTTATTACTCCAGCTGAAGGTGATCATTACGAAGAAATGATTCCTAAGTGGCGTCAACTTAACGTGTTTGAAGGTGAGCAAGTGTCTAAAGGTGAAGTTATCGCCGATGGTCCTGAATCGCCGCATGACATCTTACGCCTACGTGGTGTGACTCATGTTGCTAACTACATCGTTAACGAAGTGCAAGAGGTTTACCGTTTGCAAGGCGTTAAGATCAATGACAAGCACATTGAAACAATTATCCGTCAGATGATTCGTAAATGTACCATTATACACGGCGGTGATACTGACTTCTTAGCCGGTGAACAAATCGAAGTGGCGCGCGTTAATATCGCAAACCGTGACCTTGAAAAACAAGGTAAGATACCAGCTAAGTTTGAAATCCAGTTAATGGGTATCACAAAAGCATCACTAGCAACAGAATCTTTCATCTCTGCAGCGTCTTTCCAAGAGACAACACGTGTTCTTACAGATGCGGCAGTGAATGGTAAGAGCGATGAGCTTCGCGGTCTTAAAGAAAACGTAATTGTGGGTCGTTTGATCCCAGCCGGTACCGGTTTTGCGTATCATCAAGAACGTATGGCTCGCCGTAAACAAAGCAAAGTAGTAGTAGAAGAGCAAACAGTAAGTGCAGAAGAGGCGACTCAAGCACTTACAGACGCTCTAAATGCTGATTTGTCTGGAAATCAATAAACTGTTCTTAATCAATAGATTAAGTGATCGTAAGGCAGTTATATGCTGTCTTACGATTAGTTTAGGTTGACAGGTTAAACTTTGCTCATTAAAATTCCGCCACCCATTTACTTGTGTGCTTAATGCAGGCTCGTAAATAAAGGGCGGATTTTTTATTTTTTTCAGTAGTAATTTTAATTTCAGGAGCTATTTAAATGGCAACTATTAACCAGCTAGTGCGTAAGCCACGCCGTAGCAAGGTTACGAAAAGTAACTCAGCTGCACTAAAAGCGTGTCCGCAAAAGCGCGGTGTATGTACTCGCGTATATACAACTACACCTAAGAAACCAAACTCGGCGTTACGTAAAGTAGCACGTGTACGTTTAACTAACGGTTTCGAAGTAACTTCATACATTGGCGGTGAAGGTCATAACCTTCAAGAGCATAGTGTAATCCTAATCCGTGGTGGTCGTGTTAAAGATTTACCAGGTGTGCGTTTTCACACTGTTCGTGGTGCACTTGACTGTGCAGGCGTTAGCGATCGTCGTCAAGCTCGTTCTAAATACGGTGCAAAACGCCCTAAAGGCTAATTGTTTTCCGTTAGTAAGGCCAAGCACTAAATATTTATAATTATTGTTTTGGGTGATTGACTCGAAAGAGCAAACCTGAATAAACCGGAGATACAAAATGCCTAGAAGACGCGTAATCGGTCAACGTAAAATTCTTCCAGATCCTAAGTTCGGATCGGAACTTCTTGCTAAATTCGTTAACATCGTGATGTTAGACGGCAAGAAATCTACTGCTGAAAAAATTGTTTATGGTGCGCTAGACGTGGCTGCTGAGAAATCAGGCAAGTCGCACCTAGAAATCTTTGAAACTGCACTTGATAACATCCGCCCACAGGTAGAAGTTAAATCTCGCCGTGTTGGTGGTTCAACTTATCAAGTACCAGTTGAAGTACGTCCAGTTCGTCGTAACGCATTAGGTATGCGTTGGTTAGTAGACGCTGCACGTAAGCGTGGCGAAAAATCTATGGGCTTACGTTTAGCTCAAGAAATCGTTGACGCTTCTGATAATAAAGGCACTGCGGTTAAGAAACGTGAAGACGTTCACCGTATGGCTGAAGCGAATAAAGCATTCGCTCATTACCGTTGGTAATCTGTCTTTAACCTTTAAGAGGATCATATGGCACGTACAACTCCACTTGAGCGCTATCGTAATATAGGTATTGTTGCTCACGTAGATGCAGGCAAAACCACCACAACAGAACGTGTTCTGTTCTACACAGGTCTTTCTCATAAGATCGGTGAAGTACATGATGGCGCTGCAACTATGGATTGGATGGAGCAGGAACAAGAGCGTGGTATCACAATCACTTCTGCTGCAACAACGTGTTTTTGGAAAGGGATGGACGCTCAATTTGACGCCCATCGTATCAATATTATTGATACTCCAGGACACGTAGATTTCACTATCGAAGTAGAGCGTTCTTTACGCGTACTAGATGGTGCGGTAGTTGTTCTTTGTGCTTCATCTGGTGTACAGCCGCAAACTGAGACAGTTTGGCGTCAAGCGAACAAATACGAAGTTCCGAGAATGATCTTCGTAAATAAAATGGATCGCACGGGCGCAGACTTCTTAGCAGTGGTCAGCCAGGTGAAATCTCGTCTTGGAGCAACGCCTGTTCCAATTCAGTTGCCTGTAGGCGCTGAGGACGACTTTAAAGGTGTTATTGACCTTATAAAAATGAAAGTGATTAACTGGAACGAAGCGGACCAGGGTATGACTTTCTCTTATGAGGCAATACCGGCAGAACTTCTGGAATTAGCTGAAGAATGGCGCGCTCATTTAGTTGAAAGCGCTGCTGAAGCAACAGAAGAACTAATGGATAAATACTTAGAAGGTGAAGAGTTAAGTGAAGCAGAAATTAAAAATGCTTTACGCCAACGAACATTAGCAAATGAGATTGTTCCAGTTACTTGTGGTAGCGCATTTAAAAACAAAGGCGTTCAAGCTGTGCTTGATGGCGTTGTTGAATATATGCCGTCACCAGAGCAAGTGAAACAAATCCAAGGTATCTTAGAAAATGGTACTGAGGAAGAACGTCCAGCTAATGATAAAGCGCCGTTTGCTGCACTCGCATTTAAGATTGCAACAGACCCGTTCGTTGGAACCTTGACCTTTTTCCGTGTTTACTCTGGTACTGTTAAACAGGGTGACACGGTATATAATCCAGTAAAAAGTAAGCGTGAGCGACTTGGCCGTATCGTACAGATGCATTCAAACTCTCGTGAAGAGATCAAAGAAGTTTTCGCAGGCGACATCGCGGCAGCTATTGGTCTTAAAGACGTAACAACAGGTGAAACACTGTGTGATCCGAATTCTATTATTACGCTTGAGCGTATGGAATTCCCAGAACCAGTAATCTCTATTGCGGTTGAGCCCCGCACTATAGCTGACCAAGATAAGATGGGTATCGCACTAGGTAAACTAGCTGCTGAAGATCCTTCTTTTCGCGTACAAACTGACGAAGAATCAGGCCAGGTTATAATCTCTGGCATGGGTGAACTTCACCTAGATATCATCGTCGACCGTATGAAACGTGAATTCAGTGTTGAATGTAACGTTGGTAAGCCGCAGGTCTCATACCGAGAAGCTATTCGTTCAACTGTTAAGGTTGAAGGGAAGTTTATACGTCAGTCAGGTGGTCGTGGCCAATATGGACACGTTTGGATTAAACTTGAACCGATGGATATTACGGATGATGAGTCACCAATTTACGAGTTCGTTAACGAAACCGTAGGTGGTTCAGTTCCTAAAGAATTCGTTCCTGCGGTAGACAAAGGTATCCAAGAGCAAATGTCTCAAGGTGTACTGGCAGGCTACCCATTACTTGGCGTTAAAGCGACTTTATATGATGGTTCATTCCATGATGTAGATTCGAATGAAATGGCATTTAAAATAGCAGGTTCACTGGCAATGAAAAACGGGGCGCTTGAAGCTAACCCTGTACTTTTAGAGCCAGTAATGAAGGTTGAAGTACTCACTCCTGATTCAAATATGGGTGATGTAGTTGGCGACTTAAACCGTCGCCGCGGCATAATCGAAGGCATGGAAGATGCATTAGGTGGACTTAAGCAAATTAATGCGCAAGTTCCTCTTTCTGAAATGTTTGGTTATGCAACTGCTTTACGATCTGCAACACAGGGCCGTGCCTCATACTCTATGGAGTTTGTGAAGTACGCTGAAGCCTCTAAAAATGTCGCAGATACAATAATTTCAGCTCGCGCTGTTATATAATTTTAGCTTGTCTGGCTCAATAGTGAGTCAGGCTTTAATTTCTTTATTAGGAATTTTTTAAGATGGCAAAAGAAAAGTTTGAACGCGTAAAACCGCACGTAAACGTTGGTACAATCGGCCACGTTGACCACGGTAAAACTACACTAACTGCAGCAATCACTAACGTACTTGCAAAAGTATACGGCGGTGTTGCTAAAGATTTCGCATCAATCGATAACGCTCCAGAAGAGCGCGAACGTGGTATCACTATTTCAACGTCTCACGTTGAATACGATACACCTACACGTCACTACGCACACGTAGATTGTCCTGGTCACGCCGATTATGTTAAAAACATGATCACTGGTGCTGCTCAAATGGACGGCGCGATCTTAGTAGTTGCTGCGACAGATGGCCCTATGCCACAAACGCGTGAGCACATCCTTCTTTCTCGTCAGGTTGGCGTTCCTTACATCATCGTATTCATGAACAAATGTGACATGGTTGATGACGAAGAGCTACTTGAACTAGTAGAAATGGAAGTTCGTGAACTTCTTTCTGAATACGATTTCCCAGGTGATGACTTACCTCTAATCGCTGGTTCTGCGCTTAAAGCGTTAGAAGGCGAGAAAGAGTGGGAAGATAAGATTGTTGAGCTTGCAAACGCACTTGATTCTTACATCCCAGAGCCAGAGCGTGACATCGATAAGCCATTCATCATGCCTATCGAAGACGTTTTCTCAATCCAGGGTCGTGGTACTGTTGTAACTGGTCGTGTTGAAGCTGGTATCATCCGCATCAATGACGAAGTAGAAATTGTTGGTATCAATGATACAACTCGTTCTACTTGTACTGGTGTTGAAATGTTCCGTAAGCTTCTTGACGAAGGTCGTGCTGGCGAAAACATCGGCGCACTTCTACGTGGTACTAAGCGTGAAGACGTTGAACGTGGTCAAGTACTAGCTAAGCCTGGTTCAATCAACCCACATACTACATTCACTTCAGAAGTATACGTACTTTCTAAAGATGAAGGTGGTCGTCATACTCCATTCTTCAAAGGTTACCGTCCACAGTTCTACTTCCGTACAACTGACGTAACTGGTGACGTACAGTTACCAGAAGGCGTAGAAATGGTAATGCCTGGTGATAACATCAAGATGACAGTAACTCTAATCGCACCAATCGCGATGGATGAAGGTCTTCGTTTTGCTATCCGTGAAGGTGGTCGTACTGTAGGTGCTGGTGTTGTAGCAACTATCGTAGCGTAATTATTAGCCTAGCTAATTATTACCAAAAAGCCCGAGCTTAGTCTCGGGCTTTTTAATGTCTAAAATAAAGTACGATTTAAGATGCCGCTTTAACCTTAGGTGAAGATACTTGGTAACAATACTCAAAGTATCATTAGTGGTATTACTAAAAACCCGAGCTAAGCTCGGGTTTTTTAATGTCTAAAATAAAGTGCCATATGAAGGTGGTGCTCTTACTTCAGGTGTAGGTGCGTTTTAGTAACGTTCAAAGCGTAATTATTAGCCTAGCTAATTATTACCAAAAAGCCTGAGCTTCGTCTCGGGCTTTTTAATGTCTAAAATAAAGTACGATTTAAGATGCCGCTTTAACTTTAGGTGAAGATACTTGGTAACAATACTCAAAGTATTATTAGTGATATTACTAAAAACCCGAGCTAAGCTCGGGTTTTGATAAGTTATGAATGTGTCATACTTAGCTGAAAACTATTCAATATTTTGAATTTGCTCGTGTAATCCACATATACCGGTAACAAATGCGCTGCTAACAAAACTAGTCCGCCTTGCGCGTGGCCATCAATCTCAGGTAAAGGCAACCAATACAGGTTTGGCCATTGCTCGGGGTGCTGCCATTTCTCTACGATCACTTGTACGCCAATGCTATTCAGCCATTGGTGAATCGGGCAGCCAGGGTGTGCTTGTTTAACGCGCGGTAACTGATAGGTCAGCCAGCGGGTTAAGCGTTCGGCGGCATTCTCGCATTGGCTTAATGCTGGGTAGAGGGTAAATGCGTCATGCCCAACGAGTAAATCGACCACCTGTTGTATCCACTCTCTATCCCAATCGTTGCCTCTAGCCCATAACACGTCACTTATCACCTTTTGGTTCTTCATGCCGTCTATTTTTAGTGGTCGGGTGCAGACTCGGTGGTGAAATAGATGAAAGAAATGGCCATCAAACTAACCAGTCAAAACGGTTTTTCCTGATGGCCTGTGTGCGGCTAACTCTTTGATATACATAGTCCAATACGGCACTGTTTGGCGGCATTTGGCTAATGCAAAAAAATCGAGACGCCAAACGATCGTTTGTATTCTGGGTTTAAAAAATCAAACGGTTTGTACTTGGGATTCGAGGTTGGTTTAGGGCGAAAAAAGTGCTAAACCTTGCTTTGAGCCAGTATTGGCAAGGCCTAGCAGCGTTGGATTTCAATCGAGAAGCCAAACAGTAAATGGGCTAATTTCCCTGTTTGGCGTTTCGATCCAAAAGCCAAACGGATAGTGGTTTTGGCGTATGGGGGTAAAGGCATGGGGAAGTGTTTAATGAAGTGCTGCTGTTTATTTTGGCTTGGTATTTGATGAAGGGACGTTTTCTAACTTCAGTGAAGGTTGTTTGTCACTGTTACCCGCAAAGTATTCAAGGGCGTACCCCATTGCCTTGTAGCTTTTCTCGCGTTTTTTAAACATGCGTTGCAGCATTGGGAGGGCGCAGTCTACATAGTCGTGAATGGTCACTTGTGTTTTTCCTTCCGATTCACGATGAATACGACCGGCATATTGGGCCAACGTGCCTTTCCATGCGATTGGCATGGCCAAAAACAACGTATCCAGTCTTGGCAGGTCAAATCCTTCACCTACATATTTTCCCGTTGCGACGACAACTTGAGCCGATTGCAGATGATTGTCAGCGTTCTTGCGTTCGGCAGCTTTCATGGCGCCTTTGAGTACGACAGTGCTTATACCCATCTCGGTAAGTTGTGAGTGTATGTACTCTGCGTGCTCTCTACGCTCTGTAAGGACTAACGGGTGTCCGCCATTTTGAACACACTGAGAGGCGTCCGAGACGATTTTTGAAGTGCGCTGTTCGTTATCGACGAGCCAGCGGTAGGCATCGCTTATTTTTGGGCGCTCATCTGTTTTTATTAGCTCAGCTGGCGGTATATCGTAGTGCTGATGAATAATCACGGTTTGAGTAAATTGCTCATTAGAGCTTTGCTTCACTTTGTAGCGAATAGGCCCTGCCGCCATAAAAATGATCTTTTGGTGGCCATCTTGTCGCTCAGGTGTTGCTGTTAGGCCCAATACATATTTTGCTCTTACCTCATTGAGTACCATTTCAAACCTTGGTGCGGATAAGTGATGGCATTCATCAACAATAATGTGGCCGTAGTCTTGGATGAAATCTGCGATGGAATTGTCTTTTTTATTGACCAAACTTTGGTAGGTAGCAATATCTATAATGCCACTCGGCTTTCTTTTACCTCCTCCTATACTGCCAATGTTTACTTCGGGTAGGAACGTGCGTAAGCGCTCTTGCCACTGTTCGAGCAGCTGTCGGCTATGAACCAGTATTAGGGTGTTTACTTTACGCCTTACGATCATGCCAATGGCTGTAACCGTTTTTCCAAATGCGGTTGGCGCATGCAAAATTCCGAAGTCGTGTTTAGTTATTGCGGCGACCGCGTCACGCTGGTTCTTTCGCAAAGTAAACTCGGGGGTAAGTTTTAATAATGGTTTGCCGATTTCACGCTTATCGTCAAACAGTGGCGAAATGTTTTGCTCTTGTAGCAAAGCAATCGCGTCATCGAGACAGCCTCGCGGTAGTGCTAGATAACCGTTTTCAATACGAGCACAGGAAATAAACCTCGGAATGCCATGGGTTGAAAAGCGCAACGCTTGTGTTTTAAAAAACACAGGATTAGAAAAACTAGCTAATCGCTTTAGTCCGGCCAGTAGTGGCCCAGGTAACTCGCTCATCAAAAAGTAGATATGGTTGGCCAAGGTAATGGTCACGTTTTTCGGCAAAGACTCTAATTTTATTGGTGCGGCTTTGGCTGTGATTTCCCAAGGAGGGCGGTTGTCTGTTAGCCCTTGTTCGGACAGTAATAGGGTGTTGGGTGAAATAGTTGTTATGAGTTGGTCAATACTCGACTGAGTGAGCGTTTTAAGCTCAGCAAGGTACCGCCATTGATCATCAATGGCATTCAGGTCACTGTCAACAAAGCAACTACGACCTGAAAGGCGAGCCTCCTTTTGAAGTGGTAACGCAATGAGATTGCCAAACCCGCCTTCAGGAAGTACATCTTGGTTAGGAAAGAGCCTGTCATAGGAGTCAAACGATAGATTTGGAAATATTTCCATGGCTTTATCAAGCAAAGCGAAACCCAGTGCCCGAGCCTGGTTCGCTGGGATATTGGTTTCAAAAAATATCCATAAGTGAGCCCCGTTGCCAGAACGCGAGATTTCTATCGCGTGCGGAATATCAAACGCTTGGCACGCTTTAGACATTGCTTTGACTTCTTCTTGCCAACAGCCTTTGTCAAAATCGGCTGCCAACAAATAGCACGAATTATCTTTAAGTAGTGGATACAGACCAACCACTTGATGACCGGCAAGGTGCCTGTAAATAATGTGCTCGTTTAATTCGCTAAACTTTCGGTGTGAACAGTCTTGGCATTTAATGCGGGGTTTGTTGCATAGCCCGCTTACCCACTCATTATCACAGGCTACGGAATAGCCACTGCGCCCCTGTTGATTTTGCCAACGATTGGCAAAGATATCCTCTCTTCCACGAAATCGTTGTCTGAATAAGGCGACCTTTTGTTCTGGCGTGAATGTCTGTACTGAACGCTCGATTTGAGCGCTACGCAAAGCCTCTCTTAATGCGAGAAGCTGCTGCTTTTCGTTTTCAAGCTCAGCTAGCCTGTTATCAATAGCAGAAATGTTTGGGTAGCGAGCGTCATTCATAACAAACTAATTTTGATTCGCAGCACTATAAAGCGCGAACTTGCGGTGGCTTGATCAGCGACTCTGCTGGAATACCTAACCCTTCATGAAGTTTCCAAATCATTTTTAGCGTGAGTGATCGCTTATGGTTTAGGATTTCATAAACACGATTGCTTTTACCTATCATGGGTTCAAGATCTTTAACGGTTAAGCCTTTGCGCTCCATCTCAAACTTTATTGCCTCAACAGGGTCTGGCAAATCCATTGGAAAATGCTTTGCTTCGTAGGCCTCGACTAACGTAACCAAAATGTCCAGCTTTTCGCCTTCAATGGTATCTGGCTCCGCTATCATTAGGTTTTCGATGTCGTTTAATGCCGCGCGGTAGTCGGCATCTGTTTTAATAGGTCTGATGTCCATTATATTTACCTCTTGTTACTACCTTTTGGCTTCAAATCGTTTGTACATCAATTTTATCGTATTGCGCATGGCTGCCGATAAACCGTATGTAAACCACTTTGTAGGCATAATTGATCCAAACAACTAACCGGTATTTATTACCGGCAATGTTAAACACGACACGCCCATCTTTGAGGATGCTGGCATTTCTAAAGTCCTGTTTCACATCCGCCGGTGCTCCCCAATCAGCGTTTAATGCATGCCTATACCACGCTAACGTTGGCTCTTTAGCGTCAATGTATTCTGAGCTGTCTTCCCAAAATGTTTTTAAGGTTGATAGTGCGATAATTCTCATAAATAGATGTTAGTCCCAATTTGGGACTTTTGCAAGTTTGGTATTCTTGATGCGGTTAGGAGTTGTTACCGCATCCCCAATTGCCCCATTCCTTGGGGCGGTTCAAATCCCTCTTATTCACCTTCTAAAGCCTGTGGTATCAAATGTTGCCCCATTGTCCCAACTGCCCACAGTAAGTGAGCAGTTGGCTGTCTTGTTAGTTTCGCCTGATTGGCTTTTTTGGCATACGGCTGCGTTTGCCATCGAAGAACGCCAATACTCTGAACCAATAGAGTGATTCTTCATAACCTAGGCTGTACGTTGGGCGTGCAGGCGGGATGAGTCCTAGTTTACGTCCTAGGCTGACAATCACGTAGAACGTGAGTTTTAACGTCAGCCAAGGAGCGAGTACCACGAATACCATCAGGCAATGCCGGGTAAGTGCGTAGCCTATGCCATGAGGTTGTTCGAGTAAGGCAATGCCAATACACCAACCAAGGCCTGCCAGCACGGCTATTGGAAAGGTAATGGGGGCGAGTCGCATCATCAGTTGCATGTTAACGCCCTCCTGTGTGGTGTTGTGAAGCGGGCTCAAAGTTCACCAGCGGTTCAACCACATCAGCTACGGTTTGGTGGGCAATACGGCGCTCTTCAAAGTAATCGTGTCGGTCGTAGATACCCTCAACGCCTTTTAGCTTATGGTTAAGACAGCGTTCGGCCACGTTGCCTGCAATGCCTAAAGATGCAGCAAGACTGCGAAAGGTGCGGCGTAAATCGTGTACGGTAAAGTGTTCGAGTTTACCCATTTTATTGGGAGGCTGTTTTTTGCGCCCAGGCTCGCGACCAAAGAGTTTAGAAATGGCCCGGTTTAGCGTATCTGGCCCCATATGTGGACGATGGCTTGCTCGTCTGGCCGGGAAAACATAAGGCGAGCCACAAGCGCGGATTTGCAGCTCGTTAAACCAAGCAATGGCTTGGCGCGGTAAGGGGATGCTGATTGGCACGCCGGTTTTGCTGCGTTCTTTGGGTAGATCCCACACGCCCGTGGTTAAATCCATTTCACGCCACATGGCTTCGCACAGTTCGCTTTTGCGCACGCCCAACACCAAAAACAGGCAGCAAGCGAGGTAGTTGTCGCGGCCAAAGCTATTGATATGGTTATGAAACACGCTAAAGGCGTAGTGAATTTCCTCTTTGCTAAGCATCCTGTCTTTACTGGACTCCACGCCATCGGCATCGTCCACGGTAAATGCTGCGGCTGGGTTGTTCAGCGTTAAGTCGAGCTTTATCGCATGCCGAAACAGCTGCTTCATGTACATCAAGGTATCGTTGGCAATGGTAGGGCGGTTACTTTCTCGAATACGCTCTAATACTTCGCGCACGTCTCGTGCGGTCACCTCAGCAATACACTTAATGCCAATGACAGGGCTTATGTCTTTGGTGTAAACCCGATACGGAATCTTGGGATGCTTTAGTCGTCTACTCAGATCGGTTCGATACCAGTCATGGAACAGTTGATCCACGGTTTCAATGTCAGGTAACTCGATTTTCTGTTTTTCTAGAAGAGGATCTATGCCGTCACGTACTTCCTTTCGAAAGTATGCGGCGGCAATTCTGGCGTCTGCCAACGACATTAAAGGAAATTGCCCCAAGGTTGCTTCTCGTCTTCCTTTGGCTGTGGTGTAGCGGATCATCCAGTAAGGCGAGCCTTGTTTGCGGACGCAAAAGTATAGACCTTCACCATCTGAATATTTTTTTGGGTCGGCTTTGCTGTATGCAATAACCTGTTTTGCTGTGAGTTTTTCCATGTTTACTCCATAGTTGCTGAAATAATGGAGGGGGCAATAATGGCTGCCCACCAATTTGCTCACCGCAAAACGCTTATTGAGCCAAAATGAGGGGGCTGCCCACCATTCTGCCCACCACTAAACAGGTAGTTGGTAACGGATATCTGCAAACCAATTTGGACGGGAAAAATAAAAAAGCCCTGTATTTACAAGTAAATAACAGGGCTTTTAAGACATTCTTGGACGGGTAAAAAAACTATTCGATGTTTTGAATTTGTTCTCTCATTTGTTCAATTAGTACTTTTAGCTCTACGGCTGCAGTAGTGATGTCACTATTGATAGACTTAGACGCTAGCGTGTTAGCTTCACGATTAAATTCTTGCATCATAAAATCTAAGCGGCGGCCACATGCGCCTCCTTTTTTAAGGATTTTTTTAGTTTCTTTAACGTGAGACTTTAAGCGATCTAGTTCTTCAGCTACATCTTGTTTTTGAGCAAGATAAATAAGTTCTTGTTCAAGGCGTGACTCGTCAATGTTTGCTGCTAAGTCTTCTAGCTTTTGAGCAAGTTTTTCACGCTGCCATTTAGCAATCTCAGGCATATGCGTTTCTACAATTTCTACTTGCTCTAGAATTGCATCAAGGCGTATTGCTATCATTTCTTCAAGGTTTGCACCTTCATCGCCACGTGCAGATTTAAAATCTTCGATTACTTGATCAAGACCAGCTATTAATGCTGTATTAACGCTATCCATATCAAGCTCTTCTGCTTCCATAACGCCAGGCCAACGTAATATATCAACAGGGTTAATATCACCATTACTTTGTTGTTGAACCCATTTAGCGCTATTTATTAGTTGTTCAGCAAGGGCTTGGTTAATTGATAGCTCGCCAACGTGGGCTGGATTTGCCACAAACTTTAAAAAGACCTCAACTTTACCGCGTTGTAAGTGTTTGCGTAAACGCTCACGAATAACTGGCTCCATGCCACGAAATTGCTCTGGTGCGCGTATAAATGTTTCAAGGTAACGCTGGTTTACTGAGCGAACTTCCCAAGTGCCAGTACCCCAATCGCCTTTTATTTCGCGACGCGCATAAGCTGTCATACTGTGGATCATGGATATTTTCCTAAATTTATAAATACAATATTATGATGATTATACCGTAACACTGCTTAAGCTCTAGGGAAAATTTAATACACTGAATATTTTGCATACAGCTATTTATTTAAATCAACATGGTATCTATACCCACATACACTTATAATGTCGCAAATTCTGAATTAAGGGGATCGTCAATGCGTCCAAGCGAAAGAACACCTAACCAAATTAGACCTGTTACATTTACACGTAATTATACTTTGCATGCTGAAGGCTCAGTACTTGTTGAGTTTGGTAACACCAAAGTACTTTGTACAGCTACTGTTGAATCGGGCGTTCCTCGTTTCATGAAAGGTCAGGGTAAAGGTTGGATCAATGCTGAATACGGTATGTTACCGCGAGCAACGCATACGCGTAATGCTCGAGAAGCTGCACGTGGTAAGCAGGGCGGTCGTACTATGGAAATTCAACGCTTAATTGCACGTGCACTTCGTGCGGCTGTTGACTTAAAAGCACTTGGCGAAAACACAATTACCATTGACTGTGACGTTATTCAAGCTGATGGCGGTACACGTACAGCTTCTATAAGTGGTGCATGTGTTGCACTTGTTGATGCACTAACACATATGCGTGCAAAAGGTATGATTAATTCAAACCCACTTAAACATATGATTGCAGCTATTTCAGTTGGTATTTACAAAGGCCAAGCAATTAGCGATTTAGAATACATTGAAGATTCAGCAGCAGAGACTGATATGAACGTAATTTTAACCGAAACAGGTAAAATTATTGAAATTCAAGGTACAGCTGAAGGCGAACCTTTTTCGTTTGATGAGCTAGATGAGTTACTTACTTTAGCTAAACATTCTATTCGTGAAATAATTGACGTACAAAAGCAAGCATTAGCATAAATAGGTAGGCCACAAGATATGAAAGATTATCAAAAAGAGTTTATAGAATTTGCTCTAGAGAAGCAGGTGTTAAAATTTGGTGAGTTTACATTAAAGTCTGGACGCACAAGTCCTTACTTTTTTAATGCTGGTTTGTTTAATACTGGTCGAGACTTAGCGCGTTTAGGTCGCTTTTATGCATCGGCACTCGAAGATTCTGCTATAGAGTACGATGTATTATTTGGTCCTGCGTACAAAGGTATTCCAATAGCGACAACAACAGCGGTTGCCTTAGCGGATCATCATGATAAAGATGTACCTTACTGCTTTAATCGTAAAGAGAAAAAAGCACACGGTGAAGGCGGTACATTAGTAGGCTCAGAACTCAATGGCAAAATTATGCTAGTTGACGATGTAATTACTGCAGGTACTGCTATTCGTGAGTCGATGGAAATCATTGCACAAAATGGTGCTGACCTTAGTGGTGTTTTAATTGCGTTAGATCGCCAAGAAAAGGGTAAAGCTGAATTATCAGCTATTCAAGAAGTTGAGCGTGACTTTAATACCAAAGTGATTTCAATTGTAAAATTAGCTGATCTTATCAGTTACCTTGAAAGCCAAGGCACAATGGATGAGCATTTAGCCTCAGTTAAAGCTTACCGTGATCAATACGGCGTAGCATAAATAAAAAGCCTCGCAGTGCGGGGCTTTATTTTGACCTTCATTCATAGAGTTTATTAATGAAAGATGTATTAAAACCAAATGGCTTAGGCCTCAAGCGTGTTTTCAAAGCAACCTATTGCTCTTACCTTGGCTTTAAAGCAGCATTTAAAGAAGAAGCAGCATTTAGGCAAGAGCTACTATTAAGCCTTATATTATTTCCTATTTCATTTTGGCTTGCTTCATCACTATTGCACTGGGCAATACTAATTAGCTCATTGCTTATTATATTAATAGTTGAATTACTAAACTCCGCCATTGAAGCATTAACAGATCGAGTAAGTACAGAGTTACATGTATTGTCAGGTAGGGCCAAAGATATGGGATCTGCAGCCGTAACACTTTCATTAACGATCGTATTGATCATCTGGGGTGTAAGCCTCTATATGAAGATCGTTTAACTCTACTTCTAATATAAAATAGGTTTAAACCCCCTTAGTTGTTAATAATTTGATGGTTATGTTGTGTTTTTAACGTGTTTAGCTCAAATTCTCAGCGAACAGCATATTATTTCAAGTTTTCTTCAAAAAAGGGTTGATCTGTTTTCGGATCTCCCTATAATGCGACCCCACTGAGACGGGAAACGGCAACGCATAGCGAGGCACGAACTACTCAGAGAGTTAAATAAAACTTCGGTTTTAAATCTTCCAAAAGAAAGTTTAAAACAAAGTGTTGACTCGAAAAATAAAGGGTGTATTATTCGCATCCCTTGAGACGCTAAAGCGACTCAAAACGTTCTTTAACAATATAAAGCAATCATCTGTGTGGGCACTCGTACAGATTGAGTTCTAACAGCCAAGCTACTTCGTTCTTTATTGAGCAAGTAATGAGGCAAACAAATTAGAGTCTCAATTGAAACTGAGTGACCATATGTTATTAAAAGATTCAGCCTTGAGCTGTTTTGATTTTACTTTTTTAAAAGTGAAAATAATAACGCACAGTCAATTCGTTTTTGGCAACAAAAACAAAAATTCAGAATTCATTGAGCTGTCGAAAGACATAAAACTTTTTAATTGAAGAGTTTGATCATGGCTCAGATTGAACGCTGGCGGCAGGCCTAACACATGCAAGTCGAGCGGTAACAGAGAGTAGCTTGCTACTTTGCTGACGAGCGGCGGACGGGTGAGTAATGCTTGGGAACATGCCTTGAGGTGGGGGACAACAGTTGGAAACGACTGCTAATACCGCATAATGTCTACGGACCAAAGAGGGCTTCGGCTCTCGCCTTTAGATTGGCCCAAGTGGGATTAGCTAGTTGGTGAGGTAATGGCTCACCAAGGCGACGATCCCTAGCTGGTTTGAGAGGATGATCAGCCACACTGGGACTGAGACACGGCCCAGACTCCTACGGGAGGCAGCAGTGGGGAATATTGCACAATGGGCGCAAGCCTGATGCAGCCATGCCGCGTGTGTGAAGAAGGCCTTCGGGTTGTAAAGCACTTTCAGTCAGGAGGAAAGGTTAGTAGTTAATACCTGCTAGCTGTGACGTTACTGACAGAAGAAGCACCGGCTAACTCCGTGCCAGCAGCCGCGGTAATACGGAGGGTGCGAGCGTTAATCGGAATTACTGGGCGTAAAGCGTACGCAGGCGGTTTGTTAAGCGAGATGTGAAAGCCCCGGGCTCAACCTGGGAACTGCATTTCGAACTGGCAAACTAGAGTGTGATAGAGGGTGGTAGAATTTCAGGTGTAGCGGTGAAATGCGTAGAGATCTGAAGGAATACCGATGGCGAAGGCAGCCACCTGGGTCAACACTGACGCTCATGTACGAAAGCGTGGGGAGCAAACGGGATTAGATACCCCGGTAGTCCACGCCGTAAACGATGTCTACTAGAAGCTCGGAGCCTCGGTTCTGTTTTTCAAAGCTAACGCATTAAGTAGACCGCCTGGGGAGTACGGCCGCAAGGTTAAAACTCAAATGAATTGACGGGGGCCCGCACAAGCGGTGGAGCATGTGGTTTAATTCGATGCAACGCGAAGAACCTTACCTACACTTGACATACAGAGAACTTACTAGAGATAGTTTGGTGCCTTCGGGAACTCTGATACAGGTGCTGCATGGCTGTCGTCAGCTCGTGTTGTGAGATGTTGGGTTAAGTCCCGCAACGAGCGCAACCCCTATCCTTAGTTGCTAGCAGGTAATGCTGAGAACTCTAAGGAGACTGCCGGTGATAAACCGGAGGAAGGTGGGGACGACGTCAAGTCATCATGGCCCTTACGTGTAGGGCTACACACGTGCTACAATGGCGCATACAGAGTGCTGCGAACTCGCGAGAGTAAGCGAATCACTTAAAGTGCGTCGTAGTCCGGATTGGAGTCTGCAACTCGACTCCATGAAGTCGGAATCGCTAGTAATCGCGTATCAGAATGACGCGGTGAATACGTTCCCGGGCCTTGTACACACCGCCCGTCACACCATGGGAGTGGGTTGCTCCAGAAGTAGATAGTCTAACCCTCGGGAGGACGTTTACCACGGAGTGATTCATGACTGGGGTGAAGTCGTAACAAGGTAGCCCTAGGGGAACCTGGGGCTGGATCACCTCCTTATACGATTTAGAACTTATTTGTTCGTAGTGTCCACACAGATGATTGTTAATTAGTGCGTGTCCTTCGGGATAACTAATTAATATGCTCTTTAAAAATTTGGAAAAGCTGATAATAAAATTCTGATAGATACATTGTATTTATCAAGAGTTTTCAAAAGTAAAAAAAGAATGGTAGCAGTACCATTCAGTGCCATTTAATTAACTCTTAGGAGTTGATTGATTGGTATCTACTTTAGTATTCAATATTGACTTCTGGCGAAGTTAAACTGTCACAAAACAAAGACCCGTTTGGGTTGTATGGTTAAGTGACTAAGCGTACACGGTGGATGCCTTGGCAGTTGGAGGCGATGAAGGACGTATTAACTTGCGATAAGCCTAGTCAAGCTAGTAAAAAGCGCTTGAGACTAGGATTTCCGAATGGGGAAACCCACCTGCTTGCAGGTATCGTTAACTGAATACATAGGTTAACGAGGCGAACGCGGAGAACTGAAACATCTAAGTACCCGTAGGAAAAGAAATCAACCGAGATTCCGAAAGTAGCGGCGAGCGAAATCGGAACAGCCCTTAAGCTTATTATGTGTTAATGGAAGGCTCTGGAAAGTGCCACGATACAGGGTGATAGTCCCGTACATGAAAAGACATTTTAAGTGAAATCGAGTAGGTCGGAGCACGTGAAACTTTGACTGAATATAGGTGGACCATCATCTAAGGCTAAATACTCCCAACTGACCGATAGTGAACCAGTACCGTGAGGGAAAGGCGAAAAGAACCCCTGTGAGGGGAGTGAAATAGAACCTGAAACCGTGTACGTACAAGCAGTAGGAGCCCACTTGTTGGGTGACTGCGTACCTTTTGTATAATGGGTCAGCGACTTATATTTTGTAGCGAGGTTAACCGAATAGGGTAGCCGTAGGGAAACCGAGTCTTAACTGGGCGACTAGTTGCAAGGTATAGACCCGAAACCCGGTGATCTAGCCATGGGCAGGTTGAAGGTTGAGTAACATCAACTGGAGGACCGAACCCACTAACGTTGAAAAGTTAGGGGATGACCTGTGGCTAGGAGTGAAAGGCTAATCAAACCGGGAGATAGCTGGTTCTCCCCGAAATCTATTTAGGTAGAGCCTCGGACGAATACTTACGGGGGTAGAGCACTGTTAAGGCTAGGGGGTCATCCCGACTTACCAACCCTTTGCAAACTCCGAATACCGTAAAGTAATATCCGGGAGACACACGGCGGGTGCTAACGTCCGTCGTGAAGAGGGAAACAACCCAGACCGCCAGCTAAGGTCCCAAAGTCATAGTTAAGTGGGAAACGATGTGGAAAGGCCCAGACAGCCAGGAGGTTGGCTTAGAAGCAGCCATCCTTTAAAGAAAGCGTAATAGCTCACTGGTCGAGTCGGTCTGCGCGGAAGATGTAACGGGGCTAAACTATGCACCGAAGCTGCGGATTCAGAATTTATTCTGAGTGGTAGGGGAGCGTTCTGTAAGCGGTTGAAGGTGTACCGGGAGGTATGCTGGACGTATCAGAAGTGCGAATGCTGACATGAGTAACGATAATGGGAGTGAAAAACTCCCACGCCGGAAGACCAAGGGTTCCTATCCCATGTTAATCAGGGTAGGGTAAGTCGACCCCTAAGGCGAGGCCGAAAGGCGTAGTCGATGGGAAACAGATTAATATTTCTGTACTCGATATAATTGCGATGGGGGGACGGAGCAGGCTAAACAAGCATGGCGTTGGTAGTCCATGTGAAAGTGAGTAGGTTGGCGACTTAGGTAAATCCGGGTTGCTATTAAGACTGAGACACGAGACGAGTCACTAAGGTGATGAAGTTGTTGATGCCATACTTCCAGGAAAAGCCTCTAAGCTTCAGATTATATGGAATCGTACCCCAAACCGACACAGGTGGTCAGGTAGAGAATACTAAGGCGCTTGAGAGAACTCGGGTGAAGGAACTAGGCAAAATCGTACCGTAACTTCGGGAGAAGGTACGCTCCTATCTGTGATGAGACTTGCTCTCTAAGCGGACGGGAGCCGCAGTGACCAGGTGGCTGGGACTGTTTATTAAAAACACAGCACTGTGCAAAATCGCAAGATGACGTATACGGTGTGACACCTGCCCGGTGCCGGAAGGTTAATTGATGGGGTTATCCTTAGGGAGAAGCTCTTGATCGAAGCCCCGGTAAACGGCGGCCGTAACTATAACGGTCCTAAGGTAGCGAAATTCCTTGTCGGGTAAGTTCCGACCTGCACGAATGGTGTAACCATGGCCACGCTGTCTCCACCCGAGACTCAGTGAAATTGAAATCGCAGTGAAGATGCTGTGTACCCGCGGCTAGACGGAAAGACCCCGTGAACCTTTACTACAGCTTGGCACTGAACATTGAACCTACATGTGTAGGATAGGTGGGAGACTTTGAAGCAGCGACGCTAGTTGTTGTGGAGTCGTCCTTGAAATACCACCCTTGTAGTTTTGATGTTCTAACGTTGGCCCCTGAATCGGGGTTACGGACAGTGCCTGGTGGGTAGTTTGACTGGGGCGGTCTCCTCCTAAAGAGTAACGGAGGAGCACGAAGGTTGGCTAAGTACGGTCGGACATCGTACGGTTAGTGTAATGGTAGAAGCCAGCTTAACTGCGAGACAGACACGTCGAGCAGGTACGAAAGTAGGTCATAGTGATCCGGTGGTTCTGAATGGAAGGGCCATCGCTCAACGGATAAAAGGTACTCCGGGGATAACAGGCTGATACCGCCCAAGAGTTCATATCGACGGCGGTGTTTGGCACCTCGATGTCGGCTCATCACATCCTGGGGCTGAAGTCGGTCCCAAGGGTATGGCTGTTCGCCATTTAAAGTGGTACGCGAGCTGGGTTTAGAACGTCGTGAGACAGTTCGGTCCCTATCTGCCGTGGGCGTTTGAGAATTGAGAGGGGTTGCTCCTAGTACGAGAGGACCGGAGTGAACGAACCGCTGGTGTTCGGGTTGTCATGCCAATGGCATTGCCCGGTAGCTACGTTCGGAACTGATAAGCGCTGAAAGCATCTAAGCGCGAAGCAGGCCTCGAGATGAGTTCTCACTAGACTTTTAAAGTCTCTGAAGGGCCGTTGAAGACTACAACGTTGATAGGCAAGATGTGGAAGTGGTGTGAGCCATTAAGCTAACTTGTACTAATTACCCGTGAGGCTTAACCATACAACGCCAAACGCGTTTTATGTGATAGTGAAACAAGCGAAGAAGTTAATATAACTAAAGTAGAAATTACTTAGAAAGACTTAAAAAATATTATCAGATATTTTCCAAATTC
The DNA here is from genome assembly GCF_040567695.1 of Pseudoalteromonas sp. NCIMB 1079. Lineage (NCBI taxonomy): Bacteria > Pseudomonadati > Pseudomonadota > Gammaproteobacteria > Alteromonadales > Pseudoalteromonadaceae > Pseudoalteromonas > Pseudoalteromonas sp. NCIMB 1079. Next base: position 32,866 of record NZ_JBEWZA010000001.1, on the reverse strand, counting down.
AGTTAGTGCGTAGAAATACGAATTAACGCCCATATTTGCTTGGTGACAATAGCGTTTTGGACCCACCTGATTCCATGCCGAACTCAGTAGTGAAACGAAACAGCGCCGATGATAGTGTAGCATTTGCTATGTGAAAGTAGGACATTACCAGGCTTCAAATTAAAGAAACCCGTTACAGCAATGTGACGGGTTTTTTGCTGTCTGGGATTTAGTAAATAGCCAAGAGCCCAAACCGCACTCAGTAGTGAAACAAAACAGCTCGAAGGCGAGACCCATTGAAGGCCGCCCTGACACAAAGAGAGTGTAGCATTTGCTATGTGACTTTCTACCGCTGTGGGCACTACGACACCACCAAGCTTCAAATTGTAGAGAGCCCGACTAGAAATAGTCGGGCTTTTTTACGTCTGAAGAAAAGTAAAATACGCGCAATTAACACACACTCACATCAACACCCATCACGTAGGTCGGGCGATCGTAGCGACTCCCGACGTCAAAAGCATTAAAAACCTTCGCTCGACAATGAGTGGTAGCATTTGTACTATGGGTAAATAATACCAATTGGTTTAACATCTGACCTAATATAAAAGCGTTAATTATCTGGTCTTGTGATAAGTATTGAACATGACCTTTAAGCCTTTATATACGCTTTGGGTAGGTTACTGAAGAGAATAAAAGTAGTTATGCAGAGGTTGATATAGAGGTTCACGCATAGAACTTAAATCTAATGGGCATGAGGTTTTTAAATAATAGTGTTCATGGAGTGCCTATCTAAACTTGCAGTATTAACTACCCTTCATTAATTGTTTTATAGCCAGATAAGCGGTTAGGGGCTGCTTTAATTTCATATGTACTGAGCGTTATTAATTTTTAATCCTAAGATTAACGAAGGCCATATACTTTATATTAAAAACTATCGACAAGACTTACTGAAAAGCAATTCATGTACTCCTTCAACTAAAGTTTATTTTGTATTCTCTTGGTTCTAACTAACCACCTATATACGCCAATAAAGAACAATGCAGCAGATCCGAAGCCACTTAACACCCAAATGACTTTTAAAATGTTACCGCCAATGCTGCCGTCATGTAGAGGGTGCATCCAGTTTTTTATTTTACTAGTCGTACTTTGCTTATCTATATTAAACACGCTCTCTAACTTTCCTGTAAGTGCATTAACCTCTATATAGCTATGTGGAAAGCGATACGAAGGATCGTTTACAGTTTGAAATCTTAATCTGTAAATAGCATTTAAGTTTGATGGTGTTTCAATCCAAGCTAAACGCGCATTCGGTAATGCTTTTTCAGCTATTAATACCGCTTGTGATAAAGGAATATCGGTTTGTTTGCTCGGTTGAATTTGTGTTTTTGGTGGGGAGTTTATATCGCTAACTAGAGCGGTTAATATAGGATCTGTTTGTTTTGGAATAGCGAGCATAACACCTGTAACAGTTAAAGCTAGTAGCGGTATGCAGAAGGTTAAACCAATTAGTTTATGCCAGTCGTATAGCAAACCTATTTTAGAGCTACGAGATTTAAATTTTAGTGCCTTTACCCACTGCCCAGGCTTTGGAAACCAAGCAAAGAACCCAGAGATAAGAAGAACTATTGAGGCTATGCCTATATAGCCAACGACGAGAGTGCCCGTTGCTCCTGTTAGTAATGAAAAATGTAAGTTGTACATCCAAGTTACTAAGTATTTTCCCCAATAATTTTTACGTATTACTTTATCACTACTGCTAGATAGCCATACCATTAAGGGGGCAAAGCCTTGCTCTTTTGTTTCTATTGGATTGTAGTATCGCGCGGGAATTACTGAGTTTATACCTGTGTTTTCTAATCGCCATGGCCCTTGCTTTGAAGGGAAATTGGCTCTTAGCGTATTATATGCTTGATCCCAATTAGGCGTTTTTATGTTTGTAGTAGCGTCATTTGCTGGATTTAGCAGTAAGTCTATTTGCGGATAGTAAACTAATATAGAGCCAGAAAGAGTGATAATAGTAAGTAAAACACCTACTGATAGGCCTAAGTATAAATGTAACCGCCTGAATGTTTTTCGCCATGAAAGCTTTAGTGTCATTAATTAAATAGCCGTAATGAGTAATGCAGGTTTATTGGGTATAAAGGAATGATTAATTACGCGGTATATTATATGGTTTTTGATATGAGTTGTGCGGCATTTTGTCGCACTTAGTAAATTAGGTATTTAGAAAGTAAAACGCCAGCCCTTGGCTGGCGTTAGAATACAAGCTTGAAGCTTATTTAAGCTTTAGGCCCTGCATTTTTTATATCGTCAGATACGTCATACTTAGCAAAGTTTTCAGTGAAGTCAGCGGCAAGTTTTGCTGCATATTCATTGTACTTAGCTTTATCTTCCCACGTATTTATAGGATTAAGTAAGTTAGTATCTACACCTGGAACTGCTACCGGTACATCTAGGTTTAAAACATCAATGTGCTGAGTTTCAACACCGGCTAATTTACCAGATACGATTGCATCAACTACTGCGCGAGTAGTCGGAATATCAAAGCGCTTACCTGTGCCGTAAGGACCGCCAGTCCAACCTGTATTTACAAGGTATACTTTAGCGCCAAACTCGCGTACACGCTTCATAAGAAGCTCAGCGTAAACACCAGCAGGACGTGGGAAGAATGGCGCACCAAAGCAGGTTGAAAACGTTGATTCAATATCGCTAGTAGAGCCAATCTCAGTTGAGCCAACTTTAGCTGTGTATCCACTTAAGAAGTGAAAGGCAGCCGCTTCTTCGCTAAGAACAGATACCGGTGGTAATACACCGCTTACATCACAAGTTAAAAATACAACAGCTTTTGGTTCGCCTGCGCGGTTTTCAATTTTACGTTTTTCAACATGTTCAAGTGGATATGCTGCACGGCTATTTTGAGTAAGGCTAGTATCGTTAAAATCTGGAACGCCTTTTTCATCTAGCACTACATTCTCTAAAATAGTACCAAAGCGAATTGCATTCCAAATTACAGGTTCGTTCTTTTGTGACAGGTCGATACATTTAGCATAGCAACCGCCTTCAATATTAAACACGCTTCCAGGTGCCCAACCGTGTTCGTCATCACCAATTAAAAAGCGAGTAGGATCTGCTGAAAGAGTTGTTTTGCCCGTACCAGATAAACCGAAGAATAATGCTGTATCGCCTGCTTCACCAACGTTAGCAGAACAGTGCATTGGTAATACACCTTTTGCTGGTAGTAGGAAGTTTTGTACAGAAAACATCGATTTTTTCATTTCACCGGCGTAGCGCATACCTGCTAGTAATACTTTACGCTGTGCAAAGTTAATAATAACGGTGCCATCGCTATTTGTGCCATCACGTTCCGGCTCGCATACAAACGAAGGAACGTTCATTACTTGCCATTGTGGTAAGTTTGAAGCGTTATAGTTTTGTGGTTCGATAAACATGTTTTTGGCAAAAATATGGTGCCACGCTGTTTCTGTAGTTACGACTACAGGTAGATAATGCTCAGGGTCAGCGCCAACTTCTAGGTGAGAGGTGAAGTGGTCATTACTTTGAACATGTGCTTCTACGCGAGCCCATAATGCGTCAAATTTTTCTGCATCAAATGGGCGGTTAACGTTGCCCCATTGAATGTCATCTTGAGTTGTTGCTTCTTGAACAATAAAACGATCTTTTGGTGAACGGCCAGTTCGTTTTCCTGTAATTGCAACAAAAGCACCATTTGCGGCTAAAGTACCTTCGCCACGGCGGATCGCATGCTCGACAAGTTCAGCTGCGGTTAAATCGACAAAACGTGTAGCGCCTGTAGTCATGTTTATACCTAACTATAATGTGTGAGAGTTTGAACGGGATAGCTCTGGGGTTATCAGTGCCCTTAAGCTGAAATTATAGTAACAGAAGGTTTTGAGATATTCGAGCCCGTAAAGCCTCTAAAAACACATATATTTGCTAAAAAACATGAATAATTTCAATGATACCGGTGTCAGTAAATTAACAAAATTCATGACACCGGTATCATCTTTTTATAATATAAAACCGCATATTTTGCGGCTTTAATTACTATATATAAATGAAGCTGAACATTTAGTTGAAAATGCTTTTTATGTCTTGTTCGTTAAAAACATACTCTTTTAAACAGTAATGACAGTTAATGTTAACAGTCCCTTTCTCAGCTACATCTTTGAGTAGTTCTTCTTGTCCAATATTAACAAGTGCAGTAATTGTTTTATCACGACTACAACCACATTTGAATTTAATAGCTTGAGGTTCAAATACGCGAGGATTATCTTCGTGATAAAGACGTGTAAGAACAGTGTTCGCATCTAAGTGTAACAACTCTTCATTTTTAATCGTGTTACTTAATGCTTCTAGGTGTGCAAAGTCTTCAATTGATTTTTGTTTATCAACTGGAAGCACTTGTAAAAATAGACCACATGCTTTTGCGCTACCTTCAGTAGTGTCAGTTGCAAACCAAAGACGTGTTTTTAGCTGCTCAGATTGCTCAAAGTAACTTTCAATACATTCACTAAGAGTATCATGCTCTAGCGGCACTATACCCTGGTAGCGCTCACCTTTTTCAGGGGTAATAGTGATTACCATATAGCCTTGGCCAATAAGCTCTTTTACAGTTGTGCCCGTAATTTCGCTTTGCAGGCGTGCAATGCCACGCATATTTTGTTTGTCATCACCATTTATAACAGCATATTTAACTGGGCCATCACCTTGAAGCTGTACAGCAATTTCACCTTCAAACTTTAAGGTGGCAGTAAGTAAACAGGTTGCAACGAGTAACTCACCAAGTAATGCTTTAACAGGGTCTGGGTAATTATGGTCGGCAATCATTTCATTATAAGCACTCTCGATTTGTACGAGTTCGCCACGAACATCTAGTTCGTTGAATAAATAACGGTGAAGTAAATCTTGTTGCATGAGCGGCTATACCTAACTTGATTTCATTTTTAAAAGTTCGCGTCTTTGCTTTTTATCCGGTTTTTTATCCGGATGGGGGGCAAAAAAGCTGTTATTTTTGCGTGCGATGCTGTTCTCTTCGCGTTTAGCAATACTGGCATCAGATTCTTGATACATGGTCTGTGCAATGGGGGCGCTTTGGCGTTTTTCAAGCACTGAGAGTATGGTTATCAGCTTTTCATCTACTCCTTGTGCAAGTTTTATGTTTGCGCCAACTTCTACTATTTTACTCGCTTTTGTACGTTGTCCATTATAATGCACTTTGCCGCCTTGTACCATTTCACGTGCAATAGCACGAGTTTTATAAAATCGCGCAGCCCACAACCATTTATCTAATCGAACTTTTAACCCATCCGCATGGTCTGGGTTGGTATTAGCGTTACTTTTTTTACTCATAAGGCATTTCCCCACGTTTTATAGCTTAAAATTTATCATGAAATCATCGTAGGATGAAGGTATTACAATAGCCGTTTACTTTTTATACGGTTATGTAAAGTTAATTTAATCTGTTTACAAAGTTTAATATTAGTGTGCTTGTTGAAAGAAAAATGAAAGGGTACTATGGGTACGCGCTAACGCAGTAAATTAAAATAAGAACACTATTTATGGAACAGCAAATCCAACAACTAAAACAATTTTTAACTCGTTTACCGCATGCTAAGTTAAGTGCATTAGTGACACTCTTAGTTGTTGTTTATCTTGCATTTTTATTATCAAAACTAGTTTGGCTTTTATGGCCAAAACCACCGATAACTCTGCTTACCCCTAGCCATCATGCTAATCAGACATCTGGTGCGAGTAATAACTCTGCGAAGCATATTGTTGAGCAATTCTTATTTGGTAAAAAAACTGTAACAAACAACAATAATACTGCAAAGCAATCGCAGGTTATAAACAACGCGCCAGAAACACGCCTAAGTATAAATTTAACCGGTATTGTAGCGGTTAATAACGATGATAAAGCAGGTATCGCAATTATTGAATCACAAGGTAAGCAAGTAAGCTATCTTGTTGAAGAAGTTGTATTAGGCACGCGTGCTGAAGTAGCACAAATATTACCAGATCGCGTTATTTTGAATGTTAATGGGCGTTTTGAGACATTGATGCTTGATGGGCTCGATTTTAATAAAACGGTATCTATGCCAGTACTCGCTGCCCGTGATGATGCTGAAATGGGTCCGCAAAAAGTAGAGCCAAGTGAACTACAAATAGATGCTACTGCAGATCCAGACGTTAAAGAAGCAATTATAGAAACACGTGAAGAACTGCTCGAAGAGCCAGGCAAATTATTTGACTATATACGTGTTTCACAAGCTATGAATGATGGCGAACTAATCGGATATCGTTTAAGTCCAGGTAAAGAGCCTGAACTGTTTAAACAAATGGGATTAAAAAATAACGATTTGGCTATTTCTATAAATGGCTATCAATTAACAGATTTAAAACAGGCTATGTCAGCTATCAACGAGCTGCGTAATAGTACAGATGCCAATATCACTATAGAACGTGATGGTGAACAAATCGATGTGCAATTTAGTCTGCAATAATTTAGCTTTGGAGTTTTAATATAATGGTTCAGGTGCTACACCTCAAAAAAATTAAAAAAGGGTTAGCTAAGTACGCAGCACTTTTTTTGGCGGCAAGTATTTCTTTGTCTGTTTCTGCTGTTGAATATGCTGCTAACTTTAAAGGAACTGATATCAACGAGTTTATTAATATTGTTGGTAAAAACCTTAATAAAACAGTGATTATTGACCCTAACGTGCGCGGCAAAGTAAATGTTCGCAGCTATGAGTTAATGGACGAAGCACTTTATTATCAGTTCTTCTTAAATGTATTGGAAGTTTATGGCTACTCAGCTGTTGAAATGGACAATGGCATAATTAAGATAGAAAAAAGTTCAGACGCCAAAAAATCAAATGTACCACTTATTGACGAAGGTAGTGAAGCTAGCGGCGACATGATGATTACACGTGTTGTACGTGTTAAAAATGTAAGTGTACAAGAGCTTGGCCCTTTGGTTCGTCAATTTAGCGATCAAAAAGATGGTGGTCACGTTGCCAACTTTAATGCGGCTAACGTTATGATGCTAACGGGTCATGCAGCATCGGTTAATCGCTTAGTTGAGATTATTCGCTCTGTTGATCAGGCGGGTGACAAGCGTGTAGACATCGTTAAGCTTAAATATGCGACGGCAGATGATGTTGTCTCTGTGGTAGATAATATTTATAAAGACAGCGGTAAAGGCAGTGTACCTGAATTCTTAATTCCAAAAGTTGTGGCTGATGGCCGAACTAATAGCGTTATTGTAAGTGGTGAAGGCCAAGCACGTACACGTGCTATTGAGCTCATTAAGCGCTTAGATGGTGAGCTAGAAAGCCAAGGTAACACCAAGGTGTTTTACTTAAATTATGCTAAAGCTGAAGATTTAGTCAAAGTATTACAGGGTGTTAGTAAGTCCCTTGTTGAAGATGCACAAGGCGGTACTACTAAAACTCGTAGCAGAAGCAATAATGAAAGCAGTATAGAGTCTCACCCTGACTCAAACTCATTAATTATTACCGCACAGCCAGACACAATGCGATCACTTGAATCTGTAATTGAACGCCTTGATATTCGCCGTGCCCAAGTACTAGTTGAAGCCATTATTATTGAAGTTATGGAAGGCGACGGGGTTAATTTAGGCCTGCAGTGGATTTCTGAGCAGGGCGGTATGCTGCAGTTTAACAACGGCACTACGGTTCCCGTGGGTTCATTAGCTGTTGCTGCAGAGCAAGCACAAGATACAACCGTAACTAAAACTATCATTGGTACAGAAACTGGAACCGTTACTAGTTATGACGAAACGACTGAGGGTGACTATGATGCGCTTGCTTCATTGCTAAGTGGCATTAATGGTTTAGCGCTAGGCGTTGTTAAAAATGATTGGGGCGCAATTATTCAGGCTGTTGCCACTGATACAAATTCAAATATATTGGCTACCCCTTCTATTACTACAATGGATAACGAAGAAGCCTCTATTTTAGTCGGTCAAGAAGTGCCTATTATTACAGGCTCACAAACGGGCAGTAATAATGCTAACCCATTTCAAACAGTTGAGCGTCAAGAAGTCGGTATTAAACTGATAGTTACGCCACAGATTAACGATGGCTCTGCAGTACAACTTACTATTGAGCAAGAAGTATCGAGTGTAAGTGGTGCAACTGCTGTTGATATTTCAGTTAATAAACGTGCAATTAAAACAACGGTTATGGCCGATGATGGCGGTATGGTTGTACTTGGCGGTTTAATTGACGAAGACGTACAAGAAAGTGTTTCTAAGGTACCGTTATTAGGCGATATCCCTATTTTAGGTCACCTGTTTAGATCAACAAATACAACGCGTCGTAAGCGTAATCTTATTGTATTTATTCGGCCAACCATTATTCGTGATGGCGTAAGCATGAATAAGTTAAGCTTTAATAAATATAACTTTATTCGTGGTGAGCAGTTTAAACAAAAAGAAGACGGTATTGAGTTAATGCCAATGACAGATACGCCTATTTTACCTGAGTGGAATGACGAACTAGTACTTCCACCTACGTATGAAGAGTCTCTACGTAAACAAAATGCACAAGAGCGTAAAGATGACTAATGCGATTCAAGAGATAAACCAAGATGTGGTTCATCCTCAAACGCATAATCAGGATGAGCTATTAACGAGTGATGTGTTAGTTGAGTTACCAGCAAAGCGTTTGCCATTTTCCTATGCAAGACGCGCAGGTGTGTTGCTTGGTAAAAACAAAGATCATCGTATAGTTTACTACCGTGGTGAGCTAGATGTGGAAGTACTATTAGAAGTACGCCGTATCGCAGGCCATGGTTTTACACTTGAGCAATTGGATGATGATAAATTTGAGCTATTGCTTGAAGCGTCATACCAACGTGATAGCTCTGAAACACAACAAATGATGGAAGATATTGGCAACGAGGTTGATTTATTCTCGCTTGCTGATGAGCTCCCGCAAACGGAAGATTTACTTGCTGGTGACGATGATGCGCCAATCATCAAGCTTATTAATGCCATGCTAAGTGAAGCGATTAAAGAAGGGGCTTCTGATATTCATATCGAAACCTTCGAGCAAGAGCTTGTTATTCGCTTTAGGGTCGATGGCGTGCTTAAAGAAGTGCTTAAGCCTAATCGTAAACTTGCATCGTTACTTGTATCTCGTATTAAAGTAATGGCTAAGCTTGATATAGCTGAAAAACGTATTCCACAAGATGGTCGTATTAGTTTACGTATTGCTGGGCGTGCAGTTGATGTGCGTGTATCTACAATGCCATCGAGCTTTGGTGAGCGCGTAGTACTGCGTTTACTTGACAAAAATAACGCGCGCTTAAACCTTGAAGATTTAGGTATGACCGCAGAAAATCGCGCATTGTTTTCAGATTTAATTAGTAAACCCCACGGCATTATTTTGGTAACAGGGCCTACGGGCTCTGGTAAAAGTACCACTTTATACGCTGGTATGAGCCAAATTAACTCACGCGATCGTAATATTCTTACCGTTGAAGATCCGATAGAGTACGAAATTCCAGGCATTGGGCAAACACAAGTTAATGCAAAAGTTGATATGACATTTGCACGTGGTTTACGTGCAATATTACGTCAAGATCCTGATGTAGTAATGGTGGGTGAAATACGCGACCTTGAAACTGCGCAAATTGGTGTTCAAGCGTCACTTACCGGTCACCTTGTTATGTCTACTCTGCATACAAATACCGCATCGGGTGCAATTACACGTATGGAAGATATGGGTGTTGAACCCTTCTTACTTTCATCGTCGTTACTCGGTGTGTTGTCGCAACGTTTAGTACGTACGTTATGTAATACCTGTAAAGAAGGTCACACGGCTGATGAGCATGAATGCCAGCTGTTAGGGGTTCCTTTTGAAAGCCAACCGACAATCTATCGAGCTGTGGGGTGTGAAGAGTGTAACTTTAATGGTTACCGTGGTCGTACAGGTATTCATGAGTTACTTGTAGTTGATGAAACTATACGCGAAATGATTCACAACGGTAAAGGCGAGCAAAGCGTAGAAAAATACATTCGTAAGCGCAGCCCAAGTATTCGCCAAGATGGGTGTAGCCGTGTACTGGCAGGCAAAACAACGCTTGAAGAAGTATTGCGTGTTACCCGTGAGGAAGGTTAACTATGGCGGCGTTTGAATATCGTGCCTTAGATGGCCGAGGTAAAGAAAAAAAAGGCATTTTAGAAGCCGATACAGCTAAACAAATCCGCCAAACTTTACGTGATCAAAAACTAACGCCGCTTGAAGTTGTTCCTGCGGCGCAAAGTGATAAACAGGTCAAAGGCGAAAAAGCCCCTTTACTCGGTGGCTTTTTTAAGCCGACAATTTCAACCTCAGACCTAGCATTAATTACAAGGCAATTAGCAACACTTATTCAATCGGCACTTCCTGTTGAAGGCGCTGTTATGGCGGTTGCTGAGCAATGCGAAAAGCCGCGTTTAAAACGGATGCTTATGTCGGTACGCTCAAAAGTAGTTGAAGGTTACACCCTTGCCGATGGTCTTAGTGAGTTTCCTCATGTTTTTGACGATTTATATCGTGCAATGGTAGCCGCAGGCGAAAAGTCGGGTCACCTTGACCAAGTACTTAATCGTTTAGCCGACTATACCGAGCAGCGCCAACATATGCGTAGCCAAATAACTCAGGCTATGGTTTACCCTATTATATTAGTGGTATTTGCAATTGGTATTGTGTCGGTATTACTGGGCACCGTAGTACCAAAAATATTAAAAACGTTTGAAAAAACGAAACAAGTACTTCCTTGGACAACCGAATGGGTTATGGCAGGCAGCCATTTTGTGCAAAATTATTGGTTTATTAGTTTAATAGCTATTACAGCTATAGCCATTGGTATTAAGCATGCACTTAAGCAGCCTAAAATACGTTTTTGGTGGGATGACCGAGTGCTACATATGCCAGGTATAGGTAAAGTGGCTCGTGGTATTAACACCGCACGTTTTGCGCGTACTTTAAGTATTTTATCGTCAAGCTCAGTACCATTACTTGAAGGAATGCGTATCTCGGGCGGCGTATTAATTAACGAAAAAATTAAAAAAGCGGTTGCAGATGCATCCGATAGAGTGAGTGAGGGTGCAAGCTTAAGAGCTGCACTTCAGCAAACTAAGTTGTTTCCACCAATGATGCTGCATATGATAGCAAGTGGTGAAAAATCAGGTGAACTAGAGCAAATGTTAGAGCGTGCTGCAAATAACCAAGATCGCGAATTTGAGAGCATGGTTAATGTATCGCTTAAACTACTAGAGCCTGCGATGATCGCCTCAATGGCGGTTATTGTATTATTTATAGTAATGGCAATATTGCAGCCAATAATGGCGATGAATAAAGCTGTTGGACTTTAAGTTAGAATCAATTTTTAAATATATTAATGGTTTTACCTAAACCATTTTTACTTAAATGTTTTTAGAATAATGAGGTAATTACGTGAATAAACAATCAGGTTTTTCTTTACTAGAAGTGATGGTGGTATTGGTTATCATCGGGATGATTATGTCAATTGTTGCACCTAACATTATGGGTCAGCAAGAAGAGGCTGCTATTGATAAAGCACATCTAGATATCCAGCAATTAGAAGATGCAATGAGCTTATACAAGCTTAAAAATAAGAGCTACCCAAGCACAGAGCAAGGTCTTGAAGCGCTAGTTACCCAAACAAGCATTGAACCGGTTCCAAAACGTTTCCCTGATGGTGGCTTTATTAATGAATTACCAGAAGATCCTTGGGGTAATACTTATCAGTTAATTAGCCCAGGTGAAATTGGCAAGTTTGATATTTTTTCTATGGGCCCAGACGGTGAAGCAGGTACTGATGACGATATCGGTAACTGGGACGAAGAAAAACAATAATGCCTAAGTACACCGTTCTGTATGAACATGTTAATGCTAGAGGCTTGCTATGAAAGCAAGCCTTAAGCAGCGCCATGCAAAAAACAGAGGCTTTAGTCTAATAGAAATTTTAGTGGTATTAGTGATCATCGCTTTTGCCACCAAAATGGTGGTATATAGCTTAGAAGGCGGTGCTGAGGAGGAGTTAGATACTCAAGCACTAAGGCTGCATACCACCATTAATATGGCATCGGAATTTGCTATTTTAAACCAAGTTGAATTGGGCTTATTAGTAGAAGAAAATACATTAGAGTATTTAATTTTCGATGGTGAAAAGTGGATTACTTTTGACCGTGAAGATCTTTTTAAACCAATAGAATTAGATGAAAGATTAAAGCTCACTCTTAACTTAGAAGATTTAGCGTGGGCGCAAGATAACCTCTTAGAGCAATCTAACTGGCGCGAGCTTATGAGTGGCGGCGATGAAGACAGTTTACTTGAGCTTAAAAAGTTGAAAATCCCACAAGTACTTATTTTGTCATCAGGTGAGGTAAGCGCGTTTCAACTTATATTAGAGTTAAAAGAGCAAAGCGAGCCTGTGTATTACATTGAAGGTGAATTTACTGCACCAGTAAACTTTCGCCGAGAGCCAGAATAATGAAGCGCACTAAAGGGTTTACCTTATTAGAAGTGTTAGTGGCATTAAGTATTTGTGCCATGGCGGGTATAGCTGCAATGCAAGCAACAAGCGAGCATATACACCACTTAACGACTATTGAAGAGCAAACCTATGCATCTTGGGTCGCCGAAAACGTTATTATTGAACAGCGTACTAAAGGCGAACAATGGCAAGGTAAAAATAACCTTAAAGGCAGCGAAGTAATGGGCGGTGTTGAATGGTTTTGGCAACAAGAAGTTACAGCCACTGCTGACAAAAGCTTTGTAAAACTAACCATAAATGTTTTTACGGATGAAAAATATGAGCATTCAGCATATGAGTTATCAACGTATTTAAATAAAGGCAAAAAGTAAGTGAAGCAGCGCGGGTTTACATTACTTGAAGTTATGGTTGCACTGGGTATTTTAGCTTTTGTTATTATTGCTACTCATCAAATACTCGAGACGACAACAAGAGCAAAAGATGCCTCCGATGAAAAGATCGCTGAGCTAAATGGATTGCAAACAACATTTAGATTAATGGATCAAGATTTTAGCCAAATGACCAAACGCGCAGTTCGCAATGAGTCGGGTGATGTTCAAGAACAATATTTACTTGCTGGTCGTTACGTTTTAGAAAGCCAATACGATGGTATCGCGTTTGTACGAGATGGCTGGATAAATCCAATTAACTTATTGCCACGTTCAGAACTACAAGCTGTTGGTTATAGAGTGATTGACGATAACCTTGAGCGTGTTTATCGGGTTTATGTTGATCAGCTTGATAATATGGAGCCGCGAGTTCAACGTGTGCTAGAAAATATTGAAGAACTTAAGTTTGAGTTTTTAGATGATAAAAACGAATGGCAAGAACAGTGGGAAATTAAAGCCCTCCCTAAAGCGGTTGCTGTTACGTTGCAACAAATAGAAGCAGAGCCAATTCGTCGTGTATTTTTAGTTCCTGGGCAAGGCAAAGTTGTTGCTACACAAACTACGGATGTGAATAATGGTTAAGCAGCAATCATCGCGCGGCGCAGCACTTGTTATTGTTTTGTTTATTGTGGCATTAGCGGCTATTTTAGCAGTAGAAATGAGTGCTAATTTAATGGTTCAAGTGCAAAAAAGTACAAACTTGCAAGGTCACCAACAAGCTAAATGGTACGCCTACGGTGCAGAAGAGCTTGCTATTAAAGGGCTAATACAAAGTAAAAAAGATGATGCCGATAAAACAACACTCGATCAAGTGTGGGCAACTCAAGGAGATGCTTCATACCCTGTTGATAACGGCACGTTAAGTGGCAAAATTACAGATTTACAAGCATGTTTAAATTTAAATGCGTTAGCCATAGCGCCAGAAGAAAATAGCGCAAGTAAAACAAACCCTGCACATAAAGCACTCTTTGCATTACTTGAAAACATTGAAGATTTACCTGCTGACGAATCAGAAGAGACGATGGCAGATAGTGTGTTTGATTGGCTTGATGAGAACAGTATTACGTATCGCTCAGGTGCAGAAGAAGACGAGTACTTATCACGAGATTTTCCGTATATGACAGCCAATAGTTTATTTGCATCAACATCGGAGCTGCGTTTAGTTAAGGGCTTTAACCCATTAGTGATGGAAAAAGTATTGCCATATGTATGTGTAATACCAGGCAGTACGCTTTTATCTATTAACGTAAATACATTATTGCCAGAGCAAGCGCTCATACTCAGTGCCTTGATAGAAAGCTTAAGCTTATCTGGCGCAGAAGCGGTGTTAGGCGCAAGACCGCAAACTGGCTTTGACACCATCGATGAATTTTTTGAACAGGTGAAGCAGCAAGGCGGTACTAATACTGACTCAATAAAAAGTCTATTTAGTATTAAAAGCGAATATTTTAAATTACAAACGCAGGCAAACTTTGTCGACCTGCGTTTTTCGATGACCACATTACTGCACGCTAAAGACGGCGACGTAACGATACTGGCGCGAAAATTTGGAGGCGTACAGTGACAGAAATACTGTTGATCCGCACGGGTCAAACCGAACAAGAATTACTTAACTGGTTAATTTACTCACCACAAGAACAAGAAATAATAGCCAGTGGCGAGTTACCAAATGCAGAGCATTTAAGTGAGCTAAGCGAAAAAGCACTTACCCGAGAAGTTGTCGTGTTATTACCCAGTGACCAAGTGCAATTAAAAACGGTCGCTTTGCCAACAAAATGGAATCGCAAGCTTGAGCAAGCATTGCCATACATGCTTGAAGAAGATATAGCATGTGACGTAGATGAACTGTTTATAGCAGTAGCGCAGCCGACAATGCTTGGTGAGCAACATGCAATTCGTGTAGCAATGACAGACCGTGAATGGTTTGAACAATGGCTCGCATTATTTGCTGAGCATAATCTATCAGTATACAGAATATTACCCGATGCTTTGTTGTTACCGCTTGCAGATAATGGCGCTGTAACTGCTATTGAGCTCAACAACCAATGGTTGTTTAAGCAAGGGCAATGGCATATTAGTGCGGTTGAATCTAGTTGGTTGAATGGCTATTTATCAGCCATGGGTAACCCCGACATTAAACATTTTAGTCCTGCTAATCAGTTTCCTGAAAGCGTTAACTTACAAGCCCAAATAAGCGATTACGATTTACCTCTAGCATTATTTGCAAAACAGTTAGATAGCGTTAATTTTAACTTACGCCAAGGTATGTATCAGCTTAAAAAACAAAGCGCTTTGTGGTGGGGTTACTGGAAAGGCGCCGCAATTATAGCAAGTGTTGCATTGGTTTCTACAATTACAATAAAAGCTATTGAGTTACACCAACTTAATACACAAGTAGAAGTAGCTAAAGCTCAAGTAGTCGACAGATATCAAAAAGCATTTCCGGGAACTAAAGTTCGCCCTAATCTAATTAAAAGCCAAATTAAAGGCGCGTTAGATAAAATACAAGGCTCAAGTGAATACGGCTTTTTAGACTTAACGACTAATTTGGTTGATGTATTTTCGCAAGTCAGCGAATTTACACCTGAAACACTTCGTTATGACAAACGTCGTAATGAGCTGCGCATTCGTGCACGGGCTAAAGACTTCCAAACTTTTGGTAAAGTAAAAATCATACTTGAAAAGCAAGGTTTAACTGTTGAGCAAGGGTCTTTAAATAATGACGGTGATTATGTCGTAGGCGAAATTAAACTGCGAGGTGCAGTATGAAAAAGCAGTTAATGAAACAGTGGCGTTCGCTTAAAGAGCAAGAACAACAATTGGTAATGGTCGCTGGTGGCGTGTTTATTATTTTTGTTTTAGTAATGGGGATATTTAGGCCATTAAATAACGCGATAGAAAAAGCACAGCAATCTCAAATTAAACAACAAGAGCTATTAGCTTGGGTTGATGACAGTATTGTTAAGCTAAAGGCTGCAGGCAACACCAGTGTTGCTAGCAATACAAACTTAAGCCAAGTGGTAAACTCTACTCGTGGACGCTATAAAATCAATATTAGTAAAATGCAGCCCAGTAGTGATTCACTTCGTTTGACGCTTGACTCAGTAGAGTTTAATCAGTTAATAGAATGGCTAGATGAGCTAGTAAATCAGCATGGTTTAAAAATTGAAAATTTAGATTTAAGTCGCGATGATAAATCAGGCTATGTGCGCGTAAGCCGTTTAGTATTAGAGAATTAATTAATGAAAAAAATAATAACGTTATCGGCTGTCTTTTTAATTAGTTTTATTGTGTTTTATATTATTAAATTACCAGCACATATTGCACTAGATATAGCAAAACCGTACTTTCCAAAGCAATTAGAAGTAGGCCAAACTGTAGGCACTGTTTGGCAAGGTCAAATGATGCAAGTTCGTTTTGATGGTGAACAGTTAAATAATGTGCGCTGGGATATTGCAGGCTGGAAATTATTTACGGGCAAACTAAATGCGAACATAAAATTTGGTAACCCACGAGAACGCAGTGATATTTCGGGTTACGCAGATGTAAGTTATGGGTTTTTTAATAAAAAAGTAATAGTGACTGATGCCCTAGTACGCTCCACTGTAGAGCGTGCAATGCAACGTGTGCAACTTCCTCTGCCTGTTACCGCTAAAGGGCGTGTGATTTTAGAGCTTGATGAATACAGCTCAGGCGCACCTTATTGTGATTCACTAAAAGGTGAAATAGCGAGCCCTGATATTGATGTTCAAGGTTTAAATGGATGGTTTAATATTGGACCTCTAGCTGGTAAGTTAAGCTGTAAGTCGGGTGATGTTGCTATATTAATTGACCCAGATAATACGCTTGGGCTTGAGGCAGATGCTACACTTAAAGCTAATTTCGACTTTAGAGTGGCAGGTTATGTAAAACCAGATGCCAACTTACCTAAAGATGTACATGATGCGGTTAAGTTTTTAGGCCGACCAGATAACCAAGGTCGCTACCCGCTCAACTTTTAATGTTTTAATATAAAGAGTTTTAATGCAAATACCCCAATTTACTGAGTTGCACGCAAAGCAGCTCAGCTCATTTTTAAATACCCAATCTCAAGCAATGACCCTTGTACAAAGCCAAGGCTATTTATTTGGTGTAATTTGTTCGCCCAACCCATTAGATGTACATGAGTGGCTTGAGCAGATATTGCCAAACACAGCTGATGATTTAGATGAAGAAATGCTTTTTTTGTTTATGGCGCTTTATCACAAAATTAGTGAGCAGGTGTTCGAAACTGGATATAAATTACCAGACACATTTGATGCGGAATTTTGTAAGTCGTGGAGTAAAGGCTTCTTAGTTGCAACGAAAGCTTATGCAGAACCTTTGTTAAATGCACCGCAATTAGACGTTGATTTTAAACAAGCACTAGAAAGTGCGTTAAGCACACTAAGCTTTTTTGCACTCGACCAGCTAGCAATAGCTCAGATTGCCAAACAAAATAACATGACAATAGAAGCTTTGTGTCAGTATCAGTATGAATCTATGGGTGACTTTGCATTAGGGTTTGCTGAACTAATTGAAGTGGTCGCAATTAATAGCGGCTTGATAACCGACGAGAGTTGGGAAGAGTAATTATTAATACTAGGCGCTTAGTTTAATCTAAGTGCCTAGCTCTAATATAATATCCGTACAGCCTTGTTTGCACTTTACTATGCCTTTACCAGGCTCGCTGGTGGCTAAATCAAGTGTTAAAACCCCATTACACTTCTCACACTCTAATGTTTTGCCTTGCGCTAATTGCTTGAGCATATTGCGCTGCTTATGAAATGAGTCGCTTGCTTTTTTATTTAATCCTGAAAAATCCACTACTTTGCTCGCTTTTGTTCTAATGCTTCAGTCACTATTTTACATACCGTATTTAAACGGTCGTCATAAAAATAAAGGTTTAAGTCACGCTCACGACAATAGCGTAGGTGAAATAACTGAACAGAGTCATCTGTTGTAAACGTTTTTTCTACATACTCACCTTCAGATTCAGATAGTTTAAGTTGACTGCTGATCCTATTTTTAGCCATATTTGCAGCTGGGCTTCTATTGACCTTGCTTGCATCACTTAAAAAGCCGATGCCTTCACCTAGTAACCTTTCGCGAGGTTCTTTTATAAGTGGGTGATCGATTGTAAAAAAGGCAAGGATCACAACTACCAAAATAATAAATTTTTTCATGGATACGTAAACCTTGATCTAAGTAGGGTTGAATTACCATGCAGTGTAATAAACTGCATTTTAAAAGCAAGTAACTGGGATGAATAAATTATTAGCAATCTATACCAGTAATTTTAACCAACATTGTTATAATGGTTAACAGCAGTCAGATATTTCTGAAATATCTGAAAGTATTCGAGAAGGCAATTTATTAAAGTAAATATGCCTAGCAAGTAACTTGCTAGCTTTAAGTATAGAGTACTTGAGTATTGCTGGATTTTTATTTCCAAGCGGCGTTGAGGAACTTCGATGGACAAGCAAATTAAAGTAAAGAATATCCCTGTAGAGGTGAAAATCCAAAAACCGGATTTAAGCCGTCAAGATGATAGGTTCAATCCCCGAAATCGTATTTATGTGCGTGCTGTAAAAGGCCTACATCAATTACTTAGACAGCGCATTGGCTTCTTAGGCCTGCTTGCGTTTATGTTACTACCTTGGATTAATTTTAATGGCCAGCAAGCTGTGCTGTTTGATCTAATTGGTCAAAAATACAATATTTTTGGTTTAACGCTATGGCCTCAAGATTTTACTATATTAGCGTTTATCTTTATGTTGGCAGCATTTGCGTTGTTTTTAGTGACCACCTTCTATGGACGGGTGTGGTGTGGCTACACATGTCCGCAAACTGTTTGGACTTTTATTTTTATTTGGTTCGAAGAAAAGCTTGAAGGCACGGCTAATCAACGTAAAAAACTCGATCAACGACCCATGAATTTTGATAAGTTTTGGCGTAAGACGGCAAAGCATACTAGTTGGGTATTGTTTTCGTTGTATACCGCAATTTCTTTTGTTGGTTATTTTACGCCAATAAGGGAGTTACTCCCTGACTTTGTAACGTTTGATATAGGCGGTTATGCACTAGTCAGCATTATTTTCTTTGCTGCGTGTACCTATGGTAATGCCGGTTGGATGCGAGAAATTATGTGTTTACACATTTGCCCTTACTCTCGTTTTCAATCAGCTATGTTTGATAAAGACACATACACAGTAACGTACGACGAAAGCCGAGGTGAAAGCCGTGGTCCTCGTTCACGTAAAGTAGACCATAAAGATTTAGAGTTAGGCGACTGTATAGACTGTAACTTGTGCGTTCAAGTGTGCCCAACAGGTATTGATATTAGAAATGGGCTACAAGCTGAGTGTATCAACTGTGGTGCATGTATTGATGCGTGTGATGGCGTAATGGATAAAATGGAATATCCGCGTGGGCTTATTTCATATACGACTGAGCGAAATCTCGAAACCCCAGAAAATAAAACGAATCCACTGCGAGCTAAAATTATTGGTTACACGGTCATACTTGTTGTGCTTACGGGAGCGCTTGTCGCTAATATAGCACTGCGTAAAACAATGGACTTTGATATTATTCGTGACCGAAACCAATTATATCGTGTCGATTTTGATGGTTTAGTAGAGAACACCTATACATTAAAGGTAATTAATAAAGCGCAGTATGAGCAAACCTTTAATATTAAAGTACAAGGGTTAGATAACTTTAAGTATATTGGTAAGCAGTCATTTACTGTGCAGGCAGGGGAATCTCATAACGTACCATTGTCACTTGTAATGGACCCTTATGATTTGAAGGCGCCGATGACTGAGTTTAATTTTGTGCTTTCACCGGTTAGTGAGCCGGATGAGACAATATCGCAGTCGAGTAACTTTTTTAAAGCGCGATAATCGCAACTTACCTTAATTAGGTAAGTTGATATAGCAATTAACAAAAGCGGGTATATAACCCGCTTTTATTTTATATAAGAAGAGTATGAGTAAATTTAGTTTTATTGACTTAACACCTGACCTAATACTCGATGCAATAGAAAGCGTAGGTGTGTACGCCGAATCTGGTTTATTAGCGCTCAATAGCTATGAAAACAGAGTGTACCAATTTAAAGCCGATGATGGCCTGCGTTACGTAGTGAAGTTTTATCGCCCAGAGCGATGGAGTAAAGAGCAAATTCAAGAAGAGCATGACTTTGCATTTGAACTAGCGGATGCAGAAGTACCCGTTGTTGCCCCTATTTTATATAATGGGCAAAGCTTGTTTGAACACGAAGGGTATTTGTTTGTGTTGTTTCCAAGTGTAGGCGGGCGTTTATTTGAGGTTGATAATTTAGATCAGCTTGATGTAATGGGGCGATTAATTGGCCGTATGCACCAAGTAGCTAAAACAAAACCTTTTACTTATAGGCCAACAGTTACCTGCGAGGAGTATTTGCATACAGCCAAAGTTCATCTTCAGAAAAGTAACTTAGTGCCAATGGGAATAAATACTGCCTTTTATACTATTTTAGATTTAGTGATAGAGCAGGCGCAAAAACAGTATAAAGATGTGCAAAGTATTCGCTTACATGGTGACTGCCACGTTGGTAATATTTTATGGGCAGGTGATGCGCTAATGTTTGTTGATTTAGATGACAGCCGCCAAGGTCCTGCAATCCAAGATTTATGGATGATGCTCAGTGGCGATAGAGCGACGCAACTGTTACAGTTAGACACCCTTGTAAATGCGTATGAAGAGTTTTGTGATTTTGATCACTCTCAACTCAAATTAATTGAACCGCTGCGAGCAATGCGTATTATTCATTATATGGGATGGGTAGCTAAACGATGGAGCGATCCTGCTTTTGTGCGGAACTTTACATGGTTTGCTGATGACAAATACTGGGAGCAACAAATTTTAGCACTGAAGGAGCAACTTGCAGCATTGCAAGAAGCACCGTTAAAGTTATTGCCGTAATATTTTATTTAAAGACAAGTACAACGAGATACAAATGCTTAAAAAATTAAAACTGAGTTTATTACTTTTATGTTTACCATTTGCAGCACTTGCTGCACAGTTTGAAGTTGATAATCAATACACTGTTATTGATGTAGACAAAAGCAAGTCACCGCAAGTAACCGAGTTTTTCTCATTTTACTGTCCACATTGTTTTAAGTTTGAACCAGTAGCAAAAGCAATTGAAAAAGGCTTGCCAGAAGGCGCTGAGTTTATTAAAAACCACGTTAACTTTTTAGGTGGCGTGTCACCACAAGCACAAAGCAATTTAAGCTTTGCCTACTTAATTGCTAAGCAGCATGGTCAGGCGCAAAGTATTAGCGATCAAATTTTTAAAAGTATTCATGTTCAACGTGCACCATTAACTGAAATGAAAGACGTTAAAAAATTACTTGAAGTAAACGGTATTGATAGCGCAACATTTGATCAAGAGATTGCAAGCATGCCAGTCATTTCAGCTGAGCAAGCAATGCAAGACAAACAAAATAAATATTCAAAATTAGGCGCACTTACAGGTGTACCTACTTTTATTGTTAACGATAAATATAAAATAAACCTCAACACCATCAAAAATCAAAAAGAACTTGATGAGTTAGTAGCGTTTTTATTAGCACTATAAATTTCGGAGTATAATAATGATTAAATTAGTTAAAGCAGGTTTGCTTGCAATATTACTTCCTATGGCAGCAACAAGCTTTGCAGCAACGTATGAAGAAGGCGTGCATTACGACGTAGTTTCTGAGCGTGCAACTAAAAAGCCAGAGGTTAAAGAGTTTTTCTCATTTTACTGCCCTGCATGTAATAACATGGAAGCACTAATTGGTGAGTTTAAGCCTAAGCTTGATAAAAACGTTAAATTTAAAAAGAGCCATGTTGATTTTGTAGGTGTACGTGACCCAGAAAACCAACAGATGATGAGCCAAGCACTGGCGACAGCTGAAGTGCTTCCACAAAAAGATCAGATTATTTCTGCAATCTTTAATCATATCCATACAAAGCGCGCTAAATTTAATGAGCTTGCAGATGTAAAAGATATATTTGTAGCGCAGGGCGTTGATGGTGATAAGTTTGATAAGCTGTTTAAAAGCTTCTCGGTACGTACGCTGAGCTCTAAAATGAAACGCGATCAAGACTACTTTAAAGAAAAAGGCGCACTACGTGGCGTACCTACCTTTATTGTAAATGGTAAGTACAAATTAAACCTAGGTCGTGAGTCGGGTATTACTAAACCTGAAGACATTAGCAAATTAATTAATTACTTAGCTAACAAGTAAGTTTAGCTAAAATAAAAAAAGCTCCTTAAGGAGCTTTTTTTATGGGTAACGTTTACTGAGCGTATTTATTTGCGCTGTAAGAAAACGCCCGACTCAATGTGATGCGTATAAGGGAACTGATCAAATATAGCAAAGCGCTTAACGTTATGCGTACGTGTTAAGTGATCAAGGTCACGCTCAAGAGTTTCAGGATTACAGGATATATAAATTATGTTTTCGTAGTTAGCCACAAGGTCACACGTTAATTCATCCATGCCCGCGCGTGGTGGATCAACTAATATGGTTTGGCAATCATAGCTTTTTAAATCAATCCCTTCTAAACGCGAAAAAGTACGCTCGCCATTCATTGCTTGAGTAAACTCTTCACTCGACATACGAATAATATCTAAGTTTTCTACGTTGTTTTTAGCAATGTTGTATTGAGCAGAGTGAACAGATGATTTTGATATTTCCGTCGCTAATACTTTATTAAAACAGCCCGCTAATGCAATTGAAAAGTTACCGTTACCGCAATACAGTTCTAATAAATCATTTTTAAGTGGTTTACATAAATCTTGCGCCCACTCCAGCATATTAATATTTACTTTTGCATTAGGCTGAGTAAAGCTATTTTCTACTTGTTGATAAATAAGCTCTTGACCATTAACTGTTAAACGCTCAGTTACAAAGTCATCACCCAGCACTTCTTTTTGTTTGCGAGCACGGCCTATAAAGTCAATTTTGTATTTACTGCTAAGCTTTTCTTTCAGTGCTTTAATTTCACTTAACCATTCATCATCCAGTGGTTTGTGATAAAGCAAGCTTACTAAAATTTCACCGCTTAGCGTTGATAGGTAATCGATTTGAAATAACTTACGGCGTAATATTTCACAAGGCTTAAGATTCTCAATCATCACCTGCATTATTTCACCTACTAGAGGCGCTGCTGGATCAAATGTATCAACACGGATTTTTTCTTTTGTTTGTTGATCAAACATAATGTGAAACAGATCGTCACCGTCGTGCCATACTCTAAATTCAGCACGTTGGCGGTAGTTAGTTGGCTCTGAGCTAAATACTTCTAATTGCTCCACACCAAAACGTTGAAACTGCGCACTAATACGCTGCTCTTTTTCACTTAACTGCGCTTGGTACTGTGTGGTATCTATTTTAATAACTGCCATTAACGCTACTACCTTATCTAAGATCTGTTTATCGGCGCTATTGTAGGGAGCGCTGCGTATTTGTCTAGTTTTGGCTAGCATTTATGCTGTTTTATTGAACATTGTACTTTAGTTTTTATTGTTATAGCCGATAATAAACTACGCACGCTTAGGAGACGAATCATGAAAATAGGTAATTATGGCTTTACGCCAAACAACAACATCAATAAATTCAATAATAAAGCTGATATACAGCAACCTACAATTACGTCTCCTCAAGATAGCTATCAACAACGAGGCCGAGAGTTGGCTGCAAAGGTGCTTGGCGATAAAATGGCTGAGCAGCTTGGATTACCTATCGCAGAAAAAAAAGCAGATAAACCACTATTTGATTTTGATGAAATAGTAAAAAACGTACTCGATTTTGTAAGTAGTGCTGTAAATAAAGCAAAAGCTAACGGCGCTGATGACGAAAAGCTCAAAGATATGCTAGGCGATGCGCGCAAAGGAGTCCAAATAGGGATTGATGACGCTGTTGATGAACTCAAAGGTACTGGCGTATTTAATGATGACATGGAAGAGGGCATTAATAAGTCCAAAGAGGGAATTTACAATGGGCTGGATAAGTTTGAAGAGTCGTTATTTAACCCACAACCTGCCAGCGTAAATATAAGCCAGGCTCAATATGTCAGTATGACTAGCAATGCAGAGTATAAATTCACTACCGCAGAAGGCGATGAGGTAAGTATTAGCTTTGCTGATGCATTTGAATCTCAATCGGCAAGTGGCTATCAGCAAAACAGTAATAGTGAGTCGTTTGCAAGCTCATCATCGCAATCTCGACAGGTATCATTTTCGATGTCGGTAAATGGTGACTTAAACGAGCAAGAGCAAGAAGCTATTAATGCGATGATGGAAGACTTACAAGATCTAAGTAAAACCTTTTTTGGTGGTGATTTAGATGAAGCATTTGAACAAGCGCAAGAGCTGAGTTTAGACAGCGATCAGCTGGTGGCTTTTTCTATGGATTTACGCCAAACAAAAACAATAG
This sequence comes from Pseudoalteromonas sp. NCIMB 1079, assembly GCF_040567695.1. NCBI lineage: Bacteria > Pseudomonadati > Pseudomonadota > Gammaproteobacteria > Alteromonadales > Pseudoalteromonadaceae > Pseudoalteromonas > Pseudoalteromonas sp. NCIMB 1079. The sequence goes on along the minus strand of NZ_JBEWZA010000001.1, from coordinate 8,421 downwards.
CAACAGTTAAAAGCTATGAAGAATATAAACCAGCACCAGAAAAACAAGTAGCAGAGGGGTTAGCCCCTTTTAATGACGACCTTAAAAATGCTTTTGAAAAAGCGGGTGAGCTTGGATTACAAAATCAGCTAGCTGGCATTCTCCAATGGTTAAATCAAGATCAGGAACAAATAGATAAGTTAGTAGATTATACAAAGTCTATGTTCGAAAACCTTAATCAGTTAAATTCAGCAGCCGACAGGCTTACTGATTTAGAAGCCACGCAAAGTTAAACTACTTTCTTTTATAAAAACCTCATGGCAAACTGCCGATCTTAAAGTAAAGTAGGAACGGTAGTTTGTCAGCGCATATAATGGTCTTTGATTCAGGTATTGGTGGAACTACTGTACTTGAACATATCAAGCAAAGTATCCCCAATGCTCAGTACAGCTATTTTATGGATAATGCATTACTACCTTATGGTGCTCAGTCCCAACAAACTATAATTAACCGATTATGTTCACTTATTCATTTCATCAAAGCCAACACGCTTAACGTCGATTTAATTGTAATAGCGTGTAACACCGCTTCTACATCTGCACTCAGCGCTGTTCGCCAAATTACGGATATTCCTATTGTAGGTGTTGTACCAGCAATAAAGCCTGCGGCAGAATTAACACGCTCAAATCATATTGGCTTGTTAGCCACACCGGCAACGGTCGCCAGTTCATACACAAAAACATTAATTGCTGAACATGCACGTAATGTAATCGTTAACCTTTATAGCAGTGTTGAATTAGTAACGTTAGCTGAGAAATGCTTTTTTACAGGCTCTTTCGATACAAATAAGTTGTATCAAGTACTTGATGAACTACATATAGATAAAACTATAGATGTACTTGTACTAGGGTGTACGCACTTTCCGATATTAGCAGGGCCGATTAGTCAGTACTTTGAAGGGAATGTAAAATTACTTGATTCAGGTGTAGCGATAGCAAATAGAGTCAACTTCCTACTTAACCAACTTAACTTATGTGTGGATAAACAAACAGACATAAAAAAGCCGCTGCAATATTATGCAACGGCTGATGTGTTTAGCAATAAGCTAGCGGTAAAGCTAGTTACACTGACTGATCCGTCTCAGTACGTAGAGCATTAGAATCATCTTCTTGTTTTTGTTTTGCTTCACGTACCTTTAAAGTACGTTGTTGGAACTCGCTATCGTTCAAGTTATCAATTGCATTGTCTGCATCAGCTTGCGCCATTTCAACAAAACCAAATCCACGACGTTTGCCAGTATTCTTATCCTTTAATAAACGAACATTGAATACTTTGCCTTGTTCTTCAAATAATGCACGAACCACACCTTCGTTTGCACGATAAGGAAGGTTACCAACATAAAGCGTTTTTGTTTTAACTTCAGCTTCTTCAGTCACATCAGATGATATTGCAGCAATAGCAATCGCACCTATTAATAAACCAGCACCAAATAGTAATGCAGGGTCTAAAGCTAAGCCGCCTAAAGCAAACTCAACAACAACAAAACCAACTACAGCAAGAATAACAGAGAAGATAAAAGATTTTTGATCGGGTAATTTCATTTTAGATCTACCAATAAACAGGAAATAAACATTAATTTAACATTGTGAACTTGCTATCTTAACGCCTAAATCAAACATAGCAATGATATTTGTATTAAATAATAAATAAGAGCATAAAAAAGCATCATCTTAGACGGGTTTTCATGTGGTTTTACGTGGTTTTGTTCTATTTTTGTTCGAACAGTAAAAAGATCTAAAAAAAGGGTTGATCTGTTTTCGGATCTCCCTATAATGCGACCCCACTGAGACGGGAAACGGCAACGCATAGCGAGGCACGAACTACTCAGAGAGTTAAATAAAACTTCGGTTTTAAATCTTCCAAAAGAAAGTTTAAAACTAAGTCTTGACTCGAAAAATAAAGGGTGTATTATTCGCATCCCTTGAGACGCTAAAGCGACTCAAAACGTTCTTTAACAATATAAAGCAATCATCTGTGTGGGCACTCGTACAGATTGAGTTCTAACAGCCAAGCTACTTCGTTCTTTATTGAGCAAGTAATGAGGCAAACAAATTAGAGTCTCAATTGAAACTGAGTGACCATATGTTATTAAAAGATTCAGCCTTGAGCTGTTTTGATTTCACTTTTTTAAAAGTGAAAATAATAACGCACAGTCAATTCGTTTTTGGCAACAAAAACAAAAATTCAGAATTCATTGAGCTGTCGAAAGACATAAAACTTTTTAATTGAAGAGTTTGATCATGGCTCAGATTGAACGCTGGCGGCAGGCCTAACACATGCAAGTCGAGCGGTAACAGAAAGTAGCTTGCTATTTTGCTGACGAGCGGCGGACGGGTGAGTAATGCTTGGGAACATGCCTTGAGGTGGGGGACAACAGTTGGAAACGACTGCTAATACCGCATAATGTCTACGGACCAAAGGGGGCTTCGGCTCTCGCCTTTAGATTGGCCCAAGTGGGATTAGCTAGTTGGTGAGGTAATGGCTCACCAAGGCGACGATCCCTAGCTGGTTTGAGAGGATGATCAGCCACACTGGGACTGAGACACGGCCCAGACTCCTACGGGAGGCAGCAGTGGGGAATATTGCACAATGGGCGCAAGCCTGATGCAGCCATGCCGCGTGTGTGAAGAAGGCCTTCGGGTTGTAAAGCACTTTCAGTCAGGAGGAAAGCGTGGTGGTTAATACCCATCATGTGTGACGTTACTGACAGAAGAAGCACCGGCTAACTCCGTGCCAGCAGCCGCGGTAATACGGAGGGTGCGAGCGTTAATCGGAATTACTGGGCGTAAAGCGTACGCAGGCGGTTTGTTAAGCGAGATGTGAAAGCCCCGGGCTCAACCTGGGAACTGCATTTCGAACTGGCAAACTAGAGTGTGATAGAGGGTGGTAGAATTTCAGGTGTAGCGGTGAAATGCGTAGAGATCTGAAGGAATACCGATGGCGAAGGCAGCCACCTGGGTCAACACTGACGCTCATGTACGAAAGCGTGGGGAGCAAACGGGATTAGATACCCCGGTAGTCCACGCCGTAAACGATGTCTACTAGAAGCTCGGAGCCTCGGCTCTGTTTTTCAAAGCTAACGCATTAAGTAGACCGCCTGGGGAGTACGGCCGCAAGGTTAAAACTCAAATGAATTGACGGGGGCCCGCACAAGCGGTGGAGCATGTGGTTTAATTCGATGCAACGCGAAGAACCTTACCTACACTTGACATACAGAGAACTTACCAGAGATGGTTTGGTGCCTTCGGGAACTCTGATACAGGTGCTGCATGGCTGTCGTCAGCTCGTGTTGTGAGATGTTGGGTTAAGTCCCGCAACGAGCGCAACCCCTATCCTTAGTTGCTAGCAGGTAATGCTGAGAACTCTAAGGAGACTGCCGGTGATAAACCGGAGGAAGGTGGGGACGACGTCAAGTCATCATGGCCCTTACGTGTAGGGCTACACACGTGCTACAATGGCGCATACAGAGTGCTGCGAACTCGCGAGAGTAAGCGAATCACTTAAAGTGCGTCGTAGTCCGGATTGGAGTCTGCAACTCGACTCCATGAAGTCGGAATCGCTAGTAATCGCGTATCAGAATGACGCGGTGAATACGTTCCCGGGCCTTGTACACACCGCCCGTCACACCATGGGAGTGGGTTGCTCCAGAAGTAGATAGTCTAACCCTCGGGAGGACGTTTACCACGGAGTGATTCATGACTGGGGTGAAGTCGTAACAAGGTAGCCCTAGGGGAACCTGGGGCTGGATCACCTCCTTATACGATTTAGAACTTATTTGTTCGTAGTGTCCACACAGATGATTGTTATTGTAAAGAGAACAACACTTATTGTTTTGGGTCTGTAGCTCAGCTGGTTAGAGCGCACCCCTGATAAGGGTGAGGTCGGTAGTTCAAATCTACTCAGACCCACCACTTCTTGTCTAATCAAGAAGATGGTTAAAACAGTAAGTACCAGCATATGTGGGGCTATAGCTCAGCTGGGAGAGCGCCTGCCTTGCACGCAGGAGGTCAGCAGTTCGATCCTGCTTAGCTCCACCACTTTTACTTCTTAAAAATAAATATTCTTTATCGGGCCATTAACCGCCTGAGAATAGAGTGTGTTTAATTTTGAGAGGTTTTTGTATCTCTTGCTCTTTAAAAATTTGGAAAAGCTGATAATAAAATTCTGATAGATACTTTGTATTTATCAAGAGTTTTCAAAAGTAAAAAAAGAATGGTAGCAGTACCATTCAGTGCCATTTAATTAACGTTTACGTTGATTGATTGGTATCTACTTTAGTATTCAATATTAACTTCTGGCGAAGTTAAACTGTCACACAACAAAGACCCGTTTGGGTTGTATGGTTAAGTGACTAAGCGTACACGGTGGATGCCTTGGCAGTTGGAGGCGATGAAGGACGTATTAACTTGCGATAAGCCTAGTCAAGCTAGTAAAAAGCGCTTGAGACTAGGATTTCCGAATGGGGAAACCCACCTGCTTGCAGGTATCGTTAACTGAATACATAGGTTAACGAGGCGAACGCGGAGAACTGAAACATCTAAGTACCCGTAGGAAAAGAAATCAACCGAGATTCCGAAAGTAGCGGCGAGCGAAATCGGAACAGCCCTTAAGCTTATTATGTGTTAATGGAAGGCTCTGGAAAGTGCCACGATACAGGGTGATAGTCCCGTACATGAAAAGACATTTTAAGTGAAATCGAGTAGGTCGGAGCACGTGAAACTTTGACTGAATATAGGTGGACCATCATCTAAGGCTAAATACTCCCAACTGACCGATAGTGAACCAGTACCGTGAGGGAAAGGCGAAAAGAACCCCTGTGAGGGGAGTGAAATAGAACCTGAAACCGTGTACGTACAAGCAGTAGGAGCCTACTTGTTGGGTGACTGCGTACCTTTTGTATAATGGGTCAGCGACTTATATTTTGTAGCGAGGTTAACCGAATAGGGTAGCCGTAGGGAAACCGAGTCTTAACTGGGCGACTAGTTGCAAGGTATAGACCCGAAACCCGGTGATCTAGCCATGGGCAGGTTGAAGGTTGAGTAACATCAACTGGAGGACCGAACCCACTAACGTTGAAAAGTTAGGGGATGACCTGTGGCTAGGAGTGAAAGGCTAATCAAACCGGGAGATAGCTGGTTCTCCCCGAAATCTATTTAGGTAGAGCCTCGGACGAATACTTACGGGGGTAGAGCACTGTTAAGGCTAGGGGGTCATCCCGACTTACCAACCCTTTGCAAACTCCGAATACCGTAAAGTAATATCCGGGAGACACACGGCGGGTGCTAACGTCCGTCGTGAAGAGGGAAACAACCCAGACCGCCAGCTAAGGTCCCAAAGTCATAGTTAAGTGGGAAACGATGTGGAAAGGCCCAGACAGCCAGGAGGTTGGCTTAGAAGCAGCCATCCTTTAAAGAAAGCGTAATAGCTCACTGGTCGAGTCGGTCTGCGCGGAAGATGTAACGGGGCTAAACTATGCACCGAAGCTGCGGATTCAGAATTTATTCTGAGTGGTAGGGGAGCGTTCTGTAAGCGGTTGAAGGTGTACCGGGAGGTATGCTGGACGTATCAGAAGTGCGAATGCTGACATGAGTAACGATAATGGGAGTGAAAAACTCCCACGCCGGAAGACCAAGGGTTCCTATCCCATGTTAATCAGGGTAGGGTAAGTCGACCCCTAAGGCGAGGCCGAAAGGCGTAGTCGATGGGAAACAGATTAATATTTCTGTACTCGATATAATTGCGATGGGGGGACGGAGCAGGCTAAACAAGCATGGCGTTGGTAGTCCATGTGAAAGTGAGTAGGTTGGCGACTTAGGTAAATCCGGGTTGCTATTAAGACTGAGACACGAGACGAGTCACTACGGTGATGAAGTTGTTGATGCCATACTTCCAGGAAAAGCCTCTAAGCTTCAGATTATATGGAATCGTACCCCAAACCGACACAGGTGGTCAGGTAGAGAATACTAAGGCGCTTGAGAGAACTCGGGTGAAGGAACTAGGCAAAATCGTACCGTAACTTCGGGAGAAGGTACGCTCCTATCTGTGATGAGACTTGCTCTCTAAGCGGACGGGAGCCGCAGTGACCAGGTGGCTGGGACTGTTTATTAAAAACACAGCACTGTGCAAAATCGCAAGATGACGTATACGGTGTGACACCTGCCCGGTGCCGGAAGGTTAATTGATGGGGTTATCCTTAGGGAGAAGCTCTTGATCGAAGCCCCGGTAAACGGCGGCCGTAACTATAACGGTCCTAAGGTAGCGAAATTCCTTGTCGGGTAAGTTCCGACCTGCACGAATGGTGTAACCATGGCCACGCTGTCTCCACCCGAGACTCAGTGAAATTGAAATCGCAGTGAAGATGCTGTGTACCCGCGGCTAGACGGAAAGACCCCGTGAACCTTTACTACAGCTTGGCACTGAACATTGAACCTACATGTGTAGGATAGGTGGGAGACTTTGAAGCAGCGACGCTAGTTGTTGTGGAGTCGTCCTTGAAATACCACCCTTGTAGTTTTGATGTTCTAACGTTGGCCCCTGAATCGGGGTTACGGACAGTGCCTGGTGGGTAGTTTGACTGGGGCGGTCTCCTCCTAAAGAGTAACGGAGGAGCACGAAGGTTGGCTAAGTACGGTCGGACATCGTACGGTTAGTGTAATGGTAGAAGCCAGCTTAACTGCGAGACAGACACGTCGAGCAGGTACGAAAGTAGGTCATAGTGATCCGGTGGTTCTGAATGGAAGGGCCATCGCTCAACGGATAAAAGGTACTCCGGGGATAACAGGCTGATACCGCCCAAGAGTTCATATCGACGGCGGTGTTTGGCACCTCGATGTCGGCTCATCACATCCTGGGGCTGAAGTCGGTCCCAAGGGTATGGCTGTTCGCCATTTAAAGTGGTACGCGAGCTGGGTTTAGAACGTCGTGAGACAGTTCGGTCCCTATCTGCCGTGGGCGTTTGAGAATTGAGAGGGGTTGCTCCTAGTACGAGAGGACCGGAGTGAACGAACCGCTGGTGTTCGGGTTGTCATGCCAATGGCATTGCCCGGTAGCTACGTTCGGAACTGATAAGCGCTGAAAGCATCTAAGCGCGAAGCAGGCCTCGAGATGAGTTCTCACTAGACTTTTAAAGTCTCTGAAGGGCCGTTGAAGACTACAACGTTGATAGGCAAGATGTGGAAGTGGTGTGAGCCATTAAGCTAACTTGTACTAATTACCCGTGAGGCTTAACCATACAACGCCAAACGCGTTTTATGTGATAGTGAAACAAGCGAAGAAGTTAATATAACTAAAGTAGAAATTACTTAGAAAGACTTAAAAAATATTATCAGATATTTTCCAAATTCAAGAGGTGACTCTTAGCGCGTAGCGTTAAAGTTGAGGCACCTTGCGCAAAGAAAATGGTAGCACTACGTGCTTGTCATTGATTCTTTGCACCTAATTTGCTTGGTGACAATAGCGTTTTGGACCCACCTGATTCCATGCCGAACTCAGTAGTGAAACGAAACAGCGCCGATGATAGTGTAGCATTTGCTATGTGAAAGTAGGACATTACCAGGCTTCAAATTGTAGAGAGCCCGACTAGAAATAGTCGGGCTTTTTACGTCTGAAGAAAAGTGAAATTCGCGCAATTAATACACACTCATATCGCGACACAAAGATAGTGTAGCATTTCACTGTGACTTCCTACCGCTGTGGGCACTACGACATCCTACTGCGTAGCGCACCGACTTCAAATTGTAGAGAGCCCGACTAGAAATAGTCGGGCTTTTTTACATCTGCAGAAAAGTGATTTAGGTATTCCTCTAGAGCGAAGGACTTCTTGGTAAATAATTTATATCGATCAGCAATAATATTTAATCAATTTGAGGGATTAAATCTGACCCTAACTGCGTTAAAAACCTCAAATATGAAACAACTGAATAACGAATTTTTGCCCTTCTTTTATCGACTCCGCTTAGTTATTGCTCTAATCTCAATTTATAGTCTGTTCCATTATCTCGTTTATAAAATGTGACAGAGTTCGTTTAGGTAAAATTAGAATAATAAGGGCTTAATCATGAGTAAAGTTGAAAACCATCCGCATGGTATTTTTTGTTGGTCAGAGCTTTGTACGCACAATTGGAAAGACGGTAAGGCGTTTTATACATCATTATTTGATTGGGGGCATGACGATCAACCTATTGGAGAGAACATATACTACACCATGCTACAAAAGCAAGGTGATGATATCGCTGCAATGTACGAAATGCCTAAAGAGCAAATTAGTGCAGGTATCCCAAGTCATTGGTTGGCTTACATTGCCGTCGAGAATGTTGATGATTGTGCGCTAAAAGCAAAAGAACTGGGTGCTGAAGTTATTGCCGGCAACACGCGATCTAGTGT
>NZ_JBEWZA010000003.1:0-86689 GCF_040567695.1 Pseudoalteromonas sp. NCIMB 1079 | reverse complement strand
ACGACACGACGATGTTAGTGACCTTAATGCAGGGAAGCAGGCCGTGCCGCTAGCCAAACGCCCACTAGAGCCTACTCTGTCTAATATTTTATTTATCATTTTAAAGTCTATTGGTTGATATTACCATCATTCTAAACTCCGTATATAAGTACGGAGTCAATCATTTTAATGAATCAATTATGGGGCAATGTGTTGGATCTTCGTTTTGCATACAGGTATTTGTCATATCCCACAATTACTTTTCTCTAAACGTTGAAGGTCATTAATTTTGTCTCGAATGATTGCTAACTTTTGTCGGCTTAATAGCTCAACTTGAGTGCAGTATGCTGTCCATAGACATTAGCGATTTTATTTCTCTTAACGTAAAGCCGAGCGCTTTGGCTTTTGTGATAAACCTAAGTTGTCCTGCTATTGTTTCGTCATATTGTCTATAACCAGATATTGGTTTTTCAGGTTGTGTAATCAGCCCTTCTCGTTCATAAAAACGAATGGTTCTACATTTAAATTTAATGATTGTGCTAATTTGCAATGGTTTTCATTATTGCCTTTGTGAATACTTACTAATCTAAAGTTATATTTAGTTTAGCTATCCAATGATTTGATGATGCCGCACGCTTCAATTGTATTGTCTGAACCACAAGCACTTGCCATCTGTTGTAATTCAGCTTTAAGCGCCCTTAATTCTTTCATACGTTTATTCACTAGTGCAAGTTGCTGATCAATTAAGCATTAACGCTAGAGCAGCTTTCTTCTGGCCTTATTTTTTAATTCGATAAGACGTTTAATATCATTGAGTGATATATCTAGGCTGCGACAATGCTTTACGAATTCCAATTGTTTAAGTGCTTTACTATCATACAGCCTGAAATTACCTTCTGAACGGTTGGATTTAACAGTAATCCTTCTCTTCATAATATCTAATCGTTTGTATTGAACAGCCCGATTTTTTTGACAATTCGCCTATTTTCATCAATTTCCCCAGACATTTGACTCTATAGTTACTATAGGATCTATAGTATAGGTATGCAACGAAAGGGATATATAAAAATGACATGAGAAATATTTAACAATACGAATATCGTTAATTTTGAACACAAAGATATCCAATCCCTGATCGATCAACGAGGGTGGAAAAATTTGGATAATTTCAACAAAATTGGTGCCGCTTATCAGTTTGTAAAGATGAAATAATGTTTGGCCTTATAACAAGAGTGATGATATTTCAGCAAGCGATGTGCTAGCAGATGGTTATGGACAATGTAATACTAAGGGTAATCTGTTTAATGGCACTATTGCGTGGACTAGGTATCCAGTGTCGTTTCCAAGGTTTTACCATTGATCAGCAACTACAAAAAGGTGCTATCCCAAGCTATGTATTTTGGTTAGCACCTAAATACATCATTCATAGTTGGGTAGAAGTTTACTTTGAAGGGCGTTGGATAAACTTAGAGGGCTTTATATTGGATGAGCAATACTTAAGCTCACTACAGCAGAAATTTAGCCAAGCAAAAGATGAGTTTTGTGGTTATGGTGTTGCAACAAAGTGCTTATCTTCACCCGGTACGGATTGGCGTGGATGAGGATACCTATATTCAAAAAGAAGGTATTCATGACGACTTTGGGCTTTATGATTCACCAGATAAGTTCTATCTCGAAAAAGGGTACTAATCTATCAGGTGTAAAACGTTGGTTGTATCAACGAGTGATCCGACATTTGATTAATATGAATGTATCAAAAATAAGAAATAAAAAAGTACTGGAGGTACAAAATGCACAACCATAGTCACAGTCATCAGCATGGTAAAGACGACCGGATTGGTTGGGCATTTTTCCTTAATGTGATATTTACATTATCGAATTTATAGGTGGTTGGCTCACAAACAGTACGGCGATAATGGCGGATGCCGTTCACGATCTTGGTGATAGTCTTCAATAGGTTTTGCGTGGATTTTAAGTCGTTTTTCAGATAAAGAAGCATCAGACAAATTCAGCTATGGTTATCTCCGACTTACACTTTTTGGTGCATTGGTAAATAAGTATTGTTTTGATTATCGGCTCTATTTGGGTTTTATTTGAAGCAATACCTAAGCTGTCCAATCCTGAAATGCCTGTAGTTGAGGGGATGTTAGGGCTAGCCATACTCGGTGTTGCCGTAATGGTTATGCGGTATTCAAATTAAAAGCGGGTGAAACACTAAATGAAAAAGTGCTGACATGGCAACCTACTTGAAGATGTACTCGGTTGGGTTGCCGTTCTTATAGGTCTCTATTGTATTGTGTTCGTTGAACTGCCGGATATTAGATCCTCTATTATCAATAGGGTTTACGGCTGTTATCTTATTTAACGTTTTCAAAAATCTTAAATCAACATTGGTGCTTTTTCTTCAAGCTGCACCCGATAAAGAGACCCAAGAGCGTATTAAGCAGTCATTAATTGAATTTCCTGAAGTAAATGGTATACACCATATGCATTTTTGGTCACTGGATGGTGAAAGTCACGTTTTAACAGCGCACCTTGAGCGAGTGACAACTTTGACGTTAAAGAATTAATTAAGCTTAAACAAGAGGTTGCAGCTAAATTATCTTCCTATCATTTATCGCATACGACGATAGAGTTTGAGTTTTTAAATGAAAATTGTAGGGATGAAGCAGAGTAAGTTTTATCAATAAAATTTTGGAGCATACAATATAAAAAGCAGCTTAATTAGGCATAACTTAGTAATTAAGCTGCTTTTTTGCTTTAGATTTCGTCGGATTGCTGTTTGTTACTCTCAGCGCCATGCGCCCATTGATATAAAACAGGCAATACAAACAAAGTTAAAATGGTAGAAGATACAATACCGCCGATAACAACTGTTGCTAGTGGTCGTTGTACTTCTGCACCAATTCCAGTGTTTAACGCCATTGGAATAAAACCTAAACTTGCGACCAGTGCCGTCATTAAATAGGTCTTAAACGAATGATGGCACCTTCAATGATCGCTACGTATAGGTCGCCTTTTTCATGCCAAAGATCTCGAATAAAAGCCAACATAACCAAGCCATTTATACTGCGACACCTGACAATGCAATGAAGCCGACACCTGCCGAAATTGATAAGGGCATGTCTCTTAAATAAAGTGAAAATACGCCCCCTGTTAATGCTAAAGGCACGCCACTGAAAATGATTAATGCATCTTTTAATGAACCAAATGCTATAATCAAAATACCTAGGGATAACAACCAATGTTATCGGTACAACTAGGCTTAATCGCTTACTTGCTGATTCTAGTTGTTCAAACGTTCCACCATAATCAAGCCAGTATCCTGCTGGAATTTCTCCTTCCTGATTAATTTTAGCTTTAACTTCTTTTACAAAACCGCCTAAATCTCTACCACGAACATTGACGGTAACCACAACTCTTCTTTTTCCGTTCTCTCGGCTAATCTGCGCGGGTAAAGACTCTGATTTAAGCTCTGCAACTTCTTCAATTGGCACATAGTTACCATTCTCAAGTGGAAGCGGCAGATGCTTCAAAGCTATCGATATCCGTTCTTATTTGCTCTGGTAGGCGAACAACTAACTCAAACCGTCTGTCACCTTCATAAATGATCCCCGCAGATTCACCGCCAATCGCAGTGGCAACCCAGTCTTGCAATTCGGTAACGTTCAATCATACCTACCAAGCGCTTCTCGTTTAGGAATTACTGATAAAGATGGAACACCTGTGACCTGTTCCATTCGAGCATCAGCGGCACCATCCACGGTTTTCACAATATTTAGAATATCTTTTGCGGTAAGTAATAACCGATCCAAATCATCACCAAATATTTTGATGCCGACATCAGCTCTAACGCCAGAAATCAATTCATTGAAACGCATTTGAATAGGCTGAGTGAATTCATAGTTGTTGCCTGGAATGTTTTTCAGTACTTTTTCCATTTCTTCAACTAATTCACTTTTTGGTTTTGAAGGTTCGGCCCATTCTTTACGTGGTTTTAAAATAACAAAGATATCAGCAATACTCGGTGGCATTGGGTCGGTTGCTACTTCTGGTGTGCCAATGCGCGAGAATACTTTATCAACTTCAGGAAACGCTTTAATACGTTGCTCAAGTACTTCTTGCATTTCTACTGATTGCTCTAGGCCAGTCGATGGAATTCTTAATGCCTGTAGTGCAATATCACCTTCATTTAATTGAGGAACAAATTCTGTCCCAAGCGTAGTTGCTAACCAAAGGCTATACCCCATTAACAGCGTTGAGAATGAAACAATAATCCAACGAAATTTCATCGCCATTTTTAACAATGGTTCATAAATAGACTTGGTTGAACGAATAACTACACTTTCTTTTTCGCTGATTTTACCTTTCATAAACACAGCTACAGCAGCAGGAACCAGTGTAACTGAAAGGATCATTGCGGAAATTAACGCCATAACGACAGTTGCCGCCATAGGGTGGAACATTTTCCCTTCAACGCCAGTTAGCGTGAAAATGGGGATGTAAACAACAGTGATAATTGCCACACCAAACAAGCTTGGACGTATCACTTCTGAAGTGGCTTCAAAAACGGTATTTAGGCGTTCTCTTAAGTCTTGCCTATGACCGTTGTGTTGGGCCTGTGCTAACCTACGGACAGAGTTTTCAACGATGATTACAGCCCCGTCCACTATCAAGCCAAAGTCCAATGCGCCGAGACTCATTAAATTGGCAGATACTCCTGCTTGCACCATACCTGTGATTGTCATTAACATGGAAATAGGGATAACAGCAGCGGTAATGAGAGCTGCACGTAAATTTCCAAGTAGAATAAATAACACAACAATAACTAAAAGCGCACCTTCAACGAGGTTTTTGGTAACGGTTGCAATCGCTTTATCTACTAACGTTGTTCTGTCGTAAACAGGCTCTGCGGTAATGCCCTTTGGCAGAGATTTTTGTATTTCGCTGAGCTTATGTTCCACTTCTAAAGCAACGGTGCGAGAATTCTCACCAATCAGCATCATGGTTGTACCAAGCACTGTCTCAATGCCATTACGAGTAGCAGCCCCTGTTCTAAGTTCTTTGCCTATAGCAACATTGGCAACATCACTTATTTTTACAGGAATACCATCGTTCTTTTTGATGATGACATTGAGGATTTCATCCATTGTCGCAAGTTGCCCAATGGAGCGCACTAACACTTGTTGTCCGTTTTGCTCAATATAACCCGCGCCACGGTTATCATTATTTTTACGTAATGCATCAGAAACGTCTTCAAAGCTTACCTGATGAAAAAGTAATTTTTCGGGTTTCGGCGTTATATGATACTGCTTGTTATAGCCGCCGATGCTGTTGACCTCAATGACGCCTTTAACTTGAGCCAATTGCGGTTTAATGATCCAGTCTTGTATTTCTCTTAAGGCAATAGCGGTATAAGGCTCTCCATTAGGCATTTTAGCGTCAGGAGAAGCTTGTACGGTATACATAAATATTTCACCAAGCCCTGTGGAAATAGGACCCATCTCTGGCTCTAAGCCAGAGGGAATAACGCCTTTTATCGCAGCTAATCTTGCATTGATTAAGTTGCGTGCGAAATAAATATCGGTTCCCTCTTCAAAGATAACGGTCACCTGGGATAAACCATATCTTGAAAGAGAGCGGGTGTGAGACAGCTTTGGTAGTCCAGCTAATGCGTTTTCTACTGGAAAAGTTACCCTTTGCTCCGCTTCTAAAGGTGAATAACCGGGGGCAGAGGTATTTATTTGTACCTGTACGTTTGTTATATCTGGAACAGCATCAATGGGAAGTTTTTGATAACTCCACATACCAACGCCGATGATTACCATCAGCAAGCTTAATACTAAATAGCGCCTATTTATTGCAAGACGCAAAATTGATTCAATCATATTGCGTCTCCTAATCGTCGTCTTCTACTTCAGATTTCAAGATATCTGCTTTAATCAGATAACTGTTTTTGTTTACATATTCAGCGTCTTTACTGAGGCCATCAATGACCTCGATATAGTTTTTGTCTGAACGACCAAGGACAAGTGGTGCAAACTCGTACTCTTCATCTTCTTTTACAAAGACACCTAATTGTCCACCTAGCTCTTGTATGGCAACTTTCTCGACCGCTAAATCCACCTCAAATTGGTTTATCTTTACGTTGCCTTTTAATAATTGACCTGACGTTAGCTTTAACTCAGTGTTGTTTAATCGTACCCGTGCTAAAACATAAGGCTGATCTTTAGCTGGAATAATATTAGTGATGACTGAACTGAATGCGTGTTCACCTTGCTCAATATCAACATGCTGACCGACTTTGATTTGATTATATTGGCTGGTAAACACCTTAAATTCAGCCCACAAGGTGTCAAATTTGACGATTTCAAACAAGCTAGTGTTTTGCGTGATACCGCCAATATTTCCATTTCGCTGTAAAACAGTCCCAGAAACAGGCGATGTTATTTTATAAGTATTTAAGCTCTCATTAGATTCAATAACGGCTAATAGATCGCCTTTTTTTACCGTATCACCAACAGTGAAGTTTATTGTCTTTATAACGCCGTTATATCTAGCGCCAACTTGAAATAATTGTTCAGCGCCTATCGTCGTAGAGCCGTATACAGGGATAGTTTGGTTCAACGTTTTTGAAGCTAAATAGGCTGTTTCAACACCAACCTTTTTTGCCATGTTATTGTCGATTTTGCTTATGCCTTCTTCGCCTTCATGTTCATCTTCACTAGCGAAAACACTTTGAATGGGTGATAGATACCCAATAAAAATCAATAGTGCGAATAAATAGTTTTTCATTTTGAATTCCTAAACGATTCAGTTAATCACTGAATCAATAAATTGTTATTAAACTTAAAGTGATGTTTATTTAGAGTGACAGCGCTTCGTTTGTTAGTTTTTCTATCTCTGCGCCATAAATTAGGGCAGCAGATGCCGCGTCAATAAGGGTTCGCCGAGCATTTAACAGCTCTTGTCTAGCCGATACATAATCAAGATATCCATATCGACCTTTTTGATAGGCGTCTTGAGTATCTTCCAGTGCATCTTCAAGCATTGGGATAACCGACTGCTTTAATGAATTAGCTGTTAATATGGCTTGTTTTCTATTGGAGTATGCTCGTAGTAAGTGATTTCTAAATCTTAACTTAGTCACCTCTTTCTCTATGGCAACTTGGTCACGCTCTGCTAGCGCACTAGCGATTGCGCCAGAATTTCGCTTTTCAGCAAACAAAGGTAAGCTAAAGCCAGCGACCAGTGCCGTATCATTGGCTTCTTGAGAGCGCCTAACACCAACAGACCATTTGATATTGGCCGTTGACTCTGTTTTAGCCAACTGTAACTCGGCCTCTTTTAGTCGCTGCTCACTTGCATAAACTTGAATAGCAGGGTTTTTCTCTAATTTCGCAAAGAGACTACTAAAATCACTATCATTGCCAAACTGAAACAGATCTCCAGTTACTCTAGAGAATGACACTGATGTTTCTCCCCAGTAAGCTGATAAAGAAAGCTTTAGATATTCCAAGCGCTTTTGTTCAGATTGAAGGGTGAGGTTAGCCTGAGCAATAACTGCTTTTGAGCGTTTCACTTCAGCCTCAGGAGTAGCACCTGCGCGGTTACGCTGAGATACAATCTCTAAGGTTTCTTGTGCTAAGCTCAAAGCATTTTCTGCCAATATAACTCTTTGTTGGGCTGCAAGTACTTCCACGTACTTCTCAGTGACTTGAGCCATTAAATTAAGCGCAGAGACTTCTTTTTCAGCAGTGAGTAGTGTTCTTGATTTTGAAACAATTCCAATCCGCGCTGAGCGTTTATCTCCCATTTCGATAACCGAAGATAGAGCGACTGTTAATTCAGCACTGTCGAATGTATTAAATTCACCTGAGCCTGCAAAGTTCTCAGCTTCAAGCTCTAGTTCATAAGCAGGATTTAAACTTGCGATTTGTTCTCGTCCAATTAATGCCGTTTGCTTGAAATCAAATATTTTAAGTTCTGGATTTTGTTTAAGCGTCCACTGAATTGCCTCTTGAAGGTTTAACTGCTTCTCAAAGGCATAAACATTAAATGTAAAAAGTGACAAAGCGAGAAACGCGATATATTTAAGCCGAGGTGTTACACACCTTAAAATTGCTATCTTGCGATGCACACAGGTATTAAGTGCCATGTATACTTTCCTATAAATTTATATGTGATATTTAGGTCATTAACATTTGACCTTTCTTAATTTTCTATAAAATTTAGGCGTATTTAGCTGGGCGGAATGGCACCGAGATATAGCTTTTTAGCTCAGGAGAAACTAAGGCGTAGGTAAGGAAGTGATCTGTTGCTTGGAAAATGTTACAGGAAGAATCAGCATTTAAAAATAAGTGACAACAGCAACAAAAATTACAATTATCAATTGAAGAGTTGCTATTATTCACCTCAAGCATATTGGAGTCTTCTGGAGCTTTTAGCGGGGTAATAGACTTAGTTAGTGATGAACTAAAAGAACTTTCACTTAAGTTTATTTCAAGCTCTTCTAGCGAAAAAAACACAGACTGCACCGCGATTAAAATCATTATCACGTATGATATATTTGATTTGATATACGATGAGTGCATTATTTTCATTTCTCTGCTTAATACTTTAGCTGTAAGATGCGGCGAGCACCGTTTAAAACGACAAGAGCAATTATCAAACCAATCACTAAATCTGGATAACGGCTGCTAGTTACTGTAACTAATAAGCCAGCTAAGATTACACCTACGTTTGCGATTACGTCATTTGCGGAAAAAATCCAACTCGCTTTCATATGAGCGCCGTCTTCTTTGTTGCCAAATATTAAAAACAGACAAGCAATGTTAGCGATTAGTGCTATTCCACCAAATATCATCATTAAAGAAGAGATAGGTTCACTACCGTAAATAAAGCGTCTTACGACTTCACTCAAAGCACCTAGCGCTAGAATAATTTGAAGTACACCAGATATATGTGCCGCTCTAAGTTTCATGCTTATGCTTTTACCGACAGCATATATAGCTAAACCATAAACAGCAGCATCAGCAAACATATCTAATGAGTCGGCAATAAGGCCAGCAGATTGCGCAATAATCCCAGCAATTACTTCTATAAAAAACATGACTCCATTAATGGCTAACAACCATTTTAGCGTTGATGCTTCTTTCATCTCATTTTTTTGGGCTAGATCTTTTGCTTTTGCAGCTTCGGTGCTGCAACTTTCTTTAGTTGATGCCAACTCTGCACCGAGATTGAGTTGTTGTAATTTTTTTGTTATCTCATCTAAATTTTCATCATGAAAAACCTTGACTAAACTGCTAGGAATATCAAATTGCAACCCAACTGAAGGCTCAATTGAGTCAAGTGCTAACCTAATCAATCTCTCTTCTGAAGGACAGTCCATTTGAGGTACTTTAAATGTACTGACAAACGCGCCACTATAGTTATCTAATTGTGTATCAATTTTTACATCTTCATTGGTAGAAGATGATTGACACTGACCACTACATTTTTCTGACATATTTAACATTCCGTAATAATATTAAAATAAGTATAAAATCTATAGTGGCTATAGAGTCAAATAAAAAAATTATTTAATGTAAAAGCGTGGAAACTGAATTGAAAAGCTAGTTTAAGAAAATAGTTTCTGCTAGTATTCTAAATACTATATTTAACTGGTGATAACTTTGAACCTTAATGTTGTACTAAAAATGCTCTTGGTTATTTCGATTGTTTTACAATCGTTAACTGCTGTAGCATCCTCAACATCTGAGAATCACCAAATAGATATAGAGCACCTTCAAACTCAACATGATCATGCAGATGATCGAAATGTCTCAAATGATAATGTAGGTGATGAGCAGCATAATGAAAAAGATTGTCATCACTGCGGACATTGCAGTGGCAGCCACTTATCTTGGATTTTAGTCAGTAATTCAAATACCACGGGCAAACTAAACATTATCAATAAAACGCCTTATCAAATTGATCAAACAAGTACCTTTCTTGAAGCGATACTTCGTCCGCCTATTTCTTAATTAGATTAATTTTTAATGACCTATTTATCCTTTAATAATGGATAAAGGTTTCGTGTTTATTAATTTTAAAATTAAGAATTTTTATGTATATATATTTAAAAAATGCAGGTTTAGTCCTGTCTTTATGTATGGCTGTGAGTTTTTCAGTTGCCACTTATGCCAAACAGAAAAGTATTTCATGGCTAGATAGTCAAATAAATAAAGATCCCGAAGTTGTTGCGGCTAAAGAGTTACTTAATGCAAGTAATCATAGAGCCAAGAGCTTAACTAAAGCCGTATATAACCCAGAGCTTGAAGCAAGCTATGAAAAAGAGGGTGATTTTGATAATTATTCTATTGGTATCAGTCAAACGATTGATTTTTGGGATAAGCAATCAGCAAATAAAAGCATTGGTGAAATTGGTGTTTATGCAAACCAGCAACAATTGTTATCTCTACTCGATTCTAAAAAGGCTAACGCTTTAACTGCAATAGTTAATTGGCAAGCAGCAAAAAAGGTGGCTCAGTTACTTTCAGTAAGAGAAAATCAATTACAAACGCTCGTTGGAATTATTGAAGATAAGCGAAAAGCAGGACTTTTAGAGCCACTTGACGCTGAACTGGTTTATTTAAACTTGTCCCAAGTTTTCAGTGAAATATCTGAGTCGCAAATTGCTTTGAAAAATGCAGAGGTAAATGTTCAGGAGTTATTGCCTGATTGGACGCCTAATACTACCAATTTGTTTTCATTTACTTTTGGAGCAACAAACTATTCATTTAACTCTCAGTGGGTTGAGGAACATCCAAAAGTTAAACTCGCTAGAGCGCAATGGAAGATAAAACAATCTAAAGCTCAACTAACCACTATGGAATCTAAAGCCAATCCAACCATTGGAGTTAACGCAGGGAAAAGTGGAGATGAAGACTTGATTGGCGTGACTTTCTCAATGCCTTTAAATATCAGAAATAACTATTCAGATACTGTTAAAGCCGCTTATTCAGAAGCAATTGCAGCAGAGGCTAACTTTCGGTCGGTTTATCGAAAGCAGTCATTTGAAGCAAAAGCTAATTATGAATCGCTTATTGTCAGTAAAAAATATTATGAGCAATGGCAAAAACTGACAAAAGGCAGATTAGATAGCAGCGAAAACTTATTAAATAAGCGCTGGGAAGCTGGTGACATTAATACTTCTGACTACTTACTTGCATTAAATCAACGTGCGGAAGGGCTTCATGCAGGAATACGTTTGGAAAATCAATTCAAGCTTGCAGAAATATCCTTCATTTTAAGTATGGGTCAGTTATCCAAATTTGAGATTTGAGCGCTTTGTTTTTTCAGTAGCGAAAAACGAAATCTTAAATTTATTAAAAATATAGGTTACAAAAATGAATACAGTAATTAGTAAAAAATTTTTAGCCGTAGTAATTAGCTGCCTGTTAGTTGGGTTTACTACAAATCATGATGCTTTTGCACAGTCGTCAGATGGAACTGGTTCTGTCACAAACGTTTCGAAACAAGAAGAAAAAGAACATCAAGATGAGCATGAACACGAAAAGGGACATGAAGAAGATAAAGGTGACCATGACGAGCACGGCCATGAAGGTGGTAATAAAGAGGGAGAAGAAGGACATGAAGAAGGTATCACTATTGATCCAAAGAAGATGTCGCTTGCTAACATTAAAGTGGAAAGTGTTAAGCCTGAATATCAATTTAGCTCCGTATATGCACCTGGCGAAATAAAAGCTAATGGCTATAAAAGTTATGTGGTATCACCACGTACAGAGTCAGTCATTATCAGTCGCCATGCAGCGCTTGGCGAGTATGTAGAAATAGGTCAGAAGTTAGTTACATTATTTAGTGAAGCAATGGCACAAGCACAAGCTGACTATTTAATCGCTTCAACCGAATGGCAACGTGTAAAAAAGCTGGGTAATAAGACGGTGAGTGAAAGTCGATTATTACAAGCTGAAACAACATACAATGCGAGCTATGGCAAGCTCATTGCTTTAGGGTTAACTGAAAAAGCAATAAATGGTATTTCTAACAAAGACATTAAAGCATTTGGACAATATGCATTAACGGCGCACCGTGAAGGTGTCGTGCTTCAAGACGACTTTATCCAAGGGCAACGTGTTGATGCTGGGGATTCAGTCATGTTGTTAGCTGATGAAAAACAACTATGGGTTGAAGCAAAAGTTTCTCCAAATAAAAAGCTAAATTTATCAATTGATTCTCCTGCGGTACTTAAATTAGAAGGCCAGAGTTACAATGCCAAAGTTATCCAAGAAGCCCATACAATTGATCCCGTAACTCGTACAAGAATTATTAGATTGGGGGTACAGAATGCTGATGATAACCTTCATTCAGGTATGTTTGTAAAAGTTTACTTTCAGTTTGCCACAAAGCAGAAAGTGATGGCTGTGCCAGAAGAAGCATTGATCCGCAGCGCAGATGGTGATTGGACCGTATTTGTCGAAGACCACCCTGGAGAATTTAAAGCTGTAGAAGTAGAACTAGGCCGAGCCTTAGGTGATTTTAGGGAAATCATTGGCCTTGATAGTGGGACGCGAATTGTAACCAAAGGCGCATTTTTTGTTGCTTCTGAAATCGCTAAAGGCGGATTTGATCCGCATAACCACTAAGGAGCAAGACTATGTTTAATAAAATAATAGATTGGTCTGTTAATAATAGACTCCTGATTTTGATTGCGCTGTTTGCCACAATTGTCGGCGCAATTATGGTTATACCAAAACTAAATTTAGATGCCTTTCCTGATGTTACTAATGTTCAAGTTGCTGTAAATACTGAAGCGCCAGGACTAGCTGCTGAAGAAGTTGAACAACTCATTACGTACCCCATTGAAGCGGTCATGTATGCCTTACCTGATGTAGAACAAGTGCGCTCAATTTCTAAAACAGGCTTGTCTGGCGTCACGGTTGTTTTCAAAGAAGGCACCGACATTTACTTTGCAAGACAACTTGTATTTGAGCGTCTTCAAGCCGCAAAAGAACTGATACCAGAAGGTGTCGGCACACCCGAAATGGGGCCAAACACCTCAGGGCTAGGCCAAGTATTTCAGTACCTTCTTATTTCAGATAAAGATGCAGGCTATGATGCTATGGCACTCAGGAGTCTCAATGATTGGGTAGTAAAATTACTCGTTATGCCTGTCGATGGTGTTACTGATGTACTCTCCTTTGGAGGTATTGTTAGGCAGTACCAAGTAAATGTAGATCCATCTAAGCTTCTTTCTTATAACCTAACGCAAGAAGACGTTGTTGGTGCCCTAGATAACAACAATGCCAATGTTGGCGGATGGTATATGAACCGTGGGCAAGAGCAGCTTGTTATTAGAGGTGCAGGTTGGTTTGAAAGTGGTGACGCTGGTATTAGTAATATCAAACAAGTTCCCGTCAAAACAGTTGATGGGACAGTTGTGACGGTTTCGGATATTGCTAAAGTTGAAATGGGCAGTGAAATTCGTCAAGGTGCTGTCACAATGACGCGCAAAACCGAAGACGGTAAAGTCGAAAATTTAGGTGAAGTTGTCTCTGGCATTGTCTTAAAACGCATGGGGTCTAATACTAAAGCCACCATTGATGGTATCAATGCAAGAATCCCATTGATTAATCAAGCATTGCCTAAAGGTGTTCGCTTTGAACCATTTTATGATCAGGCTGATTTGATTGAAAAAGCCGTTGATACAGTAGTTGATGCACTATTACTAGCATTTATTTTCATCTGTATTGTATTAGCACTATTTTTAATGAATATACGTGCAACCTTCCTTGTCCTAATATCTATTCCAATTTCAATTGGTATCGCGTTAATGATCATGGCTTGGTGGGGCATTTCTGCAAACCTTATGTCATTGGGTGGCATTGCCGTAGCCATTGGTATGCTAGTTGATGGTTCAGTCGTGATGGTTGAAAACATGTTTAAGCATTTAAATAGACCAGACTCTACCCATTTAAAAACTGTAAAAGAAAGAGTGCCTAGTGCTGATACTGATCCACATGATGTAGAACAAGATGAGCATGGTATTAAGTTACGTCTTCAAAATGCGGGTAAAGAAGTGGCTCGTCCCGTATTTTTTGCAGCTTCTATTATTTTAGTCGTATTTACGCCTTTATTTAGCTTTGAAGGTGTTGAGGCAAAGTTATTTCAACCTATGGCAATAAGCATCATTTTAGCTGTTATATCTGCTATTGTGGTTGCGTTGTTTGTTGTACCCGCTTTAGCTACTTATTTATTTAAGTCAGGTGTAAAAGAGAGGGAAAGCTTTGTTCTTAGGCCATTAGACAAACTCTACAGAAAAGGGCTTACATTCGCACTAAAACGCACCAAATTAGTCATTTCAGCCGCACTTATATTAGTTTTCTCTGCCTTTGCATTAGTTCCATTAATTGGTACTGAATTTGTACCTGAGTTAGAAGAAGGGACGATAAACTTAAGAGCAACGCTTGCACCTTCTTCCAGTTTAGATACCGCGCTCACTGTGGCACCAATTCTAGAAGAAAAACTAATGGCTTTCCCTGAAGTAACCTATGCATTAAGCCGAATTGGTCGAGCAGAAATAGGTGGAGACCCAGAGCCTGTGAATAACATCGAAATTTACATAGGGTTGAAGCCTGTTTCTGAGTGGACCAGTGCATCTAATCGATATGAACTTCAAGGAAAAATGGAGAGATCTTTAGAAGAATTCCCTGGGTTGCTACTCAACTTTTCTCAACCTATTGCGACTCGTGTCGATGAGCTACTATCTGGTGTTAAGGCTCAGTTGGCGATAAAGTTGTTTGGGCCTGAACTTGAGGTACTGGCGGCTAAAGGTCAAGAAATAGAAACAGCAATTAAAAACATTGAAGGTGCAAGGGATGTTGCATTGGAGCAAATTGCTGGTGAAGCGCAATTGGTGATAAGTCCTAACAGGCAAGAACTATCACGCTTTGGATTGTCTGTGAGTGACATAATGGAGGTTGTGCGTGATGGTATTGGTGGTGTTGAAGCCGGACAAATAATCAATGGTAATGAACGTTATGATATTTACGTTCGCATAGAGGAAGAGTACCGAAGTAACAAAGAAGCTATTGCTGATATTCGGCTTCAATCACCTACTGGTGCTTGGGTGCGGCTGGGTGACGTAGCCTCAGTCTCATTTGAGTCAGGCCCACCACAAGTTAGACGCGATGATGTACAACGAAGAGTCGTTATCCAAGCAAATGTACAAAATCGAGATATGGGAAGCGTGGTTGCCGATATCAGAACGGTAATTGCTGAAAAGGTTGACTTACCTTCAGGTTATTCTGTTTCGATTGGCGGCCAGTTCGAAAGTCAAAAACGTGCTCAAAATAGGTTAGCTATAGTTGTACCTTTATCGTTAGCACTAATCGCACTACTACTTTACTTTGCCTTTGGTTCTGTTGGTCAAGCTATGCTGATATTGGTCAACGTGCCGCTTGCTGTAATTGGCGGAGTTTTCTCCTTATATTTATCTGGACAATACTTGTCTGTACCAAGCTCCGTTGGCTTTATTACCTTATTTGGTGTAGCGGTATTGAATGGGGTCGTTATGGTAGAAAGTATCAACCAACGTATTAAAGACGGTCTAGAAGCATCTAAAGCCGTTTTTGAAGGCGCTACTTCAAGATTAAGACCTGTACTTATGACTGCTATAACATCAGCTTTAGGTTTGATACCGATGTTAATGTCTAATGGTGTTGGTGCAGAAATACAGCGCCCATTAGCGAGTGTTATTGTTGGCGGCTTGGTAACTGCAACACTGTTAACATTATTTGTTTTACCTGTTTTATATCGCTGGTTTTCAGAGAAAAAAATAAAAGAGCTATCCAGATAAAATTACTGTGAACTCTAACCCCACGCTAAAGTCACGTTTAGCGTGGGGTTATTGAGTAGATGAACGAAAAGAAAGATTAGATTTAACAATAAACTAATAGTCATGACTGCTTTGTCGGAATATTTGTCGTTAAACAGGCCAAAGCTAACTTCCGCTTTCGTATCTTTGCAGTCTTAATCTCTATGTGTCTCAAGGTCGGATTATGGCACAGAGCCGTCCTTCAGCTCTAACTCATTTTTGTCCAAAAGTGAGTTTCAATCTTTGTTGTCACAATTTATCTTTGGGTAGGCACGTTGATTGAATCTAAGTTTTGACCTTTATTGTCGTACATACCTTCTATTGACACGAAAGGAACAGACTGGGAAGGCTAAAAAGTTTCAAACATTATTGCCTTCCGACAAGTAGTAAACAGGCAAACCAGCGTTGCTACGGGTGGACTTTATTGTCTCTACAAAAACCTAATATTTATGAGTACAGTTATAATTTCTCTACTTATTAAAATGACCCTTTTAGAAAGTAGAGCCTGTGATATAATAAATATCGAGTCAACACCATCAGAATTTAAAATTAGAAGCTGTAATTTAGGTAGTGATACTGAGCAAAATAAACACAGATAATATGTCCGTACTTCATTATGTAGGGTTGTTCTAAACACACAAACTTAAACTAAGTATGGAGCAAAAGCACAAAGTTACTTTGAGGCATCAAAAAATGCACGAACAAAACAAAGATGAAAATACCGAAGTCACATTTCTCCCTGCAGAGCGTACTTTTGAAGTATTAAGTGCGGAGGCTGCTGGCACTGGTGTAAATGGTATTGAAAAAAATCCTGCTGTTTCATACTTAATGGGCTTAAGGGCTGAAAGTAGCCGGCTAGCCATGAGGTCGTTTTTAAACAACATAGCTAAAATGATGGGCTATCATGATTTAAGAACCTGTCCTTGGGGTATGCTTGAGCGGCACCATGTACAGGCAGTTTTGACCATGCTCACTGATGCGGGAAAAGCACCGGCCACTATAAATAATTACTTGGCGGCAATAAAAGGTGTAGCCGTAGAGGCATGGACACTTAAGCTTATTAGCACCGATACTTACCAACATATCAAGTTAGTTAAGTCGGTTAGAGGGTCAAGAATACCTAAAGGTAGAGCCCTGGCCCCTGCTGAAGTTAAGAAATTATTTTTCACATGTGAAAGTGATAAGTCTGCTATTGGGGTTAGAGATAACGCTATTTTATCTGTTTTAGTCGGGTGCGGATTACGAAGAGCTGAAGTTGTATCCCTTGATTTTTCTCATTATAACCGGCATAACCGCTCGCTAAAAGTGCTAGGTAAAGGTAATAAAGAGCGCATGGCCTACTTGCCAGATGGCGCATTTCAAAGGCTTGAAAGCTGGATTGAGGAAGTGCGAAGTGATATTCCAGGGCCACTATTTAGTCGTGTTCGTAGATACGATGATGTTACCTCAGAGCGCATGACTAGCCAGGCAATTTACCATATTTTAAACAGTAGATCTGTCGAGGCCGGTATAGAAAAGTGTGCCCCGCATGACCTAAGAAGGACATTCGCTTCGTCAATGCTAGAGAACGGCGAAGATCTAATTACAGTTAAAGATGCAATGGGCCATGCAAGCTTAGCAACAACGCAAAAATATGACTTTAGGGGTGATGAACGCCTAAGAGCAGCGAGTAAACGCTTAGATATTTAGGGGGGAAGAATGTCACAACAGAACAATTTTGGTGAAGCACTTACATTTTATGCAGATAGGCACCCAGAACCATTAAAGCGCACAGCTATGAACGTTCAGTACACATCTAGTCGGCTTGGCTTGCAGACGTTAAGTATTGAAATGACTACTATTAACTCCCCTGGTGAATCACCAGACTGGGCAAGTAAAACGATAATTCAGTTGACTAAAAGCGAGTTAACCGGGTTGTGCGGCGTGTTATTTGGCTTGAAAAGCGAAGTAAAAGCTTCATTTCATGGCGAGAATAAAAACAAAGGGATGGCAGTTTATAATAATGGTGCACAGGGGGCTGCTGTCACTATTTCAGTCGCTGGCCGACACTTACATCACTTTTTATCACCCGATGATAGACTTGAATTAGGGGTTTTTACTTTACGCAGATTGTCGGACGCATGGAAAGTTACACCGTCTGATACCTTAGCAATATTACGTCAAAATGAGTTGATAAGAAGAAGCCAGTAATGAAAGACATTCCTTATGTGGGTAACTATCATATCGGAGGACAATAAAGTTCGAAACTTTTCGATGCTATTTGTCGCAGTCTGCCTTTTGTTCTAACAAGCTTTTGCCCCAAACGTGTTAAAGTAATTACTTTATAGGACGGCTTTGAGCGACAACCGGACGCTGAAAAATTCGTAGCATCATCCAAAATGCGAGACCCGTCATTGAAACTCTATCATTTGGTAAAAATGATATTCTTATTTTATAGGGACAATTGAAACCAACGACGAACATAAATCATCACTGGCTTTTAAAATTAAAAGGTACAACTCAGTTTAATATATGTAATTATTGAATAACGACCATTTTATAATGGAAATTTTTAGCTAATAAAGGATTGATGAATGGCTCTTCTACGAATTTTTTTCACTGTTATTTTTGTTATATCTATCTCAGGATGCATAGGTGCAGGTGTTGTGTACTCTTATGATGAGGAGGTGAGTGTTTCTTTAACTAAATCAGAAGTAAAAAAGCAATTTGGTGAACCTTTAAAAGTAAAATCTGACCAAAAGAAAGAAGTTTGGTATTACAAAGCCAAAGACGAAAGCGTTAATGGTTTTTTTATTGGCCTTGGTATACCATTACCGCTATTTATTTTTCTAGATGAAAAACTTATCGTTGAGTTTGAAGGCGAAACAGCAACGAAATTGATATATAAAAATTCACAGCAAAAAACAGTTGGCGCATTTTGCAAGTTTGTACCAGCTCTGCACCATGGTCCAAATACTTGGTCTTGCCATTTGGGTACTAAATCTGGAGGGGTCTAAGTAATATCTTCCGTTCATAATAGCGATATTATAAATCATGAAACTACTGGTCTTAGAATTGGATTAGTTGATTTTGCTCAGCTTTCACAATCGTCCGCTTCTGGCACAGAGCCGTCATTCGGCTCTGAAACGTTTTTGTCCATCGACGATTTATCAATATAACTCACCTTTGCCCCAAAACAACTTAACGTAAATGCTCTAGAGTCGACTTTGAGCGAACTAAGGAAGTTACCAAAATTATAACAAGCGAGCCACTAGATAGTTTCATTAAATCAAATGGTTAAGCAGATTAATTGCTCGGGCTAGCGGCTTTTTTACGTGTAAAATATTATTGCTTAGGTAAATTTAGGTGTAATGAATACATAATAACCCGATAACAACCAATGCAGTTGTTGTTCAGTTAATACAAACCTCGCTCACTCACTTTACTTGGCCATTTGAGCCGCTGCTTTTCAAGGCGCTTGTACCACTAAGCAAAACCGCATTTATCCCAATAGAGCAGTTTGAGCTTATTCTTAGCTTTATTACAAAACACGAATAACGCCCCCGTGCAGGCATCACGATCAAGCTTTTGTTCAACGATGGCGCCAAGGTGAACAATAGATTTACGAAAATCAACAGCGTCACGTTGCAAAAATACGTCTCTTGGCTCAAAGAAGATACTCATTAAGCAAACCCACTTAGCACGTTAGCCAACTAGCACTAGTAAGTAGTGGCTGGCAAGCTACTTTTATCTTTCGTACAGTAATTGATATGTCACCTTGCCCACAAATTATCTCAACTTGCTGAGTAACTCTGGCTTTAAAAAGTTAGTTGGTGATAATTCGTTTTGTTGGCAATAATCGACAACTGTTAAACCACTTGCTTGTTAATCTTTAATAATAGCTCGCTATTGTTCCTTAATGCGCATTACTCTCATACTTATCTCCTCAATTAAATTTGAGAATAACATAGCTGAGATCTAATATTAGGGACAGATACAGGGCAACCGCATGAATGCTCATTAATCAGCCATGCTGCAGAAACCCGCTGTTAGCACAGCTTCCAGATAGCTGGCTTTCATCCAAGCCCGTTTTTGTTTAGCTGGTATGCTGCCCTTTGATGGCTCAGCACGCAACATGTTTAGCGCCAAGTGGCGCAGCATCGACCAGTTTTCGGCACCGTGGTTCTGGTGTATTTGATAGTCGTCTTCACCCATGCCGACATCCAGTACCCAATGCAAGCTATTCTCTACAGTCCAGTGAGAGCGCACTGCTTCGGCGAGTTGCTTCTCACTCAAAGACGCGGAGCTAATATGGTAACGATACGTCAACTCGGGCGCTTTTCCTTGTTGTTGGCGGAAGCTCATGCTCATGCCGAGCGTTTTTAGCTCAGGCCATTGCGGGAACGCTTTGCTCACGTCACCAGCGCTTAACACATGGTATGTTCGAGCTTCTATGCGACCCCGCTTTTGCTCGAAGATTAAGCCACCAAGTGGTGCTCTGCGTGTCTCAGCAAACGCATCTTCCACTGCTTTGCTGAGCTTGCCCTGATTGCTTTTGAGCGTGAACAGGTAATCACCACCTTGCTCGACTATTTGCTCTGCAATGCTGGTCTGACAGCCCATGGCGTCAATTGACACCAAGGCACCTTGAACATCAAGTAACTGAATAAGCTCAGGAATCGCCGTGATTTCGTTCGATTTCTTCGAAGTTTTTACCTGACCCAACACCACTTTATTGGCACACGCAAACGCATTGACCATGTGTATCGTGGATTGACGGTCACCGCGCTGGTAGGAGCTTCGCAGCGTTTTACCGTCAATCGCAATCAGCTGTCCTTCGGTGCTTTCGTGCACAGCCTGCATCCAGTTAATAAAGCAGGCTCTAAACTGCTCTGGGTCGATACGCGAAATGGTACGGGCAATGGTGTCATCAACGGGGACGCCCTCGCGCAGGTAATCATGCTGTTGAAACCAGTCAATATGGCCATCGGCATAATCGCGGATCTCGCTCCAGCCTTCGGCCCCAGCGACAACACCACACAAGGTGATAAATAAAATATCCTCAAGCGGATAAGTAACTTTTGCTGATTGACGATTGTCAGATAACTCGCCAAAGTGTGCGGTAAAGGCTTCGATATACATGGCTTTACTCCCCGAAAAGAGAGTATAAGATCACGACTACACTGGATCGTCAAACTGATCGTTTAGCTTTCGCTCAGGTGGTTAAGAAATGTTCACGATCTCGCCCTGGGGACAGATATTGTTCGCTAGACGCTTACGGTCATAGAAGGGCTTAATCTAAACTTGATTAAATCACCCGTACCAAGTTACTATTAAGGGTACTTATATTTAAACCTTTAGCGGTTGGTTAACTTATGAATTTCTCTACTAAATTTTTATCTACCTCTTTAACAATTTTGGTTTTAATGGGGTGTGAAAGTGATATGGAAAAGCTTTATAGCGTAGATGTTGAAGTAAAACATAATAGTGAAACAATGTTTGAGTCAACAGCATCTGTGAAAGAAGAAACTTTATATAAAGAAGAGAAGGAAAACTGTAAATTAACTTTGTTGCTATCTAAAGCGAACGAAGTAAGTATGCAAATCGAATCTGAGCTTGAGTGCTTCAAAGGTGCTCTAACTTTAACTCCTTCGTTTGTTGTGAGGGAAGGTGAAAGTGCTACATTGGAGGTTGGTGAGGAAAATAATTCATACTCTTATAGTGTACGTGTAACTGAGAACGCAAATTAAATTGTCACATGTGAAAAAACTATGTGGGATATGTCCCGTCCTGAAATAGGTTGACGGTTTTAATGAAAGACTTGGTGCGAAAGCGCCAGGTCTTTTTTATGCACTTGATTTGGTGTTTTCATATCCAAACTTAAGCGCGGTCGCATTTCATTGTATATAAATATCGATTCTTCAACGAGCTGTTTTAACTCTGCCATATTGCGACATTTATACAGTAAAAACTCTTGCTTTAATATCCCGTTAATACGCTCTGCTAATGCGTTTTGATAACAGTCATACCCATCGGTCATCGATGGTCTAATGCCCTCTTTTAATAGCGCATTTTGATATACTTCAGATCAATATTGTAAACCTCTATCTGAATGATGAATGGCATCACGTTTATATACGCGTTGCTTAATTGTCATTTCTAATGCTCTGACTACATCGGTTGCTTTCATTTCATCACTCAGCTCATAACCCATTATTTTTCGACTGTAAGCATCAGTGACTAACGATAGGTAATGCACGCCTTGCGCCGATTTTACGTATGTAATGTCACTAACGAAGACTTCCTCGGCCGCAGTAGGCAATGTATTAGGCTCTACCTTCGAAGGGACATACTCTCGTAAGATAAATGAAAGCTCCCAAAATACACTCCTAGGACTAGGCGGAAATAAGAATACGGCATGCATAGGTTATTACTCAGATAAAGATGGGGAAATTAAGGTGCTGTCTAAAAAGCTAAAAGACGATTTTAGCTTACGCTTATCTCCGAAAAAAACCTAATTTCAGCGTCCGCTCATGGCACAGAGCCGTCCTTCGGCTCTAACTCATTTTTGTCCAGAGGCGGGTTATGTATTTAACTCGCCTTTGCCCCAAAGTGAGTTACAATTCAAATTTTACTAATTAAGAGTGCACGGTAAGTTTTGCATTCAAAACAAATGTGTTGTTTGTATTAACTAAAATAAAGCGGTAGCTCACTCATAATTCAGCAAGGAGCATAATTTCATGAACGATTTGAAAGATTTATCTCAAATTGAGCAGTTAAAGATCCTCAAATCAATAAGGCTTGGTTGTTCGAGTGAGGCCGAGTTTGAACTGTATGTAAAAACACATTTAGTCGAGCAGAATATTGAAGAAGTTATCCGAAGGATTGATGGTCTTCTCTTGGAGGACGAGTTTCTGCTTCTTTGTAAATTGATGAAAGCCTGCCTTGCAATAAATGGGTTAGAACAGGGGTTTGTGATAAATAATGATTTAAAAGTGCCAGACTACTTAGCAGTATTTGACCTTAGCCATAGCGTTTATGATACAAATCGTAATTCAACCAAAACGTCTGCTCTTGTTGAGGTTAAAACAACTCAAAATGATAAAATTAAACTAGGAAAAAACTTTTTAGATAAATATGCAAAATATACCGACTTATACGATTTACCATTGATTATAGCTTCTAGATTTAAGATTAGTGAGCAACAACAATGGTGGATTTTGCAAACTGAAGAGCAATTAACAAAATCCAAACGGAACTCAAACCCTCAACAGATAATTAATGGGGGCATTGGGCATATTCTTCTAAACGACTATTTTTTAATGCCGACCACTAATATAATTATCGATACAGAATTTTCAAAAATACCAAAAACATCGACTGCGTACTCAAAAGAATATGGTTACTTAAAGTCCGTCTCGATAACAATTGATGAAAAGCAACTAACGTTGCCAAGCGAATATCCGATGTTAAATTTATTTCTGGACTGTTTTTCTCAAGAGCATCTAGCAGTTGAGCAAAACAATGAGGGGGTTACTGTTAGAAGAGTGCTCCCCGTACAAGCTCAATTGTTAAGTGATATGCTTCTAAGAGCTAATTTTTCTATGTTAGACGGTAATGGGAATGAATATTCTAATGCAAGTAGGCTATTAGCTTTATTGGAGAATAATAAAGCCTCGGTTATTTACAGAGAGTTTTTTGATGAAGCACTGAGCTTTTTTAATTCAGAATTTCCATTATTTATTAGGTTAGAAATAGGGGATGAAGCTAATAATCAGAAACTTCTACACCATTTCCACAACAAAAAGACCTGAACCAGATGTAAAGACTCTATGATTGCGACATCACAGGTAACTTGCAGTAAGAGATGGCAATAAACCTAGCTCTTTTTTGTCCATAAACGAGCTTGAAGACCCTCCTGTTTTGGCTCAGTGCCAATTCTAGTCATTAAAACGTAAAAACCTTAAAATAAGCTTAGCTATAATCCATAAATATCATTGCGTCTTCAAAATAGCCAACCTATTCGTAATCGTGACACATATCTACTCTTAAAAGCGTCATTCCACAAAATCATAGTTATGCAGTTCTTTACAGTAAGAACACATGAAATAACGCATATCTAACCGTTATCTTCTTCGAGCCAATCATTAATGTCATTTAATAATACAGGAAGCTGCTTTTCCAAAAGTGAAAACTCTTTTTCAATATCTAGTTGCCCCTTGCTTGCTTGTAATTCAATCTCTGCAAACAAACTTCTTAACCTGTCGGCGCTTATCTCACCACATAAACCTTTAAGAGAATGCGCAACTTGACGAACTTGTTCATAATTATGATCATCGACAAATTCTGTTAGTTGGTTAAATTTTTCAGGTGCTGTTTTAATAAACATAGTACAAATTTTAATAAGCAAAGCTTCTTTGTTAAGTAAACGAGAAAGTGCAGCACCATGATCCCATAACACTTCTTTTTCAGCCAAAATTTCAGTGACCGGATGTTCATTTTTTTCGTAATTAGATAATGCCCACTCTATTACTTTAGCTTGCGCCTCATTAGCTTGAATGGGCTTACTAATATAGTCGTTCATACCAACCGATAAACATTTTTCTTTTTCACCCATCATGGCGTTAGCTGTCATAGCAATAATAGGTATATTTATAAACTCATTACCAGCATCACCTGCACGAATTTTCTCACAGGCTTGGTAACCGTTTAAGATAGGCATTTGACAATCCATCAAAATACAGCATATTGGCTTTCCTGCTAAGCGACTAAGCTTTAATGCTTCTATAGCTTGTTCACCGTTACTTGCTGTTTTTACGTGAATTGGTAAAAACTCAAGTGCAGCTACTGCTACAGCGATATTTATCTCAGTATCATCAACAATTAATATACTGCACCCATCAATTTGCTCTAAAGTTCGTACTGGTATATCACTGTTTTCGCTTGCTTCTACTGTAAGCAACTGCAATTGATCAAGCTTACTCAGAGTTAATCCAATCGCTCTTAGTAAATCACTTTGTGTGAATGGTTTACTAATTGTCGTTATCTTACTTGAAATACCTTCAGGTAATGGCCATCCGGGTTTATGTAACACAACAATTTTAACGTTTGATTTATGGTGCATGAAGCCATCAATTATTTGTTCTAACTCACCATTTTTATTGTCTTCTGCATCTAAGAAAATAATGTCATAAGGTTCAGCAGTTATATCGGCTAAATCTTCAAAATTTGAGAGTTCTACCTCGCCCCCTTCATGACGAATTAACTGTCCTAGTAGCTCTTGAGATTCTTTATTATTATTAATAACTAAGACTTTTTTAGACAAATAATGGTTGTTCTGTGGTGTATTCTCACTACTTTCACTATCAATTATTATATCAAAACTGAACGTACTGCCCTTATGTGGGACCGAATTGACTTTTATATCGCCCCCCATCATCAGGCATAACTTTTTGCATATTGATAATCCAAGTCCCGTACCGCCAGACTCAGCGTTTATAGAGCTATCAGCTTGGTTAAATGCTTTAAACAGGTGCTGCTGGGCGCTATACTCTATGCCTACGCCGGTGTCTTGGACGCTAATAATTAATTTGTGTTTTTGATCCTCAATCTTTTCTGATTCAACTTTGATCTTTATGAAACCACGCTCTGTAAATTTAATCGCATTATTAATTAAATTATTGATTATTTGGGTTAACCTTAATGGGTCTGATACAGCTCGCTGGCAATTTAAACCTCGTGTATCAAGATAAACCTCAAGCTCTTTATCAAAGGCTAATATGGCGCACGATTCAACTAAGCCTTCAATCAAATATTTAGGATTAAATGTTCTAAAATTTAATTCAAGTTTACCCGCTTCAATCTTAGACAAATCCAATATATCGTTTATCAACAGGTTTAAATTAGTGGCACTTAACTCCATCATACTAATCAACCTACGTGATTTTTCTGGTAATTCTTCACGCTTTAAAATATTCAATGTTCCAATCACACCATTAAGAGGCGATCTTAGCTCATGGCTGATATTAGAAATAAACGCGCTTTTTAGATCACTATTTTTGATAGCCAGATCTTTCGCTTCAGCAAGATCTTGCGTTCTGTTTCTAACTTTTGACTCAAGCTCAGAGTTCAAACGTTTTACCTTAATTTCAGCCGCTTTCTCTTTACTAATATCCCTGATAATAAGCGCGAGGCCATTGAGTACAAGCTGTTCAGAAAATACCGGGCTTACAGAGATAGCAAAAAAGTAGGATTGCCCATTTACCTCTATGGACCGTTCATCTTTGATTTGTGGCTTCGAGTTTTCCAAATCGGCTATATACGTATCTATCGGCAGTTGTTGGAGTAATATCAGTTCATTGGTATGCCTACCTATAGATAAAGCTCTAGACGTTGATAATAATCGCTCTGCACTAAAGTTAAGGCTGGTTAGTTCACCTTGAAGATTTAATCCAACAATGGCATCAATTGAACCATCGACAATGGCAGAAGACTCCCTACGTGCTTCAGCTAGCATTTGGCTTCTGGTTGCATTTCGATAAAAAGTAATAAGCAGTATTACAGTAAAGAAGATAATTACCAATAAAAAGCCATAAGTCAAAAGCCGTTTATCACTAATCATCGTATCGATATACTGCTTTGAAACGACAGTACTTAAATCAATATAACTAAACTTTTTTCCCGGTCGCATTTGAACTGTATCGGAAAACATATAGTATTGATCACCCGCTTTTTGTTTCGAATCCACACGATAAAGTCCTTGATATTGGATCGGCTGCTCATATAGCGTATCCCATGTGATGTTCGGTGCTAAATCTCTTGTAAAGCGATACTTTTCGATAGGATGATAAAGAAAGTCACCATCAGAGCTGCTAATTATAAGCTGAGAATAGTCAAACACTGTGGTTGCTAATTTTTCAATTAGCACATTTGCGTTCACGTTCATAATTAAGAAAGCAAAACGCTTACCTTCTTCGCTGTAAATAGGCATAGAAAACCGTAACATCGGCTTATATGGAAATGTCACTTCTCCAAACTCGCGATTCAACGACATAGGCGATAAATATATTTGCTTAACTTCAAGCTGCGAACTCGGCAAAAAATACCGCTCCCCACTTTTGGGCTGTAACGAATAATCGGGTACAGCCTCAACTGAAGCACCTCGGCGCTGCACACGAATAAGCTCTTCTCCTGTTGCGGTAACGGCAATAACACGCAATTGCTCAATATTTAAATTATTTTCCATAAAGCCAATAAAGATAGTCTCTAATCGCTCTTTCCACTGTGTATAAGTGGTTCCATCATATGGGTCTATACCATTGTTATAATGGGCTCTTGGTAACCCTGAAATAGGCGGTGTAGAATGCAAAAAACTAATTTCCGATTTTGATCTAGATATAGATGAAGTCACCACCTCCCTTAATCGCAGGTTTGTTGCTGTAAACTCGTCCTCTATTTGTATTAACACACCTTTTTTTACATGCATTTCAAATAGTAAAACAGCCAAAACCAACAACAGACCAAAAAAGAACGTGATCCACCTAAGAAACGTCTTTGAAGATACAACTGACTTATTTGCTTTCATGGAAATATTCATTTTTAGCCTTTTGTTACTAATGCTTAGTTAGGGGATTACACCACTTTAATAGTACCGCTCTTAAACACTCATAACTTATTGGTTTGCCCATAAAATCATCCATACCAGATTCAAAACAACGCTGCTTATCGCTACCTAGTACATTTGCAGTTAAAGCTATTATCGGTGTTGTTAAAAAAGCTGGCATCGTTCTAATTTTAAGTGTTGCTTGAGGCCCATCAAGTACAGGCATTTGCATATCCATAAAAATAATATCAAACGCACACATTTCGCACTGTGTAATCGCCTGCTCACCATCACCGGCTATATTGATACAAGTGATATTAAACTCTTTCAAAAGCGCTTCAATAACAATTTGATTAATCTCATTATCCTCAACAACTAATACGTTTAAGTTAGATAGATCAATCTCTTGCGGTGCTGATAATTTAGTATTTTCATGTTGTCGACTCGCCTGTTTATCACCCCTTTGAGTCTTTAATTCAAAATAGAAGAGCGAGCCTTTACCAAGCTCACTTTCTACCTTTAAAGGCGCATCCATGAGCGCTAATAACTTACTGGTAATCGCTAAACCGAGGCCTGTTCCGCCAAATCGGCGTGTAATCGAAGTATCTGCCTGTGAAAAAGCCTCAAAGAGTGTATCAATATGCTCGTGTGATATACCTATACCAGTGTCCGACACACCAAACGACAATATAAGCTCATTATTCACCTCTTTCTGAACATTTACATTTAATGCAACACTTCCTCTTTCAGTAAATTTAATGGCATTGCCTAACAAATTTATAAGTACTTGCTTTATGCGTGTTTCATCTCCTGCAAAAATAATATTCTCTTCGTCTGTCGGCGATGAAACAAAAAGCTGCACTTGTTTTGCATTTGCTTGTTCACTAAATAGTAGCTTTAACTCATCTAGCATTTTATGTAAATCGATTGATTGGTTTTCAAGCTCAACTTTTGTGGCTTCAATTTTACTCAAATCGAGAATATCATTGATGATAACTAACAGGCTGGCGCCTGAAGACTGAATAATCTCTAACATTCTTGCTTGTTTATCTGTCAAAGAGGTATTGCCAAGCTGTCGCGCCATCCCCAAAATTCCATTCATAGGAGTGCGGATCTCATGACTCATATTTGCCAAAAATTCAGATTTGACCTTAGAAGTATGTTCCGCTGCTTTTTTTGCAGAAATAAAGTCTGTACTTAACGCCCTGAAACGATTTGCAGCACCCGCTAACACACCGATTTCATCTTTGCGTGTTAAATCGTGAATGGGCGCCGATAGGTCACCATTAAGAAAGCTTTGAAAACTTTTGGTCAATAGTTTAATCGCATGTGCTATATGAAAGTGAAAAAATAACGCTAGTCCAATGATATACAAGATAGCGCCTACTCCGAGTAGCTGTAAAACATACTCTGTTTTTGAAATACTAACTGAGCCGGTTTCTTTTATTGTAATTAAACGTGACAGTGACTGCTCTCTAAGTGTATTTGCTAATGCACTAAACTCAATGGCATCACCCGCCATAACAACATTAACTAGACTTAAATAGTTACGATTTGCTTGGACGCTTTTAGTAAAAGCTTGCTGGTAATCTACAGCTAACTGAACTGTTGGGTTTTCGATCCTGTTTTGCTGCTTTTGCAAAGCTAATTCGGAGCTTGAAAGACTTTGCAGCGCCTTAATGACTTGTTGACGCTTAGAATAGTCCTTTTTAGTTAAATAAAGCTGCGCATTGTGGTGTAATGTGTGCCATATATTTATATTTTGCGTAATTAGCAACTTATCTTTTAAATCTGCGGTCAGTTGCAGTAAGCCTGTTAAATGGGCAACAGCGCCTAAATAAATACGTGGCAGCTCTGTATC
Organism: Pseudoalteromonas sp. NCIMB 1079; assembly: GCF_040567695.1. NCBI lineage: Bacteria > Pseudomonadati > Pseudomonadota > Gammaproteobacteria > Alteromonadales > Pseudoalteromonadaceae > Pseudoalteromonas > Pseudoalteromonas sp. NCIMB 1079. Next base: position 57,388 of record NZ_JBEWZA010000003.1, on the reverse strand, counting down.
TATCAATGCTGTTTTTATATTATAGCGCTTTTTTAGCACGCTTAGATTATCACCATACCTAAGCACGAGTTCAGACATGGCATCAATATAAATTTTATCGTCAACTTCATTATTTTTTTTATCTATTGCTTTTAAACGCTGGTCAATACTTTGGTAGTTCTCTTCAATCTTAGCAAATACCGCATCACTCCCTGATGCGCCATAGACCGAAATATCACGTTGCATTTCAACAATATCTTTGTTTATTCGTAAAATACCAATGGCATGACTACTAATATCCGTAATATTATTTACCGATGTATCAATTGCTTCTAAGCGTTTATCCATGACGATGTAGCTGATACTGAGTGTAATTACCACCAGTGCTAACGCTAATGTCATTTTCGCTGCAATAGAACGCGATATTAAATGTACCAAACGACGTCCTTAAGCATTAAGTAGTTCATACCATTTATCTAAACTATAATCGTAATTTTGCATTACGGTATTCCACACAGCTATATTTGAAAAACGTTTAATATAACTTCCACCATCGCGAGTCTGGCCAGCTTGTACAGAAATTTTACCATCCGTTCCAATCAGCTCAGTGGTTGCTTCTTTTCCCTCGTACCAATAATCCCACTCAGGCTTAGACATTAACGGCTGGCTACGCTGTGGGTTAGATATATAGTAACCTTGTCGAGCAATAAAGGCTCCAGGATAACCAGATAGCCACCAATTCATATATTCATAAGCCGCATCTTTTACATGCCCCGAGGTATTAGCAGATAAACACATAACACCATGCCAAGCACGATACCCTTCCTTCGGGGATGCATTGACAACAGGGATACCTTGGCCTCTACAGGCACTCACACCCGGTGAAAACATACTTTGGATATTCACGCGTTTTGTCTTCATAAAATCCACTGACTGCGGTACTGATGTCCAGAAACCAGAAAAGTGGCCTTGCCTTTTTTTCGACAATAATATTGCAAACAATTTGTCTAGCTCGTCAATGCTCATGTTGCCAATGTCGTTAAAAGTCATCAGACCTTGGCCCTGAGCAGCAAGCGCAGCATCAAATATGCCTATTGTTGGGGCATTAACAAGGGCGACTTTTCCTTTATTTTTATCATCTAGCAACCAAGACCAAGACTCAGTTTCATAGGCTTGCCCCTTTTCGATGTAATCTGTGTTATAGCCAAATGAGTCAACATTGTGGACATATGGCATAAAGCTTATTTTTTTTGTAGGTGTACTTGCTAATGAGCCATCATTTTGAACAAATAAAATTTTGTTTGGTGCATCACCTGCACCTAGTTTGGCCGAGGGGGTTATTTTACCTGTTTTAGTAAGGTCATTTATTTCATTCCAGTAAACAAGCCTATCGACATCTATTGGTTGAATAGCACCAGCTTGCCATAGGATATTGATTGAGTCTGACCACTGTTCATACAGGTCAAAGGAAGTTGGATCCGCAGCAGCTTTTTGTAACACGGCTGCACTACCCATAGGTATAAATTGTAAATTTATACCTAGCTCTCGCATAGCTCGCTGACGAAGCTCTTCTTGCAGTGTAACGTGAGTGCCCATTATACGCAAAGTTGTCACTTTTTTAGCAAATACATAAGGCGCTTTGAATGCAAGGGTTGATGCAGCGGCACCGGCACCAACGGTACGCAGGAAGTGTCTACGATCAGGTGAATAACTCATTATTATTTATCCAATACCAATGTCCCTAAGACAGAAAGTATAGACTAAACAATAAAAAAAACAGTAAATTAAATTTCATAATTCAATAAAACTTACTAAGGGATCAAATTAAACAACCTGTAATTTATAGCAATTACGGCCATCTCGCTTGGCGCTATATAGACCTTCGTCAGCCAATGAGATCAACTCATTAAGCCCCATTTTGCTCTGTTTCTCACACGTTACTCCACCAATACTAACGGTAACGTGCCCAATGGATGATTGACTATGCTCAATATTTGCCTCATTAAGTTGTAAGATTATTTGTTTGCATACGTGCGTCATTCCTTTAATGTCGGTATAAGGTAGAACAATCAGAAACTCCTCACCTCCAAATCGAATCGTTACGTCATGAGGCCTTTTTAGCGTATTGGCAAACACGTCTGCAATTTGTTTTAAACAAATATCACCTTGAAGATGACCATAATGGTCGTTATAAAGTTTAAAATGATCAATATCGATCATTAACACACTAAACGGCTTTTTGTCACGCTCAGATTGTTGCAGCGAATTACAGACTTCTTTTTCTAGATAGTGACGATTATAAAGTCCTGTTAGAGAATCTTTATAAGTTAAATCCATCAACACTTCCAAGCGCAGCTTATTCTCTACATGATTTGTAGTTCGATGTATAAGCGTTGAGGCAATTACTGGTTTATCAATAAAATCTGTTGCCCCCGCTTCCCAACAAGCATTCTGGGAATCAGTGTCATAAGTTGCAGTAATAAATACAATAGGAACGTGCTCAAACAATATATTCTGCTTTAACGCTCTGCATACATCTAAGCCACTAATGTCTGGCAAATTTACATCCAGTAAAATGAGATCTGGGATATTGGATTTGCAATAATCTAACGCTTGTAAGCCCATAGCTTGTGTTTCGACTTCAAAGTAATCTTCCATGATAGCCTGTAGTGAAAAACGAATTATTTCATCATCATCAACAATTAATATTTTACATTGCGTTAATGGCTTAAGATCTAGGTGCATATATTTCCTTTATTTTTGGCTTGAGTCAGCACCTCCATCATCTCTAAAAAGGGCATTGGTTTACCTAGCAAGTATCCCTGACCAATCGCACAACCTAGAGATTGTAACTTCTCTCTTTGTTGGCTTGTTTCAATACCTTCAGCCACGATCTGTAAGTTCAAAGAATTGGCTAAATCGATAATTGCAGTAACAATATCAAGCGATTGAGAGTCACTAATCATATCACGTACAAAAGACTGATCAATCTTCAACACATCAAGAGGAAATAGTCTCAAATATGACAGACTAGAATACCCAGTGCCAAAATCATCAAGCGCAAGGCTAATCCCCATATCAGCGATCGCCTGTAATTGCTTTATCGTTTGTTCGAAATTATCAATCAGTGCTGATTCGGTTACTTCCAGCTCTAAATAACGACTTGGTAGCTTAGTTTTTTCTAATATCGATGCAACCGTATCAACCAGCGAAATACCAGTGAATTGTTTAGCTGAAATATTAACAGCGACTTTCTTTGGGTATCCTGCATCAAGCCACTCTTTAGCATCAATACAACTTTGCTCCAAAACTTGTTCACCTAAACGGTAAATTAGTCCTGATTCTTCGGCATATTCAATAAAATTAAGTGGAGATATAAATTCTCCAGTGTCATCTTTTAGCCTCACTAATCCTTCAGCACCAATAACGTCGTTAGTCACTAAGTCATATTTTGGCTGATAAAGCACAACAAGATCATTGTTATCTAGCGCGTTGCGTAAGCAATTACCCACTTTTAAACGCTTAGTCATTTCAACTTGGAGATCATGACTAAAATAATAATAGCTATTAGCGCCTTCTTGTTTTGCTTTATACATTGCTGAATCTGCATGACGAAGCATTTCCTCGACACTTGATGCATCATCAGGATACACACTTATCCCCAAGCTTGCTGAAAGGACATGTTGCTCATCAGCTAATCTGAAAGGTTTAGCGATGACATCTAGCACTTGACTAATAAGCGGTTCAAGACCGAATGTGTCTTTTTCATAGGGCACAACAAGTGCAAATTCATCGCCGCCCACTCTTGCAACAGTAATATCATTACACGCAAATTTATCAAGGCTATGACCTATATGGGCAATTATTTCATCACCAATGTGATGTCCTAACGCATCATTTATGTACTTAAATTTATCTAAGTCAAGAAGCATCAGGCTCACTTTAGTATTATTAAATGAGGCTCTAGCTATTCCTTGAGTTAACCTGTCATGAAGCAATACGCGATTGGGTAATGCAGTTAGTTGGTCGTGATGAGATAAATAAGTCATTTGAACTGACATAGCAAGGACTTCGCTAACATCTTGAAAAACCATTACTGCACCACGCTTATTACCATCCTTATCTAATATTGGAGCCGCACTATCTTCGACTCGGTGCAGCATACCTTGCCGGCTAATTAACTGCGTGTTTATAGCCATAGCAACAGGACGATTTTCCTTCAGAGCAACTGATAAAGGATTTATAGAAGGTATTTTTGTTGAGGCATCTCTAAGTATCATTACTTCTTCAATATGTCGCCCTCTAGCCGCAATTTGTGACCAACCGGTTAGACGTTGCGCTACTGGATTTAGGTAAGTTATACACGCATGCTCATCAGTAGAAATAACACCATCAGCAATAGAGTCTAACGTGATCCGTAAGTGCTCTTTTTCAGCAGCCAAAGCTGCTTTAGTGCGCTGAATAGTTTTTTCTTGAATTCGAATTTTTGCATGGTTTTCAACCCTCATTCGGCATAAAGTTAAATTCAAAGGTTTAGATATGAAATCAATAGCTCCAAATGAAAGCGCTTTTTGCTCGATTTCAGGATCATTATGAGAAGTGATGACCAAAACGCGTAAGTCAACAAGGTGAGGTCTTTTTTGTATTTCGAGTAATATGTCAAACCCACTAACATTGGGCATTTCTAGATCGAGTAAAAGTATATCTGGTATAAACTCTTCAATAAGAGCGATGGCATCCTCACTTTTATTACATGAACAAATAACCCCAACATCATCCAGAACATGCTCTAGTTGCAAGGTGTTGATCTCTTCATCATCTATAACAAGAATTTTACAAAGCTCTGCCATATAACCACTCTTCATAATTAAATTTCCTAAGATAATTAAGAATAGCTAATCTTTATAAAAAGCGACAGGCTCTCATTTAGGAAAAAATCGATCGCAACCATCCTAGATGGTTTCAAACTAAGAACATACCAAGACAATTTATTAAAAATTAGTTTTTACACAGTCTGTGCCATGAGCAGTCATTCATGATTAACTCGTTTCTGTCCAGAGGCGGGTTATGTATTTAACTCGCCTTTGCCCCAAAACGTGTTGAGGCGAATGCCTCAAAAGAGCGAATAAGAGACAGTCAGAGTTATCTGGATATCTGGACTTAATTCTACAAAGCGGACGCTTAGCGAACCCGTTCATGCCCCAAAACGAGTTAACATGAATGGTTTAGGTGTCTACTTTTGTGGAGTCAGATCATAACAACTGAAGAGCACCAAGAAAATTTCTGGCACTCTTCAGAGGAGGCTCATTAGAACTTACTGAAATTATTTATTAGCGGCTGCATGCGGTTGTGGATCTTTCGCCAGTACGGCTTTTGACTTGCTGCTAGAGTAAATGAAATATAGTGCAATGCCCAAGCAAACAATAGCTCCGAGTCGACTCGGCGAGAATGGAATTGGTTCATTTCCCAGCCAACCGAAATTATCGATCAGCATACTCATGGTCAACTGCCCAAAAATGACGGCGACAGTGGCAACAGCTGCGCCAATGCGCTGAACGGCCAGTACCATAATAACGATATATGGCACACCAAACATTGCTCCCAGCAGTTGCCATTTAGGAACGTCCATCAGGGTCAAGGCGTGTTTAGGTTCGAAGAAAAAGATCAGCAACCCCGTCACTAGCGCTCCAATCGAAAATGTTAGGAACGCGCTTTTGAATACACCAACTTTACTTCCAAGCTGGCTGTTGATAGCCGCTTGAATACTCAGCATAGCTCCACCGATGATGGTGAGAATAATCATGATAATAGTCATAAAGTTACCTTAGCCTTGTGCAACCATAACCAGCGCTACAATGATAAAAATCAGCGCGATTATACGTTTAATGTCAATTTTTCTGTGTGGCGTACCAAGTAGGCCAAAGTGATCGATTATTAGGCTCTTAAAGACCTGACCTGCTAGGATGCCAATCATGGTCATGGCGATGCCGATTGCCGGCGTTGTTACGGTCAGGATAATAACGTAAATAGGTCCTAGTATGCCGCCAAGCAGTTGCCAATATGGCTGTGCAAAGAACGATGGGCTGTTACGCGGGCTGAAAAATAGCATCAGCAAGAAAGTAAGCGCAGCGCCCACTCCAAATACACTAAAGGTGGCCCAGAGATCACCGACTTCCTCGCCTAGTGGTCCTAGCAATCCAGCCTCTATGGACAGCCCCATACCTCCGGCAATTACAATTAAAATTAGTATCAGTTGCATATCAATCTCCTGTGGTTCAGGTAGATAATGTTACGCCTTAACATGGATGAGAAAAATGCTACAATTAGATAAACACCTTTGCAGGATATGCATAAATGAGTAAACCTGAGAACATCAACATACGCGCCTTGATGATTTATATAAATGTTTATGAAACACAGAATTTCTCTGTGGTGGCACGGGGGAAAGGAATATCAGCCTCTCAGGTGTCGCGCGTTATCCATCAAATAGAAGATGCACTCGGACAACAACTCTTTTATCGTAATACTCGGGCAATCATTCCGACGGAAAGCGGCCACCTTTTTATCCGTTATGCACGTGCTATGACGAGCAGCTTGGAGGAGGCGCGACGAGAACTCAACGAAAGAACGCTAGAACCTTCAGGTATGGTCCGCATAAACGCACCGGTATTCTTTGGACAGCGACATGTAGCACCGGCGTTAGCTGGTCTAACTAAACGATATCCAAGGCTAAGCATTGATCTCACGCTGACCGATGATTACATCGATCCTCACCGGGATTCAGCTGACGTAATTTTCCGGATTGGCGTGCTAACAGACTCCTCATTTCATGCTCGTGTGTTTGGCCAGCAGTTCTATCATCTAGCTGCATCACCAGATTATATCCGTCGACACGGCATACCTGAATCACCTGAAGAGTTAATCCATCATAAATGCTTGGTCTATCGCGGTTCGTCAGGACCAAACCGCTGGCTGATGCGTAGGCACGGGGAGAAATGGGTGCACTATCCAGTATCGCCCCTTATGTCATCCAATAATGCTGAAACGTTGTTGATTGCTGCACTCGGGGGAATGGGGATCGTGCTGTTTCCTGATTGGCTGATTGGAGACCAACTCAAGCGAGGAGAACTAATCGTACTACTGCCGGAGCTGGATAAGTCTATAAAAACGGAGTCGCAACACATCGCGGCAATCTACCCGAATGCCCGTCATCCTTCGCTGAATGTTCGGGCGATTATCGATTACTACCTTGATTCGTTCGGTTCTCCGCTTTACTGGCAGTTTGAATAAGAGCTGGTCGCTAGAAACATCGCATGTGATTTGAATAAGTTTAATACCAAGTAAGATTCATACTGAGTGCTTTATCATGCTAAAAAGGCAGCGTTCGATAATTGGAGTACTGCTTTTCTAAAAAGTTTATGTCCAAAAGTGAGTTTCAATCTTTGTTGTCACAATTTTTCTTTGGATAGGCACGTTGATTGAATCTAAGTTTTGATCTTTATTGTCATACATACCTTCTATTGACACGAAGGGCGGACTGGGAAGGCAAAAAAGTTTCAAACATTATTGTCTTCCGACATTTGGATTATGTTTTTTATATTTGCGTAATGTAAAAAAGCACAAGTGGAATCACAAGCGAGTTTACCGCATTTACCGTGATCTTGTGTTAAATTTGCGGATCAAGCCAAGGAAACGCTTAAATAGAGATAAGCCTGAGCCATTGGCAGTACCAGAAACCATCAATGAATGTTGGTCAATGGATTTTATGCATGATCAATTAGCGGATGGCAGAGCATGTCGATTGTTTAATGTCATTGATGACTTTAATCGTGAAGGGCTGACTATTGACGCTGATTTATCACTGCCTGCTGAACGTGTGATCCGCTCGTTAAATCAAATTATAGAGTGGCGTGGTAAACCCAAAGCTATCAGATGTGATAATGGGCCTGAATATATTAGCAAGCAGCTAGCGCAATGGGCGTTAAATAATGATATCGAATTACGGTTTATTCAACCCGGTAACCCGCAGCAAAATGCCTATATAGAGCGCTTCAACCGAACGGTTCGTTACGACTGGCTGAGTCATTATATTTATAGTGATATTAGTGAGTTACAAGACAGAGCGACTGATTGGCTATGGACTTATAATAATGAACGCCCTAACATGGGCCTAGGTGGTATAACACCCATACAAAAGCTGGAAAAATTAAACAACGGAAATTCTACAGCTAGCCTCCATTAAAAATGGGGGGATTACCGTTAAAATAGCAGAGATAAAAAGAAAAAAAGAAATGCTTTTAAAACAGGAGGCTTTACAGCAAAGAAATACACAATGGGAAGCTTTGAATTCAGAGGGCAGACTAGCGTTTAGGCAAAATGAATATAAAAAATAGTAGAATCACTTGTAAGTAATTCTCCAGGAGAAAATGATGCAATATGTTTTCATGCAGGGGTTGAATTGTTTGAAAATGACAGGACACCACGCCACCATTATATTCAATCGTCTTTTGATTCAAATGTATGCCAAAATAACAAAACCACTTCAACGAGAAGACCATGAAACAAGAGAAATATTAGAGCTGTTTTACAAAAAATATTGTAGAACATAAAGGCCAATAGCACTTCTGGGGAGCAATACATCGTTTAGAGGATCAGCCGACATCCTTTTTCGCGCGCCTGTTAGGGCGCAAGAAAATAAAAAAGTTCTTAAATATGCATCAGACAGTAGTCTGTCAGGGCCCTTTCTATATCTTGTTTTTGTGATAAAAATACATCAGCCACTACTTTACTTTCATCTTTTATGACGCGGTATAGTATTCGAATGCCGCCTTTGTTGTACTCTCTCCATGTTTTAATTCCAAGCTCTTGCATTAGAGGCGGTGATATTTGGCAAGATTCCGGTGCTCGTTTTATTCTTTCCTCAAAGTCATCTATTATTTTCTCTATTTTACTAATAACTTCTATTTCAGTTGAGTAGTATGATAGATGATTGATTAGGTTTTCCGTTGTCTTATAAAATGATTCGGTGTATTCAATCTCAAATTTTTGCGTCATTATTTATTTTCTCCGCTTCAAGTTTACGATTGGCTAATCGTTTCTTGAATGAAGCACTAGACATAACTCTGTTGTTTTTTGAATCTTCTACAGAGAATGATAAAAGCTTCAATAAAGCGACCGCTTCATCTCTTCTTTTCTTCTCTGCAAATGACTCAATAACAAACGATGGGATTCCGTTCTGAGTTATAATCATAGGCTCATCAAGTGTTAAAGTAGCCGCATTTTTCTTTAGGTAGCTGATAGTCTCAACTCTCATGGTATTCACCTTTTTATTTGTTCCAAATTAAGCACGAAGTATTCAACTGCTTACTTAAATTATAGCATGAGAATAATAAAAGACTAAATTTAGTCTTTATTTAGGCTTCCCCACAAGGTGTATATCTTTATTTTAAGGTTTATCCACGTGAGTACCTTAGGGTAAGTCTTTTTGTGTGTAGATTTTTTTAGTTGATATACTCCTCCTAAAGAAGAATAAATAAGGATTCTATTCGTGACGTTTTTAATTGGTTTTGGAATATTGTTAGTTTTAGTCATTCTACTTTTTATAGTGGAAAGCACAGCGCCTACTGTTCACGTAGAAGCCCCGCAGATAGTCGGTTTATTTCATCTAATCATTTTTATCTGTGCGGGTATGTTCGGTTGGGGGGCACAAGAGTATGTGACAGAAGAGTGGTTTGGTTTATCGTTTAAAGAGGGGGTTTGGGCGCGGGTATTCCAAGTGTTTCATGCATTATTATTTGTTCTACTTGCTATGCGTGGATTTGTAATAGGTCTTGTTATTGCAATGATTGTTGGGGCGGGTATCTTCGTACAGTGGCTTATTTTTGGATGAAGTTTTAAATAAAACTTTTCCTATACTTAGTGTTATATCCTATTTTCATAGCTAATCATTTTCCCGTTACTTCAATTCCACTGCATCCCTACTTTAAATCATAAGTTCAAAATGTTTAATAGTTTATCGCATTAGGACTAGTTAGTCATGTTGCCATTAAATGCATTAATACTTGTTAAACATATAATTTATTAGCTTTTAAGGCTGCCAGGAAGTTGGGTAAGAGTTTTAAATGGTGTTGTGTTAGCCATTGCTTTTACCTTAGGTGGTGCTGAGGGGGGGCTAGCTACTCAGGCTAAGCGACTTTAGAGTAATTAGGGATCACTCTTTAACTAACCTAACGCTGGACATTTAACAATGAGCCAGATTAGAGCACTATTAAAACAAGCTTGCTTTACCATAAGAAAACTGAGAAATCGAATTGCACACCATGAGCCTATTTTTAATCAAAATACCTTATTGGATGTATACCCACTAATTGAAACAACCGTTGAAATGCGGTGTACAAACACCAGATGTTGGCTAAAGTAAATAGAACAGGTCAATAACCTACTTCAAAATCCAGTGATTTAAAACAATTGAAAACTAATCAACAAGACATATTTGATAGGTAAAAAATTTCCGTTTTCAAACAAATAGCAAACCGTAAAGGTTGGATTTTTGAAGATATTGGAAATCAAAGAGACATTGATGCGGATACGGATTTAAGTGGTAAGGCTCATCTAGACCATCATGCATTTAAGGGTTTATAATAAACAAACCCTTAACCCCGAGCTCCTTCCCGGCCAACTTCATTGCTTTTTCTATTTTTTCTCTCTCTTTCTCATTCTAATCTCAGGGCGAGGCCAGCCAAAGTAGTATCACAAAAGTTAATATTAAAAGAATTTCATGGTTAACTTCCATTATATTGCATGATGGTCTAGTCTTAGGCTATTAACTGTACTCTGTGCTTTCACAACAAATAATGAACCATACTATGCCTTTTATCACTGACCGGTTTGATGAGTTGAAAAACAATATCCGTTCTCTCAATACAATCCTCACACATACGCAACCATTGGCCGCTCTTGCCTACCCACTACCCTGTACCTCAAAGGGAATGGAAAGTGAACCGGTTAAATATATTGCAGCAGAAGAACATACCGGACATAAGGCTGTTGAACTCGCGGCTTCCTGCTACCAAGACCTTTACATTCAACCAGGCTATTCACAAAAATCAGCGCGGCGCACTGTCGGCGTTATTTGGCTCTCCCCTGCCCAAAACCCAACAAGCATTACTATCCCTGAGCTGGTGGATAAAATAAACGCGGCAAAAACGGATATCGAAAACCATATCATTCAAACGTATGAAACAAGGCAAGACCGGTTTGAAGCGCTTCGCGCAGAGTGCCCTGGTATTATGACTATGCACCTATATAGGCATATTCGGTGTTATTCAGAGCAAAACATTCAATCAATTCGCTTTGCCTGGCAAAGAAAGGACTCGCTATCAAAGCCGGTTAAAAAAGACCTTTTACTTAAAATTGAAGAGGAATTTGATAGATCGGGGCCTGAATACCGCGTACCTCTTGAGCAATTGATTAATAGAATTAAGCAAACTCCTGGGGAGCTGCTTAGGATACGCCGGCAGGTTCGCGTACAACCGGCAGCAAATATACGCTTTGATGCTGGAATAAAAACAGTAACAGCACCAATGCCTATAATCATAATTCAAAGTAATGAGCTTAAGCTTAAAGCTTTAACTGATTTTGATGCTAAATCACAAAGAAAAATACGATCAGACAAAGCGGTATCAGAAGTTATCGGCTCCTTTGGTGGGGTAACGATTGAGGTGTTTTCAGCTCGGTAGTGCAAATACAATTGGCTAACACAGACAATTATACCAAGAGGTCGCTTTGTAGTGGTCATTAATAATTTACCTTTTCGTAGCAACTCGGGGTTTTGCGCCCATCCCCTCGATATGAACCTCAGTTGATGTAAGTCCCACTGTGTCAGGATAGTTGTCGCTTCTAACTTTTAATAGAGGCAGATAAAATGAGACGTCGATTTACACATGAATTTAAAGTTCAAGCTGTTGAAAAAGCATTATCTCAATGTGATGATGTTCGCTTAGAAGATATTGCGCTTGATTTAGGTATCGGTTATTCAACCTTACAACGATGGATCGCGCTTGCTAAAAACCATGAACTTGAAACTAAAAATAATGGTAGTCACATGACAACAGAAAAACGCCCTCATGACTGGAGCTTAGAAGAAAGGCTTAACGCCATTATTGAATGTGCTAGTTTAGATGAAGCAGCTCTTAATGAATATTGCCGTGCTAAGGGGCTTTACCCACATCATATTAAACAATGGAAGCAAGATTTTGCTAAAGGGCCTTCAACGAAGCCCGTAAAATCAGACAGTAAACAGCTCAGACAAGAAATTAAGCAGCTTCAAAAAGAGCTTAATCGTAAAGACAAAGCGTTAGCAGAAACAGCCGCCTTACTTGTACTCAAAAAAAAGCAGATGCGCTTTGGGGTTTCAACGAGGACGATTAACCCACTCAACTGAACGTCATGAATTGATAAAGCTCATTACAGACGCGCAGAAATCAGGAGCTAGGCAAGCAAAAGCATGTGAGTTACTTGGTCTAACGGCAAGAACAATTCAACGCTGGATTGAAGCTGATGATATGACAGATAAGCGAACGAGTACGATAAAGCGACCACCTAACAGGCTAACTGAATTAGAGCAACAGCGTATTATTAAGACAGTAAATTCAATAGAATACGGACATTTACCACCCAGCAAGATAGTCCCTAAACTATTAGATAAAGGTGTGTGGATAGCATCAGAAAGCTCGTTTTATCGTGTTATGAAATCACATAAATTATTAACACACAGAGAAAAAGTTAAACCAAATAAAAAGATAAAAAAGCCAAAAGCGCTCAAGGCAACACGTGTAAACGAAATTTATACATGGGATATCACATATTTGCCAACAGCGGTTAAAGGTCAGTTTTTATACTTATATTTAGTGATGGATATTTATAGTCGAAAAATAGTTGGTTGGCAGGTTCATGACACACAGCTAAGCACACTGGCGGCTGATTTAATGATAGATATTTGCAGGCGAGAGCAGGTAAAGCCAGATCAAGTCACGTTGCACTCGGATAATGGCAGTCCAATGAAAGGGGCAACGTTATTGGCAACATTGCAGGAATTAGGTATTGTTCCTTCATTTAGCCGACCGTCTGTGAGTAATGATAATCCTTATTCTGAATCGCTATTTAAGACATTAAAGTATCGCCCGGAATACCCTGAAAAAGCCTTTGAAAGTATGGGTAGCGCAAGAAAGTGGGTTAGCGGATTTGTAGATTGGTACAACGATGAGCACTTGCACAGCGGTATTAAATTTGTCACGCCAAACCAGCGTCATTTAGGATTAGATAAAGCGATACTAGCGAAACGTCATCAGGTAAATGAAATGGCGAAATTACAGAACCCAAGTCGTTGGTCAGGAAAATCTCGAGATTGGACAATGATCAATGAAGTAAATTTAAATCCAGAAAAAAAAGAAGCAATGCGGGCGGCATAAAATTTAACTTGATGCGACAACTAACTTGAAAAACTTTGCGCCCCCCTAACTTCAAGTAAAGATCAAAAAATCTAAAACGTTTTGATAAATCCATTATGAGAGCACTTTTGATAGGTATTTACAGCCAAAATCATTATGTAAACCTTTTGAGAATTGTTTACCTCTTAAATTACTGTTTAAAAAATAGGCTTAAGGTTAATTTCGAGGGGATGGGCAACTAGCCCCAATTTTTGCCAGTCATTAAGGGTTCTTTTTTACATAATACTTCCTGTAGAAACTGACGGTATTTTCTATTAATTAAATCCAATCTACTAAGTGTCGTTGCTCGGACGCTTACGATATATCCTTATATTAGATGTATTCTACAATAACGACATTCGTTTAAAAAGAAAACAACCTTTAGCTGCTACATTTTGGTCGCTGTGTAGGCATTGAGGATTTACTTTTACATCACTATTTTGCTGGTAAACGATTATAAAGAAGTGAATTTTTTCACATTTCCATCTCAGGTTTTAACTGGTAAATTCTGTCTCAAATAGCCATTTTCAGACGTTTTCCTACTTCATCTTAAAAGTAAAATCGCACGAAAACCCTGCAACTTAAATTTTGGCCAAAAAAGCCCTTGACCTTATATTTATGTAGTTATAAGCTAGTCCTAGATTTGGTGGGACTTACCAGTTGGCGCTGGTTGCTTACAACATTACATAGATATAAAACCTTCCTAGAACCTACTTTTGTGTCGGTTTTTGTTTTTCTATTGCTTAGCAATGTATATTATTTTTCTTCGTTAAGATTTTGCCTTTTAAATTCGTTAATAACCTGATTCTGTTGTCGCTGTATTAATGGCGTAGCCTTTCTTGCGTATAAATAACTTCCACCAGCGAGAATGCCAGCTATTCCAAATGAAATTGTTACTCCTGGTTGAAATGATCCTAAAGTCATGAATGGTGTCGTTATAGCTCCAATGCCATAAGCAATAGCTGTATTTACTTCATAAATTGGCCTGAATAAAAACTCAACATATCGCCCATCAGTTCTGTTGTACTTGCTACTCACTTGAACACCTCTTTAGTTGACACATCTTGTATGTGAGCTTTTATAGTGAATGTCTTAATATCTATAATCTGAACTTCGTTACTGTAATTTATTTCGCGGATTCAAATCTGAAGTGCATAACGTTTAGGCGGCTTTAGCCGCCAAGTGATCCTGCATCAATTTTGCAGGCGTTTCAAATCCAAGTGTCTTCCTCGGACGATTATTAAGTTGCTCAAGTACTGGTATAACTTGCGCTGCTGTTACCGCCTTAAAATCTGTGCTCTTCGGCCAATACTGACGTAGTAATCCATTCGTGTTTTCATTCAATCCGCGCTCCCATGAATGATAAGGGTGAGCAAAATAAACAGGAACATTTAAAGCCTCTGTGATTTGCTCGTGATAAGCGAACTCTTTCCCATTGTCAGCCGTGATGGTATGAAGCGCTGACCTATATGGCCTTAATAGTTCTATCGTCGCCGCAGTGACGGCTTGTGCTGTTTTGCCTGCCACCTGAGTTGATACAGTGAATTGGGTGACCCGCTCTACAATGGTAACAAGGGCGCCTCGATGACCTTTACCTATGACGGTATCTATTTCCCAATCTCCGATACGGCCTTTCTCATCAACTATTTGTGGACGTTCTTCAATGCTAACGCGATTTTTTATTTGCCCTCGGTTTGTTTTACAATGACTGCGCTTGTGATATTTCTTACCGTGTCGGCGCAGATGTAGGTATAACTCACCACCTGCTTTTTTATCTTCCCAGATATACAGATAAATGCATTCATGGCTGACAGACCGTTCACTTTCTTTGCGCAACCATCCCGTTATTTGTTCAGGACTCCACTTCTCATTAAGCTTCTGGGTAATTAAAACTATCATTTCTGGTGTCATCTTAAGCGGTTTTCTTGCACTTCTTCGGCGAAACAAAGCCCGCTCATGAGCTTGGTTGTTTGTAATGTCTCATTGTAAAATCTCTTGCCGGAGAAAAAGCAGTTAGCTTATGAGCAACTGACCACTTAATCTAGCCAAAACAAGTTATGCACTTACAATTTGATCTAGGTTTTTAAATCTTGGATTAGCTTGCTTATGCGAACACCGTTTATATTGGATTTATTAGAATCGCTCGCTTGAGCTAGGTCTTTAAGGTTGATGTTTATGTATTCACGATCACCATGCACTTTAAATTTGTGAGCTAGTAGAGTTTCGCCAAGGCTGCCCTTTACGCTGGTGGTTGATTTAAAAAAGAATGAGTGTGATCAGTCTTGTACTTGATAGTGGTAGTGATGGTTTTCATTCTACCTGAATGCTTAGTAACTGCTCTTTGTTGGGCTTGAGTCTTTATTTCAGGTGTTAACGATTTTGCTTTTTGTGTTTTATTCGTCATTTTATAACTCCGTTGTTGCTTTAGTATTTAATTTATTTAACAGCTTTAAGCTTTGGTGAATGCTATTAATCAAGGTTATTACTGGTTCTGCTTCACTTAGAAACCTATCAATCTGTTCTACTTCCCAGCTCACGGCTTCTTTAGTTAATTTGAAACAGCTGGTGGTGCCATCTTTATTGCGCTTAATTTCTTTAGCATAACGAAGGGTTTGCTTATCTTGCTTGGCCGCATTGAGGCGCGCCCAGCTGTTTTCGTAAATTCGCCATCTTAAAATTATTCGATCATGTGCCTTGGTAGCGTATACACGAATACTTGGAGCCACTGCGCCTACGCGGGCAACTGAGTCTGGATTGCCGCTTTGAGATATAATGTTCCTATTGGTATCTCGCCATGTAACCCAGTATTCATCAACCAGTGATTCAAGTTGTGAAGCTAGCTCATCCTTTTTAGAAGTTAAATATTCAATAATTTCCAAAACGTCGTTATTCATTGATTAGGCCTCTTGTATCTACAATTTTTCTATTTTCACTCACGAGCTTCAAAGATTGAAAAAATACAGAGGGTCAAAATGCATGTTGTAACTTTCTACCACCTACCGGTGAGTTTTTAATATGCCCAAAAATCTAATTGGGGGCGCTTTGTGAAAACTGCCCCTTATAGGTGAGTACCGCCAAACTGCCCCCAATTAATAGGGGAGATTTTCTTAGTTAATGTTTTGTTGTTTTGAACGTAACTACGGGATATTAGATTAGTAATCTAAAACGCCCCTATAGGGGCGCTAATTTAATTTAGAACCAATTAATTGGGGGCAGTTTTCAATTTTAATTAAGTGTGTTCTAAAATAGCGCCCCTAAAGGGGCGGGAAAGTTTATTCGCCCCATTAATTGGGGGCAGCTTTGTATAATGTGTTTCATGTGAGCTTTAGATTTGTAGCGGAGTTAAGGGGCTGGATGTGCTTAAGTATTAGGATAACAAAGCACCTATTTGGGCGTGAATTATACGCCCCATTAATTGGGGGCAGTTTTCAATTTTAATTAAGTGTGTTCTAAAATAGCGCCCCTATAGGGGTGGGAAAGTTTATTCGCCCCATTAATTGGGGCAGTTTATTTTTTAGCTGTGTTTATCGAACGTCCTATTAGGGGCACTTTCATAAAGGCCCACTTATTAATTAGAGCTATTGATAAGTGTAATACTTAATAAGTTTGAGTAAGCTGAAATTAAAACGCTTCCCCACACTTCAATTTAGTACATCAATTACTTTCAATCACCAGACTAGGTACTGCCAGCTTTAATGCAGACAATTCTGCGTATTTACCGAAAACCGACCGATTAATGTCACTTTTAGACCCTTTACTGCCGTGTGCATGCTGCTACGTATTGGCTTACCATTTTCAGGCCTTTTTGTATCACTTTTTAGCTCCGAGTGATTGAGTTGAAAGTTAATTTTAGATGTGTGTAGTTTTATGTCATTTTCATGTCACTTTTGAGCCTTTATATTTCTTGTATGCGAAACATGCTGATTGAAACTTTACAAGTATGATTTTGGGCTTCCCTAAAATTTTCTGCTTTAAAAACTGAAGTGTATTATTTGCGTGAACTATAAATTTAGGAGTATTCAAATGGCTAAGAAGATCATACGAGCCGCTGAGGTTGGATTCGGAACTGTAAGCTTTACAGTCTCAGGAGACGATAAGTAAGCGCGCATTTAAGCAGTGCGCTTAGCTATAATCAAAGTCTAGCTGCACATTCCACGGCATTAAGTCGGTAAAGTCATCATCACCCACATCTCTGCTCGGCAACGTTTTAAATAAATGCAGAAAGTAGTAATAAGTGTTGATGTCATTGGCGCGGCAGGTCATCACAATACTATAAAGTGTGGCGCTTGCCTGGGCACCATTAACCGATTTTGAGAATAACCAGTTTTTTCTACCGGTAGTAAACGGCCGGATATCTCGCTCGGTAATATTATTATCAATGCCTAAATGGCAATCTTCAACGTATCTAATAAGTTTATGCCACTGGTTGAGATTGTATTTTATCGCTTTGCCAATATAACTTCCCGCAGTGACTTTATCACTGGCTTCATCAAGCCATGCTTTGAATTGTAATAATATCGGTAAGGCTTTTTCTTGACGCAGTTGGTACCGCGCTTGGGGGGATAGCTTTTTGTTTTTCGCTTGCGTTTCTAGTTTGTATAATTGACTGATAAAGCTAATAGCTTTATGAGCACGACCTTTGTTTTTTGATTCTGCTTTTAAAGCTTCATCGTATTTACGTCTGGCGTGTGCCCAACAGCCCACAGGAATAATGCCTTCAATACCGTCATAAACACAATAACCATCGCATTGTAAATAGCCTTGATAACCCGCGAGAAATTCTTCTGCGCAAGCGCGGCTGCGACCCGCCTGATAGCCGTAAATAACCACAGGCTCATCGCTGGCTTCATTGCTGCGATAAACCCACATGTAAGAATTGCTGTTAGGGTTTTCACCTTCATCTAACACTTGTGTACGGGTTTCATCAGCACACAAGCTATGCTCACCAAGCAAGTGACGCTGCATGGCTGCTACTAATGGCTTGATAAGCAGACCCGCTTTAATGCACCAATTAGCTAACGTTCCTCGTGATAGCTCAAGACCGCCACGACCCAGTATGTCAACTAAACGATAAAGCGGTAAGGCATCACAGTATTTGCCCGTAACAATCGCCGCTAACGCTTCTGGACTCGCAATACTGCCAGGAATAGGCTGCTTGGGTTTAGGCGCGGTGATTATTTTACTGGTCAGTTGTTCGTGCTCGCAATGTCTGCAAGCATATTTAAATTGCTTGTGCTTAATGACACTCACTTTCGCCGGAATAATTTTCACTTGCTCGCTGTCTTCACTACCGCAATGGTGTAGTTGTTCACCACAGCATGGGCAATCAAGTACCGTTAACGTGTGCTCAACTTCTTCGCGCTCAAAATGCGCCGCTAATGTTTGCTTACCTTTTTTATGATGTTTAGGCGGCTCTGTGGATTTATGCTGCTCAGCTTCGTTGAAGGTACCTCGCGGGGCTTTTTCACTTTTCTTGCCGTATTTTTGCGATTTACTTAATTTAAGCTCAGCCAGTAAATGGTCGATACGCGCTTGCATTTCAACCTTATCTTCTTGCAATGAAATTTTATCTTTTTCCAAGGCATCAAGCTTAGCCTGCATAAGCGCAAGCTGATTTTGTAGTTCGGTGATGAGAATAGTGTCTGGCATGTTGATAGCATGACACAGGGGAAAGATCGTTCAAGTAAAAAAACGATCTGGTTAATTTACATCACCGATAACCCAGATAAAGCCAGGTGCCGAGTTTGATTACTGACTGGTAGCCCCGATAGTAACCATTGTAATTGGCGTTGCTCAATCCCCATAGCCGTGTGTTCATTAGTCTCTTTGGGCCATTGAAATCGCCCTTGCTCTAAACGACGATAATAAAGCCAAAAACCGTTGGTATCCCAAAATAGAATTTTTAATTTATCGCGTTGTTTATTACAAAAAACGAACCATGCTTGGCTTAAAGGATCGAGTGATAGGGTATCGCTGACAATAATACTCAGGCCATTGATTGATTTTCGCATGTCAGTGACCCCCGTGACCAAGTAAACTTGGTGGGTGCAAGGTTTCACAGTACGCTCAATAATTTGGCTAGTGCTTGGTGCGCTAATGTCGACTCGAAATCTAATTGGTAGCCGTTTGGTGTGGTGAGCTTAATCATTGAGGGTTGTGTAAAGGCTTGCTCATGAATAACAAAGGGGATCACCTGTTGCTTTTTAACCGGCGGTGTTTTCACCAAAAAGGCGCTTGCGCCAGGCATAGAAAGTAGATGGGTTAATGTTGTTATCACGACAAAATTGAATGGTAGTTAACGCGCTAGATTGCTGTTGTTCAATGATGGCTTGCCAGTACTTTATTTTTTGCTGTTTTTTCATAATTACCTCAAGTTAATATGCTGAGTTAATTATGCATAGGTACCATTAACATTGGTATGTGGGGTTAATTACGCGCTTACCTTCATATTGTGCTATGAGTATTCGAAGCTTTAGTCGCTATTTTAAAGCTAACCAAGGAATAAGTTTCAAACTATGGCTGAATAATTTGCGTCTAAATCGTAGCCAAGAGTTACTTGAGTCAACGGCCCTGTCTATTACCCATATATCAGAACAGGCAGGGTTTAGCTCAGAACAAATATTTCGTAAACACTTTAAGCAGCGATTTGATACAACACCTAATGCTTGGCGAAATTTGTTTAGAAGTAAAGTAGCGAGTGCCGAACCTCATATTTGAAAATGTTTTATAATTGGTACTGCTATTTATTATAAGTCTTTAATGACCGTTATGGTTACATAACTGACAGTTAAAACTCGCTACGTGCCATCGCTATGACTGCTCATGGCTAATTGCCGTCGTTGAAACGATTAACGGTCAATGTCTGCTTTTCGCTCAAAGCCGACCTATAGAATAATTGCTTTAACACGTTTTGGGGCAAAAGCTTGTTAGAACAAAAGGCAGACTGCGACAAATAGCATCGAAAAGTTTCGAACTTTATTGTTATGCATACTTAAAAGTGTAACATCTCCTTTAATGGTTAATATCTGCGGTTGTAAGGGTGAACTGAACTAAAGCATAGTTCTTATAGAGGTAGTACTTTCTGTGCTGATTGGAATCTAACAGAGGCGATGTTGCCAAACTCATTTCTGCCCCAAAACGTGTTTAGGCGAATGCCTCAAAAGAGCGATAACCGGTCATTGAGGATGGCTAAATTTAGGGCTAATTAATAGATAAAGTTGTGTCGTTTATTCATATAGTCAAGCAAACGAGCAACGCGTATATCCTACATTTAAATTTATTTAAAATCTTGAAATACCCTCGGTTATTTGTTGGAATGTGGATAGATGAGCTTGAAGTCAGCAAAAATATGCGTGATGAGCGCACTATTAAATTGTTAGGCGTTGCTGAACAAGGAGAGATATTCAATGGCTTTTGCCCTCGCACCAGATCAAGAAAATGCTTACCCATCACTCATTACGGCATTGTGCGCGCGCGATGCGTATACTAGAGGCCATTGTGACCGCGTCTGTGCGCTTGCGTTGGAAGTGGGGCGTGCGGCCGATTTGAGTGCCCCCTCATTAGATGACTTGCGTATTGCCAGTCAATTACACGACGTGGGTAAGATTGGAGTTCGTGATACTGTTCTCTCGAAGCCTGGAAAGCTCACACCTGATGAAAGAGAAGAGATAAAGGCTCACTCGGTTATCGGTGAGAGAATAATTAGTGAGACATTCCTGACAAACAGAGACGAGGTCGCGTCTATTGTCAGACATCATCATGAAGCATTTGATGGAAGCGGATACCCAGACGGACTGGCTGGTGCCGATATTCCCCTGAGTAGTCGAATACTTTCGATCATTGATGCGTATGATGCACTGACGACTAGCAGGCCATACCGCATGGCTAAATCGCACCTTGAAACTATGAATATCTTGAAGCATGAAGTGGACACGAAGTTTGATCCAAATATTTTTTTGTTGTTTACAAAAGTCATAAAGGCCAGTTCGGCACGTGCCTCGTAAACGCTCGTTCCTAGAATACGGTGAACGCTGCCTAAAAAGTCTCTGCAGATGACATTTGATCCGCCACCCACTTTTTTGCTAACGCAAAAGCAGGCGTTGTCTCAAATGCACCTGAGCTCAGGCGTTGCTAATGTCTGCAAATGGCACGTAGCGGCCGAAAAAACTAGCCCAGAAAGTTATCAGCTTTACAGTCTCATTTTTATACTTTGTTGTGTAATTTCAATACACGTTGCCCTGCTACACTAAGATATAGCTTTCGTAAACTCACTCCAAATACGTTCGAAATTCATAAATACAACATTTTCTTATACGTCCCTAACAAACCGTTCACGGTTTACGAAAAACACCTCACTCCTTTAAAACCCTGCGATAAACGTATCAACAAAGTGTTTAAATTTATCCGTTATTACTGGCAGTATTCTTCTGCGTTGTAAAAGGCTGGGTTTGGTTTCTAGTACATCAGCAAAGTCATCCCTTAGTGGCATTTCGTCACTTAGCTCATAACGCGTTACTAGCTTTTCTAGGCGATCTTGGTTTAACTTTTGCTCGTGGGCAAACCTCTCAAGCTCTAGGCGCTTTTCTTTTTCCCAATAAAGCTCAAACTCTTCATCAACGTCAGCACTGGCAGGTATGCCTTGTAAGTGCTCGTCCATAAACTTATCTATAAGTGCTTTTTTACTTAATAAGGTTGGATCTGTGGCTATAAGGTTTGCTATTACTTGACGTTTACGGGCTTTTTCGTCGCCGCTTTCTTCGCCGTGTAACTCTCGCAATAACTGCAAAATATAGGTTACATTTACTATATCACTGTGTAGTAGCTCTAGTTCAAAATCAACGTCATCTAAAACCGATACTTTTTCTTTACTTGAGTTCTCACGTAGCTGCCTGCCAAGGTCGGCATACTTACTCGTATAATCCTGAAACTCTTGCTCGCCCATAGCGGTTGAGTCCATATCAAAATCAGCAAAGTTGCTTAACATGTTCTTTAAGCGCATAAGCTCACGAAACTGCCTCACAAACAACGCCTGAGCTTCTTCATCAGGTAAAGCATTAACTGAGTCAACGGTAGGCGTAATTGCGATTAGCGCACCATAGGCGTCGTTAAAATCGACTAGTAGCTCATTATACGAAGGGGTTTCTATATATTCTTTAGGCTGCTTGTTTGAAAACAGCGTAAAAGCAATGTCAGCAGCTTTTTTAAGGTTTCTAAAACACACTATATTGCCGTGCGATTTAGTTTCACCCAATAATCGATTAGTGCGCGAGAAGGCCTGCACCAAACCATGATATTTAAGGTTTTTATCAACGTACAACGTATTGATTTTTGGGGCATCAAAGCCGGTTAAAAACATATTCACCACCAGCAATATATCAATCTCTTTGGCTTTAACGCGCTTAGATATATTTTTGTAGTAGTCTTCAAATAACTTACTGTCTTTGGTGGAGTAGCTTGTACCAAACATAGCATTGTAGTCGTTAATGAATAAGTCTAACTTATCGCGGCTATGTAGCTTGACGGCTTGCCCTTCATTTAAATACTTAACAGAGGCTTCTTTAATGCTTGGGTCATCACTATTACCTAGTTCGTATTCTTCCTCTTCATTAGCCTCATAGCTAAATATGGTGGCAATTTTAAGGTTATGTTTTCCCTGTGCCTTTTTCGCTGCAAATAGCTCATAGTATTGAATAAGCTCAGCCACACTTGAAACACAAAACATAGCGTTAAACTCACGACTATGCGTTTTACGATTATGCTGGGAAATAATGTAATCGGTTATTTTATCTAAGCGCGCAGGAGAGGTTAAAAGCTCTTTGGTGTCGATGTCTTCAACTTCAATGTCTAGGTTGTTGTTAGAGCCATCTTTGTATTGGTAACGCCCAACGTACTCAATAGCAAACTTAAGCACGTTAGCGTCGCGTATTGCATCCACAATTACATAAGGATGTAAGCACTCACCAAACAAATCTTTTGTGGTGCGTTTAACTGAGTTTTTAGCAACGGCGTTGTCGGCAAATATAGGCGTACCCGTAAAACCAAACAACTGCGCGTTATTAAAAAATTCGGTAATATTTTTATGTGTATCACCAAATTGGCTGCGGTGGCACTCGTCAAATATAAACACAATGCGCTTATCCTGCAGGCTTTGCATTTCTTTTAAATAGCGCTGTTTAGTCACCACGTTATTAAGCTTTTGTAGTGTAGTTACCACCAGCTTAGTATTACGATTTTGATTAACTTTTCTGCCTTTCATAGGCTTATCTAACAGCTGGTGGAACAACATACTTGTGTTGTCAGTGCTGTCTACAGAGCCCTTTACAAACGCATTAAACTCAAGCGCTGTTTGGTAGTCTAGGTCTTTACGGTCAACTACAAACACAACTTTATCAACCTCACTCAGAGAGGTCATAATCTGTGCGGCTTTAAACGAGGTTAATGTTTTACCTGAGCCCGTTGTATGCCAAATATAGCCATTATCAGTTGTGGTTTTAACTTGCTCTACAATCGCCTCAACTGCATAAAACTGGTACGGCCTAAGCACCATTAAGTACTTACCTGTTTCATTAAGCACAATGTACTTAGTGAGCATATGCGTTAGGTGGGAAGGCGTTAAAAACGCTTCGGCAAAGTCATGCAACTGGCTTATTTTATTGTTTTCGCTATCAGTCCAGTCAAAGGTTTGCTTAGCCGACATTTCACTGTTGTTAGAAAAGTACTGGCTATTAACTCCATTCGACATAACAAACAGCTGCACATAGTTAAACAAACCATGGTTGGCATGAAACGAATGCTTTTGATAACGCTTAATTTGGTTAAACGCTTCTTTTAGTTCAATACCACGGCGCTTTAATTCTACTTGTACCAGCGGAAAACCATTCACTAATAGCGTTACATCGTATCGGTTAGTGTACGTGCCCTTTATCGTTATTTGCTGAGCTACCTGAAAGCTGTTTTGCTGCGGATCATCGAACAACAAGGTTAAGTGCATGCTGTCGCCATCATCAAGTGCTACATCAAGCTGGTCGCGCAGTATTTTGGCTTTAGCAAATATATTACCTTTACCAAGCTTACCGAGTATTTGTGTAAACTCAGTATCACTCAGCTTGCAGTTATTTACTTTTTCTAGCTGGTGTTTAAGGTTAGCTTCAAGAGCGGCGTTATCCTTTAAAACTACGCGCGTAAAACCTTGCTCGCTAAGTTGTGCAATTAAGTCATCTTCTAATTGTTGTTCACTTTGGTAAGTCATTATATCTACAATTCCTTGGTACTAGCCTTATGCAATACATTCATAGCTTGTTGCTAATCTTTGTGTAACTTATAACCCTGTTCTGGGTGGTTCGGTATTGTTGGATAGGCCAAAAATAATACCTGCTCTTTAACCATCTCACGTAAGTAATTCTTTCTCAATGTATCTGTATTCATGTTAAGCAATTGCGCTATATCGCTAAGCCTTAAGCAATTAGGAGCCGACTTAGTACATAAATCAATTATCGCTTTTTGTACATCAGGCTTTTGTTTACGTCCTGAATTTTGGGCAATAGGCGATGCTATTTCTTTGAGTTCAAGCCAAAAGTTAGAAGCACTTAAATCGAACTCCGGCACTGGCGGATTGAGCTCCGGCACTAACTCCGGCACTGGCGGGTTAAGCTCCGGCATTGGCTCTGTTAAGTCCGGCACTTCATTAATTTTTTTACTACCAATCAAGGGCAACGCTGCCTGACTAGGTGATAATACAAAGCTAATGTTCCTACCAGCCTCATTGTCTGGCGTTGGCACTTCTATCCCTTTTAAATGATATATCTTGCCTCGGTGCTGGCCTGCCGACTCCAAGTACCCTGCATTAACTAACTGACTTAACGCAAGTGTCACTTCTCTCGTATGCTCTGAAGTGAGCGAACAAATACGCTCGTGGTTAAACCATGACTCAGTAATAGCGGTCATTAAAATGGTGCGTTTTAGCTCGCTTAGTTTGTTATAACCTTCACCATACGTTTCAATTAGGCGTTGGTGTAACTCTGGCGATACCATGTTTACCATACGCAACTCTAATAAGGTTTGGTTTAACTCGTCTTTTTCGTACAAATGTGGGGGCTGCCAGTTTTGCGCTTTACAATTACTGTATATTTTAGGAATACCCGAGCCTGCTTTTTCACTCAAACCAATATTTAAAAACATTTGATGAATAGCGGGATTACGGCACTGGCTATTACCGCCTGCTTTAGCTTCATGTACAGGCACTCGCATAAGCCCTGCATTTCTAAAGCCGATAAAGTCAGGGTGTTTTTCAATTAAAATATTACTTTCGGTACTAAAGTCTGCATGTGCGAGTGTATTAACAAGTGCTTCACGAATAGCCTCATGCGCTGGGGTTGTATCTTGCCGTTGCCCGCCATCGGTTAGGTTAAAGCCTACTTTTAAATCTACCGTGAGCTTACGGTAAACCTTACGATAAAAGTCAAAAGCATTTCCCGACCAAGAACCATCGGTATAAATTCGGTCTATCCAGCGGTGTGTACTGTCGTCTTTTTCTTGATAATCGAGTGCAAAACTTGGTAGTGCGTCTTGAATCGCATCCCACTTACCAAACATTACCAGGCCTGCAAGGGTTAAGCCTGCCTTGCCTGTTGCGCGGTCTTTTTGCCAGCCACGTATTGAACGCAAAAACTCTTGGTCGCTTAATTCTAAAAAAGGATGTTGTGGTTTGGCGTCAATAAACATTTGCCTGTAAATACGCAAGCTTTCGGGGTCTATATCGTCTAAGGTAAAGTGCTCTAAAATGCGGTTATCACGCACTTCCTCTTGCTCTGCCAGCATTTTATTTACTGCCGGTGGCAAACACTTTTGATCGGCCTCGTAACGGCGCTGATAGGTCCCATTAAGTGGGTTTGCATTCATAAATACAGGGCGGCTTTGCCGCGGAGCGCGCGGCACAGTAATCGCAATAACCGACTGGCCTTCAAGTGTTTCAATCCGTACGTCGCTTTCGCTGAGTAAATTAACACTCACTTTATTTGGGTTGTTAACCGTATCCCAAATATTCTTAATTAGCGGCGCGGGGTTTGTTATACCCTCAACCGTAAACGTGCCTTTTTTTTCTTTAATGCCCAATAAAATTAAGCCACCACGGGTATTGGCAAACGCGCTATAGGTTTCCCACATATCGTTAGGCACTGCACCATGGCCATCGCGGCCACTCGCCTGCTTACACTCAACCTCTACGCTTTCTTGCAAAGTTTGAATATCAATAATATTCGCTATTGGGTTGTCGTTAATTTTATTAGTCATTATTTCTCACACAAACATTTGCTGTAGTAAGCCTTTTTTAAATAGCTTAGTTTGTTCAATTTGATCGTTAACAGCGTTTATTTTTTTATCGAGCGATTGTAAGGATTGCGCTATTTTTTGCTGCTCAGCTTCGCAAGGTATTTCAACTTTTAAGCTTTTTAAATGTGTTGAATATAAATGAATTACTGAACTACCTTGAGATAATGAAGCTATTTCTCGCTTCTTGGCCGAGTTAAAATAATAAGATAAAAAAACTCCATTTAACGGAGTCCGTATAACAGTTAGATCACCGCTATAAGCTACACCACTTAACTTTACACATGCTGCGGTTGCAATGTCCCATTGAGTTTCACCTGATGATGGGACTATAACGTCATTTGCTTTACTAAAAAGTAAACTCTTTATCGGTAAACTTGTTGCAGAAACAACTGATTCTATAACCTCACCGTAAGTAGTATACAGTTCACCATAACGAATACAGGGAGTTATACCATCAATTGATATATCAGCTTTCGATATACTCTTACCTTTTGTAAAAGTAGCTATATCACCTAACAACTTTTCTTCCCACTCAGGAAAAGCGTTTCCATCATCGTCTTTAAAACGAATTTGTTGGCTAAAAATTTGTTGCATTACGCCTTTTTTATAGTCTTTTAATAAGCGGTGCTTTTCAGTTAGCTGGCTGATTTTAGTATCAACTGAAGTGAGGAAGTTAGCTATTTTTTGTTGTTCTAAGCTCGACTTAGGAAAGTGAGCTTTGTATGTTCGTAAATAATCTGTAGTAACACGTTTCTGTCCTGCTGAACCTTGCATATTCTGTTCACCAACAAAACGAAACTTAGGTGTACTCAATAAATAATGTATAAATGATGGTGAGTTACCTTCTTTTGCTCTTAGAACATGGAATTCAGTGCTACCGAAACCGACACCATTAACGAGACCTTGCAATAAAGCCCCTTTACCATTTTCAAAGCAAGGTGTAATTTTAGCAAAAATCGCATCCCCATCTTGAAAACCTGTAAAACCTTTGCAATAGCTCTCGTACAGAACAGTTTCAGAGTAAGAAAGCTTAGCCTCTTCTGTTACTGCATTCATAGGTATAAATGAAACCTTACCATCAACTGGTTCAATAGGTTTTGGTGGATTTATATAGCAGAAGTGAGATAGTTTATTTTCACTCCAGTCACTTTGAAAACATTGAAACCTAAGTTTAGGTATTACTGCGCTCATTTTACTATCCCAAATGGAATTTCAACCCCTAGCTCATCACAAAAATCAGCAATTATTTTATCCGTTTCAAGCATCGCTTTATCATTTGCCACCAGCTGCTGCGCAACCTCTCTCAAATCAACAAGCGCTTCATCTTCAAAGGTATCTACGTAACGCGGAATATTAAGGTTGTAATCGTTCTCTGCTAAATCGGTTTGTGTAGCTGCGAACGCATATTTATCAATAAAATCGCGTTTGCTTACGGCATCTAAAATGCGTTGTAAGTCTTCCTCGCTCATTACGTTGTTGTTAGTGCCTTTTTCAAAGTGATTACTGGCATCTATAAACAATACATTATCGTCAGCTTTACGGTGTTTTTTTAGCACCAACACACAAGTAGGAATAGACGTGCCAAAAAAGATATTAGCAGGTAAGCCTATTACCATATCAAGGTAGTTTTTTTCTTTAATAAGGTGTTTACGTATATGCCCTTCGGCAGCACCACGAAACAACACGCCATGCGGTAATACCACCGCCATTGTGCCGTTGTCGGCAAGCTGGTGGATCATGTGTTGTACAAAAGCAAAGTCGGCTTTGCCTTTTGGTGCCAGCTTGCCGTAGTCGGCAAAGCGCTCGTTATTCATGTGTAGCGGGTTGGCAGACCAGTCCGCCGAAAATGGCGGATTAGCTACCACAGCACTAAAGCGTTGCTCAAAGTGTGCGGGAACTTCTAACGTGTCGTCGTTTTGAATGTCGAACCTTGTGTAATGCACGTCGTGCATAATCATGTTCATACGGGCTAGGTTGTAAGTACTTGGGTTTTGCTCTTGTCCGTAAAACTTTAAATCGGGGTTATTAGCTTCTTTTGCAACACGTAACAACAATGAGCCAGAGCCACAGGTAGGATCGTAAACCGATTTAATGTGCGGGTTATTTAAAGTTACTAATTTTGCTAATAACTTAGATACCATTTGCGGAGTATAAAACTCACCTGCTTTTT
The DNA here is from genome assembly GCF_040567695.1 of Pseudoalteromonas sp. NCIMB 1079. Classification (NCBI taxonomy): domain Bacteria; kingdom Pseudomonadati; phylum Pseudomonadota; class Gammaproteobacteria; order Alteromonadales; family Pseudoalteromonadaceae; genus Pseudoalteromonas; species Pseudoalteromonas sp. NCIMB 1079. Next base: position 28,426 of record NZ_JBEWZA010000003.1, on the reverse strand, counting down.
TACCCGCGCCACTAGCAAACATACCAATAAGGTATTCGTAAGCATCGCCAAGTATGTCTATTTCGCTACTTTCTAGGTGAAAGTCGATGTTATCAAGGTGCTCTAATACTTTGGCTATTAACTTATTACGCGCATCCGGTGTTTTACCTAGTTTGTTAGAGGTTAGGTCTAGGTCATCAAACAAACCGTTAAAGTCATCAGCGCTGTCTACGCCCATAGTACTTTGCTCAATATGGTTAAGCACGTTGGTTACATCATCAAGTATAAACTTATCGTTAGCACCGCGTTCAGCAAGTACATGAAAAAGCTCTGCAGGTTTTAAAAAGTAGCCAAGCTTATCAAGTGTCTCTTCTTTTACAGCTTCAAGGTACTCTTGGCCCTCTGCTGTTGTTTCGTCAATTTTAGCAAATACAATACCGTCTTCACTCAGTAGCTGATCGGCATAAGTGTTGAGCTTGTCAGAAAGATACTTATAAAAAATAAGCCCAAGTATGTAATCGCGAAAGTCATCAGCCGACATATTGCCACGTAAGCTGTTAGCGATATTCCAAAGCTGCTTTTTTAATTCTTGTTGGTGTTGTTGAACCATTAATCTAATCTCTTTATTTTAATAGGCGACTTATGAGCCGATTTAATCACTTGTTTTTAAAATGCATTTCTATATATTTTAGTAGCTCGTAACCATATAAAGCTTCTGATTCTGATGAGCGTCTTATATAAAAATCTTGATACTTATTATTTTCACCTTTCATGAAAACAGGCTCAGGAGAAGTAATACAATCTACGATAACAATATTTTTATCATCTATGATAACTGAAGATAGGCGAACCAATTTGCTAATTGAATCACCTAGCAAATTTGTCACTTTGTTTTCTAAATCTTTTAGGTACTTTTCAATTTTCTGCAAATTTAAAGCTGACATTTCTCTATCTATTCCAACCAACTTGCCACTGTCACTTACACCCAACAATAATGTGCCGCCATCAGTATTGAGAAATGAAGCTATATTTTTAATTACCTTAGTCTGCTCTTCTTCGCTACGTTCAACTTTTCCAGAAGGGTTGTAAACATCTTGCTCTTTGAGAAAGAAAAACTGTTTAAACTCAATCTCTTTAGTTTCATTAATCTCTACTAGAATTTTAACACGCTCAATATCGCTAATATCAGATAAATCAAAAATAATTCTATTTGTTTGATTTGCTATTTCATGAGCTGAGGATGGGTTAGTGATTAGATCACTCTTGTAACGAGTTAGAGTAGATTCTGCTGCTTCTAATTTATTTGCTAACTCAAGTACTTTTAGTTGCTCTGATTTCTCCGGCACATAAATATTTAGTTTATGTAAATCTTTAATAGACAACATAGCAAAAGTACCTGAAGAAAGGTGTTCCAGTGATAACTTGCCTAACTCTGAATCTAAATACAACTTCGCATAACGGCAAAGTACAATATTCTCATTAAATTGAACTTCAATATAACGCTTTTGCTGTTGGGGTGTTAGTTCGTCTAAATTTGTCAGGACACGATTACGACTTTGCATTGAAGAAATAAATACAGAATTAGCTTTTGTTTCAGATCCAGCTTTCATCCGACGCATAGACAAAACGGCTCGTTGATCTAACTCTGAAGAGCTATCAAATGAATACTCTTTAAACGTTTTATGATTCTGCTGTAATCTATCAATTATTTTTTTATTCGGTGAGTTATCAACATACTCTTTAACAGCCAAAGAGTAATTTTTAGCTTTTATATCATCTAAACTAACAACCTTAGAGTAGGTCCCTATATCTTGAAATTCATTGTAAGTTTGAATGATATTGTTGATGTGTTCACGTGTTAACTCATTAGCCCTTCTCGACTGAAGATAGTCGTACTTGGCATCAATAAATAACGTTTTTAGCTTCTCACTTTTATTTTTGTTAATTATTAAAATACAAAGGTCAACTGAACTTGATTGCAATATTTTTGATGGTAAGGCAATAACAGATTCGATTAAGTCTTCTGAAATAAGAGCGCTTCTTATATTCAACTCTGCACGGTAAGCCGCCAACATATGGGATGTAACAAGCGTTACTAATTTACCATCGGGAGCTAAACTAGCCAATTGATGTAACAACCAAGCATAGTTAGCATTACTTTTAGGGGGCATTCCAAAAGTAGTCCGTTTTCCTCCTAAATAACTCCACTCTCCATGATTGAAAAACTTCTGATTAATTGGAGGAAAGGAAACTATCTTGTTAAACGTTTTAAGATCGTATGAGTTTGATTCTTTAAACTGCGGATTTAGTAATGCGTCCCCTAGCCTTACATTAACACTAAGGTTATTACTCAAAATCATGAGGACTCTAGCAAACCAAAACTCATCTAGCTGATTTGTCTCACCGTAAATAAAACCTTGATACTGACCCAGATTACCATCAAAGCTTTTGGGACTAATTAACATCTTACCGATGCAAAATGAGGGATCATATACATCCTCATTTTTCTTTAAATCTAAGAGCAACAACATTAACTCAGCAACTTGTACGGGCAAATCAGGACCAAAGTTAATCTCTCTAGGACTGAGCCATTCTTGTACAAAGATAGCTATTTGTGTATCACATTCACTGATTACTCTGTAATATAAATAATGAATAGACATTAGTAACTCAACTAGGTAATAGCTATCTAAATGCTGAAATAAAGAGATAGGAAATATACCGTTTAAAAAGTCATTCTCAGCCTCAATTTCTACGAGATTACTGATTAGCCGCTCTTTCAAACTGTATCTATCTGAGTTTACTAAGTCATTAAAGTGGCAGTGTTCAGGTACAAAGTAAGGAAAGCGATAATCTAAAATTTCTTTTTCCACTATTTCCTGATGATAGGAGATATGATGGTATGTAATTAATGAAATTATTAACTTGTATCGTTCGATCCTTGGAAGCGGAGATTCTCTTAATATATCATTAGCTTTATTGAGCACTTTCACTACTTCAGTTTTCATTTAACATCCCTATAGTGAATGAATTACTATCCAACTGTACTCACAAGCCATTCAATTAATCCTGCATTCACTGATAAATCAGCAAGCTTTTCAGCGTCCCACACCTGAATTGAATTATTCTTATCCATTGTATTAATATGGTCGCTTAGCTTTTTATCTGGTGTGTGGGTCACATAAAAAGCTTTATCATAACCCTCTATATTTAATCGCTCTTCATACTCTTTATATAAACTTAGGTTACTCTGTGATTTCACCTGAACAATGGCACGTTCTCCTGTAACTGGCGCCAAGAGTTCTATATCTAGCGTTTTTATTGTGTTACCCGCAGAGCCAACCCTTGACCACCCCGATGAACGAAATATTAAATCGACAAATACTTCAAAATCTTGCGGTGACAACAATTGGATGATCTTTTCGAGTGAGAGCTTAAGTGATACTAAATTCGTCTCTACATTTTTAACATCAGGGTGTTGAGTATTGTTGATTTTATTAAGCAGGTACTCTTTTTCTTTAACATCACAAATTGTACCTCTGAAGCCTTGTACTTTAGTCAACTTGCCACTTAGAGTTTGTATGAAAAGTGAATTGTTCTGACTATCTACACTGCGCCAACCATCAACTGTTTTACGTGATTTTGTTCTACTGTTCTCATCAAGCAGAACTTCTTCTTCAGCAAAGCAGTACCACAATTTACAGTCGTAAAATGTAATCCACATTGTTGTTTTAGGCTCGGTGTAAAACCTTTTAATTTGATTTCGATGGCTTGTTGTCGAAGCTTTGTTTGTATTGTACTCCAGAGCTACAAACTCACTCACTTTATCCCAGTTATTACTTAAACATAACTCATGAGGAATTTGCCTGTAATCTAACTTTATTGTACCTTCTTTTTCAATACACTCACTCTCGTAATCACCTTTTGAACCAAGCTTTATAAATAATGCAGTTGCAGCTTTAATCGCCATTTTAAAATCCTTTTTTATTAAGTTTAATCTTCTATAAAGTAGTCGCTATCAAGTGCTTTTACTTCAAATGCCTGTTTAGTACTAACGCCTACGTTATGAGTAAGCATTAGCTCTGTTAGCTGTTTACCATCCACCAGCACAATACGCTTATCAATTAAGCCAACATATTCGAGTGCGTCTTTACTAAAGCTGCTGGTGGTGATGAATACCCCTTTTTAGCACGGTGCATATCTAGCGCACCAGCAAAGGCTTGTATATCTGGCCTACCCACTGTTTTATTGGTGTAGCGCTTAGCCTGTAAATATATCATTTCGAGGCCGAGTTTATCTTCTTTTATTACACCATCAATGACACCGTCTTGAGTATATTACGTAGCTTGCCCTGCATCTTTACGTGAGCCGCCATAGCCCATAGCTAGCATTAAATCGACTACAAGGTTTTCAAAAAACGCAGGGGAGGCCGAAAGCACAGCCTGTAGTACTTCATCGCTCAAGTTAGTATTGAGTGTATCTACTGCGGCTTCTATTAGCTCTTCTGGTGTTTTTTGTGAGTTGCTATTTACTAAGCTGGTGGTGTTTTCGTCTAGTGAGTCGTTAGTATCTTTAGTACGGGTTTTAAAGTCTAAAAACTCAGGGTATTGGCTTAAGTACTGGTTATTGATTTGTTCGCCAGCTTGTATGGCAGTCAACCCTTTGTGCGTGATTTTGTAAAAGGCTCTTTTAGGCTGCTCTATCAAGCCTGCTTGTACTAAGTATGTTTTAGCCCAACCCAAACGATGGTAAGCATAAGTTTGCTTTCCACTAGGAATACGCAGTTTAAGCTGCTCTGCCGATAAGCTCAGGCTTTGATAAACGTTTGCTTCAATCTCTTTAAGCTTTACAGTTTTACCGTTAGCTAAGCATTGCTGTAATGGGGTCATGAATGATTGGTAATCTGGTAAAGACATACTATTCCCTGCCAAGCCGTATTAGTTAATAACTAAACAGCTAATCCTTTTGTTTTATTGGTTGAGATAATATACACATTAAGATTAAGGGGCAAAGATTATGCAATGATCATGTGTCTCATATCAACACAGTTTATGTTGAGTAGTAAGAATAACTAAGAACGCACAGTTACAAACGGCTCCTGGTGCGTTTATGACTATATTATCGGAGTTTTCACTGTTTTTCTTAAACCGATGCACTAAACCTATAGGGTTTTTCGGTCTATTTACCCCAGTTGCTCACAAGTGATTTTTGTATTTTATCTTATGAAATAAGTTGTGATATTAGACTGTTTTTTATCCATTTGATGTATGTTCTGATGTATCAATTCTTGTTCACCATTGTTAATCACTCAAACCGATGCAGCAAACCTATATACCCTGCTTTAAACCGATGCAACAAACCTCTAGTTATAAAACAATGGCTTAGGTTTATTTGGTACTTTAAGCTCTGCTTCTCTTAGACTTGAAAGAGGGTTTATCTGGGATTTCTTCGGAAAACCGATGCAGTAAACCTCTAGTTATAGATCAATGACTTAGGTTGATACCTGCTTTATTCCCCTGTATTTAGACACTTTAAGGGCATTATTCGGTCCCTACCTGGAGAAAACCGATGCAACCAACTATAGGGCTTTGGTGGTGGGCTGAAGGTAGCGCTTTTAAAAACCTGTTAAAGCGCTACTTATCCTGGTATCACTAAAGCTGGCCAAAGAAGTCATCAGCCCGCAACTTACTTCTTCGTAATCTAAGTTTGATTGGAGTAAAGGTTTTTATCGCTAGTTTGTGCCAGTATTGAGCAATCCTCTTATAAAAAGTTTTCTTATTGGGGATTTCACATCCGTATCGATTTGATAATTTTACTATCGAAACGCCCTTTTTTGTTGACGACTTGTTTTCAAGTATTTCGTTAGTAAACAAAAACCTCTCATCTGCAGAACTTCTATCATTAAATGGGGAAAATACTCTGCCTCTTTACTTAGAATAAACCCCATGGAACTTTCCAATCACTTCCCAAATAACTATCTATCTGGGATTGTGATGCATATTTCCACGAAGGCAGCTTATACATAACTATTACAGGGGATTGATAGGGGAACTCCCTGTATTTCTGGGATTGTGATGCGTATTTCCACTAAAATAGCTCATACATAGCTATTACAGAGGATTGATAGGAGCATTCCCTTTATTTCTGGGATTGTAATGCATATTTCCGCAAAAATAGCTCATACATAGCTATTACAGGGATTAATAGGAGCATTTCCTATTTATCTGGGATTGTGACTTGGTAGTGAGATATTTATCCAAAATAAAAGTAGCGTTTAAAAATAAAACTTAAATGGTCTCTTTAGAGACCTAAATATATACTTGCCTGTTCAAGTTAAATATTTGATTGATTTTTAGTCTTTTAAGGGACCTTTCAAAGGCCTTTATGAATAGGTAATAACTTCCATAAGCGTCTAATAAAGGGCACCTGCTAATAATCAGTCAAAGCTATTAATCTTTCTCCAGCTTTACATGAGGAAAACACGTAGCCTTGAGTTCTGGCGTAGTATTATAGAGGAGTAGCAAGTTAACTATCACTGAGTATTGTCAGCAAAGTGCTTTATCAAAAACAATACTTTATGCCGCAAGAAACAAGTTAAAGTCATTACTTGGCTGTATTGATATGGCGATGATAAACCGGGGAAAGGCGCTAATATTTTCTGTTTGATTATTATAATAGCCATGTAGGCTAATGTGCGACTAATCTTCTTGATGTGAGAGTCTTTACTATGGCCAAGCTACAGATAAATATTTTTGATATTAACCCCATTTTAGAGATCAGATATTTACTTACTCCATAGTGTTTTTAAAGCTTAATTCTTTTTAATAGCAGCTTAATAGAGTAATTAGTCTTGATTATTAACTATTTGACTAATGAGTTAGTAAGATGTTGATCCAATTAACTCGTTAGAATCGTCATTAACTTATTCACATATCCACAGTACCTATTAATTCTATTAAATCTATTAAAACTATAAGATCTATAAGAACTATAGGTGTCTGTAAGTTATTGTTATTAATAAATAAAAACATGGTAACAGATCGTATATTTGGTGTTTTGGATCATATATTTGGTGTTTTAGATCATATATTTGGTGTTTAGGATCATATACTTGGTGTTTAGGTTACATATTTTTGGTGTTTAGATTACATATTTTTGGTGTTCTTTTTTAGAATAAGGTTCTGACGACATACACTATTTTTATAGTATATGTCTCATTGCTAGCATGCAAAATGATAGATTAAGCTCTTTTTTAATATATTTAACACAATTCTGAGGTTGAAAGTTTGTAATTGTGTATATGCGTAACATATTTTTGGTGTTGAGAGCTTGTATCTTTGTATGTACGTAACATATTTTTGGTGTTGAGGGATTATATTTTTGTATGTAACATTTTTCTTATCATGGAGATTATATCTTTGCATGTACTATTTTTGTAGGTATGCAACATATTTTTGGTGTTAGGGGTTATATCTTTGCATGTACGTAACATATTTTTGGTGTTGAGAGCTTGTATCTTTGTATGTACGTAACATATTCTTGGTGTTTTATTTATTTGTAGGGCTATATTCGTCGTATTTTATGGGAAGTTATTAAAAATAGGTCTACGTGAGCATATTTTATATGAGCTACATTACATATTTTTGGTGTTATTGAGAGCACATACCAAAAATATGTAATATGCTTTTTAATATGGAATATCTAAATTATCTATAGTCAGTTTATTCGCAATATCAATTTCTTCTTTGCTGGATGCTTGTTCTGCGCGGTTATTACGCCTTTCAATCAAGGTTGTAGCTATTTTATTAGATAGCTCCTCATTACCAGTGTAATTGTATGCAGAAAGTAACAGTTTAAGTTCTGCAGTTGATAATTTTTTACCATTGCCTTCAGACTTTAATTGCTGCCTTTTAAGCTCTAGCTTTTTAATAGTTGTAATAGCATCGCGTTCATTAAATTCCTCAATATTGCCTTTTGTTATCCAACTCATAAGGAATTTGATAGCTATGATTTTGTTGCCTTGTTTTTTTAATTCGTAGCCAACTTCACCATTAGCACTTTCATAAAATAATAGCTCTTTATTTGTTGTCGGATTGGACTTGAGAATATCAATGCTGCTTCTAATGCATCTCTGCATAAAAACCCCATTATTTTTAAAAGATAATTTATCTGATTTTAAATTCCCTTTTTCATCATATAGACCAAATAAACCTTTTAGTTCATCAAGCTTAATCAAGTGCATTTCGTAGCCGGGCTCTTTAAACCTACTAAGTATTTCATAGAGTCGCTTTGCGTATTCCTGTTTTATGCATAAAAAGCTTGTGGTATTGATCAGCGCAAATCCTTGCTTATACTCTATAAACTCAGACTTCAGAAGATCATTAGGTATCATTGTAAATGTGCGGTTTTTATAGCTTATATTTTTAAATATTGGTTTATAGTCAAATTCAATTTCACCATTACCATCTTCAGTTTTTATACCAACGCTATATCGTGATAGCCGCATAGCTACAGGGTTAAGGTATGTCGCTATATGTTTTGGCGCTATATTGAGCCAATTGGAGAGCTGAGATGCTGAAAACTCGTATTTAGGGGTTGTTCCAACCCAATCACTTTCTTTCATAGTTGCAATCATGAGTGCAAATATATCTGCTTCACGGGCAGATAAATCTTGGCGACTAAATACTATCTGATGGCTCTTTTTTATGTGTTTAGGAAGAGAATCCCTTGAAACTACTTTCTTTTTCTCATCGATACTCATTTCTTCTTCCAATGTCGAGACTGTATTTGCTAGTTGATGACATATTCTTGGTGTTTTTACTAGATTACACATATTAGACATTAAAATATACTCTCTAATTAGCTTATATTTCGATGATGAGGGGAGCTTTTATTTCAATAGTCATTTTTTAAAATAACGATAAAAATATTCCTCAAGTTGTATTTTACCTACAAGCCACATTTGCCAACACCTACGGCTTCTTTTTTGGTAATTATTCAATGTGAATAACTCAAATTATAAAACTAAAACAAAAATCAAATACCTCTAAAACACATGGACAACTCAAAAAACAAGGGATACACTTGTTTTAAATAAAAAGGGATTCATCTATGACCATTGAAAAGACTACTCACATTTTTCAAGATTTAAAGGAAGGCGCTGATCGCTATATAAAAAGACGCAATCAGAGGCTTTTAGTAAATCATCGTAAGGAGCTTAGAAGTTTTACGCGAGCTGAAGCATCTATATATTTAGATATTGATGTAAAAACTTTAGATAGGTATTGCGCTTCACTGGGTATTGACCCACGTAGACACGAAGATGCACAGTGGTCAATTGACATCGAAGAAATTTATAAAGTAAGAGATTCGCTCTCTGTTGAATTACGTAAAGAACCTAAGTTCAAACGTAGTGATAAGCAGAAAGCACAGATTATAGTGATTCAGAATCAAAAAGGTGGTGTTGGTAAAACAGTGTCAAGTGCAACAATAGGTTCAGGACTAGCTACTGAGTTTCATCAAGAGTATCGCGTAGGTCTTATTGATATGGATGGACAAGCTACACTATCAATGTATTACGCCCCTGAATCAGCACAAGAAGGTTGTTTATCTGTAGGCGATCTGATCATGGGAAACTATGAATTAGACGAAAATGAAACTAAAAAAGAAGCTATTTCAAGTGCCTTTTTACCTACTACAATTCCAAACCTCCGTATTTTACCTGCCTCACAATCAGATCGTGGTATTGAGGGGTGGTTTCATGAAGGCGTATTTAATAAGTCTCTAAGTTCGCCCTACTCTATTTTGAGTAAGATTTTAAATGAAGTTGAAGATGAATTCGATATTATCATAATAGATACCCCTCCATCATTAGGCTATGCAACGTATAACGCTTACTACGCCGCAACCAGTGTACTTTTCCCACTATCAATTACAGAAAATGACATAGATGCAACGTGTTCTTATTTTTCATATATACCGCAAGTCTGGGGATTATTGAATAATGCTAAGCATCAGGGGTATGACTTCATGAAAATACTTATTACAAATCATAAAGACAGTTCAACAACAACGGAGTTACTCAATAGCCTTAATGATAGCTTTTCACCATATTTATACTCTAAAGAATTTAAAAATAGTGAAGCTGTAAGGCAGGCATCATCTTTATTATCAACGGTGTTTGATATGTCTAAAAGTGAGTACCCAAAAAGTAAAATGTCATACCAAGTGGCACAGCAAAATGCTTATGAAGTAACAAGTCAACTACAGCGCGATATTGTAAATGTATGGCGTAAGCAAGAGCAGGAGCAGGAGTAAAATCATGGCTAGAAAACGTGGAATAAGATCACCACTTGGCAATGCAGTCGGAGCGCAAGATGCAATCGAGTCAGGACAGAAAAGTAATATAGAGTCGCTTGCAAAGCAATTAAAAGCAGAGGTCACTGGTTCTAAATTATCAATAATGGATGTATTACAAACCCATCTAGGGATAAGTAATGTTGGAGAGAGTGTATCCTGGAAGTTAAAATCAGGAAAAATAGCGCAATTTGTTCCTGTTACATTAAGTTATCAGCAAGTTAAAGAGCTTACTTCGGTCACATTTGAAGTGAATGGTCGAGATCAATCTGGTCTAACCAAAGAATCCCTTCAAGATCTAGACTCATTATGTATACAACAATATTACCCAGCTATAGGCCGAAGAGTTAATGGCGTGATTGATCTGCTAGATGGCTCCAGGCGTAGAGCTAGGTTTTTGCTTGAAGTAGGTAAAATTAACTCATTTAAAATATTAGTCACAGATGACGATATTAGCTCTGGTGACGCTAAAGCATTAGCTAAGCAGCTGCAAGTTAGTAAAGAGCACAACTTACGTGAAATTGGTATGCGTTGTCAGTTAGAAAGTCAGCTTTATGAAAAAAAATATAATAAAAAACTCACGCAATCTGAATTAGCTGAAGAAATGGGCTTAAGCCAAGCTAAGGTAAGTAAGGCGCTAACTGCTGCCTCTATCGATAGTGCTATTATTGAGCTGTTTCCGGATATTTCTTTATTGTCACACTCAGACTACAAAGTATTAAATACAGTACAAAAAACGTTAGGTGAAAACGTAAATGAATTTATAAAGGATATAGAAAGCAATATAATTAATATCAATAGTGAATTAGTTCAAGACGATTATAAAGAAGCTGTATTAAAAATAGTTACAGACGCTATTAAAACATACAAACCTAAGCCAACCGAGCAGGCTATCGTTACTCCACTTGCAAATTTTAGCAAAAAGAATACCTATGCACGTAAGCGCGTTAAAGGTAGAAAATTCGCTTATGAGTTTTCACAGCTAACAAAAGAAGTACAAGATACTTTAGACCAGGCTATTGCTAAAGTGTTGCAAGACTCGCTTTAATAATAAAGGTATTCAGTCATAGCTAATTTATGAGTGAATACCTTTTAGGTTCCTCAACGGAGATTTTGTTTTAAGTTATTGTTTTTAAGGTTTTTAGTGTTTTTTATTTGTAGTTATTCAGGCTGAATAAATCAACTGTATCTAGCCTGACTCACGCTCATATATCTGCTGGGTTGATATTAAAAAGTTAAAATTAAACTAAAGTATGAAACCAAGATAATAAAGTTTAGAGTTTTCTGGGCTAGTTTTTCGGCCGCTATGTGTCATACGTTGCATGTTTGCTCCCTTACTGGTTTTACGATATCCAAAACCGACATAACGACCATTAAGCAAATACCAAAGTAAAATAGGTATGTGCTCCAATCATATAGCCAAAGAGGATAAAGCGTTAATAGCACTGCTACAGGCCCTAGAATGCTGAAGACAGCTCTGGTATGGTTTTTATTTTTGTGCGAGTTGTATAAGTTTACCAATAGTTCCAAAGATGCAAAAATAGGTAAAAGCGTATTTACAGCTATTCCTTCGAAGTGAGAGAAGAAGCCTAGTCCTAATGCCGATGCAAGTGACCTTAATGCAGGGAAGCAGGCCGTGCCGCTAGCCAAACGCCACTAGAGCCTACTCTGTCTAATATTTTATTTATCATTTTAAAGTCTATTGGTTGATATTACCATCATTCTAAACTCCGTATATAAGTACGGAGTCAATCATTTTAATGAATCAATTATGGGGCAATGTGTTGGATCTTCGTTTTGCATACAGGTATTTGTCATATCCACAATTACTTTCTCTAAACGTTGAAGGTCATTAATTTTGTCTCGAATGATTGCTAACTTTTGTCGGCTTAATAGCTCAACTTGAGTGCAGTTGCTGTCCATAGACATTAGCGATTTTATTTCTCTTAACGTAAAGCCGAGCGCTTTGGCTTTTGTGATAAACCTAAGTTGTCCTGCTATTGTTTCGTCATATTGTCTATAACCAGATATTGGTTTTTCAGGTTGTGTAATCAGCCCTTCTCGTTCATAAAAACGAATGGTTTCTACATTTAAATTTAATGATTGTGCTAATTTGCCAATGGTTTTCATTATTGCCTTTGTGAATACTACTAATCTAAAGTTATATTTAGTTTAGCTATCCAATGATTTGATGATGCCGCACGCTTCAATTGTATTGTCTGAACCACAAGCACTTGCCATCTGTTGTAATTCAGCTTTAAGCGCCCTTAATTCTTTCATACGTTTATTCACTAGTGCAAGTTGCTGATCAATTAATGCATTAACGCTAGAGCAGCTTTCTTCTGGCTTATTTTTTAATTCGATAAGACGTTTAATATCATTGAGTGATATATCTAGGCTGCGACAATGCTTTACGAATTCCAATTGTTTAAGTGCTTTACTATCATACAGCCTGAAATTACCTTCTGAACGGTTTGGATTTAACAGTAATCCTTCTCTTTCATAATATCTAATCGTTTGTATTGAACAGCCCGATTTTTTTGACAATTCGCCTATTTTCATCAATTTCCCCCAGACATTTGACTCTATAGTTACTATAGGATCTATAGTATAGGTATGCAACGAAAGGGATATATAAAAATGACTGAGAAATATTTAAACAATACGAATATCGTTAATTTTGAACACAAAGATATCCAATCCCTGATCGATCAACGAGGGTGGAAAAATTTGGATAATTTCAACAAAATTGGTGCCGCTTATCAGTTTGTAAAAGATGAAATAATGTTTGGCTATAACAAGAGTGATGATATTTCAGCAAGCGATGTGCTAGCAGATGGTTATGGACAATGTAATACTAAGGGTAATCTGTTAATGGCACTATTGCGTGGACTAGGTATCCAGTGTCGTTTCCAAGGTTTTACCATTGATCAGCAACTACAAAAAGGTGCTATCCCAAGCTATGTATTTTGGTTAGCACCTAAATACATCATTCATAGTTGGGTAGAAGTTTACTTTGAAGGGCGTTGGATAAACTTAGAGGGCTTTATATTGGATGAGCAATACTTAAGCTCACTACAGCAGAAATTTAGCCAAGCAAAAGATGAGTTTTGTGGTTATGGTGTTGCAACAAAGTGCTTATCTTCACCCGGTACGGATTGGCGTGGAGAGGATACCTATATTCAAAAAGAAGGTATTCATGACGACTTTGGGCTTTATGATTCACCAGATAAGTTCTATCTCGAAAAAGGTACTAATCTATCAGGTGTAAAACGTTGGTTGTATCAACGAGTGATCCGACATTTGATTAATATGAATGTATCAAAAATAAGAAATAAAAAAGTACTGGAGGTACAAAATGCACAACCATAGTCACAGTCATCAGCATGGTAAAGACGACCGGATTGGTTGGGCATTTTTCCTTAATGTGATATTTACCATTATCGAATTTATAGGTGGTTGGCTCACAAACAGTACGGCGATAATGGCGGATGCCGTTCACGATCTTGGTGATAGTCTTTCAATAGGTTTTGCGTGGATTTTAAGTCGTTTTTCAGATAAAGAAGCATCAGACAAATTCAGCTATGGTTATCGCCGACTTACACTTTTTGGTGCATTGGTAAATAGTATTGTTTTGATTATCGGCTCTATTTGGGTTTTATTTGAAGCAATACCTAAGCTGTCCAATCCTGAAATGCCTGTAGTTGAGGGGATGTTAGGGCTAGCCATACTCGGTGTTGCCGTAAATGGTTATGCGGTATTCAAATTAAAAGCGGGTGAAACACTAAATGAAAAAGTGCTGACATGGCACCTACTTGAAGATGTACTCGGTTGGGTTGCCGTTCTTATAGTCTCTATTGTATTGTTGTTCGTTGAACTGCCGATATTAGATCCTCTATTATCAATAGGGTTTACGCTGTTTATCTTATTTAACGTTTTCAAAAATCTTAAATCAACATTGGTGCTTTTTCTTCAAGCTGCACCCGATAAAGAGACCCAAGAGCGTATTAAGCAGTCATTAATTGAATTTCCTGAAGTAAATGGTATACACCATATGCATTTTTGGTCACTGGATGGTGAAAGTCACGTTTTAACAGCGCACCTTGAGCTGAGTGACAACTTTGACGTTAAAGAATTAATTAAGCTTAAACAAGAGGTTGCAGCTAAATTATCTTCCTATCATTTATCGCATACGACGATAGAGTTTGAGTTTTTAAATGAAAATTGTAGGGATGAAGCAGAGTAAGTTTTATCAATAAAATTTTGGAGCATACAATATAAAAAGCAGCTTAATTAGGCATAACTTAGTAATTAAGCTGCTTTTTTGCTTTTAGATTTCGTCGGATTGCTGTTTGTTACTCTCAGCGCCATGCGCCCATTGATATAAAACAGGCAATACAAACAAAGTTAAAATGGTAGAAGATACAATACCGCCGATAACAACTGTTGCTAGTGGTCGTTGTACTTCTGCACCAATTCCAGTGTTTAACGCCATTGGAATAAAACCTAAACTTGCGACCAGTGCCGTCATTAAAATAGGTCTTAAACGAATGATGGCACCTTCAATGATCGCTACGTATAGGTCGCCTTTTTCATGCCAAAGATCTCGAATAAAAGCCAACATAACCAAGCCATTTAATACTGCGACACCTGACAATGCAATGAAGCCGACACCTGCCGAAATTGATAAGGGCATGTCTCTTAAATAAAGTGAAAATACGCCCCCTGTTAATGCTAAAGGCACGCCACTGAAAATGATTAATGCATCTTTTAATGAACCAAATGCTATAATCAAAATACCTAGGATAACAACCAATGTTATCGGTACAACTAGGCTTAATCGCTTACTTGCTGATTCTAGTTGTTCAAACGTTCCACCATAATCAAGCCAGTATCCTGCTGGAATTTCTCCTTCCTGATTAATTTTAGCTTTAACTTCTTTTACAAAACCGCCTAAATCTCTACCACGAACATTGACGGTAACCACAACTCTTCTTTTTCCGTTCTCTCGGCTAATCTGCGCGGGTAAAGACTCTGATTTAAGCTCTGCAACTTCTTCAATTGGCACATAGTTACCATTCTCAAGTGGAAGCGGCAGATGCTTCAAGCTATCGATATCCGTTCTTATTTGCTCTGGTAGGCGAACAACTAACTCAAACCGTCTGTCACCTTCATAAATGATCCCCGCAGATTCACCGCCAATCGCAGTGGCAACCCAGTCTTGCAATTCGGTAACGTTCAATCCATACCTACCAAGCGCTTCTCGTTTAGGAATTACTGATAAAGATGGAACACCTGTGACCTGTTCCATTCGAGCATCAGCGGCACCATCCACGGTTTTCACAATATTTAGAATATCTTTTGCGGTAAGTAATAACCGATCCAAATCATCACCAAATATTTTGATGCCGACATCAGCTCTAACGCCAGAAATCAATTCATTGAAACGCATTTGAATAGGCTGAGTGAATTCATAGTTGTTGCCTGGAATGTTTTTCAGTACTTTTTCCATTTCTTCAACTAATTCACTTTTTGGTTTTGAAGGTTCGGCCCATTCTTTACGTGGTTTTAAAATAACAAAGATATCAGCAATACTCGGTGGCATTGGGTCGGTTGCTACTTCTGGTGTGCCAATGCGCGAGAATACTTTATCAACTTCAGGAAACGCTTTAATACGTTGCTCAAGTACTTCTTGCATTTCTACTGATTGCTCTAGGCCAGTCGATGGAATTCTTAATGCCTGTAGTGCAATATCACCTTCATTTAATTGAGGAACAAATTCTGTCCCAAGCGTAGTTGCTAACCAAAGGCTATACCCCATTAACAGCGTTGAGAATGAAACAATAATCCAACGAAATTTCATCGCCATTTTTAACAATGGTTCATAAATAGACTTGGTTGAACGAATAACTACACTTTCTTTTTCGCTGATTTTACCTTTCATAAACACAGCTACAGCAGCAGGAACCAGTGTAACTGAAAGGATCATTGCGGAAATTAACGCCATAACGACAGTTGCCGCCATAGGGTGGAACATTTTCCCTTCAACGCCAGTTAGCGTGAAAATGGGGATGTAAACAACAGTGATAATTGCCACACCAAACAAGCTTGGACGTATCACTTCTGAAGTGGCTTCAAAAACGGTATTTAGGCGTTCTCTTAAGTCTTGCCTATGACCGTTGTGTTGGGCCTGTGCTAACCTACGGACAGAGTTTTCAACGATGATTACAGCCCCGTCCACTATCAAGCCAAAGTCCAATGCGCCGAGACTCATTAAATTGGCAGATACTCCTGCTTGCACCATACCTGTGATTGTCATTAACATGGAAATAGGGATAACAGCAGCGGTAATGAGAGCTGCACGTAAATTTCCAAGTAGAATAAATAACACAACAATAACTAAAAGCGCACCTTCAACGAGGTTTTTGGTAACGGTTGCAATCGCTTTATCTACTAACGTTGTTCTGTCGTAAACAGGCTCTGCGGTAATGCCCTTTGGCAGAGATTTTTGTATTTCGCTGAGCTTATGTTCCACTTCTAAAGCAACGGTGCGAGAATTCTCACCAATCAGCATCATGGTTGTACCAAGCACTGTCTCAATGCCATTACGAGTAGCAGCCCCTGTTCTAAGTTCTTTGCCTATAGCAACATTGGCAACATCACTTATTTTTACAGGAATACCATCGTTCTTTTTGATGATGACATTGAGGATTTCATCCATTGTCGCAAGTTGCCCAATGGAGCGCACTAACACTTGTTGTCCGTTTTGCTCAATATAACCCGCGCCACGGTTATCATTATTTTTACGTAATGCATCAGAAACGTCTTCAAAGCTTACCTGATGAAAAAGTAATTTTTCGGGTTTCGGCGTTATATGATACTGCTTGTTATAGCCGCCGATGCTGTTGACCTCAATGACGCCTTTAACTTGAGCCAATTGCGGTTTAATGATCCAGTCTTGTATTTCTCTTAAGGCAATAGCGGTATAAGGCTCTCCATTAGGCATTTTAGCGTCAGGAGAAGCTTGTACGGTATACATAAATATTTCACCAAGCCCTGTGGAAATAGGACCCATCTCTGGCTCTAAGCCAGAGGGAATAACGCCTTTTATCGCAGCTAATCTTGCATTGATTAAGTTGCGTGCGAAATAAATATCGGTTCCCTCTTCAAAGATAACGGTCACCTGGGATAAACCATATCTTGAAAGAGAGCGGGTGTGAGACAGCTTTGGTAGTCCAGCTAATGCGTTTTCTACTGGAAAAGTTACCCTTTGCTCCGCTTCTAAAGGTGAATAACCGGGGGCAGAGGTATTTATTTGTACCTGTACGTTTGTTATATCTGGAACAGCATCAATGGGAAGTTTTTGATAACTCCACATACCAACGCCGATGATTACCATCAGCAAGCTTAATACTAAATAGCGCCTATTTATTGCAAGACGCAAAATTGATTCAATCATATTGCGTCTCCTAATCGTCGTCTTCTACTTCAGATTTCAAGATATCTGCTTTAATCAGATAACTGTTTTTGTTTACATATTCAGCGTCTTTACTGAGGCCATCAATGACCTCGATATAGTTTTTGTCTGAACGACCAAGGACAAGTGGTGCAAACTCGTACTCTTCATCTTCTTTTACAAAGACACCTAATTGTCCACCTAGCTCTTGTATGGCAACTTTCTCGACCGCTAAATCCACCTCAAATTGGTTTATCTTTACGTTGCCTTTTAATAATTGACCTGACGTTAGCTTTAACTCAGTGTTGTTTAATCGTACCCGTGCTAAAACATAAGGCTGATCTTTAGCTGGAATAATATTAGTGATGACTGAACTGAATGCGTGTTCACCTTGCTCAATATCAACATGCTGACCGACTTTGATTTGATTATATTGGCTGGTAAACACCTTAAATTCAGCCCACAAGGTGTCAAATTTGACGATTTCAAACAAGCTAGTGTTTTGCGTGATACCGCCAATATTTCCATTTCGCTGTAAAACAGTCCCAGAAACAGGCGATGTTATTTTATAAGTATTTAAGCTCTCATTAGATTCAATAACGGCTAATAGATCGCCTTTTTTTACCGTATCACCAACAGTGAAGTTTATTGTCTTTATAACGCCGTTATATCTAGCGCCAACTTGAAATAATTGTTCAGCGCCTATCGTCGTAGAGCCGTATACAGGGATAGTTTGGTTCAACGTTTTTGAAGCTAAATAGGCTGTTTCAACACCAACCTTTTTTGCCATGTTATTGTCGATTTTGCTTATGCCTTCTTCGCCTTCATGTTCATCTTCACTAGCGAAAACACTTTGAATGGGTGATAGATACCCAATAAAAATCAATAGTGCGAATAAATAGTTTTTCATTTTGAATTCCTAAACGATTCAGTTAATCACTGAATCAATAAATTGTTATTAAACTTAAAGTGATGTTTATTTAGAGTGACAGCGCTTCGTTTGTTAGTTTTTCTATCTCTGCGCCATAAATTAGGGCAGCAGATGCCGCGTCAATAAGGGTTCGCCGAGCATTTAACAGCTCTTGTCTAGCCGATACATAATCAAGATATCCATATCGACCTTTTTGATAGGCGTCTTGAGTATCTTCCAGTGCATCTTCAAGCATTGGGATAACCGACTGCTTTAATGAATTAGCTGTTAATATGGCTTGTTTTCTATTGGAGTATGCTCGTAGTAAGTGATTTCTAAATCTTAACTTAGTCACCTCTTTCTCTATGGCAACTTGGTCACGCTCTGCTAGCGCACTAGCGATTGCGCCAGAATTTCGCTTTTCAGCAAACAAAGGTAAGCTAAAGCCAGCGACCAGTGCCGTATCATTGGCTTCTTGAGAGCGCCTAACACCAACAGACCATTTGATATTGGCCGTTGACTCTGTTTTAGCCAACTGTAACTCGGCCTCTTTTAGTCGCTGCTCACTTGCATAAACTTGAATAGCAGGGTTTTTCTCTAATTTCGCAAAGAGACTACTAAAATCACTATCATTGCCAAACTGAAACAGATCTCCAGTTACTCTAGAGAATGACACTGATGTTTCTCCCCAGTAAGCTGATAAAGAAAGCTTTAGATATTCCAAGCGCTTTTGTTCAGATTGAAGGGTGAGGTTAGCCTGAGCAATAACTGCTTTTGAGCGTTTCACTTCAGCCTCAGGAGTAGCACCTGCGCGGTTACGCTGAGATACAATCTCTAAGGTTTCTTGTGCTAAGCTCAAAGCATTTTCTGCCAATATAACTCTTTGTTGGGCTGCAAGTACTTCCACGTACTTCTCAGTGACTTGAGCCATTAAATTAAGCGCAGAGACTTCTTTTTCAGCAGTGAGTAGTGTTCTTGATTTTGAAACAATTCCAATCCGCGCTGAGCGTTTATCTCCCATTTCGATAACCGAAGATAGAGCGACTGTTAATTCAGCACTGTCGAATGTATTAAATTCACCTGAGCCTGCAAAGTTCTCAGCTTCAAGCTCTAGTTCATAAGCAGGATTTAAACTTGCGATTTGTTCTCGTCCAATTAATGCCGTTTGCTTGAAATCAAATATTTTAAGTTCTGGATTTTGTTTAAGCGTCCACTGAATTGCCTCTTGAAGGTTTAACTGCTTCTCAAAGGCATAAACATTAAATGTAAAAAGTGACAAAGCGAGAAACGCGATATATTTAAGCCGAGGTGTTACACACCTTAAAATTGCTATCTTGCGATGCACACAGGTATTAAGTGCCATGTATACTTTCCTATAAATTTATATGTGATATTTAGGTCATTAACATTTGACCTTTCTTAATTTTCTATAAAATTTAGGCGTATTTAGCTGGGCGGAATGGCACCGAGATATAGCTTTTTAGCTCAGGAGAAACTAAGGCGTAGGTAAGGAAGTGATCTGTTGCTTGGAAAATGTTACAGGAAGAATCAGCATTTAAAAATAAGTGACAACAGCAACAAAAATTACAATTATCAATTGAAGAGTTGCTATTATTCACCTCAAGCATATTGGAGTCTTCTGGAGCTTTTAGCGGGGTAATAGACTTAGTTAGTGATGAACTAAAAGAACTTTCACTTAAGTTTATTTCAAGCTCTTCTAGCGAAAAAAACACAGACTGCACCGCGATTAAAATCATTATCACGTATGATATATTTGATTTGATATACGATGAGTGCATTATTTTCATTTCTCTGCTTAATACTTTAGCTGTAAGATGCGGCGAGCACCGTTTAAAACGACAAGAGCAATTATCAAACCAATCACTAAATCTGGATAACGGCTGCTAGTTACTGTAACTAATAAGCCAGCTAAGATTACACCTACGTTTGCGATTACGTCATTTGCGGAAAAAATCCAACTCGCTTTCATATGAGCGCCGTCTTCTTTGTTGCCAAATATTAAAAACAGACAAGCAATGTTAGCGATTAGTGCTATTCCACCAAATATCATCATTAAAGAAGAGATAGGTTCACTACCGTAAATAAAGCGTCTTACGACTTCACTCAAAGCACCTAGCGCTAGAATAATTTGAAGTACACCAGATATATGTGCCGCTCTAAGTTTCATGCTTATGCTTTTACCGACAGCATATATAGCTAAACCATAAACAGCAGCATCAGCAAACATATCTAATGAGTCGGCAATAAGGCCAGCAGATTGCGCAATAATCCCAGCAATTACTTCTATAAAAAACATGACTCCATTAATGGCTAACAACCATTTTAGCGTTGATGCTTCTTTCATCTCATTTTTTTGGGCTAGATCTTTTGCTTTTGCAGCTTCGGTGCTGCAACTTTCTTTAGTTGATGCCAACTCTGCACCGAGATTGAGTTGTTGTAATTTTTTTGTTATCTCATCTAAATTTTCATCATGAAAAACCTTGACTAAACTGCTAGGAATATCAAATTGCAACCCAACTGAAGGCTCAATTGAGTCAAGTGCTAACCTAATCAATCTCTCTTCTGAAGGACAGTCCATTTGAGGTACTTTAAATGTACTGACAAACGCGCCACTATAGTTATCTAATTGTGTATCAATTTTTACATCTTCATTGGTAGAAGATGATTGACACTGACCACTACATTTTTCTGACATATTTAACATTCCGTAATAATATTAAAATAAGTATAAAATCTATAGTGGCTATAGAGTCAAATAAAAAAATTATTTAATGTAAAAGCGTGGAAACTGAATTGAAAAGCTAGTTTAAGAAAATAGTTTCTGCTAGTATTCTAAATACTATATTTAACTGGTGATAACTTTGAACCTTAATGTTGTACTAAAAATGCTCTTGGTTATTTCGATTGTTTTACAATCGTTAACTGCTGTAGCATCCTCAACATCTGAGAATCACCAAATAGATATAGAGCACCTTCAAACTCAACATGATCATGCAGATGATCGAAATGTCTCAAATGATAATGTAGGTGATGAGCAGCATAATGAAAAAGATTGTCATCACTGCGGACATTGCAGTGGCAGCCACTTATCTTGGATTTTAGTCAGTAATTCAAATACCACGGGCAAACTAAACATTATCAATAAAACGCCTTATCAAATTGATCAAACAAGTACCTTTCTTGAAGCGATACTTCGTCCGCCTATTTCTTAATTAGATTAATTTTTAATGACCTATTTATCCTTTAATAATGGATAAAGGTTTCGTGTTTATTAATTTTAAAATTAAGAATTTTTATGTATATATATTTAAAAAATGCAGGTTTAGTCCTGTCTTTATGTATGGCTGTGAGTTTTTCAGTTGCCACTTATGCCAAACAGAAAAGTATTTCATGGCTAGATAGTCAAATAAATAAAGATCCCGAAGTTGTTGCGGCTAAAGAGTTACTTAATGCAAGTAATCATAGAGCCAAGAGCTTAACTAAAGCCGTATATAACCCAGAGCTTGAAGCAAGCTATGAAAAAGAGGGTGATTTTGATAATTATTCTATTGGTATCAGTCAAACGATTGATTTTTGGGATAAGCAATCAGCAAATAAAAGCATTGGTGAAATTGGTGTTTATGCAAACCAGCAACAATTGTTATCTCTACTCGATTCTAAAAAGGCTAACGCTTTAACTGCAATAGTTAATTGGCAAGCAGCAAAAAAGGTGGCTCAGTTACTTTCAGTAAGAGAAAATCAATTACAAACGCTCGTTGGAATTATTGAAGATAAGCGAAAAGCAGGACTTTTAGAGCCACTTGACGCTGAACTGGTTTATTTAAACTTGTCCCAAGTTTTCAGTGAAATATCTGAGTCGCAAATTGCTTTGAAAAATGCAGAGGTAAATGTTCAGGAGTTATTGCCTGATTGGACGCCTAATACTACCAATTTGTTTTCATTTACTTTTGGAGCAACAAACTATTCATTTAACTCTCAGTGGGTTGAGGAACATCCAAAAGTTAAACTCGCTAGAGCGCAATGGAAGATAAAACAATCTAAAGCTCAACTAACCACTATGGAATCTAAAGCCAATCCAACCATTGGAGTTAACGCAGGGAAAAGTGGAGATGAAGACTTGATTGGCGTGACTTTCTCAATGCCTTTAAATATCAGAAATAACTATTCAGATACTGTTAAAGCCGCTTATTCAGAAGCAATTGCAGCAGAGGCTAACTTTCGGTCGGTTTATCGAAAGCAGTCATTTGAAGCAAAAGCTAATTATGAATCGCTTATTGTCAGTAAAAAATATTATGAGCAATGGCAAAAACTGACAAAAGGCAGATTAGATAGCAGCGAAAACTTATTAAATAAGCGCTGGGAAGCTGGTGACATTAATACTTCTGACTACTTACTTGCATTAAATCAACGTGCGGAAGGGCTTCATGCAGGAATACGTTTGGAAAATCAATTCAAGCTTGCAGAAATATCCTTCATTTTAAGTATGGGTCAGTTATCCAAATTTGAGATTTGAGCGCTTTGTTTTTTCAGTAGCGAAAAACGAAATCTTAAATTTATTAAAAATATAGGTTACAAAAATGAATACAGTAATTAGTAAAAAATTTTTAGCCGTAGTAATTAGCTGCCTGTTAGTTGGGTTTACTACAAATCATGATGCTTTTGCACAGTCGTCAGATGGAACTGGTTCTGTCACAAACGTTTCGAAACAAGAAGAAAAAGAACATCAAGATGAGCATGAACACGAAAAGGGACATGAAGAAGATAAAGGTGACCATGACGAGCACGGCCATGAAGGTGGTAATAAAGAGGGAGAAGAAGGACATGAAGAAGGTATCACTATTGATCCAAAGAAGATGTCGCTTGCTAACATTAAAGTGGAAAGTGTTAAGCCTGAATATCAATTTAGCTCCGTATATGCACCTGGCGAAATAAAAGCTAATGGCTATAAAAGTTATGTGGTATCACCACGTACAGAGTCAGTCATTATCAGTCGCCATGCAGCGCTTGGCGAGTATGTAGAAATAGGTCAGAAGTTAGTTACATTATTTAGTGAAGCAATGGCACAAGCACAAGCTGACTATTTAATCGCTTCAACCGAATGGCAACGTGTAAAAAAGCTGGGTAATAAGACGGTGAGTGAAAGTCGATTATTACAAGCTGAAACAACATACAATGCGAGCTATGGCAAGCTCATTGCTTTAGGGTTAACTGAAAAAGCAATAAATGGTATTTCTAACAAAGACATTAAAGCATTTGGACAATATGCATTAACGGCGCACCGTGAAGGTGTCGTGCTTCAAGACGACTTTATCCAAGGGCAACGTGTTGATGCTGGGGATTCAGTCATGTTGTTAGCTGATGAAAAACAACTATGGGTTGAAGCAAAAGTTTCTCCAAATAAAAAGCTAAATTTATCAATTGATTCTCCTGCGGTACTTAAATTAGAAGGCCAGAGTTACAATGCCAAAGTTATCCAAGAAGCCCATACAATTGATCCCGTAACTCGTACAAGAATTATTAGATGGGGGTACAGAATGCTGATGATAACCTTCATTCAGGTATGTTTGTAAAAGTTTACTTTCAGTTTGCCACAAAGCAGAAAGTGATGGCTGTGCCAGAAGAAGCATTGATCCGCAGCGCAGATGGTGATTGGACCGTATTTGTCGAAGACCACCCTGGAGAATTTAAAGCTGTAGAAGTAGAACTAGGCCGAGCCTTAGGTGATTTTAGGGAAATCATTGGCCTTGATAGTGGGACGCGAATTGTAACCAAAGGCGCATTTTTTGTTGCTTCTGAAATCGCTAAAGGCGGATTTGATCCGCATAACCACTAAGGAGCAAGACTATGTTTAATAAAATAATAGATTGGTCTGTTAATAATAGACTCCTGATTTTGATTGCGCTGTTTGCCACAATTGTCGGCGCAATTATGGTTATACCAAAACTAAATTTAGATGCCTTTCCTGATGTTACTAATGTTCAAGTTGCTGTAAATACTGAAGCGCCAGGACTAGCTGCTGAAGAAGTTGAACAACTCATTACGTACCCCATTGAAGCGGTCATGTATGCCTTACCTGATGTAGAACAAGTGCGCTCAATTTCTAAAACAGGCTTGTCTGGCGTCACGGTTGTTTTCAAAGAAGGCACCGACATTTACTTTGCAAGACAACTTGTATTTGAGCGTCTTCAAGCCGCAAAAGAACTGATACCAGAAGGTGTCGGCACACCCGAAATGGGGCCAAACACCTCAGGGCTAGGCCAAGTATTTCAGTACCTTCTTATTTCAGATAAAGATGCAGGCTATGATGCTATGGCACTCAGGAGTCTCAATGATTGGGTAGTAAAATTACTCGTTATGCCTGTCGATGGTGTTACTGATGTACTCTCCTTTGGAGGTATTGTTAGGCAGTACCAAGTAAATGTAGATCCATCTAAGCTTCTTTCTTATAACCTAACGCAAGAAGACGTTGTTGGTGCCCTAGATAACAACAATGCCAATGTTGGCGGATGGTATATGAACCGTGGGCAAGAGCAGCTTGTTATTAGAGGTGCAGGTTGGTTTGAAAGTGGTGACGCTGGTATTAGTAATATCAAACAAGTTCCCGTCAAAACAGTTGATGGGACAGTTGTGACGGTTTCGGATATTGCTAAAGTTGAAATGGGCAGTGAAATTCGTCAAGGTGCTGTCACAATGACGCGCAAAACCGAAGACGGTAAAGTCGAAAATTTAGGTGAAGTTGTCTCTGGCATTGTCTTAAAACGCATGGGGTCTAATACTAAAGCCACCATTGATGGTATCAATGCAAGAATCCCATTGATTAATCAAGCATTGCCTAAAGGTGTTCGCTTTGAACCATTTTATGATCAGGCTGATTTGATTGAAAAAGCCGTTGATACAGTAGTTGATGCACTATTACTAGCATTTATTTTCATCTGTATTGTATTAGCACTATTTTTAATGAATATACGTGCAACCTTCCTTGTCCTAATATCTATTCCAATTTCAATTGGTATCGCGTTAATGATCATGGCTTGGTGGGGCATTTCTGCAAACCTTATGTCATTGGGTGGCATTGCCGTAGCCATTGGTATGCTAGTTGATGGTTCAGTCGTGATGGTTGAAAACATGTTTAAGCATTTAAATAGACCAGACTCTACCCATTTAAAAACTGTAAAAGAAAGAGTGCCTAGTGCTGATACTGATCCACATGATGTAGAACAAGATGAGCATGGTATTAAGTTACGTCTTCAAAATGCGGGTAAAGAAGTGGCTCGTCCCGTATTTTTTGCAGCTTCTATTATTTTAGTCGTATTTACGCCTTTATTTAGCTTTGAAGGTGTTGAGGCAAAGTTATTTCAACCTATGGCAATAAGCATCATTTTAGCTGTTATATCTGCTATTGTGGTTGCGTTGTTTGTTGTACCCGCTTTAGCTACTTATTTATTTAAGTCAGGTGTAAAAGAGAGGGAAAGCTTTGTTCTTAGGCCATTAGACAAACTCTACAGAAAAGGGCTTACATTCGCACTAAAACGCACCAAATTAGTCATTTCAGCCGCACTTATATTAGTTTTCTCTGCCTTTGCATTAGTTCCATTAATTGGTACTGAATTTGTACCTGAGTTAGAAGAAGGGACGATAAACTTAAGAGCAACGCTTGCACCTTCTTCCAGTTTAGATACCGCGCTCACTGTGGCACCAATTCTAGAAGAAAAACTAATGGCTTTCCCTGAAGTAACCTATGCATTAAGCCGAATTGGTCGAGCAGAAATAGGTGGAGACCCAGAGCCTGTGAATAACATCGAAATTTACATAGGGTTGAAGCCTGTTTCTGAGTGGACCAGTGCATCTAATCGATATGAACTTCAAGGAAAAATGGAGAGATCTTTAGAAGAATTCCCTGGGTTGCTACTCAACTTTTCTCAACCTATTGCGACTCGTGTCGATGAGCTACTATCTGGTGTTAAGGCTCAGTTGGCGATAAAGTTGTTTGGGCCTGAACTTGAGGTACTGGCGGCTAAAGGTCAAGAAATAGAAACAGCAATTAAAAACATTGAAGGTGCAAGGGATGTTGCATTGGAGCAAATTGCTGGTGAAGCGCAATTGGTGATAAGTCCTAACAGGCAAGAACTATCACGCTTTGGATTGTCTGTGAGTGACATAATGGAGGTTGTGCGTGATGGTATTGGTGGTGTTGAAGCCGGACAAATAATCAATGGTAATGAACGTTATGATATTTACGTTCGCATAGAGGAAGAGTACCGAAGTAACAAAGAAGCTATTGCTGATATTCGGCTTCAATCACCTACT
The DNA here is from genome assembly GCF_040567695.1 of Pseudoalteromonas sp. NCIMB 1079. NCBI lineage: Bacteria > Pseudomonadati > Pseudomonadota > Gammaproteobacteria > Alteromonadales > Pseudoalteromonadaceae > Pseudoalteromonas > Pseudoalteromonas sp. NCIMB 1079. The sequence continues at coordinate 1,397 of NZ_JBEWZA010000003.1, read as the reverse complement.
GGTGCTTGGGTGCGGCTGGGTGACGTAGCCTCAGTCTCATTTGAGTCAGGCCCACCACAAGTTAGACGCGATGATGTACAACGAAGAGTCGTTATCCAAGCAAATGTACAAAATCGAGATATGGGAAGCGTGGTTGCCGATATCAGAACGGTAATTGCTGAAAAGGTTGACTTACCTTCAGGTTATTCTGTTTCGATTGGCGGCCAGTTCGAAAGTCAAAAACGTGCTCAAAATAGGTTAGCTATAGTTGTACCTTTATCGTTAGCACTAATCGCACTACTACTTTACTTTGCCTTTGGTTCTGTTGGTCAAGCTATGCTGATATTGGTCAACGTGCCGCTTGCTGTAATTGGCGGAGTTTTCTCCTTATATTTATCTGGACAATACTTGTCTGTACCAAGCTCCGTTGGCTTTATTACCTTATTTGGTGTAGCGGTATTGAATGGGGTCGTTATGGTAGAAAGTATCAACCAACGTATTAAAGACGGTCTAGAAGCATCTAAAGCCGTTTTTGAAGGCGCTACTTCAAGATTAAGACCTGTACTTATGACTGCTATAACATCAGCTTTAGGTTTGATACCGATGTTAATGTCTAATGGTGTTGGTGCAGAAATACAGCGCCCATTAGCGAGTGTTATTGTTGGCGGCTTGGTAACTGCAACACTGTTAACATTATTTGTTTTACCTGTTTTATATCGCTGGTTTTCAGAGAAAAAAATAAAAGAGCTATCCAGATAAAATTACTGTGAACTCTAACCCCACGCTAAAGTCACGTTTAGCGTGGGGTTATTGAGTAGATGAACGAAAAGAAAGATTAGATTTAACAATAAACTAATAGTCATGACTGCTTTGTCGGAATATTTGTCGTTAAACAGGCCAAAGCTAACTTCCGCTTTCGTATCTTTGCAGTCTTAATCTCTATGTGTCTCAAGGTCGGATTATGGCACAGAGCCGTCCTTCAGCTCTAACTCATTTTTGTCCAAAAGTGAGTTTCAATCTTTGTTGTCACAATTTATCTTTGGGTAGGCACGTTGATTGAATCTAAGTTTTGACCTTTATTGTCGTACATACCTTCTATTGACACGAAAGGAACAGACTGGGAAGGCTAAAAAGTTTCAAACATTATTGCCTTCCGACAAGTAGTAAACAGGCAAACCAGCGTTGCTACGGGTGGACTTTATTGTCTCTACAAAAACCTAATATTTATGAGTACAGTTATAATTTCTCTACTTATTAAAATGACCCTTTTAGAAAGTAGAGCCTGTGATATAATAAATATCGAGTCAACACCATCAGAATTTAAAATTAGAAGCTGTAATTTAGGTAGTGATACTGAGCAAAATAAACACAGATAATATGTCCGTACTTCATTATGTAGGGTACACGCGATCTAGTGT